>CAWGTS010000001.1:0-400000 GCA_963825655.1 uncultured Alphaproteobacteria bacterium
TCGTTCTAACGAACACGGTTAGTGGGGCACGCGGGCATAGACGTCACCGCGACCTCTAGCGGTGCCTAAGAAATTCAGCATTGCACTTGCCGTCATCCACGGCCCAAGCGTGTAGTTTGTTGCGAGCGAAAGACTATAATTGTATCGCGCTAGCCCTTCTAGGTGCCGGATGCACTGGTTGGCTTCCTCCAGCATTTCGGGATGAAACTCAAAACTTAGAGCAGGAAGGATGTGCGATAGCCCTTTGAGGACCGAAGCCTCATGGCCTTCCACGTCGATTTTAGTGAAGGCTGGTATGCCGTAACGGGCGACCAGAGCATCAAACGTGGTAGTGCGGATAGTTTCTTTGCCAAGCCATGACGCGTTACCGAAGCGACCGCTTTCAGTTGTGCGGCGAATGAAGTCATCGGACATCGTGGCAACGGTAAGACTTTCTGAACGCAACAGACCGCTACCCTCCTCACTAGAGACGGCTGCCTTAACGACGGTGACTTGGCTTCCGAAAGAGCGATGCAGGGCGGCAACGCACAGGCGTTGGGGCTCGACGGCTATGACCTTTGCGCGTAAGCCGAGGAAGACCTTGGTGTGGGCTCCGACATTCGCCCCGATGTCGAATACGCGGTTTTTGGGTTGCACAAACTCTGCATAGAGGCGCATCAAGCGGTCGTCTTCATCAGACCACGCGCCCACAGCGTTTTTGCGAGCGAAGTAATAGCTATAGAAAGGTGAAGCTCGGAAGACTTTTTTTGCCACGTCTAACATCGCCAAATGCTAAAGCGGAAATTGATCAATGAAAAGATAGTACCTGGCGCGAACGACTGATCTTGCGCCGCCGACGAGGCTCGTCGAACGCTCGCTTCAAGTGACGGAGGTGGGCAACCCGTGCCGCTTGAATGAACTGGAATGGGTCGAGGGCGAGATTTGGGCGAACATCTATCAAACCGACCGCATTGTGGTGATCGACGCGACCAGCGGCGAGGTCCGCGCCAGCATCGATCTCTCGGGCCTTCTGCCGCTTGTCCAGCGCAAGCCGGATACCTCCGTGCTCAACGGCACTGCCCGCGACCTCGCGGACGGCGCCATCTGGGTCACCGGCAAGCGTTGGCCCTGGCTGTATCGTATCGAACTCGTACTCCTGAACGAGTTCTCGCTGACGAGGATAGCAAAGAACCTCATAGTCTTAGCGGGGCGCATTGCTGTGAATGTTGCTAAGCTTCCAGAACTGTTGGGGGCGGAATGAACGGGTCAAATGCGGTCATAGTCGTAGCGGTTGTAGCTCCTCCTTACAAGTTTGGCCCCAATTCCACGGATGTGGCATTTGAGAGACAGAGCACCTTTATTTCTTGAGTGCCCTCGTCGACCGCCGAGTAATTTGGCATTCTATTCGAAATAGCGAATCACGCCACGCGATCATGCGGAGAGGGGGAATGCCGTGGCCTGGGAGCGGGGGCACCAGAGCTGGCAATGACTTTGCCGTCCAACGCGAGAGGCTGGGTTGGTCTGAGCGCCGCCGCCGCCCTTTCGGCGATCGCGCTCGCGACCCTCTTGCCTGTGGAATGGGTTCCGCGCCTAGGACTTCACTGGCTGATTGAGCATTTCGTGGGCTATTTCGCCCTGACCACCATCGTCTGTATCGCTTGGCCACGTCCAGTGCCGGTCGCCGCGGTGCTCATGGTGCTGGCCGGTGTCTTGGAGGCTTTGCAAGGCGCCACGGTTGATCGCACACCAGATCTGCTTTCGGCTTTAAGCGGAGCGGCCGGAGTGCTGGCGGCTGCGCTTCTCGTTTGGGCGATCGCACGCTTTCGAGAACTTGGCTCTTCCCGGACCTAGCCTGGCTTTTGCACGCTAAAATTTCGGCGTGGCTGTTGCGTCCGGATTCCTCTGACAATCAGGCTGGATTTCTCAGCGGGTGTTCCGGTCCTCGAGAGGACGCCTTGTTCGCGCGCGTATGAAGATTTCAGCAAGCGTTGCCGCAACCAAGGCCCCTGCCGAGCCATAGAGCGCAGCCATAAGATTGGGATGCCGGTCCGGTGTAAACGCCTGCAAGACCTCCAGCACCCCAGAAGCAAGTACGAGCCCCACCGCAACTGCCAACGGACGGGGCCAAGCGGCACAGACAATCAGTGTTGCCGCGAAGTAGCCGAGAAAGTGCTCCAACTCCCAGCCGAGGACCGTGCGAGGCTGCGCCGCCGCTCCGCTGAGCGACACGAATACCAAAAACGCGAGCGCAGCCACGGCGCAAAGACGCATCCAGGTCGAACGAGTATTAATGGGCTTGGCCGACAGTTTTTTCACTTCTCAAACCGGAGATGAGACGCCAACTCTCTATAGCCGCAGTCTTGGGCAGCATGTCAACCGAGGATGATACGATGTACTGCTTTTCATGAGTTTGGAGGACAAAGGCTCACGATCGATTAGGGGACTCATGTGGACTTCGAGGGAAGAGGAAATCCAGAAAACAGTGATCAAGCAACTTCCGGGGAGCCTTAGTCGGTCAGTCAGCGGCCTACTTTCTTCGCTATGATCGCGGCCAAATCGGGCTTCCGGCCACGTTGAACAGGCAACATTCCCAAGTGCTGTCCCAACAGCACGAGTGCGGTCTGCTTATGCGGCAGGGCAATTTTCGTGGCTGTTCCCCGGGCACGGGCCGTAACAGAGATTTCTGCGCCTACCTCGCGTGCCTTATCGTAGTCAAAGATTTCAACTCGTCCGTCGGGGAAAAAGCGTATGAAGTCTGCCATATTTGCGAAGGCAAATTTTTTCAACTCCTCGACCACGCGGGTCGCTTGGACTTCAGGTTGTTCCTTCTCCGGTTCGAGAGCTTCATCGTTCATTGCAGAACTCCTTTTTCATCGTTGAAAATTCAGACTGCGTAGACTCAGGACTCCAAGCGTGCGAGGCAGACGTCTGCCGTTAGTTTTCGGCCTCTCGCAAATTCCGCTTCGGCGTCAGTCTTCGCTCTCAAGGTCCGCGAGGAACTGGCGCGCTTCGGCAAGAACGGCACGGAATTCGGCACGTTCCCGAATTGCTTCTCGTGTCGCGAAGCCGTGCTTAAGGGCATTCTTGTTGTTCTTCGGTGCACCGGAGCCCTTCGCTCCACCGTGCATTCGACATCTTTGACGGCCGGACACCGCCGGGGCGCGGCAAGCCGTGCCCCGGCGTGTGCAAGCCCCACAGCGCCGACTGGTCAACATTGGTCCAGTGTTTCTCTTGTGGTTGCTTGGCATCTCTCAACCCTCATCTCCGTCATCCCTGTCGCGTTTTGACGGGTCTTTGGGTTTCGGTGCGTCGTCTGCGCCTGCAGGCTTGTTGACATTGCCAACTATGGCCTGAGCTCCTGAGTGAACGTTCACCGCATGGACGCTGACATTCTGCTGTTGTTGTCCACGATGCCTGTCAATCGCGTCGAGGAGCTTTATCGTGGTAAGCGAAGACTGGTTGGCCAGCCGGAGGTACTTTTCATGAGTTCCAGGGACACCGGCTGAGAGTGCTGCTCGTGAAATCGTCTCCATGGCGACATTGGTCGTGGCGACGGCCAGGCGTGCGAGCATTGATTCATGGGCGTCACGAGGCTTCTGCTCCGCGTACAGTGCAAGAGCCCCGTGCAGCGCCCAATTGTCATCATCGACGGTGACTCCCACGGGCGATGGAACGGTACGCGCCAGCTGACGGCCCAGATTGATCGCGTCTGGCTCTGTCAGCTTCAGGCGCTTCGGTTCAAAGGGAACCAGCTGGCCGCTCTGCTGAGACCGAGCAGGCTCAACAGGAAGATTGTTTGCTTCTTCGCTGATCACGGTTTCTTTCGCCGTATTTTCAGAACTAGGTAGTTCTGTCTGGGGCTCGTTCTCTATCGGCTTCGTAGGACTGGTCTTTCAGGGTGTCGCTCATCGCGATTCTCCTTAGTTGGTTGCAAAAGTACGATTGATGGGGGGGGTGCCTGCGGACACGCGCTTTCGGCCAGGCGCAAAGACCTAGTGGCACCTGGGGATGCAGAACGTGGGGAGCAGGATTAGGGATGCGGCGTTAAGGATGCAGGTGCTCGGACAGAGTCCGAGCGGCATCTTTCTTCAGGAAAAGATCGTGCGCCTGCCTAGGTAGGTGGCTCGGGCTGCCAGCGCACGAGAACTGATGTAGAGGAGTAGAAGACCGGTTGGCTTCTCGCTTTAAATAGCGCGCCGGTGGGTCAGCTAGAACCTCAGCCTGTGTTAGCCCTCTGCTGCTGAGCGCGCGTGCCATTCACGACACTGCGAACTCTAATGAATGCTTTCTCCACCGAACAATTCCAGTCGGCTTTCCAACCACGCCTGGTTTGGCGCGGAAGGGGAGATCCATTCCTTTAGCCAGTTTGCGTCAGGCCCACTAACGTGCCCGACTGGTCTGTCAGGGCATGCTCGCGTCCCGCGCCGTCGCCGAAGGTGTGCCTCGCATTAGGCGAACCGGTGGGTTTTCCGGTCGCCTTCGCTTTGGCCAGTCGCTGGTCTGCCGACTGTTCCTCGACGCAAGGCAATTATAGCGAGCTAAATGAGACCATCTAAATCGAACCTCTAAATTCCGCTAAAGTCGTTCATTTTCAATGGAATTTTCAAGACAAGCTTTTCCGTTTTAAAACGCGGTCAGAGGCGCCATCAGGCCACGAATGATTCGTCTTTGTGGCTCGTTGCGAAAACTTGGTCCTCAGCCTCTGTGGAACGACGTCTACTTTGCATGGGGTTGTTTGTCCAAAATCACATCTGCCTGAGCCGAAGCTTACCAAATACGCCAACGTATTCGCCGATCGCGAGCGAAGAGCCCGTGGTTCTTCCGCTCCCGACTCTGTTCGCAAGGCGTTTGGTAACACGGGTTTTTCACTGGGACTCAGTGCTCGCTTTACCAGAACGCTCCACTGTTCAAAAGCGAGGGCCCCATCGCTAGCCCCCGAGTCGGGGAACACCCACAGCGCGTGAGCGAAAGCATAAGTGCTCCCCTGGCGAAAAATCTGTCCGATCCTGATTCTGGCTTGAGCAGTCATTGCCGGTCGCGCCTGCAAGAAGCGGCCCCGCAAGTCCGGCGTCCATAGCCCCATTTCAGCGAAGACCGCGCCGCCAAACCTCTAGCGGTGTACCAGGGGACTGAAGAATTTGCTGTCTGCTTGTTCGCGAGGGAGTGGCAAGCCATCGTTTGAACGCGCCGCCAGCGTAGACACCGGATGGACGAGATGGTCCGGAAAGACTGTGCTGAGGTCGCAGATCAACGCGTTGATCTGCGCCTGGGTTAGGTTCTGGGCACCGCGCAGGCTTGCGCCCCGGACGTTTGCCGATGTGAGAATGGCGCCGCTGAAACTGGCATTGTCGAGCACCGCGTGAGCCAAGTTTGCCCCGGTGAGATTTGCCCCATCTAGCCTGGCAGAAGCTCACATCCGCTTCCGCCAGATCGGCCGCCTCGAGATCGGCTCCACTCAGACAGGCAGACCGCAAGAAGGCTCTGCTGAGCCGTGCACCTTGGAGATTTACGGGCCCTCCGTTGGCCGGCCCCAGTTGCCGCTCGCTCAGGCCGAGAGCGACGCCCTCAAGATTGGGTCGCTGATCGGGATTTTGCTCACGCCATGAATTCCAGGCTTTCGGCCCGTGGCGCAAGATCTCAATGTGAGCAGGATCGGCCAACGCAAAACACCTGGCGACGCAAGACTAGACACAGGACTTTAGGTTAGTTGGTGCGCGTTTCGAATGCAAAAGTGGGGACCAGGATAATTCCCTTTTTGACTGTGACATTCATGCCTCAAAGCCGATGGGCATACCTGTCCCGAAATCCCGCGCGTATGGGGTCCTGTGATCGAAACGGGCAGCCTGATCACATCTTTGCTTGAGTGGCGCACTTTAGCGCAAACCCCTCAACTGCAACGATAATGGCGATTGCGCTATGTTGGTCCATGCTGTTTTTGGACAGACCAAGCCTTGCGGTGCACCAAGCCTCGGCAAGCGCGGGGGCGGCCAAGTGACGGAGACTTTCCGATGCTGCTCTTGCCGTGTCGTATTCGCTTCTGGCCGCGTTGACAAAACGCTTCAACACAGCGTCATCGTCCGCCTTCTTAGCTTCATTGATGTAGTTACTGACCTTGGTGGCGATTTCAGCCTGTTCGTGGCGTGGAAGCCGTTCGACCTTCTCGAGCAGAGAAAGTACGGTTCTCTCGTAAAAAAGAGACTGTAAGAACATCTGGCTCGAACCGCAATTCGTCTCAGCACCAAGACTACACGATGTTGAGGATTGATCATCAAATTGGCTGATGTGTCGGTTCGCACCACGCTTCGAATGGGTGTTTTCGACGTCCTCAACCGACAAAGAACACGTCCACCAGGAACTAGCCAATCATCAAGAGGGCGACGATCACGTTAACCACGAGAGAAGTGACCGTGAGAGCCGAACCCGGATACTCCATGATGAGCCAAGCTCAAGACCCTTGCCATCCTTCTCACGAATACCCACCATCCGAGTTGCGCAGACAAAAGCGTCTAGATCTACGGAGCCCTCCGATGAAGAAGTATTTGCGCGTCACCGGCTTACCACTGATCGGCATCCTGCTGTGCCTAGCTCAAAGTGCGCCCGCGTCGGCAGCGTGTGTCGGCTTGGCGGGTACCGGCGACGGATTTGATAAGGAAACGGCGGTAAACCGCGCGCAACTCGCGCTCGAGGAATATATTCAGCAGTACAAGGCTGAGAATAATCTGGCTGCGGTCACCGTAAGTGCCGTGCGCGCAGAGCCGCAACCTTATTGGCGGGGCAAAGTAACCGAGAACATGATGCGCGGCCCTGACATCGTGACCGAAACGTCCTACACGGTCTGCTGGCAAGGCGTCATCTCGACTTATGTCTGCACGTCGGGGGCCCGGGTCTGTTGGTAGACTTTTCGCGGGGTCGGTTTTTTGTAATCTTCCGAGAGATCGTGTTTTCGCGCCGACACCATGGCTGGCGTGCCACGACATTGATGAACGGTTTGACGCGAATGTTTGAGACAGGCCAGATTTATAAGGGTTCCGTTACTGCTGCAGGCATTCTGCTAATCAGCTTTATTTGGCTGAACATTTTGGGGAGCCTAGCCATGGCCATGACCTTAACGTCGCCCGCCTTCGAGAACGGCGAACAAATTCCATCAAAGTACACGTGCGAGGGTGAGGATATCTCACCACCACTCGCCTGGGAGGGCGTGCCTGAAGGCACCAAGAGCCTCGTGCTCATTTTGGATGATCCAGATGCGCCCGATCCCGAGGCGCCAAAAATGGTGTGGGTCCACTGGGTCGTCTACAACATCCCGCCCGACATCAAGAACTTACCCGAGAACGTAAGCCGTGCAGGCCTGGCGCCCGGCATCGCTCTGGGCATGAATGACTTCAAGAAGACGGGCTATGGTGGACCTTGTCCGCCCGTGGGTCGGCACCGCTATTTCCACAAGCTCTACGCATTGGACACCACGCTCAATCTCGAAGAAGCGACCAAGGCAGACGTCGAAGACGCCATGGAAGGCCATGTGCTCGCCAGGACAGAGCTGATCGGCACGTATCAAAAAGGCGATCAGTAGAGCTGCAGCCAAGGTCGATCACTGCAGACCTACCCCATGGCGACGTGGCTCGGACTTGCCTTATGCTTGGCACGATCACGAAAGAAGGTGACGGCGGCAAACACGATCAAGCCGCCACTGAACAGAAGGCCGCCAAGCAGCATGATCTCGTCCGGGATGGGCCCCAGCTAGTGGCTGTTCAGCGGGCTGCTGGCGAGGGTCGAGAGGCCGGCATTCCGAGGTTAGGAGAAGGTATGTCCACGGTCGTTGTGTTTGGCGGTAGCGGCTTCCTCGGTCAGTGCCTTGTCGACCGGTTAACCGCTGAGGGCATGACGGTCTGTGTTGCCGTGCGAAATCCGGAGCGCGCACGGGTTGCCTTGAGGGCAATTGACTCTGACAGGGTCACGGTTTTCAAGGCCGATGTGCGCGATGCAATGTCCGTTGCGGAGGCTGTCGCCGGGACCGATGCTGTGGTCAATGCAGTCTCGGCCTATGTCGAGAAGGGTGACGTGACCTTCGAGGCGGTGCACGAGAAGGGCGCCGAAACAGTCGCACGCGAAGCCGCTGCTGCGGATGTTTCTCGTCTCATCCTTGTCTCGGGCATCGGAGCCGACCCTCGGTCAACGTCTCGCTACATCAGAGCGCGCGGACGCGGCGAGAGGCTAGTCCGTGACGCATTCCCTGGCGCCACGATCGTCCGCCCGAGTGCCATGTTTGGTCCTGGAGACGGGCTGTTCAACACCGTGGCTGAACTTGCTCGGTTCCTGCCGGCTCTGCCACTGATCGGTGGCGGGGAAACCCGATTGCAGCCGGTCTTTGTGGAAGACGTGGCGGAGGCCGTCGCCGCGATACTGGTTGACCCCGGGACGGTTGGTCATACTTACGAACTCGCGGGTCCTGAAGTCTATACGCTGCGCGATTTGACCAAGATGGCCCTTCGTTTCGCCGGTAAGAGGAGAGTTCTGTTCTCGCTCCCGATCGGCATTGCAGAGGCCCAGGCGCGGGCTTTCGAATTCCTGTCCAATCCACCCCTCACCAGAAGCCAGGTTGATCTTCTCAAGAGCGATAACGTCGCGAGCGGAGCATTCCCCGGCTTTGAGGCACTCAAGATTGAGCGGCGATCCGTTGAGGCGGTGGTCCCCACCTATATCAACACTCACTCATAACGAAGCACGTCGGTTGGCGCTTTCCTGTTCGCAGTTGCTTGCGTGTATGGCAAGTTAGCGAGAGCTCCGATCAAAAAAACAGGTAAGGAACGATCGGTTGAACGTAATGAAGCTCCTTGCCACTCTCGCCGCGATCTATGGTGTGATTTGTGTTGTCGCTTATGTCAGCAGTCGTAGTTTCATGTATTTTCCGGATCCGACGCGCGTTGCACCCTCAAACGTCGGCTTGGACGGCGTCAGTGAAGTTGAGCTAGAGGCAGGCGACGCGATCGCATTGGTTGCCTGGTACGCAGCAGCAGAACGCGATAAGCCAACTATTCTGTATTTCCATGGTAACGGCGCCAACGCCGCCGAACGTGCCTCGCGCATTGCAACCATGCGCGATGATGGGTTCGGGGTCCTCTACCTCAACAATCGTGGCTATGGGGGCTCTGAGGGAAGCCCAACAGAACAACATAACGTGGCCGATGCGGTCGCCGCTTACGACTATCTGAGTGGACTCGGCGTGCCGGAACAGAAAATCGTCGCCTACGGCGAGTCACTGGGGTCAGGGCAGGCGGTCCGGCTCGCTTCTGAAAGGCCTGTTGCCGCCATTGTGCTGGAGTCGCCTCTCACATCGACCATCGATGTAGCGCGAAGCACCTATTTCTGGTTGCCGCTCCAATGGCTCATCACGGACACCTATCACAACGAGGCCAACATCCGCTCAGTGACCCTCCCAGTGCTCGTGCTGCACGGAGAGCAGGATGAGACAATCCCACTTTCGATGGGTCGGCGGGTCTACCAAGCCGCCAATCAGCCGAAAGAGATCGTCGTGTTTCCGCTTGGCACTCATGTCGACTTGTTCGCCCACGGGGCATGGGAGGTTACGAAGGACTTCATCGCCCGCGTAGCCCCTGGGACGCGCTCGTAGGCCTTCCCATACCTAAGATTTTGGTACGACGTGCTCCTGTTCGTCGGGGTCGTTGCGCAAGCCGGAACTTTCTCAGCAATGCCTGAGATCATCTTGGCGATTTGCTAGCCCAGCTTTCCTTTCTTTTTTCGCGCCATTGGTTGAACTTAGCCGCGGCATGGTTCTGAGGCACGAGGCCAAGACGCAAGAGTCGGCGATCATCTTCATTCAAGCAGCAGAGGGCGACGTTCATGTCCAGCCAAGCATATGTGCTGGGTAAAGTCCCTCCCTCGTATTTAGCGCCATAAACGAATGTCACACCAAGGGGCCCCGGCGCTCCGTCGACCGCGACGAGCGCAACGGAACGGGTCTCACCGAGACCCGTCAGCCACTCTTCGACCTGCGTTGTAATGGCGGCCCCACCCATGGAGCTCTAGGAAGGGGAGTCGCAAAGAATCCCGATCAGAGATGACCAATACGCGACCCTCATCGTCACGGACGACCAGACCGGCTGTGGCCAATGTCGCCCGCTGGAGACGCCAGGCTCGACGCCAGAGCAGCATGAAAGGGCGCCGCAGTTTGGCGTTGTCAGAGGCCCGCTCCAGTAATGCAGAGAACATGGTGTGCGCTTCGTTCCAGGAAGGCCTTCAATCACGGCTCCTAAGTCTTGCTGGTCGGTGAGATTGCCATAAGCGTCAGGACAGCTCTAGCCTTTTGTGCTGGCTATGTCGCGCGAAGGGCGAGAAGCGGACAGGGTGCATGGCGCAGCACCTGTTCCGTAGTGCTTCCTCGAAGCGCGTCAAGAAATCCCACATGTCCGGCTGTTGGCATGGCAATCATGTCGACGCCTTTTTCGCGTGCCGTGCGCACGATGGTCTCGACGACCGGCCCCTCAACGACCTCGACGTCGTGTAAAGGCATGTCTTGCGATGTTGCCGTGATCTTTGGGGGATCCTTGCCGACATGCATGAAGTGAAACGCCGATGGCGACACCCCAAACGGGGCCAAGACGTCGGCCACGATATTCAAGGCACGGAGCGGAGAGGGCTCATGGGCAATTGGTACCAGAATCCCATCAAGGCGCATTTTCCCAGTTTCGTAGTCGATAAACCCTTTCGCATGCGGGCCGAAGAAGATCGTTGGGATATGCGACCGCCGGGCCAGGTCCTCCGACACCGACCCGCGCAGCCAGCGGTTTAAACCGTGTCGGCCATGGGTTGAGAGGACGATCAGATCGGGGCGGTGACTGAGCATAAAGTCAAAAAGACCGCTCGTCGCGCTTCGATGATAAATCTCCACCTTCGTCACGCGAATGCCGAGCTTTTGCTCAATGTGCACCGGTGGTTCGTCAGGACCCATAAGGCCCCAATTTCCAAGAACTTTTCGTACGTGGGGAAAAGACGTCCATGCATTGTCATGCCCTGGCTCGGTCACGTGCAACAAGTAGAGATGGCTCTTCGTATCGAGGGCCAGACGAAGCGCATGGGCGAAGGCTACGGCACCGCCGTCTGAAAAATCGGTTGGATGCGCGATGGTTTCGATTGCAGTTCGTTCAAGCATCGTGCGTTAGCGCCCTAGATAATCGCGCAGCGTCTCCGTTCCGCAAGCTATACCGGCTTGGTGAATCGAGACCATGAGCTCGAATGGAAACAGCAAGCAAAGGCGCTCATGTCGCCCCGGACGCAGGTTCCAAATATTCCCGGGGCAATGCGACCCGGACCGATCCACCCAAAAGTTCGAGAAGGACGCTGACACGACCCTTATCATCGAGCCGTTCCAGACGGCCCATAAGATCAGCAAATGGACCAGCGATGACTTTCACGCTCTGCCCCTCGTGCAAGTCGAAATCAAAGCGCACGGTACCATCGTCTTCGGCAGCAAGGATCAGACTTTCGACGAGGCCATGAGGCACGGCTTGAGGCTCTCCAGCGCACATCAACAAACGCTCGACGCCGAACGTCCCGTTGATACTGCGCCAACGGTCCTTTGAGCGGTCAACGATCGTGAACAGGTATCGCGGGAACAAAGGAGCGGAAACCGTCTCGATTTTTCGGGCGTGGCGACGCGTCTTCAGATGCAAGGGAAGGAAGACGCGATAGTCTTGGTTCGTGAGATTCTTGGCGGCATATCGCTCGCGCTGCGGGAGTGTCCGGACCGCGTACCAGCGCTCGTCACCTTCGAGCGGTAGCCAGGATGAGAACAACGTAAACTCTAGGGGGAACGCTACTTGACTCGTCATTATGGAGGCCCATCCGAATGTGTTCCATTCTGTCATGAGGGCCGAAGCTAGTTCGCAACGCCTCGACCAATACAATCTCATTCTAACTAGTACGGCCATAACTCTGACCAAAAAAGGTCACTGGGCCAAGGAGGCTGCGACCCATTGCGCTCTCGGAATCAGGCCCCTACGGGTTTGGCCTCCTCAGTCTGCCCTTGAGGGGGCTGTTTGGGGTGAGCCTTACGGTGCCAGCGCCACGCCGTCTCGACGATGCTCTTCAGATCCGAACGTTGAGGCGTGAAGCCAAGCTCTGCTCTCGCGAGCGTTGCATCCGCAATCAGGACCGGGGGATCACCCGCGCGTCGTGGTGCGGGGCTGGCTTCTAAAGAGGCGCCGGTGGCGGCCGTAATCGCCTCTAAGACCTGTTTGACAGAGTAACCTTGACCGGTGCCGAGATTGAAAGCCCCGGGTGCCCCCCCGGCAAGCAGCCGCTGCACCGCCAAGACATGCGCGTCGGCGAGATCGGAGACGTGAATATAATCTCTGATCGGGGTGCCGTCGGTCGTGTCGTAGTCGGTTCCAAAGACCTCAAAGTCGCCGAGATGTCCCTGGATCGCCATCATGGCGCGAGGGATCAGATGCGTTTCGGGATCGCGCAGCTCGCCGATCTCCCCATTGGGATCAGCACCACTGGCATTGAAATATCGAAGCGCAATCGATCTGAGAGAGTACGCCGGGCCATAGTCGGCAAGAATCCGTTCAACCATATACTTTGAGGCACCGTACGGATTGACGGGATTTGCCGGCGTTGTCTCGATAATTGGGACTTGCTTCGGTTCTCCATAGATTGCGCAGGTGCTGGAAAAAACGAGCATTTGACACTCGGCCTCCACCATGGCGCCGAGGAGCGACAGAGTTCCGGCGACGTTGTTGTCATAGTACTTTTGCGGATTCGCGACGGACTCCCCGACGAGTGCTGATGCTGCGAAGTGCAGGACAGCCTCAGGCTTATGGTCACGGATTGCTTTTAGGACTGTTGCGCGATCTCGGATGTCGCCGTTGATGAGGGGGCCCCAGCGAACGAAACTCTCGTGGCCCGTCGAGAGGTTATCGAAGGTGACAGGTCGGAAGCCGGCCCGGGCAAGTGCCTTGCACGCATGTGCGCCCACATAACCGGCGCCCCCAGTCACCAGGATCGCTGTCATGACAGGGTCCTACGCTTGCTTTAAGTCCTGAACTGGAGCCGGCGCTGTTTCGGTTTTTGAGGGTGGAATCCGACCCTCTGCGAGCAGCTGCTCGAAATACGGAATCGTTTTCTCGAGGCCTTCCTTCAACGATGTTGTTGGCCGCCAGTGAAGCACTCTATCGGCCTCACTGATGTCGGGGCGGCGTCTCTTGGGGTCATCGGCCGGCAGAGGACGATGCACGATCTTCGACCGTGAGCCCGTGAGGTCTAGGATATCTTCGGCAAGCTCCCGAACGGTCATCTCGTTCGGGTTACCGAGATTGATGGGGCCTATGATTTCAGGGGCAGTGTCCATCATTTTGACGAAACCCTCGATCATGTCTTCGACGTAACAGAACGATCGCGTCTGTTCACCTTCACCAAAAACGGTGATGTCCTGGTTTCGCAGCGCCTGCATGATGAAGCTCGACACCACGCGACCATCATTCGGATGCATGCGCGGACCGTAGGTGTTGAAGATCCGAACAACCTTGATGGGAAGGCGATGTTGGCGCCAATAATCGAAAAATAATGTCTCAGCGCAACGCTTCCCCTCGTCGTAACAAGAGCGCGGTCCTATAGGGTTTACGTGACCCCAATAGTCCTCAGATTGCGGATGGACCGCAGGATCACCATACACTTCGCTCGTTGATGCCTGTAGGATCTTGATCTTCAGACGTTTGCTGAGACCGAGCATGTTTATGGCTCCGATCACGCTCGTCTTTGTCGTTTGCACTGGGTCTCTTTGGTAGTGGATGGGAGAAGCGGGGCAGGCCAGATTGAAGATCTCGTCCACCTCGACAAAGAGCGGATGCGTGATGTCGTGCCGCAGCAATTCGAATTGCTTGTGCTCGAGGAGCTGGTCAAGGTGATAGCGCGCTCCAGTGAAAAAATTATCCACGCAGAGCACTTGGCAGCCTTGCTCGAGCAGGCGCTCGCATAAGTGCGAGCCGAGGAATCCTGCACCACCGGAAACAAGAACCCGTCGTTCTAGATGCATAAACCCTCCGCGAACTGACCTGCGCCAGATTCCTCAGGCAAGGCCATGACCATCATAGATTTAGGCCGCTCGTTAGGCCAACCCTCGCCGGGCGCGACCTGTGGCCTAGAGTCCTATTTTTTCTTGGCCGCCGTTTTGCGAGCAGCGGTCTTGCGTGCTGCTAAAGCCTTATTCCTCTTACGTGTGGCTGCGGCCTTGGCGGCGGTAGCCCTACCTTGCGGGTCGTTGCTGCCTTGCGTGCCGCTGCGCGGCGCTTCCGCGTTTGCGCCGCTTTCTGACCGGACGTAAGTTTCTTGGTCGCAGCCTTTGCTGTCTCCCCTTAGATAAGTTTACTTCGCACCATAACCATAGCACGGTTTCGAACGGACTTTCTTGCATGGACTGATGACGAGAAAGTCGCAGACGAGGCCATAGGATGGCAAACTCTACCCCTATCGCCCGTACGCCCGTTATAACTGAGGTTGCTGATCAAGTAAGCGCTAGGGAAACTGCTATGGCCGGAGCCGGTGGTCATCCAATGAGTGCATCGCACATACTTGCGATTGCGATGGCAGCAATCGCATTCCTGTGTTTTGCGGTTGCCGGATTTGAAGAAGACAATTTCGCGACGTGGGTCGATGGCGCAGGCATAAGCCTTATCCTCTACGGACTCGTCCGTGGTTCGGCGTGGCTCATCAGCGCCCCAGACCTTGCGGGCGATGCCCCTAGCGGTTTCGACTCCGTCCCCACAAGAAACGGCAACAACAGAAGCCGCAGCACGAGAAGCAGCACCGCAAGAAGCGGCACAACACGAATTAGAACCACAAGAAGTGGTATTACAGCCGGCAGCCCATCAAGAAGCGGCATCACAGGGAGCAGCACCACAAGAAGCAGCACCACAGGAACCGGCACGAGCTTTAAGTTTAGAAGAACGCATCAAACAACTACGCGAGACGGCGGGTCGACGAACGAAGTAATGGCTTTTGCAGCCACGGTTCGACGCTAGCGGTCAGGCGGTCCAGATGTCGCCTCGTCTCACTCACTGCCCTCGTCTGGCTGTGCCTCGGACAAGGCATCGATGAAAGACTGATCTTCACGGGCCCTGCCGCTCGCCGCGACCGCGAGCCGACTGACGATGCGCCTGCTTTTTGAAAGCAGCGGTGCGCACATCTGGGACCCAGAGTTGAATGGACCTAAGTCCCTTTTCGTTCAGGCGTCGACGATGCTCTTGTTGCTCGATTTAGGCGGCATCTCGAGGGACCACTTCTTTCTCGATCTTGCGCCTAACGCTGCGGTCGGCAACGTCAAGATCGAAGCACGCTTGCAGATTTAGCCAAAACTGCGGCGACATGCCAAAGTAGCGTCCCAAGCGCAACGCGGTCTCTGCCGTGATGGCGCGGCGCCCCAGAACGATATCGTTCGCCCGAGACCGCGGCACCTTGATCGCCTTAGCGAGTGCGTAAACGCTGATACCCAAAGGGATAAGAAATTCGTGGCGCAAGATTTCGCCCGGATGGATCGGAGAAAGACGGCGCCCTGACACCACATCAGAGATGTCTAGGACGCGCCTGTCGATGTTCTCCCGCCTAATGGTCGTCATGTCCGGCCTCAATGCTGGTTGGATGATCTCGGGGCCTCACATTAATTTCCCTGGGCAAAAGGATCAAAGACGTCTGCACCTAAGTCGGCAACATCAGAAATGTTGCAAGTCACGAGTGTCATTCGATTGACCTTCGCAGTCGCTGCAAGCAGGCCGTCAACTGTTGAAACTGGACGCTTAGCCGTCATTCGTCCCCATTCATCAGCCACGACGTGGTCAACCGGCAAGATGCGGCTGGCAAAGGACGTACCAACCGTCATAAGCCAAGTCTCTAAAGCTCTCGCTTTTCGAGGATCCTTAAACCGGGATCGCTCAACACCTCTACGAATTTCACCGAGCACCAACACGCTCACGTAAAGATTGGCTTCGTCCACAGCTTCAAACCATGCTGCCACATAGGGATTGCAGCTTGCGCCCTTGCGGACTTCGGAGATCACGTTGGTATCGATCAAAAAATTCACAAGTCGAGATCCCGCCCAAGATCGCGATCGCGTCTTAGGTCGATGCCTTCAAGAGGCGCCGCAGCGAGAAGTCTCTTGAAGCCTCTCGCCGGGCCGGCAGCAAAATGCTCTCTCAACAAGGCGCGGGCTTCGGCTTCAAGCTCGGGGTCGGTAAGCGCTTTGGCAGCACCGCGAATGAGGGGGGCATCCTGCTCGCGCACATGGACTTCCACCCTGACAATGCCCTCGCGCTTAAGCCGCTGACGATAGGCGGAGAGAGATTTTCTTTGGTTTGTGGTCATTTGGGTCTCTTGAGATCTGTTTCCGGAAATATATCCGGAAACACCCCCCGAGACAAGTTCCAGGTTCCGCGCGCGAAAGTGCTGTTGCCACGGCCCATTTTTGTCTGACGCCTGACGTTCTTCAGGGGCGTCTCGCCTTTTGAACTAGCCGCGTGATTTTGCCGCCCGCAGCGCCAAGCGTGAGTGCTATTCGGGCTCCGCTTTATGGGTTTCGCTCCAAAGATTTCGAGCCACCGGCAAAGGATCGACGCCGTGCTTCTCCCACCATTTCCGCTCATCGCCAGTGGCATGATTTTCACTGTGATGGATGGCGCAGAGCGGCACAGTGAACTCATCGCTCACTTTGAGCGCTAAGCCTCGTGATTGGGCGTAGCGGATATGATGCGCATGCGATGGCGCCCGACCGCAGATGAGACAAGACTGACGCCCGACATAACGCAAATGCTGATTGGACCGCTGTCGCTTGGGCTCACCCAAGGCCAGCGTGCTCTTGTCAATTTTGCATCGCGGTGGGCCCTTCTCTGAAGGAGGGGCAGACGGCGGCTCCGGTTCGCTGGAAGTCTTCGCCAAAGCGACAGCACATTGCTTGAGATGCGCAACAAGATCTTGAGCCAGATGACCGTCTTTTCCTTGTCGGTTGAGATAGCGATTCAAAGCTCGAACGGTCTCAACATTGTCCTCCCAAAGCGCAAATAACCGCTCAATGTCGGGGAGGGCCGACAGGGCTGTCTCAAGCGCTGTGGCGAACGCCTCCGGCGTGTCGAAGGTCTGTTGGGTCCCGTTTTCCTCACGCAACGTCCAGGATGTTGGCTCTTCGGTGCGTTCGAGTGCCTTGCGATTACGAACGCCGGCGAGCTCACGATCATAAAGAGCCAGCCCAAATGGGTTGCCGAAGGTCGCCAGCGCTCGTTTTGTTGCGTCCGTTTCAGCGGCCTTAAGAGCGAACTCATGGGCTTCTCCGGGTGAGGCTGCTTTTCCGTCGCCACTGCCGCAGCCCTCACGCGTAATCGCGATAGACCCGGCCCTCACCACAATCCGAACCTTGGCGATGTACGAGGCCGAATGCTGCTTGTTCGTCATGCCCGACCACACGCAGCGTGGACTGAGCGTTTGGCGATCCCAGGCGTCATAGCCGAAGATGCGGTTGGCCTCCGCAATGACGTGCCAGCCTTCGACATAGGTGAGGACGGCGTCGTGCGCTTGCCGTGTCCTGACATGTTTGGAATTGAGTTTAGCCTCGAGGTGTTTGACTTGGTCTTCTGTGAACGCCATCACTTTGTCCTCACCGACAGGGTTGGTCTGGGATTGCTCAATTGTGCGCCAGAGACAGCACTACCCCGCTTCAACTCAGCGAGCAGCCCTGGCGATCGAGCTTGGGGGCTGGGGGACCCAGTAAGGCTTCGGGATAAGGTCTTCTGCGATGACCATGAGCCCTGGGAGGCCGGCGCGGGCCGAGGCCGTGAAGTCCGGCTGCTCAAGCTTCTTCAAGCCCGCTTCGCTCATGGCCTCCAGCGCCAGCTGCCGCTTCTTGGTGCCACGCGCCTCGAGCCGGGCGAGACGCTGCCGCATGTCTTCGATCCGCGTTCGGAGGCCCTTTTGCAGGGCTTCGTCCACTAGTGCGGAGCGGATGACCGCGGCTATCATCTCGTGGAGATCGGTGATTCCCTCTAGCGTGTCGGTGAGCGTCTCATCGTCAAGGCCAGGGTATTCGGCGGCGAGGCGCTCCTTGAGCACTCGATATTTGGGGACTTCGAGCTTGATGGATCTCTGCATCGGTGCGTTCTTATATAGCTTTTATGCTATTAAAGATAGCAATATAGCTATTTTAGTGCCCACGTCAAGGGCGGATCGATGATCGAGCCTGCCCAAATCAGGGCGGCGCGCGCGCTGTTGAACATCAGCCAGGCTGAGTTAGCGCGCATGGCCTCTCTTCATGTTGCCACCATCAGACGAATCGAGGCGTCTTGGGCTCTGGTGGGGAACGCCGTGAGCATTGCGGGTATTGTGAAGGCTCTTGAAGAGGCGGGGGTCGAGTTCCTCCCAGCCGATGACACGAACGGCCCAGGAGTCCGACTGAAAAAGGTCCGCAAGTAAGGGTGGCTCAAGCCCTCCAACGGCAAGGCCTGGCCCATCGTGGACATGCACGACCGACGACAACGAAAAGCAAGCGGCTGACCTAAGCTTTTCTGAGCACTTTTCGGGCCTCCTGAATGAGACCACGTAGCTGCGCCCGCCGCTCGCGCGCCTCACGGGTATAGCCCCCATGTTTGAGCGCATTCGTGTTGCCCCGTGGAGCGCCGGACCCTTCAGCGCCGCCATGCATGCGGCATCTTTTCTTGCCCCTCACGGCCGGAGATCGGCAGGGCATGCCGGAGCGAGTCCGCGCGCCACAGCGCGGACTCGCCAGCATGGGTGCTGTGCTTCGCTTGTGCTTACCGCGAATCAACTCTGCAGTCCCAACGCGCCTTCGCTATCCCTTGGCGCAAGACGGGACGTCGGTCGGATCGTCCGTCTCCTCTGGCTTGCTATGACGCCTGCCTTCGGAGTTCACATTGCCTACAATGGCCTGACCGCCGGTCTCGACGGTGACCTGGCCGACCCGGACGTCTTGATGGCCGCGTCCACGGTGTCGGTCGAGCATCTCCAGCAACTCGACGACGGCCTTAGCCCCGCGGGTTGCACTTCTCATTTCGTCGTTGCGAACGTGAGGACACTCTGTGATGGCCGCAGATTGCAGCGATGTCATGACGCCATTTTGCAAGCCGACAGCCAGGGTCGCGAGGGTACGCTCTGTCGCGTCTGACGGATTGAATTCTCGATAATGCGCCACGGCTGACTTTTGCAACGCCAGGCTCTGTTCTTCAGAAAAGCCGCTCGTCTTCAGGCTGAGACCGGTTTGCGTGGCCGCGAGCAAGTCAGATCCTCGCTGATCTCTATCCGCGGCATCCGCGGCCTTCGCGCGGTCTGTTTCAGAACGCTGCGCCTCGAGAGCTTGTTTTTCGCCTGGATTGTTTTCTGTCTTGGGCATGAAAGCCTCCGTTATGTTGGGGCTTCCGATACCAAGACTTAAAAAAATGGGAGGAAGCCCGGGTTAAAATCCTCACTTCCTCCGACACAAATAATATCATGGTTACGCGGGGTTTCAACACGACAAATTTAATTTCACGATGTTCGTGCTACCAAAAAACAGAATCCGAAATGCGAAAAGTCCCCAAGGGTGGGAAAAGGCTACTTTGCATGGGGTTGTTTTTGATTTTTCCGTATGCCGGCAATCAAAGGCCGGACAACAGAAATCCGTGCAAGTCGAACCGGGTCGGGTCTTAATCCTTGGTCTGATTTTATTCCCCGCCTCTGCGTGATTCGCCTCAAGACGCGCTCGAGATCCCGGGCCTCTTGTCTCCGGTGGACCCTCTTCAGAGCTTCCTAATTTTGCCGCGTAACGATGTAGTATGACGATTCTCCTTCTGGCCTGACGCCATCTTCGGGAGATGCGGTTTCATGCGCAGACTACGCCACCTCACTGTCGGTGTTCTCAGCTCAGCGTTGGTCCTCCTGCTGGCGGGCTGCAGCGAGCCACAGGTCGTCGACACGTGGAAAGGGAAGCATCATGGCGCCACGGTGAAGGTCGAGATTCTTGAGGACGGCACCCGCAGAGTGTCAGCGAGCTATGGCGTCTTGGGACAGAAAAGCCTTGAAGATCTGAAGGCGGACGTCGAGCAGGGGAGCGTTGATGCCGCCATGGCCCTGGCTGTCCTCTACTGGTATGGCGCCGGACCAGAGGGCCCTAACGGCAAGAAGGCATTTCCGCCGGATAAGGCGAAGGCGGCTGGGTACTATCGCCAAGCCGCAGTCAAGGATCACGTTCGCGCCCAGCTCATCCTTGCAGATCTTTATGCATCGGGGACCGACGGTATCGAGCAGAACCTGGCGGAGTCGACCCGCTTGCTTGGCAAAGCGGCGGGAGCAGGTGAGGTGGACGCACAATGTCGTCTCGCAGCGATGTACGACAGGGGTGAGGGTGTCACGGAAGATCGTGCCGAGGCGGCCAAATTTTATCAGCGCTGCGCCCAGAGCGGTGATGGCGCGGCGATGCTGCGGCTTGCCGAAATCTACGAAACGGGCGAAGGCGTCCCTCGGAATAAGACCGCCGCCGTGGAGTGGTACCGCCGGGCTGCTGAAGCAAAACAGCCGCGTGCACTTTGCCGTTTGGCTGTCCTCTACGATACCGGTCAGGGTGTCGTACAAGACTTGTCTGAGGCAGCCGATTTGTATCGGACCTGTGCTGAAACCGGAGATGGGGCAGCGATGCTTCGTCTTGCCCAGATTTATGAATTTGGCCAGGACGATCGAGCCACGGCTTTGGAATGGTATCATAAGGCTGCCGGCGCTGATGAGTGGCGCGCGAAGTGCCGCCTCGCCGCATTGTACGATACCGGCGAAGGCGTTCAGCAAGACCTATCAGAAGCGATCAAATGGTATGAAGGCTGTGCGAAGGGCGGCCTCGGCCTCGCCATGTTTCGCCTCGCTGAACTCTACGACAAAGGCCTCGGCGTCCCCAAGAAACCCAAGCTCGCCGCGGATTACATGATCAAGGCCTTAAAAGCCAATGTGGAACAGGCCAAGAATGAAATGTTGGCAAGGGCCAATACGTGGAGCGTAGAGTTTCGCAAAGAATTTCAGCGCAACTTGCAGGCTGAAAACCTCTATAACGGCAAAATCGACGGGATCCTTGGCCGAGGAACGCAAGGCGCGATCAAATCCCTGGCTGGGGAGAACTCATAAGTCCCAGGGTTCGCTTGAGCGGTATCCTGAGAACGCTGGTGATCTTCTCTTCCTTGTCCGGTTGCACAAAGAATAGGCTTCCCTCCAATCTCGCCGACCACTAGAATGACGAAGCTTCGGGCACTTGGCTTGCTGAAGGCAGGTTGGCTGTCTTAATTGCTTCACGCAAACAAGCTCTTATTGATTAGCTGTTCATCGTCGAACTTGATGGAGATCCCATGCAGGCCTTGCGAACCACGCTTCTGTTGCCCGCCGTGTTCGTTTTCCTGTTGACCGTGGTTCATGTGGAAACCGTCGACGCTGCGCCGGTTGGCAAGGTAACGCGAGTCCAAAAACAGGCGCAGGTCGGATCCCGTCCCGCCAAGGTCGGCACGTCCGTGAACATGAACGAGCGGCTTCGCACGGGGCCCGGAGCCCGGCTCCAAATTACCTTCGTTGATGGGACCAACCTGACGCTTGGGGAAAATGCCTCAGTCGTCGTTGATAGCTATGTCTACAATCCCGCCAAAAGCGTGGGCCAGATGGCATTGAGCTCAGCCACAGGCGCCCTTCGGTTCACAACCGGTAAGATTGGGAGCATGAGCAAGAAGGACGTCACAGTGTCCACTCCACAGGCGGCACTTGCCGTGAGAGGCACGGACTTCTGGATGGGGCCCATCGATGGCCATTATGGGGCCTACGTGGTCGATGGAAAGGTTGATGTCGGGGCCCGCGGGCGGACCGTCAGGCTGAAGCCAGGCTATGGCACGGACATCCGCCAGAGACGGCGGCGCTAGGGCTTTCTTATTGAAAATGCGGGGCGATTTGAGCGGGGCCCTTTGAGCCTTGCCCAATTTGTGGTCACGGCTCGTGCCATGTGATCCCAGTGCAACAGCGTGCCCGAAAAACCCCCATGACCTTTGGGTTTGCGTTGTGCGTCTTCACAAGCCTCGCTACCCTTCTCAGCATTCGCCTGTAACAGGCAGAGACTTTGTCCATTGGGGGGCATGATGGACTGGCGGTCGGACAGTGGCGGTCGCGCTTGTCGAGCGCGCCGGCTTGGCGTGCGCCGCCCCCTTGCACGTCCGCTCTTCGTTTTGCCGGCGCCTTCTAGCCAAGCATCTCTTATGGCGATGCTGGTCCGCACTTCTCGCGTGGCGGTGGCCCTGTTTTGCCTGCTCCTGATCTATGGTCCATCAGAGGCGGTGGCCCAAGTTGTCGGCTCCGTGACCAGAGTCCAAAAGCAAGCGCAAATTGGTTCAACGCCCGCGGTCGACGGGACCCCCGTAAGCATGAACGCCGAAATTCGCACCGGGCCGGGGGCGCGGCTGCAGATCACTTTCCGCGACGAAACCGTGCTGACGCTAGGCGAAAACGCGCGCGTTGTGGTTGACCGCTATGTCTACAATCCTGGATCCAGCACGGGTGTCATGGCGCTCAATGCAGCGCAAGGCGCGCTTCGCTTTGCGACCGGGAAGCTCGGCACAATGACCAATAAGGACGTCACGGTCACAACGCCGCAAGCGGCCCTGGCCGTGCGCGGGACAGAGTTTTGGGCGGGGTTTGTTCCTGGGGACCTGGAGTACGGGGTGCTGTTGCTCTCGGGTGCGGTGGATGTCGGCAATTCGGTCGGCAATGTCACGTTGTCAGAGCCGGGGCAAGGGACCGACATCCCTCCGGCCCTCAAGGACGACTATGGGCCTTCGGACGCGTACATTTGGCCTGAAGATAAGGTTGCCCGGGCCCTCGCGACGACCCAGTTCGGTTTGGCCTTCGGGCCGCAAAACTTATTACCCGGCCTTTTGGCGCTTCCGTTCGTGCTTCGAGACGACGATAATGGTCGTCCAACGCCAGCCTCGCCGTAATGCTCTTGAAAGAGAGCCAGCCAAGGGGTCATGGAAACGCAAAGAAAAAAGGCCGGAGACCTTTGAGGGCCTCCGGCTTCAGCAATGACGCGGCTTCGGTGCGGGGACACCGAGGGATGCCGCTGCCGCACGCGCTAACCGAGCGAGGGTTCAAACGACAAATACGGGGGGATTTGTCTAAGACCCTTGGTATGCGAGGAGATTAGGAGACCCAGGCGAAGGGGGAGATCTCTGGTGTTCGCAGGTCTGCTGGTCAGTTTGGCCCGCTGGACCAAAGGACCATGGGTGGCGTTGGCGGTAGAAATCCGAGATTGCCCCACAAGAACGGCAATCAATTTCCGCAAGCTTCTGAACGCGCGGATCGAACGGATGGATCGTAGGTCCCTAGCTAAGACTTCCCCGAGGCGGTAGGGGCACGAGAAGGTCCGGCTGTCGCCCGGGTGAGACTAGCCTCCCAGGCTTCCATCGGATTGAAGAGAATTGCAATGAAGTTGTTTAGCGTTCGTCAGGTGCCCACCGCCTAAGCTCCGCTCCTTTGCGTCAAACAGAACGGAGCACATCAAAAATGCCACGCTACCATTTCCACATCCGTTCAGGGGATCAGATTGTCGTCGATCCGAAGGGCCGAGAGCTTCCTGGACTAAAAGCGGCCCATTGGGCCGCCATGCGGTTGGCCCACGACGTGTTACCCCACCTTCCCGAACTTGATGATTGGCTCATCGATATTGCCGACGAATTCGGTCGTGTCCGAGAGACGTTTGTGCCCAACTTTATGAGGTGCCAGCGGAAAGGCAAAACAAGCGACGATCAAGACGCCTGCGCCGAAACAGGCCTCGAAGTGGCAGCGAGGCCGCGATCAAAAGCGAGTCCGAGTACACGCGACTTCTCGGCGGCCTGACGCCCGTGACCCCGCCAGGTAAGCGACCGAATACGATCACCAGCACCCTTAGCCCGACTTTTGGTGGCGCCTCTCCCCGCGGACGTGCACCTGGAGCTGGCGGTGCGACACCTCCGCCTGTGTTCGAACCTCCCGGGGTCGTTGTGGCGGCGCCCCGAACTGCGCGGCACCTTCGGCAATGGCACAGACCCCGAAAGCAGGGGATTGGGCCTCGTCAACCGGCCTAATCGACCCTAAGCCTAGTAGGAATGTCAGGTCGGCGGCCGTTCCTCTCAACGGACGATCCGGCCGCTGAGGACGAGGTTTCCAGCGAAAAGTGTGGTGCGGCCGCGTGCCACCGCCCCAATTGTGGCGGCTGCTGTGAAGGGCCTCGGCGGTGTGTAGACTGATGACTTTTCCGCTGCGAGCCGCTGACTGCCTCGACCGCATTGCCCTTTAAGCGAAGTAGCACCTTCTCGTTGTCAAAAGCGCCTAGTTTTATAGCGCGGCGCCCTGGCCTATAGTCACGCGAAGCAAGACGCTTTGGCTAAGAACGGGAGAAGGTCCAAATGCGGAGATACGGTTTCGTATCAGCGGCGGTCGCTGCAGGCCTGCTGGCGACGTTTGGCGCAAGCCAAGCCCAGATGATTATGTTCGATCCGGCGGTGCACCGTCTTGAGGACATGGAAGAGCTGGTGCTGGGCTCCAAAGACAACAATTTTTATATGGAGCCCAAGGAGTATCGCCTGAAGGTCGGCCAGGGCTATCGTTGGGAAATCAAGGCCGAGACCGATTTTGAATACAAACTCATTGCACCGGACTTCTTCCGCAACATCTTCATCCGCAAGATCGAAGCCGAGGATATCGAGATCAGCACGCCGACGCTTGAGAAGATTTCCTTCGAGGATGTCGGCGAGGCCGAACTGGTGTTTGTTGCTATCCGTCCCGGGACCTATGAGTTTGGCGTCCAGAACATGAAGGCGCGGGGCATGGTGGGCAAGATCATCGTCGAGGCCAGCGACGACCACTAGATCAGTCGAGAGCGCTTGAAGATAAGACCCGTAAAGGGCGGTGCAACTCGGTAGTCACGTGTCCAGGGCAGGAGGGGAGGGCAAATGTCGTGTATGAAGTTGAGAAGATCATCTCACGATTGAATGGGATCGATCCCGCGCGGCCATATTTCGATCCTCTTGCGGCGGAGGAGGCCATGCGCCGCCACGCCAGGCTCATCGGTTTTCGCGACGTGTCCTTCACGTGGGCAATGGGGCCGCAGCAGGTGAGCGACGAACTGGAGGGCGTCGATTTCGAGACCCCTGACGCCTGCCGTTGGCATTTGACGATTGAGGCGCTTCACGATCAAGCTGCCGCTGAACTCCAGCGCGACCCGGCGGTCTGGAAGGCCTATCTCCAGGCGCGGGAAGAGGCGGAGACCCGGATCGCGGGCGCGTTGCATCTGGAGTTGTTCCGATTGACCCTCATCAATCTTCTGGTGGGTGAGGCCGGCGAAAAAAGTCACAACGTGGCATATCTCGCCTCGACGGCGCTGAGAGATGTCATCGCCAGTTCGAGCGTCGACAGCGAGTCTCTCGCGGACCTGAACGACGTGTACCTTCCCTTTACAGATGCCATCATGGCAGGGCTCGGTTCCTTTTGGGTCGTCGGCGAAAAATTCGTGTGCTTGCCGCTACCGCGGCTTGCGCTGGAGGACGGGCAGCTGATCAGCGACGGGCGTCCGGCTGCGGTCTGGCCCAACGGCGAAGCCTACGCCAACGGAGATGAGGGGCTCGTTCCCGTCCTACAATCGGTGGAGTGGTGATGCGAGGCCAGAGATGCACGACGTCGATGCAAAGCGCTTAGCCTATTGTCTTCTCGGCGGCCTCGTGGCCTGCGTCTTGGCGTGCGTTTTGGCCTCTGCGCCTGCCGCCGCGAAGATCAAATGCAAAGGGATTTTTCAGGTCACCAAGCACGGCCTCATCTCCACACCCTATTGTCAGGAGGAGGAGATTGCCCGGGTGGCGCGGAGCTATGGCTGGAAAGTCACCGCGGCGCAGATCCATCATGAACCTTTGAAAAAGGTCTATGTTTGCCAGGCGCTTGGCGGGGATGTGCGGCTGAAGGGCGCCTGCGGTGCCTACGCGCCGGATCAGTACCGCTAACTCGTCCGCGAGGTCCGGCCCGGAAATAGCGACTATAGCCCGACGGTGGCGCCCATTTGCCCGAGAACGCGGTCCACGTCCTCCTGGCGACAGAGCTCCGTAGCCGGCGTGATCATCGTCGCCGCCGCGGTGGCGACGGCAAGGCGCAGTGCGTCGCGCGGGTCTTCCGCTCTGGCGAGCCCCAGACAAAGCCCGCCCATGAAGCTGTCGCCTGCGCCGACCGCGCTTCTGATCGAGACATTGGGCGGCGCGAGACGAACGCGCTCGTCCTTGGTGACAAGCAGTGCCCCTTCGGCGCCGTTGGTCACGACCACGACCTCGCATGTGCCGCGGCTGATCTGTTCGAGTGACCAATCGCCGGCCTCGTCGGGCCAGGAGAGGCTCCGGCCGGAGACGCTGCAAAGCTCGTCGAGATTCTGCCGCAGAAGAAACAAGCCAGTGTCGAGCGCTCCGCTTACGCCATGGGCGGAGTCCAGCAGAAACCGGCACGCCAACTCTTTCGCGAGCTTGGCTGCGCGGGCCCAAAAATCATCGCCGAGACCTGGGGGCAGGCTGCCGCTGCCCAAGATCAAACTGCCCGGCGGCGCAAACTGTTGTAGCCGCTCAATCAAGGCATTTCCCTCTGCCTCGCTCAGCGTCGGTCCTGCCATGACGAAGCGGTAGAGCTCGCCGCTTTCCTCTTCCAGAACGTGGAGGCACTCGCGCGTCTTGCCGACGATCGGAATCTTGCCACCGGGTACGCCTTCCGCGTTGAGCATGGCGCCCAGCTCGACGCCGACCGTGTGACCGGCGGTAAACAGCGCATGGGTGCGCCCGCCGAGCCGGTGCACGACGCGCGAGACATTGATCCCGCCTCCGCCCGGATCGAACCGCGGTTGCGCGCAGCGAAGCTTGTTGCCGCTCGTTACCCGTTGCGTGGTGGTCCATACGTCGAGGGAAGAGTTCGGCGTAAGCGTCACCACCAAGGCACCGGAATTGGATGTTGGCCTCGTGTCCATCATGAATCCGGCGTGGGCGTCTCTGCTTCCGCGGCTGCGATCTGCTCCTTCACACGCAAGAAACTATCGGGGGTGACCGAGATCGAGTCTATGCCGTGCTCTACGAGGAAGCGCGCAAAGTCCGGATGATCGCTCGGCGCCTGCCCACAGAGCCCGGTATGGGTCCTGGTCTTCTTGGCCGAGGCCAGGAGCCGGGCGATGGTTTCGGTTACAGCGGGATGGCGCTCATTGAACAAGCCGCTCAAGCGATCGCTGTCTCGATCGATGCCGAGCGTAAGCTGGGTGAGGTCGTTGGAGCCGATGGAGAAACCGTCGAAACGCTCAGCAAACGCGTCGGCGAGGACAACATTGGAAGGAATCTCGGCCATCACATAGACCTGAAGCCCCTCACGTCCCCGCTCGAGCCCGTGCTTGGACATCTCCGCGATCACGCGGTCGGCTTCTTCAGGCGTGCGGCAGAACGGGATCATCATGACGATATTCGACAGGCCGATCTCCTCGCGCGCTTTGGCAATGGCGCGGCATTCGAGTCCAAAGCCGTCTCGGTAATCGGGGTGGTAGTAGCGGCTTGCGCCCCGCCAACCGATCATCGGGTTCTCTTCGTGCGGTTCGAATGCCGTGCCACCGAGAAGGTCGGCATACTCATTGGTCTTGAAATCACTCATGCGGACGATGACCGGAAGCGGGTAATACGCAGCCGCGATGCGCGCCATGCCGCGCGCGAGCTTGTCGACGAAATAGTCTGCCTTGGTGTCGTATCCGGTGGTCAGACGCCCTATCTCGGCGCGCGTCGCCGCATCCTGGACCTCATCGAAGCGCAGCAAGGCCATGGGATGGACCTTGATGTGATTTGAGATGATGAACTCCATGCGGGCGAGGCCGACACCGTCCGCCGGCAAGCGCCACCAACTAAAGGCCGCGGATGGATTGGCGATGTTGAGCATCGCCTTGGTGCGCGTTTTCGGAATCCGGTCGACGTCGATCTCGGTCACTACGAATTCGGCAATTCCGTCATAGACATGGCCCTCACTCCCCTCGGCGCAGGACACCGTAACCGCTTGGCCTTCCATCAATGTCTGGGTGGCATCGCTAGCGCCCACGATCGCCGGCAGACCGAGTTCTCGGCTGACAATGGCAGCGTGGCTGGTGCGTCCGCCATGATCTGTGACGAGGGCGGCGGCCCGCTTCATGATCGGCACCCAGTCAGGATCAGTGATCTTTGTGACCAGCACCGCACCGGTCTGGAATCGATCGATGTCCGCGGCGCTGTCGAGGCGGCAGACCTTGCCGACCCCGATCTTGCCGCCGACGGCCAGCCCGGAGATGAGAAGCGGGCCTTTGTCCTTCAGCGTGTAAGTCTCGAGTTCGGCGGCATCGCGACGCGATTGCACCGTCTCGGGACGTGCCTGAACGATGTAAAGGTCGCCGGTTTCGCCATCCTTGGCCCATTCCATATCCATGGGAAGACCGTAATGTTTCTCAATCAGCGCGGCCCATCGCGCAAGCGTTAGCACCTCGCCTTCCTCCAGCACGAAGCTGCTACGTTCCGTGTCTCTGGTCTCGGCTATGACGGTCGAGCCCGTCTCGCCGTAGATCATCTTGCGGCTCTTGGCGCCGAGCGCCTTCTCGATGATTGGTGTGTAAGACGGGTTGTCGAGCAGAGGTTTGAAGACCTGGTACTCATCCGGATCAACGATGCCTTGGACGATGGTCTCGCCGAGTCCCCACACGCCCGTAATGAGCACGGAGCGCGGGAAGCCGGTTTCCGTATCGATGGAGAACATCACACCAGACGAGGCGAGGTCGGAGCGCACCATCTTCTGGATGCCGATCGATAGCGCGACCTTCATATGGTCAAAGCCGTGAGTCTCGCGATAGGAGATAGCCCTGTCGGTGAAGAGTGAGGCGTAGCATTTCCTGCACGCATCGATGAGTGCGTCTTCGCCTTCGACGTTGAGGTAGGTGTCCAGTTGTCCGGCAAAACTTGCTTCCGGCAAGTCTTCGGCTGTGGCGCTAGAGCGTACGGCAACTGCGCCGGCGCCTGCGGCACGCATCTGACCATAAGCTTTCCGGATGGCCTCATCGATCTCGGGCGGAAATGGCGCCTCAAGGATCAATGCGCGAATAGATCCGCCGATGTTGGCGAGGTTGTCGAGATCTCTATCCAGTGTTTCGATCGCCTGCGCGATACGGTGTTGCAAATCGTTGGCTTCGATGAAACGCCAATAGGCCGACGCTGTGGTGGCGAAGCCGCCGGGTACCCTGATGCCGGCCTCTTGGAGCGCCCCAATCATTTCGCCGAGAGAGGCGTTTTTGCCGCCGACCCGTGCGACGTCCCCGCGTCTCAGCGCCGAGAGGGGAAGTACGAACTCCGTGTGATCGTTCATGCGACGGTCTCGTCCACGCTAAATGCCCTTGTCTTGCACGCTCTTGAGTCTGCTCACGCGCCGCTTGGCAGGTGACTCTCGACTTATGCAGACGTAGCCGCCGCGTTGCCCTTGGGCAAGGCATGAGCTTCCTTGCCGTCCTCGAGGTAATAACTGCGAATGGTGGTCAGGCCTTGATCGAGCTCATAAACGAGGGGCTTGCCTGTGGGAATCTCGAGATGGGGGACATCCTCATCGGAAATTCCGTCGAGATATTTGACGAGACCACGCAGGCTATTGCCGTGAGCAGAGATCAGCGGGGTGCGCCCGTCCATGAGGAGGGGCTCAACACGTTCCTGCCAAAAGGGGAGGACGCGGGCGACGCAGTCTTTCAGGCTTTCCGTCAGCGGAAGGTGGCGGTGCGGCACCCGGGCATATTTGGGCTGATTGCCGGGGAAGCGCGGATCGCTGTCTTCAAGTGCAGGCGGCCGCGTGGTGTAGCTGCGGCGCCAGATCTGCAGTTGCTCCTCTCCGACTTCTGCCAGGATCTTATCCTTCTTCTGACCTTGCAGCGCGCCATAATGACGCTCGTTGAGCCGCCAACTCCGCCGCACCGGAAGCCAGGTGAGTTCCAGCGCGTCGAGCACGATCCAAAGGGTGTGGACGGAGCGCTGCAGATATGACGTGAAGCACTGGTCGAACTTGATGCCGTGCTCCTCGAGCAGGGCTGCCGCTTGCTTTGCTTCAGCGATCCCGTTGTCGCAAAGGTCCACATCCGTCCAGCCGGTAAAGATCGCATCCCGGTTCCAGACGCTCTGACCGTGTCTCAGGAGAATAAGTCGCGGCATTGGAAGTCTCCGTTAGAGGTCCCCACCGCTGGTGTAGGGGGGCGGGCTCCTAGGGGCAAGTGCGGCCAAGAGGCTCGACGGGCCTGGCGTGGCCGTCATTTGCCCGCATTTATCGCCTACTTCAGCGACTCGGACCCTGGTCAGCCGGTCGTCTTCTAGTAAGCTCATGCCTTACTTTGTAGTTGGTTAAACGACCGGCAGCTCGACTTTCGGAGGGGCGCTTGCGGCTCATCTTCTCAATCTTGATGGGTATCGTGGTCATCGCCGCGGCCATCGTCTTCATCGGCCCTTTGTTCATCTCCACCGAGGAGATGCGCAACCAGCTCCTTGCGCAGGTGGAAGCCTCCACCGGATACCGCTTGAGAGTGAGCGGCCCGGTGGATATCAGGCTTTTCCCCTCGCTTGATCTTGTCGCCGAGGATGTCGGCGTCGCTCAGCCCTCGAGCGGCAGCGAGAAGGAGTTCGCCACAGCGAAGACGCTCAAGTTCGGCTTGATGCTGCGAGGATTGCTCAACGGCCAGATGAGAGTCACGGAGGTCACGCTTGTCGATCCGGTCATTGCCGTGCCGGGCGCTGCTGCGGTGCAGCCGGCGCAACCAGGGGCGGCACCGGACGCAGGGCAAGAATCACCCGGGAGTGGCGGCGGTGGCGGTCCGGCAGGTGTTGCCGAGAAGCTCAAGAACCTCACGCTCGACAAGCTCGTCATTACCAATGGAACGGTGATCTTGCCGGGCTCCCGCGCTGAGCCGGGCAAGCGCATCGAGAAACTGAATCTCAAGGCCTCGCTTCCTGCCTATGACCAGCCATTGTCGTTCGATACCAGCGCTGTCGTCGACGGTAAGGCGATCGACGCACAAGGGTCGATTGGCAGCTTCGGACTCTTCCTGGAAGGCACCCCTGTGCCCGTGCGGATGACAGCAAGTGTGCCAGATGCGCTCGATGCACCGGCGAGCTTGAGCGGTTTAGCGACGTACCGGGACGACACGTTCGCGCTCACCCAGTTCAGTGCGAAGTCCGGCGACAAGACGCTGGCAGGGACCGCGATCTACAAAGATGATACCGCGACTTTGAGCCAATTCACCGCGACCATGGGACGGGACACTTTTGCGGGGAACGCGGTCTACAAAGACAATGTCGTTACGCTCAACTCTCTCCGGGCCAATGTGCGCGGAAATGTGCTCGCAGGACAGGTCACGGCCAACCTTACGCAGAAGGTGCCCTACGTTGTCGCTGCGCTGGCAGCCAAGACACTCGACTTCAATGCGTTGACCGGCACGGCTAGGTCGAACCCGTCGAACGGTGGCGAAGGCAATGCTGGCGGCGGTGGCGGAGGCAATGCTGGCGGCGGTGGCGGGGCTAAGTCGGGTTGGAGCGACGCGCTAATCGACTTTTCACCGCTGAGGTCCGTGAACGGCAAGTTCAGCCTCTCCGCCGAGCAATTTATCTACGATCAAGTCAAGCTCAGCCCAGTGACGGTTCAAGCCACGCTGAACGGCGGCAAGCTCAACGCCACGCTATCGAAGTTCCAGCTTTATGGGGGTGCGGGCGACGCAGGAATCGCTGTCGATGCCAGCGGGCAAACGCCGGCGCAACGCGTCAAGCTCTCGCTCGTCAAGTTTGATGCCTACCCGTTTCTCAGGGATGCGGCAGGGTTCCAAAACCTAGAAGGCCAGGGAACAGTTTCGCTCGACTTGAACGCCCGTGGTTCGAGCCAGCGTGCGATCGTCTCCACGCTCAACGGCAACGCTAATCTCGAATTTCTCAATGGTGCCGTTCGCGGCATCAACGTTGCCAAGATGATGCGCAATCTCGGCACGGGCATCGTCGAAGGCTGGCAGGGCGGTGCCGCCGAAAAAACGGATTTTGCTTCACTCGGCGCAAGCTTCAAGGTCGCCCAGGGCAAGGCGACGACACAAGACCTGAATTTGGTTGGGCCGCTCGTCCGCATGAGCGGCGCCGGCACAGTCGACCTCCCGGCGAAGCAACTCAACTTCCGCGTCGATCCTCAGCTCGTCGCCTCGCTCCAAGGACAAGGCGGGGAGAAGGACCTCTCGGGCCTCGGCGTACCGGTGATGATCGTGGGGCCGTGGTCGAAGCCGAAGATCTATCCGGACATCAAGGGCATCCTGCAGAACCCCGCTCAGGCTTACCAGCGCTACAAGGACTTCACCAAGGGGGTGAAAAACTTGCCGGGCCTCGAGGGCAACGCCGGAGCCCTTTCGAATGTGATCAAGGACGGCAAAGTCGACAAGGACGCGTTGATCCAGGGTATCGGGGGCTTGCTTGGGGGCACACAGGCTGCACCTGCGCCGGCGCCTGCAACGGGCGCGGCCGCCGCCCCCAACGCTCAGCCCAAGCCGGCTCCGCCCGCCAATAAGAAAGCGGCGAACAAAAAGAAGAAGAAAAAGCTAGACGCAGAGGATGCGGCCAAACAGATCCTGGAGAATTTCCTCAGCGCCCAATAGGCCGAGAGTCGGCGGCAATTCGTCTGTTTGACAACCTGCCTATGCGCGATACGCTTCTGTCATGGGCTCAATCCTCGACATGTGCCAGGACGCGCCGCTCGAAGAGCTGGCGGCCGGCACGGTGCTGCTCCCCGAGGGCGAGACCTCCGGACATCTCTATGTGCTGAAATCCGGGTCGGTCGAGGTGCTTCGGGGCGACACCCAGGTCGCCGTCGTGGAGGAGCCGGGCGCGGTCTTCGGCGAGATGTCGGTCTTGCTGAGGCGGCCGCACACCGCCACGGTACGCGCTCTGACCCCCGTACACGTCTATGCGTTCGACGACGCCGAAAGCTTCCTGAGGTCAAATCCCCAGATCGCCTTTCTTGTCGGCAAGCTGCTCGCCGGGCGCCTCAACGCTGCCACCACCTATCTCGCAGATCTCAAACGGCAGTTCGACGGCCAGAGCAATCATCTCGGCATGGTGGGCGAGGTGCTCGACGTGCTCATTCACCAGCAGGACGAAGATGTCAGCCTTGGCCCGGAGCAGGAGGCCGATCCCCGCCTGTGAGCCATGCGGGGAGCGCTGCGAGCTTCTGCACGGGCCGCGTGAGTTCGTCTTCAAAACGAACATATTGATTGCCGGCGGCAGAGAACCACAGAGCTTCGCCGGCCTCCGTGTCCATGATGATATGCGCCGGCGGCGCGCCAAGGTAATGGCCGGTGTTGAAGATCCAGGTCGAGCCGATGCGGTCGACCCATGAGCCGCTCTCGACATACGGCGCTTCATGCACGTGCCCAGACATGACGATGTCCGGCTGATACTCCTCGATCCATTTCTTTAGCGCATCGTCGCCGTAGTAGCGCTGACCGCCCCACGCGACCGGCGAGTCCGCCGGCGGTGCGTGATAGAGCCAGATCCATCGCTTCGGCCGATCCTTGGCTGCTTTGGCCAATTGTTCGCCGATAGCGCCCTGGGACACCGGGCCATCCCACCAGGCGCATGCGGTAAAAAGCGTATCTCCAATCACCAACGATTCGCCGTCCGACAGCACGCCCTGGGTGCGCGGTCCAAGTAGCCATTTGGCGATCTTTTCACCGGCGCCGTTCTTGGAATCGAGGTCGTGATTGCCGGAGCAAATCAGCAGGCAGGTCTTCGCTTGGATGCGGGCGAAGTATTTCTTTACGACCACGGCCTGCGCGCGGCCATCGACCAGGGAGGCGAGATCGAGATGATCGCCCGCCATCACCACGACGTCGAAGTCACCTGCCACCTCAACGACCCAATCGAAGAGCGGCAGCGAGTAGTGCAGGTCAGAGACGAGAAGCAGGCGCATGAGCGTTCCGATCGAATTGTCCCTGGCTCCGCCGTAAACGATTTGCTCTCACCCTGAAGTCGATTTGCCTGCGTGCGCAAGCAGGCTCAAGCCTCAGATGAACGCTTTATTTGGGGAAGACTAGTAGACCGATGGGCCTAGGCGGAACCCCCCGTCGACACTATCCCTACAAACACGTGCCTGGTCCATCTGATTACGCCCCACTACCAGCGCAAGCGCTTTTTTCGCCCCCGCCGCTCAGGCAAGGCCTGGGGCGTCGTGCGCCGCTATCAACTGCTTGAGCTGCTTGCTTTCTCGGGCGCCATCGCGCTCGTGTGGCTGGGCGCGCATGCGGAGTCCCTGGGCCCCGCCGGAGCCGGCAGGCGTGGAATCCGCCAGCGCAGACCTCATCGACGGGGTGCCGGTCGGCCAACGCCGCCCGCTCTAGCATCGAGTTCCCGCCGCTCCTCGGGCGTACCGACAGGCTTTTCCTCCGCAGCAAGTTGCCGCCGCCGCCATAGAGGCTTCCGCAAGCGCGGAACGATGAGCCACGCAATCGGCCAAGCTAGAAGCAAGCTCACCAGGACAACGAGCGGGATCAGGATCCAAGCGTGCTCCGAGAGACTTTCTATGGAGAGCACAAGGACGATGCCGATGCCGAAGAGCACGGCGTTCGTCATGCCATAAATCAACAGGCCGATACGCGACCGGGTCGAAATCTCTGTGTCTGTGCTCATGAGGGCCAAACGCATTGCGTCCCCCTCCCGTTCCTCGGGTTCCTTACCGAATGGCCACCGATTGCTGATCCCGATCAGCAAGGGCCAAGTCTGCCTGACCCTCGAAGAGGCGATGCGGGGCTAGCGGCCGCCGAACAAGCCACCGAGAATACCGCCGCCGCTAAAGAGGCCACGGCGCTTGGGAGCCGGCGCGGGTTGCGGCTTGGCGGCTGCAGTCTCGGACTGGGGCGCCGAACGCCTCGGGCTCCCTCCGGAGCTCACGGACCTTTGCGACGCGCCAGAGCTTGGCACGGCGACCGGCTTTGTCGGTGCCGGCGCGAGCGCAGCCTCCTCGATCCAGCCGCTGGCTCCACTTCTCACGTCTTGGATGCGGATATAGCCGTCCTTGCGGCTGATCGGCCGGAACGGCCGGCCTGCGGGGAAGCCAAACATCGCCGAAGCGGACGCAGACGGCTCGGCCAAGACCTGGACAGGCCGCTGTGAGACGAGGACCTTGCCGGCCATCGTCTCGTCCAGCGGTTCGCCGCTGATTTCCGGCTTGGCGGCCTGCTCACTGGGAGACGCGCCTGCCTCCGGCGGGGCGACCGCGACGGTCTCGCCTACCGGCTCGTGCGACTCCTCGTCGTCAATCACCCAAAAGATGCCGGCGACGATGATCAGGCCGACGGCAAGAATAATTCCGAGGATCTTGTGCTCGGCCATTTAAGCTACTCCCTTCAAGGGATTATGGCATGGCCCGGCGCCTCAATCCACCAGGCCGGACCATCGAATCCGGCGACAGGGCTTCTTATAGCGTGACTCTATGGCCGATTGTTGCCCTTTGAGGCACGGCCGCGGGGGAGGGTGGTTCGAACGCCAGGCCTCTCGGAACTAGCGGCAAGCTCCCGGGGTGGCGGAGTCCGCGATGGTGTCGGTCGATCTTTCCGCGAGGGCAGGGAAATCGTGCGGCAGAGCGGCCATGATCGCCCGCGTCTCCTCGTAACGCGCGGGATCGCTCGCGCTTCCCAAGACCACGCCGACAATGGTCTGGCCATTCGGCGTCCGCCAGGCGGTCACGAGATTGTAGATATTCTTCGAGACATACGACCCCGTCTTCGCCCCGATGACCGTGACTTCACCGAGAATTTCCAGGCTGGTCTTGAGAGTTTCCGTCCGCGCCTTTGGACCGTCGATGTCAAGCGTCCGCTCGGTGCAGGCCCAGGCCGGCAGAAGCCTCGGATCAGTGAAGACGCGGGCGGCGATGAGGCCTATATCGCGCGCCGTGGCCACGTTGGCGGGTGAAAGACCGTATGGGTCGGCGAATTGCGCTTGCTCTGCGCCAAGCGCCTGGGCGGCCGATCGCATAGCCGCCACGAAGCGCTTCTTGGAATCGCCGCGTTTGTTCTCCTGTGCCAGGAGGTCCCGGCCGACATGGTCGGCAATAGCCAGAGAGGCGTCATTGCCCGAGACCAAGACCATCCCATAGAGCAGATCCTGCAAGCTCCAGACATCGCGCCGTTTAAGACCGGCGGTCGAGCCGCCGGTCAGGTGCGCCCCGCTGATGGTCACGGTCTCCGATAGGCGGTCGCCCATTTGGTCCACGAGAACATAGGCCGTGACCAATTTGGTCAGGCTGAGAGTCCGGAAGACCTCATTTTCGTTCTTGGCGTAGAGCACCTGGCCCGTGTCGGCATTCATCACGAAGACCGAGGTCGCGGTGACCTCAGGCGGTGCGATGGGTGCTTGATCTTGTGCCATGGTCTGTTGATCGAACGCGAAGGCGCCGGTCAGCGCAATCGCGGCAATTGTTATGGCGCCGAGTTGGGCAAGCGGCATGCTCGAGCTTTCCAGTTAGCTTACTCTTTCGAGATCGTGACTCCCCAAGGGGCCGTCCCGGTCGGGATCGACTTGGTGACTTTGAGGCTTGGGACGTCGATCACCGACACATCATTGCTGTTTCCGTTGGTGGCGAACAAGAGCTTCTGATCCGGCGTGAAGGCCAACTGCCAAACTCGCTTGCCCACGAGCAGATAGTCCTCGACCTCGAAGGTCTTGGCATCGATGACGGCCACGCGATTGGCTGGGCCCAGGGCAACGAAGGCCTTCGTGCCTTCCTTGTTGACGCGGACGCCGACGGGCTGGATGTAGATCTGCTGCACGCCCGGGACATTGAACTCGATGATCTTGATGATCTCCCGCGTCTTAGCGTCGATCACCGAAACGGTGCCCGCGACCTCTGAGCTGACCCATAACTGCGAGCCGTCGGCGGTGAACTCGGCAAAGCGCGGACGCGTCCCGACGAGCACGTTGTCGGTGATCTCGTAGGTCTCGGTGTCGATGAAATGAGCCATATTGGTGGTTTCCGACGTCACCACGACAGTCTTGCCATCGGGGCTGACGCCGACCCCTTCCGGTTCAACGCCGACCTCGACTTCGGCGATCGCGTCCTTGGTGTTGAGATCGATGACGGTGAGAAGATTGTCGTCCTCGTTGGCCACGTAAATGGGGCTGCCGGAGGGGTGGATGTTGAGGAGTTCGGGGTCCGGCCCGGACGGAAGCTTCGCCACGATCTGCCGCGTGGCGACGTCGAGCACCTGGACAGTGTTGGAGTCGCTGGCGCAAATCAGCACCGTCTTGTCGTCCTTGGAGAGCATGATGCCGCGCGGGCGCTGGCCCACGGGAATCGTCGTCAGCACCTGAAGTGTGTCGCTGTCGATGACCGTCAGCGAGTTACCCTTCTCGTTGGAGACGTAGACGGTGTAGGCCTGGGCCGGTGAGGCGATCCAGGCGAGTCCCACGGTTCCGGCCAAGGCAATGGCCCCGACCGAGGCGATGGCCCCAGCCAAGGCGGCTGCTGATCGCAGTGCTCTCACGTCTTCCTCCCGGCGCTCTTGTTGGCGCGCGGTAACGCGCGCGTCTTTGTTATTCAAACTTGCATTTGCTTTCCGGCGCGTCGATCCCAAGCGTGTCGACCTCCTCATGCTCGTGCAGAAAGCCTTGCTGCGGCGAGGTCGACACCGGCAACTCCGGGCCGGCGATGATGATCGGTTGGCGGAGCTGGCCGTCCCATTTGCGGAACGTGACCTTCTGGCCTTTGAAGGCGGCAAGGTCGAACTTGTCGCCGCGAATGTAGGCGTTGATTGGCGCGTAGTCGCCTGATGCGGTCCGCGATGCGGCCTCACCGACAGCCCGCACCGCGATCCAAGCCTGATGATCCAAGGGCAACATGAAGCGGTGCGCGAAACGTTGAAACCTGTTTTGCATCTGCGTAGCACCCCATTGCTCATGCGCGGGGTGCCAGCTCATGGCCTCGAGCCCGGAGGTGCCGGCAACGGGACGCGGGTCCCACGTGCGAAACGGGAGATAAGGGCCGAAAATCCCTCGGCGGTCGGCGACGATCAGGACGTCGTGGGACGGCGCGCCCTGGGTGAAGACCGGCATCTGCCGCTGGATCAGTTGCTGGCCGGTGTCGGAGCGGCGTGCTTGCTGCGTCACCTCGTATTCCCGTTCCTCCACGATGGTCGCGCCGAAACGTTTCGCCGACCGGCGCACCGCTTCGAGATAGTCCTCGTCCTCTGGGTAGGTACCTTTCGCCACCAGCCAACGTTGCCATTTCTTCCAAACGAGATATTGGGCGAGCGCATCGGCAAGCATGGCGAGATCCGGCGCGGTGTGGAGAACGTTGGCGCGGCATTCCTCTTGCCGCAGGGCCACGTCCGGCGCGCTGACATTGAAAAGGACGACATTCTCGTCCTTCACGGAGTCGGAGAGCTTCAAGAGAACGTTCGACGGCGCGTCGACCAGCACGAAACGATGGCCGCTGTTCACGAGCTTCCGAAGCGCCGCCACGGCGTCGCCGCCGACAGGCACGCGTTCAACGTCGAGCGTGAAGGCCTGGTTGGTGAACTTCCCCGTGGTGTTGTTGTCCTTGAGCGCGATCTGGGCGCCGGCAATGCCCAGATCGTCTGGCTTCACATTCAGCCGCGAGAGGGGAATGAGCTCTTTCACCTCCTGTTTGAGGTAGCCAATCGGGACCAAAGTGGGCTTGGTGTCGGCGGCCTTGGGTTCGGATAGACCGTTTTCCGCCGAAAATGCGGTCGCGGAGCCCAACAGCAAAAAGCCCAGGAATCCGGATATCAGCAGACGGCTCGACCAAAACGCGCCTGCATTAGATCGCGGGCGCGCTGGCTTCGGGAAGCGGGCGGGTACTCGGAACGCCATGCGGTAACCTACTGACACACTAGGGGGTCTAAAGCGAAGTCGGACGCGGCGGGAAGTGTACCCGCTCGGGGTCCGGCACCGTAGCAACTCCGACGGGAATAACCGGCAAAACTGGCTTCCTTCATGAAACAGGTACTAGGAACACAAGCACCGGTTTGTTGACAACTCCCCAACCCACGCGCAAGAAGATGGTGCGGACCCGTCTGGAGCCAGCCGGCCAATCAAGGCCGGCGGGATCGGGTGCATCCAAAGGAGGAACATATGGGGAGCTGTAAGACAGCCGCCACCATCGCGGGCGCGCTTGCGTTCGGCCTTGCCGGGACCGGATTGGTTTTGGCGGGTTCTGAGACTGAAACCGTCGTGACGACGACAACCCGAGAAGCACCTGTGCCATCCGTGTCGCAGGACATGCTCAGCGGAGCGGCGACGGATACGAAGAACAACCTACACACCAATCTGAACTACGAGCAGACGCGGTACTACCCGGGCAAGCAGATCAACAAGTCGAATGTTGGTAAGCTGCGCCCGGCCTGGATTTTCCAGACCGAGGTCGTCGAATCGCTGGAGACGACACCGATCGTCGTCGACGGGGTGATGTATGTCACCACGTCCTTCAACCATGTCTACGCGATCGACGCCAAGACCGGCGAGCAGTTCTGGCACTACAAGCACAAGATGGGACCGGTGACGACCTATTGCTGCGGCCCGAACAACCGCGGCGTCGCCATCCATGGAGACAAGGTCTACATGGGCACGCTCGACGCCAAGCTTGTCGCACTTGACGCCAAGACGGGCAGCCTCGTTTGGGAAACGCAGATCGCCGATCCAGAGCTTGGCTACTCGGAGACCATGGCGCCGACGGCCGTCGACGGAAAGATCCTGATCGGCACCAACGGCGGCGAGTATGGTATCCGCGGCTTCGTCCGGGCTTACGACGCCGAGACCGGCAAGCAGGTTTGGAATTTCCACACCATCCCCGAAAACTCCGTCGGCGTGTGGGCCACGCATGATGCCACGGGCAAGGACATGCACCGCGACATCGAGGCCGAGAAGGCGGCACTCAAGAAGCTGGGCGACCCCTACAAAACCCTCGGTGGCGGCGTGTGGCAGAACCCAGCTGTCGATCTTGAGAACAAGCGCATCTACTTCGCGGTCGGCAACCCGTCGCCGGACCTCGACGGCTCGATCCGTCCAGGTGACAACCTCTACACGGACTCGCTGGTGTCGGTCGATCTAAACACCGGTGAGTATGTGTGCCACTTCCAGTACATCGCTCATGACGTTTGGGATCTTGACGCGGTGAGCCCGCCGATCCTGGTCGATGTCAAGGACGAGGACGGCAAGACGGTTCCCGGCGTCATTCATGGCGGCAAGACGGGTAACGTCTATGTCCATAACCGTGACGACTGCAGCCTCATTCGCTTCTCCGAGCCCATGGTCGATCAGACCGGCATGTGGACATTGCCGACGCCTGAAGGTGCCAAGATGTTGCCCGGCGCCAATGGCGGCGTTGAGTGGTCACCGATGGCTGTCAATCCTGATCTTGGTTTGACTTACGCGATCAACCTGCATCAGCCGATGACCTACCACGTCGAGAGCTCGCCCTATCCGGGCGGTAAGCTCTGGCTCGGCGGCGCCTTCAAGGTGATCCCGGGTTCCGATCAGTTCGGCAACGTGACGGCCGTCGACTACAACACCGGCAAGATCAAGTGGCAGAAGAAAACGCCGCTGCCGATGATTGGCGGTGCGCTGGCCACGGCAGGCGGTCTGGTGTTCGCCGGTGAAGGCGACGGTTGGTTCCGCGCCTATGATGCCGAGAGCGGCGACGTTCTGTGGTCGTTCTTCGCAGGTGCCGGCGTCAACGCGCCGGCGGCGGCCTACTCGGTGGGCGGCAAGGAGTACATCGTGGTCGGTGCGGGTGGTAACACCCAGCTCGACTTCAAGCGTGGCAACAACATCATCGCCTTTACGGTCGATTGATTTTACGTTTGCCCGCTGAACCACTAGGCTAAGTAAAGACGGAGCGCCCTGTGCGCTCCGTCTTTATGCGCCTTCATGAGTATCACCCAATGCTTAGAAAAACTGATTGTCTTCACCGCTTCACCCGTTACCTGATTGCGTTGGCCGCGCTGTTGACTCTGGCCGGGCAGTCGTACGCACAGGAACAAAACATCGAGCAGACCATCGCGACCTGCCAGGGCTGTCATGGCGCAGACGGTGTGCCCGTGAGTGCGGACATTCCGATTATCGCCGGGCAGGAATATTACTATCTCTACGTGCAGCTCAAAGACTACAAGGCAGGTCTTCGCGCCAATCCCATCATGAGCCAAATGGTCCAGAACCTGAGCAAGGATGACATGAAGGCGCTGGCCCAGCATTTTTCGGAAAAACCGTGGCCGCAAGTAGCGGGTGATCTGGATGCCAGCAAGGCGGCCAAGGGCCAGAGTGCGCTTACGGCCGGGCAGTGTTCGCAGTGTCACAGTACCTACCAGGGCGACAGCCGTGTGCCCAGGCTTGCGGGACAGCAAGTGGCCTACCTGCTGCAAACCATGCAGGACTTTAAGAACAAGGTACGCCTGAATTCTCCGGCCAAGGGTTCCTTGATGAACTCCTACAGCGACGAGGACCTTGAAGCCATGGCGCAGTACCTGGCCGGCCTGTAGATCACTCGGCTAGGAGCTAGTTTGCTGCGGCCAGCTTCTCGCGGAGCGCCGTCAGCGAAGTGAGTTCGGCGGCTGACTTGCCTTGGTGATCGCGCAGGCTCTTATCGGCGCCGCGTTCCAAGAGAAGATCGACGGCGGCGGCATGGTTCAGCTCGGCGGCGATCATCAGGGCCGTGCGGCCGCGATTGTCGCGGAAGTCGATGCTGGCGCCGCGATCCAAGAGCAGCTTCATCACCTCCACGATATCCAAGACGCCGGCCTCGCTCGAATGGCCGGCCGTCCACATCAGTACCGTGAGATCGTTACCGTAGCGGGCGTTGATATCGACGCCCTTGTCCAGGAGCAGGCGCGTGACCGGCAGAAAGCCGCGTCCGGCCGCGTAAACGATGGCTGACTTCTTCGTAGCGTCCACCCAGTTTGGGTCGGCGCCTTTTTCCAGCAGATAAGCGACGATGGGCTCGCTGCCCATATAGGCGGCGGCCTCGAGCGGCGTCAGCCCACTGCGGCCGGGAAGGTCCACCTTCGCGCCCCGCTTGATGAGGAGCTTCACGATCTCCAGGCGTCCCGCTTCCGCCGCTTTCAGGAGCGCGGTCGAGCCGTCGAGGTTGCGCGCATCGATCGGCGCGCCATGATCGAGGTAAAGCGCCACGAGGTCCGCTTGACCGGAGGCGGCCGCGTGCGAGAGAGGCTTGGCGCCGAACCGGTCGCGGGCCTCGAGGGACGCGCCGTCTTGCAGAGCCAGCCGGGCCAGTCCCGGGCAGCCCTTATCGGTCGCGGAGAACAGGGTGTTGTTGATCTGAACGGTGCTCGCGCCGCGCGCGATCTGCGCGTAACCCTGTTCGAGGTTCTGGCAGGCTCTCCGGCTTGCGGCCAGCGCGACATCAGAGAGCAGCAACGCACAGGGCAGCGTCAGCCCAAGCGAAACGCGAACGAGAGTCACTCTATCCGGCTTGATGCGCATGCTGTCCTTCGTGCGGCCCGATCACGTCGTCTCGGAAGCCTTGTGATCTTTCTCGTAGGTCTCGTAGATAATGACCGGGATCTGCAAGTCGCCGAGATGGCTCTCAATCAGCGGCTCGACCTCGCTCCATTCGAGACCGCCGACGCCCGTGGCCAATTTGGGTAGGGCGATGGAGGAGATGTCCTCCTTGTCGAGGATGTTATGCAGCTCTTTCAGAGCGTGGCTGACATTGTGTGCCGTTGCCTTGCCGGGATGGGCTTTGTTGTCTGGCGCCGGCTCTTGGGTCATCAGGTTGATGATGACCCGCTCGGGTCCGGCCCAGAGCCATGCATGTCCAGGCTTCGGATTTTCCTGGTGGCAGTAGTGGCGGAAATCCTTCGCCATCGCAGGGTGACGTTCGCGCAAAGCCAGGGCGAGCCCTTGGTTGAAATGATCATGCGGGGCAACGCCGTGGGCGATGGCCTGCGCATCACTCAAGAGAATGTCACCGTGAACTTTGATAATCACTATCCCACCTCATCCAATGAACTCAGGAGCCGTTCAACCTGAGGCCGATTGGCCGGATCGACTTTGATCTATCACAAGTGGCAAACCGACATTCGCAGTTCTAGTGTTCGCTGTCCCACTTGGAGATTGCATCGACCTGCATCTGATGGAAGCTGCCGTCGGTCGTCAGTTTGTTGACGCCGTCGCCGAACTTGGAGGCCAAGCTGGCGCAAGGCGATTTTTTCGAGAAGGCGACGAACATCTCGGCCGAGAGCAAAGCGGGCTCCAGCGCCTCGACCTTGTCGTCAAGCCCTAGCACCGACAGTTCGGCATCACCGGGATAGTAACCGGCGATCACATAGTCGACCTTGCCGGCGGCAAGATCCTTGAGGGCAACGTCGATGCCGTCGGTGCGGGCGACGTCAAGCTTGTCCTTGATGAAGGCATCGAGCTTGGTGCCATAGCTCTCGCCTTTGTTGGTGGCGCCCTTCTTGCCGATCAGGTCGTCCTGCCCGTTGAAATCGAACGTCTTGTCCTTGGCGACGAAGACGACGACCGGATCAAAGATGAAGGCTGGCTGGACGAAATCGAGATATTTGGCGCGCTCGTCGTTGAAGTAGACGCCGACGATCATGTCGGCCTTGCCCTCGCGCGCCGCTGTCTGCGCGTCGGACCACGTCCCCATGAATTTAGACTCAAGTGGAATGTCGAGATCCTTGGCAATAGTCTCGACGAGCGTTGGCGCGGCGCCCACGATGCTGTCGCCATCCTTGAAGGCGATCGTCGGATATTGAGGATGGCCGGTCGAAACGATCTTGGTGCAGGTGTCCGCGGCGTGGGCCGCGTTGACCGAAAATGTCAGGGCAACAAGCACGCTCAAGCAGAGAATTCTATTCATCATCTGGATCCTTGTTCCCGGTCGAGCCGACCGCGGAATGTGATGTGGTGTTCCCGCGAGGAGCAATTGGTGGCGCGGAGATCGAACGGCCTACCGCCCCGCCTGCGCCTTGATCTTATCTACTTCGGCTTGTGAGACCTTGCCGGCCTTGACCAGCGCTTGCACGCAGGCCGGCGACAAACTCGGGCCGGCCTTGCGCATGCAAAGATTAAGACCGCTGGCTTCTAGGCCCCATTGGCCACAGAATTTCTTGTAGTCGTTCACGCAGTAGGTCTGCATGTCCTTGCTGACGGTCCCTGCTTGCGCCCAAGCCACCGAGGGCGCCACGCAGGCAAGGCCCGCGAACAAGGCAAGAGCAAGAGATGGTCTTGAGCGATCAGTCATTGTGCTGCGGCCCCCTTGGCTGGCACTTTCTATGATCCTTGGAACCCGAATTTACGGCGCCGCGATGGCATCGCCATGGCATTTTCGGTAAAGAGCGGGCATGAAGCTGGCTGGTTGAGATGTCTGTCTCTTACCGCGGCCATATCTCCGCCACCGAGCAATGCGGGATTCGCGGGTATCAGCTTCGGTGTCGCGCTTGATCGCTTCCGCTTAGGTGACCTCGCTGGCCCGCTCACCCGCTCCTCAACGGCCGTTCATTTTACCGTGACGCTGCAGCCGCTCGTTGGTTAACTCTTGAGAGAGGATTGCGACGAGTTGGGAGAAAAGAAATGCTTGAGAGACCTGAAGCGACGCCGCGGTGGGTTTGGCTAACAATCTGCGCAATGATGATTATCCCCGCTATCGTCTTAGGCTTCCAAATGCTTGACGCACAAGAGAGCTTGAGAACGGTACAAGGTGAACTCGAAATCGCCAGGGAGCAAGCAGCTCAAGCTAAGGCAAAGGCTGCGGAGCTCGAAAAGATTGCCGCTACTCTCAAGACGGAACTTGGAGAGGCTAACCGTCTTCGCAGCGACTTTCAGGGCAGCCTAGACGAGGCCAATGCGCAAGCGGAGCGGCTGAGTGACGACCTTGAAGCCGCCGAGGCAACACTTGAGGAAAAGCAAAAGCGTTTGGAAACGGTCCAAGGTGAGCTTGAAAGTGCCAAGCAAGCAGCACATCGGGCGCAAATAAATGCTGTGGAGCGCGAACGGCAAGTCGCTGAGGCTACCTCGGAAATTGAGGAACTAAGAAAAAGGCTTGGCACAACCCAATCTCAGCTGGAGGACGAGCAAACTCGTTTGGAAGCCGTCCGAAGCGAGCTTGAAAGTACTAGGCAAGCAGCTGACGAGGCAACAGCAGACGCTGCGGAGCGCGAAAAGCAACTTGCCAAGGCGACCGCAAATATGGACGAACTAGGCAAAAGGCTCGACGCAGCCCAATCGCAGTTAGAAGACAGACAAACTCGCTTGGAAGCCATCCAAAGCGAACTCGAAAGCGCCAACCAGAAAGCTGCGGAGCTTCAGAAAGAGGGGGGTGACCTAAGATCGGAGCTTGAGCAAGTTGTTTTTGAGCGCAACGAACTGAAGTCAGAACTAGCTAAGGCAGGATCGGAAATAGAGCGGCTTACGAGTGAGCTTGAGGACGCCAAAATCGTCTCATCCCCTGGTGCAAATGGGACGTCTGAGCCATAAGCGAGAATTTGAGCAGTCAATGACGAAACGTTTGCAGCACGTTTGCATTGTGCCGCTGCCTGGACATGCCGACGGCCAAGAAATTGGCGGAGAGGGTGGGATTCGAACCCACGGTGCGGATAACCGCACAACGGCTTTCAATTCCCTGATCAACGGAAAATACAGGGAAATCTGTCAGTTTTTGGCGTGAGAAGTGAACTCGGGCGTGACTTTTCCGTATGTAAATCAAGGGACAGGGGCCATTTCCCTAGAACCGAGAACAAGGAATTTTATTGGGAGAACAGGGAACAACTTCACCCCGATCAGGGAAAGAGCGCGGGCCAGGGAAGCCACCCCCGCACCCGGCAGCGCTCCCTGCTCTGGAAGGCTTAAATCGAGGCGAGAGGCCTTCTTTCGGCGAGCCGGCTCCAGGGAACACCCTCGAAAGAGCCCAAGGGCCTAGGAGGGCCATCACGCCGGGCAGGCGGAACGGATTTCGTACACACAGCGTTAGGGGTCTGGGGCGTAGACTGCGTGAAGCTCCAACGTGAGGGCGGCGACGCCTTGAGGGATCTCTAGGGGGAGCACTTTGTGTCCAGTGTGAGCAACTACCTCGACCCGGTCGAGGCGGTCAAGGACGAAGTCCGCAGGTCGAAGCGGGTGATCGCCTCGGCGCTGGACGACCTAAGCCAGCATCACAGCTGGTTGGAAAGCTACCACCGCGACGAGCGGCGGCGCGCCCAGCGCCTGAGGCGCAAGGAGGCGCTGCGGGCGCTCAAAATGAGGCGTGAGCGAGCAACCTGGATCGCGCTGCGCTTCGCCAAGACATACTTCGAGATGATGCAGACGACTGCCGTCTTCCTGGCTCGGAACGGCGCCGCCTTCCTGGCCTGGGCAACGTCGAGAGGCCGGGCGCTCGCACTCCTCCTTGCCAGAGAAACGTTTGCCGCCATCTATTGGTCGTGGCGCACCGTGCGTGTACTCGCTCGGAAGGTCTACCAGGGCGCCGCCATCGGCTTCGCCTGGACCGTGCGCACCTCCGATGCACTCGGCATCGCCTTCCGGAAGCGGCTCTCGACCGGTGCCGCCCTGCTCTACGCTGAAGCCGCGCGCCGCGCGCAGCCCGTCCTCCAGCCCGCTCTGAAGAGAGCCTCGACGGGCTGGATTCGTGCGCGGTCCCGATCGAAGCGCTTTGCCCTCACACTGCAAAGTGGACTCACAAATGCGTGGTCACGGACACGGCATGAGCTTCCCATCCTTACCCGCAAAGGCGGTGAGAGCGTTATCAACGCGTTCGCCTGGACCGTGCGCACCTTTGACGAGCTCGGTATCGCCTTCCGGAAGCGGCTCTCGTCCGGTGCCGCCCTGCTCTACGCCGAAGCCGAGGCCCGCGCGCAGACCATCGCCGGGACCACCCTCAACAGAGCCTCGACGAGTTGGATTCGCACGCTATTCCAATCGAAGCGCTTCGCTTATACACTACAAACGCGGGCTTCCGACAGTTGGTCGCGCACGCGAGGCAGCGCGACCACAGTTGCACGGGATGCCGTCATGGCGACGTCCCAAGGTTGCGCCAGGCTCGCCGAGAATGTGGTCACCATAAATGCGTTAGGACGCGAGCGGCTATCGATCACATTCGGATGGACTTGGGCCCGCTTGCAGCATTTCACACGCTCCGCATTCCAGCCTGCATCAAAGGCCTGGTCCCGAGCTGCTCTACGATCTCGGACCGTCTTGGAAGGGCGCGGCCCGCAGCATCGCGCACTGATCGTGAGGCAATGCACGGCTCTGGTCTGCATCGAGCGCCGCCGCGACCGGCTGCCGGTCGTTCGCGCAGGCTGAAACCATTCTTGTCCTCGCGGAGCCAAGCCCCTTATTTCTTGCAAAAGGGATGCGCTCGAAGAGTGAAGCCTGGCCTGCCTCCCAAATCCGGCTCTCCAGGGCGCCTTGCGCCAGATTTCGTGGCCCCAACGTGCGGATACTAGGCCATAATTTAAAACAGGGGAGTTTCTCTGCAAAAGCAGAAGACTAGCTGGCGGTGCAGGCAGTCTTCTGCGAACCCGTCTCTGAACGCGCATTCCCTGTTTGGCGGGAAAATACAGGGAAATCAGCCAATTCGGGCGCAGAGGATGGGCGCACACGCGGCTTTTTCTCATATAGGTCAATTGATTAGGGCGCTTTTTCCCTAAACGCGGGAACAGGGAACTTTTCTCGAGGAGCAGGGAATAATTTTGGCCGGATCAGGGAGTGCTCTTGGACATGGTTGGAGCGTGCCGTATCGCCTCACCAGCCTCCAGAAGCCTTCCTGGGCACCCTTTCTCAATAGGGATTGGCGCGCCCCTTATACGGGGCTTCTGCTCGCTTCCTGCGCGTCCGAAACGGTCGATGCCGATGCTGGCGATGTCCTGGCCTGGTTCTGAGGTCGCGGTTCACTGACCTTCAGACCATGCGAAGCGAAGATGAATTCAGAAAGTTCATTGAATGTCGGACATCAAGCTCATGACCTGAAAGTCGCAGCCTCAAATCCTGCCCCCGCAACTCGCTAGGCTGATCGTCCCAAATCCACGTCGGCAGGAGAAGCTTAGTTTGAGCGAGCATTACCGGCCCACAAGCGAGCGGACGTTCCTTTTTTGCGAGCTTGTGCGGACGTTCATCGACATCCGAGCGCAGTCCGGCCTGCTTCTGCCGTTAGAAAACGGCGAGACCCGTCCTGAAGCCGAAGCGCCGTCAGTCTATTGTTGACGTAAGCGCCTGTGTCGATGCCGATGCGGTTGGCGCGTGTCTCTGGTGCGTCCGTTGGCGTATGTCCGTGCACCACGACCTTGCCGAAGCTCTGCTTGGAGTAAAGAAATTCCTTTCTGATCCAGAGCAGATCTTTAGGGTTTTGCTTATCGATAGGTAGGCCAGGCCTTACACCGGCATGGACGAACAGATAGTCGCCGAAGGAGGCGGAGAGTTCGAGATCCTCGAAGAAACGGCGATGCCGCTCCGGAAGTACAGCGAGGAGGGAGCGTTGCCAGACGTCAGGCTTTGCCGCGTTACGACGAAGTCCCTGTACGTCCACGCCATAGGACTCCAAGGTTGCAGCGCCGCCATTGATGCGCCAGGCCTCAATCACCGGTGGATACTCAAGAAACTTCAACAGCATCTCTTCGTGATTGCCCTTGAGGAAACGGGCATAGAAGCCAGTCGGCAGAGCGCCGCACAACAGATCAACCACGAGTTGGCTTTCGGGGCCACGATCAATGTAGTCACCAAGGAAGACAATCGTTTTTCTCTTGGCGCTTACACTTGCCGCTGCGTCTACAAGCAGCCTAGATTGAACAATCCTTGCGCCGATTGAGCCGACTGTCATAGCATAAGTCCGAGGGTGAGCACCGCTTGACTCCGGACGGTGAAGCGCCCCGGAGCCTGGAGCTGGAGTAGAGGTCCCAAAGCTCGCGGCGGCGTCATCCCAGAGGGTGGAACCTCAAGACCAGGTAGATCGTTAAGCTTCAAACTAGGACGCGGCTTGAGCGCCTTGCGCATCCCGGTTGACGTGAATCAAAGCCGCCAATTCACCGCAATGCTTATGGTACCAGCTTCCGTTTGATCGCAGCAGAGCGATGTCCCCTTCCCTTACAGGCCAGTTCGCGGGGATGCATGATCACTTTTAACGTTGTCAAAGAGCAGCACGGGTGGGCCATCCGGATGGGTGAGCGCATGGTGATGCCCTTCCGGTCGAGAGACTTGGCGGTCCGCGAGGCGACCTGCCTCGCCGACGCCATTCGTTGCCACGGCGAGTGCACGGAAGTGATTGTCGAAAGCGCCGAGCCGAACGAGCCGGCCAGAGGGATCAAGGGATCGAACTCGCTTAGTGGTGACTCTGCGGCGCCCTGGGCGGCTGCAGTGACATGAGCGACCTGCAGGCCCGCTGAAAAGGGGCCGCGAGACCATGCTTCTCAAGACGGATGCTTTCGCGCGCTGGCGCAGATTTCGCCAGAGCGCGGAGATGACTCCGCCGCTAATCCGCCTTCTCGGGGGCCCCCGCCGGAGCCCGGTATGGGACGAAGGCGCCCCCATACGGGCTGAGTTCTTCAGCGTCGAACGCCTGGAAGAACACGCACGCAGCCTCGCCGCCGCTCAGACGGTCACGCCCGGCGAGGTGAAGGGCGCCTCGCTGGTCAAAAGGCTCGCCGACAACGAGACTGTGCTGCTCGCGGCTTATCGCAGCATCGCCGAGGCGGTCGATGCCGGCGCGGAGATTACCCCCGCGGCCGAGTGGCTGATCGACAACTTTTATGTGGTCAAGAAGCAGATCCGCGAGGTCCGAGCGGATCTGCCGCCCAGCTACTATCGGCAGCTGCCCAAGCTCGCCGGCGGGCCGCTCGCGGGCTACCCGCGCGTCTTTGGCGTGGCCTGGGCGTTCGTGGCCCATACCGACAGCCACTTCGACCCGGAGGTCCTGCGCCGCTACCTGCGCGCCTATCAGGAGGTGCAGCCGCTGACCATAGGCGAACTATGGGCGGCGGCGATCACCCTGCGCATCGTACTCGTCGAGAACCTCAGGCGGATCGCCAAGCGCGTCGTCGACAGCCGGACCGGACGCCGCACCGCAAACATCATGGCTGACCGGTTGCTGGGGGCTGGTGGCCGTGTCGCCGAACCAGCCGAGGCGGTGCTTCCGCCTCACGCGGAGACGAAGGTTCCAGACAGTTTTCTCATGCAGCTGGTCCATCGGCTGCGCGATCAGGATCCTAGCATCGCACCGGCATTGGAGTGGCTCGACATCCAACTGGCCCGGCAGGGAACGTCCGCTGACGCCGTCGTCCGCGACGAGCACCACAGGCAAGTCGCAGGCAGCGTCACGGTGCGCAATATCATCACCAGCATGCGGCTCATCTCCGACGTAGATTGGACGGAGCTGTTCGAGCGCGTCAGCCTGGTGGATGACGTATTCAAGGCCGGAAGCGCCTTCGAGGGCATGGATTTCCCGACGCGCAATCTCTATCGCGACGCCGTCGAACACCTCGCCCGCAACTGTGAACTTACCGAACTGGAGGTGGCCCATGCGGCCGTGGAAATGGCACGAGTGCTTGGGGCGAACGGCGACGCCCGCTTGGCCGATCCCGGCTACTGTCTGATCGCGGGCGGGCGGCCCGGGTTCGAAGCGGCGATCGGCTTTAGGCCGTCTCCGAAGACCTGGCCGGGACGGGCCTTCCGTGCGCTGGGGATCGGCGGATATGTCGGCACCGGTGCAGTCCTCGCAGCCGGTCTGCTGGCTATCCCACTGTCATTCGCGGCGTTGAGCGGTGTGGAGTTGAGTTGGTTGCTGCTGCTCGGGATTTTGGGATTGGTCCCGGCCATCGACGTGGCCGTTGCGCTCGTCAATCACATGGTTACCCGAGGTTTCCGCGCCACCCTGCTGCCGGCGCTCGATCTGAGGAGCGGAGTCCCCGCGGAGTTGCGCACCCTCGTTGCCGTGCCAACGCTGCTGACATCGCTTAAGGACATTGAGGAGCTGATCGACCGGCTCGAGATCCACTACCTGGCGAGCGCCCAGGGCCACCTCTATTTCGCGCTGCTGTCCGATTGGCGCGATGCGCCAAGCGAACGCGTAGACGGCGACGAAGAGCTGCTAGCCGCCGCGAAAGAAGGCATCGCGAAGTTAAACCAACGTTACGGGTCTGCACCGGCCGGCGACCGTTTCCTGCTGTTACATCGGCGGCGCGTGTGGAACGAGGGTGAAAGCTGCTGTATGGGGTGGGAACGCAAGCGCGGTAAGTTATGCGAGCTCAATCGGATCCTGCGGGGTGCCAAAGACACCACATTTTTGGAGCCGCCTGCCGTGCCTGCCGACGTCCGGTATGTAATCACCCTGGACGCAGATACGCGGCTGCCGCGCGAGACGGTCGGCAGGCTCATCGGCAAGATGGCACATCCTCTCAACCAGCCGCGATTTGACGTCGGTCTTAGCCGAGTCGTCGAAGGCTACGGCATCATACAGCCGCGGGTCACGCCGGCGCTGCCTGTAGGGCGCGAAGGCTCGTTCTTCCTGCGCGTTTTTTCCAGCGCCACCGGCATCGACCCCTACGCTTCGGCCGTCTCGGACGTCTACCAGGACCTTTTCGGTGAAGGCTCCTACACGGGCAAGGGCATCTACGACGTGGACGCCTTCGAGGCGGCGCTCGACGGACGTGTGCCCGAGTCAATGCTCCTCAGCCATGACCTCTTCGAGGGTATCTTCGCGCGCGCCGGCCTGGCTTCCGACGTGGAGGTCGTTGAGGATTTCCCGGCCCGCTATGACATCGCCGCCCTTCGTCACCACCGCTGGGCGCGCGGTGACTGGCAGCTGCTCCCTTGGATTTTTGGACGGGGGCCAAAAAGGGCCGATCGTCGGCTGCGAAGGGGCATTCCCGCGATCGGCCGCTGGAAGATGCTCGACAACCTACGGCGGACGCTGTCGGCGCCGTCTGTCGTTCTGGCCCTGATCGCTGGATGGACCTTGCCGCTTGAAGACGCGGCGGTCTGGACCGGTTTCATCCTGTCGACGATCGTTCTGCCGCCTCTCATTCCCGTGATGGCGGAGATCGCGCCGCGTCGCCCCGGCGTGACACTCCGCAGTCACGTCCGCGCACTTGGCGCGGCGCTGCGCCTTGCCCTTATCCAGTCCGGCCTGATGATCGTTTTCCTGGCGCACCAAGCCTGGCTGATGGGTGACGCAATGCTTCGTACCCTGGTCCGGATCACGGTGACGCGCCGCCGCCTTCTCGAATGGGTCCCGGCGGCCTACGCAGCATTCGGGCCGCGTCCGCGGGTGCTGGATTTCTACCGCCGGATGTCGGGGGCGTTGGTCATCGGCGCTGTGGCGATAGCCTCAGCTTGGTTCTGGGGAGGGCAAGCGTGGCCGTTGGCCGCCGTTTTCGCAGGCGTCTGGTTCACCTCTCCGGCCGTCGCTTTTTGGGCGAGCCTGTCGCCTCGGATCTTGGGCCGCCGTCCGCTGGCCGAAGCCGACGCGCATAGTTTGCGCCTGGTTGCCCGAAGGACGTGGCGCTTCTTCGAAGCCTTCGTCACACCGGCCGACAACATGTTGCCCCCGGACAACTTCCAAGAGGCTCCAGAGTTGGTGGCGGCCCATCGCACATCGCCTACCAATATCGGCCTCTATTTGTTGTCGGTAGCGTGCGCGCGGGACTTCGGATGGATCGGAACGCTCGAGGCCGTGGAGCGGCTGGAGGCAACGTTCGCGACCATGGTTCGCATGGCCAAGCACCGCGGCCACTTCTACAATTGGTACAATACACACGACCTGGGTGCGCTCGATCCACAGTATGTGTCCTCGGTCGACAGCGGGAACCTCGCTGGACACCTGATCGCGCTCGCAAATGCGTGCCATGACTGGCGCTCCTCGTCCCTGGCGGAACGGCAGCGTTTCCAGGGTGTGGCGGACGCTCTCGACCTGGTCCGGGACGAGGCTCGCCGGTTGCGCGACCTGCGCAAGTCGCAGGCGGTGTCATGGCGGCGGCTCGATGACGAGATCGGACGCCTAGCGTCTGGTTTTTCTCAGGAAAGCGCCAGCGGCGCCGGCATCGAAACGCGGCTGGCGGAACTCTCCGAACAGGCGGCGATCCTGGCCGACGCAGTCCGCCAGATCGTTCTCGAAGAAATCGACCAGGCTGGGACGGACCTGCAGTTCTGGGCAGATGCGGTCCGCGCCTCAATAGAGAGCCACCGACGCGATATCGGAGATCCGCGCCGGGCCTCGCTTGAGGAGCGGCTGCAGGCCCTCGGGAAGGCCGCGCAGTCGATGGCGCTGTCGATGGAGTTCGACTTTCTGCTCGACCCCGACCGGCTGTTACTCTCAATCGGCTATCGGGTGTCCGAGGGTGTGCTCGATCCGAGCTGCTATGACCTACTCGCCTCGGAGGCGAGGCTCGCAAGCTTCATAGCCATCGCCAAGAGGGACGCACCGGCGCGCCACTGGTTCCGCCTAGGCCGTGCGGTGACTCGGGTGGCGAACGGTGCAGCATTGATCTCGTGGTCCGGCTCGATGTTCGAGTACCTGATGCCCTCGCTCGTTATGAGGGCGCCGGCCGAGAGTTTGCTCGAGCAGACCAATCGGCTGATCGTCGGCCGCCAGATCGAGTATGGAGCGACGATGCGGGCGCCGTGGGGCGTATCAGAGTCCGCTTATAACGCACGAGACCTGGAGTTCACGTACCAGTACTCCAACTTCGGCGTTCCGGGTCTCGGCCTGAAGAGGGGGCTGGCCGACAATGCTGTAGTCGCTCCCTACGCCACCGCCTTAGCGAGCATGGTTGACCCTCGGGCCGCCGTGCAAAACTTTGAGCACCTTGAGGCCATCGGCGCCCGCGGCCGTTACGGTTTCTACGAGGCACTGGACTTCACGCGGACCCGGGTCCCGGACGGCGAGCGCGCCGCCATCGTACGCGCGTTCATGGCCCACCACCAAGGGATGACGATCGCTGCCATCGCCGACACCTTGCTCGACGGTGTGATGCGCAGCCGCTTCCACGCCGAGCCGATTGTTCGGGCGACCGAGCTCCTTCTCCAGGAGCGCGTGCCACGCCAGGTCACGGCGACCCCGCCGTCGGTCTTGGAGACGATGGCGGCGGCCAGGATCCGTGAGATCGAAGGACCCGCTGCTTGGCGAAAGGCCAGCCCACACAGCTCCACGCCGGCTACGCAGCTGCTGTCGAACGGGCGCTACTCGGTGATACTCACGGCTGCCGGGTCCGGCTACAGCACCTGGCACGACCTGGCGGTGACCCGGTGGCGAGAGGATGCCACCTGCGATGATCGGGGCTCTTACATCTTCTTGAGGGACGTCGCGAGTGGCGAAGTCTGGTCGGCGACCTACCAGCCAATCGGAGTCGAACCCGAGACGTACGAGGTTACCTTCAATGAGGATCGCACCGAGTTCGCGCGTCGGGACGGGGGGCTTTCGACCACCCTGGAGGTGCTGGTTTCCGCCGAAGACGATGCGGAAGTGCGCCGCGTGACGATCTCAAACTTCGGCGACCAACCGCGCGAGGTCGAGGTGACTTCCTACGCTGAACTAGTTCTGGCGGCCCAGGCCGCAGACGTGATGCACCCGGCTTTCTCGAAGCTGTTCACCGAGACCGAGCACCTCGCCGGCCTCGGTGCCATACTGGCGACGAGGCGGCGGCGGGCACCCACGGACCCGCAGGTCTGGGCAGCGCACCTGGCGGTTGTCGACGGCGAGGCGGCGGGCAAGCGGGAGTTCGAGACCGATCGCGCGCGATTCCTGGACCGGGGACGCAGCATTCGCGCGCCGGGCGCAGTGATGGGCGGCCGGCCACTCTCTGGCGCGACGGGGGCGGTGCTCGATCCCATATTTGCCCTGCGCCGCCGGGTGCGGATTGCGCCGAACGCGACGGCGAAGATCGACTTCTGGACGATGGTCGCCTCCTCACGCGAGGAGATCCTTGTTCTGGTCGACAAGCACCACGACGTCGGCGCCTTCGAGCGCGCCGCCACGCTCGCCTGGACGCAGGCCCAAGTGCAATTGCACCACCTCGGCATCGACCGAGACGAAGCCGGACAATACCAGCGTCTGGCCGGGCACCTCGTCTACGCGGCGCCCATGCTACGCCCGCCGTCGGAAACCATCGAAAGTGGCAGCGACGGGCAACCGAGTCTGTGGCCTCTGGGTATATCCGGCGATCTGCCGATCATCCTCGTCCGCATCTCCGATATCAACCAACTCGGCGTCGCCCGCGAGGCGCTGCAGGCGGTGGAATACTGGCGGATGAAGCGGTTTGCGGTGGACTTGGTCATCTTGAACGAGCGCGGCTCGTCCTACGTCCAGGATCTACAGATCGCGCTGGAGACTCTTGTGCGGGCCAGCCAATCCCGCCCCCAGATCGGCGAGGAGCGGCTGCCCGGACACATCTTCATGCTCCGCGCCGACCTGATCTCACCTAAGGCTCGAGCCCTTCTCGCGTCCGTCGCGCGTGTCGTCCTGTTAGGAGAGCGCGGACGGCTCGCCGATCAGATTGAGCGCGCGCCCGAGGCTAGGCCATTACCTCGGGCCGTGGCAAAGCGAGCCGCGCCCACTTCCGAGCTTCAGGTACCCCGCCCGTCGCCCGGCGTGGAGTACTTCAACGGGCTGGGCGGCTTCGCCGAAGGCGGCCGCGAATATGTGACTATCCTGGGCCCCGGCCAGTCAACTCCAGCGCCCTGGATCAACGTGATCGCCAACACTGGCTTCGGCTTCCAGGTGTCCGCGGAAGGCGGCGGCTACACTTGGTCAGTGAACAGCCGCGAGCATCAATTGACGCCGTGGTCCAACGACCCAGTCACCGATCTCCCAGGCCAAGCTTTCTATCTTCGGGATGAGGAGACGGGACGTCTCTGGAGCCCCACGGCGCTGCCAATTCGGGACGAAGCGGCCACCTATGTGGCCCGGCATGGATGGGGTTACAGCCGCTTCGAGCACGCCTCACACGGGATCGTCGCGGAACTGCTTGAGTACGCGCCGCTTGCCGATCCGATAAAGATTTCGCGCCTTAAGCTGCGGAACACAACGCGCCGCACCAGACGGCTGTCGTTGACCGCATATGTCGAATGGGTTCTCGGCGCCTCCCGCGGCGCAGGAGCACCCTTCGTAGCCACCCGCATCGACCCGGCGACCGGGGCGTTGCTCGCGAGCAATTCTTGGAACCCCGCCTTCGAGCACCGTGTCGCTTTCGCCGACCTCTGCGGGTTACAGACGAGTTGGACGGGTGATCGCCGAGAGTTCATAGGCCGCAATGGCGCGCTCGCCTGGCCGGCGGCGCTGGTCAACGGGACTTCGCTCTCGGGGCGTGTCGGGTCGGGACTCGATCCCTGCGCCGCTCTCCAAACCACGGTCGAGATCGCGCCGAACGGCGTCGCCGAGATCGTCTTCTTCCTCGGTGACGCCCAGGACGAGGCAGAGGCGCAATCGTTGATCGCCCGTTACCGACAGGCGGACTTAGACGCCGTGCTTGCGGAGGTCAAAGCATTCTGGGACGAGACCACGGGCTCGGTCCAGGTCAAGACGCCGGACCGATCGATGGACATCATGCTCAACGGATGGCTTATCTACCAGACGCTCGCCTGCCGCGTCTGGGCCCGATCGGCGTTTTACCAGGCCGGCGGCGCCTACGGTTTCCGGGACCAGCTGCAGGACTGCATGGCCTTGGCCACGGTCCGGCCGTCGATGACTCGAGAGCACCTGCTCAGAGCCGCGAGCCGCCAGTTCGTGGAGGGCGACGTCCAGCACTGGTGGCTGCCGCATTCCGGCCAGGGCGTGCGCACTCGCATATCGGACGACCGCGTTTGGCTCGCCTACGCCGCCGCGCATTATGTCGGGGTCACCGCCGATGCCGCCGTTCTGGACGAGGTCGTCCCCTTCCTAGCGGGCCCGACGCTGGAGCCGGACGAAAGCGAACGTTTCTTCCAACCGACCGTTTCGGACGAGACCGCCAGCCTCTACGAGCACTGCGCGCGCGCGCTGGACGCCAGCCTGGCGGTTGGCGGCCATGGCCTGCCGCTGATCGGCGGCGGCGATTGGAACGACGGCATGAACCGCGTCGGCGAAGCGGGCCGCGGCGAGAGTGTCTGGCTCGGCTGGCTACTGCACGCCGCGCTCGACGCCTTCGCAAGTCTCGCCGATGCGCGCGGTGATGCGACGCGAGCGGCGAGCTGGCGGACGCACATGCAGGTGCTGACGACCGGCTTCGAAAGCCAGGCCTGGGATGGCGACTGGTATCGGCGCGCCTGGTACGACGATGGCACTCCGCTCGGCTCGGCCGTGAACGAAGAGTGCCGCATCGACTCCATCGCCCAATCCTGGGCCGTGCTCTCCGGTGCAGCACGGCGCGACCGCGCAGCCCAGGCCATGGCGGCCGTCGACCGCGAGTTGATCCTGCCCCACGACGGGTTGGCGTTGCTGTTCATGCCGCCATTCGGTGGCACGCTGCTCGACCCCGGCTACATCAAGGGCTATCCACCGGGCGTCCGCGAAAACGGGGGGCAGTACACCCATGCCGCCCTGTGGTCCGTGATGGCCCTTGCGGGTCTTGGGGAAGGCGACAAAGCGGCGGCGCTCTTCTGGATCCTCAATCCGATCAATCACGCGCGCACGCGCACCGACACGCATCGTTACAAGGTGGAGCCCTATGTCGTCGCCGCCGATATCTACTCCGCCCCCGGTCATGTCGGGCGTGGCGGTTGGACCTGGTACACCGGCTCGGCGGCTTGGATGCAGCGCGCCGGCGTCGAGAGCATCCTTGGACTTCGCATCGAGGGCGGCGTCCTGCGTCTCGACCCTTGCATCCCAAGGTCTTGGCCCCGGTTCGAGATCATGTTCCGGCACGGCGAGTCACAGTACGAAATCCTAGTAGAGAACCCACAGAGCGTGCAGCGCGGCGTCGCCGCCGCCGAGCTCGATGGCGCTATGATCGACGTACCCCTCTCCATCCAGCTAAAGGATGACGGCGCCGCCCATCGCCTGCAGGTCTGGTTGGGTTGATCCGCGCGGCGCAGCCCTGCTTTAGAGGCTATGATGTTTGGCTGCTGATTTTTACCTGGGCCCTGGACTCATAAACGCACAGCCATAGGCGAATGCAGGCGAGTTTGACGAAGGTGAGATAAGTTGGCTGCGAGCGCGTCATACCGGGTCGCAACGCGCCGGCACTGCTTGATCTTGTACACATGGCCGCCTCGGGATACTGAAAGGTGCGGGGCTCGCCCGTTTCGGGTCTCATCTGCGGTGAGGTTTGAGCCATGCTCCAGGCTTGGCTGTCTATCGGTTACATCGTCCTGCTCGCGATTCTCGTGCTCGCCTTTATCTTATGGCGGAGGGGAAGTCCCGTTCTAGCCATCGCTGCACTCGTGCTGGGTATCCCCCTCTGGTTTGGATGGGAATACGCACGTCCAACATGGACAACTGGCGTCATCACAGGAACGGAAGTGCGCCGCAGCGATCCCGACGCCCGCGGTAATACGACCGACATCGAATACATCTACATGCGCAACCGGTCCGACAGGGGGCTCGAGCTGATCAACAACAATTCCTGGTGGTGGTTGAAGCGCAACAGCGAGCGCGTCTTCAACGACGCCAAGACCGCGCAGGATCGCAACACGGAAGTGACCCTCATGTGGAATCGGTGGCGCTCCACGCTCTTCAGTTGGTACCCCAACGCGATCGCCATCGGCTCCGGCTCCTGGCCGTGGTGGTCGGTGCGAACCATCATCTTTTACGGCCTCTCCGTCGTCCTCTGGCTCAGCTATTTCTACGCCTTCTTCAGGCTGCGCCGATCGAGCGCACCGCTGCGAGATCGTGACCCCGATCGTGGGTAGGCTTCTCGAATCTTAGTTTGCAAAACGCCCAATTTGCCGAATGCCACAACCGCGTGCGTTTACCGACCGATCTAACTACTTAAGGCCATGGTGCCTTTGCTACCTAATGCCGTAACGTCCGGCCATCCCCACTGCTGCTGAAGGTGCTTAACTCCCACCGAAGGCGCCTCACGCTGAGGCAATTGCCGCCATCGATATGTGCGTTGTGCCGACGCTGACCTTTGATCTCTTGTTTGTGTTCCTGGTTCTGGGTCACGGCCGGTGACAGCTGTTGTGGTTCGAGGTGACACGGCATCCGACAGCCGCGTGGCTGGCTCGGCAGATCACCGAGGCGTTTCCCTGGACCTCGGCGCCAGGCTACCTGGTGCGCGACAACGACCGTGCCTACGGACATGTCTTCACGACCCGGGTGAGGGCGATGGGTATCCGCGATCGACCGATCTCTTCCGGGTCGTCGTGGCAGAATGGCTGTGCTGAACGTTTGATCGGCACGTTGCGCCGCGAGTGCCTGGATCAAGTGGTAATTCTCAGTGAGATGCACCTGCGGCGAGTTCTTTCCGCCTATGCGGCGTATTACAATCAGGCGCGCACGCACCTGGCATTACATAAAGATGCGCCCTCGCATCGATCGGTCCAGCGATCTGGCGCCATTGTCGGCATTCCGATCTTGGCTGGACTGCACCATTAATACGTTCGGATATGATTTTCGGAAAGGACAGGCCTGACGTCGGAAGCATGGTACAGCGGTAAGCTCACAGGCACTATCGTGTCTGGTTCGGTTTTAGAGGCAAAGCCGACATTGCGGGTTCACAACTCAAGTTCTCATTCTTGGAGCGAAACCTTCCCGCCTCCAAAAGCCTTTAACGAGATCGCTCGTCACGTGGGCCGCTGCACCAGGTTGCCCAGGCAATACCAATTCAAACCCTGGACAACGCGCGGCGTTGACCGCGATTTCTGAGGCCTGCTGAAGCGAGGTGGCATAGGCATCGGCTTCCGCCGTTTCTTCCAAGGCCTTGACGGGCGCGCCTGCAGCATCGGCGCCCCAGTAGCCGACAAGGATCCTGCAGCCTGAGGGGAGGATGCGCCGTAGCCGTCGCACGAGATAGCGGTCCTGAGCTGGGCTGCTTCCAATGCCGAGAAAAGACAGGCAGACGAGCTTGGTCTTGGCGGCATCGAGAGAGACGATGTGTCCGGCCGAGATCGCCTCACTTTCAACGAGGCGCGCTTTCAGGCCGTGCTTCTTCAACAGCCCGGCAAGTATGGCAGCGGCTGCCTCATCGAGGATCGTTCGGCCACCGATGCATAGGACTGAGTCTTCTTCTTCCCAGCCTGGCGCGAGATCGGCCGGCTCAAGAATTGGAAGCGAGTCCTCATCCACCTCATCCATGGCGCTGACCGAATCCAATCCGGTTTCCGCCGCCTCCTTCTCGGCGGGCGCCACGCGGCTCATCCTTAAGGGCAAGCTCGGCATGATAAGTGGCACCCGCTGAATCGCCCGTTAACACTCGTTGAAAGAAGCTCTGCTGCGGTGTGAGCGCTGGCTTGTCGCCGAGCAGCACCTCGAAGAAATTCAATCCCTCGACATGGCGGCCGAGAACCACGAGGCAGACCGTGAACGGCATGGCGAGCAAGAGACCGATCGGCCCCCACAGCCACGCGCCGCAGGGTGAGATGGGCCAAAAGTATCTCGTCGCCGGCAAGCGCGTTTCGATGCGCCTCTGGGTGGAAGAGCCAGGTGGCAAGCTCAAGGCGCCCACGACGAGAGATTACGAAACTGTGGGCTATGTCATCTCGGGCAGCGCAAAACTCGATCTGGAAGGACAGACTCTGAATCTAAAAGCCGGAGACTCATGGTTGGTGCCGGCCGGAGCGATGCACCAATACACGATTATCGAGCCGTTCACGGCCGTAGAGGCGACCGCACCACCGGCCGAGGCTCATGGTCGCGATACACCGACATGAGCCGAAACGCCGACCTCCACTTAAGGCGCCTGCGGCCCGGAGTTTTGCCACGACCGTCTTGGACCGATTGAATTGACTTAGATCTTTGAGGCACGAGCGATGGCGAGCAATCCAAACGACCAAAAGAAGCGCAGCTCAGCAATGCGCACTGCGGGCGAAGGCGTACCACCCAGGAGCGCCGTTGTCCCGACGATCGGCGCCGAAGAAAATAAGCGCAATAGCGACGAACGCCCAAGCAAACAGCCCGTGCGCAAGAAAAAGAGAAGCGCGCGTTCAATCTCGAATAGCTCTGGAAATTGAGACGGGATGGTCGGGGTTGAGAGTCGGACCTCTTGGTCCTATTCCCGCATCTAAAATTACCGCGCCGATGCGCCCGCCCGGCCTCAACGTACGGGGCAATGACGAGACGGTGCCGTCGGCCACGCCGGGTGCTGGAGTTCGGCGCTCCCTCGCAAGACGAAACACGGAGGGGTTGAGATGGGATCAAAGTTCAACAAGCTGACCAGTGCACGTCGGCGGACCACAAACCCGCTATTTTAGATCGATTGCAAACCCAGGAGGAACGAAAGCATGTCTGTTTTGAAAGTCATCGAGCTTATGGGCGACTCAGATAAGGGATGGGAAGAGGCTGCCCAAGAAGCTGTCGCCGAGGCATCAAAATCCGTTAAGCAGATCCGGTCGGTGTGGATCAAAGATCACGCCGCAACCGTCCAAGACGGAAAGATCAAAAGGTATAGGGTTACTTGTAAAATCACGTTCGAGGTTGAAGGCTAATTCCACTGAGTAACTGCATGGCGGACGCCTTCGTAGGGGTCCGCCAATTCCGCTCTGTATGTGCAAACAGAAGCTGATGTGGCTTTGAAGGATAAGTCCAATGTCCCGCAACTTGAAGACATGAATCCTCAGTCGTCGACGTCGGCTTAACAACACGTCTGCGTTAGGCGATCGAGTGCGGTAGCTGGGCTTGGGGGTGATGGCGCTCACTTTAGATCGCGTTCGGAACGCTTCTCATTACATTCGCGCTATTTCTTTGGGGGCGCTTTCATTACGACGTCGTTGCGATGCTTGCTTTGCTCGCAGTGGTGCTCACTGATCTAGTTCCGTTTGACCAGGCATTCTCAGACTTTGCGCACCCGGCTGTCATAACCTTTGCAGCGGCATTGTCAGACAAATCTGAACGGCCCTGCGCGGTGTTCGCGGCGAGGATCAGCTCCAGCACCTGAGCCATTTGCGCGCGGTCCTCGATCAGCATCACCTCGACACGCATTGCGAGCGGATCACGTTACCCGGCGACAAGGCATGCGATGCTGCGCCAACACGGACAGCGCGTCGCCAGATCGGTTTCAGCGCCTCAAGCACCAGCAGCACGGCCAAGCCCGCCAACGGCGGGACAGCCAGAAACACCGAGTCCAGTGCAGCGAACCCGAACAGATCGCGGGCGGGCTGCCAGAACAGCGTGACCGCCAGCAGGCAGGCCACCACAGGCAGGACCACCGCCAGCGCCCGGTTGGGCCGCCGGATGGCCGTGATGAGGGAGGACGACAGCGAGCGGTCCACGAAGATCAGCGCCACGATACCAAGGACCAGCGAGGCGAAGGTCAGCCCGCGCACCTGATCGGTCTCCAGCCCATAGTCGGGCGCGAGCGCAAAGATCGTGGCGGTCACGACCAGAACCAGCGCCCCTTGCACGAGGCTCCATAGTATCGTCGGGCCGGAGAACAGCGGCTCGGTTGGCGGGCGTGGCGGGCGTTTCATAACGCCCTCCTCCTCGGTCTCGGCCTCGAACACCAGCGAGCAGACCGGGTCGATCACCATTTCGAGAAAGGCGATATGCATCGGGCTGAATAGGATCGGCATCCCGAACAGAAGCGGCATCAATGCTAGCCCGGCAATCGGCACATGCACGGCCAGAATGAAGCTCATCGCCTTGCGCAGGTTGTCGTAAATGCGCCGCCCCAGTCGCACGGTGGTGACGATGGATCCAAAATCGTCGTCCAGCAGCACGATGCTGGCGGCCTCGCGCGCCACATCGGTGCCGCGCCCGCCCATCGCCACGCCGATGTCCGCAGCCTTCAGCGACGGCGCGTCGTTCACCCCGTCGCCGGTCATGGCAACCACTGCGCCGGTGGCTTTCAACGCAGTGACGATGCGAAGTTTTTGTTCCGGCATGATGCGGGCGAAGATGGTGACAGCCTGCACGGCCTGCGCCAGATCGGCGTCCGACATTGCCTGAAGTTTCGTACCGTCGATCACCCGGCCGCCCTGCAGGCCCGCCTGTGCGGCGATGGCCTGCGCCGTGGCCGGATAGTCGCCGGTGATCATGATCACCCGGATCCCCGCGCTGTGGCAAAGCGCCACCGCTTGCGCCACCGAGGCGCGCAGGGGATCGGCAAGGCCGACCAGACCCAGAAAGCGAAAGGCGAAATCGCGCTGGCTTTCGGGAAGATCGGCACCGGAAAACGCGGCCTCTGCCACCCCAAGAACGCGCAGCCCCGCTTGCGCCATCTCGTCCACCTGTGCGGTCACTTCAGCACGGGCGGCGGCATCCAGCCTGCACAGGTCTGCCATCGCCTCGGGCGCGCCCTTGGCCGCGACCTGCCAGCCCGTGCCATCGGTGGCCCAGACCTGCGACATGGCCAGAAGATCGGGCGCCAGCGCGTACGTCCGCACCAGGGTCCGGCTCGCGCCGGGCAGGGATTCACCGGCGCGCAGGTCCGCCGTTGCCAGCGCATGAAACGCCTTCTCCATCGGGTCGAACGGTTCGGGGGCCGAGGCCATCGCCCCCGCCGCCGCAAGCTCGCGAAATGCCTCAGGCAGGGCCGTGTCGCTGATCTTCGCCGCCGTCCCGTCCGGCAGGCGCAATTCGGCAATCGTCATGCGGTTTTCGGTCAATGTGCCGGTCTTGTCGGTGCACAGGACCGATGCCGCCCCCAGCGTTTCGATTGCCGAGGCCCGCCGCGTCAGCACCCTGACCCTGGAAATCCGCCACGCCCCCATCGCCATGAAGACGGCCAGCACCATCGGAAATTCTTCCGGCAGCATCGACATGCCCACGGCGATGCCCGCTAGAACCCCCTCCAGCCAGCCACCGCGCAACAGACCATAAAGCACCACGACGGCCACACTGACCGACGCCCCCACGGCGGCAAACACAAAGACCAGCTTGCGCATCTGCCGTTGAAGATGCGGCGTCTCGATCTCCAGCTTGGCGAGGGAGGCGCCGATCTTGCCGATCTCGCTGGCAAGCCCGGTCGCCGTCACCTCGGCGATGGCCGAGCCGCCCACGATCAGACTGCCCGAAAACACCATAGGCAAATCCTCGCCGCCCGGACGAGTTGCGGGATCGGGTGTTCCCGCTTTCTTGCGCACCGGAACGGCCTCGCCCGTCAGAAGGGATTCGTCCGCCGACAGGCCGGTTGCTTCGAGCAGCAGCGCGTCGGCGGGCACCCGGTCGCCTTCGGTCAGCACGATCAGATCGCCTCGCGCCACCTCTCGCCCCGCAATCCGCAGGCGTTCCCCGCCCCGGATCACCAAAGCGCGCGGACTGGTCAGATCGCGCAGCGCCTCCAGCACGCGTTCGGTCCGTGCCTCCTGTACCACGGTTATCCCGACCGACAGGCAGGCAAAGGCCAGCAGAACCAGCGCCTCTTCGAGGTTGCCAAGCAGAAGATAGACCACGCCCCCCGCGATCAGCAGCGCCAGCATCGGCTCTCGCAAGACCTCGAGCACGATCCGCAATGGGGACCGGCGACCCGCGCGCGGAAGTTCGTTGAAGCCCTCGGAGGCAAGCCGCGACTGTGCCTCGGCTTGGGTCAGACCCTGATGCAATGGGGCTGCGGATTGCGGTTTCATAGGGGATGTTTTCAAATTGCGGGCCTTTCGCGGCAAGGTAAAATCTAGGGGCAGTGTCAGAGCAAATCAGCTTGAGCCGGGATGTGGTATTCCATAGCTTGCAGCGATGCAAAATCCCTTCCGCTATTTCAACAGTTCGCCCGCGATCATCCGGCTTGCGGTGATGATGTATGTCCGGTTTCCCCTGTCGCTGCGACAGGTCGAGGATCTGCTGTCCGAACGTGGCATCGACCTCTGCCACGAGACGGTACGGTTCTGGTGGAACCGGTTCGGTCCGCTGTTTGCAGCGGAGATACGGAAGCGTCGGATTCATCTTCATTCGCACTCGAACTGGCGCTGGCACCTGGACGAAGTGTTCGTGCGGATCAATGGGGACACGCACTATCTATGGCGTGCCGTTGATCATGAAGGCGAAGTGCTCGAGGTTTTCGCAACGAAACGGCGGGATCGCAGGGCTGCACTGACGTTTTTGAAGCGCGCGATGAAGCGTTTCGGTCGGCCGGCTTCGATCGTCACGGACAGGCTTCGGTCATACCGCGCAGCGATGAATGTGATAGGCAATGCGGCCGACCAGACCTGCGGTCGTTGGCTCAACAACCGGGCGGAAAATTCACACCAGCCGTTCAGACGACGGGAAGAGGCAATGGCGAAATTCCGGGACGTCAAGACCCTGCAGAAATTCGCCGCCGTCCACGCCTCGATCCACAATCACTTCAACCACGATCGCCACCTCAGCCGACGCGACATCTTCAAGCAGCACCGCTCCGCCGCGTTGGCCGAGTGGCGTCAACTGGCAGCCTGACGCAATCCGCTTCGCGCACTTCGCTGTCTGGTTCGCATTAGTTTGACACCTGCCTTGTCGCCACTTCAATCTCCAACTGCTACTCGCAAACGTTACAGGTCAGAATGAGCAGCGCAAACGATGCGCCTATGAGAGTGGGCCCCCTGGCGGGTAAGCCGGCCACGCCGGCAATGCTAGTCGACGTGCCCAAGCTCCTTACGGCCTTTTACACTGACGTACCTGATTCATCGGTGCAGGCGCAGCGGGTTACGTTCGGCACCTCGGGCCATCGTGGGTCCCCCTTTGAAAACACATTCAACGAAAGCCATGTTCTGGCCATCAGTCAGGCAATTTGTGATTACCGCATGCGGAAGTGTATAGGCGGCCCGCTGTTCCTCGGCATTGATACGCACGCGCTGTCTGTTCCGGCTCGGGCCAGCGCACTCGAAGTGCTGGCCGCCAACGGTGTAGACGTCATGCTGGCGGACAAGGACGATTACACGCCCACTCCTGTGATTTCACACGCAATACTCGGTTACAACAGCGGTCGCGATACGGGGCTGGCGGACGGCATCGTCATCACGCCTTCGCACAACCCGCCCGACAACGGCGGCTTTAAGTACAACCCGCCAAACGGCGGGCCGGCGAATAGCGACGTCACGGGATGGATCGAAGCCAGGGCCAATGCGTTTCTGGAAAGAGGCCTCCAGGGCGTAAAAAGAATCGGTTACGAGCAGGCTCTGCGCGCGTCCACAACGCATCGGCATGACTATCTAAACGCTTACGTAAGCGATCTCGGTAGCGTGCTCGATATGGATGCGATTCGCGGCGCTAACATCAGTATGGGCGTGGATCCGCTTGGTGGCGCCGGAGTTCACTATTGGGGGCCGATTGCCGAGCGCTATTGTCTTAATCTAACGGTTCTGAACGAAGTCGCTGATCCGACCTTCCGGTTCATGACGGTCGATTGGGACGGTCAGATTCGCATGGATCCGTCCTCGTCCTACGCAATGCAGAGCTTGATCGACCTCAAGGATCGCTTCGACATCGCATTCGCCTGTGACACTGACCATGATCGGCATGGGATCGTCACCAGGAGCGCGGGGTTGCTGCCGCCCAACCATTACCTCTCGGTCGCCATTTCCTACCTCTTCCAGCATCGCTTGAAGTGGAGTAGGGATGCGGCGGTTGGCAAGACGGTCGTAAGCAGCCAGATGATCGATCGCGTCACGGCACAACTCGGCCGGAAGCTCTACGAGGTGCCGGTCGGCTTCAAGTGGTTTGTGGATGGTTTGCTCGACGGCTCGCTTGGTTTTGGCGGGGAAGAGAGTGCGGGCGCATCATTTATCCGTTTGGATGGCAGTGTCTGGACGACAGATAAAGACGGCATTGTCCCGGCTTTGCTATCGGCGGAGATTACCGCGTGCATGGGCCGCGATCCCGGCGAAATTTACCGCGAACTTGCGCGCGAGTTCGGCGAGCCTGTTTATGACCGTGTTGAAGCGCCGGCTACGCCGGAGCAAAAGCAAATGCTGGCGCAGCTCTCGCCACAGCAAGTACTGTCCGCAGAGCTGGCTGGCGAAAAAATCCAGAGCATTCTCACCCAAGCTCCCGGCAACGGTGAGCCCATCGGCGGTCTGAAGGTGGTTGCCGCGAGTGGATGGTTTGCGGCGCGTCCGTCTGGCACCGAAGATATTTACAAAATATATGCTGAAAGTTTTCGTGGAGCGGATCATCTGCACCGCATCCTGGCGGAAGCACAGGCCATCGTCAGCGACATTCTGATCATGTCGCCAGAGGCACCGGCGGATGCATGACATGAAGAGAATATCTCCTGGTGCTCTTCTTCTGTTTGTTTCTGGTCATGATCACCTTCGGCATCACGCTGCCAGCATTTCACGCCCGGACCCGCACCGCCCGTCGTCTGACGAGGTCAGATAAGCGCGCAATTCTCCGGAAGGAGTCAGGTCGATGCCATCTGAAGCGTGCATCTTGACGGTCAATGGCGGCTCATCGAGCATCAAGTTCGCATTGTATCAGATGGGCGCCCAGCCCCAGAAGGGGCTGCACGGCAAGATCGACCGCATCGGCTTGCTTGGAACCCATTTCGCTTTTGCTGACCCCGCCCGGAAGCGGCGGGATGATCGCAGCATCGGTGAGCTCGATCATCGTTCGGCGGCAAATTTCCTGCTCGACTGGCTCGACGATCAGATCGGTCTCGCATCGATCACGGCGGTGGGCCATCGGGTCGTCAACGGCGGCGCCAACTACCGCGAGCCGCATCGCGTCACGAGGGACCTGCTGGACGAGATGCGGCGCATTAGCCCCTATGCCCCGGAGCATCTGCCTTCCGAGATCGATCTCATTGATATGGTCAGCGAGCGAATGCCGGGCCTGCCGCAGGTGGCGTGTTTCGATACGGCGTTTCACCGGGATATGCCGCGGGTCGCCCGAATCCTTCCCATTCCGCGCCGCTTCACGACGAAGGGGGTCGAACGCTACGGCTTTCACGGTCTGTCCTATGAGTTTCTCATGGAAGAGCTCGCGCGCGTGTCCGGCGTTGAGGCTGCGAAAGGGCGGGTGATCCTATGCCATCTCGGAAATGGAGCGAGCCTCGCAGCGGTCCGCGGCGGCAAGAGCATTGACACCAGCATGGGCTTCACACCAGCGGCAGGCGTGCCGATGAGCACTCGGTCCGGCGATCTGGATCCTGGGCTGGGCTGGTACCTTGCGCAAACCGAGGACATATCCGCGCAGCAGTTCAACAAAATGATCAACCACGAGTCGGGGTTGCTCGGCGTTTCGGAAACGAGCTCTGACCTACGAGATTTGCTAGGTCGCGAAGCGAGCGATATTCGGGCTGCCGAAGCCGTCGCGCTGTTCTGCTATCAGGTTAAGAAGTGGATCGGCGCCTTTGCCGCTGCGCTCGGCGGGCTGGACGCGCTCGTCTTTTCGGGTGGCATCGGCGAGAACGCACCTGCGATCCGCGCGCGCATTTGTGAAGGGCTCGGTTTTCTTGGCGTTCAGTTTGATGAGACCCGGAACGCAGCCGGCGACTCAGTAATCTCAGCCGAGAAAAGCCACGTCGAGGTGCGCGTCATTCGTACAGACGAAGACGTGATCATCGCAAAGGCTGTTTTCCGAATACTCGCCGGCACGCAAGCCAGCCAACACGCCCACTTCGAGGAATAGGCCCATGAAAAATCCGCTCTCTTCGGACCTCATCCAAAAGATGAATGCCTATTGGCGTGCAGCCAACTATCTCTCGGTCGGGCAGATCTATCTGTACGATAACCCGTTGCTCAAAATTCCCTTGAAGATTGAGCACGTAAAGCCACGGCTGTTGGGCCACTGGGGCACCACCCCGGGGTTGAACTTCATCTACGTCCATTTGAACCGCGTCATCAGCGAGCATGACCTGAACGTGATCTATGTCACCGGCCCCGGGCATGGCGGCCCGGGCCTGGTGGCCAACACCTATCTTGAGGGTACTTACAGCGAGCTTTACCCGAACATCTCGCAGGACGAACACGGGATGAAAAAGCTGTTCACACAGTTTTCCTTTCCCGGCGGCATCCCGAGTCACGTGGCGCCGGAAACCCCGGGTTCCATCAATGAAGGCGGTGAACTCGGCTATTGTCTGGCGCACGCCTACGGCGCAGCCTTCGACAATCCCGAACTGCTCGTGGCTTGTGTCGTGGGCGATGGCGAGGCGGAAACTGGCCCACTCGCCACCAGTTGGCACTCGAACAAATTCCTCAATCCTGAGCGCGACGGCGCCGTCCTGCCGATCCTGCATTTGAACGGCTACAAGATTGCCGGCCCGACCGTGCTTGCCCGCATTCCCCGTGACGAGCTCGAATCGCTGTTCCGCGGCTACGGCTACACACCGCATTTCGTCGAGGGCGACGACCCGATGGAGATGCACCAGCTCATGGCGGCGACATTCGATACGGTGATCGCAAGCATCCGGGACATCCAAAGGGAGGCGCGCTCGAATGGGTTCAAGATGCGTCCGCTCTGGCCCATGATCATCCTGCGCTCACCCAAGGGCTGGACCGGCCCGAAGGAGGTCGACGGCAAACAGACCGAGGGCACATATCGCTCGCACCAAGTGCCGATGGGCGACATGAAGCACCCGGGGCACGTGAAGGTACTGGAAGAGTGGTTGGAGAGTTATCGCCCGCGCGAACTGTTCGACGAGACCGGAAGGCTCCGGCCCGAACTCGCTGAACTGGCCCCGCGCGGCTCGCGGCGGATGGGCGCCAACCCGCACGCCAACGGCGGTCTTCCGTTGCGTGATCTACGCATGCCAGATTTTCGCGACTACGCTGTGACAATACCAAAACCGGGTAGCGTGAGCGCCGAAGCCACGCGCATCCAGGGCGAAATGATCCGCGACGTGGTAAAGCTGAACCCCGAGACGTTCCGTGTTTTCAGTCCGGACGAAACCGCGTCGAACCGCTGGGGTGCGGTGTTCGAGGTGACGGACCGTTGCTCCACCGCGGAAATCGTTCCGGGCGACGACCACGTCGCGCCGGACGGCCGGGTGATGGAGGTCTTGAGCGAGCACCAGTGCGAAGGATGGCTCGAAGGGTATCTGCTCACGGGCCGACATGGCTTTTTCTCATGCTACGAGGCCTTCATCCACATTATCGATTCGATGTTCAACCAGCATGCGAAGTGGCTCGACGTGGCGAACCACGTTCCATGGCGACGGCCTATTGCTTCTCTGAACTACCTGCTCTCATCACACGTGTGGCGGCAGGACCACAACGGTTTCAGCCATCAAGACCCTGGCTTCATTGATCACGTCATGAGCAAGAAGGCGGAGGTCATCCGCGTCTATCTGCCGCCCGACGCCAATACCCTGCTCTCCGTGACCGACCACTGCCTGCGCAGCCGCAACTACGTGAACGTCATTGTCGCCGGCAAGCAGCCGTCGCCGCAGTGGCTCGATATGGACGCCGCGATCAAGCACTGCACCACCGGGCTGGGCATCTGGGAATTTGCCAGCAACGACGAAGGCAGCGAGCCTGACGTGGTTATGGCCTGCGCCGGGGATGTGCCGACCATGGAGACACTGGCCGCGGTCGAGATCCTCCGGCAGCATTTCCCAACACTTAAAATTCGCGTCATCAACGTGGTGGATCTGTTGGCGCTGTATCCGCAGAGCGAGCATCCGCACGGCTTGAGCGACAAGGATTTCGATGTCCTGTTCACCAGGGACAAACCCATCATCTTCGCCTACCACGGGTATCCCTTGCTGATTCACAAGCTGACCTATCGTCGAACCAACCATCACAATCTGCACGTTCGTGGCTTCAAGGAAGAGGGGACGACGACGACACCTTTCGACATGGTGGTGCTCAACGACCTAGACCGGTTCCATCTGGCCAATGACGTTATCGATCGTGTGCCGGGTTTGGGTCCACGCGCCGCCTACCTCGCCCAATTCATCCGCGACAAACTCATCGACCACAAGCGCTACATCCGGCAATACGGTGAGGACATGCCAGAGATTCGCAATTGGAAATGGGGCGCCAATGGAGCGGGGCCCAAGAGCTTCAAGCGCACATGAGCGGAATCCTTTCCGAGGTCTATCTTGTCCGGCATGGCGAGACCGCCTGTAAGCCTCAGCAGGCAGGCGACCGGCCGCGCTGACATCCCGCTGACCCCCTCCGTATCAGGGAATGCCCCCCGCATGAGCATGGCGACACTCCTGCTAGCTTCGTGGAAGTGGCCCACGATTAAGACGCCAGATGGTGAGGTTGAGTACGGCAGCAAAAGTGACCCACGCGAGATAAGGCAGCAGTAGCCAGGCAGCCGCTGCATTTACGCGATGGAAAGCCGCAATGGTCACGATGATCGATAACCAAAGCATAACGACTTCTATGAAGGCCAGGTCAGGGCGGCGCATTCCAAAGAAAATTGGCGACCAAGAAGCATTCAGTATCAATTGCACAAGATAGATCGCAAACGGAAACGCGGCACCGGCGAAACCAGATGTCCGCCATACCAGCCAGCCGGAAACAGCGATGGTCAGATAGAGAAACGCCCAGGCTGTGGGGAACACCCAGTTCGGCGGACGCCAAGCCGGCTTGCGTAACCGCTCGTACCAGTCGCCCGGACGAAACATCGCACCGGTCATTGCCGCGAGGAAGCAGATGCCGACGAAGCCACTGAGTACGATAATCGAGGAGATATCCATCCGTTCACCCTCTTCTGCCCAGCGGGCTGCTAAGCACGTCTTCTATTCGCCATGGCCGGAGCGATTGCAACGAGCCTCTGCATTTGACGCATCGCAGGCGAACGGAGAGTTGTGCGAGCGTCAGGCCCATCGATATTTTCGGAAGCCACTGGCAGACCGCTAGTATATAAGTGCGCCGAACATGACGCTTTTGCACCAGGGTGTTGTCACATTAACCGCCACCGCGCGAGCTTTGGTCGTCGGATATTGTGGTTCATGCCGCCGCTGCCACTTGCCGCCATTGCTCCGTCGCCTTGGCCCGTTACAGTGTTTCGACCGGGCGCACTTCGCCGATCTCTAACCCGGCCCGGTTGGTGAGCACCGGCCGGGTCCAGGCCGACAATTCCGCCATATCCGATGAAGAAAGCAGGTCCAGCTTACGAAGGATCGCCGCCGTTGCTACTTCGGCCGCGCGGGATGCGCCGTCGGCGATCTTCAGTGAAAGGCCGAGCTTCAGCGCCGGCAGGCAGGCGCAGAACATGCCCTCCGCACCGGTCTTGACCATCCCGCGCCCTCCCAGCGCGCGTGCGGCGTCGAACCGGCCGGTCCCCGACATCAATTCCGGATGTCCACTCCACGCTGCCTTGACCCGCTCCGCCGCGTCGACGCGGGCGGCCGGTAGGTTGTCAGGCGCCGCTAGCCGCGCCATGGCCACCGCCAACCCCTTCAGCGAGATCGCGATCGTCGGCAGCGAGCAGCCGTCGATACCTCGCAGCGCGGCGCCCAGCTCCTGACCGGTCATGGCCTCCAGCACACCTAGGACCCGCTGCTGGGTCGGATGAGAGATCTCGACATAGCCGCCCAACGGTTCGCCGCGCTTGCGCGCGGTGGACAACATACCGGCATGCTTGCCGGAGCAGTTATTATGCAGCGCGGAGGGCAATTGGCCGGCGGCGATCATTGCGTGGCGGGTTGGCTCGTCCATCGGCGATTTTCCCGCCTGAGGTGCTGTCTGCGGGGTTTCACCCTAGTCTCCACGGTCCGCTTCGGCTTTTCGCGCGGCCAAGTGATCAAGGCTCCGCATTCAGGAATGGCACGGCTGCAGCCAAAAGAGCATCTGGGTTCTCTTCTGGCATAAAGTGTCCGCAGTCGATCTCTGCGCCTGAGAGGTCATCGCTCCAGCCTCTCCAAACGCCGAGAGGATCTCCCGTCTTTTTCGGAAATCCCAAATTCGACCAAACAAAAAGGAGCGGTGCCGTTATTTTTGCGCCTCGCGCCTTATCGGAAAGATCAAGCGACCTGTCTATGGAAGTGCCGGCACGATAATCCTCACACATCGCATGGACCCTCGCAGGGTCACACATCTGTTCTCGATAGCTTTCCAGGGATCGCGGATCGAATGCATCGAGGCTATTACCCATGGCCCAGCTTCGCAGCGTCCACTCGAGGTAGAAGACTGGATCCCCTGCAATAAGCCTCTCGGGCAAGGGAGACGGCTGGGCCAAAAACGACCAATGGTAAGCCTTGATTGCCATCTCGGCGTTGAAAGCGCTCCACATGTCGCTGGTGGGAACAATTTCAATGATCACTACGCGCCGGATCTTGGTCGGATGATCCAAGGCCATTCGGTACGCGACACGCGCTCCTCGATCGTGGCCCATTACGCCGAAGTTTGTGTAGCCCATCGACGCCATGGCTGTGACGAGAAGTGCTGCCGTCCGTCGCTTGGAAAAAGTCTCGTGGTCGGGCACGTCCCCGGGAATGGAGCTGGCCCCGTAACCGGGAAGGTCCGCGATTACGCAGCTAAAATGTCTTGCTAGGGGAGCTGCGAGCTTAAGCCAGGCGGTGTGGTTCTGAGGGTAGCCATGCAGCAGTAAGAGTGGCGTGCCAGTTCCGCCTACATGAACGCTAATCTTTTGATCTCCGATCGAGACCAATCGATTTTCATATCCTGGAAAGATCGACTCCCCCATCCATCCCGCTCATAAGTCATCGAATGGTCTAGGCGCCTGATGCCGACCTTCTGGGCATCTGAAGCATGCTACCAGGGATATTCGCGGCCCGTGTGATTGAAAAACTTGCCGGACTGCTCCGGTCCGAGGGTTGCGATGAGACGCCTCAAGGCGTTCACGCTTTCGGCGGCCTCTAGCCTGGCGCTCGGTCCACCCATGTCCGTCCGTACCCAACCGGGATTGACGACGACGCAAGTGATGCCGCGGGGAGCGAGATCGACCGCTAGGCTGCGAGTGACCATGTTCACAGCGGCTTTCGAGCTGCGATAGACGACCGAGCCTCCCGAGGTATTGTCGCCGATCGATCCCATGCCGCTGGTGAGGGTTACTATGAGCTTGCGATCGCTGCGTGCAACGTGCTCGACAAACGCCTCTGAGACGCGCATGGGGCCCATGGAGTTGACGGCGAGCACTTCTGCCCAGGCCTCGTAGTCGATGTTTCCGATGCTCTGGCCTCGTGGCCCGATAATGCCAGCATTGTTGATCAGGACGTCGATCGCTTGTCCGTCGAGTTCAGCTGCTATCGCTTGGATGTGATTAGCGCACTCGGCATTGGTCATTCTCCATTGCGATGCATCGGCCCGACGAAGTCCGAGTGTGCATATTCATTCCATGTAAATGCGTTCGAAGAAGCGGCTCTTGTCGCCGTGGCGCGAGCATGCGCGGGGCGACCTAACCGGACCGCCAAATTGCCGAACGGAGAATTAGGCAGCCACAAGGGGCCATCATTCTCCAAAACTCGCTCTCTACGGCCGCTTGCACCGACTTTGCCGAGCCTAAGCCCCGGATATTCCCCGAAAATTTCGGATACAGAATTTTCTCTGGAAAATCAGCGGACTAGCTGGCGGAGAGGGTGGGATTCGAACCCACGGTACGCTCGCGCACAACGGTTCTCGAGTTCTAAGACCCTCATGCCGCCGCGTACTGCTGCGTAGCTAGATATCTGTTCTGGTTGGTCAATTTCACTCTAGTCGTCATGATCTGTGATGGCTGGTGTCGTACCCTATCGTGGAGTTCGTTTGAAATAAGGTTTGCAATATCGACCGGCAGGCGCTGTGCGAGCGGCACCTCGACGACACCATCTCGAAGCCCGACGCGCAAACCCTCGAAAGAGTGAGCCGGGGTAGATGAACCTCCGATGAACGACCTGTTGCGTCACGGTTCAGGCGAGTGAGGCCACTCTCCAGATAGGGCTCCGCGAGGGGTCTTGCTGGCCGAGCGGTCTAAGCCGCTTTCACTCGAACCCAATGGTGGACCAGCACGTTATGCATTTGGCTAAAGCTTGAGAGGTTTGAATTACCAAATGACACGCTGCCTTAAACCACTCGCAAAAGGCCTTCTCATCCTCGGCTTGGCCGCGACACCGGCCATGGCTCAGGAGGAGCCTAACGGCTATCCCATCAGCGACGTGAATCTTCGCGCTGGACCCGGAACGGAATATCCGGTGCTTGTGACCGTGCCGACAGATGCTCCGATTACCATCTTAGGCTGTCTTGAAGATTTCGCATGGTGCGACACCATTTTCGAGGAGCAGCGCGGCTGGATGCGTTCGATCTATCTCGCCGGCTATTACGATGGCGAGTACTACCTCCTTAGCGATTATGCGCCGGATCTCGGCTACCAGGTCCTCACCTTTGATCGCGCCGCTTACTGGGATGCCTACTATCAGGACGAGCCGTTCTACAATGACCAGTATCGGGTAACCGAAGCGCGCGGCGAAGATTGGGTCGATGACGGCGTCTTCTACGACCGTCTCTCCACTCACGGCTCCTGGACATGGACTCAAGGGCAGTACGTTTGGGTCCCCACCGGGATTGATGCGGGCTGGCGACCTTACACGCGAGGGCAGTGGATCTACACCGATTACGGTTGGACATGGGCGTCCGACGAACCATTCGGCTGGGCCACATATCACTACGGACGGTGGGGCTTCTCGAACCGCATCGGCTGGTTCTGGGTGCCCGGCAACCGCTGGGGGCCAGCGTGGGTTTCGTGGCGGCAATCGGATGATTACCTCGCCTGGGCACCACTACCGCCGAGCTACGATCGTGGCGGCCTGAGTATCAACATCTCTTTTGGTGACATCCCCAATTACTATTGGTCGGCTGTCCCCTCGCGATATTTCCTGTCGGACAATCTGCCGCGCTATTACGTCCGCGATCGCGCGCGTTGGCGCGACATCTACGGTCGTACTCGACCAATCGGCCACACCACAATCATCAACCGCACGGTGGTAAATAACACCGTCAACGTGAGCTATGTGGAGCGACACACAAACACGAAAGTTGTCGAGCGACAGGTCAGACGCACCCGAGACTGGGATCGCGCCGGTAAGGTTCGCGGCGACGATTATGAGGTTTATCGGCCCGGACTACGGGAAGGCCGTGGTCATCATAGGCCCAATAGGCCAAGAGACATCGACGAAGTCGCCAAACTGAGCAAGACCCGGGACTTTGCAAGAGGCGAAGCTGCGACGGATGACCTCCTCGCGCCACCGGAGGTCCGCGACGCGATCAAGAAGCGCAAAGACGGTAGAGTCAGAGGCGAAGACAGGCGCCCCCGCGAACTTTCCCGGAAGACTGACGGCCCCAAATTCGATCGCTCCTTGCCAAAGGGTGTGGACGCGGAAGGCCCGCCTCCGGCCCGCAAAAAGGTACGGGCGGAGCCGGTTCCGGCACACGAGCTCGGCCGATCCCGGAAAGGACCGGATGGCAAGCGGCTAAGGAAAGCAGGGCCACAGGAGAGCGCAACCTCGCCAGACGGGACTGGCACGCCTTTGGAGAGGGCCAAAGTTAAGGACCAGAAGGGGCCTCCTCAGGCGCGGTTGCGTAAGGATGGACCCGACGGACCGAAGGGCCCGCCGCAGGCGAGGGCGAAGCCGAAGGGCCAGAAGGGGCCTCCTCAGGCGCGGTTGCGTAAGGATGGACCCGACGGACCGAAGGGCCCGCCGCAGGTGAGGGCGAAGCCAAAGGATCAGAAGGGGCCTCCCCAGGCGCGGTTGCGTAAGGATGGACCCGACGGACCAAAGGGCCCGCAGGCGAGGGCCAAAACTAAGGATCAAAAGAGCTCGGCTGCGAAACCGAAAGGTTCGGCGCAGAAGGCTAAGCGCCAACCTCAAGCCGAGAAGGCGCCAGCGAAGCCCAAGGCCCGACCGAGCGGGAAACCGAAAGGTTCGGCGCAGAAGGCTAAGCGCCAACCTCAAGCTGAGAAGGCGCCAGCGAAGCCCAAGGCCCGACCGAGCGGGAAACCGAAAGGTTCGGCGCAGAAGGCTAAGCGCCAACCTCAAGCCGAGAAGGCGCCAGAGAAGCCCAAGGCCCGACCGAGCGGAAAACCGAAAGGTTCGGCGCAGAAGGCTAAGCGCCAACCTCAAGCCAAGAAGGCGCCAGCGAAGCCCAAGGCCCGACCGAGCGGAAAACCGAAAGGTTCGGCGCAGAAGGCTAAGCGCCAACCTCAAGCCAAGAAGGCGCCAGCGAAGCCCAAGGCCCGACCGAGCGGAAAACCGAAAGGTTCGGCGCAGAAGGCTAAGCGCCAACCTCAAGCCAAGAAGGCGCCAGCGAAGCCCAAGGCCCGACCGAGCGGGAAACCGAAAGGTTCGGCGCAGAAGGCTAAGCGCCAACCTCAAGCCAAGAAGGCGCCAGCGAAGCCCAAGGCCCGACCGAGCGGGAAACCGAAAGCTTCGGCGCAGAAGACTAAGCGCCAACCTCAAGCCAAGAAGGCGCGAGCCAAGCCCAACGCCTCAGCCAAGAAGCGCATCGCGGACAAAAGCAACAAAAAGAAAAAAAACTAGACCACGATTACCTACCGTCAGTGACTAGAACCGTAGCTGTTGGAATCCAATCACGGCTCCATACGGACGCACTACAGGGGGTGGAAGCCCGCGCTTCCGTTGAAGAGTTGCTTGCGTCTGGGCCGCCAAGTCTCATGTCAGCAATTGGCACTTAGCCGACATCAATGCAGTTGCTGAGTATGTCTGCTTTCAGGTGAAAAGCCGACATCCCTGACCGTGCGGTGTCCTAGAGCAGACATCGCCGATGTGCTCGCTGAACTCCGTGCTTAGGTGCTTAGTGGTGGGACACTCGCGCCAGAATGCATAATGATCATATGGGAAGACTGACTGTCCCACTTTCCGCTAAGTCATTGATTTAGCTGAACTGGCGCACTCCGCCCCTGGGCACCAAAGCCCAAAATTACTGTTTATGAACAATAGGTTACGAGCAGATTTGTCCCGCCGTGGAATACGGGATACCACCACCCGGGGTTCTGGCATGCGCCGCTAATTGCGTGACCGAACAGAAATTGGCGGAGAGGGTGGGATTCGAACCCACGGTACGCTCGTGCGCACAACGGTTTTCGAGACCGCCCCGATCGACCACTCTGGCACCTCTCCAAGGGAGCTCATGTAGCTTGCCCGGGGGCCGACGGCAAGCCGGGCAGGGCGGGGAAATTCCTGGTCTTCGGGGTTTTTTCGAGGCCTGGAAGCAATTGACTTATCGGCTTTGGCCTCTATATTGCGCCGCTTATCGATCCTTTAGAGGCTCTGCCCGCGCACCTAGTCGCTGGCAAATCAAGTCCCAAGAGACGGATTAGAGAGATGTTCGCGGTCATTCGCACGGGCGGCAAGCAATATCGCGTTGCGCCGGACGACATTATTGAAATTGAGAAGATCGCGGGCGCGCCCGGAGATATCGTCGAGCTTGGCGAGGTTTTGCTGCTCGGCGGCGAGGGAGGCCCGAAAAGCGGCAGCCCCACCATTGCCGGGGCCCTGGTCGCGGCCGAGGTGCTGGAACAAAAGCGCGCCGACAAGATCATCGTCTTCAAGAAGAAGCGCCGTAAGGGCTATCGCCGGACTAAGGGGCATCGTCAGATGCTCACGGCGCTGCGCATCACCGAGATCCTGACCGACGGCAAGAAGCCGTCGAAGGCGGCCGCCAAGCCCGCGCCGGCCAAGACCGAGACGAAGCCTGCCGAAACAAAGGCTGCTGAGAAACCGGCGGCCACGAAGGCCGATGCCGATAAGAAGGCTCCGGCCAAGAAGGCGCCCGCGAAGAAGGCGGCCAAGACCGAGGCCAAACCCGCGGCGAAGAAGGCACCGGCCAAGAAGGCGCCCGCGAAAAAGGCCCCGGCCAAGAAAGCGCCGGCCAAGAAGGCCCCAGCGAAGAAGAAGAGCTAAAGGAAGACCACCATGGCACATAAGAAAGCAGGCGGCTCCTCGCGTAACGGCCGCGATTCGGCTGGACGGCGCCTCGGCGTGAAGAAGTCCGGCGGCCAGAGCGTCATTCCGGGCAACATCATCATCCGCCAGCGGGGCACCAAATGGCACCCGGGCGAGGGCGTTGGCATCGGCAAGGATCATACGATCTTCGCGGTGCGCGACGGCCAGGTGGAGTTCGCGACCAAGCAGAAGGGCCGGGTGTTCGTATCGGTGAAGCCGAACGAGGCGTAAACCGCCTCCCACTTCACCCTTCGTTCAAACCGTATCCCGCGCGCGCATATGCGCGTGTAGCCTCTCATTCCGTGCACATCAGAACACAGAAACTGCTCCTGCGGCCGCCGGCGATTGCCGATGCGGCGCGTGTCAGCCTGCTTGCCGGCGATTACGACGTCGCGTGCATGACCGGCACGCTCCCGCACCCCTATAGCGAGCAGATGGCGGCCGAGTGGCTCAAGGGGGCGGTGGACGGCGAGGAGGGCGTGGTCTTCATGATCGAGCGAGACCGCATGGTGATCGGCTGTACCGGCTATCGGGCTTTCGGGCCCGATTACGCGGAGCTGGGCTACTGGATCGGCAAGCCCTATTGGGGCCAGGGCTATGCCACGGAGGCCGTGTCGGCATTGGCGGCCCATGCCTTCGATGCGGATGGCTTCGACTACCTCAAGGCTGGGCATTTCGACGACAATTCCGCCTCCGAGCGCGTCCTCCGCAAGCTTGGCTTTGTGGCCGATGGGGACGAGGCGCGCGATTGCGTGGCGCGGGGCGCCACTACTCCATGTCTGACCTACCGGCTCGACCGGACCCAGGCCGTTGCCAAGTTCAGTCAGCCGTAGCCCTGCGATCCGGACCACTCCCTTGCCGTGACTAGTGCAACGGTAAGACCTCTGGTGCTAAGCCCTTCCCATGCAGTTCCTCGATGAAGCCAAGGTCTATGTCCGCTCCGGCAACGGCGGCAACGGGTGCGTGAGCTTCCGGCGGGAGAAGTTCGTCGAATTCGGCGGCCCGAATGGCGGCGACGGCGGCAAGGGCGGCGACGTGATCTTGGAGTGCGTGGCGAACCTCAACACGCTGCTCGACTACCGCTACCAGCAGCACTTCAAGGCCAAGAAGGGCGGGAACGGCATGGGCCAGAACCGCACCGGGGCGGGCGGCGCCGACGTGGTTCTCAAACTGCCCCCGGGGACGCAGGTCTTCGATGAGGACGGCGAGACCCTGCTCGCCGACCTGACCGAGCCGGGGGAGCGCATCGTCCTGCTCGAGGGCGGCAATGGCGGCTTCGGCAACGCCCGCTTCAAGACTTCGACAAATCGTGCGCCACGCCACGCCAATCCTGGCCAGGAAGGCGAGGAGATGTATATCTGGCTGCGGCTGAAGCTGATCGGCGACGCAGGCATTGTCGGCCTGCCCAATGCGGGCAAGTCCACCTTCCTGGCGACCGTCAGCAAGGCGAAGCCCAAGATTGCAGACTACCCCTTCACCACGCTCATTCCCCATCTCGGCATGGTGCGCGCCGATGGACTGGACTTCGTGCTCGCCGATATCCCCGGCCTGATCGAAGGCGCGCATGAAGGTGCCGGCATTGGCGATCGCTTCCTCGGTCATGTGGAACGTACCGCCGTGCTGCTCCACCTTGTCGACGCGACGGCGGACGATCCGCTGGAGGCTTACGAGATCGTACGCGACGAGATGGCGGCCTACGGGGCCGGGCTCGACGAGAAGCCGGAGATCCTGGCCCTGTCGAAGGCGGATGCGGTTTCGAAGGACGAACTCAAGAAGAAGGCGCGTGCCTTGAAGAAGGCGAGCGGGATGGCACCGCTCGTCGTTTCGGCCGCCACGGGCGAAGGCGTGCAAGAGGTCTTGCGCGCGCTGGCCGTCGAGATCGAGGCGGCGCGGAAGGCGGCGAAGGCCGCGCCTTTGCGCAAGGCGGGCCCAGGGTGGCGGCCATGAGAACGGAGTGGACCGTCGCCCGCCGTATCGTCGTAAAGATCGGCTCGTCGCTTCTCGTCGACAGCGGCGCGGGCACGCTGAAAAGCGAATGGCTCAACGCGCTTGCTGACGATATTGCGGAGCTCCGCGCGCAGGGGAGGGAGGTGATCGTCGTTTCCTCCGGCGCCATCGCGCTTGGCCGCAACGTGCTCAAACTTCCCAAGGGTCCGCTCAAGCTCGAGGACAGCCAGGCCGCCGCCGCCGTTGGCCAGATCGATCTCGCGCACGCCTACGAGGATGCGTTCCGTGCGCGGGGTTTGGTGGCCGCCCAGGTGCTGGTGACGTTGGGCGACACCGAAGAGCGCCGGCGCTATCTCAACGCGCGCAGTACCGTTACGACACTCTTGAAACTCGGCGCGGTGCCGGTGGTCAATGAGAACGACACGGTCGCGACAAACGAGATTCGCTATGGCGACAACGACCGGCTTGCCGCGCGCGTGGCCTCGATGATGAGCGCCGACTGTCTTGTGCTGTTGTCGGACGTGGACGGCTTCTATACGGCGCCGCCGGGATCTTGCGCCGACGCCACGCGTCTCGAGGCGGTGTCCGAAATCACGCCTGAGATCGAAGCCATGGCCGGCGATGTCGGTTCGGAACTCTCTCGCGGCGGGATGGTCACCAAGATCGAGGCTGCGAAGATCGCCGTCCAGGCGGGCACCGACATGGTGATCGCAAGCGGCAAGGTGATGCATCCGCTCAAGGCGCTGGCGGAGAAGGACGTGTGCACGTGGTTCTTGGCGCATTCGGACCCGATGGCGGCCCGCAAGCGCTGGATCGGCGGCTCGCTCGAGCCCCGCGGCGCCTACATTGTGGATGGGGGCGCCGCGACGGCGCTCGGCTCCGGTAAGAGCCTGCTGCCGGCCGGCGTCACGCGGGTCGAGGGCCATTTCGAGCGCGGGGATGCCGTGTTCATCAAGACTGGCGACGGGGTGGAAATCGGCCGCGGATTAACGGCCTATGGCCATGCCGAAGCGGAGGCCATTATCGGCCGCAAGAGCAGTGAAATCGCCGACATTCTCGGCTACCTTGGCCGCCCTGAATTGATCCACCGCGACGACATGGCATTGAACCGTAAAGGCCAGTAACCGTGCCCCTTCCCGCCCAAGATCCCACAGCCAGCCTGGAGCCGATGATGCTCTATATGGGCAGGCTTGCGCGCGAGGCGGCGGCAGAGCTGGCGCTGGCGTCTACCGATGCGAAGAACGACGCGTTGGGGCGGATGGCGGCGCGGCTCGAAGCCGGCACCGAGACTATTGTCGGAGCGAACCGTCAGGACTTGGAAGCCGCGGAGAAGAAGGGTCGGGATGCCGCCTTTCTCGACCGGCTCCGGCTCGACGGTTTGCGGGTGGCTGCCATGGCGCGCGGGCTGCACGAGATCGCGGCGCTGCCCGATCCGGTCGGTGTGACCATGGCGTCATGGACGCGGCCCAACGGGCTCGAGATCAGCCGCGTGCGCGTACCGCTCGGTGTCATCGGCATGATCTACGAGAGCCGTCCCAACGTGACGGCCGATGCTTCGGGGCTGTGCTTGAAGGCCGGCAACGCGGTGATCTTGCGAAGCGGCTCGGAAAGCTTTCTGACGTCGCTCGTCATCTCCAATCTCCTGACCGAGGCCATCACCGCCTCGGGGCTGCCCGGACCGGCTATCCAGCTCGTGCCGACGGTCGATCGTTCAGCGGTGGGCTTCATGCTCGGCGGTCTTGACGGTGCCATCGACGTGATCGTGCCGCGCGGCGGCAAGAGTTTGGTTGAACGCGTGCAGGAAGAAGCGCGCGTGCCGGTGTTCGCGCATCTCGAAGGCGTCTGTCACGTCTATGTGGACGAGAACGCCGATCTCGACATGGCAAAGAACATTGTCGTCAACGCCAAGATGCGGCGGACCGGCATCTGCGGTGCGGCGGAGACGCTGCTCGTTTCGCATGGAGCCGTCGACACGCATCTCACGCCGATCGTCGATGCGCTGATCGAGGCCGGCTGCGAGGTTCGCGGCGATCCGGAGACGCAGCGCACCGACAGCCGCGTGAAGCCGGCGACCGATGAGGATTGGGGCGCGGAGTATCTTGCGCCTATCATCGCCGTGAAAGTTGTCGACGGGCTCGACGAAGCGATCGCGCATATCGCGGCGTACGGTTCCCAGCATACCGATGCCATCGTCACGAACGATCAGCGTATAGCCGACACATTCCTGGCGCGTGTCGATAGTGCCATTGTGCTGCACAATGCCTCGACCCAGTTCGCCGATGGCGGCGAGTTCGGCATGGGGGCGGAGATCGGCATCGCCACGGGCCGCTTCCATGCGCGCGGGCCTGTCGGCGTCGAGCAACTCACCACGTTCAAATATGTGGTGCGCGGGCAGGGCCAGACCCGACCTTGAACGCGGCACGCCCTGCGCAGCTGAGAATCCCCGCCGCCGCGCCCGGCATGCGCATCGGGCTGCTCGGCGGCTCGTTCAATCCGGCGCATGAGGCCCATCGCGAGATCAGCCTGACGGCGTTGAAGCGGCTCGGGCTCGACCAGGTGTGGTGGCTGGTGACGCCGGGCAATCCGCTGAAGGACGTTTCGCAACTGCCGGACCTGATGGAGCGTGTGACGGCCGCCGAGACAGTCGCCCGGAACCCGCGAATCGTCGTCACCGGCTTCGATGGCGGGAGCAGTTCCGGCTACACCATCGACCTTCTCGGCGCTCTGAAGGAGCGGTTCCCCACCGTAAATTTCGTGTGGCTTATGGGGGCGGACAATCTCGCGGATTTTCATCGCTGGAAGGCCTGGCCCGAGATTTTCGGACTGGTCCCGATCGCGGTGTTGGACCGCCCCGGGTTTCGCCTGAAAGCCCGCGCCGCCCTCGCGGCTCGGCGTTTCTCACCCTATTACGTGGATGAGACCGACGCTGCGGGGCTGGCGCTGCTCGAGCCGCCGGCCTGGACCATCCTCAGCCACAAGCTGTCGGGGCTGTCTTCCACCGCCCTTCGCGAAAGTGTCTTGAAATCAGGCTAGACCCACAAATAAGAGCAAGAAGAGGGCCGGCCAATACTAGCTATTGAAACCCGGGGAGCCGGCATACTATCTTTGAGGGGTGAAGCGGCAACCTAGGGGCTCTCTCAAGCGCATGCATGAGATATTGCTAAGGCCGCTTCCGGGAGCAATGGTAGAAGGATACTTACGCAAACATGCGCTCACCTAGAGAGGGTACCGAACAAGGTACGCCTCCAGCCGGATTTGCGTCATTCCGCGCCGATCCGAATAGACTGCTCAAGATCGTGCTGGACACGCTCGACGGCGCCAAAGCCGCGGACGTTGTCACCATCGACTTGAAAGGAAAGACCTCGATTGGCGACCACATGGTGCTCGCCTCGGGTCGTTCGCAGCGGCATGTCGGCGCCGTCGCCGACCACCTCATCAAGAAGCTGAAGGATGAAGGCTATGGCCGCGCCCGCGTCGAAGGACTGCCCCAGAGCGACTGGGTGCTGATCGATGCCGGCGATGTCATCGTTCATCTCTTCCGTCCCGAGGTTCGTGAATTCTACAACCTCGAAAAGATGTGGTCCGCTGACCGGCCCATGGAGCGGATGGTGGTCTGAGAAACGGCGGACCGCCACCGGCGGCGCGCGCGGCACGGGTGAGCCATGAGGTTCCTAATCGCCGCCGTCGGCAAGCTGAAGCAGGGGGCTGAGCGCGAGCTCTGTGCCCACTACCTCGCCCGGGCCGAAGCCCTCGGTCGGAGCTTGAGCCTCTCACCACTGGCGAGCATCGAGCTGGCCGAATCCAGGGCCGCAACCGATAACGCGCGAAAAACGGCCGAGGCCGAGGCCCTGCTCGCCAAGGTGCCCGCCGCGCATGCCCTGGTCTGTCTCGACCCCAGGGGCAAGATGCTGTCCAGCGAGGAGCTCGCGGGCGCCCTGGCCGACTTCAGAGATGGCGGCACAGCGGGTCTCGCCATTCTCATCGGCGGCGCCGATGGGCTCGGCCAGACCGCGCGGGAAAAGGCCGATTTGCTGCTGTCCCTGGGCCCCATGACCCTGCCACACGGGCTTGCCCGCATCGTCCTGGCCGAGCAGCTCTACCGGGCCATGACCATCCTTGCCGGCCACCCCTATCACCGGGCTTGATGCCTGGCTCCTAAGGTTAAGGATTCGTAAGCGTTTTGCCTTGATTCTGCCGTTTCACTCCGGTGCCATCGACTGAACGGCCAGGGCGTATGGCGCAATCCGATCATTTGGCTTCCACAAGACAAAGACTTCGGTTGGTGCTGCTCCTCGCCGGGCTGCTCTGTGTCTCGCCGTGGCAGGTCAAAGCGCAAGACGATCTGTCGCGCGACGAGGCCAGAAAGCGTCTCGACCAGACCGAGCAGGAACTGAAGTCGAGCCGGGTTAAGGCGGAGGACCTCACTAAGGATCTCGTCGGCCTGGCGGAGGAACGGGCGCGGCTGAATAGCGCGCTGATCGAGGCCGGTAAGCGCGTGCAGGCGAGTGAAGCAAAGCTGTCGGAGACCGAAGGCAAGCTCGCCGAGCTCACCGAGCAGGTAACGGTCATTCGGACTTCGATCACTGAACGTAAGGCCGCAATCGTCAAGATGCTGAGCGCCATGCAGAGGATCGGCCGCACGCCCCCACCAGCCATTGTGACGCGGCGCGACGATGCCCTGGCTGTGGTGCGTGGCGCCATGCTGCTTGCCGAGGTTTTCCCGGAGTTGAAGTACCAGGCGGACAACCTTTCGGGCGAATTGGAAGGTTTGGTTACGCTGGAGAACAACATCCGGACGCAACGTGATGAGCAGAAGCGCGAGGCGGACCTACTCGCGGCGGAGCAGGGTCGCCTCGACCGGCTGCTTGCGGAAAAGAAATCGAAGCAGGCGCAAGGCGAAGTGGAGCTTACGCAGCTAAAACAGTCCACCGAGCAGCTCGCAGCCGAGGTCACGAATTTCAACGAGCTCATCCAACGCCTCGACGTCCAGATCGAAAGAGCTGAAGTCGCGCAGTACGATGCCGAGATCGCGGCCGAGAAGGCCCTGCGGGCTCGATTGCAGCAGGAAGTCATGGCGACCCCTGCAAACGAGAACGTGATCGAAATCAAGCCGGAGTCGACCAAGGTGGCTTTTGCCAGCCCCGATCGGCTCAAGCCGGCCATGCCGTTCGAGCAGGCCCGGGGCTCGCTGAGGCTACCGGCGCAAGGGCGCAGAACGCAGGGATTTGGAGACAAAGACGCCGCTGGAACCGCAGTTCAAGGCGTATCGCTGGAAACGCGCGGAAAAGCCCGGATTACGGCGCCTGCCGACGGCTGGGTGGTCTATTCCGGTCCCTTCCGCTCCTATGGGCAACTCTTGATCATCAATGCAGGCGGGGGCTATCATATTTTGCTTGCGGGGATGAGCCGCATAGATGTCAGTCTCGGTCAATTCGTTCTAGCTGGCGAGCCCATCGCGGTTATGGGAGAGTCAGGGTCGGGCAGCAGCGCCGACGATAGTTCACGCCCCGTCCTCTACGTGGAATTCAGGAAGGACGGCAGGCCAGTAGATCCCGGTCCATGGTGGGCCGAGGAATTGGAGAAGGTGCAAGGATGATGCGGAAATCCGAATACGCGCTTTGGGCGCTTCTGGTGTTGGCCGTGCTTGCTGCGGGTTCGACCATGGTGAGCCTGGCGCGAAGCCAGTCAGCATCTGCGGCGAACTCGGAAATCTACAAGCAGCTCGACCTGTTTGGTGAGGTGCTGGAGCGCGTGCGCGCCGACTACGTGGAAGAGCCCGAGGACTCCGAGCTGATCGAATCCGCGATCAACGGCATGCTGACGGCGCTCGACCCGCACTCGGCCTATCTCAATCCTAAGCACTTCCGCGACATGCAGGTTCAGACCCGCGGTGAATTTGGCGGTCTCGGCATCGAGGTCACCATGGAGAACGGTGTGGTCAAGGTGGTGGCGCCGATCGACGATACGCCTGCGTCTCGCGCCGGTCTCATGAGTGGCGACCTGGTCACCCATCTCGACAAAGAGCAAATTCTCGGTCTCACGCTTCAGGAAGCGGTGGAGAAAATGCGCGGGCCGATCAATTCCCCGATCACGCTGACGGTTGTCCGCGAGGGCGTCGAGGACCCGTTCGAAGTAAAGGTTGTCCGCGACATCATCCATATCAATCCGGTGAAGTACAACGCCGAGGGTGACGATGTGGGTTATATCCGGGTGACGACCTTCAACGAACAGACCACCGAGAATTTGCAAGGGGCCGTTGAGGATCTGAAGAAGCAGCTTGGGCCGAAGCTCAAGGGATACATCATCGATCTCCGGAACAATCCGGGCGGATTGCTCGATCAAGCCATTTCAGTGTCCGACGCCTTCCTCGACCAGGGGGCCATCGTACTGACGCGCGGCCGCAATCTTGAGGAGACGCAACGCTCGAATGCCCGCCAAGGCGATATCACCGATGGCGAGAAGATCGTGGTGCTGATCAATGGCGGTTCGGCCTCGGCTTCGGAGATTGTCGCTGGCGCGCTTCAGGATCATCATCGCGCCACCGTCGTCGGGACGCGCTCCTTCGGCAAAGGGTCGGTGCAGACGATTATTCCGCTCGGGTCGAACGGCGCGTTGCGACTGACCACGGCGCGCTACTACACGCCGTCCGGACGCTCGATCCAGGCCAAAGGCATTGATCCCGAGTTCGAGATCGAGGAAGAGCTCCCCGAGGACCTCAAGAAGAAGCAAGAGATCCAAGGCACCCGCGGCGAGTCCAACCTGCGTGGGCACCTCAAGGGCGAGCTCGAAGACGACGAGGAAGAGTCGGGAAGCTCGTCCTACGTGCCGAAGGACAAGGAGAAAGATACGCAGCTCAACTATGCCCTCGATCTGTTGAGGGGCATCAAGTCGGTCGACACGGAAACAAAGAAAAAGGCGGAAGCCAATTAGGCCTGTCGGCTTTGATCGCGGTGGCTCCGGAGCGTTAGCCCCAAACTACGGCCGGGAAGTGGGGAGGACGAAGACATGAAGGCCCTGGCCATCGCTGCTGGGATTGTGTTCTGGACCTTGGTGCTCGGCGTTGCCGTGCTCATGTTTTTTCCGAGCGGCGAGGACGGCGAGCCGGTCGCCGTCGTTCAGATCGATAAAGCACCTCCTCCTTCGGAAGCGCCCCAAGCCAATACGCCCGGTGTAGATCTCCCGCCGGGGTTCTCCGTGACAGGACCCGCCGTCGCACCGAAGCCCCCGCAGCGCCCGGGCGCGCCGATCCTCGCGCCGCCGGGCCAGGGCACGACCATGATGCCGGTTACGCCGGGCCAGCTTAACGCGCCGCCACCGCCGCCACCGCCGGGTCCGAGTGGAGCGCTGGAGAATCCCGCTGGGCCCAAGGTCGCCATGGCCGAGCTATCCGCCGGCATCGACCTGACGGGCTCGGTCCCGCTGTCGCCCGTGCCCGTGACTGCCTTGGTGGAAGAATCGCCTTATGGACCGCTGCCCAAGATCGCGGTCGACGGACGCCGCGCGGCCGAGGTCTATGCCCGCCCGTCGGACTACGCCAAGGTGGCCGGTGGACCGCCGCGTGTCGCGGTGCTGCTCAGCGGGCTCGGCGTGCCCGGTGCCCCTGACGGCGATATCATAAAGGGCTTGCCTCCACCGGTAAGCATTGCCTTCGGCGCCTACGGGCGCGGCGTTCAGGAGTGGGTGACACAAGCCCGCGCCGAGGGCCACGAGGTCCTCCTGGCGATCCCCCTGGAGCCAAACGACTACCCGGCCGAGGATCCCGGCCCCCATACTCTCCTCACCACCCTCCCCACAGACGAAAACATCAAGCGGCTTCAATGGCTGATGTCGCGCTATACCGGCTATGTCGGTATCACCAACTATATGGGCGCGAAGTTCCAGACGGTGCCGGCGTCGTTGCGCCCGGTTCTTCAAGAAGCAAAGCGGCGTGGGTTGATCTATCTCGACGACGGTAGCGTCGAGGGATCGGTCGCGGGACAGATCTCCGAAGAGCTCGAGCTCGAATACGCCACGGCTCACGTCCTGCTTGAGGCCGGCACCTTGGACAAGGCGTTGGCCGAGCTTGAAGCCGCCGCCCGGTCGCAAGGCGCCGCCATCGGCGTGGCCAAGGCGGAGTCGGCGACCGTGAAGCAGATCGCCGAGTGGGCCGGATCGCTTGAGGACAAAGGTCTCGTGCTCGTCCCGGTCAGCACCGCGCTGCGCTCGCCACGGCAGAGCTGATCCCCCTCCCATGACAGACCCATCCCGGTTGCCCTACCGGCCCTGTGTCGGCGTGATGCTGCTCAACGCGGAAGGTCTGGTATTTGTCGGCCGGCGCGCCGAGCGCAAGGGCGCGTCGGAGGGGGAGGGGCAATGGTGGCAGATGCCCCAAGGGGGCATGGACAAGGGAGAGACGCCGGAGGAAGCGGCAAGACGTGAGCTTTGGGAGGAGACTGGCATTCGCAGCGCGCTCTTCTTCGCGCAGACCGCGGACTGGCTCTTCTATGACCTGCCGCGGGAACTCGCCGGCGTTGCCTGGAAGGGGCGCTATCGCGGGCAAAAACAGAAATGGTTCGCCGCGCGCTTCCAGGGGCCGGAGAACGAGATCGATCTTGGACCGCATCCCGGCCACAAGGCAGAGTTCGACGCTTGGCGTTGGGTGCCGGTCGCGGCCCTGCCCGACTTGGTGGTGCCCTTCAAGCGTGAGGTCTACACCACCGTCGTAACGGAGTTCGCACCGCTCATCGAGAGGCCGTGAGCGCAGAGCTAAAGATTGAGCGTGGCCTGAACCTGGCGCAGATGGTCGAGCTTGGTCTGAGCGCGATCCTTGGCGTCGTCGCTCAAATCCGTGACATCTTCCTCGGCATCCTGGATCGCTTGGGCGAGTTGCTCCGCCTTCAGCTCATCGAGATCGATGGCCGTCTCGGCGAGCACAGTAAGGCCTTCCGGATTGACCTCGGCAAAGCCGCCGCGAATGAAGAAGCGCTGGTTCTTACCGCCGGGAAAGCCAATGTCGAGCAGGCCGGGACGCAAGGTGGTGAGCACGGGCGCGTGGTGTGCGAGCACTGTCATGTCGCCCTCCGCGCCCGGGACCAAAACCTGTTCCACGTCGCCCGAGACCAGAAGCCGCTCCGGCGATACCAGCTCGAATTTGAACGGATCGGGCATTGCTATGCGGCCTCGGCGGCGAGCTTCTCGGCCTTGGCCACAGCCTCTTCGATGGTGCCGACCATGTAGAACGCCGCTTCCGGTAGATGGTCGTAGTCGCCCTCGCAAAGGCCCTTGAAGCCCTTGATGGTGTCGGCGAGATCGACGAACACGCCGGGCGAGCCGGTGAAGATCTCGGCCACGTGGAAAGGCTGGGACAGGAAGCGTTCGATCTTGCGGGCGCGGGCCACGGCGATCTTGTCCTCTTCCGACAGCTCGTCCATGCCGAGAATGGCGATGATGTCTTGCAGCGCCTTATAGCGTTGCAGGATTTCCTGCACCTGACGGGCCACCGCATAGTGCTCCTCTCCGACCACGAGCGGCGAGAGCATGCGCGAGGTGGAATCGAGCGGATCCACGGCCGGGTAAATGCCCTTCTCGGCGATCGACCGCGACAAGGTGGTGGTCGCGTCTAGATGGGCAAAGGAGGTGGCAGGGGCCGGGTCGGTCAGATCGTCGGCCGGCACGTAAATCGCCTGCACCGAGGTGATCGAACCTTTGTTTGTCGTGGTGATCCGCTCCTGCAGCGCGCCCATGTCGGTGGCAAGCGTCGGCTGATAGCCCACGGCCGAGGGGATACGTCCAAGCAGCGCGGAAAGTTCCGAGCCGGCCTGGGTGAAGCGGAAGATGTTGTCCACGAAGAACAGCACGTCCATGCCTTCGTCGCGGAAATATTCGGCGACGGTCAGGCCGGACAGGGCGACACGGGCGCGGGCGCCGGGCGGCTCATTCATCTGGCCGTACACCAGCGCGCACTTGGAACCCTCAACGGAGCCGTCTTTCGGGTCCTTGTTCACGCCGGACTCGATCATCTCGTGATAGAGGTCGTTGCCCTCGCGGGTCCGCTCGCCAACGCCGGCAAACACGGAGTAACCGCCGTGCGCCTTGGCGACGTTGTTGATCAGCTCCATGATGAGCACGGTCTTGCCCACGCCGGCGCCGCCGAACAGGCCGATCTTGCCGCCCTTGGCGTAAGGTGCGAGCAGGTCCACGACCTTGATGCCCGTGATCAGGATTTCCGACTCCGTCGACTGATCGACATAATCGGGAGCCGGAGCGTGGATCGGCCGCGTTTCCTCGGCGTCGATGGGACCGGCTTCGTCAACGGCCTCGCCGACCACGTTCATGATGCGGCCCAAGGTCTTCTCGCCAACCGGCACGGCAATGGGCTTGCCGGTGTCGATCACCTCCTGGCCGCGCACCAGGCCGTCGGTGCCGTCCATAGCGACCGTGCGGACGGTGTTCTCGCCGAGATGCTGCGCGACCTCGAGGATGAGACGGGAACCGCCATTATCGGTCTCAAGCGCGTTCAAGATCTCCGGCAGATTTTCGTCGAACTGCACGTCGACCACGGCGCCGGTCACCTGGCGGATATGGCCTTTCGCGCCTCTGCCTGCGGCGACCTTCTTCGCTTGTTTCTTCGTCTCTGCGACCACGGGTTTATTTGCCATCGTTCCGTTCCTTCGAGTGACTAAAGCGCCTCGGCGCCGGAGATGATCTCGATCAGCTCCTTGGTGATCTGGGCCTGGCGGGTACGGTTGTAGTTGAGCGTCAATTTGTCGATCATTTCGCCGGCGTTGCGCGTGGCGCTGTCCATGGCGCTCATTCGCGCGCCCTGTTCGGAAGCCGCGTTCTCAAGCAGCGCCTTGAAGATCTGCACGGTGATGTTGAGCGGCAGAAGGTCCGTCAGAATTTCGTCTTCGTCCGGCTCGTATTCGTAGACGGCGCCACCAAGGTCAACATCCGCCTTTTCGCTCTCCGCCGGGATCGACGCAGGGATAATCTGCTGCGCGGTCGGGACCTGGCTGATCACGGACTTGAAGCGAGAGAAGAACAGCGTGGCGACGTCGAACCCGCCCTCGTCGAACATCGACAGGACCTTCTGGCTGACCTGCTCGGCATGTTCGAAGGTGAGCTGGCGTACACCGCGGAACTCAATCGTGTCGATGATAAGCCCTTGGTACTGGCGGCGCAGTTGGTCGTAGCCCTTCTTGCCGACGCAGAGGATCTTCACCTCCTTGCCCTGCCCACGCAGGCGCAAGATGTGCTCGCGGGCGAGCCGTACGATCATGGAATTGAAACCACCGCAAAGTCCGCGCTCGGAGGTGCACACTACGAGAAGGTGGACGTCGTCCTTGCCCGTGCCGACCATCAGAGGCGGTCCGCTCTCCCGGCCTTCCAAGGCCTTGGCGAGGTTGGCAAGCACCGACTCCATGCGTTCCGCATATGGCCGCGCGGCTTCAGCCGCCGTTTGCGCACGGCGCAGCTTCGCCGCGGCCACCATTTGCATGGCCTTGGTGATCTTCTGGGTCGCCTTGACCGAGGCGATACGGTTGCGGAGCTCCTTTAGGGACGCCATGGATCAACTCACGCAAATGCCTTGGCGAATTTTTCGGCGGCGTCCTTCAGCTTCTCACCGGTCTCATCGGAAATCTTCTTCTCATCACGAATGGTGTCGAGAATGTCCTGATGCTCGGCGTGCATGTAGCGGAGGAACTCCTGCTCGAAGCGGTTAACATCGGGCACTTTGACGTCATCGAGATAGCCGTTCACGCCCATGTAGATGACGACAACCTGCTCTTCGACCTTGAGCGGCGAGAACTGCGGCTGCTTCAAAAGCTCGGTGAGGCGCGCGCCGCGATTCAAGAGGCGTTGCGTGGTGGCGTCGAGGTCGGAGCCGAACTGCGCAAAGGCCGCCATCTCGCGGTACTGAGCGAGTTCACCCTTAATCTTGCCGGCGACCTGCTTCATGGCCTTCACCTGAGCAGCGGAGCCCACGCGCGACACCGACAGACCCACGTTCACCGCGGGACGGATGCCCTGATAGAACAGGTCGGTCTCGAGAAAGATCTGGCCGTCGGTGATGGAGATCACGTTGGTCGGGATATAGGCCGACACGTCGTTGGCTTGCGTCTCGATCACCGGAAGTGCGGTGAGCGAGCCGGAGCCGCTGTCTTTGTTGAGCTTGGCCGCGCGCTCCAGAAGACGTGAATGGAGATAGAACACGTCGCCCGGATAAGCCTCGCGTCCGGGAGGACGACGGAGCAGGAGCGACATCTGGCGGTAGGCCACGGCCTGCTTTGACAGATCGTCGTAGGTGACGAGCGCGTGCATGCCGTTGTCGCGGAAATACTCGCCCATGGTGCAGCCGGTGAACGGCGCCAAAAACTGCATGGGTGCGGGATCGGACGCCGTGGCGGCCACCACGATGGAGTAAGGCAGCGCGCCGTTTTCCTCGAGAATCTTCACGAACTGCGCCACGGTGGAGCGCTTCTGGCCGATCGCGACATAGATGCAATAGAGCTTCTCGGACTCGTCGCCGCTCTCGTTGATCGATTTCTGGTTGAGGATGGTGTCGAGAATGATGGCGGTCTTGCCTGTCTGGCGGTCGCCAATGATGAGTTCGCGCTGGCCACGGCCGATCGGGATCAGTGCGTCCACGGCTTTCAGGCCTGTCTGCATGGGCTCATGCACGGACTGGCGGGGGATAATGCCCGGCGCCTTTACGTCCACGCGGCGCTGCTCATCCGACTTGATCGGGCCTTTGCCGTCGATCGGGTTACCGAGCGCGTCCACGACGCGGCCGAGCAGGGCTTTGCCTACCGGCACTTCCACGATGGCGCCGGTCCGCTTGACGATGTCGCCTTCCTTGATGTGGCGGTCGTCGCCGAAAATCACGATGCCGACATTGTCGACCTCGAGGTTCAGCGCCATGCCTTGCGTGCCGTCGGCGAACTCGACCATTTCGCCGGCTTGGACTTTGTCGAGTCCGTAAACGCGGGCGATACCGTCACCGACGGAGAGCACCTGGCCGACTTCGGCAACTTCGGCGTCCTGACCGAAATTCTTGATTTGGTCCTTGAGAATCGATGAGATCTCGGCGGCCCTGATATCCATTAGCCAACCTCTTTCATGGCGTGCTTGAGACTAGTGAGTTTGGTGCGAAGCGAGGTGTCGATCATGCGGCTGCCCACCTTGACGACGAGGCCGCCGATAAGGCTTGGATCGACTCGCTGATCGAGCATGACGTCCTTGCCGAATGTGGCCTGCAACGCCTGCTTCAGCGCGGTGATTTGTGAATCCGTCAGTTTCGCTGCCGTGGTGACCGTGGCGCTCATCTCGCCGCGATGGGCGGTCAGCAGGGCCCGGAAGGCACGGATCATGTCGGGCGTTGCGAACAGGCGGCGGTTCTTGGCGAGCAGCAGTAGGAAATTCTCGGTGAGGCCCGCGATCTTGAGCTCATCGAGGATGGCGGCGAGCGCTTGGCCTTGCTCCTCGGCCGAAAACATCGGGCTTTTCACCAGCCGCTGCAGGTCCTCGACGGCGTCGAGCGCCTCACCGAAACGGTTGAGATCGACCTCGATCTGCTCGAGCGCCTGTTCCTCGAGCCCAAGCTCGAACAGGGCGTTGGCATAGCGGCCTGCAACGCCTGATACGATATGGTCCTCGGCTGCCACTTCGAAAAACGCCTCTTGCTCAGGGGCGGGCGCTTCAAGAAGCCGTCCCACCCACGGACCCCGGAAATGCTGGGATTAGAGCCTCCGCGTCGCCGGGCGAAACCCCCGAAAACGGTCCCCTGGAAAGCCCCGCGGAGCCTGTAACACAGGGGGCAAGGGGGCGCAATATCGCGACCGATACCTGCGGCCGTATGTGCCCCCTCGAAGGGCTGACATAGGTCCGACGAAGGGCGCTTAGAGGAAACTGTAGGGGTCGATATCGACAGTGAGGCGGAGGTCGCCGCGAGCCTTGGGGACGTGAGCGAGCCACAACCGCAAATAGGCTTGGAGATCAGTCTCGCGCGGGGCCTTAACCAGCAGCCGGTAGCGGTAGCGGCCCCGAATGACCGACAACGGCGCTTCCGCGGGGCCCAGAACCTGGATTTTGTCGGCAGGCGGCGCCGCGCGGGCCACTTCCCTGGCATAACCTTCCGCCACCGCCCGGTTGCCGGCGGTGACCAGGATCGCGGCCAGGCGCCCGAAAGGCGGCATGCCGGCCTCCCGTCGCGCCTCGATCTCCTGGGCATAGAAGGCGTCCCTGTCGCCGGCAACGAGGGCCGAGATCACCGGGTGCTCGGGCATATAGGTCTGGAGCAGGCCGCGGCCGGCGACGGCGGCGCGCCCGGCGCGGCCCGTCACCTGGCTCAAGAGCTGGAAGGTCCGCTCGGCGGCGCGGGGATCGCCCTGGGCGAGACCGAGATCCGCATCGACCACGCCGACCAGCGCCAGGCCCGGAAAGTGATGGCCCTTGGCCACGAGCTGGGTGCCGATGACGATGTTCACCTCGCGGTCCTCGATCTCGCGCAGGGTCTCGCGCAAGTCCGAGATAGAGGGCGTGAGGTCGCTCGACAAAAGCGTGCGGCGCGCCTCGGGAAATAGCTCGGCGACCTCCTCGGCGATGCGCTCGATGCCGGGCCCGCAGGCCACCAGCGACTCCTCCGCGCCGCAGCTCGAGCATTCGTGCGGGATGGGGACGAACTTGCCGCAGTGGTGACATTCGAGGCGGTGGCGGAAACGGTGCTCGACCAGCCAAGCCGAGCAGTTGGGGCATTCGAAGCGGAAGCCGCATTTCCGGCACAGCGTCACGGGGGCGTAGCCACGCCGATTGAGGAAGAGCAGAGCCTGCTCTCCGCGTTCCAAGGTCTCGCCCATCGCCTCGATCAGAACCGGCGACAGCCATGACCCGCGCTCCGGCGGGGCCTTTCGCATGTCGATGGCGTCCAGCTCCGGGAGGCCTGCCGCCTTGTAGCGGGTGCCGAGGCGAATGTGCCGGTAGCGGCCTTGCTCCGCGTTCACCAGGCTCTCGATCGATGGCGTGGCGGAACTCAAGACCACGGGGCAATGGCCCAGATGCCCCCGCACAACCGCCATGTCGCGGGCCTGATAGGCGACGCGGTCCTCCTGCTTGTAGGCCTGGTCGTGCTCCTCATCGACGACGATGAGGCCGAGATCGGGGAAGGGCAGGAACAACGCCGAACGGGCCCCGACCACGAGCTGCGCCTTGTTCTCTGCGACCGCGCGCCAGACGCGGCCGCGCACCGACGGCGTGATGCCTGAATGCCACTCGGCGGGCTTCGCCCCGAAGCGTTCCTCGCAGCGGGCGATGAACTGACTGGTGAGTGCGATCTCGGGCATCAGCACCAACGCTTGGCGGCCGCGCTCCAGACATTGAGCGATGGCCTCGAAATAGACTTCCGTCTTGCCGGAGCCGGTGACGCCATCGAGCAGGCTCACCGCGAACCCGTCGCCCGTGTGCTTCACGAGCTCCTTCGCCGCTTCCGCCTGCTCGGCGTTGAGTGTGGCCCGTTCGCGCGAAGGATCGAGCGGCAGGGCATGCCAATCGGGCAGGGGCTCGGCGACCAAAGTGCCGGCATCGACCAGCCCGTCGATCACGCCCGGGCTGACGCCGGCGGCCTCCGCCAGATTGGACTTCACCCAGATCAGGCCGTTCCTCGCGGCTTCCAGGACGCGCGCACGCGCCGGCGTCATGCGCTCAGGCGGCGGTCCTTCGAGGCGGACGCCGTAGCGTGTCGCGGGCGGCTGAAAGGCCGAACTCGCGCTCATCATCATGCGGAGCACCATTCCGAGCGGGGCCAGCGTGTAGCCCGCCACCCAATCGGCGAAATCCATGGAGACCGCGGGCAGTTTCGGCACGTCGTCGATGATGGCGACAATCTCGCGCAGCTTCTTGCGCGAAATCTTGGGCGGCTCCTCGTCTTGCGCGCGGCGCCAGACGGCGGCGAGGTATTCGACAGGCCCGAGCGGCACCACCACGAATTCGCCCGGTTCCACGGATGCGCCTTTCGGCACCAGATAGTCGTAAGGGGCCGGCAGCGCGAGCGGCACCAGGACGGGCACGGTCTCCGAGCCTTCTTTCGTCGACTTAGGGCTGGTGGAAGTCTTAGCCAGAACGAGCTCTTCGAGGTTAGTTAAGGGTTATTAACGACTCACCGACCCATAGTAGCGCGCACGGGGCCAAGTCGAGGGACGGATGGCAGCCAAAGCGAAATCCAAGAAGGCGCAAGCGATCGGCGCGGCGCCGGACGTGGACCGGGCGGTCAACGCCTGGTTCGTGTATCTCGTGACCGAGCGCCAGCTCGCCGCCCATACGGTCGAAGCCTACCGGCGCGATCTCTCCCAGTTCCTCGGATTTTTAGCCGGGCATCTCGGCAAGCAGCCCGATCTCAAGTTGCTGTTCGCGCTGTCGGCGCGGGACGTGCGCGCCTTTCTTGCCGCGCGCCGCGCGCAGGATGTGGGAAGCCGCAGCCTGTCACGCACCTTGAGCGCGCTGCGCATGTTCTACCGCTTCCTGGAGCGGCGGGGCCTGGGCAAGAACGACGCGATCCGCGCGGTCTCTCTCCCCAAATTGCCGCACTCGGTGCCGAAGCCGCTCACCGCTGTGAAAGCCACCGCGCTCATGGATGGCGCCGATAGCGCGCGGCCCGACGCCGAAGAGTGGATCCTGGCGCGCGACACCGCCGTGCTGACGCTGCTCTATGGCTCGGGACTTCGCATCTCCGAGGCGCTGTCACTGCGCGTAAAAGAAGCGCCGATCAAAGGCCGCGACATGCTGCGGGTCACCGGCAAGGGCAACAAGACGCGCGTGGTGCCGGTGCTTCCCGTGACGCGGCAGGCCATCGAGCACTATCTGAAGCTCTGCCCTGCGAAGCTTGGGCCTGACGACCCGCTGTTCATCGGCACGCGCGGCAAGCAGCTCTCGCCCCGCATCATCCAGCTGCGAATGGCGCGGGCGCGCGCCGCGCTGGGGCTCCCTGACACGGCGACACCGCACGCACTCCGGCATTCCTTCGCCACGCATTTGCTCGGCGCCGGCGCGGATCTGCGCGCCATCCAGGAATTGCTCGGCCATGCCAGCCTGTCGACGACCCAAGGCTATACGGAGGTCGATAGGGCACATCTCTTGAAGACCTACGAAAGCGCCCACCCTCGGGCTTGATCCCACTCACATATGGATGGGGCGCTTGTCGACGGCGAGCGCGGCTTCTTTCACCGCTTCGTTGAGGGTGGGGTGCGCGTGGCAAGTGCGCGCCAGATCCTCGGCCGAGCCGCCGAACTCCATCAAGACGGCCGCTTCGGCGATCATGGTGCCGGCGTCTGGCCCGATGATATGCACGCCGAGCACGCGGTCGGTCGCCTCGTCGGCGAGGATCTTCACGAAGCCGTCGGTGGTGCGGTTGACCTTGGCGCGGCCGTTGGCGGTGAAGGGGAATTTGCCCACCTTGTAGTGGATCTGCGCCTCTTTGAGCTGCTCCTCGGTCTTGCCGACCGATGCGACTTCCGGCGCGGTGTAGACCACCGAGGGGATCACCTCGTAGTTCACGTGACCTGATTGCCCCGCGAGATCCTCGGCCAAGGCAACGCCCTCTTCCTCGGCCTTGTGGGCGAGCATGGGGCCGGCGATCACGTCGCCGATGGCGTAGATGCCGGGCACGTTCGTCTGGAACTTGTGATCGACCACGACACGGCCGCGGCTGTGCAACTCCACGCCAATCTCGGAAAGTCCTAGGCCCTCCGTGTTCGGCACGCGACCGATGGCTACCAGCACGATGTCGGCGTCCAGCTGTTCCGCCTTGCCGCCATCAACCGGCTCGATGGTGAGCTTCACCAACTTGCCTTTGGAATCGACCTTGGTGACCTTGGCGCCGAGCTTGAAGACGAGGCCTTGCTTCTCGAGGATGCGCTGGAGCTGCTTGGCGAGCTCCCCGTCGAGGCCGGGCGTGATGGTATGCAGCATCTCGACCACGGTGACATCCGCGCCGAGCCGCGACCACACCGAACCGAGCTCGAGACCGATATAGCCGCCGCCGATCACCACCATGCGCTTGGGCACCTTCGGGAGATCGAGCGCGCCGGTGGAGGATACGATGCGCTTCTCGTCGACCTCGATCCCCGGCACATGGGCCACTTCGGAGCCGGTGGCGATGACGATGGCCTTGGTCTCCAGGACCTGCGCCTTGCCCTTGGCGGGTGTGACCTCGACTTGGTGAGCGGCGAGAATGCGTCCCATGCCGTGATAGGCGTCGATCTTGTTCTTCTTCAAGAGAAACTCGACGCCGTCCACGTTGCCTTTCACGCCCGAGTCTTTGAAGGCGAGCATGGCGGCAAGGTCGAGTTCCGGCTTCACCTTGATGCCCATATCGGCGAAGTGGTCCGCCGCGTCGGCATAGGCTTCGCTTGCGTGCAACAGCGCCTTGGAGGGAATGCAGCCCACGTTGAGGCAGGTGCCTCCGTGGGTGGCGCGTTTCTCCACAACGGCGACCTTCATGCCGAGCTGCGCGGCGCGGATGGCGCACACATAGCCGCCGGGACCAGTGCCGATAACGATCAGATCATATTGGCTCATGCTTGAAGTCTCAAAGGTCGAGGACGAGGCGGGCGGGATTTTCGAGGGACTCTTTGACGTTCACCAGGAAGGTGACCGCCTCTTTGCCGTCAACCACGCGGTGGTCGTAGGACAGCGCAAGATACATCATGGGCCGGGCGACGATCTGGCCGTCGCGCACCACGGCGCGTTCCTCGATGCGGTGCATGCCGAGAATGCCCGATTGCGGCGCGTTCAGAATAGGGGTCGAGAGCATCGAGCCGTAGATGCCGCCATTGGAGATGGTGAAGGTACCGCCTTGCATCTCGTGAAGCCCGAGCTTGCCGTCGCGGGCGCGGGCACCGAAATCGGCGATTCCCCCCTCGATCTCGGCGAGGCTCTTCTCGTCGGCGTCGCGGATCACCGGCACCACCAGGCCGCGCTCGGTGCCGACGGCGACGCCCACGTGGTAGTAGTTCTTATAGACGATGTCCTCGCCGTCGATCTCGGCGTTCACCGCGGGAATGTCCTTGAGCGCCAGGACGCACGCCTTCACAAAGAAGCCCATGAAGCCGAGCTTGACGCCGTGCTTCTTCTCGAAGTCCTCGCGATAGTCCTTCCGCATCTTCATGATCGCGCTCATGTCCACGTCGTTGAACGTGGTGAGCATGGCCGCGGTGTCTTGGGCTTCCTTGAGACGCTTGGCGATGGTCTGGCGGAGCCGCGTCATGCGGACCCGCTCTTCGCGGGCCTCGTCCTCGGGGCTGATGGGCGCGCGCGGTGGCGCGGGCGGCTTGGGCCTCGGCTCGCGCACCAGCAGCGTCTCCGCGGCTTGCGCGATGATGTCGCCCTTCAGCACCTGACCGCGCCGGCCTGACCCCTTCACATCCGCCGGGTTCAATCCCCGTTCGGCGAGCAGCTTGCGGGCGGCAGGCGAGGGCGGCATCGCGGCGGCGCTCACTTCTTCGCGGATATGCGGTTCGCGCGCGAGCTCTTTCAGCTCTACGGGCGGCCGCACGGCCGGCTCCGTCTCAGTCTTTGTCTCAGTTTCGGCCTCGGTCTTGGTCTTGGCTTCGGCCTTGGGTTCGGTTTTGGCGCTCTTGGGAGGCGACTTCTTTTTGGTCGCCGGTTTCGCCTTGCCGTCGCCGTCGACGATGGCCCCGAGCAACGCGCCCACTTCCACCGTGTCGCCGGCGTTCACCACGATCTCCGACAGCACGCCGGAGGCGGGCGCCGGGACTTCGACGGTGACCTTGTCCGTCTCGAGTTCCACCAAGGGCTCGTCGGCGGCGACCGCGTCGCCCGCCTGTTTGAACCACTGGCCGACCGTCGCCTCGATGACGGACTCTCCCAAGGTCGGCACGCGGATCTCTGTTGGCATCGGTTCCTTCGCCTGTCCTTTTCGGCCTAGCCCAGCGCCTCGTCGAGAAAGGCCTTCAATTCGCGCAAATGCTTACTCATGAGACCGGTCGCGGTGGCTGCTGAATTCGGCCGCCCAGCATAACGCGGGCGCTTGTCTTTGGCATCGATGTGATCGAGCACCCAGGAAAGATTCGGCTCGATGAAGCTCCAGCCGCCCATGTTTTTCGGTTCTTCCTGACACCACACCATCTCCGCGTCCTTGAATCGGGAGAGTTCCTGAATCAGGGCACGCGCCGGGAAGGGATAGAGCTGCTCGACCCGCAACAGATAGATGTCGTTGATGCCGCGCTTCTCGCGCTCCTCGTAGAGATCGTAATAGACCTTGCCGGAGCAGATGACCACGCGCCTGATTTGATCGTCACGCGCGAGCTTGATCGGCTCATCGTGGGTCTGGGCATGATCCCATAGCAGCCGGTGGAAGCTGGCGTCCGGGCCAAAGGCATCAAGATCGGATACCACTTTTTTGTGACGGAGCAGCGACTTGGGCGTCATGAGCACCAGAGGCTTGCGGAAATCGCGATGCAGCTGACGCCGCAGCACGTGGAAATAATTGGCCGGCGTCGTGCAGTTTACGACCTGCCAATTGTCCTCGGCGCAAGACTGAAGGTAGCGCTCCAGCCGTGCCGAGGAATGCTCCGGGCCCTGGCCCTCGTAGCCGTGGGGCAGCAAGAGCACGAGGCCCGACATGCGCAGCCATTTGCGTTCGCCGGAGGAAATGAACTGGTCGATGATGACCTGGGCGCCGTTGGCGAAATCGCCAAACTGCGCCTCCCACAGCACGAGCGCATTTGGCTCGGCCAGGCTGTAGCCGTATTCGAAGCCAAGCACGGCTTCCTCCGACAGCATGGAGTTGATGACCTCGAACTCCGCTTGCTCCTGCGAGACGTGCTTGAGCGGCGTGCACATGTTCTCGGTCACCTGATCCATCAGGACCGAATGGCGCTGTGAGAAGGTGCCGCGCTCGGAGTCTTGGCCGGATAGCCGAACCTTGAAGCCCTCGACCAGCAGCGTGCCGAAAGCGAGCGACTCCGCAGTGGCCCAGTCGATGCCTTTCCCCTCGTCGATCATCTTGCCGCGGCTCGCCATGATGCGCGCGATGGTCTTGTGCGGGGTGAAGCCCTCGGGGATGGTGGTGAGCTTGCGGCCGACTTGGCGAAGCATATCGAGATCGACGCCGGTCGTGCCCCGGCGGGCGCCTTCTTCGGCGAAGCCGATGCCGGACCATCTCCCATCGAGCCAGTCGGCCCGGTTCGGGCGGTAGGTTTCGCCAGCGAGGAACTCCTCCTCGAGAAAGGCGCGAAACTGCGCTTGCAGGTCTTCGACCTCTTCCTCGCTGAAAAGGCCCTCTTCGATCAGGCGATTGGCATAGGTCTCCACCACGCCCGGATGCTTGGCGATCCGCTGATACATCAAGGGTTGGGTGAAAGCCGGTTCGTCCGCCTCGTTATGGCCGTGCCGCCGATAGCAGAACATGTCGATGACGACCGGCTTGCCGAAGAGCTGGCGGAACTCCGTGGCGATCTTGGTGACGTAGACCACGGCCTCCGGGTCGTCGCCGTTCACGTGGAAGATCGGTGCATCGATCATCTTGGCGACGTCGGAGGGGTAGGGCGAAGAGCGCGAGAAGCGCGGCGCCGTTGTAAAGCCGATCTGGTTGTTGACGATGAAATGGATCGGGCCGCCGGTGCGGTGTCCGCGCAAGCCCGACAACCCCAAGCATTCGGCCACCACGCCCTGGCCGGCGAAGGCCGCGTCGCCGTGGAGTAGAAGCGGTAGGACCTCTTTCCGCTCCCGGTCGCCGATCTGATCCTGCTTGGCGCGCACTTTGCCGAGCACGACCGGATCGACACTCTCCAGATGCGAAGGGTTGGCGGTCAGCGACAGGTGCACGCGGTTGTCGTCGAACTCGCGGTCTGAGGAGGCGCCCAGGTGATATTTCACATCGCCGGAGCCCTCGACATCGTCGGGCTGCGCCGAGCCCCCACGAAACTCGTTGAAGATCGCGCGATAGGGTTTCGCCATGACATTGGCGAGGACATTGAGCCGCCCGCGATGGGGCATGCCGATGACGATCTCACGCACGCCGAGTTGACCGCCGCGCTTAATGATCTGTTCGAGCGCCGGGACCATGGACTCGCCGCCGTCCAGGCCGAACCGCTTGGTGCCCGTATATTTGACGTTGAGGAAGCGCTCGGAGCCCTCCGCCTCGATGAGCTTGGCGAGGATCGCGCGCTTGCCCTGGTCGGTGAAGCGGACCTCCCTGTCGCTGCCTTCGACGCGCTCCTGCATCCAGGCCCGCTGTTCGGGATCGGAAATATGCATGTATTCGAAGCCGATCGGCCCGGCATAGGTCTTCTTCAGAATGTCGAGGACCTGCCGCAAGGTCGCGAACTCGAAGCCGAGCGCCCCGCCGATATAGATGGGCCGGCTGTAATCGGCCGTGGTGAAGCCGTAAGTCTTCGGGTTGAGCTCCGGATGCTCGCCACGGCTGATGAGCTGAAGCGGATCGAGCTCGGCGACGAGATGGCCGCGGGTCCGGTAGGCGCGGATCAGCATGCGGGCGCCGAGCGTATCTCGGGCGGCATCGAGGGCCTGCTGCTGGGTCAGGGCGCCGGTCAGGCTCTTGGTGATCGGCTGCGTGGCCTTGCCGGCGGACCAAGACGGCCCATTGGCGTCGGCCAGCACGTCCATCGCGTCATCGCCGAGGCTTGCGAAGAAGCTCTGCCATTCGGGGGCGAGTGAGGCGGGATCGGTCTCGTAGAGCGCGTAAAGCTCCGCCAGATAAGTGGCGTTCGCGCCATCCAGGAACGACGTGTAGGCAAACACCTCGTTCAGTTCGTGTCGTGTCATTGCACCAACCTGCCGGTTCGCTACTGGAACACCGGCGTGCCGGGCAATCAAGGCGAGCGTTAGGCGCCCGGCTAACCTTTACTTGAAAATTCCTGCAAGGGTCGTTCCAAGGGCCGCAGGCGATTGCGCAACGACGATGCCGGCCTCTTGCATTGCCTCAATTTTACTCTTTGCGTCGCCTTTGCCGCCCGAGATGACGGCACCGGCATGACCCATGCGACGGCCAGGCGGCGCCGTGGCGCCGGCGACGAACCCGACAATCGGCTTCTTGTTGCCCGCGGCGATGAGGAACTCGGCGGCCTCTTCCTCAGCCGAGCCACCAATCTCGCCGATCATGATGATGGCTTCGGTGGCGTCGTCCTCCAGGAACAGCGACAGCGAGTCGACGAAGTTCGTGCCGTTGACGGGGTCGCCGCCAATGCCGATGCAGGTCGTCTGGCCAAGGCCCACGGCGGTGGTCTGTGCCACGGCCTCATAGGTGAGGGTGCCGGAGCGCGACACAATGCCGACTTTGCCGGGCGTATGGATGTGGCCCGGCATGATGCCGATCTTGCATTCGCCGGGGGTGATGATGCCGGGGCAGTTCGGCCCGATCAGGCGCGTTCCAGACTCGCAAAGCGCGCGTTTGACCTTGACCATGTCGAGCACGGGCACGCCCTCGGTGATGCAGACCACAAGGCCAATGCCGGCGTCGATCGCCTCGAGAATGGCGTCGGCGGCAAAGGGCGGGGGTACATAGACGGCGGACGCTTCGGCGCCGGTCGCTTCGACCGCCTCGCGGACCGTATCGAAAACCGGCAGATCGAGATGGGTAATGCCGCCTTTGCCCGGCGTGACGCCGCCTACCATCTTGGTGCCGTAGTCGATAGCCTGCTCGGTGTGAAAGGTGCCTTGAGAGCCGGTGAAGCCCTGGCAGATGACGCGCGTGTTCTTATCGACGAGTACGGACATGATGTGAGGTTCAGCCGGTTAGCGGAAGGATTGGTGACAAAAGGCGGAAAGACTGCTCTGCAAAATTCAAGGCGCCGCTTTGATCGCGGCGACGGCCTTCTTCGCGGCGTCGTCGAGGTCGTCGGCGGGGATGATGGCGAGGCCGGATCCGGAGAGCAGCTCTTTGCCGCGCTCCACATTGGTGCCTTCGAGGCGGACGACCAGCGGCACGGCGATGTTCGTTTCCTTTGCCGCGGCGATGATGCCCTCGGCGATGGTGTCGCAGCGCATGATGCCGCCGAAGATGTTGACCAGCACGCCCTGCACGTTGGGGTCGGACAGGATGATCTTGAACGCCTCGGTGACGCGCTCCTTGGTGGCACCGCCGCCGACGTCGAGGAAGTTCGCCGGTTCGCCGCCATAGAGCTTGATGATGTCCATGGTGGCCATGGCGAGCCCCGCGCCGTTGACCATGCAGCCGATTGAGCCGTCGAGCTTCACATAGGAGAGGTCGTGCTTGGAGGCCTCGACCTCGGCCGGGTCCTCCTCGTGAATGTCGCGCAACGCCTCGATGTCGGGATGGCGAAACAGCGCGTTGTCCTCGAAGCCGATCTTGGCGTCGAGGCACACGAGCCTGTCGTCTTCCGTCACCACGAGCGGGTTGATCTCAATGAGGCTCGCGTCCTTCTCCATGAACAGCGTGTAGAGCGTCTTGATGAGCTTGGCGCATTGCTTGGCGAGATCGCCCTTGAGGTTCAGCGCCGCGGCGATGACCCGGCCGTGAAAGGCGCTCAAACCCGAGGCGGGGTCCACGTTGATGGTGGTGATCAGCTCCGGGGTGTTGGCCGCGACCTCTTCGATGTTCACGCCGCCCTCGGTGGAGGCGACGAAAGCGACGCGACCCGTTGCACGGTCGACCAGGAGCGAGAGATAGAGCTCCCGGGCAATGCTCGTGTCCTCGACCACATAGACGGACCGCACGAGGCGGCCCTTCGGTCCGGTCTGAGGTGTGACGAGCGGCTTGCCGAGCATGCGGTCGGCCTCGGCGTGCAGCTCCTCAAGCGTTTTGACCAGCTTGATGCCGCCGCCTTTGCCGCGGCCGCCGGCATGGATCTGCGCCTTGACGACGAGGACATCGGTCTCGAGAGTGTTGGCCCGTTCCGCGGCCTCGTCCGCCGTCGTGGCGATGTGTCCCTTGGCCACCGGGGCACCATAGGCCTTGAGGAGATGCTTGGCCTGATATTCGTGAATGTTCATAAGACTCTCTAGGCGAGGTTGGGTGCGATCCTCTGGCAAAGCTCGACCAGAGCCTTCACCGACTCCACCGAATGAACGAAGGCGTCCTTCTCCGCCGAGGACAGGTCGAGCTCGATGACGCGCTCGACGCCCTTGGCGCTGATAATGACAGGAACGCCGGCATAGATGCCCTTCACGCCGTATTCGCCGTTCAGATAGGCGGCGGCGGGAAGCACGCGCTTCTCGTCGTTGAGATAGGATTCCGCCATGTCCAGCGCCGCGGTGGCAGGCGCGTAGTAAGCGGAGCCCGTCTTGAGCAGGCCGACGATCTCTGCACCGCCGTCACGGGTGCGCTGTACGATCTCATCGAGCCGCTTCTGGGTGATCCAGCGCATCTTCACGAGATCGGCGAGCGGAATACCCGCCACCGACGAATAGCGGATCAACGGCACCATGGTATCGCCGTGGCCGCCAAGCACCATGGTGTGGATGTCCTGCGGGCTGACGTCGAACTCCTCGGAGAGGAAGAAGCGGAAGCGGGCGCTGTCGAGCACGCCGGCCATGCCGACCACTTTGTTGCGCGGCAGACCTGAGGTCTTCTGGAGCGCCCAGACCATGGCGTCGAGAGGATTGGTCACGCAGATGACGAAGGCTTCCGGCGCGTATTTGCGAAGCCCGGCGCCAACCTGCTCCATGACCTTCAAGTTGATCTCGAGCAGGTCGTCGCGGCTCATGCCTGGCTTGCGCGGTACGCCCGCGGTGACGATCACCACGTCGGCGTCCTTGATCTCGGCATATTCATTGACGCCCTTGAACTTGGGGACGAAGCCATGGACGGGGGCGGAGTGTGACAGGTCAAGCGCCTTGCCTTGAGGCACACCGTCCACCACGTCGAACAGGATGACGTCGCCAAGCTCCTTGATTCCGGCAAGGTGGGCGATGGTGCCGCCGATCTGGCCGGCGCCGATCAGTGCAATCTTACTCCGCGCCATGGAAATCCCCTTCTAAAAGGCTTGCTGAAACGGGCCGTTTTCCGCGCATGCCGGCCCCGCGTGAAACTGGGGGTTGGTTAAATGCAATCGGGCGTTCGCGCAAGGTGGGGAATTGCGTGAAACTGTCAGGGCGTCGGCTCAGGGGCTTTGCTGGACCGGTGCCGGGGCGATCGGATAGGGTTGATCGAGAGACGCGCGGGAGATTGAAGTTGCCCATAGCGGAGAAGTGGCCGGCCAAAAATAATGAGAGGCCAGCGCCAACGGACGAAGAGCTGGATCAGACCCCGGCGCTGCCGCTCGTCGTGTGGGCCGCGCGGTGCAGCGCCTATTTCCTGGCGCTGGGCGGCATTATGCTGGTCACTTTCCTGTTTTATGGCTTCGAGACCAATCCGCAGAGCTTTCCGCCGGGCTTCCGCCTGAACCCGCTCCAGGCCGGCGTCGACTTCATATGGGGGTTGGTGGGCACGCTGATTGGCTTCTTCCGCCCGCGTTTCGCCACCGCCTTCGTGCTCGCTTTTGCCGCGTTCTACACGCTCGTGGCGGGGCTCGGCACGTTCGCGGGCTCGGCGCTCGGCATGGAATTGGGGACACCCGCCAAGGTGTTCTATTGGGTGGTGGTGGCCGGCGCCTGGGCGGTGGGCTTGTGGGCGCTGTTGAAGCCCCGGCGTGCCGCGATCTCGCGATAGCACCGCCCTAAGGCTGCAATCCCGGATAGGCTTCCGGCGCGGGGACGCCGGAAGGCGACGTTGCGGGAGCGGCCGCCTCCGGCGGCTTCACGATCTCGGCCAGCGGCTGTCCTACGGGCTTGATGCGGACCACATAGACCTTGGCGGCTTCCGTCTTGCTGGCGTTCCAGCCGCGATGCACCACGTTCGGCGCCAGGTGGAACGCCTCTCCGGCCTTCAGGGCGCGCGGCGGTTTGCCGGCCACCTCGATCATCAGCGTCCCCTCGAGCTCGTACTCGAACTCCTGGGCGCCGGGGTGGATATGCCAGGGCACGGCGCTTCCCGGCGGGAAGGTGTAGAGCTGGATGTCCACCTCCTTGCCGGGGTCGCCGGCGACCGGCTGGGTCAGAAGATGCTGGGCCTCGACCTTGGGAGTCGCTCCGTCTTCCCGCGCTTCGAGCAGGCCTGTGCCGAGCAGACTTGTGCCGACCAGGCCGATGATGGCCAAGACGCCAAAGACGGCGACGAGTTTTCGTTTGAATGGGCTTGCGATCATGAGGAGCACTCTAGCGCACGCCACTTCCCCCGAGGATAGTCAAATGACGCTACAGTGGCGCGAAACTTTGCGGAGGACATCATGACTTATACGTGGACGGGCGCGCAGTACGGCATCGGCTTCGGCACGGCGCTGGCTATCGCCATCTCTTACGACAACAACCACTCGATTCTGTGGGCCATCATCCACGGCTTCTTCAGCTGGCTCTACGTGATCTATTTCGCCATCGCCTATTAGGCGCCCATGCGTGCGAAAGCCCCTCCCGGTGTGGGAAGGGCTCTCGTAAGTCTCGGCACGATGGCTTAGCGGATGGTGATGCTGAAGCCCGGACCGCGGTCATAGTAGTACGGCGCGCGGTAGCCGTAGCGATATCGCGGAGCGTCATAGCTGTAGCGCGGCCCATACCGGTCGCGATAACCACGGGCATAGTAGCCGTGGTTCCGATGGCGCTTCACGTAGCGATTGTCCTTGGGCCCGATGGGTGCCCAGGTGCCGCCAAAATAACCATCCCGTTGAATGGACTTGGCTTCGACTGAGGCCGGCGCGGTGATCAGCGCGGCGCCTGCCACGAGCGACAAGGCGAGCGCACCATTGCGAATAATGTTCTTCATTAGAAGCCTCCTTTCGTTGGCTTTTCCATACCGAACAAACGGATGAGCGGAGGGCACGGTTCCGAGCCCCGACAGCATGTCGCAGCGGTGTGATCGGGGGTGCGCGTTGCGGGCATGACAAAACTCTCGCCGGGCCAAGCCCGCGAGTCCAAATGCTTTCTCCCATGGCTCCCTTGCAAAGCCCCCGTCCTTCGAGAGGGAGGGGGTGGCGCGCCGCGTGGCGCAAAGTCCTGATAGGTGTACGCGGGGGTTTGCGAAACCCCGCGGCGGGCGCCTTAACGGCGCGCCACATGCAGCGGTGTTTTAGAGCCTCTTATCGCCGCTTATCACCAGTGGCACAGGCGCGGTGCTCAGCAGAGCGCGCCTCACCCGTCGGCCCACGCGTTACAGCGCAGGCGGGCAAAGTCGAGACCCCCGAGGCTGGTCCGTTCGCCATGGCGCGGTGGTCAGGGCCTATCGGGAATGGTCCGTCCGAGATCAGCCCATCTTTACCGCGCCACCCCGGGCGCCGCCCCTCGTCCCGCCGTCACGAACGTCTCGCGAAAACGCCCTCAAACGGACGAGGTGACGCGTATTGTACGGGAGGTTTTCGGGGCGGGGATAAGGTTCTGGCACCGCTTGTGGCCAATGAACCGCGCGTTTTCGCCCCGAAACGCTCGCAATCTGGCGCTACGGCCTTCTCAGGCGTATGAAAAGGCATGGATTTGCGGAATTCTCGGCGGAATGGCCTGGTGGGCTTCGGGTTCGCGGCGGCGCTTGCAGGCGTCAGCGCAGGATGTGCCAGCGGTTCCGGCCCCCAAGACGCCTATACGCAGCTCACGCGGGTGGACTACGGCAAGCCCTATGTCGGCATGAGCAAGGCCGAGGTGTTGAAGTGCGCCGGCCAGCCGCGCTCGCGCATTCCCGCCGGCTCGAGCGCCGAGACGCTGATCTATCATTATAGCGGCGCCGGCCCCGTGCCGACCCCCGGAGGCGTCAAGAACGCCACCTGCTCGGCGAGCCTCACCTTCGAGAAGGACACGCTGGTGCGCGTGAGCTATGCGCATATGAACGTGCGCAGCCCTTACGACTGGCAAAGCGAGCGCGATCCCAAGAAAGCGGAAGCGATGCGCAAAGAGGGCGCGCCTTCCTGCACCTTCTCGCTGCCGCGCTGTCCGCGCTAGAAAAATTATTGATGCGCTACCGCTTCGCTGCTTGAGCGCTCTAGGTCCTCTCGACCATCTTGCGCTTCAGGTTTGCGATGGCCGCCGCCGGGTTCAGCCCCTTGGGGCACGCCTTGGTGCAGTTCAGAATGGTATGGCATCGATATAGCCGGAACGGGTCCTCCAGATCGTCGAGGCGCTCCCCGGTATGCTCGTCTCGCGAGTCTTCGATCCAGCGGTTGGCCTGCAACAGAATGGCCGGGCCGAGATAGCGGTCGCCGTTCCACCAATAAGACGGGCAGGCGGTGGAGCAACAGGCGCACAGGATGCACTCGTAGAGCCCGTCCAGCTTCTCGCGGTCTTCATGGGACTGACGCCATTCCTTTTGCGGCGTCGGACTGTCGGTCTGGAGCCACGGTTCGATCTGGCGGTGCTGCGCATAGAACTGCGTCATGTCGGGGACTAGGTCCTTGATCACCGGCATATGCGGCAGCGGATAGACGGCGATCGCGCCATGCGCGTCGTCGGCGTGCATGGTGCAGGCCAGCGTGTTGCTGCCGGCGATGTTCATGGAGCAGGAGCCGCATACGCCTTCGCGGCAGGAGCGACGGAAGGTCAGCGTGGGGTCGATCTTGTTCTTGATCCACAGCAGCGCGTCGAGAACCATCGGCCCGCAATCGTTCATGTCGACCCAGTAGGTGTCGACGCGCGGGTTTTCGCCCGTTTCGGGGTCAAAGCGATAGATGCGGTATTCGCGCCAGCGCCCGGCCTCCGAGCCCCTCTCGGGCGGGTTCCATTCCTTGCCCTTTTTTATCTTCGAATTCTTGGGAAGTGTGAATTGGACCATGTCTATCTACCTCTGCCCAGGCCGGTTTGATCCGCCATTTCCTTAGAGGTAGCGAGCGGGGGCCATCCGGGCAAGGGCGAGATGGCCGCATCAGACCCGGATTCGAGAGTCCGATATCAGCCGATCAATGCGCCGCTCCGCCTCGGCGACAGCGGCCTCGAGCGTCGGCCCATCGACGAAGCCACGGCTCAAGATCGGTGCGCCTGGCTGCGACGGCCTGATGTGCACCTCCCAGCCCGGCCGGGTGGCCTGGCCCTGCAAAATGTATCCCCGGTAACGCGTGTACATGGCTAACCTCGCTTCCCTGGATTTTGCTTCGAATTATCGAGCAATTGTCGTGGTCTAACGCCAAGAAGGGATAAACGGATCAGCGGCAGTTCACGTCTTGGTTAGCGAGCGGTAAGCCGGGATAGTGGAGTCCGTTGCTCAAGCCCGGTCCAGCATTTCGCGGATTTTCTGAGCGAGGTCCTGCTCGGTATAGGGTTTGCCCAGAAGCTCGACATCGGCGTCGAGGCGGCCCTGGTGGACGATGGCGTTACGGGTGTAGCCGGTGGTGAACAGCACAGGGAGGCCGGGATATTTCCGCCTGACCTCGTCGGCGAGCGTTTTGCCATTGAGGCCGCCCGGCAGGACCACGTCGGTGAACAAGAGGTCGATCGGCGGCTTGTTGCCCAGAAGCTCGATGGCCGACGGTGTGTCGGCGGCTTCCAACACGGCATAGCCGAGCCCATGGAGCACCGTCGCGGCGTAGTCCCGGACGCCGTCATTGTCTTCCACCAGAAGGATCGTCTCTTGAGGTTTGGCGCGTGGCGGCGGGGGGGCCTTTTCGGGCTTGGCCGCGGCCGCGGCTTTCTGCTCCTCGGCCACGGTCATGCGCGGCAGGTAGAGCTTCACGGTCGTGCCGTGAAGCTCCTCGCTGTAGATGCGCACGTGCCCACCCGATTGCTTCACGAAGCCGTGGACCATGGAGAGACCGAGCCCCGATCCTTCGCCGGCAGACTTGGTCGAGAAGAACGGCTCGAACACTTGATCGATAACATCGGCCGGGATGCCGGTTCCGGTGTCGGTTACGCAGAGCACGACATATTGTCCAGGCTCGACGTCGCCGAAGCGGCGCGCGTAGGCGTCGTCGAGATAGGTGTTCGCGGTCTCGATCGTAAGACAGCCACCCTCCGGCATGGCAGCACGGGCATTGAGGGCGAGATTGAGTAGCGCGTTCTCCAGTTGATTGGGATCGACGTAGGCGGACCAGAGGCCTGCGCCGAGCACCGTCTCGACACTGATCTGTTCACCCAGGCTGCGCTTCAGCAGATCCACCATGTCGGTAACAAGCCGGTTCATGTCGACGCGATCAGGTGCCAGCGCCTGGAGGCGCGAAAAGGCCAGCAGGCGCTGCGTCAGCTGAGCCGCGCTGCGCGCACCATACAAGGCAGCATCGACCGGCTTCTCCAACTTCGCGGCCTGGCCCTTGGGCCCGTTGGCGACGCGTCGTTTGATCGTATCGAGATTGCCCATGATGATCGTGAGGAGGTTGTTGAAGTCGTGCGCGATGCCGCCGCTGAGCTGCCCCACGGCTTCCATCTTCTGCACCTGACGCAAGGAATCCTCGGCTTCCTGGCGTCGCAGGGACTCCTCTTCGAGGTCGCGGCTGCGCGCGATGAGGTCCGCGACCGCGTGCCGTGTCGCGATGGCGAGGAGGGCGGTGAGCACCATCGCCGTGAGCAACGCCACGCCAATCAACGCCGCGAGCCAGCGCCGAAGCGCCGACGCCTCTTCCTGGCGCATGTTCAGGAGCTCGCGCTCCGCGTTGAGAAACTCGAAGAGCTCTTCGCGGATGGATTTCGAAAGCCCCTCGGCGCGGGAGGATCTTATCGTGTTGAGCGCCTCGGTGCGCTCGCCTTGTTGATCGAACTCCAGGGTTTCGTCCATTTCTGCGAGTTTGGCGTCGATGAGCGGCCCAAGAGTCTCAAGGCGCGAAACTTGATCGCTATTATCGGCGACGAGGTCGCTCAGCGTCTCGAACAGGCGTGGTATGGCGCCCGAGGACTGATTGAACTCGTTCAGATAGTCGCTGTCCCCCGTGAGCAGGTATCCCCGCTTGGCACTTTCGGCCAACTGGATCTCGCTCAGCAGGGCCTCGCCGGCCTTCTGGACTTTGATGGTGTGCGCCAGCCAGTAATCCGCCTCGCTCGACCGCACCACGAGCAGGCCCACGGCGACCACGGCGGCGGCCACCAATGCTAGCCCGACGAAGATGATAGCTGTGGAATTTCTGAGGAGGCGGCGGGCTTTGATGAGACGATGAGGCACTCGATTACCCGTTGGCTAAGGCAGATTTTAAGCCGGTCATAGCTAACCTGTAATCCTCCTGATACAATTAGGTTCCGGCAAGCAATGGTAAAGGGTCTTCCGGTGCCGCGCATCCTGGTCGTCGACGATGAGCCGCTCATTTCAATGATGGTCGAAGACTGGCTGACGGAACTCGGCCACGAGGTGGTCGGGCCAGTGCTGTCGGTCGCGGACGGGATCGAATTTGCCAAAGCGGCCGCCCTCGACGGCGCCATTCTCGATATTCGTCTGAGCGACGGCGACTCCTACCCGCTGGCCCATGCCCTTCTCAGCCGCGGGATTCCCTTCGCCTTTGCTACGGGACAGGGGGATGGCAGCCTGGACGCGGACTTCGCGAACCATCTCGTCCTTAGGAAGCCGTTCGACTTCGCCTCGGTTCAGGAGGTGGTGGGAAAGCTGCTTGGCGGGCCAGACGCCCCGTGACGCTGTCGCCAATCCGCGCCTAAGAAAGCGCCGAGCGATGCGCTCGGGCGGACTCTAGTACACCCGCTCCTTGGGCTCGATATAGGCGACCTCGTTGGACAGCGTGTAGGTGTGCACCGGGCGGAAGTCGAGCGTCACCATGTGCGTGCCGTAATCAGCATAAGACAAAGTGTGCTTCATCCACTCGGCGTCATCACGCTTGGGGAAATCCTCGCGGGCGTGTGCGCCACGCGACTCCTCGCGGGCGAGGGCGCCCTGCACGGTGACCGCGGATTGCGAGATCAGATTGTCGAATTCGAGCGTCTCGATGAGGTCGGTATTCCAGATCAGCGAGCGGTCGGTCACCTGAATGTCGGCGGCGTCATCCCACACCTGCTTGATGCCCTTCACGCCTTCCGCCAGCACCTCCTTGGTGCGGAACACGGAGCAGTCGCGCTGCATGGTCTTCTGCATGCGCATCCTAAGCTCCGCGGTGGGCGTTGCGCCGTCGGCATGGCGGAAGCGGTCGAGCCGGGCGATGGCCTCGTCGCCCGCGCCCTTGGGCAGCTCGGGAATGGCATTCTCCTTGCCCACGACCTCGGCGCAGCGAAGCGCCGCGGCGCGGCCGAACACCACGAGGTCGATCAGCGAGTTTGACCCCAGGCGGTTGGCGCCATGCACGGACACGCAGGCCGCTTCGCCCAGCGCCATGAGGCCCGGCACCACGGCGTCTTTGTCGTCGCCGCGCGGCGCAATCACCTCGCCATGCATGTTGGTGGGGATACCGCCCATATTGTAGTGGCAAGTCGGGATGATCGGGATCGGCTCATTGCGCACGTCGACGCCGCCGAAGATACGGGCCAGATCGGTGATGCCCGGCAGGCGCTCGGCCAGCATGGCGTCGTCGAGATGGTCGAGATGCAGATGCATGTAGTCCTTCTCGGGACCGTGGCCGCGGCCTTCGCGGATCTCAATGGTGATGGCGCGGGAGACCACGTCACGCGAGGCGAGGTCCTTGGCGGAAGGCGCGTAGCGCTCCATGAACTTCTCGCCCTCGGAATTGCGCAAGTAGCCGCCTTCGCCGCGCGCGCCCTCGGTAATCAGCACGCCGGCACCATAGACGCCGGTCGGGTGGAACTGCACGAACTCCATGTCCTGAAGCGGCAGCCCGGCGCGCAAGACCATGGCGTTGCCGTCGCCGGTGCAGATATGCGCGGAAGTGCAGGAGAAATAGGCGCGGCCGTAGCCGCCGGTGGCGAGGATCGTTTGATGCCCGCGAAAGCGGTGGATCGAGCCGTCGGCCATGTTGAGGGCGATGACGCCGCGGCAGCGGCCCTCGTCATCCATGATCAGGTCGATGGCGAAATACTCGATGAAGAACTCGGCCGACTGGCGCAGGGCCTGGCCGTACATGGTGTGCAGCATGGCGTGGCCGGTGCGGTCGGCCGCCGCGCAGGTGCGGCGCGCCGGGCCCTTGCCGTAATCCATGGTCATGCCGCCGAAGGCGCGCTGGAGGATCTTGCCGTCGTCGGTTCGCGAGAACGGCACGCCCCAGTGCTCGAGCTCGTACACGGCTTGCGGCGCGTTGCGGCAGAGATATTCGATGGCGTCTTGATCGCCGAGCCAGTCCGACCCCTTCACGGTGTCGTACATATGCCAGCGCCAGTCGTCGGGGCCCATATTGCCGAGCGCCGCGGCGATGCCGCCTTGGGCCGCCACGGTATGCGAGCGCGTGGGGAACACCTTGGAGATGCAGGCGGTGCGAAGCCCCGCCTCGCTGGCGCCGACCACGGCGCGAAGCCCCGAGCCGCCGGCGCCGACGACGAGGACCTCATAGGCGTGGTCGGTGATTTCGTAAGCGCGGCCGTTCACGTGAACGGCGTTGTGCGGCGTATCTTGTGGCGTGGCGTCTTGAGGCATTACGCGTCAGCTTCCGAGACTAATTTTCAAAATGGCAAGTGTGCAGGCGATGGCGATAAGGCCTGCGAAAAACGTCGTCGCCACGAGGGCCGCCACCTTGCAGCCTTCGGCGTGGACATAGTCCTCGATGATCTCTCGCAAGCCGATGCGCATGTGGATCGCGGCGGAGACGATCAGCGCCAGCAGCAGCACGGCGACAATCGGGTTGGCGATATAGGCTTTCACTTGCCCATAGCTCGCGCCGAGATTGCTGACGATGGAGAGCACGAGGAAGATCACGAGCGGGATGTTGGCGATGGCCGTCACCCGCTGGCGCCAGAAGGTTTCCGTGCCGCGATGGGCGGCCCCTAAGCCGCGGACGCGCTTGAGCGGTGTGGCCATGGCTAGGGGCTCCCCATCAGCGCGTAGCCCGCGATCCAGATCAGAACCGTGAGCACGGTAGAGGAGCTGATGGTCAGCCAGGCGGCGACCTCGATGCTGGTCTTGTCCAGCGCCGCGCCGGTATCCCAGATCAGGTGGCGGATGCCGCCCAGCATGTGGTGGATCAGCGACCAGGTGAATAGGAACAGAAGCGCGCGGCCCACAAAGCTCCCGAAGAAACTGTCGACGGTGGCGTAGGCTTCCGGCCCGATGCTGATGGCCACCAGCCACCATGTGAGCAGGGCGAAGCCCACGGCATTGCCGAAGCCCGTGATGCGATGCGCGATCGACATCATCATGGTCAGCATCGGCCGATAGATTTGCAGATGCGGGGAGAGCGGACGCTCTGCCTCTAGCTTATTTGTCATTGGTATTTAGCGAGTGTTGCCCAGACGAGCCTTTTCAATAGCCCAGTCGCCGGGCAGGGGCAATCAGGGCCCCCGCGTCTCTTGGTCCGCCCTTCAGCTTTGCGGGCCCGCGGATCGCGGCCGCCGGATGTCTGGAAATCAAGGCGCCTCAAGCGGGGCGCGCGATCTCGTAGGTGGCTTCGACGTCTTCGGCGAATTTGGACATGATCCAGGTGTGGCCGCCATCGACGGATTCCCAGATATGCGAGCCGACGATATACGCCACGCCGCCCAGCATGCCCTCGAATGGACCTTCCCAAGCCATTGGCTAGTCCCCCACGCTTCACGAATTGTGAGGGTCAGGATGGGTCGCAAACCTTTGACAGAAGGTTTATTTCCGCTCCGAGGGCCGGTTTCCTGGGGGTTTGCGGCCTCTACTTCTCGATGACGCCGCAAGCGATCCGGGCGCCGGCGTCGCCCGCCGGGTCGGAGACATAGTCGTCCGGGCCCTCATGGATGACGATGGCCGAGCCGTCCTCGTCCAGCAGGCCCTGTTTCAGGTTCACCATCTGGTTGAGCACCTCGATTTTCAGCACGCCCGACTCGGGCACGTGGATATTGGGCATGTCGCCCGCATGCGGGCCCGCCTCGTTCATCAGGCCGTGCTCGTCTTCTTCAGGGTTGAAGTGACCCTCGGCCGACTTGAAATCGGGCGCCTCGCATTTGCCGACGCCATGGATGTGGAAGGCGTGATCGCCGGGCGGCAGGGCCGTGAGGTTCACGGCGAGCAGGACGCCGGTGGGAACGGCGGTCAAGCTGACCTTGCCCACCTCCTTGCCCTCGGGGTCCAACAACGTGGCGGTAGTCTGGTCGGCGGCGAAAGCCGGGGCGGACAGCGCCAGCCCGGCAACAACGGCGCCGAGGCGCCAAAACGTCTTGGGGGTCATCATAAGCCTCCTGGTACTCGATCCTCTCACAAGCAACGCGTGACAGTCTAACGGAGTTCGATCTATCGGGGCAGGGCGACCCAATAATCCATGTCAAGGACCACCTCGTCCTCGAGCTTGCCGTCCGCCTTCATGCCAGGGAAGTCGGCACAATTGCGGTCCTTTGCGGCGAAAGTGCGCAAGCGTAGCGCGCCCACGTCGGAGCGGCCTGGGAGCTCGGCTTTGTCGAGCACCTCGCTCCAGGCATAGATGGTGTCGCCGGCGAAACTTGGGGCCGCGTGGCGGGCGCCGTTCAGCCCCAGAACGTGGAAGGCATTGGCCAGGCCGTTGAAGCTCAAGCTGCGGGCGATCGAGATGATATGTCCGCCATAGACGAGGCGGCGGCCAAAGCGCTCTTGGGCTTCGCGGTGCTGATTGAAGTGGACGCGCGCGGTGTTCTGATAGAGACGCGTGGCCATCTGGTGCTCGGCCTCCTCGATGGTCTGGCCGTCGACATGGTCGATCTTGTCGCCTGTCGCGTAATCCTCCCAGCGGCGGGGCGATCCTGCCAGCGCGTAGTCGTACACGGTGAGCTTCAAGGGCGGCAGCGCCTTGCCGAGGGACTCCGGAGAGACGCTCTTCTCAAGCTCCGGAATGACGGTCTCCGGCGCCGGCGCGTCGACGTCGCGCTTCGGCACCATGACCCAGCGCTTGAAGCGCAGCACGATCTCGCCCTTCTGGTTGCGCCCGGTGGTGCGCACATAGACCGTGCCGTTCTTGCCGTTGGAGTTCTGCTTGACGCCGATCACCTCCGACACCGAGGCGATGGTGTCGCCCGGATAGACGGGCGTCTCGAAGCGGAATTCGGCATAGCCGAGATTGGCGATGGCGTTGCGCGAGATGTCGGGCACGGTCTTGCCGATGACGAAGTGGAACACGAGTATGTCGTCGATGGGGCTGCACGGATAGCCGATGCCTTGGGCGAAGGCGTCGGACGACTGCACGGCGAAGCGGCCGCCGTAGAGCGCGGTGTAGACGCTGGTATCGCCGACGGTGACCGTGCGCGGGGTCGCGTGCACGATCTCCTGGCCGAGCTTGAAATCCTCGAAATAGTTGCCGGTGACGGTCCGGTCGATCTTGTTTGCGTCGGTCATTTTGTTGCGAGCTTGAGGCCAATGATGGAGCCGATCAGCGTAGCGATGAAGAACAGCCGCAGCGCCGTGGCCGGCTCCTTATAGACGAGGATGCCGATAATGGCAGTGCCCGCGGCACCGATTCCGGTCCACACCGCATAGGCCGTGCCGATGGGGATGTCTTTCAAAGCCTTGTTGAGGAGGAGAAAGCTCAAGACGATGCAGACCGTGAAAATCAAGGTCGGCCAGAGCTTTGTGAAGCCATCGGTGAGTTTCAGGGTCGAGGCGAAGCCGATCTCGAACACGCCTGCAAGCACCAGTAAAGCCCATGACATAGGGTCGCACCTTCTTCGCACGTGGCGGGGAGGCGGTCTGCGCGAAGGCAGAGCCGCCTGGCGGGGCGGACCTTAATTTCGGAGATGCGGGCTGTCACCCCACTCTCGGGGCGATCTGACGGGAAGGAAGAGGCTAAAAACCAAAATGGCGGCCCCGCATCTCGCAAGGACCGCCATTTCAGCGAAAACGTTAGAAAGTTCAGTTCGCGCTAATTAAGCGCGGTCGAGTTCGGCCGGAAGATAGGAGGTAACCTCCATGCCAGCTTCAGACTCGGTGATTTCAGGTTTCAGCCACTGTTTCATTGTTCGTCTCCTCTGAGTGAACTACGGCCTAGATCAGAGATCTAGGAAGGTCGCCGCATGAAGCGGCAATGAGCTTCGCGCTGATTAAGCGCGGTCGAGCTCGGCCGGAAGATAGGAGGTGACCTCCATGCCAGCCTCAGACTCGGTAATCTCGGGTTTCAGCCACTGTTTCATGGTCAGTCTCCTTTCGTTGACTACAGCCTAGAGAATGGGGTGTGGGGATGAGAACCGCATGAAGCGATCATGAACTGCATCTGACAGTCAGATTAGGAGAATCTGACAGAATGTCGCAGGGGAAGAGGGCAAAAGGCGTGGGTGCGAAGGCTGGCGCCCAGAGGGCAGACGCGCAAAGAAAATGGCGGCCCCGCTATCGCTAGGACCGCCATTTTTGAAAACTTGCTAGATCAGCGCGGAATTACGCGCGGTCGAGCTCCGCCGGAAGGTAAGAAGTCACTTCCATACCAGCTTCGGACTCGGTGATCTCAGGCTTCAGCCACTCTTTCATGGTCGTCTCCTTCGGTGAACTTCAAGGCTAGATAATGGGGTATGGGGATGAGAGCCGCATGAAGCGTCCATGAACGCAGTCTGAAACGCACATTAATAGATTCTGACAGAAAAAAATGTTGCAGATCAGATATTTAGCCCAACTCCGGGCGCCGCTTGCGGCCTGCTGAGGCCCTCAAACAGGCTCTTCCCGGCGATTCCGGCCGCTAGCGGAACAGCAAAGCTGCCTTGGCCAGGGTGTTGTAGACGCCCCAGATCAGCGGAATCCCCACGAACGTCCAGGCGAGCACGAGCTTGATCGTGTTGGCCGCCGAGACGTCCTCGTGATGCTTTGCTTCGGTCATCGGTCCCTCCGTCAGGCGTCGACGTCTTCAGGGTTCATATGATGCTTCTCATGCACCGGGTGCATGAGCCAGTTCAAAACGAAGCCGACGAGCAGAAGACCCGCCATGATGTACATGGTCACGGAATAGGCGTCGGCCTTGGGCACGCCGTTGTTGATCTGGTATTCGCGGATGTAGTTGACCAGCACCGGTCCCAGCACGCCCGCGGTGGACCAGGCTGTCAGCAGGCGTCCATGGATGGCGCCCACATAGCGCACGCCGAAGACATCCCTGAGATAGGCGGGGATGGTGGCGAAGCCGCCGCCATACATCGTCATGATGACGCAGTAGAATAGCACGAACAGAACGATCGAGCCGGTCTTTCCCGTCCAGGGCACGGCGGCGTAGAGCGCCATGCCGAGCGCGAAGAAGATCATGTAGGTGTTGCGCCGGCCGATATAGTCGGAGGTTGAGGCCCAGAAGAAGCGGCCGAGCATGTTGAATAGGCTCAACAAGCCGACGAAGCCGGCGGCCGCCGCAGCCGTGATCTGGCCCGGAAACATCTCCTGGCTCATGGCCGAAGCCTGGCCCAGCACGCCGATGCCCGCCGTCACGTTCAGGCAGAGCACGCCCCACAGAAGATAGAATTGCGGCGTCTTGAGCGCCTCATCAACATGGACGTGGGATGTGGTGACGAGCTTCTTGGGCTGGGCCGGCGCCACGTAGCCCTCCGGCGCCCAGCCTTTCGGGGGCACGCGGACGATGGTCGCACCCACCATCATGAAGAACATGTAGAGGAGACCGAGGACGATGAAAGTCTCCATGACGCCGACATGGGTCGGGGTCGCGAATTGCTGCATCAGCCAGACCGACAAAGGCGAGGCGATCATGGCGCCGCCGCCGAAGCCCATAATGGCCATGCCGGTGGCCATGCCGGGCCGGTCGGGGAACCAGGTGATGAGCGTCTTCACCGGCGAGATATAGCCAAGCCCGAGCCCGCAGCCGCCGAGCACGCCGTAGCCGAGATAGACGATCCAGAGCTGATGAAGGTGGATACCAAGCGCCGAGATGAGAAAGCCGCCGCCGAAGCAGAGCGCGGCGGTGAACATGGCTTTGCGCGGGCCGACCCGGTCGAGCCAAGTCCCGGTAAAGGCCGCGGCGAGACCGAGGAACACGATAGCGATGGAGAAGATCCAGCCGAGCTCGGTGAGCTTCCAGTCACCAGGGGCGGATTCGGTGATGCCGATGAGCCGCGTCATCGGCAGGTTGAACACGCTGAAGGCGTAGACTTGGCCGATGCAAAGATGCACGCAAAGCGCCGCCGGCGGCACGAGCCAGCGGCTGAAGCCGTGCTTGGCCACGGTGTGCGAGCGGTCGAGCCAATGAAAAATGCCCCCAGAGTCCGCTTGTGCTGCGGTCGCCATCCGTCAAATCCCCCTAGAATATCGCTTATCGCTTTTATTGGCCGGTAGTCTGGCCGGGCTTCGCGCGTATCGCAAGGGCTCTTGGGTTGTGTCCGCACCCGCGCCCGCACGGTTATTTTTGTGGTGGGAGGGTGACAGCGGCGTGACGCCGAAGATGTGTGAGCGTGCGCGAAAGGCCCCGCGCTCCGAGGCGGGCGCGGTTTTGGCTCGCGCCTCTAGATGGTGGCGGCAGCCCCATTGCGCGCTTGGCGCGGTGCCCCAATCAAGGTGTCAGTTCCAAAGGCGGTGATCGATTTTGCCGATCGAATGGCAGGGCAAACTCCATCTAGACAAATGTTCGAGGGGCTGGAATTGTGCCGCCGTTTCTAGAAAGACACGGACATGCTCCCAAAACCTCTCATTGATGGATACTGGCGCTTCCGCCGCGACCGGCATGCGCCCGACAAGGGCCGTTACCGTCAGCTGGCCGCACTCGGCCAATCGCCCACAGCCATGATCATCGCTTGCTGCGATTCTCGTGTCGACGTGGCGGCGATCTTCGATGCCGAGCCGGGCGAAATTTTCATCATGCGGAATGTCGCCAATCTCGTGCCGCCGTTCGAGCCGGAAGGTAAGTTCCACGGCACTAGTGCGGCGGTGGAGTACGCCGCAAGCGTGCTCAACGTGCCGAACATCATCGTGCTTGGTCATTCGCACTGCGGCGGCGTCGCGGCTTACCGTGAGAAGCTGGCGGGGAAGGCCGATGAAACGAGCTTCATTGGCCGCTGGCTGACGCTGTTGGACGGTCTCGACGTGCACGAGCACGACGTGAAGGCGTTCGGACAGGAGACCGCATTCGAGCTCGCCGGTATTCGCCAGTCGCTTGAGAACCTGCGTAGCTTTGATGCGCTGAAACAGCGCGAGACCGAAGGCCTGCTCGCGCTGCACGGGCTGCATTTCGACATCGGCAGCGGGTTGGTGCTGGCGCTCGACGCGGAGACCGGGCAGTTCGCGCCGCTGCCCGAGGATGTAAGCGCCTAAGCCGCCTTCTTGAGCATGTTGCGCGCGATCATCGTCTCGGCGATCTGGATCGCGTTGAGGGCGGCCCCTTTTCGCAGATTGTCGGATACGATCCACAGCGACAGACCGTTGTCGATGGTCTGGTCGTCGCGAATGCGGCTCACATAGGTGGCGTAGTCGCCGACGCACTCGACCGGCGTCACGTAGCCGCCGGGCTCGCGCTTATCCACAACGAGCACGCCGGGCGCCTCGCGCAAAATTCTCCGCGCATTCTTTGCGGTGAGCTCCGTCTCGAACTCGATGTTGACGGCTTCCGAATGGCCGACAAACACCGGCACGCGCACGCACGTGGCGGTGAGCTTGATCTTAGGATCGAGGATCTTCTTGGTCTCGGCCATCATCTTCCATTCCTCCTTGGTCGAGCCGTCGTCCATGAAGACGTCGATATGAGGAATGACGTTGAAGGCGATCTGCTTGGTGAAGGTCTTGGGCTCCGGCGTGTCGGTGACGAAGATGCCCTTGGTCTGATCCCACAGCTCGTCAATGGCTTCCTTGCCGGCGCCGGAGACCGACTGATAGGTGTCCACCACCACGCGCTTGATCCTGGCGTGGTCGTGCAGCGGCTTCAGCACCACGACGAGCTGGGCGGTGGAGCAATTCGGATTGGCGATGATGTTCTTCTTGGTAAAGCCCAAGATGGCGTCGGGGTTCACTTCCGGCACGATCAGCGGCACGTCGCGGTCCATGCGAAAGCAGGACGAATTGTCGATCACCACGCAGCCGGTCGAGCCGATTTTCGGCGCCCATTTCTTGGCGACGTCCGAGCCCGCCGACATCAGAGCGAAGTCGACGCCCTTGAAGTCGAAATTCTCGAGGTCCTGGCATTTGAGGCGGTGATCGCCAAAGGACACCTCGGTGCCCTGCGAGCGGCGCGAGGCGACCGCGAAGACCTCATCAGCGGGGAATTCCCGCTCTTCCAGAATATTCAGCATCTCGCGCCCGACATTGCCGGTCGCGCCGATGACGGCGACTTTGTAGCCCATGGACGAAACTCCTGCTGGCGGCGGCCTATGCGCTGCCCTCGCGGCGGATTTATGGGAAGGACCGCCTATTGTAAAGGCGCGGCGAATTGGCCGGGAAACGGATGGCTGTCTATCGCGTTTATTCATCAGTAAAGCGATCCGAGGCCCAAAATGTCGACTTTTTCAAAATGCGCCGTGCCGTTCGCAGCCGCGCTGATCTTGCTGTTGGGAGCCTGCGATTCCGCCGATTTACCCGAGGAAGCCTCTCAAGGCGCCAATCCTACCATTCCCGAGCCTAGTCAGGGCGTTCTGCCGACGGTGAACGTCGCCGAGGCCGTCCATTGGCCCGACGGTGCGAAGCCGACGCCGGGCGAGGGCCTAGAAGTCACGGCCCTGGCGCGGGGGCTCGACCATCCGCGCTGGCTCTACGTTTTGCCCAATGGCGACGTGCTGGTGGCGGAAAGCAACGGGCCAAAAGGATCCGGCGGATTCGACGGCCTTCGCGGCATTGTGATGGGCTGGGCGATGAAGCGCGCCGGCGCGGGCGTGCCCAGTCCCGAGAGGATTGTGCTGTTGCGCGACGAGGACGGCGACGGCCAAGCGGACACGAAGAGCGTGTTCCTTGACGGCCTCAAATCGCCCTTCGGCATGACGTTGATCGGCGACAAGTTCTACGTCGCCAACACGGACGCGGTGGTGCGCTTTCCGTACGAGGAGGGCGACACGGAGATTACAGCGAAGGGCGAGACGGTCGCCGAGCTGCCGGCGGGTCCCATCAACCACCATTGGACGAAGAGCCTGGTGGCGAGTCCCGACGGCGAGCGTCTCTATGTCGGCGTGGGCTCCAACAGCAACATCGCCGAGAACGGCATGGAGGCGGAGGAGGGCCGCGCGGCCATTCACGAGATCGACGTGGAGAGCGGCAAATCGCGTGTCTTTGCGTCCGGCTTGCGCAATCCCGTCGGGCTCGACTTTGCGCCGGGGACCGATCAACTGTGGGCCGTGGTCAACGAGCGCGACGAGCTCGGCAGCGATCTCGTGCCGGACTACCTGACCTCCGTGAAAGAGGGGGGCTTCTATGGCTGGCCGTACAGCTATTGGGGCCAACATGTGGACGAGCGCGTGGAGCCGCAGAAGCCGGAGCTGGTGAAACAGGCGATCGTGCCGGACTATGCGCTGGGTAATCACGTCGCGCCGCTCGGGCTGACCTTCGCCGACGGCACGTCTTTGCCTGAGCCTTATCGAGAGGGCGCCTTTGTGGGCGAGCACGGCTCGTGGAACCGCGCGCCGCGCAGCGGTTACAAGGTCGTCTTCGTGCCCTTCATCAACGGCGAACCGCAGGGCAAGCCGGTGGATATGCTGACCGGCTTTCTCGATGAGGACGAGAACGCGCGCGGTCGACCCGTCGGTGTGGCGATCGCCAAAGACGGCGCGTTGCTCGTGGCCGACGATGTCGGCAACACGGTCTGGCGGGTCACGCCGGCATCACGGACCGCTGCGGCTCGCGGGACGGACTAGTTCTTCTACCTCAACGGCTCGCCTTGGCTGACCAAGCGCAGCACGCCGTCTCAGTGAACGCGGCGGCCTGGAAGCTTTTCCCTGACGTGGGCGCAGTCCTCGCGAATGAACTTGTTTACCTGGTGAACGACCTCGGGCCCGAGCGCATTGGTCGAGTTGTCCAACCCCGTCGCCGCGTAGAGCAGGGGGTAAATCGCCGCCGGCGCGGAGACGTCGCCCCAGTTCACCTTTGCGTCGGCCGCCTCGCCGTTCTTGAAGGTGATGCGGGGCGCGAGCTCGACCTCGATGACGTAGGGCTTGCCGTCCTGACGGACGCCGCAGCGGACGGTATGGGGTTCCACCTTTATTGTGGCGCGCGGGACACGCATCGCCTTGGCGAGGGCGGCGCGATCAAGGCGTAGATCCGCTTGGCACGCTGCTTCGCCCCACGCCCAATCGACCCGACCGCCCAAGGTGTCGACGATCTCTTCCGAGCGCCAGTTCCAGCCGACGTCGCACGCGATATCCGGGCCGCTCTGCTCCCGGGTCTCAAGGATGTCGCAGATCTCGATCTGGCAGGCTTCGCGCACCTGCTTCAGGGCCTCCTGCTCAGCCGTCGGACCGCGGTTGGATTTGATCTGCGGCCCGAGGTCTTCGGCGAGACAGGGCGCGCTTGTTCCGAGCAGGATGGCAACGGCCAGTAGGGCGTATCGCTGTTTCATGGCTCTCACCTGGCATTGTTTAGCGACGCAATGATGGCGTCGCCCATCTCCTTGGTGCCGACGGTCTTGCAGCCGTCTTGACGGATGTCGCCGGTGCGCAAGCCCTGATCGAGCACATCGGCAATGGCCTTTTCGATCTTGTCGGCCGCGCCGCCGAGATCGAAGGAATAGCGCAAGCACATGGCGAAGCTGGCGATGGTCGCGATCGGGTTGGCCGCGCCTTTGCCGGCGATGTCGGGGGCGGAGCCGTGCACGGGCTCGTACATGGCCCGGCGCATGCCCTTGTCGTCGGTGGCGCCGAGCGAGGCAGACGGCAGCATGCCGAGCGAGCCCGTGGCCATGGCGGCTTCGTCGGACAGCACGTCGCCGAACAAATTGTCGGTGACGATGACGTCGAACTGTTTCGGCGCGCGCACGAGCTGCATGGCACAATTGTCGGCAAGGATGTGTTCGAGTTTCACGTCCGCATAGCGGTCCTTGTGAACTCGGGTGACCACCTCGTTCCACAACACGCCGGTCTTCATGACGTTACGCTTCTCGGCGGAGTGGACGAGGTTGCCGCGCTTGCGCGCCAAGTCGAAGGCAACATCGGCAATGCGCTCGATCTCGTAGGTCTCGTAGACTTGGGTGTCGACGGCGCGCTTCTGGCCTCCTCCAAGATCGGTGATCTCCTTGGGCTCGCCGAAATAGACGCCCCCGGTCAATTCCCTGACGATCATAATGTCGAGGCCGTCGACCAATTCGCGTTTCAAGGACGAGGCGTCGGCTAGCGCGGGATAGCAGATGGCGGGGCGCAAGTTCGCGAACAGCTCGAGGTCCTTGCGCAGGCGCAGCAGCCCCGCCTCGGGGCGCTTGTCGTAAGGCACACCGTCCCATTTGGGACCGCCCACGGCGCCCAGCATCACCGCGTCGGCTTCAAGTGCGGTCTTCATGGTGGCGTCCGACACGGCCTCGCCGTGGAAATCATAGGCGCAACCGCCGACCAGGTCCGTCTCGGTCTCGATCGTGGCGATGCCGGACGCATTCACCCAGTCGATCAGGCGCTCCACCTCGCCCATCACCTCGGTGCCGATGCCGTCGCCGGGAAGTAGCAGGAGTTTGTAGGAAGCCATGAATTGAAATCCGCCCTGTGCTAAAGCATCGTCCCGAAAAGCCTGGAATTGGTCCGGAAAATGCGCCGAAAGCCTTGAAGGCGCTTTGGGTAACGGGAGTGAGACATGCTGACAAGAGTTCTGATTGCCGCCTTTCTGCTGGTTGCCGTCCCGGGGGCCGTTTCGGCCCAGGATGCCGCGGTCGCGACCCTCGGTCTGACCGATCACAAGGTTACGGACGAGGAGCTCACCAGCGGCGCCGCGCTGGCTGCGCCGAAATTCAACACGCCCGGCGTGGCCTATGTGGTGGTGGCGCACGCCAAGAAGGGCGACAAGATCGAGCTCCATCTCACCAAGGATGGCGAATCCTTGATGCACAATGTGCGTGAGCTGGACGCGGATGAGGACGGCGTGCTGGTCATGGCCGGCAAGACCGGCGTGCCCGCGGGCGGCTGGCCCAAGGGGAGCTACACGGCGAAGGTGAAGGTCACGCGCGGCGGCGAGACGATCGCCGAGCAGGAGACGGATCCGATCCCATTCGAGTAGGACTTAAGCCCAGGGACGGCTGGCGGCGTTCTGCTGCTCGAAGGTCTCGATGGCGTCCGCCTTCTCCAGCGTCAGCCCGATATCGTCGAGGCCTTCGATCAGGCAGCGCTTCCTATGCGGGTCGACGTCGAACTTGATGACGCCGCCGTCGGGGCCGCGGATCTCCTGCGCCTCCAAGTCGACGGTGAGGCGGGCATTGTCGCCGCGCGCCGCATCGTCGATCAGCTTGTCGATCTCTTCTTGGGGCAGGATGATCGGCAGAATGCCGTTCTTGAAGCAGTTGTTGTAGAAGATGTCGGCGAAGGACGGGGCGATGACGCAGCGGAAGCCGAAATCGAGCAGCGCCCAGGGCGCGTGCTCGCGCGACGACCCGCAGCCGAAGTTCCCGCCGGCGATGAGTATTTTCGCCTCGGTGTAGGGCTTCTGGTGCAGCACGAAATCGGGCAGCGGCTTGCCGTCTTCGTGATAGCGCAACTCGGCGAAAAGCCCTGAGCCCAGCCCGGTGCGCTTGATGGTCTTCAGGTATTGCTTGGGGATGATCATGTCGGTGTCGACATTGATCATCGGCAGATGGGCGGCAATGCCCGTCAGGGTCGTGAATTTTTCCATTTCGGTCCTCTTTCGTCCGCCATATAGCGGCTCACGGGTCCGGTTTCCACCGTCACACATCCGCGCTTTTCTCGGGCCATGGTCGGCCTTAAGGTCCGGGGCCAAGCGGCGGGAGAAGAAAACATGGTGGGCACGATGATTTACAAGGCGCATCCGGCGATGTTCCGGGCGCACCCGTTCTGGTTCATCCTGTTCGTGCTGCTGATCGCCGCCTTTGGGCTCGGTCTCCTGATCCTGCTCTACTGGTATATCAAGACCCGGGCCACGTCGCTGACGGTGAGCGAGCATGAGCTGCTCTACGAGAAGGGCATCTTGAGCGAGGAGCGGCTGGCCGTGTCGTTGCGGCATGTGCGCTCGGTGCAGGTGAACCAAGGGTTTATCAACCGCATCTTCGGCGTGGGGACGATCGAGATCAAGACGGCGGGCGACGAGCCCGAGTTTACCGTCGCGGATCTGCCGGACCCGCACGAGGTGCGCGAGGCGATCAGTCAGGCGCAGGAAATGCGGATGGACGACTAGGCGGAAGCCAAGCAGGCGGGGAGCGAGGCATGGGCGACGGAGACCGGCAGGACCGGAAAGAGGCCACGCGGCTGTTCGTGGCGGCGGCGGTCGCGCTGATCCTGCTCGTGGGATTCGGCTTTGCCGGGCTCTACTATTTCACCACGGTGATGGGCGAGGCCGACCCGTTCTCTGAAGGGCTCGGGCTCAAGAACGCCGCGCTGATCTCGTTTGCGGTGTCGTTCGTGGCGATCCTGGTGATGGCGGTCGTCTCGGGCGGCGACGCCATTTTCGGCGAGCTGCCCTTCACCATCGTGGGCTTTTTGATCTTTTTCGTGATCTTCTGGCTGCTGATCGCCTGGATTTTCTAAGGCTCATGCGCCGTCATGGCCGCGTAGGCGGGCATCCAGTAACCACCACCCGCAGTTGATTTGCGAATACCTCGGTTACTGGATTGCCCGGTCAAGCCGGGCAATGACAAAGGAACTTAGTTCGACGGCCCGAGCGTGTAGACGCCTTGGCTGCCCCCGCTTTCCGCTCGCTGGGCACCGTTGATCAACTGGCGGTAATAGTCCCGCATGGTCTCGCAGCGCTTCGGCCCGGGCGGATGCACGGCATCGCCCTTCAGCTGGGAGATAAAGACGCAGATCTCCTCCATGCCGGCTGCGTCGAGCCAGCCCCATTTGACACCGCGCCGGATGGCGAACAGATCGGCCTTCGTCTCGCTGGCGCCGATGAACTGGTGCCCGCATTCGTGCGAGTAGACGTAGAGCTTCACCTGGGTGGAGAGCGGGGCGATCTTCTTGGTGTTGAGGATCAGGAAGCCGGGAAAGGCGCCGCCCCAGCTGTCGAACGCCGGGTTCAGGACGGTCGGCCGCGTGCCGCAATTGACGGAGATGCCGTCGATCTTGAGCTGGCCGTGCGGGATTTCCTTCCCGACCGGGCCGACCTGCTCCAGATATTGCTCGATGGTCGGGCCGTTGACCGTGCTGCCCCGATAGACGAACTCCTGGGCGCCGGCGCTTCCGCTGAAGAGCGCGAAGCCGGTCACAAGGGCCGTCAAGACCGCAAAGCGATGGATCGTTTGTCCGAAATACATGGCAAGTCTCAGTCTAAGGGCGGATTCGTAACCGTGCAATTACCGCAAGGTCGCGGACCACTCTGAGCCGAAATTGCGGCCTTTTTGTCGAACACTGTTGCAATTCCGCACCCGTCTCCGGCGAACGGATGACCCAGGTCAGTTGTGTCAGTTGGCGGCGTCTGCCTCGATGCGCGCCATGTCGTCGTCGGACAGGCCGAAATGATGGCCGATTTCGTGCACCAAGACATGCGTGATGATGTCGCCGAGCTTGTCGTCATGCTCGGTCCAGTAGTCGAGGATGGGGCGCCGGTAGAGAAAGATCATCTCGGGCAGCGGCGAGGGATCGAGCACGCTCTGCCGCGTGAGATCGACACCCTGATAGAGGCCGAGCAGGCCGAAGGGCGAGTCGATGCCAAGCGAGTCCAGCACGTCGTCGGTGGGAAAGTCCTCGACGCGGATCAGCACGTCCTTGGTCATGTCGCGGAACGTCGCGGGCAAGCGCCCATAGGCTGCGTTGGCGATTGCCTCGAACTCGGTGAGGCTCGGCGCGCGGTGGCTGTGCCAGTCGGTGGTCATGGGCGTCTGTTTACCCGAGCGCCGTGGCGGCGGGATAGATAAAAGTCGGTAACCCGTGTGCGCCCGCGCGCGTGATAGACTTCTTCCATGACGATCCGCCTGAGCCTGAGCGCGGCCCTTGGCGCCGGTCTTCTGCTGGCCTTGAGCGTGGGCGCGCCTGTATTCGCCAAGGATTGCGGGGCCTGGAATAATTGGTGCCGGCCGGCCTGTGGCGATCGGAATGCCTGGTGCGCCGGACAATCGCTGCCCGACGTTCTGCGGCGCATGCAGCCGCGCAGCACTTTCGCAGATCCAACATGGCAGGCGCCCAATTACGCCCGGCCCGAGGACAGTGAGGCCGCCGAAAAGCCGGCGCGCAAACGCTGCGCCGCGCGGCGGAACTAGCCGGGTTTCGCCGCAACGAGGATCGCTTCACGCAAGGTGAAGGTGAGCCCGTCTTGCGTCTCGCGTGGGCGCAGGAACCCGCGCAACGGTGCCGTCTCAAGCATCTCTTTCAGGCGGGCGACGGTGGCGGCGGTGCAGAGCATTCGCGCGACCCAGGGGTCGAAGGGGATGTCTTGATCCAGAACCTCGGTCACGACCGGCGTCAGCCCCGCGTTCTCGATGAGATCGGTCCATTCCTGAAGCCCGAGGCATCTGCCGTGGCTCGGGTCGCGCAGCTTCTCGAAGGCGTTGTAGGCCTCCGCGAGGCCCGCGTCGTCGGGCGAGACATTGTCGACCAGCGCGAAACGGCCGCCGGGGATGAGCACGCGGGCGGCCTCGCGCACGAAGGCTTTCGGATTTGGGAAGTGATGCGCGGCGAGCCGGCAGGCGACCAGGTGATAGCTCGTGTCGGGGAAGGGAAGGTCTCCGGCCTGGGCCTGCGCGGTGACCACGTTGCCCAAGCCCCGCTCCTTGGCCAGCTTGCGCGCCTGTTGCAGCATTTCCGGGGTGATGTCGCTGGCGGTGACCTTGGCGACGTTCGGCGCGAAGGCGAGCGCGGTATGTCCGGCGCCGGTGGCGATGTCGAGCACGCGCCAGGTGGGCTTCGTCTCGACGAGTTGTGTCAGCCGCGCCAGCGACGGTCCGACCGCATGCACGGCCGACGCTGCGTAGTCCGAAGCCGCCTCACCGAATTTCTTTTGAACGAGGGATGTCACGGGCGGATGCTCCCGTTAATGCATCTCGCGGATGTCGACGAAGCGCCCGGCGATGGCCGCCGCGGCGGCCATTTGCGGCGAGACTAGATGGGTGCGGCCCAAGCGGCCCTGGCGCCCCTCGAAGTTGCGGTTCGAGGTCGAGGCGCAACGCTCGCCGGGTAAGAGCTTATCGGGGTTCATGGCCAGGCACATGGAGCAGCCCGGCTCGCGCCACTCGAAGCCCGCTTCCAAGAAGATCTTGTCGAGACCCTCTTCCTCGGCTTGCGCCTTCACGAGGCCGGAGCCCGGCACGATCATGGCGTTCAGGTTCCCGCTGACCTGCTTGCCGGCGACGATCTTGGCGACGGCGCGCAGGTCCTCGATGCGGCCGTTGGTGCAAGAGCCGATGAAGATGCGGTCCAGCGCGATGTCGGTGATCTTCTCGCCGCCCTTGAGACCCATATAGTCGAGCGCGCGCTCGGCGGCCTTGCGCTTGGTCGGATCGGTGATCTCTCCGGGCACCGGCACGCGGCCCGCCACGGAGACGACCTGCTCGGGGCTCGTGCCCCAAGAGACGATCGGCGGCAGCTGCTCGGCATGCAGCACGATCTCGGCGTCGAACTCGGCGCCTTCGTCGGAGTACAGCGTCTCCCAATGCTTCTGAGCAAGCTCGTAGGCGCCGCCTTTGGGCGCGCGCGGGCGGCCTTTGATGTAGTCGAAGGTCTTGGCGTCCGGCGCGATCAGGCCGGCGCGGGCGCCGCCCTCGATCGACATGTTGCAGATGGTCATGCGCCCTTCCATGGAGAGCGCTTCGATCGCCTCGCCGGCATATTCGATCACGTGACCCGTGCCGCCGGCGGTGCCGATCTCACCGATGATGGCGAGGATGATGTCCTTGGCGGTGACGCCTTCGGGCAATTTGCCGTCCACGCGCACGCGCATGTTCTTGGCCTTGGACTGGATCAGCGTCTGGGTGGCGAGCACATGCTCCACCTCCGATGTGCCGATGCCATGGGCCAGCGCTCCAAACGCACCATGGGTCGAGGTGTGGCTGTCGCCGCACACGATGGTGGTGCCGGGCAGAGTGAAGCCTTGCTCGGGCCCGACCACGTGGACGATGCCCTGGCGCTTGTCGCGCTCGTGATAATAGTCGATGCCGAAATCCAGCGCGTTCTTCGCGAGCGCCTCGATCTGAATCTTCGACTCGGGATCGTCGATGCCGAGGGAACGGTCGGTGGTCGGCACGTTGTGGTCGACCACGGCAAGCGTCTTTTCGGGCGCGCGCACCGTGCGGCCGGCCATGCGCAGGCCCTCGAAGGCCTGCGGGCTGGTCACCTCATGCACCAAATGCCGATCGATATAGATCAGGCAGGTGCCGTCGGGCGCCTCATGGACCAGGTGCTCGTCCCAGATCTTGTCGTAAAGGGTGCGGGGCTTCGCCATTTTCGGTTTCTTCAGTCGCGCTGCTGTTTCAGGGCTGGAGATAGCCTCTCCGAGGGCCGTTTACAAACCCCTGCATAGAGCTACGCGCGTCATCGCCCGACTTGACCGGGCGATCCAGTAACCACTGGTTCGGTTGAAGCGCGAAGTCCGTGGCTACTGGATGCCCGCCTACGCGGGCATGACAGCAACTGGGGCCTACTTCTTCTCGGCGTCGCCTTCGGCTTCGGCCGTGCCTTCTGCCGGTGCGGCCTCGGCGGTCTCGGCCACGGGCTCTTCCGCAGCGGGTACCTCGTCAGCCGTGGTCTCGGCCATGAGCGCCACCGCCTTGCCGGTCCAGTCGTCTTTCTCGATCTGGTTGCCGAGGGATAGGACGTCGTCGACCTGCGCGATCTCGTCGTCGGTCAAGTTGGCGACCTGCTCGAATTTGGTGAGGCCGAGCTTGTTCAGCTTCTTCTCGAGGTCGGGCGTAATGCCTTCGATGAGCTTCAGATCGTCCGACGCGCCCTTGGGCTTCTGGAAACCCTTGAAGGCCTGAGACTTCTTGCCTTTGCCGTCGCCACGGGTGTCCCGGCGCTCCGGAATACGGGCGGACTTGCCGCGGAGGCCCCGCAGATAATAGAGCTTGGCGCGGCGCACGCGGCCGTGGCGCACCACCTCGATGGAATCGATCAGCGGCGAGTGGATCGGAAAGACGCGCTCGACGCCTTCGCCATAGGAAATCTTGCGGACGGTGAAGTTCTCGTGGATGCCGCCGCCGGCGCGGCCGATGCACACGCCTTCATAGGCCTGAACGCGGGAGCGCTCGCCTTCCACCACGCGAACGTTGACGCGGACGGTGTCGCCAGGGCCGAATTCCGGCACGCTGCGCTTCTTGAGACGATCGGCGACCTGCTCTTTCTCGAGCTGGGCGATAATATCCATGACTTCAAGCCTTTCACGGGCGCCTGCTGAGGCCTTTTGGCCTGTCGGCGAACGCCATTCTTTTTGATTGATCCGATGAGTGCGGGGAGGGGGCTCAAAACCCACAACCAGCGGGAGTTTCCTACCCTAGGTTTCCCCACTTGTCGATGGATTTTCGCCGGGAAAACCGGTGTTTACCCTTCGCCCTTGAGGCTGCGGATATAGGCGATGACGTTCCGCATGTCGTCCTGCTCCAGCACGATATTGGGCATGGTCGGGTGGGAGCTCTGGAGCCAGACGCTCAGGGCCAGCTCGGTCATGCCGGGCGTGTCGGCCACCGTCTGAAAGGGCGTGGCTTCGAACAGGGGGGATTCCAGGTCGCCTGCTTGCACGGCATGACAGGCGGCGCAGACTTGCTCCGCATAGGCCTTACCCGCCGCAATATCGGCCTCTTGGGCCGCGGCGCCGTCAGACAGGCCAAACGTCACCACGGCGGCGAGCAGCATCGAACCCTTCATGCCCAGTCTCCTTTTCTCGACTGGGATAAGGCCCGGGCGCCGGTGCGGCACTGACTTCGATCAAGATTTTGAGTTTCCCCTCATCCTGAGGAGGCGCGGAACGCGCCGTCTCGAAGGGTGAGGCCTCATGGTGAGGGCGCCCTAACGGGCGCCCTCACCATGAGGATCAGCGTTTGCCGCGCTTCTCCCACAGATCAGGGCGCCGGGCCTTGGTGAGGGCCTCCGCCTGTTCGCGGCGCCATTTGGCGATTCTCTCGTGGTCGCCGGAGAGCAGCACGTCAGGGATGGCGTGGCCCTCCCACTCCCGGGGCTTCGTGTAGTGCGGATATTCCAAGAGCCCTGAGGCGAAACTTTCTTCGTCCAAAGAGACCTCGTTGCCGGCGACGCCCGGCAGCAGGCGCACGCAAGCATCGATCAGAACTTGGGCGGCAAGCTCCCCGCCCGACAGCACGTAATCGCCGATGGAGATCTCCTCCACGTCACGCGCTTCCAGCACGCGCTGGTCCAGCCCTTCGAAGCGGCCGCAGAGCAGGATCGCGCCGGGGCCTTGGGCGAGCGCGTGGGCGCGGCTTTGCGTGAACGGGAGCCCGCGCGGCGAGAGATAGATGGTCGGCGTGCCGGGTGCGGCGTCCTTCCGCGCGGCGTCGATGGCGGCTGCGGCGATGTCGGCACGCATCACCATGCCGGCGCCGCCGCCCGCCGGGGTGTCGTCCACGGAGCGGTGCTTGTCGGTGGCGAAGTCGCGGATGTCGATGGTCTCAAGCGCCCAGGTGCCTTCGCCGCGTGCCTTGCCGGCAAGGCTCAAGCCCAACGGTCCGGGAAACATCTCCGGGAAGATTGTGAGGACGGCGGCGCGCCAAGTCATGCGGATGCACCTAAAGAAGCCATGCGGATGCACCAAGAGAAGTCATGCGGCGACACCCTGATCGGTTCGGCGCTCTTCTTTCAAGAGCCAGGTCTCGAGCGTGCCCACCCCCTTCACCTCGATCGGGCCGCGGGCCTCGAAGACGAAGCCGTGCTTGAGCGCCGCGCGCACGTCGCTCGAGACTTGGATCTCGCCCGGCAGCCCGTGGGACTCTAGCCGCGAGGCGAGATTCACCGTCTCGCCCCAGACGTCATAGGAGAACTTGTTGGCGCCGATAACGCCGGCCATGACGGGCCCGCCCGCGATGCCGATGCGCACGCGCAAATCCACGTCATGGGTCTCGGAGAGCCGTGCCACCAGTTCTGGCAAGCAGAGCGCCATGCGGGCAAGCCGCACGGCATGATCCGCCTGCGGATGGCTCACGCCGGCCACGGCCATGTAGCCGTCGCCGATAGTCTTGATCTTCTCCACGCCGTGGAGCGCCGCCAGCAAGTCAAACTCGGTGACGACCCGGTCGAGGATCTCGACGGTGCGCGCTGCGCCGAGTTCCTGCGCCAGCTCGGTGAAGCCCACGAGATCGGTGAACAGCACGGAGGCTTGGGGAACCGCGTCGGCGATGGGTTCGCCGGGCTTGGTCTTGAGCCGTTCGGCGATCGTCTCCGGCAAGATATTGGCGAGCAGGCCGTCGGCTTCGGCGCGGGCGCGGTCGGCCACGGTGAAGGCATAGCCGACGATCAGCGCGATGATGCAGAACGATGTGGCCGCCGAGGAGACATAGAGATTGCTCAGCAGAAGTGGATCGGCGGCAATGATCGCGTTCTCCGCCGGATAGAGGAACCACGTCGCCAGGTGCAGGCCGAGCGCGACGGCGATCACGGTGACGCTGAGGCCGATGCGGGTTCGATCGTAGATGGCGAAGGCGACGGCCGCGGCGATGATGTAATTGAGCTGGATGCCGGAGTCGCGGCCGAGTTCCCGCACGAACAAGAACAGCGCGATGTATTCGGCGGCGCAGATCAGCAAGGCCGCGGCGACGTCGTTGATGCGATGGGCAAGCGGCGCGAGGAGCGCAACCACGGCGAGGCCGAGGTTGAGCACGATCAGCGGCCAATACTCGTCGATGCCGAAGGCGGCAAACACGCCCGCGTAGACCACGGAGAACACCGCGATCATCAAGGCCATGACGTTGACGATCTTGAGCCGGCGCTGCGTTGCGCGCGGGTAGCCGCCAATGCCGATCTCGGCGAGACGCGAGAGCGGCCCGAGCCAGGCGGGGAGCGGGGTGTCGCGCAAGAATGCGATCGTTTCGCGTTTAAGCATCGATTGACCCTCGTACACAGCGGCAGGCCGTGGGTGGCACTCCTGATCGTATAGGAGGGGCTGGCGGCGGGCGAGAGAAGGCCATGCGGCCTAATCTTCGGTCACTTCCTCAGGCGGGACGACGACGATGCGCCCGCCTTCGACGTCGACTTCGGGCACCGCGGCCTCCGTGAAGGCGACCAGCAGATTTTCGCCGCCGCTTTCCGGCGCCACCTCGACGATGTCGCTGGCGCCGAAATTATGCACCGCGACCACGGACCCGAGCGGGGTGCCTTGCGCATCCACGGCCTTGAGCCCGACGAGATCGGAGACGAGCCACTCGCCCTCTTCGCGCTCCGTCTGCGCCGGGATCTTTGCCCGCGGCAGATAGAGCTTGGTGCGGGTGAGCGCTTCGGCCCCCTCGCGGGTGGTTACGCCCTTGATGCGGGCGATGAGCGCCTTCGGGGTGACGCGGACGCGCTCGATCTCGATCTCACGCGTCCCCGTCTCGTCTTGCAGCGGGCCGTAGGCGGCGATGTCGGCGGGCACTTGGGTATAGGAGCGAAGACGAACCTCGCCCTTTAGCCCTTGCGCCGCACCGATCTCGCCAAGCAGAACGCGGTCCGCGTCGTCCGCCAAGGAGCCTACTCGGCCTTCTCGGCTTCGCCGTCCGCAGGAGCTTCCTCGGCCGGCGCTTCTTCGGCAGGAGCCTCTTCAGCCGGAGCCTCTTCGGCAGGAGCCTCCTCGGCAGGAGCCTCTTCGGCAGGGGCTTCTTCGGCCGGCGCGGCAGCAGCTTCTGCAGCGGCTTCTGCAGCGGCCTTCTTGGCCTCTTCCTCGGCCTCGGCCTTGGCTGCGGCGGCCTTGGCTTTCTCTTCCTCGCGATCGAGGCGCTTCTGACCGGGCTTGGCCTTCTCCGGGTTGTTGCGCGGCTCGCGCTTCATGAGGCCTTCGGCATCGAAGAAGCGCAGCACGCGGTCCGTCGGTAGCGCGCCGTGGGACAGCCAATGCTTGGCGCGATCGACATCGAATTTGATGCGCTCGGCTGAATCCTTCGGCAATAGCGGATCGAAGGTGCCGATCTTCTCGATATAGCGGCCGTCGCGGGGGCTGCGCGAGTCGGCGATGACGATGCGGTAGAAGGGGCGCTTCTTGGCGCCGGCCCGCGACAGTCTGATTTTCAGTGACATGGCTTTCGTTCTCCTAGGCGTTCAATCTTAAAAGGGTTCAACGTTTCTTCTTTCTCTGCGGCAGGCCGGGAAGCCCTCGCGGCAAAGCGCCGGGCAGACCAGGCAGGCCACCGGGCAAGCCGCCTGGCGGCAGGCCCAAGAAATTCGCCGGCAGTTCGCTGCCGGGCGGCAGGTCGGCGGGCGCTTCGGGCATGCCGCCGCCGCCGAACAGCGCGGACAGCGCGCCGCGCTTTTTGCCCATGGACTTCATCATGTCGGCCATCTGGCGATGCATCTTCACAAGCTTGTTGATGTCCTGCACGGAGGTGCCGGAGCCGGCCGCGACGCGCTTCTTGCGCGAAGCGTTCAAGAGCTTGGGTGTCTTGCGCTCGGCGCGCGTCATCGAGCCGATGATCGCTTGCTGGCGCTTGAAGATGCTCTCGTCGAGATTGGCGGCGTCGAGTTGCTTCTTCACCTTGCCGATGCCGGGCAGCATGCCGAGCACGCCGCCCATACCGCCCATCTTCTGCATCTGCTTCAGCTGCTCGGCGAGATCTTCAAGGTCGAAGGCGCCCTTCTTGACCTTCTTGGCGATGGCCTCGGCCTTGTCGAGCTCGACGGTCTCCATCGCCTTCTCGACGAGGCCGACCACGTCGCCCATGCCGAGAATGCGTCCGGCGATGCGGTCGGGATAGAACTCCTCGAGCGCGTCGAGCTTCTCTCCGACGCCGATCAGCTTGATCGGTTTGCCCGAGACGGCGCGCATGGACAGTGCCGCGCCGCCGCGCGCATCGCCGTCGACGCGGGTCAGCACGATGCCGGTGAGGGCGACACGCTCACCGAAATTCTTGGCGAGGTTGACGGCGTCCTGGCCGGTCAGCGCGTCGGCGACGAGCAGTGTCTCATGCGGTTGGGCGATCTTCCCGATGGCGGTCGTCTCGGCCATGAGGTCTTCGTCGATATGCGTGCGGCCGGCGGTATCGAGCAGCAGCACGTCGTAGCCGCCGAGCTTCGCGGCCTTGAGGGCGCGCTCGGTGATTTCCGTAGGGCTCTGGCCGTCGACGATGGGAAGCGTGGCGACGTTGGCCTGCTCGCCCAGCACGCGAAGCTGCTCTTGGGCGGCCGGCCGGCGCGTATCGAGCGAGGCCATCAGGACCTTTTGCTTGTCGCGGGTGGTGAGCCGGAGCGCGAGCTTCGCCGTGGTGGTGGTCTTGCCGGAGCCTTGCAGGCCGACCAGCATCATGGCGACCGGCGGCGTGGCGGCGAGGTCGATGGCTTGGGCGTCGGAGCCCAACATGCGCACCAACTCGTCGTTGACGATCTTGATGACCATCTGGCCGGGCGTGACGGAGCGCACGATGTCTTGGCCAACGGCTTGCTGCTTCACCCGGTCGGTGAAGGAGCGCACCACGTCGAGCGCCACGTCGGCCTCGATCAGGGCGCGGCGCACCTCGCGCATGGCCTCGGTGATGTCGGCCTCGCTCAGCGCACCGCGGCGCGTGAGCTTGTCGAGAATGCCGGAGAGGCGGTCTGAGAGGGTCTCGAACATCAGCCGGCGATGTCCGTGACATATTTTCGGTAGACCCAGCCCGAAGCGCACGGGCCGGTATAGGCGCCCGCGCGGGGCCAAGGCGTGCTGACGCTGCAGTCCTGCTTGTTATGGGAATAGACCACGCCGAGCCAGTTGCCGCCCTTGCCGCTCTGGTCGCAGATGTTCAGCAGATAGCCGTTATAGACCTTGTCGATCATCGCGTAGTCGGACGAGGGGCCGGCGCGCACGGCGAGGAAGCCGTCGCCGCCTTGCGGGTCGAGGCCGCGCACTTGGCCCACCGTGCCGCAAGCGTCGTAGCCCGCGTTCTGGCCCGCGATCACCGGCACGTGCCGCTGCTGGGCGATGCTTGCCGCCGGCAGGCAGGCGAGCGCCAGCGCGGCGAGAATGCCGGCGGGGCGTAGCGTGCGGTCTGTCACCATTCCGACCTCATCGGCCTCACCCTTCGAGACGGGCCTTCGGCCCTCCTCAGGGTGAGGATTTCCCGAACATGCGCTCAAGTAGGCCAAAGGCCGGTAGCGCAACGAAAAGTGCGCTCAAGTAGGCCAAAGGCCGGTAGCGCAACGAAAAAAGCACCCGCGGGCGCATCGCGCTGACGGGTGTTGACCCCCCTGGCTCCCTTTATCCGCTCTACCGCGCTTCGCGCTACTTGAGAGCAAGTGCTCAAGTAGGCCAGAGGCCGGTAGCACACTAAAATGTCCAGGGCGGCGGCTCGGATAAGGAGCTGCCTTGAATTTCGGCCGGAATGTCGGGGACGGACGCTCTTAAGTCAAGCGCGGATCAGGGGTTCCAGCTTTACAGCCAAGTCGAGCAGGGCCTCATCCCCGCCCTCCCAGCCGATGAAGGAGAGCCCGGCCGGTAGACCAGAAGCCTCGCCGGCGGGGATCGAGATCTGGGGCAGGCCGGCATGGCCGGCTAGGCAGGTGCTCTGCAAGGTGCGGGTCCGAAACTCCGCGAAGGAGGCGCCGTCGGGGATATCGCGCTCGGGCGGGAGCGTCGGCGTGGTTGGCAGCACGATCGCCGTGCCGGGGGTGACGATCTCTTTCAGCCGCTGGGTGATCTGGTCGCGGAGTTGCCGGGCGGCCTTCGCCTCGTTGACGGCGATGCGCGAGGCGATGTCGAACCGCTCCTTGATGCCGGGTCCGAGGTTGACGTCGTGGGATTGGACGAAGGGCAGCAAGGTCGACTGGATCTCGAAGCCCTGAATCGTGGCGAAGGCCTTGCGCCAGTCCTCGATGTCATCGCCGGCGATATCTCGATGCTCGGGTTTGGGGATTGCGCCACTGAGCTTGTCGAGGGTCTGCCAGAGCGCCTGGTCGGTGCTCGTCTCGGAAAATGCGACAATGTCCTGGGCGAGCACGAGCTGTTCGATGGGGGCATCGACGCGCGACCCCTCGAGCAGCATTCGGCCCACCGTCTGGAACAGTTCGGCGTCGCGCGCGAGAACGCCGATCGTGTCGAAGCTCGGCGCCATCGGCGTGGCACCCGTGGCGTCGATGCGGCCATGGGTGGGGCGCAAGCCATAGAGCCCGCAGAACGAGGCCGGCACGCGGATCGAGCCGCCCGTGTCGGAGCCCAGCGCGAAGTCGCACATGGAGGCGGCGACGGCGGCCGCCGCGCCGCAGGACGAGCCGCCGGTGACGTAGCGACCGGCGCGCGCATTCATCGGCTGGCCGTAATGGGCATTGGTGCCGAGCACGCTGTAGAAAAACTCGTCGCAGATGGTGATGCCGGTCAGCGATGCGCCGGCCCCAAGCAGACGCGTGATGACTGGCGCCGTCGTGCTCGCTGGCGTGGCGTGCTCGTAGAAATCGGGATTGCCGTTAGAGACCTTGCGTCCTTCGATCGCGAACAGGTCTTTCACCATGAAGGTGAGCCCCGAGAGGGGACCTTCGTTCCGTCCCAGAAGCGGTGCTTCCAGCGTGTGCGGGACGAGGGCATGGACCGGATCGTTGCTCGGAACGGCGATCATGGGGGATCCTTGCGCGAGGGGTGCGATCGGCGAAGAGAACGCCATATAAGTGAAGTCTTCGCAACGCTTCGATCCTGGGCTCTCGTGAAGACTGAAAACACAGCACGCTCGCGCTTGCCCAAGACGGTTTGGGCACTCGGCTTCACCTCGCTGTTCATGGACATCTCCTCGGAGCTGATCCATGGGCTTCTGCCGCTCTTCCTCATGGTGAATCTCGGGGCAAGCGCCGCGGTGCTCGGCCTCGTGGAAGGTATTGCCGAAGCCGCCGCCAATATCGCCCGCGTGTTCTCCGGCTGGCTGTCCGACACGCTCCAGCGGCGAAAGGCGCTCGCGGTCGCGGGCTACGGCCTGGCGGCAATCACCAAGCCGCTGTTTCCCATTGCCAGCGCCGTCTGGCTCGTTCTCGCCGCACGTTTCCTCGACCGCATCGGCAAGGGCATCCGGGGTGCGCCACGCGACGCGCTGATCGCCGATGTGACCCCGGCCGCGCAGCGGGGCGCGGCGTTCGGCTTGCGGCAATCGCTCGACACGGTCGGCGCCACGATCGGGCCGTTGCTCGCCATTGGTCTGATGCTGGCGTTCAACGACGACATCCGGACCGTACTGTGGTTCGCGGTCATCCCGGCTGTGATCTCCGTGGCCATTCTCGTGGTCTTCGTGCGTGAGCCGGCGCCCGAAACGAAAGAGAAGAACAACGTGCCGATCAAGGCGCGTGAGATCGGCGAGCTTGGCCGGTTCTACTGGTTCGTCGTGGCGGCGGGCGCGGTGTTCACGCTCGCACGGTTCTCCGAAGCGTTCCTCGTGATCCGCGGGCACGATTTGGGCCTGGCGCTGGCGCTGGCGCCGGCGGTGATCGCGGTGATGAGCGTCGTGTTCGCGGCAAGCGCCTATCCGGCCGGCCGGCTCCAGGACAGATTTGGCGCGCGGCCGCTGCTCATCGCGGGCCTCGCCGCGCTGATCGCGGCCGATCTGTTCCTGGCCTACGGGGCGGGGCTTCCCGCCATCTTCCTTGGCATCGGCCTGTGGGGCCTCCATATGGGGCTGACGCAAGGCGTGCTGTCGGCGCTGGTGGCGCAAGCCGCGCCCGCGCGCTTGCGCGGCACCGCGTTCGGGCTGTTCGGGCTGGTCACCGGGGTTGCCACGCTGTTGGCGAGCGTCGCGGCCGGAATTCTATGGGAGGCGATTGCCCCCGAAGCCACGTTCCTGGCGGGGGCCGGGCTTGCCGGCGTGGCGCTCATCGCCTTTCTGAGCATCCGGGGCGGAACAGTCGCACCCCAATGAACCCGGGTGCTATAGAGGCGGCAGATTTTGGGCTTTCGGTCATGAACGCGAACACGATCAACTTCCGTAAGATGAACGGGCTCGGCAACGATTTCGTCGTGGTCGATGCGCGCACAGGCGCGCTCACATTGTCTCCGGAGGCTGTGCGCGCGATCGCCGACCGCAAGGAGGGCATTGGGTGCGATCAGCTCATCGTGCTCGAGCCGTCCGACAGCGCCGATGTTTTTATGCGCATCTGGAACGCCGATGGCGGAGAGGTCGCGGCCTGCGGCAACGCGGCACGCTGCGTGGCGGCGGTCGTGGCGCAAGAGCAGGGGCGGCCACAGGTCACCATCGAGACCGAGGATCAAGTGCTCGGTGCCGCGGTCGCGGGCGACGGCCAAGTGACCATCGACATGGGGGAGCCTCGTTTCGCTTGGGACGAGATCCCGCTCGCGGAGGAATTCCACGATACGCGCCGCATCGAGCTTCAGGCCGGGCCGATCGACGCCCCGGTGCTGCATTCGCCCGCGGTGGTCAATGTGGGCAACCCGCACGCCATCTTCTTCGTGGACGATTTGGCGGCGATCGACCTGGCGCGCGTCGGGCCGATGCTGGAGCACCACCCGCTGTTTCCGGAGCGGGCCAATATCTCCATCGTCCAGGTGCTGAGCCCCGACCATGTAAAGGTGCGAACTTGGGAGCGGGGCGCGGGGATCACGCAGGCCTGCGGCACCGCGGCGTGCGCCTCGGCCGTGGCGGCGATCCGCCGCGAACTCACGAACCGCAAGATCACCACCACACTGCCGGGGGGCGATCTCGTCATCGAGTGGCGGGAGGCGGACGGCCATGTGCTGATGACCGGCCCCTATGCGCTCGACTTCGAGGGCACGTTGCCTGCGGCGCTGCTGGTCTCCGCGAGGGTCTGACTTTGCTCAAGATTTCGTGTTAGAAGCCGCCCATGTCGGACCTTGAGATCATCACCTTTGGCTGCAGGCTCAATGCCTATGAGTTTGAGGTCATGCGCGAGCATGCGAACGCCGCGGGCCTTTCGGACGCGGTGATCGTCAACACCTGCGCGGTGACGTCCGAAGCCGTGCGCCAGGCCCGCCAGGCGATCCGCAAGGCGCGCCGCAACCGGCCCGACGCCAAGATCGTGGTCACCGGCTGCGCCGCGCAGATCGATCCCGGCCGTTTCGCCGCCATGGACGAAGTCGACCGCATCATTGGCAATCAAGAGAAGCTCGAGGCGAAGACCTATCGCGGCCTCGGCACGGGCGATACCGAGCGGGTCGCGGTCAACGACATCATGTCGGTCACCGAGACCGCCGGCCATCTGATCGAAGGCTTCGGCAATCGCGCCCGCGCCTATGTGCAAATTCAAAACGGTTGCGATCATCGCTGCACGTTCTGCGTCATTCCCTTCGGCCGCGGCCCCTCCAGATCGGTGCCGGCGGGCGAAGTGGTGGCGCAAGTGCGCCGGCTCGTCGAAAACGGCTATGCGGAGATCGTGCTGACCGGCGTCGACATCACCGCCTATGGCGCGGACCTGCCTGGCGCTATGACGCTCGGCAAGTTGACGCGCACGGTGTTGAAGCTCGTGCCGGAACTGCCGCGGCTTCGCCTGTCGTCCATCGATTCCGTCGAGGCGGATCCCGACCTTATTACGGCAATCGCCGAAGAGGAGCGGCTGATGCCGCATCTGCATTTGTCCTTGCAGGCGGGCGACGATCTCACCTTGAAGCGGATGAAGCGCCGGCATGCGCGCGCCGACTCGGTCGCATTCTGTGAGGCGATGCGCCGGGTTCGTCCCGATATCGTGTTCGGCGCCGATATCATCGCCGGCTTCCCCACCGAGACGGAGGACATGTTCAAGAACTCCTTGTCTCTGGTGGACGATTGCGGGCTCACCTTCCTCCATGTGTTTCCCTTCTCGGCGCGCGAAGGCACGCCGGCCGCGCGCATGCTGCAAGTGAACGGCGCCGTGGTGACACACCGTGCCGCGGCGCTGCGCGAGAAGGGCGTGGCCGCGCTGAAGTCACATCTCACGAACGCCAGAGGACGGCGCATCCAAGTGCTCATGGAGACGGAGGCTCAAGGCCGCTCGCCTGATTTCACGCCGGTGCGGCTCGACCCTTGTGCCGCCGGTGCGGGCGCTTTGGTCGACGCGGTCGTCTCCGGCGACGACGGTGCATCGCTTTTGGCAGAGGCCGGATCATGATGGAAAGCAAGAGAGGGTCGTTCTTCGACCGCCTTCGACAAGCCACGGCGGCCGATGGGGATGAGCCCGACGAAGAGGCCGGTCCGACCGCGCCGAAGCCGAAACATTCGGAGCCGAAGGAGCATCCGGAGCCGAAGACGCCCAAGCCCGAGCGGCCCGCGCCGCCGCCGAATGCCCCCGAGCCCACCGAGCCCGACCCGGAACCAGACCGTGAGCCCGAGGAAGAAGCGGGACCGATGTCGCCGGAGCCGAACAAGGGTAAGGCCCGCGCCGCCGAAACGAAACGAAGCTGGTTCGCCCAGCTCAAGTCCGGACTGTCGCGCACCTCGAACTCACTTACCGAGAATCTTGCCGGCGTTCTCACCAAGCGGAAGCTCGACGAGGACACCCTCGATGAGCTCGAAGACGTGCTGATCAAGGCCGATCTCGGCGTCGCCATGGCGGACCGTATCCGCGAGGCGATCTCAAGCGGCCGCTTCGACAAGGGCTTCACGGAAGAAGACGTGCGCGCGGTGCTCGCCACCGAGGTGGCGCGCGTGCTGGGGCCGGTGGCCCAGCCCTTTGCGCTGGATGAAAGCGCCAAGCCGCACGTCATGCTCGTGGTCGGTGTCAACGGCACGGGCAAGACCACGACGATCGGCAAGCTGGCGCATCAATTCGCGCGCGACGGCAAAAAGGTGATGCTGGCCGCCGGCGACACGTTTCGGGCCGCCGCCATCGATCAGCTGAAAGTGTGGGGCGGGCGTGTGGGCGCGGAAGTGGTCGCCAAGGATGTCGGCGCCGATCCTGCTGGCGTGTCTTACGAGGCGCTCGAGCGCGCCAAGGCGGAAGGCGCCGACGTGCTGCTCATCGATACCGCGGGGCGCTTGCAGAACAAGGGCGATCTCATGGCCGAGCTTGCCAAGATCGTGCGCGTTCTGAAGAAGCTCGACCCGGCCGCGCCGCACTCCGTGGTGCTGGTGCTCGACGCCACCACGGGGCAGAACGCCATCAACCAGGTGCAGTCCTTCCAAGAGATCGCCGGCGTGACCAATCTGGTGGTGACCAAGCTCGACGGCACGGCGCGGGGCGGCATTCTCGTCGCTATCGCCGAGCGCTTCGGTCTGCCCATCAACGCCATCGGTATCGGCGAGGGGATTGAAGATTTCGAACCGTTCGACGCGCAGGACTTCGCGCGCGCTATTGCAGGAGCATCACGCGAGAATGACGCCGCCGCCTAAGACAAAGACCGAAAAGGACTCCGAGCAGTCCGTCGCCGCCAAGCTGCTAATCGAGCTCGGACCGTTGCTCGTGTTCTTCGCGGTGAATGCCGCCTACGGCATTTTCGCCGGCACCGGCGCCTTCATGGCGGCGACCGTGCTGTCACTCGGCGTGGCCTGGTGGCTCTATCACAAGGTTGCGGTGATGCCGCTGGTCAGCGCGGTGATCGTGCTCGCCTTCGGCGGGCTCACGATCTACCTGCAGGACGAGACCTTCATCAAGATCAAGCCGACCATCGTCTATACGATGTTCGCGATCTTGCTGGTTGGAGGGCTTGCCGCCCGTAAGCCCGTCTTGGCGCTCCTATTCGGACCGGTCTTCAACCTTACCGATGAAGGCTGGCGCAAGCTGACACTGCGCTGGGCCCTGTTTTTCGTGATCATGGCGGTGCTCAACGAGTTCGTCTGGCGAAACTTCTCCACGGATACCTGGGTTAGTTTCAAAGCGTTCGGCTTTCTGCCGATCACATTTTTGTTCGCCATGGCCCAAGTGCCCCTGATGCAGCGCTACGGCGTGGCCGAGGAGCAGGCTTCCGAATAGGCGCCAATTGCGTAAGGTTACCAATAAATTGGCGGTTCCCGTTGACTTGTAAGGGCCTTTAGGCATCCCGATATGCCGGACGACCAACGTTTCTTGCTTGGTTGTCTCGATCGGCCGCAGGACATATTTGCAACCGGACGTTTGCTGATTACGTTCTCCAGTTGTAAAAGGAGCCCCGCAGCGCCCCCGAGAAGGCCAGGTCGCTGTAGAGATTGGCGGCTCGATGATGGTAAAGGCTGGAAATCCACTGAATCGCTCTGCAACGCATCTGTTGCACCGGGCCGGGCAACGCGCGGCCGATATTTTTGCCGATGAGGCCCAGCTGGGAGGGTTGACCCCGCGCCAATTCGCGATGCTCGCTGTGGTTTCCGAGCAGGAAGGGCTTACCCAGAGCGATCTCGTAATGCGGACCGGTATCGACCGTTCGACCCTTGCCGACATCGTCGCGCGCCTGCTCAGCCGCGGGCTGATCCAGCGCCGCCGGGCCAAACACGACGGACGGGCCTATGCCATAAAGCTCAGCGCACAAGGCGCACGGGCGTTACGCGAAGCCAATCCCGCCGCGGCCGCGACGGATACGCGGCTCCTCGCCAGCCTGCCGCCCGGCAAGCGGCAAGACTTTCTCGAATCCCTCAATTTGATCGTCGGCGAGACAGACGACTAGCCTGACGGCTTGTCGGCCTTCGGCCGCATGAGCGGCAGGATTTTCGTGGCGATCGCCTCCTCGGTGAGGGGGCCCACGTGGCGGAAGGCGATCTTGCCGTCGCCTGAAATCACGAAGGTCTCCGGTACGCCATAGACGCCGAAGTCGATGGCGGTGCGGCCGTTGCGGTCAGCGCCGGCACGGGCGTACGGGTTGCCGTAGAGCCCGAGAAAGCGCCGGGCGGAGGCGGGATCGTCCTTGTAGTTGATGCCGTAGATCCGCACATCGTCCTTCTCGGCAAGGGCCATGAGCATTGGATGCTCCTCCAGGCAGGGCACGCACCACGAGGCGAACACGTTGACGATGGTGGGCGCGCCTTGTGCGAGGTCGGCCGCATCGAAGCTCTGCATGTCGTCGCCGTCATCGGCTTTCAGGCCTTCGAGCGGCCGCAGCGTGAATTGCGGTACGGGCTTGCCGATCAGCGCGGAGGGGAGCTTCGAGGGGTCGCCGGTGTGCAGCGCGAACCAGAAGAGCCCAGCCAGGGCGGCGAAGATGAGGAAGGGCAAGGCAACGCCCCAGCGCCCTCGCTGGCGTGTGTCGCGTTTTGCGTTGTCCGTCATGACGGGGTCTTCCGCGATGACGGGGTCTTGCGCGCTGACGGCGTCTTGCGTGCTGACGGCGTCTTGCGTGCTGACGGCGTCTTGCGTGCTGACGGCGTCTTGCGTGGTGCCGGCGTTTTGCGTGCGCCGGGCTTAGCCGGTTTCCGCTTGGCGGGGGCCTTCTTCTTGACCGCCGATTCTACCGTGGAGGACTTGACTGTGGACGACGCGGGTCTCGTGGCCGAACGCCGCCGAATGCCCATACGTTCCAACTCCGCGAGCGTGCGCCGCTGTTTGCGGTCATCCTCGAGCGTGGCGAAAACGAGCGCGCCGACGGCAAGGAGGGTGACGCCATAGGCGGCGATGATGAAGCTCGCATGGGGGCCGAGGTCGAACATGCGTCCTCTTAAGCCTCTGCCAGCGCGGCGCGCGCGACTTGGGTCTGCTGAAGCGCACGCACGCGGCGGCGCAAGATCTCGGCGCGCATGGCGATGAGATGCAGCAACACGAAGAGCGCCGTGAAGCCTGCCGCCATGACGAAGAGCGGCGTGAGTAGCGCCGGGTCGATGGTCGGACCGCCGGCGCGGAACACGCTGGCCGGCTGGTGCAACGTATTCCACCAGTCCACCGAGAACTTGATGATGGGGATATTGACGGCGCCCACCAGCGCCAGGATTGCCGCGGCGCGGCCCGCCCGCCCCGACTCCTCGATGGCCTGCCATAGGGCGATGAGGCCGAGATAGAGCAGAAAAAGCACGAGCATGGAGGTGAGCCGCGCATCCCAGACCCAATAGGTGCCCCACATGGGCTTGCCCCATAGGGAGCCGGTGACGAGCGCGATGAAGGTGAAGGTGGCGCCGATGGGGGCCGCGGTCTTGGCTGCGACGTCGGCCAGCGGATGCCGCCAGATCAGGGTGCCGAGTGCCGCGAGCGCAATCACCGTGTAGCCGAACATGGCGAGCCATGCGGCCGGCACGTGGATGAACATGATGCGCACGGTCTCGCCCTGCTGATAGTCGGGCGGCGCCACGAAAAACGAGAGATAGAGCCCGGTACCAAGCAGGATGACCACCAGTGCGGCGAGCCACGGCACGACCGCTTTGACGAGCTCCAAGAAGCGCGTGGGGTTGGCGAGGCTGATCATGGGGGCTGATCTAGTGGCTTTGAGGGGCGAGCGCAAATGAGGCCTATCGAAGCGCCGTGCGCAGCGCCGCGGCCGCGGCAAGCGGCGCCAGCACGATGCTGGCAAGGCTGAGGGCGCAGAGCATGAGGAAAGGCGGCCAGGGCGAGCCGGGTCCGACCATCGCCGCTGAAACGGTGGAGACGCCAAAGATGAGGACCGGCACGTAGAGCGGCAGCACGAGAAGCGCGAGCAGAAGTCCGCTGCGCCGCAAGCCCAGCGTCAGGCTCGCGCCGATCGCGGCGATGAAACTCACGGCGGGGGTGCCGGCAAGCATGGACAGCACCAACAGCGGCATGGCGTCGAGCGGCAGGTTGAGCAACAGCCCCAGCACCGGCGCCAACAAGGCCAGCGGCACGCCGGTCGTGACCCAGTGGGCGAGCGACTTTATCGCGGCAAGCACGGGCAGCGGCAGGGGCCCGGTGGTGAGCACGTCGAGCGTGCCGTCCTCATAGTCGTTGTGGAAGATGCGGTCGGCGGAGAGCAGCGCCGCGAGCAGCAGCGCCACCCACAACATGCCGGGCGCGACGCGCGCCAGCAGGTTGAGATCGGGGCCGAGGCCAAACGGCGTGATGGCGACGACGACGAGATAGAAACCGAGCGCCACGCCGATGGCGCCGCCTTCGCGCCAGGCAAGCTTGACGTCACGGACGAGAAGAGCGAGGGCCGCGTTCACGCCGCGTGCTCCAGGCCAAGCGTCAGCTGTTTCGCGAACCTGGTCTTGAGGGGCACGTGGGTTGAGACGATGGCGATCCCGCCCGCTCTCAGTTGATCGCGGATCGCCGCGTCCAGGCGCTTCACGGAAGCCGCATCCAGCGACACGGAGGGTTCGTCGAGCAGCCAAATGGGGCGCGGCGCGGCGAACAGGCGCGAAAGCGCCAGCTTTCTCTTTTGCCCGGCCGAGAGCAGTCCGGCCGAGATCTCAGCGAGGGGGCCAAGCCCGAAGGCGGCGAGCGCCGCATCGACTTTCCCGTCGGCCAGGAAGTCCGCCCAGAAGGCGAGATTCTCTCGCACGGTGAGGGCGCTTTTCACCGCATTCAGATGGCCCACATAGTGGCAGAGCTCGGCGACGGCCATGTCGGGCTCGGCGCCAGGAGCCGACAGCCGGCCCGCCTCAAGCGGCAGGAGGCCGGCGAGTTGGCGCAGCAGGCTCGTCTTGCCGGCGCCGTTCGGTCCGCTGACCAGGAGCGCCTCGCCCTGCTTCAGCGCAAAGTCCAGGCCCTCAAAGAGCGTCCGCCCGCCCCGCTCACAGGCGATGTCTCGGGCCTCGAGGCTGACGGTGAAGGGCGGTTGCATGAGGCTTTTTTTGCGCAAAGTTGAGGCAGATAGGTGGGCGGCGGCTCAGACGCGTCTCTTCGCGTCATTGTCTCGTTGCCGCAAGGCCTTTTATAGTGGTTCCAAGAGCACGCATCCAAAAGCCAAACGCCCCTGGCGCGAGAGGGTGACCGCTTCTCGCGGACAATTGGCTATGTCTTTGCATGCTCTGTTGCTGGGACCTGCCCGTTTTCTCGGGCCCTCGAAGGAGATTTCATTGACATCGGCGGTTTCGACCTCGCGTGACAGCTTCAAGTGCCGGCGCACCCTCAAAGTGGGCAAGCGCGACTACGATTATTTCGATCTCAAAGTGGCGGAGGAGTCCGGGCTCGACGGCATCAGCCGGCTGCCGTTCTCGCTCAAGGTGCTGCTGGAGAACCTGCTGCGTCACGAGGATGGACGAAGCGTGACCGCCGACGACATCCGCGCGGCGGCCGCGTGGCTGAACGAGAAGCGCAGCGACCGCGAGATTGCCTTTCGTCCGGCGCGGGTGCTGATGCAGGACTTCACTGGTGTGCCCGCCGTGGTCGATCTCGCGGCCATGCGCGACGCCGTGACCACGCTCGGTGGCGACCCGCACAAGATCAATCCGCTGGCGCCCGTCGATCTCGTCATCGATCACTCGGTGATGGTCGATGCGTTCGGAACGGGTATGGCGTTCCAGTTCAACGTCGACAAGGAATATGAGCGCAACGGCGAGCGCTATGCCTTCCTGCGCTGGGGCGCGGGCGCGTTCGACAATTTCCGCGTGGTGCCGCCGGGCACCGGCATCTGCCACCAGGTCAATCTCGAATATCTCGCGCAGACTGTGTGGACGAAAGAAGAAGACGACGTGACGTTCGCCTTTCCCGACACGCTGGTCGGCACGGACAGCCACACGACCATGGTCAACGGGCTTTCGGTGCTCGGCTGGGGCGTGGGCGGCATTGAGGCGGAGGCCGCGATGCTCGGTCAGCCGATCTCCATGCTGATCCCCGAGGTCATCGGCTTCCGTATGACCGGCGAATTGCGCGAAGGCGTCACCGCCACGGACCTCGTGCTCACCGTCACCGAGATGTTGCGGCGTAAGGGCGTGGTCGGCAAGTTCGTCGAGTTCTTCGGGACCGGCCTCGATCATCTGCCGCTCGAGGACCGCGCGACCATCGCCAACATGGCGCCGGAATACGGCGCGACCTGCGGCTTCTTCCCTATCGACAAGGAGACGCTTGCCTATCTGGAGGCGACCGCGCGGAAGGATTCGCGTATCGCGCTGGTGGAGGCCTACGCGAAAGCCCAGGGCCTCTACCGCAAGGACTCCACGCCCGATCCGGAATTCACCGACACGCTGGCGCTCGATCTCGGCGACGTGGTGCCGTCGATCGCCGGGCCGAAGCGCCCGCAGGATCGTGTGCCGTTGGACAGGGCCGCGCCTGCCTTCGCCGAGGTTCTGGAGAAGGAATACGGCAAGGGGGCGGAGGCCGGGAAACGCGTTCAGATCACGGGCAAGAATTTCGATCTCGGACACGGCGACGTGGTCATCGCCGCCATCACGTCGTGTACCAACACGTCGAACCCGTATGTGATGGTCGGCGCCGGCGTGCTCGCGCGCAACGCGGTGAAGAAGGGTCTCAGCGTCAAGCCTTGGGTGAAGACGTCGCTCGCGCCCGGGTCGCAAGTTGTGACAGATTATCTGGACAAGGCCGACCTTACTGACGACCTCGACAAACTCGGCTTCAATCTTGTCGGCTATGGCTGCACCACCTGCATCGGCAATTCGGGGCCGCTGCCGGAAGAGATCTCGCAGACCATTCACGAGCATGGTTTGGCCGTCGCCTCGGTGCTGTCCGGCAATCGCAATTTCGAGGGCCGGGTGAATCACGACGTGAAGGCGAACTATCTCGCCTCGCCGCCGCTCGTGGTGGCTTACGCTCTTGCCGGTTCGATCATGGTCGATCTTGCCACCGAACCGCTGGGCTTGGGAAAAGACGGCAAGCCGGTCTATCTCAAGGAGATCTGGCCCTCGACGAAAGAGGTGGCCAAGCTCGTGCGCAAGGCCGTGAAGAAATCGATGTTCAAGGAGCGCTATGGCGACGTGTTCCGCGGCGATCCCGAATGGCAGGCGATCGAGGTCGCCGGCGGGCTGACCTATCCCTGGGACACCGAGTCGACCTACGTCCAGGAGCCGCCCTATTTCGCCGGCATGCCGACCGAGCCTGCTGCGCTCACCGATGTCGACGGCGCGCGCATCCTCGGGCTGTTTCTCGATTCGATCACCACGGATCACATCTCGCCGGCGGGCGCGATCAAGCAAGACAGCCCCGCAGGCCGCTATCTCAGCGAGCACGGCGTGGCCGTCCACGATTTCAACTCGTATGGCTCGCGGCGCGGCAATCACGAGGTGATGATGCGCGGCACCTTCGCCAATACGCGCATCAAGAACCAGATGGTGCCCGGCGTCGAAGGCGGCGTGACGGTGCACTATCCATCCGAAGAACGCATGGCGATTTACGATGCGGCGATGCGTTACGCGCAAGACGGCGTGCCGCTGGTGGTTTTTGCCGGCAAGGAATACGGCACAGGCTCCTCGCGCGATTGGGCGGCCAAGGGCACGCGGCTTCTCGGCGTGAGCGCGGTTATCGCGCAGAGCTTCGAGCGCATCCACCGCTCGAACCTGATCGGCATGGGCATACTGCCGCTCGTGTTCGAGGACGGCATGTCTTGGGAGACGCTCGGACTCACGGGAAGTGAAACGGTGTCGCTGAAAGGCCTGGGCGACATCAAACCTGGACAGACGGTCGAGGTCGACATCGTCTATCCGGGCGGCGATATGCGGGCCGTGCCGCTCAAAGTCCGGATCGATACCTTCGATGAGCTCGACTACTTCCGGAATGGCGGAATCCTGCACTACGTGCTCCGCTCGCTCGCGCGCGAGGCGGCTTAAGGTCACCGAGTTGTGACTCTCCGCGATCCGTTTTTGCCGGAAATTCAGCGCCGCTTCCGGCATGCTAGGGGCATGAGGCCAACCACTATCATCGCGGCATGCGCCGGCGCCTTCGTTTTGTTCGCGCTGTCTGCGTCGGGCCAAGCACAGCCGCCCGCGGGCAAGTCGCGCACGCCTGTCTTGCTCGAGCTGTACACGAGCCAGGGTTGCTCTTCGTGCCCGCCGGCGGATGAATTGCTCAATGCTTGGCGTGACAAGCCGGGCGTGATCACGTTGTCATTCAATGTCGATTATTGGAACTATCTCGGTTGGCGCGACACGTTGTCGAGTCCGGAGAACAGCGCGCGGCAGCGCGACTATGCGATGTCGCGCGGCGACGGCCGGGTCTACACGCCGCAAATGGTGGTGGACGGTATCGCCCATGTGAACGGCGCCAACGAGGCGGCGATCGAGATGGCGATGCGGCGGGCAACGCGGCGCCTTCAGGACGTGAAAGTGCCGATCACCATGCGCGCGGACGGCAAGAGTCTTGTTCTGGATATCGGTGCCGCGCCCAAGACGTCCGACATGCGCGAGGCGACGGTGTGGCTCGTGGTGGCCAAGGACAAGGAGACGGTTGCTATTCGCCGCGGCGAGAATCGCGGGAAGAAGATCACCTACTCGCACCCGGTGCGGGAGCTGACACCGATCGGCATGTGGAAGGGCGAGCAGATGACGCTGCGGCTGCCGCTCGACGAGCTTCAAACCATTGGCGGGGATTGCCTGGTGGCGATGTTGCAGGTCGAGGGATTGGGCCCGATCCTGGGTGCCGCCGCCTATGAGCGGAAATAGGCCCTCGTTCTTTTCAGCATTCCGAAAAAGAAAAGAGCCGGCTCTTGCCGGCTCTTTTGCAAGGCCTCTTCAAGAGAATGGCCCGGTCCGAGAAAAACTTCGGGGGGCTGGGGGGCTGAATTCCGAAGCTTTTCTTGTTGGACCGGGCCGAGAGGCAACAAGGGTTACCCTCACGAGTTTTTGGGGCGTGCCCTTGACTGAACTTGGGCGGAACTGTGATTTATGTTTCGTTTTGTTACACGCCGTGTGATGCACCGTGCGGCTTGAATTTCCGCGGGCTGGCGGTCATCATGAAGCTTCCATTACAGGAGGCGCGCGTTGAGCGAAACCGAGCCCATAGTCTTGCCGCTGGCCCGCAAGGCTGGCGGCGATTGGAGCCCATCCGAGGGCCCTTCACGGCGCAGCAGTATCTCGTTCAACCGTCAGGAACTCTCCCAGATCCTCAATGTCTACGGCCGCAAGGTCGCGAGCGGTGAGTGGCGCGACTACGCCATCGATACGCTGAGAGAGAAGGCCGTGTTCTCGGTGTTCCGGCGGTCCTCCGAAATCCCGCTCTACCGCATCGAGAAGACCCCGAAGCTCGCGCGCCGTCAGGGCGCCTATAGCGTGATCGCGGCCACCGGCCTCATTTTGAAGCGCGGGCACGATCTCGCGCGGGTCTTGCGCACGCTCGACAAGGGCCTGCGCCTGGTCGAGGCCTGACCCCAGATAAAGGAGAAGCCCCGGAGACGGGGGACTCGGGGCTTCTCCGGTTCCTTATGGGGGGAACCTGTGATGGGGAGGGATTGCCCATCACTCGGGGCAAATGGGCGGTCGCGGTCCGGTTTTCAACCTCTCCGCAGGGCCGGGTGGAAGCAGGCTAAACCGAAAATAAAAGGCCCCGGCGTTTCCGCCAGGGCCTTTTTCGTTCCGAAGGCTTGCGTTGGCTTAGCGGCGGTCGCCGCCGTTTCCGCCAGGGCCTTTTTCGTTCCGAAGGCTTGCGTTGGCTTAGCGGCGGTCGCCGAAGAGCTGCAGCAGCATCATGAACAGGTTGATGAAATCGAGGTAGAGGCGCAGCGCGCCCATCACGGCCTTGCGGCCCGAGACGGAGCCATCGTCGTTGGCGCTGTACATCTCCTTGATCTGCTGGGTGTCGTAGGCGGTGAGACCTGCGAACACCAGAACGCCGATCACCGACACGGCGAACTGCAGCGCAGTGGAGCCGATGAACAGGTTCACCAGCGAAGCGATAATGATGCCGATCAGGCCCATGAACAGGAACGAGCCCCAGCCCGAGAGGTCCTTGCTCGTGGTGTAGCCCCATAGCGACAGCGCGCCGAAGGATGCCGCGGTGATGAAGAACACCTGGGCGATGCTCTGGCCGGCATAAACGAGAAAGATCGAGGAAACCGACGCGCCCATCAGGGCCGAGAACACCCAGAACGAGATCTGGGCCGTGCTCAGGCTCATGGAGCTGATGCGCATCGAGAGGAAGAACACCATGGCGAGCGGCGCGAAGATCACCACCCACTTGAAGGCGCTGTTGAACATGATGTTGCCGAACGGGGTCAGCCCCGTGACCGCACCGTCCGCGCCCGTTATCACCGACATGGCGTAGATCGTGTAAGCGACGACACCGGTGATGGCGACGCCCGAGGCCATGTAGTTATAGACGCGGAGCATGTAGGAGCGCAGGCCCTGGTCGATAACGCCCGCTTCCGCGCGCCCGAGGCCCGTGCCTTGCCCATACCGTCTGTCGAGTTCCGCCATGTAAGACAATCCTTGCTGAGGTTGTTCAGTTAGCCGATTTGTCAGGAAATATGGTGGTTTGAGCCTATTTGCGCAAGATGAAGAGACTGTGTCCGACGCTGATTGGAAATGCCTATCCGTCTGATAGGCGGCGACTTGTAGACGGGGCTGGCCCGGAAACTGGCCCTATTCCGCCCGGAGATAGGGTGCGGCCTTCACCGACAGCACCCGCCAGGTGGTTATGGCGCCTACGGTTAACACCAGCGCCAGGGCCAGCCCGATGGTCTGAAGCGCGGCGCCTACGTCGAACACAAAGGCGATATCGAACGCGAAGGTACACAGGGCCCAGGCGGTGATGGTGGCGATGAGGACCGCCAGCAGCGAGGTGGCGAGGCCCAAGGCGCCGAATTCGAGTAGCTCAGCCGAGATGATGCGGGTTCGCGTGGCGCCCAGCGTCTTGTAGAGCACGGCGAGATATTTGCGGCGCTGCTGGCCCGCCGACACGGCGCCCGCCAGCACCGCGGCGCCGATCAGCAGCGTGAAGCCGGCCGTCGCCTGGATCGCGGTCATCAGCTTGGCGAGCATCGCCTTGGCCGCATCGACGATGTCGCCGATCTTGATGGCGGTGACGAGGGGAAAGCGCTCCGCCAGCGATTGGATGATCTTGGCTTCTGTTTCCGGGCTCGTGCCCTTCGGCAGCTCCAGCGTGGTGACGAGCCGATGGGGCGCGCCCTGCAGCGTGTTCGGCGAGAACACCATGACGAAGTTGATGGCGAGCGACTCCCAGTCGATCTTGCGCATGCTGGCGATCTTGGCCTCGACGTTGCGGCCGAGAATGTTTACCGTGACCATATCGCCGAGCTTCAAGCCAAGACCCTTCGCGAGTTCGCCGTCGAACGAGACGAGCGGCGGGCCGTCATAGCCTTTCGGCCACCATTCGCCTTCCTCGATCGTGGAAGCGCCGGGCACACTGTCGGTGTAGGTCAGGCCGCGATCGCCGGAGAGCACCCAGCGGGAATCGGGCGACACCTCCGCCTCGTCGGCGGACACGCCGTTCAGCTTGACGATGCGGCCGCGCAGCATCGGCGCGTCGTCGGTCTTGGCGGTGGGCTCGATGGTCTTGGCCGTGGCCTGGAAGGTGGCGAGGTCGTCAGGTTCCACGTCGAGGAAGTAATAGGCGGGCGCATCGATCTCCACATGGCTTTCGATCTCGGTGAGCAGCGAGGTGTGGATCAGCGCCACGGCGATGAGAAGTCCGAGCCCCAAGCCCAGCGAGACGGCAATGGAGCGGGCCAGCGAGCCCGGCGCGCCGATGCTGGCTAGGGCCAGTCCCCAGGCAGGCGGCTTGGTACGGCGAAAGCGGGCGGCGAGCCGCTGCACCAGGAGCCCAAAACCGAGCAGCAGCACGAAGGCGAATAGGATGCCGACCGAAATCGCCGCCGTGACCAGCCGCTCTTCGGACGCGGCCACGGCGAGCACGAAGAGCGCGAGCCCCGCCGCCGCCGAACCAATAGCAAAAGGAAGCGCGGAGCGTTCCCGCTCTTCGGTGAGATGGGCGCGCATCAGCACCGCGGGCGAAATGCGGCTTGCCTTTCCCAACGGCCACAGCACGAACAGCACCATGGTGAGGAGGCCGGCGAGGGCTGCAACGATGAGCGGCACGGGATGCGGCTCGACCGCGAGTGCGATGGGTAGGGCATCCTGATAGAGCGTGGCGATCACGACCGGGGCGAAGGCGCCGAGCACAAGCCCGATGACGATGCCGATCAGGGCCAGTAGGAAGGCCTGGATCAGATACACATCGAGGACGAGCCGGCTCGTGGCGCCGAGGCATTTGAAGGTGGCGATGACGTCGCGCTTCTTTGCCATATAGCTTTGGATGGCGTTGCCGACGCCAATGCCGCCAAGCAGCAGCGCCGTGAGTCCGACGAAGTTGATAAACTGGGTAAAGCGCTCCGCGTCACGCCGCAGCGACGGGGCCGGGTCGGTCCAATCGCGAATGGAGAATCCGCTTTGAGGGAATTTCTTCTCCATGTCTTTTCGCGCGGCGGTGAGCTGCTTGCGGTCGACGCCGATATCGTCGGGCATCTTCACGCGATAAGTCCAGCGGATAAGGCTGCCCGGCTGCACCAGCCCGGTCTTGCCGAGCGTGTCGCGGGACATGAGGAGCTTCGGGCCATAAGAGAGCCGGTCGGCGAGGCGGTCGGGCTGCTCGCCGAGCGTGCCGCCGAGTGTGACCGTCGCCTCACCGATCTTGAGGGTGTCGCCGATCTTCACGCCGAGGCGATTGAGCAGAGCGGGTTGGGCCAAGACAACGCCGGGCTCTCGCCACGCGGCGCCGGCATCCTTCGGCTCGAGCACCGCGACTTCGCCATAGAGCGGGTAGGGGGCATCGACCGCCTTGACTTCGACGAGCGCGCTTTTGCCGTCTTCGGCGCGGGCCATGGCGCGGAAGCTCGCCGACTCGCTGACTTGGCCGAGCTCGTTCAGCGCGGCCAGTTCCTCGGCACCGGCTTGGCGATGGATCACCTCGAAGGAGAGGTCGCCGCCGATGAGCAAGCGACCTTGATTGGCGAGCGCCTTGTCGAAGGCGGCGGCCAGCGAACCGATGGCGGCCACAGCAGCGACGCCGAGGGCAATGCACAGCACAAAAACCACGAGCCCGCCGGCGCCCGCACGTAGCTCGCGCAAGGCAATGCTCAGCGCCAGCGGAAAGCGCGCGGGTTGAACGGGGGTTGCGGCAGTCGCCGCGGCAGCGGTCACGTGGCGCGCGCGCGGCGTTTGACGCCGCCCTTCACGATGCGCCCGTCGGCAAGGCTCACGGTGCGGTCGCAGCGCTTGGCGAGCTCGTTGTCGTGGGTGATGAGGAGCAACGTCGCGCCGGTCTTCTCCTTGAGCGTGAAGAGGAGGTCCATCACCGATGCGCCGGTGGCAAGGTCCAGATTGCCGGTGGGCTCGTCCGCCAAGATCAGCGTCGGCTTGGTGGCGAGCGCGCGGGCGATGGCGACGCGCTGCTGCTCGCCCCCCGAGAGTTGTCCGGGGAAATGCGATTCGCGATGGTCGAGCCCGACTTCGGCAAGCGCCTCGCGTGCGACCTGGAAAGCGTCGTCCTTGCCGAGGAACTCCATCGGCAGGGCCACGTTCTCGATGGCCGTCATCGTGGGCACGAGGTGGAAGGACTGAAACACGATGCCGATATTGGCGGCGCGCAGCCGCGCGAGCCCATCTTCGTCGAGTGTGGCGAGATCGGTGCCGACCACCGTGACCTTGCCGGCCGTGGCACGCTCTAACCCGGCGATGACCATGAGCAGGGTCGACTTGCCCGAGCCGCTGGGACCTACGACCGCCACAGCTTCGCCCGAAGGCACGGCTAAATCGATACCGCGCAGAATGGCGACGGCGCCCGCGCGCGAGGGCAGCGTGACATGCACGCCATCAAGCTCTATCGCGGGGCGGTGTTTCAAGGTCTGATCCATGGAGAAGGGTCATCATTCGAATAGCGTCGGCAGGGTAGCCGCATTAAAGAAGGTCAAACAGGTCGAAAAGATGAAACTTTGCATTGCCCGCCTGAGCTTTCTCGCCGCAGCCTTGATCCTCGCGCTGCCATGCCACGGCCTGCGCGCCGCCGAGCCGGACGAAACCGTCATTGTTGCTTTGGGGGATAGTCTCACGGCGGGCTATGGCCTGCCGCAAGATCAAAGCTTCCCGGCGCAGCTTCAGGCGGCGCTTGCCGCACGGGGGCAGACTGTGCGCGTCGTCAATGCCGGTGTGTCCGGCGATACGGCATCAGCCGGTTTGCGGCGCCTGGACTGGGCGATCCCCGATGACGCCGACGCGGTGATCGTGGAGCTTGGCGCGAATGACGCACTCCAAGGCCTGCCGCCGGATGCGGCCAAGACCGCGCTTGCAATGATCATTGAAAGGATTCAGGCGAAGGGACTTCCCGTGCTGCTCGCCGGCATGGAGGCGCCACGGAACATGGGGAAAGCCTATGTAGAGTCGTTCGGCGCGATCTATCCCGATCTCGCCAAGCAATATGGCGTGATCCTCCATCCGTTCTTTCTGGAGGGCGCCGCCCTCAATGACGATCTCATGCTGAAAGATGGCATCCACCCCAACGGCAAGGGCGTGGCCGTGATCGTCGAGACCATGATGCCGAAGGTGGAAGAACTTTTGGCGGAGACGCAAACCAAAGGGGAAGGATAGGACATGGTCACGAGTGACATCGTCACGAGTTTGACATCCAACATGCGTTTGATGATCGTCGCGCTTGCCGTCCTTCTCGCGCCGCTTGCGGCGCAAGCCGGCGATACCGTCGCCTACGAAGTGGATGGCGAGGCCTTCGAAGGCTATCGCGCCGATGCAGAGGGCGATTCCAAGGGGCTGGTCTTGATCATCCACGATTGGGATGGGCTGACAGAATACGAGAAGACCCGCGCCGACATGGTGGCCGGGATGGGCTACGACGCCTTTGCCCTCGATCTTTACGGCAAGGACAATCGGCCCGCGACGACCGGCGCCAAGAAGGCGCAGACGGCTGAGCTCTATGAGGATCGGGCGCGGATGCGCACGCTGATCCTCGGTGGGCTTGCGGAAGCGCGCAAAGCTGGCGATCAGGAAACGGTGGTGATGGGCTATTGCTTCGGCGGCGCGGCGGTGCTCGAGCTTGCGCGGTCCGGCAAGGCGGAGAATGTAGCGGGATACGCCACCTTCCATGGCGGGCTCACGACGCCCAAAGGCCAGACCTATCCGAGCGATACGCCGCCGCTTCTGATCATGCATGGCGGCGCGGACAGCTCCATCACCATGGACGACGTGGCGGCACTGTCGCGGGAGCTGGAACAGTCGAAAGTGCCCTATGAGATCGAGGTGTATTCAGGCGCGCCGCACGCCTTCACCGTGTTCGACTCCGACCGCTACCAGAAGCGCGGGGACGCGCTATCGTGGGACGCTTTCCAGGACTTCCTCGCCACGAATTTGTCGGAGTCCGAGCGCAAATCACCGGCACAATGAAACCACCCCTGAAGCAAATCGCAGCGTTGCCGGTCGTGGAGACGGCCGGTGGGCCGTTGGTGCTCTTGATCACAACGCGCGGGCGCGGGAGGTGGACGATTCCCAGGGGCTGGCCCAAGCCCGAGATGAGCGATGCCGCGTTGGCCGCGCAGGAAGCGGCCGAAGAGGCCGGCGTCGAGGGCGATATCGAGCCCGAGCGCCTTGGCTCTTTCGAGTACACCAAGCGCTTCCATCTGTTTTCCTGGGCCAAGTGCCGCGTCGATGTCTACGTGCTGCGGGTGCGTTGCCAGCTGCTCGACTGGCCCGAGAAGGCGGCGCGGAAGAGCCTGTGGGCCCCGCCGGAGGAGGCCGCCTCGCTGGTGGCCGACGACGAGCTATCGGCGCTTTTGAGCGATTTTTTCCGCCAGAAGGCCGCTTAAGCGTTTCTTCGCCCGAGGCCCACTTCGGTTTTCATACAAGGCTGGTGAAAACGGCCGGGCCCGGTTGTGGCTCCGCTCAAGACCCCGTATGACCGTGCTGTAACGGATCTTCGAGGGAAACCAAGCGCATGACGCTGCGGGACGAAGGCGCACTCGATGTGCGCACGGACAAGGTCCGGAAGACGTCCCTCGACAAGGATCTCCGCAAGATCGAGCGGCTGGAAGAGGCGACCCGGGCGGTCTCCCGCAACCGGCTCGCGCTCGGCATCGCCGTACTCTTTCTCGCCACCGCCGGCATCTTGGCCACCACCCAGATCGGGGCGAGCCAGAACGCCGTCCTGATGATCGTCGCCGCGGTGATCGGCGGCTACATGGCGCTCACCATCGGCGCCAATGACGTGGCCAACAATGTGGGCCCGGCGGTCGGTTCGCGCGCGCTGACCATGACGGGCGCGCTGGTGATTGCGGCTGTCTTCGAGTGCGCCGGCGCGCTGATCGCGGGCGGCAACGTGGTGCAGACCATCTCCAAGGGCATCATCGACCCCGCGCTCGTGCCGAACAGCGACGTGTTCGTTTGGGTGATGATGTCGGCGCTCCTTGCTTCGGCATTGTGGGTGCATCTTGCGACGTTTCTCGGCGCGCCCGTCTCAACCACCCACGCCATCGTCGGCGGCGTGCTCGGCGCCGGAGTCGCGGCGGTCGGCGTCGACGTCGTGGACTGGTTCATCGTCGGCTCTATCTTTGCCAGCTGGCTGAGCTCCCCCTTGATCGGCGGGGTGATCGCCGCGGGCTTCCTCGCTTTCATCAAGATCAATCTCATCTACCAGGAGGACAAGATCGCCGCGGCGCGCCGCTGGGTGCCCGTGCTGGTCGCGCTCATGGCGGCGATCTTCGCGGCCTATCTCGTTCTCAAGGGCTTTAGCCATGTGTGGACGCCGGGATTCCCAGCCGTCGTGACCATCTCCATCCTCGTCTTCGCGCTCACCTATGTCGCCGCGAAGCCATGGGTGCGCATGCAGTCCCAAGGCATGGAGAACCGCAACCAGGCTTTGCGGCGGCTGTTCCATCTTCCGTTGATTTGTTCCGCCGCCTTGCTGTCCTTCGCTCATGGCTCGAACGACGTTGCCAACGCGGTTGGGCCTCTGGCGGCGATCTTGAACAGCGCGGAGTCGGGTGCGATGCTGAGCGAGGTCGGCGTGCCCTTCTGGGTGATGCTGATCGGCGCCTTCGGTATCAGCCTCGGCCTGTTTCTGTTCGGCCCGCGCATCGTGCGGATCGTCGGCGAGCAGATCACCAAGATGAACCCGATGCGCGCGTTTTGCGTGGCGCTGTCCGCGGCGTTCACGGTGCTCGTCGCCTCGCAGCTCGGCCTGCCCGTTTCGACCACGCATATCGTGGTTGGCGCGGTGTTCGGCGTCGGTTTCTTCCGCGAGTATTACACGACCCATAGCCGGCGCAGGCGGCACTACATCCGCACCCATAAGCGTAATCTGCCCTCGCGGTCTTTCGCCGCCACACAGGACGAGTTGCGCCGCCGCAAGCTGGTGCGCCGCTCGCACTTCATGGGCATCGTGGCGGCCTGGGCCATCACCGTGCCTTCTGCCGCGGGACTTGCGGCCTTGATATTCTTCGGTGTCAGCTTGATGCGCTGAGGCAATTCACGACAGGACGCCGAAAAGCGTGGCCACCATCTATGATCTGAAGCCGAAGTTTCAGGCGCTGCTGCGGCCCATCGCGGCCTGGCTGGCGCGCGCCGGTCTCACGGCGAATGCGGTCACTGTTGCCGCGCTTCTGCTGAGCGTCGCGCAAGGCGCGTGGCTGGCGCTCGCACCGGGCGAGGCTTTGCCTTTGCTGCTTCTACCGGTGACATTGTTTGTGCGCATGGCGCTGAATGCCATCGACGGGCTCATGGCCAAGGAGCACGGCCTGGCGAGCCCGCGTGGCGCGGTGCTCAATGAACTCTCCGACGTGATCGCCGATGCTGCGCTCTATCTGCCCTTCGCGCTCATTCCCGGTGTCAACGCGCCGCTCGTCGTGCTGGTGGTCGTCGCCGGGATCATCGCCGAGATGACGGGCGCGCTCGGGCCGCTGATCAAGGCGCCGCGAAGTTATGCCGGGCCGTTCGGGAAGAGCGACCGCGCGTTGGCCTTCGGCCTGCTCGCGGTGTTGCTGGGGCTCGGGTTTGCGCCAGGCCTATGGACGAGCGTCTATCTCGGCATCCTTCTGGCGCTGTCCGTCTGCACGGTGATCAACCGCGCGCGCCGCATCGTTGCCGAGGCGTCATGAGCACGCTGTTCGGCCTTCCAGAAAATGTAGTCTACGCCACGGCGGGCGTATGGGCCGTGCTGATCGCCGCCACGGCCCTTGTGTTCGGCCTGCGCTGGCGGCGTCCGGGCCATTACGACGAATTGGTCAGCCGCACCACATCGTGGTGGTGGATGATCGGCGCCTTTACCTTTGCCATCGCGGTGAACCAGACGGTGGCGATCGTCTTCCTCGCCTTTATTTCTTATCTGGCGTTGAAAGAATATCTATCGCTGATCCCCACGCGGCGCATCGACCGCGGGCTCTTGCTGTTCGCCTATCTCGCCATTCCCATTCAGTATTATTGGGCGGCGATCGATTGGTACGGCATGTTCCTCGTGTTCGTGCCGGTATGGCTGTTCCTGTTCTTCCCGGCGCTCATGGCCTTGCGCGGCGACACCAAAGGGTTCTTGCGCGCGGTAGGCACGCTCTCCTGGGGACTGATGCTCACGGTGTTCGCCTTAAGCCACATGGCGATGCTGCTGGTCTCGGGCGAGGTGCATAACCCCGTCGCCGGCGGCGTGGGTCTGCTGTTCTTCCTCGTGGTGCTGACGCAGTTCAACGACGTGGCGGAGTACACCTGGGGCAAGCTGCGCGGCCGGCACAAAGTGACGCCCGATGTCAGCCCGAAGAAAACCTGGGAAGGGCTGATCGGCGGGGTGCTGACCACCGTCGTGCTGGCGGCGCTGCTCGGGCCCTATCTCACGCCGATGGACTGGCAGTGGTCGGCTTTTGCCGGCGCGGTGCTCGGCGTGGCCGGCTTCCTCGGCGACATCACGCTCTCGGCGGTGAAGCGCGATCTCGGCGTGAAGGACACGGGCGGGCTGATCCCCGGCCATGGCGGCATTCTCGACCGGGTCGACAGCCTCACCTATGCGGCGCCCGCCTTCTTCCACTTCTTCCGCTATTTCTTCACGCCGTGAGGGCCCCGTGCTGAGCCGCAATCCGCTCATCAGGCTGCTGCGTTTTCTGTTCTTCGCCGTGTTCGTGCGCGCGGTGATCCTGGTGGCGCTGGGCCTCACCGTGCGAAACCGCCAGCGATTGCCGAAAGACGGTCCCGCCGTGCTCGCCGCCAACCACAACTCCAATCTCGATGCGCTCGCCGTGATGTCGCTCATGCCGCTCAGGCTGTTGCCGAAGCTGCGGCCCGTGGCGGCGGTGGATTACTTCTTCACCAGCAAGGCGAAAGACTGGTTTGTCACCAACATCATCGGCATCATCCCGGTGGAGCGCGGCAGCGCCAAGAAGGGCGGCAATCCTCTTCTGCTCTGCGAGGAGGCGCTCGACCGTGGCGAGATCCTGGTGCTGTTCCCGGAAGGCTCGCGCGGCGATCCCGAGACACTCGGGAAGCTAAAGAAGGGCATCGGGCATCTGGCCTGCGCGCGGCCCGACGTGCCAGTTGTCCCCATCTATATGCACGGGCTCGGCAAGGCGCTGCCCAAAGGCTCGTCTTTGTTGGTGCCATTCAACTGCACGGTCAATGTGGGGGAACCGCTCTACGGCACCGGCAGCTATAACGATTTCATGCGGGCGTTCGAGGACCGTATCACCGCGCTCGGCGCGGAAGAGACGAGGCCCGATTAGGACTAGGGCCCCGCCAACGGTTGACGCTTCGCCACAATTCGACCAACCGTTCAGGGCAGATTCGCTTCCGAGGAGGATCGGTCTCTTGCTTCGATATGGGCTTGTATTGCTGGTGACGATAGGCCTGCTGGCGCCGTTCGGCGCCGCGGCTGAAGAAGATCTGGGCCGCATCGCCATCATCGATACTTCCCACAATGTGACGCCGCATCTGCCGCAGCTCCGCGCGGCGGGCGTCAAGGTCATCGGCCGCTATCTCGGGCGCTGCGCGCAATGGCGGGGCAAGCGGCTCATCGACAACGGCCTCGCCGGGCAAGCGGGGAGTGAGATCGACGCGATCCTCGATCACGGCTTCGCGGTGCTGTCGATCTACCAATATCTCTCCAGCAGCAAATACAAGTTCGAGGGCAAGAGCTTCGACAGCAGGGGCAGACTGTTCACCCTCAAGGACGCCAAGTGCGCGAAGGCCGCGAGCCCGCCGCATTCGACCAAGACCGAGGCGGAGCTCGATTCACGCGCGGCGGTGGCGCAAGCGCGGGCGCTCGGCCAGCCCGCCAACAGCGCGATCTATTTCGGCGTCGACTTCAACTTCGATCGCAACGACGCCGCCACGGCGAAAAAGATGGTCGAATATTTCACCGTGGTGAACCGCAATCTGCGGGGCGCCGGCTATCGGGTCGGCGCTTACGGGAGCGGGGACGCGCTGATGCTGCTTCAGCGGAATAGGTTGATCGATTTCGCTTGGCTTTCCGCGTCGCGATCCTTCGCCGGGTCGACGCAGTTCCACAACTCGGGCCGGTGGCATCTCTTCCAGAACTGGACCGACACCACGTGGTTCGCGCGCAAGGCGGGCGGCAAATGCCGGGGCGGGTTGCCGCTCGATACCGACATCCAGAACGCGGCCTTCGCCGGACAGTCGATCGGCTTCTGGACGCGCGCAGGGCCCTACGCGGTGCCCAAGGCGCGCACCGAGGCGATCTACAATCAGCGGCGGTTCGCCTGCAACGGCCATGCGCTGATCCGGGCCACGGGCGCGCTGCCGCCGGGGCCGCTCGCCAGTACCGACCATTGCGGCAGGCCGTATACGCGTTGCGAACCGCGGCTGACGCGGGGCGTTATCGCGCAAATCTGCTACGCCAATACGGCGCGCATCGGCGAGCATAACGGGGTGCTGGTTCGCGTGGACTACGACGACGACGGCGCCTTCGACGGCTGGACCATGATCGACAATCTATCCCGATCGTTCTCGAACAAGCCGCATTACATCAAGGACCAGGCGGCGCGCCGCAGCGCGGTCTGTCCGTAATCAACGGGCGAACGGATTGCCCATCTCGGCCAGCGCCAGGATGAGCAATGCGCAGGCGAGAAGTGCGGTCACCGTGCGGATGTGGTTCCACATCCCCCACGACGCCTGGAAGCGCTTCCACACATCGCGGCCCTTCTTCGAGTTCGGCGTGACCGCCGTGAGCTGCGTGTTGAGCGGCACGTTGCGCAGCATGGTCACGGGAAACGCGCCCAAGAGAAATAGAAGCGCTCCGGCGAGCAGATAACAGGACCCCGGCGCGCCCCAATGCAACAGGGCGCTTCCTGCCAGCACGGCGCAGAGCACCGCGGTGCCGAAGAACACCACGAGAAAGCCGGGCTTCTTGATGGCGGCGATGATGGCCTGCATGGCGACGATGCCGCGCTCCGCCGACAGCCCGCCCAGGGCCTTCATCAGGAAGGTGGAGAAGGCGAAGAAATTTCCGGCGAGCAGCGCCGTGCCCAGCGCCGCCAGCAGCGTCGCCACGAAAATCAGCTGTGCCATCCCAAAGACCTCCCCCGCCCTTCGTTGTTCTTAGTCTTCTACCAGTTCGGGCTGGCGCACCTCACGCCTTTGGCGCTGGCCTCCTTGATCTTGCCGGGCTGCGGCGCGGGCTTAGGTTCGGTCAGGGGGTCCGGTTTGGGCTCTGCCTCTGTCACTGTCTCGCTTTGGGCCTCGGCCTCCGGATCGGGCTTGGGCACGATCTCGATCTCCCAGGCGCGGCGCACCTCGGTCCACCATTCGGTGCCCTCCGGCCCGCGCGCGTCCCCGATGAAGCGCAGCGTGAAATCGTCGCCTTTCATGCAGGCGATGGAAATCTCGTAGCCCTTCCATGGCTTGGAGATCAGCAGCGCGTCGGTCACCTCGTATTTCTTGGCCGACAGCTTGCTGGTGAGTACCAGGGACGTGCCGTCCTCGCGCTGATAGAGGTGCACATAAATCGGTGGCGAGACGAGGCCTCCGCCGAAATCGTTCCAGCCCTCGATGGGAAGCTCGCCGGTGTAAGTCTGGCCGAGCAGGCTCTGAACGAGCTTTGCGTCCGCGTCCTCCTTCTCCTCCTCCTCGACCGGCTCCTCTGCCAATTCCGGTTCGGCGAATGCCGGGCCTGCGAGCAGCAGGCCGGAGACGCAAGCGGCCGACAGGGACCTGAAGATGGTACTATGCATGGGGCTTCCCTCGACCTTTCATGCTTTCACCCGAGCCCAAGTCTATTCACAATCGCGGCAAATTTCGTCCCTAAACCCGGCCTGCCATGTCTCTTCGCTTTCTTTCCAAATTTGCGCGCGCCGCCTTCCTTGTGCTGGCGGCGGCCGTCCTTGTCCTGGCGGGAGCTTTGTGCCTCGGGAGCCAAGCGCCCCAGGCCGCGCCCATCCCGAGCGGCTGCGGGACCGAGCGCCTCGATGCCATGGTCGGGCAGATGATCCTGGTCGGGTTTCCTGGCGATGACGAGACCGACGAAGGGGTGAAAGCCGTTCGCGCGCAGTTGAACAAGGGCACGATCGGCGGCGTCGTGCTGTTTCCGGAGAACATCCACCGGCGCAAGCAGGTCAAGAATCTCATCGCCTTCCTGCGCAACGCAAAGTCCAACCCGCGGCCCTTCATCGCTGTCGACCAAGAAGGCGGCAAGGTGCAGCGGCTGAACCCTTGGAACGGCTTCAAATGGGTTCCATCGGCGGCAAAGGTTGCCGGCAATCCGAGCTTCGCGTCACCGGATGCGGCGAAGCGGCTCTATGGCGAGATGGCGGCGGAGCTGGCCGATGCCGGCTTCAACATGAACCTCGGCCCCGTGGTCGATCTCAACACCAATCCGCGCAATCCGGTGATCGGCGCGCGCGGGCGGAGCTTCGGCGCCGACCCCGATGTCGTCACCTCGCTGGCCGCCTCCTTCATCAAGGCGCATCGCGCGGCGAATATCGTCACCGTTGCCAAGCATTTTCCCGGGCACGGGTCGAGCGCCGTGGATAGCCATAAAAGATTGGCGGATGTCTCGGCGACTTGGCACGAGGTTGAGCTCGAGCCCTATCGGCGGCTCGCGCAAGACGGGCTGCTCGATGCCGTGATGGTCGGGCATCTCTATCATCCGCGCTTCAGCGACATGGAGACGCTGCCCGCGTCGCTGTCGGCCAAGGCGCCGCGCGCGCTACGCAACAGAAATTGGCTCGACTTCCATGGTGTCATCATGAGCGACGACATGGAGATGGGCGCAGTGCGCCACGACTTCACGCCGGAGGAACTGGCGGTGAAGGCCGTCCGGGCCGGCACCGATATCGTCGTCTTCTCCAATGTGCAGGCCGAGGAGTCGCAGCTCGGCGTGCGCATTCATGGCGCGCTGGTGAAGGCGGTGTGCGACGGGCGCCTCTCGCGCAGCCGCATCACCGACGCCTATGGCAGGATCATGAAACTCAAGCGGCGGCTTGCGCGGAAGAACCTGGCGGGGACGTAGTGATCCAAGTCCTCACCCTGAGGAGGCCGCGGAACGCGGCCGTCTCGAAGGGACCGAGTCAGCGACTCAATGATAGGCGTCGCTCGAGGGCGCTTCCCACAGCACATAATAGGAGTAGGCCGTGTAACCCAGGATGATGGGCAGGAGCGGTATGGCGCCGTACAGCATAAAGAGCTGCGACTTGGGCGCGGCGGCGGCCTCCCAAATCGTGACGTCCGGCGGGATGATGTAGGGAAACAGGCTGATCGCCAGGCCGATGTAGCAGAGCAGGAAGATGGCGGTGCCCCACAGGAAGGGCGCGTAGCGCTGGCGGTTGGCGATGCCCCGCCATAAGCCGATCACGGCGGCGGCGGTGAGCAGCGGCACCGGGCAAAACATGATGATGTTGCCGGGTGAGAACCAGCGCGCGGCGATCTCGGCATGCAGGAACGGCGTCCACACACTGAACGCCACGATGAAGACCGTCACCGCGATCAGCGCGTAGCGGGCCACGCCATAGGCCCACTCTCGCAAGGCCTCGTCCGCCTTCATGATGAGCCAGCCCGCGGATAACAGCACATAGCCCGACAGCACGGCGACGGCGGTAACCATGGAGAATGGCGACAGCCAATCGAAGGCGCCGCCGGAGAACTGATTGTTGGTGACCGCGAAGCCTTGCACGAAGGCGCCGATGGTGACGCCCTGCATCAAAGCGGCGAGGATCGAGCCGCCGGCGAAGGCGAGATCCCAAGCCCAGCGGGAGCGGTTGGACTTGAAGCGAAACTCGAAGGCGACGCCGCGCAGGATCAGCCCCAACAGCATGAGGATGATGGGGATATACAGCGACGGCAGCATGACCGAATAGGCCAGCGGAAACGCCGCGAGCAGGCCGCCGCCGCCGAGCACGAGCCAGGTCTCGTTGCCGTCCCAGAACGGCGCGACCGAGGCCATCATGGCGTCGCGGTCGCGGTGGGACGGGGCCAGCGGAAACAGCGCGCCGAGGCCCAGATCGTAGCCGCCGAGCAGCACGTAGAGGAACACGGCGAGCGCCAGGATCGACGCCCAGACGAGGGGCAAGAAGATGGGCAGAAGCTGCGCCATGTCCATGTCGGAGGCTGTCATGGGTTACCTGCGGCTGACAATGGTCTGCGGGACGGATCCGCTTCGCCTTCCTCGGGCAGCGGCGGAACTGGTTCGGGACCGTGCTGGACGAGTTTGGCCATGTAGTAGACTCCGGCGCCGAACACGATGCCGTAGACGATGACGAAGAGAATGATCGTGGTGAGAACGCTGCCGCCGGGAACCGGCGACACGGCGTCCGCCGTGCGCAGCACGTTGTAGACGACCCAAGGCTGGCGACCCACCTCGGCCACGAACCAGCCGGCGAGCACGGCAATGAAGCCGAGCGGCGCGGCAAACGTCATGGCATGCAAGTACCAGCGCGTGGTGTAGAGCCGCCCCATCAGCCACAGCACCGCGCCGGTGAAGCCCAACGCGATCATGATGAAGCCGATGCCGACCATGATGCGGAAGGAGAAGAATGGGATGACGGGGTTCGGCCGGTCTTCGGGCGGGAACGATTTCAGGCCCCGCACTTCGCCGTCCCATTCATGGGTGAGGATGAGGCTGCCGAGCTTTGGGATCGCGAGTTCGTAGTCGTTACTCTCGGTCTTGGTGTTAGGCCAGGCGAACAGCACGAGCGGCGCGTCGCGGCGCGTTTCCCAATGGGCCTCCACCGCGGCGATCTTAGCGGGCTGGTGCTCTCGCGCGTTCAATCCATGAAGATCGCCGATCACGAGCTGGAGCGGCGCCAGCCAGACGATGAGGCTCAGCGCCATGCCAAGCATGATGCGGCCGTGAGCCACGGACCTGTCGCGCAAGATATACCAAGCGCCGATGCCGCCGACGACGAAGGCCGTGGTCAGGTAGGCGGCCGCGACCATGTGGGTGAAGCGATACGGGAAGGACGGGTTGAAAATCACCTGCCACCAATCGGCGACATGCAACACGCCTTGGTCGTCGACGGTGAAGCCCTGCGGCGTTTGCATCCAGCTATTGGCGGACAGAATCCAGAAGGCGGAGATCGCCGTGCCGAGCGCCACCATGGAGGTGGCGAAGAAGTGCACCCATTTCGGCACGCGCTCGCGGCCGAACAGCATGATGCCGAGGAAGCCGGCCTCGAGGAAGAAGGCGGTCAGCACCTCGTAAGATAGGAGTGGACCGATGACATTGCCGCCGCGCCGCGACAGCTCGCTCCAATTGGTGCCGAACTCGTAGGACATGACCACGCCGGACACGACGCCCATGCCGAAGGACACGGCGAAGATCTTGATCCAATGGCGCGAGATGTCCGCGTAGATCTGCTTGCCGGTCTTGAGCCACAGCCCCTCGAGCACCACGAGCCACGCGGCGAGGCCGATGGTGAAAGAGGGAAAAATAATGTGGAAGGAGATCGTGAAGGCAAACTGGATGCGCGAAAGAAGTAGCGGGTCGAGTTCGGACATCATCCTACGTTTCCCACCTGCCCAGTTTTGGCCGCCTTGCGAGGCGACTCATTACGTTGCAGGGAGACTAGCCGGGTTTAGCCGCAACGAACAGGAGGTGCATGGACGCATCCCCGTCTGATTTGCGTCAATTCTTCGCGGATTGGGCAATAGCGCGCGCGGGCGGTGGCAGTGTGCCATGCGTCAACCTCGCGGGGCCGTGGCAGCCAGCGCCGCCTCATGCAGCTCGTATGAGTCCCTGCCAAAGCAGCAGAACACCACGCGTTCGATTGCGGGCAGCGCGGCAAGGCTCTCGCGCACGGCGCGAACGGCAATGAACGCGGCGCGGTCCGGCGGGAAGCCGTAAATGCCGGTCGAGATGGCGGGGAAAGCAATGGATCTGAGGCCGTGATCGGCGGCCAGCGTCAGGCTGTTCCGGTAGCAATTGGCGAGCAACTCGCCTTCGCCGCGTTCGCCGCCACCCCAGACGGGCCCGACCGTGTGGATCACATGGCGGGCGGGCAGCCCAAAACCGTCCGTGATCTTGGCCTCGCCCGTGGCGCAGCCGCCGAGCTTGGCGCAGGCGTCAGCGAGTTCAGGGCCAGCTTTGCGGTGGATGGCCCCGCAGACGCCGCCCCCCGGCGCCAGAGCCTCGTTGGCGGCATTGACGACGGCGTCGACATCGAGGGTCGTGATATCGCCCTCGATGATCTCGATGCGGCCTTCCATGCGTCCATTGCACGCCGGAAGCTCCGGCCGATCAAGCCCCAGCGAGGATCAGAGGTCGAGCTGATAGGAGTGCGGAATCCAGCGGTAGCCCCCGTCCTTCCGCCGTTCGACATAGCCGATAGATGGGAACGGCATGTGGAAGCCGCTGACAGCGACGCGGTCCGTGGCCACGCGATCGAACATGCGGGCGCGGGTTTTGGCACCCTGCTCCTTGTCGACATCGAACACGCAGTGTCAATCAGGGCGCGCCAGCGAGGCGACCTGATGGTGCGCGCAGGCCCCAGAAAACGAGGCGCTTGCCGTTGCTCTCGATATTGAACGCAAGAATTTCACCGCCGCTGCGCATGAGGCCGGCTTTGCCGATCAGGCGCATTTCGCGCGCGACTTCCGCCGCACGTTCGGGGCTCCTGCCACGCCGAGCTTGGCGAAGGTGCGCGGCGCGGCGATATCCCGATGGGGTTACTGCGCGGAGGCGGCCTTGTCCGGCGGATTGATCGACCAGATCCAGCCGATGATCTTCCACATGTCGTCGTTGGACTTCACAATGCTACCGTGGGGCGGCATCGGGCCGACCACGTTCTCCGAGCCTTTTCGCACATAGCCTTGCTCATGTAGCCCGTCGGAGCCCAGCGCGATCAGGCGGAACAGCGTGTCGCCGTCATTGCCATAGACCCAAACCGGATTGGACAGAGGTGGCCCCATGCCGCCCCCGCCAGTGCCGCCATGACAGCCGTTGCAGCCGGCTGCCATGTACTTCTTGTGCCCTTCCTCGGCGACCTCTTCGTAGTTGTCCCGGTAAGGATTTGTCAGGCTGCCCTTCTCGGCGCTCTTGGCCGTTTCGGCGGGATTGCCTGCGGGATCGATGTCGCCGCCACTGCCTTCGCTCGCGCCGGCATCCGCGCTTTCGGCCACGCCTTCACCTTTGGCGGCCGCGTCCGCCGGCGCGGTTTCGCCTTCGGCAGTGTCGGCGCTTTCTCCTTCGCCTTTAGCGGTCTCGTCGGGGGCAGGCCCGTCTTCGGCAGCAGCGGCCTTGTCGGTCGCCGGGGCCTCCGCTTGCTTGGCTTCGGCAGATTGGTCAGCGGGTTTGGCTTCGTCCTTTAACTCTTCTTGCTTGGTCGCAACCTTCTTTGGCGCCTCTTCCTCCGTCGTCATGGTCGCGACAATCCAGTCGCGTCCGCCGGTCATGACCAGCAGCGACCAGGCGACAAAAACGAGGCCGACGACCACAGCGATTATTGTGAGCGCTCTAAGCAACATGGCGTTTCCTCATGCGTTTCTGATGGACACAGCACTCGATCTACCATCTTAAGTCACTGATTGATCGAGTGAATCCACGTAATCATCTTCCACATGTCGTCGGTGGATTTTACGATAGTCCCTTGCGCCGGCATAGGTCCCACGACGTGCTCGGAGCCGGTGCGTGTATAGCCTTGCTCGAGCAGCGCATCGGTACCCAGCGCGATCACACGGAACAGCGTGTCGTCATCGTCGCCATAGATCCAGATCGGGTTGGTCAGGGGCGGGCCCATGCCGCCGCCGCCGGTTCCGCCGTGGCAACCGTTACAGCCGGCCGCCATGTAGATCTCCTTACCCTGCGCGACCACGTCACTGTCGCTCGTCGAATAGGGATTGGTCAGCGACCCCTTCTCCGCATTTTCAGCAGCCTCCATGGGGTTTTCGCTGCTCTCCGCTTGCGCGGCGCTCCTTTCATCGGTTTCGGATTCGGTGGCGGCGATGGCAGGGCCGGCGAGCAGCCAGCCTGCGATGGCCAAAGGCATAAGGGGCAGCCTAGCGGCGAGGGCCGGGGTCATAATTTTCCTCATCTCTGGAGTGGGGGGCGCTTCTTTGCGGCGGGCTTTTACTGAAAACCGCAAAAGCGCGTGCCAGGTTCCGCTTGACGAAGCCGATTGATGTTATGTTATATCATCCCATGAACGCGGCCCATCACGACCACGCGCCGAAGCTCTCGCGCAATCAAAGTGAGATCCTCGCTTGCCTGCGCAAATCGAAGGAGCCCATGAGCGCCTACGCGATCCTCGACCGGGTGCGGAAATCCGGCATCTCCCATCCACCGACCGTCTACCGGGCGCTGAACGACCTGATGCGCAAGGGCATGGTGCATCGGCTCCAGTCGCGCTCGGCGTTTGTGGCCTGCGATCACGGCGCTTGCGACGGCAAGCTCGCTTTCGCCATCTGCCGGGCTTGCGACAAGGTGGTCGAGATTTCGCTCTCCGATGACGACCAGGCGGACCTGTTGGGCCTCGCCCCCGTCGAGATCACGCCCGAGCAAGTGACGCTCGAGATCGCCGGTCTCTGCGGCAATTGCCGCGAAGCGGCCTAACCTAAGAGGGGCCAGCGCCATGGGATCGCTTGAAGCGATGGAGCGGCACAGCCACGTTGCGACCGCCACCGGCTTCTCGCTGCTGCGGGCCTCGGTGACCGCGCGGCTTGGCATCGTGGCGGTGGCGGTCGGCATATTGTGGCTTGCCGTGCTGTGGGCGCTGGCATGAAGACGACTGCGCCCGCCCTTAGCTTTCACAACCTCACGCTCGGCTACGACCGGCACCCGGCCGTGCATCACATCACCGGCGAGGTGGCGCGCGGCGAGTTGCTGGCGGTGGTGGGGCCGAACGGCGCCGGCAAATCGACACTGCTGAAAGCCATCGTCGGGGAGCTGAAACCCTTGAGTGGCCGGCTCGACCTCGACGGGCTGACCAAGCGCGACATCGCCTATCTGCCGCAAGTCATCGACATCGACCGCAGCTTTCCCATCTCGGTGTTCGACTGCGTGGCCATGGGACTATGGCGCGAGCTCGGCGCCTGGCGCGGGCTTAAGCCCGCCGGACGCGAACAAGTTATTCGCGCGCTCGGCACCGTGGGTCTCGTCGAGCTTGCGGACCGACCGGTGGGTGCACTGTCGGGCGGGCAATTCCAGCGCGTGCTGTTCGCGCGGCTTCTGCTGCAGGACGCCGCGCTGATCCTGCTGGACGAGCCGTTCCGCGCCGTCGACACCAAGACCATCGCCGATCTCATCCACCTGATCGAACGCTGGCACCGCGAGGGCCGTACCGTGCTGGCGGCGCTGCACGATATCGAGCAGGTGCGCGCGCATTTCCCCCGCACGCTGCTGCTCGCGCGCGAGTTCGTGGCTTGGGGCGAGACGGCCAACGTGTTGACGCCGGCCAATCTCGCTAAGTCGCGCACACTCACCGAGGCTTTCGATGCGTATGCCCATGTGTGCGAACGCGACGAAGCGGACGCGGCCGCATGATCGATAGTCTGGTCCAGCCCTTCATCGAATTTGCCTTCATGCGCCGGGCGCTGGTCGGATCACTCGCCATCTCGTTGACGGCGCCCCCCATCGGCGTCTTTTTGGTGCTGCGCCGCATGAGCCTGATGGGGGATGCGATGGGCCACGCCATCCTGCCGGGCGCGGCCATCGGCTATTTGCTGGCGGGGCTGTCGCTGTTCGCCATGAGCCTCGGGGGCTTTGCCGCGGGGCTCGCCGTGGCGCTCGCCGCCGGACTCGTGGCGCGCTCGACCGTGCTGCGCGAGGATGCGAGCCTCGCCGGTTTCTATTTGGTGTCGCTGGCGCTGGGCGTGATGCTGGTGTCGATGCGCGGCAGCAGCGTCGATCTCCTGCATGTGCTGTTCGGCTCGGTGCTGGCGCTCAACGATGGCGCGCTGATCCTTATCGCCGCCATCGCTTCGGTGTCGCTGGTCACGCTGGCGCTGCTCTACCGGCCGCTCGTGCTGGAATGTTTCGATCCGCAGTTCCTGCGTTCGGTGAGCCCCTTAAGTTCGCCGACGCATCTCGTGTTCCTGGTGCTCGTGGTGCTCAATCTCGTGGCGGGCTTCCAGGCGCTCGGCACACTGATGGCGGTCGGCATTATGCTGCTGCCTGCGGTGGCTGCGCGGTTCTGGTCTGAGGATGTCGGCGGCATGATCGCCGTCGCCGTCGTCTCGGCCTTCGGCTCGAGCGTCACCGGCCTGCTGGTCTCTTATTACGTCAACGTGCCGACCGGCCCCGCGGTCATCCTTGCCTGCGGGGCGTTCTATCTCTTGTCCATGCTTGTGGGCGTGCGGGGCGGCGTCCTCTGGGGGCTCATGCCCCGCAAGCATCTGGAAGCCTGATCCTCTGCCAACACGGAGTTGCGTCATGCGGAATCGTCTCCTTACTCTCATCGCCTTTGCGTTTATCGCGCTCAGCCTTTCGGGCGGCGCGCAAGCGGCCGATCAGGCCGACGGCAAGCTCAAGGCCGTCGCCTCGTTCAGCATTCTCGGCGACATGGTGAAAAATGTCGGCGGCGACCGCGTGGAGGTCTCGACGCTGGTCGGGCCGAACGGCGACGCCCATTTGTTCAGCCCGACGCCCGCCGACGCCAAGATGCTGGCCGGGGCCGACATCTTCTTCGTCAACGGGCTCGGCTTCGAAGGCTGGATGGAGCGGCTGGAGAACGCCTCCGGCTTCACCGGTGCGCTGGTGGTGACGAGCGGCGGGGTGATGCCGATCACCATGGAGGAGGACGACCATCACCATGAGGCGGAGGCGGCCGACGAGCGCGGTCATGTCGAGCATGAAGCGGCCGAGGATCACGACGCGGACCAGATCGCCGACCCGCATGCCTGGCAGAATCTCTACAACGGCGAGATCTATGTGAGAAATATCCGCGACGGGCTAATTGCCGTCGATCCGGAGGGCAAGGAGACCTACGAGGCGAACGCCGAGACGTATCTCGCCGCCATCGAAGCGGAGGACAAAGCGGTCCGCGCGGCCATCGCCAAGCTGCCCGAGTCCCGGCGCAAGATCATCACCAGCCACGACGCCTTCGGCTATTTCGGCAACGCCTACGGTCTGGAGATCATCGCGCCTACGGCGAGCACCGAGAGCGAAGCGTCAGCGCAAGACGTGGCGAAGATCATCCGCCAGATCCGCGAAGAGCACATCCCGGCGGTGTTCCTGGAGAACGTCACCGACCGGCGGCTGCTCGACCGGATCGCGTCCGAGACCGGCGCCAAGGTGGGCGGCACGCTCTATTCGGACGCGCTGTCGGACAAAGACGGCCCGGCGCCGACCTATCTCGACATGTTCAAGCACAATGTCGGAGCGCTGACGGCCGCGCTGTCGAGTTAGCCCACCGGTGCGGGCCAAGCGGTCATGGCTGCTTCTGCTGCTGGCGGTGCTCGGCACGGGCATCGTGGTCGCCACGCTGGGGCCAGAGGGCTGGCAGGTCCGGCTCGGGCTCCATTGACTGATCGAGCACTTTCTCGTCTTTTTCACGCTGACGGCGCTCGCCTGTCTTGCCTGGCCCCGGCCCATGGCCGTGGCGGCGATGTTGCTTCCGCTGGCGGTCGGGCTCGAAGCGGCGCAAGCCCTCACCCCCGACCGGACGGCCGACCTGGCCACGGCGCTGGTTGCCGCTGCCGCCGTGGCTTTGGCGGCGCTCCTCGCCGATGCGATGCTGGCCGAGGGGAAAAAGCGCGAAAAAGCCTGATGCGCGGGTGGTAGCGCGGCCGCAGCAAATGTGATGTATCCTGCCCCCATGGAGATCAAGGCACGAAAGCCGACCGTCCCGGTCCGGATCGGCGGCGTGATCATGGGCGGCGGCGCCCCCATCGTCGTCCAGTCGATGACCAACACCGACACGGCGGACGTGGAGCAGACCGTGGCGCAGGTGGCGGCGCTTGCCCGCACCGGCTCGGAGCTGGTGCGCATTACCGTGGACCGGGCTGAAGCGGCGGCAGCGGTGCCGCGCATCCGCGAGCGGTTGGATGCCATGGGCGCCGACGTGCCGCTGATCGGCGACTTTCATTATAACGGTCACACGCTGCTCACGGATTATCCGGATTGCGCGGCGGCCCTCGCCAAATACCGCATCAATCCTGGCAATGTCGGCTTCAAGGATAAGCGCGACAAGCAGTTCTCGCAGATCATCGAGATGGCGCTCCGTCACGACAAGCCGGTGCGCATCGGCGTCAACTGGGGCAGCCTCGACCAGGAGTTGCTGACCCGTCTGATGGACGAGAACGCCGCGGCGCCTGAGCCCAAGGACGCGCGCGAAGTGATGCACGAGGCCATCGTGCAGTCGGCGCTGCTCTCGGCTGAGCGCGCGCAAGAGCTTGGCATGGCTGCGGACAGAATAGTGCTGTCGGCCAAGGTCTCCGCCGTGCAGGACCTCATCGTCGTCTATTCTCTGCTGGCCGCGCGCTCGAACCTCGCGCTGCATCTCGGGCTCACGGAAGCGGGCATGGGCTCGAAGGGTATCGTGGCGTCGTCTGCCGCGCTCTCGGTGCTGCTGCAACAGGGTATCGGCGATACGATCCGCATTTCGCTGACGCCCGAGCCCGGCGGCGACCGTTCGCTCGAAGTGAAAGTGGCACAGGAGATTCTGCAAAGCATGGGCTTCCGCGCCTTCGTGCCGCTGGTGGCGGCGTGCCCCGGCTGCGGGCGTACCACCTCGACCACGTTCCAGGAGCTTGCCCGCGACATTCAGGATTTCATCCGCGATCAGATGCCCGAGTGGAAGCGCCGCTATCCCGGCGTGGAAAATCTCAACGTCGCGGTGATGGGTTGCATCGTGAACGGGCCGGGCGAATCCAAGCATGCGGACATCGGCATCTCGCTGCCGGGCACCGGCGAGTCGCCGGCCGCGCCTGTGTTCGTGGATGGCAAGAAGGTCACAACCTTGCGCGGACCCGGTGCGTCGGCGGAATTCAAGCAGATGGTGCTCGACTATATCGAGAAGCGCTACGGGCAAGGCGCGATGGGCCGCACGGCCGCGGAGTAGCTTCTTCCCGTCATGGTGAGGCGCCCGGCCGTCCTTCGCGGCTCCCCCGGATCAAGTCCAGGGTCGCACCTCAGGATGACGGCCGGACCACGAACCATTTGCCGCGCCGCTACTTGATCGAGATCGCATCGCCCGCGATCGACACGGTCAGCGCGATCATCGTCACGTTGAACACGAAGGCAACCAGGCCGTGCGCGGCGTATCTGCGCGCCGGGCTCACCTGGTACAGCGAGGACGACGTCACCGTGGCCGCGTCGTTCTCAGGCGCGCCGGGGAGCGTCGCGCCCTTCACCATCGTCGCCAATACCGACGAGATCCAGGCCGACATCGCGGCGGGCATCGAGATGATCAGCGGCGAAGACAGCAGCTTGCGCCTGTTCTATGACGGCCAATTCGGCGATCGGCTCGCGGTGCATGCTGCGGGCTTCAAGGCCTCCGTCAAATTCTGATCTCAGTTGCGCCGTTCGGCGACGAAGCGGGCGGCATTGACGAGGATCGCGGCTTTCTCGCCGAAAGGCTTGAGCGCGCCTTCGGCCTCGACGACAAGCTCGTCGAGCCGTGCCTTGGCCCCTTCGATCCCGAGCGCCGCCACGAGCGTCGCCTTGCCGCGGCGCGCATCCTTGGCCGCCGCTTTGCCCATGGCTGCGGCGTCGCCTTGGGTGTCGAGCAGGTCGTCGGCGAGCTGAAAGGCCTGGCCAAAGGCGTCGGCGTAGGTCTTGAGCGCGTCGCGGCCTTTTGTGTCGGCGCGGCCGAGCACGGCGCCGGCCTCGCAGGCAAAGCGGAACAGCGCGCCGGTTTTCAGCATCTGCATGGCCGCCGTTTCCTCCGGCGAGAAGGGGCGCTGCTCGGCAGAGAGATCGAGCGCTTGACCGAGCGCCATGCCCCGCCAGCCGCTCGCCTTGGCCAGCAGATGGACGAGCTCGGCCCGGACCTGAGCATCGTCGTCAGTTTCCGGCGCGCTGAGAGTCTCGAAGGCCAGCGTGAGCAGCGCATCGCCGGCGAGGATGGCGGTCGCTCCGTCAAAGGCGACGTGGAGGGTGGGACGCCCGCGGCGGACCGCGTCGTCATCCATGGCGGGCAGGTCGTCATGGACCAGCGAGTAGCAGTGGACGCATTCGAGCGCGCAGGCGGCATTGAGGGCAGCCATTTCGGTGACGCCGAACAACGCCGCGGACTGGATCACCAGGAATGGTCGCAAGCGCTTGCCGCCGCCGAGCGCTGCATAGCGCATGGCCTCGGCCAGCGCGGCGCCGCCCGGGGGCGTGGTCTCGTTGGCGGCAAGGAACTCGCCGAGGCGCTGTTCCACCGTCCAGGCTGTGCGCTCAAGGTCTTCGCGGAAGGTCATCTTGGGCGTTAGGGATAGCGGAGGCGACCGATTGCCGCAAACCAATCGCTCAAGGGCCGCGCAGTCGAACATTGCCCGAATCGGTGCTCGGGCTGTAGAACCCAACGCCATGGTGGGAAAAGCGGCGTCAGGGGCTCACAGACGCGCCAAGAAGCGCGCGGGCGGGGGCACGATTTATGTTTGGCTGCGGCGCCTGGGTCTTGCCGCCGTCATTCTGGTCTGCGCCGTTTTTGCGTCGATCGTCCTGTTCCGCTTCGTCAATCCGCCGATCACCCCTGTCATGATCGCCGAGAAGCTTAGCGGCGAGACCCTGCGGCGCAAATGGGTGCCGCTTAAGGACATTTCGCCCAATCTCCGCTTGGCGGTGATCGCGAGCGAGGACGGTAATTTCTGCCGCCACTGGGGCGTCGATTGGGGCGCGGTGCGGGAGGTCATCGACCACGGCAAAAGCTTCAAGGCAGTGCGCGGGGCGAGCACCATTTCCATGCAGGTCGCCAAGAACCTCTATCTCTGGGGGCACCGAAGCTATCTGCGGAAAGCCCTCGAGGTGCCGCTGGCCTACACCATGACCGTGCTTTGGCCCAAGCAGCGCATGCTGGAGGTCTATCTCAACATCGCCCAATGGGGCCCGGGCGTGTTCGGCGCGGAGGCCGCGAGCCGGTATTATTTCGGGAAGCCGGCTTCGAGGCTCACGCGTCGCGAAGCGGTTCTGCTTGCGGCCACGTTGCCGAACCCGAACGGCCGCAACCCAGCCAGGCCGAGCCGCCGCTTACGCCTCATCGCCAATGCCGTCGATGGGCGCTTGCCGTATATCGCCAAGCGGGTCGGATGCGTCGTGCGGCCATAAAAAGGTGGGGTCTGGGCCCTGGCCAGGCGCGGGAATTGCCACTATAAGAGCGCCACGATTGGCCCCTCCAGAACGCAGGGGCCGCCTAGAGGTTTTGAGAAAATGGCTGTTCCAAAGAGAAAAGTGTCCCGCATGAAGCGGGGCAACCGGCGCGCCCATGACGCGATCCAGTCCCCCGCCTATGTGGAGGACAAGGATTCCGGCGAGCTTCGCCGGCCGCACCACATCGACCTGAAGTCGGGCCGCTACCGTGGCCGCCAGGTGATCGTCATCAAGGAAGAGGCCTAGGACCTAACCTTGGGTCTTTGGCTTTCGGGTCTTGGCCCGGCGTTGGCCGCTCCATGCCGTCTCGGCCCGGAGCGTCTTGCCACGCCTGCCGTTCACCAATCCTTGCAACGCTTTGTCAACCAAGCCGCGTGAAAGGCCCCGCTCTGGGCCCTGGGCCGGCTATTTCTGAGCCTCCGAAGCACCGTCGGGCAGGCCCGCTTTCGGCTTTCTTAAGCCTTATCGCCTAGCCTCTCGGTCAATAATCGAAGCACCGAAAAGGTGCTCCCATGCGTGGGTTCATGGGCAAATGGGGGCGGTCAGTGAGTGCATCCTCGAACGAGTTTGCTGGTGGTGGCTATGTGCCGCCCGGTCAGCCTGTGGGCAGTGTGGTTGATTTCGAATCCCCTGGATGTGACGTCCAAGCGCCTCTCGATCTCGAGCAGGTCCTGGAGAGCGCCTGGGCGACAGCCTATCGGTGGGATTTCACGGCGGCCATCTCCGACGTAAAGGCGGCCATCAAGTTCGTGAGCACGTTGAAAGGGCTCGGTTGCCGGGTGGCGCTCGACGATTTCGGCGCCGGCTACACCTCGTTCCGCTCGCTGCGTGAGCTTGGCGTCGACATGGTCAAGATCGACGGCTCGTTTATCCAGAATCTCGGTACCGATGCCGAGGACGAGATGTTCGTGCGCGCGCTCATCGATCTTGCCCGCAATTTCGGCGTGGTCACCGTCGGCGAATGGGTTGGTGACGAGCGGACCGTGTAGCTTCTCGAGAAAGCCGGCATATCCTACATGCAGGGCTATTTCTTCGGCATGCCGGAGTTGCAGAAAGACGCGGCCCCGGCGGAGCCCGAAAAGCCCGCCAAGCCGGCCGGCTAAACGTCCCGTCAGGTTTCGGCCGTCAGCCGCGCGGCAAGCTTGGCGAGAACGGCGTCGTGCACGCCTTCGTCTTCCAGATGCCGCACGGTGTTCAGCACATATTCGACATTGGCTCCTGCCTGACCGCGGCAAGTCCGTACGATGCGCAACTGCTCGTCGAGTGACAGCCTGCCGGCATATTGCGGATGGGTAGGGTCGGCGAGATAGGTCAGCGCCTTGACCGTCCGGCCGGAGCCGTCCACCAGGCGCACATTGCGCTCGGCCTCCACATAGACATCCGTGACCTGCTCGCGCTCGCGCAAATAGGCGATGGTGTCGTCCTCCGCGCCTGGTGTGACGCGAAAAGCCACGCCCCGGCACGCCCCGCCGCGGTCGAGCCCGAGCACCAGGCCGGGCTGCTCATGGGTACCGCGATGGAGGACGGAATAGATGCACAGCGCCCGGTGCGCGCCCTTCAGCAGGCCCGGGGCTTGCGCCGCAAATGGAAAGCCAGGCCGCCACATCAGCGAGCCGTAGCCGAACACCCAAAGCTCAGTCATGCCCAGGTCTTAGTCTTTTTACCACTTCTCGCCAGATGGGTTGACGGTTGCCAAGAAGACATTGAGCAGGCGTTGGCTTGGGTGGGCGAGGAGCGGGTTACGAATGCGGTCCCCGCCCCGGATGCCCAGCATCAACGAACCTTGGTGGACTTTGGGCCCCTCTTTGCGCGGGCGGTCGCCCGGTCCCGCCCCAAGCAACCACCTCTAGTTAAGGGATGCGCATTTGCTCTCGCACGATGTTCGCCATGCTCTGCACTCCTGCCTATATTGATAGTGTCCCTCCTGCATTAGAGCGCCTCGCCCGTCACAATCCATCCATATTTTATAGCACATCGCCTTACACGTTCCTTTCCTTGCTCTTGCCTGCTCGGCCTCGGTATCCGCTACGGTCCGGAGTGGCAGTCCTCCCCGGCCGCCCATACGGGCGGCGCGCAGCCAGCGGCGCTATTTGACATCTGCTACTACGATTCGCGTGGGGCTCAGCACGATGCCGATTGGTGCACGGCCGGCGGCGACATCAGCATCGCGAAGAACGTGAATTTGAGTTCGCATTGCCGAGGCAACGCCGGGGCCATCTGCCAACTCGGGACTTCCGGCCCCTGCCGGTCCGGCTCGAAGAAATACAGCAGCTATGTGAGTTTCCCGTATCAGTCGGGCCGGTGTCCGGCGACCCTCAATGCGGCCATCGGCGCCGGCGGGGGCCAGGTTGTCGCGCCGTCTTGTCCTGCCGGCTACGTTCTTTCGGGTGGGCAATGCGTGCGCGACGCGGCGCCCGTGCCGAGTTGTCCGGCCGGTTTCGTCTTCAACAGCGGGCAATGCGTGCGCGACACGGCGGTGGCACCAGCACCAAGCGCCCGCTGCGTATCGGCATGCGACAGCGCGTATGACCGCTGCCTGGAGCGCGTCGGCAGAAACCCCAACGCCGACGAGACGTTTTACGAGGGCTGCAGTGAGGAGATTGACCAGTGCAGGGCGGCCTGCCGCTAGTTGTCCATCACGGACATCCGTGAGCCGCCCTAGTCGTCATGCCCGTGCGGGCGGCCGAAGTCGGCCTCCGGCGTGTCCTGGCCGGCATCGATAATGCCGCGGCGGATGGCGCGGGTGCGGGTGAACTGCTCAAACAGCGCCTCGCCGTCGCCATGCCTGATGGCCTTGGTCAGCGCCGAGACGTCCTCGTTGAAGCGGCCGAGCATTTCGAGGACCGCATCCTTGTTGGCGAGGAAGATGTCGCGCCACATGGTCGGGTCGGACGCGGCGATGCGGGTGAAGTCGCGAAAGCCGCCGGCGGAGAATTTCAGCACTTCCGAGCGGGTCACCGTCTCCAGCTCGTCCGCCGTGCCGACAATGGTGTAGGCGATCAAATGCGGCAGATGGCTGGTGACCGCGAGTACCAGGTCGTGATGGTCCGGCGTCATGATCTCGACGTCGGCGCCGAGCGCCGTCCAGAATTCCCCGAGGCGCTTCACGGCCTCTTGGTCAGTTCCGTCGGGCGGCGTCAGAATGCACCAGCGCCCGTCGAACAGTTCGGCGAAGCCCGCATCGGGTCCGGAATGCTCGGTGCCCGCGACCGGATGGGCCGGCACGAAATGCACATTGTCCGGGAGGTTTTGGCCCATGTCGCGGACGATGGCCCCCTTCACCGAGCCGACATCGGAAACGGTGGCGCCCGGCTTGAGATGGGCTGCGATCTCCGCGGCGACAGTGCCGCAAATGCCGACGGGGACGCAGACAATGACGAGATCGGCACCTTCGACGGCCTCGGCGTTGGTTTCGCAAACCTTGTCGGCGATGCCGAGCTCGGTGACGCGCGCGCGCGTCGCCGGCGACCGGGAGCTGGTCACGATGGTGCGCACGGCGCCTTCCGCGCGCGCGGCGCGCATGATCGAAGAGCCGATCAGGCCCGGGCCGATAATGGCCATCGTGTCGAACAACGGTTCGGTCATTGGCCATCACCCATGAATTCGGTCAGCGCTTCGAGCGCGGCCTGGTTCTCTTGCTCGGTGCCGATGGTCATGCGCAGGGCCTCGGGGAACCCATATTCCCCGACACGCCGCAGGATGATGCGGCGCTCATGCAGGAACTTGTCAGCCTCTTGCGCCGGCTTTCCGTCAGGAAAATGCACGAGCAGAAAATTCGCCGCGCTCGGCGTCACGGTCAAGCCGATGCCGGCAAGCGCCTCGGCCATGGTGCCGAGCCATGCGGTATTGTGCGCGACGGCCTCTTGCATATGCGGTTGGTCGTTGAGCGCGGCGATGCCCGCCGCAATCGATGGGCCCGTGACATTGAAGGGCCCGCGAATGCGGTTCAACGCATCGGCGATCGGTGCAGGGCAATAGGCCCAGCCGAGCCGCAAAGCCGCCAGCCCGTAGATCTTGGAGAAGGTGCGCGTCATCACCGTGTTCGCGCTGGTGGCGACAAGCTCGATGCCCGCCTCGTAATCGTTGGCGCGCACATATTCCGCATAGGCCGCGTCCAGCACGAGGATGACGTCGTCAGGGAGCCCGGCATGCAGGCGCTTGATCTCGTCGAAGGGCAGGTAGGTGCCCGTCGGATTGTTGGGGTTGGCGAGGAACACCATGCGCGTGGCATCGCTCACCCGCGCCAGGATCGCATCCACGTCCGCGGTCAGCTCGGTCTCCGGTGCCACCACGGGGGTCGCGCCATGCGCCAGGATGGCGATCTTGTAGACCAGGAATCCGTGCTCCGAGTAGATCGCCTCGTCGCCCGGCCCGAGATAAGCGGCCGCCAACAGGTTCAGCAGCTCGTCGGAGCCGGCGCCGCAGACGATCCTGGCCGCATCCAGCCCGTAGCGGTCGGCCAGCGCCTCGCGCAAGGGCGCCGCCGAGCCGTCCGGATAGCGGGAGAGGCGATCGGCCTCCGCCAGATAGGCCTCGACGGCCTTAGGCGAGGGTCCCAGCGGAGTCTCGTTGGAGGACAGCTTGACCACCTTGCCGGCACCCGGCAGCGCGCTCGTCCCCGGGATATAGGGCGCGATGTCGAGAATGCCTGGACGCGGGGTCGGCCCACGTTTGGCGGCCATGGTCAGCTCCTGTAAGCAGGTGAGTTTTAGCGAAGGGCCTCTCATACGGCCATTCCCAAGGCCAAGGCAAAGAAAAGATTGACTTTCAAGGATGAGGTCATAGCTAACCCCGATCCTGTATAATGGGTGGTTAAGCCTTTTCCGTCATACCGGCCAAAGCCGGAATCCGGGAGGGAGCGGCCGAAACCGATTGGAGTAGGCGAGCGTAACGATGAACGAGAGCCCGGGAGTGGACAGCTTCGCCGATCTTAAGCGGCGGGAGCAAATCACCAATCCCCAGAGCGAGATCGTGCATTTTCCGGCAAGCGAGCCCCTGCCGCTCGATTGCGGGGGCGCGCTCGCGCCGCTGTCGCTCGCCTATCAGACCTACGGCACGCTGAACGCCGACAAGTCGAACCTCATCCTCGTCTGCCACGCGCTGACGGGCGATCAGCACGCCGCCAATCTCCATCCCGTCACCGGCAAGACCGGCTGGTGGGACATCATGGTGGGCCCGGGCAAGCCCATCGATACGGACCGCTATTTCGTGCTCTGCCCCAATGTGATCGGCGGCTGCATGGGCTCCACGGGGCCGAGCTCCATCAACTCCGAGACCGGCCGCCCGTATGGGCCCGACTTCCCGGTCATCACCGTGCGCGACATGGTGCGGGCGCAGGCACGCTTGCTCGATCATCTGGGCATCGACCAGGTATTGTGCGTGATCGGCGGCTCCATGGGCGGCATGCAGGTGCTGGAATGGGCGGCGACCTATAAGGACCGCGTGTTCTCGGCGATCCCGATCGCGTGTGCCGCGCGTCACTCCTCGCAGAACATCGCGTTCCACGAGGTCGGCCGCCAGGCGGTGATGGCCGATCCCGACTGGTGCGAGGGCCGTTACCAAGAAGAGGGCAAGAGCCCCCGCAAGGGCCTCGCCGTTGCGCGCATGGCCGCGCATATCACCTATCTCTCGGACGCAGCGCTGCACGACAAGTTCGGCCGCAACCTCCAGGATCGGGAAAGGGTCACCTTCGGCTTCGACGCCGATTTCCAGGTGGAGAGCTATCTGCGCCACCAGGGCATGAGCTTCGTCGACCGGTTCGACGCCAATTCCTATCTCTACATCACGCGCGCCATGGATTATTTCGACATCGCCGCGGACCATGGCGGCGTGCTCGCCAACGCGTTTGCCGGCACCAAGACGCGCTTCTGTCTGGTGTCGTTCACCTCCGACTGGCTGTTTCCCACGGAGGAGAGCCGCGAGGTGGTCCATGCGCTGAACGCGGTCGCGGCCAATGTCAGCTTCGTCGAGATCGAGTCGAACAAGGGCCACGACGCCTTCCTGCTGCTTGAGCCGGAGCTGTTCGACACGGTGCGCGGCTTCTTGAGCGCTGCCGCGCTCAAACGCGGCATCGTATTTCCGGGCGCGGGCGGATCTTCGGACACGGGCGAGTGACCATGAACGCACCCGTCAATCCGCGCAGCGTACGGCCGCCCGAGACGAGCCGCGTCGACCTTCTGCTCATCGCCGAGATGGTGAAGCCCGGCTCGCGCGTGCTCGATATCGGCTGCGGCGACGGGGAGCTGTTGCGCATCCTCGCCGACAAGCACGGCGTGGACGGGCGCGGCATCGAGCTGAGCCAAGCCGGCGTGAACTCTTGCGTGGCGCAAGGACTTTCGGTGATCCAGGGCGATGCGGACGCCGACCTCGCCTACTATCCGGACCTCGCCTTCGATTACGCGATCCTGTCGCAGACCATTCAGGCGACCTATAACCCGCGGCATGTGCTGGAGCAGCTCTTGCGCATCGGCAAGCATGCCGTGGTGTCGTTTCCGAATTTCGGCCATTGGCGGGTGCGCACCCAGCTGATGTTCGGCGGCCACATGCCGCGCACCAACAATCTGCCGGAGCGCTGGTACGACACGCCCAACATCCATCTGTGCACCATCAAGGACTTCTTGGGGCTGTGCGAGGACATGGGCGTCAAGGTGGAGCGCGCCATCGCGCTCAATGCCTACGGCACCAAGCTCGTCGCCATGCCGCTATTCGCCCAGAACCTCTTCGGCGAGCAGGCGGTGTTTCTGCTGTCGCGCTAGCTCGCGCGGCGTCACGGCGCCGGCGGGGACGGGCATGATGCGGCGGCGCACTTTGCGCTCGGTCTCGCGCACGGGCATGGCGGCATAGACCTGCTTGGTCGCCTCGACCATGATCACCCCGGAGAAATGCGGCCAAAAAATCTGGCCGAGCCCTTCCCAAAAAGCCGGCCAGCGCATGAGCACGCGCCAATTGAAGGGCGGCATATAGAGCGCGTAGTGCCAGCTATCCGGCTGGAACATGGACTCTTTGAGAAGCCGGGTGAGCTGTGAGCGGCTGAACGGGCTGCCATAGCCGAAGGGCGTGGTGTCGACGCGCGCCCAGAGACCTCGGCGGTTGGGGACAACGATCAAGAGGCGCCCATTGGGGCTGAGCACGCGCCAGATCTCGCGCAGCAGGGTGCGCGACTGCTCGGACCATTCCAGCATGTGCACGAGTAGGACGCGGTCGGCGGTCTCGTCGTCGAGGGGAAGCTCCGTCTCCTCCACCAGTGCCGAGAGCGATGGACCGCGATCCGGCCAGGGCAGGGCGCCAAACATCGCCGGCATCAGGGCGCCGAGGCTCCGTGCCTCGCCCCGGAATTCGGTCAGATAAGGGTTGGCGTAGCCCAGCCCGAAGACGCGAAGCCCGCGGACGTCGCTCCAGCGGGAGCGGATGCGGCGCCTGAGCAGGCGCCGCACCATCATCCCGAGGCGGCGGGCGTAGAAATCCTTGAGGTCGATTGCGTCGAGATGCATGGCTGAATTGTCAGGGATGCGCGTTTAGAGTTCGTTCTCAACGGCCTTCGGGCCAGTTTCAAGGCGCACCGTTCCGGTGTTACGGTCCGCCCCCGAGGCCTAGCGAAATAAGCAAACAAACCAGAAGAGAGCGTAATGGCGAAGCTCGATATCTATCAATTTCCGACCCGGGCCGACAATTATGGCGTGTTGATCCATGACGCCGAAACCGGCGCGACCGCGGCGATCGATGCGCCCGAGGCGGAGCCGATCCTGGCGGCCCTTCAGGACAAGGGCTGGTCGCTGACCGATATTCTCATCACCCACCACCACGCCGACCACACGGCGGGCGTCGAGACGCTCAAGAAGAAGACCGGCTGCACCGTTACCGGGCCGGCGCGGGAGGCGGGGCTGATCCCTGGCCTCGACGTCGAGGTGAAGGAAGGGGATTCGGTCGCGGTCGGCGGCGCCACGGGCACGGTGATCGACACGCCCGGCCATACGCGCGGCCATGTCAGCTACCACTTCCCGGACGAGCGTGCCGTGTTCGTCGGCGACACGCTGTTCTCGGTTGGCTGCGGCAAGCTCTTGGAAGGCGACGCCCCGACCATGTGGAGTTCGCTGTCGAAGCTTGCGGTGCTGCCACCGGAGACGGAGGTCTATTGCGGCCACGAATACACGAACGCCAATTGCCGCTTCGCGCTGACCATCGAGCCGGAGAACGAGGCGCTCCAGGCACGCGCGGCGGAAGTGGCGGCGAATGACGCGAAGGGCGCTCCCTCGCTGCCCACGACCATCGGCCAGGAACTTGCCACCAATCCTTTCCTGCGTGCTTCGAGCCCGGCCATTCAAGCGCGCCTCGGCCTGGAAGGGGAACCCCTGGACGAAGTGTTCGGCGAAGTGCGCAAGCGGAAAGACCGGTTCTAGCGATGTCCGAGCCGACAGCCGATGAGATGATCGCGCAGCTCGCGCTTGCGCCGCATCCGGAAGGCGGCTGGTTTCGCGAGACGTTTCGCGACGAGGAAGGCCATCAGGGCCGGGCGCATTCCACCGCCATTCTCTTCCTCTTGAAGTCCGGTGAGGTGTCTCATTGGCACCGGGTCGACGCGGTGGAGATGTGGCACTGGTATGCCGGCGCGCCGCTCCTGCTGGAGGTCGCCGAGGAGAGCGTGCGCCGGGAGTACAAACTCGGGCCCGATATCCTTGCGGGCGAGCATCCGCAAGGCAGGGTGCCGGCGGGCGCGTGGCAGAGCGCGCGCAGCTTGGGCGCGTGGACTTTGGTGGGCTGTACGGTGGCGCCGGGCTTCGACTTCGCCGGGTTCGAGCTCGCCCCCCAAGGCTGGGAGCCATAAGGCTTGAGGCCTTGAGGGGCGAAAGCCCTTAGTCCATCAGCTGGCCGCCATTGATGGTCAGCGTCGAGCCAGTGATCCAAGCGGATTCGTCGGCGGCGAGAAACACCACGCAACGGGCGACCTCTTCCGCCTCGCCCAGACGTCCCACCGGGATCTGGCCGACGATGTGATCCATTACCTTCTCGGGCACGTTGGCGAGGAGCTCGGTGGCGACGTAGCCGGGGGCGATGGCATTGGCGGTAATGCCTTTCCGCGCGCCTTCGAGCGCCAGCGCACGGGTGAAGCCGATGATGCCGGCTTTGGCGGCGCAATAGTTGGACAGACCCATCATACCCGTCTGGCCGTTGATCGAGGAGATGGAGATGACCCGGCCGAAGCTCCGCTCGCGCATGCCGTTGATGACCTGCCGTGACATGTTGAACACGGAATCGAGATCGGTGCGGATGACCTTGGTCCACTGCTCGTCGGTCATCTTGTGCAGCGTGGCATCGCGCGAGATGCCGGCATTGTTGACGAGCACGTCAACGGGGCCGACTTCGTTCTCCACGGCGACCACGCCTTGCTCGCACGCCTGATAGTCGCCGACGTCCCACTTGAAGACCGGAATGCCGGTTTCCTTCTTGAACGCCTTTGCCGCGTCGTCGTTGCCGCCATAGTTCGCGGCGACGTTATAGCCCGCGTCTTTAAGTGCCTTGCAGCAGGCGGCGCCAATGCCGCGCGTGCCACCAGTGACCAGAGCCACCCTTCCCATTGCTTCCTCCCTTGGCGCACGTTGGCGCCGGCTTCTTCTCAGTCAAAGCTGCGTGTGGGGCGGCGATATAGCCACCCCACACAAACCTCAATGCTCACACGAGCGGCGGACTCAGCCGCGCTCGAGGCACATGGCGATGCCCATGCCGCCGCCGATGCAAAGCGTGGCGAGTCCTTTCTTGGCGTCCGCCTTCTGCATCTCGTGGAGCAGCGTGACGAGGACGCGTGCGCCGGAAGCGCCGATGGGGTGGCCGATGGCGATCGCGCCGCCATTGACGTTCACCTTGTCGGTATCCCAGCCAAGATCCTTGTTCACGGCAAGGGCTTGCGCGGCGAAGGCCTCGTTGGCCTCGATGAGATCGAGATCGCCAGGCTTCCAGCCGGCCTTCTCCAGCGCCTTGCGGGAGGCGGGGATGGGACCGGTGCCCATGATGGTCGGATCGACGCCGGCCACCGCCCAGGAGGCGACGCGGGCGAGCGGCGTGAGGCCACGCTTCTTGGCTTCCGAGGCGGTCATCAGCACGACGGCGGCTGCGCCGTCATTGATGCCCGAGGCGTTACCGGCGGTGACGGTGCCTTCCTTGTCAAAGGCAGGCCGCAGCTTGGCGACGCTGTCCATGGTCGCGCCTTCGCGAATGTACTCGTCCTCGTCCACGACCACGTCGCCCTTGCGGGTCTTGATGGTCACGGGCGCGATTTCGTCCTTGAACTTGCCGGCCTTCTTGGCGGCCTCGGCCTTGTTCTGCGAAGCGACAGCGAACGTGTCCTGTTCCTCGCGGGTGAGCTGCCACTTCTTGGCGACGTTCTCGGCCGTGGCGCCCATGTGATAGTCGTTGAAGGCTTCCCACAGGCCGTCCTTGATCATGGTGTCGACCATGTTGAGGTTGCCCATCTTGGTGCCGTTGCGGAGATGAGCGGCGTGCGGCGCCTGGCTCATGCTTTCCTGACCGCCCGCGACGACGATGTCGGCATCGCCCATGGCGATCTGCTGGGCGCCCAGCGCGACCGCGCGCAAGCCCGAACCGCAGACCTGGTTCACACCCCAGGCCGTGGCCTCTTTGGGAACGCCGGCGGCCATCGCGGCCTGCCGCGCGGGGTTCTGCCCCTGAGCGGCGGTCAGCACCTGACCCATGATGACTTCATTGACATCGGCCGCATCGACCTTTGCGCGCTCAAGTGCTGCGCGGATGGCGACCTCGCCCAACGCGTGCGCAGACTGGCTCGCCAGCGAACCGTTGAAGGAACCGACCGGTGTCCGCGCGGCACCGACGATGACTATCTCCTCGTCTTTCATACTGATCTCCATACCCGAAAGGAGCTCAGGTCATACCCTAGGGATTTCCGTCTGGAAAGCCCAAGGACGACCCAAGGCAAGGACAGCCCCTCGTTAAGCCTGCTGGCAAAGCTCTGGTGCTGCGCACAAGGAACGTGCTAGTCATCTTCGCAGGTGCGGCATAGAGTAGGCTCTAGACGGGGTCGAGGGCTTAGGAGCGATAGATACGTGGCTAGGGACGCGGACCAAGAGAGCCGGCCGGTCATTATCAAGAAATACGCGAACCGCAGGCTCTATAATACCGACACAAGTACCTATGTGACTCTTGAGGACCTCGCCGAAATGGTGCGGGCCGAGAGGGATTTCGTCGTCTACGACGCGAAGACCGGCGAAGACCTCACCCATGCTGTTCTGACCCAGATCATCGTGGACCAGGAAAGCAGAGGGACCAATCTTCTGCCCATCGGTTTCTTGCGCCAGCTGATCCGCTTCTATGGCGACAGCATGCAGAAGCTTGTGCCGAGCTATCTTGAGTTCAGCCTCAACTCGCTGACCAAGCAGCAAGAGCAGTATCGGCGTCGCTTCGCCCATGCTTTCGGCACGGCCGCCTTCGATGCGATGCAAGAGCAGGTGCGGAAGAATTTCGACACTTTCGAGCGCGCGCTCGGCATGTTCACGCCGTTCTCGGGCACCGATGGAGCGAATGAGCACGGGATTGGGCAGGAGGGTATCGGCGGCGTCGAAGGCGACGCGGCTAAGCCCGCCAAACAAGCCCAGCTGGCCAAGCCCGGCGTCAAGCCTGGCGAGGACGAGATCGGCACGCTCAAGGCCGAGCTTCTGGCCATGCAGCAGCGGCTCGAGAAGCTGTCCCGCGACTAGGCGGACTTCAGTCTCATTCTCATTTGTCATTGCTCGGCTCGACCGGGCAATCCAGTAACCCAGGCGCTCGCAAATCAACGGCGGGCGGTGATTACTGGATTCCCGCCTTCGCGGGAATGACGCTGTCTCTTTGGAAAAGCGTTACGCGGCCTTGGCGGTGCGCCGGCGCATATGGGCGGCCGTCAGGTCAGCCTCGACCAGAGCCCGGTCATGGACGGTGTCGGCCAGGAGGTGGACATGCACCTCGTTGGCGCCGATCTTCGCACCCTCATGGCGCAGATGTGCCAGGTTGAGCGAGATGGCGTCGTCCTTGGTATCGCCAAATGCGAGCGCCTCGCGGCTGCCGTCCTCATATCGGCGGACCAGAATATAGTTGGCTTGGGGCAGGGCGGGGCAGCCCACGAGGGTATAGACGCTATGCAGATAGCGCCGGCCCGACGCGCCGCGCCAGTAGTGAAACGCCTGGTCGAACGCAGCCTCGGCGCAGACAAGCGCAGGCTCATCGGCCGGCCCCCAAGGGGCAGTCGTCTCAGCGGCGTCAGCGTGGCTCGTCCACATCGGAAAAATCCCGTCCGTTCGTTAACTATCGCGACCTTACCTGAAATGGGTTGACCGAAGACAAATTCAAGACGCCAACGATCACGATTCTTGATAGAACAAATGATGAACTTCCGGGAGAACGCCGTCAAGCTTTTAAGTCTTACCAAGGCGTTAACGGCTCGTCGATTGAGCCTCCGCTTCCGCCAACAGGCGGTCCGAGGCGGTCTCGATGGCCTCTTGCAGGCGACTCAGGAATTCGGCCTTGGGCAGGCCCGGCGGGATGGGATCGCGGATTTCGACCAGCACTTTCCCGGGTTTTCTGGTCCAACTGCGCCGGCGCCAGAAGAAGCCGGAATTCAGCGCGACGGGGACGCAGGGCACGTCGAGAGCGTTGTAGAGGAGAACGATGCCGGTCTTGTAATCTGGCGCGGCGCCGGGCGGGCGGCGTGTTCCTTCGGGGAACATGATGATTTCGCGCCCAGACGCGATTCGTTCCTTGGCCGCTTGGAGCATGCGCCGCAGCGCCGCCGCCCCCTTGTCGCGGTCCACGGGAATCATCTCGAACTTGTGGGAGAACGAGCCGTGGAAGGGAATCCAAAACAGCTCACGCTTCATGAGGAGGGCGGGATCGCGGAACAGGGGAATGAGCGCGAAGGTCTCCCACGCGGATTGATGCTTGGAGGCGACGAGGAAAGGGGGCTGGGGCAGCCGCTCGCGGCCCCGGACCTCGAAGTCCAGGCCGACGATGTGCTTCAGCAGCCAGAGCTCGGTCCGGCAATGGAGCCTGAATGCCGCCATGGCCCAGCTGCGCGGGCAGAAGAGCAAGGGGCTGCCGAGCACTACGAACGCCGTGGTGCTGACATAGAACAGTATGTTGAAGAGGAAGGAGCGGAGCATCGCCTAAGTCTTACGGTTCCGGCTCGTCCTCGGGCGGGACGGAGGTGCCGCGCATGGTCATGCGCACCAGATCCGTGGCCCATAGCCGCCCGAGCGCGGGAAGATATTTCAGATATTCCGACAACAGCAGCCGCGTGGTGCCGGGATAGGTCCACCAGCGCTCCACATGCACGTTGTTGTCCACCACGGGGTAGGGCACCAGCGTCACGCCCGGGATGGCGCGCGCGAGCTCGGCCAAGGCGCGGGGCATGTGATAGTTCGAGGTGACCACGATCACCGAGCCGTATTGGTGGAGCGTCACCCATTGAGCGGTCTCGGTGGCATTGTCGATCGTGTTGCGGGCCTCCTTGTCGATGTCCACGCAGCAGGCGAAGTACTGATCGCCTTCGCTCGCTAGCCGCTTCAGCTGCTCCTTGGTGGTGCCGCGATTGACGCCGGTGATCAGGACGCGTTTGGCCTTGCCCTCGGACAAGAGCTTCATGGCCTTGTCGATGCGCGAGACGCCGCCGGTGAGAACGGTGATGCCGTCGGCCGCATAGGCCGGCTCGCGTCGCACCCGATCCACGCTGTTGGCGAAAACGATGAAGCCGATGATTAGCATGACCATCAAGAGGATCGCCCCGTCGAACAGCAGCCGAAAGATTCCGACAAAGCCGCCGAAGCGCCGGAAATGCCGCGCGCGGCCCTCTGCCGGCTCTTGCTCCTCCTGTGGCTCGACGTGCTCGCTCACCATGTACCCCGAACTGATCCTGGCGCGGCGCAGCATAGGCAAAATAGCCTGGACACGAAATCGGCTTTGGCGCTCGAATTCATGAGCGCTACGCGTAGGATCTGAGGACGCGGATGACACCGAAGCGCGAGGTGATCATGCATAGCGCCGCCACCACGAAAACCACGGCCACCAAAACCAGGTAGCCGCCGAAATCGAGCTCGCCGGAGCCCAGCAGGCGCCTGGTCTCGGCTTCGGTCACCGCGCCGCCGCCCAACAGATGCATCAACACGGGCAGGAGCATGAAGGTGAGGGCCGCGGCGACGGCGCCGACCAGGCCTGCGCGCACGCCGAGCCCCAAGAAGTGCCGCTCGAATTCGGATGAGATGAAGCGTTCGTTGGCGCCCACGAAATGCAGCACCTCGATGACCGCGCGGTTCGAAGCCATGGCGCTGCGCGTCGCCGAAACGATGATGGCAATGGTGGCGGCGGCGACCAGCCCGAGCACGGAGATACCGCCGAGCGCCGTCGAGCGTGTCAGCAAGCGGATCTCCGACTGCCAGCGGCGATGGTCGTCCAAGGTGACGCCGTCGAAGTTCTGGTTGAGGGCGTTTTTAATGAGGTCGATGTCCGGCGGACTGGAGCGGTCGATTTCCACGGCGATCAGGCGTGGAATTGGTAAAGCCGACAGCGCCGCGGTCGAGCCGAGCCACGGCTCCAGCAGCTTTGCCGAATCGTCGGCGCTTAGCGGCTTGATGCGGGTGACGCCCTTCTGCTTGGCAAGGAAGAGCGAGACGAGCGTCATCTTCTTCTCGATGTCGGCGGTGTTGATCGGATCGAGCTCGATGGTGATCTCGCTGGCGATGTCGTCGACCCAGGCATTGGCCGACTGGTTGACCATGTAGACGCCGCCGGCGGTGAGGCAGGCGAGAAAGGTCATGATGGCGATCACCACGGTGAGTGCGTTGCCGGCGATCGAGGCTGACGGAATGATCTGTGCCGACGTCGCCTGGAAGCGCCGCGGCAGGTAGGCGGCAAGCCGTGCGGGCAGGATGCCGGCGATCAGGCTGGTCCAGGGGTAGTCGCGGATGTCGTTGATGACCGTCATGGCCCGCTGACCTGGAGCTGCCCCGCGGTCAGCGTCAGGCGGGGCGCATCGAGCTGTTCCATGAGCGCGTAATCGTGGGTCGCGATGATTACGGACGTGCCGAGCCGATTGAGCTCGACGAATAGCCTGAGCAGGCGGTTGCCGATGGCCGGATCGACATTGCCGGTGGGCTCGTCTGCCAGCAGGAGCTCCGGCCGGCCGATCACTGCCCGGGCGATGGCCGCGCGCTGCTTCTCGCCGCCGGAGAGGGTCTCCGGGTAGGCGTGGATACGCTTGCCGAGCCCGACCCAATGCAGCAGATCCGTCACGTCGTCGGCGTAGTCGCTCTCCTTTTTGCCCATCACCCGCAGCGGGAGGGCCACATTCTCCCAAGTCGTGAGGTGGTCGAGCAGCCGGAAATCCTGGAAAACGATGCCGATTCGGCGCCTGAGGGCCGCCCGGCCGCTGGCGGGCAGATCGGCAATATTGTCGCCAAATACGAAGATCAAACCCCGGCTCGGCCGAAGAGACATGAAAAGAAGGCGCAAAAGCGAGGTCTTTCCGGCGCCCGACGGCCCGGTCAGGAAGTGAAAGGACCCCGGAAGCACGTGAAAGGTGACATCTCGCAAGATTTCCGGGCCCGTGCCATAGCGAAGCCCGACATTGTCAAAGCGAATCACCCGTCTTCCCTGCGTCTCTTAACATTGCCCACCAGTGGCTATTTATGCTGAACTCTCCGTCCGGTATCAATGGAATAGGGCAACGGCATGGGGCGTCCCGCATAATCGTTGCGTAGCGGGCGATTGCGGCATTCAAAAATGGCAACACTGATAATCTGTCCGGCTTGCGAAACGCGTTACCAGATCAAGGCGGCATTTCCACCCGAGGGGCGCAAGGTTCGTTGCGCCAAGTGCGGTCATGTCTGGCAGGCACAACCGGCCGGAGCCGAGGCGCAAGCCGCGGCCCCGCAGCCTACCGTGGCTCCAAAGGCGCCGGCTCCACCGCCGCCGCCCCCGCCGTCACAGGCCGCGCCACCGCGGCCGCCTGAACCGCCGGCGCCGCCACCGCCTCAGGCTGCGCCACCACCTCCACCTCCGCCCATGCCGGTTCAGGCCGCGCCACCGCCACCCCCACCGCCGCCTCCGATCCCGGAGCGGGCTCCCCCGCCGCCGCCACCGGATTTCTCGGCCGGCATGGGACAGGCGTCTGAGAGCGAGCCCGAATTCGCCACTGAGGATCCGGTGGCCGATCAGGTCGCACGCATGAACGCGGAGGCCGCAATTGGTGCGCCGTCCGAACCGGAGCCCACACCGGAGCCTGCCGCGAAGGGTGGCCTGTTCGGCAAGCTCATGGGCAAGCGCGCGCCTGCCGCACCACCGCCGCCGCCCGAGGCGCCACCGCCCGAAATGGCACCCCCGCCGCCGCCTGAGATGGCGCCGCTCCCTGCTGGGCCGGCCGATGCCTCCTTCGACGCTTCGTTCGATACCGGTTATCCGGAAGAGGACGGGCAGGATGGGGCGCTGGCCGATCCCGACCTGGTCGCCGCGGCTTTCGGCCAGTCGCCGCCCAAGGAGAAGAAGGCCGGCAAGCGGCCGCCCATCGTCGCCATTGGCTGGGGCATTCTCGGCCTGATCGTTCTCATCGTCGTGGGCCTGTTCACGCTAGCGCCGGCGACCACGGTGTCGATGCTGCCCGGCGCCGCCCAGGTCTATTCGTTGTTCGGCATGCCGGTCGGTGCCCAAGGTCTCGCCTTCGAGGGCGTACGCTACGGCTGGTCCAATGACGGCAGCCAGACCGTGCTCGAGGTTGAGGGCAATGTGCGCAACACGAGCTCGGCGGCGATGAGCGTGCCGACCGTGGTCATTGCGCTGCGCGACGAGAACGGTGAGGAGATCTCGGAATGGCAGACAGAGGTCGGTGCCGCGGAACTTGCCGCGGGCGAAGAGGCGCCGTTCTTGCGCCAGATCCCGTCGCCGCCGAGTAACGTCCGCAGCCTCAAGGTCCGTTTCGCCAAGGCGAACTAGGCATGGTGCAGGCGCCGGCGGTGGACGCCATCACGCCGCTGTTCACGGCCGAGACCATTGCGCATCGTGTGGATGCGCTGGCCCGCGATATCGCGGCTTGCGATCTCAAAGAGCCGATCATCGTCGCGGTGCTGAAGGGGAGCTTCATCTTCGCCGCCGATCTGATCCGGGCGCTCGCCGGGCACGGCCTTAACCCTGAGATCGATTTCATCTTCTTGGCCAGCTACGGCGCCGGCACCACGGGCGGCGAGGTCAAGATCCTGCGCGACGTGGAGAGCGCGCTTAAAGATCGCGACGTGGTGATCGTGGACGACATTCTCGACTCCGGCCGCACGCTTGCCTTCGCCAAAAATCTTTTGGAGACGCGCGGTGCCCGCTCGGTCAAGACCTGCATCCTGCTCGATAAGCAGGTGCCGCGCGAAGTGGAGGTGACGCCGGACTTCGCGGGCTTCGAATGTCCGGATCTGTTCGTCGTGGGCTACGGCATGGATCTGGCCCACCGCTATCGCGAGCTGCCCTTCATCGGCGTGTGCGAGAGCGACGCCTAGCGGTCCAGCACCAGGCGGACCTCCACCAGGTTCGAGCGAACTCGCAAGACATAGAAGCCGAGCGTGGCGAGATGCGAGGGCATCAGCCAGCCGGACTCCGCGCCGTTCGAGATAATGAAGGGACTGATGTTGAGCGAGGCGCGCAACTGCTGCTCCAGCTCGTCCCACAGCGCGGTCAGGCGGCGCTCCTCGATGACGTCGGCGAAGTCGACGCGGGCGGCGCTGAGAATGCCGTAATAGGCATAGAGCTGGCCGTAGGCGAACCAGAAGCGGTCGTCGGCGCGGGTGTCGAACCAGCCGCTGTCATAGTTCTCCGAGCGCTCGCGCAGGATCGCCGAGGTGGCGCCGATGTCGTTGGCGATGCGGTCGACGAATTGGAGCAGATTGTCGGCGCGCGCATCGAAGACGGCCTCGCACTTCTCGAGCCGGTCGTTGAACTTCTTCAGGTCCTTGATGGCCGAGCGGTAGAAGCTCGGCGTCGGTGTCTTGGGGCCGAACGGGCTCCAGCCGAAATACCAGGTCCCCTCGTCGAATTGGAGACTGCCGCGCGCCGTCTGCAAGTCGGCGTCGATCTGCGAGGTGCCGCGCACGCGCCCCAGCGTATCGACCAGCTCGATGGTGGTCCGGCGGACCGCCTGGTTCACGCCGCGCTGGAAGGCCGCCTTGTTGTCGAAATACGGCGTCTTGTCCCAATCAAGCCCGAACAGGCCGAGCTTGTAGAGGAGCATGGAGGAGATCCAGGCGTTCTGGTTGACGTTGAAGTCGACCAGGTCGGCGGTGGCATCGACCACGAGGGACCGCCGGCAGGTCTGGACCGCGGGGTCGGTCTCCGCCTTCGCTTCTTCGTCGTCGGTGATGATACCGCCGCTCGGCGCCTTCGGCGCGGGCGCGGTCTCGGCCTTGTGCTCATAGGCCTTTGCATGATCGGGATCGAAGCCGCGCCACCGCTGCGTCGTCCAGAAGAAATAGCCATAGAGCCCGATGAGGCCGAGCAGCAGAACCCCCAGCAGCACTTTGAGGATCACGCCGCTGCGCGTGAACAATCGCACGAGCCATCTGAATGGCGCGAGCACGAAGGCCACAGCGAGACCGAGCCCCCGGCCGATCGCCTGAAAAATCCGGGTGAAGAACTGCGCGATGGAATTCAACATGAGGGGCCTTCTCCGGCGATACGAAACTGTCCGACCTTAATATAGGTGGTCGGGCGCGGCCGTGTGGCGGGTCGCCACGATTTTATGGCGCGCCTGGCCTCGAAGGGTGGCGGCGTCGCGTCCGCGTTTGGATCAATAATCAGAAGGAGCGGATGAGCCGTTCTAGGTAGTCGAGTTCGAGCGTCGGGCGTGAGGGGTCGCCGATGCGGGTGCGCAGCTCGTCGAGGATTTCCCGCGCCCGCTGAATGTCGATCTCGTCGGGCACTTGGACGGACAGGCCCAGATCCGGACGGTTGGAGCGGTCGGGACGTCCCAAGGGATCGCGGCCGTTCGAGCCTGGGCCCTGGCCAGCCTGCATCTCGCCGTTCTCCATCATCTGCTGGGCCATGGTCTGGGCGCCCTGGCGCATGCGGTCGAGTGCGAGACTTTGGCTCTGCGTGGCCTGTTCGAGATTTCGCTCGCCAATGGCTTGCTCCGCCTCCTTCATGGCCTCCTCGGCCCCTTCGAACGCGCCCGGCGCATCGCCGCCTTCGGCTTGCATCCGCTCGATGAGGCTTTCCAGCTTTCGGCGCAGGGCTTCTTGGCGCCGCTGAAGCTCGCCAAGCTGGCCTTGCTGCTGCCCCTGCTGCTGGCCGAGCTGGGGCTTGCCGCCGCCTGGGGCGTCGCCTTGGCGGCCGGATTGGCCTTGCGCCTTCGGACCGCCCTGTCCGCTTTGCGGCATCTGGTCCATGAACGGCGCCATACTCATGCCGGGGCCGAAGTCCATGGGCTGGCCGGGCGGGCTCACATCGAACTGTTCCTGCTGGCCGCCGCCTTGGCCCTGCCGCTGCTCGCGCTTCTCGGCGAACGTGTCGTCGAGCAGCTCCTGCTGATCGGAGACCACGTCGTCGACGTCCTTCATCATCTCCTGCGCGCGCTGCTGCTTGGCGTTCTCGGGGAAGTTTCCGGTCTGGAGGCGCTCGAGGATATCGTTCAGCTCCGACAGCATGCGCTCGGCCATCTCCTTGGAGCCGGCCTCGGCCAGGTCCTGGATATTCTTGAGCATCTTGTCGAGATCCTGCTGCGAGACGAGATCGTCGCCGTTTGGCTGCTGGGCCTGCTCGGGCATGTTGCCCTTTTCCTGCTGTTGGGCGGCGAGCGCCTGAAGATAGCGCGACAGCGCTTGGCGCAGCTCTTCGACCTTGCGCTTGATCTCCTCGGCGGGAGCGTTCTCCTGCAGCGCCTTTAGCAGATTGTCTTGGGCACTCTTGAGCTCGCGTTCGGCATCGGGGAGATCGCCCTCCTCGATGCGCAGCGCCGTGGCCCAAAGCTGATCGACCACACTGACGATGGCGTCGCGCGAGTCGTCGTTGGTGAGGCGCCAGTACGCGTTTCGCAAGGAGAGATAGACCACGCGGTCCTCGATCACCTTCTCCTCGCCGATGGTGAGCGCGTCGAGCGCGCGGGCGACGGTCGCCGTGGCCGCAGGCTCGCGGACCAGTTTCTGGCGTTGCTCGATCACCGCCTTGGCAAGCGGCTTACTGAAGAAGCGCGCCGGCAGCGTGAATTCATAAGCGTCGCTCTCGCCCGTCTGCTCCGCTTGGTCGCGGGCGCTCAAGGTCATGAGGACCCTCAGTCCGGCCCAGGGGTGAGCGGTGAGATCCTGCGTGGCGCGGCCGTCCACCTTTTTGGCGTTGGTGCGCGGCAGTTGCAGCTTCATGACCGGCGGGCCGAACAGGGGTTCGGCCTCGATCAGGTCGTCCTCCTCGGTCTCTTCCAGGGGTAGGGGCGAGGGTTGAAAGACGTCCTCGGCAAGTTCGAATTTAGCCTCGACGCTGGCGACGCCATAGTCGTCGAGCGCGCTGTATTCCAAACGCAGCGCGCCGCGCGGCATCGTCGCCGGCTCGCCCAGAAGGCCGATCTGAGGCGGCGCATCCTCGATGAGCGCGAATTGCCATTGGGCTACGGTCGACCCGCTGATGCGGACATCGGCGGTCGATGGTTCCAATAGACCGATATTGAACTCGATCAGTCCGCCCGTGCCGCCGGTCTTCGGCTCGACCGCTTTCGCCTCGCTGCCGTCCTCGTTGTAGACGGTCAGCGTCACGGTCTCGCCTTCGGGTGCATGGGTGCGGACGATGAGCTGGCTGCGCTCGGGCACGGAGAGCGCGCGGAAGGACTCGGCGCCCGCGCCCACGCTCTCACTTCCGTCGGCGAGCACGATGGGCGCCATGCCGGTATAGACCGGCGGGGTGACCCAGGCGTCCATGCGGAGCAGGGCCGTGGCCGTGCTGGCGGCGGGCGAGAAGGCAGTGCTCAAGCGCGAACGGGTGTCGGAACCTGCGGCGATGAAGGCGGCGATGAGCGCCAGAAAAAGCGCGGCCCTGATCGCGTAAGGATCTTCGCGGTCGGTGCGCGGCGCGGGCCAAGAGGGTTTCAGCTTGGCGATGAGGCGCGCCAGGCGCTGACGGTGCAGCGTCCAGAGCTGCGCGGTCTCTTCACGCGGCGCGGTGCCGAGCGTGTCCTCGTAGGACGAGGCGGGCCGGTGCTTGATGTTGGCGGTGCGCTCGAGCCGGCGCAGCGCCTGGGCCCGGGTCGGCATCGCGATTCTAACCAGCGGCAGGAAGGAGACGAGCAGCGCCACGCCGAAGGTGCCGAGCAGGATCCGGTGCGCCAAAGGCGGCATGACGCTCCAGCCGCCGAGCAGCGTGAACACCAGAAAGGCGCAAACCACCACAAACGGCCACAGCAAGGCTTCCCAAGCGCGTTCGGCGAACAGCGCAAGCCAGCTCAGGCGCACGCGGCTCTCGAAGCGCTGTTTGAGCGCCTTGGCCTCGACGGCATCCTTGGGGCTGGTGCGGGAAGGTCTCGCCATGATCCAATTTTTCTAGCACAGGCAGGGCCCGTGCCCAGATTACATCACGGTAATTTGGGCGCCCAAACCGGCAAAATCGAGGCCCTTTGCGGTGGGGAGCGTGAGCCTAGAGCCAGTCGGGCAGGCGCTCTGTCGAAAGCATGTCCTCATAGGTGGGCCGCTTACGGGTCACGCAAGCCTCGCTGCCCGACACCAGCACCTCGGGCACGAGCAATCGACTGTTATACTGAGACGCCTGCACGGCGCCGTAGGCGCCCGCGGTCATGACGGCGATCAGGTCGCCGGCATTCAGTTCCGGCAGCGGCCGGGCCAGCGCGAGATAGTCGCCGGTCTCGCAGACGGGCCCCACCACATCGGTGATGCGCGTGAAGGCATTTGGAGACGCTTCGATCACCGGCAGGATCTGATGATAGGCCTCGTAGAGCGTGGGGCGGATCAGATCGTTCATGGCCGCGTCGACGACGGTGAAGGTCTTGTCCGGGCTCGTCTTCACGTAGAGCACGCGTGAGACGAGGATGCCGGCATTGCCGGCGATCATGCGCCCCGGCTCGAACAGAAGCCGCACGCCGAGACCGCCCATCTCCTCATTGACCAGCCGCGCATAGTCCGTGGGCAGCGGCGGGGCCGGTTCATCGCCGCGATAGGGAATGCCGAGGCCGCCGCCGAGATTGACGAAGGCGATGTCGAAGCCTGCGCCACGCAGCGTGCCGACCAGCTCATTGAGCAGCGCGAAGGCATTCTTGAACGGCGCAAGGTCGGTGATCTGGCTGCCGATATGCATGTGCACGCCGGCCGGTTCGATCCCCGGCAGCGTGGCGGCCTGACGGTAGAGCGACAGCGCTTGCGCGAACGGCACGCCGAACTTGTTCTCCGCTCTGCCGGTCGAGATCTTGTGGTGGGTCTTCGCGTCCACGTCCGGGTTCACGCGGAAAGCGATGCGTGCTTGCACCCCGCGCGCGTCGGCCACCTCGCTTAAGCTGCGAAGCTCTGGCTCCGATTCCACGTTGAAGGCGAAGATGCCGGCATCGAGCGCGACCGCCATCTCGTCCTTGGTCTTGCCGACGCCGGAGAAGGCGATGCGCTCGCCCGGTACGCAGACGGCCAGCGCGCGGCGCAGTTCACCTTCGGAGACCACGTCCATGCCGGCGCCGAGCTTGGCGAGGGTCGCCAGCACACCGAGATTAGAGTTGGCCTTGATCGAGTAGCAGACCAGCGTGTCAGGGCGCGCGGCGAAAGCATCGGCGAACACCTTGTAGTGCCGCTCGAGCGTCGCCGTGGAATAGCAATAGAACGGCGTGCCGACCGTGTCGGCCAGCGCGCACAGATCGACGTCCTCGGCGTGAAGCACGTTTGCGTGTGACACGCCGCGCCGATAGGCGAAATGGTGCATCGGAGGCTAACTGGGCTATTCGATCAAACGGTCGAGGATCGGCAAACGGCGGTCCGGCGCTTTCGACATCTTGGTAGCCGGATCGGCTTTGACTTCCGGATAGACCGGCTGCGGCCGATCCAGCGAGCCACGCCGTCCGCAGGCCGAAAGCCCGACGGTCAATACCAGCGCAAGCGTTATCAGGATGCGCACTGCGCTTCCCATGGTCGTGCCCCTGTGGTGAGGGCCCATTGCTGGCCCCTTCCCATCCCTTTTATCGCGACAGGCCGCCCTTCTCCAAACGCTTTATCCACCGCCGGGCCTCCCGCCGCACGTTGGAAGGGGCTGTCCCGCCTTGGCTTTTGCGGCTTTTGGCGGACCTTGCGGGGTCGAGGACGGAAAATACGTCCTCTGTGATCCGGGGTTCGACCGACTGAACCTCGACAAGCGTCAATTTCTTGAGATCCGCGCCCTTTTCGGCGGCCAATGCCACGATCCGCCCGGTGAGGTGATGGGCGTCCCGGAAGGGAATATCCAGGTTCTGAACCAGCCAGTCGGCGAGGTCGGTGGCCGTGGCGAATTCGCGCCCCGCGGCCTTTCGCATGGCCTTGGCGTTGATTTCCAGGTCGCCGGCCATGCCGGCCATGGCGGCAAGCCCAAGCTTCAGCGCGTCCAGCGCGTCGAAGACCGGTTCCTTGTCCTCTTGCATGTCCTTGGCGTAGGCGAGCGGCAGGCCTTTCATCACCATGAGCAGCGCCTGGAAGGCGCCGGCGATACGTCCCGTCTTGGCGCGCACCAGCTCGGCGGCGTCGGGATTGCGCTTCTGCGGCATGATCGAGGAGCCGGTCGAGAAGGCGTCCGACAGCTTGGCAAAGCCGAACTGCGGCGAGGTCCACAACACGATCTCTTCGGCAAGCCGCGACAGATGCATCGCCGTGATCGAGGCCGCGGCGAGCGTCTCGAGCGCGAAGTCGCGGTCGGAGACCGTATCGAGGGAGTTGGCGGTGGGCCGGTCGAAGCCAAGCGCGTTTGCCGTCATCTGACGGTCGATGGGAAAGCTCGTGCCGGCGAGCGCGGCCGCGCCCAGCGGGCTTTCGTTGAGCCTCTTGGCGGCGTCTTGGAAGCGGCCGCGATCGCGCGCCAGCATCTCCACATAGGCCAGGCAATGATGGCCGAAGGTAATGGGCTGCGCGGTTTGTAGATGGGTGAAGCCCGGCATCACCGCGGCGGCGTGATCGAGCGCCATCTTGGCCAGCGCCAGTTGGAGCGCGGCGAGGCCGGCGTCGATAGCGGCGAGCTCGTCGCGCACATAGAGTTTGAAATCTGTGGCGACCTGGTCGTTGCGCGAGCGCGCCGTGTGCAGCTTTCCGGCAACCGGGCCGATCAGCTCTGTCAGCCGGTGCTCCACGTTGAGGTGGATGTCCTCCAAGGCTCGCGTGAATTTGAAGTCGCCCGCCTCGATCTCGGCCAGAATTTGGTTGAGACCCTTCGTGATCTCGTCGGCTTCCGGGCCTGAGACGATTCCGGTCGCGCCGAGCATGGCGACGTGGGCCTTCGAGGCCTCGATGTCGTGCCGCCAGAGCCGCTTGTCGAAATCGATGGAGGCATTTATCTCCTCCATGATGTCCGACGGGCTTGCGGCGAAGCGGCCGCCCCACATGGTGTTGGTCATGATCGTCCGCGCCTTAGGCAGGCTAAGTTCGAAGAGGGTGACGTGAACGCTTCCAACAAACGCAAGCACGCCGCGTCGCCGGCCAAATATGTGATCGCCGCGGGTATTGCCGCGATTGCCGGGTTCGCCACGGTATATTGGAGTCTTGCCCCTTCTGACAATGGTTCTAGCCCCGCTTCGGCCCCGGAAACGGCCGAACCATCGGCTCAAGATGAAGAGGTCGTCACGGGAAGCCCGCTTCAAGGGCTGAACACGGGCGCGATGTCGGCCTTCGTGGTGCGGCCGAAGCCGCTTTCCCTGCCGGATTTCAGCTTCGATGGGCCTGATGGCACCAAGGAGACCGCGGCCGCTCTCAAGGGCAAGGTGGTGCTCCTTAACATCTGGGCGACCTGGTGCGTGCCCTGCCGGGAGGAGATGCCCCAGCTCGATGCGCTCCAGGCCGAGCTTGGCGGCGAGGGGTTCGAGGTCGCGGCGATCAATATCGACAAGAACGGCGCGGAGAAGGCGAAACGCTTCCTGGAGGAGACAGGCGCGGAGAACCTCGCGCTCTACACCGATCCCACCGGCAAGCTGTTCGCCAAGCTGAAAGCCGTCGGCATGCCGACCACGCTTCTGCTCAACGCCGAAGGTGAGGAGATGGGCCGGCTGGTCGGGCCCGCCGATTGGGCGAGCCCCGAAGCCAAGAAGCTCATCGAAGCGGCGATTGCGGCCTCTGAGAACGGCGCTTCGTGATGATCGCGGCTCCGGAAGACATCGTCCGGTTCTGGTTCGAGGCGTTGTCGCCGAAGGATTGGTACTGCGCGCCGGCTCACGTCGATGCCGAGATCGCGAGACGGTTCGGCGAGACCTACGAAGCGTTGAAGGACGAGGTCCCGCCGGACTGGCTTGAAAGCGCCGAGGGATTTCTGGCCGCGATCCTGGTGCTCGATCAATTTCCTCGCAACATGTTTCGGGGTTCGGCCCAAGCCTTCGCCACGGATGCGCAAGCGCTGGAGCTGTCGAAGCGCGCCATTGCCGAGGGGCTCGATATGAAGCTGCCGCCGGAGAAGCGGTGCTTCGTCTATATCCCGTTTCAGCATTCGGAAGACTTGGCCGATCAGAGGCGCTCGCTCGAACTCTTCACGGCGCTCGGCAATCCGGAAAATCTCGACTTCGCCAAGAGGCACGAAGAGATCATCGCGCGCTTCGGCCGCTTTCCGCATCGCAACGCCAGTCTCGGGCGCGCCACGACGCCGGAGGAAGAGGCGTTCTTGAAGCAGCCGGGCTCGTCGTTTTGAGCGGGCCCTATTGCACGGGCCGCACGGCGTCTTTCTCGAGACGGTAGTTATAGGTGCAGCTCTCCGCCGCCGGCTTGTTGCAGGGGCCGCCGTAGGTGGTGGCGTGCATGGTGCGCGTGTCGCCGCTCGATGAGAACTTGAAGCCTCTCACGAAGTCTTCGAAGACCACGTCCCAGCCATCGCCGTTCCAGAAATAGAGCTTGAGCAGGCAGCCGTTGGGGCTGCAGGCCGGGTTCTCGGCGCCCTTGCATTTGACCTTGGAGAAATCGGCGATCCAGTCATTGCCGCCGTCACCGTTCAAGTCGTCGCCGCGGAGAACGGCGGTGGTGTCGGCGGTGCCGCCCCGCTCGCGGCAGACTTGCGCGGCCTCGGCGATGGTCTCGGCGATCTCCTCAGGTGCGGCCTCGGCGGCCGTCTTGTCGATCGCCTTAGATTTGGCGACCTCCTTAGATGGAGCCTCGGCAGGCGCGGCGTCAGCGCCGGTAAGCCCGGCCGTAACGGCGAGCGCGGCCATAAGCCCAAGGGCAATAAAGCGGGACGGGAAGACGCAAGACAAAGGGTGGACGGTGCTCAGTTGACCGCAGTGGCCGTTACCGGCGTGTCGAGACGGAGCAGCTCGGGGCTCAGGCTGGACTTGCGCGCACGGCGCTGCCTCTTGGGCCTTGGTCCGCAAATCACCGAACGCAGATGCGCCGGCGTATCGTCGACTTTGGCCTGCACCGCCAGTCCATCGAGGCTCGTGCCGAACAGCGACTTCCAGAAATAGCGCTTGAAGCCGTTCTCCAGAAGTTGCGCGGCGCGGGCGTTGCGCACGCGGGTCGACGGCTCGCCGAGCACCACGGCCACGAGCTTGCGGCCATTGCGCGTGGCGCTGACGACGATGTTGAACCCGGAGTTGCAGATAAAACCGGTCTTCATGCCGTCGGCGCCGGAGAAGGTAATGAGCAGTCCGTTATGGGTGCGAAGCTGCTTTTCGCCGACCTGAACATGGGTCTGGGCGAAGATGTCGGCATGCTCGGGAAACTCGATGATCAGCGCGCGGGCGAGCCGGGCGAGATCGCGGGCGGATGTCTGTTGGCGCTCGTCGGGCAGGCCGTGCGGGTTGGCGAAACGGGTGCTCGTCATGCCGAGCTTCTTGGCTGCCGCGTTCATGCGCGCAATGAAGGCTTCCTCGCTGCCGCCCACCGTCTCCGCGACCATGACCGCCACGTCGTTGGCGGACTTGACGATGATCACCTTGATAGCGGTTTCGAGATCGATGGACTTGCCGACGGGAAGCCCGAGCTTGGTGGGGGCCTGCCTGGAGGCGTTCTTGGAGCAAATCACCGGCGTGTCAGGCTTCACCTCGCCGTCCCGCAGGGCATGGAAGGTGACATAGGCCGTCATCAGCTTGGTGAGGGAGGCGGGGAACCAGAGGGCGTCCGGATCCTCGGAATAGAAGACGGTGCCGTTATACGGCTCGAAAACGAGGGCCGGGCTGGCTGTGGCGATCGACGGGGCCAAAAGGGCCACACCGGCGAGAATGCTCAAGAAGGCGCGCCTCAGCATGAATCCCTTATCCCCTTCAAAACGGCGTTTCGCGCCTGAGAACTGCCTTCGCCCCAAACTGCGAATGGCGGCCCGAACTCACGGAAATGGTGGGCTTCCCCCAACCCAAGGCGGTTCTTTGCCCTATCATCACCAGAAATTCGACTGTTCCGTGACGAAGGTGGAAAACTCCAGGCTTTCCGGCGGCAAAGTTTGGCGGACCCAAATTTCGCGGACCTCAAAATCCGCGCGGCATTCGAATCAGTGAACGGCGTTCCTGATCCTTGGGCGCCAGACTAACGCGCGCATTGGGTTTCGCAACCCGTCGGACCGATTTTGCCTGGCGGCACTGTCGACACTCCTCAGGACACATGGTTGAAGATCCAGTCGGCGGCGTCGGCCAAGTCCGCGATTGTCGCCGTCGGCTGCGGCGCGAACCGTGCCTCGTCGCCGGGCTGATATTTTCCGGTGCGCACAAGCAGGGCGCGCGCCAACCCCGCCCGAAGCGCTCCGGCAATATCGGCCTCCGCATCGTCGCCGACCATCACGGCATTCTCCGGCGCGCAATCCATGCCGGCGAGCGCACTTAGAAAGAAGGCCGGCGACGGCTTGCCCAGCACGACCGCCTCCTTGCCGCTCGAATATTCCAGGCCTGCGACGAAGGCGCCCGCATCGAGACTGAGTTCGCCGTCGTCGGCCTTGAAGGTGCGGTTCTTGGCCAGCGCGATCAGGTCCGCGCCGTCGATCAGCGCCCGGAAGGCGCGGTTGAGATTGGCGTAGGTGAAGGCCTCCCCCGCATCGCCGACCACGACGGCGCGCCTCTCGCGGGCCGGAATGCCGGCGAACTCCTCTTCCAGATTTGGATGCACCAGCAACTCAGGTGCAGCGTCGTGGGCGGTAAGCCAATCGCGGGCGGCCTGGCCCGGCGTGAACAGCTCCTCGTCCGTGATCTCGAGGCCGAGCGTGGTCAGGCGCGCGAGCAGCGCCTGCTTGGTCTTGGTCGTGGTGTTGGTGACGAAGCGCAAGGGCAGGCCCGCCTCGTGCAGCCGCGCCACGGCGTCGACGGCGCCGGGCAGCACATGGTCGCCCTCATAGATGACGCCGGCCAGATCGAGGAGCACGCCGCGGATCATATGTTAGCCTTGCGCGCTGGTGGCCCGGGATCAAGGGGGCGCCCCGTCGCGGCCCTGGCTAGGAGCTGACTTCCCGATGAGCGCTCTCTTCGAAGAACTCGACTACTGCCCCACGCCAATGGGGCCTCTCACCTTGCGCCGCCGCCGCGATCTCAAGCTCGATGTGGATGTGTTCGAGATCAAGCTCGGCGACGAGTCGCTGATGTCGAGCCTGTTCACCGCGTCCGAGATCGCGCTGGCCCGGTTGGGGCTTGCGGCGTTGGGCGACGACGGGCCGCTCGATGTCGTGGTCGGCGGGCTCGGGCTCGGCTACACGGCCCAGGCTGTCTTGGAGAATGCGAACGTGCGTTCGCTCATCGTCGTCGATGCGCTTCAACCCGTCATCGAGTGGCATGAGAAAGGGCTGCTCCCCCTCGGCCGCACGCTGAGCGAGGAGTTGCGTTGCCGGCTGCTGCAGGCCGATTTCTTCGCGCTCGCGGCTTCAGAAGCAGGGTTTGACCCCGACACACCAGACCGCAAGTTCGACGCCATCCTGGTCGACATTGATCATTCGCCGGAGGCCCTGTTGGACGCGGGCAGCGAGTTTTTCTACCGGCCCGACGGTTTGCGCCGCCTCGCGACGCATCTCCGGCCCGGCGGCGTGTTCGGGCTGTGGTCGAATGATCGTTCCGACGACGCCTTCACCGCGCGTCTCGCCGGCGTTTTTGCGAAGGCGTGGGCCGAACCCGTGACATTTCACAATCCGCTGCAGGACAAGCCGTTCACCCAGACCGTCTATCTGGCGCGCACGGGGGATGCGTCATGAGCGATGCATCGCTTAACTTGGCGGCACAGCCTGGCGGGGCCCGGGCGGCGCGCTCGCCGCTGGATTGCCCGGTCTGCCGCGCAACCGAAACGTGGCTCCTCGACACGATCGACGGCCGTGACTACTGGCGCTGCGGCGCCTGCGAGGCGACCTTCGTCGATCCCGCGCATCGGCTTGGCCGGGACGCGGAACATGCCGTCTATCTTCTGCACGACAACGATCCGGCGGATGCGGGCTATCGCCGCTTCCTGTCGAAGCTCGCTGATCCGCTTCTGGCAAAGCTGCAACGGGGCTCGCTTGTGCTCGACTATGGCTGCGGACCCGGACCGGCGCTGGCCCCGATGCTCGGTGAGGCGGGGCACGAACTCCGGGTCTACGACCCGTTCTTTTGCCCCGACACGCGCGCGCTTACGAGAAGCTATGACGCGATCACCTGCACCGAGGTGGTTGAGCACTTCTATCATCCGGCGGAGGAGTTCGACCGTCTCGACGCCATGCTGCGGCCGGGAGGCTGGCTGGCCGTGATGACATGTTTCCAGACCGAGGATGCGCGCTTCGCCGGCTGGCACTATCGCAAGGACGAGACCCATGTCGTGTTCTATCGCGTGGCGACGTTTCGGATGATCGCGGCGCAGCGCGGCTGGCAGTGTGAGGTGCCTTGCAAGGATGTCGTCTTGATGCGCAAGCCGGAGACGGCGCGATGACGGGCGCGGCGCCGGATTTGGTTGTGCTTCGCGCCGCCTTGGTGGAGCGGCTGGAGAGCTTGCGCGCGGCCAGCGAGACCACGGCCGACAACCGCCGTCCCGTGGAGCTCGACCAGACATCGGTGGGCCGTGTGTCGCGGATGGATGCGATGCAAGTCCAAGCCATGGCGGTGGCGACAGACCGGAGACGCCAAGAGGAGGCGCGCCGTGTCGAGGCCGCCATCAAGCGCGTCGATGAGGGCGAGTACGGCTTCTGTATCGCCTGCGGGGAGGAAATCGCGGTAAAGCGCTTGGCCATCGATCCGACCATCCCGACCTGTACCGCTTGCGCGAGTGGCGCGCGCCGTTAGGCACTGCTTATGGTGTCTGCGGTTTTCTAAACCGCCATGCTTCGATTGTCGTCATGGGCAGGCCGAGCTTTCCGTAATCGACGCCGTAGTAGCCATTCGCCATGGTCACCACCGCCGACCGCCATTCTTCGCTGCGGAGAAGGTCTTGAGCCATGACGTCGAAGGCTGCGCTCCAGGCGTCGCCGACCATGGAGCCTGCTCGCCCTCCCAGGATGAGCGAGAGGACCCTGTGGTCGAACAGGGGAAGGGACAACCGCCCATCCAGCGCCAGTCCGCCTTGCGAGTCACTGGGTAAAGCGCGACCGCCCGTGCCGAGGGTCGTCGAGGCTTCGACGTCAGGGGATAGGAATACCGCCCCTGCCCAAATGCCCAGGTCGATTTTGGGGTCTTTTAGGGAAGTCCTTTGGACCTCGAGGACCCGGCTCTGGATCTGGACTTGATCGGATCGGTCCTGTGTTGCCGCCTGGCCCGCGCCAAGTGCAAAGAGTACTGAAAAAATGAAGCCTTTTGCTGTGAAATTGCTGAAACGCGCCATAACAGCCCCCCGGTGTTACGCGGCGTCGCGGCTTTCAAAGAGACACCGCAAGGAGCCTATCGTACCGGGCAGTGGTGTCCCTTGTGCAACAGGAGCGTGTAAACTTGGCATTCGGCTTGCCAAGCGCAATTATTGCGCGTGGCCTGGTGCCTCAGCCCTTCTCGATCAGGATCGCGCGGAGGTCGTTGACGTTGGTCATGGTCGGGCCGGTCTCCAAGAGATCGCCGATGCCCTTGAAGAAGCTATAGGGGTCGTTGTCGGCGAGATAGGCTTTGGGGTTTAGGCCCGCCGCTTCCGCGCGCGCCAACGTATCCGGATAGATCAGCGCCCCGGCATTATCCTCAGAGCCGTCCACGCCGTCGGTGTCGCCGGCCAGCGCATAGATGTTTTCCATGCCGTCCAGCGCAATGGCCAAAGCGAGCAGGAACTCGGTGTTGCGCCCGCCTTTGCCTTGACCTTTCAGCGTGATGGTGGTCTCGCCGCCGGAGATCAGCACGCAAGGCGGTGCTTCGGGCTGACCGCGCATGGCGCATTGCCGCGCGATGCCCGCGTGAACCAACGCCACGTCGCGGGATTCGCCTTCGATCGAGTTGCCCAAGATCACCGGGGTGACGCCGGCTCGGCGGGCGACTTCGGCTGCGGCTTCGAGCGAGGCTTGCGGCGTGGCGATCATAATGTTCTCGACGCGCTCGAAGCAGGCATCGCCGGGTTTCGGCGTCTCGTCATTCTTCTCGAGCACGCGGCGCATATTCTCCGGCACGTCGATCCCGTATTTCTCGATGATGGCGAGTGCGTCTGCGTTGGTGGAGGGATCGGGCACGGTGGGGCCCGAGGCGATGATCGAGGGATCGTCACCCGGCACATCGGAGATCATCAGGGCCACGACCTTCGCGGGGTGGGCGGCGCGTGCCAGCCTGCCGCCCTTGATGGCGGAGAGATGCTTCCGCACCGTGTTCATCTCGGAAATGGTGGCGCCGGACGCGAGCAGCGCCTTGTTCATCGCCTGCTTGTCTTCGAGCGTGACGCCTTCCGCCGGCAAGGCGAGCAGCGCGGAGCCTCCGCCGGAGATCAGGCACAGCACGAGATCGTCCTCGGTCAGCCCCTGAACCATTTGGAAGATCCGCTCAGCCGCCTCGCGGCCCGCGGCGTCGGGTACGGGGTGTGCGGCCTCGACAACTTCGAGGCGCGAAGTCGGCAAGCGATAGCCGTAGCGGGTGACGACGAGCCCTTCGAGCGGGCCGTCCCAAACGTCCTCGAGGGCCTTGGCCATGGCGCCGGAGGCCTTGCCGGCGCCGATAATGACCGTGCGGCCTTTGGGTTTTGGCGGCAGATGGGCGGGTACGCAAAGTTGTGGCAGGGCGGCTTCCACGCCGGCCTGAAACATGGCTTTGAGAAGCGTTTCGGGCGTCATTTTTGACTGGAACCTCCCCCCTTGCTAACAGGCCGTCGAAACTGCACAGACGATTGCCAGAAGGCAAGTGAATGAATACGGTGCCCGTTCCTTTTGCGGGCCAGAGTACCAATAAGCTGGGGGCATCGACCTATGTCAGAGGGCTCGAACGAACAACACAAGAAGCCGAAATCCGATATCGAGATCAGCCAAGCCGCGACCATGCGGCCGATCCTCGAAGTCGCGAAGGAGAAGCTCGGCGTCGAGGCCGAGGACCTGATCCCCTACGGCCACTACAAGGCGAAAGTCTCCCTCGACTGTATCGACAGCCTCAAGGACAAGCCCGACGGCAAGCTGATCCTGGTCACGGCGATCACGCCGACGCCCGCCGGCGAGGGCAAGACCACGACCACGGTCGGCCTTGGCGATGCGCTGAACGAGATCGGCAAGAAGGCCATGATCTGCATCCGCGAGCCTTCGCTGGGCCCCTGCTTCGGCATGAAGGGTGGGGCTGCCGGCGGCGGCTACGCGCAAGTGGTGCCCATGGAGGACATCAACCTCCACTTTACCGGCGATTTCCATGCCATCGGCGCGGCCAACAATCTGCTCGCCGCGATGATCGACAACCACATCTATTGGGGCAACAAGCTTGACATCGATTCACGCCGCGTGACGTGGCGCCGTGGCATCGACATGAACGACCGCGCGCTCCGCTCCATCGTCACCTCCCTCGGCGGGGTCACCAACGGTTTTCCGCGCGAGGCGGGCTTCGACATCACCGTGGCCTCCGAAGTCATGGCGATCTTCTGCCTGGCCAAGGATCTGACGGACCTTCAGCGCCGCTTAGGCAATATTCAGATTGGCCAGACGCGCGAGAAGAAGGCTGTGACGGCGAAGGAGATCTCGGCGGCGGGCGCCATGGCGGCGCTTCTGAAGGACGCGCTGGCCCCGAACTTGGTACAGACGCTCGAGAACAACCCGGCCTTCATTCATGGCGGGCCGTTCGCCAATATCGCCCATGGCTGCAACACGGTGATCGCCACCAAGGCGGCGCTCAAGCTGGCCGACTACGTGGTGACGGAGGCTGGCTTCGGGGCCGATCTCGGCGCGGAGAAGTTCTTCGACATCAAGTGCCGAAAAGCAGGGCTCAAGCCCGATTGCGTGGTAATCGTGGCCACCATCCGCGCGCTCAAGATGCATGGCGGCGTGGCCAAGGACGATCTCAAGAAAGAGGATCTCGAAGCGCTGGAGAAGGGCTTCGCCAATCTCGAAAAACACATCGAGAACGTGCGCAAGTACCATGTGCCTGTGGTCGTCGCCACCAACCGCTTCTCGTCCGATACCGACGACGAGATCGCGCTGCTGAAGCGCCTCTGCTCCACGGCCAGCACCGAATGCGTGATGGCTGATCATTGGGCACTTGGCGGGCCCGGCGCCGTCGATTTGGCGGAGAGCGTGGTCAAGACCATCGACACCAAGCCGTCCGATTTCCAGCCGCTCTATCCCGACGACATGTCGTTGTGGGACAAGACGCGCACCATCGCGGAAGAGATCTACGGCGCGGAGGACATCACCGCGCCGAAGGCCGTGAAGGACAAGTTCGCCGAGTTGGAGAAAGCCGGTTTCGGCAAGCTCCCGATCTGCGTGGCCAAAACCCAGTACAGTTTCACCACGAATCCGGACGCCAAGGGCGTGCCGCTCGGCCATACCATCCCGATCCGGGAGGTCAGGCTCTCGGCCGGGGCGGAGTTCGTCGTGGTCATCTGCGGAGACATCATGACCATGCCCGGGCTGCCGCGGGTGCCTGCCGCCAACAATATCGAGCTTGCGTCGGATGGCCGCATTAGCGGTTTGTTCTAGTCAAGCAAAGGGGTTGCCACGCGCGCAACCTGACGCTACCACCTTGCCCACGCGCGAGGCATAGGTCCGCCTAGGACCTAGGCAAGCCCAGAATATCCCTAGGAGAGGAAACCATGGCTGGAGCCAGGCGGCCGGGCCGTAACTTTCTATTTGTGCCGGGACCAACCAACGTCCCAGAGCGAATCCTTCGGGCAATGCACGTTCCGATGGAAGATCACCGCTCCCCCGATTTCCCGAAGCTGACGCTCCCCCTCTATGAGGGCATGAAGAAGGTCTTCCAGACCAAGGACGGCCAGGTCTTCATCTATCCGTCGAGCGGCACGGGCGCGTGGGAAGCCACGCTCACCAATACGCGCTCGCCGGGCGACAAGCTGCTCACCGCGCGCTTCGGCCAGTTCTCCCATCTGTGGATCGATCTCGCCCGCCGTCACGGGCTCGAGGTCATCGTGCAGGAGGAGGAGTGGGGCACGGGCGCCAGCCCGGAGCGTATCGAGGAGGCGCTGCGCGCCGACAAGAACCACGAGATCAAGGGCGTCATGGTGGTCCATAACGAGACCGCCACCGGTGTCACCTCAGATATCGCCGCGGTCCGCCGCGCCATCGACGCTGCCAAGCATCCGGCCCTTCTCTATGTGGACGGGGTCAGCTCGATCGCCAGCATCGACTTCCGTTTCGATGAGTGGGGCGTGGACTGCGCCATCACCGGCTCGCAGAAGGGCATGATGCTGCCCGCCGGCCTCGGCATGGCCTGCGTGAGCCAGAAGGCGCTGGCGCAAATGGAAGACGCCAAGTGCACGCGCGCCTATTTCGATTTCGCCGATCATATCCGTACCAATCCGGGCGGCTACTTCCCCTATACGCCGGCGCTGCCCCTGCTTTACGGCCTGCGCGAGGCGCTGGACGTGCTGTTCGAGGAAGGCCTGGAGAACGTGTTCGCACGGCATCGCTATCTCGCCAGCGGCACGCGCGCGGCGGTCGAGGCCTGGGGTCTGGAGCTCTGCGCCAAGGATCCCAAATGGTACTCCGATACGGTGAGCGCGATCATGGTGCCGGAAGGCTTCAATGGTGCCGATGTCATCGACCGTGCCTATCGCCGCTATAATCTCGCGCTCGGCGCCGGTCTGTCACAGATGGCGGGCAAGCTTTTCCGTATCGGCCATCTCGGCGATCTCAATGAGTTAATGCTGCTCGGCGCCATCGCCGGCGCGGAGATGTCGATGGGCGATGTGGGCATCGAGGTGCAGCCCGGCTCGGGCGTCGCGGCGGCACAGGAATATTTCCGTGGAGCGCATGGTGCTGGAGACCAGCGCATCGCCGCGGAGTAAGAGGCCCGACGCCTAGCGGCAAGGCCTCACGATCTAACGCTATCGGGCGCGAGCGGCCTTGCTCCGGATAGGCTTATGTGGCGTGGCGCGGGAGAGTTCCGCGCCCAAAGTCAAATGGGGGGAGGTTCAGTGGAACACGAGATCGTCTTCCTCGATCGAGAGTCGGTAGGCGCCGATGTGCGCAAGCCGAACTTTCCGCACAACTATACCGAATATCAGTCGACCTGGACGCCTGAGGACATCGTCGACCGCCTCAAGGACGCGACCATCGCCCTGATCAACAAGGTGCCGATGCGCGAGGATGTCCTCAAGCAGTTGCCCAAACTGAAGCTGATCGCCGTGGCGGCCACCGGGACCGACGTGGTGGACAAGGCGTACTGCAAGGCGAACGGCATCACCGTCGTCAATATCCGCAACTACGCCTTCAACACCGTGCCGGAGCACGTCATCGCGCTGATGTTCGCGCTGCGCCGCAATTTGTTGGCCTATGTGGAAGACGTGCGCGCCGGCCACTGGGGCAAAGTCGATCAGTTCTGTTTCTTCGACCATCCGATCCGCGACATCGCTGGTTCGACCCTGGGCGTCGTCGGCTATGGCGCCATTGGCAAGGCGGTGGCCAAGCGCGCCGAGTGCCTGGGCATGAAGATCCTGCCCTATGACGTGTTCCCGCAAGACGGGCTGGTCGATCTGGAGACGGTGCTGAAAGAGAGCGACGTCATCACGCTGCATTGTCCGCTCACGCCCGAGACCAAGAACATGATCGGCGCCAAAGAGCTGAAGATGATGAAGCCGACCTCGATCCTCATCAACACGGCGCGCGGCGGTCTCGTCGACGAGGCGGCTCTGGCCGAGGCGCTCAAAGCCGGCACCATCGCCGGCGCCGGCTTCGACGTGCTCATCAAGGAGCCGCCGAAGGAAGGCAACATCCTGCTCGATCTCAAAATGCCGAACTTGATCGTCACGCCGCACGTGGCGTGGGCGAGCCGCCAGGCCATGCAGATCCTGGCCGATCAACTCATCGACAACATCGAGGCGTTCGCCGCGGGCAAGCCGCAGAACGTCGTCGAATAAATCCTAGGGACGAACGCCATGAAGAAATTGCTGTTCTTGTTCGACACCGACGAGATGCCGAGCGTGTTCGACACGGTGGTCGGTTATGACGGCGGCGCAGATCACGTCACGGGCTATGCGGGCGTGACGCCCGACAATGTCGGCGCGCTGGTCGATGGCTGCATTTTTACCCGCGGCGGCAAGGACAAGCAGAACACGGCGATCTTCGTCGGTGGCGGCAACATGGCCAAGGGCGAGGAGTTGTTCGAGAAGGTGAAGAAGTCGTTCTTCGGTCCGTTCCGCGTGTCCGTGATGCTCGACTCCAACGGCTCGAACACGACAGCCGCAGCCGGCGTGGCGCTGCTTGCCAAAGCGAAGTCGCTCAAAGGGAAGAAAGCCGTGGTGCTCGCGGGCACCGGCCCGGTCGGCATGCGGGCCGCGGGCTTCCTCGGCATGGAAGGCGCCGACGTCACCATCACCTCGCGCACCAAGGATCGCGCGGAAGCCGCCGCCAAGGTCATCGAGAACCGCTTCGGCATCAAGGTCGCGGGCGCGGCCGGCAGCAATGACGAGGAGCGCGCCGAGGCCTGCAAGGACGCGAATATCATCTACGCCGCCGGCGCGATCGGCGTTCAGCTACTGCCCAAGGCCGCTTGGCTCGACAATCCCAATGTCGAGATGGTCGCCGACGTGAATGCTCAACCCCCGCTCGGTATCGAAGGCATCGAGGCCACCGACAAGGGCAAGGAGTATGACGGCAAGCTGGCGTTCGGCGCGCTCGGCATTGGCGGCCTCAAGCTGAAACTTCACCGCGAATGCATCGGCAAGATGTTCGAGAGCTCCGAGGGTACGTTCGATGCGGAGGAGATCTACGCGCTCGCGAAAGAGATGGCTTAGATGACAGAGATCAAAGACACTACTGTCGAGGCGTTCCTTGATGCGCTCGCGTCGAGCGCGGCGACACCGGGCGGCGGCAGCGCCGCGGCGATCATGGGCGGCATGGGCGCGGCGCTGGTCAGCATGGTGTGCAATCTGACCATCGGCAAAAAGAAATATGTCGAGGTCGAAGCCGACATGAAGGAGGTGCTGGCCAAGGCCGAGGATTTGCGCCATCGCATGACCGGCATGATCCAGGACGACGTGCGGGCCTTCGACACGGTGATGGCCGCCTACGGCATGCCCAAGGAGACCGATTCCGAGAAAGAGGCGCGCGGCGAGACCATCCAGGCCGCCCTCAAGCAAGCCACCGAAGTGCCGATCCGCTGCTGCCATCTGGCGCGGGAGGTTATCGACCTGGCGTTGGTGGCCTCGGAGAAAGGCAACCTGAACGTGATTTCCGACGCCGGCGTTGGGGTGCTAGCCGCTTATGCTGCACTGCGAAGCGCGGCGCTAAATGTCTACATCAATGCGAAAATGATCTCGGACAAGAGCTTCGTGGACGCTAAGCTAAGTGAACTGGAGAGCCTTCTGGCCGGAGCTGAGGCCACGACCGAGAAGGCTTACGACATCGTCAAGGGCAAGGTGAGCTGATGCCGATCGGCGTGGGCTCTCAAAAAACGAAAGCCCGCCGAAGCGACTTACGAAGGGAGGAACGACGTGGACGTTCACGAGTATCAAGCGAAAGAGCTTCTGGGTAGCTTCGGCGTACCGGTGCCAAAGGGCGCCGTGGCCTTCAGCCCCGATCAGGCCGTGTATGCGGCGACCGAACTTGGCGGTTGGAGCTGGGCGGTCAAGGCGCAGATCCACGCCGGTGCGCGCGGCAAGGCCGGCGGCATCAAAATCTGCAAGACCTATCACGAAGTGCGCGAGGCGGCGCAGGAGCTGCTCGGCAAGCGTCTGGTCACGCACCAGACCGGACCCGAGGGCAAGCCCGTGCAGCGCGTCTACATCGAAGTGGCCGAGCCCTTCGAGCGCGAGCTTTATCTCGGCTATGTGCTCGACCGTAAGGCCGAGCGCATCCGCGTGATTGCTTCGCAGCAGGGCGGCATGGAGATCGAAGAGATCGCCAGGACCGATCCCGACGCCATCCTTCAAGTCGTGGTGGAGCCGGCGGTCGGCCTGCAGTCGTTCCAGGCGCGCGAACTTGCGTTCCAGCTTGGCCTAAGCATCAAGCAGGCGCAGTCTTGCGTGTCGACGATCATGAACGCCTATCGCGCGTTCCGCGATTGCGATGCGCAGATGCTCGAGATCAACCCGCTGGTCGTGACCAAGGACGATCGCGTGATGGCGCTCGACGCCAAGATGTCGTTCGACGACAACGCGCTGTTCCGCCGTCACAACGTGGCCGACATGCACGATCCTTCGCAGCAGGATCCGCGCGAGGCGCAAGCGGCCGAGCACAACCTCAACTATATCGGTCTCGACGGCGAGATCGGCTGCATCGTCAACGGTGCGGGGCTGGCCATGGCGACCATGGACATGATCAAGCACGCGGGCGGCACGCCGGCGAACTTCCTCGACGTGGGCGGCGGCGCTTCACCGGATCGTATCGCCACGGCGCTGAAGCTCGTCCTGTCGGACGACAACGTGAAGGCCGTCCTGGTCAACATCTTCGCCGGCATCAATCGCTGCGACTGGGTGGCGAAGGGTGTGGTTCAGGCGTGTGAGACCGTGGACGTCAAGGTGCCGCTCGTCGTGCGCCTTGCTGGCACCAATGTGGAGGAGGGCCGGAAGATCCTGGCCGAGAGCGGGCTGAAGCTGATCACCGCGGAAACGCTGGCCGAGGCGGCCGAGAAGGCCGTGGCGGCATGCCAGGGCAAGCTGCAGGCGGCTTAAAGCCGGTCACCGGAGAGAAAACGTAATGAGCATTCTGATCGACGAAAACACGCCGGTGATCGTGCAGGGCATGACCGGTGACAAGGGTACCTTCCACGCGAAGGAGATGATCGAGTACGGCACCAATGTCGTCGGCGGCGTGACGCCCGGCAAAGGCGGCGGCCGGCATCTCGACCGTCCGCTGTTCAACACCGTGAAGGAAGCCGTCAAGGAGACAGGCGCGGAAGCGTCCATCACCTTCGTGGCGCCCGCGTTCTGTTCCGACGCCATCATGGAGTCGGCCGATGCCGGCATCAAGCTCGTCTGCTCCATCACCGACGGCATCCCCGCTCAGGACATGATGCGGGTGAAGCGCTATCTGATGCGCTATCCCAAGGACCGGCGGACCATGATGGTCGGCCCGAACTGCGCCGGCATCATCAGCCCGGGCAAGGCCATGCTCGGCATTATGCCGGGGCATATCTACCTTCAGGGCAAGGTCGGCGTGATCTCGCGCTCGGGCACGCTCGGCTACGAGGCGGCTGCCCAGATGAAGGAAATGGGAATTGGCATTACCACGTCGGTGGGTATCGGCGGCGACCCGATCAACGGCTCCTCGTTCCTCGATCACCTCGCGCTGTTCGAGGAGGACCCGGAGACCGAGGCCGTGCTGATGATCGGCGAGATCGGCGGCCCGCAAGAGGCCGAGGCTTCGGCCTGGATCAAAGACAATATGTCGAAGCCGGTGATCGGCTTCGTTGCTGGCCTGACCGCTCCGAAGGGGCGGCGCATGGGCCATGCCGGCGCCATCATTTCGGCGGCCGGCGACAGCGCCGCCGAAAAGGCCGAGATCATGCGCGCGTGCGGGCTGACTGTTGCGCCCAATCCGAGCGAGTTCGGCTCGACCGTGGCGGGCGTGATTGGGGCTTAAGGAAATACCGGACCTCGCGGGCGATCGGAATTGCCTATGAGATGTCCGGTCTTTTCCTAGGTTTCTAAAGGTTGCAGGTGGGGCTTAATGGCCTCACCTCTAGCCTTGTCTGCGGCGGAGCCGGCGCTTAGGGGACATGGATGCCGTGCCGATCGAGGGGTCGCGCGGTCCTACCACTCAAAAGCCGATCGACCAGATCGGGGTGCCAGCGTTTTGCCCATGAACGAGGAGCCTACACAACCGGACCTTGAGAGCGAGGTGAGCGCAGACGCGCTTATCAGCGGAACCTCGGTCGAGGATGCGGCGAATATCCTGTTCGAACTCCTCATGGAGGTGGTGCGCCGCCACCAGCCCGAGATCGAGGGCGTGTTCGAGGGCGGCGCCAACATCTCCGACTTCTCTCCCGAGCTGATGGCCCGGGCGCTGCAAGCGCAGGGTATCTGGTTCCAGCTGCTTTCCATCGCCGATCAGAACGCGGCCATGCGCCGCCGCCGCCATATCGAACGCGCGCGCGGGCGCGATGCCTTGCGCGGCACGTTCGATCACGTGCTGGCCGAAGCCGCCAAAGCCGGCGTCGGGCCGAAAGAGATAGAGGAGCTTCTGCGCAGCTTGCGCATCCGCCCCGTCATCACCGCGCATCCGACGGAGTCCAAGCGCGTCACGGTGCTGGAGAAGTACCGCAAGATCTATCTCCTGCTGCGCGAGCTCGAGGCCAGCCGGTGGACGGAGCGCGAACGGCAGGCGCTCCTGGCCGATATTCGCGATCAGATCGAACTCGTGTGGATGACCGGCGAGCTTCATCTGGAGAAGCCCACGGTGGAGCACGAAGTGCTGCGCGGGCTTCACTTCTTCGATGAGACGCTGTTCGAGAAGGCTCCCGAGATGATGGGGCTGCTCGATGGCGCGCTCAAGCGCAATTACCCGGATGAGCACTTCGAGCTGCCGCCGTTCTTCCAGTTCGGCTCGTGGATCGCCGGCGACCGCGACGGCAACCCCCACGTCACCACCAGCGTGACGGGGTGGGCCTTGCGCCAGAATGCGCTAGCGGCGCTGCGCCATTACCGGGAGCGCATCGTGAACCTTGCGCGCGCGCTGTCCATCACCGAGCGCGCGCTGCCCGTGCCCGAGAGCTTCCGCAACGAACTTGCCCATGCGCTCAGGATGAGCGGCGATGCGCACAACATCGCGCAACGCAATCCCGGCGAACCCTACCGGCAGTTTCTCACCTGCGTGCTGCGCAAGCTCGATGCCACCATGAAGCGCGCCGAAGGGTCCGACCTGGAGCTTGGCACGCCCCATTACACGAACGCCGATGAGCTGATCCACGAGTTGCGTCTGGTGGACCGGGCGCTGAGCGAAGCCAACAGCCCTTCCATCGCCGCCGACCTGGTGCGCCCCGTGCGCCGGGCCGTGGAGCTGTTCCGGTTCTCGACCGTCAGGCTCGATCTCCGCGAGAACACCACGCGCACCACGCAAGCCCTGCAGGCGCTGTGGTGGGCGAGCGCCGGCCATGGCGAGGGCAATCCGCCGGAGCTCGGCTCGCGCGAATGGCGGACCTGGTTGCTGCACGAGCTCGCGCGGCCGCTGACCTCGGAGCGCGTGATCGTGGATTTGCCGAAAGAGACCACCGATCTCGTCGCGATGTTCGCCCAAGCCGCCGAGATCAGGCGGGGGCTCGACCGCGATGCCTTTGGCTCGTTCATCCTCTCGATGACGCGCTCGGTCGACGACATTCTCGGCGCCTATCTGCTCGCCAAGGAGGGTGGGCTGTTCCTGGATGCCACCGGCACGGAAGTCTGCGCCATGCCCATCGTGCCGTTGTTCGAGACCATCGAGGATCTGCGTGCCGCGCCGCGGATCATGCGCGAGATGCTGGCGATCCCCCTCATTCGCCGCTCCACCCACTGGCAGGGCGGCTTGCAAGAGGTGATGATCGGCTACTCGGACTCCAACAAGGACGGCGGCTTCGTCGCCTCCAACTGGGAGCTTGCCAAGGCGCAAGCCAACCTGACGCGCGTGGGCCAAGAGATGGGCACGCCGATCGCCTTCTTCCACGGCCGCGGCGGTTCGGTCTCACGTGGCGGCGCGCCCACCGGCCGGGCCATCGCCGCCCAGCCCGCCGGCTCGATCCGTGGCCGCTTCCGCGTCACCGAGCAGGGAGAGGTGGTCTCCTATAAATACGCCAACAAGGGCACGTCGCTCTATCAGATGGAGCTCTTGGCCTCGAGCGTGCTCGAGCACGCCTTGAAGTCGGAGCGCGAGGCGGCGCTCAAGCCGTCACGGGAGTTCGACGATGCGATGGAGGCTTTGGCGGGCGCGTCGCGCGCGGCCTATACCGGTCTCATCGGCCATCCCGATCTCGTCACCTATTTCCAATCGGCGAGCCCGCTGGAAGAGATCTCGATGCTCAATATCGGCTCGCGGCCGGCGCGGCGCTTCGGTGCCAACTCGCTTAAGGACCTGCGGGCCATCCCCTGGGTGTTCGCCTGGGCCCAGAACCGGCATCTCATCACCAACTGGTATGGGGTGGGCAGCGCCCTTGAGAACTTCCTCCAGGTACGCGGCGACCAGGGCCAAAGCCTTCTGGGCCACATGTTCGATAGCTCCCGGATATTCCGCCTGATCATCGACGAGGTGGAGAAGTCGCTGGCTGTCGTCGACATGGAAATCGCTAGGGATTACGCGGGGTTAGTCAAAGACGAGGGGGTCCGGAAAACCATCTTCGCCATGATCGAGAAGGAGCTTGCGCTCACCGCCGAGATGGTGCTGAAAGTGTCCGGAAGCGCCTTCCCAGCGGAGCGTTTTCCCCAATTCCGCGCCTCTTTGGCCGAGAGGCTTCCCACCATCAACGAGGTCAACCGGGAGCAGGTCGAGCTACTCCGCCAATTCAGAGCGAGCGAAAACGACCAGGATCGCGAAGCGTTCAAATCGGCATTGCTGCTTTCCATCAACACCGTTGCCGCCGGTCTTGGCGCTACAGGTTAATCAAGGAGGGACTATCAATGAGCTTTACCCTGATCCAGCAGGCGACGCCGCGCCTTCACCGTTCGGAGCTGGCCGTGCCGGGTTCCAACCCGTCGCTGTTCGAGAAAGCGGCCGCCGGTGGCGCCGACGTCATCTTCCTGGACCTCGAGGACGCCGTGGCGCCGGACGACAAGGAGCAGGCCCGCAAGAACATCATCCAGGGTCTCAACGACATCGACTGGGGTAACAAGACCATGATGATCCGCATCAACGGTCTCGACACCCACTATGCGTACCGCGACGTGGTCGACGTGCTTGAGAACTGCCCGCGCCTCGACATGATCCTGATCCCCAAGGTCGGCGTGCCGCAGGACGTCTATGCCATCGACATGCTGGTCACGCAGATCGAGCAGTTTAAGAAATACGAAAAGAAGATCGGCCTCGAGCTGCTCATCGAGACGGCGCTCGGCATGGCCAATGTGGAGGCCATCGCCCAGGCCAGCCCGCGCACCGAGGCCATGAGCTTCGGCGTCGCCGACTATGCGGCTTCGACCCGCGCGCGCACGGTCGGTATTGGCGGCCCTCATCCTGATTACGGCGTGCTGACCGACAAGGACGACAAGGAAAACCGCGACTATCACTGGGGCGATCCCTGGCACTATGCGCTGTCGCGCATGATGGTCGCCTGCCGCGCCTACGGGCTTCGTCCGATCGACGGTCCGTTCGGCGACTTCTCCGATCCGGACGGCTACCTCGCCGCGGCCAAGCGCGGCGCCGTGCTCGGCTTCGAGGGCAAGTGGGCCATCCATCCGAGCCAAGTCGATCTCGCCAACCAGGTGTTCACGCCGTCGGAGGCCGAGGTCACCAAGGCCCAGCGCATCGTCGATGCCATGAAGCAGGCCGCCAAGGAAGGCAAGGGCGCGGTGTCGCTCGACGGCCGCCTGATCGACATCGCCTCGATCCGCCAGGCCGAGGCGCTGCTCAACAAGGCCAAGGCCATGGGCATCTAGGGATGGGCATCTAGGCTGACGATCCTTCACCCCGGCGGAAGCCGGGTGCTGAAACGACAAATGGCCGGGGTCCGCCCCGGCCATTCTTTTTGGTTAGACGTGCGTGCGGTGCTAGCCGTCAGAGTGTGACCCGGGTTGCGCATCGTCGGGTTTCTGCCGGCGCACCATGAGCAGGGCCAGGCCCCGCTCGAAATCCGAGCCTCGATCCAGGGTCACGCCGCGTGCTTGGGCTTGGCGCACGAACTCCTCGAGCCGGTCTTGGGCGAGCGCCGCCCGCAAAGACAATCGATTCTCGCGATTTTCGTCCATCAGAACCTCCTCCATGCCGCAAATCATGGCTAGCAGGCCGGTGCACCGATTTCATGACGGGAGAGTGATGAAAACTGGGCAGGCCGGGGCTTGCCCTGGCCATTCTTGTTGCGCAGTCTGCAACTCTCGACGGGAGGAATTGGCAGATGGCGATTAGGGGCGGATGTCTTTGCGGGGCGGTGCGCTATGCGATCTCGGCGGAGCCGGCCGCGACGCGGGCCTGCTGGTGCCGCACCTGCCAATATCTCGGCGCGGGAAACGCCACGGTGAACGTGTTCTTCCCGAGCGAGGCGATCGAGGTGACAGGGGCCCTGCAGGCCTATCGGAGCCATGCCGACAGCGGCGGCGTGGTGTGCCATGAGTTCTGCCCGGTCTGCGGCACGCCGGTGTTCACCCAGTCGGTGACGCGCACTCAGGTGAAGGGCGTGCGGGCCGGCACGCTGGACGATCCCGAACGCGGCAAGCCGCAGAAGATCCTTTGGACGTCAAGGGCGCCTTCCTGGGCGCCGTTCGACCCGGCCGTGCCGCGCGTCCCGCGGCAATAGGGTGGGGTCGGCCTAGGCGCCGGGCGTTGCGTCCGTGTCGCCGTCCTCGGGTGCGGAGGCATCGTCGGTGACGCCCAATCCCGGCTCGTCGTCGGACCGCGCCAGGGTCGCGGTGGGCAGGAAGCTCAGGCCATAGACCAGGCCGATCAGCACGGCCCCGGTCAAAAGCGATAATAGCGAATACATCTCAAATCCCCTCCGTTGCGCGTGTTGTGCCAGGGGAACTGGGCGGGGCCGGGACTGAATCTCGGCTTTTTCTCGGCAGGGCAGGGCGCGGTCGCCACCGCGGCGCCGCAAGCCTTGCAGTTTTATGAAACTTGCCCCTAGGGGCTTGCCGGGCCGAGAGGCGTCCGGCAAATCCTCCGTCTTGCGCCGGCGTTATTCCTGGTTCGCGTCCGGAAAGGCGTCCGGGCTCCCTTTGAGGATTTTCGACAGGGTCCAGCGCGGCGGCACCGTCTCGGCGATGTCGTCGATGCGCCATTCCCCGTCCTCGCGCACGAGGCTGAACAGGAGGCTTCGCGGCTTGCCGAAATTGGCGAAGTCCGCGCGCACCCGCGCCTCACCGCCCGACCGGTAGACCTCTTTCAGCGTGAGGCCGCCGATCTCCCAGTCCTGCCCGTCGACGATGGGATTGAAGTCGATGCGGCCGACCTCGCCGTCTTCGATGCGGAAGCGGCGTCTTTGTCGAACAGCGTCCGCAGGCGTTTCGAGTAGATGTCAGACCCCTCCGGCTGGACCGGATCGGCGTTCTCGTCGTTCGTGTACGGCTCGTAGATCCGCGCGACGAAGGCTGCTGTCTCGCTCTGGGGCTCCTGCTCCGCCGCAGCCTCTTCGTCGTCCGGCCCCCCGCACGCGGTCAAAGCAGCGAGTGCGAGCAGCACGGCAAGGCCGGCGGCAAAGCGCCTGATGACGGAGAGAGGCGTCACGCCAAGAAGACGCATGGCGGCCTAGGACTCCGCACCGTCGCGGTGCCGCATGGCGAACTCTTCTTCCGGCGACAGCACCAGAGTCTTCCGGCTATGCACAGCGAAATAGGCGATCGCCACCGCATACCAGAGCGCCACGCCGATCACGCCGGTGCGATAGACCGGGTCGGCGAGCTGGAAGCCGATGGTCACTAGCGCGATCAGCACGGTCGCCACGGCCCCGGGCACGCCGAACGGGCTCCGGAAGGGGCGTTCGATCTTGGGAAACTTGCGGCGAAGCTCGATGAAGGTCAGCCCTTGCAGCAGATAGGAGAACATGGCGCCGAACACCGCCATGTTCAGCAGCACGCCGGCGATAAAGGCGCCGGCGCTCTCGCCGCCCATGGTGAACCAGACGGTGAGCATCACCGCGAGACCGACGCCGGCGAGCGCCATGAGCGCGGTGTTCGGCGTCTTGTGCTTGGAGTGCGTGACCGAGAGGAAATGCGGGAAGTAGCCGGCCCGCGACAGCGAGTAAATTTGTCTGCCGCCGGCGAAGATGATGGCGTGGAAGCTCGCCAGTAGCCCGACCACCGCGGCAAGCGCGAGGGCGCCGGCCGCATGCAGATCGAAGATGGCGGCGAAGCCGTCCAAAATCGGCTCGGGCGAGGTGCCGAGCGCGAACGCCCCGATCAGCGTCTCGCCGTCCACGGTGCGCTCGATCGGGATCGACGGGTTGATGAACAGCACGAGACGCGATCAGCGTGAACATGCCGAGCATGATCCCCTTGGGCATGTCGCGCTTCGGGTCGACGGATTCCTCCGCCGCCAAGGGCAGCTGCTCGATGGCGAGGAACAGCCACACGGCGAACGGCATGGCCGCGAGCACGCCGTAGATGCCGAAGGGTAGAAACGGCCCGCCGCCGTTCTCGAGCTGCACCGCCTCGCCCGCTTCGTTGACGCCGATATTCAGCGCGTAGCGTGAGAAGTCGATCTGGGGCAGGGCGCTCACGAAGAAGGTGACCAGCACGGCGATGGCCATCACCGTCACCATGGCCGTCACCATAAAGGACAGCTCGACGCCGCGGGCGTTCGCGGTGACGAAGACGATATAGCCGGCGATCCAATAGAGCGGTTGCAGCTCCGGCGGCGTGCCGAAGATCGCGGTGAGGTAAGCGCCGATGAAATAGACGATCACTGCGGGCGTCAGCACATATTCCACGTTCTCGGCCATGCCGGTGATGAAGCCGCCCCAGGGGCCGAACGCCGTGCGCGCAAACGAATACGCGCCGCCGGTGTGCGGTAAAGCCGGGCTCATCTCGGCGATGGAGTAGGTCAGCCCGAGATACATGATGGTGATGATCACGGCGCCGAGGAACATGCCGCCCCAGCCGCCGACCGCGATCCCTAAATTCCAGCCGGAGAAATCGCCCGAGATTACCGCGGCGACGCCCAAGGCCCAGAGATAGAAGACGCCGGCGTGGCGCCTGAGCTCCCGGTCCTCGAAATAGCCGAGGCCCGCGGCGGTGTAGGACACCCCGGCCTCTCTCTTGCCGCCGCCCGATGTGCCGGCTTCGCCGTCCGTCATGTTTGAAGCTCCCTCAGATTCGGGGCGGACTATAACAGGGGCGGAGGAGAAGGGGCAGGTGAGGTTGGGAGGCCTTCAACGGCCGAATTGACGGTTCCGCCGCTCGGCTTACGGCGTCGCCAACGCGGTCCGGTCCGACAAACGAAAGCGGCGGCCCCAAGGAGCCGCCGCTGCGCGCACGCGAATAGGTGTGATCCGGGCCTAGGCCTGCGGGGGAATCCGGAGAGTCTGCCCCGGATAGATCTTATCGGGATCGGACAGCATGGGCTTGTTGGCCTCGAAGATGGTGTTGAACTTCGAGCCGTCGCCGTAAGCCTTCTCGGCGATCGCCCACAGCGTGTCGCCTTTCTCCACGGTGTGGAAAGTGCCCGGAACATCGGTCCCGTTCGTGGTCAGCTCCTCCTCGACCTTGGAGATGCCCTCCACGTTGCCGGCGGCAACGATGACCTTCTCTTTCATCTCCTGGGAGGGGACATCGCCGCTGATCTTGACGTTCTCGCCGTCGATCTCGACGTCCAGCTTGTCGGCGAGGCTCGGGTCACCGACCTCTTTGGCGATGGCCTCGGCTGCGTTCGCTTCGTCGGTGCCAAACAAGGCCTTGCCGGCGCTCTTCACAAAATCAAAAAGTCCCATGTCGTTTCCTTTCCGGCACGAAGGCCAGAGTTGTCCGTGCGCGCTTCGCACGTAAGTTCATTAGATGAATGCGCGTGGACCTTATTTGTTCCTCTATGACACGTGCGTATGACACGCGCGCGATGACAGCCACGCGACAGGAGAGATGCCCAGCGCTCGACTCTGCTATACTGGCGGTTCATCGCTTGGGACTCATCACTTGGGGGCCGTGCCATGCGATTCGTCCTCTTTGCCGCCGTGATCCTGACCGTGCTTGGGAGCCAAGCGCGCGTTGGAGATGCCCGCGCGGGCGGCCTGCTCGCTGGAGAGGGAGCCGCGCCGCCAGGCGTAAGCTGGACGGGCTGCCATGTCGGCGGCCATGCTGGCGGGGCTTGGGGGAGGAGTGATAAATGGATCCCGCGCACCCCCGGCGCCGCCTTCGATGGCGTGTCTCTCGGCGGCCATGCCGTCGACGGCTTCATCGGCGGGGTGCAGGCGGGCTGCGACTATCAGCTTGCAAACGGCGTGGTGCTCGGGGCCGGCGGCAGCTATGGCTGGACGCACGCGGACGGCACGCATGCCTCCACACGCGAGACAGGGGTGTTCTATCACAGCGAGGTCGAGGCGCTCACCGCGCTCACCGGGCGTCTCGGCTACGCCTTCGATAACCTACTCGTCTATGTGGAAGGCGGCGCGGCTTGGGAGCGCGTGGATTACGCCGCGGCGACCACCCAGATCGGCACCGCCTATCGCGCGTCCGACACGCGCGACGGGTGGACTGTAGGCGCCGGCGGCGAAGTCGCCATCTCGGAGCGCGTCTCGGCTTTCGTCGAATATGCCTATTACGACTTCGGCACCGATCGCATCACGCTAGAGCCCCAATACAGCTTCCTGCCGACCGCCTTCGTCGACATCGAGGACACCGCCAACGTTGTCCGCGCCGGCGTGAATCTCAGGTTTGGCTTGGGGCGGTAGGCGCAGGTTCAAATTCGAGCCTGGCGTGCTACCCATCAGCTATACGGCGCTCGGCGCATCCCCTGCGAGGTACCGCGAATGCGGAACTATCATTGGCTTGTCTTAGTCTACACGCTTGTTTCAGCTCTGGCATTGGCCGCGGTTGTTCTGAGTGCCGCGGACTGGATCACGCCCGACCCCCTGTCCGCCATTCCGGCAATGCTGCTGGGGCTTCCTTGGAGCTACATGCTGACAAGCCTTGGCGCGTCCCAATCGCCCACATTGAACCTGCTTCTGGTTGCCCTGGGCATGGGTATCAACGCTGCGCTCATCTGGCTGATCGGCCGGCGCCTCAGTCGTGACTAGCTGGCTATTGCGCGCGCCGGACCTCGGCATCCCAGCTGTGGTCCTGCGCCATGACCACGAAATCTCGTTTCGATCGCGTGCTTGGATGCAAGGGCGCGTCGGTCATCACGAGCACCAATCCGGGATGCATGAGACCTGAAATCTGATTGGCAAGCGCGGGGTCGGACTGAACGCGCTCGATCAACGCTTCAGCCGACGCATCGGAGCCAGAACCATGCTTGATCGCATGCCAGTTGGCCGCCCGGCCATTTTCGTGCGGCGCGACCAAGACGAACACATGCGATCCAAATGGCTCGTTCGGCCGCACAATATCGATAGGCCCCTTGGCGAGGATCTTGCCGTCTTGCAGGACGTAGAGTTCGCGATCCGCCCGGCTTACCAGAAGCGAGACGGCATGCTGCATGTCGTCATGACGTTCTTTGGGCGGCAGCGTCTTCTTCTCAAGACTTGCAACCGCGGTCTGCATCTCACGGGCTGCGAGCGACGTCAGGACCGGCCCGGGATGGGTCACAGGGGCTGGTTCGCTGTGATCGTCAGCGATGATCACGGGCGTGCCGACATGGGTCACCGTGAATAGGTTTTCGGAGAACTTGAGCGGAAGACGAACGCAGCCGTGTGACGCCGGATAGCCGGGAAGATTGCCGGCGTGCAGCGCCACACCGGACCAAGTGAGCCGATTCATGTTGGGCATGGGTGCGTTGTTGTACGTGCTCGAATGGTGGTGCTTGTCCTTCTGCAGGATCGTGAAGACACCCGTCGGCGTCGAGTGCCCCTTCTTGCCTGTGGAACAGGTGGACAGGCCGATCCGGACCCCACCCCGGTAGACGTGAACCAGCTGATCTGGGATCGAGACGATAATTGCGACGGGCCCGTTCGGTGACTTCTCTGGGGCCCAAATGAACTCGCCCGGCCGCAGCTTGGCCACTTCTCTTGCCGCAAGCGAGATCACCTCGAATCCGGTGACGCCCATGATGGTGGCGGCCGCTGTGCCTCTCAGAACCGCGCGGCGGTTAAAGACCAAAGTCATAGCAACTTCCCCGTGTAATATTTGGTGCTGTTCTTATCTTGCCACTATTAGGCGATATTCGGGCCCTCGCTATGGTGAAACGGCCTTAGGAGAGCTCGGTGGTACGTCTTCACGAATCGCATGCGGCAGTGGTCACTGCGGTGCTGGTGCTGTTGGGAGTTTCCACGGCCCTCGCCGAGGACACGATCCGCACGGAAAGCGTTCATTTCGAGCCCGGAACGAACGGCACGACCGTCAAGGGCAAAGTTCGCGGCTACAACTCAGTGGACTATGTGCTGGAGGCGAGCAAAGGGCAGCACATGCATGTCAGCATGAACACCGACAACGCTTCAAGCTACTTCAATATCCTGGCGCCTGGCGAGTCCGAAGCCGCGATGTTCATCGGGTCCACGAGCGGCAACGAATACAAGGGCAAGCTTCCCAAGAGCGGCAACTACAAGATCCGCGTCTATTTGATGCGCAATGCCGCGCGCCGCGACGAGGTGGCCAAATACACTCTCAAGATGAAGATCACAGGAGATGCCGAAAAGGCCGGCGCGAGCCCAGATGAGCCGAAGCGCAAGCATGTGGGGCTAGCAGACTTGAAGGGCATGAATGCGATCGCCGCGATCGACGTAATGACTGCGCGTGGCTTCAAGAACGTGGATACGATAACCTCGGGCGAGACGCTTTATGGCATCTATTACAACCCATCGACCAAGCAGTGCATCCAGCTGACCAACGCGGATGACAAAGTCTATGCGGTCAACGACATCAAGACACATCCGAAGTGCCACTAAGGAGGCCAAAGAAAATCATGAAAACATTCTACGCTACGATCGCAATGGCGCTGGTCATTGGCTTGGCGGCATGCTCCGAGGAGTCCGCGGAAGTGAAAGACACCGCGCCCGCCGCCAAGAAGGAAGACTCGGCGAGCAAGCCCGAACCTGCTGCCGCGCCTGCGACGCAGGCCGAGACACCTGCAGCAGAGCGCGCGCCGGCTCTCGCTCAGGCCGAAGCGCCAGCCGCACCGGCCGCCCCTGCAGACGATGGGGCCGGCGCCATGGATGGCGCTCCTGAAGCGGCCCCCGCAGACGATGGGGCTGGCGCCATGGAGGGAGCTCCGCAGGCTGCGGTTGGCAAGGACGAGCAGGCCTGCCTTCAAGCCGTATCGACCGAGACCAACAACGGAGATGTGGTGACACTCAGCGTAGAAGAGTCCGAGGCAAACACTCTAGTGATGGTCGGCGTTGGGCCCACTCGGGCGCCGTGGAAGTGCCTTTCCAAGAACGGCGCCGTCGCAGAGGTGTCTTCAATGACCGACGAAGGTAACCTCTAAGCTCCGAGTCTCCTTCTGGCACTTAGCAGACGTTGTACGCGCGCTAACTCCCGGCTCCAAAGTTTGCGGTAAAATGCATACATCCCTCCTAAGAAGGCGCGCGGCTAGCAGATGGTCTTCTAGGGTGAGGGACGCGCAGCCCAACCTATGGTAGGGAACGTCGGCGCGGCGCGCCGCCGCGCCGCGAGGCCGCGGGGTCGCCGCGGCCGACATTCGCTGAGAGCCCAGATTGGAGGAGACGATGGCTGTATTCTTGATCGCCCATGTGAAGGTCACCGACGATGCCTGGGTCCCCGGCTACGCCGAGAAGGTGCACGACATCGTCGCCAAGCACGGCGGGAAGTATCTTTCGCGCAGCGGCAACATCACGGCCCTTGAAGGCGAGAAGCCGGACTCGACGCTGATCGCGCTCATCCAGTTCCCCTCCATGGAGGCTCTTGAGGCCTTCGCCAACGATCCGGACTACGCGCCGTTCGGCACGGCCCGGCAAGCCGGCAGCGTCAGCACGTTTTACGCGATCGACGACACGGACCTGGCGGGGTCCATTCCCTATCTGCCGAAAAGCGAGCGGCTGACAACGCCCCGTCGGGGGACGTAGGATAGTCTTGGAAGGTCACGGACCGAGTTCGTTCAGGAGCACGTCCCATGCGCCACGCTCTTTGTCTCACTGCAGCAGTCTTCGCAGCCACAGTCTTCGCGGTTGTTGGCCTGGCCGGCATCGCATCGGCCGGGGCAAGTCCAATTTCCGCTGTCGCCGTTCAAAATCAGACTTTCGAGCCTGCGGCCGTGGAAAAGGTCGGCTATTGGCGCCGCCGCGCCCGGCGGTGCTACGTCTTTGGCGACTGCCCGCCCGCTTATGGGGCCTATCCCCCCACGGTCTACGCGCCACCGCCCGAATACGCGCCGCCGCCGGAATATATACCACCGGCGGAATACGTGCCCCCGGCCGAATATGTGCCGCCCCGGGCCTATGTGTATCCGCCGCCGCGCGTCTACCCCCGTCCTTACTACCGGCCTTACGTTCGACGGTATCGGTAGACGTTGGCTGCCGGGCGTTTGCTGCCGAGGCCAGCTACTGGGGCGCTGAAATCCGGCGCCGCCGGAGCGCGGTCAAGATGCCGGTAATGAGGGCGACGCCGCTGAAAAACAGCACGACGAAGATGCAGCCGTCATGCGCGGCGGCGATCAGCTGCGCGTTGGGCCCGGCTTCCGCCGCCATTCTGTGAGCGGGAAACATCGAGGTGATGATCAACAGCGCCAGCAGCCCGTTCTTGACGGCGACCTCGATGACGATGGCGAAGGAGTCGCGGTCCACGGTCCCGCTCGCGTAAGCAAACAGGCGCGCCAGAGCGACGGCGCCGAGACAGAACACGATGATGATGGCTGGTCCCAACCAACCGTAAGCGGCGAACTGCAGACGCCCTGCGCCGAGCGAGCCGATGATGATCAGGGCGAGCAGGACGAGGCTCGCGCGCACCATGAACTTGATGAACAAAACTTGCTGCGGAAGCGTCGTGGTGGTGCGGACGACCATGCCGGCGAGCAGCGGCGCGAGGAGGAACAGGCCGATGTCGAGCATGATCCGGGACGTGTCGATCTCGAAGTCGCCGGGCACCTGCACGGTGACCAGCGCGGCCAGCACGACGGGGGTTGCGAACAGGCAGGCGAAGGTGGTGATCGCCGTCAGCGAGACGGACAGGGCGACATTGCCGTTGCCGATGAAGGTCAGCAGGTTCGACACCGAGCCGCCGGGCATGGCGGCGACCAAAGCGAGACCCGTGGCGATGCCGACGGCGCCGGCCGCCGACAAGCCGCCGAAGCCCGCCGGAAACAGGCCGAGCACGAACATCAGCAGCGCCGCCCAGGCCGGGACCAGCAGCAGCTGGGCGGCCATGCCCACCGCGAGGCCCTTCCAGGCAAACAGCGTGGTGGCGAAATCCCGCACGGTCAGCGTGGCGCCCATGCCGAGCATCGAAAGGGTGACCATCGTCGCCGACAGGCCGCGTTCGAGTTCGACGAAATTTTCGAAAAACCAAAAGGGGTGGTCGAGCATGCGGGCGCAGGCTTAGCAGAGAGGCCGGCGGCAGGATAGGTTCCGTGTCCTACCGATGCGGACAGCCGGGCCAGCAGCAGGGTCTGCGCTTCCCCTCTTCGAGGTTCTCGCAGCCCCAGGCGATGCGGCGCGTTCGTGTCTCCGCCTTCTTGGCCGACTCGATCCAGCAGATCCATTCGTTGCGCGCGAGCGGCGTGATGTCCCCCCACGTCGCCAACGCATCGGCGTTCCCGGCCAGCACCTTCTTGAAATCTGCGGGCAGGTCGTGGACCACGCCGCCCGGGATCTTCTTTGCGCTTTGAACGGTCATGCTCGAGTTCCTAGGGGAATTCCTAGGGAATGTAGCGAAGATAGCGGCGATTGACCCAGCCGGTCATACCCTGGGCCTTGATGCGCACCCAGTTTCCCCGCCGTTCGCCGGCCTTGACGATGCAGCCTTCGTCCGGCGCCAAGGTGTGGATTATGTCGAACCGCACACCGGGCCCCGACCGGACATTGAGCACGTCCCAGTGCGCGACCTTGGCCACCTTGAACGTGCCGCAACAGGCGCAAGCCAGCGCCTGGCCGGCCGGGCGGCTGTGCATTTCTGCAAACTAGTCGCGCTGGCGACGCGCGAGAAGGCCGAAAATGGCCGCCACGCAGGCTTCCATGGGTTGTGAAAGCGCTGTTTGGAGGGTTTTTTCCCGGGCGTTTTCGGGGTAGCTTTGGCACCGCGGCCGAGGGAGCGGAACGAGGTTCCATGCTGCCAATACGCCAGTCCAAGGCTCTAGCGATCGCGGTGTTGCTGATCGCTTCCGCCTTGGTCGCTCTCCTGCTTCCGACAACGCAGGCGAGGGCCGAGGACGCCGCCCCTGTTCCTGTTTGCGACGAGTTCGGCCTTGCGCTGCTGTCGACGCCGATTGCGCCCTGGCAAAGGGCTCCCTTGCGCGTCATCTTCGCCACCGAGAAGCCGCTTCCCGGCGGGCTTACGCTGATTGCGCCGTCGGGCAAAGTCGCGGCGCAATCGTCCGGCATGCAGGGTGGGCCGCCCTATTTCTGGTTTGCCGAAATCGCCACGCCGGAGGCCGGCACATGGCACGCGAAGCTCACGCGGCAGGGCGCCGCGCCGGACTGCCGGGAAATCACACGTGAGATCGTGGTCGCGGGCAAGCAGCCGCGCGGCCCAAGCGGCGGTAAGGATGTCTGGCCCGTGCGCGGCGAGTGGAACCGCGCGACGGAAAACCTCTACTCGGCGTGGATCGAGAAACTGTTCGACGCCCCGCTCGACGAAGAATTGTCGTGGAAAGCGATGGGCGAAGTCCTGCACGACCAATCGCGCAATGTCTTGTTCAACCATCTCGGTCTGCGCGAGGATCAGAAAAAGGCGACCATTCGACCGGACTGCGCCGACGTTCCCTATTTCTTGCGCGCCTATTTCGCCTTCAAGATGGGATTGCCGTTCGGCTATTCGAAGTGCACGCGCGGCGACGGTGGCGTGGCGCCGCGATGCCCCAAATGGTGGAACATCGCAGAGGAAGAGCCGGCGGAGACCACGGTCGTCGAGACCCGCAGCAGCCGCCGGGTCGTCAAGAGGACCGGCTTCTTCGGTCAGGTTGTGTCCGTGCGGGAACCGGTGGTGCGGCGCAGAGTCGTTTCCAAAAGGCCGGATGGGCTCGTGCCCGGGTTCCACTATTATTTGGCGTCGACCCTTGCGGACGGCGTGCATTCCGGCAACGGGCGAACGGCGGTCGATGACGGCAAGACCGATTTCTATCCCGTGCCGCTGAAGCAGGATACGTTGCGCCCCGGCACGATCTACGCCGATCCCTATGGGCACATCCTTGTCCTCGTGAAGCGCGTGCCACAGACGGAGGACGGCGCTGGCGTCTTCCTTGCGATCGACGGACAGCCGGACGGGACGGTGGCGCGCAAGCGATTTTGGCGCGGCAACTTCCTGTTTGCGCAAGACCCCGCGCTCGGCGGTCCGGGGTTCAAGCGCTTCCGCCCCATCGTGCGGGAGAGCAACGGCACGTTGCGGCGGTTGACCAATGCGCAGATCGCTAAGAATCCCGACTACGGCGACTTTTCACTCGAACAATCCACGATCAGCGTCGAAGAGTTCTACGACCGCATGGACGACGCGATGTCGCCGGCGCCGCTCGATCCCGTGCAGGCAATGAAGGAGGTCGTCACCTCGCTGGAGGAGCAGGTGAATGCGCGTGTGAACTCCGTCGAGAATGGTCGCGAATTCCTTGCCGGCGGTCCCCCGACCGTGGAGATGCCCGACGGTGCGTCGATCTTCGAGACCAGCGGCCCTTGGGAGAATTTCGCCACGCCCTCGCGCGATCTACGTCTGCTGATCGCCATTGACGTGGTGCGCAACTTCCCCGACCGTGTGGCGCGGCGCCCCGAGCGATACAAGATGCCGGCGGGGAAGACCCCTGAGGAGGTCAAGGCGCAGTTGGAGAGGACACTCAACACGGAGCTCGCGGCTCGCAAATTCTCCTACAAGCGCTCCGACGGCTCCCCCTGGTCCTTAACGATCGATGACGTGCTCGTCCGCATTGGCGATCTCGAGATGGCTTACAACATCAACGATTGCGCCGAGCTGCGATGGGGTGCACTGGAAGGCAGTGAGGAAATATCGACCTGCAAGCGGAAAGCGCCTAAGGCGCAGCGCCAGAAGATGGCGTCGGAGTACCGTCCGTGGTTCAGCGAGCGCAGGCGCCCGCCGCGCGGTTGAGACTTCTTTTATCGGCAAAGACGAAACGCAATCAGAGCCTATGGAGTCGATAGGCAAGCCCGGTTGCAAGAGTTCCCGATGCGTTGTTGCGCCACGCCAACCCTCAAAGTCTTTTGTGAAATCCGCTCACGAGCAGGGAACCCAGCCTTGAACAGGAGACTTTGTTTGATAGGGTTCTCTGCCGGGGAACGAGGGGTACATTTATGAAGATGATTCTTGCCGGACTGCTCGCCGTCTCTGCTACGGCGGTTCCCTTTGCCGCGGCGGCGGAGGCGCAGTCCTACTCGAAGGCCGTCCAGCAGTTCTGCCGGGACGATTATAAGAAATATTGCGGCGAATACGGTCTGGAAACGTCAGCCTTACGTTCGTGCATGGACCGGAACGGCAACAACCTTTCAAAGAGCTGCGTGAAGGCTCTGGTGCGCGACGGTCATGTCAGCCAGGCCGAGGTGAACCGCCGCAAGCGCTGAAGTGTCAGACTTCTTGCCAGTGGGTGAAGGTTGCAGCCACCCCTTGAAGGGTGCCGTCCGGTTCGCGCAGCTGCCACAGCACGCTGTCTTCGATGCGGAAGCGGCGTCCGGACTTGGCGATGCGAACGCCCGCATAGCCGGAGGTGAAGCCGTCCCGGGCGACGGTGTCCAAGAGCTGCTGGCGCTCCTCGCGTATTGGAGCCTCGGCCGACAGCCGCGAGGGCAGTGTCATGAATTCATCCCAGCTATATTCGAACAGTGATTGCGCGGCCCTGTTGGCGTAAATAAAACGCGGGTCTGGGTCGGTATTGTGGGCCAGCACGCAGGATGGCGCCTGGGCGTAGAGCCAGTTGGCGTCCCCGGGCGCGCCGGGCTGCAGAAAGGGCGGCTCAGCGCCGGTCAAACGCCGGTAGCTGCCAACGAGAAGGTCGAAAAACTGCGGATTCTGGGCTTGGTTCATCAGGACGGAACCAAATGGGGTGGTGGGGCCTGTCACCATAACGGGTCGCTTAGAGGTTTTCAGCGATGCTGATTGTCGGCTTTGGTCTCATGCTTACCGCGGTGACGGTCTTCCTGGCATGGAATGCTTATCTCAAGTGCCGGGAGCTGATGCAGACGCGCGGGCCCAGGCGGGCCCGGAGAGAAAAAGGATCATGACGGAAGAGACGCAGGCGCTCGATGCAAGCGCGTCGGGCCGTTTCGCGGTCGGCGGCAAGATCACCATTCATCGCCTCGGCTTCGGCGCGATGCGCGTCACGGGTCCCGGCATTTGGGGCGAGCCCGAGGACCGCGCGGAAGCCTTGCGCGTGCTGAAGCGGTTGCCGGCCCTCGGCGTCGATTTCATCGACACGGCCAACTCCTACGGGCCTGACGTGTCCGAGATGCTGATCCGCGAGGCGCTGCACCCTTATGACGGTATGCTGATCGCCACCAAGGCTGGCTTCGAGCGGCCGCGGGCCGGCGTTTGGAAGACCAACGGAAACCCGGAGCAGCTACAAGCCGAGGCACTCAAGAGTTGCGAGAAGCTCGGCGTGAAGCAGATCGCGCTGTGGCAGCTCCATCGCGTCGATCCGGACGTGCCGCGCGAGGCGCAGTTCGCCGCGGTGCGGGCGCTGATCGACGACGGCATCGTGCGGCATGTGGGTTTGAGCGAAGTGTCGGTGGAGGACATCCAGGCGGCACAGGAGGTGTTCCCGGTGGCCACGGTGCAGAACCTCTACAATCTCGTGACCCGCAAGAGCGAGGACGTGCTCGATTTTTGTACGGCGAACGGGATCGGGTTCATTCCGTGGTATCCGCTGGCCGACGGGAAGCTCGCCAACGAGGGCTCGATCCTCGATGAGATGGCGCGGAAGCATGGGGCCACGCCAGGTCAGATCGCGCTTGCATGGCTGTTGGCGCGCAGCCCCGTGATGCTGCCAATTCCAGGGACGTCCAAAGTGGCGCATCTGGAAGAGAACGTTGCCGCCGCCAATCTCGTGCTTTCGGCCGAGGACTTCGCGGCGCTCGATGCGGCGGGCCGTGAGGAGGCCGGCTGAGCCTGGCGCGGAACGCTCCAGGCGGCATGCTCCATGCAAGAAAAGCCCGGTGGCGGTGCCGCCACGGCCTGCGCCGCCGTAATATGGCCGCGTGAGCCATGTCTAGTCGCATCGGTCCGCCCAATTCGGCGGCACTGTTGATGAAGGATTAGGCGCGGTTCTCACGAGTAGCGGGGAAGATCATGGCCACCAACCCGAAAAAGCCTCAAGCGACGAAGCCAGGAGCCAAGAAGCCGGAACTCAAGAAACCGGCGGCCAAGACGCCTGTCAGGAAGAGAGCCGCCACCGCCAAGGCGAGCCAGCCGGCGGCGCGAAAGACGGCCGAGGCGCCGAAGCCGGTCTCGCCTGAGCCGCCCGTCCTGGTCAATGCGGTGAAACCCGACGAGAAGCTCGCCGAGTCGGCGCTGATGGGGCGCGCGGTGGATTCCATCGAGGAGTCCCTGAAGGCAGCGATGCCAGCGGCCGTCGCGGTCAATCGTAAGCTCGTCGACATCGCGCAAACCAATATGAACTCCGGGCTTGAGCTTGCGCGCGACATGGCCGCCGCCAAGTCGCCCGTTGAGATGATGATGCTCGGCATGACCTATTGGCAGGAGCACATGGGCGTGTTCCGGGCCCAGGCGCAGGAGCTGCGCACGCTGTCCGCCACGTTGATGACGACAGCGAACGAGCCGATCCGGGCGCATATCCGCCGCTCCTAAACGGCTTTCCCGCGCCGCAAGTAACGTCTTTTTTTCTCCGCTTCGCATAGACTGGCGCTCTGACCCGAGTCGATCCCTGGGGGCGCCATGCTGCGCGAAGAGCTGATTTTCGTTGGAACGTGTGACATCGCTGGGCTCGTGCGCGGCAAAGGCTTTCCCGCCGCCGAGCTGCCCGCGCGCCGCAAAACCGGCATTGGCTGGACCCACTCCAATTTGATGCAGACCTGTTTCGGGCCGATCCTGGATACGCCGTTCGGCACGGGTGGCGATCTCATGATCGTGCCGGATCCGAGCGCCGAGGTGCATGTGGATTTCCGCGATGGCTCGGCGGCGGAGCATTTCTTTCTCGGCGACATCCGCAACACCGATGGCCGGCCCTGGGAATGTTGCGTGCGGGAATTCCTGCGCCGTGCGGTCACAGCGCTCAAAGATGTGAGCGGACTCCATCTACTGGCCGCCTTCGAGCACGAGTTTCTCTATACGGGCGTCGAGGACCTGCCGGGCCACGCCTATAGCCTGAGCGCTTTCCGCCGGCAGGGCGTGTTTGGTGAGATGCTGATGGCGGCGATCCGTGCCGCGCGCGCCAAGCCCGATTCCTTCCTCGCCGAATATGGGCCGCGCCAATACGAGATGACGGTCGCGCCGGAACGGGCGCTCGCCGCCGCCGACCAGGCCGTGATCGCCCGGGAGATGGCGCGCGGGGTGGCCTTCCGTCTGGAGAACCGCGCCATCTTCTCGTCGATGCCCGTGGCCGACGGCGCCGGGAACGGCGTGCATATCCACTTCAGCCTTCATGAGGATTCAGGCGCGCCCGCGACCTACGATCCGGAAGGGCCGCTTGGCTTGAGCGCGGTCGCGGCGCATTTTGCCGCCGGGCTGCTGCACCACATGCCGGCGCTCTCAGCCATCACCGCGCCGTCGCCGGTGTCCTATTTGCGGCTGACGCCGAACCGCTGGGCGCCGACCGTTGCCAATATCCAAATCCAAGACCGCGGCGCGGCTCTGCGGGTCTGCCCGGTGTTTGCGGTCCATGACGACAAGGAGAGGGCGGCGCAGTTCAATCTCGAGTTCCGCGTGTGCGATGCGGCGGCCAGTCCGTACATGGCGCTCGGCGCAATGATCTTCGCCGGTGCCGACGGCGTGGCGCGCAAGCTGTCGCTGCCGGGCTCTGAGGCGACGCCGCCGGCGTTGCCGCACTCGCTCGGCGAGGCGCTGGACCTCATGGAGGCGAGCGATACCTTCGAGACATGGTTTGGACCGACCTTCTTTGAGGCCTATCTGCGCCATAAACGGTCCGAGGTGGCCTATGTCGCCGATCTATCCCCGCCGGACCTTTGTATGCGCTACGCCGAAGTCTATTGAGGCGAAGCCGGTGATAACTGGTCGCTAACGGTGTCGCTCATAGGGTCCATCGGCTAACAAGGCTCATGGGCTAACAATGCTTTTGCTAAGCTGACGCTGGAGGTGCCGGACCATGTGGAAAACGATTTTCGCTTTCTCATATCTCTGTCTTGGCGCGCTTGCCCTAGCGGGGTGCAGCGAGGACGCAACGAAGCCCAGCAATATCGTCTGCGAGAGCACCTATGCGCTGTGCACCACCGCGCCGTGCACGCCCATCGAGGAGGGGCAGGGCACCGTCTTCTGTAATTGCGAGGTGAAGACCGGTTATTCCGTCGGCGGCACGCCCTGCCATGAGCCCATCGGCAGTCCGGAGGGCAAGCAAGTCCTCTCCCGCTACTATCCGGTCAAGAGCTACGCGTCGTGCAACAACGACCGGCCTTGGGCGGATTGCTACGACCGGCCCTGCATCGTCGACAAGAACGATCCGACGAAAGCCGTTTGCGCCTGCAACATCGTCACGAACGCGGCACCCTATGTGATCGTCACGGACACCTATTCCGACCAAACCTGCACCACCGGCCTTTATTCCTCGGCCAAGGTCAAGGACATGCTTGGCCTCACGAAATTCCTCAAGACCAACGAGCACCTCAAGTCGTTCGACCTGAAAGTCGTCAACGAGTAGGCGGCGGCGCCATCAGCTCCCAGGGACGAGGTCGAGCATCTCTTCGGTCGTCAGCAACCGGCAATAGCCCTGGAAGCATTGCAGGGCCGCCGCGTGGCGCGCCTCGGTCTCCGCGGCGCAGGCATCATGCACGCATGTCATGTAGTAGCCGCGGTCGGCGCCGTCCTTCACCGCGTGATCGATGCATTGATCGGTGAGATAGCCGGTCACGAACACGTCCTCGATACCCATGTTGCGCAAGAGGTAGTCGAGATTGGTCGAGCTAAACACCGAAGACGAGGACTTGGGCAGGACGATCTCGTCCAACTCTGGTGCGAGCTCGGGGATCACTTGGGCCTCATGGGAGCCTTTGGGAAAGCCCATATTGGAAAGCTTGTAGTCGAGACTGCGGTCGCGGCCGTCCGCGGTCAAATTCTCGATCACCGTGTAGATAATTTCGAGATTGGCCGCGCGAAATGCCTCGACAAGCGCCGCGATGTTGGGGATCACGCGCAGCGCCGTCGCCTTATAGAACTCAGGGCGTGATCCTTCCTCCTTCGGCCCGCAGGTTCCGTTCTGGACGTCGATGATCAGCAGGGCCGCGCGTCCCTTGTTGATGGGCCGGTTCCGGGTCATGTCTGGTGACGAAGCTGCCATGGCATCGTGGGGCGGTTGTGTCGACTCGCTGGAGAGAGTGAAATGCAACACCCAGAAAACAGTCAATAGCGCGATAGGACCCTAACATGCGGACGCTTCTCGCTGCGTTTACATTCATTATATTCACCGGCGTTGCGGCTTGCACGCAGGACGACGTCGCCACCATCGAAGCCGTTGACAATGTGGTGGCCAAGCTGGACGAGGCCTTCGAGGCGCAAGATGCCGCCGCGATCAAGGCCTTGATGACACCCGACCATTTGGCGGTGACGCCCTATTACGGCACGCCGCAGACGGTGGACGAGACGATCGCCTCGCTGCCCGACCTGAAATATGAGCAGACGAATTTGAGCGAGCCCAAAGTGGCTCTGCTCGGACCCGACGTCGCCATGCGCACGCTGACCGCGAAGCTGGATGGCACGTATAAGGAGACTTCGTTTGCCCACAAGGTGTTCATCACGGCGATCGTGGTGCTGCACGGCGGGACCTGGCGCGAACGGTTCTATCAGGTGACGCACCTTGCGCCTTAGATCCGACGGCCCCGTGAAGGCCGGGAGCTTGCGCGACGGGTTGCCGTCCGCGCCGCAAGCCGAGGAGCTTGTCGACATCTTGATGGAAGGTCCGGGCATGCGCCTGGAGCGCATCGTCTCCACGGGCCAGACTACCAATGATGGCGAATGGTACGACCAGGCCTGGGACGAGTTCGTGGTCCTCGTGGCCGGTGCTGCGCGGCTCCAGCTCGAAGGCGAAGAGGAAGACCGCGCCCTCGAAGCGGGAGACTGGATGCTGCTGCCGGCCCATTGCCGCCATCGGGTGACCTGGACGCAAAGCGATCCGCCGACCGTTTGGCTTGCCATCCACTACGAGGATTCGCTCAGCCGCCGCGAAGCAGAAGGGCGATCAGAAGCGTAAGCGGTGTGAGGATGTCCCACCAGAAAATGGGCCCCGCGTTGTTGATGGCGAAGTTCTTGCGTTTCGTCATGTCGCGGACGTGAACGGCGGCGGCGCTCCACAAGAAGCCGGCCGCCATGACTGTCATCGCCCACGCGGCCTCCGGGCCAAGAGCTGATGCGGCGATGGCGCCGAGGCCAATGCCGAGATTGGCGCCGGCGATCTCCTTCTGAAACGGGCTCGGCGCCCAGCCGATCGATTGGGCGACGCGGTCGCTGAACGCCGCATGGGAAAGCGCGGCCCACAGGCTCGGCAGGCCGAGCCCAAGCGAGAGCATCCATTGGAGATAGGGCGTGAGCGCCGCGCTGCCGAAAGGCTGATCCACGTCCAAGAAACCGAGAACGAGCGCCGCGCAATAACAAAGCGCGGGAAACGCGGAGATGAGGTTCTGCATTGGCCCCACCAAGTCCCTCGGACTTGGTCCCATAGAATCGTATGACGAGGATCGGGGATGCGGCCCGGGAAGGCAAGCGGTAGCCGCGGAGCCGATGGCTCAAACTTTTTGAAAATGCACCCGAAGCTCCCCATCTTTGACTAAGCGGGGTGAAACCTTTGGCGCCTAGGGTCCGGTCGCCTGTTGCGACGGGCCCACAATCAGAGGAGGAGCCAGATGACGCAGACCACGTGGACGCCGGACACGGAGCACGGCACGATCCACAACCGCGCGGAACTGCCCGAGTTCGTCTTTGCCTTCCCCATGCAGCGGAAAGAACCGCTGACCGATGCGAACCATGTGCGCGATGCGCTTGCCCGGTTCGACCAGGTCGAGGGTGTGACCGATGCCGATCGCGATCTCGCCTTCGCCAACATCAAGAAGGCCGCGGCGTATCACGGTATCGACGTGCATGAAGGAGGCTGGCGCGACCTCGGCCGCTAGGCCCGCCGACAGGTCGTTGAACACGTTTTTGAGCGGCCCTGGGAGCGTCATCCTCGGGATGTCATCCTTGGGCCGCTTGAGTGGGCAAAAACGGCCCCGGTTTGGCTGGCAAAGCCTGCGGAGAGGGAGCAAGCTCGCAAGATGAATCGCGAACACCCCTATAGCTTAAGCGCGCCGCTGCGCTTCGATTTCGATAGCACGGCAAGCAAGGCCGACCCGTTCCCCTTCTTCGAAAAGCTGGGGGAAGCAGGGCCTGTCATTCCCGTGAAGCTGCCCTTCGTCGGCAAGGTCTGGGTCACGACAACCTATGCGGCGACCTCGGCGATGGTGAAGGACAACACGCTCTTCGTGCAAGAGGCGCGGCATGCCGGCAAGTCTGGGGTAGCCGGGTTGGCCTGGTGGATGCCGGCATCGCTCAAGCTTCTCACCAACAACATGCTGCTTAAGGATGAGCCCGATCACCGGCGCTTGCGTAAGCTGGTGGATCAGGCGTTTCAGCGGCGGCGCGTGCGGGACATGCGCGCCGAGATCGAGCAAATCGCCGACCGCCTCCTCGATGGCTTCGAGGCCGCAGAAGACATTGACCTTGTCCGCGCGTTCTCGCGCCGCTTGCCGCTCGAGGTAATCTGCGTGCTGATCGGCCTGCCGCGTCAAGAGGGGGAGGTGTTCTCGGAATGGGCGAAGACCGCAACTTCCATGCGGAGCAGCTTCGGAATCTTCCGTGCCTTTCTTTCCATGCGCGGGGTGGTCGACTATGTGCGCGGGCAGATCGACGAATGCCGACGGCACCCGCGCGAAGGGGTGATCAGCGAGCTGGTGCGCGCGGAAGAGGACGGCGACAAGCTGAGCGAAGACGAGCTGATCTCCATGGTCTTTCTGCTGTTGTTCGCGGGCTTCGAGACCACGACACATTTGATCAGCGACAGCGTCATCGCGCTTGAGCAGAACCCGGCTCAGAAGGCGTATCTCCTTGCGGACCCGGCAGGCCGCATGGAGCGCGCTGTCGAGGAGCTGGCGCGGTACACAACGCCGGTGCAGAGCACCAAGCCGCGCTACGCCTCGCGCGATTGCGAATTCTTCGGCCAGCCGCTTAAGCGCGGCGACATCGTCATGGGGCTGCTCGCGGGGGCAAACTACGATCCCGCCGTATTCGACGACCCCGACCGTCTCAAGCTCGACCGCTTCCCGAACCCGCATCTCGTGTTCAGCTCGGGCATCCATTTCTGCCTTGGCATGCAGCTCGCCCGCGTGGAGGCGCAGTCCGCCTTGGCGCGGCTCTATGCGCGCTATCCGGATCTGGCGCTCAGCTCACCGGACGGCATTCAATGGATCAAGCGCTTCGGCCTACGCGGCGTGACGGAGCTGCCGGTGCGGCTCCATGCGGGCCGCGTGCGGGAAGCCGCCTAACTCCATGATCATCGATAGCCGGCGGCGGCGGGAGCAATTGGCGGCGGTCGCCGCGCGGTTTCCGGCCCATGTCGCGCGTCTCGCATGGTCGACCGAGGAGATCGAGGCCGAGCGGCAGCGCGGCTTGCGTAAGACGCTAGCCTTCGCCAAGGCGAAATCCCCATGGCACGCCGAGCGCTTGAAGCACATCGACGGTGAGAGCTTCACGGAGGCCGATCTCGGCCGCTTACCCGTCATGACCAAGAATGACGTGATGTCGAACTGGGATGCGGTGGTGACGGACCGTCGGCTGACGCTGGCGGAATGCAACGCGCATATCGCGGCCAAGCTCAAGGGCGAGACCAAGGACTATTACTATCTCGACGACTATCTCGTTATAGCCACCGGTGGGTCGTCGGGTACGCGCGGCGTCTTTCCGTGGAGCTGGGACGAGTTCATCGAGATCGCCTGCGTGACGTTCCGCTATCAGCTGCGCGATGAGCCGCCAGAACGCCTGACCGGGCGCAGGCTCTCGGCGGTCATAGAAGCCGGGCAAATCGTGCATGGCAGCCCTTTCCTGTTCTCGGTCTCGACCGACCCTGAAGCGGAAGTCCGATGGTTTCCGGCCGACCAGCCGCTCGCACCCTTCGTTGCGGGGCTCAACGATGCACGGCCGACGCAGATCAACAGCTTCGCTTCGGTCATGGAGGAGCTTGGCGCGGAGGCGCTCGCCGGGCGCCTCAAGATCAAGCCGCGCCGCGTGACCACAAACTCCGAGCCCCTCCTGCCGGAAACGCGTGACGCGGTCCGCAAAGCTTGGAACGTCGAAATCAACAACATGTGGGGCTGCGTCGAAGTCGGACATCTCGCTATCGAGTGCGATGCGCATAAAGGCATGCACATGACGGACGATCTCATCATCACGGAGCTCGTTGACGAAAATGACCGGCCGACACGCGATCCCGAGAAGACTGCACGCGTACTCGTCACGTCGCTCTTCGGCCGCACCCTGCCGCTCATCCGCTATGAGCTGACCGACATACCGGTACTCAGCGGCAAGCCGTGCCCGTGCGGGGCGCTCTATCCACTTGTGACCGAGGTCAAGGGGCGCGCGGACGACATCTTCGTCTATCCGGGCGGCGTGCGCGTCCATCCGCTCGTGTTCCGCACACCGCTAGGCCAAAACCCGAACATCGCCGAGTACCAAGTTCATCAGACGCCGAGCGGCGCAAGCATCGGCGTCGTCTCCACGGGGCCTGTGGATACGGCCGCGCTGCGGCAGGCGCTGGTGGATGGGCTGGCGAAGGCGGGGCTCCAGAACGCGCAGATCGAAATCGATCTCGTGGACCACCTGGAGCGGCACAAAGAGACAGGGAAGCTCAGGCGCTTCGTGCCGCTCAAATCGTCCTGATGTCGCCGCGCCTAGTCGTTCTCGTGACAGCCTTCTTGGGCGTTCCAGGCCAGCCCCCGAGGACAGCCATGCTTCAAGCCTTCGAGCTGCCAGGTGGGTAAGCGGATCTGCGGCTTGGGCTTGGCGTAGCCCTGCACGCATTTCCCGTTCTGGAGCCGATAGCCCGGCCCGCAATAGGTCTGGGCGTTACGTTTTAGGATGCACTTCCCGTCGATCAGCACCGAGCGTGAGCGGCACTTCTTGACCGTCTTCTTCTCCGGCTTCGGCTTTGCCTTCGGAGCGGGCGCGGCCTTCTTCGGTGCCGGTGGCGGCGCGGCTTTCACCGAGCCGTCCGGGGCTTTGAGCGTGACGACGCGCGTACCCGCATGCGGCATGAAGATCTCGATGCAGTCGCCCGGGCCGTTGGTGACCATCCAGGGATGTGTCAGGAAGGTCTCGAGCGTGATTTTCTCGCCGGCCTGGAGGTTGGCGTAGTCCTTCGGCTGGCCGCTGAAATCGAGCCACATGACGCTGCGATAGGCGCCCGACTTGTTGATGAAGGTGAGCTTGGCCGGCGCTTCGCTGCCTTTCGACTTCACGCTGAACAGCTCCTTGCACGAGGGATCGGGACCGGGACTGGCCGCGGCCACGGGTTTGGGCGCGGGCGGCGGAGGGGTTTGCTGGGCCGATGTGGGCGGCGAGGATGGCGCGGCCGCTGCCTTGTTGAGCTTGGCGACATAGGCGCGGGCGAGTTTGGCGTAGAACCCCGTCGGATAGCTTGACAGGAAGGCCTCGAAGGCCGCGACCGTGCCGAGCTCCTTGGCGCTGTCAAAGGCGTCCTTTTCGGCGCTATCGTCCGGGTCGTTGCTGGCTTTGTCCGCGTCCGTGTCGCCGAGCGCCGCCGTCTCGTAGGTGCGGCAGGCCTCCACGAACTTCTTGAGGTTGTCACGACCGTCCGCGAGCTTGAGCGTGGCGGCTCGATAACCGGGAACCAGATAGTCGAGCGTCTCCTTGTCGGCGAAGGCGGTCCAAAGCGGATCGTCGTTCTTGATGTCGAGCTGAACGCCGTTCAGGCCTTCGCCTTCGGCGCGGACGATATGACCTTCGAGCGTTTGCTCGAAGCCGCCGCCCGAGAAGCGCAACTTCGCGTCGGCGCCGTTGGCGAGATCGCCGGTATTGGCGCCGAAGGTCAGGCTCGAGAATCGGGCGTTGGTGCTCGGGCGCGCGTCACAAACGCCCATAACCTGAACATTGTCCGTCTCCGGCACGCCGTAGACGAGGCGGGCGGTCATGGCGCCTTTGTTGTCGGGATCGTTGGCCTCGTGGAACTGCCACTGCATATCGTCCTCGGCCATGGCGACATCAGCCTGGAAGGACAAGACAGCGGCAAGCAAGGCGATCGGCAGGAGAGAGGGTCTCGGCATTGGGGCTTTCTCACTTTTGGCAGACGCGAAAATGACGACGAACCGGCCGCTAGCAAAGCCCCTCCGCCCAGATGGCGTTAGCTTAGGGATACAGTCGAGGCGGGACAATGGCGCTCATGACCAAATCAGGCGAGCGCGGTCCCTATGACAAGGACGTTGGCCACCAAATAGAGCGTGAGCACGCCGACGGCCCAGCGCCGGTCTGCCTTCTTGATCCCCATTTCGGCTGAGGCCTCGGCGCCTTGCCATGACGTGGCGACAACGCGGGCCAGAGCAATGATAATGAAGAGATAGGCGAGCAGGAAGACTTTATCGAGCATCATCAGATAGTCGACATCGGGCAAGGGAGCCGTTGCCGTCAATTGGAGTGCGACGAGCGTCAGAAGGGCAGTGATGCCGAGCCCGATACGGCCCTCCACATATCTTGGCCGCACGAAATAGACGAGCGAGGCGCACACCACGATCAGCAGGATCGGCACGAACGTTTTGAGCGACATGGCGACGGCCGGACGTGTCACCGGCAGTGAGATGGTGACGCGCGAATAGGGATCGGCCGTCCCGACCGCGAGGTCGCCGAAGTTCGTCGGATAGGTGTTGGTAGTAATCTGCATGGTGGGCTTGCCCACCTTGAAGCCGGGCAGCGTGATGACAGGGTCGATAATCACGGGGCGTTTGCCGTCCGCCACATAGATTTGCTCGGCGGTGCCGGCCAGTATGTCCTCCATGACAACCCGCAGCGTCTGCTTGTCGAAGGGGTAGGCCTCGAGCGGGAATTTCGTGGCGAACAAGCCCTGATAGCGGATGATGGAATAGCGGCTGCCGTCCGGCATTTCTTCGGGCGTATCGATTAGTTCGTCGCGGCGGTTATCGTCCGAGGCATAGCGGTTCATGAACTCCATGGACTTCGACGGGTTGATGTCGGGGTTGGTCCAGCGAAACCAAACATAGAGATCGATGACGTAGTTGTTGGTCTTGAAGTCGAGCTGCTGGATATCGTTGATGTAAGCGCCGACGAGCACCTGCTCCGGCTTCGGCTTGGGCGACGTGGCAATCGTCTCCATGACCTCGCGCGGGGGCGAAGTTGGCTCTTGCGTCAAGGCGGGCGCCTCTTGCGCCAACGCCAGCGTAGGCATGACAAGCGCGATGAGCAGCAAAGCCGTCAAGCGATGAGGAGAACGCTGCATCTGACCCTGTCACCCTGCGTCGTGATCAGGAAGTGGTGCCCCAGGCCGGACTCGAACCAGCACGCCCTTGCGGACAACAGATTTTGAGTTTGTCGCGTCTACCATTCCGCCACTGGGGCTATCGGGCCGGGAACATGGGGGAAGCCGCCTGCGGGGTCAACTCTCAGCGCTGTCCCCCGTCAGGCTGCGATAGGCGGCGAGGAGGATGGCCAGGAGCCCTGCGGCAGGCATGAGCAGCGCCTCGGGCGCGCCCATGGTTGCCAATGTCGCGCCTGTTACGCCGCACCACAGGACGGGGATTACCAGGAGCTCCCAGCGTATGCGGTCGGCGGCGAGGAGGATGCCCAGCGTCGCCATGGTCGTCGGGTCGGGGGCGATGGCGAACAGTTCCAGGCCGGGCCAAAGCCGTACCAGAAGCGGGCCCATCAGCGGCTGGACCAGCAAGCCAAAGAAAAACAAAGCGAATCCTGCTTTGCCGGCGGCCGTGATCGGCTTGTCGAAGCGGAGCCGTCCGGCGAGGACGCCGCCTGCTAGAATCAGCAGGGCTTGCACCAAGAAGGTCCAACCGAAATACGGCGCGGCGAGATTGATCGTTGCGTAGCGCTCGAAGAAATACGCGAAGCCGACGCAGGCCCAGGCTGCCGCCAGCAATGTTGAGATGGTACGGCCGGCCCAAGGCGGTCGCCGCACGAGCATCGCGAGGATGGCGAGGCCGCCGATAAATGCGAGCACCTGAGCGGGCCAGAGTTCCGCGTTGTGGAGTTCGAACAGCCGGTAATAGGTTTCCGGCGAGAACATCAAAAGATCGCGCGGCTGGTAGGTCCACCAGTCCGGCATCAGACGCTTTTGACGTAGGCAATCATCCGCCGGCGCAGCTTGACGTCGGGCAGAGGCTCGCGGGCCGAAGCAAGATTCTCGCGCACATGGTCGACCCGGGTGGTGGCGGGGATGGCGCAGGTGACCGCGGGATGCGAGATGACGAACTTGAGCAGGAATTGCGCCCAGCTCCGCGCGCCGATCTCGTCGGCCCATGCGGGCAGCTTCTCGTCCTGGAAACGATAGATCAGCTCTTTGCGCCGGAATGGGCGGTTGGCGATGACGGCGATGCCTTTTTCCTGCGCCAGTGGCAGAAGCCTCTCCTCAACGGATCGGTCGGCGATATTGTAGGTGAGCTGCACGAAATCGAGGTCGCGCTTCGTCATGATGTCTTCGAGCTCGTCATGGCGGCGGCCATGCGAGGTGGTGACGCCGACATAACGGAGGCGGCCGGCCTTTTTCATGGCGTGCAGCGTGTCGAGATGTGCTTCCCAGGCAAGCAGGTTGTGGACCTGCAACAGGTCGAAGCGATCGACACCCCATAACATGCGCGACTTTTCGATCTGCGTCTGGCCTTCGTCGCCGTCCGAGGTCCAGACCTTGTCGGCGGAGAACAGCGGCTTCGTATATCCGAGTTTTTCGAGCCCGTAGCCGATGACCGGCTGGGCCGACCCATACATGGGCGATGAATCGATCAGCCGTCCGCCGTCCTCGAAGAAGGCGCGCATGATTTCCGCGCGTTCGTCCCGGGCGACAGGGTCCTCGCCGACATTGAAAGTGATCCAGCTGCCAAGCCCGACGATGGGCAGCGCTTCGGACGAGGATGGGACGGCTCTGGTGAGCGGCCGGTCTTGGGGAGTGTTTTGCGCCAGGCCGAAGCCGGGCATCAGGGCGGCGGCGCCAGCGCCTGCAAACGATCCAAGGACTTCGCGTCGGTTCAGGGGCATCTCCTCCACTTAAGGCCCCGCGCGCCGATGGACAACCGTGCGGGGCCCGGCTAAAGGAAGCGCCATGTTGAGGCGGGCTTACGACAAGACGATGGAGCTCGCCGCTCATCGCAACGCTCCGTGGGCCTTAGCGGGCGTGTCCTTCATCGAGAGCTCGGTCTTTCCGATCCCTCCCGATGTGATGCTGATCCCCATGGTGCTCGCAGAGCGGCGAAAGGCTTGGCTGTTTGCCGGCATCGCCACGCTCGCCTCGGTGCTCGGCGGCATTTTCGGTTATCTCATCGGCTATTTCCTGTTCGAGACGGTCGGCCAGCCGATCCTCAATTTCTATGGCTACGGCCACGCTTTCGAAGACTTCGCCAAGCGCTACAACGAGTGGGGCGCCTGGATCGTGTTCATCGCCGGCATCACGCCCTTTCCCTACAAGGTCATCACCATTGCCAGCGGCGTCACCCAGCTCAATTTCTTCGTGTTCATGCTGGCGAGCGTCGCCGCGCGGGGCTTGCGCTTCTTTATCGTGGCGGGGCTGCTCTACTGGTTCGGGCCGCCGATCAGGACGTTCATCGACAAATATTTCGGCATTCTGTCGATCGTGTTCGTGGTGCTGTTGATTGGCGGCTTCGTGCTCATCAAATACGTGTTGTGACCATCGCGGCAGATACCGACAAACTGGCGGGACAGGTGATGATGGCGAGCGCCATCGTCTTCGGGTTCGCGCTCCTCACGATCTTGACGGCGCATGCCTTCGAGCAGTTCGGCGGCTATGCGCCGTGCCCGCTCTGTCTCCAGGAACGCTACGCCTATTACTTCGCGGTCCCCGCGGCGGTCGTCGCTTTCTTCGCCGCGCGCGGCAACGGTTTTGGCTTTGCGCGCCTGGTGCTGGTCCTCATCGCCATCGGTTTCCTCATCAACGCGGGCGTCGGCATTTATCACGCCGGTGCGGAGTGGAAGTTTTGGCCTGGCCCTGCGACCTGCGCCGGCGGCTTCGACCTCACCTGGGGAGAGGGTGGAGTGGTGGATACGCCGGTGATCCGCTGCGATGAGGCTTCTTGGCGGTTCCTGGGGCTGTCCTTCGCCGGCTGGAACGCGGTGGTCTCTTTGGGGCTTGCCGCAATCGCTGCCTGGGGCGCCACGCGCCGCGCCTGACCCCGGGCGCTTCCGTCCGGGGCATCTCCGCTCACGCAGAATTCAAGGGTGGTGATTGGCGCTGCCTGAGCGGCGGCTGCTATCAGGATAGGGAAGAAATCCCACCTGGAGGTCCAAATGACCCAGCTCCGCGCCCTGTTTGCCGGCCTCGTGGCCGTGATCCTCATCGCTTCCGCGCCCGCCTCGGCGGCCGAGTGGAAGGACTTCAAGGCGGACGCGTTCGCTGCCGCGCAAAGCGAGGGCAAGCCGATCCTGGTGGATGTGTTCGCGCCTTGGTGCTCCGTGTGCCGCGCGCAGAACCCGATCCTGACCAAGCTCACGCGCGAGCCGAAATACAAGGACCTCGTCGTGTTCAAGGTCGATTTCGACAATCAGAAGGATGCCGTGCGGGCGTTCAACGCGCGGCGGCAAAGCACGCTCATCGTCTTCAAGGGCGACCAGGAGATCGACCGGTCGGTGGGCGATACCAGCCAGCTCTCCATCGAGGGGCTGCTCGACAAGACACTCTAGAGGTTCTCGATGATCGGGATCCTCGGGCTCTCGCTTCTGGCCGGCATGCTTTCGGTGCTGTCGCCGTGCGTGCTGCCGCTGCTGCCGATCGTGCTCGGCACCGCGCAGAGCGAGCACCGGCTGGGGCCTGCCGCTTTGGCTTGCGGGCTCGCGGTCTCCTTCACCGTCATCGGTCTCTTCGTCGCCACGATCGGTTTCGCCATTGGGCTCGATACCGACGTGTTTCGTGCAATCTCGGCGGTGCTGCTGATCGGTATCGGTACCGTGCTGCTCGTGCCACGGCTGCAAGAACAATTCGCCGTCGCCGCCGGACCCGTGGGCTCGTGGGTCGACGATCGTCTCGGCGGCTTCACCGCCACGAGCCTGTGGGGCCAGTTCGGCCTCGGACTGCTGCTTGGCGCGGTCTGGGCGCCTTGCGTGGGGCCGACGCTCGGCGCGGCCTCGCTCTTGGCCGCCAAGGGCGAGAATCTCGGTCAAGTGGCGCTCACCATGCTCGCATTCGGGATCGGCGCGGCGCTGCCGCTGATGGTGCTCGGCTTTGTGTCGCGTGAGGCGATGCTGCGCTGGCGTGGCCGCCTCATGGAAGCGGGGAAAGGCGGCAAGATGCTGCTTGGGGCGCTGCTCGTCGCGGTCGGCCTGCTCGTTGCCACGGGCGCCGACAAGCGGCTCGAGACGTTCCTGGTGAACGCCTCGCCGGACTGGCTGACCAATCTGACGACGCGGTATTGAGAGGCCGGCCTACGGCTCCAGCTCGGTATCCCAGTAGAGATAATCGAGCCAGCTCTCATGCAGATAATTCGGCGGGAACAGCCGCCCGTTGCGGTGCAGCTCGAACACCGTCGGCCGATACGGCTTCTGCGCGGGCCACATTTTCGCATGTTCCGGCATGTTGCCGCCCTTGGCGACATTGCAGGGCGCGCAGGCCGTGACCACGTTTTCCCAGCGGGTCAGGCCGCCGCGCGAGCGCGGGATCAGATGATCGAAGGTAAGGTCCTGGGGGTCGCCGCAATACTGGCAGGAGAAGCGGTCGCGCAGAAACACGTTAAATCGGGTGAACGCGGGGTAGAGCGCCGGCCGCACATAGCTCTTGAGCGAAACGACGCTCGGCAGCTTCATCTCGAAAGAGGGCGAATGCACCGCGTGGTCGTATTCGGAGACGATGTTGACGCGGTCGAGGAATACGGCCTTTACCGCATCCTGCCAGCCCCAGAGCGAGAGCGGATAGTAGGAGAGCGGCCGATAATCGGCATTCAGCACAAGTGCCGGAAAAGTGCCTGGAGCGGCCGATGTGGTTGCGACGTTCAAGGCCAACTGGTCCTTCAACTTACCCGTCGCACTCGGGTCTCCGTCTCGATGGGCCGGATACTATAAGGACGTGTCATGAATGTGAAGGGCCCCACATGATGGGGTTTCCCACTGCGCGGTACCTAAGCGGGTAGAAAAGAGAGGTTGCGGGCGCTCGCCGCAGCGGTTCCCTTCATCGCGAGAGAACCCATATGGCGGGGGCGGCGTTTAAGTGAAGCGGCCCCAACCGCTGAACCACCAAGGGGAAAGATGGAGAAAATTCTCAATTGGCTGCCGCGACATGATCAGCCAATCTGGGTTCGCTATGGTGCCGCCATCGCGCTCACCCTGCTATGCGCCGTGATCCTTCAGACCGTGCAGGAGGAAACCGGCGTCAGCAGCTTCTTCCTCATGTATCCGGCGATCTTCCTGAGTGCCCTCCTGTTCGACCGGGGGTCCGGCTTTCTGGCGACGGGGCTCAGCACGCTTATCCTCATTCTGTTGCTGCGTAAGGGCGATACCCTCCTGCCGCCGAATGCCTTTGGGCTGCCGCTCATCCTGTTCTTCGTTGTCGGCTTGGGAATCGCGGCTCTCAGCGAGATTTTGCGCAAAGGTTGGGAGATTGCCATCGAAGCCGAGCGCACCAAGGACTTGCTGTATCGCGAGCTCGCGCACCGCACCAAGAACGACTTTATGCTGGTGGCGTCGCTGCTCGGCGTGCAGTCCCGCGCCCAAACCAATCCTGAGGTGAAAGAGGCCCTGAACACGGCGATCACGCGGCTCAACATCCTCAGCAAGCTCCACGATCAGTTCGACCCTGGGGAGGAGGGGCAGCTTGTTCAAATGCCCAGCTATCTGGAGGCCGTCTGCCGGTCGTTGGACGAGTGTACGAAGGGCGGCGCGATGAAGTCCTTGAGTGTGTCTTGCGATGAGCTTGAGTTGCCGGCGGCGCGGGCTATGCCGGTGGGCCTGATCGTCAACGAGCTCGTGACCAATGCCTATAAGCACGCATTTTCGTCCGATCACGACGGCGCGGTGACGGTGACGCTGCGCCGCGCAGACCCTTGCGTGCTAACCGTCGAGGATGATGGGACGGGCTGCCCGGAAACCGGAGCGCGCGGCGTCGGTTCGCGGGTCGTCGATCTCTTGGTTCGCCAATTGGACGGCGTGATGCATCGGACCAACACCGAGCGTGGCTGCCGTGTGCACGTCGAGTTTCCCGAACGGGGTTAGGTCGCGAAGGCTTCTTTGAGGAATTCGCCGCCGAGCCGCAAGCCCTCGCCGTCAATGCCGTGGCCGACGCCCTTTGACACATGCCACTCGACCGGCAGGCCTGCTTGGCCCAGCGCCTCGCGGGCCATGTACATGGCATCCACGAGGATCACGTCGTCCATGTCGCCGTGCACCAGCAGGATGGCGGGACCGGCGCTGGGCGTGGGCAGCGCCTCGACGGTGGTGAGCGCGCCGGAATAGCCGACGATGGCCGCGGGCGAAGGGGTCCGCTCGAGCCCCACGGCGAGCGCCATCATGGTGCCTTGGCTGAAGCCGACGAGGGCAAGCGCCTCCGCGGGCAGATTATGCTTGGCAAGCTCCGCATCGAGAAAGGCATCCAACGCCGGTGCCGCCTGCTTCACGCCTTCGGCGATGATCGCCATGTCGCCGAGGGAGAGGTCGAACCATTGCCGGCCCATGGGGGCCATGCCGCACGGGTCCGGCGCGTGCGGGGAGACGAAAGCCGCATGGGGCAGCTCACCCCCCCATTCGCGCCCCAGGGCGATGAGGTCGTTGCCGTCCGCGCCATAGCCGTGGAGAAACACCACGAGCTGGCGCGGGGCGCCGCCCGCGGCCGGCGCAAGGCTGGGTCCTTCAAGCTGCGGTAAGGTCATCTGCGTGGAGATGTAGCAGCTTTTGTCTAGTCGTCACCACCGGAGTCGTCGGCGGAGGCGGCATTGAGCTGGCCATACATCTGCGGGCCGATGTCGTTCAGCAGGCCGAGCTGCGTCTCGATGAAGTCGATATGGCCTTCCTCGTCGGACAAGAGCTCTTCAAAGAGATCCATGCTGACATAGTCCTCTTCCTTCCGGCAGCAGGCGCGCGCTTCCATGTAGAGGGCGCGGGCGCCGTACTCGGCCTTGAGATCGGACTCGAGGATCTCCTTGACGTTCTGGCCGATCATCAAGGGATCGAGCTTCTGCATGTTGGGGAAGCCCTCGAGGAAGATGATGCGCGTCACGAGCTTGTCGGCGTGATGCATCTCCTCGATCGATTCCTCGCGCTCCTTCTTGGCGAGCTTGGTGTAGCCCCAGTCGTCGAGCAGCCGGTAATGCAGCCAATACTGATTGACGGCGGTGAGCTCGCTCGTCAGCGCTTTGTTCAGATACTCAATGACAGTTGGATTGCCCTTCATGTCCCAGTCTCCTCTCAACCTTGATGTTCATCATACGTGTTCTGTTTCGCCCGGCTAGTGTCGTCGCTCAGCGGCTAGTCCTGCGTTCGCGTGTTGTCGAAGGGCGAGCGGTGCGGCAACGACGCGGCAGAGCTTGGCCCTTCCTCGTCGTAGCCAACCATGAGCTTGGCGATCAGCGGCAGACAGGTGCCGCATGAGGGGCGCTTGCCGAGCGTGCGGTAGATCAGCCCTGGGGTAAGCACCACGAACGGGTCCTTCGTGCGTAAGGCCGACACCGCCTCGTGAATGTCCTGAGCTGTGATCATGGTGCAGGAGCAGACAATCATGCCCTTCTCTAAGATAGCGCGGACGCGTTGTCTGCACGTCCCACCGTCAAAACCGCGTTTCGACTGCGGGTTGGGCCTGCAAAAGGCCGTCAAACCAGATTAGGATGATTCTAAAGTGGAAAATCCAAGCAGGCAAGCGGAAGACGGCGTCATTAGAGTGCAGGCGCAACCAGGGATGGACTTTTGCCATGGGCGGCGCCAGGTCTCGATGGCAGACGCCCACGAGAGCACCCGGCCTTAGTACCTCATAAACCACGCAATTTATCCGAGTTTTAAGTCGTGTCTGCCATGCTCCGTCGAAAGGGCAAGAACCAACAACACCTTTTTCGCGTGGGGGCGATCATGCAACAGAATGATTTTGCAGGGGATCTGTTTGGGCAGATCCAGAGTCTCATCGATCAGCTCGAGGCGGAACGCGCCGCGCGCCAAGCGGTGGAGGCCGCCGCCGCGGCCAAAACCGTTCTCCTCGAGATCGTAGGCAGGGAGGTCCGCGCCCCCATGGAGTCGGTCGCCCAGATGGCCGATCTTCTGCTGGCCGGGCCGGTCAATGGCTCGCAGCGGGGCGATGTCGAGGTGCTGGCGCAGTCGGCCCGGCGTCTGCTCGTCTCTCTCAATGAGGTGCTCGAATTCAGCCATCTCGAAACCGGAGAGGCGGAGCTGACGGTCGAACGGTTCGATCTGCACGGGCTGGTGAAGAATGCCGCGTCCGTGCTGCAAAGCCGCGCGAGTGCGAAGGGTCTGACCAGCGGCATCGACATGGCCGCCAATTGTCCGCGCTTCATCGTCGGCGACGAGGTCCGCGTTTGCCAGGTTCTCATGGGCTTGATCGAAGCTGCGCTGCAATCCACCGCCGAAGGCTCCATCCGGCTCTATGTCAGCGTCTATGACGCGCAGTATCCGCTCACGGTGCGCTTCGATATCACCGACACGGGCGAGGGTTTCAGTGCGGCCGAGCGGGATGCCTTGTTCCAGCCGTCGGCCGATGTTTCGCGCGTGGGCGGCGGGCTCGGCCTGCCGATCGCACGGCGCCTTGCCGAGGCAATGGGCGGCGGCGTCGGCTGCGACAGCGTCGTCGGTCAGGGCACGCTTTACTGGTTCACGTTCCAGACGGTCGTGGCCGACGACATGCTCGAAGACGAAGGCTTGGTCGAAGACGAAGGTGTGGTGGTCAGTCTGGAGGCGGCCAATGACGATATGCCGAAGCCTATGGCCGCGGCCAAGAAGGGTGCCAAGAAGGGCCCCGCGAAGGGCGCGCTGTCGGGCCACGTGCTCGTCGTCGAAAGCAACACGGTCAATCGCCTGCTGATCGGCGCCTATCTCGAGGAGTTCGGGCTGACCCATGAGGTGGTTGAGACCGGCACCGAGGCGCTGATGTGCCTGGCGTCCCGAGCGTACGATCTCATTCTGATGGATACGGCGCTGCCGGACTATGATGGCCTGCAATTGGCGCAGCGCATCCGCGGCCTGCAAGCGCCGTTGTCCGAAGTGCCGGTCGTGGCCCTTGCCGCTCCGGCGGACAAGGACGACGGCCAGCAACTGGTCGAAGCCGGCGTGAATGCGCGCGTGGCCAAGCCGATCCAAGGCCGCGCGCTCTATGCGGCGCTCGTGCCCTTCCTTCCGGCGCAAGAAGACGGCGTGGTGGTCGCTCTGGCGGGCTAACGGCCCGCCACGGCGATCAGACGTTGTCCATCAAGACGCCGGCAAGCAGGATCAGGTAGGCGATCAGCAGCAGGCCAAGACCGTAGCCGGTGAAGATCGGCAGCGGCACGATCATGCCGATCACGACCAAGACCGCGATGACGACGGAGACAATAAACGTCTCCCGGCGCGGCGCACTCAGATTGAAGTTCATCGGTAGCTCCCCCTTCGTGAAACGTCTCAAGATTCGGACGTTGGGGCGAGTCTAACGGTAAAGCCCGGCCCCTGTCATCGCCCAGGCGAAGGGAAGATTTCTCAGAGCGGGATCTTCACTTTGGCCTCGGCGGCGGGCACCGGCACATCGGCCTCCGCCAGGACCTCCACCTTCTGATCCACGAGATTGACGATGCCCGTCATGATCTCGTTCAGCTGAAAGTCCTTCGGGGTGTAGATTGCCGCCGCCCCGCACTGCTTGAGGATGTTCACGTCCTCGGACGGGATGATGCCGCCGACCACGACCGGCACCTCGCCCATGCCCGCTTCCCGGAGCTTCTGCACCACGTCGCGCACCAGCGACACGTGCGAGCCGGAGAGGATCGACAGGCCCACGACATGGGCCTTCGCTTCCTTCGCTTGGGCCACGATCTCGGCGGGGGTCAGCCGGATGCCGTCATAGATCACGTCCATGCCGACATCGTCAGCGCGTACGGCGATCTGTTCGGCGCCGTTGGAGTGGCCGTCGAGGCCGGGCTTGCCCACCACGAAGGTGAGCGTGCGGCCAAGCTTGCCGGAAACGTCCTTGACGAGCTCGCGCACCTGCTTCAGGCGCTCCTCGTCGATGGCGTGCGCGGCTCCGATGCCGGTCGGCGCGCGGTACTCGCCGAACACTTCGCGCAACACGCCGCCCCATTCGCCGGTGGTGACGCCGGCCTTGGCGGCCGCGATTGACGGCGGCATGATGTTGCGGCTTTCCGCGGCGGCCTCTTTCAAGTCGCGCAGCGCCTGCTTGACCGTGGCCTCGTCGCGCTGCTGACGCCACGCCTGCAGCGCCGCGATCTGCTCGATCTCCACGGTCTCGGGCACGGTGAGAATGCCCTCGGCGCCGGAATCGAGCGGCGACTCTTCTGTCTCGGTGTAGCGGTTGACGCCGACCAGCACCTGGTCGCCGCGCTCGATGGCGGCGACACGCGCGGCATTGGCGGCAATCAGCGCTTCCTTCATGTAATCGATGGCGGCCACAGCGCCGCCCATGGCGTCAAGTTTGGCGAGCTCCGCGCGCGCTTGCTCCTTCAAGGATTCGACCTTGGCGTCGATCACCTCGGAGCCATCAAAGATGTCGTCGTATTCGAGAAGGTCGGTCTCGTAGGCCACGATCTGCTGAAGGCGCAGCGACCATTGCTGGTCCCAGGCCCGCGGCAAGCCGAGCGCTTCGTTCCAGGCCGGCAACTGCACGGCGCGGGCGCGGGCCTTCTTCGACAGCACCACGGCGAGCATCGACAGCAGAATGCGATAGGGATTGTTCTCGGGCTGTTGCTCGGTCAACCCCAGCGAGTTCACCTGCACGCCGTAGCGGAAGCGGCGCAGCTTGGGATCCTCGACGCCATAGCGATCGCGGGCGATCTCATCCCAGAGATCGACGAAGGCGCGCATCTTCGAGACTTCGGTGATGAAGCGCACGCCGGCATTTACGAAGAAGCTGATGGCGCCCACGACGCGCGGGAATTTCTCGTCCGCGACCTCACCGGACTTCTTGACCTCGTCGAGCACGGCGACCGCCGTGGCCAGCGCGAAGGCGAGCTCCTGGGCCGGCGTCGCTCCTGCTTCCTGCAAATGGTAGGAGCAGACATTGGTCGGGTTCCATTTCGGCATCTCGCTGTTGGTGAAGACGATGACGTCTTTGATCAGCCGCAACGAGGGATCCGGCGGGAACACATAGGTGCCGCGCGACAGATACTCCTTGATGATGTCGTTCTGCACCGTGCCGGTGAGCTTGGCGCGGTCCACACCTTGCTCGTCAGCCAGCGAGACATACAGCGAGAGCAACCACGCCGCCGTGGCGTTGATCGTCATCGACGTGTTCATCGCGTTGAGCGGGATGTTCTTGAGCAAAGCCCGCATGTCGCCGAGATGGGAGACGGGCACGCCGACTTTGCCCACTTCGCCGCGGGCCAGCGCCTCGTCCGAGTCGTAGCCGGTCTGGGTCGGCAGATCGAAGGCGATGGACAGGCCGGTCTGCCCCTTGGACAGGTTCTTCCGGTAAAGCTCGTTCGATGCTTTCGCCGTGGAATGGCCCGCATAGGTGCGGAACATCCAAGGCTTATCGCGTTCTGTCTTGCCGTCTGCCATTCGTGATCTCCGGAGCGCTTGCTAGCCTTATCGAAGCATGGCCGGTCGCCTCGTGGCAACCAAGGCCGACCGTCCTGTCTCACGGGTTTCCTCCCGGGCAGAAAAAAGGCGGCGCGAAAGCACCACCTTTTCAGTCATTAAAAACGAGTGGGAAGCCTCTGTGGGCCTCTCGGCCGGCTACATCTTGTTGGTGTCTTTCTCAGGCGCCGACAAGGAACCCTGGTTCTGGATATTGGAGTCACCCTCGGCATCGGCACCAGGAACGTTGGCCGCCGAGTTATCGGTCATGCCGCCGGTCGGCTTGTCGTTGCCCATGGCGTCCTTCTCGGGCGCTGAAAGAACACCTTGGTTCTCGGTGGAGCCGTCGCCTTCGGCATCGGCACCAGGAACATTGGCCGCCGATTTGTCGGTCATGCCGCCGGTGGCCTCGTTGCCGTCCATCGTGTCCTTCTCAGGCGCGGTCAAAGCGCCCTCGTTCTTCACGTCGCCCGACGGGGAAACGCTGCTGCCGGGATCACTCTCGTTCTTGACGATCGTGATGTCGCTGGTGGCGCCCGGCGCATCGTCGGCAATCGCCGCGCCCATACCAAAGGCGACAGTCGCCGCGGTGGCGAGTAGAGCTGTCTTGATCGGTTTCATTTGGTCTCTCCTTGAATGCGGTTTTGCTTCGTCGATGTCCGGACTGCAGAATAAACATCCGGCGCATAGAGGGGTTCCGCACAGCACATTAAGCCGTGATCGAAACGCGAGGTTTGTTGTGTTGGCGGGGGCAAGTCTGGCGGCGCTATGGTGTGCCGATGGCGATACGGTGGCGCGGCGTGTGTCGCTCAGATCCCTTCCATGGGGACGCCAAACACGACGACGGCGAGCGCAAGGCCGGCAAGCACCAGAAATCCGAGGATACGCAGCGCTCTGTGGCTGACGTCGAGAGCCTTGGACGCGACGGCGGCGGCGACCAGGCATTGCAGGAAGTAGAACAAAGCGAAAGCCCGCGAAGCCAGAGTGATGACGCCGAAAATGTCGAGGCTCCAGGTCAGCAGAATGCCGATCAGGGCGATCACCGGATAGGCGTGGCGATGGTCGATGCGCTGGCCGGTCACCTGTTCGATGAGGCCGCCCGCGCCGATGGAGTCGGCCACAGCCGCGGAGAGTTGCGCGAACACCGCGCCGATAACGATCAGGACCACCAGACTCGAGGCGGCCGGCGCCAGTACGGCGATGATGCCGGTGGCGTCGCCGTTCAGCGTGCGCGGATCGTCGACTGCGGCCATCGCCAGCAGAAAGAAGGCGATGTAGATGACGCCGGATAGCCATTGGGCGTAGCGCATCGTGCGCACGCGCAGCTCCGGCGCATAGGCGCCCGCCAGGAAGCGCGAGGTCTCGAAGCCTTGGACCACGACGAGCAGGCCGAGGACCACGCGGACCGAGTTCCAATCGATCGGCTTCGGCTGCTCCACCACATGCCAGGTGCCTTCCACGGCCACGTCGATGTTGAGCCAGATAAGCGCCGCGATGGCAGCGGCGATCACCGCGAGCTTCAGCCCGACGGCGTATTCCTCGATGCTTTCGAGGCCATGCAAGCCCCGCAGCAAGCCTTGGGCGCCGATGCCGATCAGGATGGCGGTCGTCACACCCTTGGCCGCGAGCGGGTGCGAGACCCCAAGCCCCTCGAGCAGGAAGGCCGAGAGCAGCGTCAGGTAGTAGGTGACCGAGATGAAGTAGGCGAGGGCAAGCGCCAGATGCGAAATGCTTTCGAGCGAGCGGAGCCAACCGCGGCCACCGGCTTTGAACAGCGGCTCGCCATGGAGAATGTTGAAGCGGATGGCGCCGCCGAGCAGATAGGCGAACGACACGAGCCCTGCCATGGCGATCACGGCATACGAGCCTAGATCGTGAGTCAGGAGCGGAAAGGAGACGAGGAAGCCCGAGCCGATGATGGAGGCGAGCGGCGTCACGGTCGCGCGCCACACCGGGGATGCGGTGAGCCGCGGCGAGAACAGGAGCGCTGTCGCGGCGGCGAGCGTTGCGAAAACGATGAGGTTGCCGGTCACTTCAGGCCTTGCGCCCAGCGTCTCATGGGCCAATTCGAGGGATCGGCTTGGTTTAGGCCAATTCGGCCGGAGATTGAACGCACTTGGCCAGCGGCGGGGTGCCGCGCCCTCTCCGGCGAAATGGGCGAATCAACCCCTGGGCAGAGGCGTCTGTTTTTGCTAACCCTCCTTCCCGATTGAGGCTGCCCTGCCGAAAATAGGGTAATTCCATGATAGCCCCGGCGCTTTGGGGCGGGCTTGTGTTAAGTCTGCGGCCCAAACATGTTGCAGTCGCGAAACGGATGGAAGACAATTGCCGCACTGCAAAAAAAGCGCCTGAAAAGAGGACTGGGGGGACAACCGGATGAATGAAATGTCTTTAACTGAAGTTTCTCCAGACGCGCCTAAGCAGCACGGCGAGATCAAAGATCTTTACGAGATCGGCGAGATTCCGCCGCTCGGTCACGTACCGAAAAACATGTACGCCTGGGCGATCCGCAAGGAGCGCCAGGGGCCACCCGACGAGGCAATGCAGGTCGAGGTAGTGCCGACTTGGGAACTCGATTCCCATGACGTGCTCGTGCTCGTGATGGCCGCGGGCGTGAACTACAACGGCGTTTGGGCGTCGCTCGGCAAGCCGATCTCGATGCTCGACGTGCACAAGAATCCCTATCATATCGCCGGTTCCGACGCGTCCGGCATCGTCTGGGCAGTCGGCTCGAAGGTCAAACGCTGGAAGGTCGGCGACGAGGTCGTCATCCATTGTAACCAGGACGACGGCGACGACGAGGAATGTAACGGCGGCGACCCGATGTTCTCGCCGTCCCAGCGCATCTGGGGCTACGAGACGCCGGATGGCTCTTTCGCGCAGTTTGCTCGCGTGCAGGACCGCCAGCTTCTGCCGCGGCCGCAGCACCTCACCTGGGAAGAGGCCGCCTGCTACACGCTGACGCTCGCCACCTCTTACCGCATGCTGTTCGGCCATCGTCCGCACACGCTGAAGCCCGGTCATAACGTCTTGGTGTGGGGCGCTTCAGGCGGCCTCGGTTCCATGGCCATCCAGCTCTGCGCCACGGCCGGCGCCAACGCCATCGGCGTTGTCTCCGAGGACGATAAGCGCGACTATGTGATGTCGCTCGGCGCCAAGGGCGTGATCAACCGCAAAGACTTCAATTGCTGGGGCCAGATGCCCGCCGTCGGCTCGCCGGAATATGACGCCTGGAACAAAGAGGTGCGCAAGTTCGGCAAGGCGATCTGGGAGATTACCGGCAAGGGCGTGAATGTCGACAGCGTGTTCGAGCATCCGGGCGAGGCGACCTTCCCGGTCTCCTGCTTCATCGTGAAGCGCGGCGGCATGGTCGTGTTCTGCGCCGGGACCACCGGCTACAACCTCACCATGGACGCCCGCTATGTGTGGATGCATCAAAAACGCATCCAGGGCTCTCACTTTGCGCATCTGTTGCAAGCGAGCCAGGCCAACAAGCTCGTCATCGAGCGGCACATCGATCCGTGCATGTCGGAAGTCTTCCCCTGGGAGCAGATCCCCAAGGCCCACATGAGAATGTGGAATAACGAGCATCGGCCGGGCAACATGTCCGTGCTGGTGAGCGCGCCGGTCACGGGCTTGCGGACTTTCGAGGACGTGCTTGAAGCCAGCCAGGAAATGTACGGCAAGGCCTCTTAGAGCGCGCTATTCAAATTCGGCCGCGTCGCGGCCTCAAGGCGCCCCGGGCTGCAACCGCCCGGGCGTTTTTTGTGCTATCCGTGGCCGCAATCGGGGTTTGACTCTCGTCCCCGGTCGGGCTTCGTTGGGCCCCGAAAATCCGACTAGAATCGTTCCGAGGAGCCGAACTTGACCGCCGCCGAGACCCTTTCCGACCAGGGGGCCCCGAGCCCCACCGAGCTGATCCCGCTGCTTGAGGGCGCCGCCAAGGCGGCCTCGGCCTTGAATGCCAAGGCGACCGAGGCCGTGAAGGCCAAACTGGCTCCGGGCGGCAAGATCGACAACTCGGCGTTGGAGCGGGAACAGCACGTGGCCCACGGTCTCGCCTGGTTCTCCACCTACGCGGAGGGAATCGCTCAGCTGGCCGACTACGCCAAGCGGATGGAGGGCGAAGGCCGGTTCGGCGAGATGGAGGCTCTGCTCAGCCAGATCGCGGCCGGCGAGTATCTGGCGCAGCTCGCGGGCGGCGTGACCATGAGCCAGGGCGAAGTTGCCCGGCTGCACGAGTTCGGCGTGCCGGATTCCGCGCGGCAAGACTTCCTCACCGACGATGTCACCACGCTGATCGAGGGCGTGACGCCTGAGATGCGCGCGCGCGTCGTGTCGCTCATCCAGGAGGCGCAAGGCGCGGCCTCCGCCAATTTCGGCGATCCCGGTCTGGAAGAGACCTATGAGGAAATCCGCAACGAGATGCGCCGCTTCTCGGAGGCCGAAGTGGTGCCGCATGCGCAGGAGTGGCACCTCAAAGACGATTACATCCCCATCGAGCTGATCAATAAGATGGCGGAACTCGGCGTGTTCTCGCTGACGCTGCCGGAAGAGTATGGCGGGCTCGGCCTCGGCAAGGAGGCCATGTGCGTCGTCTCCGAGGAGTTGAGCCGCGGCTATATCGGCGTGGGCTCGCTCGGCACGCGCTCCGAGATCGCCGAGGAGTTGATCCTCAACGGCGGCACCGACGAGCAGAAGCAGGAGTGGCTGCCGAAGATCGCAAGCGGCGAGATCTTGCCGACGGCGGTGTTCACCGAGCCGAATACGGGCTCCGATCTCGCCTCGCTGACGACGCGCGCGGTGAAGGACGGCGACGTCTACAAGATCACCGGCCAGAAGACTTGGATTACGCACGCGGCGCGCGCGGACCTGATGACAGTGCTGGCGCGCACCGATCCGAAAGAGAAAGGCTATAAGGGCCTTTCCATGTTTCTGGCGCCGAAGTCCCGCGGCACCGACGACAAGCCCTTCCCGGACGACAACATCTCCGGTGGCGAGATCGAGGTGCTCGGCTATCGCGGCATGAAGGAGTTCGACGTTTCCTTCGACGGCTTCGAGGTACCGGCGGCGAATCTGCTCGGCGGGGTCGAGGGTCAAGGCTTCAAGCAGTTGATGCAGACGTTCGAAGCCGCGCGCATTCAAACGGCGGCACGCGCTATCGGCGTGGCGCAATCCGCGCTCGATATCGGTCTGCGCTACGCCATGGAGCGCGTGCAGTTCGGCAAGCCGATCGTCGAGTTTCCGCGCGTCTCCGACAAGCTCGCCATGATGGCGGCGGAGATTCTGTTCGCGCGCCAGCTCACCTATTACTCGGCACGGCAGAAGGACGACGGCAAGCGCTGCGATCTGGAAGCGGGCATGGCCAAGCTGCTCGCCGCGCGGGTTGCTTGGGCGGCGGCCGACAACGCACTGCAAATCCACGGTGGCAACGGCTTCGCGCTCGAATATGTGGTGAGCCGCGTGCTCTGCGATGCGCGCATCCTGTCGATCTTCGAGGGTGCGGCCGAGATTCAGGCGCATGTCATCGCGCGGCGCCTGCTCGAGCAATGAGCGCCGCGGCAGGGCCTGTCACCTCGAAGCGTTCACTAATCGGGCTGGGCGTCGCGCTCGCTGTTTGCTTTGTGGCTTCGCTCGTCGGGAACGCGTTCACCCAACCGAACCTCGAGTGGTACGCGACGCTCACAAAGCCCGGCTTCACGCCGCCCGAAGGCGTCTTTCCGGTCGTGTGGACCATTCTCTTTGTCATGATGGCGGTCGCCGCCTGGCTCGTGTGGCGAACACGGGGCGATGAGGGCGACAAGAAGGTCGCGCTGGTCTGGTTCGGCATTCAGCTTGTGTTGAACGTGCTGTGGCCGTTCGCCTTCTTCTTCATGCACAGCCCGCCTTTCGGCTTCGGCGTGATCATGGCGCTCATCGTGGCCATCGTCATTACGATCGTGACCTTCGCCAAGGTGAGTCGCAACGCCGCCTTGTTGCTCGTGCCTTACCTGCTATGGGTGGGCTTTGCCGCCGGACTCAACTTCACCATCTGGGTGCTGAACAGCGGCTTCGATTTCGGCCAGGCCCCGTCGTAAACGCAACGCATGACTGAACGCTCCGTCCTCATCACCGGCTGCTCGTCGGGCATCGGCCTCGCGTCCGCGCGTGCCATGAAGGATCGCGGCTGGCGCGTGTTCGCCACGGCGCGCAGACCGGATGATCTCGCCCGCCTCAAGGACGAGCATGGCGTCGAAAGCCTCTATCTCGACTATACGGAGCCGGACTCGATTGCCGCGGCAGCGGACCACGTGCTTGCGGCGACGGACGGCGCGCTCGATGCGCTGTTCAACAACGGCGCCTACGGCCAGCCGGGTGCCGTGGAGGATGTGCCGCCGCAAGTCCTGCGGGACCAATTTGAGGCCAATGTCATCGGCTGGCACGATCTCACCACGCGCGTGATCCCGGCCATGCGGGCGCGCCGTCAGGGGCGCATTGTCCAATGCTCCTCGGTGCTGGGGCTCATTTCGGCGCCGTATCGCGGCGCCTATTGCGCCTCGAAATTCGCTATCGAGGCGCTCGGCGATGCGCTGCGCATGGAGCTCGCCGGCACCGGTATCCATGTCTCTCTCATCGAGCCGGGGCCGATCGCCACGCGCTTCATCGAACGCGCGCTTGAGGCCTACCGGCGCAATATCGACATGGAGAATTCAGCGCACAGAGAGATCTATCGCGCGCGCCTGGCGCAGATGGAGCAGGGCGGCCAGACGACGTTCAAGCTGCCGCCCGAGGCCGTGGTCAAAAGGCTGATCCATGCGTTGGAGGCCAAGCGTCCTAAGCCCCGCTACTACGTGACCTTCCCGACCTATGCGGTGGCCTTCTTGCGGCGGATCTTGCCGACTGCTGCGCTCGACGTCGTGGCGGCAAAGAACTAAAGTTCCGCGCGGACGTTGCTTTTCTACGTCCCAATAAGGCTCGGGAGGGGCATGTGGAATACGCTCTACGTTGGATCTTGCCGTTCGCGGTTGCCGCCGTGGCCATCGTGCTGGTGTTCGGCCTGTTTAATATGCTGCGTGGCGGAAATCCCAATCTCAGCCAAAAACTGATGCGCGCGCGTGTGCTTTTGCAGCTTGCCGCGCTGATTATCGTCATGGCGATCGTCTATTTGGCCGGGCACAGGCCCTGATCACGAGGCTTGACCCGCTCAAGGGCCGGGATACGCTAGATTCTAAAGCGGGTTTGCGCTCCGCGGGCCCTGGAAAGCAGGGCGGGTGGCATGGTTGTCCTCAACAAGATCTACACACGAACCGGCGATGACGGCACGACCGCGCTTGGCTCGGGCGAGCGCGTGGCCAAATACGACCTCCGCGTCGAGGCCTACGGCACGGTAGACGAAACCAATGCCGTCATTGGGCTGGCTCGGCTGCATACGGGCGAGGCGAACCCCGAGCTCGACGTCATGCTCGCGCGCATTCAGAACGATCTGTTCGATCTCGGCGCCGATCTTTGCGTGCCCGAAAAGGATGGCGGTGCCGGCTTACAAGTGAGCGACGCGCAGGTCGTGCGGCTCGAATCTGAAATCGATGAGATGAACCGCGCGCTCGAACCGCTGCGCTCCTTCGTGCTTCCGGGGGGCACGCCCGCCGCGAGCTTTCTGCATCTTGCACGGACCGTTTCGCGCCGGGCCGAGCGCTTGATCGTGGCCCTGGCCTCGCGTCCCGACGAGCCGGTAAGCGAACCGGCGGCCCGCTACGTCAACCGGTTATCGGATTTTTTGTTCGTCGCCGCGCGGTACGCCAACGGCAAGGGCAGCGCCGACGTGTTGTGGGTGCCCGGCGAAAATCGCTGATGAGATCGGCGGTGCACCTGTGTTCGTTCCCCTCCATGACACCAACCCTCTCAAGAAGATCCGCTTCCAATATGTGACGGTGGGACTGATCGTCCTCAACGTCGCCATCTACGCGATCTTCCAGACGGGGTGGGTCATTCCGCTCGCCGACGAGGACGTGACCGAGTTCGCGGTCATCCCGGCCAAGCTGATGGCGGTCGCAGGCGGGGAGACCGCGTTCTTCGCCACCGGCGCGGTGATGGTGCCGGAGCGGCTGACGCTCATCACCTATATGTTCCTGCACGGAGGCTGGATCCACCTCATCGGCAATATGCTGTTCCTGTGGGTGTTCGGCGACAATATCGAAGACGCCATGGGGCATTGGCGCTTCATCATGTTCTATTTGATGTGCGGGATCTTCGCCGCGCTCCTGCACGCCTACATGCTGCCCCACTCGGAGCTACCGCTGATCGGGGCCTCCGGGGCGGTGGCGGGGGTCATCGCCGCTTATCTGATCCTGCACCCGAGGGTGAAGGTGTGGGTGCTGGCGCTGTGGCGTATTCCCATCAAGATCACCGCCGCCTGGGCGCTCGGAATTTGGATTTTGGCCCAATTCGCCAATCTCCTCTTCCAGGGCGAGGAGGCCGTCGCCTGGTGGGCCCATGTCGGTGGGCTGGTGGCCGGCGGGGTGTTGATCTTGTTCATGCGGCGGCGCGGTACGGTGCTGTTCGACCGGACCAGGGGCGGGGCTTGAGACCCCGCTGGGAAACCCCGGGAACCATTGACTTTGGCCATTTCGGGCAGTACGGTCGCCGCCATTTCGCAGTTGCGAGATACTGGCTTTTGGGGGGCTAGTCCAACCGTGCGCGGAACAAAAAGAGCCGCATGAAAATTATGGTACCCGTCAAACGGGTCATCGATTCAAACGTGAAGGTCCGCGTCAAATCCGATGGCAGCGGGGTCGACCTTGCCAACGTGAAGATGTCGATGAATCCGTTCTGCGAGATCGCCGTCGAGGAAGCCGTCCGCATCAAGGAGCAGGGCGGGGCGAGCGAGGTCGTAGCCGTGTCCATTGGCAACGCCAAGGCGCAGGACACGCTGCGCACGGCGCTGGCCATGGGCGCCGACCGCGCGATCCTGGTCAAGACCGACGAAACCGTCGAGCCGCTGGGCGTGGCCAAGGTGCTGAAAGCCGTGGTCGAGGACGAGAAACCCGACCTCATCATCCTCGGCAAGCAGGCGATCGACGACGACTGCAATCAGACCGGACAAATGCTCGCAGGCCTGCTTGGCCTGCCCCAAGGGACCTTTGCCTCGAAGATCGAGCTCGATGGCGACAAGGTGAAGGTGACCCGCGAAGTGGATGGCGGCTTGGAGACGGTCGAACTGACGACGCCCGCGGTGATCACGACGGACCTTCGCCTCAACGAACCGCGCTATGCCTCGCTCCCCAACATCATGAAGGCGAAGAAGAAGCCGATCGACGAGACGAGCCCTGAGACGCTCGGCGTCGATATCACGCCGCGCCTGAAAGTGCTCTCCGTCGAGGAGCCAAAGGCGCGCGAGGCTGGCATCACCGTGGACGACGTGGCCACGCTCGTCGACAAGCTCAAGAACGAAGCGGGGGTACTGTAATGGCGGTGCTGCTGCTGGCGGAACACGACAATGCCACGCTGGCGCCCGCCACGGCCAAGGCGCTGACCGCAGCGGGCGAGTTCGGCAGCGACGTGGATATTCTGGTTGCCGGTGAGGGCTGCAAGGCCGTCGCCGAGGAAGCGGCGAAGCTCGAAGGCGTGCGCAAGGTGCTGCTGGCCGATGCACGGCATCTGGCTCATCGGCTCGCCGAGGATGCCGCCGCTACCATCGTGCCCCTTATGGAGAATTACGCAGTGCTTCTCGCCCCGGCGACGACGATGGGCAAGAACGTGCTGCCGCGCGTCGCCGCGCTGCTCGACGTGGGGCAGATTTCAGACATCGTCGCGGTGAAGACGCCCGACACCTTCGTGCGCCCCATCTATGCGGGCAACGCGATGGAGACGGTGCAAACCTCCGACAAGATCGTTGTTGCGACCGTGCGCACCACGGCGTTCGCCGCCGCGGGCGAAGGTGGCTCCGCCGAGGTCGAGACGGTGACGCCGGCGGGTGCCGTAGACCAGTCGACCTTCGTCGGCGCTGATATCACCGAAAGCGAGCGCCCCGAGCTGACCGCCGCGCGCGTGGTCATTTCCGGCGGCCGCGGCATGGCCTCTGGCGAGAATTTCGAGAAGCTCATCGCGCCGATTGCCGACCGTCTTGGCGCCGCGATCGGCGCCTCTCGCGCCGCGGTGGATTCCGGCTACATGCCGAACGACTATCAAGTCGGCCAGACGGGCAAGGTGGTGGCGCCGGAACTCTATATCGCCATCGGCATCTCGGGAGCCATCCAGCATTTGGCGGGCATGAAGGATTCCAAGGTGATCGTCGCCATCAACAAGGATGCCGAAGCGCCCATCTTTCAAGTCGCGGATTACGGGCTGGTCGGTGACCTGTTCGACGTCCTGCCCGAGCTCGACGCCGAATTGAAAAAATTGGGGTACGGAGAGTAGCTGGTTGATGAGGAACGGATATGGACGAAATAGTACAAGGCTCGGATCTCCGCGCCGATCCAACCTCGAAGCAGGAGCTTAAGGTGGAGCCCATTAGCAAAGTCGGTATTGTCGGCAGCGGCCAGATGGGAAGCGGCATTGCTCATGTGGTGGCGCTCGGCGGCTACGACGTGGCGATCAACGATCTGGAAAAGGATCGCTTCGAGGCTGCGCTCGCGGCCATCGATAAGAACATGACGCGCCAGGTGAGCTCCGGGAAGATCAGCCAGGAAGACCGCGACAAGGCGCTCTCCCGCATCAGCTTCGCCGAGTCGTTCCAAGAGTTCGCCGATTGTGACTTGATCGTGGAAGCGGCCACCGAAGACGAAACTGTCAAGCGCAAGATCTTCGTGGCGGTCTGTCCGTTCCTGAAGCCCGACGCCATCGTCGCCACCAACACCTCGTCGATCTCGATCACCCGGCTCGCTGCCACCACGGACCGGCCCGAGCGGTTCATCGGCATGCACTTTATGAATCCGGTGCCGGTGATGGAGCTGGTGGAGATGATCCGCGGCATCGCCACGGACGACGTCACCTTCACGCGGGCGCGGGAGTTCGTCGAGACGCTGGACAAGACGACCGCGGTCTCGGAAGACTTCCCGGCCTTCATGGTCAACCGCATCCTGCTGCCGATGATCAACGAGGCGGTCTATACGCTCTATGAGGGCGTGGGCTCGGTCGACGCCATCGACACCGCCATGCGGCTTGGCGCCCATCATCCGATGGGGCCGCTACAGCTCGCCGACTTCATCGGGCTCGATACCTGCTTGTCGATCATGCAGGTGCTGTATGAAGGCCTCGCCGATTCCAAGTACCGGCCTTGCCCGCTTCTGGTGAAATATGTCGAGGCTGGCTGGCTCGGGCGGAAGGCCAAGCGCGGCTTCTACGACTATCGCGGCGAATCGCCGATGCCCACGCGCTAGCGCGCGTTTTCTCTGACATTTCTGACCCGGTCGGGGCCGGCTTGCGCCGTGCGCGGGCGGAGTCACGACCCGTTTTTCGCCGTTTTCCGGGATTTTCCCCGTGAATGGCAGATGAATGATGCCCTCAGCTTCGGTTCAGCGCGGATCTGCGACAACAGCATCCTGACGAGCGGGGGGTCGCTTCCGCTCTTTCGAAATTGAACCCCGCGCCTTTGTGAGGAAGGCGCATCAGAGTTGGAGGATGATCCGATGTTGAAATCAGCTCTCATGACTGCAGCCGTCGTTTCCACGCTTGCCTTTGGCGCCGCGCCGGCCACTGCCGAGACCCTTTCTGGCGATGCGCTTCGCAGCGCCGTGATGGGCAAGACCGTGTTTCTCAAGATTTCAGGCTTTGAACTGCCGATCCAGTATTCGTCCCGCGGCACCATGAAGGGCAGCATGGGCACCATCGCTGCGGCCTTCTCCCGCGGCGACGGCTCGTCCGACCGGGGCAAGTGGTGGGTCGCCGACAACCAGCTCTGCCAGAAGTGGAACACTTGGATGGAAGGGCGGACCTATTGCTACGAGCTGAGCCGCAAGGGCAGCCAAGTGCGCTGGGTGCGCAACGATGGCGCTTCGGGCACGGCTCGGATCGGCGGCTAAGAAACGCTTCTTCTCCTTTCCTCCCCGCCTGCAAACTGGCCGGAACCCGAAAAGGGCTCCGGCCTTTTTTTGTTTATACCGGGCCTGATCAGGGGCGCGCCTCGATGATCATGTTGAAGGGCGTATCTGTGGCGCGGCGCACGCGAGAGAAGCCGGCCTCCTTCAGCACTTCGGTGAGGCGCTTCTCCCCGGCTTGCGCACCCAGGGCGGCGCCGACTTCTTGGTTCAGCGAGGCGGGCACGCAGATATTGGTGGAGAAGGCGTAGTAGATGCGGCCCACGGGATTGAGGTTGTCTTTCAGCGTATCGCCGGCCAGCGGCTCGACCAGCATCAGCGCGCCGTCGGGCTTGAGCGTTTTGCGGACATGGGCCGCGGCGCCGACCGGATCGCCCATGTCGTGGAGGGCGTCGAATACGGTGACGAGGTCGAAGCCCGCGCCCTCGAAATCCTGAGCGCGCGCCACTTCGAAGCGCAGATTTCCCTGACCGTTGGCTGCGTCCCGGGCATGGTCGATCGACGGCTTATGGAAGTCGATGCCGACAAAGTCGGACTTGGGGAAGGCCTCGGCCATGATGATGGTCGATGCGCCATGGCCGCAGCCGACATCGGCGACCTTGCCGCCGGCCGAGAGCTTCTCGGCCACGCCTTCGAGCGCCGGCAGCCACTCTTCCACCAGATGCGCCTTGTAGCCGGGGCGGAAGAAGCGCTCCGTGCCGCAGAACAGGCAGTCATTGTGGTCGCCCCAACCGACGCCGTCGCCGGACTGGAAGGCCTGCGTCAGCTTGGGCTCATCGGCGAACACGGCGGCGAGCGAATAGAAGCCGCCCGCCATATTGACCGGGCTGTCGGGATCGGCAAACACGGCCGTTTGCTCAGGCGTCATGGAGAAGGTGTCCGACGCCTCGTCGTATTCGATGTAATTTGAAGCAGCCTGGGCCGAGAGCCATTCGCGGACATAGCGTTCATGGGTGCCGGTCTTTTCGGCGAGCGCTTTCGCGCTCAACGGTCCATGGTCGGACAGTGCCCGGTACAGCCCAAGCTTATCACCGACGAGCACGAGCGCGGCGTTGGCGGCCGCACCGAGCTCCCCGACCATCATGTGGAGCAGGGGCTCCAGTTTCTCCATATTCAAGGTCATTTCGATGCTCCTTCTGGCGCGCCTGTGGCGCGGGGGGTGCGGTCCGTCGCATAGCATGCTTGCTTCCAGTTGGCATGACGTCCTTGAGGCGCCCGGGACCGGGTAGGGCGTTCGGTTTTGTTCAGACGTCACCGGTCTGCGACGCTGGCCCCGGCCGAAGATGTCTTCAGCCGGGGCCAGAACAAAGGGAAAGGCAGAAACTTTAAACAGGTGACGCGACATGGGAGCAACTCATGGGCTGGGGGGTGAACGACCCCACCTGTACACGAGAGGTTGCCGGCTACGCGATGCCAGCCTTGCTCGATTTCCATTGGGAAAAGTCCATGCTGCATGAAAGCCATTTGAGACTTATTCGGGGATCTGTGTGCTTCCGTGAGCTCTGCCACGGCGACCTCGCCGTCGGTGACGTAGTGGTTGACGGTCTCGGTCTGCAGCCGGTCGCCGGCGTTGTACAAGGTCACGTCGCGGATGGCGCCTTGGTCCTTCAGCACGGCGACGACGTAGTCCCGCTCTGCGTTGGTGTCGGAGTCCGTGGCGTGGGTCATCTGAAAGGTGAGGCGGGTGAGCGAGAAGCCGGTGTCTTTGGTTCCGGCGCCGACCCAAAGCACGCGCTTGTCTTCCGCCGGACGGTCGGTGTTCAACCAGAAGTCCGCGTCGATGGTCCGCTCGGCTTCGGCAAGGCTCTTGGCCCAAAACCGCACATGATGCCGTTTGCGCGGGCTGTCATCGATGGCGCGTTGAAAGCCGATGTCTTGGCCGCGTCCGAAGAGAAAGAGTGTCGAGAACGGTGCCGTGGGATAGGGCTCATTGAGAACAAAGGCCTTCGCCATGCGCCAGGAGCTCTTGATACCCAGCGTGTCCGCCTTTTGCCAACCCGCTGCGGCGAACGCGGCGCGCAGCTCATCGAGCGTGCCGATCAGGGCCAAATTGACGGGGTCGCCCGGCAGCCCGTCGCCGGTGACCGTGTATTGGGGCACGTGCCGGTGTTGAAGAACCTTGAGCCCCATGCGCACGGCGTAAGGGAGAATGACATAGGCCGCTAAGCCATAGGTCGCGGCAATCGCCAGGATCGACGGCAGCTCCCCGTCGACCCATTCGAAGACGTAGACGATCAGCCAGACGCTGAGCACGCCAAGGCCGAAGATTGCCCCGCGCTGCAGTGTTCGAATGAGAACCCTCACGGCGGCCAACTAATCACATCTTGGCCAACGAGAGCCCGGCTTTTTCTCCGCGGCCCTCAGACTGGGAATTGGCGGAAACCGGCCGCTCGCGAGCGTGCTCAACGATCAGATCGCCCACCCTCATCAACCTTCGCCGCGTGGGGACCGGCCCCGCGTGGCCGCCTTTTCAGTTCATTCAGTCTTGACTGAACAAAGAAGATAGACCATATGTCCGGCCATGGAACATGACACCGAACAGGCGATTTCCGAATTCGTCGAGCGCATGGGTCTGGTCACCCAGGCCGATGGCCTGCCGCGCATTGCTGGCCGCATTATGGGCTTGATGATCGTGCATGGGGGACCGTTCGGCTTCACCGAATTGGCCGAGCGTTTGAGCGTCAGCCGGGCCAGCATCAGCACGAATACGCGGTTGCTGGTAGATCTCGGCGTCATCGAGCGCACGGCCGTGCCCGGCGACCGGCAGGATTATTTCAAGCTGAGCCGCCAGCCTTATGCGCGGATGTTGCGGGGAATTGTCGAGCGAATGCGCCGCGCGCGCGACGTGGTGGAGGGCGCACAACAGGCGCTTCCGGAAGATCTGATTGAGGCGCAAGAGCGGCTCACGGAACTCGACGCGTTCTACGAGGCGCTGATCGAAAGTTTCGTGGCTGTCATCGAAGAGTGGGACGAGAAGCGGTCAAGCTTGGGGCCCCAAAAACGGGAAGGCGCGACGCACCCTGCGTAACGCGACGCCTCAGGTTGGAGTTGGTTCTGTGAAAAAGTCGTATCTCATTGCTGCTGCTTTCACACTCGGCATCGCCGCGTGGGTCGCCGGCGGCTATGTGTTCAAGTCTTCAGGCAAGGAAACGCCCGATGCGCCGGCTGTCGCCGACGCTGTCGAGCCGATTACCGTGTCGGTGCGCACCCAAGACGCCAAGTCGGTTGAGCAATACATCGTCGCTCAGGGGCAGGCGGAGCCGAACCGGACCGTGACCATTCGCGCCGAGACCGCCGGTCAGGTCGACGAAATTCTGGCGGATGAGGGCGCCATCGTGGCTGCCGGCGATGTCATTGCCAGGCTGGAGGCCAACGACCGGCAAGCGCGGATCGACCGCGCCGAGGCCCGCGTGCGCGAGCAGCAGAGCGCCTTCGAGGCGTCCGAAGCCCTCGGCAAGAAGGGCTACCAGACGCAGCGCCAAGCGGACCAGACATTCTCCTCGCTGCAGACGGCGAAGGCGGAGCTGGAAGAGGCGCGCATTGAGCTCGATCGCATCGAGATCAAGGCCCCGTTCGAAGGCGTTGTGCTGTCGAGCCCGATCGAGCTCGGCGCCTTTATGGATGTGAATGGCGAGGTGGCGACCATCGTCGACAACGATCCGCTGGTCGTCAGCCTCCGGATCACCCAGCAAGACGTTTCCGATCTCAAAGTCGGCCAGCCGGCGTCCTTGACCTTCGCCACGGGCCAACAGCGCGACGGCAAGATTCGTTACGTCGCCGCCCGCGCCGACGAGGACACCCGCACGTTCCGCGTCGAGGTCGAGCTCCCCAACCCTGACGGCGAGATCCCCTCTGGTATCAGTGCCGAAGCGAAGATCCCCACGGGATCGGTGTTGGCGCATTTCGTCTCGCCGGCGGCTTTGTCGCTGAACGACGAAGGCAAGCTCGGCGTCAAGACCGTCAACGAAGACAACAAGGTGGCCTTCCACACTGCCGCGATCGTGCTGTCGGATGTCAACGGCGCGTGGATCACGGGGCTGCCGGCCCATGCGCGCATCATCACCCTTGGTCACGGCTTCGTTCAGATCGGCGAACAGGTCCAGGTCGCCGAGGAAGAAGGCAATGCGTCCGCCGACGGATCAAAGGCAGCCGCGGCGCTTCTTCCCACGAGCAGCACCAAAGACCCGACGGCCGCGCAATGAACGCTCTCATCGACGCAGCGTTCACGCGCACCCGCACGGTGGCGCTGGCCTTTGTCATGATCATCGTCATGGGCGCGGTCGCTTATGTGTCGATTCCCAAGGAATCCGAACCCGATATTCCGATCCCGACCATCTATGTCTCGATGACCTATGAGGGCATCTCGCCCGAGGATTCGGAGCGGCTCCTCATCCGTCCGATGGAGAAAGAGCTTCAATCCATCGAGGGCATCAAGGAGATGCGCGCGGTCAGCGCCGAGGGCTACGGCTCGGTCACGCTCGAATTCGATGCAGGCTTCGACGCCAACCAGGCGCTCCAGGACGTGCGCGAGAAGGTGGATATCGCCAAGGCCGAGCTCCCACCGGAAACCGATGAGCCGCGGGTTCACGAGGTCAACGTCGCGCTATTCCCGGTGCTCACCGTTGGTCTGTCCGGCAATGTGCCGGAGCGCACGTTGGTGAATATCGCGCGCGATCTGCAGGACAAGATCGAAGGCCTCGGCGGCGTGCTTGAGGTCGATATCGGCGGCGACAGAGAGGAACTGCTGGAGATCATCGTCGATCCCATGGTGCTCGAGACCTACAACGTCTCCTTCGCGGACGTGCTGAGCACGGTCCAGCGCAACAACCGTCTGGTGGCCGCGGGCGCGCTGGAAACCGCCGCGGGCCGCATGGTGCTGAAAGTGCCGGGCGTCATCGAGGAGGTCACAGATGTACTCAACCTCCCCGTCAAGGTCGTCGGCAACACCGTGGTCAAGTTCCGCGACGTTGCCTCCGTTCGCCGGACCTACAAGGACCCGCAAGGTTTTGCCCGCGTCGGCGGGAAACCCGCGCTGGCGCTCGAGGTCAAGAAGCGGATCGGCTCGAACATCATCGCAACCATCGCGGATGTCCGTGAGGTCGTGACGGCCGAGCAGTCGGCGTGGCCGGCCGGTGTCAATGTCACTTTTATGCAGGACAAGTCCGAGCAGATCCGCGACATGCTTGGCGACCTGCAAAACAACGTGATCGCGGCCATCGTCCTGGTGATGATCGTCATCGTCGCGGCTATGGGCGTGCGGCCGGCCATTCTCGTCGGCCTTGCCATCCCGGGCTCGTTTCTCGCCGGCATTCTCATCATCTATGGGATGGGCCTCACGCTGAACATCGTGGTCCTGTTCAGCCTCATCCTCGTGGTCGGCATGCTGGTGGACGGCGCCATCGTCACCGTGGAATTGGCCGACCGGAAAATGGCTGAAGGCAAGGATCGCAAAGTCGCTTATGCCGAGGCTGCCAAGCGCATGGCCTGGCCGATCATCGCCTCGACGGCCACCACACTGGTCGTGTTCCTGCCCCTGCTGTTCTGGCCGGGAATCGTCGGCGAGTTCATGAAATTTCTGCCGATCACCGTGCTCGTCACGCTGGCGGCGTCGCTCGCCATGGCGCTGGTGTTCATTCCGGTGCTCGGCGGCGTCATCGGCCGCGCCAGCCATGGTGACGGCAAGATCCTGGCCGCCATCAAGGCCGCCGAGGATGGCGATCTCGACCAGATCAAAGGCCCGGCAGGCTTCTATCTCGGCACGCTGAAGCGCCTGCTCGCCCATCCGGGGAAAATTCTCGGTGTCGCCGTAGCTTTGTTGATCGGTACCTATGTGGCGTTCGGCATGTTCGGCCGCGGCGTTGAATTCTTTCCCGACGTCGAGCCAGACTTGGCGCAGGTCCAGGTGCGTGCGCGCGGCGATCTCTCGATCCGGGAAATGGATACCGTCGTGCGCAAGGTCGAAACCCGTCTATTGGCGCTCCCCTATTTCGAGTCCGTCTATGCCAGGACGCTGGGGGCAGGGGGGCCGCCGTCGCAAACAGGCTCGGCCGAGGACGTTGTCGGCATTATCCAGTTCAAGTTCACCAACTGGCGCACGCGCCCGCCCGCCTCGGAGATTCTAAAAGAGGTACGCAGCCTCACCGCCGATATCCCCGGCGTCATCCTGGAAGTGCGTAAACAAGAGGGCGGACCGTCGGCCGGCAAGCCGGTGGAGTTGCTGGTGACATCCCGCGATCCCGAGAAAATGCCGCCGGCCGTGGAGAGGCTGCGTCTGCTGATGCAGCAGATCGGCGGCTTCGTCGACGCGCAGGACAGCCGTCCGCTGCCCGGCATCGAGTGGCGCCTTAAGGTCGACCGGGAGAAGGCGGCGCGCAACGGTGCCGATGTCGCCCTGCTCGGCGATGCGGTCACCATGCTCACCAATGGCGTCAAGGTTGCCGAATACAGGCCCGACGATGCCGATGAAGAAGTCGACATCCGCCTGCGTTTCCCGCTGGCCGAACGCAATCTGGAGCAGCTCAATCGGCTCCGCGTGCCGACCGCCAAGGGCCAGGTGCCGATCGGCAACTTCGTCAGCTTCGAGCCGGCGCAGAAGACTGGCAATCTGAACCGCACCGACAGCCGCCGGGTCATCACCGTCAAGGCCGATGTCGCCGAAGGACTGTTGGTTGACGATCAGGTGCGCAAGCTCAAAGCCGCCGTGGCTGAAGCCGATCTCGATCCGGCGGTGACCGTGCGCTTCAAGGGGCAGGACGAAGACCAACGCGAGGCAGGAGACTTTCTGCTCAGGGCCTTCATCATCGCCATCTTCGCGATGACGGCGATCCTGGTGACCCAGTTCAACAGTTTCTATCAGACCGGGCTGGTGCTGAGCGCGATCATCTTTTCGACGGCCGGCGTGATGTTGGGCCTGCTGGTCACCGGCCAACCCTTCGGCATCGTCATGGGCGGCATCGGCGTTATCGCGCTGGCCGGCATTGTCGTGAACAACAACATCATCCTGATCGACACCTTTAACGACATGAAGGCGAAAGGCGCCGCGCCCAAGGAAGCGATCTTGCGCACCGCCGCCCAGCGCATGCGCCCCGTACTGCTGACCTCGATCACCACCGTTCTCGGCCTCATGCCCATGGTGTTCGGGCTCAGCATCGACATCATCGGTCAGGATGTCTCTATCGGGGCACCGTCCACGCAATGGTGGACGCAGCTCTCCAGCGCTATCGCCGGCGGGCTGACATTCGCCACCCTGCTGACCCTTGTGCTGACGCCGTGCCTCTTGATGCTTGGCGAGAACGCGTCGTCATGGTTGCGGCGGCGCAGAGAGCGTTGGGCGCAACAGACCACGCCCGCGCAAGGCACAACCTCTCCTTAGAACAGCCAGGTGAAGCCTCGTCTTGACTGGGATCGAATTGGCCTAGCGAGCAGCTATGCGTTTCAGCCTTCTTAGAACATTGGGATACTTCGCCGGCGGGCTCTGGACAGCCTGGGGTGGACGGAAGCGAATCGAAGCCAGGCAGCTCCGCAACCTGCGGCGCCTCGTGGAAAAGGCGCGGCGCGACTCCCCGCTGTTTCGCAGGCTTTACGCGGATCTGCGACCATCAAGCGAGGTCGAACCGCGCGAATTGCCGGTGACCCGCAAACCCGATCTCATGAGGCAGTTCGACGACTGGCTGACAATTCGTTCTCTTCCCCTCGACAAGGCCCGCGATCATCTCCAGGATATCCGGAAGGTTGGCGTGCCTATCGACGATGTCGCTATTTTCCGGACCTCCGGGACATCAGGGGAACGAGCAGTCATCGTATGGCCCTCATCCTTTCTGGAGTATTGCTATGGAATTTCGATGGCGCGCTTCGATCGAACCCAGTGGAAGCTCGCCCTCAAGAACGGCGTGAAGGTGACTATCACCGGCGGCAACGGTCACTTTGCCGGCGCGGGTTTGGCAAATTGATGGAGCATCTGTATCCTCGGTTGGCGGGGCGTAGGATCTTCATCGAGGCCGAGCAGCCGATCGGCCGGATCGTTGAAAGACTTAATGCGATCCCGAAGATCGCCTGGATTGCAACCTACCCAAGCATGCTGACGATTCTCGCCAAAGAAAAGAAGGCCGGGCGACTGCAGATCGCGCCGGTGCTCTTCAACACGGGGGGCGAGACCCTCACGGATGATCTACGCGCGCGGGTTCGCCGGGCCTTCCCCTCGCTGAAATACAATATCGTCGACACCTACGGCTGCACCGAGTGCCTGGTGATGTCGTTCGTGTGCAGCCACGGGCGGAAGCATGTGCACGAAGACTGGGTCATCCTCGAAGCGGTCGATGAAGCGATGCGGCCCGTTCCCGACGGCACGCTGTCCGCGACCGTGCTGCTGACGGTGCTCGCCAACGACGTTCAACCCTTCATCCGATATGACCTCGGCGACTGCCTTCGTTTCTACACGGACCCGTGCCGCTGTGGGTCGCCGTTCCGCAGTTTTCAGGTGGAAGGGCGCGAGGCGACGCTCGTTCGAGTGGGCGAGGTGACGCTGTCGCCGCTCGCCTTCGATCTGGAGCACGAGCACGCCCGGCGCATCCAGCTGGTCCAGACCAGCGAGAGAGATTTTGAAGTGCGAATAGAACCAGCCGAAGAGGTGGCGGCAGGGGTTGTCTTTCAAGAAGTCATCCAGTCAGTGAAACAAGTGTTTCGCGATAATGGCCTGGAGGACGTCGCGGTGCGACAAAGCCAGGCACCACCCGAATTCACCGCGAGCGGCAAGTTCCATGAGGTGTTGCCTTTGCGAGGCGCCGACTCGCGAACTGGCACCTAAAGATAGCTTGCGCGCGATCCAGCGGCGGAAGCGGTCGGAGCATTGAGGCGCAGGCGTTCGACAGCTTTGCGCCTATCGCACTAGCCGGACTTCGCGATCTACCCGACACGTTAGCGTCTCGATCCATCATGATAAGGATGCAGCGCCGCGCACCAGGCGAAAAGGTCCAGTCGTTCCGGCAACGCTATGCCGAAGGCGAGGCTAGGCCGATCAAAGAGGCGCTCATCGAATGGTGCGAGGAACAAAAAGGAAAGATCAATCGTGAGCCAGACCTACCAGAAGGCGTTCAGGATCGCGCTGCCGACATTTGGGAGCCCCTAATCGCCATCGCAAACGCGGCGGGCACCGACTGGCCTGAACGAGCTAGGGCCGCCGCCGTCTCCTTCACGCGAAGCAATGCTGAGGACGAGGCCATGACGGCTGGCGTGGAGTTGCTTGCCCATATCAAAGAAGCGTTCGGCAACGAGGACAAGCTGTGGTCGGACACCATCATTGAGAGGCTTTGTAGCAGGGAGGAATCCCCTTGGGCCGATATTCGGGGCAAGGCGCTCGACAAACGAGGTCTAGCAAAACGCCTCAAGCCTTACGGGATTAAGTCGAAGGACGTGTGGATCGGCAGAAAGACGCTCAAAGGCTACACCGTGGAAGACTTCCACGAAAACTGGCACCGTTACTTGCCGCCTCACATTCCTGAACGCGATGAGGGCGATGAACGCGAGGAAATTGATAACAATGACAAAAACCTAGCGGACATCGCGGACCTAGCGGATAAGGTCGGGAATGGTGATGAGATCGAGGAACGAGCCGCGATCCTAGAATTTGATGGTGGCCTAACCCGTGCCGAGGCTGAGGTCCAAGCCGCTGCCGAGTTCGATGGCTGGAATGACATGCCCGAGCACCTTCGGCGATGGACCGGGAAGCCATGGATGAAGCCCACGATGCTCTCCGACGAGCCGAGAGACTTCAACGAATTTCCGTTACATGACCGGGCCGCGGCCTGAGATCGCGTAAAGCTGAGCCGAAGAGAGACCGCCTAGGCCATAGGTCGCGAACCAATCTGGCAATAACCTGGTGCATCTCGTCTCGGGGATCGGGGCATGACGCTTAGCCCAGTACTCGTTGCGATGAAGCTTTGGTTTGCTCAAGCCCTAACCGGGACACCCGGCCCTGGGGCCGCTTGGCCCTGCTCTGATGGGTTAGTAATGTTGACGTTTGTTGACGCTTGCGCGCCGAGATTCAGGTCCGGCCTGCGCTTTGCTCCTTACGAGAGCCGTCCAGATCGCTGACACACGGCTGAAAGCGGGGGGGCCTTTCGCAATGAGGGAGGTGGCGTGATCGGGCGCCGACGCAGTCGTGGGACGGCAAGCAAGTTAGGTTCCGGATAGCGATGACCGCTTTCGGAGATAAAGCAGACATCGCTGGTCCGCGCTCTGATGTCGCCTAATGACCCAAAGCTGACATGGACTCTCTCGTCCAGTAGCATGGGCCTTCAAACGAGAGGCGGAATATGCTTGGCCCTGAAGGCGCAATTGGTTCAACCACTGCTGCTGGTTGGTGCGCAAAGTGTGGTGTTGTTCTGTTCGCGATTACCCTACCCGGGTCATTGAGTTTATGGACGGCTACGCCTGTCTCTGCCCAAGATTTTGAGATTCGCCGCTGGAACCATCTGCCAATAAACGAGAACTTCGTTGCCACGAACTTTGCTCATACCGAAGGTGGTATTTCTGTCGATCCAGCGCTCCGGCTCGAAAATGTGACCGTGGACTTGGATACATGGCTTCTGGGGTACATTTGAACATTGGAGTTGCTTGACAAAACGGCGCGCGTCGAAGTTCGCCAGGCGTGGCAGTCCGGGACTTGGGACGGACTGGTCGACGGCGTACCGACTACGGTGAACCGGGACGGATTATCGGACACGCTTGCAAGGTTTTCGGTGAACTTGGTTGGGTCACCGCCACTTGCGGGTGAGGCTTATGCAGCCTACCGCGCAACTGCTCAAGTCGACACGATCGTGGGTGCTGCGCTGAGCGTGCAATTGCCGACCGGCCAATACCTTGAAGACAAACTGATCAACCTCGGCACCAACCGGTTCACTTTCTCACCGCAGGCCGGCATCTATCAGAGGCTGCACAATTGGTCATTTGAGGCTACTGGAACTGTGCGCTTCCATACGGACAATACATCGTTCTTTGGCGGCAATGTGCTTGAGCAGGACCCATTCTATATTGTGGATGGAAGCGTCGAGTTCAATTTCCAGTCCGGTCTTTGGATCTCAGCAGGTGCCGGCCTCATTACCGGAGGCCAGTCAACAGTAAACGGTATCGAGAAAGACGACCGGAGGGGGAGCGTTGGCTGGTCCATTAGAGCCGGGTTTCCTGTGACTCGGTCGCTGAGCTTTAACGCAGGCTATCTAGAGACAGATCATTGGACAGACGTTGGCATTGCATCGCAGACAGTGAGCGTCGGCTTGCTGGGATGGTGGTAGAGGAAAAAACTCTTGGCGCTGCTGCCGCCACCCCAGCGCCCCGAGGACGGCCGGACACGACCAACATTCGAATTTCATGAAATGCTGTCGTCGCCTAAATCGTTTTAAGTGGGGTGGAATGAGGTCTCAATTCCATCCATCGTTGGCATCTGCCACGCCATCGGGCCAATCACAAGCACCCCGAGTTGAGTGCTGGCGTTATTTGTTCATCGCCTTCATAACGGCACCGACGATGCCGGTCAGGATTGCGCCGCCACCCGCGCCGCCAATCGCATCGCCGAGAAGGCCGCCCAGCGCCCCTCCAGCAGTAGGATCAGCGCCCGCTGCACCACCAAGAAGGCTACCAAGAACCGTACCGCCAGCCACACCGCCAACCGCACCGCTGATGATCTTGGGCAACTGGCTCATCGCCACTTGCTGCAGGACCGCTCCAACGGCTTGACCGCCGAGGACACCAGTAACAATCTGAACGATGATCGGAAGAAGTGCTTCCAAGTCGAAATCCCCCCTTTATAGCAAAGACATAATCGTCTCGGCAATCAAGACAGCAGGCGATTCAGCGCGATCAGTCAAGTTCAAACGTACGGCGTCCACCGATTAATGTCGGGCCGCTGATGTGCGGCTGGCCCGTCGGCATGCCCGCTTGGTGCCAAAAACTGACTTGAGAACCTTCGCGGAGGTTAGGGCATCTCGACTTTGGTCCAGCCATTGTCCGGGGCGAAAGCGTCGATCTTGCTCGCGCGCTCTTCGGTCTCCGGTCCGAGGTCCTTTTGGAACACGACGCCGTCGTGATTGACCAAGAAGGTCATGATGCCGGAATTCCCATACTCCGCCGGATAGGCGATGAGCCCGAACCCGCCGATCATCCGCCCGTTCACGACGTAGTCGAAGGCTCCGCCTTGGGCGCCAGCGCCTTGGCGCTTTAGGACCCGATAGTAGTAACCGTGATACGGCCTCGGCGCACCGCCAAACGCATAGCCTTCCGCGGAAGCCTCGGCGAACAGCGCGCCGAGCGGGCTTCGCTCATCGCCCTCAGCGCTCGGCCAATACAGCCCGTCCTTCTTGCCCTCGCTGCTCACGATCCGCTGCGCATAGGCCGGTGGATGGACTCCATCGACGTCGATCGCCGCGTAGTCGCGCTGTGCCGCGACATAGGCCAGGCTCGCCTGAATGGCGGAAAGTTCATTGCGCCCAATGCGCCTGAGCACAATCTCCTCGTGGCCTGCCGCCGTATCAAATTTCCACTTGCCGTTGCTGGCGACGAGCGGAATCGGGAAGGGCCAATCGTCCGCGCCGAGAACGAGAATAGTCTTGTTGTCTCCTTCCCGCTCAAGGCTGTGCTTCTCGTCATAGGCGGCGGCGAAACTATCGCGCGCATTGCGGTCGGCGACGTCGTCGCCGGAGCTGATCACGTCCTCTCCAGCAGGCCCAAGGATGTCGAGAAGCTTCGCCTTGTCCCCATCCTTCGCCGCGGAGACCAGCGAGGCGACGGCATCGTCGGGGCTGTCGAAAAACTCTTGCGCGAAAGCCGAGGTGCCAACGAGCAGAAACGCGGCACCCGCGAGGCACCGGCCCACCTGCCGCACCAAACGCAATCTCTGAACCATCGCTAGACCTCTGAAAGCTGTCCGCTTGATACTTTAACGTCGGCGCTTGCCCCCGCCGCCGCCGCCTTTTCTCTTGCCGCCGCCGGAGGGCCTCTTGATCGCAGGCTTCTTGGCAGCCGGTTTCTTGATCGCAGGCTTCTTGGCAGCCGGCTTCTTGATCGCAGGCTTCTTCGCCGCTGGCTTTTTCACGGCCGGCTTCTTCTTGGCAAGATTGGAGGCGCTGCGATTGCCGACGCTCGCTTTGCCACGTTTGGAAAAATCCTTCGCTTTGGCGCCGTCGCGCTTGTCGAAAGCATTGCCGGCGGCTTTCCCGACATTCGGCCTCTTGGCAAGGTCGGGCTTCTTGATGTCCGGCTTCTTAGCCAGATCAGGTTTTTTCAGATCGGGCTTCTTATCCGCAAGCCCCCCGCCGCCTGGCTTTTTGTCCTTGAGGATGCCCTGCAGATCGCCGGCGCTCGGCCGCTTGTCGCCGAGATCCGGCTTCTTATCGCCAAGGCCGCCGCCCCCCGGCCGTTTGTCGCCGAGACCAGGTTTCTTATCCGCAAGCCCCCCGCCACCTGGCTTTTTGTCCTTGAGGGCGCCCTGCAGATCGCCCACGCTCGGACGCTTGTCACCGAGATCAGGCCTCTTGTTGCCGGGCCCGTCTCCGCGGCCGCGGAAGTCACCCGTCTTGTCAGCTAGGTTGCTTTTGGAGAATTTGTTGCGCACCTCCGTGTTGTTGTAGTTCACGCCACGACGATGATAGGAATTGTGCTGCCAATTGGAGACGTTGACGTTGTTGTTGTTGATGTTGACGTTCCGATTGGCGTTGACGCGGATATTGTCGCCGCGCCAATCGAAGCCGTCTCCCCAAATGGCGTTACCGATGGCGAAGCCCGCGCCCCACGCAAGACCGGTCGCCAGCGCACCGCCAACGATATAGCCGGGCCTTGGCTCGAAGTAATAAGGGGGATAATCCGGATAGGGCCAGCTGCCGTAAACGACCGAGGGCTCGTAGTACGGAACGTAGACAGTCTCCGGCGAAGTCGGCTCGATCACGATGACCTGATGCGATGCCGGTTGCTGGCCGGCCGGTTGATCGGCGGGCGCCGGCGTGACGTTGACCTCTTGCTTGACCGTCACCGTCTGCTGGTCATTGGACTCCAGTTTCCCATTCTCTTGCGCGAGCGCGCGCAAACGCTGCACGGCATCCATGACGTCTGCCTGTTGCGCGAGAACGGCGTCGCCAAGATTCGACGTCCAGTCGAGATCCTTGTTCATCATCTCCAGGACATCGGGGACTTCGACAAGCGCCTTGATGCTGTCGTCCCAATCTTCCTTGGCCACGGCTTCGTCGAGCGCGTCGCCCTTCAAGTCCTTGTTCTTCTCCACCCAACGTTCCGCCTGCACCACTTCAAGCGGATAGGTGGAGGCGATGAGGACCTGGGCGAGGAGGGGATCGGGGTAGAGCGCAATCGGCGCAACAAGCTGGTCGAGCTGGCCTTCGTCGAGGAGTTGCTGAGCACCCTCTTGATTGGCGGATGCCGTTTGTTCCTCGGACTGCGCCTGTGCCTCGTCCGGCTCTACCGGCGCATCTTGGGCAAGGGATGTCCCTTGCACCGCCAACAAGAAGGCAATGCCCGTAAGGGCTGCAAGAACGCGCATTTCGCCTCTTCTACTACCGCCGCCTTGGAGAAAGACTACCCGGCTCCCCTGGCTTCGTCCATCGAAGTCCTTGATGTTCATCCTCATCGGCCGTCATGGGACCGCTTTGGGTCAAACGCTGCGCTTTGTGGAGAATGAAGTTTCAATTTTTGGGTCGCGCCATGCTCATCAATACTAGGTCCCCCACTTGCTCTTAGCCGATGTGACGGTATTCACTGACCGGCGCGTATGATCCGGATTGGCCCACCACCAAGGCCCCCCGGACCTGGAACAACAGACGCCTGCACCGCTCCGGGCCTTCCCTGTTCTGCCACGCCTCGCGCCAACACCTGCCGCATCTCCGGCGCTATCTCGGCGAGTTGCGCGAACTTAGCGTGGTTGCTGGGATCATCGGCTTCCACATCCGTCATATCAATCACAACAGCGCCGAGCGCCGTAAGTTCGGCATCGTCGCTATAAGCTCCGAGTCGCTGTTTACCTCCGGCAATAAAATTAGAAAACCGTAGCGCCTTATCGTCGCGAGACAGGACGATGAAAAAGGGCTTTCGTGGTTTGCCGAACCGACGCATTTGCGCTTTGAACACATCGATATCGATGTCCGGGGCAGCCAGAACGACCGTGCCTAACTTCCTTATAGGCGGCTTGTTGGCGGAGATCTTGATCTGGCGAAGGGCCTCCACTGTCACCCAGTTACCCATTGAATGGGCGAGGATGTTGATCTCATCAGCATTGCTTGCAAAAACCAACCGCAGCGTACGCTCAAGTTCATCGCGCGCTGCCGTCGCACTGTTGGAATCGTAGACATAATCCGTCAGGTTTCCGCGCGAGGCCCAGGTGAATAGAACCGGAACAGCAGGTGCCTCTGCGTCGTGCACGATTTGCGTGTTGCGATAGAGCCCTTCTGCAAACATCGTATTGTAGCCATGAACAAAAACGAGCACCTTGCGCCGTCCTGGCGGACGCATAGCCAATTGTGCATTGAGGGCTTTGATGAAATCTCTTTCGCTATCGAGATATGCGGCGTCCCGCACGACAAAATCTGTCATCGGGTCGCCCGGCGCCCGAGACGGCCATTCAATCTCGCCTGGCACGTGCGCGGGCGGCACGGCTACAGTCAACTTTGCGTAGTTGATGGACTGGGATCTTTCGCCGCCGAAATATGTTCCAGGTCGCGGGTCTCGTGCACGAGTTGTTGCGACAAGGATGGTGTGGTCCTTGGCTCCTGCGCTCGTTTGATAATTTGTGAGCAGTGCACCGACTTCGGGTCGTGAAGCGCAACCAGTGAGCAAGACGGTCAACGAAAGGATCGCGACCGCTACCGCCCCCACACGACCTGCATGACTTGCTCCCACGCTGGCGGCACGCGCAACGTAATTTTTTGAAAGGCCAAAGTCGGCCAACTCAATCTGGCAACCGGCGTTGAAAGCCAACACTCCCTACCCCCTCCAGGCAGTCCGGCCCGAAGGTGCGCCCGATCGGGGAGCAAGGCCTCAGACTCTCAGATTGAAAAGCACTGATTTGGGCCTCAAAGAAGGCCACCTAACTGCTTCTACGGCTGAAAGGCCTATAATCCGCAAATCAGTTGCAAAAATACCACCAAACTACGGGAAGCCAAATAGCAGGAGCGGGGAAGGTAAGGGCCGAAGAGGAGTGATGCAGTCGTTCTCCCAACCCCTTTTGGCGCGGCCGAGGAGTCCAAGCCAAGCGGCGGCACGTCCGCTAAGGGTCAAAAGCGGAAGTCACGCTGGCCCGCGGGCATGTCCGCTACGTGCCATAAGCGGACATATCCGACCGTCGAGGGGCACCGTGCTGAACTATGGCCCTGACGCTCTCAAATCTGCAGATGGTCGAGAGCGGTGGAGATCATTTGCTCGGCGACCGCTTTCGCGTCCCCCGCGGGAATGCCGCAAGCCAATGCTGTCGTGTTCCGAGGGTTGGAACGAGCCTCCCGGGCGAACGACAGCGTGACAGCGGTCGAGGAAGCCAAACCGCCGGCAAGTCCGGTAATAAGTGCGCCCCTCCCCGGTCCAAGCCAACGCGTCAGAACGTATCCTACAAGTGACAAGCCGGAGATCAGGATCACGAGCAGCCAAAGCGCGTAGGGATTGAGAGCACCCCATGGATCAACCGGCCTGTCTGGCAGGAGCGGCAGCGCGATGAAGGTCGCGATCAGGAGTCGCAAGCCAGCGAACACATCGTCCCAGCCAAGCTTTCCGACAAAACTCGTGCAGTGGGTCCTTGTAAGCGAGCGTCGTGGCCGTCACCACGCCGAGGGCGATGGCGATCTCGGAAAAGCCGATCATCACAATGGCGCCAAGCATGAAAACCACGATTGCCGCGACTTCCGTGGTGAGGCCTGCCGACTGAGGGTTCTTCCTCGTGCTGACGAGATAGCCAGCGACGACAAAGGCGCCGGCGATCAATAGTGCCGCGGCGAAGATCCAAGGCGTCGCAAGTTCGTGCGAAAGCCACCCCGCGCAGGCCCCCAGCAGTGCAAGCAAAATGAAGGTCCTCAGTCCAGCGGTTTGGACCGTCTCCGTCTTTTCCGTCTTGTGTTTCTCGCGTTCGATGCCGACGAGCGCGCCAAGTAGGATCACGATGCCAAATTCGACGGCGAGGGCAAGCAGATCCTGATGCTCCATCGGGGGACCTCGTCCCAAAGGGCTATTTTAGTGAGCCCGGGGCTGGTGGCTCGCTCGGAGAGAGGATGCGAGAGCTTCTGCGAGCCCGAACTGACTGAGCCCCTGGCACCAAGTCGCCATGGCAACTATCCCCTAAACTTACGCAAGGCGATGCTCATACCTCGTGGCGTGGCGTTTGGGCCATGAGCCCACGGCTGACCAATACACGCCAGGCCTCCTCAGCGGTATCGACAATGTCGTACAAAAGCGCATCTTCTCGGCCGATCATCTCAAGCGTCGAAAGCGCGTCGAAATTGACAGTCGATTGCCAGTAGTCGCGGGAAAATAGGATTACGGGCATCAGCGAACATTTGCGCGACTGTTTCAAAGTGAGGATCTCGAACAGCTCATCCAGGGTCCCGTAGCCGCCGGGGAACACCGCGAGTGCGTTGGCGCGCATGGCAAAATGCATCTTGCGGATACCAAAATATTGAAAGTGGAAGGTGAGGTCCGGCGTTATGAAAGGGTTCGGTTCCTGCTTCTCCGGCAACACAATGTTGAAGCCAATGGTTGGCGCGCCGGCCTCAGCCGCGCCACGGTTAGCGGCTTCCATGATCCCAGGGCCTGCGCCGGTGGCGACCACGTTCTGAAGAACACCGTTCTTCGCAAGCGCACCGCCGCGCTCGGAGACAATCCGTCCGAAGTTGCGCGCCACCTGATACCAAGCAGAAAGACGCTTTTGCTGTTGGGCACGGCTCAAGGTGGCGGCGTCAGGTGCCCGACCCAAGTTTTCTTCTGCCTGTTCGGGAGACACAATGCGGTGGCTGCCGAAAACAACCACCGTCGAGACAACTCCCTTTTCTTCCAAAGCCAGATCGACCTTGCTGAATTCGAGCGCGAGACGAAGAGGGCGCATCGCGTCGCTCTGGAGAAACTCGACATCTTCGAAGGCGAGGCGATCCATTTGTCCTCCGCTTTCGGTGCCACCGTCCGCTGTTCTAGAACCAGCTAACTGGCGGGGCATGCACGTTGGAGCCACATCTCAGCTAACATGGGGCTGCTAGCCGCGCGCTCAAACGCTTTAGGCTTCAACAGGATGCGGTCTTGGGTTCAGGTCCTCACGGGCGACGTTCTCTGTGCTGTGGTTAAACGGAAAGGTGGTTGTGAACCTTGTCGACTCCCACCACGCTCTCTGCGGCCACGCGCACAGCGTCCGCATCTTCCTTGCTCTCGACAGCGCCCCACAGGTGGACCTCTCCGTTCGCGACGATCACTTTCATCGATCCCATCCACGCTTCTGTCTGTTGCTTTATTAGCTGGACGACCTTCTCGCGGATCTCGTGATCTTCCGGCAAAGGATGGTCCTGACTATAACCAAGCGCCGCGAGCCCGCGCAATATGTCGGCTCTGCTCACAAGTCCGACCAGGCGTCCCTCTTCAATTACGGGAACACGTTTGATGCTGTTAGATTCCAGGATGGCGGCAATATCTGCTAACGGCATGTCCGTACCAACGGAGATGACAGTGGGCGTCATGATGTCCCGCACGCGCGTGCCATGCTCTCGGACAAACTTTGCCGTCGGATCGGCTACCAGCGCTAACCACCAGCTGCTCCGCTGTGCAGGTCGCACGCGCCGTATAAGATCGCCCTCGCTAACGATACCAACAACGACGCCATTCTGATCCACGACCGGAGCGGCACTAATACGATGATCGAGGAAGGTCTGAGCGACGCTGGTGACATCTGATTCCGGATCTACGGTGACGATATCCGTGCTCATGACGCTTTTCGCCTGCATGCAACATCCCCATGGCTTAGATGTCTATGAAATTAGCTGGCCGCGCGAAGGCTGACCCAAGTCAATAGCGGCCTCGAAGGATTAAGTATCATATGGCAAGCCGTTCAAGACAATGCCGGGAGGCGGAAATGGGCTATCGGGATATCCTGGTACATGTTCCGTTGGTGGAATACGACAAGCAAGTGAGATTAGCAGTTGTCCTCACTAGGCAGTTCAACGCCCATATAACCGGCATCTGCATCCTACCGGATTCAGCCATGCTGCGAAGCGTCGCACACAATCCACTCATTCGACTCAATGGGTCGGAAGTCGCAGATATTATTGAGCACGAATACGACGAGGCGGCTTTGGTCGAACAACAGTTCAACGCAGCCGCGGACCGAGCGGGTATTTCCCACAACTGGCTGACCGGCGAGGGTAACCCTGCAGATGTGCTGGTGCACGCGGCTCGATTGTATGACTTGGCAATCGTCGAACAGCATCGGGTTGAGGCCGACCTATTGTGGGGACCTGCTACACGGCTAGCCTTGTCTGGACGTCCGGCACTAATCCTCCCAACCGAATGGTCTGAGATGGCGTTACCCAATCATGTATTGGTCGCATGGAACGGAAGTGCTCAAGCGGCAGCGGCGGTTCGCAATGCTCTGCCCTTGCTGAAGGTAAGCACGTCCGTGACCTTGCTCGTCGGAGAACCTCGTGAGGCACTTCCGCTAGGGATGCGCCTTCCTCCTGTCGACATCGCAAATTACCTGCAAAGGCATGGGGTAAAAATCGACGAGACAGATCTCGAGGTTCCGGATTCTGAGGCGGGAGATCGAATCTTGAAGTCCGCGCAACACTCCAAGGCAGACCTGATTGTTATGGGAGCGTTTGGTCGATCACGGCTTAGGGAGTGGGTTCTTGGAGGGGCAACGCGACACGTGCTTGAACACATGACGGTGCCTGTCTTCATGGCGCATTAGTTGGGAAGCCTTTGGTCGAGTCCAAAGCGTAGATGGGGGGTTACTTGTTACCAAGCGAGCGCTGCAGCCTTGCCGCGGAAGACCAGCCGAAGCTGCTTTTCCACCTCGATCACAGCAAAAAATACCGCACCTACGGCAACTATGAGCATCCCGTCCAACAACGGCACATCATATGTGCCGAACACTCGTTGCAGGGGTTCTAGATATGTTATCGCGAACTGAGCCAGCACGACCGCAATCACACAGGCCCATACCACGCGCGTTCCTTGTACAGCCTTCCAGGTCAACGATGTCCCGTAGATATTGCGAATGAAGAACAGGTGGAAGATCTCAAGGACGACCAGCGTATTCAACGCGATGGTACGGGCGAGCTCAGGCGGGTGTCCTTTATCGATAGCATAGGCATACATGCCGAAGACTGCCGCTAGGAACAGCGCCGAAACGAGAATGATATGCCAGATCAACTCGCCGCTCAGTAGTGGCGCGCTCCGGGGCCGAGGCGGACGCTTCATCGTGCCCAGCTCCGTCGGCTCGAAGGCCAGTGCGATGCCAAGTGTGATTCCGGTGATGAGGTTGACCCAAAGGATTTGTATCGCCGTTACCGGGAGCGCCATGCCTACAAACAAGGCGACGATAATGGTCATCGACTCGCCTGCGTTGGTCGGCAAAGTCCAGCTGATAACCTTCTTTATGTTGTCATAAACGGTGCGGCCTTCGCGGATCGCCGCAGCAATGGATGCGAAATTGTCGTCGGCCAGCACCAACTCTGAGGCCTCTTTCGCTGCCTCGCTGCCCTTCTGTCCCATCGCGATACCGGCATCCGCGCGTTTCAAGGCGGGCGCGTCGTTCACCCCGTCTCCGGTCATGGCAACAGTCAGTCCGTGCGACTGGAGCGCGGTTACGAGCCGCAGTTTGTGCTCTGGGCTCGTTCTAGCGAAGACGTCGGTGCCGACGACGATGGCTGCCAGCTCGGCGTCGTCCATCCTCTCAATCTCAGCGCCTGTCAGCACCGCGTCCGGGTTTTGCAGGCCGATTTGGCGGGCGATTGCAGCAGCGGTGCCTGCGTGGTCGCCCGTAATCATCTTCACCCGAATATCCGCACCATGGCATTCCGCGACAGCAGCAATGGCTTCGGGACGCGGAGGGTCAATCAGGCCGACGAGACCAACGAGCATCATGTGACCCTCAAGATCGAGTTTATTCAGAACAACGTGGTCCTGCGGGATCGACCGAGTGGCAAGTGCAAGTACGCGCTCACCCTGTGAGACGATCTCATCGATCCTCTTTTGCCAATAGTCGGTGTCTACGGCCTCAACGCCGCCATCGGCTGATCGCTGTGCTGAGCACATGGCGAGGATGCGTTCAGGCGCGCCCTTCACCTGAATTTCGGCGTGTCCCTCGTGATCGTGGTGAAGAACCGCCATGTATCGATGCTTAGCGTCAAAGGGGATGCAGTCAGTTCGCGTCCAGTTGGCGAATGGCTCCGGTGCGTCTCGCATGATCTTGCCAGCTAACGCCTGGAGTGCTCCTTCCATCGGGTCGCCTTCGATACGCCAGCCATCTTCGTGGCTGTGCAGGGCCGCGTCATTGCACAGCGCCGATGCACGGGCGAACTCGACCAATTGATTGTGCTCGGCCGGATCGACTTCCGCGTCGGCCAGGCGGATGCCGCCCTCCGGCGCATATCCACTTCCCTCAACGGATAAAATGTGGTTCGCCGTGGCCAAGGCCGCGACCATCATCTCGTTGCGGGTCAGCGTGCCTGTCTTGTCACTACAGATGACGGACACGGACCCCAGCGTCTCAATCGCAGGAAGGCGCCGGACGATCGCATTGCGACGGGCCATGGCCTGAACGCCAACTGCAAGCGTGATCGTCAGGACAGCCGGTAATCCCTCAGGGATGGCGGCGACCGACAGTCCAACGACAGCCATAAACAGTTCGGCAAAAGGCATGTGGCCGACGAAATAGCCGTAGACAAGCAGAACGGTCGCGATCAGCAAGATCAGGATCGTCAGCCAGCGGGCGAATGCGTTCATTTGCTGGATAAGCGGGGTGCTCAGTGTCTCCACCGTGGAGAGCATCCCGCTGATCCGACCGATTTCGGTTGCGGCTCCCGTTGCCATAACGAGGCCACGACCCGCACCGCCGGCGACGAGGGTTCCACTGAAGGCCATCGAGGAGCGGTCACCGATAACAGCTTCCCTCGAGACCGGCTTCGTGTCTTTCTCGACGGGAACGGATTCGCCTGTGAGAATAGCTTCCTCGATCCTGAGCCCCTTAATTTCGAGCAGACGGACGTCGGCAGGGACCTTCTCACCCACCTCCAGAAGGACGATGTCGCCGGGCACCACCGAGGCGCTATCAATGCTGCGTCGCTTGCCATTCCGCAGAACCGAAGTCCTGGGGGCTAGCATCTGACGAATCGCGTCCATTGCCTGCTCGGCTCGTCCCTCCTGGATGAACCCAATGAATGCATTGGCGATCACGACAGCAAGGATCACGCCGGTGTCGATAAAATGCCCTAGGCTGGCGGTGATGGTCGCAGCGCCTAGCAGCACATAGATCAGTACGTTGTGAAAATGAGATAGGAACCGAACGATAGGACGGCGCCGCGGGGGCTCAGGCAACCGGTTGGCGCCGTAGTGTCTTAGACGCCCGGCCGCCTCGGTCTCAGAGAGCCCGGTCGGATATCCGTCTACCGCGGCCAGTGCAGCCTCGACAGGCATTGCGTGAAAGCCTGCCGTTCTATTCTCCGTGTTTACTCCTGGCTTGCTCACGTCTTCCTACGAGCCCTTAGCGGAGTCCCGAGGTGCCGTCTCACGGGCCTCCAGGAAGCGCGCCAGGTCGGTATCCGCGATGCGCCAGCCCTTGCCGATGTCGATGGCCCGAAGCTCTCCGGATTTGATCCATCGTCGGACGGTCGCCTCGGCGACCTCCAGCCGCTCGGCAAGTTCCGGCACGGTCTGATACCGGTCATGCGGCATCCTGAGCCTCACTCTATCTCGTATGGCTAAGGATAGGCGGATTTGGTCGCGTTGAATTGACTGAGGTCAATCCGGGTCCAGTATTCCTCTGCCAGAATACGACAACTCTTCGAGGTCCGTGGAGGAGGCTTCCTTCACCCTTGGCCTCGCAGGGAACCACGGTCAACTGGAGAGCCTTCATGAGGAAGACCCGTATCGCCTATATGCCCTTGGCCACGTATCCCGAAGCGGTCGCGGACGGCTCCATTCTAGCCGCCGCCCGTTTTGCGGCCATGCTTGAATGCACGCTTTATGTCACGACTTTTGCAGTCGACCTTCCGCAAGTGTCCTCGCCATTAGGCAGGCTCCTTATCGACGTGCCCGGACTCGTTCGCGCCGCCGAGGAAAAGAGCAAAGCCGAGTGCCGTCGTCTGCAAGACTTGATTCAAGGGATGGCGGGGGCGAATTTCAACGTGCACTGCACAAGCCGGAAGGTTGGGATGGGCGGGACATTAGACACAGCAGCTTCCGAGGCACGCTACTTTGACCTTATAGTGCTCCCATGGTGCGGAGAGGCCGTCGAGGCACAGGACATGACGCAGGCCGTCGTCTTCGGGTCTGGTCGCCCAACCATTCTGGTGCCACCCTTGGCGGAGCCCGCTAGAATCGACCACATCGCAATTGCCTGGGATGGAAGCCGGGTCGCGGCACGCGCGCTTGGCGATGCTCTGCCGCTTCTGGCCGAGGGCGGTCGCGTCTCAGTGCTTACTGTTCAAGGTGAGAAACCTCTTTCTGGGTCAGACCTAGCTGTCGCACTTGCATCCTCGCTGGAAAAGAGGGGATTTAGCGCCACACCTCTCGATATCAGTCTTGGTGAAAGGACTATTGCCGAGGCGTTGCAGGACACCGCCTTGTCGGAGGGGACGCAGGTTCTGGCGATGGGAGGGTTCGGCCATTCTCGCATCCGTGACTTCATTCTCGGTGGTGCGACCAAAGGGGTTATGACCCAGCTGCGGCTTCCGATCTTACTTTCGCACTGAGTCAGCACTGCATCACGGCTTCAGGTTTCTTGACGCTTGAAGAATTGAAGCGATAGGAGGCAACCATGGCTCAAAAGATGAGAGCAGCCATATTCGTGGAGCCTGGCCGCATCGTGATTGACGAGAAGCCAGTGCCCGACATCGGACCGTTAGACGCATTGGTCAGGATTACCACCACCACAATCTGCGGAACCGATGTTCACATCTTGAAGGGTGAATATCCGGTAGAAAAAGGCCTCACCGTGGGTCACGAGCCTGTAGGCGTCATCGAGAAACTTGGTTCCGCCGTGGAAGGCTATCGCGAGGGACAGAGGGTAATTGCCGGCGCCATCACGCCAAGCGGCCATAGCTACGCGTCGCTGGACGGCATGCACGCGCAGTGTGGCGCAGGCACGCCGCATGGCATCAAACCCATCGGCGGTTGGCGCTTCGGCAATACGATCGACGGATGCCAAGCGGAATACGTACGGGTACCCGATGCCATGGCCAATCTGGCACCGGTTCCGGATGAGCTGAGCGATGAACAAGTGCTGATGTGCCCCGACATCATGTCCACGGGATTCGGTGGAGCGGAATCGGGTAACATCCGTATCGGCGACACGGTCGCCATTTTTGCCCAAGGCCCAATCGGCCTCTGTGCAACCGCAGGCGCCAAGCTGAAAGGTGCCACGACCATCATTGGAGTTGATACTGTCGCCGAACGGCTTGCTGTCGCGCGGAGGCTTGGCGCTGATCACGTTATAGATTTTCAGAAGACCGATCCCGTCGAGGCAATCATGGAGTTGACCGATGGACGCGGGGTTGATGTGGCAATCGAGGCGCTCGGTACGCAACAGACCTTCGAATCGTGCTTGCGGGTGTTGCGGCCTGGCGGGACCCTGTCGAGCCTTGGCGTTTATTCGGGCGATCTGAAGATCCCGCTTGGGCCTTTCGCTGCCGGGCTTGGCGACCACAAGATCGTCACTACTCTGTGCCCAGGAGGAAAGGAGCGGATGCGCCGCTTGATCAACGTCGTCAGCTCAGGCCGGATCGACCTCAGACCGCTGGTCACCCATCGCTACCGGTTGGACGACATTGAGACGGCTTACGACCTGTTTTCCCACCAACGGGAGGGCGTCTTAAAAATTGCCATTACGCCTTGAAACGCTCGAGCCGTTATGGTGCAGCCTCTGGACTGAGATTTTTGTGCACGAAAGAGTCTTTAGCGCCGAATGACAATTCGCAATCTCGAATATATGTTTCGCCCGCGCTCGGTCGCGGTGGTCGGCGCTAGCGAAGAGTCAGGATCGGTTGGCCACACGCTAACCCAGAACATTCTGTCCGGCGGTTTTCAGGGATCCGTCTATCTCGTCAACCCGCACCACACGTCGATCAGCGGACATCAGTGCTATGCTTCGATAACGTCCTTGTCCGAGGCACCCGAGCTTGCTGTGGTCGCTACGCCGCCGGACACGTTACCGACAATCATCGATGAGCTCGGGGAGAAGGGCTGCCGAGCCGTCGTGGTTATCACGGCTGGACTTAGCGCGTCGCTTAAGCAAGCCATGCTCGATGCCGCGCGGCCGCGTTGCCTGCGCATCATCGGGCCGAATTGCCTTGGCATTTCTGTGCCGGGTCTCGGTCTCGCTGCCAATTTTGGGCTCAGCAAGCCCAAGACAGGGAGCCTCGCTCTTCTTTCCCAGTCGGGCGCGCTCATGACTGGCATTCTCGACTGGGCCGCTACCCGTGATATCGGCTTCTCTTATGTCGTATCTATGGGCGACATGGCCGATGTCGACGTCGGCGATCTGCTCGATTTTCTCGCCGCCGACATCTCGACCAGTGCCGTACTTCTCTATCTAGAGACAATACCTGCTGCCCGTAAGTTCATGTCTGCCTCTCGCTCCGCAGCGCGGGCAAAGCCAGTCATCGTGATCAAGTCGGGTCGTCACAAAGAGGCGGCGCGGGCAGCCGCGACGCATACCGGCGCATTAGCCGGCAGCGATGCGGCGATCAGCGCCGCCTTCCGCCGCGCGGGATTAGTTCGCGTTGACGAACTTGAAGAGCTGTTCACCGCGGCAGAAACACTTTCGAATTTGAAACCTGTTCAGAGCAACGAGCTCCTGATTATCACCAATGGCGGCGGCGCAGGTGTGCTCGCAGTAGATGACCTGATGCAACTCGGTGGGAAGCTCGCGCAGGTCGACGAAAGTCTTGCCGGAGCATTGGATAACGTGCTTCCCGCCAACTGGTCACGCGCAAACCCGATCGACATCATTGGTGATGCCACGCCAGAGCGCTACAGAGCTACCCTCGACGCGGTACTCACCGACTGCAAGGCTGACGGCATCCTAGTAATGAATTGTCCGACGGCACTCGCTTCGTCGACGGATGCGGCGCAAGCCGTGCTTGACGCTGTTGTCCAAGCGCCGAAGTCAAGAAAATTGCCGCCTATCCTTACAAATTGGCTTGGTGAGGAAGAGGCCGCGGGCGGACGGCGGAAGTTTCACGAGGGGAACATCCCGACCTATGAGTCGCCGACTGACGCAATCAAGGGATTTTTCTATCTATGGCAACACACCAAGGCGCAAGAAGCGCTTGCGCGCACGCCACCAAAAGAGACCAGCCGTACCAAGGTTGCCGACGAAGCAGCGCGCACGATTATGCGAACGGCGGCAAGAGCCGGGCGCTCGCTTCTCACCGAGCCGGAGTCCAAGGCCATCTTGTCTGCCTTCGGCATACCAACGGTGGCCACGCGCGTGGCTTCGTCGCCGGAGGAAGTGGCAAATATCGCGCAAACCATGCTTCAACAGGCACAGTCGGTGGTGGTCAAGATTCTCTCGGACGACATCTCACACAAGTCGGACGTGGGGGGTGTGCGCCTTGGCCTACGTTCGCCCCAAGAGGCGTGCCGCGCAGCCGAACGCATGATGACGCGCGTCCGCGAGCAGCACCCTGAGGCAACTGTGCAGGGCTATACCGTCCAGCCGATGATCTTGCGAAAGCGAGCGCGCGAATTGCTGATGGGCGTCTACGAGGATAAGTTGTTGGGGCCAATGATCCTATTTGGCGCCGGCGGCACGGCCACAGAGATCATTCAGGACACCGCTGTGGCGCTGCCGCCACTTGATGCCATGCTTGCATGTGATCTCGTGGCGCAAACCCGGATCTCAAAGCTGCTCGAAGGATATCGCGATCGACCCCGCGCTGATTTCGGAGCCATCGCCGAGGCTCTGGTGCGGCTGTCTCAGCTCGTAGTGGACTGCCCGGCTGTGAAGGAGCTTGACGTCAACCCCTTGATCGCTGACGAGATTGGCGTCATTGCCCTAGACGCCCGCATTCGTATCGACCCGGCTGACGTGGAGAAGGACGGTCCAAACCCACGGCTTGCAATCAGGCCTTACCCCAATCAATGGGAGCAATGGACCGAAACCGCAGAAGGCCAACGTATCTTGATCAGGCCGATCCGGCCGGCGGACGAGCACCTCTACGGCGCCTTCATCGAAAAACTATTGCCCGAGGACATTCGCTTCCGGTTTCTCGCGCCGCGCAAGGAGTTCTCCCACAAGTTCATCGCGCGCTTCACGCAGATCGACTATGCTCGAGCGATGGCGTTTGTCGCCTTGGATAACAATGAAAAGGAACTCTACGGCATCGCGCGTCTTGTATCCGATTCTGATTATCGGAATGGCGAGTATGCAATTATCGTACGAAGCGATCTGAAGGGAACCGGCATTGGCTGGATGCTAATGCGGCACCTGATCCGCTATGCTGAAAGGGAAGGGCTGCGCGAACTCGTCGGCGATGTTCTTGAGAGCAATACCCGTATGCTCGACATGTGCCAAACGCTAGGGTTTGAGATCGCGGGCGATCCGGAGGATCAGTCTATCTGCAAGGTGCGGCTTACGCTCCCAATCAATTTACAAGATGTCGCTTGATAAAGGCCATGAGTTTGGTGCGATTGGTTGTCTAAACGAGTGCTGGCTTCAGACTAGAACAACAAGCTCCTACAGAGCTTGCCAGAGCCCTCGTGAGCGTGTGATTAGGTCTCTGGATTAGGCGACTTATCTAGATACCCTTGGCCACAACGCCGACCGCGATTGCCAGCCATGCCACAATGGCAACCCAGAATGCAAATTGGAGGGTGCCCTCAGCCACACCGAGGACGTCCAGGAAGTAAAGTGCGAGCGCCGCGAGGGCCAACACGATTGAGGAGAAAAATACGTAGTTTGTTGGAGGCGTGAGCTGCATCATCCACTCCGCTATGTTGCACCTGCCCAAAGTATCATGATCAACGTAAGTCTGCCCACGTCGGCCTAACCTTCGGCCGTTTGGGGTCAAAAGCGGAAGTCAGGCTTGCCGCCCTGGCATGTCTGCTTCGTGCCAGCTGCAGACGTCGAGCTCAACCGCACGGATGGCGCGGGTGCCGTCGTGGCGCGTAGCCCTTCGTGGAGCTCAGCTCGCCTAACTCAAAGGCTGACGACGCGCGACCCATGTGCCAAAATGGATTCAGGAACGGGGGACTGCTCGATGGGGGTATCAATCAGAGTTCTGACGGCTTTGCTTACACTAACGATCGGCCTTGGCGCCGCATCGGCCCAGGAGCCCGAGATCTGGCCGATCTATCCGCCTCATCCCTACCGGGCCGGGCACTACCCGAAGGCCGACTGGTACCACAAAATGCCGCCCTACACGGCGATCTCGCCCTCCTTCTATCGCAAGCGCCACTTCATGATGTCACAGGAGCGCAATCGCTATCGTTACCAGCCGCATATCTTCCGCGGCCAGGCTGATGAGTATGGCGACGATAGTCCCGTTGAGGATGTCGACATTTTGGGGATCGCCAAAAAACTTAGAAGCACCTACCAAGAATGACGGGCCGTGGCATCAACCGAGAATCCAACGGGGTTTATCGGAGCAGCTAATATTTGACCGTTGCCCCGAATGTTGTGACGTTCCCCTCGAACCGGTTCTCTGCCTCGAACTCTTGATAGTTGCGAAAGTTGAAAATCACCAGAATAAGGGCTGGTTCTATTTTCTCGGCGTCCTGCTTATCGTCCTTGGCATCGCCGCGATTGCGTTTCCATTTGTAACGACGATCGCAGCCAAAATCTTCCTAGGTTGGCTTTTCCTGATCGGTGGCATCCTTCAAAGACCGAGTAGTAGCGGTCCTTCTCGATTTCCGGCACGCATAGCACGACCGGCTCGGCGCGCAGGTCCATGAACACAAACGAATAGGGCGTGTCGCTGTTGGGTGTGACGACCGCAGTGTCGGCAGGCGTGTATACCTTGGGCTCGTTGGCAATCGTATTGAAAGGCGCCTTGAACTGACCGGAGTCCTTGTCGATCGCATAGGCGTTCATGATGCTGTAAAACATCGACATCGGCAGGCCGTAGGCGCATTACAGGGCAGAGAGGATGCCTACCGCCTCGACTATAGGGGCCAGACGAGCAGAATCATCGGAACAGATACGATCACAATGATCAGTTCAAGCGGCAACCCCAAGCGCCAGTAATCACCAAAGTGATAGCCGCCGGGCGCCATTATCAGCGTGTTGGACTGATGCCCTATAGGGGTCAAGAAGGCGCAGGACGCGCCGACCGCGACCGCCATTAAGAATGGGTCTGGGCTTGCTTGCAGGCGTTCCGACAACTGGAGCCCGATCGGCGCCATGAGAACTGCGGTCGCATTATTATTGATGGCGTCCGACAGGAACATGGTGCCGACCAGTAGCAGCACAAGCATCCAGACAGAGGCGGCATTGCTCCCAAGAGCTAACATGCCCTCGGCGACCAAAGCGGCACCTCCAGTTGTCTCCAAGGCCACTCCCACAGGTATCATCGCGCCCAATAGAACGATCACAGGCCAATCGATACTGTCGTATATTTCGGCCGGACGCACGATTCCGACAAGCACCACAACCACGGCAGCGGCTACAAAGGCGACTTGCACAGGAAGAAGACCTGCCATCGTGGCCAGGATGGCCAGTGCGAAAATACCCCCTGCAAGGAGCAGCCGCCTGGGACGGCCTATCTGTAGACTGCGCTGAGCTAGCGGGAGGCAGCCCAAGTCAGAGAGTGCGCTGTACATGGTCTCGGAAGGGCCTTGGAGGAGGAGCACGTCCCCGATCTGAAAGCGAATTTCGCCCAAGCGTTTGCGGAGCCGCTTGCCGTGTCGAGCGACGCCGAGCAAATTGATTCCGTGGTCACGACGTAGGTTCAGCGACGTCGGCTTCTTACCCTCCAGCGGCGATCCGGGCTTGATGACAGCCTCAGCAAGTTCAATTGCTTCCGATCGCAGTCGATCGGCACTCAAGCCTTCGCTACTCAGCAGCTTCAGGCCTCCCACATCAACGAGCTCTTTGATGGCGTCGGGCTCGCCCTCAAGGATAAGTACGTGACGAGCATGAACGTTTTTCGTCGATCCAGGCGCCATCTGACGTTTGCGACCTTGCACAAGCCCCACGATACGCACTTCACCCTCGACCAGATTCTCGACGTCGCGCACGGTCTTGCCCCAAGCTTTGCCGTCCTTCTGCACACGGGCCTCAGCCAGATAGGCGCCGATATCGAGTGCATCGTCGCTTGCACCGCGACGGTCAGTTGGCAGTAGGCGCGAACCCACAAACACGATGAATGCCAAACCGGCAACCGCTACGGCGGCGCCTACGGGGGTAAAGTCGAACATTCCAAAGGGGCTGCCTACCTCGCGTTCGCGGAATGAGGCTACGATGAGGTTGGGAGGTGTGCCGATGAGTGTCACCATCCCGCCTAGAAGTGAAGCGAACGCGAGCGGCATAAGTGATTTTGCAGGTGCGTAACCATCGCGATACGCATTGCGCAACGCCACGGGAAGCATGAGCGCAAGGGCACCTACATTGTTCATGAAGCCCGAAAGAATCGCGATCAAGCCCGCTTGAGATCCGACCTGCAAAGTCTCGGAACCACGGACGGGCGTCAGGAGGCGCACTACAAGATCGACAACGCCGGCATTCTGCAGCGCGCGGCTCAGGATTAGGACCGCTGCAACAGTTATGACGGCTGGATGCGCGAACCCAGAGAATGCCTGGTCAAACGAAACTAGGCCCGTGATCACCACAGCGAGTAAGGCAAGCACCGCAACGACGTCATAACGAAAGCGACCCCAGAGGAACAGTGCGAAGGCAATGAGAAGTGTTCCGAACGCTATCGCCTGATCCAAGGTGAGTGTCATAAACCGGCCCGCTTCCGCACTCGATCGCCTGATAAAGGCATAAAGGCGGACACTGATGCCCGCTATCCCTCCCTGCTATCAGTTTTGCTCTCCCTGCTCCTGGAGTTAGGGAGACAGCTATCTAAGCGAATGAGATTCCTCAGCTTTCTACAAGTATAAAAGGGCATTTCGCTGCAATTTTGCAGAATCTTCCTTGCATTTCCCTCAAATTGCGGGGAGATCGGCGGAGTCACCAAAAAGTCACGGTTTCGATACAGGTCGCTTCGAGCCCACAATTTGATCCTCAAATAGGAACTGGCGGCAGAGTCAATTCTCGGTGGTTGCAGGCCCCCGCAACCAGCGTTATTTGCACCCCCGTTTCCTTGGAACGGGGGTGTTTGTTTGCGAGGTTGAGGAGGGCTGCCAGCTCGCCATATAGCTCGATCTGCAGCTTTCCACTCTTCGGCACAAGCCGGATCTCTTCAATGAGCTCGCGGAGGCATTCCGCGGCCTCCAGGCGGGTGTGCTCCTCGTTGAGGGCCTCAGCGAGGTTCATGACCTTTTGGCGGTAGAGCTCGGCGAGGTTCGGGTGTAGCCGCGGCATGGGCGGCGGCGCGGCTTGAAGCTGCGCAAGGAGTTCGACTCGCCGAGCTTCCAGGGCGGTCATCTCGTCCTTAACAGCGACGCCAGGGACCCCTGATTTGATGGCATCAATCACTCTACGAATCTCACGCTCGGTCTTCTCGAGATCGCGCCCAGTACGGTCGCGACCTTCATCCTGTTTGGCCCGCTGCCGATTTGTCTCCCTGTGGAACTCTTGCACGAAGGCCGTGACCAGCTCTGGCTGCATCAGCTGATTCTTGAGTCCATCCAGAACCGTGGCTTCGAGGATGTCTCGCCGTACGGTCAGGAGGTTGTTGCACGTGCCCTTGTTGCGAGCGGTGGAGCAGCCGTAATGCGACTGGCTGATCTTCGAGAAACCTCCGCCGCAGGTGCCACATTTGAGGAGACCTGAGAGCAGGTAATTCGGTCGACGGGCGCGTTCGGAACGGATGCCTTGATCCTTGGTCACGATCAGGGACCGGGAGTTCTGCTGTCGTTCTTTCACCGACAGCCACAGATCATCATTGATGATTCTTAGGTGCGGCACCTCTTCGATGATCCATTTGCTTTCGGGGTTCGGCCGCGCCTGGCGCTTTCCCGTGCGTGGGTCTTTGATGAAGTGCTGCCGGTTCCAGACGAGCCTACCGATATAAAGCTCGTTGTTGAGAATGCCGGTGCCGCGCTGCCAGTTTCCGTAGATCGTGGAGGGCCCCCAGCTCTTGCTGGCGGGACCTGGGATGTCTTCTTTGTTGAGGGCGTGGGCGATCGCTTTGGGCGAGCGGCCCTGTGCGAACTCTAGGAAGATACGGCGTACGATCGTGGCTTCGGCCTCGTTGATGCAGCGTTCGCCGCGCACGGCCTCGCCAGAAATGTCGATCTTGCGTACCACGTCATAACCGAAGCACAGACCGCCTCCCGATTTGCCCTGATGAATCCGCCCCTCTAGGCCACGTCGCGTCTTATGCGCGAGGTCTTTGAGGAACAAGGCATTCATTGTGCCCTTGAGGCCGACATGCAGTTCACCAATCTCACCTTCGGACAAGGTGATCAATTTCACGCCGGCGAAGCAGAGCAGCTTGAACAGGCCCGCGATATTCTCCTGGTCCCGCGACAGCCGATCGAGGGCTTCGGAAACGACAACCTCGAAATGCCCTGTCCGCGCGTCCTCGAGCATCTTCTGGTAACCGGGCCGCAAGGTGGTGGCGCCGCTGATGGCATGGTCAGAATAGACCTCTCCGAGCCGCCATTGCTCCTGCTCGATCCGAGCCCGGCATTGGCGGACCTGATCCTCGATCGAGGCGTCCCTTTGATTGTCCGACGAATAGCGCGCGTAGATAGCGGCACGGATCATTGATCTTGGTCCTCCGGCTCGGAGAGCAGGACCTCTTGGTAGGCACGTACGGCGTCGATCATCTTGGCCTGGTTGTAGTGGCGTGTCGTCACTCTAGCGCTCTGATGCCCTAGTATGGTCATGGCCAGCCCCATGTTCGCTCCGTGGTGAACGGCAGTGCTGGTTATCAGGCAGGACCTGAACAGGTGTGGGTTGATCGGCTTGCCGAACGCCTCCCGGGTGCGCTTACAGATCATGCGGTAGAGCGCGTTGCCGTCCAGTGGCTGACCGTCAGGACCGAGCCACAGCCGACCGGCCGCCTCGTTGCCGCCGAGCAAGGGCCAGTAATGGTCAACGTAGCGGTCAATGCAAGGCGTTGCCCAATCGGGCAGAACGGCGAGATGCGGCCGGCGATTTTTCATCTCGTCGGCCGGGATGTCGATGCTCCATGTGGCGCCGTCCTTGATCAGAGTCTGACCGATCTCAAAGGCAGTGTTGGCGCTGCGGAGCGGGTTGGCAGCGCCAAGGGCAATGATCAGGCCGTCGCGATAGAGCAAGGCTCGTGAAAGCGCAGGCGACGTGTCGGCCTTGTCTGCCTGATCCATTAATTGGCGCCCAAGCCAGAACAGCTCTTTGATCTCGACGACGTCAGTGCGCCGTTCGCGCGGCTTGGTTCGGCGGTCGAGCCGTCGGCAAAGGCGCTGCAGCCAGGCCCAATCCTTGTCAGGATCCAGGCAAGTCGCGACCCGGCTGACTTTGTAGAGGCTTTGGGAGAGAGTTACGGAGCTGACTCGCGGCTCCAGGTAATCCACGTAATCCATGATGTTCTCAGGGGTCACTGAACTGGCGGCAGGTGCTTGAGGGTCCAGTGTTCCTTGGCGCGCGAGGAAGGACAAGAAATAGGAATAACGCCTGGTCAGGTCGGCAAGGGTCTGCGCCCCCAGATGGCTGGCCGCACCGCCGTCGTCGAGTATGCCCGCCGTTGCTTGCGCGGCTGTCCAGGCTTCGCGATCGGACCTTGGCCAGTCAGTAAGGGGCAGGGCCTTCTGGCTCGGTGGGTTGCGGCGGTATCGGGTCATCGTTTGGGCTTCCAAGGGACATCCTCCAGCGCCATGGCTGAGAACTTGCGCACGGCATCCAGCGTCTCGAGCCCGACATAGTGGTTGATCGTGGTCTGGAGGTTCTTGTGGCCAAGGACGCGCCGGACGAACTCGTAGTTCGCGGGGTCGTTCTCGAGGATGAAGGCGGCGGCGAGGTGACGAAACTGATGGGGCGTCACTCTGATGCCGAGGTCCTTGGTGATGCGCTTGATGATCTGGCCGCTCAGCGTCCCCTTGGTCTTGTAGCCGTCGAGCTCGCCGGGGAACAGCCAAGGATTCTCCGCACGACAGAGGCGGGGGCGGAGCACCCTCAGATAGATGCCGAGCATCTCATTCACCATATTGGGCAGGAGATATTCTAAACTCTCATCGTTCTTGACCTCCTCGGCAGGTATGACGAGGTGGTAGTTCGGCTCAAGTCCACCCACGCGCACCATGTTGTTCTCAAGGTGCAGCGCAGACAGGTTTGCCAGCCGCATCGGGGCCACCAAGAAGATTTGAATAGCCAGACCAATCTCGGCCTTGACCGCGGCTTGGATGGGGGCATCCCGCTCCGCCAAGGCCTCGTCGAAGAGGCGGCCCGGTAGGGCCTTAAGGCACGCCCGATTCGTTGGATCCTTAAAATGTCGGATCACGGTCATGTTTTTCGGCGTCATGCCCTTGCTGCGCTTTTTGCGGAGTTTGACGCAGTATTTCTCCAGTGCCTGGATCTGCGGCGCCGGCGCCTTCACGTAGAGGCGGGCAATCGCGTAAAGCCGCTCCGCCAAGTCGATAGTGAAGTTGACGACCTTGCCGTCCTTCTTCGCCAGGTAATCATCGAGAATCAGCCGCACGATGTTGGGTGACACGAGATCGGCCAGGGACCGCAGTTCTTCTGGCAGCGCGCCTTGCCTCACAGCGGCCGAGGCGGCGAGCCTCAAGCAGGCCCTCCGGTTTTCAATTGTGCTGGGCTTGCAGGCTTGATCGGGAGCGTCCTCGTCCAGCAGGCTTTGGCCTGCCAGGCGGCCGAGATAGCACTCGACGTCCTCGACGAAGCTCTCCGGGAAGTCGGCCCAGGCGAGGGAGACGGCCTTCAAGCGGAAGTCTGGAACCGTCAAGGTGACCTGAGGCCAGCCGGGAACGCACGCCATGGCTTGGTTCCAGGAGCGGGTTACCTGCTTGTGGAGATTCTTCGGCTTGACGGTGAACTGTACCTCACTGGCGTACTTGATGAAGGCGTCGACGGTCGCGTCGGAGACGGAAGTGGGGTCGATACTGCAGCCCGAGCAGTATCTGAGGAAGCCCGAAAGGCCGAGGCGAAGGCGCTTTGCCTGGATCTGGTCATCGAGACACGTCCAGGCCGGGGCAAAGGGGATGCCACGGCCACTGAGGCGCTTCAGGCCGGTGAAGTGTCGAACCGCGGCTTTGAGATTGGCGACATGGTTCTGAAGGGTCTTGCGGCCAACCCCCAGCTGCGCGTGGTGCAACCGCCCGATGCCGTAGCGCAAGGCACCAAGGCGGGCCGGCAGTTGGTTGGAATCTCGCTCGAGGTACGCCGCGACCCGCCGGATGCTGCAGCACCAGCCATCCCGCTTGGGCTTTGGCAGCGAGGCATCCCGTTCGATTGTAGCGAGGGCGTCCCCCAGAGTGGGTTCGAGAGGCGCGACGCCCTCGGGGAAACATTGGAAATCGGTGACTTTTTGTAGCATTGGGAGACCCGCGGGTTGGTCCTGCGTGGACTAGGATGGACTGGAGTAGAATAATAGTCAAATTTAGGAAACCTCATTACTTGTACAGGCTATCTATAAGCGCATGAATATTCCTAATTCATAAGTATTGTTTTTTATTCTCTTGCCATCATCACTTCACCTCCTTCTCCTAGATTGGATGCACTTTCTGTGCGCGGACATACGCATCTCTGTCTTCCCTCTTGATCCTCAGAGCGGTTCCAAACTGATAGGCCCGAAGCTCTCCACGCGAGATGAGCCGCCGCACGTGCTTCTCGCAAAGGCGCAGGTACTTGGCTGTTTCCTTGACGGTGTCGAAGGCAGGCTCTACGGGTCTCTCGCAGCCGAATGAGTTGGTGTCTTTCGTCATCGAATCACCTATCGGTCTCGCTCAGGCGGTTCGGCTTCCGCGTGACGCCAGCGCGTCCGGTGCTTTGCGATGAAGGTTCAAAGCGAGAAGCGATAGCCTCGCGCGCAACTTGACGGGCGATCAGGCGAGCGAGTCCGAGAAGGGCAGGTGCCTCGTCTCGACTCGGCGTCGATGACCTGCTGTCGGGGCATTCGCGTTGTGAGCCTGTGCGCGTCATGCTCTACAGATGCGATGCCCGGAGCGGGTTGGCCATGCCCCTACCAGGTGGCAGGAATTTCGCTCTAGCTCAGAGACTTACGGCCTAGGTGCTCGTTGAAAATTACCAGTTGTTCCGAGCTAAAGGGCAATCCCATCAGCCCAACCGGCTGGGATTCAGGAACTGTGAAGCGCCAAGACGCCGACCGGCTCATTGCGAATCGGCGACCGGGAACGAAGGAGCGCAGGCGGCCAGCCGAATCCAAAATGGCTTCGGCATAGGCAAGAAAGATCGGCAGGGTCAGAGTGGATCCTGGCCAAATATCCTCACGGTCATGTTGCTGGCCATGAAGGGCTGCCGCCCAGAGATGGGCTACACTCACGTACTCCCTGTATGCTGACAGCATGTTTTGCCGGTCGCGAGGGCGGTGCCCAACGTGGCAGTCTTTCGACCAGCGACGACCTTCCGGCTGTTGCCACTTGGGCAAGAGAGCAGCGACCAGAGGCAGGGCCTGATTCAGGCTTCCACGGTAGCCATTGGCGTCGAGCTGAATCATCGTCAGTAGAAGGCCACCAGCAACAGATGCTCTCGGGCTGAGGCGCCGGACCTCGGCCCTAAACTCCTCAGAGGAGAACGGCCGCCGCCGAGGCTTTCCCTGTCCAGTTCCTCTTTGAATGTCGGCCAACATTCGCTCTCGACTGAGCGGGCTGTTCGGATGGCACATCACGGCTAACACCTGGAATGGAGCCAGGGCTTTGAAGGTCTCGTCGTCCTGATGAAGGTTGAAGAATGGCATGGGTCCGGTCTGGCACGGGAGTGGGCGCACACGATCCTACTCAATTCGTGGCAGACCAATTGCTAGCGGGACCCAGGCGACCGCCCCCGCGATATGCATAATGTCTCTGAAGGCCGTTCCCCGAACGACGCCCGATAACTCGCCGAAGCGCGCCCGGAATGTGTCAGGCCGCAGTCGAGGGCCGGGCGCGAGCTTCAACCTCGAGGCCGTCAAGGATCAGGTCAAACAGGCGATCTCCAGCCGAACCGGCCGGTAGGGGCTTGCCTTTGCTTCGGGGCGGCCTAGCGGTGGGCTGCCCTTCGTCCGCTAGTGGCACTTAGCAGACATCCTCTTCGACACTGAGGATGTCCGCTTGTGGGTGTAAAGCGGTCGCCCCTAAGTCGCGCTCCGATGTCCGCTAATGACCCAAAGCGGACGCAGTGTCGTGCAATAAAGCGCCCCGGCAGCAGGAGCGCGCCGGGGCCAGCCCATTGACGAGCCTTAGACCTAGGCTCCGGCGCCATTCGCTGCCATCATGCCTCAAGGTTGGCTTTGGGAGCCGGGGGACACGAAAACTATGGGCGAACTGGCTCTAACAAATCTGACATCGCCCATGATTCTGTTCTTCGTGCTGGGGCTCTTGGCAGCCCTGACGCGGTCAGACTTGACGATTCCGGAGGCCATAGCCAAAGGCCTCGCCATCTATTTGATGCTAGCCATTGGCTTCAAGGGGGGAGCCGGTGTTGCCGAACACGGCGTTGACGCCACGCTCATAATGGCGCTCCTGGCGGGCATCATTCTGAGCGCTGTTCTCCCGGTCATTGCCTTCCCACTCCTGACATGGACCACGCGCCTGTCACGGGTGGATGCGGCTGCCATCGCCGCCTGTTATGGCTCCATTTCGATCGTAACGTTCCTCGCCGCAGCACAAGCCCTGGAAACGGCCGGCGTCGCATATGAAGGCTACATGGTCGCCATTGCCGCTGCCATGGAAACACCGCCGATTATGGTCGCTCTCTGGCTTGCCAAGGACACGACGGCTGGATCGACATTCGACCGAACGGTTTTGCGAGAAGTCTTTCTCAATGGTTCGATTGTCGTGCTTGTCGGGTCTTTCGTCATTGGTTGGGTCACTGGCACCGAGGGGCTTGAATCAATCTCCGCCTTCGTCGTTGATCCCTTCAAGGGAATCTTGTGTTTGTTCTTGTTGGATATGGGTCTCGTTGCCGGGCGCGGCATGCGAGAGGGCAAGAACTTGTCGGCGCCGGTGGTGGCGTTCGGAATCTACATGCCGCTGATCGGCGCTGCGATCGGCTTCTTCGTTGCCCAACTGATTGGCCTCTCGCCAGGCGGCGTTGCGCTCATGACTACGCTGGCGGCAAGTGGATCCTACATCGCCGTACCTGCTGCGATGCGCGTGGCCTTACCGGACGCAAAACCGTCAATTTACCTGCCGTTATCGCTCGGCGTGACCTTCCCATTCAATCTCGCTGTAGGTATTCCGATCTATATCTACGCAGCGTCATCATTCTAGTAGGTCGCCATGGAAACCTTCTTGAAGAAGCGCATAGAAATCATGGTCGAAACGCCGCTCATGAGCCGAGTCATCGCGATTCTCGACGATCTCGGTGTATCTGGCTATACGGTGATGCCAGCCGTTGCCGGCAGGGGCAAAGACGGGTCGTGGCATCGGGACGGTCAGGTGGGGCGCGTCGGTTCTGTCGTGCAAATACTTTGCATCGTGGACGGAACCAGGGAAAACGATGTCTTGGAACCGCTGTTTCGGTTGGTCTCACGCCAAATTGGCATTGTCACAGTCAGTGATGTCCGCGTTGTTCGATCGGATCAATTTTAGCGCGCGCCGATCGCAGGCGAACCGATGTCGCTGAGTACATCTGAGAGCCATGTCGGCAACCACTAGCCCTATCCGACGATAATCTCGTGAGGTCCCGATGTCCGCTCTTGGCACTTAGCAGACGCCGTAGCCGACGCGGACGATGTCCGCTTTCGGGCACTAACCGGACGTCGCCGGTCCACTATTTGATGTCCGTTTAGTGCCATTAGCGGACATTCAGTCGAAGTTTTCCAGTTTATGTTGCTCAGCGAACATTCTCCAAGCGCGAGTTGGAGAGTATAACTCCTTACGGCAACGAAACCGTGAGCTGGAAATCCCAGATGATCCGCGCCACAAGTTTGTGCATCATTTCGGTCTTGGTCAGCGTTGCGCCGGTATTTGCTCACAATCCAATCTTGGAACCAGCTGAACCGCAGCAGACGGCGAAAGCCAATTTGGCACTTGCAGTTCCGGTCGTGGATCCGACTTTTGCCTCGGCGGCAATCTATGGCCGTCTCGGTCAGCCGGATGAGGTGGATCTATATCGTTTCACGCCGTCCAAGAGCGACCCGCTACCGTTCGGTGCCCTGGTGCCGGTACGCTCTTCGCTCTCAGAGTTCCGGCCCACGGTTGCACTGATTGCGTATGGACTTGGTGTCCAAGCCCAGGAGGACTTCCCGGTTCAACTGCCCAAAGGCTATGGCGCCATCCTCGTCACGGACTACAAGTCCGCGCCTCGATCCGTCTTTTTCGAACCTTACTCAATGGAGCGTTACTGGAAGAGCGGCACCCGAACTGTTGAACTGCCTGCCGGGGTTCCGGCCTACATCGCTGTATTCCACCCGACAGGCCAAACGGGTGAATATGTCTTAGGCGCTGGAACGGTCGAGAATTTCTCGGCTATGACGTTGCGAGAAATTGTGTTCGCGATCTTTGGGCTTAAGCTCGGTTTATTTGGTGGTTTCGAACCGCCTTGGCTCGACATCGCGGGAATTCTGCTAACTGCGGTAGGCTTTGCAATTGCCTTCGGCCCGACCCTATCGCGGCTTATGGCGATGATTGCTGTTAAGGATAAGCCGAGCCCCGATGAGGGCAAGCGTATTACCAACTGGGTGCTTGCCGGTCTCATGGTTATGGTGATCGGAGCGTTGCTGCTTTATCGCGTCAGCGGGGTGGCCGGCGTTGTAGCTTTCCAAACGCTACTGGCAGTCATCTTGGTTTTTCTATGGCTTCCTCTGCAACGGAGAGCGCATGGTTGGTGGCCTTTGTTAACCGGGACGCTGATTGCTCTGGTCATTTTGCTAGCGATAATGCTGCTCTTCGCCTGGCACCTAACTGTTCTGGTTTGATCGATCGTTGGAGAGCGCAAGGCGGATGGCCGCCTGCTCGCTCGGTGGTATTCCTTTTAGGGATGTCCGCTTTGGGTCATTAGCGGACATCGGAGCGCGACTTAGGGGCGACCGCTTTACACCCACAAGCGGACATCCTCAGTGTCGAAGAGGATGTCTGCTAAGTGCCACCGACATCCAGGTCAGCAAGCGAACCTGTCAATCAACCAAGTCGCGCTTCTTCTGGAGATACTCCTCACGGTCGATCTCTCCGCGGGCATAGCGCTCATCGAGTACATTGAGCCCACCAGAGCGCCGCTCAGCACCTCCGCTGGTCGGGGTTTGTGAGCGCACGAACCACACGACCGCGGCGACGATCAACACGAGGAACGCAACCCAGAAGACGAAGCCCAATCCCATGCCCCAACCGTCCATCATCCAGTCATGCATATTCCAGCGCTCCGCTTAACCACTGACCCTCGCTTCAAAGAGGTTGTACAGCCAGGCGAGGATAGCGCCGCAGATCGCTCCACAAACGAATCCCCAGGCCAGTCCGATCAGGCTGCCGAGCGGGGTCAGGCTGTAGCCGTAATAGAAGTGATCGAGGAACATCGGGGCTGTCGTCACGCCGCCTTGGCCTATGAGCCACCAGGTCGCAATGAAGACGCCACCGCCCCACCAAACCCCGAATGCCAGGGCAAAGGCGAGAATATTGAGCTTCTTCGCATGCCTCCTGTTTGGAAACCACACAGGAAGAGTAATTGTATCATAGTCCCGAAGGTGGATAAAGGCGAGACGAGGCCCAGTCTTGCCTAGGACGCTATCTGGACCGCAAGAACAGGCGTTCGCCAGCGAATATGAGGATTATTCCGGCCAGAGCCGCATAGATCACAACCATGTCGGTTGAAGCCTTGATGACCAACAGGGCCGCGAGCACGACGACCTCCAGCACGATGGCCGCAAGGAGGACGAACGCATTCGCGTTGATCTCATGTCTCAGGTAGCGGAACACGCCCCACTGCACGGCGATATCCATGACGATGTAGAAGATCGCCCCAAGCGCGGCGATCCGGCCTAGGTCGAAGAACACGGTCAGAATCATGGCCGCGACAATCGTATAAACCAGCGTATGTTTCTGAATGCTGCCGGGCATGCCGAAATGGCTATGCGGCACCAATTTCATATCGGTGAGCATGGCCAGCATCCGCGACACGGCAAACACGCTGGCGATCACGCCCGATACCGTCGCGATGATCGCGAAACCGACAGTAAACCACAGGCCATAGTTATCGAAGGCGGGCCGCGCGGCTTCCGCCAGAGCATAATCCCGCGCTTCTATGATCTCCTCGATCGTTAGATTGGCCCCGACCGCCAATGCCACGAGGAGGTAGACAGCCACGCAGATCCCAATGGCGATAACGATGGCCCGACCGACATTCTTGTGCGGTTCGACAATCTCGCCCCCGCTGTTTGTGATGGTTGTGAAGCCCTTGTAGGCCAGGATGGCAAGCGCGACCGCGCCGAGGAAGCCGCCCGCACTCGTGTCCGCAGGCGCGACCGAAACACTTTCGAAGGAGAGACCCGAAACCCAAAGCCCAGCAACGCCGAAAACCGCGATACCGCTGATCTTCAAAAATGCCATGAAGAACGAAAAAGTCTGGATGAAGCGATTGCTGAGGATGTTCACGAAGAAGGCAAAGGCGAGGAGTGCGACGCCGAGCACCGGCACCAGCCAGTCCGCGCCTTCGGCGTCGAAGAGCTGAAGCGTATATGTGCCAAAGGTACGGGCAACGAGACTTTCGTTGATGACCATCGAGAAGTACATCAGCAAGGCGCAAGCGCCGGTCATCGTCGTCTTGCCGTATGCCTTCTCAAGGAACATGGCGATGCCGCCCGCCGATGGGAACGCATTGGACAGCTTGACGTAGGCGTAGGCGCTCAAGGCCGTCACCAGAGCCGCGGCCAAAAAGGCAAGGGGAAACCATTCACGCGACAGCTCGGCGACCTGGCCCGTCAGAGCGAAGATGCCAGCCCCGATCATGACGCCGGTGCCCATCGACACGGCCCCGAGCAATGTCAGACTGCCTTCCTTGTAAGACTCCGATCTGTCGTTGCTTGTAGGGCCGGCTTTTGGTTGTGAATCGATCATCGCGTTCTGGCTCTCGGCGACACACCTTACACGAAAGCCTGCGCGTTACAGCGCAGGCGGACGAAGTAGAGACCTCAGAGGGCTGCTCGTTACGCATAACGCGGTGGTCAGGGCTTGCACAATCACTCTCGGGCCCATCTGTACCGCGCCATCCCGGGCCCGCGTCCCTCACCCCGAGAAGCAGACGGTCTGCAGCTCGCGTCCTCATGGACGAGGGATGGGGGAGTCTACCTCAGCTTTGAAGCCCGGGGATTAGATCGTGCTCAAGGAGCACGAAGCGCAGGTGCACCAAGAAAGAGCGCGGGGATAAGTTTGTACCGTTATGTGCCAATGGCGGACATCGCTTAGACATCGTCCACCGGTTTCTGATCAAGCATTTTTCGTCCCGTGAACATGGCGGAGACAAGACCTCCTCCTTCACGAAGCTCGGTCGCAATAACACCGGCGATATGAATGACGATCAGGGCAAGGAGCACATAGAAGTTCCAGTAATGCACGGTCACAAATGGCGAGCGAAACGCGCGCATCGCTTCCCAGGACGTGGCATCGATGCCGGTCTTGTCATATGGCACAATGCTCGAAGGATCGACCCCCGGCGCCGCGACCCAGTTGGCAAACCAGTATCCAAACGGCGGATAAAAGATATCGGTACCGGCGATCACGAGACCCGTGACGGCCTGCACGATAAGGAGCACGAAGAACAGCGAGACTGACAATCGCGCGAGGGGATTGTGACCAAGGTAAGGGCGGACATCGCCGCGGACAAAACCTCGCATATACGCAATGAGTTCACGCGCAAACCCATGTTTGAAAGGGAGTAGAGCGGACCACCTGGCCTGCCGGTTCCCGATGAAAGCCCAGGCGATGCGCCCAGCGAGGTTGACGGCGAAAACGTACCCGAACCAGACATGCGTGGTTTTCAATAAGATCTTTCCGTCATCGGTCACCCCCAGCTCCTTGCTGTAAAGAATGGCCGTGCCAAGGACCACAAGAGCAACAACACAAACAAAATTGATCCAGTGGAACCAACGCGTCGGTCCGTCCCAGACGGCGTAGGCTCGAAGGTTCGTCTGCGTCATTCAACCCTCGTTTGATAGTCTGAGTGTCTTGTCGAAAGTAAGCTCAGAGAATTGATCGACGTCAACGGCCAACGGAGCAAACCGCCCACAGTGTGGGATACCTGACCGAGTGCCAATGTGAGCTTAGAACGCTTCGATGAGCCAGATCGGATGCCTCGTCATTGACTGGGATCAATTCGGCCTAGCGAGCAGCTATGCGTTTCAGCCTTCTTAGAACGTTGGGATACTTCGCCGGCGGGCTCTGGACAGCCTGGGGTGGACGAAAGCGAATCGAAGCGAGGCAGCTCCGCAATCTGCGGCGTCTCGTGGAAGAGGCGCGGCGCGACTCTCCCCTGTTTCACAGGTTTTACGCGGATCTGGGGCCATCAAGCGAAGTCGAACTGCACGAATTGCCGGTGACCCGCAAACCCGATCTCATGAGGGAGTTCGACGACTGGCTGACGATCCGTTCTCTTCCCCTCGACAGGGCCCGCGATCATCTCGCGGATATCCGGAAGGTTGGCGTGCCCATCGACGATGTCGCTATTTTCCGGACCTCCGGGACATCGGGCGAACCAGCGGTCGTCGTCTTGCCCTCATCCTTCCTGGAGTATTCCTACGGAATCTCGATGGCCCGCTTCGAACGATACCACTGGAAGCTCGTTCGGGAGATGCGCAGGCGCGGCATGAGGGTGACGGTCACCGGCGGAAACGGTCACTTTGCCGGCGTCGGGTTCAACAAATTGATGAGAGATCTGCATCCGAGGCTGGCGGGGGCGTTGGCCTTCATCGAGGCCGAGCAGCCGATCGGCCGGCTCGTTGAACAACTCAACGCGATCCCAAAGGTTTCCTGCATCGTGACCTACCCGAGCATGCTGACCATCCTCGCCAAGGAAAAGGAGGCCGGGCGACTGCAGATCGAGCCGGTGGTCATCAATACGGGGGGCGAAAACCTCACGGATGATCTACGGGCGCGGGTTCGGCGGGCGTTCCCCTCGCTGAAATACGGCATTCTGGACGCCTACGGCTGCACCGAGTGCCTCGTGATGTCGTTCGTGTGCAGCCACGGCCGGAAGCATGTGCACGAAGATTGGGTCATCCTCGAAGCGGTCGACGAAGCGATGCGGCCCGTTCCCGATGGCACGCTGTCGGCGTCCGTGCTGCTGACGGTGCTCGCCAACGACGTTCAACCCTTCATCCGATATGACCTCGGCGACTGCCTTCGTTTCTACACAGACCCTTGCCCCTGCGGGTCGCCGTTCCGCAGTTTTGAGGTGGAAGGGCGCGAGGCGACTCTCGTTCACGTGGGCGAGGTGACGCTGTCGCCGCTCGTCTTCGAGCTGGAGCACGAACAAGCCAGGCGCGTCCAGCTGGTCCAGACCGGCGAAAGAAATTTCGAGGTCCGAATAGAACCGGCCGATGAGGCGGCGGCACGGGTTGTCTTTCAAGATGTCATCCAGTCGGTGAAACGCGTCTTTCGCGATAACGGCCTGGAGGACGTCGCGGTGCGAGAAAGCCAGGCGCCGCCCGAATTCACGGCGAGCGGCAAGTTCCATGAAGTGCTGCCTTTGCGAGGCGCCGACTCGCGAACATGACGGGACTCACTTTGATGTCCGCTTTGGGTCATGAGCGGACATCGAGACCCCGGACAGGTAGGTCCGCTTTGCGCCTGAGACCGGACATTACGACGATGTCGTCGGCACGACCGCTTCTTCTAGCCAGCCGGCGACCGCATCCAACATTTCAGATCTGATCTCGGCGGTTTTGCGTCCAGTGCGTACCGGCACATCAAATGAATGGTCCGCATCCTCGAATAGCTTTAGCGTCGCTCGCGAACCGAGCCGTTCGGATAGCTTCCGCATAAGATCGACGTCCGCGAGGGCGTCGCGGGTGCCTTGCAGGAACAGCATCGGGATCTCTACCGCAAACAAGTGCTCTGCTCGTCCGTCTGAGGGTCGCCCGGGCGGATGCAGAGGAAATCCGAGGAAGACCAACCCTCGAACCCCGCACAGGGGGGCTTCGGCTTGGGCTTGCGAGGTCATGCGACCCCCAAACGACTTTCCACCGGCAACCATGGCAAGCCCTGGAAGCAAGCGTGCCGTTTCAAATACCGCCGAGCGGACCGTGGCCTGAGCCAATTTGGGGGTATCGGGTCGCTTGGCGCCCCGCTCCATGTAGGGAAATTGATAGCGCACCGTGGCAATGTGGCGGTGGCCCAGTCCGTTTGCGACCTCTGCCATGAATGGATGGGCCATACCGGCGCCGGCACCATGCGCCAACACAAAACCCGCGTTGGCTCCGCGTGGCGCTTGTAGCAGTCCTGAAACCTGCTGCGGATTCACCAACTGAGATAGTAATGGCCTGGAGCCGCATCATTGGCCCCTGCTTAGCACTTAAACCGCGGAGGTGCGCTCAAATGGTCCATCTGGGGCCATTAAGTCGATGGATGCCGTTACGGGATTAGCAGGTGTGCTTGGGAACCCTGGAACTCACTAACTGGCTTCTAGGACCTTCCACCGACGCCGCCCCCCAAGCAGCAATCCTTGCGCACGCAGAGTTGGCGAGGACTCTCCTTGGAGCGCACGTTAGGGGGCATCTGCTATACTGATTATATTCCGTCGCCCGACAGCAAGCAGGAAGGGGCTCAAGCCATGTCGAGTTGGACCCCCGAGGAGCACCCTTGCTTTCGATATTGCCTTCGCCCTCAAGAAGGTGACCATCCCGGCTTCAAAAAAGCCCTAACCGAGGATCAGCGATTTGCCATCGCAAAAACCATCCTCGAGCACCTAAAGCTCTGCCGTTGGGAGTTCTCCAAGCCGTCTGAGGCGATGCAGTAGGAGACGTATCGCAAAGCAGAAGAAGCCTCGCTTCTAAAGGCAAGGCTTCCCCCGTTTTCCCTCTATTCCCCGCGCAGCGGGCGAATAACCAGATGGCCCAAAGTGGGCAAAGTTGAGGCTCTTTCCACAGCAAAGGGTCGTGCGCCCTCTTGAACCTCTTCAGGCCGCCCCCGATATACGATGTGCAGGCGTTCCCTCTGCCTGCATGGATGTTCCCCATCCAACCCGAGAAGCCCCGTTCCCCCGTACGGGGCTTTTCTTTTGCCCCGGGCTCCAACGTCCGACACGTCTAGGCAAAGCGTTCAACTTGCGCAGCTGCGCCGGCAGATATTTCCAGCCTTCGGGAACCCTAAAACCGCTCCCTAGGTTGGGTTAATGGCCCAGAGGGTATTTAGGGGGCCACAACCAAAGCGCAAAGGGAGGGGCCATCGATGAGCCGTGCACTTGTATTCACATTTTTAGCGTTGGTGACGACCTTTGCCGTGGCCGCATGGATCAGCGCCGGACCCCGTCTCAACGTGCAGACTATCGAGGCAAATGCTGGCGGGTAGCTGGCGTGCTTTCGTTGGATCCATCAGCGTGCTAAGCAAAGTGCCCGCGCTGGCGAGGGGACAGTGATGAGTCCACCTGCTTGTCGCCCTTTCCCTACCCAAGCGGCACCCGTAGCGCAATGGATAGAGCACCAGACTTCGAATCTGGCGGTTGCAGGTTCGAGCCCTGCCGGGTGCACCAGTGAGCCCTTGTGATTGATCAACATCAATGTGCGGACGATACGATAACCTAATCGCGCAAGATGCGCATCGCGGCCTCTTCAAGGCCCAGCGCCTTGCGCAGCGATGCGGGGGATATCGCCGTCATGAGGTGTATGCTGCAAATGTTCAGCGAGGCATTTGGCGAGATGCACGTTTGTCATGACGCTGTCGAGATTCGGCAAGACGGCGCCCGGGATGTCATAGGCTAAGTCTCGTCGGTTGAAGTTTTTCCTGACTGTGTTCTGGGGGTGACAGCGTTGCCAGGACAGAAAGCGTACACTCGTTCTGCTAGCAAAAGATGACCATGGGAGACTGAACAATGAGACTAGTTCTAGCGTGCACCATCGCCGTAACCATGGCGGTTGGGCTTGGCGGCTGCTTCGGCCACCATCAAAAGGCTGTTGTCGCAGAGCCGATTTACGAGCCGATTAAATAACCGGCATTCAACCCTGCAATATCCTTTAGCAATGCCAAAGCCTCGGTTCGGGTGCTCCCCTGGGCCGAGGTTTTTTCTTTGGATGTCAATCCTGGAAAACTTCCTGTGTGTACCGAAAACCTCATCCGCATTTGATGGGCTGAAGGAATCACCTAACGTCAGTGCATAATGTTTGCGCTGCTCTGCTTCGTCCTGGCCGTCTTGGTCTCGCCATTCAAGTCGAGGAGCCGACTTGAAGCTGACAATGCCAGTACACGGCTTAAATTACGGAGCCCTCCCTTTGGATTGCCACCCACGCCTTGATTGTCTTGCCGACCTTAATCGGCAAGACCTTCCAGTACATGATGAACGGCGTACCGTCCTTCTTGTAATTGATTGCCTTGCCTTCGAATTGGCCGCCAGCCTTCAGAGCATCAGAAAGGCGCTCGATGACCTTCTTGTCTGTGCCCGCTCCCTGGAGAATGCGCGGCGTTTTCCCGGGTCGAGCCGCATTTCGTGGCCAACTTCGTGGGTGGCCCTGCGGGCTGATGACCTCGGGCTGATCGCGCGCTGTTCAGTCGGCTGAACTAACTGCCTCGAAACCCGACACCACGTCCAGCAACTCCCGGGTGATCGCCTCCTGCCGGCGGAGGCGATAGAGTTGCTGCAAGTCGTCGCGCCGTTCTTCGATGTTGCGTTCGGCGGCCTGCATCGCGGCCAGCCGCGAGGCATGTTCGCTGGCCAGCGCCTCGGCCAGGGCCCGGTACATCACCACGAAGAGCCGTTGCTGCACGAGCCATGACATCAGCCGCTCGGGATCCATCCGGAACATCGGCAGCGACCGCCCCGGCCAATTCGCCTGCGCCAGTTTTTCGAGATAGCTGTCGGGCAATGGCAGCAGCCGGTGGGCCTGCGGCTTGGCCGTGATGCGCCCCTCGCGGCGGTTGTGCACCAGCCAGACCTCGCCGACGCCTTCGTTTCGCGTCCAGCGGTCGACCTCGACGATCATGGACTGGACCAGCCGCGACAAGCCCTCGACCGAGCCGGGCAAGGAACGAACGGTCTCTCCTGGTCGCCCCGCGGCCTCGAGCCGGGCTTCGACGCGCGCCCCGATGACGCCTAGCACCAGGGGCCGGTCGCCCATCCGCGACAGCGCAAAGCGGGTGATCTTTTCGTTGTAGCCACCGCAAAGGCCGCGATCCGAGCCGATCACGATCAGCGCGTCGCGGCCCGTCTTGCTTTCGCCGCGGGGCAGGGGCAGCCCCGCCTGCCGGTGCTCGCGCAAGACCGCCATGAGGCCCAGCTCGACGGTGCGGGCATAATCCGCCATTGCCGCCTCCGCGTTTTCGTATTGCCGGATGCTGACCGAGGACAGCGCCTTCATCGTGCGCACGATGGACTGGATGTCGCCCGTGGTGTCCAGCGCGTCCGAGAGGCTTTCAAGCGTCTCCATCGCCCCCCTCCGTCTGCGACCCTGAGAGCGCATCGCGCATCACCTGGATTAGCGTTTCACGGTCCGCGTCCTCCAGCTTTTCGCCGGCGGCGATCTTGTCGCAGATCTCGGGGGTCTCTGCCCGCACGGCTTTGCGGACGGTCTCTTCGGCCTCGGCCACGTCGTCGGGCGCGAGGTCGTCGAACGAGCCCTCGGTTGCTGCCATTAGGGCCGCGATCTGCTCGGGCACGGCCTGATGATCATGCTCGCGCTGCTTGAGCACCTCGCGCACGCGCAGGCCACGGGTCAGCTTGCGGCGAGTCTCGGCGTCGAGCTGCGTGCCGAAGCGCGCGAAGGTCTCCAGCTCTTCGAACTGCGCATACATCAGCCGCAGGTTGCCGGCGACGGCGCGAAAGGCGGGCAGCTGCACCTTGCCGCCCACGCGGCTGACCGACGTGCCGATGTCGATGGCCGGCAGGTTGCCCTTTTCGAACAGCGACGGCGAGAGGTAGATCTGCCCGTCGGTGATCGAGATCAGGTTGGTCGGGATATAGGCCGAGATGTTCTGCGCCTGCGTCTCCACGATCGGCATCGCGGTCAGCGAGCCGCCGCCGTGCTCCTCGCGCAGCTGCGTGGCGCGTTCCAGCAGGCGCGAATGGATGTAGAAGATGTCGCCCGGATAGGCCTCGCGCCCCGGTGGGCGGCGCAATAGGAGCGACAATTCGCGGTAGGCGCGCGCGTGGCGGGTGAGGTCATCGTAGACGATCAGCACGTCGCGCCCCTGGACCATGAAATGCTCGGCCATCGAGGTGGCGGCATAGGGGGCCGCGAATTGCAGGCCCGGCGCATCCTCGCCGCTGGCCACGACGACGATAGTGCGCTCCATCGCGTCCCCTTCGCGCAGGCTCTGGATCACGCGCGCCACCGCCGAGGCGCGCTGCCCGATGGCGCAGTAGATCGACAGGACGCCACTGTCAGTCTGGTTCAGGATGGCATCGACGGCGATGGCGGTCTTGCCGGTCTGCCGGTCGCCCAGGATCAACTCGCGCTGACCGCGGCCGATGGGGATGGCGGCATCGACCGCCTTTATCCCGGTCTGCAGCGGCACCTGCACCGGCGCGCGGTGCATGATCGGGGGCGCGGGCCGTTCGATCGGCAAAAGATCCTCGGCCTCGATGGCATCGCCGCCGTCCAGCGGGCGGCCAAGGCCATCCACCACCCGCCCGATCAGACCTGCGCCAACGGGCACGTCGACTATCCGGCCCGTGCGGCGCACCGGGTCGCCGGGGCGCAGACGCTCGGTCGCTCCCAGAACGATGACGCCGGCGCGATCCGTGCTGATGTTGGAGGCGATCCCCATCACGCCGCCCACAAAGGTCAGCAACTCGTCCGCGCGCAGATCGGTGAAGCCCGCGACCTCTGCCACGCCATTGCCGACCGACAGGATATGCGCGATCTCGGCCATCTCGAGGGCCGGGGCGACCCGCGCCAGCGCATCCTCGAGCGGTTCAAAGACGTCGTCTTGAAGGTCATCGAAACTCATCTCGCGCGCCATCAGCTGCTTTCCGCGCTATCCGGCGTGCGAACGACGCGGCGTCGGCCGCCACCTTCGATCACCTCGTCGAGCGTCGTTTCCAGACGGTGCAGGAACCGCGTCGCGGACCATTCCAGCGTCTGCTCGCCGATGGTCAGGCGCACGCCTAGCAGCAGGTCGTCGTCCTCATGGTAGTCCACCTCGATATTGGGGGCGACGTGTTCGTGGATCGCGCGGGTGATGTGGCTGCGCGCGGCCGGTTTGAGCGGAACGCTGCTTTCCACCCGGACAGGGCCATCCGCGCGTTTTGCCGCGGCCTTGAGCTTGTCGCGCGCCTTGGCGTCGAGGTCGGCCAGACGATCCACGAAGGTGCCTGCCACCTGTCCCGCAAGGCCGCTGCCGGCGTAGTCCTTCAGCACCCGACCGACGATGTCGACTACCTGATGGCCGGCACGATGCCGCAATCGGGCGGCAAATTCATCCCGCTCATCCTCCAGATGGTCCTCCCACGTCTTGCGCCGGGCCTCCATCTCTTCGCGAAGATCGTCTTCCATCTCGTTGCGCAGGTTCTCGGCCTCCTGCCGGGCCTCGCGCAGCACCTCCTCCCGGCTGGCCTCCAACTCTTCCTGCTTCTCGCGCAGCCGCTCTGCCTCGGCCTCGACCTTGGTGCGTGCGGCCTTCGCCTCGGACAGCCGGGACTCGATCCGTTCCTCGCGCCGCGCCATGGCGGTGGTGATCGGACGGTAGAGGAATCGCTGCAACAGCCAGACGAGAACCAGAAAGTTGACGATCTGCGCCGCGACGGTCAGCCAGTCGATCTGCATGGGATCAGCCTCCGGCGGCCTGCTTGGCGGCCTCGACGGCAAGATTGGCAAAGGGGTTGGCGAAGATCAGGATCATCGACACCACGAAGCAGTAGATCGCCGTCGACTCGATCATCGCGAGGCTGACAAACAGCGTTCGCGTGATGGTGTTGGCCGCGTCGGGCTGCTGCGCGATGGCCTGCAGCGCCTGCGAGGCGGCCCGCCCTTCGGCCAGCGCCGGCCCGATCGAGCCGATGGCGATGGTCAGCCCGGCGGTAATGATCGAGATCGCGGCAATCAGGGTTGCGGCATCCATGCTCAGTCTCCTGTGTCTTTTGTGGACAAATCTTCGGCCCCGCGGCGGCTGTGGCTGGCCGATCCGATGTAGACCATCGCGAGGATGGCGAAGATATAGGCCTGGATCAGGCCGGTCAGCAGGCCCAGCACCTGCATCACGACCGGGAAGAAGAAGGGCGCGACGCTGATCAGGATGCCCACGATGACCGTGCCGCTCATCACGTTGCCGTAAAGGCGCACGGCCAGCGCGATGGTACGCGAAATCTCGCTCACGAGGTTGAAAGGCAACATCAGCGGGGTCGGCTGCACATAGGTGCGCAGATAGCCGATGATGCCGCGCTCGCCGATGGAAAACAGCGGAACGGCGATCAGAACGCAGATCGCCAGCGCCGCGGTGGTCGACAGCGAGCCGGTGGGCGGCTGATAACCCGGCACGATGCTGAGCACGTTGGCCGTGGCGATGAACAGGAAGAGCGTGCCGATGAAGGGCAGGTAGCGGCCGGGCTTGTGCGCGCCGACCTCGGCGATCTGGTCGCAGATGGTCGTGACGATCACCTCGAGCGCGACCTGCCAGCGCGAGACGGTTTCGCCCTCGCTCAGCCGCGCGGTGATCGCCCAGGAACCAAGGACCAGCAGCGCCATCACCACCCACGTGAAGACGATCGTGGCGTTAAGCTGCAGGCCACGCCATTCATAGAGGACCCAAGTGTCGGGGCTTATTTCCATGTGGTCTCTTTTGGCGGCGCACCCGCCAGCAGGCGGGTCGCGGCGAACCGCACCGCAACGAACCCGACCACCGCTGCGGCGATGCCCTCGACCGGCAGCCCGAGTGCCGCCGCCGCCGTCAGCGCGCCAAGCAGCAACGCCACCCGCGCAAGGCCAAGCCCCACGAAAACGAGGACCCCGCTCCGATCTTGCGGCAGGGACCGCACGGCCAGCCAGAGCAGCCCGAGGTAGATCGCGCCAAGGGCCCCGCCGACCAACGCGCCGACGAGCAGGGAGATGATGGATAAGGTCATCCTGCACCCCCGAGGGTCTGGCCGCGCCGGTCAGTCATCGCGTCCCTCCCGCTGGACCCAGTACCAGGCATTGAGTGCGCCCAGAACCGCTCCGGCAAGCAGCAGCGTCAGCGTCCAGGACACCTCGCACGGCCAGCGCTGGTCGATCCAGACCCCCAGCGCGATGCCGGCCACGATGGGAACCGCGACGGACCAGCCCACCAGCCCGAACATGCCCAGCCCATACCACGCGCTTTCGCGGCGGCGCTTGCGGGCCTCCTCCATCTGCTGCGCCTTGCGCGCGATGGTGTCTGTCTCGCTGTCGCGGTCCCTGGTCATCACCCCGCCATTCCCAGCTCGCGAAAGCGGCGGATCATGCTGGCCTCGAGGCGAGCCAGCGCCGCGCGTGCATCACGCTCGTCCTCGTCACGCTGGCGGAAATCGGCCTCGACGCGCGCGCGCAACTCTGCCAGATCGTCGCCCTCGACCGCGCCGCGCACGGCCACCCGCACCTCGTCGCCGCATTTTACCAGCGTGCCGGAATTGACCGCGACAAACCGCTCCGCGCTGTCCTCGGTTTCGTATAGAAGAATGCCGGGCACCAGTTCGCTAACGAAATCGACATGACCGGGCAGCATGCCGAAATGCCCGTCGGGCGCCTCTGCCACGATGCGCCGGACGGGACGATCCACGCAGACCGCCATGGGGGTGATGACCTCAAGCCGCATCGGTGGCTTCCGCCGGCTCGTCGAGGTCTTCGATCGGCCCGATCATGTAGAAATCTCCCTCGTCGCGGTCGGCAAATTCACCCGACAGGATGCGCTCGCAGCTATCCAGCGTCTCGTCGAGCGAGACGAAGCGGCCCTTGTTGCCTGTCATCGCCTCGGTGGAAAAGAACGGCTGGGTCAAGAACCGGTCCAGCTGGCGGGCCTGACGGACGGTGGCGCGGTCGCGTTCGGACAGTTCCTCGAGGCCCAGCATGGCGATGATGTCCTTGAGATCCTCGTATTCGGCCAGCGTCGTGCGCACCGCGCGGGCGATGCGGTAGTGGCGCGGGCTGACCGTGCCGGGCGTGAGCATGCGGGAATAGGATTTCAGCGGGTCGATGGCCGGGTAAAGCCCCTCGGACGCCTTCTTGCGCGACAGCACGATCGAGGCGGAGAGATGGGCAAAGGTGTGCGTGGCGGCCGGATCGGTGAAATCGTCGGCGGGCACATAGACCGCCTGGATCGAGGTCATTGTGCCGCGGTCGGTGGAACAGATCCGCTCCTCCAGATCGGCGAGTTCGGTTCCCAGCGTCGGCTGGTAGCCCACCCGGCTGGGGATGCGGCCCAGAAGGCCCGACACCTCGGAGCCCGCCTGCACGAAGCGGAAGATGTTGTCGATGAGCACCAGCACATTGCGGCGCAGGTCGTCGCGGAAATATTCCGCCATGGTCAGCGCCGCATGGCCCACGCGAAAGCGCACGCCGGGGCTTTCGTTCATCTGGCCGAACATCATCACGGTGTTGTCCAGAACGCCCGCCTCGCCCATCTCCCGGTAAAGCTCCTCCGCCTCGCGAGAACGTTCGCCGATCCCGCAGAACAGGCTGACGCCGTCGTATTCGGCGACCATGTTGTGGATCATCTCGGTGATCAGCACCGTCTTGCCCACGCCCGCGCCGCCGAAGAGCCCCGCCTTGCCGCCACGTTCCAGCGGGCTCAGGAGATCGATCGCCTTGATCCCGGTCTCGAAGATCGCGCCTTCGACCCGGCGCTTGGACAGGGGAACCGGCGCGCGCAGGATTGGTCGGCGGGGCAGGTTGGCCAGCGACGGGCCGTCGTCGATGGTTTCACCAAAGAGGTTGAACATGCGGCCCAGCACCGCCTCGCCCACGGGCACGTCGATCGGGCCGCCGGTGTCGCGCACCGCAAGGCCGATGCGCAGGTCGGACGAGGGGTTCATGACCAGCCCTCGGGCAAGGCCCTCGCCCGGAAGGCCGGCGACCTCGATCACGATCTCGGGGTCGGTCAGCGTCACGAGGCGGTTTGTGATCGCCGGCAACGCCCCGTCGAACCGGATGTCGGCGACACCGCCGCCAAGCCGCACGATATGGCCGATGCCGGTGTCGCGCTTGTTCATTCACCATGATCCTTGCTCATCGGATGGGTCCGTCCGGGCAAAAGGGGATTCCGAGCGTCAGCTCGTTTGTATGGAATAGCGGTTCCTCGTATCCGGGACCCAATTTTCCGGCATGAACCACGGGCAGGATGCCCTCGGCGGCGAAATGCGCCGCGGCGCGGGCCGCGTCCTCGGGATCCGGGACGTCGCGGATCTCGACACCGGAGAGGTTTATCCCGGCCTCATCGGCCGCGGCGCGTATTTCCTTCTCCGCGCCGGCCAGCACCGGGTCGATCAGGCCCGCGCGCGTACTGCTGATCGCCCCCTCGATGGATGGGACATCGACCGGGTTGACCACGACCATGCGGATCGGACCCTTTTCACGGGCAAGATCCTCGATATGCTCGAACCGGTCGGGTGGCTGACCGGTTTCCATGGCCACCGGGCGGCCGAAAGGCCGCGACACTGGCGTGTCGGGCGCGATCACCTCGATCCGGCCCGAAACGATGACCTGCCCGTCTTCGCGGCGGCACCGGCAGTCAAGTTGCACCTTGCGCGACGCTTCATCCAGCGATGCGACGGTGACTTCGGCAACGGCCAGATCGCCTTGCTTCAGCACGCCGAGAAACTCGAGTGACAGAGTGGTGAACCGGGTGCCCGGACCCGGAAGCCGGGTGGCGATCAGAGTGACAAGCAAGGTCACGGCAATCCCGCCCTGCGCGAGCGCCGTGCGGAAGCCCGGATCGGAGGCCAACGCCCTGTCGACACCGTGTCCGGAGACGTCGGCCGCAAAGGTCGTGAAGCTGCGCATGTCGCCTGCCACAACTCGGCGTTCGATGTCGGCCCTATTCCCTGGCTTGAGGGTGCCAATCGGGCGGTTGGCGATGACTCTGTCCGTACTCATTTCTGCAAGACGTAGGTTCCGGGGGCGTTTTCAAGCGGCTGGTATTTTCCCTTTCCCGCGCCCAGCTTCGGCGGCGCCGTCTCTGCGTTCGATCGCTCACTCAGCCAGTCGACGAGCGCCGGCCACCATGAGCCCTCGCGCTTTTCAGCCACAGTTTCCCATGTCTCTGCTGGTACGTAGGGATCTTCCCGTTCGGTGGTGTGAATGTGAAACGCCCGCCCCTTGTGTCCCGGTTCGCTCACGATCCCCGCATTGTGCCCGCCACTGGTCAACACAAAGGTCACCGCCGGTTCGGTCAGCAGGTGCAGCTTGTAGACAGATTGCCACGGCGCAATATGATCCGACGCGGTCGAGACGCAGAAGATCGGAACGTCGATCGCGTCCAGTGTCACGGGCTTGTCGCCGATACGGTATTGCCCCTGCGCCAGTTGGTTGCTCAGATAGAGCTTGCGCAGGTATTCGCTGTGCATGCGGTACGGCATACGCGTCGCGTCATCGTTCCAGGCCATGAGATCGAACATCTCCTGCCGTTTGCCCATCAGATACTCATAGATGTAACGCGACCAGATCAGATCGGCCGAGCGTAGCAGTTGAAACGCACCGGCCATCTGCCTGGTGTCCAGATACCCCTGATCCCACATCATGTTTTCAAGAAACGACACTTCGCTTTCGCCGATGAACAGCTGCAGTTCGCCCGGTTCGGTGAAATCGGTCTGCGTGGCCAGCAGGGTGAGCGAGGCCAGCAGGTCCTGCCCGTCGTGCGCCAACTGCGCCGCCTTGGCCGCCATCAGCGTTCCACCCAGGCAATAGCCCATGGCGTGCACCTTTTGCTCCGGCACGATCGCCTTGACCGCGCCGAAGGCCTCGTCGATCGCGTCGAAATAATCCGTCATCCCCATGTCCCGGTCTTCGGCAGTGGGGTTGCGCCACGACACCATGAATACCGTGTAGCCTTGTCCGACCAGATACTTGACCAGCGAATTGTGCGGGCTGAGATCGAGGATGTAGTATTTCATGATCCAGGCCGGCACGATCAGGATCGGCTCGGCTTTCACCTTGTCCGTCTGCGGCGCATACTGGATCAGTTCCAGAAGACGGGTGCGGAACACCACCTTGCCCGGTGTCACTGCCACATCCCGGCCGGGCAGATAATCTTCAGTTCCCACCGCTGGTTTGCCCGAAACCGCGCGCTCCCAGTCCTCGAGGAAATGCTGCATCCCGCGCGCAAGATTTCCGCCGCCCTCGCGGAGAGTGGCGTCGGCGACCTCCGGGTTGGTGGCGATGAAATTCGAGGGCGACATCATGTCGAGTATCTGCCGCGTGACGAAGGAGACGACATTTTCTTCGCGCTTGGTCACACCGTCGATGTCACAAGCGGCATTGTACCACCATTGCTGAGTCAGCAGAAAACTCTGGTGCATCATGTTGTAAGGCCAACGCTGCCAGGCCTCGTGATCGAAGCGGTGATCGTGGGGCAGTGGTTCGATGAAGCCCGGCGTGTTCGGGTCGCGAGCGAGCTGGTTCATGTAGACGCCAAAGCGCATCGCCTTGCGCGCGGCCTTCTCGGCCAGTTGCAGCTGCTTGCCGGGCGCGCCCATCAGGTGAACGCCCCAGGTAAAGAACGTGGACGCCAGCCCGTAGGGCGTCACCCCAAGGGTGAAGCGCGCAAGATGGGCGTTGGCGGCGCGGTCGAGGCTCTTGGTACTATAGCGGTCCGGCATCTCGAAGGGTGAGCGATGGACGATCTCAGGCGGCTCCGGCGCCAACTCGCCGCGTGCCTCGGCCTTCTCATCCGGTGTTTGGGGCAGATCTTCCGCATCCAGCTCTGCGCTTTTCCGGCTTTTCTTGACAATCTTTAGGGGGTGCGTCTTCGTGTCGGGCATCTGGTCCTCTCATGCGTCATGGTTTGAAAACGGGCGCCGGGCAGCTAGCCCATCCGGAGGCCGCCGTTGACGGCAAGCGTCGCCCCGGTGATGAAGCTCGCGTCGTCCGGGACGAGGAAACGCACGCAACGTCCGATCTCGTCAGGATCGGCCAGACGCGAGATCGGTACCATTTCGATCCCTGTTAGCTCGATAAAAATCCCTGTTCGGATGCGTTGGATTTTTGTGTAAGTAGCTGATTTGTAGTCAGAAAAGCGAACCAGTTTCCCGCGTTGGCGGCTAGATCTGCGAAATTTCCCTGTATTTTCCCAGTTATCAGGGAAATTCACTGTCGAGACAGGTTCGCCGCAGCCTCCCAGCACAGCCACCCAGTCGCCGCCATACAGAAAGATGCGCCATTGCATCGAGCCGTCCAACGCTCCGGTGCAATTTCCGCCATTCCGATCCTGGCTGGACTGCATCACCGATACGTCCGGATATAATTTTCGGAAAGCACAGGGGTTTCGGCACGTTCCTGATTCATGGTTCCGAGCCTAATATGATTGTGGCGCGCCGAAACCCATCTGATTCAGCGGCTTGCGAGCGAATTGAACACCCAAGCCACAATAGCGGCGAAGAACCAGCCGAAGGCAACGCTGCCGACTATGCCTTCGATCCAGCCGAGCACGCTCGTAACTGGCCGGACCGTGAAGATGTCGACCCAACCATGTGCCACCGGCAGATCGGGCCACACGAGTTCAAACCCCGCACAAACGATGAAGGTGGCGACCAGCGCTGCTGACAAGGCCCACGCGGCCGGTATCAGAGGAATACGGTTCACGGTGTCTGACATTTCTGCCTCCAAAAAATTGGACTTCTTCTAATACCCCCTAAGGGTATGGACTTAATACCCAGGTGGGGTATAGTCAACCCCATGACACCCGAAACTCGAAAGAACGCACGTGCGCGGCTTGCCCGGATCGAGGGACAGGTCCGTGGTCTCGTGAAGATGATCGATGACGACCGCTACTGCATAGACGTGATCACCCAAGTGCAGGCAGCACGTGCGGCTTTATCGCGCGTCGAGCGCCTTGTGCTTCAAGATCACGTGAGCCACTGCGTCACGGATGCGGTTGCTTCTGGGAACCAGAAGGAACGGGAACGAAAGATTGATGAGTTGATAAGCGTCATCGATAGCGCCACCTAGTGCGAGCCGAGCAAGCGCGTTCTGCGTCCGGGGAGCGACCAGCCGATCGTGGCGCTGCCAGAATGGAAAAGGGCTCGCGACATGAGAAGAATCGCTAGGCTAGAGACTACTGCCTCTCAAGTTGGATCGGCGGGCATGGGACAGAGCCGTAGGAGCAAAACACGCAACAATCTCCTTCGGAGGGGGTCAGGCGCGCGCCACAGCCCTTGCAATAATAAACGATCACGCAAGAGTCTGTTGGCATCATCTCGCGCGCCTGATGCCCGCAATGGGGACAGGTAATAGTAAACTCCTGCGCCACGTTTGCTGCTTGCATAGCCGAGGTCATCGTGTTTCCCCGGAAGAACCTTCGGCAGGATGCATCCTTTCATGCATTGGGCTCATCATGGCCTCTAAACTGAAACCCGACAGGGTTGCATAAGCTCCCATCAAGGGGAGAAGCACGGCAATAAGGAATACCCAGGCGGCCTGCTGCACTGCAGCCAAGGAAAGAACGACGGTCGATCTTCATCTAGCGCGTCCCTCAAGTGAACTCCAGGTGGTCCAGATAGCTGCTGTCGGACCTTAAGTTTCCCGAGCATTAGCGGATCACTTTGCGTGCAGAACGTCAACGCCATCGCGGCTGACAAGTCTGACGTCAGCTTTTGACCCAAAGCCAATCTTCGCGGTTGCCAGAATGGAAAAGGGTTGGCAACCCGACCAAGGAAATCGATGGGCCAAAGAAAAAGCCCCACCTGGGCAGCGGGGCTGAGGGCTTATCAATAGGAGACTGAAGGGCCGGCTAAAGCCTGCCCAGTCGGTGCAACGAACCTATCGAGGCAGCAGTCGCTGATTTTGAGGTCCAACGATGGAAGCATCCTTGCAATGCACGCGGACGCAATGGTCTGACTCGGCCAAATCGGTCTGTTTGACCTCGATCATTGTTGAGCCAGGCCTGATCATATCAATTTGCCATAATCTCGATGTCGCGTTCGGAACCTTTGGTTGCCGCTGGGTTATGAGTGCGACTGATAAAAAGTCGCGTGCTGACTGGCAAACGGCATGAAGTGGAGTCGGCACAAGAGAGTGTGATTCACAGTGAGCTAGTTGCTGTCACGCCGCATGGCGATGTGACACTGTGTGAGTGAGTTATCAGACGAAGGAGAAACCGATGAATCTACTTAAATCAATAAAACTCGGATCGCTGCTGATCCCTCTTGTCGTCGTGGGTTCGATGGCGCTGGCGCAGGATCAAAGCGAACAGGAGCCCACGACGGATCACGCCGCTCACCATGGCACGGCCAATTCGCAAGCAGGACAAAATGAGCCCGTTGGTGAAGTTGCGAGCCCAAGCGGCATGAAAGGGCAGGGTCAAGGCATGATGGGCCAGCGCGGCATGCTGCGCCAGGACGGCAAAGACGATGGCAAAAAGATGATGGGCTGTCCGATGATGGGTACGGGCATGATGGGCGAAGGCATGATGGGCAAAGGCAAGATGGACAAGGGCATGATGCATGCGCGCCCGATGATGGAAGCCCGGCTTGCCTATATCAAAGCTGACCTGGAGATCACCGAGCCCCAGACAGCTGCTTGGGACGCTTATGCTGGCGCGGTGAGGGCCCGCCACACCGCCATGGAAGGTATGCATATGGACATGATGAAAGCCAAAGAAACTGGCAGCGCATTGGAGCGCATGGACGCACGCATCAAGTCGACGGAAGCTAAACTTGAGAGCTTGAAGGCGCTGAAGCCCGCGACCGAAGCGCTCTATGGCGCGCTGACCGACGAACAGAAGAAGAAGGCCGACAAGTTGCTAGGCGGCGGTTGCGGCATGATGTAGGCACACAAAATGATCTATCATTTCTCCAAGACGATAAACATGCCCTTCGATCGAGCGATTTCGCACACGACCGAAGCTCTGAAGCGCGAAGGTTTCGGCGTGCTCACCGACATAGACGTCCGAGCCACCATGAAAGCGAAGCTCGGCGAGGATTTTCGGCCTTACCGGATACTCGGTGCCTGCAACCCGAAACTCGCCCATCGTGCACTTCAGCTTGAGTCTAAGATCGGGACGATGCTGCCCTGCAATGTCATCGTGCAAGAGCACGAGGGCGGCGGCGTGGAGGTCTCGGCAGTCGATCCCGCCGCCTCCATGCAGGCGGTCGACAATCCGAGCTTGGCCGAAGTCGCGAAGGAGGTTCAAACCAAGCTCAAAAGAGTCATCCACGAACTTTGAAAACCGTTAGGAGCATCATAACTCTCAAAGCGCTGACAACCTCAAAGACGAGGGTCCAGCAAGCGGCTCTTGACGAATACCAAGGTCCAACCGACGACGAAGCCGTTGACGGCGATAGCTCCTGCTGTGTGTACCTGCGGCGAGTTCTTTCCGCCTGTGCGACGTACTAAAATCAGGCGCGCACGTAGCTGGCATTACACAAAGAGCGCCCTCGTATCGATCGGTCCAAAGCTCCGGCACAATTTCCGCCATTCCGATCTTGGCTGGACTGCACCATCAAAACGTCCGGATATGATTTGCGGGCAGGACAGGAGGTAGGTATGAGCAAAGACTCCTTTGAAAGAGATCGGAAGTCTTATCAAGAGCATGGATTAGGCGGCCGGATAGGGTTTGGCAAGAATGCGGCCGTTATCGTGATCGACCTGCAACTAGGATTTACCGATCCTACTTGCCCTCTGGGCGGCGATCTGGATCGCGTGGTCGAATACTGCAGGGAATTGATTTTTTCCGCGCACCAAAAGTAAATTCCGGTTTTCTTCACCGCTTGCGCGTACGAAGAGCATCTCAAGGATTCCGGGCTCTGGGGGAAAAAGGTTCCCGCTTTAAGTTGGTTGAAAGTAGGCAGCAAGTGGGTGGAGATCGATCCGCGCTTGGGAAAGACGCCTGAAGACATCCTGGTGATAAAAAAATATCCGTCGGGCTTTTTCGGCACTCACCTGCAGGCGACCCTGACGAGCATGGCAATCGATACCCTGATTATTACCGGTTGCACAACCAGCGGCTGCGTGCGCGCCACATCCATCGATGCCCTTCAGTACGGTTATCACGGAATCGTGCCGGAAGAATGCGTTGGCGACAGAGCGGAGGCGCCCCATTTGGCAAACCTTTTCGATATTGGACAGAAGTATTGTGATGTGATGCCGCTGCGCGAGGTGTTAACTTGGGTCGACAATTACAAACCGGTCAGCGATTGAAGCTCTCGATTCGTGACGGACCGGCTTCGATCTTACGGCGCCGCGCTAAAGGTCATTGGGATCGTGGAGCGTCAGGAGTGCGGTCGCTGGCTCAACAACCGGGCTGAGAATTCACATCAGCCGTTCCGGCGACGAGAGGGTGCTATGGCGAAGTTCAGGGACATCAAGACCCTGCAGAAATTTGCCGCCGCACACGCCTCGATACACAACCATTTCAACCACGACCGCCACCTCAACAGCCGTGACGTCTTCAAGCAGAACCGATCTGCCGCTCTGGCCGAATGGCGTCAGTTAGTGGCCTGACGGCGACTTGGCGTAGCGTTTCGGAGACTGGTTCGCATTGGTCTGACAGCACCAACCGGCGGCCTCTGGCCTACGCGATCAGACAGCGCTGGAGGCCTTTTACCGCTATCAGTTCTCCAACAACACCGCGATCACCGCGGACGCCCAACTTCTGCTCAATCCGGCCCTGAACCCGAGCGAGGACCAGATCGCCGTATTCGGCTTGCGCGCGCGTGTCGACATGTAGGACGGGTTCTCGGTGGCTTCCTGGTGACTGATGTCCGCTTTGGGTCAGAAGCCGACATGCCACTGGGGTGATCTAGCATTGGGTTGTCTGCTTCACACGCAAAGCGGACGTTCGCAACCCGAGGGCAAGCCTGCACACGCTCCTCCTTCTTGTAAAGGAAGGAGAAGCCGAAATGGACATCCAAAGTAAGTCTGCCAACCAAGTCGAGCCTTGGAACAAAGGTAAGCTCATGGGGGCAAAGCCGCCGCTTCGTCCGAAACATGTGTGGGCGGTAAGAGCACGCCTTCAATTGACCGGACGCCTCAGGGATCTCGCGCTATTCAACCTAGCCATCGACAGCAAACTTCGTGGCTGCGACGTCGTCAGCCTAAAGAAGGCTGACGTAGCGCCACATGGCTATGCGGCCGATCGAGCATCCGTTCGTCAGCGTAAGACCGGAAGACCAGTTCGCTTCGAGATCACGGAGCAAACGCGCCAGGCGATCGACGACTATCTCCTTAAACGGCGTGGAATATCCGGTCCGCACCTCTTTCCCGGACGCAGTCCAGCAGGTCATCTGACCACTCGACAATACGCAAGACTATTAGGTGATTGGCTAGCAATGATCGACCTTGATCCTTGTCTCTATGGCACGCATTCACTCCGCAGGACTAAGGCGACTCTCATCTACAAAAAGACGGGCAACCTTCGAGCGGTTCAGCTCCTACTTGGCCACGCAAAGATTGAGAGCACCGTCCGCTACCTAGGGATCGAGGTGGACGATGCACTCGCCGTAGCTGAGCAAATCGATGTCTGAAAGCTGGGGCAGAGCAGACATGCTCTGCCTCTCAATCCATGTCCGCTTTGTGCCATTAGCGGACATCAAAATGGCCTCGCCCGGCCGTCCAACTAAAGGAGTATCTCTCCTTAGGCGGGCTTAGCGACGAAGAGTTGGCACCACGCGGTCGCTGCAATTGGATCTTCCACCACCTTGCATGAAGCAGGGGCTTCGAAATAGACACAATCTGAGCATTGCTGGCCGTCTTTTGGTTGGTCCTGATACTTCGCGGCCTCGTGTGTAAGTTTCGTTTGCGCAAACAAGCTCTCCGTCATCGCGTTCGTCAAGATGATGGTTCCGGCAATTGCCGGCACGCTCTTCAACAGCGAACGGCGACAAACTCCCTTTTTGGTCGGATTGGAGGGATTGGTCATGTGAGCACTCCTTGCAAAGAAATGAAGCAACTCTCAGGAGGCAGAACCTCTCAAGTCCCGCCACGGCTATAAAATATCCGTTTTGCGTCGCTTATTCCAGGTCAACCCAGTCGGGCAGGGCTCCTTTAGCTGACTTCTGCCCGAAACCTGGCTGACGTCCGCCAAGTGCCAATAGCCGACAGAGGCGCATACGCAGTGCGAGGCCCTATTTGGGCTCTAATTTCGAGAGCTAGTTAGGGCGTGCACGGCACATCAACTCGGTCTCGATCGCCAATGATCGGTCGTTGACCGCGCCGTAAGCTTGCTGCATTGCGAGATAGGTGCCTGGCTTTGGGCGTTCAGCAGGTACATGCTTATTTGTTTTCGGCACATGACAATAACAGGCCCCGCGAACTAAGGCGTAGCGGGGGACTGGCACAGAGCCTCTATGCCGGGCGAATGGAGAGAACGCTATGCAGGATAATGTCTACAAAGTCATTCATCTCATTGGGACAAGCTCAAATTCTTGGGAAGAAGCTGGCAAAGTCGCCGTTGAGAAGGCCGCAAAGAGCTTGCGCGACTTGCGGGTGGCCGAAGTTGTGGAGCAGGACATGGTCGTCAAGGACGGCAAGGTGGAAGCCTACCGAACCAAAGTCAGAATTTCGTTCAAGTACGAATAGCACCACTGAACAGCTTGCTGGCGCAGTCGTGACATCCGCTTTGGGTCATTAGGCGACATCGGAGCGCGGCCCCCGCGCGGGGTCGGACTGCAACTAGCGGGAAGGTACGTTCTGTGGAACTATAGCCGACAATGGCGGTATCCCGTCTGCGTTGGTTGATATTTCCTGGGAGGTGGCACACATGCGCCTTGATGCTATAGCCATCGGCACGAACCCTCCCGAGGACATCAATGCCGTGATTGAGGTGCCGATTGGAGGCGAACCGATCAAGTATGAGATGGATAAGGCGGCCGGCACACTAGTGGTGGATCGCTTTCTCCACACACCGATGCGGTATCCAGGCAATTACGGCTTTGTCCCTCACACGCTGTCGCAAGATGGCGATCCAATCGACGTTCTGGTCGCCAATACTCGGCCTATATTCCCCGGCGCTGTGATCAATGTACGCCCGATTGGTGTACTAAAAATGGAGGATGACAGCGGTATAGACGAAAAGATTATCGCTGTACCGACTTCGAAGCTATCCAAGCACTACGAGCATGTGATGACCTGTGCTGACTTGCCGAGGATAGCGCAGGAGCAAATCCAACATTTCTTTGAGCATTACAAGGATCTAGAGTCTGGCAAGTGGGTAAAGATGATTGGCTGGGGCGATGCAGGCGAAGCCAAACAGCTTATCAACGAAGCAATCCAGCGAGAGCGGCGTTCTCTCGCCTGATTTTTCACCCTTTAACCAACCTTAGGCCGTAGTTGTCCCAGCCTTCTTGTTTTGTCGATTTTCGATCAGGTCATCGACTACCGCAGGATCGGCAAGCGTCGAGGTGTCACCGAGATTGGAAAAATCGTCCTCCGCGATCTTACGCAAAATGCGGCGCATGATCTTGCCTGATCGCGTCTTGGGCAGTCCTGGCGCGAATTGAACCTGATCCGGCGATGCGATCGGCCCGATCTCGTTGCGCACCCAGTCGCGTAGTTCTTTCTTGAGCGCGTCGGAGCTTTGCTCCCCAGCCATCAAAGTAACGTAGCAATAGATGCCCTGACCCTTGATGTCGTGGGGATAGCCGACCACAGCGGCCTCGGAGACTTTGGGATGAGCGACCAGCGCCGACTCCACTTCCGCCGTCCCCATGCGGTGGCCTGACACGTTGATCACGTCGTCGACGCGGCCGGTTATCCAGTAATAGCCGTCGGCGTCGCGCCGGCAGCCGTCACCGGTGAAGTACTTGCCCTTGTATGTCGAGAAATAGGTCTCCACGAAGCGCTGATGGTCACCATAGACGCTGCGCATCATGCCGGGCCACGCATCTAGGATGACCAGATTGCCCGAGGCCTCGCCCTCCAGCACGTTGCCTTCGGCATCGACGATCGCGGGCTGCACGCCGAAGAACGGCAGTGTCGCCGACCCGGGCTTGAGCTTGGTCGCGCCGGGCAGCGGCGTGATGAGGATGCCGCCGGTCTCGGTCTGCCACCACGTATCGACGATGGGGCAACGGCGATCGCCGACCACATGATGGTACCACTCCCACGCTTCCGGATTAATCGGTTCGCCAACGCTGCCAAGCAGCTTCAGCGACTTGCGGCTCGCGCGCTTCACGAAGTCGTCGCCCGCACCCATCAGCGCTCGGATCGCGGTCGGCGCCGTATAGAAGATGTTGACCTTGTGCTTGTCGACCACGTCCCAGAACCGGCCAGCATCGGGATAGTTGGGCACGCCTTCGAACATCAGCGTGGTCGCGCCGTTGGCAAGCGGTCCATAGACGATGTAGCTATGACCGGTGACCCAGCCGACGTCTGCCGTACACCAATAGATGTCGCCGTCGTGATAATCGAACACATATTGGTGCGTCATAGAGGTGTATACCAGATAGCCGCCCGAGGTATGCAGAACGCCCTTCGGCTGTCCCGTCGAGCCCGAGGTGTAGAGAATGAACAGCGGGTCCTCCGCACTCATCTCCTCAGGGAGACACTCGGCGGGCACCTTGGCCATTTCCTCGTCAAGCCACGCATCGCGGCCCGGGGTCCATGGCACGTCGCCACCGGTATGCCGCACCACCAGCACCGCCTTGACGTCCGGGTTCTTCTGAAGCGCGGTGTCGGCATTGGCCTTGAGCGGAACTTTGCGACCACCGCGCAAACCTTCATCGGCTGTAATCACAATTCTCGAATCGCAGCCCTCGACGCGGCTAGCAAGCGCATCCGGCGAGAAGCCGCCGAACACGATTGAATGGATGGCGCCGATGCGCGCACAGGCCAGCATGGCGTACGCGGCCTCAGGGATCATCGGCAGATAGATCGTGACGCGATCGCCCTTCTTGACGCCTTGCGTCTTAAGCACGTTGGCCAGTCGGCAGACATTTTCGTAGAGTTCGCGATAGGTAATGTGCCGCGCTTCGGTGTTCGGGTCGTCCGGCTCCCAGATGATGGCGGTCTGCTCCCCGCGCTTCTTCAGGTGCCGGTCGATGCAGTTGGCGGAGACATTGAGTGTGCCGTCCTCGAACCATTTGATCGACACGTTCGGGGGCTCGAACGTCGTGTTCTTGGCACGCGAATACGGCCTAATCCAGTCCAGACGCTCGCCCTCCTTGGTCCAGAACTTCTCGGGGTGCCCAACCGAAGCTTCGTACATGGCGTCATAGGTTGCGTTGTCCATTACGCTTGATCCCTCGCCCTGAATGCCAGGCGTACTAGAGACTTCATCCATGGGCGTGCCCTCCAGGCGTCTTTCGTATTGGCGTGGTCCCGCAATAAGCGATGTCCTTGCTTAAAAGAACCCGAGCGCTTTGGGGCTGTAGCTCACCAGGAGGTTTTTGGTCTGCTGGTAATGTTCGAGCATCATCTTGTGGTTCTCGCGCCCGATGCCCGACTTTTTATAGCCGCCAAAGGCCGCGCCCGCCGGATAGAGGTGATAGCAATTGGTCCACACCCGTCCGGCCTGAATGCCGCGGCCCATGCGATAGGCGCAGTTGATGTCGCGGGTCCAGACGCCGGAGCCCAAGCCGTAGAGCGTGTCGTTGGCGATCTCGAGCGCTTCCTCCTCGGTCTCGAACGTGGTCACCGAGAGCACGGGGCCGAAGATCTCCTCCTGGAAGATGCGCATCTTGTTGTGGCCCTCAAACACCGTGGGCTTGACGTAATAGCCCTCGGACAGGTCGCCCTCGAGCATATTACGTTCGCCGCCGGTGAGCAGCTTGGCGCCTTCCTTCTGGCCGATGTCGATATAGGAGAGGATCTTCTCCATCTGATCGTTGGAGGCCTGCGCGCCGATCATGGTGTCGGCGTCGAGCGGGTTGCCCTGCTTGACCTTGTTCACCCGGTCGACGGCCTTCTCGATGAAGCGGTCGTAGATCGACTTCTGCACCAGCGCGCGCGACGGGCAGGTGCACACCTCACCCTGGTTAAGCGCGAACATGGCGAAGCCTTCGAGGGTCTTGTCGAAGAAGTCGTCGTCCTCGTTCATCACATCGTCGAAGAAGATGTTGGGCGACTTGCCGCCGAGCTCCAGCGTCACCGGGATCAGGTTCTCCGATGCGTACTGCATGATGAGGCGGCCGGTCGTGGTCTCGCCGGTGAACGCGATCTTGGCGATGCGCTTGTTCTGGGCGAGCGGCTTGCCCGCCTCGACGCCGAAACCGTTGACGATGTTGAGCACGCCCGCGGGCAGGATGTCGCCGATGACGTCCATGAGAACCATGATCGACATGGGCGTCTGCTCGGCGGGCTTCATCACCACGCAGTTGCCGGCGGCGAGCGCCGGCGCCAGCTTCCAGCAGGCCATGAGAATGGGGAAGTTCCAGGGGATGATCTGGCCGACCACGCCGAGCGGCTCGTGATAGTGATAGGCGATGGTGTCGTGATCGATCTCGCCGAGGCTTCCCTCCTGCGCGCGGACGCAGGCCGCGAAATAGCGGAAGTGATCGATGGCCAGCGGAACGTCGGCCATGCTGGTTTCACGGATCGGCTTGCCGTTGTCGATGGTCTCGACCGTCGCCAGCAGCTGAAGGTTCTCCTGCATGCGGTCGGCGATCTTGTTGAGAAGCGTCGCGCGCTCGGCCGGCGAGGTTCTGCCCCAGGCGTCCTTCGCCTTGTGAGCGGCGTCGAGCGCCAGTTCGACGTCGGCGGCTTGCGACCGGGCAATCTGGCAGACCGGCTTGCCGGTGATCGGGCTGATATTGTCGAAATAGCGTCCATCGACCGGTGCCACCCAATCGCCCCCGATGAAATTGTCATATTTGGGCCGCAAGGCGACTTGCGAACCCAGGGTCTCGATGACCTCGTGCAACATGAACTCTCTCCCTAGACGACTGCGAATTATGTTTATTTCTGCTATCAGAGACCTGACCTCGATCTCCGTCAAGACTGATGAAGGCTAAGCACTGGCGGCGACCCCGGAGATTTCATAACCTCCCAGTTTGAGGAGGAGATAGTTATGCGTGTCTACAAAGTCGTTGAGCTAGTTGGCACGAGCCCAAACTCTTGGGAGGAGGCGGCCAAGAATGCGGTCGAGCGTGCAGCGGAGAGTTTGCGCGACTTACGCGTGGCCGAGGTGGTAACTTAGGACCTCGTTATCACCGACGACAAGGTGGAAGCCTATCGGGTAGCGTGTCCTTCAAATATGAGGGTTCCCACTGACGCACGCTCACGGCCGCTGCGGGTGGCGGTTACACCGACACCATCAGCGTCGGAAAGTGGGCGATCATCCAATGAGCCCACCGCAGTGTAGCGCCGTTTTGTTTTGCGGCACCTCCTGGGATGCCGCCAAAAAGCGAGGTGTAGGTCATGAGTGAGCAAAACCCAATGCATACTAACGTTGATGTCTTCGTAGAATGGGCCAAGGCCTGTCTTGATGAGATGGCTGCGAGTGCCAAGGTACTCGATTCCAGGCTCGACAGCCTCGATGTCAATGTCCGTGCGCAAGCCGAGCAGGCCATCGCCCACGTCAAACAATGGATTGCCGAAGGCCAAGCCGATATCAAGGATGTTCAGGCTAAGGGAGCTGGCTCGATCGCCGAGGCGAGAGCTCAAATGGACGCCACGTGGTCCAAGTTTCAAAGCGAGTCCAGCAGATGGGCCGAATTGATTAAAGACCAGCAAGCGACGTTCCAAGCGCGCGCCCAGGCCCAAGCCGAGGCCTGGCAAAACGTGGTGAACAGCTATATGCAACGCGCCACGGAACTCCATGCCAGGAACCAGAAGCAGGCTGAGGCGCATGTCCAGCAACTCACGGCCCAGGCTCAGAAGGCCCAAGCCGATCTCAAGGCCAAGGCCGATAATCTTGGCAAGGCTGGGCAGGCCTCATGGGACGCCATGAGCCAGGCACTCGACGAGTCGCGCAATGCGTTCTCCAAGGCAATTGAAGTGGCCGCGAAGAGATTCGATGAAGCGGCTAAGGGTTAGCGCCCGGCGCGCCTGGCAGGACGGCATGACCGCTATGGGTCATTAGCGGACATCAGAGCGCAGATTGACGATGTCCGCTTTCGGGGCTAGAGCGGACGTTCCTTTCACCGACACCGACCGGCCGGTCTTCCGCCTAGCTGACATCACGGGGCGTGTGGACCCTAACGATGCATTTTCACCAATAGGGATAGCTCAGTCGCGGCGCTCACTCCGCCTAACCGGGATTGAGCCCGAGAATGATACTGCACAACTGGTCGAGCTCCTGGAAACTGGCACTTTCAACGAGTTGCTCGCGCAGTTTCCTGCGCCGCACGGCGAGTGCACGGTTGGGATCACCCAAGTAATCATCCTCCGCCACGATGGCCGCCGCCTCATCGGCAACAGTGCGCGCAGCGGCTGCCACGGCGCTGAGCTAGTCAAGGATCGAGAAGTGCTCTGGGATGCTGGCGGGGTCCAAGGCGTCGTGATCGCCCTTACGGACTGGGCTCAATACTGGGGCGAAGCTGAGGGGCTGTAAGGGGCTTTCTGGAGGATGGTCGAAGAATTTCTCACACCTACTGGCAAAACGTGATGGTCCGGTGCGCCTGCCAGGAGAAAACATTGGTCGGGTCATAAAGACCACCGGAAGAAATTCGGAGCGGACCATCTATGGTCCCCACGCCAAGCGGTGCCATATATCTCTCGCGCAGGACTGGCAGGGCCAGTGGCACGATTTCGGGGCCCCGGAGAATGGCTTTCGTTATCTCCTACTTGCCAACAAGCCAGCCAAAGTTCCGCTCGTCTGGGAACACCAGCCGAAGTCTCCGCACACCATTCCTCTCTTAAACAAGGATGCTTTGGACGCATTCCATCGCGAATGCAGGCGTGTCCAAGAAAAGATCTAGTGGTTCAATGGCTACTCACCCTCTGGGTCGTCGTGGAGACCTTCATGGGAGCCTCCCTCTTTGGCTCCCCCCGCACGGATTCAGGATCGCGGGAATCGAAAAGACGAGCTAGACCCAACGGCGGCCCAGTAGGCTGCGTCGGGGGTGACCGCCCGTTTTGTTACCCCATACGTTACCCTGTGCTAAAGCGCTCTAGTGATATTTGATTAACCTATTGATCCAATTGGTGACCCCGGCAGGATTCGAACCTGCGACCCTCAGATTAGGAATCTGATGCTCTATCCGACTGAGCTACGGGGTCTTGAGATGAGTCCTTTTGGATTTAGAGGAGGCCAGGGCCGCCCGCAAGCAGCGATATGGGACGCTCGTGCCCTCGGCGCGCTTCCCCGTGGAGGCCTTGGGTGCGGCCAATTCGTGTCGGGCGAGTTGCACAGCCGCCCGAAGACGTTAGGTTACTCAATCAGGAGAGGTACTTACCCGCGTCGCCTCCTGGAGGGCATCGGTCATGTCGGCCGCGAGGGAAAAGGCGGACAGGGTCGCTGCTGCGATTCTGCGCCTATTGCGAGTTGAGACAGGCCAGGCGGACGCCGAGGCCGTGGCGCTCCTCATCGACCAGGCCCTCAGCGAGACCGCGCAACAGCAGGAAAAGCACGACCTGAATCGTATCGCCGAAGTGCAAGCTTCGGCGCAGGCGCATTTGGCCGAACTGCTCAATGCGTCGCCTGCGGTGATCTATTGCCGGGCGGCCGAAGGCGACTACCAGCCGACCTTCGTGAGCGACAGCGTCACGCGGCTGTTCGGCTGTACCCCGCGCGATTATCTCTTCGATCCGTATTTCTGGCGGGGCCGCGTGCACCCCGAGGACATCGACCACATCAATGCCTGGGTCGACCGCATGTTCGATGACGACCGCGGCTCCATCGAGTACCGCGTCCGGCGTGAGGACGGCACGTATATGTGGCTCCACGACCGGCAGCATGTCGTACGCAACAGCGATGGGCAGCCCACCGAGATCGTCGGTTCATGGACGGACGTCACCGAACGCAAGGAAGCGGAAGAGGCCGAGGTCGAGGCCCGAAGGCAGCTCGACGTATTGCTCGGCGCCGTGCCCGTCGTGGTCTACAGCTTCGCGGCCACCGGGGATTACAAGCCGTCCTATGTGAGCCCGAGCATCACGCGGATCCTCGGCTACCAGGCGAATGAATATCTGACGGAGCCGGACTTCTGGCGGACGCGCGTTCATCCCGACGACCTCGGGGAGATTGAGAGAAAGCAGGGCGATCTTTTCCGCAATGGCGCGAACTGGATGGAATACCGGTTCCGCCGGAAAGATGGCAGCTATTGCTGGGTCAGCGACGAGCAGTATCTCACCAGAGATGATGCAGGCCAGCCTGTGGAGGTCGTGGGCTCGCTGGCCGACATCGACGACCGCAAAGCCGCCGAGCTCGCGTTTGAGGCCGCGCAAGTGGAACTGGCCAAGGCAAGCAAGTCGGCACTTGAGGCGAACGAAGCGAAAAGCATCTTCCTCGCCAATATGAGCCATGAGATCCGGACGCCGATGAATGCCGTAATCGGCCTGTCCCATCTTGCCTTGAAGACGGAGCTCAGCCCGCGTCAGCGCGACTATGTGCTCAAGATCAAGAGTTCTGGGCAGCACCTGCTCGGCATCATCAACGATGTTCTCGACTTCTCGAAGATCGAAGCCGGCAAGCTGACGATCGAGCATATCGACTTCGATCTCGACAAGGTCCTGGAGAATGTCGGGAACCTAATGTCCGAGAAGGCTTCGGCCAAGGGACTCGAGCTGATCTTCGATGTGGAGCCGCGTGTCCTGGCCCACTTCAAGGGCGACCCCTTAAGGCTCGGGCAAATCCTCATCAATTTCTGCTCCAATGCCGTCAAGTTCACCGAGACCGGCGAGATCATGGTTCAGGTGCGCGTGATCGAGGATGACAAGGACGGTCAGCTTGTCGAGTTCTCGGTGACCGATACCGGAATCGGCATGACCGCCGAACAGGTGGACCGGTTGTTCCAGGCCTTCGAACAGGCCGATGCCTCGACCACGCGCCGCTACGGTGGCACGGGACTTGGGCTCGCCATCTCTAAGCAGCTCACCGAGCTCATGGGTGGGACGGTCGAGGTCGAGAGCGAACTCGGCCAGGGAAGCATCTTCCGCTTCACGGCGCGCCTCGGCAAGGGCTCCGAGGTGCCGCGGCCGCGGCTGCTACAGTCCGACCTGCGCGGCCGGCGCGTGCTGGTGATTGACGACAATTCGCACGCACGCGCGGTCCTGGCCAACATGCTCACCAGCATGACTTTCGCGACCGACGAGGCGGCCTCTGGCGAGGAGGCGCTGGAGATGCTGGTTCAGGCCGCCAAGCTTGGGGAGCACTACGAGATCGCCTTCATCGACTGGCAGATGCCCGGGCTCGACGGGATCGAGACCGGCCGGCGCATCCAGGCTATGGCCGACGGCGCAAAACCGCCGCATCTGGTGATGGTCACCGCCTATGGCCGGGAGGAAGTTCTCAAACAGGCCGAGGAAAGTGGCTTCGAGAACGTGCTCATAAAGCCTGTCACCTCCTCCATCCTGTTCGATACCGCAGTGGTCGCGCTTGGCGGGGACCAAGGTTATTCCGAACCCACGCAAACAGCACCCGCATTTGCCACGGACCTTCTGCGTGGCGCGCGAGTCCTTCTCGTCGAAGACAATGAGATCAACCAAGAGGTGGCGATCGGCCAACTCGCGGACGCCAATATCTTTGTGGACCTCGCCGAGAACGGCGAGGAAGCAATTCGCATGATCGAGAAGAACGACTACGACGTCGTGCTGATGGACATGCAAATGCCTGTCATGGACGGTGTCGCCGCCACGCGCATCCTGCGGTCCGACCGGCGCTACCAGGATCTGCCGATTATCGCCATGACGGCCAACGCGCTTGCCTCCGACCGCGAGCTATGCCTGAGCGTCGGCATGAACGATCACATCGCAAAGCCCATCGATCCTCACCAGTTGTTCGGCGTGCTGATGCATTCGATCCGCAGGGGCCACCAAGACGAGCTCGAGGACGGAAACGGCGCGGCGCCACAGCAGGACGATCAGAGCGATACCAAGCCCCTGGAGATTGAGGGCGTCGACACGCGCTCGGGCGTGCGCCTTACGGGCGGCAAACGCGACCGTTATGAGGCGCTGTTGCGGAAGTTCGCCGAGCGGCAGGGGGGAACCGTGGACGACATACGGGCCGCGCTGTCCGGAGGCGATGCGGGTGCTGCGGAACGGGCGGCCCACTCACTCAAAGGTGTCGCCGCGACGCTTGGGGCGCCGGGATTGGCGGCGGCAGCCGGGGACGCCGAGACCGCGATCAGGACAGGTCAAGATCCGGAAGAGGCGCTGAAAGTCCTGGCCGTTACGCTAGATCCGGTCATCAAGGGCATTGAGGCGGCGTTGCCGCCGGAACCGGAAGTGGGCGGCACGGCAGCGCCGTCCGGCGATCCGAGCACGGTCGCTGGTCCGCTCGCCAGGCTCAAACAACTCCTGGAAACGGACGACGGTGAGGCCGCGGACTTCGTCATTGATACAAAGTCTCAGCTGGCCGGTGTACTGACGCCTCGCGAGATCAAGACACTGTCGGCGCAAGTCGGCAATTTCGAGTTCGACGCGGCGCTTGAGAGCCTTTCCGGGATCGCCTCTCGCCTGTCGATCGACCTGGGGGAGAAATCATGACGGATTCAGGCCGCAAGCTCGTCCTGATCGTCGATGATACCCCGACGAATGTTTCGGTTGTCTCCGGTGTCCTCAAGGATCGTTACCGCACGAAGGTCGCCACCAATGGCGAGAAGGCCCTGGCGATCGCCACGGCGGCGGACAAACCCGATCTCATCCTGCTCGATGTGATGATGCCCGGCATGGACGGGTTCGAAGTGTGCCGCAGGCTGAAGGAAGACCCAAGCACGAGCGAAATCCCGATCATCTTCCTGACGGCGAAGACCAACTCCGTCGACGAGGAGAAGGGCTTCGAGGTCGGCGCCGTGGACTACATCCATAAACCGTTCTCCGCACCCATCGTGCTGGCCCGGGTCAAGACGCAGCTCGCCTTGCAGGATGCGGTGAGCGAGGCGAAGGACGCACGCGCTCAAGCCGACCAGCTGCTGCATGCTCTGCTGCCGAAGAAGGCCGCGGATGAGATCCGTAGCTACGGCACGGTGATCCCGCGGCGCTACGAGAATGTGGCCGTGTTGTTCTGCGACGTCACCAACTTCACGGCCTATTGCGATCAACACGAGCCGGAAGACGTGATCTCGCGGCTCGATGCGCTGTTTGTGATCTTCGAGCGCGTCACGGCCAAGCACGGACTGGAGAAGATCAAGACCATTGGCGATGGCTTCATGGCGGCGGCGGGCCTCCTACACGAGGTCGACGACCCGATTGGCTCCGCGGTGCGCTGCGGGCTGGAAATGGCCTCGACTTTGATCGATGCCCATCTCGGCTGGGAGGTGCGTGTGGGCGTGCATGCAGGCCCCGTGGTGGCCGGCGTCGTCGGTCAGGAGCGCTATCAGTTCGATATCTGGGGCGACACCGTGAACCTTGCCTCGCGCATGGTCGGCATGGGGGCGCCGGGCAGCGTCGCCGCCACCCAGGAGATCTGGGAACAGCTGAAGTCGACCTTCCACGGCGAAGCCCTTGGCGAGATCGAGGTCAAAGGCAAAGGCACGCTCTCCATCTTCGGTATTCGGCACCATCCCCCTGCGTGAACGCCCCATGGCAAAACGGTCCTTGCGCACTCTTGTCTGTGTATTCGGCGCGGGGCTCTCGTTCGTATCGCCTGCGGGTGCGTGCGACTTGCCGCCCGGCGAGACGGCGACGGTTGCCTCCGTGGTTGACGGCGAGACGCTGACGCTCACCGACGGCCGCAAGGTGCGCCTGCTCGGCGTGAAGGCGCCGGCTGCGCCGCTCGGCTGGAAGGGCGAGGACCCATGGCCCTTCGTCGCCAAGTCCAAACAAGCGCTCGACCGCATGACGTCCGGGGCCACGGTCGAGCTTCGCTTCGATGCGCGCCGCCAGGACCGGCACGGCCATGTCCTGGCGCATCTCTTTATGACAAAGGACGGCAAGCCGCTCTGGCTGCAAGAGGCACTAGTCGCCCAGGGCTTCGCCCGCGTCTATTCCTTGCCGGAGGCGCGGGCCTGCGTCGGCGCACTCCTCGAGATCGAGCGCGAAGCCCGTGAGGCGCGGCGCGGGCTGTGGCGCTCTTGGGCCTACCGCGTTCAGGACGCTGGCGATCCGAAGCGGCTGGGGCGGCTCACGCGGACTTATCAGCTTGTGGAAGGCCCGGTTCACGCCGTGGGTGAGGGACGCGAGCTGCTCTACGTGAACTTCGCCGAGGACTGGCGCAGCGATTTCACCATCATGATCGAACGGAAAAGCTTGGCGGGGTTCGAGGCGGAAGGTCTCGATCTCGGGCAGCTTCCCGGAAAGCGCGTCCGCGTGCGTGGGTGGCTCGAATGGTGGAACGGGCCGATGATTGCGGCGAGCCATCCGGATCAGATCGAGGTCTTGGCGCCGGCGTCCGGGCTCTAGCGCAAAAAAGAAGATGGCCGGGCGAAAAGGCCCGGCCATCTCCGAATTTCTTGCCGAATGTCTCGGTTTCGAGAGGGGCTGCCTTAGGCGGCCGCGGCCTTACCGGTCTCCGCCGCTTCCGCGGCCATCTTGGCGGTGCGGGCCGACTTGGAGAGCACATCGTCGATCTTGGCGATGGCGGATGCCTCGTCCAGCTTCTCCACGGCCGCGAGCTCGCGGGCCATGCGGTCCAGCGCGGCTTCATAGAGCTGCCGCTCGGAATAAGACTGCTCGGGCTGAGCCTCGGAACGGTAGAGGTCGCGCACCACCTCGGCGATGGAGATGAGATCGCCGGAATTGATCTTGGCTTCGTATTCCTGCGCGCGGCGGGACCACATAGTGCGCTTCACGCGTGCCCTGCCCTTCAGCGTGGTGAGAGCCCTCTTGACCACCTTCTCCTCGGCGAGCTTGCGCATGCCGACGCTCTCAAGCTTCGAGGTCGGGACGCGAAGGGTCATCTTGTCCTTCTCGAAGTTGATGACGAACAGCTCCAGCTTCGCACCGGCAACTTCTTGCTCTTCGATGCTCATGATGCGGCCAACGCCATGCGCCGGGTACACGATGTACTCGTTCGTGCGGAAACCGTGTCTCTGCTGAGGTCTCTTTTTTTCGGCCATGGATCGCGCCTCGCTATTGAAAATTGTTTGGTGGGCGCGGAAGCGGCGGCGTGAGCAAGCCCAAGTCTTCAAAACCAGCGATTTCCGCTGGGCGCCGCCTCTGGGCGGCGATTGGGCACAAGATGAGCTGTCGATCAGGGGCACTGATCGCGCTAACTCCCCTCAAGTCAGAAAAAAAGCGAGCCCAAACGGCGTCGCCTCTCTTGGTGCTTCACGCGCCGACAGTCTGCGCCATTTCAAAAGCACCATATCACAAATTTGATGAATCTGGAAGTCGCCCGGCACTGCAGCATGGCCATTTTGGCGCCGCAATATGCGGCATTTTGACCATAGGGTTAACCCTTCACCCGTTGAATACGCTCAATCCCCTTCGCCGGGGTCGGCGGTGAAGTACTTCTCGAACTTGTCCGGCTCCGCGGTGAAGGCGTCGGCATCGGGCGGTGCCGGCTTCTTGGTGGTGATATTCGGCCAGGTCTCCGAATACTGCCGGTTCACTTCCAGCCATTGTTCCAATTCCGGCTCGGTATCCGGCTTGATGGCCTCGACGGGGCATTCCGGCTCGCAGACGCCGCAGTCGATGCACTCGTCCGGATGGATGACAAGCATGTTGGCGCCCTCGTAGAAGCAATCCACGGGGCAGACCTCCACACAATCGGTGTACTTGCACTTGATGCAGACTTCAGTGACGACGTAAGTCATCGATCCCACACGGTTTCGGGGCTTGCCCAGCCCACCTCAATAAAGCCCCTTCGGGCCGTCCTAAATGCCCGGAGAGCGCCTGCGTATAACAATCACGCCACCAGCACAAGGCGGCGTAACACCTGGCAAACCCTGATTTTTGGCATAGCTTTGCGGCTTTCCCCGTCAGCCCTAGGTTGAGTTTCCTGGCCCGGACTAAGGCCGCGTCAACCAGTTTGTGACACCTCTCATAGGTTGGATCGAGAGGCCCAAGCGGCGGCTTGCCGGATATGGGCAACCCACCCTCACGGGGACTGGTTCGCGGATGCAAGATCAACCCAAGGTCATCGGCGCGCGACCGCGTTTGTCGCAGCTTTGGCCCCTGCTTGCCATCGGTGTGCTTGGCCTTGCGGTTGCCGGCTCGGCCTGGATCGCCGTCTCCGTCTGGGAGGTGCGGCTCGCCAAGGCGAAGTTCAACGATGTCGCCGGCGACTACGCGACTGTCCTGCAAAACGGGCTCAACGAATATCTCGATAAGTTCAAGGCGCTGCGCGCTCTCTATGATGCCTCCGAGCGAGTCACGCGCCGTGAGTTCGAACTCTTTACAAGCTAAATCCTGGCGGGCCAGGACAACATCATGCGGCTTGTCTGGTGCCCGCGCGTCACCGGTGAGGACCGTGAAGCGTTCGAAGGCCGCGTGAAAGCAAGCGATCTCGCGGAATTTTCGATCAAGACTTGGGCGCCGACAGGGTCCGTGAACGATTCAGAGAGTCGCACGGTCTACTTCCCGATCCTCTATTCCACCGTTTCCCATGCGCGCACGGCCAGCATCGGCACGGATCTCCACTCGGAGCGTACGCGAGGCGCGGCCATCCGGCGTGCCCGCGACGCGGACATCATGGCCACGGCACAGAACATTGAGCTCCGCAATCCGATCGCCGGCAAACGCGCCGGCTTTCTCGCCTTCCTGCCGATCTACCAGCGAGGCGTGCGCCATGACAGCCTCGAAAGCCGACGCCGAGATTTCAAAGGCGTGATCGCAGGGGTCTTCCAAACCGCCACGCTCTTCGATGCCATTCTCGCGGACGCCATACTGCCTAAGACCGTCGGCCTGTATCTCTATCCCGGCAATGACGATCAGCAGGCCGCGCCGATTTTCGCTTACAGCAAGAGCGGTCGCGAGCGGTCCTCCGAACCCACAACGCGGGCGGCGCTTGCGGAGTTGCCCCATTGGTCGGCGCCCATTCTGGCCGGCGACGCGCGATGGGACCTGGGGGTGGTTCCCGACCTTTCGAAATCGATCGACTATTACCGCTCTTGGCTGGTTGTCGGCGTGATCGGTCTGATCTTCGCGGCCATGCTCGCCTATATGTGGTCGTAGCTGCGGCAAACATTGCGTCTTGAAACCGCGAACCGGCGCATCCTACAGTTGGCGCAGACGGACAACCTCACCGCCTTGGCAAACCGCCGCGCATTCATGAAGCGGCTCAAGATGGCCTTTGCCGCAAGCCTGCGCGGTGCGCCGCCGTTCGCCGTGCTCTATCTCGATATCGACGACTTCAAGGACGTCAACGATACGCTGGGTCACGCCATGGGCGATGAGCTCCTAAAGGCGATCGTCGCGCGGTTGACGAGCGTCGTGCGCGAGGAGGATCTCGTGGCGCGCTTTGGTGGTGATGAATTTGCCATTCTCTCCCCCAATGTGAGCGAGCCCACGGAGGCAGCCTCGCTCGCTTCGAGGATCGCCGAGGCGCTTGCCGAGACTTTTATTGTTGATGGCCACAAGATCTCGGTGACCTCGAGCGTCGGCATTGCGCTGTTCTCGCGGGATATCGCCAGTCCCGAGGCGATGATGGTTCAAGCGGACCTCGCGCTCTACGGCGCCAAGGATGAGGGGCGCAATTGTTACCGCTTCCATAGCCAAGATCTCGACCGGCAGGTGCATGAACGCGTGCGGATCGCCGATGAGCTCAAAAGTGCTCTCGAAGACGGCGAGCTCGAGCTCTACTACCAGCCGCAGGTCGAACTGGCCACGGGGCGCCTGACCGGCCTAGAGGCCTTGGTCCGCTGGAACCACAAGACACGCGGGCTGCTGACGCCGGCTGCCTTTAGCTTCAGCGGGAAGTCGAGGCCAGCCTGCTTCGCTGGAATGTCAGTCCGGGCGATATCGAGCTGGAGCTCACCGAGTTTGTTCTCATGGAGGCGACGCAGAAGCACAGCAATACGCTGGAGAGTCTGCGCCGGCTGGGCGTCAGAATCGCCAGCAATACGCTGGAGAGTTTGCGCCGGCTGGGCGTCAGAATCGCGATCGACGATTTTGGCACGGGCTACTCATCGCTCAAATACTTGACCACCTACCGGGTGAATCGATTGAAGCTCGCGCAGGAGTTCGTATTCCGCGTCACGGTGGACTATCGGAACGCCGCGGTGGTGCGCGCCGCTATCCGGCTCGCGCACGAGCTTGGGCTCGATGTGATCGCCGAGGGCGTGGAGACGGAAGCCCAGATGCGCTTTCTCATCGGCGCGGGTTGCGAACAGGCGCAGGGCTACTTCTTCAGCAGGCCGGTCAAGGCGGCCGAGGCCACGGCACTGCTGCGCGCCGGTCGTATCGAGCCTGTGGCGGCGCCTCGACGTCCGCGCTTCACATCCGCGGCGTGACGGGTCAGATCTTGCCGATGCGGAAGGCGTCCATGACGCGGCGATCCCGCTTCGTGGGACGTTTGCCGGTGCGCCCTTGTGTAAGCGGCCGGTCGGGCGGCGGCACGTCCTTCGGCGTCAAATCCTCATAAAGGGCTTGTGCGGCGCTCGCGGGCCCACGCCGTTCGGCGGCATCGAGGACACGCACGACCGAAAGCCATCCCAGCTTGACCGTGGTCACCACGTCGCCGTCTCGCACGAGCCGGCTCGGTTTCACAGCGCGCTCGCCGTTTATGCGAACTTTGCCGTCGGTGATCAGCCGCGCCGCGCCTGACCGTGTCTTCACCAGCCTGGCGCACCACAGCCATTTGTCGAGGCGTTGCTCCGCCATAGGGGAGTGCGGCTAACTCCGCTCGGGCCGGCCGCGCGCGGCGAGGCTGTCACGGAGGTCTTTCAGGGCGGCGAACGGTGAGTGCTCTGGGCTCATGGGCTCGCGGCGCGGCTGGCGCTGGCGGTCCTGGCCGCCCGGCTTGCCCCGATCCTGGCCTCTCCCCTTGCCACGGGGTTTGTTGTTTTGGCCCTGACCGTGATCCTGCCCTTGGGCTTTGCCGTGGCGTTGCGGGCGTTTGGCCTGGGATCCTTGCTCGTTCGACCGTCTCCCGGCGTGGCGCGGACGCTGGGTGTCCTTGCGCTTGCTGGGGCGCCATATCTCATCGAAGGCGGGCTCCGAGGCGGTCGCCGCTTCGGCCTGTTCGGTGGGGGCGGTGGAAACCGCGTCTTGCGGCTCAGCGACCGCTTCGGGCGCCGCGGTCGCGCCATTTTCTGTGGTCGCGGGCGCGGCTTCTGTGGGCGCCGCCTCGGGCTCTGTGGGCGCGGCCTCTGTGGTTGCGCCCTTGGGCGTTTCAGGTTCGGTGGCGCCATTGCCGGCTTCGAGCTTGCGGCGTTCCAGGCGGAAACCGAGCGCGCGCAGGATGGAAGCAAACTCCTCGCCCGAGCAGCCGACCATGGACATCAGCTCCGGCACGACGCGGAACCCGCCATCGCCGCTGGCGCCAGAGGGGGCCGGCGCGCCCTCCTTTTCGGCCGGCGCGGGGCGCCAGGTCACGCGGACACGAATGAGATCGGAGAGCCGCTCCAGCATGTCGATGCGCACGGCGCGGGTGCCCGCGACATGGAAGCCCGCGGCACGCCAATACGGTTCCGGGATGGCCTTGTCGGCCGCCACGGAGGTCAGCCCCTGCTGCGGGCGTTCCGGCAGGCTATCGGCATCGAGGTTGTGCTCGGGGCCGCCGTGCAGGGCCCATAGCAGAAGCAGGAGCTCCGCGGCCGCGGGCTTGAGCAGGGCAGGGAAGTAGAGATTGAAGGCGCCGAAGCGCACGCCGTATTTGCGCAGTTGACCGCGGTCGGCCTGGTCGAGCGCCTTGATCTCGGCGGCGGCCGTATCGCGGCGGAGCACGCCCAGATTTTCCGTCAGCCGGAAGGCTAGACCGCGCGCGAGGCCTGTCAGGTCCTGCGCCTCGCTCAGCGCGATCAGCGGCTTCAGTTTCGCATCGAGATGGGCGGCGAGCCACGCATTGAGGCGCGCCGCGATACGCTCGCGGTCCGGCGGGGCCAGATGCTCGTCGGTGAAGAGCTGGATGCGCGGTTTGAGGGCCGTGTCGCCGCGTTCGAGCCGGCCGATCTCCGAGCCTTGCCAGACGATGCGGCCGTTTGGGGTGAGCGTAATCGTCTCATCGGCTGCGCCGACAAGCGCCGCGGCGCGCGCGGCCAGCTCGGTCTCGAGCACTTGGGCTGCGGCGTGGCGCGCGGCCTTGCCGTGAATACCATCGCTGGACGCATCGGGCGTGAAGCGAAAGCCGTCCAGGCGTCCGACAAAATGGTTCTCGACAAGAATCTGACCGTCAGGACTGATCTCGGCCATCATCTCCTCCTTATCGCGCAGGCGCCGCATAAGCACACTGGTGCGCCGGTCGACAAAGCGTTGTGTCAGACGTTCGTGAAGAGCGTCAGACAGTTTATCCTCAATGACCCTTGTGCGTTCCTGCCAGCGCTCCGGATCCTGGAGCCATTGAGAGCGGTGTGAGACAAATGTCCAGGTCCGAATTTGGGCAAGCCGGTTCGACAGCGTATCGAGATCACCGTCTATACGGTCGGATTGCGCCACTTGATTGGCGAACCAATCCTCGGGAATCTTGCCCTCGTCGCTCATGACGAAACGGTAGAGCGTCGCGACGAACTCGGCATGGCTGATGGGTGATACCTTCCGGTAGTCGGGGATCTGGCACATTTCCCACAGCAGCCCGACCGCCGCCGGTGCCCGCGCCAGATCGCAAATCTCCTCGTCGCGCGTGACGTTCTCCAGCGCAATCACGTCGTCGACCATGCGCGAGCGCGTGAGGCGGGGATGCTCGGGGCTCTCGCGCAGGCTGTCGCGCAGCGCTTCGAGGGAGGCAAAATCGAGGGTGCGGCTGCGCCATTGCAGCATGCCGACTTGATCGAAGGTGTGGTTCTCCAAGCGGTCGATCAGTTCGGCGTCGAAGGGCGCGACCTGGCCGGTCACGCCGAACGTGCCGTCATTCATATGGCGGCCGGCGCGGCCGGCAATCTGGCCGATCTCCGATGGCGTGAGATTGCGGTGGGCCTGGCCGTCGAACTTGCGGATGCCGGCAAAGGCCACGTGATCGAGGTCGAGATTGAGCCCCATGCCGATGGCGTCCGTGGCCACCAGGAAATCCACGTCGCCGTTCTGGTAGAGCGCGACTTGGGCGTTGCGGGTGCGGGGGCTGAGTGCCCCGAGCACCACCGCGGCGCCGCCGCGCTGCCGCCGTACCAGCTCGGCGATGGCGTAGACGTCGTTCACCGAGAAGGCGACGATGGCCGCGCGCCGGGGCAGGCGGGTGATCTTCTTGTCGCCCGCATAAGAGAGCTTCGACAGGCGCGGTCGCGAGACAAGGTTGGCGCCGGGCAGAAGCTCGCGGATGGCGTCGCGCATCGTCGCCGCGCCAAGCAGCAGCGTTTCGTTCAGGCCACGCGCATGGAACAGGCGGTTGGTGAACACATGGCCGCGCTCGGCGTCTGCCGCGAGCTGAATCTCGTCCACGGCGACAAAATCCGCCTCGAGCTCGCGCGGCATGGCCTCGACGGTACAGACATAGAAGCGCGCATTCGGCGGCTTGATCTTCTCCTCGCCGGTGATGAGCGCGACCTGGTTGGCGCCGACCTTGGCCACGACCTTGTCGTAGACTTCGCGGGCAAGCAGCCGCAGGGGCAGGCCGATGACGCCCACGTCGTGGGCGAGCATGCGCTCGATGGCGAGGTGGGTCTTGCCCGTATTGGTGGGGCCGAGCACGGCGGTGACGCCGCGGCCTTTGGCGAGACCTGTGGATTGCGTGGATAAAGGTCTGATCATTCTATGCAGTTCTTAACGTGACTCACGCTTTGGGCGTGAACGGGGGAAGAACGAATCCCGTCCGAATCGGTGACTCCGCCCATTCGGTAAATGTTCTGCATCGAAATGGCACAGTCTCTCGGACGTCTCCGGTGGCTTTGGCGTGGGCCGCCTGCTTTCGGGGGCGAACACTACATCTCGTTTCCGGTTCTCATCGAGCCTCTAGTTTCGCGGCCCGCAACGGGAACGGACCGCGCACGAATCAGGGGAGCGTAAATTTTCCGCGTCCGTTCCCTACGACATGTTGGGTTTTGGGGCTTCCGCGTTAATACCTGGCTCTGCGAAGGGTCGCCTCGTGTGTTCCGCGCCGTCGAGGAAGCGCGCTAGTCGATGCTTGCGCGCCGCGAACCCGCGACCTGGATGGACGTCACGACCGCGGTGCCATAGCCCACGGGTGTCGGCAGGACAATGCGATAGGGCACGTACATCTGCGTCCCCCTGACCGGCATCAGCCATACTTCGATTTCGTTGCTTTGGGTCATCATCTGGATCCCCGGATCGCCCGGCTGGTAGCCGGCGATGGGGATGAACTTCACCCGGCAGATCGCCGCCGGTCCCGAATAGGAGGTCCGCGCCTTGTTCTGCACCATGACGCGCTTCTTCGGTTTGAGCACGAGATCGAAACGCGCCTTGCCGTCGAACACCGGCAGCATCTGATTGCAGACACCGAGATCTGCATTGGGGTTGGCCGAGCGGGCGGTGAGAAAGGCGCCGCTCATCGGGTCGAGCACGCCTTCCAGCTGCTCGCGCCTGACGGGGATGGTGCCTGGTCGCGGGCGCGTGTTCGGCACGATCGAGACCCGCTCTACCGTGCCCTCGTCGAAGGTCATCTTCAGGCGTTCGCTTTTCTGGCCGCCGTCGGAATAGCTCACAGCATACGTGTCGGGCTCGGGCCCGGCCTCGGTCACCTTGCCGGTACTGGAGGTGACACCCTGCCAATTGTAGACCAGCCCTTCGAGGATCGAGAACCGGCCTTCGCCGCGCATTTGGTAGCCCTCGCCACGGAGCGTGGTGGTGACACTGAAATTTCCGAGATTGAGCCTGCCGAGATTGACCTGGTAGACGGCGATGATGCGCGCGGGGGCGCTGGCCGGGGCTTCCGCCCGGGCGCGCTCGTCATCGAGCGTGGGCGCGAGGCCCAGGGTAAGGGCGGCCACGGCCACAAAGCTCAAGCAATGTCGTGGTGCCCACATGCCTCCCGGCCCCAAGCAAACTGCTGACCCGCGCGTACCCAGGCCCTAAAGACTGTCCAGGTATTTGGGGGATTCGTCAATTTGGCCACCATAGACGGAAATCGAGGCGGTGCCTTGACCGAATAGGGCCATCCCCGTATATCTCGCCCCCCAAGATGCCTGCGCTTGTGGACTGCCACGAGCCGCAACCGGCTTTCATTAAGACTAGAAGGACATAGGACCATGGCCCGTCGCTGCGAGCTGTCCGGCAAAGCCGTGCTCACCGGCAACAATGTGAGCCATGCCAAGCGTCGTACAAGGCGCCGTTTCCTGCCGAATCTTTGCAATGTGACGTTGCAGAGCGACACGCTGAAGAAGAGCGTCCGGCTTACCGTTTCCGCCAACGCGCTTCGCTCCGTGGAGCATCGCGGTGGCCTCGATGCCTATCTGCTGAAGGCCGGAGACGACGAGCTTTCCTTGAAGGCGCGGCGTCTCAAGCGTGAAATCGCCAAGGCCCATGAGGGCCAGGCGATCGCCTCCTGATGCTCATTTTGGCTACGGCAGTGCGAACTGCATGATCAGCGACCGCTGAAGCGGGCTGAAATTGTCATCCGACATCAGTGTCAGGATGGTCTCGCCTGCGCGCGAACGGTGCACGGCGATCGCTTCCATATTGTCGATATTGAGCCGGTCGGTCGCCTCGAGCAGGACTTCGCCCGCGATCAGCTTGCCCGGCTTGAGTTCGGTGGCCGCGATGCGGCGGATACGCATCTTTACGCCCTCGCTATAGCGGAAGCGGCGCTCCAGTAGCACCAAGCCACCGTCGGGGAGGCCCGCGGCATCGGTGATGTCGAAGCCGCCGAGGCGGCGCACCGTGATGGCGCCGGGGCTGGGGCCGCCGATCAGCCAGCCCTTGAGATTGCCGTTGCGGTCCTTCAAGCGTTCGGAAAAGGCGACGATGGTGCCCTTCAGCCTTCCGGCTTGGACCAGCGCTACCGCCTCGAACCCTTGATTGGAGCTCATGGCGCCGGCTTCCTTGGGCAGCCGGACGGCGCCGGTCGGCGGACCGAAACGTGACGGGTCGAAGGCATAGCGCAGGATGCGCTGGTCGCGTTCGAAGGCGACATAGGCTTGACCGGACCGCGTATCGCCGGAGATCACCGCCAGCCCTTCGGCGTCGCGCTCGGCGTCGGTCTCCAAGGGCTTGCCGTCCTGGCCGAGGATTGGGCCGACGGACACGTCATCGAAGCTCTTCAACCAGCGGCCGTTATAATCGAGCGTGGCGCGCATCCAGGCGCCCGCATCGGTTACGGCAAGCAGTGAGGTGCCGGAGGCATTGACGGCGATGCCCGAGAAACCGCCGAAATGCCGCGACCTGCCGAACAGGTTGAGGCCGCCGCGGAATGTGAGCTTGCCGAAGTCCAAGCGCTTGGTGTCGTCGCGGTCGAAGGTGATGGGAATGGCGGTGACGCGCACCGTGAAGGGGCGCTCCGGCACATCCAGAGGTTTGCTGGCGAGCGAGGAGACAACGGCGAACATCGCGACAAAGGAGAGCAGCGCGGCAAGCAGCGCTGTCCGCGCCCTGCGCGATGGGTGGCGCACCTAGTGGAGGGCCCGGCGTTTGGCGCGCGCGGCGGACGGCATATTGCGGTGCAATTGCCGCCAGGCCGCATCCTCGTCGAACAGCTCGGCGAGCTTCTCGGTCATGACGCCGGCGAGCTCCTCGGCATCGGTTATGGTCACGGCGCGGCGGTAATAGCGCGTGACGTCGTGGCCGATGCCGATGGCCAAGAGCTCGACGGGCGAGCGCGTCTCGATCTCGGTGATGACCTGGCGCAGATGCTTTTCCAGGTAGGAGCCGGAATTGACCGACAGCGTGGAATCGTCCACCGGCGCGCCGTCGGAGATCATCATGAGAATGCGCCGCTGCTCGGGCCGCGCCAAGAGACGCTGATGGGCCCAGGCCAGAGCCTCGCCGTCGATATTCTCCTTCAACAGTCCCTCGCGCATCATCAGCCCGAGATTGCGCCTTGCCCGCCGCCAGGGCGTGTCGGCGGCCTTATAGATGATGTGACGCAGATCGTTGAGGCGTCCGGGCAGGGCCGGCTTCATGGCGTTTAGCCAGGCTTCGCGCGAATGGCCGCCCTTCCAGGCGCGGGTGGTGAAACCGAGGATCTCGACCTTCACCCCGCAGCGTTCCAGCGTGCGCGCCAAAATGTCCGCGCAGCAGGCGGCGACCATGATGGGCCGGCCGCGCATGGAGCCCGAGTTGTCGAGCAGCAGCGTGACCACGGTGTCGCGGAAGTCTGTGTCCCGCTCCTGCTTGAAGGTAAGCGCGTGCATGGGATCGATGATGACCCGCGCCAGCCGCGACGCATCGAGCACGCCTTCGTCCAGATCGAAGTCCCAGCCGCGGTTCTGCTGGGCGAGCAGCCGGCGCTGAAGACGGTTGGCGAGCCGGGCCACGGCCCCGTGCAACGACGAAAGCTGCTTGTCGAGGAAAGCGCGCAAGCGGTCGAGTTCGTCGGTGTCGCACAGCTCGTCGGCGGTGACGATCTCGTCATAGGCTTGGGTGAAAACTTTGTAGCCGAAGCCTTCCGGGTCATCGAGAACCGATGAATTGGGGCGCCAGGGATCGGAGCGGCGCGGCAAATCGGCCGCCTCGGACTCGCGGTCGAGCTGGTCGGTCGTGCCGTCCTCCTGGTCTTCCAGAGTTTCGTCCGCGGTGTCGTCCGGCTCGGCGCGGCTTTCCTGGGCGAGCTCGGCGCGGTCCTGACCCTCGGCGCTGTCGTTCTCATCCTCCGAAGCGTTGGGGTCGGACTCGCCCTCCGTGGAGGATTGCTCGTCCTCATCGCCTTGGTCGAGCTGGTCGGCGAGATTGAGCGCGGAAAGCACGTCGCGCGCCAGCCGGCCGAAGGCGTCCTGGTCAAACAGGGTCTCGGGCATGCGGTCGAGCAGGGTGCGGGCGCGCTCCTCGATCCACGGACGCCACAGATTGACCAGGGGGCGCGCTCTTTCGGGCGGCGCCTGGCCGGTTAGACGCTCGCGCACGAGCAGCGAAAGCGCATCGGAGAGCGGCGCCTCGTTGCGTTCGGTTTCTTCGGTGACCCGGCTGCGCGCATAGCGCTGCTCCATGCGCGCATTCAGATTGGCGGCAACGCCTTCCATACGCCGTGCGCCGATCGCCTCCACGCGGGCCTGCTCGATCGCCTCGAACACGGCGCGGGCATCGCCGCCCGATGGCGCCAGCGCCCGGTGGAGCCCGTCATCGTGACAGGCGACGGCAAGTGCTGCGGCATCCGCGTGCCCGCGGATCACAGAAATCTCGTCCTTGGTGGGCACACGTGACGGCTCGGGCACCCGCGCGGTCTTGCCGGCAAGCCCTGGCGGCTCCGTGGTGAACACCACCTCCACGCTGCCATCGGCGGCGATGGAGCGGGTGGTGAGGGTTACGGCGCGCTTGAACGGATCGAGGGGCGCCTCTTTCCGTTTGGTGGCAGTCATGGGATCAGCTCAAAGCTACGTTGGCTGTGGATTGCGGCAAGTCCTCGCCGAAGCAGCGCTGATAGAACTCGGAGATTAGGCCGCGCTCCAGCTCGTCGCATTTGTTGAGGAAGGACAGCGCGAAGGCCGTGCCCACATCGCCGAAGATCTCGGCGTTCTCGGCCCAGGTGAGCACCGTGCGGGGGCTCATCACCGTGGAGAGGTCGCCGTTCATGAAGGCGTTGCGGGTCAGCTCGGCCACGCGGACCATGTTGGACACGACCTTTCGGCCTTCCTCGGTATTCCAAGCCTTGGCCTTGGCCGCGACGATATCGACCTCGTCGTTATGAGGCAGATAGTTGAGCGTGGCGACGATGGACCAGCGGTCCATCTGGCCTTGATTGATCTGTTGGGTGCCGTGATAGAGGCCGCTCGTGTCGCCAAGGCCGATCGTGTTCGTGGTGGCGAACAGACGGAAGGCGGGATGCGGGCGGATGACCTTGGACTGGTCGAGCAGGGTCAGCCTACCGGAGACTTCAAGCACGCGCTGAATGACGAACATCACGTCGGGGCGGCCAGCGTCGTATTCGTCGAAGCACAGCGCCGTGTTCGTCTGAAGCGCGTACGGCAAGATGCCTTCGCGGAACTCGGTGACCTGCATGCCGTCCTTGATAACGATGGCATCCTTGCCGACAAGGTCGATACGGCTCACATGGCTGTCGAGATTGATGCGGATGCACGGCCAATTCAGCCGGGCGGCAACTTGCTCGATATGGGTCGACTTGCCGGTGCCGTGATAGCCCTGGATCATCACGCGGCGGTTGTGTTTGAAACCGGCGAGGATGGCGAGCGTCACGTCCTTGTTGAAGAGATAGTCCGGGTCGAGGTCCGGCACGTGCTCGTCCGCTTGTGCGTAAGCGGGCACCTCCAGATCGGAATCGATGCCGAAGACCTGGCGCACGGATACCGACATATCCGGCAAGCCGGCGCCGTTCTGGGCAGCTTCAAGTGTCATGATCGATGATAAGCCTGTGTGTCGTGTTTCAGTAAGGGCCCGGCATACCGTAAGGCCCTGATTTTGCTGGGGACTGACCTCGCCATTTAGGCAAGTCCCGCCTGCCTCAGATAGTTATAGGCTTGGATCACTTCGCGCAACTTGTCCTCCGAGGATCTGTCGCCGTCATTGTGATCGGGGTGGAGGCGCTTAACCAATTCCTTGAAGCGCGCCTTGATGTCCTTCTTGGTTGCGCTGTCCTCCAGATTGAGCTGGCGGAGGGCCTTGAGCTCCAAGCGCTTCAGGGGGCGGCGGGGCGCGGCGCCGGGTTTTGGGCCGCCCGGGGCGTCCTCGCCGAATAGTCCAAACGGATCCTGGGACTCGAAGCGGTGGGCGTAGCCGCCGCGCTTACCGCGTTTGCCGCGATTGCGGGCCCAGGAATTGACCCCGACGAACCAGGTCGGGCGGTTGCCGATGGAATTGCTCTTCTGCTGCTCGACGACATCGTCGTCCGGCAGGCCGGAGAAGTAGTTGTAGCCCTTGTTGTATGCGCGCACATGGTCGAGGCAGTAGCGATGGTACTGCCCCTCGAGACCGCGGCCCTTTGGTGCGGGGTAGAGACCGGGCTCGTCACAGTTCTCCCACTCGCATTTCGGGCAGGCGTCGCGCAGCAGACGGTTCTCGTCGGGTTTGACGCGCAGGCGGTCGAAGAGTTTTGAATCGAGCTTCATGGAATTGGCATTATGGGAAGCCGCATTGATCACAACAAGCATGGCTCCACGATGACAAAGGCGATAGTCTGAGCGGTTAAGCGCCGGCGCACGCTCTCAACGTATTCGAGGATTGTCAAAGCATGACCGTTGAACAGTCGATCAGAGAAAAGTTAGCCCAAGCCTTCGCGCCGGAAGCGCTCGAAGTGGTCAACGAGTTGCATCACCATGCGAGCCATGCCGGCTCGCCCGGCACCGGCGAAAGCCACTTCGCTGTCAAAGTGGTGTCGAGCTCGTTCACCGGCAAGTCGCGCGTGGAGCGTCATCGCATGGTGAACGAGGTCCTGGCGGACGAGTTGTCCGGCAAGATCCACGCGCTGGCCATCACGGCGCTCAGCCCAGAGGACGGCTAAGCTGACCTCATGAGGCCGCGTTGCTTTCCTTGACCTCGGGCTGGGCCACGTCCAGCGGCGTGATGCGCAAAGACGTGATGCGGTTGCGGTGACGCCTTAAGACCTCGAAGCGGAAATCGTGGAAGGTGAAGGCCTGACCCGGATTGGGGATGGTCTGCGCCTCGTGGATGACGAGCCCTGCAACGGTCGTCGCTTCCTCGTCGGGCAGGTCCCATTCCATGAGCCGGTTCACGTCGCGGATCGGCACCAGTCCGTCGACGATCAGCGAGCCGTCCGGTTGCGGCTTGGCTTGCGCGGCGGCGATGTCGGTCTCGTCGGTGATGTCGCCGACGATCTCCTCGATAATGTCCTCGAGCGTCAAAAGACCCATCACCTCGCCATACTCGTCCACGACCACGGCGAAATGGGCTTTGCGCTTGAGGAAGGCGTTGAGCTGATCCTTGAGCGTCGTGGTGTCGGGCACGAACCACGGCGGGTTGGCGATCGCCATGACATCGAGCTTCGACACATCGCCCTTGGCGTCACGTAAGGCCTGGAGCAGCATCCGCGCGTGCAGCACCCCGACGATTTCCTCGCGTTCGCCGCGCCACAGCGGGAGCCGCGTGTGCGGACTCTTCAGCGCGGCGTCGACGATCTCGTCGGGTGGAAGCTCCGCGTCGATGGCATCCATATTGGTCCGGTGCACCATGATGTCCGACACGTCGAGGTCCCGCAGGTCGAGCACGCCGCCCAGCATGTCGCGGTCGAGCTTCACCACGCCGCCTTCCTTGTGGTGCAGCTCGATGGCGCCACGGATCTCCTCATGCGCCGAGAGCACGTCGGCGTCGTCGTCGATGTTGCTGCCGAACAGCCGCAGGGTGTGGCGGACAAGAAATTGCAGTGCCGCCGTCACCGGGGCCAGCACGGCGACGAGAACCTTCAGGATCGGCGAGACCGCGAGCGCCATGCGGTCGGCGTTGAGGATGGCGTAGGTCTTGGGCAGCACCTCGGCGAAGACCACGACGAGCACGGTCATGACGATGGTGGCGTAGACGACGCCCGCTTCGCCGAAGATCGAGAGAAAAAGGCTGGTGGCAAGGGCCGAGGCGGCGATGTTGACGAGATTGTTGCCGAGCAGAAGCGCGCCGATCAGCCGCTCGCGCGAGGAGAGCAGCCGGGTCACGAGCTTCGCGCGCACATTGTCGTCTTCCTCCAGCGCATGCATGCGCGCGCGGGAGGCGGCCGTCAGTGCCGTTTCCGAACCGGAGAAGAAGGCGGAGACGACAAGGAGGCCGACAATGGCGCCGAGCGTTAGGCCTAACGCTAAGGTCATCGGCCCGCGCACTCCCGCTTCAAGAAATCCGTCAATTGGTCCATGGCGACATCGCTCTCGACAAAGGCTTGGCCGATCCCGCGGGCCAGCACCAGGACCATCTTGCCGCCCGTGACCTTCTTGTCTTGAGCCATAAGGCGCAACAGCTCGCCCGTGGTCGGTTTATCGCCGGGAACAGCCGCGATCTCCGTGGGCAGACCCACGCCGCGAAAATGATTCTCGACGCGCGCCGCGTCCTCGGCCGCGCACAGGCCCCGCTCGACCGAATAGGTGAAGGCGAGCCGCATGCCGACGGCGATGGCCTCGCCGTGCAGCAGGCGGTCGGAGTAGCCGGCGAAAGCCTCGAGCGCATGGCCGAAAGTGTGGCCGAGATTGAGCAGCGCGCGCTTCCCGCTCAACTCGCGTTCATCCGCCACGACGATCTCGGCCTTGGCACGGGCGCTGGTCTCCACGGCGTGGCGGCGCTTGCCGTCCTCGCCTTTGAACACGTCGCCCCAATTTTGTTCGAGCCAGGCGAAGAAGGGCGCGTCGCCGAGAAGCCCGTATTTCGCCACTTCGGCATAGCCCGCGCGGAACTCGCGGGGGCTCAAGGTCGACAGCACCGCGACGTCGGCCAGCACGAGGCTCGGCTGATGGAACGTGCCGATCAGGTTCTTGCCTTGCTTGGTGTCGATGCCGGTCTTGCCGCCGATGGCCGAGTCGACCTGCGCCAGCAGCGTCGTCGGCATCTGCACGACGCGCACGCCACGGCGCAGGATCGACGCCGCGAAGCCTGTGAGGTCGCCGACCACGCCGCCACCCAAGGCGATCACGCAGTCGCCGCGCTCCACGCCGAGATCGAGCAGGGTCTCGCACAGCTTGGCCAAGACCGGAAAGCTCTTGCTGGCTTCACCCGGGGCCACGACGGCGGAGCCGAGGAAGAGGCCCTCTTGCTCGAGGCTGTCCTTGAGCGGGGCCATGTGGAGGCCTGCGACATTGGCATCGCTGACCACGGCGAAACGCGCCTGGGGCAGCAATGCCTTGAGGCGCGATCCCGCCGAGGCGATAAGCTCCTCGCCGATGACGATGGCATAGCCGCGCTCGGCCAGCCCCACGTCGATGGTTGTCTCAGCAGCCAGAGTTGCCGTGCCGTCGCCCATCACTGCACCTTCTTGCGGCGGCGCTTGGGCGCCGGCATGGCGTCGCAGCCGAGCTTGGCGGCGAGCGCATCGGCAACCGCGCCGACGATCACATCATGGGGCACTTCGTGGCTCTCCACGATGAGGTCGGCTTCGGCGTAGACGGGATTGCGCTCGGCCATCAGCGTCTTCATCACGGTTTCGGGGTCTCCTACGGCGAGCAAAGGCCGGTGGTCGCGCCGGCTCACGCGCTTCAAAAGCACACGCAAGTCCGCCTTGAGCCAGATCGAGATGCCGTGCGCCTTGATGGCGGCACGGGTCTCCGGGTTCATATAGGCGCCGCCGCCGGTGGCAAGCACTTGCGGGCCGCCCTCCAGGAGCCGGGCGATGACCTTGCGCTCGCCGTCCCGGAAATAGGCCTCCCCGTGCTCGGCGAAAATCTCCTTGATGCTCTGGCCCGCCGCCGCCTCGATTTCAGTGTCGGCGTCGGTGAAGCTGAGATCGAGCCAGTTCGCAAGCCTGCGCCCAACCGCGGTTTTGCCGGCGCCCATGAGCCCGATCAGCACGATGGAGCGCGAGCCCAAAGACTGGCGGATTTGCGCCAACTGTTGCTCGCGATCCTTGCTATGTTCAGCCAAACGTAGGGTCATGGTCGTGGGGGTGAGGCCACATGTCTCCCATGCTGACAGGGCGGTGTCGAATTGTCCATGATGGGGATTGTAGGGGGGTTAAGGCGCCCGGCGGTGTTGAGTCATGATATAGGGCCTGTATAAGGGCCCTGTTCGGGCTACCACACAGTTAGGAATACGAGCGCCTCGATGCCAACACTGTTTCGTTTCCTCGCGGTTTTAGGGACGATCGCCGGTGTCGTCGCTGGAAGCCTCTATGTGCTCGCCGAATATTTTCAGCCAGAGCCTAAGGAGATCTCCAAAGCTCTGCGCAACGTCAAGGCGGAGCCTCACGCCGTGGACGCCACTGCCTCCACGGCCCCAAAAGAACCCTCTATCACCTTACCGCCGAGCCATCGCGCACAATAAGGACGCGTCGCCCGCCGACATGGTCAGGGATCTTGCGGGGCACGCCGTTCCTGGCCGGCAAGGGGCTAGATCTTGGCCGGACCCGAGAACGTGACCAAGAACGCGGCCAAAGGCGCCGGGGCCTCGGAGCTTGCGCTCTTCCTCGACATGCTCATGGCCGAGCGCGGGGCCGCCGCGCACACCATCGATGCCTATACCAGGGACATTTCCGACTTCCTCGCCTTTCTCGCCGCCAAGAAGAGCAGCGCGGCCAAGGCCTCCGCCGATCATGTGCGAGCCTATCTCGAGGGTCTGGCGGGCAAGGGGCTGGCGCCGACCTCGCGCGCCCGCAAGCTCTCCGCCATCCGCCAGTTCTTCCGCTTTCTCCTCGGCGAGGGCTTGCGGACCGACGATCCGACCTCGGCGATCGACAGTCCGAAGCTTGGCCGTCCGTTGCCCAAGATTTTCTCGCTCTCCGAGGTGGAGACGCTGATCGACACGGCCAAGCAGGCCTCCACCACCGCGGCCGAAGGGGCGCCGCGGCGGCGTGCCTTGCGGCTCTACGCGCTGCTGGAAATGCTCTATGCGTCGGGCTTGCGGGTGTCGGAGCTGATCGCGCTGCCGCGCAACGTGCTTGCGGCCGACGATCGCGTGCTCACCATCAAGGGCAAAGGAGGCCGCGAGCGGCTCGTGCCGCTGAACGAGGCGGCGCGGGTGGCGCTTGCCGCCCACATTGCGGCTTTGCAGGAGGATAAGGGGCAGGGGGCTTCGGCTTGGCTGTTTCCCACCGGCGGCGGCGGTCAGCACATTACCCGTCAGCGTTTCGGACAGGAGCTGAAAGCGCTGGCGCTCGCCGCAAATCTCGAACCGGCCCGGGTGTCGCCGCATGTGTTGCGCCATGCCTTTGCCAGCCATCTGCTCGAGCGGGGGGCGGATTTGCGCACGGTGCAGCAGCTTCTCGGGCACGCGGATATCTCGACCACGCAGATCTACACCCATGTCATCGAGGAACGTTTGCGCCGGCTGGTGGAGCAGCATCACCCCTTGGCTCAGGCACACTTAACCAAGCGCCGCTAATCTGTTGTGCCGAGCGCGGGCGTCGCCGGTTGACAGGTTATCTTAGCGAGGCCACTTACAACCGGATTCCCATTGCCTTTCTTTTTGCTGTAAGGATGCCACCGGGAAAGCGGGGTTTCCCAAGGGATCTCACCAAGTCGTATGCGCACGTATCTCGATTTCGAAAAACCCATTGCCGAGCTTGAGAGCAAAGTCGCCGAGTTGAGGGCGCTCGCCGGCGATGAGGCCTCCGCGCCGATCACCGAGGAGCTGTCCAGACTGGAGGCGCGGGCGCACGAGGCGCTGCAGGAGACCTATTCCGAGCTGACGCCGTGGCAAAAAACCCAAGTCGCCCGCCACCCGGAACGGCCTCATTTCAAGAACTACATCGAAGGGCTGGTGCGGGACTTCACGCCGCTCGCGGGCGACCGCCATTTTGCCGAGGACGAGGCCATTATCGGCGGCGTGGGACGGCTGTCGGGGCGCTCGGTCATGGTCATCGGCCATGAAAAGGGCTCCGACACGGAAGGCCGCATCAAGCACAATTTCGGCATGGCCCGGCCTGAGGGCTACCGCAAGGCGGTGCGCCTGATGGAAATGGCGGACCGGTTCAAGCTCCCCGTGGTGAGCCTAGTGGATACGGCGGGCGCCTATCCCGGCATTGGTGCCGAGGAACGCGGTCAGGCCGAGGCCATCGCCCGCTCGACCTATTGCTGCATGCGCCTTGGGGTTCCCATCGTCTCGCTCATCATCGGCGAGGGGGGTTCCGGCGGGGCCGTGGCCATTGCCACGGCGAACCGCATCTACATGCTGGAGCACTCGATCTACACCGTGGCCTCGCCGGAGGCCGCGGCCTCCATTTTGTGGCGGGACTCCGCCCGTGCCCAGGACGCCGCCACCAACATGAAGATCACCGCCCAGGACCTGCTGAGGCTCCGAATCGTCGATGGCATCATCCCCGAGCCTGTGGGCGGTGCCCATCGGGACGGAGAAGGCGTGGTCAAGGCCGCCGGCGACGTGATCGTCCAAGCGATTGCCGGATATGATGGGCTTTCGCCGGACGAGATTCGCAAGGATCGGCGCGAAAAATTCCTCGCCATGGGCCGGGCGGAATAAGGCGCGCCAGCGCCCAAAAAAGCGCCATTTTTTGAGTCCAACTCCGGTGGCGGCAAGCGTATAATAATAGGCCAAATCGGGGGATCTCGGGGGCGCGGCGCGTGGGTCGCGCTCACGTTCCTTTAACCCTTCTCACTCGATCTTGGCCGAGGTGCGCGAGGGGCACTGCGTATGCTTCGTTCAGGGTTTGTCACGGCCGTTTTAGCGGTAGGCGTGGTTGCTTTTGCGGCCGCGCTCGCTGGCTGTGGACAATTCTCGCCCCCTTACATGAAGCCGCTCTCGCCGCACACGAGCGCGCTGCTCGCCGAGAAGGGCATGACCGTAGAGCAGCCCATTCTCATGCGCATCTTCAAGGCCGAGTCCGAGCTCGAAGTGTGGAAGCAGAAAGAGGACGGGCACTACTACCACTTCAAGACCTATCCGATCTGCGCTTACTCCGGCGGGTTGGGTCCGAAGCTGAAACAAGGCGACCGGCAGGCGCCTGAAGGATTCTATCTGATCGACAAGGATCTGATGAATCCGAAGAGCAAGTATCACCTCGCCTTCAACATCGGTTTTCCCAACGCCTATGACCGGGCGCTGAACCGTACCGGTTCCAACTTGATGGTACATGGCGACTGCACGTCGTCTGGCTGCTACGCCATGACCGATGCGGTGGTGGAGGAGATCTTCATCCTGGCGCTGGAGGCGCTCTCCAGCGGTCAGGAGAACTTCCAGCTGCATGCATTCCCCTTCCGCATGACGGCAGCGAATTTGGCGGCGCACCGCGAAAACGATTGGTACGAGTTCTGGACCAATTTGAAGGAAGGCTACGACTACTTCGAGACCACGCGCCTGGAGCCCTCGCTTGCGGTGTGCGGCAGCCGCTATGTGGTCAATGCGGCGTTCCCCGGCGGCAAGTATCCCAACCCCCGCGGTTCGTGCCCGAAATATCAGAAGCTGCCCATGGTGGCGTTCAAGGCGCCGAAGCAGACCAAGAAGCCGGCCATGTCGCAGGCCGCGCTCGCAAAGCCGCTCGGCAGCGTCATGGGTCTGGGTTTCGGGTCGATCGAGCCCAAATATCGCGCGATGACGCTGGGGCCCGCGACCCCGTCCACCAAGCCCACCAAGACGACCAAGAAAAAGTAGCGGCGCGCTATACTCCATCGTCTGGCCTCTTTCACTGGCACATGATCGGCGATGGTGCGGCGACTTCTCATCTCTCTTGTTTTCGTGGCGCTTGCGGGCGGCGTATATTTTCTGCTGACCCCGCAAGGGCGGCAGTTGATCGATCGCGTCACCATCAATTGGGATCGTACCGAGTACAAGGCGCTGCACCGCGCCGGCAAGACGCTGCCCGGCACGCCGGATCTTTCTCGATTGCGCGCGCGGCTCGACAGGGCCGGAGTGAAGCCGCGCGTGCCGATCCATCTCCGCATCTACAAGTTGGAGTCGGAGATAGAGCTCTGGGTCGAGAAGGGCGGACGCTTCGAGCGCTTCGCCACCTATCCGATCTGCATGTGGTCGGGGCGGTTGGGCCCGAAGCTGAAAGAGGGCGACCGGCAGGCGCCGGAGGGCTTCTACACGGTGAGCAAGGAGGCGCTCAATCCGAACAGCCGCATGCATCTCTCCTTCAATCTCGGTTTCCCTAATGTCTATGACCGCTCGCACGGCCGTACCGGTTCCTTCCTCATGGTGCATGGCGGCTGCGCATCGATCGGCTGTTACGCGGTGACCGACGGCGTGGTGGACGAGATCTGGGACTTTGTCACCGCAGCGCTCGACAGCGGTCAGGCGCGCATTCCGGTGCATGCCTTTCCGTTCCGCATGACCGAGCGGAATGTGCGCTTGCGCAGCGGCAATCAATGGAGCGGCTTTTGGGCGGATCTCAAGCAGGGCTACGATCTATTCGAGCAGACAAAACTGCCACCGAAAGTCAGCGTCTGCGAGGGCCGTTATGTGTTTGAGGACGGCAGCCTTGCCACGATCGAAAGCCCGGTCGAGGCGCATTGCCCCTCGGAGATCGCCGGCAATACGTAAGCGCCTAGATCGGCCAGAAATAGAGAATGAGCGGCGTGCCGGCGGCGAGCACCAGGATCGACAGCGGCAGGCCCAGCCGCCAATAGTCGCCGAAGCGATAGCCCCCAGGCCCCATCACCAGCGTGTTGCATTGATGTCCGATGGGCGTGAGGAAGTCGCACGCCGCTCCGATGGCCACGGCCATGAGGAAGGGGTCGGGGTTGTAGCCAAGACCGGCGGCGAAGCTTGCGGCGATGGGCGCCATGATGAGCACGGTCGCGGCGTTGTTGAGGAAGGGTGTCACCGCCATGGCCGCGGCCATCAGGAGCAGGAGCGCGCCGTAGGCGGGCAACGACGAGGCCGTGTCCGACAGCCACGTGGCGATGAGGTCCGTGCCGCCGGTGGTGCGCAGCGCGTCACTCACCGGAATCAACGCGCCGAGCATGACCAGGATCGGCCATTCCACCGCGTCATAGGCTTCGCGCAGAGACAGCGAGCGGGCGACGAGCAGGACGACCGCGGCACCGAAAAACGCCACGGCGACGGGAACCAGGTTGAAGGCGACGAGCACCATGGCCGCGGTCAGCACGGAGATTGGTATGAGGCTTCCCTGGCGGCCAATCTTCAGGTCGCGTTCGGCCAGCGGCAGGAGATGCAGTTCGCCCAGCGTCTCGGGCATGGCCGACAGATTGCCCTGAAGCACGACCACGTCACCGGCGCGCAGCTTCACGGTCCGCAGGCGGTTGGCGATGCGCCGGCCGGTGCGGCTCACGGCGAGCAGGTTGAGCCCGTGGCGGTCGGACAGCTTCAATTGGCCGGCGGAGGAGCCGATGAGCTGAGAATCGGGCGTGATCACCGCCTCCATGATGCCGACGTCGTCGCTCGGCGTGTCGCTCTCCTTGCTCTCCTCGTCGCGGATCAGAGTCAGCTTCTCGAGGGCCACGATGCGCTCGAGCGCCGAGGGTTCGCCGCGTAGGATCAAGGCGTCGCCGGATCGGATGATGCTGTTTCCGGCCGGATCGAAGCGCCGCGCGGTGCCGCGCAGCACGGCGATGACCTCGACCTCGCCCTCGCCGAGATCCTCGAGCGCCTTCACGGTAATATCCGCGGCGGGCGAGTCCTCCGGCACGGTGACCTCGGTGGTATAGCCCTCCAGCTTGAAAGCCACGTCCATCGAGACGGCACCCTTGCGGTCCGTGGGCAGCAGCCGCCAGCCGAAGATCAGAAAGATGAAGCCGAGCACGGCGAGCGTGGCGCCCACCGGCGCGAAGTCGAACATATGAAACGGCTCGCCGAGGATTTGCTCGCGCACGCGCGACACGATGATGTTGGGCGAGGTGCCGATCAGGGTGACGATACCGCCGAGAAGTGCGCCGAACGACATGGGCATTAGCAGCGAGGACGGCGAGGTGCCGGTGCGGCGCGCGAACTGAAACGCGATCGGCATCAGCATGGCGAGCGCGCCGATATTCTTGACGAAGCCCGACATCACCGTGACCGAGCCGACCAGTGCCCCGACTTGGCGGACGGTGTTGGTGAGATAGGGACCGAGCCGGCGTACCACGCGCTCGATGACGCCCGAGCGGCCGACCGCGGCGCTCACAAGGAGCGCGCTCGCCACGATGACGACGATGTCGTCGCTGAAGCCGGAGAAAGCCTTTTCGGGCGGAACGATCCCGGCGGCGAGGGTGGCCAACAGCGCCAGCAGCGCGACCACGTCGTAGCGCAGGCGCCCCCAAATGAAGAGCCCCATCATGCCGATAACGATGGCGAAGGCGAGCGCCTGATCGAGCGTCATATGGTGAAGTGTTCCCCTGATCCCGCTGACAAAAGCGCCCAAGTGCCGTTCCGGTTCCGCCACGAAGGCGGCGGTCAGCCATCGAACACGCTTGAGGGCGCGCCCGAGTCTTAGTTCGGGAGGAGCGTCTTAGCTATAGGCGCCGTGGCAGTGCTTGTATTTTTTGCCGGAGCCGCAGGGGCAGAGCGCGTTGCGCTGGACCTTGCCCCAGGTCGCGGGGTCGCCTGGGTTCACCGCGCTTGCGGCTTTTCGCGCGCGCGCGGGCTTCGCCGCGGCGCCGGTAGTGGGGCCTGCGCCCGCATCTTCGAGCGCGAACTCGTCCACGCCCGTGGTGGGGTCGATGTGATGGGCTTCCATGGGCGGCAACTCCGCGCCTTCCAGCGGCGGCACCTCTTCCTGGGCGAGCTCCACATGCATCAACTGTCCGGTCACCGCTTCGCGCAGGCGCGCGAGCATTTGCTCAAACAGGGTGAAGCTTTCGCTCTTGAACTCATTGAGCGGGTCGCGCTGGCCGTAGCCACGCAGGCCGATCACCTGACGCAGGTGCTCCAGCGTAAGAATGTGCTCGCGCCACAGCCCGTCCAGGGTCTGCAGCAACACCGCGCGCTCGAGTTGGCGCATGACCTGCGGCCCGAACTGCGCCGCCTTCTTCGCGGCAGCCTCGTCGGTGGTCTTGATCAGCCGTTCGTGAAGTTCCGCCTCGGCGATGCCTTCCTCGGCGGCCCATTCGTCGACCGGCAGATCGAGGCCGAAGAGGTTGTTCACCTTCTCCTTCAGGCCCTGGATATCCCACTGCTCGGGGTAAGATTTCTCGGGAATGTGCTGTGCCACCAGATCGTCGACCACGTAGCGGCGCATCTCGGCGACGGTCTCGTTGAGGTCCGCGTCGCCTAGAAGCTCGAGGCGCTGCTCGAAGATCGCCTTGCGCTGGTCGTTCATCACGTTGTCGAACTTGAGCAGATTCTTGCGGATGTCGAAATTGCGCGCCTCGACCTTGGCTTGCGCTTTCTCCAGGGCCTTGTTGATCCATGGATGGACGATGGCTTCGTCCTCCTTCAGGCCCAGCGCCTTGAGCATGCCGTCCATGCGTTCGGAGCCGAAAATGCGCATGAGGTCGTCCTCGAGCGACAGGAAGAAGCGCGAGCGTCCGGGGTCGCCCTGACGGCCGGAGCGGCCGCGCAGCTGATTGTCGATGCGCCGGCTCTCATGACGCTCGGTGCCGATGACGAAAAGGCCGCCGGCTTCAAGCGCCTGCTGCTTCTTGGCCTCGATGTCGGCGGCGATCTCGGTACGTTGCTTCTCGACCTCTTCGGGGGTCGGCTCCTTGCCCTTTTCCTTCTGCTCGGCGAGCCAAGCCTCCACACGCATGTCGAGGTTGCCGCCAAGCTGAATGTCCGTGCCGCGGCCCGCCATGTTGGTGGCGATCGTGATGGCGCCCGGTACGCCGGCCTGCGCGATGATAAACGCCTCCTGCTCGTGGTAGCGCGCGTTCAGCACATTGTGCGGAACTTTGTCCTTCTTCAGCAGCTCCGACAGCACCTCGGATTTTTCGATGGAGGTCGTGCCGACCAGCATGGGCTGGCCGCGCTTCTGCGCGTCCTTGATCAGTTCGATGATGGCCTTGTATTTCTCGTTCGCCGAGCGGTAGACCTCGTCGTCCTGGTCCTGGCGGATCATGTCGCGGTTCGTCGGCACTTCCACCACGTCGAGATTGTAGATGTCCATGAACTCGTCCGCCTCGGTCACGGCGGTGCCGGTCATGCCGGCGAGCTTCTCATAGAGGCGGAAGTAGTTCTGGAAGGTGATGGTGGCGAGCGTCTGGTTCTCGGGCTGGATCGTCACGTGCTCCTTGGCCTCGAGCGCCTGGTGCAGTCCTTCCGAGTAGCGGCGGCCGGACATCATGCGGCCGGTGAATTCGTCGATGATGACCACTTCGTCGTTCTTCACGATGTAGTCGCGGTCGCGCAGGAATAGCTTATGCGCGCGCAGCGCCTGCTGCACATGGTGCACGACGCTCACATTCTCCACGTCGTAGAGAGAGTCGCCCTTCAGCAGGCCGGCATCGTTCAGGAGCTGTTCGACATGCTCGTTGCCGGCTTCCGTGAGCGTAACGTGGCGCGTCTTCTCATCGAGCTCAAAATCTTCGTCAACCAGCTTGGGAATGAAGACGTCGATCGTGGTGTAAAAATCCGAGCGGTCGTCGAGTGGCCCGGAGATGATGAGCGGCGTGCGCGCCTCGTCGATGAGAATGGAGTCCACCTCGTCGACGATGGCGAAGTAGTGGCCGCGCTGCACCATCTCGGCCTCGGAGTACTTCATGTTGTCGCGCAGATGGTCGAAGCCGAACTCGTTGTTGGTGCCGTAGGTGACGTCGCAGGCATACTGCTCTTTGCGCTGCGCGTCGCCGAGGTCATGCTCGATGGTGCCGACCGTGAGTCCCAGGAACTTGTAGACGGCGCCCATCCAGGCGGCGTCGCGGCTGGCCAGGTAGTCATTGACAGTGACGACGTGGACGCCGCGCCCGGCGATGGCGTTGAGATAGACGGCAAGCGTGGCGACGAGGGTCTTGCCCTCGCCGGTCTTCATCTCGGCGATGCGGCCTTCGTGCAGCACCATGCCGCCAACGAGCTGCATGTCGAAGTGGCGCTGGCCCAGTGAGCGCTTGGCGGCCTCGCGGACGGTGGCGAAGGCTTCCGGAAGCAAGTCATCGAGGCTTTCGCCGTCCGCGAAGCGTTTGCGGAATTCGTCGGTGCGGGCGCGAATCTGCTCGTCGGTGAGTGCGGCGACCTCGGGCTCGAGCGCGTTGATGGCCTCGACCGCGCTCGTATATTTCTTGAGCTTGCGGTCGTTGGCGGAGCCAAAGACTTTGGTGGCGAAGGTGCCGAAGGAAAGCATCGATCTATAGCCTCTTATGGCATGAGCCGGGCCGATCGGGGCTCTCGAACAAAGCCCGTAAGGTCCTTGGCTGCTTGAGTGCGGCGACCCTCGGCCGATGCTCGTCAACCATGAGGAAAACGACGAAAAATGCCGGGGATCAACGCGGTTGAGACATAAGAGGCAGCCTTACCCTTGTCAACGCGACGGGCAGGCGCGACGAGCCGGTCCCTAGGCCGGCTCGCGGGATACGGGAGACCCTGCCTTGCCGATCGCGTCCAGCTGCTTCTGGAGGGAGAGCTTATTCAGGCTCTCGAGCGGCAGATTGACGAAGATCGAGATGCGTTGGTTGAGCATGCGGTAGGTGTCGTCAAAGGCAAAGGCCTTCTCCGCCTCGGTGCCGCGGACCGCCGCCGGATCGGGGAGGCCCCAATGGGCGGTCATGGGCTGGCCGGGCCAAATGGGGCAGACTTCGTTGGCGGCGTTGTCACAAACCGTGAACACGAAATCGAGCTTGGGGGCGTCCGCGCCTGCGAACTCCTCCCAGGACTTCGAGCGCAGGCTCGAGACGTCATAGTTCAGCTTGCCCAAGAGGTTTAGCGCCAGGGGGTTCACTTTGCCAGTCGGCATGCTGCCGGCGCTATAGCCGCGGAACCTGCCCATTCCTTCGCGATTGAGGATGCATTCGGCGAGGATGGAGCGGGCGGAATTGCCGGTGCACAGGAAGAGAACGTTGAGCGGATCGTTGCTGTTTTGGGCGGTCATGGGACGTTTCCTCCGATTATTCCGAGCAGCAGGTTTCCGGACAACACGCAGCGAGCGTGGACTCGATGACCGGCCCGCAGACAGCAGGCTCGCCTTGGCAGCAGTCTTCCATCAGGAAGGAGAGCAGCCCCCGGGTGCCTTCGAGGTCCACGGCGTAGATCACGGAACGCCCGTCCTTTCGCGCCTGGACAAGCTTGGCGCGGGACAGGATGGCGAGGTGAGACGACATCGTATTGTGGGGCACGGCCAGCGACCGGGCGATGTCGCCGGCCGCCAGCCCATTGCTGCCCGCGCGGACGAGCATCCGGAAGACGTTGAGCCGGCTTTCTTGGGCCAGCGCGCTCAGTCTCGATACAGCCTGGTTTGTGTCCATAGTTCTAGAAATATCGAATAAATGGCGGGCCGTCAATTCCCAGCCGTCAATTCCCAGCCGTCAATTCCCATGCTTGGCAATGGCGGGGGCCAACGCTAAACATGGCCGGGGGAAGCACCCAAACCCGCTCGCCAGCCGCTTTTGGCAGGCAGCGCGAGCAGAAGACGAGGATCTATCCTGTGAAAATCTGGTCAGCTTTGCTGCTGCTTGCAGCGTCGATCTCATTTGTGCCGTTCACTGCCGCCGCCGAGGATGCCGTGTTGGCCCGCGTCAATGGCGTCGATATCAAACAGTCGGATATCGATTTCGCTGCCTCCGAGGTCGGCCCGCGGCTCGGCAACTATCGGCCCGAGGACCGCAAGCGCGTCCTTCTGCAGTTCGTCATCGAGAACGAGCTGATGGCTGCGGCCGGCGAGAAGGAGAAGCTCAACGAGGCCGACACGTTTGACGCCCGCGTGAAGTATCACGCGCGCCGCGCACTGCGCGATGCGTTCTTCGATGCGAGCATTACCGGCGCGATCGACGATGAGGCCGCCAAAAAGATCTACGAAGACAAGATCGCCAAGATGAATCCGGAGCAGGAGGTGCATGCCCGGCACATTCTCGTCGGCAGCGAGGCCGAAGCGAAACAAGTCAAAGCGCGTCTGAAGAAGGGCGAGGATTTCGCCGTGGTGGCCAAAGAGACCTCGAAGGACAAGAACGCGGAAGGCGGCGATCTCGGCTTCTTTACGCGTGGTCAGATGCTGAAGCCTTTCGAGGATGCGGCGTTCGCTCTCGACGTCGGAGAGCTTTCCGACCCCGTGCAGACCCAGTTTGGCTGGCACATCATCAAGGTCGAGGAGAAGCGCGACCAGAAGCTGCCCAGCTTCGACGACGTCAAGGAAGCGATCAGGACCCAGCTCGTCGCGCAGAAGGCGCAGACCGTGGTCACGGAGTTGCGGAATTCGGCCGAGATCGAGATCGTCGATCCCGAGATCAAGCGGGCCATGGACGATGCGGCGCTGCGCGGCGAGGCGCCGCCGCTGCCCGACGAAAAGTTCGACGAGGACCACTAAGCCGCGAGCGCCGCGCTTGTCTAAGATTTCGCCTTTCGCGCCACAGGAACTGCCCGCGCTCCCGGCCATCGACGGTGCGCGCATGGCCGCGTGTGCGGCGGGCATCCGCTATCCCGGGCGCACGGATCTATTGCTGGCGCTGTTCGAGCCGACGACCACGGTCGCCGGTGTGTTCACGCAATCCAAGACCGCTTCGGCGGCGGTGGAGTGGTGCCGGGCGCATGTGCGGCACGGCATGGCCCGGGCGCTGGTGGTCAATTCGGGCAATGCCAATGCCTTTACCGGCATGCGCGGCAGCATAGCGGTGAAAGAGACGGCGCATGCCGCGGCGAAGGTCGCCGATTGCCTGGAGGCGGATGTCTATATTGCCTCCACCGGTGTCATCGGCGAGCCGCTCGATCCGAACAAGTTCATCGGACGTCTCGCCGAGCTTGCCGAACAGGCGGAAGCCGACGCTTATGAGATGGCCGGCCGGGCGATCATGACCACCGACACCTTCCCGAAGCTCGCCACGCGCAGTTGCGAGATCGGAGGCGTAACGGTCACGCTCAACGGGATCGCCAAGGGCGCCGGCATGATCGCGCCGGACATGGCGACCATGCTCGCCTTTCTGTTCACCGATGCCGCTATCGAGCCGGCCGCGTTGCACGCGGTCCTGGCGCCGCTCGTCGAGGACAGCTTCAACGCCATCACCATCGACAGCGATACCTCGACCAGCGACACGGTGCTGCTGTTCGCCACCGGGGCGGCGGTGAAGCGGGGTGCCCCGCGCATCGCAAACGGGGACGATCCGCGCCTGGCGGACTTTCGTGTCGCGCTGTTCGCGCTGATGCGCGATCTCGCGCATCAAATCGTCAAGGACGGCGAGGGGCTCACCAAGTTCGTGAAAGTGACGGTCAGCGGGGCCGAGTCGAAAGCCGCCGCGCGCACCATCGCCAAGGCCATCTGCAACTCACCGCTGGTGAAGACGGCGCTCGCGGGGGAGGACCCTAATTGGGGCCGGATCGTCATGGCCGTGGGTAAGGCGGGCGAGCGGGCCGACCGCGACAGGCTCGCGATCCGGTTCGGCGATATCGAGGTCGCCAAGGACGGCGCGGTCGCGCCCGCATATGAAGAGGCGACTGGTGCGGCTTATATGAAGCGGCCGGAGATCGAGATCGCCGTCGATGTCGGCGTCGGCGACGCCCAGGACACGATTTGGACGTGCGATCTCACCAAAGAGTACATTGCCATCAACGCCGACTACCGGTCTTAGGCCGGAGATGGGCGGGCGCGGGGCAAAACCCGTCGTTCTCGTCGCGGCGTGCGTCCTGGTGGATGCGCAAGGCCGCGTGCTCATCACCAAGCGCCCTGAAGGAAAACCGCTTGCGGGGCTCTGGGAGTTCCCCGGCGGCAAGGTGGAACGGCATGAAACGCCGGAGCAGGCGCTGATCCGCGAGCTCGACGAAGAGCTCGGCGTGCGTATTTCGGCGCCGGTACTCACTCCTTTAACCTTCGCCAGTCATGCTTATGCGGAATTTCATCTGCTCATGCCGGTCTATGCGTGCCGGCACTGGCAGGGCGACATGACCGCAAACGAGGGGCAGGCGCTCGCCTGGGTGAGCCCAGAAGCGCTTTCCACTTATGCCATGCCGCCTGCGGACGAACCGCTGAAAGAGACGCTGCCGGGTCTCTTGCGATTGTACGGAAAGAGCGATGACGGGGATCGAGAATAAGCAGCCGCAAGCCTCCAAGGCGCCGTTGGCGGCCAGCCTACGGGGCTTCTGGTCGGATTGTACGGGGTCCACGGCGATAGAATACGTCGTCGCGGGGGTCGTTATCGCCGTCGGACTCCTCGCCGGGATCAGCGTTCTGAACGAGGCGATCCTCGGGCTTGTCAGTTCGGTCGCCGTTCTAATTGTCGCTGGCTAGGGCTTCTCCTCATCCTTTGTTGGTTTTTTTGGGAACGGCGCCTTGTCGCCGGCTGAGTGCTCCTGCGTGTCAAGCGCATCGGCAAGCCGTTGGGCGGCGCTGCCGGGCTTCAGCGGCTTCTGCTGGCTTTCGTGCGGCGCCCAGCCGCTCATAAACACGAACTCGAACGTTGCGGTGATTTTGCCGTCCGGCGTGCCGTGCCGTTCGCGGTAAATGTCTTCGGCGCGTTCCAGCGTGCGGCGGGGCAGTGGCGCCTTGCTGCGTGCCGTAAGGACGTTTCCGCCGCCGAGCGCGCGCACTTCGCGCATCAATTCACGCGGGCTCGGATAGACGACCTTCAGAATCTCCGCGTCGACCACGGGAAGCGCGAAGCCCGCCCGTTGCAGCAGCCCGCCATAGGCGCGCACGTCGCCGAAGGGTGACACGCGCGGCGAGGCGCCGCCGGTCATCTCGTCCTCCGCCTCGAGCAAGGCCGTGCGCAACTCGATCAGCGCGCCGGCGCCAAGGGCCGCCGCCATGAACAAGCCGTCGGGTGCCAGGGCCCGGCGGATCTGGATCAGGCTCCCGGGAAGATCGTTGACGCGATGGAGCGCGAGCCCTGACACCACGAGATTGAGGCTGGCATCCTTGAAGGGCAGCAAATCCTCATCGCAAACGAGCGCCGGCCTTGGGCATAGCGCGGCGTAGGCATAGGCGCTCTCGGCGTAGACCATGTCGCCCACGGAGGGCAGCGCGGCGACGGTGCGTCCCAGGAGCCCGTGATAGGCGCCGAGATCGAGCGCGCGGGGGAACTCTCGCAGCATGATCTCGATCCGCTCGGCGATCTCGCGCGCCACATGGGCGATCAGGAATTCGCGGCTCTCCACCTCATGCGCGAAGCGGGACCGCCGCTTGCGCAGCAGGCTGCGGTCGAATAGGGCCTGGTCGTCGCTCATGTCGTTGCTCATGAAGCCGGCCTTATCCGCCCTTCTAGGATCGCCCTTTCACGCGGTATCATGGCTCCCATGGTCCTGAGTGAGACACAGGCGCGGGGTGGGCGGGCGTGGCGCGCGAGCCTCGGCGCGGTGGCCGATCTTCTGCTGCCGCCGGTGTGTATCTCCTGCCGTGCGCGCATTGGCAGCCATGGGCTTCTTTGCGGCGACTGCTTCGCCAAAATCGATTTCATCGCCCCTCCCTTGTGCGCGCGGCTCGGCGTGCCGTTGCCCTACGACGCGGGCCAACCCTGCTTGTCAGCCGCGGCGCTTGCTTCGCCCCCAGTCTACGACCGGGCACGGGCCGTGGCGCGCTATTCGGAGACCATGCGCGATCTCATCCAGAGCTTCAAATCCCGCGACCGGCAGGAAGGGCTCCGGCTGTTCAATCGTTGGCTTGCGCACGCCGGCGCGGAACTTCTGGCCGATGCCGAGTTGATCGTCCCCGTGCCGCTTTATCGCTCGAGGCTGTGGTGGCGGCGCTTCAATCAGTCGGCCATGCTCGCCCAAGGTGTATCGCGCTTAAGCGGCGTCCCCGTCGATTGCTTCGTGCTCAAGCGCGTGCGGCGGACGGCGAGCCAGGTCGGGCTCTCGGCCGAGCAGCGCAAGCGCAATGTCGCGGGCGCCTTCAAGATCGCGCCGTCACGCGGGCCTGCGATCAAAGGCAGGAAGATCGTCCTCGTGGATGACGTCATCACCACCGGCGCCACGGCGGAGGCCTGCGCCCGGGTGCTGAAGCGGGGCGGCGCCGCGCGGGTCGATGTGCTGGCGCTGGCGCGTGCGGTCGAGCCCGCGGCTTTTGTGCTCTAAGAGCGACGCTTGCTTCCCGTCGGTTAAGGTCCAAGTTACCATCCTCGGAGAATGTGCCTCTCCAGGGATCAAGACGATGCCGCGTATTGTTGTCTACACCACCCCTTTCTGCGGATTTTGCCTGGCGGCGAAGCGGCTCCTGACCAAGAAGGGGCTCGCTTTCGACGAGATCGACGTGAGCTTCGATGACGAGAAACGCGCGGAGATGGTTGCGCGCGCCGATGGGGCGCGGACCGTGCCGCAGATCTTCATCCGGGATCGGCATATGGGCGGCTATATGGAACTTGCCGCGCTCGAGCGGACCGGCGAACTCGATGCATGGGTTGCCGGCATGGAGCCCGATGGGGAGCGGATCTAGCGATGAGCGGTGAGAACGGGAGAATGTTCCGGGCGGCGCTCGTGCAGCTCAGGGCGAGCCGCGCCATCCATCCCAATCTCGATCAGGCCGAGATGCTGATCCGCCAGGCAGCGAAAGGCGGCGCACACTACGTGCAGACGCCGGAGAATACCGCGCTGATGGAGCTTGAGCCTGCGCGGGTCTTGGCGCAGGTGCAGCCGGAAGCCGAGAGCGTTCCCTTACAGCGCTTGCGCGCGCTCGCCGCCGAACTCGGCATCTGGCTCCATGCCGGCTCGGTCGGCGTCAAAATCGCCGAGGCCCGCGTCGCCAACCGCTCTTATCTGATCGGCCCTGCCGGACACATCGCCGCGCGCTACGACAAGCTACATATGTTCGACGTCGATCTCGCCGGTGGCGAGTCCTATCGCGAGTCGGACTATTACGGGCCGGGGTCGAAGGCCGTGCTCGCCGATCTGCCTTGGGGCCGTCTCGGCATGACCATCTGCTACGATCTGCGCTTCCCCGCGCTTTACCGCGCGCTCGCCACGGCCGGCGCCGATCTGATCGCCATTCCCGCCGCCTTCACCAAGCAGACCGGCCAAGCCCATTGGCATGTGCTGGTGCGTGCGCGCGCCATCGAGACCGGGGCTTTCGTGCTCGCCGCCACGCAAGGGGGCCTGCATGAGAACGGCCGGGAGACATTCGGGCACAGCATGATCGTGTCACCGTGGGGCGAGATCCTGGCCGAGGCGGGCGAGGACCCCGGCGTGGTGTTCGCCGATATCGATCTTGCGCTCTCCGCAGAGGCGCGGGCGCGTATCCCTTCGCTGAAGCACGGGCGCGCGTTCGAGGTCGAGATCGCGGATGGGGCGCCGGATATGACAAGAAAGGAAGCGTCATGATCCGCTTCGCGCTCACCTGCGAGCAGGGCCATGGCTTCGATGCCTGGTTCTCGTCGGGCGATTCCTATGACGAGCAGACCGAGGCCGGCGTGATCATCTGCCCCAAATGCGGGAGCGCCGAGGTGGAAAAGGCACCCATGTCGCCGGCGGTGCTGCGGGGCGGGGGCGCAGGCGGACCCCAGGAGGGCGAATCGCCAGTCCAGACGACGGAGCCGAATCAAAGCTACGCGATGCTCAAGGGCCTGCGCGAGCAGCTGAAAAGCAACGCCGAGGACGTGGGTAAAGCCTTCCCCGAGGAGGCCAGAAAAATCCATCACGGCGAGGCGGAGGAGCGGAATATTTACGGCGAGGCCAGCGCGGACGAGGCTAAGTCATTGCAAAAAGAGGGAATTCCCGTGTTGCCCTTGCCAAAACTGCCGGAGGAACACAACTAGATCACATGCGTTGCCATCTTGCGTTTGCCTTTGTCGGGTAACGTCTTGTTTGGGGGCCTCGGATATAAGAGGGAAACTTATCGCGAGGTGCCCTGGTAATGCCGTGTTGGCCCCATTACTCTGAGGATGCCGGGCGGTGGTTTGCGCGTAACCAGGGAACGAAAAAATGCGCCTCTCACAGCTTCTACGACCCCGAAATGTGCCATTTCAGCTCTTCGCCGCTGGTCTTCTGGCGGTCCTGATCGCGAATCCGGCGAGTGCCGAGCCTTCCGATCATGCCGCGACGCCCGATTTGGATTTGAGCACGCCTTCGACGCTGGCCGGTCCGCAGGACGAAGTCTCGTCGCAGCCGGAGCCGGTCTATCCTGACGGCGAACCGCCTATCGAGACCGTCGAGAGCGACAATGTCGACGACGCCGAAGTGGCCGTCGAGCCGTCGGAACCCATCATCGTGGCGACCATCGACAAGAGCGTGCAGCAGATGACCGTCTTCGTCGACGGTGTCGAGCAATATAACTGGCCCGTGTCGACCGGCATGCCCGGCTATGCCACGCCGACCGGCGACTTCACCGCCAGCTCCATGAATAAGATCTGGTACAGTCGGCAATGGGACAACGCGCCCATGCCGCATGCGGTCTTCTTCACCAAGAAGGGTCACGCGATCCACGCCACCAACGAGACGAAGAGGCTCGGCAAGCCCGCGTCCCATGGTTGCGTGCGGCTTTCGCCGAAAAACGCCGAGACCTTCTTCAATCTCGTCAAGGACAAGGGCTTGAAGAACACCCAAGTGGTGCTGACCGGCGAGACGCCCGGTGGCGACTACAAGGTCACCCAGCCTCAGCAGCGCCGCGACCGGAATTATCGGGGCCGCGATCCGTACGGCTATTACGACCGCTACGGCTATTACGAGGAGCAGCGACCGGTTGAGCGCCCGCGCCAGCGCCGCCGTCTGTTCCAGCCCTATTACGACTTACCGCCGGCGCAACAGCGGCAACCGCGGCAGCAGCGCCGACGTTGGTTCTTCCGCAATTAGCGGGACTCGCCGGCTTTCGTCGCCGTGGCGAAGTAGTTCACGTCGGTATCGCCTGACAGGCGCCAGTGGTCCGCGAGCGGCTCGTAGACCATGCCCGTGGTGTCGGCGAGCGTGAGGCCGGCACCGGTCAGCGCTGCCTTCAACTCCCCCGGCATGACGAAGCGGTCCCATTGATGGGTGCCTGCGGGCACCCATCGCAGGATGAACTCGGCGCCGACGATGGCCAGGGCATAGGCCTTCAGGGTCCGGTTCAGCGTCGATAGGATCATCAGACCGCCGGGTCTCACCAACGGGGCGATCCGTTTCAGAAAAGCAGGCACGTCGGGCACGTGCTCGACCACTTCGAGCAGCAATACGGCGTCGAAGGTCTTGCCCGCGTTCGCCAGGGTCTCGGCGGTCGCGGCCTCGTAGGCGATGTCGAGGCCGGCGCCCTTCGCATGGGCCTCGGCCGCCGCGATGGTCTCTGGCCCCGGGTCGATGCCGGTGACCGCCGCGCCGAGCCGCGCCAGGGGCTCGGTGACCAGGCCGCCGCCGCAGCCGATATCGAGGATGCTCAAGCCCGTCAGACTGGGAGGGGCCTTGGGATCGCGACCGAAATGGGCGCAAAGCCGGTCGCGAATATAAGTGAGACGGGTCGGGTTGATTTGGTGAAGCGGCCGAAACGGGCCCTTCTCGTCCCACCAGGTTTCGGCCAGCTTGGCGAAGCGGGCAACCTCGTCGCGGTCGAGCGTGGCGGAACTGGGAGGGGCCGCGGTCATTTCGGCATTGGCGGCGGCGTCCGGCGCCCTGTCAAGGCGTGTCTCCGACAAGGGGCGCCGCGGACAGCCAGGTTGCGGCATCCGGTCCTAGTCAGTATGAAAGGGCCAAATTTCCGGCCGGCCCGAAAAATGGGGCCGGCCCTCTTATTGTGAGCAGCCATGTCCTTGCTGGTGTTGAAATTCGGCGGCACGTCGGTGGCCGACCTGGAGCGTATCCGCAACGCCGCCACGCACGTCAAGCGCGAGGCGGCGGCCGGTCACGCCTGCGCGGTCGTGGTCTCGGCCATGGCCGGACAGACCAACCAGCTCGTGGCGCTGGTCGAGCAGGCCTGGGACTATAAGGAGCGGAGCCGTCAGAACGGGTCGCACGCCTCAGCCCATTACGACATGCGCGAATACGATGCGGTGGTCTCTTCCGGCGAACAGGTGACCTCGGGGCTGCTGGCGCTGGTGCTCCAGGCCATGGGCGTCAATGCGCGGTCCTGGCAGGGCTGGCAGATTCCGCTGCACACGGACGCGGCGCACCGTTCGGCGCGCATCACGGGCATCGATGTGGGTGAGCTCAAGGAGCGGATGCTGGCCGGTGAGGTGGCGGTGATCGCGGGGTTTCAGGGCATTGCGCCGGGCAACCGCATTTCGACGCTCGGGCGTGGCGGCTCCGACACCAGCGCGGTGGCTTTGGCCGCGGCGCTTTCCGCCGACCGCTGCGACATCTATACGGACGTGGACGGGGTCTATACCACCGATCCGCGCGTGGTGCCGAAGGCGCATCGGCTGGACCGCATCTCTTACGAGGAAATGCTAGAAATGGCCTCGCAAGGGGCCAAGGTGCTGCAAACCCGCTCCGTCGAGCTTGCCATGCAGCGAGGCGTGCGCGTGCTGGTGCGTTCGAGCTTCGATGCGCCCGATCTCGCCGGTAACGGCCCTGCCGAGACGGGCGAGGGGGTTGGCACACTTGTTTGCGATGAGGATGAGATCGTGGAGCAGAATGTCGTCAGTGGAATTGCTTATGCGCGGGACGAGGCCAAGGTGACGCTGCTCAAGGTCGCCGACAAGCCCGGCGTCGCCGCGCAAGTCTTCGGCCCTCTCGCCGACGCCCATATAAATGTCGATATGATCGTGCAGAACGTCTCCGAGGACGGTCGCTCGACCGATCTGACTTTCACCGTCCAGTCCGCTGACCTGGATCGTGCGCTGGAGGTCTTGAAGAACGCCAAGGACGCCATCGGCTATCGGGAGGTGCGTGGCTCCACCGACATTGCCAAGGTTTCGGCCATTGGCGTCGGCATGCGAAGCCACGCGGGCGTGGCCGCGCAAATGTTCAGCGCGCTTGCCGAAAAAGGCATCAATATCGAGGCGATTTCCACATCGGAGATCAAAATCAGCGTATTGATCGATGCGGCCTATGCCGAACTCGCGGTGCGGACCTTGCATTCCCTATTTGGACTGGACGGCCGCTAGCGGGGCGAAAGCGGCTAATCTAGGCGCAGTTTTAGGAGGCTCGGTCCGGCCCGAAGGCCGGACGGCGAGGACTTTTCGTTATGGCTGAAGTTGGCGCTCCAAGACAGATGCTCCGTCGCCTCCGCGAGGTGATGGCGAAGCACGAGAGCGCCCAGGCTCGCCTCGACAAGGTGGTGATGTTGATCGCCTCCAACATCGTGGCGGAGGTGTGCTCGCTCTATCTGCGGCGCCGGGATGGGTCGCTGGAACTGGTGGCCACCGAAGGCCTGAACAGGGACGCGGTCCACAATACCCACCTCAAGCCCGGCGAAGGTCTTGTCGGTCTCGTCGCCGAGCAGGCCGAGCCGAAACAGTTCGCCGACGCCCAGCACCATCCGGCCTTCTCCTACCGGCCGGAGACGGGCGAGGAGATCTACCACTCCTTCGTCGGCGTGCCGATCTTGCGCGGCGGGCACACGATCGGCGTCCTCACGGTACAGAACCAGACCATGCGGCAATATGGCGACGAGGAGGTCGAGGCGCTCCAGACCACGGCGATGGTGATCGCCGAGATGCTGGCGTCGGGCGGCATCGTCACCGAAGAGGTGACGTCGGAAACCCGCCGCGATTCCAACGACCGCTTCACCGGCCAAGCCATTTCGGAGGGCGTGGCGCTGGGCCATGTGGTGCTGCATGAGCCGCGCATCGTGGTGACGCGCCTGATCGCCGAGGATATCGAGCTCGAACGGCGCCGGCTGCTCCAGGCCATTGAGGAACTCACGGGCCAGATCGACGAGATGATGGAACGTGGCGATCTCGCCCGTGCCGGCGAACATCACGAGGTGCTTGAAGCCTTCCGCATGTTCGCGCACGACCATGGCTGGCGGCGCCGGCTCGACGAGGCGCTGGCGACGGGCCTCACCGCCGAGGCTGCCGTGCAGCGCGTGCGCAACGACACACGCGCGCGCATGCTGCGCATGCCCGATCAGCGTTTCCGGGACCGCCTGCACGACATCGACGATCTTTCGAACCGGTTGTTGCGCCTGTTGTCGGGCGACACGCAGACGGCCGCCACGGGCGTGCTGCCCGAGGATGCCATCGTGCTGGCCCGCACCATGGGCCCGGCGGAGTTGCTGGACTACGACAGGCACCGCTTGCGGGGCCTCGTGCTCGAAGAAGGCGGTGCCAATAGCCATGTGGCCATCGTCGCCCGGGCGCTCGGCATTGCCGCGATCACGCAGTGCAAGGGCGTGTTGGACGCCGTGGAGCCCGGGGATGCGGCGATCCTCGATGCGGAGGGGGGCGAGTTGCATTTGCGCCCCACCCAGGAAGTCATCTCGGCCTACGTGGACAAGGTCCGTTTCCGCGCGCGGCGTCAGGCGCAATACGAAGCCTTGCGCAAAGTGCCGGCGATGACGCTCGACGACCAGCGCGTCAGTCTCAACATCAATGCGGGGCTGTTGTTCGACCTGCCGCATCTCGATCAGTCGGGCGCGGATGGCATCGGGCTGTTCCGCACCGAGCTGCAATTCATGATCTCTTCGACCTTCCCGCGGCTCGATCAGCAGACCCGCCTCTATAAGTCGATCCTCGATGCCGCCGGCAACCGGCCGGTGGTGTTCCGCTCGCTCGATGTGGGCGGCGACAAGGTCATTCCGTATTTCCGCGCCGGCGTCGAAGAGAACCCGGCCCTTGGCTGGCGTGCCATCCGCATGGCGCTCGATCGGCCGGCGCTGTTCCGTACGCAGATCCGCGCGCTGCTGCGCGCCGCGCACGGCCGCGAGCTGCGCATCATGCTGCCGATGATCTCCGACGTCTCGGAGTTCGAGACCGCGCGCGCGTTGATCGATAGAGAGGTCACGCTGCTCGAGCGGCACGGCCGCCCCGAACCCGTGAAGCTGATGGTCGGGGCCATGATCGAGGTGCCGGCGCTGCTGTGGCAACTCGACAACATCCTACCCCTGGCGGACTTTGTTTCCGTCGGCTCCAACGACCTCGTGCAGTTCCTGTTCGCCGCCGATCGGGGGAATGAGCGCGTGTCCGACCGCTTCGATGCCTTGAACCCGGCGGTGCTTCGCGCTCTGCGCCATATCGTGCGGGCCGCCGAGCGGCATGGCACGCCGCTGACGCTTTGCGGCGAAATGGCCGGGCGCCCCTTAGAGTCCATGGCCTTGGTCGGCCTCGGTTTTCGCTCCATCTCCATGGCGCCCGCGTCGGTTGGCCCGGTCAAGGCGATGATCTTGTCGCTTGACGCGGATAATCTGAGAAAGACGCTGGACGCGCTCCTCGAGGAGCGAAAGACGTCGGTTCGCGAAGATTTGAAGCGCTTTGCAACTGAAACCGGCGTGCAGGTATAAATTTTCCATGCGCGCGGAGGTCGGCAACGGGTGCGCCCTTATGGTAGTCTCGCCGAGGCTTGCAAACGCGCCGTCATTGGGCTTGTGTTAGCCAGGTATCGCAGGAGGTGGGGCCGGTCGAGCCATGGCAGCTTGGCCGCAGGTGCTAGTCGACGCGTCGTTGCTTACCAGGCGGCAGCGTATTTATTTTCACGGGATCAAGGAAATGCCAGCCGGCTATGATGCGGAAGTGGCCGAGCTGTTTCGGGACCTCAGGGTCGCCAGTAACCTCACCGAAACAGACCTCGCCGCGCGGATTGCCACCCCAATTGAGGTGGTCAAAGCGCTTGAACAGGGGGCAATTTATGCCTTGCCGCCCTGGCCCGAGACCTGCCGCGTGGTCAATGCCTACGGCACGCTCCTCAATCTCGATACCAGACCGCTGCTCCGGCGCATCTATGCGCAACTCGAAGCGGGCATCGTGGAATTGAGGCCAAAAACCATGCCGGATGTTCCCGTCATGCAGCCGCAAACCGGTGGTGATGGTGGGTTTGGCGGCAATGCCGGCCAGGCGCCGCAACCGCCGGCCATGCCTCAAGCCCCGGTCTGGCCCAATGGCCAGCAGCAGCCGGCACCGCAGTCGCAGCCTCGCGCGCCGCAGCCGCAAGCGCCGCAGCCGCAAGCCCCGCAGCCGCAAGCCCCGCAGCCACAAGCGCCGCAGCCACAGGCACCTCAAACCCAAGCACCATGGCCGGCCGGAGCACCGCAATTTCCGCAAGGAGGCTTCCAGGGGCACGCGCCGCAGGAGCCGGCTTGGCAGAACGGGCCACAACCGGGCCAAACCCAACCGCAGGCCCAACCGCAAGCCTATCCGGCCGATCCGGGAGGCTATCAGCAGCCGCCTCAAGCCTATCCCTCCGAGGGTTATCCGCCGGAGCCCGCGGCGCCTCCGCATCAGGAGGACGCGTCTTTCATGGGCGAGGCCGAGCTCGAGCCAGAGCCCCTTGCCGAGCCGAAGCAGAAGAAGCCCGCGCTTTTGAAGTGGGGCATCGGTGCGCTGGTTGCAGCGGTGGTCCTAGTTGGACTATGGCTGGCGCTCGGCAATTCATCGTCCGACCCGGGCGCGTCCTCGGGATTCAATACGTCCGATCCTGTCCTGGATCCGGACGACCCGCGCAGCCGCAAGGCTGACAAGCTTCCGAACAATTTCTAGGCTTCCGCGCCTCATCCCATGACGTCTATTCCCGCCGAGAAGCTCGAACATCTCGTCGCCCGTTGGCAGAACGTGCAAGACGCGCTTGCCTCCGGCGCCGACCAGGAGAGCTATGTCCAGCTCTCCCGCGAGTTTGCCGAGCTCGATCCCATCGTGGCAACGATCAACGCGCTGCGCGAGGCCCAGAACGAGCGCGACGGCTTGCAGGAAATTATCGACGACCGCACCTCGGACAAGGCCATGCTGTCGCTCGCCGAGGAGGAGATCGGCACGCTCGACTCCAAGATTGAAGAATTAGAGCATCGGTTGAAGGTCCAGCTTCTGCCCAAGGACGAAGCCGACGAGAAGAGCGCGATCCTCGAAGTCCGCGCCGGGACCGGGGGCGACGAGGCGGCGCTGTTCGCCGGCGATCTGTTCCGCATGTATCAGCGCTACGCGGATCGGCAAGGCTGGAAGGTCAACGTGATGTCGGCCAGCGAGTCCGCCAATGGCGGTTACAAGGAGATCATCGCCAACATCTCCGGCAAGGGCGTGTTTGCCCGGATGAAATACGAATCCGGCGTGCACCGCGTGCAGCGCGTGCCGGAAACCGAAGCGCAAGGGCGTATTCATACCTCGGCCGCGACCGTGGCCGTGCTGCCCGAGGCAGAAGAAGTCGACGTACAGATCGACGAAAAGGATTTGCGCGTTGACGTCTACCGCGCGAGCGGTCCCGGCGGACAGTCGGTCAACACCACCGATAGTGCGGTGCGCATCACCCACATCCCGTCGGGCCTTGTGGTGATCCAGCAGGACGAGAAGTCTCAGCATAAGAACCGGGCCAAGGCCATGAAGGTGCTGCGGGCGCGGCTCTATGACATGGAGCGCGAGAAGCTCGACGCGGAGCGGGCGCAAGACCGGCGCAGCCAGATCGGCACGGGCGATCGCTCACAGCGCATCCGCACGTATAATTTCCCGCAAGGACGGGTGACCGATCATCGCATCGGCCTAACGACGCATCAGCTCCAAATGGTGCTTGAGGGCGAGCCGGCGCTCGATGAGATCATCGAGGCGCTGACCACCGAGGACCAAACGAGCCAGCTTGCCGCCATGCAGGACGATGCCTCATGACCGGGTCGCTCGCTTCGGCCCATGCGGCCGCCGCGCGCACGCTGCGGGAGGGCGGTATCCAGATGCCCTCGCTCGATGCGCGGCTGCTTTTGTGCCACGCGACGGGGCTGAGTCATGAGGCTTTGATTGTTCATGGGCGCGATCTGCTGGCGCCGGAGCAGGCGGCGCGGCTCGCGGGCTATGTCGCGCGGCGGCTCGCCGGGGAGCCCGTCTCGCGCATCCGGGGGACCCGCGAATTCTACGGCCGCGAATTCCTCATCGATCCCCACACGCTCGACCCGCGTCCGGACACGGAGACGCTGATCGAGGCGGCGCTCGGGCTGGCCGCGGGCGAGAGCTTGGCGGGCCGCCCGCTTCGCCTGCTCGATCTCGGCACCGGCTCGGGCTGCATTCTGCTGACGCTGCTGGCCGAGCTGCCGATGGCTCAGGGTCTTGGCATCGATATCAGCCAGGATGGCTTGCGGGTTGCGCGCGAGAACGCCCGGCGCCTTAAGTTGGAAGCGCGCGCCCGCTTTCGCGCGGCGGACTGGTTCGAGGGCCTGGAAGGCGGGTTCGACCTCATCCTCGCCAACCCGCCCTATATCGCCAGCGGCGACATTGGCGGGCTCGCCAGAGAGGTGGCGGCTTATGATCCCCCGGCGGCCCTTGATGGCGGCCCGGATGGGCTTGCCGCCTATCGCGCGATTGCCGCGAAAGCCGCCGATTTCCTGACCCCCGGCGGGCACCTCCTGGTCGAAATCGGGTCGACCCAGGCCGAGGCCGTCTTTGAGCTGTTTGAGGCTTCCGGCCTCATCGTCGAGGAGCATAGCGTCCTGTTCGATCTGGCCGGGAACCCCCGCTGCGTCCGGGCCGGGCGCCCTTCGAGCGGGGCTACAGAAGGTCGCAAACGTGGAAAAATAGGCTTGGAAAGCCGCGATGTTCAGGGTAGGTTCGAACCAGGAAATGACGAATACTCGGCCTGCGTGGTGGAAAAGTCTGGCGCGGCCGGTTGCATGGCAACAAGAGCGGATATCTCGTGAACCCCGATTGACAGGCAGTCCAGCCTCTCGGGTTGTTCAGGAGACGCTCAATCGCCCATCAGATTTTGGTTGGCTGGCGTGAGCCCGGGATTTCAGGACGCGTCGCGCCGGGAAACCGACCCAAGACAAGGCAGCAAGAAAAAGACCGTTGTGACGACTGCGTGGCCGATCCGGCCTTCCGGCGCAAACTGCGTTCGGAGCTTGGCGCTAGTCATGAGAGTGAGCAAGGGAACCAAGGACGCGGCTTAAGGCCGTTAAGCAGGTGAATAAGGCTTATGAGGCAAGGACAACAGCAGAATCGTAGGGGCCGCGGCCGCGGCCGTAAGCCCCAGAATCCACTGGCGCGGAGTTATGAGTCGAACGGACCCGACGTGAAGATCCGTGGGACCGCAGCGCATGTCGCCGAGAAATATATGTCGCTCGCGCGTGACGCACTCGCGTCCGGGGACATCGTGACGGCGGAGAGCTATCTCCAACATGCCGAGCACTACAATCGCATCATTATGGCCGCGCAGGTGCAGGCCGCCTCTCAGCCCGGCGCTCCGCAGGTCGAAGCGCCGAATGGCGGCCGGCCGCAGAGCCGTTGGCATTCTGACTCCGATGAAGAGGAGTCGGACTTCGAGGGGACGGAAGCCGCTGGCGGGCAGAATGCGGGCGGGCAGAACGCCGGCGGGCAAGGCAGCGGCAGCCAAGATCATCAGCGCCAGGCCGGGAACCGTGAGCATCACGGCGGCGGGCGCGAGCGTGGCCGTGGCCGCCAGCGCGGCAACGGCGCCGAGGGCGTGAGCGATGCCAATGGCGCGGAGCCGGCCGAAGCGAAAGCCGCCGACAAAAGCGAGTCCACGCCTGACACGGTGAGCTAGGCTTCGTCTTCCAAAGTCTCACTGCTCCCGCCCGCAGTCCCAGGACGCGGATAGAGGTTCGGCAATTCAGGTCTCAGGCGCGCCGCCCTGTCGGTCTGTGCTCCCATCGGCAGACCACATTGGTGCTGGCGCCGGGATTTTTCTGACCGAAACGCGCAGTCAGCGCTTTGGCGCGCTGCACGCCAGCCTTGCGGCAATCCTCAAGACGGTCGCCGCTGACTGAGAAATCAGGCATTTGACGTGTGCTTTGATAGATAACTGCGCCAGTGTTGCAGTTGTACACCGTCAGGTACAGCATCACGATCTTCGCTATCATGGCCGCTCCGTCATGGCCGCTCCGTGCCATCCCGCCATACCGATCACGATAAACGCCGCTGGCGGCGAGGCAAGCTATCGCTTCATCTTAGGCAGCGCAGGCGCGTGGCGGGCCTTTTTGCGATCCCTCAACGCCGCAGGCCCCTTTTTGTGCGGTAAACGGCTCGCTATATGTCCGTTAACGCGCCCCTGGTAAGAGGCACGATCAACGGCTCCCGCCACCTGAAATCGACCATTCCGGCCACCCTCACGCCTGGCCGATCCACGAGGGACGATCATGGATTTCGAAAAGCTTTCCGACCGCCTCAAGGGATTTTTGCAAGCGTCGCAGACCATTGCCGTGCGCGACGGCAACCCCCAGGTCACCCCCGAACATTTCTTGAAAGCCCTGCTGGACGATCCGGAAGGCCTCGTCGCGGGGCTGATCGGCCGCGCCGGTGGCGACGCCAAGCTGGCGCTCACCCGCACCGATGCCGCGCTCGCGAAATTGCCCAAGGTCTCCGGCTCCGGCGCCACCCAGCCGCAGATGACGCCGGGCCTGTCACGCGTGCTCGATCAGGCCGAGCAGATCGCCACCAAGGCCAGCGACAGCTACGTCACCGTGGAGCGCGCGCTCCAGGCCCTGGCCATGACCAAGGAAGGCGAGACCGCGAATATTCTCAAAGATGCGGGCGTCACGCCGCAAAGCCTGAACGAGGCGATCAACGATCTGCGCAAGGGCCGCACGGCCGATAGTGCCGGCGCCGAGCAGCAATACGATGCGCTGAAAAAGTACACCCGCGACTTCACCGAGGCCGCCGCGAACGGCGAGCTCGATCCGGTGATCGGCCGCGACGAGGAGATCCGCCGCACCATTCAGGTGCTGTCGCGGCGCACCAAGAACAATCCCGTGCTGATCGGCGAGCCGGGCGTCGGCAAGACGGCCATCGTCGAGGGGCTGGCGCATCGCATCGTCCAGGGCGACGTGCCGGAGAGCCTGAAGGACAAGAAGGTGTTGTCGCTCGACATGGGCTCGCTCATCGCCGGCGCCAAATATCGCGGCGAGTTCGAGGAGCGGCTGAAAGCCGTGCTGTCGGAGATCGAGGCCTCGAACGGCCAGATCATTCTGTTCATCGACGAGATGCACACGCTGGTCGGGGCCGGCAAGGCGGACGGCGCCATGGACGCCTCCAATCTGTTGAAGCCCGCATTGGCGCGCGGTCAGCTGCACTGTGTCGGCGCCACCACGCTCGATGAGTACCGCAAGCATGTGGAGAAGGACGCAGCCCTCGCGCGGCGCTTCCAGCCGGTGTTCGTTCCGGAGCCGAGCGTCGAGGACACCATCTCCATTTTGCGCGGCTTGAAAGAAAAATACGAGCTGCATCACGGCGTGCGTATCAGTGATGCCGCGCTGGTCACCGCGGCGACGCTATCCAACCGCTACATCACCGACCGCTTCCTGCCCGACAAAGCCATCGACCTGGTGGACGAGGCCGCCTCGCGCTTGCGCATGCAGGTGGACTCCAAGCCCGAAGCGCTCGATGAGCTTGACCGGCGCATCATGCAGCTCAAGATCGAGCGCGAGGCGCTGAAGAAGGAAACCGATACAGCCTCCAAGGACCGCCTCGAAAAGCTCGAGAAGGAGCTGGTCAATCTCGAGGAGGAGGCGAACGCGCTCTCGAGCCGCTGGCACGAGGAGAAAGAGAAATTAGGCGCCGCGCAAAAGATCAAGGAAGACCTCGACCATGCGCGCATTCAGCTGGAGCAGGCGCAGCGCGGCGGCGACCTCACAAAGGCCGGCGAGCTGGCCTATGGCACGATCCCCGATCTCGAGACGAAGCTGCAAAAGATCGAAGAGGAAGAGGGCAAGGCCGGCAGCCTCGCCCAAGAGGTCGTCGAGCCCGACATGATCGCGCAAGTGGTCTCGCGCTGGACCGGCATTCCCGTCGACAAGATGCTCGAAGGCGAGCGCGAAAAACTGCTCGCCATGGAAACCGAGATCGCCCGCCGCGTGGTCGGCCAGGAAGAGGCGGTCAAGGCCGTGTCGACGGCGGTGCGCCGCTCGCGCGCCGGCCTGCAAGACCCCAACCGGCCCATGGGCTCGTTTATGTTTTTGGGCCCGACCGGCGTCGGCAAGACGGAGCTCTCCCGCGCGCTCGCCGAGTTCCTGTTCGACGACGAGCACGCCATTCTGCGCGTCGACATGTCCGAATATATGGAGAAGCACGCGGTGGCCCGGCTCATCGGCGCGCCGCCCGGCTATGTCGGCTATGAGGAGGGCGGTGCGCTCACTGAAGCCGTGCGCCGCAGGCCTTACCAAGTCATTCTGTTCGACGAGATCGAGAAGGCGCATCCGGACGTGTTCAACGTCTTGCTCCAGGTGCTCGACGATGGTCGCCTCACCGACGGCCAGGGCCGCACGGTCGACTTCCGCAACACGCTCATCATCATGACGTCCAATCTCGGCTCCGAATATCTCGTCAACCAGAAGGAGGGCGAGGATTCAGACGCCGTGGAGGAACAGGTCATGGAGGTCGTGCGCAGCCATTTCCGGCCCGAGTTCCTCAACCGCGTGGACGAGATCATCCTGTTCCACAGGTTGCGCCGCGAGCACATGGCCAACATCGTCGATATACAGATGAAGCGGCTGGCCAAGCTCTTGACCGACCGCAAAATCACGCTCGACCTCGACGAAGAGGCCAAGACCTGGCTCGGCAACAAGGGCTACGACCCGGCCTATGGCGCCAGGCCCCTGAAGCGCGTGATCCAGAAATATGTGCAGGACCCGCTGGCCGAGCAGATCCTCGAAGGCAAGATCCACGACGGCGAGACCATCAAAGTCGGCGTGAAGGACGGCAACCTCACCTTCAACGGCCAAGCGAGCACGGCCAAGGCGGCTTAGGGGGGCTGGGGCTGTGCGTCCACGACAGCGATCACTTCAAGGAGATCGGCAGCCCGCTCGGCGATCTGGAGGATACGGCGCCCGCCGGGGAGGCCGAGCGCCGCTGCATCGCCTATTTCAGAGCGCGCAGCGCCGAGATCTTGCGCGGCAAACGGATGGAGGAGTTCTGCAGCGCGGAACTCGCCCACGCGGCTGCGTCCGCCGGCGCGCCCGCCAAATAAGACACAGCTAAGAGCTAGCCGCCGAGATAGCGGCGCTCCAGATGCGCCTTGAAGGGACGCAGGCTCAAAGGCTGGCCGGTCACCTCGGTGAGGAGCTCGGTTGCGGTCTTGAGCTGCCCGCGCCCGTGGATCTCCCGGCGCAGCCACCCTACCAAGCCCGCGAAGTCGCCGGCCGCGATCTGCGCCTCCATATCCGGCAGGGCCTTCCGCGCGGCGGCGAACCACTGCGCGGCCATCAGCGCGCCGAGCGTATAGGTGGGGAAATAGCCGAACAGCCCGGAGAACCAGTGCACGTCCTGCATGCAGCCGTCCTTGAAATTGCCTTCCGTCGACAGTCCGAGATAGCGCATCATGCCCTCGTTCCAGGCCTGCGGAATGTCGGCCACGTCGAGATCGCCCGCGATCAAAGCGCGCTCCAGATCGAAGCGCAGGGTGACGTGAAGCGGGTAGGTAACCTCGTCGGCGTCGACGCGGATAAGTCCACGCGACACCTGGATCGCGTTTGCATGGAGATTGTCCGCGCTCCAGGCGGGGTCGCCTTGGCGGCCGCCGAGATGTTGACGGAGATGCGGCGCCGCGAAGTCGATAAACGCGGCGCCGCGTGAAACTTGCATCTCCACGAACAGCGATTGGCTCTCATGCACCGCGGCGCCCAGGCAATTGCCGACCGGTTGGCTTCGCCACTCCGCCGGCAAGCCTTGCTGGTAGAGTGCGTGTCCGGTCTCGTGCAGCACCGCCATGAGCGATTCCAGGAAATCGTCCTCGCTATAGCGGGTGGTGATACGGGTATCGTCGGGCACGCCGCCACAGAAGGGGTGATGGCTGACATCGAGCCGCCCGCGCCTGACGTCAAACTGAAGCGCGCGCATCAACTCTTCGCCGAGCTTGCGTTGATGATCGGGCGGGAAGGGCCCCGGCAAAGGCAGTGGCTTCCTCTGCGTGGCGAGCACCTGGTTGATCATATCGGGTAGAAAGCTCTTCAGCTCGTCGAACAGGAGTGCCACGTCGTGCGAGCGGGTGCCTTCTTCGTAAGAGTTGAGCAGTGCGTCGTAAGGCGCGAGTTTCAGCGTGTCGCCGAGCGCGCTCGCCTCTTCGCGGGCGAGAGCCAACACGTCGGCGAGGGGAGCGGCGACAGCATCCCAATCGTTCTTTGCGCGCGCCAGGCGCCAAATCTGCTGGCAGCGTGCCGTGGCCATCTGCATGGCGCGCACCAGCCCCTCGGGGACTGCATTGGCGCGGGTATGGATACGCCGCATGGCGCGCAAATTTGCCCGCTGCCATTCATTCAACGTCGCCGATTTCTCCCACGCCGCGTCAAGCATCTCGCCGACGCCCGGCGCGGTCAGCGTCCGGTGGGCGAGTGCGGCAAGCGCGGCCAAGGCCTCGCCGCGCGCCTCCCCGCCGCCGGGCGGCATCATCACCGCCTCGTCCCAAGCGAGCATGGCTTGCGCATGGCCGAGCTGGTGCAGCTCTGCGAACCGTGCCTCCAATTGCGCGTAAGGCGTCACGATGTCTCTCTCAGCCCGCATGCTACACCCGGTCCTTTTTGCGCGGTTCTGGCGCGTCTATCGTCTGCCAGACGCTAGCATAAGGACAAGGGGGAGGGGCTACGACACAAGCCCGCCGCGACGTTAGGTTCCGCGCGTTGCAGAGCCTGAGACAAACTCCAGATCCTCGGCGCACGAGACTCCGCGGGACAGTTCAGAGATTCGATTTTTGGGGAGGGAGAGAGAAGGAGAGAGGCGGCTTATTGCGTATTGGCGACTTGAGCGACGCGGCTGGTGACGGGATCGAGCTGCATCAGGGCTTCGATGCGGCGCCGCTCTTTCTGAAAGGCGGCGAGCTCGCGGCCTGCGAGTTGGAGGCCGCGCGGCACGGCGATGGTCATCGGGTTGACGAACTTGTTGTTGACCAGAACCTCGAAGTGACAATGGGGCCCGGTGGAGCGGCCGGTCGAGCCGACAAAGCCGATGATCTGGCCTTGCTTCACATGGGCGCCGGGCTTGGAGCCGGGGGCGAAGCGCGTCATGTGGCCGTAGGCGGTGGCGAAGCCGTTGGCGTGGCGGATGCGGACATAATTGCCGTAGCCGCCGTGGCGCTCGGCGATCTCGATCGTGCCGTCGCCGGCGGCGAGGATCGGGGTGCCCGAGGGCGCGGCCCAGTCGACGCCGGTGTGCATGCGGGTACGGCGCAGCAGCGGATGGCGGCGATTGCCGAAGCCGGAGGTGAAGCGACCGCCTTTCACCGGATTGCGCATCAGGAACTTCTTGGCGCTGTTGCCGTGCTCGTCATAGTAGTCGACCGTGTCGTCCGGGGTGCGGAAGCGATAGAATTTCCGGTTCTCGCCGCCGACGGTCATGGCGGTGTAGAGCAACTCGCCCAGCTTGCCGTCGCCGACGCCGTCGTCATCGAAGAACACCTCGAACGTGTCGCCGGAGCGGGTCTTCTGCTTGAAGTCGACGTCGTAGGAGTGCACGCGCAGCAGCTTGAGAATGATGTCGGAGGGGAGATTCTGGTCGAGGGCGGATTGGTAGAAGCTCTGGTAGAGGCTGGCGCGGCTGGAGGCGGTCTCGATCTTGACCTCGCCGTCCGGCGCCTGGGTGGAGGCGAGATAGTCGCCGTCTCGGTTGCGGGTCGCGCTGACGATGTGGTCGCCGTCCTTGTCGAAGATGCTGATCCGCACCGGCTCCATCTGGCCGGAATCGGAGGGGGCGGGCACGAGGCGGAAGTCGATCTTCTGCTTCGGCTTCAGGTCGTCCGGGCCGAACACGGCATCGAGGCTGTCAAGAATGGCGCTGGCCAGGGTCTTGTCGGTGCCTGCCTCTTGAAGCACGCCGAGTAGGTTGTCGCCCTTCTTCACCTCGACGATCTTGGTCTCGGCGCCGGCGACGTCTTCGTCGCTCAGATCCTCGGTCTCGTCGAAGGATTTCTGCATCACTGTGGTGTTGGGCAGGAGCCTGGGACGCTCAACCTCGTCGGGACGGTAAGAGGCGAGCTGCAGCCTGGCCTCGCCGGTGCCCGCCCCCAGCGCCAGCGGCGATTCGGCATAGGCGAAATTCTCCGCGGCGAGCGATACGAGCTTGTTCACCCGATCCGGCGCCAGCTCGATGTCGTCCGTGGCCGGCAGAAGTCCGCCCGGGACGTCGATTACGTTGACCAGCAAAGACTGGCTCGGGTCGACCGCGTCATCGCCGCCGCCGATGGGCGTCGCGTCGGAATAGAGCTTGAAGGGATTGAGGGGCGGGAGCTTGTCGGTGTCTTCGGGGGGCTCGGTGGCCAGGCCGGCGACGATGCGAAGATAGGGCTTGATGGTGATGAATTCGCGGCTGCCTTGGCGTTCCACCACCGTGTCGTGGATGACGTAGCGATTGGCGAAACCCGCCGAGGTCATCTGAATGCGGTCTTCCTTCTGGCCCGAGGCGCTCTGGGCATCATGGGCCAGGCGGGCGCCGCGGATCGGCTGAAGGGCGGCGAGGCTCGCGCGCTTGATGGAGCTCATCATGCCGGAGCCGTCGGACATGTTCATGGAGGCATAGATGGCCACGCCGATCAGGCAGACGCCAACCATGCCGGCGAGACAGGTGCTTGCCATCCATTTCAGGCGGCTGCTGGCGCCGTCATGGCTCGATTCGCAGAGATAAACCGGAGGCAGCTCGAAATCGCTCTTGGAAGTCTCGCCGAGAAAGATAGTTGGGAGTCCACGCGGTGCGGCCGGCACGAGTGCCTGGCCAAGCTTACGGCGCGCAAATCCCCCACGGCGCTTAGACAATGCGCTTCCCCCCGTCTATCGGTCGCCGCCTGCTGCGCCTGTTTTCAGGCGCGATTCCCGAGTCCCTCAGG
>CAWGTS010000001.1:405000-418187 GCA_963825655.1 uncultured Alphaproteobacteria bacterium
AACCTTGAAATACCACCCTTGTGATCATGGATATCTAACTGCGGCCCGTTCATCCGGGTCCAGGACATTGTATGGTGGGTAGTTTGACTGGGGCGGTCGCCTCCTAAAGAGTAACGGAGGCGTGCGATGGTAGGCTCAAGCTGGTCGGAAATCAGCTGTCGAGTGCAATGGCATAAGCCTGCCTGACTGCGAGACTGACGAGTCGAGCAGAGACGAAAGTCGGTCATAGTGATCCGGTGGTCCCGAGTGGAAGGGCCATCGCTCAACGGATAAAAGGTACGCCGGGGATAACAGGCTGATGATGCCCAAGAGTCCATATCGACGGCATCGTTTGGCACCTCGATGTCGGCTCATCACATCCTGGGGCTGGAGCAGGTCCCAAGGGTTCGGCTGTTCGCCGATTAAAGTGGTACGTGAGCTGGGTTTAGAACGTCGTGAGACAGTTCGGTCCCTATCTGCCGTGGGTGTAGGAGAATTGAGAGGAGCTGTCCCTAGTACGAGAGGACCGGGATGGACGCACCTCTGGTGGACCTGTTGTCGTGCCAACGGCACAGCAGGGTAGCTAAGTGCGGACGGGATAACCGCTGAAAGCATCTAAGCGGGAAGCCTACCTCGAAACGAGTTCTCCCTTGAGAGCCGTGGAAGACCACCACGTTGATAGGCTGGGTGTGGAAGCGCAGCAATGCGTGAAGCTAACCAGTACTAATAGCTCGATCGGCTTGATTGCTTTCATTGTCAGTGCCCATCTGATTCATCGCGCTACCGGCCTCTGGCCTACTTGAGCGCGACTGAAACTGATGAGTGCGAGAACCGCGCTTCATATGCGCGGGTTGAGACCAGATTTGAAACCGCCTTTTGCTGGCCTGGTGATTTTGGCGGAGTGCACCCACTCGATCCCATCCCGAACTCGACCGTGAAACACTCCAGCGCCGATGGTACTAAGTCTTAAGGCTTGGGAGAGTAGGTCGTCGCCAGGCTTGCTAAGGGCGGTTTCAAAACTTCTTCGTTGCGCTATCGGCCTTTGGCCTATGAGCGCGAAGGATCCAGTCGCGCCGCGAGCGATTTTTCGTTTGCGTGTCGCGACAGACGGGCTCCCAGAGCCCTCATCGAGAATGCGCGCTTTTCATAAGCGCGTTCCCCTTTTTCACGAGTTGGCTTCTGCGAAGCCACTAATGCAAAAACCGCCGCACGGAGAAATCCTGCGGCGGTTTTTTTGTGCCTTCAGACATTGCAGCCGTGAGACGCTTTCGGCCATAGTCCGCCCGAGTTCATCCAACAGCATGAGGTACAGAGACGAACATGGCTGACCGCATTGTCTTGAGAGTGGGCGAAAGCCTCGTCGCCGGCGGACCGCCGGGCACAGCCGCGGAGCCGGAAGTCGCCATCGGTGAGATGGACGGCCCGTTCGGCACCGCCTTCGCCAATCTGCTCGGCGATCAGGTGAAAGGGCACAGCCGCGTGCTCGCGCTGCTCAATACCGACGTCATGGTGCGTCCGCCCACGCTTTGCGTCAGCAAGGTCACCGTCGCCGATTCCCGCTATACCAACATCCTCATGGGCACGGTGCAGTACGCCACGGCCATGGGCGTTCTGGATAGCGTGCGCGCGGGCGACATCCCGAAGGACAAGTGCGACGCGCTCGGCATCATCGTCTCGGTGTGGCTCAACCCCGGCATCGTCGACGTCAAGGATCTCGATCACCAGGTGCTGTTCGACATCCACCGCAAGGCTACCGCGCAAGCCATCCACAAGGCCATGACCTTCCAGCCCTCGATCGACTGGCTGCTCGAAAACCAGGACAAGGTCGTGCACAAATATTTCGAGAAGGGCCTCAAAGGCGAAGGCTAGCGGCCTTCCGTCTCGCTCTCGCAGGCCAGCGATATGGCGGCGAGGCCGGTGCCGGTGTCGCAAGACTGTGCCGGCTGTCCGCTCGCGGCCACGGCCTTGGCGCGCTGATAGAGACTCTGCACCGGGCCGGTGTCGGCGGCGGAGGCTTGCGTGACGGACCCCGTATACTCGTCCTGCCAGCGGCGCCCCGGCCTGAGGTAGAAGGCGTTGCCCCCGGCGACCGCCACGTAGCGGACCGGGTAGGGATTCTTGTAGCTCGCCATGTGGAAATGCATGGCCTTGCCGATCGGCGCGTAACGCTCGCCCCTCAGGACGGCGTCCGCGGCGCGCTCGGCCGGGCCTGCCTGCCTGGGGTCGAGGCGTTGGGTGACCACGCCCGGCGCGAATTGCCGGTGCTGGCTCACGACGCCGCAAATCGTGTTGGGGAAGCGCTGCGAGTTGACCCGGTTCATGACCACCGTGCCCACAGCCATGGACCCGTCATAGCTCGAGCGGTTGGACTCGAAATACATGGCGCGGACCAGGCAGTCCCGCTCGGTGAGGCTCGAGGTGTCGATGGCCCCCCCGCCGCGCGAGCCGCGCCCGCCGCAGCCGGCCATGGCCAGCGCGTAGAGCAAAGCTAGGAAAACGGCCCCCTTCATATTCCCCCCGTCGGCGATGTGCCCCGGGAGTATTGATGCGAAGAAGTTACGGCCAGATTGAGGGCGCGGCGGCTATCCGACCCGTCCCAAATGCCCCTAAGCTTCCGCCATGTCTAAACGCAGCGCCGGGATCCTGATGTATCGGCGGGCGGGCGCCGGCCTCGAGCTGCTGCTCGTGCATCCCGGCGGGCCGTTCTGGGCCAAAAAGGACATGGGCGCCTGGTCGGTCCCCAAGGGCGAATACGAGGCGGGCGAGGACCCGCTCCAGGCCGCCTGCCGTGAATTCCAGGAGGAGCTCGGCAGCGCTCCGCCGCGCGGCGTGTATCTCGATCTCGGAGAGGTCAAGCAGAAGGGCGGCAAGAGGGTCATCTGCTTTGCCGTCGAAGGCGACTTCGACCCGGCGAGCCTGCGGGCGAACCCTTTCGAACTGGAGTGGCCGCCGAAAAGTGGCCTCATGCAAAGCTTTCCCGAAGTGGACAATGCGGCGTGGTTCAACCCTGAGCTGGCGCGGGACAAGATCCTGCCAAGCCAGACGCCCTTCCTCGACCGCTTCCTCGCGCAGCTGGCCTCGTGAGGCATCATCGCGCAGGGGTTGCGTGGCGGGAGCCTTTTCTCAACGCGGAGGCCGCGATACGATGCCCGGCAGGTCGTCCACTTTATGCCACGGAATCGTGCGCCTTCTTGTCCGGTCGTTCTCCAGGGCAGGACAGAAAACCGGAAATTTGCTGACGCATGGACTTTGACATCTTCTATCGCCGCCGCCCCGCGCTCATTCGCGCCGCCGCTGCCGCCGTTCTCCTGCTGCTCTCGTCGGGCTCCGCGCAGGCCCAGTTCAACCCTTATCGGGTGTTCACCGATAGCGGGCCCGTCACCCAGGAAGACAAGGACCGCCGCCAGGCCGAGCGCGACGCGCTCCGCGATCGCTTAAGTCCGCAATTCCGCATGGACGTGCCGTTCGTGAGCGAGGCCTCGATCCAGGGCCTCGAAATTGCGATCGACCGCTATCGGCGCATCGTCGCCGCCGGCGGCTGGCCGCAAGTGCACGGCGATGCAACGTTGCGGGCCGGCGACACCAGCGCCGAGATCGCCACGATCCGCGAGCATCTCATCCTCGAAGGTGACTTGCCGGCGGGCTCAGGCACGAGCCCGCGTTTCGACGATGCGTTTCGTGACGGCATTGCCCGTTTCCAGATCCGCAACGGCTTGCGCGTTTCGGGCTTTGTCGACCGGCGCACCTTGAAGGCGCTCAATGTGCCGGCGCGGGAGCGCTTGCGTCAGCTCGAGGCCAACCTGCCGCGCATCAAGAAGCTGATGAGGATCAACCGGGCGCCGCGCTATGTGCTGGTCAACGTGCCGGCCTATACTGCGCAGGCCGTGCAGAAAGGTCAGCTCGCTCTCGACAGCGCCGTCGTTGTCGGCAAGCCGTCGCGAGCCACGCCGCAAGTCTCGGCCAAGATCGTCGAGGTGAACTTCTTTCCGATTTGGACCGTGCCGGCCAGCATTGCCCGCAAGGATCTCGTCCCTGCCATCCGCAAGGACATGTCTTACTTCTACGACAACAAGTTCAACGTAAGGCGCTCCTGGGGATCCAAGCCGCTAGATCCGACGGAGGTGGATTGGTCGTCGCCGCAAACGGCCAGCTACAAGTTCAGCCAAGACCCCGGTCCGCAGAACGCGCTCGGCTTGGTGCGCATCAACATGCCCAATAAGCACTCCGTCTACATGCATGACACGCCCCTAAAGCGCCTCTTCAATCAGAGCCAGCGCGCGTTCAGTTCGGGCTGCGTGCGGGTCGAGAGCGTGTGGGAGCTGGTCGCCTGGTTGCTCGGTCCTCAGGGTTGGGACCTGGGCAAGGTTGAAGCCCAGGTGGCGAGCGGCCAGAAGAAGAACGTGAAGCTCCGCCGGTCGGTGCCGGTGCACTTCGTCTATCTGACGGCCTTCGCCAATAGCTACGGGATCGCCCAGTTCCGGCCCGACATCTATGGGCAAGATGCCGCCGATGACGGGCTGGACGGCCAGCAGGACGCGCTGGTCGTCTCCGAAAGCCGTGCGGTGACGCCGTAGCCCTTCAGGCGTGATCGGCCGCGTTTTATTCAATTACCGAGAGTTTCAAGCGGTCCTCGCGGGCGGGCGACGGACCGCCGCACGCGACACCAGGGCGCAAGACGCCGAAGGCTGGGCGCAATAAATAGGGGCCAGGAGTACCTGCGGCAGGGGATCCTCGCGCTGAAAGTAAACTATCCGGAGGAGGCCATGGTTCGGATGTGCAGGCTGCGCAAGGTCGAAATCGGCGTGGCGGTGGCGCTGACCATGGCCGCGCTGTTGTTCGTCGCTTGGACCGCATGGGCGGCGCAGCCCGGCGGCATCAGCGTGAGCGATGCCTGGGTCAGGCCGACCATCGGCGAGGGCAAGACCACCGCAGCCTACATGACCATCACCAATACGGGTGAGATGGACGACGTCCTCAAGGCGGTGCAATCGCCCAAAGCTGCCCGCGTCGAATTGCATGAAACCAAAATGACCGATGCGGGCGTCATGCGGATGCGGCCCCTCGAAGACGGGCTGCCCCTCCCGGCGGGCGCCACGGCCGAGCTGAAGCCTGGCGGAATGCATGTAATGATCATGGGGCTCGACGAAGCGCTTGCCGACGGCGCCGAGCTTCCGCTCACGCTGGAGTTCACGAGCGCCGATCCCGTCGAGATCACCGTTCCCGTGCGCCAAGGCAAGGGCAGCGGCGCCGGCCACGCCGGCCACTGACCCTTATTTCGACGTGCCGCCTTCCACGCCTTTGAAGCCCATCAACCGGCACGTATAGATGAGCCGCGTTTGGTCGCGCACGAGCGGCACCCGCTCGGCCTGAAATTCAGCAACCTCGCCGAACGCGTCCGTGACGGACCGGCGCGTTCTGTTTCGGGTTTCGCTTGCCCTGCATCTCATCGTGGCCGTGAATTAGGCATGGCGCCGCGCGCTGGCCAAGCTTTACAAACGCAAGGAGAATCCCCATATAAGGGCTGACGCGTGGCGGGCTTCCCAGGTCCGGAGAAGGCCCCCGAGGTCGCGCTTCACATCTTCTTCGAACCTGCTATAGGTTCCCCCTTTCGCGGTCGGGCGTTTTCGAGCCCAAATCCGCTGCGGAAGGCAAGGCCGTCGCTCGAAGGCCAAGACATTGACGCGGGGTGGAGCAGCCCGGTAGCTCGTCAGGCTCATAACCTGAAGGTCGTAGGTTCAAATCCTACCCCCGCAACCAATTTTTATCATATAAATCAACTAATTATAGCTCAGCCCGTTCAAGTAGAGGTCCTGCTTTCGCCTCAGGTCGCCACCGGGTCGCCACCGTCTCGACTGCCAGTCCTTTCTTGATTAGAGGTCAGCGTGTCGGTGGTTCGAATTTGCCCCTGAGCACCAGCACTTAGCTCCCAATCAGTGGGGCAGTTTTACAGTGCGGTTTACGCCGCTTGTTCACTGGACGATCTTTTTCTTTTCCGCGATGTAGCGCTCTGAGTACTTCACAAAAGTAAGCGCCCAGCCGTCACGGACCATACGCGCATTCAGATTTTGGCCCTCAGAGCTGCATTCTCCGAGCAGGCGATCATAATTGTCCTTACCGAGGAGGATGCAAGTAACGGGCGCGCTGCCAACCATGCTTGCCAGCGCCTTCGTAGCAAGCCTGCCGCAGGCCACTTGTCCACCGTCACCAGTACATTTCTGCAACTGTTCAGGCGCGTCGATGCCTTGTAACCGAATGGGAATTCCGGCAATGTCTATCGTATCACCGTCGACAATATTCGCCTTCCCGCGCAGCGTATCTTCCGCAAGTGCTGGTAGCCCCATGACACCCAAAAGGAGTCCCAAAGTGGGACCAGATGGCACGCGCTGGGATCTCCTGGAACGTGAGGGCACAATGAGCGCGGCCGCTGAACGCTGCCGATCGGCCAGTAGCCCTGCCGTCCACAGCCCGATTGCGTGACCGATTCGTGAGCACCCAGGTGGACGATCAAGGGCTTTGACAGCGCCAGGCCGTCGTTGCGTCTTGGATTACGATGGACAGAGTGCCCGGGGCCGAGACGAGTCCGCTTCCCCTCGCTAACCGGTGTCCTTTCCGAAAATTCCATCCGGCCTGGATTCGCATCGTAAGGCAGAATCATCGCATCCTTGAGAGCGATGTTTGTGATCCTGCACGCGCTCGGAAGGTTCGTCGCCAACCTGTTTAAGTCGAGGCGCCGGCTTGAAGCCGAGAATTTGCTTCTCCGCCATCAGTTGGGCATCGCTTTACGACGCAAACCGCGGCGTATTCGAGTGCGCGGAAGCGATCGCGCTCTTCTCGTATGGATGACCCGGCTTTGGCCGAGTCTTCTTGATGCGGTGCAGGTGGTGTAGCCGGAGACCGTCCTGCGTTGGCATCGCGCTGGTTTCAAAATGTTTTGGCGTTGGAAATCGCGTCATAGGGCAGGGCGGCCAAGGATCGATCGTGGCCTTAGAGATCTGATCCGACGTATGAGCAGGGAAAACCCACTTTGGGGCGCATCCCGGATCCATGGCGAGTTGCTGATGCTTGGCTTCGAGGTGGCCCAGTCGACAGTCGCAAAATATATGTTGTGACGCGGGAGCCCGCCGTCGCAAAGCTGGAAGACGTTTCTACGGAATCACGCTGAGACGATTGCCGCCATCGATATGTGCGTTGTGCCGACGCTGACCTTTGATCTCTTATTCGCGTTCTTCGTGCTGGATCACGGGCGGCGGCGGTTGTTATGGTTCGAGGTGACGCGGCATCCGACAGCCGAGTGGCTGGCTCGGCAGATCACCGAGGCGTTTCCCTGGGCCTCGGCGCCCACCTATCTGGTGCGCGACAACGACCGCGCCTACGGACATGTCTTCACGTCTCGGGTGAGGGCGATGGGTATCCGCGATCGGAATGGGAATGGGACGACTTAAAGATCTTTTAGCCTATGATGATGCCCACAACGTTGGATGATGCCCACAACGTTGGTTGGTCGGAGGCCGGTGGCACGCCAAGTTTTCCTTCGATGGCCGTGACCGCACCCATGCCCTTGCCCAGGCGCATCGAAAATCCGCCACTAACGACCCGCCGCCCTGCTACACGTGAGGTGAGTGCTGACTGGAGGTTGCTTGAGCGGGGGCTCTGCCAAGCTATATTTATCGGGCTGCTCGTGGGCATCAATCTGATGATGTCGGGCTTCGCATACCTATTCCTGCCCATGGCGGCAGGTGCGAAGACGTAAACAGCGCCACGCGCGGTCCTTGTTCATCCAGGAGCTCAAAGCAATGGATAAATCTTCACGGTCCAATCCCATGTTGGTCGGTGAGAATGCTCGCCAGAGCGACGTGAACCAATCTTGGGAACAGGACAATCAAGCATGGTGGGACTGGTACGTTACCCTGGCGGAGAATGAGAGCCATTCAACGAATGATCTCGTTGATGTGGCTCCGCTTCCGGCGATCGACCTTCCCAGCGATGCAGACATCGCCGACGAACTCAACACGCTTTACCAGTTAACTCCCGACAAGTGCGAAGCCTTTCGCCGTGACGGATTCATCAAGCTGCCAAACGTCTTTTCACTGGGCGCTATGGTTCGTTTGCGTCAGGAACTGATCGCAATCCTATGCGAGAACTTCGATACCACTCTAGACGGCGGCGCAAAGGATCGTTTTCTGAGCCTGGAAATGGTCTGGCTGGAAAATCCGCTGATTCGGTCGTTCGTCTTGAGTTCCGCGCATAGCGAAAATTTCTGCCGATCTCTTGGACGTCTCGCGCATTCGCCTCTACCACGACAACGTTCTGTCAAAGGAGCCCGGGTGTGGACGAACTCCGTGGCACTACGACGATCATCACTTTCCCCTGGCCACCAACGCCGTCGTGACGGCGTGGATCCCGGCCCAGCCGATCCCGCGTGAGATGGGCCCCTTGGCTTTCGCCAAGCCTCTTCAGGTCTTCGAACTGGTCAAGGACATTGCATTCGACAAGTTTGATACGAGTTACGACCGGCAAATCGCGCATGTATTTCGACAAAACAACGTAGAGGTCGAGGCCGGGCCTTTCGCGAGCGGTGAGGTCAGTTTCCACCACAACTTGAGCTTCCATACCGCGGCAAGCAACCGGACGCGCCAAAGCCGCGTCGTTCTCGCAAATACATACTATGCTGACGGCGCGCGAGTACTCGATCAACCGACGATGGTCTCGGGAGATTGGCAGAAATTCATCCCAGGGGTTAGACCTGGCGAGATCGCTGCCAGTGATCTTAACCCGATCTGCTGGCCGACGGAGGGATAAGCTTGTGTCAGAAACGTTCGAGCGCAGTTGCGCGCATTGGAGCGAAGCCCGGCGCCGTGAGATGGACCATTTCTATGCCCTTGCGTCTATCGATTATCGGCATCTAGCTGAAGCCTTCGATTGGAAGAGTTGGCTGGAGTCACGCCAAGCTGACGTCGGCGACCGGCAATTGAAACTGCTTGATGTGGCTTGCGGTTCAGGCAAGTTTCCCGTGGCCTTGACACAATATGCTGATCTGGCTAGCTCCAGTATCAAGCCCATTGATTACGCGTTGCTTGATCCATCCGCATTCTCCATTGCAGAGGCGCGGCAAGCTCTGCCAGAACCGTTCGAAGCCGGAGCCGAATACGAAACCACGCTCCAAAGCTTCACTTGCCCAGAGAGTGCGTTTGACGTCGCGTGGGCGACGCATGCGCTATACTCAATCCCCGAGGCAGAGTTGGTGGGCGCACTGAGCCGCTTTATCACCGCACTCGGTGGGTGCGGCTTCATTGCGCACGCTAGCGCCGCCGCGCACTATCTTCGGTTCTACAAATTCTATCTGCAAGGTTTTAAGAACGGCGAGGGCGTTCCTTATTCTAGTGCGGAGCAGATCATGGCAACTCTCGATAGGCTCGGGGTAAGGTATGACGCGAGGGAGATCGTCTATGAAAACGGCGCTGCAGATGACGCAGTCGAGCAGATAGAAGGGTATCTCCAACGCTGTATTTTCGACGACACGATCGACCTAGCCCAGATGATGTCGAACCCGGTCACCGGGCCTTTTCTGCGGAGCTGCCACCAGAATGGCCGCTGGAGATTTTCGCAGCGGGTAATGATGATCTTCATCTGCACTTAAGTCGTCGCACGTGAACGGCCGGGGGAGGTGCCATCGTGCCTGCCGCTCGATGGACAGAAATGTATGGCACGAATTATTGCCCAGCGATCCGATCGTTGACTGTCGGTATCGCGGTTTTATCGACTGCGTGCGCCCCAGATGCGATAGGCTAGCTAATCGGCGCGGCGGTTGGCCTCGGACAGCAGTATGTAATTTTTTGCATCTATATATTTATCTGCGCGCTGGGTTTCGTGCTCGTGCGTCGAAGCCTTTGCCGCCCTCGTCGACCGCTTTCCTGGGTCACTCCGTAATGCGCGAATTGAAACACCGAGTTTCAGACTTGCTACAACCATTCATTAAAAACCAACGGCCATGACTTAAGCGCCGAGTGTCATCACCTGCTGGACGCGTAGCCTTGAGCGCGGCGAGAAGCCGACTCACGCCCATCTGCGCGACCACCTGTTAGCCGTGCACAAACATCGTGCTGGATTTACAGAGTCGTGCGCATGGAGCTGTCGGGATGAACGCGGCCGTAACAGTTATGAACTCCTAACTGAAATGCTCGACCCACGTCAGCACAAACGCATCATGGATCTTGCATGTGGGAGCGGCGTGTTGCTCGAGCTCTGTCTGCAGCGTTTTGGCACCGAAGTTTCGTTAGTCGGCGTGGATATGAGTGCAGATGAGCTGAAGTTGGCGCGGCAGCGCCTCCCCGGTACGGGCATCAATCTCTACGAGGGTGTCGCTCAGGATCTGCATTTTATTGCCGACGGCACGATCGATCTGATCCTCTGTCACTGGGCGCTGACCCTAATGGATCCAGTCATCTCTGTCCTGCACGAAGCGAGACGGGTGCTCGCGAGGAACGGGACCTTTGCAGCCATCATCGACGGCGACCCCGTCACCGCGCCTGGGTATGCCGACGTTCATAGCCTCATCTACGAGTGGGTGCAGCGCCGGTACCCTGAGTACGGGACCTTTGAACTTGGGGACGCGAGGGTGCGGACCAAGAAAGCGCTTCTTGAGCTTGCCCGGGAGGCATTCACTGGTGCGCACATCGAGATAGAGCCGGCGATCCTGCGATTATATGCGCCGCCAGCGAGTTCTGCACGGGAGGTCGCGGGCTTCTTCTACGCTTCATTCGTCTTGTCTGCCTCGGATCGCAGCCGGATGCTGGAAGAACTTGCAGCAACTTTCCAAGCTGGAGGGCTTAAAGATCAAGGTTGCTTTGAAATGCCGGTGAACCGGCTGGTTATTCGCCGGTCGATTTGAGGCCCGCCACTGGGCATTGTCAGAGCATCGCCGATCGGTACGACCGAAGTCGGCCGGTTACAATTGATCGCGGTTGGCCGTAACGTTTCATAATCCTCTTGAGAAACTTCAGTGCGGATTTGCGGTCTCGGCGCTTTGTCGCGAAGACCTGAAGCACCTCGCCTTCGTGATCTACCGCACGCCAAGATACTGCGTCTCTCCATTGGTCCTGACGAATACCTCGTCCAGGTTCCAGCGCAATTGAGAAAACGACCGATGATGAACGCGTCGTTTCCTGATCTCGTTGGCGAACATCGGACCGAACCGGTTCCACCAGAACCGCACTGTCTCGTGACAGATGTCGATGCCCCGCTCGAACAGAATATCCTCGACTTGTCGCAGCGACAGCGGATAGCGGACGTACATCATCACCGTGAGGCGGATCACCTCAGGCGAGCTGTTGAAATAACGGAAGGCATTGCGCATCGCCGGAGGCTACGGATCCTCGCCAGGACGCTCAAGCCAGTTTAGTCTGACAATGCCGCCTAGTCGGCGAAACGATGACTGAAAGGGCTCGCGCGCCCTTGCCATAGCCCGTTCCTTACGGACTTTGCGCCATCGAAGACCACATAGCTTTCGCCGCGATAGTGCGGTAAAGGCCTGGAAATGGAATTGAGAGACGCGGCATCATCGGCCGACACGAAGAGCCAGGAATCACCCTCAGGCTGTCGCTCGGCCCAGGCCCGTGCCGTGCCGGAGTTGACGATCTCATCAACTTCACTGGCGTGACTGAAGCGGCCGGTTCGCGCAAGCAGGCCGTCGATATCCTCGGCGCTACCAATAACAATGACCGGCGTGGGGTTGAGATCTTCTAGATGACCCCGGTACAGCTTGGGCTCCCGCTGCAGGAGCGCCCGCGCGAGCCGGTGGGCGGCCGCGGCAAGCGCTGCGTCCTTCGTCGGAACGACAAGCACGGTCTCTCCAGAAAGCGTTACGTCCCGAAGTATCGGTGGGCTCTCGTCGGTAAGCAACCTGCGGAGGATATCGAAATCCGGGTCGATGTGAACGGCGAGCGGCTTGTGTTCCATCGCCAACTCTGAAGTCTGTTCAGTGCGCTCCAAGTCGATCTCGTACCGTCTGGACCCGCTCGCGGTATCGACGACGATCGGAAGCCGGATCCGGTAGGCCGGTGGTGACTGCCGGATCGTTAGGGCCACGCGGTGCTCTCCATCCACATGAGCGCGCTTCGCCTCGACGAACTCGATGCGCGGTGCGCCTGCGCGCCGCAGCCATTGATTGAAAAACCATGCGAGATCACGTCCAGCCGTCGCCTCGAAGGTATTCTCAAGGTCAGACCAATCGGCAACCCGAAAGCGGTTGTCTTCCCAGAATTGCTGCAAGCTGGCGGCAAAGGCTTTGTCGCCCACTTCCGCCTTCAGCATGTGAAAGATAAACGCGACCTTGTCGTAGCCAACCACCTGCGCCGCGTCGCGCCGTTTGACAGTGAAGCGCTCTACTGGCATGTCCTGGTCCGGAGGCAACGCGGCAAGGTTCCGCAGCCAGCCCTGACGCATCTTGCGCGCAGCCTCGTCGCCTTGGTCCTCAACTAAGGCATAGTCTGCCATGTAGGTGGTGAGGCCCTCCGCCCAGTTTCCGCTGTCGTAGTCGACCGCGACGCCATTACCCCACCAGCTATGCAGTATCTCGTGCGCCAGCGAGCGACCGCGCATAAAGGGCAGCGGCAGTACCATGCGGCCGACGTAGGTCAGGTTGGGGAAGCCCAGGCCGACTGGCAGCGGCGCGGACACAATATGAAAATCGGCATAGGGATAAGGGCCGATCCGCTCCGCGTAACGGCGGATATATGCGGTGGCAACTTTCATATACTCATCGGCTAGCGGAGCGAGTTCGGCGTGCAAATAGGCCCGTATACGCAGGTCCTTGTCTCGCCGTTCGGCGATTAGGTACGGTCCGGCGAAAACCGAAGGCATCTCCGCCGGGTGGTCCGACGCGAAGGACGCGCGGTAAGACCCGCGATTGACCGTTTCTTCGACGAGACCTCCGGTCGCGACCACCCGATATGGCTCGGGCACCTCGACGATCAAGTCATATTCGATCCACTGGTCCCCGGTATCCGGCAACCACGCCGCAGAACCAGGCAAATAGCTGCCCTCCGCATCGGCCACGGCGCCTCTCGATGCGCCGCGCGCGTCCGGCGCCGGAAGCGCCGGGACCAAACCCCGAAGTCGCACCTCAACCTGTCGGAGCCCAGCGGCGACCTTGGGAATGCTCACGCGATTGCCAACACGGTCTGTTGCCACCGTCTTGCCATCGACCCGCG
>CAWGTS010000002.1:0-736786 GCA_963825655.1 uncultured Alphaproteobacteria bacterium
CTTCCGCCACCGCCGCCAAATCAACTCGTGCGGGTCAGGCTGCGCGCGGATCAGCAAGTCGAGTCACTCTACACGCCGGTTCGGGTATCGGGGCCGCTGCACGTCGAGCCGTACGATACGACCGTTTTCGTTCTCGATGGCGAGGTGCGCATGCTGAGCGGCTGGACACTGGACGCTGAAATCGTCGAGTTACCAGAAGGTTAAAGCAGGAATTGCCTGGCCCTTGCCCCGGAATTTGAGCGTTGTTGAGGGCACCGGGCGGCGCCGTATCCGCGCAGGAAGAATGAAATTCTTGTGCTCATTCAAAACAGTCGCCCGTCAAATACCAAAGCAAATGAATAAAAAACGAAATTGAGATGGAGATACCAATGAAGAAGCGAATAAACCTGCTGACTGGGACCATCTTGCTAAGTGTCATGTGTGCTGTGCCGGCGTTGGCGCAAGACTATGACCTCGTGATCAACAACGGCCGGGTCATCGATCCTGAAACCTCTGTTTGACGGCATCGCCATTGTCGGCATCAAGGAAGGCCGCATCGTCGCCATCAGCAAGGATGCACTTTCAGGCGCAGAGACGGTGGATGCCACCGGCCATATCGTTGCGCCGGGCTTCATCGACACGCATTTCCATTGGCAGGCGCCGCTCGGCTACGCCATCGGGTTGCGCGACGGGCTAACCAGCAGCATGGATCTCGAACTCGCCTGTCCAGGGACGTTCATCGCACGCTGGTACGAGGCGCGCGCCGGTGTCACCCAGGCCAACTATGGCTGCGCGTCCAGCCACGAGCAGGCACGCCAGATGGTGATGGATGGCAAGATGAGCGATGACATCTACATGAGAGGCCCCATGGCCGTTATGGAGGCCCGAAAGAAAAGTGGCTGGAGCCTCGATCGCGCAACCCTCGAGCAGGGCAACGAGATCCTCGAGATCATCGACAAGGGCCTTCAGGATGGCGCGATCGGCATCGGCAGCACCTTGGGATACATGCGTGATGGCGTGACGACGCGCGAGATGTTCGAGGTGCAGAAAGTCGCGGCGCGCTATGACCGTATGACCGGCGCACACACCCGCTTCACCCCTGACAACGACGTCATGGAGAACCTCGGCCAGCAGGAACTCCTCCTCAATGCGGTGGCCCTGGGTGCGCCGGCCGCCGCTCTGCACTTCAACAACCCCGGTTGGCAGTTGACGACCGAACTGCTGTCCCGCCTTCAGGAAGCGGGGCACAATGTTTGGGGCGAAGTCTATCCCTACACTGGCGGCACGACCTTTTTGAATGCGGTTTTTTTGGCACCGGACAACTGGGTTGAGAGAATGGGCCACCGCTATGAGGACACCCTGCAAGATCCGATCACCGGTGATTTCTATGACCTGGACAGATACAATGCTGACATGGAAACCGATCCGACCAAGCTGATCGTGCTCTACAAGATGCCGAACGAAGACGTGCCGAAATGGCTGACGCTCAAGGGTGTGACCGTGGCCAGCGACTCGGTTGTTGCCGAGCCGATTTTCGGCCCGTGGGATTTCCCGCTGGACCAGCTGGGCCCCACCCATCCCCGCACCTCTGGCACGCGCAGTCTTTCATTGCGGTTGGGTCGGGAAAACAACATCCCGATGATGCAGCTGTTGTCGATCCTCAGCTACAACGCGGCCAAACATCTGGGCGATACGGGCCTGAAGGCGATGCAGGAGCGTGGCCGTATGCAGACCGGGATGGTTGCAGATATCGTCGTTTTTGATCCCGAACTCGTCACCGACAATTCGTCCTATGACAATGGCGCTGTCCCGTCGACGGGCTTCAAGGCCGTGATCGTCAACGGTCAGGTCACCGTGCGTGACGACGAATTGCTCGGCGTCTTCGCCGGTCAGCCGATCCGGTTTGAACCCGAGGACAAGCCGCGCTTCGAGCCGATCTCGGAAGAGGCGTGGAATGCTGAGTTCTCGACGGGGATGCCCGAAGTTGCACCTGCCTTTCCTGTGAACGGCGGAAACTGATCGTGGCACAACCCACGTGAGAAGGCGCGATCATGCGTTTTCTAATCCCCTTTGTGGCCGCCGTACTGGCCGCTACGCAAGCGTTGGCAGAGCCGGAGGCGATCGAGTTTTCGGATCTTGCGGATCCGCTAGCCGTGGCATCAATCGTGGCGATCTGAACCACAACACAACCTTCAAGGCCTACATTAATCGGGAGCTTTCAAAGGCCCCGCATAGGCGAGAGATATGGTTAGATTTGGCTGAGGAACTGCACGGCAAGGCCGATTGGCTAAATCTTTTTTGGGCATGTAACAATGGAATACAAAGGACTCACAACACGGGAAGCTATCTAGATGATGCCGCTTGTTGGGGCTATCGACTTTTCGATCTTGGTGCCATCGCAGCGTGGCATCTAAATGTGATGGATCAAGCAGTAGATTGGGGTGAGAAAGCGCTTGCGCTGGACCCCAAAAATGAGCGCCTAAGAAATAATCTTAATTTTTTTATTCGGCGTCGTGAAGAACTGCGATCCGCATAAAAAACTAGAGGCAAGTGTTGAGCAATGCGCAAAACAAAAATTGAAATAGCTACATTAATAGACAAAAAGTAATTGACGATGTCACGCGAAGAGGTGCTGCAGTTAGTTAAAAACGTGACAAAAATGACGGTACAATCTGGGCCGTTTGCGGGGACGCGTCTACACGATGTGCAGACGTGGGGCGGCGGTTCAGATGTGGGTCCTCAGCTTTTGGGTGTGTATGAGCAATAGCTTCACGATATGCTGCTCGCATTCACAGCGCGAATGCCGGACGCAATTGTGAATATTGGTTGTGCGGAAGGATATTATGCTGTTGGACTTGCGCGGCATCTTCCCGGTGCGAAGGTTTATGCGTTTGATATCGACCCGAAGGCGCAAGAAGCGTGTCGGTCCAACGCGTTGCTCAATGACGTCGCCGATCAAGTCAAAGTCGAAGGACAATGTTCCGGGGCACGGCTGAGTGAAATCGCGGATCAGCATTCAAACATTCTAGCCATTGTCGATTGCGAGGGGCACGAAAAGGATCTGCTGTGTGATCCGCTCAGCGTGCGAGCCCTTCAGCACGCCGACATGATCATAGAAACTCACGATTTTAGCGACCGTGATATAACACCCCTCCTGGAACGTACTTTCGCAATGCCCCATTGCGTATCGCGAATCCGCTCTGGAAGCCGCAACCCGCATGACTTTGCGTTCCTGGATAGGTGCAGTGACATCGATAAATGGCTGCTGGTTTCCGAAAACCGCCCCGAGCGGCAAAGTTGGCTGGTCTGCGAAAAGCCCTTTGGTGCAGCGGCTTCAAAATCCGACTATGATTGTCAAGAAGAAGCGCCTAGGCAGGCATGTCGTCGCTGGAACGTTGATCCCCAAGGTCTGATTAAATCAAATCTTCGGCCGCTAATTTGCACAGCGGTCTACGGCGAAGATATCCATTATGAGTGCTTGGAGCTAATGTTGCAGTCGTTAGTAGAGTGTGGAAAATATAGAGGAGAGATCGCCATTTTCTCAGACCGTTTGCCTGCATCAGTTTATAACCTATTTGCAAGTGAAATTCAAAAACAAATTGTGTGCTATGCTCTGCAAGACCAGAGCCTGATGGGACGATATTCAATATCAAATGAGACGATCAAAAATCATTCACCAATGTTATATATAGACAATGATGTTATTGTAAACACAGATATATCGCCAATAATTAATGATCTACAAAGAAGTCGAGGTATTTCTGTTTCAACCGAATCAAAATCCTACCCAGAATTAAGACACAAAAGAATTGCAGAAATCCATGACGTGAGAAGAATTGGAAATTGGTTCGGTCTCGATATTTGTCGTGCGGATGCGTCTTGCCGGGACGAAGTGCTCCCAGTGGCAAATTCCGGAATAATTGGTTTCTGTGATGTCGACGCATTCCGGTCCATGTCTAACATGGTGCGAGAACTTTACAGGCATCCAGCTCATTCTGCTGTCGCGAAGTGGTTTGGCGATCAGCCATTTTTGAACTATGCGCTGGTCAAGACTCATTGGGGCGAGTATGAAATTTTAGATAGTTCGTGCAACTTCGTCGGTGCGGAGGATCCGCTACCCATCGAAAAGCGTGGTTTCGTCCATTTTTTATGGGCTCGAAGTGAGAAGAAACTAGCCCGTATGAAATCGTATCTAGAGCTTTTGCGACAAGGACAGCCGCATAAAGCTGGAGAAGAGCCAATTAGCTCGAACGCAAGCGAGACTAGAAGCTGAGAAATAGCAGGCCGGTCTCTGGCAGAATGACTGTGTGTGCCGAAAATCTGATCTGGTTAAAAGTTGCGTCCGCTCGAAGAAGCTCAGACATGGCGGCTTTCTTTGCTTCCCCAGACGCAAGCATCGCGATGAAATGCAGTGTAGCTTCGCCCTCCGTCAGCGATTTGGTGCAGAGCGATCCGGCGTCAGTTGACTGATCGGCCCCCATTGAGTGGTCCAGTGGCAATGTTAGTTTAGCGGCGGTCTCGGCGCCAGGGGGCGCGTGGCCGTCGGAGCGGTTTGAGTGCGCGCAGACGGCCACGCCGCAAAAGCAGGCACGAACACTTCGGGTGCCGGCGGTTTGTAGCCAAGAGAAGCATGGGGGCGCACGGTGTTGTAGTGGCGCCGCCAGCTCTCGATCACGATCCGTGCCTCCCTCAACGTGTAGAAGATCTCGCCGTCGAGCAGCTCGTCACGAAGCCTGGCGTTGAAGCTTTCCACGTATCCATTCTCCCATGGGCTGGCTGGCGCTATGTAGGCGCTTCTGGCCCCCACCACAGCAATCCATTCTTGCACTGCCTTGGCCACGAACTCCGGGCCATTGTCTGAACGGATATGCCCAGGCACGCCGCGCAGGATAAAGAGGTCCGACAGAACATCGATCACATCGACGGCTTTCAGCTTGCGATCGATGCGGATCGCCAGGCACTCATGCGTGAACTCGTCGATCACGTTGAGCATCCGGTACTTTCTCCCGTCATGGGTTCGATCCTCCACGAAGTCGTAAGACCAGACGTGATTGCGGTGCTCCGGCCGAAGACGGATGCAAGATCCATCATGGAGCCACAGCCGCCCGCGTTTGGGTTGCTTCTGGGGAACCTTCAGCCCCTCACGTCGCCAGATCCGCTCGACCCTGTGTGTACCGAAAACCGCATCCGCATTTGATCGGCTCAAGGAATCACCTAACGTCAGTGCATAATGTTTGCGCTGCTCTGCTTCGTTCTGGCCATATTAGCCTCGCCATTCAAGTCGAAGAGCCGGCTTGAAGCAGAGAACGCGGCCCTCCGACATCAGTTGATCGTTTTGCGGCGTAAGGTGCTTGGGCGCCCCAGCTTACCAACAACGATCGCTGGTTCTTTATCCAGTTGTATCGATGGGTTCCGTCGATCCTGCAGGTTATCACGATCATCCGTCCCGAGACGCTCGTGCGTTGGCATCGGGCAGGATTTCGCGGCTATTGGCGTTGGAAGTCGCGTGCACGGGGAGGGCGGCCGAAGATCGACTCGGACCTCCGCGCGTTGATCCGGCGGATGAGCATCGAGAACCCGCTCTGGGGAGCGCCACGCGTCCACGGCGAACTGCTCAAGCTTGGGTTTGAGGTCGCGCAGTCGAGCGTCGCCAAGTACATGGTCAAGCGACGCGGACCGCCGAGCCAGGGATGGCGGATCTTTCTGCGCAACCATGCGCCTGACATTGCCGCCATGGACCTGTTCGTTGTCCCAACCATCAGCTTCAACCTGCTTTATGCCTTCGTCATCGTTCGGCTCGACCGCAGAGACCTCGTCTGGATCAACGTCACGACAAATCCGACAGCGGAATGGATCGCGCGTCAGATAACGGAGGCATTTCCTTGGGATGATGCCCCAAAATATCTCATTCGCGATCGGGATCGGATCTACGGCACCATCACGACACTCCGATTGGGCGCCATGGGCATCCGGGATAAGCCTACTGCACCAGCCGCGCCTTGGCAGAATGGCTTTGCCGAACGGCTGATCGGATCCATCCGGCGCGAGTGTGTCGATCATTTCGTCGTGTTGGGCGAGGCGCATCTGCGCCGAATCCTGCAGGCCTATGCCCACTATTACAACGACATCAGAACACACCGGTCGCTGGACAAAGATGCGCCGGTCTCTCGCCCCGTTCAGCGGACCGGAGCTATTGGTTCACACGTGATCCTTGGCGGACTTCATCACCACTACGTTCGGATTTAGGTTTTTGGTACACACAGCAGTCCGGCTGGGCAAGTCGAAGCCAGGGCACCCCATCCGCGGAAACGCTCCTGTCTCGCGCGAAGCGTCTGATTTGAGCGGCATCAAAGAGTTCCGAGGCGTATTGTGATAGCGTTCTGAACGATCGGCTTCGTGGTGATACACATGGCCACCATCAAGCATGTGCTGGACAAGAAGGGCCGCACGGTTCACGGCATCAGCCAGGATGCCTCCGTTTTCGATGCCCTAACGGTTATGGCGGAGCACGACATCGGAGCTTTGGTCGTGTCAGAGAACCACAGGCTTGTCGGCATCATCACCGAGCGCCATTACTCCCGGGAAATTGCCCTAAAAAATAGAACCTCACCAGAGACGCGTGTCCGAGACATCATGTCGACGGAAGTTGTGTGCGCGCGACCTGAGCAGTCGGTGGAGGAGTGCATGGCCGTGATGACCGCGCGCGCTCTACGCCACCTCCCGGTTCTTGATCAAGGACAGATCGTCGGGATCGTATCGATTGGCGATATGGTGAAAAGCGTTATCGAGGACCAGAAGTTCATCATCGAAGAGCTCGAGCATTATATCCACGGGCATCAGCACTAGAACTGCGGTCATCGAATGAATTGAACAGCTCGCGGTGACACTCGTCTCGGTGCGCGAATGGGCCCTTTGGTGTCGGAGCAATGCCGTGAATTTTCTGATCGTATATGGAACGACCGAAGGCCAAACGCGCAAGATTTGCGAATGGACGGCAAAGTACATTCGCGATCGCGGGCATATGGTCGAGTTGCATGACAGCTCCGACCCGACATTCCACGGTCATCTCGATGTCTTTCAAGCGTTCGTGATTGCCGCGTCCGTCCATCAAGAGCAGCATCAAAAAGCGATCAAGAACTTCGCGACCGCGCACAGCGAACTTCTGAACATCAGGCCTTCAGCTTTCATATCGGTCAGTCTGTCAGCGGTGCTGGAGGAGACGCGCTCAGAGGCGCAAAGCTATGTCGATCGCCTTATCTCGCTGACGGGATGGCGTCCGCACATGACCCTTCTTCTAGGAGGCGCTCTGCGTTTCACCGAGTACGATTTTTTCCAAGAGCAGGTCGTCAAGTTTATAGTCATGAAGCGTGGATTGGGATCGGCAACCGAATCCGACTGCGAGTTCACGGACTGGAACGCTCTGGCTGGCTTCCTTAATGACTTTCACCTGATGGTTGCCGCCCACGCTTCCTCCGGCGGCTAATACATGCCGCAGCTGAAAGTATTTGATCGGGGACCAGCGGACGATGTCTGAGCAATGTCCGTTGCTGGCAGATTGTGTTGATAAACGCTTCGAGGCCCAAAAGTGAGCAATATTGATTCAAGAAGGGGTGTTTGCGCGCAATATTAGATTCAAAAAGACGGCATCTGGATTCGATCCTTGCGCGGAGGTTGCCCGTTGCCGACTAAATCAACACAATCGGCACTTAGCGGACTCAATGTTGGCGCCGAGCATGACCGCTAAGTGGTACAAAGCGGACGTTCTTACCAGGAAAACTCGTGACCATCGTGATTGAAGAACTTGCCAGAGTGCGCCTGATCCAGGCTCTCAAACAAACGCCTTAGCTTGGTTACGCTCTCAGCGAGGGTCATGTTACCGCGAGGCCCTCCCATGTCGGTCCTTACCCAACCAGGATTGACGACCACGCAAGTAATGCCACGTGGAGCGAGATCGATTGCGAGGCTGCGCATGACCATGTTCACAGCCGCCTTTGAACTGCGATAGGCAAATGTGCCCCCAGACGTGTTGTCGGCAATCGAACCCATGCCGCTGGTAAGCGTGGCGATGAGCTTGCGCTCGCTTCGAGCTACGTGATCAACAAACGCCTCTGAAACCCGCAAGGGCCCCATGGTGTTCACGTCGAGCACGTTTGCCCACGCCTCGTAATCGATATTTCCGATCTTCTGACCCCGAGGTCCGCCGACGCCGGCATTGTTTAGGAGAATATCAATGGCTTGGCCGTCGAGTGCTCCGGCAGTTGCCTTGATGCTCGCAAGATCGGTAACATCAAGCGCCAAGACTTGCATCTTGTGCTCGCTCGCGTCAGCAAGTTTGCGCAGTTCCGAAGCCGAGTTTGGATTACGACAAGTTGCGTAGACTTGCCAACCATCTGCCGCGTACTGGCGAGCGAACTCCAACCCCAGACCGCGCTTAGCTCCAGTAATCAAGGTGCTTGGCATCTCATTCTTGTCCTGTCTGAGCCAAAGCCCTAATTTCCCCAAAGGGGATGCGTTCGACGAGTGAAGCCTGGCCGATGTCAGCCAGGACCGCCGCGGCGCGCCAGCCGTCTGGTCAGTCAGGATAACTGCCGGTGTAACGCCCGGCCATCCCCCTGTCGAAGACGCTCAAATCTACCAAAGATGCTCACCTAAAAAGCATGAGCATCTTCACACCTGACGAGCATCTTCGTGTGCGAAACCCGCACTGGCAGAGAGACCGTGACCACTCGATAGCAGCGATAGTCTGCGAGGCTCACGTCACCTCTATCCGGCGCGGCTTTGCTTCCTCCGCCTTGGGCAAAACCAAGGTAACGACGCCGTCGCGCATCTCGGCTTTAATCTGGTCTTGGTCGACGCGGTTCGAAATACGAAAGCTCCGCCGGTAAGGGCCGACATTGTATTCGCTATAGATAGGCTGCATATCCTTATACTTATCGAAGTTAATCCGCCCTTCGACGGTCAGCGTCCCGTTCTCGATGTCCACGTCGATATTGCTCTTATCCACGCCTGGCATTTCTAAAACGACTGTCAAGGCGTCCTCATTCTCAAAAATATCGGTAGTGGGCAGAAACGCGCGCATCGGCGTGGTCGGCTCCTGGGCTTTATCTACCTCGCGCTTTTGCTGCACTTGTAGCTCTTGTTCGCCAGCCATTGTGTAGCTCCCTACGGTTTACCTGATCTCGATGGTTCGGGGCTTATCCTGCTCGGCGCGCGGGATAAACAACGCCAGCAGGCCATCGTTGTATTCGGCCTTGATGCCGTCGGGATCGATTTGCATCGGAACGACCAGGGTCCGGTCGAAATCTCCAGAAAGCCGTTCCCTCCGATGCAGGCTTATATCCTCGGGGTAATCGATGTTCTTTCGTCCAGCGATCCGAATGGTGTTTTCCTTCGACTGAATGTTAAGCTCTTCCTTGTTGATCCCCGGCAACTCAATGATGGCGACAAGATCATCGCCCTGCTGGAAAACATTGATCGGGGGATAGCTTCCCATGCCGGCGGTAGTTCCGCCGAGCCAGTCGCCAGATAGGCGGTTTTCAAGGGCTTGCTGAAACGCAAAAAGCGCATCGAAGGGATCTGCAGAGCGCATGATCATGACGACGCCTCCATAGGTATGACGGTGCCAGCCTCCATCTGCTGGGCAGATAAGGATGTTGGATCGCACCTAGCGTCTGTCAAGATTTCGGCCTGCTGTACCGAAAACCTTATCCGCTCCGCTCGCTTCCCTGCTATGCAACAGGTTCTCCCTGCTCGTTAGATTAGGGAGAGGGCTATCTAACGCCCTGAGATGCTGAGGCTTTCTGCAGGGATGCGGCGCACCTTTCCCTGCTATTTGACGGAATCTCCCTGCATTCCGCAAATTTGCAGAGAGAGACGGGTTGGCCTTGGACTGCCAGCACAGCCACCTAGTTGCGGCTTTTTCCCTCTCTTCCAGGCTCTAGCCAAAAAGTGCCGAAAAATCTTAGAAAATCGACACAAATCGGTGGCGGTTCGGCCTAAAGAACGCACAGAGATATAGGCCTCGGCAGAGAAAGGGGCATTTCAGTCGCTTTTTCTCTACAGGCCCATTTTGGGGGTCACACTTGCCGAGTACCGCGCTTCGCTTGTTGGAGATCAGGTGCGCGAACGTTTGAAGCAGGCCACCGGTCGCCGTAGCATGCTGCCATGGCTGTCATGACACCTTTCACGCCGGTTGCTTCCACGATCGGAGGCATATTGATCGGGCTGTCCGCAGTATTGTTGATGCTGTTCAACGGGCGCATCGCAGGCATCAGCGGAATATTGGCGCGTATGTTTCCTCCCTACGCAGGTGCGGATGCGGCAAGCGCCGTGGCCTTCGTAGTGGGTCTGATGGCAGCACCGTTCTGCTATTCGGCGGTGATCGGTGGACCCGTGCCCCAAACCGTGTCGGCCAATGTGGTCTTGATGGCTATTGCAGGCTTGCTGGTCGGATTCGGCACAGTCTATGGCAGTGGCTGCACGAGTGGGCATGGCGTGTGTGGCCTCGCGCGCCTATCGCGCCGCTCACTTATTGCCACGGCGGTATTCATGGTGATGGGCTTTGTAACCGTATTCGTCATGCGCCATCTGATCGGGGGATGAGGCGATGTTTCGTGTCGCGCTCAGCTTGATTGCGGGGCTTATCTTTGGGCTTGGTCTTGTGATCGGTGGTATGGCCAATCCGGCCAAGGTGCAAAACTTTCTCGATGTAGCTGGCACCTTCGACCCAAGCCTAGCCTTCGTCATGGCAGGCGCCGTGATCGTGACGTTTGTCGGCTATCGCCTCGTGCTTCGGGAGCGCTCGCCTCTGTTTGCAGAACAGTTCCATCTGCCGACGGCTAAAGAACTCGATACAAGTCTCCTAATCGGACCAGCACTCTTCGGTATCGGTTGGGGGCTGTCCGGCTTTTGTCCCGGCCCCGCCATCACGTCGCTGCCACTCATGGCGAAGGGTACACTCATCTTTGTGCCAGCCATGCTCGCCGGTGTTGGCTTGGCGCGGTTCGTCACGCAAAAGCGTTTGCCCAGGCGCCATCTTGAGAACACTGGAGGTGCGGCATGATCTTCCGTCAGCTGTTCGATTCCGTCTCCAACACCTACAGCTACATCCTTGCCAGTAGGAAGGGCGGTGAGGCGCTGATCATCGATCCAGTCCTGGATAAAGTCGACCGCTACATCCAGCTCTTCAAGGAACTCGACGTAAAGCTCGTCAAGGCGATCGACACGCACCTCCATGCGGACCACATCACAGGGCTTGGGGCCCTGCGCGACCGAACTTTATGCGTCACGGTAATGGGGGAGAAAACCAAGGCCGACGTGGTATCCATGCGAGTCGCCGACGGAGATACGGTCGACATCGAAGGGCTGCAACTCGGTGTCATATATACGCCGGGCCATACCGACGACTCGTATTGCTTTACCATGGATGATCGAGTTTTCACCGGCGACACGCTTCTCATCCGCGGTTCCGGTCGCACGGACTTCCAGAATGGTGATGCACGCGCGCAATATGATTCCATCTTCAATAGGCTGCTCAAGCTGCCCGATGATACGCTGGTCTATCCTGCGCACGACTATAAGGGCGAGACAGTCAGTACTATTGCCGAGGAGCGTGCCTTCAACCCCCGGCTCCAAGTAAAGACGGTCGATGAGTATGTCGAGCTGATGGGCAAGCTCAATCTGCCCGATCCCAAGATGATGGATACCGCTGTACCAGCAAATATGCGGGTGGGGCTGTCGCAAGACGAGATCGCGAAGCGTGGCTGGGCCGTGCATCCAGCCGAGCTCGATTCTCAGCTGAACAGGGCCGATGTGGCCATTGTTGACCTCCGCGAGGACCGTGAGCGGGGCAAGTATGGGGAGATCCCAGGCTCGCTGCATGTGGCCTATACCGGCCTTGCCGACGCGCTCAAGCCCGGCGGCGTGCTGCGGGAGCTGGGGGCCACGAAGTCGCTCGTCTTTTATTGTGCTTTTGGCGAGCGCTCAGCCTTGGCGGTCCAGCTTGCACAGGAGGCTGGGCTTAGGAGTGCGCGGCACCTCCAGGGTGGCTTTTCTGCATGGCGCAAGGCGGACGATCATGGTCCTGGGGCAAAATCCACGGGCTAGTGGGTGCAATATTGATGCCTTTGGGTACGTGTTCGCCGAGGACCAGGTGGTCTCAGGACCAGCCAAGCATCATGATGTGTTCTGCAGCTGACCATTCGCTTTCCAGCCATTGTCCGTGTGATCGAGCCAAAACCTTGATGCGTCCATGGAACGCATCAATAAAATCATTCAGGGACTGCGCCTTCATGGCGGTTTGACTGGCAATCACGTCCACTAGCGTAAGGATGTTCTTGACGCGGTGACTAAGCTCACGCGCCAGAATTTGTTGACGCCGGTGGCTGTGCTCACGCTCAGTGAAGTCTTCGATAGCCAAGAGGATGAGGTTTAGATGATCAAGGCGGCGCGCATTGAGCAGCATTGTGCGCCGACCGATACCATTAAAGTCGTGCTCGACCTCGTAATCGTTGAAGCTGCTTTGCTTCGGCAAAATGTCCTCAAGCAGCCGCCTCAGCTCGGGGATGTCCCATTGCCGGTTGCCGATCTCATAGACCAGCCGCCCTTCGGTCTCTGCTGGAGTTACCTTGAACGTGTCATAGAAGGGTTTATTAGCGTGCTTGACCCGGAGATCCCAATCGAGCACGAGCAGGGCCTCGCGAATCGAATCGATAATTTTCTCGTTGTATTCCCTTTGGCCCTCTAACTGGAAGCGCGTTTGCTCGAGGTCGGTGACGTCTGTAATCGCAAGCAGGATAAGATTGGGTCGAGCCTCCGTGCCAGCGATACGCTGAGCACTGAGCAGCATGACGCGAGGACCGAGCGTCGGAAGATCGTGCTCGACGCGATATCCTTCAACCTTTTCGTCTTCCGAAAGAATGGTTTCGAGTAAACTGCGTAGTTCAGGAATGTCCCATTGCCCATTCTCTAGGTCGAAGAGACGCCGGCCAGTGGTTTCGTCACGAGAAGTCTGGAATAGAGTGCAAAAGGCCCGATTTGCTCGGTGCACTGTAAGCCTACGTCGAGCACGAGGAGACCCTGCTGGACAGTCTCAAGGACGGCCTGAGACAGTCGGGGGTCATCCTGCAAAGAGTAGCTATCAGGTGGCGTTGACATTGAGGAACTCGAGGCAGCCGATCAACACCGTGCGAAGACGAACGGCTCAATGCGCGATTATACTCTTCCAACGAAGATTAGATAGCGGGGCCGCCGACCTAACTGAGAGTGCCGGTCGCGCTGCGTAGAGGCTGGCAGATGATCGCCTCTGGCACTTAGCGGACACGCTCCCATCTTGGTTCACCTAATAAGAAGCAAGAAGCCCGGGACCTTCTACCGCTCCGGGGGAGCGGGCGGCGACCTCACAACAAGTTGCACATCAAGCCGGTCTTGCTCGGGAACCTAACCAAAGTGCAGAAAGTTTCCGTGGTAGGCCCCCCTGAGGGGCATGAAAATCCTGAAAGGAGACTGACCATGAAGTATCTGACAGCGTCTCTCGCCGGAGTTCTCGCGCTCGGCCTAGCCACGGCAGGCTTAGCTGCCACCGGTGAATTTGACGACATGTGCGCAATGGGTCTCGCCACGGAGCAAAAGGTCGAAACTGACTGCTCAGTGAACGCGACGTACGAGGGGAAGACCTACTGCTTCGGCAACGAGGCAGCCAAAGAAAAGTTCATGGAGAACCCGGAGGAGAACCTAGCCAAGGCCAAGGAGTATTACGAGGAAGAGGTTGAAGGCTAAGCGTGTAAGTTTGCCTTTAAGAGAAGCTCCGTTCTCCGACGGGGCTTCTCTTTTGTCTAAGTCCAACGGGATTGATTTGCGTCAAGGTCCAAACGCGACAGCGCCATAATCATGCCTGGATCGGTATCAGCGAGAACCGTTTCGACGTACATCCGGAAGTTGATGGCGGCTCGAGACTTCGCCGAGGACCAACAAACAAGATTAAGGGAAACTTCGATGCTTAAGAGAGTTCTGGCCGCATGTGCGACTTTAGCCGCTGTTGGGGTGTTCGCTATCGTCTCGCAGCCCGTTAAGGCGGGAAGCTGCAAAGTCATCGTCGCCGAGGGACGGGGTGCCAATCAAGCTAAGGCTACCGCCAGGTCACAGAAGCACTTGACTTTCAAGATCAATCGCTGGGCGAGTAAGAATGGCGTCACCTCCGTGGGGGCGGGCAAGTCGTCCACCGTATGTTCGGAAAAGGGCGCCATCAGCCATTGCATCTCCTCAAGGCAAGTCTGCGGTTAGCCTGATGGCACTTGAGGGAACGGTAGCGTCTACGAGCGCTACCGTCCTTTCCAAAAATTGTATCGTGAATCTTTGGTCGTGCGCAGGTTGAAGGCAGACGGGTCCACGGTCAAGGCCGTGTCCGTCATCAATTCGGCGACAACAAGTTCGGTGACAACAAGGAAGTGACACTTCAGGGAGACGTGGGCGGCTTCGGAATCGGCAGCGATTTCTCGTGGCAGGTCGTTGCCACGTACGGCTTTGATGTCAACTGCTTCGGGACGCCGCTCCACACTGTGATCGGCTATCGTGCACTCGCCGTGGATTACAGCGAGGACGGACCCTACGGAGAAAAAGTTCTCGACATCGTGCAACATGGGCCCTGATGGGCGTGTCTCTTCGCTGATAGTTTGTGAGGTATTAGATGTCAAGCCACGACGATTTCTCGCGTAGGACTGCCTTCTGGTCTGGTTGGCTTCTCATCGTGTTGGCCCTCTTTCCAGGCTCAGGTTTGGCCGAGCCTCCGTCAGAGGTGACGGCCAAGGACATGACCAGTTTCAGCCACAATTCGTCGCCCTATGCGTTCCGCGATTTCCCGGATCGTGTCCTGTTTGGTGACATGCATATCCACAGCAACCTGTCGCCAGACGCAGGCCTGCTGGGAACCTCGCTTTCACCCGCGGACGTCTATCGCGCCGCCCGAGGCGAGACTGTCATGTCGAACACCGGCCAGCCGTTCCGGCTAGTCCGCCCGCTCGATTTCCTCGTGCTCACCGATCATGCCGAGGTGATGGGGCTTGCGCCCATGATACGCGACGCCAATCCTGTGCTCCTGGCCTCCGACTTCGGCCGCGAGCTGTGGGAAGCCTTCAATTCGAGCCCGGAAGCGGCGCAGAAGGGCTTTGGAAAACTTCTAGGCTATGCCGCGGCCGGCAAGGATCCTTTCAGCGACATTGACATGAGCGGGGATATTTGGCCCGAGTTTGTCAAGTTGGCGGACACCTACAACCAGCCAGGCGTTTTTACGGCCATGACCGGCTTCGAATGGACTTCGCAGCCGAACGGCGACAACCTGCATCGAATCGTGGTCTTCGCCGATGGCGCCGATAAGACCAGCCGCGTCCGCCCCTTCACATTGTTTGACAGCCAAGATCCCGCGAAGCTCTGGGACTACATGGAGAACTATGAGACGCTCACGGGCGGGCGAGTTTTCGCCCATGTCCACAACGGAAACCTCTCGAACGGACTCGCTTTTACGGCGGGGACGTTCGACGGCACCCCGATGGACGCCGCTGCCGCAGCCCGCCGGTCGCGGTGGGAACCGATTATGGAAATAACCCAGATCAAGGGCGACGGCGAGACGCATCCCTATCTGTCACCTGACGACGAGTTCGCCGATTTCGAACGCTGGGACGTGGGCAACCTCACTGGGTCCGCTCCAAAGGAGCCGGGTATGCTCCGCTACGAATACGCGCGGTCTGCGTTGCTGACCGGGCTTCAGGTCGAGGCGAAGGTCGGGGTCAACCCCTATGATTTCGGCTTCAACGGCACGACCGATTCCCATACCGGCCTCGCGTCGAGCGGCGAGGAGAACTTCTTCGGCAAGTTTGCTGGCACGGAACCCGGCCCCGACCGATTCAACCACGAGGTGATCCCTTCCGCCGACCCCGCCCTGAGGATCATCTCCGCGCAGGAATCCGCGGCCGGCCTGACTGGCGTCTGGGCGCGCGAGAACACCCGAGATGAGGTGTTCGACGCCGTTATCCGCAAGGAGATCTTTGCCACGACTGGAACGCGCCTCCGCGTGCGCCTCTTCTCGGGCTGGGATTATAAGCCGGGTGACGAACTGGTACCTGACTTCGCCGGCATCGGCTACACTAAGGGCGTTCCGATGGGCGGGCGGCTTGATGCGCCGCCCGCCGGCGCCGCGCCCACCTTCATCGTCCGTGCATTGCGAGATCCGGAATGGGCAAACCTCGACCGGGTCCAGATCATCAAGGGCTGGATTGATACCGACGGCACGTCGCAAGAACGCATCTACGACGTTGCGGTTTCGGATGGCCGGGTGATCGGCCAGGATGGCCGCGCGCGCAATCCGGTCGGCAGCACGGTGGACATCCCGACCGCGACGTTCACGAACACAATCGGCGCGCCGCTGCTCACTGCCTACTGGCGCGACCCGGATTTCGATCCCGCCGAACGTGCCTTTTACTACGTCCGTGTCTTGGAGATCCCGACCCCGCGCTGGACGACCTATGACGCCGTGCGCTTTGGTGTCCCGCTGTCGACAGCCGTTCCGCCGGTGGTGCAGGACAGGGCCTACACTTCACCGGTCTGGTACAGCCCGAGCGGGTAGGCATGCAGCTGCTGGCCTGTGTGTACCGAAAACCTTATCCGCTCCGCTCGCCTCTCCCTGCTATGAAACAGGTTCTCCCTGCTCGTTAGGTTAGGGAGAGGGCTATCTATAGCTCTGAGATGCTAAGGCTTTCTGCGGCAATAGGTCGGCACTTTCCCTGCTGTTTGGCGAAATGTCCCTGCATTTCCCTAATTTGCAGGGAGAGAGGGGTTGGCTGTGGACTGCCAGCACAGCCATCCTAAATCATTGATATAGCAGGTAAAAACATAGTTTCATAGACCTTCCCTTTTTCGGGCGGTTTCGGGCCATTTGCCCGCCCTCACCGGGCCAGTCTACCGGCAGAGACGTTTTTTCGCGGAACGAGGGCGGCTGCCGACGCGGAAGTCTCTCGGGGGGCATTTGGGGGTCAACATTTTCGCACGAGTGCATTAGAAAGCATCGCGCAGCAACGTGCGCAAACTCGCGCTACGGCCGCTGAAACCCGAGCAGCTTGCGCTGTTCGGCCCAGTCAGTGGGGAGGTTAAGGGCTAGTCGCATCAGCCGCTTCGCGCTGAGCTGAGGCGGATGTTTGCCGTTAATGATGGCCATGACGATATCGGGTGCTAGCGACGGGAGCCGCAGCAGGCGTGACAGGTAGCCGATGGTCAGGCGCTCCTGGCTGGCTATGGCGGGCACGGTCAGATCGGGGGTCTGCATCAATCGCTCTTGGAAGTCATGTGCCCGCGCAACGATCCGCAGCAGGCCGGGATCAGCGATCTTGCGATCCTGGGCATTGTGCACAACTAGCTTCATCTCGCGGCTGACGCGCTGGAGTCGCGCTTTGACTTTAAGTTTCAGATGAGGCAGGCCGCCCATCCACATACCCTTTTTCTTTGACGCGGCAATCTTGTCCCGGATCCGCTCACCGGCCAGTTCCCGCTCGAACTGGGCAAAGGAAAGAAGGATATTGAGCGTCAGTCGGCCCATGCTCGTGGTGGTGTTGAACTGTTGCGTGATCGAGACGAATGAGACCTCCTTCGCTTCGAAGACCTCCACAATTTTGGCGAAGTCGAACAGCGAGCGCGTCAGGCGGTCGATCTTATAGACGACGACCACATCGACTTTGCCTTCCGCGATATCGGCAAGAAGCCGTTGCAGGACAGGGCGGTCCAGTGTTCCTCCTGAGTATCCGCCGTCGTCATACAAAGTGGGCAAGACCGACCATCCTTCATGCTTCTGGGAAAGAACGAAGGCTGCGCAGGCTTCGCGCTGCGCATCGAGTGAATTGAAGGCCTGTTCCAGACCTTCGTCCGACGATTTGCGGGTGTAGACGGCGCAACGTAGCCTTTTTGAAGAGCGAGACGAGGGCTCTCGTGACTTAGGCATTGCCGGTCCCCGTCTCAGAGTTTGTACCGGCTCGCACAAGACCGAAGAAACGTGGGCCCGACCAATGAGCGCCTGTAATCTTCTTGGCGACCTTCGTGAGCGACGTATAGCTCGTTCCGGCATATTCGAAGCCGTCGTCCGTCACCGTGACCGTGTAGGTGCGGCCATGCCATTCGCGCACGAGCCGAGCGCCCGGCCTCAAAGCGAGGCCCGGATCTGGAGCAACACGGCCTGTTGTCCGGAACATCTTCGCCAATGTCTTGAGCTTACGGCGGGTCGTCTTACCGAGTCCACCGTGCTCAAGTTCTTGGCGCCGATAGGCGATCCCGCGAAGGAGAAGATCGCGGCTGATCCTTGGGGGCTCACAGCGGTAAAGCCGCCGCCATTCGCCACGCAGCTTGTCAAGACTGGTGCCAGCCAGCTCTTCTTCGGGCCGGTGCAACAATCGCTTCGGCGCCGACTTGGGCTCGCTGTCGTGATCTTCCGCAACAGAGTTCGAACTACTCATCGCTGACCTCTTTTGAGCCCGAGATTGGGCTCTTGCACCGCCACAAGCCCGGGACCGAAGCCGGGCGCCAGGGGCGTGCTCAGAGGTCAGTCAGTCTGTCAGCCTCCACCACACACGCTTCGTATGCATAAGAAGTCCAGAGGAATTTCAGTTGCTCGCCTAAAGGGGCCAGACGAGCACAATCATTGGGACGGCAACGACCACAATGATGAGTTCAAGCGGCAAGCCCAAGCGCCAGTAATCGCCGAAGTGATAACCACCAGGCGCCATTATCAACGTGTTGGACTGATGCCCGATCGGCGTGAGGAAGGCACAGGACGCGCCGACGGCGACCGCCATTAGGAACGGGTCGGGGCTTGCCTGCAGGTGTTCCGCCATCTGGAACCCGATAGGGGCCATGAGGACCGCAGTAGCGTTGTTGTTAATGGCATCCGACAAGAACATGGTGCCGACCAGTAGCAGCGTGACCATCCACACCGAGGCTAGATTGCTGCCAAGAGCCAGGATGCCCTCAGCGACCAAGGCGGCACCTCCAGTCGTCTCCAAGGCTGCCCCGACTGGTATCATCGCGCCGAGCAGAACGATCACAGGCCAGTCGATACTGTCGTAGATCTCGCCCGGACGCACGATGCCGACAAGCACGACAGCCACGGCGGCCGTCACAAAGGCCAGTTGCACGGGTACAAGACCCGCTATGGTGGCTAGGATGGCAAGTGCGAAGATGCCCCCCGCAAGTAGCAGTCGCCTTGGACGACCTATCTGCAAACTGCGCTCGGCTAGGGGAAGACAGCCCAGTTCAGCAATTGTCCTGTTCATGGTCTCCGAAGGACCCTGGAGGAGCAATACGTCTCCAGTCTGGAGGCGAATGTCACCCAGACGCTTGTGGACCCGCTTGCCGTGGCGAGCAATTCCGAGCAAGTTGATTCCGTGGTCACGACGTAGGTTGAGTGATGTCGGCGTCTTCCCCTCAAGGGACGCCCCGGGCTTGATGACAGCTTCTGCTAGCGCAACCTTTTCAGATCGCAGTCGTTCGGCACTCAGGCCTTCGCTGCTCAGCAGTTTCAAGCCTGCCACGTCGACGAGTTCTTTGATGGCGACGGGTTCGCCCTCAAGGATAAGCACGTGACGAGCATGAACCCGCTCCGTCGAGGCTGGTGCCATCCGACGTTTACTACCGTGCACAAGCCCCACAATACGCACTTCCCCGTCGACCAAATTCTCGATCTCCCGGAGACTTTTGCCCCAGGCTTCGCCGTCCTTCTGAACGCGAGCCTCGGCCAGATAGTCGCCGATATCGAGTGCATCTTCGTTGGCACCGCGGCGGTCAGTCGGCAGTAGACGTGACCCCGCCAGCACGATGAACGCCAGCCCGGCAAGTGCTACAGCGCCACCGACCGGGGTAAAGTCGAACATTCCAAAAGGGGTACCCAACTCACGTTCGCGGAACGAGGCTATGATGAGGTTCGGAGGTGTCCCGATGAGTGTCACCATTCCTCCGAGCAGCGATGCGAAAGCGAGTGGCATCAGTGAGCGCGCAGGTGCGTAACCGTCGCGATACGCATTGCGCAAGGCGACAGGAAGCATGAGCGCAAGGGCACCGACATTGTTCATGAAGCCCGAAAGGAGCGCGATCAAACCCGCTTGAGACCCCACTTGCAAAGTCTCGGAGCCGCGAAGGGGCGTCAGCAGGCGGATTACAACATCAACAATCCCGGCATTCTGAAGGGATCGGCTCAGAATAAGGACCGCTGCAACGGTTATGACAGCGGGGTGCGCAAAGCCCGAGAATGCCTGATCAAACGGAACTAGGCCAGTGAGCACCACGGCGAGCAAGGCAAGCATCGCAACAACGTCGTAACGAAAGGGTCCCCAGAGAAACAGCGCGAACGCCCCGAGAAGCGTCCCGAATGCTATCGCCTGATCCAAAGTAAGTGGCATGACCCCGGGCCCCCGTACTCGATTGCTAATTGCAGAAGCGTTGCTCACCGACATTACGACTGGAAAAAGCCACCTCTGACGTCGCTCCTATATCATGTCTTCAAGCTGTGACGTTTGCATCATGACGTGTGTCGAACTTCGAATCCGACGCTCAGCCACCTAGTCGCGGCCTTTCTCGCTCTTTCCAGGGCCTCGCCAAACAGTCCCAAGAAATCCTGAAAACCGCCACGAATTGGTGGCTGTGTGTACCGAAAACCCCATCCGCATTTGATCGTCTTAAGGAATCACCTAACGTCAGAGCACAATGTTTGCACTGCTCTGCTTCGTCCTGGCCGTCCTGGCCTCGCCATTCAAGTCGAAGAGCCGGCTTGAAGCAGAGAACGCGGCCCTCCGACATCAGTTGATCGTTTTGCGGCGTAAGGTACGTGGGCGCCCCCAGCTGACTAGCAACGATCGCTGGTTCTTTATCCAGTTGTATCGATGGGTTCCGTCGATCCTGCAGGTTATCACGATCATCCGTCCCGAGACGCTCGTGCGTTGGCATCGGGCAGGATTTCGCGGCTATTGGCGTTGGAAGTCGCGTGCACGGGGAGGGCGGCCGAAGATCGACTCGGACCTCCGCGCGTTGATCCGGCGGATGAGCATCGATAACCCGCTATGGGGGGCGCCGCGCATCCACGGCGAACTGCTCAAGCTCGGGTTTGAGGTCGCGCAATCGAGCGTCGCTAAATACATGGTCAAGCGACGCGGACCGCCGAGCCAGGGATGGCGGACCTTTCTGCGCAACCATGCGCCTGACATTGCCGCCATGGACCTGTTCGTTGTCCCAACCATCAGCTTCAACCTGCTTTATGCCTTCGTCATCGTTCGGCTCGACCGCAGAGACCTCGTCTGGATCAACGTCACGACAAATCCGACAGCGGAATGGATCGCGCGTCAGATAACGGAGGCATTTCCTTGGGATGATGCCCCAAAATATCTCATTCGCGATCGGGATCGGATCTACGGCACCATCGCGAAACGACGATTGGGCGCCATGGGCATCCGGGACAAGCCTACTGCACCAGCCTCGCCTTGGCAGAATGGCTTTGCCGAACGGCTGATCGGATCCATCCGGCGCGAGTGTGTCGATCATTTCGTCGTGTTGGGCGAGGCGCATCTGCGCTGGATCTTGCAGGCCTATGCCCACTATTACAACGACATCAGAACCCACTGGTCTTTGGCTAAAGATGCGCCGGTCCGTCGCCCCGTTCAGCGGACCGCAGCTATTAGTTCACTCGTGATCCTTGGCGGACTTCATCACCAATACGTTCGGATTTAGGTTTTCGGTACACACAGGTTGATATTTGGACCTTCACCATGAGGCGTACGGCACTCTGAACCTAATGCGTTCATCGTACGTGCCCCAAACATTGGCGCTCCGCGCCAACAGCAGAGTTTCGATACGTCCTTCGTCGACGCTGCGAATCAGCGCCTGCAAATCGTCGGAGCCCGGTACGTCGGTACCCTCGACCCAGGCGTTGCCGCGCTCGCGCAGCGCGTCGCGTGGCTCCCGCAGGATTTGGCTGGCGATCGCCCAGGTCTCGGCATGGAGCGTGTGTGTACCGAAAACCTTACCGCAATCCTGCGGATGAAATTTTGGTAGGGACAGGTGGTGCATAAACGATATCGGTCTCATTCGCTGATGCTAATCGGCGAGGAGCCGCAGAGCTATCCGAGTTGCCGTGACATTGACAGCCCACTCAACACCCCGAGTCATTCGTTGAACCGTCGGGCATGAGGGTCCTGCAGAACTTCGCGCCTTCGAGTCGTGCGCCATCGAGCGTGACGTTAGTCAGGTTGGCATCCTGCAGGTTGGCACGTGACAGATCGGCCCCCGAAAGGTTGGCATCGGTGAGGTTGGCACCGGTGAGGTTGGCTTCGCGCAGATACGCTCGTGCTGCAGCGGCCTTCGACAAATTAGCTTTAGAGAGGTCGGCTCCTCGCAGGTTGGCGCTTTCCAGGTTTGTCGGCTGAGTACGCTTTTCCATCGCCAGCGCGGACAGGTTCGATCCGCTCAGGTCGGCCTTGCCTAGCTGTGCATTTTCCAGATCCGCGCCGCGCATGTCCCTTCCGCTCAGGTCGGCTCCGGTGAGATCACAGTACTTGCAGGCCTTAGTAATGAGAAAAGTATCGAGCTTCGCCTTGTCGAAGGCGAGGCCCCATCCACTTCCCGCGATAAACAGGGCCATCGCAACCCCCGCAGAAGAGAAACAGGTTTTCAGGTGCACAGCAGCAAGCTCCTTGGACGGCGTTGTGACATGGCGTTGTCACACTAATTTTGACTGAGTGGAATCTGGCGACAACCGCCAATGTTGGCGCAAGGGATTTCAGAGACGTCGATTTAGGTTTTCGGTACACACATCCATCGGGTTCGATGACGTTTTCCATATGAGGAGTTCGCAAAGCCGTGGTCACAGCGCTTTCAGCGCGACACCGGTCTCAAGGCCTATAAGGCCTAGATGGACAAAAAGAACGCTATTCGTACTCAGCCGAAGGCCTGTATGGGTGACGCAAACCCGTAGGCTTGCCGGCGAGCGATGGCTCTAGAGCCTCCCATCAAGACACCAAAACGGGGGCTTGATGCACGTATTTTTCACTATCGATCGAATCAACAACAAAATCAGCCACGTCCGCCCGAGAAATGAATCCGTTGTGCCACTGCGAAGATTTAACGAGCACCTTGTGGTGACCTGAGCGTGGCCCGTTGGTTAATATGCCAGGGCGCACAATCGTCCAGTCTAGCCGGCTGTTCTTGATCAAACGCTCTTGGACATCTTTATCGTCATAGGCCCGGCCAAGGAATAAGCGGAAAGGCAGTAGCTGCAGACAGCTGATTGCGTCGCGACTGTCGCCGGCGCCGAAGCCGGTTACTGCAATCAGGCGCTTTATGCCGCGCCTCTCCATGGCGGAAACGATGATACGGGTCGCATCGGAGAACAGGCTCACGGGCTGAAACAAGTCGCCCGCTCCGACGCCTAAGGCCTGAATGACAACATCTATGTCGCCTAAGGCTGCGTCAATATCCGTCTCACTCAGGGCATCGCCGCGACGTTTTTCCAGGTTGGCATCAAAAACGTCTATCCCGTTCGCCGAACGCGAAAAAGCTCTAACTTGATGGCCGACAGCAATAGCTTGCCTTAAAGCCTCAAAACCGATGCCCTTTGAGGCCCCGACAATTAGTACGTGAGCCATTTCAATCGGTGTCCTTTTCGAAAATTCCACCCGCAGCAGATTTAGCCCGCACTGGGCATACAATTTTTTCGCGTCGACCTTCGCGGTTATCAACTACGGCACGTCCTTTGAAGTCAGCCTCGTGAGCTCGCCTAAATTTAGCTTCTATGCTGCTCCGCAACGCCCGCACCCGCATGCTGTCAGCAAGCTCGATCTCTAATATGTCTGTGCCGTCTAGCTCCACGATCCTGCCGATCAACCCCCCGCCTGTCACGACTTGATCTCCCAACTTCAGCGAGGAAAGTAAGCGGTTATGCTCAGTGATCCGCTTTAGCTGAGGCCCAATAAGAAAGAAATAGGCTGCTATCAGGACTCCAAGGACGAGTAATACTTGGATCATAATATTCATCATAAACATGCATGAGCTCCGGTTGCGTTTTGGAGGCCGCCGGCGAGACATTCCATCTCTCCTTATGTCTCAGTTGGCCACTTTCAAGGCGACGGCATTCTTGAATGCCCAGGTGGTCCCAAATATTCCGATCAGTAGGAGAACGACATGGGCGAAAATATATCCTGGCAGCCACATGATTAATCCGGCGCTGACACAAAAAATTGTGGACCAGAGACAAGAGAGGACGACCATCAACTGAAACCGGACGGTATTCGGTAGCCTCATAAATGCGTTCTTATCGGGGTTCATGATGGCCTTCGCAGTGGTAATCAGCATTATCTTTCTCCGGGGTTGAGTTGCGGTGGATTCGAAGAACTCGCGTCAGCAAACGATAAGGACGATTGTGCCGTTATGGTTTCGTGCACCTATTTGTCATACCGCGTTGCTATGTCGGATCGCCAACATCTATGTGTTGGCGATCCCTAGTCTAGCGTGACGATTACATTTTTGGCGGAAGCAAGACGGTGTCGATGACGTGAATAACGCCGTTCGATGCAATGATATCAGCCTTGGTCACCGTGGCATCGTTCACCATTACCGTTTCGCTCTCCACTTCGATGTCGACCATCTTGCCGTTCACTGTCTTGGCCTCGTCGAGTTTGACGACGTCGGTGGCCAGCACTTTGCCCGGCACGACGTGGTAGGTGAGAATCGCGACAAGCTCGTCTTTGTTCTCAGGCTTCAAAAGGTTCTCTACTGTGCCGGCGGGAAGTTTGGCGAAGGCGTCATCAGTGGGGGCGAACACAGTGAATGGACCGTCGCCCTTCAGCGTTTCGACCAGACCCGCAGCATTGAGAGCTGCAGCTAGTGTCTTGAACTGACCCGCCGCGACTGCCGTGTCGACGACGTCCTTTGCAGCGGCGTGAACGTTTGCGCTTCCAGCCGCCAGACCGATCACGGTCACGGCCACGGCTGCCAACTTTGTAATTGCGAACTTCATGCTTGTTTCTCCATTCTCAGGGTTAAAGCCAAGGCGACCCTGCCGATATCGAACGGCAGCAGGCTCCCGTCGTGTCGGCCAGCTCAACCGCACACTAGAATTTAATTAACACGATAAATATATTGCATGCTATGCACATTTGCGTGATGTGATATATAATTTGCACTAAAATACAGAATCGTGGTCATTTTATCGTCAGGCGAAAATTGAAGGCTCAATACAATGGTGTCAGAGACTCTGGTAGCCGACCTCGAAACCTATGGAATCGGTCCAAAAATCCGCGGATTGCGAACGAAAAAGGGTCTCAGTCTCGTACAGCTAGGTGAGCACACGGGTCTGTCAGCGGGTCTGCTGTCAAAGATAGAGCGGAGCCAGTTGATCCCTACGCTTCCGACGCTTCTCAGGGTTGCCCAGGTCTTCGGCGTCGGCCTTGAGCACTTCTTCGTCGACTCAGGCGAGCAGCCAGCAGTGACGGTTGTCAGAAAAAAAGATCGCTTGCGCCTGCCGGAACGTCCCGATGACGAGTTGTCATCGTACTTCTTCGAAAGTCTCGATTTCCCGGTGACGGACCGCAAGATGGAGGGCTACTACGCGGAATTCAAACCACGTGCAAAAAAAATGGAGCCCCACAAACACGCGGGCGCGGAACTCATCTATGTCATCGCGGGTCAACTCGTCGTGAATATCGACGGCGATGATACAATACTGGGCGAAGGCGATTCCATGTACTTCGATCCCGGTTATCCGCACACTTATCGAAATCAGGGGCGGGGGATTTGCTCTGCCGTCGTTGTCGTCAGCCGCTAAGGCCCCCTGCGTATTAGAGATTTCGGGTCAAGCCAGCACAAGTTGATGCGACCCGCGCACTCACACTGCGCAGCGTCACTGACTTTCGGGCTAGCTGAATAAGCTATGCTCCGGCTTGCTTTCCGAAGCAGCGATCGTGCTGGAAATAGCCGTCGTGATGGCCCTGCTGTTTGGTACGATCAACTAAGGAGACAGCTCATGAATCTATCGCCTACCCGCGTCGCTGCTGCCCCTGGCCAAGAATCTGTGTGGGATTATCCCAGGCCGCCGCGTCTCGAGAAAGTCCAGGACCATGTGCGGGTTGTCTTCGCAGGAGAGACTATCGCTGAGACCGATCATGCGTTCCGGGTTTTGGAGACCAGTCACCCGCCCGTCTATTACCTGCCTCCGGACCATGTGCGAATGGATTTTCTCGTTGCAGCAGGAGGCCGGTCCTTTTGCGAGTTTAAAGGCACTGCCAAATACTGGTCTCTCGATGTGGGCACTAAGCGATCCGAGCAAGCTGCGTGGAGTTATCCGGATCCGATCTCCGCATTTGCAGAACTAAGGGACCACCTAGCTTTCTACGCATCCCGAGTGGACGAGTGCTGGATTGGTGACGAACGCGTCCAACCGCAGCCCGGAGATTTCTATGGGGGGTGGATAACGTCCCGGGTCGTTGGGCCGTTCAAGGGCAGTGATGGCACTTTAGGGTGGTAGTAGCGTAAGGCGGCGACAGACAGCATTGACGAAGAAGATGGTCGGCGGGCCACTATTCCGTAGGCCAGACGCCGTAGAGCTAGTCAGGTTGCCTTAAAAGGCGAGATAGCTGCCACTGGTGGCCTTTCACCAAGGTATATTTTGCCCCCTATGATCGAAAAAGCCACCGGTATGATCGGGACCAAGTCCGTCGATCACTGTAATGAGACGCTCGGCTGCAGTTTCTGGGGATTGGATGTCGAGTCCTTCCTTGCTGAAGGGCAAAGACAACGGGGTATCGACGGTTCCTGGATGTAAAGCTACGCAAATTGCATCAGGACTCTGACGCTTCAGTTCGATAGCAGCCGTGTGTACCAGCTGATTCAGTGCAGCTTTGGAGGCGCGGTAGCTGTACCAGCCACCCAGCTGGTTATCACCGACGCTTCCTACCCGCGCCGATAGGGTTGCAAATACCGCTTTACCCGAACGTGGTAACAACGGGAGTACGTGCTTCATTATCAAAGCCGGTCCAATGGAGTTTAACGCGAATGCCCGGGCAAGCTTGCCGGGCTCAATTTCACGCCACGTCTTCTCTGGACGCTGAATGCGATCGTGGAGAAACCCTGTGGCATCTATGACAAGCCGAATCTCTCCCTTATCAGAAGCATACTTGGCAGCGTATGCAAGGCTAGCTTCGTCCAGGAGTTCGATGGCGGGTTGGCTACTCCGGCTGAACCCTACGACCTGAACAAAACCTGAGAAAACCTGAGCTGCACTGCAGCCGGCCCATAAGCGCTCGTCCGATGCCGCCCCCACCAAACACGACGCCGATGCCGGTTTGGGGAAATGAACTGAGAGGTGAAGAGAGGTTAGCGTCTGTCACTTTTTAAGCTTATCTCGCCAATGGGCATTGTCAGAATAGCCTGGCTTGAGCCTCCTGGCGAGGATCGGTAGCCTTCGGCGATGCGCAATCCCTTCCGCTACTTAAACAGCTCGCCTGCCAGATCATGATTAGTTGGTCTGACAACGCCCTTCGGATGGATCTTCATGGAGGTTGCTCGTTAGAGCATGCTCATCGCACGAGCGCGCCGCCCGCGGCTAAGCGAGCGGTTTGCACTTGGCCTCGCTAATCTGCGGTCGAGGGATCGATGATTGTGCGGATTTCGGTGATCTTGTTGGCTGGAAATCCACTCATCTCTGAATGGCGCCGTATGGCTTCCTCGTCGGTCGCGAGATAGACGCAGAACGTCTTGTCATCGGCCACATAGCTTTCGACCCACTGAATATCTTGTGCACCAATCTTGCATAGGGCGTCATTGGACTTGTTGGCCGCGTCGGGCAACTGCTTGTCGTCGAGGCTCCCCACCTTCGGTATGTCTCGTTCGATTATGAATTTTTTAAGTGTCATGACTGCGGTGTACTCCTCTTTTGGCGACGTTGTCAGACTACCAATCATGAATTGGCCGATCACGATTGGTCAAGGCTCTCAAGCCGCCAGCTGACGCCACTCGGCCAGGGCGGCAGAACGGTTCTGCTTGAAGATCGTGGACTGATGCGTGAGCGGCGGCAAACTTCTGCAGGGTCTTTGCGGCCCTGAACCTCTGCATCACTCGTTCTCGTCGTCGGAACGGCTGGTGTGAATTTTCAGCCCGATTGTTCAGCCAGCGACCGCACTCCTGACGCTCCACAATCCCAATGACTTTTAGCGCGGCGCCGTAAGATCGAAGCCGGTCTGTCACGATTGCGTTAGGCCGGCCATAGCGTTTCATCGCACGCTTCAAAAACTTCAACGCAGTTATGCTATCCCGGCGTTTTGTGGCAAAAACTTCGAGGACCTCGCCTTCGTGATCATCTGACGGTGAGATCACCTTCGGCGGTTTGCGGTCGGGGTTCGGCTCGGCCGCCTCATCGAGGGCGGCGAGGTACTCGGCGACGGCTCGGGTCTGCCGTCTCTTCTCCGACCAGTCCAGCTCCGCCGGTGCCTTGCCGTGGTAGCGGCTGGCATTGGCTTCGAGCACACTGGCATCGACCGCGAAGCCTTCACCCTTGACGAGGCCCATGGCCATGGCCGCCCAAACGACCCGCTCGAAGACGTGGCGCAGCACGTCGCTCTCGCGGAAGCGGCCCAGGCGGTTGAGCGAGAACGTCGAGTGATGCGGGACCTCGTCTTCGAGATCGAGCTTACAAAACCAGCGATACGCGAGGTGCAGCTCGACTTCTTGGCTGAGCCTGCGCTCAGAGCGGATGCCGCAGCAGTAGCCAATGATGAGCATGCGGATCATGAGCTCGGGATCGACAGACGGACGTCCGATCTCGCTGTAGTAGGGCTCCAGTTCCTTGTGCAGATCGGCCAGTGCCGCTGTCACAAACACGTCGATCCGTCGCAACAGGTGATTCTTCGGAACACGGTCATCGAGATGGAACTCGTAGAACAGCTTGCCCTGGTCCCGTCTGCGCCGCCCCATCATCGCCCGGTCCTCCGTCGCCGATCTCCTCAGCAGACGGAATCACCGTTCGGCGCCACTCTCAACGCCTTTATCGACAGCATCGACCCATAGCGGACATACGATGAAGTCGGCTACTACTGGTGCGGCCGCTGCAGGAAAGTCCGCGCCACCCACCAGTGTGGTCGCGAAAGCTATTTCGCCACCTCGATCCCCGGCGGCTGCCAAGTGCCTTTGCCGACCGGCAGGACAGACGGGTCCCCGGTTTTCGGCCAATACATCCGCAATGCCAGATAGATTGGCCCGTCGGGCGCCGGCAGCCAGTTCGAACTCTTTCTCCGTTCCGTGAGTCTTTCTGAAGGTAGAGGGTCAGCGAACCATCGGCATTTTTCTTCATGCTCGACAACATCGCGGTATTGATGAGGTAGCGGTTGATCGGATTCTCGATCAGAAGCTGCGTCTTGCCGTCATACATCGTGACCGACCAGAAGGCGTTGACCGGCGGCAGTTCGCCTTTCGGGAAGGTCAGCGTGTAGTTGTGCTTGCTGCCGTCGAGTTCCTCGCCATTGGCGGCGTTCCTGCCCAGGATGTAGACCGCTTCAGCCGCGTCGTTCCCGTATATGCCCGCTGATGCACCGGCTGCACGCTTGATCCAGTCACCGTCAATGAAGGCGGCGTCGCCCCACAGATCGCTCACCGACCATCCATTCGCCTTGAAGAGCTCCTCCCCAAGGTACTCCTTCACCTTTGCTTCGCCATCGCGCATACCAAGCGCGATCTCAAGCCGGTGGCCAAGCGGCAGCTCTTTGAACTCGAACGACTTACCGGGTCCGACGCCGATTTTGGCTAGCTTGGCGCGGATCGCCGCCTCGTTGGGAGTGGCAGGGGCGAATTGTAGGGGCAAAATCCAGATACTCGAAGAAGTTCGTCTTGATGAGATCGTTGTCAGCCCTGGGAAAATCGACGGCCGGGGACGCTGCTGGGGCAGGATTACCCAGATACGCCGAGAGTGTACCTACCTTGTAACCGGCCTGGACCTTTTCGACATTTGGCATGTCATCGGGGCCGAATAGCTGGGTGCGATAAATAGCGAGAGAGAATTGCGTCGACGACCGAAACACCTTCTTGATGCCAGCAGGCGTCTCCCCTTTCCACTCTGGACCGACGACCATGTAGTCGCCGGCGTCGTTGCCCGTCGCGCGGCTGCCGATGTAGCCATAGTTGTACGTATTGCCGTCGATCAGTTGGACTGAGTAGTAACGGCCACTCTCGACCGCCGGGACCGACAGGATGATCGGCTCGGCCCGTAGATCGAGCCATGCGAGCGAGTATGGCGTGTCGCTGTTCGGGCTGACGACTGCTGTGTCCTTGTAGGTATAGACACGCAACTCGTTCTTGATCTGGTTGAAGGGCGCCTTGAACTGTCCCGAATTGCGGTCAACCGCATAGTCGTTCATGATCGCATAGTTCATCACGATCGGCAGACCGTAGATGTAGCCTTCCTCAGCGATCGCCTTAGCCTCACGGATGTCCGGCCAGTCCTGGGCATTTGCCGGTGCTGACAACGTCATGAAGACTGCAGCAACAGCCAGGAGGCCGCATCCGCGCGTACCCAACATCCATTCGCATTTAACTTCCCTTCTAGTGTCTCTCGACGCCATCACGACCGCGGTGAACCGGCCCTTGCTGAGATTGGTCTGAAATTGCCGCGCGCCAAGTTGGCGCGGGCGCCCGTGAATTCGCTGCTAAATGTTGCGCGAATACGACACGGCGGTGTGGCAAAAAAATGGGAACTGAGTTTGCGGCCCAATGATGAGCGTTTAAATATCGGACCCTCGCGAGACCGCGGGATTTTTGCTCGCGTAGGTAGAATGCGCCATGCCGCCATTTCATTCACAAGGCGCCGAACGGGCCGCTACGGGCACGGAGCAGACATGCCGGTGGTTTCCTCTCTCGTCGGCTTTTACCCCCTAGCGGACGTCACGACTGTTCGAACAGCTTGGTGAAGCAGGGAACTAGGCAGCATCTTGATTGGGGGGTCGACCGCGCATACTTAGCGCAACGATGCAGCGACCCACTCCATCGATGATGCAGAAGCACAATCCGGCACCTATCGAGCGGCTCCGTCAACTGGTCGAGTCGCCGCGTTTCACCTGGTTCATAACCGGGGTGATCCTCTTCAACGCCGTCACGCTCGGTCTCGAGACCTGGGCGCCGGCAATGGAGGCGGCGGGCGGCCTTCTCGTCGCCATCGACCGGATTGTGCTCGCCGTCTTCGTTTTCGAGATGCTCGCCAAGCTTGCAGTCTATCGTCTCAGCTTCTTCCGAAGCGGCTGGAATATTTTCGACCTCACCATCGTTGGGATCGCGCTCATTCCCGCCGCGGGGCCGCTGACGGTGCTGAGGGCGCTTCGCATTCTTAGGGTGCTCCGCCTCCTATCGGTCGTGCCGCAGATGCGCTCCGTGGTAACAGCGCTCGTAGGAGCGCTCCCCGGCATGGGTTCCATCGCGGCGGTCATGTCGCTCGTCTTCTATGTCGCCTCGGTGCTGGCCACCAAGCTCTTCGGCGCGACCTTCCCGGAATGGTTCGGTTCGATCGGTGCATCGGCCTATTCGCTGTTCCAGATCATGACTCTGGAAAGCTGGTCGATGGGCATCGTCAGACCAGTAATGGAAGTCTATCCATGGGCCTGGGCTTTCTTCGTGCCTTTCATCCTCGTCACCAGCTTTGCCGTGTTGAATCTTGTGGTGGCGGTGATCGTCAATTCCATGCAGATTGTGCATGAGGCCGAGCAAAAGGAAGAGCGGGAAGCCGAGCGTCAAATCGTCCATGAGGAGACTGCGGCGCTTGCCGACGAGATTCGAGCGCTGCGGGGGGAACTCGGCGAGGTCAAATCGCTCCTGAAGGAGCGTGGAGAGAAAGCCGCTGGGTAAGCCCCACGCCTATATCACGATGTCTGCAACTGGCAGATTGTGTTGATTTAGTCGGCAACGGGCAGCGTCCGCGCAAGGATCGAATCCAGATGCCGTCTTTTTGCATCTAATATTGCGCGCAAGTACCCCTTCTTGAATCAATATTGCTCACTTTTGAGCCTCGAAGCGTTTATCAACACAATCTGCACTTAGCCGACATCGAGCGCGACGCAGAGGACGTCTGCTTTTGGGGGTAAAGCCGAAATCCCTTATCCGCGCATCCAGATCCGCTACTGACCGATGCTGTCGATAAAGGCGTTGAGAGTGGCGCCGAACGGTGATTCCGTCTGCTGAGGAGATCGGCGACGGAGGACCGGGCGATGATGGGGCGGCGCAGACGGGACCAGGGCAAGCTGTTCTACGAGTTCCATCTCGATGACCGTGTTCCGAAGAATCACCTGTTGCGACGGATCGACGTGTTTGTGACAGCGGCACTGGCCGATCTGCACAAGGAACTGGAGCCCTACTACAGCGAGATCGGACGTCCGTCTGTCGATCCCGAGCTCATGATCCGCATGCTCATCATTGGCTACTGCTGCGGCATCCGCTCTGAGCGCAGGCTCAGCCAAGAAGTCGAGCTGCACCTCGCGTATCGCTGGTTTTGTAAGCTCGATCTCGAAGACGAGGTCCCGCATCACTCGACGTTCTCGCTCAACCGCCTGGGCCGCTTCCGCGAGAGCGACGTGCTGCGCCACGTCTTCGAGCGGGTCGTTTGGGCGGCCATGGCCATGGGCCTCGTCAAGGGTGAAGGCTTCGCGGTCGATGCCAGTGTGCTCGAAGCCAATGCCAGCCGCTACCACGGCAAGGCACCGGCGGAGCTGGACTGGTCGGAGAAGAGACGGCAGACCCGAGCCGTCGCCGAGTACCTCGCCGCCCTCGATGAGGCGGCCGAGCCGAACCCCGACCGCAAACCGCCGAAGGTGATCTCACCGTCGGACCCTTGTTCGGCGTGGACGGCCAAGGCCAACAAGCGGGTGCAGTTCGGCTATGGGCTCAACTACCTGATCGACATCGAGAACGCCGTCATCGTCGATGTCGAGGCGACACCGGCCAGGACCTATGACGAGGTGACAGCGACGAAGGCTATGATCGACCGGACCGAGCGGTGCTTCGCGCTGAAGCCCAAGCGGCTTGCCGCCGATACCGCCTACGGAACCGGTAAGTTCCTCGGCTGGCTGGTCAACGACAAAAGGATCACGCCGCATATCCCGGTCTGGGAGAAGAGCGCTCGAGCCGACGGCATCTTCTCGCGGGCCGACTTCATCTGGGACAAACGGCATGGCCACTACATTTGTCCCAACGGCAAGCCGCTCCGCACCAGCGGCACGGTGCATGACGGGCGCACGCTGCTCTACCGCGCCTCAAAGCGAGACTGCGATGTCTGTCCTTTAAGGCAGCGATGCTGCACCGGGGATGCGGCCCGCAAGATCCCGCGCGATGTTCACGAGGATGCCCGCGACGTGGCTCGGCGGAAGATGAAGACCAAGGCCTTCGCTAGATCGCGTGACGAGAGGAAGCGCGTCGAGATGCGCTTTGCACACTTGAAGACGCATCACGGCTTCGAGCGGCTGCGATTGCGCGGCCTCTCCGGTGCGCGCGACGAGTTCCACCTCGCGGCCATCGTGCAGAACCTCAAGACAATGGCCCTTTGTCTGGTGTGGCCTCCGCCAAACCTTGCGGCTGCGTCAGTTGCGTGAGTTCCGGTGCCAGTGCTGTCCTGTGGCGTCGGTGTCGAGCCCCAGATGGGGTGCAGATGAAGGCGAGAAGCACCTCAGCCTCGCAGCAGCGAGGGGGACCAAGTCGGTTGTGCCGCCTACTTTATCGACAGCATCGACCCGAAGCTGACATCCGGGCACGATGGCTACCGGAAGCGTTACGCGAACTGAATCCAAGCTGTATCCGCCGACGGCGCGCCAATGTCTCGGTAACTTGATCGAGCGGCTGCAGGCGGAGCGCTCCGGGTCCTGAGGAACTCTAGCGACCCACTGCCTAGTCGGTGAGGTACCGCCCTGATACCGAAGCGATATTCTGCCCCTCAGCGTGAAGCGGACTCAATACTGACGCGACGCTTCAGCCCTGTTTGACCCTTAGCGAACCCCGGTCCGGACCGGATCGGTGTCTACCTTCCGGCACTTCATGGGCAAGGTGGTTTCATCCGAAAACTTCCGTGCGGTTCGTTGATGGGACTTTTGCGGGTTGCGACCCGCCAGGGGCAACATTCCAAGTCCTTGGGTTGGTGCGGATTTCAGCTGCGCCGTTGAGCCTTAAATTTGAAAAGCTTTACATCAATGGCGCCGGTCCTAAAGCCCGTCTCGCAATAGGCGAGGTAATACTCCCAGAGCCGCTTGAAACGGGCGTCGAAGCCTTGGCGCATCAGCGTGGGCCAGGCGGCGACAAAGCGGCGTCGCCATTCCTGCAACGTCCTGACGTAGCTTGCGCCAAAAGGTTGGATCTCCGTGAGTTCGAGGCCCGCACGCACCGCCTGGGATCGCACAATCGAAGCCGTCGGCAGCATGCCGCCGGGGAAAATATGCTGCTGAATAAAGTCGGGGCGGTGGCGGTAGACCTCGAATAATGTCTCGTCGATGGTGATCACCTGCAGCACAGCGACACCGCCGGGACGAAGCGAGCGCCGGAGCGTGTCGAAATACACCGGCCAATAACGCTCGCCGACCGCCTCCAGCATTTCGATCGAGACGACCCGATCATAGAACGACGCAATGGCGCGATAGTCCTTCAACCGAAATTCGGCGCGGGCGTTGCCAGCCAGCCGCTCGCGCGCATAGGCCAATTGCCGCTCCGAGAGGGTGACGCCTTCGATCCGGCACGCTCCCCGCGCGAGGAGATGCTCGGCCAGCGCGCCCCAACCGCAGCCGATCTCGAGGATCTGCTCATCGCCGGACAGCTCCAGCAGATCGGCGACACGCTCGAGCTTTACGCTTTGCGCTTCCTCGAGCGTCGCGGCGCCTTCATAGAGGGCCGACGAATAGTTCATGCCTTCGTCGAGCCAGGCGGCGTAAAACGCATTGCCGAGATCGTAATGTGCGCGGATGTTGCGGCGGCTGCCTCGCCGCGTATTGGCACGAAGCCGATGCGCGAGCTTTTGCGCGAGCCGGCCAGGCAACGTGTCCCGGGCCAAGCGGGACTCGTCCACGCCGTTGCGATGCATGACTTCCAGAAGCGCCTGCAGGTCGGGCGTCGACCAGTCGCCAGCGAGGTAGCCCGCGACGAAACCGGGCTCTCCCCGCAGCAGCCGGAACAGACCGCGCCAGCGCTCGATCCTCATGTGCCCATAGGGTCCGGCCGCATGCCCCTTGCGGAGCACCTCGCTGCCGTCGGGAAGTTGCACGCGCAAGGCCCCTAGGCGCAGGGCAGGAAACAGGGAGTCGACGGCCGCGCGCAACAACGAGGTCAAGAGTCGGCGCCGCGCGGCCGCGACAGGTGTGATCGATGTCGTGTCCGTGGTCATGGTTCGAACGCTACGGTTTCGCGGAGAAGCTGACCGACTGCCGCGGTGGAGCGGGATGCGGATGCATTCGGATGCCTTTCAGCAGCAGCCGCAGCGCATGCCAATGGATCGCGGCGGAGACCTTCAGAGTGAGGAGCGGATGGGTGACCAGGGCGCGCAGCAGAGACCGGTCGTCGAGGGCGCGCGCGCTGCCGTGAAGCGAGGCGGCAAGGAGGTCGCGGCTCGCGTCGGCGGCGTGAATGGCGACGCTCACGCGATCATCTGGGACATGAACGCGGAACCGGTAGCGCAAACCCATCTCCAGAAAGGGCGAAACGTAGAACCGCTTGTCGCAACGCTGATCGACGGCGGTACGATCATCTTGGGCCGGAATGAGATAGCTGTGGCGCTCGCCGAAGGTGTTGGTGACCTCGTAGAGGATGGCGGTGGTCCTGCCGCCCGGCGCGCTCACGAAATAGACGCTCAGCGGGTTGAAGACGTAGCCGAAGAGGCGCGGCATGCAGAGGAGCGCGATCGAGACTCCGTTCGTCTCCAGTCTCGCCGCGTCGAGATGGGCAAGGATCTGAGCCTTCAACGGACGGCCGCTGCCATCCCCGTGATCCCGGTCGTGCAGGCTGAGCGCGTTGAACCGGTTGTGCGAGAACAGGCGCAGCGATTCATCCAGCTGATCGAGCTCGTCGAGATCGACCAGAAGCCAGAACACGCGATAGCGCAGGCTGTGCTCTTTCGGCTGCAGGCGGCGATGCGAAACGTGACCGACATAGAGCTTGGAGCGGCGTGTCATGCGGCATGCTCCATGGAGCGAGGCGCCGCCGCCGGGACGAGAACGATCCGGCTGGATTCGTTCGGCACGTTCCAAGGCCGCCTCACGCCGCCGAGCGCCTCGGCGACCGCCAAGGCGGACTGGAGGCCGTCCTCGTGGAAGCCTGCGCCGAAATACGCGCCGCAGAACCAGAGCCGCCGCTTTCCTTGCAGCGACCACAACGCCTTCCGTGCCGCCGCGGCCCCCACATCGAAGACCGGGTGCTCATAGATCTCCTCGTGCCAGACGGTGCCGGGGCGCGTTTGCGGATTGAGCGTGACGAAAAACGGGGTCTTGCCGGGGAGCCGCTGCAACGCGTTCATCCAATAGGTGACCACGGTCGGTGCGGGCGAGGCTGGCTCGGCGCGCCATCCCCGGAAATTCCAGGCCGACCATGCCGCGCGGCGCTTCGGCATGAAAGAGGGATCGGAGTGCAGCACCGCGAGATTGCGGCTGTAACCGAACGCGCCGAGCAACGCCCGCTCCGAATGCGTGGCATCGTCCAGGAGACTGAGCGCCTGGTCGGCATGGGTGGCGATCACCACGTGATCGTGCCGGGCCGTGGCCCCCGTACCATCCCGCACCACGACGTCACCACCTGAGCTTCGGACGCCTTTTATCTTCGCACCGAGCCTGAGCCCATCCCCCAGATCGCGAGTCATGCGCTCCACATAGGTTCTGCTGCCGCCTGCGACGCTCCGCCATTGCGGCTGGCCTGAGAGGCGTAGCAAGCCGTGATTATCGAAGAAACGGATGAAGGCAGCCGCCGAATGTTCGAGCATGGTCTTGGTTGGCGCCGACCAGATCGCGGCCGCCATCGGAAGCAGATGATCGTGCAGAAAGGCGTCGCCGTAGCCGCGGGCGTCGAGATAATCGCCGAGCGTAGTCTCGGGATCCAGCTGCGGAAGGTCGCGCGGGGCCTCACGATAGAAGCGCTCGAGGTCCCTGAGCATGGTCCAGAACCGGGGGCGAAAGAGGTTCCGCTTCTGGGCGCAAAGCCCGGCCAAACTGCCGCCGGAATATTCCATTCTGCCGTCGTCGAGCGAGACCGAGAAGGACATGTCCGAGGCCTGCGTCGGCACCGACAGAACCTCGAACAGGGCCGTGAGGTTGGGGTATGTGGCCTCGTTGTAGACGATAAAGCCGGTGTCAATTGCCATTTCGCCATCGGAGCAGGTCGCGCCGACCGTGTTACTATGGCCGCCCGGACGCTGCCGGGACTCGTAGAGCGTGACCCGATGTCTCTTTCCGAGCAGCCATGCAGCGGCCAAGCCGGAAATCCCGCTGCCGATGACGCCGATATCCAGCGGGGCGCCAGACATGTCTTGCAGCAATGGTTCTCGCATCGTCCGCTTCGCTGATCTCTGCAATAGGATTTTCATGCTCCATACGCGCCAAGTTCGGGTTTGGATCACCCATGACTGATCCAATCGAGGCTGCGGAGCGTACACAGCCCAGGTCGGATCGGCATCTCCGATTCGTACGGACCGCGATTGTGGAAGCCGATGTGGACCGAACCGATATTGCGACCACGGGCATGGCTTGGAGTGGTCATGCAGGATGACGTGGATGCCCCGGCCGAGCCAGATCCGGCGGCCCTGATCCTGGCAATCGCGGCGCAGCGCGACCGCGAGGCCTTCGTCGCGCTCTTCAAGTTCTACGCGCCGCGCGTCAAGAGCATGCTCATCCGCATGGGCGCGCCAGCCGAGGTGGCGGAGGACGTGGCGCAGGAGACATTGTTGGCCGTTTGGCGGAAAGCCGTCACCTATCGGCCCGAACGGGCGGGCGCCTCGACCTGGATTTATACGATCGCCCGCAATCTGCGGATCGACCGATTGCGGCGGAAGCAACGCGCCGAAGCAAGCCGTTTCTACGACACGCTCGAGCCCGACGAGCCGGTAAAGCCAGACGATCAGGTCGAAGCGGCGCAGCACGAGAAGCGCGTACGCGAAGCGATCGAGACGCTTCCGAGCGAGCAGATCCGCGTGCTGCAGCTCTCGTTCTTCGAAGGGCTTGCCCATGGCGAGATCGCGGAGCGCCTCGGCATCCCACTCGGCACGGTCAAGTCCCGCTTGCGTCTCGCCATGGCGCGGCTGCGCGAGCATCTCGGTGACCTGTCATGACTATCGCCCATCACCCGATTGATGAGACATTGGCCGCCTTCGTATCGGGCGCGCTGGACGAGCCCGCTTCCTTGGTCGTCGCCGCCCATCTCACACTCTGTGCCGACTGCCGTCGTGTCGTGAGGACATGGGAGACGGCGGGCGGCGTGTTGCTCGAGCGTCTGGCGCCGACGCCGCTGGCGGACGGCGCGCTCGAAGCCGTGCTGTCGCGTCTCGACACTGATGAGGCACCCCGGGCGAAACAGGCCGCGGAAAGGCGAAGTGTAGCCCGGCTGGACGCGATAGCGCTCATCGCGCCCTACGCGAAAAGACCGTGGCGCAGCATCGGCGGCGGCGTCCGCATGCGGACTATCGACGTGCCAGGCGAGACAGACAATCGGCTCTTCCTGCTGCAGGCAGCGGGTGGAACGCGCCTGCCACATCACAAGCACACCGACCGTGAATGGACTTACGTGCTTGAAGGCGCGTTCCGGCATGAGCACGGCCGTTATGGCCCGGGCGACTTTGACGAGGCCGACGACACGGTCGAGCACTATCCCGTGGTCGAGCCCGAAAGACCCTGCATCTGCCTGGTGGCGATGAGGGGCGAGATCGTCCTGCAAGGCTGGCTCGGAAGACTTCTGCAGCCATTCGTCAGGCTGTGAGCCGATGGATCAGTTCACCGATCAGCTTCAGCCGGGCAAAAGGTTCGGAAAAGCAAGCGAGAAGCGCTGCGTTCTTTCGCCGGCGGATTGGCTGAACGCCCTTACTTCTGATGAAGGCTATGAGGTCTGCACCTCGATCCCGTACGGCTCAGATGCACGGCAGACGCTCGACGTCTATTCACCGGCGGACGCCGCTTCGGCGCCGGTCGTCGTCTTCTTCTATGGCGGCAGCTGGCAGACCGGCAGCAAGGAAAGCTACTTGTTCGCTGCGGCGGCGCTCGCAAAGCGGGGCCACGTGGTCATAGTGCCGGATTACCGGCTCTACCCAGAGGTCCGCTATCCCGCATTTCTCGATGACGGCGCTCTGGCCGTGCAATGGGTCAAGCGCAATGTCCGGACCTATGGGGGCGACCCCGGCCGGCTGTTCGTCATGGGACATTCGGCAGGCGCCTATATTGCCGCCATGCTGGCGATCGACGATCGCTGGCTGACGCATGCCGGACTTTCGCCGCAAGCGGACATCGCCGGGCTCATCGGCCTGTCGGGGCCGTACGATTTCCTACCGCTGAAGGACCGCACGCTCAAGACGATCTTCGGCGGCACCGAGCGGCGTGAGACCCAGCCGATTTCGCATGTCTCCGGCGCTGAACCGCCGGCCTTGCTGATGACAGGTCAGCTCGACCGCACCGTCCATCCCGGCAACTCCAAGCGCCTTGCCGCCCGGCTGCGCCATGTCGGGGGTACCATTCAGCTTCTCACGTTCTGGAACCTGGGACATCTCGAGACGATCGGGAGCTTGGCGCCGGTTCTGCGCTTCTTCGCGCCCACACTCCGGCATATCGACGACTTCATCGCCGCGAAGGGCCGCCGGTCGCATTCACAGGACGCGGCAGCATGAGCCTCTATCAACTCCTCATCGCGCTTGGCTGCATCGCCGCCGCCCTCTCGCTCATCATGAGTTTGGCCTGGCTCGTCTGGCGGCGGACGGGCAACTCGGGCTGGGTCGACACGATCTGGACCTTCGGCCTCGGCGGGATCGGCTGCGCGGGCGTTGCCGCCGCGGCGACGGCCTCGGGAGGCCTCACGCTGCATCAAGCAACCGTTCTCACCTTGATCGCGCTCTGGTCGCTGCGCCTCGGCTTGCACATCGCCCAACGAAGCGCCGGCATCAGCGACGATCCGCGTTACGCCAAGTTGGTGGGGGACTGGGGAGAGGATGCGTCGCGGCAGATGTTCTGGCTCCTGCAGAAGCAGGCTCTGGTGAGCGTGCCTCTGGCGCTGTCGATGTTGCTCGCGGCATGGAACCCGGTCACCGGGCTCCGCCTTCAGGACATACTGGCCGCGATCGTCTTCGCGGTCGCGATCCTCGGCGAAGGGCTCGCCGACGCTCAGCTCAAGCGCTTCCGGGAAGATCCGGCCAATCGCGGCCGCGTCTGCGATACCGGTCTGTGGGCGTGGTCGCGCCATCCCAACTACTTCTTCGAATGGCTGGGTTGGTGGGCCTATCCGCTGTTCGCCATCGGCGAGGCGGCGCCCTTCGGCTGGTTCGCCCTGCTCGGACCCACCTGCATGTACTGGCTGTTGGTGCACGTCTCCGGCATCCCGCCGCTGGAGGCGCATATGACGGAATCGCGGGGAAAACGCTTCCAGGCTTATCAGCGCCGGACCAGCGCGTTCTTTCCGATGCCGCCGCGCAGCGCCGAGGCAGCGCCATGACCATGTTCGCCAAAGCCGCGCTTCATCTGGGCGAGCGGCTGCCCTGGCCGGATCGGCTGACCGCAGCGGTGATCGACTCGCGAGTCGCGGATCAGCGGCGCAAGCTCGCCGGAGCACCCGCCGATTGCGCGGAAACCTTCGCCGCCGAGATGGCGCAACTGCCGATCGCGTTCCATACGGACGCAGCGAACACGCAGCACTACGAGATTCCGGCGGCGTTCTTCGCGCATGTCCTCGGTCCGCAGCGCAAATACTCCTGCTGTCTCTACGACGGGTCCGACTGCTCGCTCGCGCGAGCCGAGGAGAATGCGCTGCGAACGACCGCGGAGAATGCGCAGCTCGAAGACGGCCAGAGCATCCTCGAGCTCGGCTGCGGCTGGGGATCGCTTACCCTTTGGATGGCGCAGAGCTTCCCCAAGGCGCGAATACTCGCGGTGTCCAATTCGCAGTCGCAGCGCGCCTTAATTACGAACGAGGCGAAAGCGCGAGGGCTCAGCAATGTCAAGGTCGTGACCGCGGACATGAACGACTTCGCGATAGTGCGGCGCTTCGACCGGGTGATCTCGATCGAGATGTTCGAGCATATGGCGAACTGGCAACGCCTGCTGCAGCGCGTGCGCGGGTGGCTCGATCCAGACGGCCGCCTGTTCCTGCACGTCTTCAGCCATCGAAGCACGCCTTACCGGTTCTCGGAGGAGAACGAAGACGACTGGATTGCCCAGCATTTCTTCACCGGAGGTTTCATGCCAAGCCATCCGCTGATCCGGCAGTTCTCCGACGTGTTCACGGTGGAGGAGGAATGGCGCTGGGAGGGCGCGCAATATGCGCGCACGGCGCAGGACTGGCTTGCCAACTTCGACGCCGAGGAGGACGCGGTCGCCGCCATCCTCAAAAGTGTGTATGGGCGCGAGGCGCGCCTATGGCATCGCCGCTGGCGCCTGTTCTTACTAGCGACAGCCGGCCTGTTCGGCCACGCCTGCGGGGACTGGGGCGTGAGTCACTACCGGCTTGCTCCCGCCTAGGCGGTCTCCGCTTACGAGCCGCTGCCGAGTCCGAGCACCGTCTGGACGATGAACACGGCGGCCACCGCGGCGATCGCCGAGGCGATCGCGCCATAGGCGATATCGGCGAGCGTGATCTGAATCGACCAGCTGCGCAGCGTGGCGTGATTGGTCAGGTCGTAAGTGGCATAGGCGAGGGCGCCGGTGACGGCACCAAGGAAGGCCGCCCGGCCGAGCGATCCTTCCCGAAGCGCCGGTGCAACGGCGAGAATGGTGAGCCCGAGCGGATAGATCAGATAGAAGGCGACGGCCGGGGCGATGCGCACCTTGGGTGCCAGGAGGTCGCCGAGAACGGGCTTGTAGAGCGCGCTCCCCATGACGGACAGCCAGACGATGTCGATGGCGCCGAAAACGACCAAGACGCTGAGATAGGCCGCGATCCACTGCATGGGCTTGCTCCTCTGCTCGCTCTACTGATGGTACGCCAGAGGGGGTCTCTTGGATCAGTGCTGGCGCGGAATGCGCGCCCATCCGCCACGCTGCTCCACATCAAGGCAGCTGGGGCCCGCCGCGAGTCCTTAGCGCGGCGGGCGTCCGTTACAATGGTTTGTCCGCTACTGACCGATGCTGTCGATAAAGGCGTTGAGAGTGGCGCCGAACGGTGATTCCGTCTGCTGAGGAGATCGGCGACGGAGGACCGGGCGATGATGGGGCGGCGCAGACGGGACCAGGGCAAGCTGTTCTACGAGTTCCATCTCGATGACCGTGTTCCGAAGAATCACCTGTTGCGACGGATCGACGTGTTTGTGACAGCGGCACTGGCCGATCTGCACAAGGAACTGGAGCCCTACTACAGCGAGATCGGACGTCCGTCTGTCGATCCCGAGCTCATGATCCGCATGCTCATCATTGGCTACTGCTGCGGCATCCGCTCTGAGCGCAGGCTCAGCCAAGAAGTCGAGCTGCACCTCGCGTATCGCTGGTTTTGTAAGCTCGATCTCGAAGACGAGGTCCCGCATCACTCGACGTTCTCGCTCAACCGCCTGGGCCGCTTCCGCGAGAGCGACGTGCTGCGCCACGTCTTCGAGCGGGTCGTTTGGGCGGCCATGGCCATGGGCCTCGTCAAGGGTGAAGGCTTCGCGGTCGATGCCAGTGTGCTCGAAGCCAATGCCAGCCGCTACCACGGCAAGGCACCGGCGGAGCTGGACTGGTCGGAGAAGAGACGGCAGACCCGAGCCGTCGCCGAGTACCTCGCCGCCCTCGATGAGGCGGCCGAGCCGAACCCCGACCGCAAACCGCCGAAGGTGATCTCACCGTCAGATCCTTGTTCGGCGTGGACGGCCAAGGCCAACAAGCGGGTGCAGTTCGGCTATGGGCTCAACTACCTGATCGACATCGAGAACGCCGTCATCGTCGATGTCGAGGCGACACCGGCCAGGACCTATGACGAGGTGACAGCGACGAAGGCTATGATCGACCGGACCGAGCGGTGCTTCGCGCTGAAGCCCAAGCGGCTTGCCGCCGATACCGCCTACGGAACCGGTAAGTTCCTCGGCTGGCTGGTCAACGACAAAAGGATCACGCCGCATATCCCGGTCTGGGAGAAGAGCGCTCGAGCCGACGGCATCTTCTCGCGGGCCGACTTCATCTGGGACAAACGGCATGGCCACTACATTTGTCCCAACGGCAAGCCGCTCCGCACCAGCGGCACGGTGCATGACGGGCGCACGCTGCTCTACCGCGCCTCAAAGCGAGACTGCGATGTCTGTCCTTTAAGGCAGCGATGCTGCACCGGGGATGCGGCCCGCAAGATCCCGCGCGATGTTCACGAGGATGCCCGCGACGTGGCTCGGCGGAAGATGAAGACCAAGGCCTTCGCTAGATCGCGTGACGAGAGGAAGCGCGTCGAGATGCGCTTTGCACACTTGAAGACGCATCACGGCTTCGAGCGGCTGCGATTGCGCGGCCTCTCCGGTGCGCGCGACGAGTTCCACCTCGCGGCCATCGTGCAGAACCTCAAGACAATGGCCCTTTGTCTGGTGTGGCCTCCGCCAAACCTTGCGGCTGCGTCAGTTGCGTGAGTTCCGGTGCCAGTGCTGTCCTGTGGCGTCGGTGTCGAGCCCCAGATGGGGTGCAGATGAAGGCGAGAAGCACCTCAGCCTCGCAGCAGCGAGGGGGACCAAGTCGGTTGTGCCGCCTACTTTATCGACAGCATCGACCCTGAGCGGACACCACTCAAGGGCAAGATCCACCCGGGAACCCCCCGCCAGGGAGTTCCCGGCAAGGGCCCCTGGAACCCGCAAGATCCCCTGTCTGCCTTTGAGCTTGACTTCTGGGGTTCCCTGCGGCTCCCTCCCAGTATGAAGCTCTCCATTCGCCTTTGGCTCGCCCGATTTTTGGTGGCCGTGACTGCGATGGGCGGTGGCCTCAACGGCTATATGGCTCATGCGGCGCATGGCGACCATGCCACGGCCGCACACGTCCTCGGTACTGAGAGTGGAAAGCATCATCATCCGGATGCCCGGGCATCCAGCAGTAACATCCTGTTCTGCCACCTCGATACGTCGTGCCATGAAGAGCCTGGCAACGCCACTGAACATGTTCACGTCAGCTGCTGCGGCCCGGTCGCCGTGACGACGGGCGAGGTCGCCGTGGCATTTGTTACGGCGTCTGCTGCCATTGGCGTGGACCGCGACTCGCTGTCGCTTCTCGGTCAGGTCCTTTATCCGCCGTTCAAGCCCCCGCGCGCAGCCGTATAGATCTCGCGGCGCGTCCCCGTAAGAGGCGCGCCCGCGATCACAGCGATCGCCAGACTGGCTTTGGCGACCTGAACGGCCAAAAGACGACCGTCAGCTCTTCAAGCCCACGCTCTGGCTCGCCGCTAATGCTGTCTCCTTCAAGACTGCGAGCTGGGCATGCTTCGACTCCTCACGATTCTTTTTCTGCTTGGCACTTGGGCACAGCCGTCATGGGCCGGCGCAGGCCACGACCATGGACCGGGGACCGCACCAAGTTTTTCAATGGAGGTTCCACGTCTCGAAAGCGTCGGCACCGAATTGGAGCTTGTCGCGGTCGTCATTGATGACGAATTGGTGATTTATCTCGATGAGAGCGCCACCAACGCTCCCGTCGACAATGCCTCGATTGAGGTTTCGGGTGACGACATCCCGGCAACTGCCGCGAAGCAGACAGACGACGGCACGTATTTGCTCAAGTCCGAATGGGTCTCCGGCTCTGGAACCAAGGCGCTCACGATTGTCGTTACGGTCGGCGACAGGATCGAGCTGCTAAACGGAACCTTGGATCTCGGGACTGACGATGATCACAGCCCCGCGCAGAGCGGCTCGCTGCTTGCTCAACCCATGTTGTGGATTCTGATGGGCGTCGCCGCCCTATTGGGCTTCCTTCTGGCCTTTGCTTTCCGCCCGGTTGCTCCGCCGGCTGAGCGCACAGAAGACGAGTCAACCTCGAGACCTCGACCCAAGTTTGATGTCGTAAGCAGCAGGAAGCACGTCGCGCATCTCATTTTTCTGGTCCTTGCGCTTGTCGCAATCACTCCTAACGACGCATTTGCTGGATCTGGTCATGATCATGGACCAGGCGGTCACGACGAGTTGGCCACCTCAGGCGGCTATGTTCCGCGCAAGCTCCCTGACGGGGACGTCTTTCTTCCAAAACCGTCTCAACGCCTATTGAACGTCCGAACCACGGTTGCCAAGGCGACAAACACGCGAACCGGCCAGGAGCTGATCGGGACCGTGATCGCCGATCCTGCATCCGAAGGGAAGGTGCAAGCACCGATGGACGGCGCGATAGAGCTGGCGAGCGCAGATTTTGCCTTCGTAGGCGAGTCTGTGAAAGCTGGCGACGTTTTGGCGTACCTGGCCCCTTCGATGCCTGTTTACGAGCGAGGCTACCTCGAACAGCTGACGGCCGAAGTCGACGGCAAGCTGCGCATCGCGGAGCAGCGCCTAAAGCGCCTTCAAGGTGTTCGAGAGAGTTTCGTTGCTCAAAAGGACATCGATGACACGCAGGCGGAACTTGACGCTTTGCGTGAACAGCAGCGGGTCCTTGAGCCGAAGTCGGGACAAAGGATTGCGCTGAAGGCCCCGGTGGATGGAATCATTTCCGTTGCGAATGTTCGGGCCGGTCAGGTGGTCAATGCGCGCGATACTTTGTTTGAAATTGTCGATCCAGAACGTCTTTGGATCGAGGCGATTGGTCTTTCGAGCCGAAACTACGACAAGATAACCGCCGCTCACGCGGTACTCGATCAGGGCCAGTCCTATCCCATCAAGCATGTAGGCAGTGCCCCGACACTCCGTCATCAGGCGCGACCGCTATTTTTCGAGGTGACCGCGGCAGACGCTGCTTGGGCTATCGGCACGAAGGTTCGTGTCGTCGTGCAATCGGGCGCGCCGGTTAAGGGCATTGTCCTGCCGGAAACGGCCGTCGTTCGAGGGACGAACGGTCTTGAGCAGATCTGGATCAAGGTTAGCGCCGAGCAGTTTCAGCCAACGGCCGTGAAGACGGAACCCCTGGGAGGCGCTGATGTGCTGGTGACGGCAGGAGTTGAGACTGGCAGCCGTGTGGTCGTCAGCGGCTCCGAGTTCGTCAACCAAGTTCGTTAGAGACCGCCGATGTTTACCGCCATTGTCCGTGGAAGCCTCGCCAACCGCCTGTTCGTCATGGTCGCCGCTGTGGTGGTCATGGTGTACGGGCTCCTGACCCTCAACAAATTGCCGATCGATGTCTTCCCGGACCTGAACCGGCCGACCGTAACCCTGATCGCGGAAGCCCACGGCTTGGCTCCCGAAGAGGTTGAACTGCTTGTTACCTTTCCTATCGAGACCGCGATGAACGGCATGTCCGGGGTCGAGCGCGTACGCTCGGTTTCGGGTGTTGGGCTTTCCATCGTTTACATCGAGTTTGGCTGGTCGACGGACATTTATCGGGCTCGTCAGCAAGTCGCCGAGAGGCTCCAGCTCGTACGCGAGCAGTTACCCGCCGACGTAACGGCACAGATGGGACCGATCTCGTCCGTCATGGGCGAGATCATGCTCATCGCAATGTCGAGTGAGACAGCTGACGCAATGACGTTGCGTGAGCTCGCCGACTTTACCGTACGACCCCAGCTTCTGACTGTGTCTGGCGTCTCCCAGGTCATCCCGATCGGTGGCGAGGTTCGCCAATATCGCGTAGTTCCCGATCCAGGGCGCATGGTCACCCTCGATGTCAGTCTTGAGGACATCGAATCGGCAATTAGCCATTTCGGCACCAGTACGGGCGGTGGCTTCGTCAATCTACAGGCACGCGAGTACCTGATCCGAAATATCGGACGCACAACGAAAATCGAGAATCTAAGAAATCTCGTCGTCGCCCACCGCGATGCCCAGGTCGTTGCGCTTCAACAAGTGGCAGACGTCGGATTCGCCCCAAGACCAAAGCGAGGTGAGGCAGGGTTCAGCGGGAAACCGGCTGTAATTCTATCAATTCAGAAGCAGCCGAATGCAGACACCGTGGCCATCACCGAAGAGATCGAGCGCATGCTGCCGGGCTTGCAGGAGGTCATGCCTGAGGGCGTGAGCGTCAACAACGTGCAATTTCGGCAGGCTACGTTCATCGAGGCGTCGATCGCGAATGTGAAGAAGGTCTTGGTTGAAGCCCTAATCGTCGTTGCCATCGTGTTGTTCGTGTTCCTGCTCAATTGGCAGACGACGGTGATTTCGCTCCTCGCCATCCCGCTCTCTGTGCTTACCACGGTGATCGTCTTCCAGTTCATGGGATTGTCAATCAACACCATGACACTCGGAGGTCTTGCCATCGCTATTGGTGTGGTTGTCGACGATGCGGTGGTGGACGTCGAGAACATCTATCGGCGACTGGGCCAACATCGAGCGGCCGGTGAGCGTGACGGCCGCAGCGCCGAAGAAGTTGTGGCGGATGCTTCAATCGAAGTCCGAAGCGGCATTCTCTACGCGACGGCGATCATTGTGCTCGTCTTCCTTCCGCTATTCGCGTTGTCGGGGATTGAGGGACGCTTATTCGCGCCGCTGGGTATCGCTTTCATCATTTCAATTCTCGCCAGCCTTCTCGTCTCGATGACAGTGACGCCCGTGCTTGCCTATTGGTTGATCCCACGCATGAAGCATCTTGCCGAGCAAGACAGTCCGGTCGTGAAGATTCTCAAGCACCTGCAGCGCCGCGGTCTTGAGTGGTGTTTTGCCAGACCGGCATTCGTCGTTGGGCTTCCCGCCGTCGCCGTCGTCCTCGCGATTTGGGCTGGCGCAATGCTGCCACGCGCCTTCCTGCCTTCATTCAATGAAGGCACCGTTCTGGTCAGCGTTATTTTGCAGCCGGGAATAAGTCTCGAGGAGTCCGATCGCATCGGCCAGCTTGCCGAGGAGCTGGTGGCCGAGGTGCCGGAGGTTGCCTCAGTCGGCCGTCGGACTGGGCGTGCCGAACTCGATGAGCACGCCGAAGGCGTACACTACAGCGAAGTCGACATCGATCTTGCCGACTCAGAGCGGAGCCGCGAAGAGGTTCTCGCTGACATACGCTCGCGACTTTCTGTGCTTCCGGCCAGCATTCTTGTGGGCCAACCCATATCGCATCGCCTGGACCATATGTTGTCGGGCGTCCGCGCCCAGATCGCCTTGAAGATTTATGGGGACGGCTACGACACGTTGCGAAGTCTTGCCGCTCGGATGGAGGAGAAGCTCGCCCTTATTCCAGGCATTGTCGACCTCCAAACCGAGAAGCAGGTGCTCATCCCACAAATCCAGGTCCGCGCCGACTACGACAAAGCACAACGCTACGGCCTAAATCCCAGCCAAGTGACAGAGACCCTCGAGCGAATGTCCAATGGGCAGGTCGTCTCGCAGATCATCGATCAGTCCAAGCGATTCGATGTCGTCTTGCGGCTTGGTGACGCCGACCGCCGCACGGAGGCGCTTGGCAACCTGCTTATCGACTCGCCTGCGGGCCGAATCCCCCTGAGCGCCGTTGCCGACGTGGTCGAAACCGATGGGCCAAACCAAATCCTTCGTGAGGACAGCCGCCGGCGCATTGCCATCTTGGCGAATACGGACGGTTCAGACATGGCAAAGATCATCGAAGCCCTGCGTGCCGTGCTCGACCAATCCGAACTCCCGCAGGGCTACTTCACCCGTCTCGAAGGCCAATTCCAGGCTCAGGACCAGGCCTCCCGGTTGATCGGTTTGCTCTCGCTCGTCTCGTTGTCCTTGATCTTCGTGGTGCTCTACACGCGCTACCGTTCGGGTATCCTCGCACTCATCATCATGGGCAACGTCCCTCTCGCGCTGATCGGGAGCGTGGCCATTCTCTGGCTTGCCGGAGAGGCCCTCTCCGTTGCCAGCGCCATCGGCTTCATCACGCTGACGGGTATCGCGACACGGAACGGCATCCTCAAGATCAGCCACTATATCAATCTGGTCCTCTTCGAGGACGAGCAGTTTGGCCGCGAGATGATCATGCGTGGCACGCTTGAGCGTCTCCGGCCTGTGCTGATGACGGCGCTTGCCGCTGGTATCGCACTGGTGCCGTTGATGATCGGCGCCGATGAGCCGGGCAAGGAGATTCTCAGCCCGGTCGCCCTAACCATATTCGGCGGACTCATTACGGCGACGCTCCTCGACGCCTTTCTCACGCCTGTCTTGTTCCTGTTGTTCGGCCGGAAGCCGCTTGAGCAATTGACTTCGATCGAAAGCAGGACAGTGCATGCCGAAGCCTTCTAATCAATCCGAATGAGGAGATTTAAATGTTCAGATCAATTTCCCTAGCTCTGCTGCTGACCTTTTCAATGCTCTGCACCGCGCTCGCCGCAGGTGGCGCGCATCATCATGAAGGCAAGCACGGAGGCATGATGGGAGACACGAACGGGCACCATCACGTCGAGCTGATCACGGAAGGTCAGTCGATGACGCTCTATGTCCTACACGACGATGGCGAACTCGAAGACGTCACAGATGCAAAGGCCACTGCGACGGTTCTTTCTGGCGGGGAGATGGAAAAAATCACCCTGGCTCCCGCGGGAGCAGCCCTGAAGGGGGAGGGTGGCGTGGAATTGGGAACGGGTGACACGGTTGTGATCACACTAACGATGCCGGGGCACAAGCCTGAGCAGGCCCGCTTCACACTGGACTGAGGCAGTTGAAGGAGATGGTGATGTGGTGGATAGCATTTGTTGGATTTCTTTTCTTCCTTAGCCCAATCCGGCTCGCCGCCGAAGAACTGTCATGTAGCAGAGTGCCGCCGCTTACCGAGCTTGGGAACACGAAGGAAACGCAACTTGATAGTTTGTTGCGCAAAGCCATAACGTGCGTAAGGTCCGGCAAACCGGAGCTTGCGATCGACCTTTTCAGCGAAATGATCAGCATCGACCCCGACAATGAGGCAGCCTATTTGAATCGGGCTAATGCCTATATCCAGTCGGGTCAGGTGGCCCAAGGGCTCGCCGATCTGAGCTTCTTGATAAACTTGAAGCCCACTTTCGCCGAAGCGTGGTTCAATCGCGGCATCGGATACTTGGCGGCGAGCAAATACGAGCGAGCAATCGCTGATTTCGGCGAGACCCTCAGGCTAAAGCCAGACTTCGCGCGCGCCTACTGCAATCGTGGGCTCGCTCTCGTGCGCAAAGGCGCCTTTGACAGGGCGCTTGAGGATCTCGATGTTGGCATCGAGAAGAGCCCAAACTCGGAGATGTGCCATTTTGCTCGGGGCGACGTCTTCCTGCACAAAGAGGAATACCAAAAGGCCGTCGACGACTATACGAATGGCCTTAGGATAAAGCCGAACATCGGGATCTTGAGTCAGCGCGCTAAAGCTTATGAAGGCCTCGGCGAACGCGAAAAGGCATTGGCCGATTTCAAGGCTGTGTTGGCGAAGGTCCCAACATATAAGCCCGCACAGGATGGGTTAAAGAGGCTTAGCCAAACGGAAGAGTAAACCGCGCCGATGGGAGCCGGTTTTAGAGACGCCGGGGCGAAGCGGCGACTAGAAGCTGAAGGCAGTACGCGCGCCTATGACCGCTGCGTTCTCTACGCGACGGCCGGAGTCGTCAACGACGTTGCCACCTGGCTGCCAGATGTATTGGAAGTCTGGCTGCAGGGTCCAGCCAGGCCTCAGCTGCATCGTGTAGCAGAATTCGATCGCTGACTCGTAGTTCTGAGCTACCGGCAAACCCAAATCGACGTCATACGCGTGGACCGTATCGGAGATACCCACATAGGCGAAGCCGATGGCGAAGGCATCGTTTGGTCGGCCGGGGATCATGCCTGTGAACGTTATGCCCATATCGGTGTAAAAATCGACAAGGTTCCGATCGTCTTTGGCGGTCATGACCCTGGCGAAAACTGCTACCCCTTGCGGGTCACCGCTACCTGGCTTGCGCCAGAGGTATTGGTCGATGATGCCATAGAGACCCGGATTGTCCTCGAGAGGTCTGCCGGGCAACCCCGTTATGGCGATGAGGTTGCCGCCAATATCGACGCGCTGATGTCTGAACGTGCCGGACTGGTGCCAGGCGCCTAGCTTCACTGTACCGGGGAGCCGGCCGAGCTCGTAGCTATAGGCCGCCTCGGCGAACAAAAGCGGAGGGTCGTCGAAACGAAAATCGGTTCCATGGTTGTTGCAGACTTGGGGGTCGCCGGTGCAGTTCGGCCCAGCAGGATCCCCGTTGTAAACGGCTGCCATGAGGGTGAGCTGTTCCGTAGCCTCGATCGCTACACGAACCGCGGGCTGCGACAAAGGATAGGCGGGCCCTCCATTGGGAAGATCCGCGGCGGTAATGGGGGGCCAACCATAAGTGGCGCTCAGGAACCAGGAGGCTCCTTCGCTAAGCATGAACTCCGTGTCCACGGCCAACTGTCCGGCACGCACCGAAACGCGTTCGTTGAACATGGATTGATCGAGCCAGATCTCGAATAGGCGAGTCGCGGGCGTCGCTTCAATTCCGGAGACCGGTATCAAACTGCCAATGTTCGCGGCGGTGATGCTCGTTCCGTGGATCTGAAATCCATCAGCGTAAAAACAAAGCCCATCCCACAGTCCGACTTTATGCAGATCGGCCGCCAGGTAGAGATGGAGCGCACCATCGTACTCTCCGCCTTGATCCACTCCGCCAGAGTTGGCGAAGAACTCCCCGTAATAGGTGCCTCCGAGCGCGACGCCAGAGTGGGCGAGCGCCTGCCTCGCGCCACCGACATCGACGGGATAAGCAGCCTCTTCCGGAATCCCTGTTTTGCTTACGCCGCAGTTTGCACGCGCTGAGGTCTTTATCGTCGATGCGAGTGCTAGAGCTAAGAGGGCAGTAATCAGCAAATCGACTAGGCGCAACTTTGCAAGAACACCCCGAATTTCCGCCATATGCACCCCCCCAAAGCGGACGTTGAGCTTGGCATACGGAAGCTACTGAGCAAAGGGGTAGACTCGATCGCATCAACGAAAATCCTCAACAAGATCTCCGGTATCAGAGACATGGTCGGCGAAGCGCCACCGCTCGCGCTTCCTAGCTAAGCCATTCGCGATGGATGTCGTCGATCACGAAGGCATGGGCGTGCTTAAGGCCGTCGCTGTCTTTGACCGCAGAGCGCACATGCGGGTGATCCGGAGGCAAGTCCTCATGTACGTGCTCGACGATCTCCGGATCGTATGATGGCCAGAACATGGGGGCGACTGCGAGCCCCGCTGCCGTCACTCCGCCCAGGACAAGAAAGGTGACGGCCATCCCAGCTTGAGCCCCGAGCCAGCCGGCCAGCGGATAGGTCAGGAGCCAACTGGCATGCGAGAGCGCGAACTGCGCGGCAAAAAGCGCCGGGCGATCCTGCTGTGTAGACGAGCGCCGCAGCAGACGCCCCGAAGGTGTGAGCACCGCGGAATAGCCGATACCCAGCACGAACCATATAGCCAGCAAAAACTCCCAGCCTGCCGGTGCCGAAAGAGACCCAATGCCGATAAACAGCATCGACGCCGCTATCAGCCCCGCGCCGGCGAGCATGACGGAACGGTCGGGAAGGCGGTCGAGCGCCCGGGGGAGCAGAAGCGCCGCTGCCATCGACCCGCCGCCGAACAGCGCCAGCGCCAGGGCGACGTCGGTTTCGGAGCGGCCGAGCACGCTCTGCACATAGACCACGGTATTGACGATGACCATTGCCCCCGCGGCGGCCGCCGAGAGGTTGAGCGCCAAGAGGCCACGCAGGCGTGGCGTAGCAAGATAAATGCGGATTCCGCGCGTGGTACGGTCGTAAATCCCCTCCTGTCGCGCCTCCGTGTTCGCCTGAGGAATAAGAGTGTTCAACACGAGACAAGCGGAGGCGACGAAACCGATAGCGGTACCCGCGAAGAGCCAATGAAAACTGATGATCGTCAATAGAGCCGCGGCGAGTGTCGGACTCAGCAGACTTTCGAGATCGTAGGCGAGGCGTGAGAGCGAAAGAGCCTTGGTATACTCTCGCTCATCGGGGAGGATGTCCGGAATGGTCGCCTGAAACGCTGGCGTGAAGGCTGCGGAAGCGGACTGAAGCACGAAGATCAGGGCGTAGATTTCCCAAATTTGATCGACGAACGGCAAAAGTAGCGCGACGCCGGCGCGAACAGCATCCATTGTCACCAGAAACGAACGGCGCGGGACCCTATCGGCATAGGCGTTGGCGATCGGTGCGACACCCACATAGGCGACCATCTTGATCGCTAGTGCTGTGCCGAGCACGGCGCCCGCGTCAGCTCCTGCGAGCTCATAGGCCAGAAGCGCGAGGGCTACGGTCGCAAGCCCTGTGCCCGTTAGCGCGATCACTTGAGCCGCGAAAAGATGCCGATATGCGTGGTTGCGGAGCGGCGAGAACATTAGAGACACTAATTCGCACTGACGGCTCGATAAAGTAGTACGTTCGCTTCTGGCATTAGCGGACATCCATTCAGCGGAAGGAGTGTCCGCTCTAACACCGATTCCGAAATCAACATCGAAACATGTCGACTTGATCTGGCCAGAGTAGAGGGAAGTTCAGAGCCGAGCGGATGAGCCGCTTTGCGGTTAGCTCAGGTGCTTGACGGCCGTCCATAACCGTTCTCGCTATATCGGGCGCGAGAAAAGCCAGACAGAGCATGCGGGTCACGTAGGCCCTATCCAGCCGCTCCGCGCGCGCGATTGCGCCCACCCCGTCTGCCTCGCCTCGAACGATCTGACCAAACCATTCATGTGCTCGCGCGAGTGCCTTGATGAGATTTGGGTCGGGCCCGGAAGCAGGGTGCTGGTGATCTAGAACGACAAGCTTGGCCTCGACGCCTCGCCGCCGAAACCTCACCGGCACCTCAATCGTTATTGCACCTCTTTTTCTCGCTTCGGACGCAGGCAGCGCATCCTGATCGAGCAGGCGTGCGGCCAAAGCCTTTCGATCGACTTCGATCGCAATACGGTCTTGCGCAACAGTGATGCGCTGTACGTGGGCCGCAACAACCCAAGGCTTACGGCAGCTCGAGAACGGTCGTAAGGCGATTATATCCGCCGGCCAGATAGGTGCCCGGAGCACAACGCGCGGCGCCTCATAGCCAACGCCGGAATGAATGCTTCCATGAGCGCGTGGCGGCTGCTCCGCCTCCAACTCCTGGACATCGTTCGGCACGATGAGGCAAGTCACAGTGCGCCTCGCCAAAGATGTGCGTATGGCGCGGTCCACGAGGTGCCGCATCTGAGGCGCTGTCGTACAGGTCTGCAGATAATCGGACGCCACGCCCTTGAACAGCGAGTGCAGGTCGACTTCCTGCTGAAAGTCACCGCCCAAAGACATACGCACCGCCTGTCCGACAATCGCGAGCACCGGCTGATGATCGAGCTTGGCGTCGTAGAGGCCGTTCAAAAGATGTATGGCCCCTGGGCCAGAGGTTGCGAGGCATACACCAAGCTCGCCGGTGAACTTGGCATGGGCGCAGGCCATAAATGCCGCCTCTTCTTCATGTCGCACTTGAACGAACTCAAATTGATCCATAGCGCGGTCAAGAGCGCTAAGCAGGCCATTGATCCCATCGCCGGGGTAGCCATAAATCCTGGAAACGCCCCACTCGGAGAGACGCTTCAGCATGAAGTCTGCAGTGGTCTCGGCCATGTTGCCGTCAACGCGGTTCGACGTCTTGAGAAGTGAGTGGCTGTGTTGAAACCGGCGCAGAGACATCGGTCGCTTCGTCACTCCACCACCCGCCGGCCCAAGACGCAGCGAGAGCTACGACGACAAAGAGCGCGACGATATAGAGGTACCACTCGCCTCTTACGCCTCTCATGGTGTCTTGTTTGCTGACATTGTTCTTGTCTGCCATATTCGGCTCCTCTTGTGACTTTTGGCCCTCAGGATAAACGCCTGTAAGAGCAATGGGGTTCGCCAAAATTCGCGGATTTTGGCAACACCGCCGGGTTCACGCATGTTGTGAAGCCGATCAGGTCGGTGAAGGGGGAGACATCTCTCTCCACGGTCTGACTTCTTTCATCAAAAACCCGCTCTTCGGCAGCGCCGGCATTCGGCTGAGATCCACTGAGAGATCCTGCGGCGGCATCTTGAAGGTGATCTCTTGAGTTAGAACTCGCGTCCGGAACGGTAGCCTGAAACATCCGATCGCCGAGGCTGTAATAGCTGAAAACATATCAGTCTTCTGTGACGGCTCGCTGCCTCGGTCACTCGAGCTGAGCCGACTGCGACGTTCCCAGTCGTACGGGGGAGAGATGCGGAGCGGCGATAAGCTGCCGCTTTAAGACCAAAGGTCTTGTCTCTCAGATCGGCTCAATCTACGCCGCCGCCTCGTAGAGGCTGAAGCGGTTCCTGCCTTTAGACTTCGCCTCCCCAAGGGCGTCGCCAGCTTTTCGGTACATCTCGCTAAAAATTTTTTGGTCTACAGCCACCGATTTACCTACCGAGATGCTGGAGTTGGAGCCAGCCATGCCCTGATCGCGTCCAAGAATTCCCTGTTCCCAAGCTATCCAGCCAAGCTCTTTGGCTTTTTCTGTTGCCGCGACCCATGCCAACCGCTTGGAACTCGGTCCCAGTAGGCGCATTGATTATCCGAGTACACTCAACGCCCCACGCATTCAACGGAGTTTGCGCTATGTCCAGAAGCGATCTGGCGGAAATTGCCGGCTCGACCGGCTTTCCACGCATCAGCATCTACATGCGGACGCATCGAACGTTCCCCGAGACTGAGCAGGACCCTATCCGGCTGTCCAACGCGCTCAAAGAAGCCGAAAAGCAAATGACCGAGGCAGATGTCAGGTCGGCAGGTGCGCTTCTCGCTGCCGCGAGACAGAAAACGGAGGAACACAAATTCTGGCGCTATCAGGATCACAGCCTAGCCGTCTTGATCGAGGACGGGGAAACGCATTGGCTGAAGCTGCCGAAGGACGTTCCGGAGCTAACGGTAGTAGCGAGCCGTTACCATGTGCGCCCCTTGATCGACATTTTCTCGGAGGCCGGCAGCTATCACGTGCTCGCAGCCACACGAGGCAACGTGCGCTTTTTCACCGGCGGCGAGCGTTATTTCGAAGAAGTGGAGGTCGAAAATCTTCCGACGAGCTTAGACGAAATCAAAGGGCGGACGGATTTTGAAGATCAAGCGGGCTACCATGCCAGCAGCCGCGGCAGCGCCGACACTCCCAAATATCATGCGCTCGGTGAAAGCGCTGAAGACTACGAGGAAACTGAACTCGAACAGTTCGCAAAGGATATAGCCAAAGCGATCGACAGCCACCTCTCCGCAAGCGCTGTCCCGCTCATTCTGATCGCTCAGCCCAGGCTCCTCGGCCGGCTAAAACAGGAGCTGCGTTACCGCTCTATCGCTGAGGAGAATGTGCAACGCGATCCGGCATCGATGAAGGACGACGAGCTGCGCGAGACAAGCTGGGCAATAGCCAAGCCTCTGTTGCGTGACCCACGAGACGCGTTGCGCGAACGGTGCAACGCCCTTCTCGGAGGCGCGGACATTCCCGGCTCGAAGGACCTTCAGGAGTTGATGCGGAGCGCCGACGAGGGCCGCATCGAAACACTGCTTTTGGCGCCGAAGGAAAACGTCTGGGGCCGCTATGACGAAGACCGGCGCGAGGTGACGTGCATGGACGAGAATGCCCCGGACAACGAAGACCTATTGAACCTACTGGCGCTAAAAACCTTGAGCCAAGGCGGTGATGTGATCTCGCTGTCCGACGAGCTGGCCGATAAGTCCGGGCCTGCTGTTGGGCTATACCGCTACTGACCGGCGTTCGTGCTGCGCAGCGAAATTGTGTGAAGAGAAGGTAAGGCCGACAAAGCTCCCGTGAACGTCGCCGTCGATACCCAGCCATGGCCGCCAGCCATCGACAGAAGTCACAGGGCGATCAGGTCTAAGGATGTCGCGGACTAGACGTCTAATGATAGTGGGATGCCACAGCGCCGCCCCAAAATCTTGCCGGGTCGCCATCGGGCGCGCTTGCCGCACGAAGTGGCGCCCTCGCCCTGTGGGCGCGCCTATTTATATCCGGGAAGGGTTGCTGCTGGAGCAGCCGGGCAAGATGGACGGTATTGCTCACGAGCATGGCGATCGCCGTTTTGACCACGTCCGGCACGCCCTTGAGGTCCTTATAGTCGGTGCCATGCATCGCCTCGCCGACCCAGTAGCTGACGGCATTCGCCGGAATCGTGAAGCCGACGTCTGAGAGCGCCTGGTAGGTCTCGGCCGAGACGTGGTGCGCGCCGTCCTCGTTGCCGACCACGGTGACGCAGGCCACACGGCCATACGATACCATCCGCCCGGTGTCGTCCGTCTCGCTCAGAAAGGCGTCCATGCGCTCCAGCAGCCGTTTACACACGCTCGACGGCTGGCCGAGCCAGATCGGCGTGCCGAGGATGAAGATTTGCGCCTCGAGCACCTTGCGGCGCAGGGCGGGCCAATCGTCCCCCTTTCCCTCGTCGGAGGTGACGCCCGGCTTCACATCGTGATCGACGATGCGGATGATCTCGCCTTCGACGCGGTGGGGCTCGGACGCTGCGAGCATCTGCTTGAGCATCAGCTCCGTCGAAGACGGCTTGCCGGACGATTTGAGCGTGCAATTGAAGGCGAGGGCCTTGAGGGTCATGCCCTCCTAACGCGAGAGGGCGCAAAATCGTTCGGCTACTATCCACAGGGTGACGGTGCCGATATTGCCTTCAACTTACGTGGACGCCATCTCCCGGCAGGGCTGAACCCGGACCAAAAGTCTCGGGCTCTCACTGGTCTAAAGCAGGGCTGCAGCCAGGAAAGACTTCGATGCAAGGGCGGTTTCGGCCCTATGAACTTTCTGGAACTCGGCTTCCGACCAGACCGCACAGAACGCGTCACGTCGGCATGCGGCGGCTTTTCTTGTCCCTTCAGATATTGATGACGTTGGCACCGCTGCCTTCTAGGCAGCCAACAGCTTTGCCGGCTGCCCTACCACATGCACCGTGTCGCCAGCTTCGACGCCGCCCACCAGCACGTCTACATCTTGGACACAGCGAACCTCCATTCCATCCGGCTTGAGCCACGAGCGGCCAAATGCATGCCAGCCCTTGGCCTTCACAGCTTGATCCATAATTTCTCGGTCGTTGCCAATAATGTATTGTACGGACATCAAGAAACTCCTCATCGACGTGCGCCGGGGAAATTGAGCTAGGGTGCTCAACCCAAACCAGCTTCCTTGTTCTCTAATATGTGGGCGCAGCTGCCGATCTCAAGCGCATTGGTCTGCCGCTTTGGGTCATTCAGCGACTTTGCCAGGTCGACGTCGAATGTTTGCTATTCATTGGTTTGTGGACATTCGTTGATTGGCGAGTGCGGTTCCCCTGTTGCCTCTGAAGCATTCCCTGTTCGGGTCGAAAAATTCCCTGTTCTGCTTGTAGGGAATTTCACCCGCACGCCTTGCAGGTGCTGGGGTTCAGCGCTGCACTATGACCCTGATATCAACGAAATTCCCTGCATTTTCCCGCGTATCAGGGAATTTGACTGCTGAGACGCGTTCGCTGCCGCCTCGCAGCACAGCCGCCTAGTCGCGACGGAGGAGGCCCCGTCAGCGCTAGAGCTTCAATGGCGAACGCGGCCCAGCGAATCCAAGGCCCCTGAAAGTGCGGCCTCGAAGAGCGTCATGCTCGCATCCTTGGTCAACGGGATCGGATTGCCGCCCGCGGTCGGGTCGACTACGGCCATTTCGGCGATGGTCTCTGCTTGGCTGCCGTCGATGTTAAGACCGCTAAGGTCATTCGGCACGCCAGTCTGCTTGCGTAGGTCGAGCACCGCCTGAAGGAAGCCATCGAAGCCCCCAACCATACCCAGGAATCCGGCAAGACGGTCGATCTTCCCCTCGATCGCCGGCCGATTGAACACAAGCACGTAAGGCATGAAGACGCCGTTAGTCGTGCCGTGATGCGTATTGTAAAGCGCGCCGACCGGATGCGACAGCGCGTGGATCGCGCCAAGCCCTTTCTGAAAAGCGGTGGCACCCATCGCCGCTGCGCTCATCATATGGGCGCGTGCTTCAAGATCATTTCCGTTCGCCACCGCCTTTGGCAGGTTTTCGAACACGAGCCGCATTCCCTCCACGGCGATACCTTCGGCCATGGGGTGATAGCTCGGTGCGCAGTATGCCTCGAGGCAGTGCGCCAGGGCGTCCATTCCCGTACCCATCGTGATGGCAGGCGGCATGCCCACGGTCAGCTCCGGATCGCAGATCACGATTTTCGGCATCATCTTGGGGTGAAAGATGACCTTCTTGGTATGGGTGGCCTCTTGGGTGATGACGCCGGCGCGGCCTACTTCCGAACCCGTGCCGGCCGTGGTCGGCACGGCAACGATCGGCGCTATTTTCTCGGCGTCGGCGCGCGTCCACCAATCGCCGACATCCTCGAAGTCCCAGAGCGGCCTCGTCTGCCCGGCCATGAAAGCGATGACCTTGCCGGTGTCGAGGCCTGAGCCGCCCCCGAATGCCACGACGCCGTCATGGTTCCCGGCGCGAAAGGCGGCAATGCCAGCCTCGACGTTGGAATCCACCGGGTTGGGCTGCACGTTCGAGAACATGGCGGCGGGGAGCCCGGCCGCTTCCAAAAGGTCTAGCGCCTGTTTCGTAATTGGAAGCGCGGCGAGACCGGCGTCGGTGACGAGCAGGGGGCGGTCGATCCCTGCCGTCCGGCAAACATCGGCGAGCTCGCTGATACGGCCCGGTCCGAAGCGGATGGACGTTGGATAGCTCCAATTGGCGGTGGGTGCGTTCATGGTTGTGTGTCCGAGATGCGAGGTCGGGTCAGACCTCGCGAAGATGGAAACTCTTCGGCTGGGTCAGTGCTTCAAATCCGTATTTCGACAACGAGACGCCGCGACCGGTGTCTTTGACGCCGGTCCAGGCGAGACAGGGATCGAGATAGTCGCAGCGGTTCATAAAGACGGTACCGGTCTCGATCCGATTGCCGAGCTCGGCGGCGCGGTCCATGTCGCGCGTCCAGATCGAGGCCGTGAGCCCATAAGGACTGTCGTTCATCAGCGTCACGGCCTCCTCATCGTCGCGCACCTTCATGATACCGACGACGGGCCCAAAACTCTCCTCCCGCATCACCTCCATCTGGTGGTTGACGCCGATCAGCACTTCCGGCGCGAGATAGGGTGAGCCAGGTCGGTCGCCGTCCACCTTCATGTTGATCAGCGTGGTGGCGCCCTTGCGCTTCGCCTCGTCAATTTGGCTGCGGACGGCGTCGGCCGCGGCGCCTCGCACCATCGGCCCAAGCGTGGTCGCCTGTTCGAGTGGATTGCCCACCACATATTTTCGGGTGAGGTCGGCAAAACCCTCGACGAAGTCGTCAAAGATCCGCGCGTCTACATAAATGCGCTCGACTCCGCAACAGGATTGACCCGAATTGTAGAAGGATCCGTCCACCAAATTCTCGATGGCATGATCGAGCTTGGCGTCTGCGCGCACATAGGCGGGATCCTTGCCGCCCAGCTCAAGGCCAAGCGACGCAAATGTCCCCCCAGCCGCCCGTTCGATGGTGCGGCCCCCGGCAACGGAGCCGGTGAAGTTGATGTGGTCGACGCGGCCGGAGCCGATAAGCGTCTCGGTCTGCGCGTGGGACATCACGAGATTCTGGAACAGGCCCTTGAGTAGCCCTGCGCGTTTGAAGGCCTCGGCGAACCGTTCCCCGACGAGCAGCGTCTGGGCGGCATGTTTGAGGATTACGGAATTTCCCGCGAGCAGGGCAGGGACGATCGCGTTGACGGCGGTGAGATAAGGATAATTCCACGGTGCAAGGGCGAGAACGATACCGAGCGGTTCCCGGGTGATGTACCGACGAAAGCCATCCTTCTCCGGCGGGTAGTAGGGTTTGAGCGCCTCTTCTGCCAGTGCCACGACGGCACGCGTGCGCTCTTCGATGCCGCCTTTCTCGCCGCCGTAGCGCACCGGCCGACCCATCTGCCAGGCGAGTTCGACGGTCATGTCGTCATTCATCGCCAACAAGGCGTCGAGGAAGGCGAGCATGTAACGGCTGCGCTCGGCAACGGGCGTCGCCTTCCATTGGGGCAGGGCCGCGCGGGCCGCTGATAGCGCGGCATCGATCGCCGCGCCGCTCGCAATTGGCCGCTCGGCATAGACCGAACCATCGATGGGGGAGATGAGCTTAAGACTTCTCTGACATCTTCGTGCCTCTGAACTTACGACCGTTCGAATCCGCGCTTAAGCTCCCAATCGGTTATGCGCCGGTCGTATTCGAACTGTTCCCACTCCGCGTTGTGTATATAGTGATCTATCACGTCGTCGCCAAAAGCGGCACGCAACATAGCCGAGTGCCGCATCAGCTCCGTCGCTTCGCGCAAAGTCTTCGGCACCTCCGGCAATGCTTCGCTCTGGTAGGCGTCACCCGCATAAGCTGCCTCGAGCGCCAACTTCTGCTCGATCCCGGCCAGGCCGGCGGCGAGCAGCCCGGCAAGGGCAAGGTAGGGATTGAGATCGGCGCCGCCGATGCGGCACTCAATGCGGATGCTCTTGGTACCGGCGCCGCATAGGCGGAACCCGGCCGTGCGATTATCCAGTGACCAGACTGTCTTGGTCGGCGCGAATGTACCCGCCTGAAAGCGCTTGTAGGAATTGATATAGGGCGCGAGGAACCAGGTGATCTCGCGCGCGTGGGCGAGTTGCCCCGCCACGAAATGGCGCATGAGCTCCGACATGCCGTGCTCACCCTTGGGGTTTAGGAACAAGGGGGTCTTGCCGGCTGCATCCCACAATGAAGCGTGGACATGGCTCGATGAACCGGCAAGGTCGTAGCGCCATTTGGCCATGAACGTCACCGCCTTGCCGAGCCCATGGGCGATTTCCTTGCACCCGTTTTTTAGAATGGCGTGCCAATCGGCCGTCGCCAAGGGATCGGCGTAGCAAACGTTAACCTCTTCCTGCCCGGGTCCCCATTCACCCTTCGAATTTTCGACCGGAATCCCCGCGCCCTGCAGACCGTTGCGGATGGCCCGCATCACCTCTTCTTCCTTGGTGGTTTGGAAGACGTGGTAGTCCTGGATATAGCTACCGGTGGTTTTGAGGTTGCCCCAGCCTTTGTCCTGCGCCGTCTCGTAAGTCTCGTCGAACAAATAGAACTCGAGTTCCGACGCCATGCGGGCCGACATATCCTTGTCGGCAAGCCGGGCAAGCTGTTTGCGCAGCATGGCACGCGGACTGTGAGCGAGCGGCTCATGGTGGTGATGGTCGAGCACGTCGCAGAGGACGAGGGCGGTGGCCGGCAGCCAGGGAATGCGTCGGAGTGTGGCGAGGTCCGGCTTCATGACGAAGTCGCCGTAACCTTTCTCCCAATTGGCGACCGCGTATCCCGGCACGGGCTCCATATCGATGTCGTTGGCAAGCAGGTAGTCGCAGCCGTGGGTTTCCTCATAAGCGCCGTTGAGGAAAAACTCGGCATGAAAACGCTTGCCTACGAGCCTGCCCTGCATATCGGGAAAGCAGACTACGACAGTATCGATCTCACCCTGATCGTAAGCCTTGCGCAGATCCTGTAACGTCAAAGTGCCAGCCATGCCGGGATCTTCTTCAGAGGCAGTGGAAAGTAGCAGAAGATAATAAGGAACCCGCGCGGGCGCTATGCCTACGCGGGCCTTGAGGTTTCCTGATGGGGCTCAGGCGCAACGGTAGGGAGGACCTGCCTTTGCCATCGTCTCGTTGTAGTTTCTGAGGATCTCCACAACTTTGGCGCAGCGCGGGCTGATCTTTGCGGCCTCGTCCCAGAACTTGACCGCGGCATCCGCGACCGTCTGCCACTCGGCGTCCGGGATCGAGGTCAATTCCAGCTTGCCGCCGGTGGTTCTGTAATGTGCCTCGCCCCACCAATACCAGTGCGCCCGGTAGTAGTGCGAATTGTCGATCGACAGCTTGAACAGCTCCTGGAGGTGGGGCGGCAACGCGTTCCACCTCTCGGTGTTCACAAAGTACGAACCTGCCCAAGCTCCCGAGATATTGTTGGTCAGATAGTACTTCAGGACGTCCGCCCAACCTACGGTGTACATCTCGGTGATGCCGCACCAACACACGCCGTCAAGTTCCCCCGTCTGAATGGCGACCTCGACATCCTCGTAGGGAAGCGCGACCGGCACCACGCCGAATTGCTGCATGAACTGACCGCCGGTCGGGAACATGTACACGCGCAAGCCCTTAAGGTCGGCTACCGACTTGATCGGCTTGGTCGTGCCGAAGTTGCAAGGATCCCAGGCGCCGGTGCTGAGCCAGGTGACTCCCTCGACTTCTCCGTATGCCTCCTCCCAGATTTTCCTCAGCCCCCACCATTCCCACAAGGCTGGGACATCCAAGGAGTACCGCGAGGCGAACGGGAAATAGGCCGCGAAGATCTTGACGTCGACTGGAGCCGCCGCCGAGTCGTCGTCGCTCTGAGCCGCGTCGATCGTTCCCTTCTGCACCGAACGGAACAACTCGCCTTGCGGCACGAGCTGATCAGCGTAGTAGAGCTCGATGACCATTTCGCCGTTCGCCGCCTTGTTGAAGGCTTCGATAGACGGTTTGATAACGTGCTCTCCGAGCGCCGTGCCGGCATAGGTCTGCATGCGCCATTTGATTGGCGCGCCTTGCGCCCTTATCACATAAGGGGAGGCCACGGTCGCAGTCGCAGCGGCCGCCGTTGTCAGGCCTGCATTCTTTATGAAATCACGTTTGGTTATGTTCTTTCGTATCGTCATCGCAACCACTCCTTCTCACACCATTTCAAAATAGACCGCATCTCCAGAGCCTTATTTCGCGTAGTATTGGTTGGGCAACCACAGTGCGACTTGCGGAAACACCATGACGATTGCCAAGCCGATGATCATCACCAGAACGAAGGGCACGATTGATTTGTAAATATCGGCCAACGTTATTTCCGGCGGCGCCATTGCGCGCATCAAGAACAAATTATAGCCGAAAGGCGGCGTCATGTACGCGATCTGGCAGGTGATGGTGTAGAGCACGCCGTACCAAATTGGATCGAAACCGAGCGCAATCACAATCGGCACGTAGAGCGGCGCCACGATCACCAGCATCGCGGTATCGTCGAGGAACGTCCCCATGATGAGGTAGGAGAGCTGCATCATGATGAGGACAGTCCACGGATCGAGGCCCCATTTATCGAGGAACAGATAGCGCAGGCCGTGCACCGCACCGAGGCCGTCGAACACGGCGCCGAAGCAGAGCGCCGCGAGGATGATCCACAGGAACATGCAGCTGATGCCGAGCGTCTTGCGGACGGTGTCCTCCAAGACCTTCAGCGTTAGCTTGCGTCGGAAGATGGCGGCCAGCGTCGCACCGGCGGCGCCGACGGCAGAACTTTCCACCAGGCTCGTCTTTCCCATGAGGAAGAGGCCCGTCATCGAGAAGAAGATCAGGAAGGGAATGACGCCGGCGCCGAGCAGCTTGATCTTTTCGCCCCAGCTCACTTGGCGTTCCTCGGGTGGCAGCACCGGCCCGAGGTCCGGCTGCAGATAGCAGCGGATGGCGACATAGGCGATGAACAGCGAGGCGAGCAGCAGCCCGGGGAACACCCCCGCCAGCCAAAGCTGGCCCATAGGCTGGCGGGCAATCAGGCCGTAGAGCACCAGCACGACGCTCGGGGGAATGAGGATGCCGAGCGAACTGCCCGCCTGGATCACCCCGGTGACCATCACCTTGTCGTAGCCCCGCCGTAGCAGCTCGGGCAGCGCGATGCTCGCGCCGATCGCCATGCCCGCCACGCTCAGCCCGTTCATAGCCGCGATCACCACCATCAGCAGGATTGTGCCGATGGCGAGCCCGCCGGGGACCGGACCGAACCACACATGGAACATCTTGTAGAGATCGTCGGCAATGCCCGACTCCGACAGCATGTAGCCCATGTAGATGAACAGGGGCAGCGTCAGCATCGGGTACCAATTGAACAGCACGAACGAGGCGTTGAAAGGCATCTCCTCGCCGCCGGTCCCCCACAGCATGAGGGCGAAGGTTGCCGCCACGAAGCCGATCACGCCGAAGAACCGTTGTCCCGTTAGGAGCAACAGCATCATTGACGCGAACATGAGGAGGGCGATGACCTCGTGACTCATTCCAATTCCTCACCCACGAGCCGCTTCCCTGCGGGAAGAGCCTCAGCGAGGGGCTCTCCCCGCGCCTTGGCTAGGTCCCTGAAGAACACAGCGATCATCTGAAGCAGCATCAAGATGATGCCGGTGCACATCACGACCTTGATCGGCCAAAGCACCGGCGACCATGAAGAATAGTTCTTCTGGTTATATTCGATGGCGTATTGCGTGCTCGAGAGGCCGCCGATCAGCAGAATGATGAGATAGAAGATCACCAGAAGAGACGTCACCGTATCGACGCGCGCCTGTGTTCGCGGCGACCAGCGGCTGTAAAGCAGGTCCATGCGGACATGAGAATCGAGCTGAAGGGAGTAGCCGCCGCCGAGTAAATAATAGGCAGCCAAGATCATTTGCGACGTCTCGATGATCCAGATATGCGAGGTGCCGAAGCCGCCGCGCGCGATCGAGGCGTAGAGCAAGACGCCCATCATCACTATAACGAGCCACATAACTCCACGACCGACAACGCGGTTTGCCGCGTCTACGTATTGGACATAGAGCTTGATCCAATTAGGCATGGCTCACGATGCGGCGACGCGTGTGGTGTCGTCCTTGATAGCGATTGTCACATGCAAGATTCAAACCGAATGGAATCTGGCGCCTTTGCTAAAAGGGATGTGAGCCGCTCCGCCCAGCGCTGCGCCCCTTCTTCGTCGCCAATTTCGTCATTGCGAATTTCGATCATCGCGGCCGGCAGCCCTCGCGGGCGCGCGTGGCGGGCGACGGTGTAATAGACCTCGTCGGCGGGCGAGTAGGGCTCGTTTGCGCCGACGGTGAGCTTCGCGTCGCCTTTAAGGCCCTCGAGAAGGCGATCGGCAACGCGCCGATCGTCGTCGAACACGATGCCAACCTGCCAGGGACGCAATTCTCCGAGATAGATCGGCGTGAAGGAGTGGATCGCCACGATGATGATCTCTTGATCGGCGCGCTCAGTGAGACACGCATCGATGGCGTCGTGGTAGGAGCCATGAACGTAGGCGAGCCGTCGCCTGCGCTCGTCGTCGCTCAGGCCCTGATTGGCGGGTACGGGTCGTCCCTCGCTTTCGGTGACGATCAGCGTGGCCGAATCCGGCGGCCGATTGCAGTCGATCACCAGACGGGAAACATCGGGCCAGATCAGCGGGGCATCCAAGGACCTCATCAGATGCCGCGCTACGCCAAGCGCACCCGGGTCCCAGGCAATGTGCGTCTTGAGTGCTTCGGGGTCGAATCCGAACGTCTTGTAATCGTCGGGGATGCGGTTGGAGGCGTGATCGCAAACGACCACAAACTGTCCGGCGCCACCCGGATTTTCCACCACGACCAGGCTTTGTTCTGGACCCCTCACATCGCCCCTCCGAACCCACGAGGAGTGGGTCAGCCGTCTAAAGCTAGCGGCAATTGGGGCAAATGCCTATCATCTTCGAAGCTGCGAAGCACCGCCACCCTAGGGTGGCCATGCCGTCCAACAGCCCAAGCTCGATGTCGCGCTGCCGCGGGAATAAGGAGTTTCGATCAGCCTTGCATGATTGCTCGCCAATCGTGATGCGCCGGCCAGAAAAGGGCCACATCATCGCCACTTAGACGTTGCATGTTAAGGACTTGGCTAACAAGCATGGGGGAATTGGATAGATGCGTTTACTTCTAGCGGCAGCTATCGCCGTTGTGGCCACGGTTGGCCTTGGCGGTTGCTTCGGCCACCATCAAAAGGCGTCCTACGTCGAGCCTATCGGGGTGCCGCCGCTAAAATAACCTGCAGAACTTCTCTGGTAATAGCCTAGGCCCCGCCGTCACCGGCGGGGCCTTTTGAATTTGCGGTGCCTGCCATCGGGGCGATAGCGCACCGGCTCCCTTAACATTCCCCCGCGCCCAAGAGCGGGCCGAGAACCGTCGTGAGGTCGGGGCCATCAATAAAAATGTCGGCACCTCTTACCACGGTGTCGCGCCGCGCCACGCCGCCGAATCCGACAACGAACACACCACTTACCTGTGCGGCGAGATCGGTGGCGCCGTCGCCGACCAGGGCGATCGAAGCGCGGTGTTCCGCCAACGAGCGGCACACGACCGCCTTGCCGTCCGGGCGCGACAGCGGCGACCCACGATCGAATTCGCGATAAGCCCCGTCGTCTTCGAAGAAAACATCGACGGCGTGGACATTGGACGCGGGAACCGCAAGCGCGCAGGCCAGGGGGTCCAGCGCGGGTCGCAGGCCCCCGCTGACGATGTGCACGGATGTGCCCGCGCGGGTTAGCGCGGTGATCGTCTCACGTGCTCCCGGAACCATCTCCTCGACATAGCGCCGGGCCAACCAATCGATTGAAGCACGGTCGGGCCGAATCATCGAGAGCCGCTCTGCATAGACGGCATCGAGCGGGATCGTTCCCGCCATGGCAGCGGCGGTGAGCGGCGCGACGTCCTGCTCACGGCCTGCGCGCAGGGCGAGTTCGTCGATCCCCTCGATGCGGCTCAAGGTACTGTCGCAATCGAAGCAGACGATGTCGAACCGGCGCCTCGTCCGCGTCACAGCTCGAATTCCACGGCCTGCTCGATCGGTGGCAAGGCTCTGATTTCAGTGAGCGCGCTTGCCGATAGCGGAGCGGACGTGCTGATCAAGGCGATCGCCGTCTTGGAGGAGTCGCCGACGCCGACATGCATGCGGGAGATGTTGATTTTTTCCCGGCCGAGAATGTCACCGAGAGCGCCGACGACACCGGGCTGATCGTGGTGCCGCGTAAAGAGAAAGTGCCCTTCCGGCACCGCTTCCACGTCATAGTCGTCGATGCGCACCAGCCGGGCATGGCGTTCACCCAGCAGAGTGCCGGCGACAGTCGTGTTCTTGTCGCCGGAAATCGCACAGATCTCGACCAGAGAGACGAAATCTCGCGCGTTCTCCGTCCGCGACTCCCTGACCTCGATGCCCTGCAATTTTGCGAGGTGGCCGGCGTTGACACGATTGACGCGGCCGGTCATGCGCCGGCTCAAGAGCCCGACCAAGGCCTCTGCCGTGATCGGCCGCGAATCCAACTCGGCGACACGGCCGAACAGCCGCACCACGAGCTCCGTTATAGGGCCCTCGTAAAGCGAGCCCACGAGCCGGCCGAGGGCATGGGCGAGCTGCTGGTAAGGGATCGTCCGCGCGAGTTGGTCCGACGTGACGCGGGGAAGATTGACCGCCGTTTCCGCGGCGCCCGTCGCCAGGAACCTAACCACATCCTGGGCGATCCTGAGGCTGACGGCTTGTTGCGCCTCCTCGGTAGAAGCGCCGAGATGAGGCGTCAAAACGACGTTGTCGAGCGCGAGTAGCGGGGAGCCGGTTGGAGGCTCCGTCGCATAGACGTCAAGAGCAGCTCCCGCGATCTGCCCGCTCTTAAGCGCATCGGCCAGAGCCGCCTCGTCGATGAGCCCGCCCCTGGCACAATTGATGATCAGGACGCCCGGTTTCATCATCGCCAACCGGCTCGCGTTGATCACGTTGCGCGTCTTGTCCGTCAGCGGACAGTGAAGGGTGATGTAATCGGAACTGGCGAGAAGCGCGTCGAGCTCGGACGGCTCAGCCGCCAATTCTTCCATGATCTCCGGCGCAACGAACGGATCATATGCCAGCACCCGCATCTTGAGCCCCGCACAGCGGCGGGACACCAAGCGTCCGATCGTTCCGAAGCCGATAATGCCGATGGTCTTTCCGGCAAGCTCCACACCGGAGAAGCGCGCCGGCTGCCACTCGCCCTGGCGGACCGATCGGTCGGCCTGAGGCAGATGACGGCTCAAAGAGAGCAGGTGCGCAAGGGTAAGCTCGGCGGTCGTCGTCGCGTTGGCGTCGGGCGTGTTAAACACCACGATGCCGCGCTCCGTGGCCGCGGCCACGTCGATATTGTCGACGCCGATGCCGGCTCTGCCGATGGCCCTCAGTCGTGTGGCGGCGGCGATCACCGGTCTCGTGACGCGCGTCTTGGAGCGGACGATGAGAGCATCGTAGTCCGGTATGCGCGCGGTCAGCGCCGCCTCATCGAGTCCGCTTTCCACATCGACGCGGAGTCCGGCCTCTGCGGCGAGCAGTGCTAGGCCGTCGGCATGGATCGGATCGGCAATCAGGACGCTATAGGGAGCATTCATTTGGCTACCGTTGCATTAGATTAGAACCAAGGCTCTCGCCAATGGCGGTCAAGTGCCGGAAGCCAGCACGTCCGCTTCCGCCGGCTCTTGGGCTTTGACATAGGAGTCGAGCGGTGGACACGAGCACACGAGGTTGCGGTCGCCATAGACATTGTCGACCCGGTTCACCGGGGGCCAGTATTTATCGACGCGGAATGCTCCCGCCGGGAAACACGCGCGCTCCCTGGAATACGGCCGGTGCCACTCGCCGATAAGGTCCTCAACGGTGTGGGGCGCGTTCTTCAAGGGGTTGTTGGTGCGATGGGACAGGCCTTGCTCGATGGCCCGGGCCTCCTCGCGTATAGCCAGCATGGCGTCGCAGAACCGGTCCAACTCTCCCTTGGTCTCCGATTCCGTCGGCTCGATCATGAGCGTACCCGGTACCGGCCAGCTCATGGTCGGTGGATGGAAGCCGCAATCGATAAGCCGCTTGGAAATGTCATCGACCGTCACGCCGGCGCTCGCGTTGAGGGGCCGCGTATCGATAATGCACTCGTGCGCCACCCGTCCGTCGCGTCCGGTGTAGCGGACATCATACGCACCGGCCAATCGCTGAGCGATGTAGTTCGCGCTCAAGATTGCGACGCGAGTAGCCTGCGTGAGGCCGGCCCCGCCCATCATCAGGATGTAGCTCCACGGGATTGCCAGGATGCACGCGGAACCGAACGGTGCTGCCGAGACCGTCATGGCGCTACCGCCGGTCTCGGGGTGGCCGGGGAGGAAGGGGGCCAAGTGCGCCTTGACGCCGATCGGTCCCATGCCCGGTCCGCCGCCGCCATGGGGAATGCAGAAGGTCTTATGCAGGTTCAGGTGGCTGACATCCGCGCCGAGATCGCCTGGCCGCGCAAGGCCGACCAGGGCGTTCATGTTGGCGCCGTCGAGATAGACCTGCCCGCCATTCGCATGCGTGAGGTCGCAGATCTCGCGCACCGTTCCTTCGAACACCCCGTGGGTCGAAGGATAGGTGATCATCGCCGCCGCAAGGTTCGCGGCGTTGGCCTCGGCCTTGGCGCGGAAATCTTGAATATCGATATTGCCGTGTGCGTCGGTCCCCACGACCAATACCTTGAAGCCGCACATCGTGGCCGATGCGGGATTGGTGCCGTGCGCCGAGGCGGGGATCAGGCAGACATTGCGATAGGGTTCTCCGCGACTCTTGTGGTACGCGCGGATGGTGAGCAGCCCGGCAAGCTCCCCTTGCGCACCGGAATTGGGCTGCATCGAGAGGGCATCGTAACCCGTGATCTCGCAAAGCTTCTTCGAAAGGTCTTCGATCAGCTCAGCGTAGCCCAATGCCTGATCGGCCGGTACGAAGGGATGGATTTCCGCAAATTCGGGCCAGGTGATCGGCAGCATCTCGGCCGTCGCGTTGAGCTTCATGGTGCATGAGCCAAGCGGGATCATGGCGCGGTCGAGCGCGAGATCGCGGTCGGCGAGGCGGCGCATGTAGCGCGTCATCTCGCTTTCCGCCCGGTTCATGTGAAAGACGGGGTGGGTGAGATACGTGGACGTGCGGATCAACTCTAAGGGCAGCCGGTACGCCGGATATTCGTCGCGATAGACAAGATGGTCGCCGCCGAACGCCCGCCAGACGGCCTCGAGAGTGACCGGCCGCGTGCGCTCGTCGACGCTGATGCCGACCCGGTCGGCTCCCACTTTCCGCAGGTTCACGCCGTTGTTGACGGCATTCTTCATGACGAGACCCTGATAGGGTCCAACCTCAACCGTGATCGTATCGAAGAAGGCATCGGGGCTGATCTTAAAACCCAGCGCTTCGAGGCCGTCCGCCAAGCGCGCCGCCTTGCGATGCACGCGCTCGGCGATCGCCTTCAAGCCTTTGGGTCCATGAAACACGGCGTACATGGATGCGACCACGGCCGGAAGCACCTGCGCGGTGCAGATATTCGAAGTGGCGCTCTCTCGCCTGATGTGCTGCTCGCGGGTCTGTAGCGCCAGCCGGTAGGCACGGTTTCCGCGCGAGTCGATGGAGACACCCACGAGGCGTCCCGGCAGCGCGCGCCTATAGACGTCCTTGACGGCGATATAGGCGGCATGCGGACCGCCATAGCCCATGGGCATGCCGAACCGCTGCATGGACCCGACGGCGATGTCCGCGCCCATCTCGCCGGGCGGTTTCAGGAGCGTGAGCGCGAGCGGATCGGCCGCAACGACGGCAAGCGCCTTGGCTGCATGCAGTTCTGCAATGAGGTTCGAGAAGTCATGAAAGCCGCCCTCCACGCCCGGGTACTGGAAGAGCGCGCCGAACACGTTCTCGGGCTGCAAGTCCTTGAAGGGATCGCCGACGACAATCTCCCACCCGAGCGGCTCGGCGCGCGTCTTCAGGACGGCAATCGTCTGCGGCAGGCACAGCGCATCGACGAAGAAGGCGTTCGCCTCCGACTTGGTGACGCGATGCGCGAGCGCCATGGCTTCGGCCGCGGCGGTCGCTTCATCGAGAAGCGAGGCGTTGGCGATATCCAGCCCGGTCAGATCGGCGACCAAGGTCTGAAAGTTGAGCAGCGCCTCGAGCCGGCCTTGGCTGATCTCCGGCTGGTAGGGCGTGTAGGCCGTGTACCACGCCGGGTTCTCGAGGATGTTGCGCTGGATGGCGGGAGGCAGGATCGTGCCATGATAACCCTGGCCGATGAGCGAGGTGAGAACCTGGTTCTTATTCGCCGTCTCGCGCAAGCGGTCGAGCGCCCCGCGCTCGGATAGCGGCATGCCGAAATCGAGCGGCTTGGCCTGACGAATTCCGGCCGGTACGGTTTCGTCGATGAGCTCATCGAGGCTTTCCGTGCCCACCACCTTCAACATCGCCGTCATCTCCTCGGGCGACGGCCCGATATGCCGGCGGTTGGCGAAGTCGTATGGCTCGTAGCTCTCCTGTGATGTCATGACATGTTCCATTCAGCCGATGAGTTCCTTGTAGGCGGCTTCATCCATGAGGCCGTCGAGGGAACCCAAGTCGGTGAGCTTCAGCTTGAAAAACCAGCCGGCCTTCTCTGGATCCGAGTTGACGATAGAGGGGTCGTTCACGACGGCCTCGTTGGTCTCGACGACCTCGCCGGCGAGTGGGGCATAGACGTCGGATGCGGTCTTCACCGATTCGACGACGGCGACCTCTTGGCCCTTGTCGAGCGTGGTGCCGATCTCCGGCAGCTGCACGAAGACGAGATCGCCCAATTGCTCCGCCGCATAAGCGGTGATGCCGACCGTTGCGACGTCTCCGTCGATCTCAAGCCACTCATGGTCTTTGGTGAATTTCAGCAAGGTTGCCTCCTTGTTTGGCAGCGAAGTCAACTGCGTTTGTATTGGTGCTGGACAAAGGGAAGGGGCGCGACCGTCGCCGGCAGCCGCTTGCCGCGAACTTCGGCGAAAAGTTTGGTTCCCGGCGCCGACAGGGGCGTGGGGACGTAACCCATGGCGATTGGCCTCCCGAGGCTTGGACCGAATCCGCCCGATGTGACGTGCCCGACTGGTGCCTCGCCGGCCTCCTCGGCGAAGAGCGGCGTCCCGGCGCGAACCGGCATTCGACCTTCAGGCGCCAAGCCGACGCGATGTACTGCCGGGCCCCGCTCCAGTTCGTCGAGAATGATAGGGGCACCGGGGAATTCGCCGACGCGCTCACCGCCATGGCGGCGAACTGGCTGGATCGCCCAGGTGAGTCCGGCCATCACAGGAGTCGTCCCCGCATCGATGTCGGCTCCATAGAGGCACAACCCCGCCTCGAGTCGCAACGTGTCGCGTGCGGCGAGACCGACCGGCGCCACGTCCGGGTTCTCCAGCAAACCTTCCGCGATCTCGCGGGCAACATCTGACGGAATGGAAATCTCGAATCCGTCCTCGCCCGTGTAGCCGGAACGCGTGACCACGCAGAGCTTGCCCATGATCGGCAACTCTCGCACGTCCATGAAACGCATGCCGGCGCAGTCGGGGGCGAGGTGAGCCAGCGCCGACGCCGCCTTCGGGCCTTGCAGTGCGATCAGCGCACGGTCGCATTGCTCGACATCGCAATTCCGGGAAAAGCTGTCGCGCAGATGGGATTCGTCGTTCTCCTTGCACGCGGCATTGACCACGAGGAGATAGTGATCGCCGCAGTTGGCGATCATCAGATCGTCGAGGATGCCGCCAGTGTCGTTTGTGAAAAAGGTGTAGCGCTGACGTCCCTGCGCCAGTCCCAGGATATCTGCGGGCACAAGGCGCTCGAGCGCGCGCGCGGCGTCAGTAAGGACGCCGTCCTTCGGGCGCAGCAGAATTTGCCCCATGTGCGAGATGTCGAGCAGGCCCGCCGCCGTTCGCGTATGCCGGTGCTCGGCCAAAACGCCGGCCGGATAGTTCAGCGGCATGTCGTACCCGGCGAACGGCGCCATGCGGGCACCCAAATCCAGGTGCAGGGCGTGCAGCGGCATCTGTCTTAGAGAATTGGGCGACGTCTTGGCTTCGACACTCATCCTAAGGCTCCATCGGGTCGCGCATGGTGCTCGCCACGCGACGACGAGAAGCCCCCTCTGTCACGAAACCTGAAAGATTTGGCGCCACTGTCGCAGCGCCTTTCCTCTTCGGTGGACCGCGCTTGAGCGCGGCCGCTTTCCAGAGTGTCAGTAGTCTTGCGGTCCTTGTTGCCTGAGAGTTTCCGGGGCGGTTGCTCCTTCGGCGCCGGGCATGAGCCGGTCTCTTCCGCAAGACGAAAACGACGCTTAAAGAATGGTGATTCTCGAGCAGATGGTCAACTGCCGGGGGCGCCATTTGTTCGGTCAATTTGTGTCCCACCATACAGGTCCAAAATATCCCGAAAGTTGCCCAAAATGGAGCCGGGCCAGGCATGGTGTTGACGACGAGACCGATTTGCCCGATGCGCAATAGACTTTGTTCGAAAGTACTAGCCGCCGTGCGGACCTTCGAGCTTCCAGCGCTCGAGCACTTGCTCGACCTCATCGAGGGTCAAGTCGTCTCTGCGCGCATGATCCCCGATCTTTCTGCGGAGTGAGAAGCGGTCGCCGTGTTTCTCAAGCTCAAAGAAGAGCCGCTCCGCCAAATCATAGGCAGCACGTTCCCGGTCCGTGTCGGTGTCTTGCATAGAGAACCTCCATCGCAAAAACGCTCAAAGACGTGAGGCGTTCCGAGTGCTCTTGCCGTCTCTAGCGTTGGTCAAGCCCAAACTCGGAAAACGGAATGAAGTCCACGACCTCTCCGATGTGGATTTCATCCACATCCTCTTCTACCTCGATAAACCCATCGGCTTCGCGGAGAGAAGAAATAAGCCCCGAGCCGTCACGCGGAAATTTATCGACCAGCATGCGCCCATCCTTGCGAATGAGCTTGGCGCGCCAGAATTCCCTGCGCCCAAGTTTCTTCCTTTGGGTGAAAGCCGCCGGTACGGGAAATCGTGTGGGCTCCGGCCAAACGCCGCCGGCGAGCCGCGTGAGAACGGGCCGAACATACATGAGGAAGCACACAAACACCGCCACGGGGTTGCCCGGCAGGCCGAGAACGACGCAATCGCCGATCTGCCCGAAGCTCATCGGCCGGCCCGGTTTGATGGCGATTTGCCAAAGATGCCGCTTACCCAACGCATCGATGCTCGCTACGACATGGTCCTCCTGGCCTTGGCTGGCGCCGCCGGAGATCACGATGACGTTGAAGTTGCGGCTCGCTTCGGAAAGAGCCCCGACCACGCTTTCGCGCGTATCGGGCAGTACGCCGAGGTCCACGGCTTCGGCGCCAGCAGCTCTAATGAGCCCGTGTAGCATCGGCGCGTTGGCGTCGTAGACCTTGCCGTCGACGAAGGCCTCCTCCGGCCGCAGGATCTCATCGCCTGTCGAGAGCACCGCCACCTTGAGGGGCGCATGGCAATGCACGGCGCCGAGCCCTGTGGCGGCCGCGCTCGCGATATCTTGAGGCCTGAGCCGCGCACCCGCCGCGACGAGCGTTTCGCCCGGTTGCGTATCCTCGCCCGCGAGCCGGCGGTTGGCACCTGCTTTCAGTCCCGGCGGCACGGCCGCCCAGCGCGCGCCTTCACGCTCCTCAACGCGAACGTCTTCCTGCATCGCGATCGTATCGAGACCCGCCGGCACAACCGCGCCCGTGAAGATGCGGACCGCACCACCCGAGAACACAGAACCTTGAAAGGGGTGACCCGCCGCGGCTTCGCCGATGACCCGAAACACCGTTCCCTTCGCGGCGTCGTAGTCCGATGATGCAAAGGCATAGCCATCGACGGCCGCATTATCGTGCGCTGGGATCGGCCGCGGCGAGACGATCGGCTCCGCCAAGAATCGTCCGCAAGCTTCGGCAAGCGCGACCTGTTCCGTTCCGGTGATCGAATGCACGCGCGCCTTGAGGATGCCGATGGCCTCCTGATGTGGAAGCCGGTCCTTGTCGAGGATGAAGCAATCGTCGATCAGCTTAGAGTCTGGCTTGGCCGACTTGGCTGTCATGGGCGCTTGAGTCCCAGTGTGGCAATGATGAAATCCACGATGCGTTCTGTGGCATCGATGTGGAAGACGGGCAGGGGCTCCGTCTCGTCCTCTGGCTTATCCGAGGCGATGGCCACGACCTCGGGAAATTCCGCGGACAGTGCGTCACGCGACGCGGCGCCATCCCTGCGGATCTCGATCTTGGGATGAGCCTCGCGCTTGTAGCCTTCGACCAGGATGAGATCGCAGGCCCCAGCGTACGGCAACAGCTCTTCGAAGGTCATCTCCGGCGCGTTCCCGAGTTCCCGCATCAACGCGAAGCGGCGCGGCGAGGACAGCATCACCTGACGTGCCCCTGCCTCGCGCATCTTGAAGGAGTCGCGTCCCGGATGATCGATCTCGAACTTTACGTGGGCATGCTTAATGACGGAAACGGCAAATCCCCGGTCTGAAAATTCCCGAATGAGATTGGCCATGAGCGTGGTCTTGCCCGAGTTCTTCCAGCCGACGACGCCGAAGAGGGGAGGGCTCATGATGCCCTCTCGCTGAGAAGGGCCTCGGCCGCGGCGAGGTCCTTGGGCGCATTGATGTTAAAGAAGGGATCGATGCTTTGTCCGCCGACATCGGCGGCGGAAAAGAACACGGGCACGGCTCCATGATCTCTTGTCCAGGCCGTGACCTTCCGTTCGCCGCGCTTCAGCGATGTCTCAAGAGTCTCACTGAGCCCGATAGGCCAAAGCCCGATCACCGGATGCACGCCCATGTCGGATTGCGCCACGCGGAAGCCTGAAGCATCGCCGGGCGCCGAGAGAAACCGGTGCACGAGATCGGCGGGAAAGAAGGGCGTATCCGTCGCGACCGTCACAACGTGCTCGACGCCAGGCCGGTTGGCCTTGACCCATTCGAGTGCGGCGTGGACGCCGGCGAGCGGCCCCTGATATCCGGCGACGCTGTCAGAGACGACCGGAAGCCCGAAGGCATCGAAACGGGCAGGGTCGCCATTTGCATTGATGACGATCTCGGAGACCTGCGGCTGAAGTCGTTCTATGATCCGGGTCAGGATCGGTTTGCCGCCAAGCACCCGCAGGCACTTGTCGCCACCGCCCATGCGGCTCGATTTGCCGCCCGCGAGCAGAACACCGACGACACTTTTCGGCAGAGCCATGCCGAATTTTACGGCTACAGGCCCGACGCTGTCACCTCGAGACTGGGCTTGGGCACGCGCTGAGGGGGGCCGTCCGCGCGGCCGATCTTAACCGCACAGTACTTGAACTCGGGGATCTTGCCGTAGGGGTCGAGCTGCGGATTGGTCAGGATATTGGCAGCGGCCTCGACATAGGCGAACGGAATGAACACGGTGCCTTCCTGGACGGCCATATCGGCTCGCGCCGTCAGCTCGATCGAGCCGCGGCGGGTCGTGACGCGCATGAGTTCGCCGGGGACGAGATCGTAGCGCGCGAGCGTGTTGGGGTGCAGGCTTGCGGTCGGACCGGGCTCGAGCGAGTCGAGAACATCGGCGCGGCGGGTCATGGCGCCGGTATGCCAGTGCTCCAGCTGCCGCCCCGTCATCAGCACGAACGGATATTCGTCATCCGGGACTTCGGCTGGAGGCAACAGATCGGCTGGCACCAGAAGCGCGCGTCCGGTCTTGGTCGGGAAGCCGTCGCCGAAAACCACCGCATCGCCGGGATGATCGGGCTCGGGGCAGGGATAGATGACCGATGACTCGTTTTCCAGACGCTCCCACGTGATGTTGTCGAGCGACGGCATGGCCCGCTTCATCTCCGCGAAGACCTCCGAAGGATGGGTGTAGGTCCAGGGCAGGCCCAGTCGCTTGGCCAGCTCGATGATGATCCAAAGATCTTCGCGCGTATCTCCGGGCAGGTTGAGCGCCTTGCGGCCCATCTGCACCTGACGATTGGTGTTGGTGACGGTCCCGGTCTTCTCGGGCCAGGCAGAGGCGGGCAAGACCACGTCGGCCATCATCGCCGTCTCGGTCAGGAAGATGTCCTGCACCACCAGATGCTCGAGCTTGGCAATGCCTGCGCGCGCGTGATCGAGATCAGGATCCGACATGGCAGGGTTCTCGCCCTGAATATACATGGCTTTGATCTTGCCCGCGTTCGCCGCATTGATGACCTCGACCACCGTGAGGCCTGCCTTCTTCGAAAGCGGCGTCTGCCAAAGCTCCTCGAATTTCTTGTAGACGGGCTCGGCTTCGACGTCGGCATAATCCGGATAGAACATGGGGATGAGGCCGGCGTCCGATGCCCCTTGCACATTGTTTTGCCCACGCAAGGGATGCAGACCCGTACCGGGGCGGCCGACCTGACCACACATCAGAGCGAGAGAAATCAGGCAACGTGAATTGTCGGTACCGTGCACGTGCTGCGAGATGCCCATACCCCAGAAGATCATGGCGCGCCCGGCAGTGCCGAAGAGCCGAGCAACTTCCCGAATTGTCTTGGCGTCGATCCCGCAAATCGGGGCGACCGATTCCGGGCTGTAAGCAGCAAGTTTCTCCTTCAAGCGATCGAAATTGTCGGTGCGGGCTTGGAGGTATTGAACGTCGTAGAGACCCTCTTCGACGATCGTGTGCATGATGCCGTTCAAGAGCGCCACGTCGCTTCCCGACTTGAAGCGCAGCATATGGGTCGCGTAGTTGCGGAGCGCCTGGCCGCGCGGATCGATCACGATCAGCTTGGCGCCGCGCCGCGCCGCTTGTTTGAAGAAGGTCGCGGCTACCGGATGGTTCTCTGTAGGGTTCGCGCCGATGATGACGATGACGTCAGCATGCTCGACCTCGTTGAACGTGGCCGTCACCGCGCCGGATCCGATCCCCTCGATCAGCGCCGCGACCGACGAGGCGTGGCACAGGCGCGTGCAGTGGTCGATATTGTTGCTCTGGAAGCGCGTGCGGATCAGCTTCTGGAACAGATAGGCTTCCTCGTTCGAGCACTTGGCCGAGCCGAACCCGGCGATGGCTTGGCCGCCATGCTCATCGGCGATGCGCGCCAAGCCGGTCGCCGCGGCGTCGAGCGCCTCTTCCCAGCTTGCCTCGCGAAAATGGGTGTAAGGATCGGACGGATCGACGTTCACGCCCTTGGGCATGCCCGGCTTGCGGATCAGCGGCTTCATGAGCCTCTGGGGATTGCTGACATAGTCGAAACCGAAGCGGCCCTTCACGCACAGGCGGTTCTCGTTGGAGTAGCCGTTGCGGCCCTGCACGAACGCGATCTTCTCGTCCTTGATCTGATAGCTGATCTGGCAGCCAACCCCGCAATACGGGCAGACAGAGTGGACTTCGCGGTCGACCTCGCGGGAGCCATGCTGCGTGATCGGATCGACGATCGATTTGGGCATGAGCGCACCGGTAGGGCACGCCTGCACGCACTCGCCGCACGCCACACACGTAGAGTCGCCCATCGGGTCGTCGAAATCGAACACGGGCTTGGCGTCGAAGCCGCGGAAAGCCATGCCAATGACATCGTTCACCTGGACGTCGCGGCAGGCGCGCACGCACAAGCCGCACTCGATGCAGGCATCGAGGTTGACCGCCATGGCCGGGTGGGACAGGTCCGGCTTGATGATGTCGCTGGCCGGAAAACGCGAGCTCTCGATGTGTTGTGCCTCGGCCCAATGCCAGAACGGCGAGACGCGGTCCGGTGAGTCCTCGTGTGGTGGCTGATCCGCAAGAAGCAACTCCATCACCATGCGGCGGGCCTTCACCGCACGATCGGTCGCCGTCTTGACGACCATGTCGGGGGCGGGCTTCCGGATGCACGACGCCGCCAGCGTGCGCTCGCCGTCGATCTCGACCATGCAGGCACGGCAGTTTCCGTCGGCGGCGTATCCCGGCTGAGCGAGCCAGCACAGGTGCGGAATATCGATGTTGTGGCGTTTGGCGACCTGCCAGATGGTTTCACCGGGCTTGGCGGAAACCGGTTTTCCATCGAGGGTAAACTGCAGTTCGTCTGTCATAGCGTCATCCATCAATATCTTGCCGGCGGTCCGGCGGCGTCGGGTCGGACGGGCTCGTCGGAGAAGAACTCCATCGCGGTGACAAAAGCATTGGGGGCAGCTTGGCCAAGTCCGCAGATCGAGGCATCGCGCATGGCCTGTGCGAGCTCACCTAGGAGTTCGCCGTCCCACTCGTCTTTCTCGAGCAGGGCCACGGCCTTGTCGCAGCCCACGCGGCAGGGCGTGCACTGTCCGCAGGACTCGTTCTTGAAGAACTGGAGCAGGTTGATCGCGACGTCCGCCACGCGATCCTGTTGCGAGAAGATGACGATGGCGTGGCTGCCGACGAACGATCCGTACTTGTCGAGCGTGCCGAAATCGAGGGGCACGTCCCCGAGGCGCGCCGGTAGAATTCCGCCGGAGGCGCCGCCTGGAAGATAAGCCTTGAACTCCTGTCCGTCCTCCATGCCGCCCGCGCGCTCGATCAATTCATTCACGGTGATGCCGGCGGGTGCGATGATGACGCCCGGCTTCTTCACGCGGCCCGACACGGACCAGGACCGGAAGCCTTTGCCGCCGTTCATGCCGTGATCGGCGAACCACTTAGCGCCCTTCTCCAGAATCTCGGGTATCCAGTAGAGCGTCTCGACATTGTGGTTGAGCGTCGGACGTCCGAATAGCCCCACTTCGGCGATATAGGGCGGCCGATTGCGCGGATAGCCCCGCTTGCCCTCGATGGACTCGATCATCGCCGACTCTTCGCCGCAAATATACGCGCCCGCGCCGCGGCGCAGCTCGATGTCACCTTTTTTGATGATGCCAACCTTTTCCAGCGCGGCGATCTCGCGCGCCAGAATATGGAGCACGGCGGGGTACTCGTCGCGCATGTAGAGATAGATGCGCTCGGCCTCTACGGCCCAGGCGCCGATCAAGGCGCCTTCGAACATTTGATGCGGATTGCGCTCGAGGTAATACCGGTCCTTAAACGTGCCGGGCTCGCCTTCGTCGCCGTTGATCGTCATCAGCCGGGGGCCGGGAAACGAACGGACGATCTGCCACTTCTTGCCGGCCGGGAAGCCGGCGCCGCCGAGACCGCGCAGGCCGGCGTCCGACATCTCGGTGATGACGTCCTCAACGCTGCGCTTTCCGGCGCGGCACTCTTGAAGCATGGTGTAACCGCCCTTTTCGCGATAGGCGGCCAGATCTGTGTAATCCGGGATATGGGCGTCGTGCTCGCCGCGCTCGAGATCAGCCTGGACGCGGTTCGGCGTGGCGTGGTCGACGAAGTGGTGTCCGATCTCACACACGGGCGCGGTGTCGCAGCGCCCCATGCACGGCGCCTTCACCACGCGCACCTTCGACGGGTCGACCCCAGACTTCAGGGCGTCGTGAAGCGCATCGGCGCCCTTGATCGCGCAGGTGATAGAGTTGCACACGCGGATCGTGGTCGGCGGCGGGGGCGTCTCGCCCTCCTTCACCACGTCGAAATGTGCGTAGAAGGTCGCGACCTCGTAGGCAGCCGCTTGGGGCAGCTTCATCTCGTCACACAGCGCGCGCAGGTGGCGGCTGGAGATGTAATGATAGCGATCTTGAATCAGATGGAGGTATTCGATGAGGAGATCGTGACGGCGGGGACGATCGCCCAGCAGCTCACGGACTTGCTCCAACGCGGCGAGGTCGAGTTGTCGCCCCTTAGGGAAACCTCGTGCACGCTTACGAGAGCCGACATTTCTTGCGGGCCGTTCAGGCCCACCGTTCAACGGTGCTTCCTGCTCCACACTCTACCAATCTTCCTCTCAGACGAACTGAGGCCCAGCGGAAAATTTGAAGACTTATAATTACGTGATACCAGCCACTGATGTAGGGGAGCAAGGGAAGCGGGACAACCCGCTTCGATTGGCATCGAAGAGGTATACTTTCGTTGATAGAACGATCGGAAAATCTGAATGACCGATCGGGAATCCTGATCAAAAGCCACCGGCCGGTTTTTCAATGACCGACTTCATCGACGCCTTTCGCACAGCCCTCGGCCTCATCGTCACGCTCGACCCGAATCTGGTCGAGATCCTTGCCCTTTCGATCAAAGTGAGCTTGTCGGCGGTTGTCATCGCCAGCCTGCTCGGATTTGCCATTGGCGGAGCCTTGGCGGTCTACCGCTTCCCGGGACGCGGCGCCGTATCAGCGGTGCTCAGCGCTCTGATGGGTCTTCCTCCGGTTGTCGCCGGGCTTGTTGTCTATCTGCTGTTGTCCAATGTGGGGCCGCTGGGTGTGCTTCAGCTCCTCTACACGCCGACAGCCATGATTATCGCCCAGGTCGTTCTGGTCACGCCAATCATCGGCGCCCTGACGCGGCAAGCCTGCCAAGACCTGCTCGAGGAATATGACGAGCAGCTGCGGTCGCTAGGCGCTTCATCCAGTGCTATTGTCGTCACACTGCTTTGGGACGGTCGTTATCGCCTGATCACAGCAGTGCTGGCCGGCTTCGGCCGCGCGATCGCCGAGGTCGGCGCCGTCATGATCGTTGGCGGCAATATCGATCACGTGACGCGGACGATGACGACGGCCATCGCCTTGGAGACCTCGAAGGGAAACATCGCGCTCGCACTGGCGCTGGGGATCGTGCTTCTGACTATTGCCCTGGCCGTCAATGCCTCTCTGATTTGGGTCCAGCGTCTTGCCAACCGTCTCGCCTATGCTTGATCCCACCACCCCGCTTCAAGGCGTCGGCGATCGTCTCGCCAGTCCACCTTTGCCGGTCGAGATCAAAGGGCTCGTTTATGAGACGGGCGGTAAGCGGGTCATCGACGAGATTAATGCAACCATCGAGTCGCGCCGCATAACAGCCATCATGGGGCCGAACGGCGCTGGAAAAAGCATTCTTCTTAGACTGATGCATGGGCTGATCGCGCCCACGAAGGGGGAGATCCTTTGGGCGGGGCGCCACGCGGACAGGCCGATGGCCTACCGGCAAGCCATGGTCTTTCAACGGCCGGTCCTGTTGCGCCGTTCGGTGGCGGCGAATGTCTCCCACGCACTCGGCCTGCGGGGCATCGGACGCGACAAGCGCGCAATTTGCGTCGACGAGGCGCTCCGGCTCGCAGGCCTCGAACGCCAGGCGTCGATGCCGGCTCGAGTTTTATCGGGCGGGGAACAGCAACGGCTCTGCCTTGCCCGGGCCCTGAGCTTGGACCCAGACGTATTATTTCTGGACGAGCCGACTTCGAGTCTCGATCCCGCGTCGACGCTGGCTATCGAGCGGCTGCTTCTTGACGCTCAGCGTCGGGGCATCAAGGTCATTCTCGTGACGCACGACATTGGTCAGGCGCGGCGGCTGGCACACGATGTCATGTTTCTGCACCACGGCCGCGTTATCGAGCATCAAGACTTCTCAGGATTTCTTCGATGATCCGCGAAGCGAAGGCGCACGCGCGTTCCTGAGCGGCGGCTTGGTGCTTTGAGCTCTTCAGGAGGTGTCCGGTGAATATTCATAGAAGACTGCTGTTCGGTCTTAGCGCCGCATTCCTACTCGCCTCTCTTGCCTCGACCGGGTTCGCGGCGGAAGACGACTTCATCATCGTGCAGTCCACCACATCCACCCAGAACTCGGGGCTGTTCGATCACATCCTGCCGAAGTTCACGGAGAAGACCGGGATCGACGTGCGTGTGGTGGCCGTGGGCACGGGCCAGGCCCTCAAGAACGGAAGAAACGGCGACGGCGACGTCGTGCTCGTCCACTCCAAGCCCGATGAGGAAAAGTTCGTCGCCGAAGGCTGGGGGGTAAAGAGGCACGACGTGATGTACAACGACTTCGTCCTCGTGGGACCGGCGTCCGACCCGGCTGGAATCGCGGGATTGAAGGACGCCGATCAAGCGCTGGCCAAGATCGCCGAGGCCGAGGCGCCGTTCGCCTCGCGCGGCGACAACTCCGGAACGCATAAGGCGGAGCTCGATCTTTGGGGGCAGGCCGGGGTCGATCCGACCAAAGGGAGCGGTGACTGGTACCTCGAAACCGGCTCAGGCATGGGCGCCACTTTGAACACCGCGGTCGGTAAGCATGCTTACACGCTCGCCGACCGCGGCACGTGGCTGAGTTTTGCCAACAAGGACGACTTCGAGGTTCTCGTCGAGGGCGATCCCAAGCTCTTCAATCAGTACGGCGTCATCCTCGTCGATCCGGCGAAGCACCCACGTGTCAAAGCCGAGAAGGGGCAAGCCTTCGTGGACTGGTTGACCAGCGCGGAAGGGCAGAAGGCCATCGCGAGCTACGAGATCGACGGGCAGCAGCTCTTCTTCCCGAATGCGCGTCCGGGAACCTAGCCGGATCGTTCGCGCGTCTCCAAAAATTCAATGGCGGGCCACTTGTCCTTGGTATGGCTCAATTCCCAAGCGTTCCGCGCGAGAAACACCGGCTCACCATCCCGGTCTCTCGCGATCGAGTGCCGTTCGCGCTCGATGAACAGCTTGAAAGCGGATTCATCGTTGCTTCTGATCCAGCGGGCCGTTGCATAGGGCGCTGGCTCCAGGCCCACGCGGATGCCGTACTCGGATTGCATGCGGTCGGAGAGCACATCCAGTTGCAGTTGGCCAACCGCCCCGATGATGGCCCCATTGCCGGAGACCAGATCGAACACCTGGGTGACGCCTTCCTCGGCAAAATCGTTGAGCGCCCGCTTCAATTGCTTGCCGCGGATCGGATCGTCGAGCCTTATCCGCCGGAGCACCTCGGGGGCAAAATTCGGAAGACCTGTAAAGCGCACGTCGTCGCCTTCACACAGCGCGTCGCCCACGCGCAACGTCCCATGATTGGGGATGCCGATAATGTCGCCGGGATAGGCCTCTTCGGCGAGATCGCGCTCCCGGGCGAAAAAGAAGATCGGATTGTTCACGGCCAAGGCGCGGCCGCTTCTCACGTGCTTGAGCCTCATGCCCCGGCGAAAACGGCCGGAGCACAGGCGGACGAATGCCACGCGGTCCCGGTGATTGGCATCCATGTTCGCCTGCACCTTGAACACGAATCCGGTGACCCTGCTCTCTTCCGGCCGGATGGGGTGCGGCTCCGCCGGCTGCGGCTGCGGCGGGGGCGCATATTCGGCGAGCACCTCGAGGAGCCGGGGCAGGGGGAAATCCTTGAGGGCGCTTCCGAACAGCACCGGGGTCATGTGACCCTGAAGGAAGGATTTGGGATCGAATTCTGAATACACGCTGAACGCAAGCTCCGCGGAATCGCGAAATGCGCTCACCACGTCGGGCGGCACGATCCGGTCCAGCTCGGGATCGTGAAGGCCGGCAAGCGCCAAATCGCGGTCATACGCGCCGCCGCGTCCGGCGGACGAGGTGTAGAGTTTCGACTTGAGCAGGTCGAAGCTGCCGTAAAAATTGACGCCGCTACCGACCGGCCAGGTGATCGGCGAGACATCGAGGGCCAGCGTGCTCTCGATTTCGTCGAGCAGCTCGAGCGGATCGCGGCCCTCCCGGTCCATCTTGTTGATGAAGGTGATGATCGGGATGTCCCGGAGTCGGCAGACTTCGAACAGTTTGCGCGTCTGGCTCTCGATGCCCTTGGCGGCGTCGATGACCATGATCGCCGAGTCCACCGCGCTCAGTGTCCGATAGGTGTCCTCGCTGAAGTCATGGTGGCCCGGCGTGTCGAGCAGGTTGAACGTCAGCCCGGCGTGCTCGAAGGTCATGACGGAGCTCGAGACCGAGATACCTCTGGCCCGCTCCATGGCCAGCCAGTCGGATTGAGTCCGCCGCTGTTCGCCGCGCGACCTGATATGGCCCGCCAAACGGATGGCGCCGGCGAAGTAGAGAAGCTTCTCCGTCAGGGTGGTCTTGCCGGCGTCCGGATGCGAAATGATCGCAAAGGTCCGACGATCGGCGCCTGCGTCTGAACTGGTCGTGTTGATTGTCATAATAGTGGTGCTGTTTAGGTCGAATTCGAACTCTAGAAGGCTCGCCCGAACTGCTGCCGCATCAAGGCGGCATCGACGGGATCGTTGAATGGGAGAGAAAGACCGTTCTCGACCGTGACGCGGCGGAGCGCTCAGGGAAATACCGGACGTCTCAAGGTGCGGTGAAGTTAATGGCGAGCAGGGCTTTTGTGTAGTCCTTTCTCGAAAGGGAGGCGGTGACTGACTGCCGATAGCTAAAACGTGATGCGCCCGCTCCGTAGCCACGCGGCCGGGGGCGGTGCTACGGTTGGGGTCTCCAATCCAAGAGGGCGTCATGGCCCGGTCTGAAGCGCATCGCAACTCCGAGACTGCCAGGCTGGTCTACCGGCAGTCGATCTGGACGCGGGCGACCCATTGGGTCTGGGCCATATCCCTGTTCTTTCTCTTGTTGTCGGGGCTCCAGATTTTCAACGCCCATTCCACGCTCTATATCGGCAAGCAAAGCGGTTTCGGCTTCGACAATTCGGTTCTCAGCATGGGAGCGGTCAGGACGCGCCAAGGTCTCGAGGGCCGGACCACGATCTTCGGCTATCAGTTCGACACGACGGGCGTGTTCGGCCTCAGCGGCACGCGCGAGAACCCGCAAGCCCGCGGATTTCCCGCCGCCCTGACCATCCCGTCCTATCGCGACCTGGCCACGGGTCGTGTGGTCCACTTCTTTTTCGCCTGGGTGCTGGTCGCCACGCTTTTCGTCTGGCTCGTCGCCAGCCTCGTGAACGGTCATCTCCGCCGGGATCTTAGGCCGACGGGCAGGGACCTTGCGCAGCTGCCGCGGGACGTCGCCGATCACGCGCGTCTCCGCTTCCACCACACCGGCCGGTACAACGTCCTGCAGAAACTGACCTATTGCATCGTGTTCTTCGTGCTGTTCCCGCTCATCGTCTTGACCGGACTCACCATGAGTCCGGGCATGGATGCGGCGTGGCCCTGGCTTCTCGATGTCTTCGGCGGGCGGCAGACGGCGCGCACCATCCACTTCGTGACGATGACGCTGCTCGTCCTCTTCTTCCTCGTACACATTATTATGGTGTTCGCCGCCGGCCCCATCAACGAGCTGCGGTCCATGATCACCGGCTGGTATCGCACCGACCCCGAGACCAAGGGGGACGCGGGCTCATGAGCAAGACGATCCTTACCCGCAGGAAATTTCTCGGTGCCGGCGCCGCCGGTGCGTCGTCCTTGGTGCTTGGCGGCTGCGATGCGTTCAATTTTCTGGCCGATCGCGACGGCACTGTCCGCGACGTGCTCGAGAAAGCAAATGATGTCACGTATTACGTGCAGCGCTTCTTGATCGGGGATGCGCTGGCGCGAGAGTACGCGGAAAGCGAGATCCGCCAGGGTCAACGGCCGAATGGATCGACCAATCCCCAATCGGCGGAGTACCTTGCTCTGAAGGCGAATGATTTCGCCGACTATCGACTGTCCGTGACCGGACTGGTGGAAACGCCCAAGAGCTATTCCCTGGCCGAGCTGCGCAACATGCCGTCGCGCACGCAGATCACGCGGCACGACTGCGTCGAGGGCTGGAGCTGCATCGCGAAATGGAAGGGCCCGCCACTGTCCGTCGTGCTCGATGAGGTGAAGCTGAAGCCCGCTGCCCGCTACATCGTGTTTCATTGCTACGACAACATGGGCAGCGGAGCATCGGGGCCGAATTTCTATTATGAAAGCTGCGATCTTGTGGATGCGCGTCATCCTCAGACAATCCTCGCCTACGGTCTCAACGATGAAGCGCTTCCTGTTCCCAACGGCGCGCCGATGCGCGTGCGGATCGAGCGGCAGCTCGGATACAAGCAGCCCAAATACGTTCACACCATCGAGGCTGTGAGCAGCTTTGCCGAGATCGCCCGGGGGAAGGGAGGCTATTGGGAAGACCGCGGTTACGAGTGGTACGCGGGGATCTGACCAGAACGAACGCGTCCGAACTCGACTGCGGGGCCGCCGCCCGGACTAACCATGTCACGCAACCGTCATGGCTCCCCGGCGTTGCCCCCTGGGCCGCGTTCCTTTTGATGCCGCAATGCTGGTAGAATGTCCTCGCTTTCGAGGAACCCGCATGTCTCGACTTATTGGTGTTGCAGGTTATTGCCGAGAGCCGCCAGGATATCGGCTGGGTGATCGTCGGCGGCCTCCTGGTGGGCACGCTGTTCACCCTGTTCGTGATCCCGGTGGTCTACACTTACCTGTCCCGACGCGCCTTCATCGACTCCGACGAAACGGCGCTCGGCCCGGAAGCTGGTCAGGGCAAACAAGGCCCTGCCGCTCCGCAGCCGGTCCCCGCGGCGGAGTAGTATTTGCGCCGCAATAAACGCGGGAAGGCGCGCGCAATCCGCATTATTTGCGCGTATTCGACGGGCAGGATGTTAAATCTTTAGGCATTCAAGAGCCGAGCGCTGTTTCGCAAGTTTTCGTGCGCGAAAACCTGCCAATTGCCCGGGCGACGCAGCCTTGTTTTGCGTACCCCCTAATAGTTACTCCCTCAAGAGGATTGTCTCCGAAGGGTATAAATCCCGAAACTCCTAGGCGAATTCGCAATTCTCAGCCGTGCGGCGTGGCTGTGAAATGGTGGTGTGGACGTTACTTGAAGCAAGGACGCCATGAGCAACAGGTCTGAGCCTTCTACCGCCTTGCCCGCTGCAGCCGCCGCAATCCCGTTCGTAGGCAAATGAGTGTCAGGCCGGTCGCCCGTCTCCACGGTCGTCCCGCCCTTCGACGTGGAGGGACCACATGACAAAGTTTCAGATCAATCGCCGCGATTTCCTTTCGACCACCGCCGCCGCCACGGTTATGGCCGGCGTTTCCATGCCGAAGCTCGCATTCGCGGCCGACAAGGTCGTGAAGATCGGCTTCCTCGCGCCGCTCACCGGCGCGGTCGCCGCGTGGGGCAAGCCCGGCCTCGACGGCTGCAAGATCTGGGCTGACTGGGTCAATGCCGACGGCGGCATCAAGATCGGCGACGACGTCTACAAGGTGGAGTTCGTCGCCTATGACGACGAGTACGATCCCAGCAACGCGCGCACCGGCGCAGTCAAGCTTATCAAGGAGGACGACGTCAAGTTCATCATGATGCTTGGCGGCGACCCTTGGCCGGGCGCGGCTCCGGTGGCGGAAAAAGAGAACATGCTGGTCTCGACGCTCCTGCCGAGCGACCTGTCGCCCGAGACGAAAATGCTGGTCGCGCCATGCGAGGTGCACCCGATCTATAATGTCACCGGTGTCGAGTGGCTGGCCGAGAACAAGCCCGACCTGAAGACCGCGGTCATCTGCGCTCAGGACGACTCGCTCGGCAAGCCGTCGGTCGCGACCTATCTGGCCGCGTTCGAGGCGGCGGGCATCGAGGTGCTGGGCGATCCGATCTTCTTCGATCCGGCCACCACCGACTTCGCGCCGATCATGTCGAAGATGCTGGCGCTCAAGCCGGACATCATCTGCCTCGACACCTGCTACGCCGACTACGTGCACCCGCTCACCGAGCAGGCCTTCCAGCAGGGCTTCAAGGGTCAGATGATCTCCTGCACGGCCGACTTCTATCAGAAGATGGTCGAGAAGACTTCGAAGGAGTTCATGGAAGGCTTCATCTTCCAGTTCCCGGACTTCGACGATCCCAAGCTCAACGAGCCTCACGTCAACTTCAACAAGCCGAACGAGTTCTACGCCGAATACGTGAAGCGCTTCGGCGAGGGCGAGTGGGGCGCCGTGTCGTGGGAATATGCCTCGATCATGGATCTCTGGTCCGATGCCGCGCAGCGCGCCGACAGCACGGACCCGGAAAAAGTTCTGGAGGCCATGAAGGTAGGCGGCACCGGCAAGCAGGCCTTCGGCGAGGCCGATTGGTGGGGCAAGGAGCTCTTCGGCATCGACAATGCGCTCGTCGGCCTCTGGCCCGTGGTCGTCATCAAGGACGGTAAGGCCAAGATCCAGGATTTCAAATCCATCCCGGCGTGGTGGGACAAGCACAAGGATCTCCTGATCAAGCACATGGAAGCGCTCGATCAGATGTACTATCAGCGCAGCTGAGCACGTCCTGCTGGGTGCAAGGTCTAGTCTAGCTTCCGAGACGGGATTTCCTGCGCTCCACCAATGGCGGAGGGGCTGTTCTTGCCCCTCGCGCTAACCGGTATAATACGTCCGGCACCGAACCCAGGCCTGGCGCATCACGGAGCCTTGTGATGACCGTTGAGTTGTTCCTTCAAACCGTCGTCAACGCGACCTATGCGGCGAGCTACATGGCGCTCATCGCCGTCGGCTTTGTGCTGATCTTCGGTGTGATGGGCGTGGTCAACTTTGCCCACGGCGAGCTCTATATGGCGGGCGCCTACGTGGTTGTTGCACTCTATGCCGATCAAGCCCTTCCGTTCTTTGTTGCCGTCGCCGCCGGCCTGGTCTTTGTCGGGCTGCTCGGACTTCTCATGGAGCTCGCCCTGTTCCGACCATTGCGGGACAATCCACTCGGGGGGCTAATCGCCTCGATCGGCTTTCTTCTCATTCTGCAGACGATTGCGGTGCTCGGCTTCGGCGTTCGCATGGAGAATGTTCCGCCTTCGACCCAGGACAAGATCGTGTTCCTGGACGGTGCGGTGCTGACCTATCAGCGGCTCTACGTCATCCTGGCCGCGGTTGGGTTGCTGACGGCGCTTTGGCTGTTCCTGCGCAAGAGCAAGTTCGGCTGGGCGTTGCGGGCTTGCGCGCAAGACCGTGAGGCCGCCGTCCTGCAAGGCATGTCGATCAACCAGACCGCGCGGCTTGCGATGTTCATCGGCGCGGCCCTCGCCGGGGTCGCCGGCGCGCTGACCGCGCCGCTTGTCTCGCCCACGCCGTTCATGGGGCACTCGGTCATCGTCACCGCCTTTATCATTATCATTGTCGGCGGCTTGGGCTCCCTCGAAGGCGCGGTGCTCGTCGCCATCCTCTATGCCTTCGTCCACACCTTCGTGACCACGCTCTACGACGGGACGCTGGCCAATATCGTCGGCCTGCTGTTGATGCTTGCCGTCCTGATCGTCAAGCCGACGGGTCTGTTTGGAGCGAAAGAACGTGCCTAAGCCTGAGACCAGTTCGACAAGTGCCTGGGTATTGGGCTTCGGTCTGCTCGCGGTCGTTCTGGTCGTGCTCCCGCACCTGCTCTCGTTCTCGCAACAGGAGATCCTGGTCTTCCTGGTCATCAACGTGCTGCTAGTCTGCAGCTATCGCCTGCTGACGCTGACCGGCGAATGGTCCTTGGCGCACGCGGTCATCATGGGCGTCGGCGCCTACACATCGGCGCTGGCCGCCAAGGAGCTTCAGCTTCCCGTGCCGGTCGCCATGCTCCTCGGGGCGTCCATGGCAGGTTTTCTTGCCTTCCTGCTGAGTTTTCCGCTGTTCCGGATGAAGGGCTTTTACTTCCTCATCGGCTCGTTCGCCGCGGGCGAGGTGATCCGGCTCATGTGGAAGTGGAGCGATCTCACCTTCTTGTTCGGTGGCCCGAAGGGCATCAAGCGCATTCCGCCAATGCCCGACATCTTCTCGATCGATTTCTACGAGCCGGTGAATTACTACTATCTCTGCCTCGTCGTGGTGGCAGTCTCCCTTCTCATTCTGTATCGCGTCGAGCGCTCGCGGATTGGCCTGACCTTCCACGCCATCCATTGGCAGGACAAGCTCGCCGAGTCCGTCGGCGTCAATACGTTCCGCTATCGCATGCTGGCCTTTGTAATCTCGGCCTTCTTCGCCGGTCTCGCCGGCGCGCTTTATGCCCACTATGTGGGCGCGGTCGCCCCGAACAGGTTCGGGGTGGAAGAGATGGTCTACATTCTGATCTGGGCCATCGTCGGCGGAACCGCGACGTTCTATGGGCCGATCATCGGTGTAGTGGCGCTCACCATCCTCAACGAGGTGATCCTGCGCTCGCTCGACGTGGACGAGATGCGGCCGATGTTTTACGGCGCGATCCTCATCATCTCCATCCTGTTCCTGCCGAACGGACTGGAAAGCCTTCTGCCGAAGATCAAAGGGTGGTTCGCCGGCCGCAAGGAGCGGCGCGACGCCCTGGCGGAGCAGCCCGCCGAATAGGCGGCGTCTCTCAGAGGTCCGATACCGGCGGTGCCAGGAGCAGAAGCGCCGCCGCCATCAGCTTCCGCGTATCGTTGAGCATGGCGGGACGCTCGCGCCGCCAGACGGCCAGTGTGTCGCTAGCCGGGGCCGTAACCGCCGCATCCATAGCGTTCAAGGCCTCGAGGCGCTTGACCGTTTCCGCTGCGATTTCCCGCCAGCGCTGCTGCCACAGGCCGCGATACGTGTCCCGGTGGCGCGCCTCCATGCGCAAGTGGAACATCGAGCTGCGCGCGACCCGCGGAGCGTCCATGCGGGCGATCCAGGGACCGGAGCCTTTCCAAGCCTCCAGGGCCTTGGCGAAAAGCGAGGCCTTGGCCTGGTCGTCTCCCGCCAAGCTCAGGCACACGGCGTAATTGGCGAGGCTCGTGCCGAGGCGCGGATCGATCGGCTCGAAATTCGTGCGAGCCATCTGGAGCGCTTGCCCGGCTTCCTCCTTGGCGCGAAGGTAATCGTTCTGCGCGGCCGCGTCGGCGGTGGACTCGGCCGCCGTCTCCCAGGCGAGATCGGTCTCGCTCCAGCCGGCGTTTACGAGTTCTTTGAGGTCCCAGGTCTCAGGCACCGAGATACGCGCGCCTCACATGCTCGTTGTCGTGCAACTCAGGGGCCGGCCCTTCGAGGGCGATCTTGCCCGTCTCCAGCACATAAGCATAGCGCGCAAGCTTGAGCGCCAGCTCGGCGTTCTGCTCGACAAGCACCACGGGGACGCCACGCTCCACGATATCGCGGATGATCTGCGCCATCTCCTGGACCATGACCGGCGACAAGCCCATTGAGGGCTCGTCCATGATCAGCATCTTCGGCCGGGACATGAGCGCCCTGCCGATCGCGAGCATTTGCTGCTCGCCGCCGGAAAGCGACCGCGCCCATTGTCCGCGGCGCTCTTTCAGGCGCGGGAAGCGCTTGAAGACGTCTTCGAGATCGGATTCGATGGCCGGCCTATCGGAGCGAAGAAACGCGCCGGTGCGGAGATTCTCCTCGACCGTGAGGTCCGGAAACACGCGCCGGCCTTCGGGGACATGGGCGATCCCGAGCGCCACGATTTTTTCTGGTGCGAGCGTGTCGATGCGCTTGCCCGCGAAGATGATCTCGCCTTGGCTTAGGCGCGCGAGCCCCGAGATGGCCCGCAAGGTCGTGCTCTTTCCCGCGCCGTTGGCGCCGATGATGGTGACGATGCCGTCGTCGGAAACGGCCATGTTGACGCCTTTGAGGGCCGCGACCTTGTGGTAGTGAACCGTAACCTCGTTGATCTCAAGCAGCATCGCTCGCGCTCCCGAGATAGGCTTCGATCACGGCGGGATTGTTGCGCACTTGCTCGGGCGTTCCTTCGGCGAGGAGCGTGCCGAAATTCATCACCGTGATCGCATCGCACAGACCCATCACGGCCTGCATGTCGTGCTCGATCAGCATGATGGTCACGCCTTGCTCTTCTCGCACGAGCTTCACGAGCTCGATCATCCGTCTCGTTTCTTCCGGGTTCATGCCGGTGAAGGGCTCATCGAGCAGCATCAATTTCGGACCTGCGGCGAGCGCGATGGCCAGGCCGAGGGCGCGCTGATGTCCGTGTGACAGATTGGCGGTGAGTTCGTCGGCAAGTTTCTCCAGCCCTAGAAACTCAAGGATGCCGTGGGCCTTCTGCTCCGCGGCCTCTTCGGAAGCCCGGTCGGTGCCGAGGATGCGCTTGACGAGACCGGCCTTGGCGCTGCGGTGACAGCCAAGACGGACGTTGTCGTGCACGCTGAGCTCGTGAAACAGGGTCGTGCCCTGAAACGTCCGGATCAGCCCGAGCTCGGCGAGCGCGCTGGTCGCGCGCCCCGAGATGTCTTCCCCGAGATAGACGACCTTACCCCGAGAGGGTGCATAGAAGCCGCTGATAACGTTGAACGTCGTTGTCTTGCCGGCGCCGTTGGGCCCGATCAGGCCGTGGATCGAGCCCGCTTGAACACTGAGATTGAAATCGTTCACGGCGACGATGCCGCCGAAAGTCCGAGCCAGGGTATGGACCTGAAGAATGGATTGCTCGGCGATTGTCATCGGCGCGGTCGGCCCCTTTGAGCAGGCAGATCGAGGTGATTACCACACCTCACCCGGCCCATGCATTCTTCCAAGATCGTACCTCCTTGGGGTTACTGAGCAAGGGGATGTGACCCGTAAAGTCGCTCAGACCGGGCTCGCCCGAACAGACCTTTGTCAGCCTCCGCTTGAGGCGAGGGGCAGTGTCGAAGCGATCCGGACAGAAGACAATTACTCTCCAAGAGGTAGGCCGCTTGTCAGCCAAGGCCAAAGGCCGATCCGAAGCCAGAAATGGCGCTCTCGCCTAACCCTTTTGGGGTAACTAACCGAGGGAATTGTGGAGAAAGCTTCGCCGCGAGCAAGATCGAAAAGCGACAAGAAGGGGAGATGCAGTCGATGGCGAATGACTCGAAAGATACGCGGCCGATCAAGGATCAGCGCGTATGCATCATTGGGGCGGGCCCCAGCGGCACAGCCCAGCTTCGTGCTTTCGAGGCGGCTGAGAAAAACGGAGCGGAGATTCCCGAACTCGTCTGTTTCGAGAAGCAAGCGAACTGGGGCGGCCTGTGGAACTATACGTGGCGCACGGGACTCGACGAATATGGCGAGCCGGTCCATTGCTCGATGTATCGGTATCTCTGGTCGAATGGACCCAAGGAGTGTCTGGAGTTTGCCGACTACTCGTTCGAGCAGCATTTCGGCCGCGCCATTCCGTCTTACCCGCCGCGCGAAGTGCTTCACGACTACATCATGGGGCGGGCCGAGAACAGCGGCGCCAAGAAATTCGTCCGTCTCCAGACGGCCGTACGCTGGGTTCAGTATTCACCGGAGACAAAGAAGTTCACGGTCACCGTTAAGAACCTTCCCGAGGACCGCATTTATTCCGAAGAGTTCGACTATGTCGTCGTGGCCAACGGTCACTTCTCGACGCCAAACATGCCGGAGTTCGAAGGGCTCAGCATGTTCCCGGGCCGCGTCCTCCACGCGCACGATTTTCGCGATGCGCTCGAATTCAAGGGCAAAGACGTCCTGTTGGTCGGGTCCTCCTATTCAGCCGAGGACATCGGTACCCAGTGCCACAAATACGGCGCTAACTCGATCACCTTCAGCTATCGCACGAAGCCTATGGGTTTCGACTGGCCCGCGGGTTTCGAGGAGAAGCCGCTCCTGAAGAAGACCGTCGGCAACGTCGCCCATTTCTCGGATGGTTCGACCAAAAAGGTGGATGCCATCGTGCTGTGCACGGGCTATCTGCATCACTTCCCCTTCCTGCCCGACGATCTTCGTCTGAAGACGCACAACAGGTTGTATCCGCCGGATATCTATAAGGGCGTCGTCTGGATCAACAATCCGAAGCTGATGTATCTCGGCATGCAGGACCAGTACTACACCTTCAACATGTTCGATGCGCAGGCTTGGTATGCGCGCGACGTAATTTTGGACCGGATCAAATTGCCGGACCGGGCCGCCATGAAAGCCGACAGCGAGGCATGGGTGAAGCGGGAAGAGGCCTGCAAGACTGAAGAGGAGAAGATCGACTTTCAAACGGAGTATGTCCGTGATCTCCTCCAGGCGACCGATTATCCGCCTCTGGATGTCGACCATGTGGGTGAGCTGTTTAAGGAATGGGAGCACCACAAGGAGGAAGGTATCCTGACCTATCGGGACAGGTGCTATCCTTCGACACTCACGGGCACGATGTCGCCGCAGCACCACACGCTTTGGATGGACGCATTGGACGATAGTCTTGGTGCGTTTTTGAAAGCGCCTGAGGCCGCCGAGTGAACGACGCGCGACGATAAGCGGTTTTGCCCGAGAGATCGGCCGGGCGCGCCTAAGGAGATAGCCATGAGCCTCGTAGGGAGGGAGGTCCTGCCTGCCTCCTGCGTCAAGACGACCACACGCCTCCGCCGCATGCGCGTCGCGGGCGGCGGCGTGGTCGCCGTCGGCGTCCGGGCTGGCGACAGGCTGAAGATCGTCGACCCCGAAGGCCTTCAGCCGGGACTGCTCTACGCCATCTCCGAGAAGGAAGGCGGCCAGGCGGTGATCCCGGCCTTGAGCCGGCTCGACGCACCGACACTCGATGCGGCGCTGGCGGCGGCAAGAGACGGCAGAGCCGCCGCGGCCAACGCGGTGGCGACCCGCCGCGTCGCGGCCGAAGACGTGCGCGGCGCCAATGTCTTCGGCGAGGAGACGGCACCGGGTACGCAAGTGCGCTTTGATATCGAGGCGGATGGCACGTTGCTCGTCTTCGCGCCCGGCGAGGCCATGACGCCGGACGCGCAGGACCCGCCGACCGAGCTCCTCGTGGAGATCACCCATGACCACGATGCGGAGCTCGATCCGCCGCCGCCGCTCGCCGAACCGAAGCTCGACCTCAGGGTCGATGCGGCAACGGCCTCGGCCTACCGGGTAAAGGCGGGGGATTACATCCAGATCGTCGACGTCGAGGGCCGTCAATGCTCGGACTTTCTCGCCTTCGACGCGGCGGCGCTGGAGAGCGGCACGGAGAACGGTCTCGACGCCACCACGACACATTCATTGATGGGCACGGCGGCGCCGGGCCCGGGCCTCCATTCGAAATATTTCGACCAGACGCAGAAGCCTCTGGTGGAGGTGGTCCAGGATACCGTCGGCCGGCACGACACCTTCATGCTCGCCTGCAACGCCAAATATTACGAGGACATGGGTTATCCGGGACATTCCAACTGCACCGACAACTTCAACAACTGCCTGTCGTCCTATGGGATCGCGCCGCGCAAGGGATGGCCGGCGATCAATTTCTTCTACAACACCTTCGTCGACGACAATGACGGCATCGGCCTGGATGAGCCGTGGTCGCGGCCCGGAGATTACGTGCTGCTTCGGGCGCTGACCGATCTGGTCTGCGCCTCTTCGTCCTGCGCCGACGACGTCGATCCCGCCAATGGCTGGCTGCCCACCGACATCCAGGTTCGGGTCTATGATAAGGACAACTCGTTTCCCAAGGGGAAGGCTCACCGCATGACGCCCGACGCCCAGCCGCGCATGACGCGCGAAAGCGGGTTCTACCCGCGTTTCGCCGAACTCACGCGCAAGTTCGAAGATTATCGCGGCTTCTGGCTGCCCTCCTGCTTCTCCGACGTGGAGCCGATCGAGGAATATTGGGCCTGCCGGGAGAAGGCGGTGATCATGGATCTCAGTGCCCTCCGCAAGTTCGAGGTAACGGGCCCGGACGCGGAGACCCTGTTGCAGCTCGCCGCCACCCGTAACATCCGCAAGCTGAGTCAGGGCCAGGTCGTTTACACGGCGTTCTGCTACGAGCATGGCGGCATGATCGACGACGGGACCATCTTCCGGCTATGCCAGAACAATTTCCGGGTTGTTTGCGGCGACGAATATCTGGGTGTGTGGCTGCGCCAGCTTGCCGAGGATCGCGGCTTGAAAGTGTGGGTCCGCTCATCGACCGATCAGTTGCACAACGTTGCGCTGCAGGGCCCGAATTCTCGGGACATCCTCAAAGAGATCGTGTGGACGCCGCCGCACCAGCCGACCATGGCGGAACTGAAATGGTTCCGCTTCACCATCGGGCGCATCGCCGAGCAGCCGGTCGTGATCTCACGCACTGGCTATACGGGCGAGCTTGGTTTCGAGATCTGGTGTCATCCGGATGCCGCGACCAAAGTGTTCGACGCGATCTGGGAGGCCGGCCAGCGTTTCGGGCTCCGTCCCTTCGGCCTTCTGGCGTTGGATATGGTCCGCATCGAGGCCGGGCTGGTCTTTTTCGGCTACGAATTCTGCGATCAGACGGATCCTTTCGAGGCCGGCATCGGCTTCACCATCCGAAAGGACATGGAAGACGAGCCGTTTATCGGCTCCGAGGCGCTGATCCGCCGCAAGGCCAATCCTCAGAGAAAGCTGGTCGGTCTCGATATCGACAGCAATGAGTGTATCCATCACGGCGACCCCGTCTACAAAGGGCGGGCGCAGGTCGGCGTGGTGACCAGCTCCACGCGCTCCCCGATCCTGAAGAAGAACATCGCGCTCGCGCGCCTCGACATTTCGGAGTCGGAGCTGGGCACCGGCGTCGAGATCGGCAAGCTGGACGGCCATCAGAAGCGTATCCCGGCCAAGGTCGTCGGCTTTCCGCATTACGATCCGCAAAAGACCCGGGTGCGGGCGTAAGGCGCTCTGCTCACGGGGCTCTGCCCGCATCACATCGACAATCGGCGGAAAAGCCTAAGCCTAGCCGTTCGCACGCACGCTTCGTGCTGGCTTCGAGAGTGACTCGATCTCGACGGTCTCGATGCGGCCCACGCCCACATTCCTGGCCCGCGCGGCTGCCGTCGAGGCCAAGGAAACGAGTTGATCAGCGGATTCATTCCCCGTCGGCTTCGTGACGACCCCGATGCTGGCGGTCAGGAACATCTCGTTGTTGCCGTCCACGACGGGCCGGCGCAGCGCCTGTTGGATTTCCACGGCGACGGCCACGGAGTCTTCATTAGCCGCCGCACTTTCATGCAGGATCGCAAACTCGCTGTCGGTCCAAAGGCAAAGCGAATCGATGGGGTTCAGCATCGTTTCGATGCGCTTGCCGACATCCAGGAGCGCGCGCTCCCTGAACTCAGTCCCGAGACTCTCGCGCCACTTGGCAAACTGGTCGAGGTGAACGACGAGGACGACAAAAGAATCGCGCGGCCGGGACCTTCTCCGGCGCAAGGCCATCTCGAGCCGATCCAAGAACAGGGTAGGGGTCGGCAGGCAAGTTCCCGGGTCGAGCAGGCTGTCGCTTCTTAGGCGAAGTTGCTCATGCTTCTCCCGCGTGACATCGGTGATGAAGCCCTCCACGCCGAGGAGCTCGCCGCTGATGGAGTAATTCCCCCGGCCGCGCTCGAGCACCCACTTCTCTTCGCCGCGCGCCGTTCGAATCCGGTACATGAGCTCGAAGGACCGATGCTCGCGTAACGAGACCTGGACGTTCTGCCAGACCTGCTCCCGATCTTCCGGAACGATCAGATCGGCATAGGTCAGGCGCTCGCTGTTGATCAAAGCCTCCGGCGGATAGCCGGTCAGCACCTCGCAGCCCTTGCTCATATATTCCATGGTCCACTGACGGTCGTTGCGGCAGCGATAGACCAGGCCGGGCAGATTATTGATCAGAGTTTCCAAGGTGCGATGGCTTGCTTCCTTGAGGCCCTCCGCTTGAACGCGATTACCCACATCGAACAGCGTTCCGACAAAGCCCATGCAGCGTCCGTTGTCGGCCACCACAGCCTGTGCGCCGGCCTCCAAATGCACGGTCTTGCCGGAGCTGGTGAGGAAGCGCAGCACGAGCGCGGCCGTCCTTTGCGGGTCGTGCTGGCGGGCCTCCAAGAAACGGAGCCAGCGTTCTTCGTCCTGCGGGTGCAAATAGGCGGAGCGGCCGAGCGAGCGCGTCTCTTGCAGCGAGAAGCCGGTCAGGCGCGTCCAGGCCGCATTCACGTAGCGTAGGCTGCCGCTCGGACCGGTGACGAAAACCACGATGTCGATCGCATCGACAAGTGGCGCAACCAGCGGTGTGGAGCCCGGGCAAAACTCGCTCGTGAGGCTGGTCGCCAACTCGTCACTTTCGACCAGGAGCTCGGTGAGGACCTCAATCTGCGCAGTCGACATGCTCGTGGCTTCTATATGGGTTTCGATGGAGCGTAGCCAAGTTACACCATTGCATTATGCGCGGTGAGAAAATGAAGCAGGCAAGAGTAGTACTACCTTGGAGGTAGCGCGGTGTGTCAGCTAGTTCTGACTATCGTCAAGAATAGTGCGGGGCAATGTGCCAGGCCTGTGCAATGAAGATGGGACTGAGCACAACTGAGGCGGGCATCAGAAGCAGGATAACGCCATACGAGGTCTTATCGATCCGAGTATCGCCGGGTTTTCAGGCCGTGGTGAGTGCCCAGACGGCGGCCTCGAGCCGCGATTGCAGGTTCAGCTTCCGCAGCAGGTTTTTCACATGCACTTTCACGGTGCCGTCGCTGATATCGAGCTCGCGCGCGATGTGCTTGTTGCTCTTGCCGGCGGCGATCAGGCGTAGGATCTGCCGCTCGCGTGCGGTTAGGCACTTTTCGTCTGTAGGCGGCGCCGCCGGCGTGCCGTCGCGCATGGTTTCCAGCAGCATGCTCATCAACGGCTCGGTAAATACGGTTTCGCCGCGGGCCGCGAGCCGAAGCTTGTCGAGAATCTCCTCGGGCTCCGAGCCCTTGAGCAGGTAGCCTTCGGCGCCGGCGCGAACCGCCCTGATGAAGTCCTGCTCGGCGTCGGACACCGTGAGCATGATGACCTGGGTGTCCAGTCCGCTATCTTTGATCTGCTTGAGGGCGCTGAGACCGCTGCTTTCTCGCATGTTGAGATCCATCAGCACCAGATCGGGCTTCAGCGAGGAGGCCAGCTGGACGCCTTCCTCGGCAGAGGCTGCCTCGCCGACGACTTCGAAACCCTCTTGTGCCGCGATGAGCTGGGCCACGCCGCATCGAAACAGCGGGTGATCGTCGACCAGCAATACTCTGCATGACTCCGTGTTCATGGCAAAATTCCTCAGCCTACGATGGTACCGGATAGTGTGCTTCGTTCGCGGCAGCACCGAACATAGAGGCGCGTGCCGCCCCCCTCGCGATCCTCGACGCGCAAGACTCCGCCGAGACTGCGCGCCCGCTCCTGCATGATGATGAGTCCATGATGCGGTTCGGCATCCTGCATCGTCAGGCGCATGCCGATGCCGTTGTCCTCCACGCCCAGGCAGACGGTGCCGTCCTCTTTGAGGCGGGCTGAGACCCAGCAATAGTTGGCGTGGGAGTGACGCACCACATTACACAAGGCCTCGCGAAGAATGAGCAGAAGCTGCATCTCTTCGGCCACTGTCAGCACGCCGACGGGAAGTCGATTGTCCAGATCGAAGGCAATGGAGCTGCGCCGCTCGAATTCGTCGATGGAGTCTTCCAGAGCCTGGGCGAAAGTCCTTCCATGCATCGTCAAGCGGAAGGTCGTGATCAATTCGCGCAGTTGCAGGTTCGCCGTGCTGAGCGTGCTGCGCACCTTTTGCAGTGCTAGATCGACCTCCGAAGCATGATCGCCGTCGCTCTTGAGCATGGTTTGCAGCAGGCTGACTTGCACTTTCAAATAGGACAGCGATTGAGCCAGGGAGTCGTGCAGCTCGCGGGCGATGGCGGCGCGCTCCTCGCTCTGGGCATTGCGCAGCTTCATGCGCGCGCAACGCGCGCTGTAGAGAATGCCGGCCAGGTACTCGCCGTAGCCCGGCAAGGACTCCAAAGCCGATGGCGGCACGGCGCTGCGGTCGCCAGCGAACCGGAGTAGCAGTAGCCCGTGGCCGCACGGCCCCTGGTCGAAGAGTTGCGCTAGGATGGTCGATCCCGGATCTTCAGGATCGGCGAACGCTTCCGACGCCGTGGCGCTGCCGTTTTTCTGGTAAAGGCCACGGTCGTCGGCGATGCGCATCCAGCGATCGCGATCGTCTGGCCCTATACAGGCAAGAAGTGTGAGTTGGCGTCCGCTTTCGGTGCTGACGAAGATTGTGCCGGCTTCGGCGCCCGACAATTCGAGGATGTGGGAAAGCACCAGATCGAACGGCTCCGCGGAGTCCGGATCGGCGATCAGTTGCGTCAGCACCTTGTGCAGTAGGTCGATCGCGCCGCGCGCACCGCGCGCACCCGGATCGTCCAACGGCAAGAGCCCAACCGGCTTCTCCGCTATGGCGAGCTTCATGCCGCCACCGCCAGTCATCTGCGGTACCCTCCCGTCCTTCTTATGGCCCGGGATACACAGTCCTCATTGTCCAGCGCTGCCGCTTACGGACGTCCTTCAGCGGCTCTGTCCGGGAAGCCGAACGAGCCCAAAGTGGCATCGATTTCAGACAATGACCCGGCTCACTGCCAGTGGATTCAATATCATTGAATGATATTCATGACCAGAAGTTATGGTTTCGACGGCATCGAAACCGCTTTGACTGGCCAATACATGCTCGGGAACAAGACGACCGCCGCGTGGATACTGGAGATCACGATCGAGCCGGGCTGCGAAACACCCAACACCCGCTATGCATCCGGCTCGTCTCCGGCAGTCATGCTCCCGGGAAATTTCACCAAGTCATCCGCGAGAACATAATAGTCGCCTGCATCGGCGACATAAATATGAGCCACCGTGCGCAGCTCGGTTGGCTCATCGAGCGTGCCTGCGGCGATCGCCACATAGTCGCCGCCGGCCGGTTCCCAGAACAAGCTCGCGCCGCACCGTACACAGAAGCCCCGCCGCGCCCGTGTCGATGATTGGTACCACTGCAGGCCGTCACTCGATGTCAGCGAGAAATCGGACAGCGCCGCGCCAGTATACGCCGCGAAATGACCGTGGGTCCGGCGGCATTGCCCGCAATGGCAATTCACGACCTCGCGGAGTTCGCCGCTGACCGCATATTGGACCGCGCCGCATAGGCAGCCGCCGCTGTGACGCTCGCTCATCTTTCGTCACCTTTCTCGCCGTGGCGCCAATGTAGCAATTCGGCCTCGAGACGAAAGCGGGCACGTATAAGCCGTCACGCGACCCGTTCGCGCGGCGTATACGCCCTGACCCGTTCCAGCCAGGCATCGTAAAGCCGGTCCGTGAACTGCTGATGCATGGTGGCGCAGCGTTCGGCGAGGCGCTCGCGGATCTGCTCGATGGGCTGAACGCTGTCGGACGGCGGCGCGATGTCGTAGCCATAGAGGCGCAGCCATTCCTCCAGCATCGCGGCCGTCACCTCCGGATGCGCGACCGTGGCGACGCTGTTGCCGAGCGCGTAAGCCTGCTCCGGACAGTAGTCGCTGGAGTAGAGCGCGCTCGCGCCAGGCGGCAGGCTGAAGGCGTCGTGGTGCCAGATCAAGATGTCAAAACGGTCGGGCACGGCTTGGAGCCATTCCTTGGCGACCGGATTGTTGGCCTTTTGCACCGCGTACCAGCCGATCTCCTTCGCCGGCATTGGCGCGACGGCGCCCCCCAGCGCTTTGGCGATAAGCTGGCTGCCCATGCAGTGGCCCAGCATCGGAATGTCTTTTGCCGCGGCTGTGCGGATCAGCGCCATTTCCTCGGCGAGCCACGGGTAATCGTCGTTGACGCTCATCGTGCCGCCCAAGAAGGCGAGTCCGGAGACGTCGTCGATCTGCTGCGGCACCGCATCGCCCCGATCGACGCACACCAGCTCAACAGGGACGCCATGGGCCGCCAGATACTCCTCGAGGCGGCCTGACTGAATCCAGTCCTCGTGGCGGAAGATGCGGATGGGTTTCATGCCGAAGTCGCTCCACGTCCCTTGTTGATTGGTGATGTCAGTTCACTAGTATTAGGCGGCAACATTTGGAATGCATAGAGAAGCCTTCTCACTAGCCGTCAAGGCAGGCTCACCAGTGATGGTTCATCCCATTCCGCCCCTGCCAAGCTTGCGGGCGTTCGAGGCGACCGGGCGGCTCCTGAGCTTCCGCAAGGCGGCGGAAGAACTGTCGGTCACCCGGTCGGCGGTCAGCCACCAGATCCATGCGCTGGAAGAGGGGCTTGGCGTGCGCCTCCTCGAGCGCAGCACGCGCGGCGTCTCGCTCACGCTGGCGGGCCGAGCCTTCCTTCCGGAAATCCAGTCCGCGTTGGACCGGCTTGCCACCGCCATTGCGGACCTTCGGCGTCCGTCCTCCGACGCGCCCCTGACGATCAGCCTGCTCCCGACATTTGCCGTCCGGTGGCTGATCCCGCGCCTTGGCGCGTTCAGACGCCGGTACCCGGATATCGAGGTGCGCCTGGACGCCAGTCTTGAGGTGGCCAAGTTCGCGGGCTCCGACGTCGATCTGGCGATCCGCTACGGGCGCGGCGATTGGCCGGGGCTGCATAGCGAGCGTCTCATCACGGAATCCCTGATCCTGGTCTGCAGCCCGGAACTTCTGCAGGGCCCGGTCCCACTCAAAGAACCGTCGGATTTGGCGCACCATGTGCTTTTGCATAACAGCTCTCACCCCGAGGATTGGTCGCTGTGGTTGAGGGCGGCCGCGGTCACGGGCATCGATTTGGATCGCGGTCCGAGCTTCGCCTATGCGGAGCTGCTGCTTCGCGCCGCCGCGGAGGGGCTCGGCGTAGCGCTGGTCCCCAGCCATCTGGCGGAAGGCGATCTCGCCACCGGCAGCTTGGTGGCTCCTTTCGATTTTACCTATGACAGCGGCTTCAGTTATTGGCTGGTTTGCCCGATCCAGGCCCTCGACGATCGCCGTGTCGCGTCCTTTAGGGAATGGCTACTAGGCGAGATCGATGGCCGCGCGATGCCGTCCTAACGGCGTGCGTCCGCATGAGGCGCGATAGCCAGCAGATCGCGGAGAGCGGACCGCGGCTTCACGAGGTCGCCCAAGGTATACTCATCGAGAACCTTCATGAAAGCGTTGCGCGCGCGCTCCAGCGCACGGCGCAACACGCAGCGCGGCAGCACGGCGCAGTCGGCATCGATAGGCTCGAGGCACATCACGATCGCGAAATCCGGTTCCGTGTAACGGACCACATCGCCAAGCCCGATCTCCTCGGCGGGTTTTGCCAGCCGCAAGCCGCCACGGCGTCCACGCACGGTCTCGATGTAGCCACCGACGCCCAACTGGTGGGTGACCTTCATGAGATGGTTCTTGGAGATGCCGTAGCTGTCCGCGATCTCCTCGATGGTCGCCAGCCCGTCGTCCTTCAGAGCCAGATACATCAAGAGCCGCAATGCGTAGTCGGTGTAGACGGTCAAGCGCATTAGGTCTCTCCGGGTCAAGGCGCGGCGCAAGCCTTGCGGCACCCTAACATATATTAGCGGTCCATGTTTCTCCCCGCTGAAGAGGGGCGGATTACCGTGCTAGGCGCGCGATGCAATCGCGATAAGCCGCGCGGATCGCGGCCTCTTTAGGGTGCTGCCCGTCATGGATGATCCATTTCCCCGCGACCATGACGTCGCGCACGGGGTTCTGCGTGCCCCCGAGGATCCAGGCATCCAGTGCCGTTTGAGGGCCATGACCCAGGAGGACGTTTCGATCGCCGTCGAGCATGACCAGATCGGCGCGTCGCCCAGGGACCAAGGCCCCGCCGCCTTGGCCCGAGGCCTGTTCGCCGCCCGCAAGCGCGCTGTCGAACAGCACCCGGCCGCTATGGGCGCCCGGCCCATCGTTGGGGCGAGCGATCACGTTGCGGCGCTTGAGTTCGGCCCGCTTGCTGTACTCGAGCATGCGGAGTTCCGCGGCGATGGAGGTTGAACATTGACTGTCGGTGCCGATGCCCCAGCGTCCGTTCGCGGCGTGATACGCCGGCAACGAGAAGAACCCGTCGCCCAAATTGGCCTCGGTGACCGGACACAGCCCAGCGACGGCACCGCTGGCCGCGGTTCCCGCAAGCTCTGCCGCGTCGAGATGAGTGGCATGCACCAAGCACCATCTGTCATCGAGACCGGCGTTGTCGAGCAGCCATTGCACGGGACGAGCGCCCAACGCAGCCTCGACCTCGGTGACCTCCTGGGTCGTCTCCGAGACGTGAATATGGACTCGCGCCATAGCATCGATGGCGTTCACGCCCGCGAGGGCGGCGTGCACCTCATCGGGCGCCACGGCCCGCAAGGAGTGTAAGGCAGCGCCGACGCACGGTTTGCAGTTGTCGCGGCGGCCGCGCAACGTGTCGATGAGGGCGAGATATTGGTCCACCCCGTGGACGAAGCGTCGTTGCGCATTCTCTGGCGACTTGCCGATGCCGCCATGGGCATAGAGCACCGGGAGGAGCGTCAGCCCCAACCCTGTCAAATCCGCCGCGGCGATCAGCCGGTCCGACATTTCGGCCGGATTGTCATAGCTGTCGCCGGCACGCTGGTGGTGGACATAGTGAAATTCACAAACGGAGGTGAAGCCGAACTCCAGCATCTCCAGGTAAGCCAGTGAGGCGATGGTCTCGTAATCCTCCGGCGTCAAGCGATCGACGAAGCGATACATCTGCTCTCGCCACGTCCAGAGATTGTCTTCTGTCCGCTCACCGGTGACCTGCTCGGTGCGGCCGGCAAGCCCCCGTTGGAAGGCATGGGAATGGAGGTTCGACAAACCTGGGACGCCGAAGCCCGCGAGCCGCTGTGTCTCTTCGCCTTCGGCCCGATGGTCGGACACGCGGGCGATCACGCCGCGGTCGTCGACGTCGAGATATCCGGGCGAGAGCCAGCCGTCGGGTTGGTGCAGATGCTCGACTTCGTAAATCGTGGGCATGGCTTGAGATGGCTCCATCGCCGTCGAGCGAAAGTCTTAGGTCGGCCAGCCGGCCATTGCCAGACTTTGAAAAACCGGCTGATTCCGGGGGTCTCAGGATCGCCCAGGTGGTTCTCTGGTGTTAACTATCAGAATGTTCAGTCTTGACTGAACGAACAAGATAGATCATATCTCCAGCCATGGAACACGACATCGAACAGGCGATCTCCGAATTCGTCGAGCGCATGGGTCTGATCACCCAGGCCGACGGACTGCCGCGCATTGCTGGCCGCATTATGGGCTTGATGATCGTGCATGGGGGGCCGTTCGGTTTCACCGAATTGGCTGAACGCTTGAGTGTAAGCCGGGCCAGCATCAGCACGAATACGCGGCTGCTGGAAGACCTGGGCGTTCTCGAGCGCACGGCCGTACCCGGCGACCGGCAGGACTATTTCAGGCTGAGCCGCCAGCCTTATGCGCGGATGTTGAGGGGAATCGTCGAGCGGATGCGCCGTGCGCGCGAGGTGATAGGGGGCGCGCAAGAGGCGCTTCCGGACGATCTGGTTGGTGCGCAAGAGCGGCTCGCGGAACTCGATGCTTTCTACGAGGCGCTAATCGAAAGTTTCGTGACTGTCATCGAAGAGTGGGACAAGAAGCGGGCGAGCTTGGCTCCCCAAAGACGGGAAGGCGCGACGGAACCTGCTTGAACGCGACGCCCTAGGAGTTAGGTCTGTGAACAAGTCATATGTCATTGCTGCGCTCTTGACCCTCGGCATCGCCGCATGGGTGCTCGGCGGCTATGCCATGAAGTCGGCGGGCAAAGAGACCCCCGATGAGCCGGCTGTCGCCAAGGCGGTCGCGCCGGTCACCGTGTCGGTGCGCACCCAAGAGGCCAAGCCGGTCGAGCAGTTCATCGTGGCCCAGGGGCAGGCGGAGCCGAACCGGACGGTAACAATCCGTGCCGAGACCAAAGGCCAGATCTCCGAAATGCTTGCGGACGAGGGCGCCAGCGTCGCTGCCGGTGACGTCATCGTCAGGCTTGAAGCCAACGATCGCAAGGCAATGCTTTTGCGCGCCGAGGCGCGCGTCCGCGAGCAGCAAAGCGCCTACGAAGCCTCCGAGTCTCTCGGCAAGAAGGGCTATCAGACCCAACGCCAGGCGGATCAGATTTTTTCCTCGCTACAGACCGCCAAGGCTGAGCTGGAGGAGGCGCGCATCGAGCTCGAGCGTATCGAGATCAAGGCGCCCTTCGAAGGTGTCGTGCTGTCGAGCCCCATGGAGCTCGGCGCCTATGTCGATGTGAACGGCGAGGTGGCGACCATTGTCGACAACGATCCTTTGGTGGTCAGCGTCAGGATTCCCCAGCAGGACGTCTCCGCTCTGAAGCTCGGCCAGCCCGCGAACGTGACTTTCGCCACCGGTCAGCAGCGCGACGGCAAGATCCGCTATATTGCGGCGCGGGCCGACGAGGACACGCGCACATTCCGCGTCGAGGTCGAGCTGCCCAACCCGAACGGCGAGATTCCTTCGGGCATCAGCGCCGAGGCCAAGGTGCCGACCGGAACCGTCATGGCGCATTTTGTTTCGCCGGCGGCTCTGTCGCTCAACGACGAAGGCAAGCTCGGCATCAAGACAGTCGACGAGCACAACAAGGTCACCTTTCATACGGCATCCATCGTGCTGTCGGATGTCGACGGCGCCTGGATCACGGGTCTGCCGCCCCAGGCGCGCATCATCACCCTCGGCCATGGCTTCGTTCAGATCGGCGAAGAGGTCCAAGTCGCCGAGGAGCAAGGCCAAGCCGACCCTGACGGGTCGCGGGAAGCGGCTGCTCTTCTTTCCACGGGAAGCGTCGAAGAGCCGACGTCCAGACGATGGATGCCCTGATCGACGCTGCCTTTACGCGCACCCGCACGGTGGCGCTGGCTTTCGTCATGATCATCGTGATGGGGACGGTCGCCTATATTTCGATCCCCAAGGAGTCCGAGCCGGACATCCCGATCCCCGTGATTTACGTCTCGATGACCTATGAGGGCATTTCGCCTGAAGACTCCGAGCGATTGCTCGTCCGCCCGATGGAGAAGGAGCTTCAGTCCATCGAGGGCATCAAGGAGATGCGCGCCGTCAGCGCGGAAGGCTACGGCTCGGTCACGCTCGAATTCGATGCGGGCTTCGACCCCAATCAGGCGCTCCAGGACGTGCGCGAGAAGGTGGACATCGCTAAGGCCGAGCTGCCGCCGGAGACCGACGAGCCGCGTGTCCACGAGGTGAACGTGGCGCTGTTCCCGGTGCTGACCGTCGGCCTGTCCGGCAATGTGCCGGAGCGCACCTTGGTCAATATCGCCCGCGATCTGCAGGACAAAATCGAAGGCCTCAGTGGCGTGCTCGAGGTCGATATCGGCGGCGACAGGGAGGAGCTGCTGGAGATCATCGTCGATCCGATGGTGCTTGAGACCTACAATGTGTCGTTTGCCGACGTTCTAAGTACGATTCAGCGCAACAACCGGCTGGTGGCCGCGGGCGCGCTGGAAACTGCCGCGGGCCGCATGGTGCTGAAGGTGCCGGGCGTCATCGAGGAGGTCAACGATGTGCTCAACCTCCCCGTCAAGGTTTCCGGCAATACCGTAGTCAAGTTCAGTGATGTTGCGTCGGTGCGCCGGACCTATAAGGACCCGCAAGGGTTTGCCCGGGTCGGCGGAACGCCCGCGCTGGCCCTTGAGGTCAAGAAGCGCGTCGGCTCGAACATTATCGAGACCATCGAAAGCGTCCGCGAGGTCGTCACGGCGGAGCAGGCAAACTGGCCCGCCGGCGTCAACGTCACCTTCATGCAGGACAAGTCCGAGAATATCCGCGACATGCTCGGCGATCTCCAGAACAACGTGATTGCGGCAATCGTTCTGGTGATGATCGTCATCGTCGCGGCCATGGGCGTGCGGCCGGCTATTCTCGTTGGTCTCGCTATCCCCGGATCCTTCCTCGCCGGCATCCTGGTCATTTACGGGATGGGCCTCACGCTGAACATCGTCGTCCTGTTCAGCCTCATCCTTGTGGTCGGCATGCTGGTGGACGGCGCCATCGTCACCGTGGAGCTGGCCGACCGCAAAATGGCCGAAGGCAAGGACCGCAAGGTCGCGTATGCCGAGGCGGCCAAGCGCATGGTCTGGCCCATCATCGCGTCCACGGCAACGACGCTGGTCGTTTTTCTGCCGCTGCTGTTCTGGCCGGGCGTCGTCGGCGAGTTCATGAAGTTTTTGCCGATCACGGTTCTCGTGACGCTGGCGGCGTCGTTGGCTATGGCGCTGGTCTTCATCCCGGTGCTCGGCGGCATCATCGGCCGCGCCAACAAAGATGACGGCAAGTTGCTCGCGGCGATCAAAGCCGCCGAGGATGGCGATCTCGACTCGATAAAGGGCCCGGCGGGGTTCTATCTCGGCACGCTGAAGCGCCTGCTCGCGCATCCGGCGAAAATCCTAGCCATCGCCGTGGTGTTTCTGATCGGGACTTATGTGGCGTTCGGCATGTTCGGCCGTGGCGTAGAGTTCTTTCCGGATGTCGAGCCCGACCTGGCGCAAGTCCAGGTACGGGCGCGCGGCGATCTATCGGTCCTGGAAATGGACGCCGTGGTGCGCAAGGTCGAGAGCAGAATCTTGGCGCTGCCCTATTTCGAGGCGGTGTATGCGCGGACAATGGGATCCGGGGCCAAGCCGTCGCAGACGGAAGCGCCCGAGGACGTGATCGGCATCATTCAGTTCGAGTTCACCAACTGGCGCACCAGGCCGCCTGCGTCGAAGATCCTACAAGAGGTTCGCGAGCTGACCGCCGATATTCCCGGCGTGATCCTGGAAGTCCGCAAGCAGGAGGGTGGACCGTCAGCCGGGAAACCGGTCGAGCTGCAGGTAAGCTCCCGCGCGCCGGAGAAAATGCCGGAGACCGTCGAGCAGCTGCGGCGGATGATGCAGCAGATCGGCGGCTTCGTTGATGCGCAGGATAGCCGGCCGCTGCCCGGCATCGAATGGCGGCTCAAGGTTGACAGAGAAAGGGCGGCCCGCAACGGCGCCGATGTTGCCGTGCTCGGCGATGCGGTCACCATGTTGACCAACGGAATCAAGGTCGCGGAATACCGGCCCGACGATGCCGACGAGGAGGTCGACATCCGTCTGCGCTTCCCGCTTGCCGAACGCAATCTGGAGCAGCTCAACCGGCTGCGCGTGCCGACTGCAAAGGGGCAGGTTCCGATCGGCAACTTCGTCAGCTTCGAGCCGGCGCCGAAGACCGGCAATCTGAACCGCACCGATAGCCGTCGTGTCATCACCATCCAGGCCGACGTCGCCGAAGGTCTGTTGGTCGACGATCAGGTCCGCAAGCTGAAGGCGGCGGTAGCCGAGGCCGATTTCGACCCGGCGGTGACCGTGCGCTTCAAGGGTCAGGACGAGGATCAGCGCGAGGCGGGTAATTTCCTTCTCAACGCCTTCGTCATCGCCATCTTTGCCATGACCGTAATCCTGCTGACCCAATTCAACAGTTTCTATCAAACCGGACTTGTGCTGAGCGCGATCATCTTTTCGACCGCTGGCGTCATGTTGGGCCTGCTGGTCACCGGTCAGCCTTTCGGCATTGTCATGGGCGGTATCGGCGTCATCGCGCTGGCGGGCATCGTCGTGAACAACAACATCATTCTGATCGACACGTATAATGACATGAAGGCGCAAGGGTTGCCGCCCAAGGAGGCCATCCTGCGCACCGCCGCCCAGCGCATGCGCCCCGTCCTCCTGACCTCCATCACCACGGTTCTCGGTCTCATGCCGATGGTGTTCAGCCTCAGCATCGACATTATCGGTCAGGATGTCTCGATCGGCGCACCGTCCACGCAATGGTGGACGCAGCTTTCCAGCGCTATCGCCGGCGGGCTGACATTCGCTACCCTTCTGACGCTCGTGCTCACCCCCTGCCTTCTCATGATGGGGGACAATGCGTCCGCATGGTTGCAGCGGCGCCGGCAGCGTTGGGCGGAGCGATCCGGCCCTGGCGTCCGGCCCCAGGCGGCAGAATGATCGGCGCTACGTCTTAAGACCGGTCGGTTTGCTCGTAGGCCCTGCGGAGGTGTTGCCGCAGCAACTTGCCATTCGCGCTCTTGGGCAGCACTTGGACGCGGGCATAAATGCGCGGGCATTTGTAGCGGGCGAGGCGGCCCGCGACGAAATCTTCCAGCGCGTGCGCCTCGATCCGGTCTTCCGAGACATAAAACGCGGCAATCACCGTGGTATCGGCCTTGACCGTCACTTCCGCCGCGGCGCTTTCCAGGATCGCGGGATGGGCGTTCAGCGCAGCTTCGACCTCGATGGGCGAGACCCGCACGCCGCCCGCGTTCATCATGTCGTCGCTTCGGCCGAGATAAGTGAGCGCGCCGTCTTGGCCCATGTGCACGTGATCGCCGGTCAGGAACCATTCGCCCTGAAAGCGCTGGGCTGTTTCCTCTTCGGCGTCCCAATAGCCCAGCATCAGCCCTGGGTCGCGCTTCGAGACGCCGAGAATGCCCGGCGCGTCGAAGCCGACAGGTCCATCGTCGCCGAGCACCGCCACGCGGCGGCCGTCTTGCGGATAACCCAACGTGCCTGGTGGGGCAGGGTGGTTGGGCGAACCGGACACGAAGGTCGAGCACTCCGACATGCCGAACGCCTCGTAGACCGGCGTGCCGGTTGCGGCCTCCCAGGCCGCGCGAATCCCCTCCGGCAGCTTTTCGCCGGCGGACAGCCCGTGGCGCAGCGTCGTGAGCGGCGGCAGCTTCGCTCTCAAGAGCCGGCGGTAGAGGCCAGGTGCCGCGGCGAAGATGCTCGCCTCGTGCTGCTGCATTAGAAGACCGAGTTGGTCCGGGATCACCCCCTTGCCCGGGATCAGCGCCGTCGCGCCGCGCGTCCAAGGGTCAAGCAGCCCCGTCCCGAGCGTATAGGTCCAGTTGAATGCTCCGGCATGCAGCAGACGGTCGCCCTCGGTGAGCCCATACCAGCCTTCCCACATCATGCGGCGCGCCCAGACCGCGCGATGGGCATGGGTCACCGCACGCGGCTGCCCAGAAGTCCCGGACGTATAGACGATGTAGCCGACGCGCTCCGGATCGCCCATCGCGTAAGGCGCGGGCGGAAGCGCATACATGGCCCGCATGGCGTTCGCAGTCAGGACCGGGCAGGCCGGGTTTTGAGGAAGCGCGATATCGTCCTCTGCCACGATCAGCCGCGGCGCGATGTCTTGGGCGATCTGGGCGACCTCGGGTGCGGTCAAGAGCGATGACGTCGGCACCGGGACGATGTCGGCGGCGAGCGCGGCGAGATAACAAATCGGGAATTCGACACTGTTGCCGAGCCGCATGAGCAGGCGGTCGCCCGGCCGCAAGCCCGCGTCAAGCAATCCGCGCGCGGTTCCCAAGACGGCCGCTTCGAGCCGCCCGTAGCTCCACTGCTCGGCACTGTCCGGGTCGATGACGGCGAGCGCGATCTTGTCGCCATGCGTTGAGGCATGTCCGAGCACGTAGGCCGCGAGATTGAAGGGCGCCGGGCAGGGCGGTGGCGGGCCGTGGTCGAAGATCGCGTGCATCGCCGTCTGCTAGATCTTCATGGTGTCGCGGAAACGGTACCAGGCGGCGACGAGCGGGACGGCGCGCTTGGCGATGGGGTGAAACGGAAAAGCCGGGAAGGCGAGATCGTCGAAAGCCGTCCGCCCGTCCGGGTCGCCCACGATCTGCAAGGCGATCTTGTGCCCGAAATACGTGGCGCGCGAGACGCCGGTGCCGCAATAGCCGACCGCGTAGTGGATGCCATCCGCCATCCGCCCGAGATGAGGCAGCGCGTCGTGGGTATAGCCGATCTGTCCGTCCCAAGCGTGGGTGACGGCGATATCGCCGAGGCCCGGAAACACGGTGAGGAGATCGTGGGCCAAATGGCGGAACGCGCGGGCCCCGGACGCTCCGACTGCCCGGCCGCCCCAGACAATCCTGTTCTCGTCCGGCGCGACGCGGAAATAATAGAACACGCGATTGGTATTCCCGTAGACGCGGTTCTTGGGCATCAGCCTTGCGGTCAGGTCCGACGGAAGCTCATCAGTCGCGATCAGTGCGGATCGGATGGTGACGATGCGCCGCTTGAGCGTGTCGACGAGGTTCTCGGTATAACCGTTGGTGGCGACCAGAACGTCCCGGCACTGGAGCGGCCCTGCGTCCGTCTCCAGCCGGAAGCCGTCCGTATCGCGTGCAATGTGCCGGACGCCCGCCTGACCGATGATGGCGCCGCCGCGGGCCTCGACCCGTTGCATCAAGCCGGAATGATAGAGCGCCGGATGGAGCGAAGCGTCGTTCGGCAGGACCGAGCCGCCGAAAAAGACCGTCGAGCCGATTTCACTTTGCTGCTCGGATCGCGGAACCATGAAGCTCTCCACGCCGGCGACACGCTTCAGGTCTTCCATGTCGGCCGCCATCGCCTCGTAGTGCTCCGGCCGCATGGCGCCGCGGAAGCGCCCGCAACGCCGGAAGTGGCAGTCGATCTTCTCGGTCTCCACGAGATGTTCGATGTAGTCGAGCATGCGCGTGCCCTCGCGCAGGAGGGCGGCCGCCTTTTCTTCGCCGCGCAACGCAATCAGGCGCTTGACGCTGAACTTCTGGTTGCCGCTGCCGATCTGGCCACCGTTTCGGGTGCTGGCGCCGTAGCCCGGCACGCCGCGATCGAGCACCACAACCTCTCGTCCCTTGTCGAGCAGTGTCAACGCGGCGGAGAGGCCGGTAAAGCCGGACCCGACGATCGCCACGTCCGCTTTGGCCGGCAGCGCCGGACCCGGCGTTTCCAGGCGCGGGGCGGCGTCCCACCAATACGGCGCATAGGTCACCGAAGACTCGTTGCAAAAATGGCCGGCAGCGAGATCGCGAAGCGTGAGGGGCGGAGCGGTCATGGGACGGTCGAGCGCATGGCTTGGCTTGAGGCTGGCCTAGCCGGCGGGCTCCAGGATCAGTGTCGCGAGCGGCGGCAAGGTCAGGTCGATCGAATAGGGGCGTCCATGCCACGGTTTAGGATCCGCCTCGACGGCGCCGCCATTGCCGACGCCGGAGCCGCCATAGTCCGCCGAGTCCGTATTGAGGCGTTCGATCCAACGGCCGCCTTGGGGCACGCCAACACGATAGTGCTCGCGCGGGACCGGCGTGAAGTTGGACACGACCAGAACCGGCGCGTCGTCATCGGCGCCCAAGCGGAGGAAGGAGATCACACTCGCCTCGTTGTCAGATGCGTCGACCCATTCGAAGCCGCGGCTCTCCGTGTCGAACGCGTGCAGCGCGGGGGTCTCCCGATAGAGCCGGTTGAGATCGCCGATTAGCGCTTTCACGCCGCGATGCATGCCGTCGTCGAGCAAATGCCAGTCGAGGCTATGGTCGTGGTTCCATTCCGCCTCTTGCGCGAACTCGCCGCCCATGAAAAGCAGCTTCTTGCCGGGATGGCCCCACATGAATCCGTAATAGGCACGCAAATTCGCGAATTTTTGCCAGCGGTCTCCCGGCATCTTGCCGATCAGCGAGCCTTTGCCGTGCACCACCTCGTCGTGTGACAGCGGCAGCACGAAGTTTTCCGAGAAGGCGTAGAGGAGGCCGAAAGTCAGCTTGTCGTGGTGATACCGGCGATGGATCGGATCCTCTTGCATGTAGCTCAGCGTGTCGTGCATCCAGCCCATGTTCCATTTGAAGCCGAAGCCGAGCCCGCCGAGATAGGTGGGGCGCGACACGCCGGGCCAGGCGGTCGATTCCTCGGCGATGGTCGTGGTGCCGGGCCGCTCGGCATACACGAGCTCGTTGAGCCGCTTCAGGAAGGCGATCGCTTCGAGATTTTCGTTGCCACCGAATATGTTCGGCACCCACTCGCCCGGCTCGCGGCTGTAGTCGAGATAGAGCATGGAGGCGACCGCGTCGACGCGCAGACCGTCGATGCCGAAGCGCTCCAGCCAGAACAGCGCGTTCGCCAGGAGGAAGTTCAGCACCTCGCGCCGCCCGTAATTGTAGATGAGCGTGTTCCAGTCTTTATGGAAGCCCATGCGCGGGTCCGCATGCTCGTACAGTGCCGTGCCGTCGAAACGGGCGAGCCCATGCGCATCGGTCGGAAAATGCGCCGAGACCCAATCCACCAGCACGCCGATTCCCGCCGCGTGGAATCGCGAGACGAAATTGGCGAAGTCCTCTGGCGTGCCGAACCGCGAGGTCGGTGCGAACAGGCCGATGGGCTGATAACCCCAGGAGCCGTCGAACGGAAACTCGCTGACGGGCATCAACTCGATATGGGTGAAGCCGAGCTCCTGCACGTAGGGAACCAACCGGTCGGCAAGCTCCGCGTAGCTCAAGAAACTGTTGCCGTCTCCGCGCATCCAAGAACCGAGATGCACTTCGTAGATGGAGATCGGCGCGTTGATGCTGTGCAGCTTTTCGCGCTCCGTCTGCCAAGTGCCGATGGGCGTCGGGCGGCGCGGCAGGCCATGCACCACGGAGGCCGTGGCCGGCGGCCGCTCTTGGTAGAAGCCGAACGGGTCGGTCTTGAGAGGCAGGAGCTTCTTGTCCGGTCCGAGCAACTCATACTTATAGAGTTCGCCGAGTCCCAGGCCGGGAATGAGGATTTCCCACACGCCCGAATCGCCGCGGTTGCGCATGGCATGGAGGCGGCCGTCCCAGTCGTTGAACGGGCCGACCACACTGACGCGCCTGGCGTTCGGCGCCCAGACCGCGAAGCTGATGCCGTCCACGCCCTCATGCGTGATGGCATGCGCGCCCATCTTCTCGTAAAGGCGCAAATGATTGCCCTCGGCGAAGAGATGGAGATCGAGCTCACCGAGAATGGGTCCGAAGCGATAGGGGTCGTCGATCTCGACCGTCTTTCTGTCGCGGGCGATGCGCAAGCGGTAGCGTTGTGAAAATTCGTCCGGCACTTCCGCGCCGAAGACGCCCGTCTTGTTCAGCCGTTCGAGCGTGACTTCCTCGCCCGTCTCGGGATCGATGGCCGCGACGGATGCCGCATTCGGCTGAAATACGCAAAGAGACGCGCCGGCGCGGCCGCGATGCAGCCCGAGGATCGAGAACGGGTCGCCGTGCTCGCCGCGCACCAGCGCTTCAAGGCTCGCACGGCTCGGGATCCAATGATCTGCGCGTTTCTCGGCGGGGAGAGTCGAAAAGTCTACCATCGATGGAAGTTGGGGGCTGAAAGGCAAACCGTTGAGCAAGTCTAACGTTCCGTCGCAGAAAGTGAAAGTCGGGCGCATGCGAGGGGCAGGCACGATCATCGAGAATGTCAAGTCCAGCGGCCCGCGGCGGCCCGATCGGCGAACCAGAGAACCTCGCCCACCGGTCGGATATGAGCGGCCGGAAAGCTGTCATCGCCCGACAGGATCTTGTCGAGGATCTCGCGCTTTCCCTCGCCGGACACCAGGAACGCGACCACGTGGCTAGAATCGAGTGCGGGATAGGTGAGGGTTACGCGCTCCTCGCTGCGGCCCTTCGGCACCCGCGCGACCCAACGGTCGCGGACTTTGAGAACCGGCTCCCCCGGCAAGAGAGAGGCCGTGTGGCCATCCTCGCCGAGACCGAGCAGCGTGAGCGTGAGCAGCGGGCGGGCGGGCTCGAGCGTGTCGGCGCCATAGAGCCCCTGCAGCATCTTCTCGTAGCGCTGCGCCGCTTCATCCAGCGTCACGCCTTCGGTCTCCACGGGATGCACGTTCTCAGGCGGCACCGGTACATGCGAGAGAAACGCCGCGCGCGCCATGCCGTAATTGCTGGCCGGATCGGAGGGCGCGACGAAGCGTTCATCGCCGAGGATCCAATGTACCCGGTCCCAGGGAAAACGCGACAGAAACGGCTCTTGGGCCAGATGCTCATAGAGCGGCTTCGGCGTGCTGCCGCCGGACAGCGCGATGATGGTGCGGTCTTTGCGGCGCGCGGCGAGATCGCAGAGATAGGCGGCGCCCGAGCGGGCCAGGTCCGCTGCGTCCTCGCAGACCCGAAGCATTCCAAAAGCTGGCGTCATGGCAGTAGCCCTGTTTCGTGAAATCGCCCGCAACGATAGGGGCAGAAAGTTAAGGGCGCTGCAAGGTGAGGACCGTAAACTGGCCTTGCCATGACCCACGAGATCATCATCGCGCCGTCGATCCTGTCCGCCGATTTCGCCAGATTGGGGGCAGAAGTGCGCGCCGTGGACAAAGCCGGCGCCGACTGGGTTCACATCGACGTCATGGACGGCCATTTCGTGCCGAATATCACGATCGGCCCGGATGTGGTGAAAGCGCTAAGGCCCCATACCAAGAAGCCGTTCGACGTGCATCTGATGATCGCGCCGTGCGATCCGTATATCGAGGCCTTCGCGAAAGCAGGCGCCGACCAGATCACCGTACACGCCGAAGCGGGGCCGCATCTTGACCGCTCGCTTCAGCTCATCAGGAGCTTCGGCAAGCACGCAGGGGTGAGCCTCACGCCGTCCACGCCGGAGAGGGCGCTCGAATATGTTATCGACAAGGTCGACCATGTCCTGATGATGACGGTCAATCCCGGCTTCGGCGGCCAGACCTTCATCCCGGCTCAACTCGACAAGATTCGCGCCATCAAGACGATGATCGGCTCACGGCCCATCCATATCGAGGTGGATGGCGGCATCCATGTGGAGACCGCGCCGCTCGTGGTCGAGGCGGGAGCCAATGCGCTCGTCTCGGGCTCCGGCGTGTTCAGCGATGGCCGGTACGCCGAAAACATCAAGGCGATCCGGGACGCGGCGATGCGCGGCCGTGTTGCCGCCTAATCAGGCTACGAAAATTTGTGCTTTCGGTAGCGCTCGATCAGCGCATTGGTCGATGAGTCATGGGTGAGCTTCGGCGAGGCCTCGGCCTCGAGCTCCGGAATGATGCGGTTGGCGAGCACCTTGCCGAGCTCCACGCCCCACTGATCGAACGAGTCGATGTCCCACAACGCGCCTTGGGTGAACACGCTGTGCTCATAGAGCGCCACGAGGCGTCCCAAAGTCTTGGGGTCGAGCTTCTCGGCGAGGATCATGTTGGTAGGACGGTTGCCTTCGGTGACGCGGAATGGCGTTTGCGCCGGCGGGGAGCCTTCGGCGGTCAGCTCGGCCGCGGTCTTGCCGAAGGCGAGCGCCTCGGCCTGCGCAAACAGGTTGGCCATCAGGAGATCATGGTGACGGCCAAGCGGGCTCAACGGCGTGAGGAAGCCGATGAGATCGCACGGGATCAGCTTCGTGCCCTGGTGGATCAACTGATAGAAGGAGTGCTGCCCGTCCGTGCCGGGCTCGCCCCAGATGATCGGGCCCGTCTGATAGTTTACATGCGCCGCGGCAAGATCCACATGCTTGCCGTTGCTCTCCATCTGCAGCTGCTGGAGATAAGCGGGAAAGCGCTTCATGTGCTCTGAGTAGGGCAGCACCGCGAGCGTCTGCGCCCCGAAGAAATTATTGTACCAGACCGTGAGCAGCCCCATGAGCATGGGCAGGTTCTTCTCGGGTGGCGCTGTCCGGAAATGCTCGTCCATCTCATGGAAGCCCGCGAGCAAGTCGCGGAAGTTGTCCGGTCCGATGGCGATCATGGTCGAAAGGCCGATCGCCGAATCCATGGAATAACGGCCGCCGACCCAGTCCCAGAACTCGAACATATTGGCGGTGCCGATACCGAATTTCTGGACGCCCTCGGTATTGGTAGAGACGGCGACGAAATGCTTGGCCACCGCGTCTTCGGAACCGAGCTTGTCCACGGCCCAGGCGCGCGCGGTCGCGGCGTTGGTCATGGTCTCGAGCGTTGTGAAGGTCTTGGATGAGATAATGAATAGCGTCTCTTCCGGGTCGAGGTCGCGCGTCGCCTCGTCGAAGCAGGCGCCGTCCACGTTGGAGACGAAGCGAAAGGTCATGTCGCGGTCCGAATAGGGACGCAGCGCCAGATACGCCATCTCTGGTCCAAGATAAGACCCGCCAATACCGATATTGATGGCGTTCTTGATGCGCTTGCCCGTATGGCCTTTCCATTCGCCGCTGCGCACCTTGTCGGTGAAAGCCGCCATGCGGTCGAGCACGGCATGCACGTCCGGCACCACGTCGTGCCCGTCCGTCTCGATCACCTCGCCACGCGGCGCGCGCAAAGCGACATGCAGCACGGCGCGGTCCTCCGAGACGTTGATCTTCTCGCCGCGGAACATGGCGTCGCGCCGTTCGGCGATTTTGCGCTCCTTGGCAAGGTCGATCAGAAGCGCAAGCGTCTCCTCGGTGATGCGGTTCTTCGAGTAGTCCAGCACAAGCCCCGCGCCCTCCGCCGTGAACTTCGCGGCGCGATTCTTGTCCTCGGCGAACAACTCGCGCAGATGCGCGTCCTTGATCTTGTCGTGATGCGCTTCAAGCGCCTGCCAGGCCGGGGTCTCGATCAGTGTGGGCATGTGGCCTCCCTAGCTCAGCGCCTTGGTCTTGGTCTCGATGGACTGCAGCAGGTCCTGCCACGACTTGACGAAAGAGTCGGCGCCTTCCTTTTGCAGCTGCGCCGCGAGATCGGACACCGAAATGCCGGCCTTCTCGTAAGCCGCGAGCACGTCTTCGCAATCGCCGCCGTCGGCCGACAACACGCCCTCCAGCTTGCCGTGATCGGCAAACGCGAGCAGCGTCTTGTCCGGCATGGTGTTGACCGTGTTCGGTGCGGCGAGTGCCCCGACATACAGTGTGTCCGGCGCCTTCGGGTCCTTGGTGCTGGTGCTGGCAAACAGCAGCCGCTGGGGCCGCGCACCCATGGAGGCGAGCCGCTGCCAGCGGTCGGAATAGAGCATGGCCCGGTAATCGCGATAGGCCTGATGCGCCACGGCAATGCCGAGTCTGTCGCGCAAGTCGTCGGGCACCTTGTCCATCACCGCCTTGTCCCAGCGGCTGATGAAGATGGAGGCCACCGAGCGGACATCCGGGTCGAGTTCCGCGGCGATCCGGCGCTCGAGGCCCTTCATGTAGGCGTCGGCCGCGGCCACGCAATGCTGCGAGGAGAACAGCAGCGTCACGTTGACGGTGATGCCTGAGAAGATTGCTTCCTCGATGGCCGGCAGGCCTTCCTTCGTGCCCGGAATCTTGATGAAGAGGTTGGGTTTGTGCGCCCGCCCGTAAAGCCGCTTGGCTTCGGCCACGGTGGCTTCCGTGTCGTAGGCCAGCAGCGGTGAGACTTCGAGCGAGACGAAGCCGTCCACCATGGCCGTACGCTCGTGCACCGGCAAGAACAGATCGGCCGCACGCGACAGGTCCTGCAAGGCCAGCTCGAAGAACAGCGCCTCGCCGGTATAGCCTGCCGTGGACAGTCGCCTGATCTCCGGGTCGTAGCTGTCGCTCTTGGAAACGGCGTTATCGAAGATCGTCGGATTCGACGTGAGCCCCGTCACCGAGAACGCGTCGATATATTTCTTGAGCGTGCCGCTATCGAGCATGTCGCGGGTGATGTCGTCGATCCATAGGCTTTGCCCCAGATCGTGCAGGGCTTCGGTTGCTTTCACGTGCCTATCTCCTCCTCAAGCCGGCTGAAGCATCGAGAAATCGTGCTTCATCAGGTCGGCGATGCGCGCGATCTCCATGTCGGCCGGCGGAAAGCTGGTCAGGGTGCGTGCGTCCTTGGCGTAGTGACCTTGGCGCGGAAAAATGGTGGTTACGCGGTCGCCCCAGGCCTTCTTCACCGCATCCAACAGGCTGAGCTTGTCGTCGATCAGCACATAATGTTTGGCCGGATAGGCGCGCTGCACCGCGTCGAGCTCTTTTTCTTTGTGGACATAGTTCAGTACGTGGCCACCGAAGGCGTCCAACAGGCCGGCCCGCTCCAATTTGTGCGGCTGAAACACGCCGTCGCCGTCGGTGAGGATCACCGGCAAACCCCACTGGCGCACGTGTCGAACGGCGTTGATCGGAATCGTGTTCGGCTACTTCCCCGCGCGCCGGGCCGCACAGCTCAATCCCATTGACGCATTGAGGCACGAATAGGCCTTGCCGCTCATGCGGCCTGCGTGATCCAGAGCCGTGCTTTGGCGGCTTCGGCGTGCGGATAGATGCGGATGGTGCCCGGCAGGAAGACGCTGAACAGGCGCGTGGCGACGCCGATCCATTCGACATCCGTGATGACCGCGATACGCTCCCAACGGGAGAAGTGCTCCATGCCAACCTTGAAGTCCTCCCAGGCCGCGCCCGCCTCGTAGCCGTCGAAGTCCGGGCCGAGCTCGTAGAGAATGCGGACCTTGTCGTGCGTCTTCAAGGTCTTCTCCACGGCGGGGATCAGGACCTCGTCATAGTCCCTCTTGGTCACGTCGCCTTGGGCTCTCATCGCCACGACATTGTCGGGAAAGCCTCTGAGCAGCTCAATCATGGGCGCGGTTAGCTCCTCTACTCGGCCTTGGCCGCGCACTTGCTTTCAGCTTCATTCCAGGCGCAACCGAACGAGCTTGTGTTGCAGGTGGACTCGCCGCCATGCACCGCGCAGCGATCCTCGTCGGGCCGCGGGCCCGGGAGACATCCCTTGTTGTTGGCCGCATCGTACCAGCAGCTCGGCTCGGCGACGCACTGAGCCGAATCGCGGATGGCCTGACAGCGCACCTCCTCGGCCTGGACGGCTGCCGAGCCAAAACTAAGGGCGGCGATTGCGAGAGAAAATGCGGCAAATACCGAACGCATGAGGCTTCCTCTTGGGTTCATTACGGGTGTGGCTGGGGCTCCGTTCTAGCCGAACCGGACCCGGTGTGAATAGTCCGCACGGCCGCAATCAGGCCGTGTCCTTTCGCGCCGCCGGATGGGCGAAGTGCCGGACCACGGCCGGCAAGGTCAGGCCCTGCACGATCAGCGTGAACAGCACCAAGGCATAGGTCGCGGCCAGGATCTGCAACCGTTCGTCGACGAGGGGGATCGACAGCGCCAGCGCCACCGAGATACCGCCCCGCACGCCGCCCCAAGTCAGAATAGGCACGGTGCCGGTCACGAAGCGTTGTCTGGCGCTGACGAAGGCCATCGGCAGCGCGACCGAGAACAGACGCGCGATGAACACGATGGGGATTGCGGCGATCGCCAGCGGCAGCACGGAGACATCGAAGCGCAGCACGATCACTTCGAGCCCGATCAAGAGGAACAAGACGGAGTTCAGGATCTCGTCGATCAGGCGCCAGAAGTCGAACAGGTAACGCTGCGTATTTTGGCTCATCGCAAATTGCTTGCCGCGATTGCCGATCAGCACCCCGGAGACGACCACCGCGATCAGACCGCTGAGATGGAGCGATTGCGCCACGGCGTAGGTTCCTGTCACGAGTCCGAGCGAGATCAGGACCTCGATCGGATAATCGTCGATGCCGCGCATGGCGAGATAGGCCAGATAGCCCGTGAAGTCGAAAATGGACAGCACGGTCTGCGCTCCAAAGGAATCGGTGGCCGAGGGCGGGAGCTTATGCGGGCTGCCGGTCCCTCGGAAGGCCGCGCCTACGACTTTCGGCTCCTGGACGGCTGGCGGGCTTCGGGTTAAGCGAGGTCGATGACCGGCACGGCCCTTTCATGATCGGCGTCGATGTGGCGCTCAAGCTCGGCGCCTTCGATCTCGATGTCGCGTTCGAGAACGAGGCGGGCATCACCTGCCTGTTCGGTCGTTCAGGCGGCGGCAAGACCATGACCATCAACCTGATTGCCGGGCTCGCCCGCCCGGACCGCGGGCGGATCGTGCTCGATGGCCGGACCTTGGTGGACACCGGGACCGGCGTTTTCGTGCCACCCCATCGCCGGCGGATCGGCCTCGTGTTTCAGGACGCCCGGCTGTTTCCGCACCTCACGGTGAAGCAGAACCTCGTCTACGGTCGCTGGTTCGCCGGAGAAGCCGCGGGCCGCGTGGCCTTCGATCCGGTCGTCGAGACGCTCGGCATCGGCCACCTGCTCGGGCGGAAGCCCGCTCGTCTTTCCGGCGGCGAGAAGCAGCGGGTGGCCATCGGGCGCGCGCTCCTGACCTCGCCTGCGCTCCTGCTCATGGACGAGCCGCTCGCCTCGCTCGACACCGAACGAAAGCTGGAAATTCTGCCCCTGATCGAATCCTTGCGCGACGCTTTTGGCATTCCCATCGTTTACGTTTCCCACGCCGTCGAGGAGGTCACGCGGCTCGCCGCGCGGGTCGTGGTGCTGGACAACGGCCGCGTCGCCGCAATCGGTCCGGTGGAGGAAGCCCTGGGCCCCGCATTGAAGGCAGCGGGCCTCAGCCGCTTCGCGCGTGCCTCTGTGGTGACCGGCACGCTGTCGGCCATCGACGAGAATTACGGACTCACGGAGGTTTCCCATCCGGCCGGCAAGATCTGGCTGGTCGGCCGCGCCGGAACGCCGGGGCAAGAGGTGCGCATCGTGGTCAAATCGACCGACATTGCCCTGGCGCGCGGCCCCGGCCGCGATACCAGTATCCGCAATACGCTCTCCGGGACCGTGGGCGGGCTCGAGACCGACGACGGGCCGCTCACGGGTGTTGCCATCGACCTCGACGGCCACGGCCATCTTTTTGCCCTCGCCACGCGCAAAGCCATCGACGAGCTTGGACTTGCTCCCGGCGAGCGGGTATTCGCCTTGATCAAGACCGCTGCGCTGGACGAACGCGCTGTCGCCGCGGAGCTTTAGGAGATCGGATTTTCATGAGCCTGCTCAACATTCCCGTCGGCGCCAATCCGCCGCACGAAGTCAACGTCATCATCGAAATCCCGCAAGGCGGATCGCCGGTGAAATATGAAATGGACAAGAAGTCCGGCGCGCTGTTCGTCGATCGCTTCTTGCACACCTCCATGTTCTATCCGGCGAATTACGGCTTCATCCCCCATACGCTTTCGGAGGACGGCGACCCGGTGGACTGCATGGTGATCGCTCCGACGCCGGTCGCCTCGGGCGTAGTCATCCGCGCGCGTCCTATCGGTGCGCTGCTCATGGAGGACGAGAAGGGCATCGACGAGAAGGTCATCGCCGTGCCCATCGACGAACTGCACCCGTTTTATAAGCGCGTCACGAGCTACCGCGACCTCCCCGAGATCCTGGTGGAGCAGATTGGCCACTTCTTCGAGCACTACAAGGATCTGGAGCAGGGCAAGTGGGTGAAGGTCGTGCGCTGGGCGGAGCACGCCGAGGCGGCCGATCTCATCCGCGCCGGGATCGAGCGCGCCGAAAAAGGCACCTAGCGCAAAGGCCACACCGTCTTGATTTGCCTCAAGGCCGCGAAAGCTCTCCCGCGCTTGCCTGCTAGCGGGGCGCGCGCGCGTGCCAAGAGGGCAGGGGGGCAAGAGGGGCAGAATGTCATGAAGGATCCCAAACCGGAGCTTGCTGACTTTCATCAGACCGTTCTCATGGACGACATGATGCAAGTCGCCGGCGTCGATCATCTGGCGGCCGTCGACTTGGACGGCGGACAATCCTATGTCAGGGCCCGCGCCAAGTGCCATGGCTGTGCATGCAAGCCCGAGTGCCACGAGTGGCTTGCCGGCCATAGCCAGGCGGAGCCGCAAGAGTTTTGCCCCAATGCTGCGTTCTTTCGGGCGGTGAAGAGCGGCGACATCTAGCAGGCGCTCTGTCCGGGCGTTCCGCCGGTCCCTTGCTAAAATTTTCTAGAAAGTGTCGCGGTAGCATAAAGCCTACCGTGAACACCTGTCGGCTACGGTCCTCGCAACCTCAGTCCCGCCAAGCGAGAGACCATGCACCTAGACATGTCGACGATTTCGATCGTGGCGATCGCGATCACCGCGGTCCTTGGTCTTGTGCTGATCTTTAATTGGGCGCGCCAAGGCGGAGCGTCCTTCGTCGGCATGTGGGGCTTGGCCATGCTCCTCATCAGTGTCGGGATCGTGATGGCCAACGTCTCACGAGGCGGCTTACCGGGCGCCTTGGTGCTGGGCCAGGCCGTGATGATCCTAGGGGCCGGCGTGAAGTGGCGGGCCTGCCGCGAATTCTCGCAGCGCGACTCGAGCCTTCTCTACATCTTCGTGGGGCCGGTCATCTTGCTCCTGGCGGCCGGCACGGGCCTTGTCGAGACGTTCAACGACAGGCTGATGCTGGTCTGCGTGCTGACCGCGGCCTACAACTTCGCGGCCGCCACCGAGCTTGCCTACGACCACGGTGAGCAATTGCCTTCGCGCTGGCTTGCGATCCTGCTTCTCGCTCTGACCAGCGCAAGCTTCCTGTCTTGGCTCCCGTTGATCGTGATCAAGCCGATCCCGGAGCTCGGCACGGTGTTCTATAGCAGCTGGTTCCCGATCGTTATCCTCATAACCTTGCTTCTCCGGACCGCCTTGGCCTTTGTCGTGCTGGCCATGGCAAAAGAGCGGCAAGAGCAGGAGCAGCGTGTCGATGCCCTGACCGACAGCCTCACGGGCTTGCCAAACCGGCGGGCGTTGTTCGAGGTGGCCGATGCCGTCGCCCAACGCCGCATCCTCGGCGGCACGCCGGTCTCGGTGCTGATCCTCGACCTTGATCACTTCAAGGACACCAACGATTCCTATGGCCACAGTCTCGGCGATGAGGTGCTCAAGGTCTTCGCCCTGACCGCGGAGAAAAACCTCAAGGTCAGCAGCATCGTCGGGCGTTTGGGGGGCGAGGAATTCGCCGCCATCCTCCCCGGTGTCGAGGCGGCCGCCGCCGTGGAGGCCGCGGAGCGCGTGCGCTGGGCATTTTCCCGCTCGGCCGCGTTCGTCAACGGTCTGGCTGTCGGGGCGACCGTCAGCGTGGGCGTCGCCACCGACGCGGAGGTGGATGCGGATCTCTCGAACCTATTTCGGCGGGCCGACGCGGCGCTTTATATCGCCAAGCGGGCGGGCCGCAATCAGGTCGCTTTTCTCGAATCGGACGAGGACATGGTCGTCGCCGCGCAGTGCACCGCGATCCGCACCTCGCCCTCCCGCTTGCGGCCAGCCGTCGCCGCGGTGCGGCCCGATCGGGCACGCTCCGCCTGACCGTATCGGCTGTCACACTTCCACCTTAGAACCTGCGTTGCGCCCGCCGCATCCCGCCTGGGACTGCGGGGTTGATTGTGACAGTCAGATGTAGGTTTTTCCCCTCCAGCGCCAGGGTACCTCCGGCGGCACGCGAGTGGGCGGACGAAGCCGGCTCGCATTCATCGGGAGTTGGAGTGTGGCAGCGGGAAAGCCGGAGCACGAGGCAACGGAGATTGAGCTTAAGCTCACGTTCGATCCGGCCGATCATGGTCTGATCGCGGCGCACCCCATCCTGGAAGCGGCGGGCGCGCCGAACGTCCGCGAGTTGATCTCAACGTATTACGACACGGGCGAAGATGCGTTGCGCGAAGCGGGCGTGTTTCTGCGGGTGCGTGCCACCGGCGACGGCTACGTGCAGACCATCAAGACCGCGCGCGGGACGGGCGAGTTCCTGGAGCGGGACGAATGGGAGTGCTCACTGCCCACGCATGCGCCGGACCTTGACGCCGCCGCGGGCACCGCGCTTGAGCCGCTTCTTACCGCCGAGCTGCGTGCTGCACTGTCGCCCCGCTTTCACACACGGTTTCGGCGTAAGGCGTACCAGCTGGAACACGAGGGCGCGGAAATCGAACTGGCGGTGGACGAGGGCGAGATCACCGCTGGCATCGAGGTGGCGCCGATCTGCGAGCTGGAGCTCGAGCTCAAGTCGGGCGACAGGCGCGCGCTGTTCTCGCTGGCCAAGGCCCTCGCCGAGAGCGTGCCCCTCACGCTCGGCGTCAAGACCAAGGCGGAGCGCGGCTTCGAGCTTCTCGACGGCGGCGACCAAGCGTTCGAGAAGGCGCAGACTGTCATAGTCACCCCCGAGATGAGCTGCGCGCAAGCCTTCCGTGCCGTGGCGCGCAACTGTCTGCGCCAGATCATCGTCAACGCGCCGGCCATGCGTGACGGCCGGCCTGAGGCACTGCACCAGATGCGCGTCGGCTTGCGGCGCCTGCGGGCGGCCATCACGCTGTTCGGCGACGTGGTGGCCGACCGGGACCGCGAGGCCGTCACCGAGTCCTTGAAATGGATCGGCGGCGAACTCGGACCGGCGCGCGACCTCGACGTTTTCGCCGCCGACATCTTGGAGCCACGGCGCGCGGCGCAACCGGACGATCCGGATCTGGAAGCGGTCTACCGCGACGTCATGGAGCGCCGTGCCGAGGCCTATGCCCGCGCCTTCGAGGCGGGCAGCTCCGCGCGCTTCCGCGACGCCTTGCTCGATCTCGGCGCTTGGATCGAGATCGGCGGCTGGGAGAGCAACGCCCAAGCCAAAGACCCGGTCACCGGCTATGCCGCGAAAAAGCTCTCGAAGTTGCGGCGCACGATCAAGAAAAAAGGCAAGGACTTGCGCGACCTGAGCGCGGCCGAGCGGCACAGACTGCGCATCCGCGCCAAGCGCTTGCGCTATGCCACCGAGTTCTTCGCCGCGACCTTCACGGGCAAGAAGAGCGCCAAGCGCCAAAAGAAGTCGCTCGTCGCGCTCCAGTCTCTTCAGGATGCGCTTGGGACGCTCAACGACATTGCTACCCGGCGCGTGCTTCTGGCCAAGGACGGCGAGGATTCAATGGATGCGCGCCTCGCCGCGCCCGGTTCCGGCCCGGACGATGAGGAAAAATGGATCGAAGAAGCCGAGCGGGCCTATGAACGCTTCGCCGACGTCAAAGCCTTCTGGAAGACTTGAGGCGGACGCTTACTCCGCGGGCGAGGCGCCGCCGCCCCGGGTTGAAGTCTTCACATCGCCGCGCAGCTTGCTCGTATAGTCCTCGAGACGCCGTACCGCGGCGTTGAAGGCATCGCGCACGGCCACGTAGACGTCCTCGTGCGAATGGTCGAGCGGCTTGGCCCGGTCCACGACAAGGTCCTTGCCGGGGACGCTGATATCGATATGCACGCTGTAAAGCTTGCCCTTGTGGTGATGCCGATGCGGAGCTTCCACCACGACCGTGCAACCGATGATGCGGTCATGGAAGCGTTCGAGCTTCGCCGCTTTTTCGCGGATGCGCGCCTCGACGGCGGGCGAAGGGTCCATGTTGCGGAAGTTGACTTCCAAGGGGATTTCCATAAAGCGCCTCTTTCTTACTTACCGTCTTCAAAAACGCCAGAGACATCTGGGATATATTGTGCGCCAGAATGCGGAGAAAAGGCGACAGCTTCTTTGAGGTGCGTCAACGCGTTTTGACCCGCATGGGGCGAACGTGCCGGAGACGCCCGAACCCGTGGGAGAAGACCCCGTGAAACCTGCGAGACTCTTGCTTCCGATCAACTCGGCCGGCACCAGCGCCGCATGCGCCGCGGCGGCCTTCGGGCTCGCCAAGCGTTTCGGTTGCGCGCTCGAAGTGCTGCACCCCTGTCCGCCTCCGGCCCAGCGGCTGCCTTATGCGACCGAGCTGAGCCCCGTCTATTTCGGCCAGCTGGAGGATGTCGCCAGGAAGCAGGTCGATGAGGAAGAACGCCTGGCCACGGACTGGTTCGAGGAAGCGCTCGGCGCTCATCCCGACGTCAAGGCGGAGCTCCTCACCGTCGAAGGCTTGGTCGGCCCCGCCGTCGCTCAGCGCGCCAAGGTCTCCGATCTCACCGTGTTGCCCAGCATCGCCGCCAGAGAGGACGGGATGTTCGAGCCGGCGCGCGATGCGGCCTTGTTCCATTCGGGCCGTCCGGTTCTCGTCGTGCCGGACGAGGCCGGCACGCCGATCGGCGAGACCGTGGTGATTGCGTGGAAGGACGCCCCCGAGGCCGTTCGGGCCATCGCCGCCGCGGCGCCGTTTCTCGAAGCCGCCAAGCGCGTCAGGCTGATCAGCATCGCCGAGGACGGCGGAGAGGAAGAGGATGTTACCGCCTCCGCCATGACAGGCTATCTCGCGATGGCCGGCCTTCCCGTCGAGATGGAAACGGTCCCGCTGGGTGGGCGTGAGGTCGGCGACGCCCTGCTCACGGCCGCCGGCAGCGGCGTTCTCCTCGTCATGGGCGGCTATGGGCACTGGCGGTGGCGCGAATGGGTCTTCGGCGGCGCGACGCTCCATGTCCTGCGCAACACGGATGTCGCCGTGCTGATGATGCACTGAGCCGGCGGGTGCGCCGCTCAATGGCTCTAGCGGCGGAGAACCATCCCAAGCAGGAAGCCGGCCCCGGCTGCGATGGCGAGCGACTTGAGAGGCTCGCGCCGCACGGCGTCCTCGAAGTTCGCCAAAGCCTCGCTCGCTTGGTCCTGGAGCGCTTCGGCCTGATGACTGGCGGTCGCGCCCGCCGCGCCCATCAAGCCGTCGATGTCCGACCGTAAATTGGCGAGACGCGCGGCGATCTCTTGCAGGTCTTCGCGCAAAGCCTTGTGGTCTGGCATTTCGGCGTCGGTCGTGGCCATGATCTCCTCCGGTAGAACAAGCACTCTGCGCCAGTGTCGCAGGATCGGGAAAGCTAACAATACAGAGCTAACAGAATTGCGATAGCCGGGCGCCCTGGAAATAGAGTGGGCGTGGCCCGGCACCGGAGGCTAGACTTTCGCCATGCACGCCCCCCTGACCAAACCTTCCGAAAGTCGGATCGAGCGCTTCCGCCGCGCCATCGCCGATCCGCACCCGAGCGGCGCCCATTACGGGGTGGCGATCGCCGCGGTGGCTGTTTCGGCGCTCCTCGCCTGGGGCCTCTATCCCTGGCTCCAAGGCCGCGCCTCATTCCTGATCTTCATTCCCGGGGTCGTCGTCACCGCGGGCTTTGGCGGTGTCGGCCCAGGGGTGCTTGCGACCACCATTTTCGCCGTCTTGGGGCTCTTTTTGACCGGCAAAGGCGATCTTCCCCCGACCGTGGCCTTGGAGACGGTCGTCTTCTCCATAGTCGGTCTCGGAATCTCGTGGCTGGGCGAACTGCTCCGCCGCACACGCATCCGCAGCAGGCGTCAGGCAGAGGCTTTGCGCGCGCGGGAGGCGCATCTGCGGTCGGTGCTCGACACGGTGCCAGATGCGACCGTGGTCATCAGCGAGAAAGGCGGGATCCAGTCATTCAATGCGGCAGCCGAGCGGCTGTTCGGTCACCGAGAGGCCGCCGTCATCGGCAAGAATGTCTCTTTGCTGATGCCGTCGCCCTACCGCGAGGAGCATGACGGCTATATCTCTCGCTATCTGGCCACCGGCGAGAAGCGCATCATCGGCATCGACCGCGTCGTCACCGGGCTGCGCAAGGACGGCTCGACCTTTCCCATGAAGCTCGAAGTTGCGGAAGTGCAGTCCGGCGAGAGCCAATTCTTCACCGGCTTCATCAGTGACCTCACCGAGCGGCAGGAGACCGAACACCAATTGCAGGAGCTCCAAACGGAGCTTGCGCGATTGTCGCGCCTCACGGCGATGGGTGAGATGGCCACGACGCTCGCGCACGAGATCAACCAGCCCCTCTCGGCCATCTCCAACTACCTTCAGGGGTGCAGCAGGTTGCTGGAAAAGGTCGATGGTGAGGACGTGGCCAAGGTCCGTGAGGCGCTCGGAGAGACCACCAAGCAGACGCTGCGTGCCGGTCAGATCATCCGGCAGCTCCGCGAGTTCGTTGCACGCGGTGAAGCCGAGAAGCGGCCTGAAAATCTCAGCAAGCTCATCGAAGAGGCGAGCGCGCTGGCGTTGGTTGGCGCTCAGGAGGAGGGCGTGAGGACGCTGTTCCGGTTCGCCAGCAACACCGATACGGTTCTGGTGGAAAAGATCCAGATTCAGCAGGTGATGCTCAACCTCATACGGAATGCCATCGAGGCCATGCATGAGAGTGATCGCAAGGAATTGCTGATGACGACCGCCGCAGCGGATGGCGGCATGATCGAAATCAGCGTGGCCGATACCGGCCAGGGTCTCAGCGAAACGATCGGCGATCGGCTGTTTCAGCCGTTCGTAACCACCAAGCCGTCGGGCATGGGCGTCGGTCTCTCGATCTCGAAACGCATCATAGAGGCCCACGGCGGGAAAATGCGGGCTGAGCCAAATCCGGGCGGCGGAACCGTGTTTCGCTTCACGTTGGAGCCGGCCGAACGCAACGAGGACTGATGGTCGAAAATCCTGTCGTGCATATCGTCGATGACGACGAGGCGGTACGCCAGTCGCTGGCTTTCATGCTGAGTTCGGCCGGGTTGGCGGTGCGCCTCTACGACTCTGCGAAGGCCTTCCTCGATGGGCTCGACGTCATACAATGCGGCTGTCTCATCACCGACGTGCGCATGCCCGAGATGACCGGCATCGAGCTTTTGCACTGCCTTAAGGAGCGCGCGCCATGCCTGCCGGCGATCGTCATTACCGGCCACGGCGACGTGCCGCTGGCCGTCGAAGCGATGAAGGCGGGCGCTGTCGACTTCATCGAGAAGCCGTTCGATGAGCAGGCCATTCTCGATGCAGTCAAGACCGCGCTCGAGAGGACCGAGGGTTTGCCTGACGGCGACTTTGCTGCGGTCACCGCGCGGCTTCACAGTCTTTCGGAGCGCGAGCGCCAGGTTCTCGAAGGTCTGGTGGCGGGACAACCCAACAAGGTCATCGCCGCCGCGCTTGGCATCAGCCCGCGCACCGTCGAGGTTTACCGCGCAAATCTCATGGCCAAGATGAAGGTGAAGACTCTGTCTGAGCTGATCCGCATGGCCATTCTCGCCCGTGTGCCCATCGCCGGCAGCGCTCCGAGATGAAGCCGGGGCGAAGCGCCGCGTCGATTTGACCTAGCTCAAAGCGTCCCCCCGCAACCCGCATAGCTTGTCATCGCAAGGATGAGTTGAGGCAGGGCTGCGATGCGTTTGAGGGAGATCGAAGTGGCGCAGGCCGAAACCATACTCATTGCCGTCAGCGACGGCGTCTTGGCGGACAGCCTGCGCTTCTCTCTGGAGCTGGAAGGCTACGAGACCCGGTTTTGCGATGAGCACTCGCTGCTTCCCGTCATGAGCGCGCCATGCGTGCGCAGCGCCTGCCTCGTGCTCGATCAGGATGTGTTCTCGCGCGTCGTGGATGGTGCGACGGGCGGGCTCTTCTCCGGAAACGGCATGCCTGTGATTCTGATGATCTCGGAATCGACGCGACGCCTGCTTGCCAACGCCAGGTCCGCGGGCGTCACCGAAATCGTCGAACAGCCGCTCATGGGCCAGACTTTGGTCCATACGATCCGTCAAGTGATTGGCAGGAACGGATGTTCCCGTGCGGCCTTGCGCCGGTCCTAGCTTTCCTCCCGGCCTACGTAGTTTCCCTTAGGTGATCGGCACGAATTTCCGGTCGCCCCAACCGGGCTTACCCATGGTATCGGGCAACTGATCTCCGGGAGGATCACTCATGCTGACGCCGGCCCCTATCGTCGAACTTCAGAGACCGAACCAGAGGCCGTCCCCGTTCACATTTGCCGGCAGGGGTGAACCGGAATCCCTTTATCCGTCGAGCGTGCCCATGAACTTCGCGCGCAACACCGAGATCTTCGCCGAAGGTGAAAAGGCGGGCTACGTTTATAAGCTCGTCTCCGGCGTGGTCCGCGTCTCCCAGCTTCTCCCCGACGGCCGCCGTCAGATCAGCGCCTTCCATCTCCCCGGCGACATGTTCGGCTTTGAGGTCGACGACGTGCATCATGCCTCCGCCGAGGCGATCGCGCCCGTCAAGGTCGTCGCCTTCAAATGGCATAGCCTATTGAGTGCGACCGCCTCGAGCGGCTTCGTCCATGAATTGCTCAACCGCGCGATGATCGGTCTGCGCCAGACGCAAGATCATCTACTCCTTCTGGGCCGCAAGAGCGCGCTCGAACGTCTTGCCGCCTTCCTTGTGGAAATGGCCCGCCGCTCGCATTCCGACGGCATCCTCGAACTCGCCATGCCGCGCCATGACATCGCCGATTATCTCGGTCTGACGCTGGAGACCGTTTCGCGCATGTTCGCCGAGCTCAAGGAGGCAGGAGTTATCAAGCTTGAGTCCGCGCGCCGCGTGACTGTGCGCGACATGGCCAAGCTCGAGGCGTTGGCGGCTTGACGCGCGCGGTCTCCATGAGGGTCGTCCTCACAGCGCTCGCGCTCACTGCCCCAACTGTGAGTCTTGCCGGGCCGGTCACCAGCGCGCCCGATCCCGCATACGGAAAGGTCCTGGCGGAGCGCCTCTGTTCCAACTGTCATCTCGTCTCCAGCGCCCAGGAGCAAGTTAACGTCGACGTGCCGAGCTTTCATGAGATCGGCAACTTGCAAAGTCAGACGGAAGGCTCGATCATGGCCAAGATCGTGATGCCCAAGCATCCGATGCCGGTGATCCCCATCACCAAGTCCGAGTTGGAGGACTTGGCCGCCTATATCATGAGCTTGAAAGATCAAGAGACGGAGTGATGAAGAAGCCGAAGCTCTGGTACGCGATCGCCGATGGTGGGCGCGCCCGCTTCGTCGAGCGCGACGAGAACGGGGCCTTTCGCACCGTGGCCAGCTTCGTCTCCAAGGGTCTCCATAGCCGGGCCCGCGATCTCGGCACCGACAGGCCCGGTCGCGTCATGGAGAGCGCCACCACGGGGCGTTCCGCCATTGAGCCCCGTCAGGATCCGAAAGAGGCGGCCAAGGAGGACTTCGTCAGCCTGGTCGCCGAAGAGCTGTCGAGCGAGCACGAACGCGGCGCTTTCGAGGAACTGATATTGGTGGCGCCGGCCGGCGTGCTCACCGAGCTGAAGCACAAGCTAGCCGGGCCCGTGTCGAAGCGCGTTGTCAGCGACCTTCAGAAAGACCTCACCAACGTGCCCGACCACGAGCTGACACCGCATTTGGCGCCCGAGTAGGCCTCACGCCGCGTCCTGGATGGGGGCGGGGAGCTTCAGCCGCACCTTGCGCAAGGACAGATCTTCCGGGTCGGCGGAAACCTCGAAGCCCAGCGCCCGGCACATTTCGAGCATGCGCGTATTCTGCTCCAAGACGTCTCCCGTCAGTTCCTGTAGCCCCTCCCGCTCAGCGTAGCGGATCAGATTGCGCATCAGCATCCAGCCAAGGCCGGTTCCCTTCAGGTCGCTGCGCACGATGATGGCGTATTCGCCCTTCGTGTAGTCGGGATCGGCGGCGAGGCGCGCGATGCCATACAGTTCGGTCTCCTCCCTGTTGAGAGCCACGAAGGCCATGGCGCGCGCATAGTCGATCTGGGTGAAGCGTGCGACGAACTTGTGCGAGAATTCCTTGCGCGGTGCCAGGAACCGGAAACGAATGTCTTCCGGCGAAAGCCTGGCGACGAAATTGTCGTAGAGATGCTCGTCGGCGGGCTTGATCGGACGGATCAGGATGCGCTCGCCGTCCTCGGTCTCGGTCCACCGTTCCCATTGGTTCGGATAGGGCCGGATCGCGAGCCGCGGATTGGGTCCGTCCATCTCCACCAAGTCCGGATCGATGCGAATACGGGCATCGAGCGCGATCACGCCCGTCTCGTCGGCGATCAGTGGGTTGATGTCGAGTTCCTTCACCGCCGGGCAGTCGACCACGAGTTGTGACAATTGCACCAGCGCCGAGGCGATGCCGGCAAGATCGGCGGGGGGCCGGTCGCGGTAGCCTTTGAGCAATCGGCAAACGCGTGTCTGCTCCATGAGGTCGAGGGCGAGGGTGGTGTCGAGTGGCGGCAGCGCAACGGCCGTGTCGTTGATGATCTCGGTCGCCGTCCCGCCGGAGCCGAACAGGATCATGGGGCCGAACAGCGGATCCTCGTAGACGCCTAATAGAAGCTCATGCGCCTGTTTGCGCACGATCATGGGCTGCACGGTGAAGCCTTGGATGCGCGCCTGCGGACAGGCCTCAGCCGCGCGCGCCAGCATGCGCTCCGCCGCGTGACGCGCTTCTTGCGGTGAGCGCAAGCCAAGGCGCACGCCGCCAATGTCGGATTTGTGCGAGATATCGTCGGAGAGAATTTTCACCACCACCGACTCCTTCTGCTTCAGAAGCGCATGGGCGATGTCCGCGACATCCGCCGGCGCGGCCGCGACGCGCGTGGCCACGGTGGGAATGCCGAACGCGGACAGCACGGCCTTCGACTCCGGCTCGGTCAGAAGCGTGCGCCCGGCGCGGACCGCCGTACGCATAATGGCGCGGGCCGCCTCGTCGGCAATCGCGGTGGGACCCGTGCTCTTTGGCGGCGCGCGCATCAGAGACTCTTGAGCCTTGGTGTACTGCCACAAATAGAAGAAGCCTTGGATGGCGTCGTTCGGCGATTCGTAGGTGGGAATGCCGGCCGCACGGAACTTCTGCCGCGCCTCGTGGGCGGCGTCCTGGCCGAGCCAATTGGTGAGGATCGGGGGCACCTTTCTCGGATGCGGGGCTTGCGCGATGGCATCGAGCACGGCCTGCGCGGCGTCCGTCGAGGAGGCGAGCGCCGTGGGGCAGTTCATCACCAAGATGCCGTCCGCTCTTGGCTCGGCGAGCACGGCGTCGAGCGTGGCCTTGTACCGTTCGGGGCCGGCGTCGCCGATAATGTCGATCGGGTTAGCGCGCGACCAGTTGGCCGGCAGCACCTTGTCGAGTGCGTTCACCAGATCCTCGCCCACAGGCGCAAGCCTGCCGTCGAGCCGCATCAAATCGTCGACGGCGAGCACGCCGGCGCCCCCGCCATTGGTGACGATCAGAAGCTCGTTGCCCGCAACGGGCTGCAAACTCGCCAGCGTCTCCGCGGCGTTGAACAGCTCCTCCAGCTCTTCCACGCGCACGAGCCCGGCGCGCCGGAAGGCGGCGCTGACTGCGGCGTCGGTGCCGGCCAGCGCGCCCGTATGGGTTGCCGCCGCTTTCGCCGCCGCGGCGTTGCGGCCCGACTTGATCGCGATCACCGGCTTGGCGCGCGCGGCAGAACGCGCCGCTGACATGAACTTGCGCGCCGCCGGGATCGTCTCGAGATATAGCAGGATGGCGCTGGTCGAGACGTCGGCGGCGAGGAAGTCGAGCAGATCGCCCACGTCCACGTCCGCCATGTCGCCCATGGACACCACATAGGAGAAGCCGATGTCGCGGGCGGACGCCCAGTCGAGAATGCCCGTCATGAGCGCGCCCGACTGAGACAGGAAGGCGAGCGACCCGGATTTGGGCGCGTTCAATCCGAAATTTGCATTCAAGCCCAGCGCCGGCACCGATATGCCCAAGCAGTTGGGGCCGATGACGCGGAGACAATAGGGCCGCGCCGCATCCAGGACGGCCTGCTTGAGCGCGGCACTGAAGCCCGCGGTAATGACGACTGTCGCGCGCGTTCCCTTCTTGCCGAGCGCCTCGATGATGGGCGGCACGCTGTCCGGCGGCGTGGCAATGACCGCAAGCTCGGGCGCCTCGGGCAACGCCTCGACGGATTTGAAGCAGTCGCGGCCGGCGATCGTGCCGTGATGCGGATTGACCAGAAAGACTTGGCCCTCGAAACCGCCGGTAAGCACGTTTTGGGTGAGTGTATGGCCCACGGATCCGGGCTCGTCGCTCGCGCCGATCACCGCGACGCTGCGTGGGCGCAGGGCATGTTCAAGATTGCGAACCGTCATGCGGCGAGCGCGACCTTCTCAATGGTTGAAGACTTTTGGAGTTCTCTTTTGATTAGGACGCATCCTTAGTGATTTCATGACAAACCGGCGGCGGAAGCGATTTGCCGCAGCCGTGAGTCGCGGGGATTGCGCACGATCGGGGCAACTGGCTTCGCTAAGGGCAACAGAGCCGAGGTCTGTTAAGCATCACACCCTTTGAGACGGCAAATTTGCTGAAAATGTCCCGCTCACGGCTCTGTCACTTGACCTTATGTGGCAGGACCACATACTTCCGGTCAGCATGGACAGGTTACGCACGATTTTCGTCGCTCTTTTGACCCTCGCGGTCGCCGCCCTTCCCGCGGCGAGCGTGAATACGGCGATGGCTGCCCCCGCCGCCCCCCAGGCTGCGGCGCAGTCCGACTGTGCGAAGCACGCTGCTTCCGCCCAGACTGAGCACGATCAGGCGAAAAGCCACCACGCCAAGACTGGCGCGGCCGTGGCCGATCTCGCCAACGGCCAAAAGGACCATGACGGGATGGGGCCTTGCGCCGATCATCCCGGGTGCGGAGGCAAATGTCTCTGTCTTGGTCTGGCTCTGAGCGCGGTCATGCCTGCGGAAATCGCCTCGGCCATGGTGCCTTTGCTCGTCGAGACCACGGAGCGCGCCCCCGATAGCGCGCGCTCGCCGGCCTATATCCCCCCGTCGCCGCCTCCACGCGTCTGACTCCTCAAAGTTGATGCAACGCCGTTTCGCGTGAGCGCCTGCTCGCGTGCAGCGGTGCGATCTCCTTTGCCCGATACGGGCGAGGGGCCACGCAACGAGGATTCGGAGACGCAAAATCATGACGCGTCTAAGCAGCCTGGCCATCCTGGCGACCGGCATCTTGGCCGGAGCCGCGGGCAGCTATTGGTATGTCCACCGGCCCGAGCCGATGAGCATGACGGCGACGGAACACGCCGAGCCGGCCAATGGCGACCGCAAGATACTTTATTACCGGAACCCGATGGGACTTCCCGACACCTCGAAGGTGCCGAAGAAGGACTCCATGGGCATGGACTACATCCCGGTCTATGCCGATGAGGCTGCGGACGACGCCGTCTCCATCAGTCCCGGCAAGGTGCAGCGCAGCGGGGTGAAAACCGAGACGGTCGGCGAGAAGTCTATCGCCCGCGCCGTCCGCGGCGTCGGTCTGGTGGAGCACGACGAATCCAGGCTCTGGACCGTGACCGTCCGCTCGGACGGCTATGTCGAGAACCTGTTCGTCAATAAGACCGGCCAGCGCGTCGTCGAGGGCGACCCGCTGTTCCGCTTCTACAGCCCGCAGATTCAATTGGCGCAAGTGGACCTCCTGGTCGCCAAGCGCGGGCAAGGCGGCCGGAACGCGAGCCGCGACCTTGATGGCGCCATGCAGCGGCTGCGCAATCTTGGCGTGCCCGAGTCCCGTATCGAAGAAGTCCTGGAGACCGAGGCCAATCCAAGGACAATCGATTGGGCCTCGCCGGCAACCGGCCATGTCATCCGCAAGAACGTCATCGAGGGACAGCGTGTCATGGCGGGCGACGAGCTGTTTCGCATCGGCAACCACGAGCGTGTCTGGGTGATCGCCCAGCTCGCCGAATCCGACATCGGCGACATCGCCGTCGGTACGCCGGTCACCGTCACCCTGCGCGCTTTCCCGAACGAACCGCACCAGGGCGAGGTGACCTTCATTTATCCGGAGATGATGAAGCCGGAAACACGGACGCTATCGGTCCGGGTCGAGTTGCCCAATCCGGAACTCCGCATCAAGCCGGGCATGTATGCCGACGTTGTCTTCCATCCTGAAACCGGGGAGGCCCCGGTCGCTGCCGTTCCGGCCAGCGCTGTGATCGACAGCGGCACCCGGAAGATCGTGCTTGTCGCCACGGGTGAGGGCCGTTTCGAGCCGCGCGAGGTGAAGATCGGACGTACCGGCGACGGCTATGTCGAGGTGTTGGAGGGCGTGAAGCCGGGCGAGGACGTCGTCACCGCGGCGACCTTCCTCATCGATTCCGAAAGCAACCTTAAGGCCGCGCTTCAGAGCCTCGAACATCGGGATGCGATGCCATGATCGCACGCGTCATCCGTTGGTCGGCGCGCAACGTCGTCCTCGTCGGCATTGCAGTGGTCTTCCTCGCCTTGGCCGGTATTTATGCGGTCAAGAATGTGCCGCTCGACGCCATTCCCGATCTCTCGGACGTGCAAGTCATCGTCTATACCGAGTATCCGGGCCAGGCGCCCCAAGTCGTCGAGGATCAGGTTACCTATCCGCTGACGACCGCGATGCTCACCGTGCCCAAGGCGCACGTGGTGCGCGGCTTTTCCTTCTTTGGCGTGTCCTTCGTCTATGTGATTTTCGACGACGGCACCGACATCTATTGGGCGCGGTCGCGCGTGCTCGAATATCTGAGCGCCGCCGCCAAGGACCTGCCTGGAGGCGTCACGCCGGAGCTCGGACCGGACGCAACGGGGGTCGGCTGGGTCTACCAATATGTTCTACGCGGCGCGCAGCACAGCCTCGCCGAGCTGCGCACGCTTCAGGACTGGTATGTGCGCTTCGGTCTGTCCAAGGCCCAAGGCGTGGCCGAGGTCGCGAGTGTCGGCGGCTTCGTGAAGCAATACAGCGTCGTCGTCGATCCCCGCCGTCTTCAGGCGCTCGGCATCCCGCTCTCCAAGATCAAGGACGTCATCCGCGAGAGCAACATGGACGTCGGCGGCCGCACGCTCGAGCTCTCCGAGCGCGAATACATGGTGCGCGGGCGCGGCTATATCAGCGGCCTCCAAGATCTCGAGGATATCGTCGTCAAGAGCGAGGGTGGCGTGCCTGTGCTTCTGAAGGACGTCGCCCGGGTCGAACTTGTGCCGGACGAGCGCCGTGGATTGGCGGAGTTGAATGGGGAGGGCGAGGTCGCCTCCGGCATTGTCGTGCAGCGCTTCGGCGAGAACGCGCTCTCGGTCATCCAGAACGCGAAAGACCGGCTTGCCGAGATCGTGCCGAGCCTGCCTGAAGGCGTCAGCGTGGAGGCGGTCTACGACCGCTCGGACCTCATCTACCGCGCCATCGATACGCTGAAGCGCACGCTGATCGAGGAAAGCCTCATCGTCGCGTTGGTCTGCGTTATTTTCTTGATGCATGCGCGCAGCGCGCTCGTCGCCATCGTGACGCTGCCGCTCGGCGTCCTGATCGCTTACATTTGTATGTGGGTGTTGGGACTCTCGTCCAACATCATGAGCCTCGGCGGCATCGCCATCGCGATTGGCGCCATGGTCGACGCGGCCATCGTCATGATCGAGAACGCGCACAAACGTCTCGAACACGCGCCCGAGGGCAAGCCGCGCCACGAAGTGATCATCGAGGCGGCGGTCGAGGTCGGGCCGGCGCTATTCTTCAGCCTGCTCGTCATCACGGTCTCCTTCCTGCCGATCTTTGCGCTTGAGGCGCAAGAAGGCCGGATGTTCAAGCCTCTCGCCTATACCAAGACCTTCGCCATGGGCGCGGCAGCGCTCTTGTCGATCTTTGTCGTGCCGGCGCTGATGGTATTGTTCGTGCGCGGCCGCATCATGCCGGAGCATAAAAACCCGGTGAACAGGGTGCTCACCTGGATCTACCGCCCGGCCATCGAGCTCGCTCTGCGCTTCAAGGCCGCCACGATCCTCGTCGTCCTTGCCGTTCTCGCCGTCACCGTGTGGCCCGCGTCGAAGATCGGCAGCGAGTTCATGCCGACGCTCAACGAGGGGACGCTGTTTTACATGCCGACGACCTTGCCGGGCATCTCGGTGACGGAGGCCGGCCAGCTGCTCCAGACCCAGAACAAGATCATCAAGAGCTTTACGGAGGTGGACTCGGTGATCGGCAAGGCGGGCCGCGCCTCGACCGCGACCGATCCCGCACCTATGGAGATGTTCGAGACGGTCATCAACCTGAAGCCGGAGAGCGAATGGCGCGATGGGCTCACCGTCGACGGACTGATCGCGGAGATGGACAATGCTCTGCAGTTTCCCGGCGTGTCAAATTCCTGGACCATGCCGATCAAGGCGCGCATCGACATGCTGTCGACGGGCATTCGTACGCCGGTCGGGATCAAGGTCTTGGGCCGCGACCTCGGCGAGATGGAGTCGGTCGCCCGAGAGATCGAGGCGGCCGTCCGCACGGTGCCCGGCACCACCAGCGCCTATGCCGAGCGTGCGACCGGGGGCTACTACGTGAATATCGATCCCGACCGCACCCAGTTGGCCCGCTACGGGCTCATGGTCGGCGACGTGCTGAACGTTATCTCGACCGCGCTCGGCGCGGAGGCCGTCACCACCACCGTGGAAGGCCGCGAGCGCTACAACGTGGCGGTGCGCTATCCGCGCGACTACCGCGACAATCCGAAAGCCATCGCCAGCGAGGTGCTGATCCCGACGCCGAGCGGCGGCACGGTTCCTTTGGGCGAGGTTGCGGCGGTGAGCCTTGGGCAAGGCCCGTCCATGATCCGCACCGAGAATGCGCAGCTCGCGCTCTACATCTTCGTCGACTTCCGCGACCGTGACATCGGCAGCTATGTCGCCGATGCTCAACAGGCCGTGGCGAGCCAGGTGAACTTTCCGAAGGCAACCTACATCACGTGGAGTGGCCAGTTCGAATATCTGGAGCGCGCCAAAGCACGGCTTCAGATCGTTGTGCCGGTCACGTTACTCATTATTTTCATCCTGCTTTATCTGAACTTCCGTCGGTTTACCGAGACCCTCATCGTCATGCTGTCCGTACCCTTTGCGCTGGTTGGCGGTCTCTGGCTCATGTGGTGGCTCGGCTTCAACTTCTCCGTGGCCGCCGTCACCGGCTTCATCGCGCTCGCCGGCGTCGCGGCGGAGACCGGCGTGGTCATGCTGCTCTATCTCGACAACGCTTTGAAAGAACGCCGGTCGCAGCGCGAGGTCGAGGGCGGCGTCTTCACCGCGAAAGATCTCCATGCCGCGATCATGACGGGCGCGGTTGGCCGTGTGCGGCCGAAGATCATGACGGTGGCCGCCATCATGGCGGGGCTCCTGCCGATCATGTGGAGTCATGGCGCGGGCGCCGAGGTCATGCAGCGCATCGCCGTGCCGATGATCGGGGGTATGGTGTCGTCGACGCTGCTCACGCTTATCGTGATCCCCGCGATTTACGCGGTGGTGAAGGGCGTTTCCCTTGGCAGGCGCCAAGTTCCCGTCGCGGCCTGATCAGCCGCGCGCACCGGGTGAGGGGGGTGCGGAGAAGACCCGCCGCACCCCCGCCCGACGGCTTGGAGCGGTCCCGGACCCGCAGCTCATGGGAAGGAGACACTGCGGGGCGCGGCCGGCAGCAAGCCGGTCGAGATCGCGGCGCTTCGGCACGTGATGAAACGGGCAAACACGCGCAAACGGCCTAGGAAGCAGCCTCGATCAGGCTAGCGGTCTCGTCCAACCCCGTCTTTGGATAGTTTCGCAATACTGGGCGGGAACTTCTTGCAATGCTATTTCCACGCTTGCCATTGCTATTTCGCCACGTCCGGCCTCGACTGGCTTTTTTGGCGGCTCCCGGTGCCAAGACTTGCAATAAGAAGTTCTGGTACTTGGGAAGCGGTCGTGGGGTGCGTTAAAGCAAAATAGGAACGGCCCTTGCATTGTGCCCGCATCGATGGTGTGAGGCACCTGCTCTCGTTGTGGAGACTTTCGAGGCGTGCTGCAAAAGCTTTGGTATGACCGCCCGGTCCGGACGCAACTCCTTGTCGCGGTAGCCGCGATCAATCTTCTTGCTGCCCTGGTTGCCGGCGCGGTCTCGATCTTCAACACCCGTACCGCCACGCAGGTTGAGATGGAGGCCTCGCTCGAGGTGGCGCAGCGCTTCGTCGCCGCGACCCTCAAGGATCTCTCCGCGCAGGGCAAGCTCGACCAGCTCAATCAGGAGCTGCCCTTGCAGCTTAAGCACTTGCGGCATGTGCGCATCATGTTCATGGACGATGCCGGCCAGCTCAACATCGTGTCGCCGCACGCCGCGGATTCGAGCGCCGCGCCCTATGCGCCGGCCTGGTTTGCGGCCCTGGTCCGGCCGGAGATCGCCGATCGCAAGGTTCGCGTCGTCGCCGGCAGAGCAAACCCCGTGGTTGTTCTCGGCGAGCCGGCCGACGAGATCGCCGAAGCGTGGCAGGACTTCGCCTCGCTTGCCGTGGTCTGGCTCGGGATCAACGCGCTGGTTCTCATTATTCTCTACGTCGTGCTCGGCCGGGTGCTCGATCCGCTTGCCAACCTCTCAAAGGGCATGCTGCTCTTGGAGGACGGTCACTACACGACGCGGCTGAAGCCGTCGAAGGTGAAAGAGCTCGCCGCCATCACCAATCGTTTCAACACCCTGGCCGGCGCGTTGGACATGGCGCGTGAGGAAAACAGCCGGCTCTACCGCCAGCTCATTACCGTGCAGGAAGAAGAGCGCCGCGAGATCGCCAACGAGCTTCACGACGAGGCAGGTCCCTGCCTGTTCGGCATCGCCGCCAATGCGTCCTCGATCCAAACGATCGCCGATCGGTTGCCCAAGGAGCGGACGGTCGAGATCTCGCGCCGCGTCGGTGAAATTCTCTCGATCGCCGAGCGGCTTAAGGCCATGAACCGGGCGCTGATCAAGAAGTTGCGCCCCGGACCGCTCGGCCGCGTGACGCTCGCCGAGCTCATCGCGGAGCTCACCGCCGGGCTTCAGGGCCGCCATCTGGACACCCAGATCCACACCGATCTCGGCAACCTTGCGAAGTCCTATGGCGAGCCCGTCGATCTGACCGTCTATCGCTGCATCCAGGAGGCCATCACCAACGCCATTCGGCACGGTCATGCGGCGAATATCACGGTCGAACTCACCGAGAAGGATGTGGGAGGGACGAGGGGCCGCAAAAGCGCGGGTCAAAGCGTTCAGTTGACCGTGACCGACGACGGCCAGGGGATGGCGCCGTCAACGCCCAAGGGCTTTGGGCTCACGACCATGACCGAGCGCGTGCGCTCGCTCGGCGGGACTTGTGTCGTCGAAAGCGCACCGTCCAAGGGGACGAGCATCAGGGTAGAGATACCCGTTCAGAGGGAAGGCAAAGAGCGCGCACGAGCGCCGGAATTGGTTGGGGAGCTATCATGACTCGTGTTCTCGTCATCGACGATCATCCGATTGTGCTGCAAGGCTGCCGTCAGCTTCTTGAAGACGTCGGCGTGGAGCATATTCAGCAGGCGCAAAGCCTCGCCGATGGCTTTCGGCTCTATCGCACCCAGAAGCCCGACGTGATCATCGTCGATCTCGCCATGCGCACCGGTTCGCTCGGCGGTCTGTCCTTTATCCGGCGACTGCGGCTGCACGATCAACAGACGCCGATCCTGGTGTTCACCATGCACTCCGACCCGGTCATCGTTTCGCGCGCGCTCGAAGTGGGCGCGACCGGCTACGTGCTGAAGGACACCCCGCCTGAAGAGGTGCAGAAGGCGTTCCAGAGGGTTCGCGAAAACCGGCCGTATCTCAGTCACGACCTCGCCTCCGAGGTGGCGTTCATGGAGGCGCGGGGGACCACCAATCCGCTGCGCCGCATGACGGTGCGCGAGCTTCAGACGCTGGCCCTGGTGGCCGAGGGGAAGCCTTACGGCGTCATCGCCGAGCATTTGCACGTCAGCTACAAGACCGTGGCAAATACCTGCACCCAGTTGAAGGCCAAGCTCGGCGTGCGCACGCTGCCCGAGCTCATGCGCATCGCCATCCAGCATCTCCCGTCCACGAACGGCAGGGCGCAGCGCTAGACGCTATCTGCCTTGATTTTATTGCATTTCGTCTGCGGCCGCGGCGGCGCGTGCTGCCGGACTATCCAATCGCGGTCAGCACATTTCGCGCGTTCGCGGAATTGAGTTTGCAAAAATCAGGGCGCGAGTTGGCAATCATCGGGCTGCCACTTTCCATCCAGAATGGGGAAATGCGTGGTGCCCACCTGCGCTAGGTTTTGATCCTCGGATGTCGCGCAGCCATTCGGAGGACTCGCGGGCACGAGGTGTCGCCTCGTCCAAATCAACACCCTCCAAATTTCAAAAAGGTGCGCGATCACTCGCCGCTCGAAGTTGGCCGCAACGTTTCGACCTGCCCGTCCGCGATGGGCGGCAAGGATCAGCAGCCCGCTTCGGTCGATCCCAAGGAGCCGAACCTGTTCTATGTGCCGACCAACAACTGGTGCATGGAGCTGGAGCCCCAGGAGCGCACGCACACCAACCAGGGCACGGTCTACGTGTTCGCCAACGTGTACATGTATCCCGAGAAGCCCGGCACCACCGGCAAGATCAAGAAGTACGACGTCTTGACCGGAAAGACGGTGTGGGAGATCCCGGATCCGTATCCGAACTGGAGCGGCACCATGGTCACCGACGGCGGCCTGATGTTCTACGGTTCGCTCGGCGGCGACTTCCGCGCGGTCGACCGGAACTCGGGCAAGGTCCTGTGGAGCCGCAAGCTCGCCTCCGGCATCATCGGCAATCCGATCACCTTTAAGGTGGGCGGCACGCAGTATGTCGGCATTTACTCCGGCATCGGCGGCTGGATCGGCCGTCCGGTCACCGCGGGTCTGGATCTGAGTGACAAGTTCGGCGCCATCGGTGCCACCGCCATGACCAAGGCCGCTGGCCTGCAGCACGTGCCTCAGGGCGGCGCGCTGAACGTCTTCCGCATCTACGAGTAGTAGGCGCGACCCTGACGAGACGGCTGACGCCCGATGCCTACCGGCATCGGGCGTCTTTATTAATAGCCCCGCACCTGGCGGAGCAGGGCATCGGAACGGCCTCGAGGGACCAAGCGGCAAAGCGCCTTGAGATTAGGACAGCGTGACGGGGCGACGTGAGTTTCGCGACGAGCGGCTTTCCGTGTTCCCGATGCGGCCGGTTCAGACATTGGATCAACGTGTCGGTGCGCTGCACACAAACTCCGAAAGATTTCACTTAATGCCGGGGCTTGTCGGTTTGCGCCTTTGATGCAGCGCAACAAGGGGGAATGGGATTTGGCAGATTCCATTGCCATGAGCACTTTTCACTTGCATTGGCATTACATTTGGCAATTATGAGCGGGCAGCTTGGCAATGTGTGGGATGCGTGTTTCCACAAACAAAGCGGAATCACCGTGTCCCACTCTGAGTTAGGCTGAAATTCCTCGTGAGGTGTCACCGCGTGATGTGTTCATCGGAGAACCCGCCGCCAGGAGCGGGCGCGAGGCGCACTGATTTGCTTCGGCGCTTTCGGGCCGCCTCCAACATCCACAACCACAGTGACAGCTTGAAAACTTGCAAGGGCTCAGTGACCTCTTGGCAATAGCGCCTAGGGGTACGAAGACCCAAGCAAAACAGAATAGCTCAGCTTTCGTTTCGGTGAACTGAGTAGCTAGGGAGAGGAGAACGATATGAAACTGAAGTATGGTGTTCTGGCCGGCACCCTCGTCGCAGTGACGATGGGTCTGTCTGGTCAGGCGTTAGCAAACACCGATGAGGAGCAGCTGAAGCGTATGGCTGATCCCGACCAGTGGCCTGCCCCTGGTCGTGATTTCGCGATGACGCGTCACAGCGAACTCTCCGACATCACCACCAAGAACGTGAACAAGCTGCAGATGGCTTGGCTGCAGGGCACCAACGCCCTTCGAGGTCACGAAGGCCAGCCGCTTGTGATCAAGGACGTCGGCGGCAAGACCATGCTGTTCATGGTTTCCGGTTGCCCGTCCATGGCCAACTGTAACGTTGTGCAGGCTCTCGATCTTACGGATCCTGACAACCCGAAGCAGGTTTGGTCCTACGTGAAGAAGACCGACCGTGACGAGTCGGCTGTGCCGCGCGCTTGCTGCGACACCGTCAACCGTGGCGGCTCCTATGCCGATGGCAAGTTCGTGTATGGCACTCTCGACGGTTTCGTGATTGCCCTCGATGGCCAGACCGGTAAGGAAGTCTGGGTCGTCAAGTACGCCTATCCCGAGAAGGGCGAGACCATCACGCCGGCTCCGTTGATCGCCGACAATTTGGTGGTCATGGGCTTCGGTGGTGACGAGTTCGCTGCTCGTGGCCGCGTCGCCGCCTTCAATCTGTCGGACGGCTCCGAGGCTTGGGTGTGCCACAGCACGGGTTCCGACGAGGACGTGTGCCTGACGGCTGAGACCAACAAGGCCAATCCGCACTTCGGTCAAGCCGGTCAGGATCTTGGCATCAAGACCTTCCCCGGCGAAGACTACAAGATCGGCGGTGGTGCTGCTTGGGGTTGGTTTACCTACGATCCCGAGCTGAAGCTGGTGTACTACTCGACCGGTAACCCCGGCCTGTGGAGCCCCCAGTATCGTTGCCCCGACAAGACCCACGAAGAATGCAACGAATTCGATTCCTCGATCGGTTCGGGCCCATTCGACAACAAGTGGTCGATGACCATCTTCGCTCGCAAGATCGAAAATGGTGAGGCTGTCTTCGCCTATCAGATGACTCCTTTCGATCAGTGGGACTATGACGGCATCAACGAGAACATCCTGACCGACATGAAGATCGACGGTAAGGATGTGAAGGCGCTTACTCACTTCGATCGTAATGGCTTTGCTTACGTGCTCGACCGTACCGACGGTACCCTTCTCCGCGCCACGAAATACGTGACGACGGACTGGGCCGAGAAGGTCGACATGAAGACTGGCCGTCCGGTCAAGGTGCGTGACCACTCGCCGCTCGAAGTTGGCCGCAACGTCTCTAGCTGCCCGTCCGCGATGGGTGGCAAGGACCAGCAGCCTGGTGCGGTCGATCCGAAGGAGCCGAACCTGTTCTACATGCCCACCAACAACTGGTGCATGGAGCTGGAGCCCCAGGAGCGCACGCACACGAACCAGGGCACTGTCTACGTGTTCGCGAACGTGTACATGTATCCTGAGAAGCCCGGCACCACCGGCAAAATCAAGAAGTACGACGTCCTGACTGGTAAGACCGTCTGGGAGATCCCGGATCCTTACCCGAACTGGGGTGGTACAATGGTTACCGACGGTGGTCTGATGTTCTACGGTTCGCTTGGTGGCGACTTCCGCGCGGTCGACCGGAATTCCGGTAAGGTCCTGTGGAGCCGCAAGCTTGGTTCCGGCATCATCGGCAACCCGATCACCTACAAGGTGGGCGGTAAGCAGTATGTCGGCGTTTACTCCGGCATCGGCGGCTGGATCGGTCTTCCGGTCACCGCTGGTCTGGATCTGAGCGACAAGTTCGGCGCCATTGGTGCCACCGCCATGACCAAGGCCGCTGGCCTGCAGCATATCCCGCAGGGTGGTGAACTGAACGTGTTCCGCATCTACGAGTAATCGTCGATAGCAGAAACGTGTAGATTAACGGCGTCCGATGCCCTTGCGGCATCGGGCGCCTTTTTCCTATATAACGCTGAAAGATTAGGCACCCACGGCGGGTCAGTCCGGTGGGATTTCAATCCTAGCGTTCCGGCCCGCCTTGCAAACAAGGCGATAGTCCGTGTCATCCCCCCAATTTTCCCTTACCGCGGTTCTGGCTGCGGGCATTCTCACTATCGGCATCGCGGCGGCGTCTGCTGCCGAAAGCAAGACCGTTCAGCGCGACCTCAACAAGACGTATGAGGAGCTCACCCCGAGTGAGCACATCGCCATCCGGGCCGCGGCCAAGGCGGCCTACAAGGCCAAGAAGCTCAGGACGCTCAATATCTGCGCCGATCCCGGCAATATGCCGCTCTCGAACATGGAGAGAGAGGGTTTCCAGAACAAGCTGGCGAAGCTGCTCGCTGACGCCACCGGCGCCGAGATCAAGTATCATTGGCAGCCCTTCATCGAGCGCGGGCTAACGCGCTCGACATTCGAAGAGCATTACTGCGACGTGATGTTCGATGTCCCATCGAACTATGATCGGCTTCTCACGACCGAGCCGATTTACAAGACGCCTTACGTGCTCGTTTATCGGAGCGACGAGGGGCTGGAACTTTCCGGGTTGGACGATCCGAAGCTCAAGGATCTCAAGATCGGCGTGTTCCAGACTTCTGGCGTTCGCCGGGCCCTGGCCAAACGCGGCATCTTCGAGAACGTAGAGCTGCAGCTCCAGACCCACGATGGCGATCTGGTTCCCGAGAACCAGCCCTGGTACGTGATTCAGAAAATGCTCGACGGAAAGCTTGATGTGGCTGCCGTGTTCGGGCCCTTCGCCGGCTGGGTGAAGACCATGAAGAACGAGCCGATCGCGATCCAGCCGATCAATCTCGATGACGACACAGTGCAGATGGAGTTCGAGCTCGCGATCGGCGTGCGTCCGACGGACGTCTTCCTCAAATATCTGCTCGATTGGGCGCTTGAGGATAACGCCGAGCAGGTCGAGGCGATTATGGAAGAGTACGGCGTCCCGCTCGTTCAGTGCAGCAAGTGCATCGTCCCGGGCAATCTGCCGGCCCATGGCAGCTACATCAAGCTCGCCGACCAGAAGTTCGAAGCGCGTCCCGACCTTGCCTCGCCCGATCAGATCGTGACGCAAGAGAAGCTGGAGGAGTGGCTGGCCGGAGGCGCCGACCCGCAGCAGGAGCTGAGCAACGCGCTCATCGCCAATGATCACGATCGCATCATGTTCCTGGTCGGCAAAGGCGCCGACGTCAATAAGCGCGACTTGCAGGGGTGGACCCCGCTGACCAGCGCCGCGCGTCAGCGCCACGACAAAACGATCGATCTTTTGGTCGAGCTCGGGGCTGACCCCAATAAGCATGACGGCAACGGCATTACGCCACTCGCCGCCGCGCTGATGCGCGACCATATTCCCTCGATCAAGACGCTGATCGATCACGGCGCCGATCTGGAAGAGCCTGGCCAGGACGGTTTCAGGCCGCTGGCACTGGCGATCGCGGAGCAGAAATACGAGGCGGCAATGGCGCTTATGGAGGGGGGCGCCGATGTGAGCACGCCTTCCGGCAGCGAAGGTTTGACGCCGTTGATGATCGTTGCCGCCCAGACCGGCCCGGCGGAAGGCTCGATCTTTCTACCCGGCAGCACGCGGCCGACCGACCTCGCCAAGGCCTTGATCAACGAGGGCGCGGACGTGGACGCACAGGCCAAGAACGGCATGACGGCACTGATGATCGCGGCCGCCAACAACAGCGCTCCAATGATCGGACTGCTCATGGATGCGGGCGCCGATCCCACGGTGAAAAACGCCCGTGGCGAGACCGCCGAGGATGTCGCCAACCTCAATAACAACAAGGAAGCCTCCCAGGCGATCCGGGTGTTGTCCCTCTCGCGGGCAACCGTCCCGCCTCAGGCCTCGGACGCTGAAAGCGGAGACACGGCGAAACAGTGATGGCAGTCTTCTCGCAAGTGCTGAGACGGGCAGGGGCCGCGGCGATAGCCGTGGCCTTCTGTCTAAGTATGGTCGCGTCCGTCTTTGCGGCCGACTATCCCGACTTCAACGACGAGTCGGTGACGAAAAGGACCGAGGAGATCATCAAGGAGCGTTCGAAGGACGGAGTGTTCGTTTTTCACGATCCAAAGCTCAATGAAGATCTCAATCTGGTCTATGAGAAGATCCGCGTCATTCGTGGCATGAAGGGCTATGGCTGGTTCGCCAACGCGATCTTTCACGACAAGGATGAGCCCAAGAAGCAATACGCGCTGGATTTCTGGTTTAAGCCCCAGACCGATAGCGACGAGCTCAAATTGATCGAAATCCGCGTGCAGAAAGGCCCTAAGCGCGACGGCGATAGCTGGATCATGATCACCCGGCTGCCGGTGGCCTGGTGGTGGCTGCCCGTGCAGGAGCACCCCGGCGATATGGAAGTCGTGCGCGCCTGGCACGTGATGAGCGCGATCCACAATTACATCACGGAGAACAGGAACGAAGACGGCGCCCTAGAGCTAAAGAACCCGAAGACGGGGGAAGTTATCCCCCTCGATTTCGTCGAGATGCACCAGCCGATCCGCTACTTGAAGAAGCAGGGTGAGTACTTCGCCTGCACGGATTTCCGCAAGGCGGGCACCGAGAACGAGTATTACGACGTGGATTTCTGGGTGGACGAAAAGACCGGCCGGCTAAAGGTCTCGGACGTGAAAATCCACAAGGTTCCAGTCCAAGAGGATGGTATCTGGACCCAAGAAGACCTCTACACTTTCGAGGGCATGGACTTCGAAATCACCCAATAAACCAAGCTCTTGGAGGGCGCCGTTAAGGAAGGCATAATGACGCATCGGCCCTCCCTTTGCGCTCTCCGCAATTTGGATTATGACAAATTATAGCATGGCCATAGTGCCCAAGAGAGCATTCCTCATTGTCCCTGATGGGAAGCAAGCTCCAAACAGCATGGGTTCACGGAGGATACGGCATCGCGACCGTGAGGGACAATTCGGCAAGCCCGTCTGAAGGCGCTGCCGTAAGGGTAGGTGATCCGTTCCCAGGGTCCAAGCCCAAGACAGGGGCCGCTCGCCGACCGCGAGGGGCCGCCTGTGGCGTGCCCATAGTTGTTCGTGACGAAACCGGGCGTCGAAGCCTTGTTGGCGCCCGTGCGCGCTTGCTCCTTGGCGGCGCGTCAGTCCGGCTCCCTGAGCCGGCTGGCTTTTTGATTTCGATAGGCTGAACGAAGATTCCAACTAGGGTAAGGAAACGAAACGTGCGCAAAATCATCACTGGAGTACTGACGGTCGTTCTGTTGGGCGCCGTGAGTGTATTTGGCTTCAAGGCCATGGCAGAAGAGGAGTGCTGCCCGAAGGACGATCAGACCCCGCCGCTCGAGCTGATCGAAAAGACGCCGATCGGTGGTCTGCACAACCCGTATAACGACGATCCCGCGGCCATGGAGGAAGCCGGTCACAAGAAGTACCTCTCCTTCAGCTGCAATGGCTGCCATGGCGGCGGCGGCGGCGGCGGCATGTGCCCCCCGCTGACCAACGATACCTTTGTCTATGGCGCTGACGACGACACGCTGTTTCGTCTGATCGCCCTTGGCTCGGACGATCTCCAAAAGCAGGGCTACACGCGCGTCAGGAAGGAGATCGTGACCGGTCCGATGCCGCCTTTTGGCAACATCATCAAGACCTCTGACGATTTGTGGAAGGTCATCGCTTGGATGCGCGTCAAGAATCCGGGTTCTGTGAAGGACGTGGACAAGCCCGCGCAGACGCCGGGCCAGTAGCGCTCGCGCCACCGCGATGTCGATTTGAAGGCCGCTGCGCCCCTCGGGGCCGGCGGCCTTTTTGTTTGCGTGGCATGCAGGCGCCGCGGCCAAGCACTTATTTATGACTTTCCTTCCGCTGCGGCGGCTGCCATGGTGCCCGTGAGGAGCGGGGAATGTTTCCGCTCGCTGGCCACGCCGTAGGTCTAAGACGGTGACGCGTTGTTGGGGCTGGTCTGGGTCTAGCGAGAATCACCAACATCTTTGACGGTCCGGCAAGGCTAACGCCTTTTCGATCGCCGACTGCGAACGTGCTGAAGCGCAGCGGGCGATACGCCTGCGCGACTTTATCGCCCCAAGATCATCCCTAGGGTAAGGAAACCGAAATCGTGAGCAAGATTATCACTGGAGTACTGGCCGCCGTTCTCGTTGGCGGTATGAGCCTGATTGCTGGGACGGCCACGGCAGAGGAGTGCTGTCCGAAGGATGACCAGACCCCGCCACTCGAGCTCATCGAGAAGACGCCCATCGGCGGTCTGCACAATCCCTATAACGACGATGTCGATGCGATGGCCGAGATTGGACACAAGAAATATCTGTCCTTTAGCTGCAACGGCTGCCATGGCGGCGGCGGCGGCGGTGGCATGTGCCCGCCGCTGACCAACGACGCCTGGGTCTATGGCGCCGACGACGACACGGTTTTCAGGTTGATCGCTCTTGGCACCGACGAGCTCAAGAAGCAGGGCTACAAGCGCGTCCGCACGGAAGTGGTGGTCGGACCGATGCCGCCTTTCGGGACCATCATCAAGACCTCCGATGATCTTTGGAAGGTCATCGCCTTCATCCGTACGAAGAACCCCAGCTCCATGGAGAAGGTGAGCACGCCGGCACAGACGCCGGGCGAATAGCGCGCGCGGATTTGCATTTTGGAGGGCCGCCGCACCCATCGGGCCGGCGGCCTTTCTGCTTCCTGAAACATTGGTAATGTTTTTACCACGGCCTGGAAGGGTGTGGTCGAAGTCCATATATTCGTTCAAGAATTCCAGCTCGGCCCGCTGGCGATTTGGTTGCCATATTGTGCGGTGCGCATTGCCAATCGGTAGCAGGTCTGAGACAGAAGAGCGCCCAGCTCCGGAACACCTCCCATAACCGGAAACGTTCAGAGAGACATGCAGCCTTTGCCTCCGCCCCTTTCCCGTGACCCGCGCGCTCCTTGTTTGGGAGCGGTCCTCGCCGGCGTCTTTTTCATTTCGACGATTGCCGGAAGCGCCATTGTGGCCGCGCAGGATGCGCCGCCGGCCGCCGGCACGCCCCAAGCAGGCGACACGTCTAAAGACAGCGACACGCCGAAAGCCACCGAGGCGCCGGCCAAGCCCGACGAGGCCGCCGAGAAGGCTCCCGCACCCGCCGAGGACACGGCCGCCGAAGACAAAGCCGACGACAAGAAGCTGATGCGAGTCTACTACCTCGGCAAGGAATACGACGAGCCGCTGCCGCTCTCTTATGCCGAGGAGATCATCACCGACAAAGGCATCCAGGGCGCGCGCCTCATGGAGAAGGAGGCGAACCAGGCCGGCAATTTCATCGGCTACGAGTTCAAGCTCGAAGAAGGCATCGTGCCCAAGGACGGCGACGTGGTCGCCAAGGCCAAGGAGGCGCTGGCCGCCGGCCACCGTTTCATCCTTGCCGATCTGGAGCCCGACGATCTGCTCGCGGTGGCGGATCTGCCGGAGGCCAAGAACGCGCTCATCCTCAACATTCGTTCCAGCGCCACGAAGTTGCGCCAGGAGGAATGCCGCAGCAACGTCTTCCACATCATTCCCGACTACGCCATGCGCGCCGACGCGCTTGCGCAATATCTGATCTGGAAGAAATGGCCCCGCTGGTTCGTCATCCGCCGGGACACCGAAAAGGATCAGGACTATCTGGCCCAGGTGAAGCGCTCGGCCGCCCGCTATGGCGGCAAGGTGGTCGAGGACCATGTCTACGACCTGCCGCCCGGCGCGCGGAACCTCGACTCCGGCCATCAGCAGATCCAGACGCAGATGCCCATGGAGACCGAAAGCGCGCCGGAGCACGACGTGGTTTGGGTGATCAACAGCGACGACGATTTCGGCGACTATCTGATGTACCGCACCTACACCCCGCGTCCCGTGGTCGGCACCCAAGGGCTTCAGGCGACCGCGTGGGACAAGTCCTACACGGAATCCGGCGCCATGCATTTCCAGAACGCGATCCCCCGCATCGCCGACCGAAAGCCTGTCGAGCGCGACTACACCGCCTGGCTCGGCTTCCGCGCACTCGCCGACGCCGCCATGAAGTCCGGCAAGGTCAAGCCGAAAGACGTCAAGAAATACATGCTGTCCGACGACTTCAAGCTCGAGGCCTTCAAGGGCCAGGCGCTGAGCTTCCGCGATTGGGATCAGCAGATGCGCCAGCCGATCATCCTCGGCGGCGGCACGCGTGTCCCGGTCTCGACGTCGCCCCAGGAAGGCTTCCTGCACCAGACCAATCTCACCGATACGCTCGGCTTCGATAAGCCCGAGTCCAAATGCAAGTTCTAATGCCCATCCAACTGAAGGTAGACCCATGACTCGTATTAGTCTTGCCGGGGCCTCCGCTGCGGCGCTGCTTCTGTTCGCCGTCCCGTCCCACGCCGAGACCATCTTCGTCTCCAACGAGAAGGACAACACGGTCACCGTCATCGACGGCGAGACCCTGAAGACGATCAAAACCGTCGAGACCGCGCGTCGGCCGCGCGGCATCGTCCTGAGCCCGGACAACAAGGAGCTGTTCGTGGCCGCCGGCGACGGCGACATCATCGATGTGGTCGACACGGCAAAGCTGGAAGTCGTGCGCACGCTGGAATCGGGACCCGATCCCGAGCTCATGGCCGTCGATTCCAAAGGTGACGTCATCTACATCGCCAACGAGGACGATAGTTTGGTCACCGTCATGAACATCGCCAGCGGCGAGGTTCTGGGCGAGGTGCCCGTCGGCGTCGAACCGGAGGGCATGATCGTAAGTCCGGACGATCGCTACACCGCCGCCACGTCCGAGAGTACCAGCATGGCGCATATCATCGACAACGCGACGATCAAGCTGGTGGGCAACATCCTCGTCGACAGCCGCCCCCGAGAGGTCAAGTTCTCGAAGGACATGAAGGAGCTTTGGGTCTCCTCGGAGATCGGCGGCACGGTCTCCATCGTCGACACCAGCGATTGGGACAATCCCCAGAACTGGAAAGTCATCAAGAAGATCAGCTTCGAGGTCCCGGGGTTGCGCCCTGAGCAGCTTCAGCCCGTCGGCATGGACTTCGACGAGGACCATGGCCGCATCTTCGTTCCGTTGGGGCCGGCCAATCGGGTCGCGGTGATCGATGCGAAGAAGAAGGAAGTCATTGACTACGTCCTCGTGGGCCAGCGACCCTGGCACGGCGAGTTCAGCCCCGACTATAAGAAGTATTATGTCGCCAACGGTCTCACCAACGACCTGACGGTGATCGACGCGGAAACCTTGAAGGCCGAGAAGTCGGTGCCGGTGGGGCGTCTGCCTTGGGGTGTCGCCGTCATGCCCGGCAAGCCGGGCGAATAGGGCCGCCACGGCCGGCTAATCGCTGCGGACGCGCCGGCCGATGAACTGGGCGACCGCTTCCGCGGCGAGGATCGCGCCGAGCGAGATCGCGACCGACACGAGCGTGAGGCGCAACGCGCCCGCGTCGCCGCCGGGCACCTGCGTGAAGGTGTAGATCAGGCTCGGCAGGGTCTGCGTCTCGCCGGGGATGTTCGAAACGAAGGTGATGGTCGCGCCGAACTCGCCCACGGACCGGGCGAAGGCGAGAATCGCGCCGGCAATGATCCCGGGCGCGATCAGGGGCAGCGTCACCGTGAGGAACACGTAAGCCCGGCTGGCGCCGAGCGTGCTTGCCGCCTGCTCGAGCCGCCGGTCCACCGCCTCCACCGACAGCTGAATGGCGCGGACGAGAAGCGGAAACCCCATGATGGCGCAGGCCAGCGCCGCGCCCGTCCAGCGGAAGGCGATTACGATCCCGAACGTCTCGTAGAGCCAGCTGCCGATCGGGCCTTGGCGGCCGAACAGCAGCAAGAGCACGTAACCTGTCACCACCGGCGGCAGCACCAGCGGCAGAAGCACCAACGCGTTGAGGAGAGGGCGCCCCCAAAACCGGCCTCTCCCGATCAGCATGGCGACCGCGATGCCAACGGGCAGGCTTACGAGCGTCGCCACCGCGGCGACGCGGAGAGAGAGCTTGATGGCGGTGAGTTCCTCGGGGGTGAGGCTCAGCACGGAAGGACGACTTCGCCGTGCGGCCTAGCCCGGATCCTCCCGTCCGCCGCTTGCGTCGCATTTTGCGGTGCTCGGCAGATATTCCGGATCCTTTTTCTCATCGCGGAGCAACTCGATCGCGCGGAGCGAGGGCCCTTCGAGGCCCTTGCCGCCAGTTTGCTCCATATAATCGATGATCGCCCGGCGCATGCGCAAGTCCCAGAATAGGCAAAGATGGTTCGCGATCTCCTCGGCCGGGTCTTCGCCGCGCTGATATTTGAAGTAATCGCCAATCTGATTGGCCATCGCGACGAGGCGTTCGGGCTGCATAGGCCGGGCTCTCCGTGAGGTGAGGGAAGGGAAGCGGGAGCTTACTCCGCCGCCACCAGAGGCTCGGCGATGCGCCGCGCGGCCTTCGACAGTTCCTCGTATTCCTCCTGCCACTCGGACGGCCCGTTGGACGGCGCGACCTGCACGGCCGTCACCTTGTACTCGGGGCAATTCGTGGCCCAGTCGGAATTCTCGGTGGTGACCACGTTGGCTTGCGTGTTCGGGTGGTGGAACGTCGTGTAGACCACGCCCGGCGCCACGCGATCGGTGATCAGCGCCCGCAAGGTGGTCTCACCGGCGCGGCTCGCGATCTTGACCCAGTCGCCGTCGCGCACGCCGCGGTTCTCGGCGTCGTGGGGATGGATCTCCAGGCGATCCTCCTCGTGCCACACCACGTTGGCGGAGCGCCGCGTCTGCGCGCCCACATTGTATTGAGACAAGATGCGGCCCGTGGTGAGCAACAGCGGGAAGCGCGGGCCGGTTCTCTCATCCGTCGCCACGTATTCGGTGATGACGAACTTGCCCTTGCCGCGGACGAAGTGATCCATGTGCATCACAGGCATGCCTTCCGGCGCCTGCTCGTTGCAGGGCCATTGCACCGAACCGAGCTTGTCCAGCGTCTCGTAGGAGACGCCAGTGAAGGTCGGGGTCAGGCGCGCGATCGCGTCCATGATCTGCGAGGGATGATCGTACTGCATGGGATAGCCCAGCGCGTTGGATAGAAGCTGGGTGATCTCCCAATCCTCGTAGCCGTTGATCGGCGCCATCACCTTGCGCACGCGCTGAATGCGGCGCTCGGCGTTGGTGAACGTGCCGTTCTTCTCCAGGAAGGTGGAGCCCGGCAGGAACACATGGGCGTAGTTCGCGGTCTCGACCAGGAACAGGTCCTGCACCACCACGCATTCCATCGCGGCGAGGCCGGCGGCCATGTGCTTGGTGTTCGGGTCGGACTGAAGGATGTCCTCGCCTTGGATGTAGAGGCCCTTGAACGAGCCGTCGAGCGCGGCGTCGATCATGTTGGGAATGCGCAAGCCGGGCTCGTCGTCGAGCGGACGGCCCCAAGCACTCTCGAACTCTTCGCGGGCCTGGGTATTGGAGACGTGCCGGTAGCCGGCGAACTCGTGCGGGAACGAGCCCATGTCGCAGGAGCCCTGCACGTTGTTCTGGCCGCGCAACGGGTTCACGCCCACGCCTTCGCGGCCGATATTGCCGGTCGCCATGGCGAGGTTGGCGATGGCCATGACCGTGGTCGAGCCTTGGCTGTGCTCGGTGACGCCGAGGCCGTAATAGATGGCGCCGTTGCCGCCGGTGGCATAGAGCCGGGCGGCGCCGCGGATGGATTCCGCCGGAACGCCGGTAATCTTCTCCACCGCCTCGGGCGCGTGGCGCGGCTCGGACACGAAGCGCGCCCAATCCTGAAACTCGTCCCAGTCGCAGCGCTCGCGTACGAAGTCCTCGTCCACCAGCCCCTCGGTCACGACCACATGGGCCAGAGAGGTGACCAGGGCGACGTTGGTGCCGGGCTGTAGCGGCAGATGGTAATCGGCTTGGATGTGCGGCGTGCGCACCAGGTCGATCCGGCGTGGGTCGGCGATGATCAGCTTGGCGCCTTCGCGCAGGCGCTTCTTCATGCGCGAGGCGAACACCGGATGACCGTCGGTCGGGTTGGCGCCGATGATGAGGACGATGTCGGTCTGCTCGACGGAGTTGAAGTCCTGCGTTCCGGCGCTCGTGCCGTACGTGGTCTTGAGACCGTAGCCCGTGGGCGAATGGCAGACGCGGGCGCACGTGTCCACGTTGTTATTGCCGAAGGCGGCGCGGATCAGCTTCTGCACCAGGAACGTCTCTTCGTTGGTGCAGCGCGAGGAGGTGATGCCGCCGATCGAGTTCCTGCCGTATTTGGCTTGGATGCGCTTGAACTCGGACGCCGTGTACTGGATGGCCTCCTCCCAGGAAACCTCCCGCCACGGATCGGTGATCTTCTCGCGGATCATCGGCTTGGTGATGCGGTCCTTGTGGTGCGCGTAGCCGTAAGCGAAGCGGCCCTTCACGCAGGAATGTCCGCGATTGGCTTTGCCCTCTTTGTGAGGGATCATGCGCACCAGCTCGTCGCCGCGTATCTCCGCGCGGAAGGTGCAGCCCACGCCGCAATAGGCGCAGGTGGTGACGACCGAGCGGTCCGGCGTGCCGATATCGATGACCGACTTCTCGTTGAGCGTCGCGGTGGGGCAGGCCTGCACGCAGGCGCCGCACGACACGCACTCGGAATCGATGAACGCCTCTTCCATGGAGGGTGAGACCACGGAGGAGAAGCCGCGTCCGGCGATGGTGAGCGCGAAGGTGCCCTGCACCTCCTCGCAAGCCCGCACGCAGCGCGAGCAGACGATGCACTTGGAAGGCTCGTAGGTGAAATAGGGGTTGGAAGCGTCGATGCCCGGGTTGGGGTGCCGCGCGCCTTCGTAGCCGTAGCGCACGTCGCGCAGGCCCACGGCGCCGGCCATGTCCTGCAGCTCGCAGTCGCCATTGGCCGAGCAAGTCAGGCAGTCGAGCGGATGCTCCGAGATATAGAGCTCCATGACGCCCTTACGCAGCTGCTTGAGGCGGTTGGTCTGGGTCTTGACCACCATGCCGTCGGCGGCCGGTGTGGTGCACGAGGCCGGCGTTCCGTTGCGGCCCTCGACCTCCACCAGACAAAGCCGGCAAGACCCGAACGATTCGACCATGTCGGTGGCGCAGAGCTTGGGGATCTGGGTCCCCACCTCCATGGCCGCGCGCATGATCGAGGTGCCCTCGGGCACCTCCACCGCGACGCCGTCGATGGTGAGGGTCACGAGCTTCTCGGACTTCGATTCTGGCGTCCCGTAGTCGATTTCCGGGTTCAAAGGCATTTGGGCTTCCTCATTCAGCAGCTTCTAGGCGCTTCTTGGTGGCGCCGAAATCTTCGGGAAAATGGGTCAATGCGCTCATCACGGGATACGGCGTGAAGCCGCCAAGAGCGCAAAGGGATCCCCATTTCATTGTGTCGCAAAGGTCTTCGAGCACGGCCAGATTGGACTCCCGGTCCTGATCGGCAATGATCTTGTCCATCAGTTCCATGCCGCGGGCGGAGCCGATCCGGCAGGGCGTGCACTTGCCGCAAGACTCCACGGCGCAGAACTCCATGGCGAAGCGGGCCTGCTGGGCCATATCCACCGTGTCGTCGAACACCACGATTCCGCCATGGCCGATCAGCCCGTCGACGGCCGTGAAGGCCTCGTAGTCGAACGGCGTGTCGAACAGCGCGCGCGGCATATACGCGCCGAGCGGACCGCCTACCTGGACCGCGCGCACGGGCCGGCCCGAATAGGTGCCGCCGCCGATCTCGTCCACCAGCTCGCCGAGCGTGATGCCGAAGGCCGTTTCGTAGAGGCCGCCATGCTTGATATTGCCGGCGAGTTGGATGGGCATGGTGCCGCGCGACTTGCCCATGCCGAAATCGCGATAATACTCGCCGCCCTTGTCCAGGATCAGCGGCACGGAGGCGAGCGACAGCACGTTGTTGATGATCGTGGGCTGACCGAACAGGCCGACATGGGCCGGAAGCGGCGGCTTGGCGCGCACTTCGCCGCGCTTGCCTTCCAGGCTGTCCAGCAGCGAGGTCTCCTCGCCGCACACATAGGCGCCGGCGCCGAGCCTGACTTCCATGTCGTAGGCATGGCCTGAGCCCATGACGTTGTCGCCGAGGAAGCCGGCCTTGCGCGCTTCCTCGATGGCGATGTTCAGGCTCTCGAAGGCGTGGGGGTATTCGGAGCGGAGATAGATGTAGCCGTAGGTGGCGCCCACCGCGATGCCGGCGATGGTCATGCCTTCGATCAGCACGAGGGGATCGCCTTCCATGATCATGCGGTCGGCGAACGTGCCGCTATCGCCTTCGTCGGCGTTGCAGACGATGTATTTTTGCTGAGGTGGCGTCTCGGAGACCGTGCGCCATTTGATGCCTGTGGGAAATCCCGCGCCGCCACGGCCGCGCAAGCCTGAGGTCAGAACCTCCTCGATAATGGTCTTCGGGCCGCCGTCGATGGCTTTCTTCAGGCCTTCATAGCCGCCATGAGCCTGGTAATCCTCGACCGAGCGCGGATCGATGATGCCGCAGCGGGCGAAAGTGAGGCGGGTCTGGTTCTTGATCCACGGATATTCGTCCACCAAGCCGATGCATGTCTCGTGCGGCTTGCCGTCGAGCATGCCGGCAGCGATGAGATCGCCGACCTTCGAAGCCTTGACCGGCCCGTAGCCGACGCGGCCCTCGGGCGTCTCGACCTCGACCAGCGGCTCCAGCCAATACATGCCGCGTGAACCCGTGCGCACGATCTCCACATCGAGACTGCGGTCCTTGGCCTCGTCGCGGAACTTCTTCGCGACGGCCTCGGCGCCCACGCAGAGCGCGCCGGAATCGCGGGAGATAAAGATGCGGGTCACGACTGCGCCTCCCTGAGCAGCTCATCGAGCCGCTCTTCGTCCAGCGCGCCGTAAACGTCGTGATCGAGCATCGCGGCAGGCGAGGAGTGGCACAGGCCGAGGCAGTAGACCGGCTCCAGCGTCACGCGGCGGTCCGCGGTGGTGCCGCCCATGTCCACGCCGAGCTTCTCGCATGCGCGCTTTTCGAGCGCCCGCCCGCCGGAAGCCTGACAGGACTCGGCGAGGCAAAGCTTCAGGGTTCGGCGGCCGCCCGGCTCGCGCTTGAAGTCGTGATAAAAGGTCACGCAGCCATGCACCTCGGCGCGCGAGATATTGAGCACATTGGCGATCATCGGCTCGGCCGCGAGCGGTACGCAGCCGAAGGCGTCCTGCAAGGCGTGCAGAATTGGGAGCGTGGCGCCCTTTTGATCCTGATGCTGCGCGATGATTTCGCTCGCGCGCTCAGGCGTCCATGGTTCATGTCGTGGCATTGCCCAGCCGCGTTATTGACGCTCCTTCGACGTTTTGGAGCGTTTATAAAAATGAGTAAAAACGGCTGCGGAATCAATAAAGCAGCCCCATCGCCCGATCGGGATTCCTGATGGATGACAAAGAGTTAGGGGCCCGCTTTGGTCGGCGGGGCGCGCCGTTCGGCTCAGGCTTTGAGGATAGGACCCGAGGGCACGTGCGCGCTCAGGATCGGCGCGAGCTGCTTGGCCTCGCTCACCAGCGCGTTGATCAAAGGCGTCAATGGGTTGCGCTGAGGCACCACGAGTCCGATCGAGTGCGACACCTCGGGCTCGACGATGGGAATGGCGCGCACCTTCTCCGTGAGGCCGAGACCTTCGGCAAGCTTGGCGGGCATGACGCTCGCCCACTTTCCTGTGCGTACATGGGAGAACAAAACGATGATGGAATCGGATTCCAGCGTCGGCGCCACCTCCGAGCCCGCCTCGCGGAGCAGCGTCTCGATGATCCGCCGATTCTGCATGTCCGGCGTCAGCAGGCAGAGCGGCACCTTGCCGACCTCCGCCCAAGTAACTTGGTCCCGGTCGCCGAGCGGGCTGTCGGCGGAGGCGAGCAGCCGGTACTCCTCGCTATAGAGCGGTACGGTCTGCACCCGGCCAAGCGGTTCGTTGTCGAGATATGTAAGCCCGGCGTCGATCTCGAGATTCTCCAACATGCCGAGGACTTCGATCGAGTTGCGCGACCAGATGGTGAAGCTCACGTCCGGGTGCTGCGCCCGGTAGGGCGTCGTGATGAGCCCTACCATCGCCAGCGCCGTCGGGATCGCGGCGATGCGGATATGTCCGGCAAGGCCATGCTTCAGTGCGTCGATCTCCTGGCGCATGGCGCGGGTGTCGCCCACGATGCGCCGGGCCCAGTCGAGCACCCGCTCGCCTTCCGGTGTGAAGCCGCGGAAGCGGGAGCCGCGCTCCACCAGGAGCACCCCGAGCGTGTCCTCGAGCTGCTTGATGCCGGCCGAGAAGGTCGGCTGGCTCACGCCGCAGGCTTCCGCCGCGTGCCCGAAATGCCGCTCGCGGGAGAGCGCGATGATGAATTCAAGCTTATCGATCATGCCGTGCCGGGTCGGGAGGTCTGGTGGCCGAGACTATAGGGATTTTGGGCCGGGCGGGCAGCCTCATCAACCTGCCGGGGGACGCCGCCTCAATCCTTCTCTTCCATCCGGAATGTCTTGTGGCAGGTCTTGCAGGCGTCGATCAGGCCCTTGAACGGGGCTTTCCAGTCGGGCGCCCCGGGGGCTTCGAGCGCGAGGATCAGGTCCTTGGCCGCCGTCTCCAGCCCCTCCGCGTCGCCGGTGAACTCCTCCCATTTGGTCCAGACTTCGGGCTTCGCCTCGCTCGGGTGCCCGCCGGTCCCTTCGGGAAAGAGCTCGGGGATCTGCTTCGAGGTCCTTTCGATCTCGCCTGCCGCCTCGGCGGCCTTGGCGGCGTCGAAGGGCACCTTGCCCTTGGCCATCTCGCCGATGACCTTCATGGCATCCTTTTGCGTGTCCATCAGGTCCATGCGCTCCTTCACCACGCCGGTCGCGCCTTCATGGGCGAGCGCCAGGGGGACGAAAGCGAGGAGGGCTAGGGTGGTCAGGGCTGCGGGCCTGGTGAGCATGAAACGATCCTTGGCGACTTCGGCAACGGCGTTCGATGCTTGTTTATCATGCTGCGGCCCGTTGCAAGGCTCGCGAGCCATCACAAAATGGTTTACCACCGGGCCTCCAGAGGATACCGGCAGCACCGATGAGTAGAACGAGCCCAATCCCGCCGCGCGCACTCGTCGCCGATATCGGCGGGACCTACGCGCGCTTCGCCGTGGCCGATCTCGTCACGCTCGAAGTCTCGGCCGTCCGCCGCTTCCGCAACGCCGATCATGCGAGCCTCGCGGAAGCCATACGCTTTTATCTCGAGGACGTGGGCGAGGAGGTGGCGCATGCGGGCATCGCCGTGGCCGCACCGCTGCTGGAGGACACGGTCCAGCTCACCAACGCGCCGTGGTCTTTTTCGCAAAGCGCGCTCGCCGGCGAGGCGGGGCTCGACGTGATTCATTTGTTCAATGACTTCGAAGCCTTGTCCTTGTCCTTGCCGTATCTGGCCGAGGTCGAGCTGCATCAGATCGGCGGCGGGGCGCCGGTTGAGCACGGTCCCAAGGTCGTGCTCGGGCCGGGGACCGGTCTCGGTGTTGCCGGGCTCGTCTGGTCGCCGATGGGCTGGGTGCCGGTGTCGAGCGAGGGCGGCCACGCCACCCTCGGCGCGGAGACCGAGGCCGAGCTTGCGCTCGTCGAGCGTCTGCGAAAGGGACGCGAGCGCCTCTCGGTGGAGCGCGCCCTGTCGGGTCCGGGGCTGACGGCGTTGCACCAGGCCATTGCCGCCTCGCGCGGGCATAGCGAAGAGGTGTTGGAGCCGGTCGAGGTGGAGCGGCGGGCGCTGAGCGGCGAGGATGAGATCGCCGAAGAAGCACTTGATATCTTTACCACTTGGCTCGGCCGTTTCGCCGGCGACGTGGCGCTGGTGTTCGGCGCGCGGGGCGGCGTCTATCTCGGCGGTGGCATCGCGCCCAAGCTCCTGCGCCGCCTGACCCAAGGGGATTTCCGCGAGGCCTTCGAGCACAAGGGCCGCATGAAGGAGTTCGTCGCCCCCATCCCGGTCTATGTCATCCTGGCGGAGTTCCCGGCCCTGAAGGGTGCCGCCGTGGGCTTGCGGGCGAAGCTCGCCAACGCCTGACAAGAAACTATTCAGCCCACGGCCGTCGCGACCGCGCGGGCCACGTCGGCGATGGCCGTGTTCTGCGCCTCCGGGCTGGCATCCGACTCCGCCAGATAGACCGCGATCAGAACGGGCTTCCCGCTCGGTGGCCAGGCGATGCCCACATCGTTCGCCGTCCGCACGTTACAGGTCCCCGTCTTGTCGCCGACCCGCTAGTTCTCCGGCAGGCTTGCGCGCAAGCGGGCGTCGCCCGTCTCGTTGCCGATCAGCCACGCCGTGAGCTTGTTGCGCGACGCGCGGCTCAGCGCATCGCCGATGAGCACCGCGTCGAGATCGGCGATCATCACCAGCGGCGTCGTCGTGTCGCGCGGGTCGCCCGGCGCGGCCTCGTTCAAGGCGGGCTCGATGCGGTCGAGGTGCGTCACGCCATCTCCCAGCGAACGGACATAAGCGTTGAAGCCCTCCGGTCCGCCGAGCGCAGCCAGCATGAGATTGCCTGCCGTGTTGTCGCTCAAGGTGATCGCCGCTTCGCAAATTTGCTCGAGCGGCATGGTCTCTCCCACATGCTTCTCGGTCGCCGGCGAATAGGTGACGATCTCCTCGGCCCGTATCGGCACCTTCCGCTTGAGCGTCTCATTACCTTGATCGACCCGCGCGAGGATCGCGGCGCCCGCAAGCCATTTGAATGTGCTGCACAGGGGGAAGCGTTCGTCACCGCGCCATGCCGCCTTCAGTCCCGAGCCTGTGTCGTACGCCGCCACGCCGAGACGCCCGCCGGCCTTCGCTTCGATCGCCGCGAAGGTCTGCTCCAAGGATTTAGCTGGTGTGGCGGCCCGGGCCGGTGGCACGACAGCGCATGCCAGCAAAGCGGCGGGCGCGCCCGCGAGAAGTCGGCGCCGCGTGATCATGGCGCTGTCTTTACGGACGGGAAGGGGCGGAATTTGGGCTCGGGAAGACGAGCGGCCGGCTATTTGAACTCGACCTTGACGATCTCGTAGGATTTGCCGCCGCCGGGCGTCGAGACCTCGACCACGTCCTTCTTGCGCTTGCCGAGCAGGGCGCGCGCGATCGGTGAGGTGATGGAGATCTTGCCGTCCTTCACGGATGCCTCGGTCTCGCCGACGATGCGGTACTTGACCTTGTCGTCGGTGTCCTCGTCGACCAGGGTAACCGTCGCGCCGAACATGACCTGGTCGCCCTTGAGCTTGGAGACGTCGATGATGTCGGCGCGCGACAGCTTGTCCTCGAGGTCGGCCATGCGCGCCTCGGTGAGGCCTTGCAGGTCCTTCGCCGCGTGATATTCGGCGTTCTCCGAGAGGTCGCCGTGCGCGCGGGCCTCCGCGATCAACTTGATGATGCGCGGCCGCTCGACGGTCTTGAGATGCTTGATCTCAGCCTCAAGCGCGGTAAAGCCTTCCGCGGTCATCGGTACCTTTTCCATGTCAGTCAAAGCTCCTTCGGGGGGTCCCCTTGGCAATACTGTCAAGGAATAGACCCGTCCAAGTCAAGAATCTGTTGATTTTGACCGGTTGCCTAAGCCATCTCGGCGAACTCTGCGGAGCCTTTGCCGATATAGCTTTGCAGGGGGGCGACGGTCAGGCTGCCTTCCCGGAGGGCCTTGATGGCCTCGGTGGCGGCCAGGGCGCCAGCGAGTGTTGTATAATAGGGAATGTGGTTGATCAAGGCCGACCGCCGGATCGACATGGAGTCGGCCAGCGCCTTGGCGCCCTCGGTCGTGTTGAACACGATATCGATCTCGCCATTGGTAATGGCGTCGACGATATGAGGGCGGCCTTCCAGCACCTTGTTGACCCGCTCGCACGGGATACCGTTTGCGTCGAGATGGCGCTTGGTGCCGCGGGTGGCGACGATGCGGAAGCCCATGTCCACGAGCTTGCGCACCGGCGCCAACAGCCGGTCCTTGTCCGAATCCTTCACCGAGACGAAAACCGTGCCGGAGAGCGGCAGCTTGGTGCCGCCGCCGAGCTGGCTCTTGGCGAAGGCGACCGCATAGTCCCGGTCGATGCCCATGACCTCGCCGGTCGAGCGCATCTCCGGACCGAGCACCGGGTCGACGCCCGGGAAGCGCGCGAAGGGGAACACCGCTTCCTTCACCGCGATATGGTTGAGCTGCGGCCGCTTCAAGCCGAACGCGGCGAGCGGCTTTCCGGCCATGACCCGCGAAGCGATGCCGGCGATGGGCAGGCCGATCACTTTGGCGACGAACGGCACCGTGCGCGAGGCGCGCGGATTGACCTCGAGTATATAGATGTCGTCGTTCTGGATGGCGAACTGCACATTCATGAGCCCGATCACGTTGAGGGCGCGGGCAAGCTCGATCGACTGACGCTCGAGATCGGCGATGATTTCCGGCTTCAGCGAATGCGGCGGGAGCGAGCAGGCAGAGTCGCCGGAATGCACGCCCGCCTCCTCGATATGCTCCATCACGCCGCAGACGAACACGTCCGTTCCGTCGGCGAGCGCATCCACGTCCACCTCGATGGCGTCGCGCAAATACGAATCGAGCAGCACCGGACTCTTGCCCGACACCACCACGGCCTCCGTCATGTAGCGGGCAAGCTGGATCTCGTCGTGCACGATCTCCATGGCCCGGCCGCCCAGCACGTAAGACGGACGGATGACCACGGGGAACCCGATGTCCTTGGCGATGGCGACGGCCTCGTCCGCGGAACGCGCGATGCCGTTATGCGGCTGCTTGAGACCGAGCCGGTCGATCAGCGCCTTGAAGCGGTCGCGGTCTTCCGCGAGATCGATGGCGTCGGGCGAGGTGCCGAGGATCGGCACCTTGGCGTGCTCGAGCGCCGCGGCGAGCTTGAGCGGCGTCTGGCCGCCGAACTGCACGATCACGCCTCGTAGCGTGCCGGCCTCTTGCTCCTTGCGCACGATCTCCAGCACGTCTTCTTCCGTCAGGGGCTCGAAATAGAGCCGGTCGGACGTGTCGTAGTCGGTGGAGACGGTTTCGGGATTGCAATTGACCATGATGGTCTCGAAGCCTGCGGCCGACAGCGAGAACGCCGCGTGACAGCAGCAATAGTCGAACTCGATGCCTTGGCCGATGCGGTTCGGGCCGCCGCCGAGGATAATGATCTTGTCCGCGCCGGAGGGCCGCGCCTCGCACGCTTCGCCGCCAGGAAAGCCCGTCTCGTAGGTGGAATACATATACGCGGTGGGCGAGGCGAACTCGGCCGCGCAGGTGTCGATGCGTTTGAAGACCGGATGCACGTCGAGATCGCGCCGCCGCTTTGCGACCTCGGCCGGCTCGAGCTTGGCCAAGGTCGCCAGCCGCTCGTCCGAGAAGCCTTGTCGCTTCAGCGCCCGGAACTGCGAGGCCGTCGTCGGCAGGCTGTGCTGGCGAACCCGCAGCTCCGCGTCGATGATGTCCTGGATCTGGCGGATGAACCACGGATCGATACGGCAGCTGTCGTAGATCTGCTCGTGGCTGAAGCCGAGCCGTAAGGCTTGCGCGACTTTCAGCAGCCGGTCCGGCGTTGGCGTGCCGAGCGCCTCGCGGATCACGTTCTTGTCGTCGCCTTGGCCGAGCCCCGCGAACTGGAAGTCATCGAGACCCGTCAAGCCGGTCTCCATGGAGCGGAGCGCCTTTTGCAGCGACTCTTGGAAGGTCCGGCCGATGGCCATGGCTTCGCCCACCGATTTCATCGACGTGGTCAAGGTCGGCGCGCTTCCTGCGAACTTCTCGAAAGCGAAGCGCGGGATCTTGGTCACCACGTAATCGATGGTCGGCTCGAAGCTCGCGGGCGTCGCACCGCCGGTGATGTCGTTGGAAAGCTCGTCCAGCGTATAGCCGACGGCGAGCTTGGCGGCGATTTTGGCGATGGGGAAGCCGGTCGCCTTCGAAGCAAGCGCCGAGGAGCGCGACACGCGCGGGTTCATCTCGATGATGATGAGCCGTCCGTCGTCCGGGTTGACCGCGAACTGCACGTTTGAGCCGCCGGTCTCAACGCCGATCTCGCGTAAGACCGCGATCGAGGCGTTGCGCATGATCTGATATTCTTTGTCGGTCAGCGTGAGCGCCGGCGCCACGGTAATGGAGTCGCCGGTATGCACGCCCATCGGGTCGATGTTCTCGATGGAGCAGATGATGATGCAGTTGTCGTCCTTGTCCCGGACGACCTCCATCTCATATTCCTTCCAGCCGATCACCGATTCCTCGATCAGCACCTCGCAGGTGGGTGAGGCGTCGAGTCCCCGCTCGATGATCTCGAGGAACTCCTCGCGGTTGTAAGCGATGCCGCCGCCGGTGCCGCCGAGCGTGAAAGAGGGGCGGATGATCGCGGGCAGGCCGATGTCCTGCAGCGCTTCGAGCGCCTCGATCAGGCCCTTCTCCACGTAGCGTCTGCGCCGCTCGCTTTCATGCCGGGCCCAATCGGCCTCGAACTCGAGCATCGCCTTGGCGCGGGCCTCCGGCTCCGGGTTCTCCGCCTCGATGCGCGCGATCTCCGCCTTATAGGTCTTCCGGTCGGCACGCTTGAGTGAGGCGGCGTCGGCGAGCCGCGAGCGTGGCGTCTCGAGCCCGATCTTCTCCATCGCCTCGCGGAACAGCTCCCGGTCTTCCGCCTTGTCGATCACCTCGGCGCGGGCGCCGATCATCTCCACCCCGAACTCTTTCAGCACGCCCGAGCGGTCGAGGCTCAGCGCGGTGTTGAGGGCCGTCTGCCCGCCCATGGTCGGCAGCAGCGCGTCGGGCCGTTCTCTCTCGATGATCTTGGCGACGACCTCCGGCGTGATCGGCTCGATATAGGTGGCATCGGCCAGCTCCGGGTCCGTCATGATCGTGGCCGGGTTCGAGTTCACCAGCACGATCCGGTAGCCCTCTTCTTTCAGGGCCTTGCAGGCTTGGGTGCCGGAATAGTCGAACTCGCAGGCCTGGCCGATCACGATCGGCCCGGCCCCGATGATCAGGATGGACTTTATGTCTTCGCGTTTGGGCATTTAGGCTGACTCGGGCCCCGGCTTTGTGGATGGAAAGGCGGGGGCCGCGGAGGTCTTAGACCAGATTCCGCGGCGAGGGAAGCAAAGCAGGCCCGGACCAGGCCGGAAAACCCGCATTTTTTCGCAACTTTGTGGCCCACGGTGAGTTTCCTTTCAAACCCCGCATGTAAACCTCACCCGATGGCAGCCCAACCACGCGCAAACACGCCCCTTTGGCTCGACCTGTTGATCGCATCCGGCGCGATCGGCGGGGCCTATGCGCTCGACCGCTACGTGCTTCCGTCGTCGCGCGTGCCGCGCCACAACGCCACGGACGGGAGAGACCGGCCAGTCGATTCCGGCGATGCGGCTCCCAAGCCCGCCGAGGCCCCGGACGAGTCTCCTGACACAGAGTCGGGGGCTATGGCGATGCGGCCGTCGCAGGAGCCGGGGCATGTTCAGCAGGCCCGCGCCTACGACAAGGGCCGCGGCCGGCGCGCGACAGGTCCGCACAAGATCCCGGCCAAGGGCTGGATGGATGTCGGGTATCGCGTCTTCACGCAAATCAGCGAGGATAGGCTGCTCGCCGTGGCCGCAGGCGTCGTCTTCTATATGTTGCTCGCGCTTTTTCCCGCCGTGACCGCGCTGGTCTCGCTTTACGGTCTTTATAGCGACCCCGTCACCATCAACAATCAGCTGTCTCTCTTGTCAGGCGTCATGCCCGCGTCCGGCATCGAGATCGTGCGCGAGCAGGTGACCCGCATCGCCGAGACGAGCAGCAGCTCGCTCAGCTTCGGCTTTGTCTTCGGTCTCGGTCTTGCTCTTTGGAGTGCGAACGCCGGCATGAAGGCGATCATCGACTCTCTCAACGTCGTCTATGACGAGCGGGAGAAGCGCGGCTTCGTGCATCTCACTCTCGTCGCCTTCGCCTTCACCGTCGGCGCGCTTGTCTGTGTGCTCCTCGCGCTTTCCGCCATCGTGGTGCTGCCGCTGGTGCTCGCCTGGGTCGGCCTCGATACGCAAATGGGCGTGATCTTGTCATGGCTCCGCTGGCCGGCGCTGTTGCTGGTCGTGCTGATCGCGCTCTCGGTGCTCTATCGTTACGGGCCAAGCCGTGCCAAGGCGCGCTGGCGTTGGCTCAGTGTCGGCGCGGTCTTCGCCACCGTCGCCTGGCTCTTGGGCTCCGCGTTGTTCTCCTGGTATCTGTCGAACTTCGCCAACTACGATGCGACCTATGGCTCTCTCGGCGCAGGCATCGGCTTGATGATGTGGCTGTGGATGAGCGTGATCGTCATCCTGGTGGGCGGCGAGCTCAACGCGGAGCTCGAGCATCAGACCGCGGAAGACACCACCGCGCCGCCGCAACAGCCGCTCGGCCAGCGCGGCGCGACCATGGCCGACGCGGTCGGCAAAGCCTGGCGCTAAGCCTTCTTTTTGGCCTCTTCCATCAGCGCCACGAAGCGCGTGAAGAGATAATGGCTGTCTTGCGGGCCCGGTGACGCCTCCGGGTGGTATTGCACCGAGAACACCGGCTTGCCCTTGAGCTTCAGCCCGGCGTTCGAGCCGTCGAACAGCGAGACGTGCGTCTCCTCGACCGTCTCGGGCAGGCTTTCGCGCTCCACCGCGAAGCCGTGATTCATCGAGGTGATCTCCACCTTATGCGTGGTGAAGTCCTTCACCGGATGGTTCGCGCCGTGATGGCCTTGATGCATCTTGCTCGTCGTGCCGCCGAGCGCGAGGCCGAGCATCTGATGGCCGAGACAGATGCCGAAGGTCGGCAGGCCGGACTCCACCAGCTTCTTGATCTCCGGCACCGCATATTCGCCGGTTGCCGCCGGATCGCCGGGACCGTTGGAGATGAACACGCCGTCGGGGTTGCGCTCCAGGATCTCTTGCGCCGACGTGGCCGCCGGCACCACCGTCACCTTGCAGCCGGCTTGCGCCAATTCGCGCAGGATATTGCGCTTCAGCCCGAAGTCGATGGCGACCACATGGAAGCGTGGGGCCTCTTGGCGGCCGTACCCCTTGCCCCATTCCCAGGGTGTCTCGTCCCAGCTGTAGCTCTGCAAGCACGTGACGTCCTTGGCGAGGTCGAGCCCGACCATGCCCGGCCAGCCGGCCGCCTCGCGCTTCAAGGCATCCACATCGAATTGACCGTCGGCGGCGTGCGCGATGACGGCCTGCGGCATGCCTTTGTCGCGGATCAGGGCGGTGAGCGCGCGCGTGTCGACGCCGGTGATGGCGATGATGCCGCGCGCCTTCAGCCAGGCGTCGAAGTCTTGGCTCGCGCGCCAGTTCGACGGCGCGGTGATGGGCGCGCGCAGGACGCAGCCCTGCACGCCGGACGAGGCGGCAAGGTTCGATGTCTCGATGTCCTCGATATTCGTGCCGACATTGCCGACATGCGGGAAGGTGAAGGTGATGATCTGCCCCGTGTAGGACGGGTCGGTCAGGATCTCCTGATAGCCGGTCATCGCTGTGTTGAAGCAGACCTCGCCCACGGCGGTGCCCGTGGCGCCCGCGCCTTGGCCTTCGATCACCGTACCGTCGGCCAGCACGAGCACCGCCGTGGGCGTCTCGTCGGCCCAAGGCGGCATGGTCCGCGCGCGCGAAGTGGTGGCCCCCGTGGCCGGAGTGTCGGGTTCGTCGGTCATCGGCAAACGATGGGCGGCCGTGCGTTATGCGGCCAAGGCCCGCTCTGTTCGGTCGGATCCGAGGGCCTGCGCGCCAGGCGACGCGCATCCTCTGGTCGCGCTATTTACGTCAGCTCGGTGACGCGGTCAATCCGCAAGAGCAAATATTTTCCTGTTAAAACAACATCTTAGGTTCGCAAATTCGCTTGCGCTGCCTCGCGCCCTCGATTAGGTTGGGAGCTTCCTTCCTGAACACCCTTAAAGACATCATGCGCGAGACCATCACCGCCGCACTTCAAGCTGCGACCAAGGCGCGTGATGCGCGCCGGCTCTCCACGCTGCGCCTGGTGAGCGCCGCCATCAAGGACCGCGACATCGCCGCGCGCACGGCCGGTAGCGGCCAAGCGACCGACGCCGAGCTGCTCGAGCTCCTCGCCAAGATGATCAAGCAGCGCGAGGAGTCGCAGAAGATCTATGCCGACGCCGGCCGCACCGAGCTCGCCCAACAAGAAGGCGAGGAGGTCGCGATCATTCGCGAGTTTCTGCCTAAGCAGCTTTCAGATGAAGACATGACGAAAGCGATCGACGACGCGATCGCCGAGACGGGTGCGGAAGGCGTGCGCGACATGGGCAAGGTTATGGCCGTGCTCAAAAGCCGCTACGCCGGACAGATGGATTTCGGCAAAGCAAGCGGCGCCGTCAAAGCAAAGCTCGGTTAACGGCCCAGGCCTGCTGGACATCTTATGTGCGCGTTATGTGCGCGGCGCACATCATCCGTGCACAATCATCAAACTCAATCGAACTCTTCGGAGAACACGTGCGGCAGCCGGACACGCGGCAGTTTGTCGTTGCACTGCAACATAGATTTGTCGCGTTGCAACACTATGTTCGTTGCAATGCAGCACGAAGCAATTCGTGCTGATCATCGTCAAATGGAGGCCTACCGATGTTGCTGCGAACCCTGAAACTTCTTCCTATTGCTGCGGCGGTCGCGTTGACCGCGCTCGCCGTGACACAAACTGCAAACGCCGACGACGCGCGGGCCAATCTCGGCCCCGTGCGTCCGAACGAGCCGATCCTGGCGACGGTCGGCACCGCGCGCATGATCGCGTACTACGAGCCCCAGCACGGCAAATGCGCGGTGAGCGCGGTCGTGTTCGATACATCGCCCAATGGCGGCGGCGAGGCTTCGACGCGCGTGCGTGTGGCGCTGCATCCCGGCGAGATCTTCAATCTCGATGTCGTCAAGGATGAGCGCGTGATGCTGACCTGCGGTCCCAACGCGGCCATGATGACCGTGCTCAATCGCGGCGAGCTCCGGACCAACTCGGCCCGCAATATCGTCTACTAGCAGCCTTTGCTGCACAGGAGGCCAAGCCGGGTGGTGCGCAAGCGCCGCCCGGCTTTCTCTTTGTCCTTGGAGCATTTTAGGCGCCGGCCGCGCCGGGCATCGCCTGCCAGCTCGCCGAGGTCTATGCCTGCACGCCTGCCGGCTGCCAGAAGGCCTCGGCCCAGGCGAATAATCTCCCGGCCGCCGTCGAGCTTAACGTCAAGGAGAAGAACCTGTTCTCTGGCCTGTTCGGCGGAGAGGGCATGCTGCACTCAGGCGACGTTTACGAGGACGAGAAGGTGCTCATCCTGCATGGCCGCAGAGCGCTCCAGACCTGGACCGCGGTGGTGGACAAAACCACGGGCTCATATTCCGGATCGGTCTCCCAGATCGGCAAGAGCTTCACCCAGTTCGGGACCTGCACGGGCATCACGCCCTAGGTCCGAATTTGCAAGCGAGGCAATTGGTGAAGCCGGGTGGTGCGGAAGCGCTGCCCGGCTTTTCTTTTGCGCTTAGAGCGGAGGCCGGGCGCGGCGCTTCACCAGGAAGTAGGCCGAGAAGGCGCCGATGGCGAGCAGCAGAATTCCGCCGGCCCAGGCGAGCGGCGTGCCGTACCAATAGATCAGGCAAATGCCGACAATGGGGGTGACGCTGGAGGCGACGATGTCGGAAATGTCGATATCGAGCAGCCACCACACCGCGATTGCGATGATGGCGAAGATCGCCAGCGCAATGACGAGAATAATGATCATCGTTCTGTCGGCTCTCCCTTCCGTTGGCGCTGTCTAGGCCTCACGAGGTTCGGGAACCAAGTCACGATAGGCGCGCCAACTTGTCAGCCCAAGCCATGGGAAGATGATAAAGAGGGCCAGGAAGCCTGTCGCGGCGGATAGCAGGATGAGAATCCCGATTATCGCGGCCCAGAGAGTCATGGGCCAGAAGTTCTCTATCACGGCCCGGACGCTCGTGGCGACCGCAGCCCAAACGCTCGTCTTCTGATCGAGCAACATGGGCGCGGAGACGACCACCAGACAATAGGTGAGATAGGCGATAGCGCCGCCCAACAGCGTGCCGGCTATGAGCATGTTGTGCCCGTCCTGAGTCCCGATGGCGTAGGCGACGAACTCCTCGGTCGTCCGGTGGAGGTGATAAGTCGACAAGCCATAGACGATCTGAGCGATACGCCCCCAGAATAGATAAATCAGGACCAGGAACAGGCCGAGATAGGCGATGTCCTGCCGGAGGGCTGAACGAACGAAGAGCATTTGCGCGAGCGTAGGCTTTTCGCCGCGCTCGATCAGCCGTCCGGCCTCGTAGAGTCCCATGGCCAGCATGGGAGCGATGAAAACGAAACCGATGGTCAACGACAGGACCCAGAACGCTGCGTCGGAGACGACGAGCGCATAGCACAACGCAAAGCTCAGCGCCGCCAGGATCAGCCCGTAGGCGAGGCAGGGCCCGGGCACCTTCCACAAATCCCGCCAGCCGCCGCCCAGCCATCGGAACGGTGCCTTGGCACTAATGGTTGCGACGTCCGGTAGCCCGCCAGATGATGCCATGGATTCCCCCCGTTTTTGGACGTTCTACCACAGCAGCCCGGAAGGCATCCGTTGGTCTCCTGACGAACATCAGAAGCCGGTGAGAGCCCGCTGGGGATGACAGTGGTATTCGAGCAGTTCCTAATTTGTTCGCATTCGGTGGATAATGGGTATGATCGGAAATCGGGTTCGCGCCATCCACCGCGAAGGGCCACTGTCCCTGAAATGAAGTTCTCCGATTCGTTCCTCGATGAGATCCGCGCCCGGCTCCCCGTGAGCCAGGTCGTCTCGCGCCGCGTGCAGCTCAAACGGGCCGGGCGCGAGTGGAAGGGCCTGTCGCCCTTCAACCGTGAAAAGACGCCGTCCTTCACCGTGAACGACCAGAAGGGCTTCTATCACTGCTTCTCCTCCTCGAAGCACGGCGACATCTTCACCTTCGTCATGGAGACAGAGGGCTTGAGCTTCCCCGAAGCTGTCGAGCGGCTGGCGGGCGAGGCGGGGGTGCCCATGCCCGCGCCCGATCCCCAATATGAGCGCACGGTGAAGGAGCGGCTCGGGCTGATGGATGCGCTCGAGGCCGCCGCCAAGCTCTACGAGCAGGCGCTGCGGTCGGAAGCGGGACGCGAGGCGCTTCACTATGCGGAAGGCCGCGGCATCTCCCGCGACACGATCAGCGAGTTCCGCATCGGCTACGCGCCGGGCGGCCGCGACAGATTAAAGACCGCGCTGCTGGAACGCGGCTTCACCGAGGCGCAATTGCTGGATGCAGGGCTCGTCATTAAGCCGGACGACGGCCGCCCCACCTATGACCGCTTCCGCAACCGGCTCACCATTCCCATTCTCGACCTCAAGTCGCGAGTGATCGCTTTCGGCGCCCGCGCGCTTGAGCCGGACGCCCAGCCCAAATATCTGAACTCGCCGGAGACGCGCCTCTTCGACAAAGGCTCGATGGTCTACAACTTCGCCCGCGCCCGCCCCTCGGCGTTCGAGAAAGGCGAGCTCATCGTGGTCGAAGGCTATATGGACGTGATCGCGCTCCACCAGGCAGGTTTCAAGAATGTGGTGGCCACGCTCGGCACCGCCTTCACCGAGCGGCAGATGGAGCAGCTGTGGCAGCTCGCGCCGGAGCCCGTGATCTGCTTCGACGGCGACAAGGCGGGCGAGGGGGCGGCCGCGCGCGCCGTCGACCGCATGCTCCCTGCATTGCGCGAGGGCCACTCCTTTCGCTTCGCCTTCCTGCCCCAAGGCCAGGACCCGGACGATCTCGTGCGCGGCGCGGGGCCGGGCGCCTTTGCCGAATGCGTGAACAATGCGCAGCCGCTCATCGACATGCTCTGGCGGCGGGAGAAGCAGGCCATGGTTCTCGATACGCCCGAGCGCCGGGCCGCCTTCGAGGCGCGCGTCGAGAACCTGCTCGGCGAGATCGGCAATATGCGGGTGCGCGAGCATTACCGCCGCGAGATCAAGAACCGGCTGTTCGAGCTGTGGCGTCCGCAAGCCTCGCGTGGGCGCGGGGCCGGTAAGGGCAGGTCGCCCGCCAAGCCTGGGCGCCGCGAGGCGATGCCGCCGCCGACCGCTTACGGCTTTGTCACCATCGTCATCCTGGCGCTCGTCAACCATCCCTGGCTGCTCGATCATTTCGCCGAAGAGGTCGCGAGCGTGGAGGTGCGCGACAAGCCGCTCGCGGCGCTGCTCGCGAGCGTCACCAAGGCGATCTTCGAGGATCCCGCCATCACCCGCGAGGGCTTGATCGCCCAGCTTCGCGACGGGCCCCATGCCAAGGTGCTGGAGCGGCTCTTCTGGGAGAGCCCATTCAAGCGCGTGGCCTTCCTCCAGCCCGAGACGCCGCAAGCCGACGTGGAGGCGCAGTTCACCGACGTCCTCTACCGCTGGCGGGCGCTGCCGACCCTCAACCGCGAGATCGCCGAGAGCGCCAACCACCTCGCGGAAATGTCCGACGCCGAGTACGAGCGCTTCACTACGCTTCAGCAGGAGGTGGCGAGCATCGGCCAGCATCACGAGGCGGACGATGCCGGCGAGGGCGAAGCCAATAAGCGCTTTCAGGAGATGCTGGCCCGCCTCAAGAAGGAGCCCTTATCGAAGGGCCGGCGCGCCGAGAAGCGGCATTAGGCCAAGGCCCGTGACAAGGTTCGTGAAACCGTCGGCCATGGGTTAGAGTTGAACCCACCTGAGAGGACAAGCCCGCCCACAATGTGCGGGTGCTTGGTTCTCCCAAGGAGGGAGCGACGGGGAATGGGATGCCTCCGGTTTTTGGCCGCACTACTGCTTGCGGCATGCGTTTTCTGCGCTGCGGGCACGGCGGCGCACGCCAACATCGCCATTCTCATCGACAAGCCGACCCAGACCATGACCGTGACGGTCGACGGCCAGGTGCGCTACCGCTGGCCCGTGTCGACCGGCGCCAGCAAATATTCGACGCCAGCCGGCTCCTACACGGCGTTTCGCATGGTGCGGATGCACTACTCGCAGGAATGGGACAATGCCGGCATGCCGCACTCGATCTTCTTCACCACGCGCGGCCACGCGATTCACGGCTCCAACCATCCCGGTCTCGGCACCCCGGCCTCTCACGGCTGCGTCCGCCTCTCGCTGCCGAACGCCGCCACGCTCTTTCAGCTGGTCGAGGCCCGCGGCGTGACATCGGCTAAGGTCGTGGTGCGGGGGTCCGATCCGCCCGGCTACCATGCCCCGACCGACATCCCCACGGCCGCGGCGCCGTCGCGGCAGAAGCGGCGCGGGCTCTTTGGCGGCCTATTCGGCCGGTAAAGGCCGATCACGGACGAAAAAAGTATCAAAACCAATCGGATGGACAATCCGCGGTTGAGTGTTGCCTATCGGCACTATTTTTGAGCGGACCGGTTTCCTAAACTTATCTCACGAATCTTTGGCTGGCGCAGGCGAACGCGCGCCGGCACGACGCTTGAGGGGGTTTCAGTGGGGCGCCGTTCTACACGGGGATGACCACCGGCGTCTGCGCGGACGCGCAGACGCGCTGCGCGCGAGCCCGCCCGTCGAACGGCTCCGCACGTTCTCCATCTCCGCTTATGATCGGCAACGCGCCATTCGCTGCTGCTCGGCACGGCGCTCGCCTCGACGCTTCTGATCGCCACGGTGACCGCGCCGACGCCGGCCAGCGCGCAAGTGACCTGTCCACCCGGGACCTTCCCGCCGCCAGGCCCCATCACGCTCAACCCTGCTGGAGACAGCGTCAATTGCGTGAATGTTTTCAACCGCAACAATGCCGGTGCTCCCGTTATCGACCTGGTGACCTACGGCGCTGGTCAATTCATTACGCTCAACAACAGCGGGGACCTGACGTCGCCCGACGACCGCGGCATCCGCGCCTATAGCCAGGGCCTCAACAGTCCCGTCGATGTTTTCAACACGGGCGACATCGACTCCTACAGGGCAGGCATTTACGCCAAGGCCCGCTTCGGCGCGCTCGACGTCTTCAATTCCGGCCATATTACCGGCGTTTATGCCGGTATCCAGGCTGCGACCGGCACCGGTGGGGGCCCAAATAGTCCTCTGAGTATCATCAACACCGGCGACATCGATCTGCAGCAAGGCACAGCCATCAGCGCGAATACCTACCAGGCGCAGAGCGAACTCTCGGTCGTGAACAGCGGCGCGCTCACAGGGGGCCGGACCGGACTCGGTGCCTCAACCTCTGGTGCGGATAGCCGGCTCACAATCCACAACAGCGGCCCTATTCGATCGGTCAATGAGCCGACCAATTACAACTTTGGTGCTTTTGGCATCAACGCGTACTCGTACGGCGCGAACAGCCCCATCCATATCGTCAACAGCGGCGACATCTGGGCGACCGCCCCTGGCGGCTACAGCTTCGGCCTTTTAGCGGAGTCCTATGGCGACAACAGTCCGGTCACCATCATCAACAGGGCTCCGATTTGGGTGCGCGCGCCGGGAGGCGAGGCTGACGGCATCAACGGCGATAGCGAGGGCGCCGACAGCCCCGTCAACATCGTGAACACTGGCCCTCTTTCGGTTATGGGTCGCTACGCCGATGGCATCGATGTTGAAACCGATGGTGACCGCAGTCCGGTCAGTATCGTAAACAGCTCGAGTATCTCGGTGACCGGAAGCTACTCTGCGGTTGGCATAAGCGTGACCGCCGAGGGCGCTTCGAGCCCGATTACGATCAACAACGCGGGCTCGGTGCATGCTACGGGCTCCGGCCCAGACGTCGCTGCCATCTACGTGTCGAGCCCAAGCGGCACGACGATCGTCAATTCGGGCGACATTGGCGCGTCGAACAACCTTGCCATTCTCGGTTACAGCGGTCCGGTCGACATTCTCAACACCGGAACCATCACCGGCTTCGTGCTTCTCGACGCGGACGACCGCTTCATCAACCAAGCCGGTGGCGTGTTCGAGGCGCGGGGCACGTCCGACTTCGATGCCTACGGCACGGGCGGCGACGATCTGTTCCGCAACGAGGCGGGCGGCACGGTGCACGTTGCCGGCGATGTCGGCATCGTCAATCTGGAGCGCTTCGAGAACCAAGGCCTGATCTCCATGGTGGACGGGCGCCCTGGAGACAGTTTCGCGATCTCGAACACGCCCGGCGGGACGGATCTCGACTTCGTCGCGTCCGGCAATTCGCGGCTGGCGGTGGATGCCTTCCTCGGCGGGCCCGGCAACTCGTCGTCCGACACCTTCACCATCGAAGGCGACGTGTCGGGCGTGACGAGGGTTTCGGTCGTCAACACCAATTACGGGCCGGGCGTGTTCAACCCGTCCGGCATGCGGGTGGTGACCGTGACCGGCGCCATGCCGAACCCGAACGCCTTCCAGTTGGACGAGTCCATCGACACCGGCTTTTTCAATTACGATCTGTTCTTCACGCCGACAGGCAGTGGCTACTGGAACTTGCGCAGCTTCCCCGGTGGCGGGGCTTATTTGCTGCCGCAGCTCGTGACCGCGGCGCAGGACATCTGGCATCAGAGTTCGTCGACCTGGTTCGACCGCACCGCGGACTTGCGCGTGCTGCTCACGGGCGGAACTGCGCCGACCGCCTACGATCCGGGCGGCAAGTCGCTCAGCGCGGCAGGACCCTATCCGCTGACGCCGGCCGTGTGGGCGCGGGGGTCCGGAAGCTGGCTCGACCGGAACGACACGGCGCGCATCACCGCTTACGGCCGCGACTATACGTTCGACATGGACCGGGAGCTGCAGACCCTCGATTTCCAGGTTGGCGTGGACATGGGCAAGCGCGACGCGCTGACCCAAGGGGACGCGCTGGTGTTCGGTCTCTTGGGCGGGTTGGTCCATGGCGATCTCGACTACGACGCGCTCGCCCGCAACTTCAATTTCGACGGCGGTCAGGTCGGCGTCTACGCCACCTATCTCAATGGCGGCCTGTTCGTGGACACGCTGGCCAACGTGCACCTCTATTCGCTGGAGACCAGCACGCTGGGCTTCCCCTCCAGTCTCGACGCCAACACGGTGGGCCTCCGCACCGATACCGGCTACCGCTTCGGCTCGTTCTCGGGAGGCCCGTTCCTCGAGCCGCTGGCGACCCTCGAAGTGACCTGGGCCGATATCGACGGCTTCTCGCTCGGCGGCAACACGATCAGCTTCGACGATGACGCCAATGTCCGCGGGCGGCTCGGCTTGCGCGCCGGCACCACCATGAATGCCTGGGAAGGCACGCTGATGGAGCCCTTCGTCACCGGAAGCCTTTGGGGCAACCTCACCGGCGACAATTCCGCGACGCTCGTCTCCACTGGACGGACGTTCCGCTTCGAGGACCGGCTCGAAGACGTGTGGGGCGAGGTCTCGGCGGGCGTGAACGTCTTCAACTTCACCCAGACCACAGCCGTATTCGCCAAACTCGACGTCACCTTCGGCGATGACCTCACCGGCGTCGGCGGCAAAGCCGGCATGCGCGTCAACTGGTAACAGCGCTCAAGTAGGCCAGAGGCCGGTAGCGCATTACAAAACCGCGCTCAAGTAGGCCAGAGGCCGGTAATGCTGAAAAGATTCCGCGGGTGAGGGGGTTTGGCTCTGCCCGTTAGAACCACCACCCCAAATCCGGCCCCGAACTTGCACCACTCCAGCAGGCTGTTTCCGAGCAGGAAAGGGACGAAAAAACCTTACTGGCACGGACTTTGCGGCCTTGACAGGGGGGGCGCCTCTCGCCAAGTCATGCCCATAGCGCGGGCATCCGCGTGAAAACCCCGCAAATGGCGGAAAAGCGTTGCGTCTGTGCCGCGTTGCAGTCGCTTCAAGTGCCGCGTGGGGACGGTGCCGCGTGCGGCAGTGCCGGGTTGGCCCCTCCCGAGGGAGGTTCGACCGAAGGCCCCGTGAAGCCCCGCGTCGATAAGTCTGAGAACTGTGTTGCAGGCTGGATGGTCTAACAGGAGGCATTTCGGCCCCGAATTGGGCGAAAAACGCGAGGCTTTCTCGCATTCCCCGGGGGCCATGCTTAATTGACGGTTAAGGGTGCGCCCGTTAATCGCTTCTGGGACGTGCCGCCGCTGGGCGCCCAGGGCCAGACGGTGGCAGATATAGAGATGCGGATATTGAGAGGTTTTTCCCCTCTCCCGACCATGAGAGCGGCGCCCTTCAAGGGACAGCCCCGGAGTATATGAATGGCAACCAAGACAGCTGAAGCCGACGAGCAAGAGCCCGAGACCCAGTCCCAGTCCCAGGATGGACCGGTGCTCGACATGTCCGACGCGGCCGTCAAGAAGCTGATCAAGACGGCGAAGGCCCGCGGCTTCGTGACCTATGACGAGCTGAACGAGGTCCTGCCCTCGGAGGAAGTATCCTCCGAGCAGATCGAGGACACCATGTCCATGCTGTCGGACATGGGCATCAACGTCATCGATAGCGACGACGCCGAAGAGGCCGAGAGCGCGGACGGCGAAGGCAAGGCCGTGGTCGCGCAGGCCGCCGTCGCCAAGCCCGAGACCGCCGCCAAGGAGCCCACCGAGCGCACCGACGATCCCGTGCGCATGTATCTGCGCGAGATGGGCACCGTCGAGCTTCTTTCCCGCGAGGGCGAGATCGCCATCGCCAAGCGCATCGAGGCCGGCCGCGAGGCCATGATCGCAGGGCTCTGCGAAAGCCCGCTCACCTTCCAGGCCATCATCATCTGGCGCGACGAGCTGAACGAAGGCAAGATTCTGCTCCGCGACATCATCGATCTCGAAGCCACCTATCAGGGCCCCGACGCCAAGGTCGTGCCCTCCCAGCCGCTGCCGGGCGAGGAGCCCGAGGAGGAAGAGGAGAAGGCCGCCGAGGAGGGCGAGGAGAAAGAGGGCGAAGAGGAAGAGGACGACGAGGACGATCTGGAGAACTCGCTTTCGCTCGCCGCCATGGAGGCCGAGCTCAAGCCGCAAGTGCTCGAGACCTTCGATCTGGTCGCCACCAACTACAAGAAGCTCCGCCGCCTTCAGGACCAGCTGGTCGAACGCGCGCTGAAGAACGACACGCTCTCGTCTTCGCAAGAGAAGCGCTACAAGGTGCTGAAGGACGAGATCGTCACCGAGGTGAAGTCGCTCCAGCTCAATACCAACCGTATCGAGTCCCTGGTCGAGACCCTCTACGACATCAACAAGAAGCTGATGGGCTATGAGGGCCGCCTGCTGCGCCTGGCCGAAGGCTATGGCGTCGCGCGCGAGGACTTCCTCGGCGAATATCAGAGCAACGAGCTCGACCCCAACTGGCTGCGCCGCGTCGGGCGCCTCAAGAAGAAGGGCTGGGCCGATTTCATCAAGGACGAGCGCGGGATGGTGAAGGAGCTCCGCTCCGCCATTCAGCAGCTCGCCGCCGAGACGGGGCTCGAGATCTCCGAGTTTCGCCGCATCGTGCATATCGTGCAGAAGGGCGAGCGCGAGGCGCGCCAGGCGAAGAAGGAGATGGTCGAGGCCAATTTGCGTCTCGTGATCTCCATCGCCAAGAAATACACGAACCGCGGCCTTCAGTTCCTCGACCTCATCCAGGAAGGAAACATCGGCCTGATGAAGGCCGTCGATAAGTTCGAGTATCGCCGCGGCTACAAGTTCTCGACCTACGCCACGTGGTGGATCCGTCAGGCGATCACCCGCTCGATTGCCGATCAGGCGCGCACCATCCGCATCCCCGTGCACATGATCGAGACCATCAACAAGATCGTGCGCACCTCCCGCCAGATGCTGCACGAGATCGGCCGCGAGCCGACGCCGGAGGAGCTCGCCGAGAAATTGGCCATGCCGCTGGAGAAGGTGCGCAAGGTCCTCAAGATCGCCAAGGAGCCCATCAGCCTCGAGACGCCGATCGGCGACGAGGAGGATTCCTATCTCGGCGATTTCATCGAGGACAAGAACGCGGTGCTCCCCATCGACGCCGCGATCCAGTCCAATCTGCGCGAGACGACGACGCGGGTGCTGGCGTCCCTCACGCCGCGCGAGGAGCGCGTGCTCCGCATGCGCTTCGGCATCGGCATGAACACCGACCATACTTTGGAAGAGGTCGGCCAGCAGTTCTCGGTCACCCGCGAGCGCATCCGCCAGATCGAGGCCAAAGCCTTGCGCAAGCTGAAGCACCCGAGCCGCTCGCGCAAACTCCGCAGCTTCCTCGATAATTAGCGCGCCAGCGTCTCACCACACTCCTTCGTCATGCCCGGGCTTGTCCCGGGCATCCAATAGGGCATCGCCGCATATACGGAAGCGCCTCATTGGATTGCCGGTAGAAGTCCGGCAATGACGAAGTGGGTGTTGCGCTTTCTCGACAACTAGCCGTCATCCTGAGGTGCGCGCAGTAACGCGCGCCTCGAAGGAGGGCCTTTGCTTGCCGGCGCGTGCTTCGAGGCTCCCCCCGGATCAAGTCCGGGGCGCACCTCAGCATGACGCGCCGCCCCCATTCGGCTTAAACTCCTCACCCCGCCACAAAGAGGAAGCCGGCCATGTTCGAGGATCCGCTGTTTTGGCTGTTCGTGGGCCCGGGCCTGTTGCTCGGCCTTTACGCGCAAGGCCGCATCAAGGCGAACGTCGCCAAATATGCGCAAGTGCCGACGCAGAGCGGCGTCACGGGCGCCGAGGTAGCGCGGCGGCTTCTGGATGCGCAAGGCCTGCAAGGGGTGAGGATCGAGCCCACCGAGGGCGTGCTGTCGGATCATTACGACCCGCGCGCCAAGGTGCTCCGCCTCTCGCAGAAGGTCTATTACACGCCGAGCGTCGCCGCCGCCGGCATCGCCGCGCACGAGGCGGGGCATGCGCTGCAGGATGCGGAGGATTATTTCCCCATGGAGGCGCGCACCTACATCGTGCCGGTGGTGCAGCTCGCCTCGCAAATCGCGCCCTGGGCGTTCGTGGCGGGGCTCATGCTGCAGTGGAACACGCTGACCTGGATCGGTGTCATCCTGTTCGGCGCCTCGTTCTTCTTCGCGCTGCTGACGTTGCCGGTGGAATTCAACGCGAGCTCCCGCGCGAAGGCGCTCTTGGTCGGCCACGGCATCGTGGGGCGCGATCAGATCGAGGGCGTCGACAAGGTGCTGGATGCGGCGGCCTGGACCTATGTGGCGGCGGCGGTCTCGGCCGTCGGCGTCTGGCTGTTCTATATCTTCATGCTGTTGGGACGCGGGCGCAGCGCCTCGGCTGCAAGGTAGATGCGCTCAATTAGGCCAGCGGCCGGTAGCGCAAAAAAGATGCGCTCAAGTAGGCCAGAGGCCGGTAGCACACCAAAGAAGGCCGGTAGCGCCAATAAGGCAATTTTACTCGATGATCGGCTCGCCGGGATCGTCGACGGAATCGGTCGGCACCGGGGCGACCTCGACCTCCGTCACGCCGTCCTCGACCATGCCGAGCTTGCGGGCCGCTTCCTTGGAGACGTCGATGATCCGCCCGTCCGCATACGGACCGCGGTCGTTGACCCGGACCACGACGGTGCGGCCGTTCTCGACGTTCTCGACCTCGACCTTGGTGCCGAAGGGCAGCGTGGGATGCGCCGCGGTCAGACGGCTCGGATCCATGGTCTCGCCGTTGGCCGTCGTCCGGCCGTCGAAATCATACCAGGAGGCCTCGCCGGTCTTGGTCTTGAGCAGCGGGGCGTTGCTCGCGTCGGCGGGGAGGTTGGCGGGCACGACGGCTGCCGGGCCCGCTTTGTCGCGCGCCTCGAGCTTCTGGGGGATCAGGCCGGATTGGGCAAGCGCCACCGCGAACAGGAGGGCCGCAAGGGAGGCCAGCGTAATGCTGGTGGCGCGGGTGTTGCCGCTTTTGCAAGGTTGGCGCTCGGTCATGCCGGGAAGTCCTCGACACTGTACCATCACGACTGCTTAACGTGCGGCGCGGCGAAGGGTTCCCAGCCCTTTTGCACCGTTCTGGAGGCTCGATTTTATGGCTCGCGGGGGCCGGATGCGGGCGGATTGGTCGTAAAGACACCATGCGGAGCGCTGATATAGTCGGCCCATGACCGACACCGCCACGACTGACCGGGAGACCGGCCCCGAGACCGAGCCGGAGACCCGCTTGCGCCCCGCGCCGATCGATTTCGCCTCCGCCATCATCGCCTCGGGGATCGCCGACATGCCCGTGGCGAACCTGGTGGAGACCGCCATGGAGCGGCTGGTGGCGGCCGGCGTGCCGCTCGCCCGCATGCATGTGGGTTTCCGCATTCTCCATCCGCTTTTCGACGGCATGAGCATCAGCTGGACGGACGAGACGGGCGTCCAGGTCGGCTATTTCGAGAACCTGGACGCGGACAACTCGGTCTACCGCCTGAGCCCGTTCTATTTCATGCTGTCCAACCAGCGCACCGAGTTCCGCGCCCGGCTCGATCGCGATGCGTGCGTGGAGAACTTTCCGCTGCTGGTGCAGCTCCGCGACGGCGGCCACACCGATTATCTGGCGCTGATCGTGGCCTTCGGCACCGCGCCGCTCCACCCGGAAAGCCATGACGGGCTCGGCACCACATGGGCGACCAAGTGCCCGGACGGCTTCACGGAAGATCATGTTTGCGCCATGCGCCAGGTGTTGGCCCCGCTCGCGCTGGCACTGCGCGTCGTCATCAAGGACCAGATCACGCGCAACGCGCTCAATACCTTTCACGGGTCCCTGGTCGGCGGGCGGATCCTCTCGGGCACCATCAAGCGCGGCGACGGCGAGCGGTTGACCGCGGCCTTGTGGTACTCGGATCTGCGCAACTCGACCGCGCTGGCCGATCAACTCTCCGTCGAGGGGTTCCTTGATCTGCTCAACGTCTATTTCGATTGCGCCGCCGGCGCGGTGATCGAGCAGCGCGGGCAGGTGCTCGACATCGTAGGCGATGCCATCCTGGCCTTCTTCCCGGCCGAGGAGGTGGGGGAGGAGGCGGCCTGCGGCGCTGCGCTGCGCTGCGCGCGGCGATCGGCGCGCAAAGCCGTCTTGCCGCGATGAAGGCGGACGGGTGCTCGCGCGCGGCCGAGATCGATTTCGGCATTGGCGTGCATTTCGGCGACGTGGTGTTCGGCAATGCGAGCACGGCGGAGCGCTTGAAGTTCGGGGTCATCGGCCGCGCCGTGAACGAGGTCGCCCGCAACCAGGACATGTCGAAGCTCTTGGGCCAGCCGATCGTGGTGTCGGATACGGTGGCGGATCGCGCCGGCACGGGCCAGGATTATCGCCTTCAAAGTCTCGGCATGCACGATCTGCGCGGCATGCCCACCGCCCGGCGCCTGTGGGCTTTGCGGGCCTAACATCCAAAAACAAAACACCCCCGGAAGCTTGGAGCTTCCGAGGGCGCTGAACTGAAAGGCGAGAGGACTAGTTATTGATGATGTCGCTCTCTTCCATCTCGCGGGCCTCACCCGGATCGGGAAGGTCGTTCGGGGTCGGCTTCATCCAGGAACCCTCGGGATTGGGGTCGTTGTTCTGGTCGAGCTGGATGGGGTCGTTCTCGCTCGTGGCGTCGTCGACGGCCCAGGCGCTGCCGGCGAAGAAGGTGATGGCGATCACGGCAACGAGGGTGCGAAGCATGTTTAACGTCTCCTTTGGGTCGCCCGCGGGGTCCCGGCCGGGATGGCGCGAGACGATCTCGCCGCGGGGCGATGATGCTGGCTTTCTTGCCATTTTCCGAATTCCGTTTTCCGCGTGAAGATGCAGGCAAAAAGAAGCCCCGCTCCCCCGGGGGGGGACGGGGCGGGGCCTCTTCGTCGGCGAGGGGCGCGCTAGTAGTCGTTGCGCGAGCCGCGCCAATATTCGCCGTCGTCTGAGCGTCCGTAAGTGCCCGGCGCCGTATCCGGCGGCGCATAAGCTTTCACGTAAGGCAGCGCATAGCGGTCGTAGTAGTACCGTCCTTCGTCGCCATCGTCGGCTAGCACTTGGCCGAAGCTCATCAACAGCGCCGCCGTAAACAGTGCGCCGGTGAGCAGAAATGAGAAGATCGCCGGCATGCGGCTTGGCGTATAGGCAATGACCCCGTGGTTCTTGAGAACGCGCTGGGTCTCAGGCGAAAGGGCCTGGTGAGACATGGCTGGATGGCCTCCTGTTAGGCTGCGGCCCGGCTGAACAACTTTCCGGGCTCTTATCCACGGTCTAACAGAGGCGCCTGAAGAAACTGGTCAGCGCGCTGCCGCCAATTTTAGGGAAAAACGACGGAACCCGTTCAGCTTTTGGCCAGCCGACCGAGCTGGACTAAGAGAGCTCCGGAAAACTTAGTGCTGCATTGCAACATCGCGGGCCTTGTCTTATATCCCGAGTGAGAACAATGGGGCGCCTGCGGGCGCCGGCTGGGAATCCAAGGGCGATTACGTGCTCCTAACCATGTTGAAGGCCAAGCTGCACCGGGCGACGGTGACGGGCGCGGACATGCACTATGAGGGGTCGATCGGCATCGACCGCGACTTGCTGGATGCCTCCGGCGTTCTGCCGCATGAGCAGGTGGACGTGCTGAACATCAATAGCGGCGCGCGCTTCACGACCTACGCCATCGAGGCGCCGCGCGGCTCCGCGGATATCTGCGTGAACGGCGCCGCGGCGCGCCTGGTGCAGAAGGGCGACAAGGTCATCATCGTCGCCTATTGCCAGATCCCGGCCGAAGAAGCGCGCAACTACCGGCCAACCGTCTTGGTGCTCGGCGAAGGCAACGACATCGTCCGCATGCCGTAACGCCCGGCGCAGCTTTTCGCCTTACAATCCAAATGGATACGTGTCGTCAGGCCCATGCGGATGAGCTTGCGGCCGCGCGGCCACTGCTTGCGTCTGCGAGAACCAGATCCATGCATCGAACTGCCGCGACAGCTCCGCCTGGAAGTAATGGGAGAGAAGCTCTGTCTCGGGGCGGTAGATCACCCCGATCGCCCGCTCCAGTAGCGGCTCGGCCAGAGGTTCGCGAACGGCGTCTTGCTGTCCCGGCCCCGTCTCCATGAAGAATGCGGCAATACCGGCATCCCGTGAGCGGCCTTCGTAGGAATCGCTGCGGGCGGGGCGCACGCGCTTGATCTCCATGGGCTCGTCCCAGTTGGAGGCGGCCGCGACCGTGCCGCGGTCGGTGCCGAACCCGATAAGGGCGCAATCCTCGCCGAAGCGTGCGCGGGCAAGTTGCCCGATATTATGCTCGCCGCGCACCTGGCCCATTTCCGTGTACGCCGCGTCGCCGATATGAGAGTTGTGCGCCCAGACCACGGCTTTCGAGTCGGGCCCGCGGTGCGCGAGTACCCGCTCGAGCGTATCGAACATGTGCTGATCGCGCAGGTTCCAGGACTGGGCGTCGCCGTAATACATGATGCGATAATATTGCTCGGCCGCGGTCACGATGCGCGCGTTCTGTTCCGCGTTGAAGAAGGACTCGCCGTCCCTGGCGAGATAACCGAGCCGGTTCTTCAGGAGATCGACTAGCGCCTCGGTGACGGGCTTCTCGCAAACGGCAAAACCTCGCGACAGCGCCATGCGCCCATATTGCGCAGGCTCGGCGCGGAACGGCGCCAGGCAGCCATATCGATGCCGGGCAATGCGCGCGGCTTGCGGATCGACCCGATCGAGATAGGCGAGCACCGCCTCGATGGAAGCCGCCAGGCTGTACACATCGAGGCCATAGAAGCCGGCGCGCAGATCGGGATCGGCGATCGTCTCATTGATGGCCTTTAGCCGCCCGAGGAAGGCCGTCACTTGGCCGTTCCGCCACATCCAGGCGGGAAAGCGCGAGAAGGGGACTCTCGGCAGTTGCGGACGGGCCAGTCCCCGCACATGGGCATCGTACACCCGCGCATCGGGCCAATCGGCCTCCACGGCGACGATATTGAAGCCGTGCTTCTTGACCAGAAGCTCGGTGATGCGCGCGCGGGCATCATAGAACTCCGCCGTGCCGTGGGTCGCCTCGCCGAGCAGCACCACGCGGCGGTCAGCGAAGCGTTCGGCGAGCGATGCCAGTTCATCAAGGTCGCCGAACGGTTCGGCGGCTTCCGCGATCAAATGGCTCAGATTTGTCCGAACGACCTCGGCGCGCTTGGAGGGGACGAGGAGACCGTTCGCGAAGCCGGACGTTTCAGCATCGATACGTGTTTCTGCCTTCGCTTTTTCCGGAGCGTCCCAGCCTTCTTCGCCGATCAGCGGCACGAACGTGACAGCACCGTGATCTTCCGCTTCGAACGTGTCGTGTCCGGTGCGCCGCACGCGCAGCAAGGTCTGATGCACGTCGCGGCCCACGGGGATCACGAGTTGTCCGCCGATCGTCAATTGCCGCTTCAGGGCCTCGGGCACTTTGGGCCCGCCGGCGGACACGATGATCGCATCGTAAGGAGCGCTTTCCGGCCGGCCTTTGGTGCCGTCGGCGCAAATGATCTCCACATTGTGGTAGCCGAGCCGGTCCTCGCGGGCGCGGGCTTGCGTGGCCAGCGCCTCGTGGCGCTCGATGGCGTAGACTTCGCCGGCGATGCGGCTCATCACGGCTGCCGCGTAGCCGGAGCCGGCGCCCACTTCGAGCACCTTGTCGCCGGGCTTGAGCTCGGCGAGCTCGATCATCCGCGCCACGATATAGGGCTGGGAGATGGTTTGCCCGGCTTCGATGGGAAGCGCGGAATCCTCATAGGCGAATTCGGTCAAGAACTCGCCCACGAACGCCTCGCGGGGCACCTGACCCATGGCCTCTAGAACGCGAGGGTCGTGGATGCCGCGCGCTTCGAGATGGCGCGACACCATGATAGCGCGGTCGCGGGCGAGGGGATCCCCGCCCAGCTCGGGATTGAGGGCGGTCATGAGAGGAAAACTACCGTGAACCGCGATAGTTCGGCCTTGATCTGGATCAGTCTGAGTGTTGGTTCTCAACGCGTCAGCGTCCCAATCGCGTCAGCGCAACTCCCACGTCACGCGGAGCCGCACCTGTACGGTCGTGGTCCCGGCTTCGATCGGTACGGCCTTGTCCATGGCCATGGGCGCCGCAGCTTCGGCATAGCGCGGGATATAGCCGCCGTCCTCCTCGGTGATGGTGAGCACGGGCCCGAGCTCGACGCCGGCCGTCTCCGCATAAAGCTTCGCGTCGGCGATGGCGTTGCGCATGGCCTGTTTGCGCGCCTCGTCCTTCAGCTCTTCAGGCTCCGACACCCCGAATTCGATCGAGCCGATTTGATTGGCCCCGAGCCGCACCACCGTGTCCAGAATCTCGCCGAGCTTTTCGGTATCCCGCACGGTGATGTGGACTTGGTTCGTCACCCGGTAGCCCGTGATGAAGGCGGCCTGGCCTTGCTTTTTTTGCTCGTAGATTGGTGACACGGAGAAATTCGTGGTCTGGATGTCCTTGGAGTCGATGCCCGCCTCTTTGAGCCCGGCCACGACCTTGCTCATCGCTTCGGTGTTCTTGTCGAGCGCGTCCCGCGCGGTCTGGCCTTCGGCGGTGACGCCCGTGGTGATGTCCACCTTGTCGGGCGTGGTCTTCACCGCGCCCGTGGCGGACAGCGATAGGGTGCGCTTCTCGGGCGCATCGGCGAGCGCGGCCGGCGCTTCGAAGGCGAGGAAGGAGGCGAGCAGGGCGAGCGCCGGGAAGACGAGCTTCAAGGGTGAGGAAAGGGTCATTGTCTGGGAGATTTCCGCAATTGGAGGGATCGGTTCGGTGTTGGGAGTATCAGGAATCTGCTATGAGGCGGAATTGTGAGGCGCGAATAGCATCCCGAAACACAAGGGATTTTGCTTATCCTCGCGTGGGGGCCCGTAGCTCAATTGGTTAGAGCCGGCGGCTCATAACCGTCTGGTTGGAGGTTCGAGCCCTCCCGGGCCCACCACCCTTCGCTCCCGCTTCCGCGAGCTACAAGCCGGGGGACACCCGTAACCCGCGCGTCAGCATTCCGGCAGGCGGATATCCTCGGCGGCCTTAACGGCGTCCGCCAAGTAGCCGAGGATCGCCTTCAGCTAGCGACCGAGCGCTTGACGTTTACGGTTCACTTCTGCCTGAGAGACGGCGCCGGCCTGGATCAGTCCTTTGACGCACCGTTTGCTCAAATAATTCCCGTGGGCGCGCATGCAATTCTGCAAGCCTCTGGTCTCAAGTCCCCATTGGCCGCAGAACCGCCGGTAGTCTTCTGCGCATTTTCTCTTGCCGGCCTCGGCCGTGCTCACGGCGCCGACGATCACAGCAAAGACAATGAGCAGAATTGCGCGATGGTACGTCATTGACTTCTTTCCTTTTTGCTTTGGCTTAAAGCTTGTAGCTGGCGCGTAACGGCTAGGCTTGGCGGCTGAAGCCGACATTGTCGCCGATGACCGTGGTGGGTCCGATGGGCAACGGTTCGGGGTTATCGCCCAAGACGCCCCCGCCAACAGGGCGGACTGCCTGGCGGCCGGAGGCATCTGGGATGCCCAGAACAGCGCTTGCGTTGAGAAAGAGTAACATAGCGGCGGCGGGTCACGGTTAGGTCCGGGCCCGCCGCTCGATTGCTTCCCTGCAGCGTCCGACAAATGCGGGAAACCACGCCCGGCCCCTCGAGGCCGCTGCAGCAATCCATAACCAACCGCGACAAGCCTCGCCGGTCCCTGTGGACGTCGCCATACCGAAACTGGACCACGGTGAACCAACCACACTTTGGGTAATTCAGGGGCAGGCTGCCTTAGTTTGCATCGGCTGGGAACGCAGCCCGCCAGTGCTGGTTAGTGATGCGCCTTGCATCGTCGCAGGCGTCAAACAGAGGGTATGACCATGAAGTATTTCGTTTCCATGCTTGCCATCGCGTCGGCGCTTGCCGTCACCAGCCCCGCTTTCGCCGGCGATACCCAGGCCGACTGCGAGGCGGCGGGCGGCACCTGGAATGTCGATACCGCGAGCTGCGAGCAGTAAGCGAGCTTTTGGTGGCGGGCCTCTCGGGCCCGCCGCTTTCTACTCAAACGCATAGCCTAATAGCTTGATTTCCGGCGCATACCACTCCGCCACGCGATCTCGCAGCTCCGGCGTGTAGTAGCTGCGATAGTCTGCGGACTCCGAGACGTTTGTCTTCGGCAGGGCGAGTTCCGTCTCGACGCCCACAGTCTGCATGACCGACGCAAGATCCTCACTCAGCGTCTCGAAGCGTCCGATGAAGTCGACCGCCACCGTACCGTTGATCGCATAAAGCTCGTAATTCCGAACGAAGGCGGTGCGGCTGCGCATGAAGCGCTCGAAGCTCGGGCGCCGGCGTTTGCTTTTTGTCTTGTAGTGGTACCAGGAGACTTGCCTGTCCCACGGATTGCGATCGAAGGCGAACTTGTAATAGCTGCGCCAAACGTCTTCGCCGACATACTCGCGGATTTGCCACGCGGGCATATGCTCGTAGAAGCCGACGCTCGGATGCCAATAGCGTTCCGGGCGCCCGAACAGCGTCCGCCACCAGGGGCGTTTGGGTTTCGCGGGATGCTCAATCCGATAGTTCTGAGGACCGCGTCCTGCGCGATAGGGTTCGTTATCGGCGCGGAAGGGCGTGATCACGGCCCGTCCGCCGCAAAGCGACGTCAGCGCCGCCTCGATGCTGGTGCCGGCCGTCTTGTTGGTCTTGATGAAGATGAAGCGATGCGTGTGCGAGATAATCATGACGGATCAGAATTCGTAGCCGAGTAGCGCGATTTCAGGGCGATACCATTCGCCGATGAGGCGCTGCGTTTCCGGTGTGTAGTACGCCTGATAGTCCCGTTGATCCTTTCTGATATCGCCTTTAGCCCGCGGGAGCGAGGGAGTCGCCGTCAGGCCCACGTGAGAAAGTGCGCGTTTTAGATCGTCTTCGAGCGTCTCATAGCGTCCCACGAAGTCGACCGCGACATCGCCGCCGATCGAATAGATCTCGTAGTTGTTGAGGCGCGCCCGCCGGTCTGTCGCGATGAAGCGATCGAAGGACGGTCGCGTATCCGCGTCGCGATAGCAGTAGTGATAGTAGGAGACCTCGCGGTCCCAGGGATTTCGATCGAAGGCGAACTTGAAATAACTGTGCCACAATTGGTCGTCATTGATGAGGGCCTTCGCCGCCCCGGCCGTCATGTGGTTGTAGAAGCCATGGTCCTGGGGGGCGGCCCTTAATATACGGCGCTTCCAAATGGGACGCGGACTCTGCCACCAGCCATGCTGCCGCCAATTCTGCGGGCCGCGTATGCCGGCGCGAAGGCGCTCGTCGGTCTCGACCAGCGGTGTGAGCACATCTTCATCGCCGCAAAGCGACGATAGGGCCACCTCGATGCTCGTGCCCGCTGTCTTCTTCGTCTTCAGAAAGATGAACTTATGCTTATGCGAGATGATCATAGGCCCTGATCGCGCTTCGGCTCGACTGATTGCGGCCAGAAACTAATCGTTTGGCCCGGGTCCCGGCAAGGTTTCCGCGAGTCAGCTTCTCTGCTCGTAGGGGCTAGGATGGCGTCCCCGCGGAAGGCATAGCGACATTTTGGGTAGTATCGAGGCAGGCGACTCTTCTCATAGTAGCTAGGAACGAGCGCGAACGAAGGGATGTTCTTCCGCGCCTGCACCCGCCCGCGGTGGCCGGGCAAGGCTGGCGAAGGAACGGATAAGAATGGCCGGGAACAGCAAGCTTATCGAGGCCTACGCGCAGATCCATGCAACTGGGACCTATGGCAACACGTCGCTCAAGAGCTTGCGCTTGCTGCGCCCGGAGATCCAGCTCCTCAAGCCTCGATCCGTGGTCGACTATGGCTGCGGGCAGAGCGTCGTCGCCGACCGGCTTGATCTCGGCTATCCGCTCGATCTCTACCGCTACGACCCGGCGATCCCCGCTTTCGCCGAGAAGCCCAAGGTGATGGCCGATCTCCTCATCAATATCGACGTGCTCGAACATATCGAGGAACTTGACCTCGACGACGTGCTGGCCGACATGCGCTCCATGTGCCGCGACGCGTTGATCGTCGTGGATACCGCGACCGCGAAGCGCTTGCTGCCCGACGGGCGGAACCTGCATGTCACGCTGAAGCCCCATGATTGGTGGCGGGCGCGCATCGGCAAGCATTTCGGCGCGCTGCATCCCGTACGCACGTTGCGCACGGCACGCGCCGGCTTCAAGACCTGGCAGCGTAGTCCGGCGGACACGCTCCGTTATCACATGATGCGGGCGCGCGAGGATGTGCGCTATTACGCCAAGCGGATGCGGGGAAAAGTGTACTAGGGCAAGCCGGCCTAGAACTCGTAGCCGAACGCCTCGATCTCGGGCGCGTACCAGTCCTCGACGAGCTTGCGCGTCTTATCCGTATAGAGCGTCCGGTAGTCGCCCCGGCTGCCAAAGACATTGAGCTCGGGCAGGAGTGCAGTGTTCTCGATGCCGACCTCCTTAAGCACATGGGCGAGGTCGTCGCCCAGCGTCTCGTAGCGGCCGAGAAAGTCCACCGCGACTTTGCCGTCGGTGGTGTAGAGCGAGTAGTTCTCCACGCACGCCTTCTCCTTGTCGGCCATGAAGCTCTCGAAGGAGGGGCGCTGTGTCTTGCTCTTGGTCTTGTAGAAATACCAGGAGATCTGCTTGTCCCAGGGATTCCGCTCGAAGGTGAACTTGTAATAGCTGTTCCAGATCTCCTCGCCCACATAGGCCTTGATGCGCCAAGCGGGAATGTGCTCGTAAAAGCCGATCGTCGGGTGATAGACGCGCTCCGGCCGCAGCAGAAAACGGCGGAGCAGCGAGCGTTTCGGCACGAGCGGGTGGTCAAGCCGGAAGTTTTGCGGAGGCATGCGCTCGCCCGTCATCAACCGGTCGGTGGTAGGTGTGATCACGTCCTCGGGCCCGCAGATCCGCGAGAGCATCGCCTCGATGCTCGACGAGGCCGTCTTGCGCGTCTTGATGTAGATGAACTTATGCTTGTGCGAGAGGATCATCGGCCTTGAGGCGCGCGCCGCAGCGGACTGGAATAGCGGGCAGAAACTAGTCGGTCCCGGCGGGCTTCGGCAAGGTGGCCCTTAGCTTTTCTGCCTGGCGAGCCAGATTGCCAGGTCTTCCAGGATCGCGCCGAAATGGATTTCCGGGATCTTCAGGGCGTGGGACAGGTCCTGAAGCTTCTTGCGCTCTTCGCCCGCGATCCTGTCGTCGGCGAGCAGCACGAGATAGGCCGAGCGGATCATCTCTTCCTTGGTGTCCTGGTCGAGAGTCTCTGAGGCCGCGGCGAAGTTCGCGAGCATGTGGCCGCCGGCGTTGTCGCCGGCCGCGCGGGCGATCTCATCGGCGGTCAGCGTCCGGCCCGACTGGTCCTTGTAGACCTGCTGGATGAGGCCGACTTCGCGGGAATCGAGACGCCCGTCCGAGGCCGCGATCGCTATCATCGCCTTGAGGATCCATTCGGCATGAGGGTCTTTTGCGGGTGCCACGTCATGCTCCTTCTCTTTCTTCACCTGCCGCCAATACTGCTGAGGCGCAAGCCCTTTGCCAACCCGCGCCGGGGCGATTCGGGGAAAACGAAGCTTTGGAGCCAGCGCCATGATTGGGCTATGACGCTGGCAGCCATCCCAGCCGAGGTCCAAGCCAGCGTTGCGCCCGCTCAGAATCATCTTCCTCGCCGACACCAGGCCCGGGCACTACCACATCGCTCAGGGCGTGATTACGGCACTGTCGCGCCTCCGCCCCGTCGAGGTGACGCGAATCGAGGTGCAGCGCAAATGGATCGTGCCGACGCGCTGGCTGCGGGCGCGCATCAACGCCAAGACGTTCTACCCGCCGCGCATGCTGCGCATGGCCTATCGCATCGAAGCCGAAGCGCTGCCCGAGGCCGATCTCGTCGTCTCCGCCGGCGGCGAGACCCAGATGCCCAATATCTGCGTCACCCGGCTGCTCGGCGTCCCCAACATTTTCTGCGGCTCGCTGCTGCGGGGGCTGGAGCCGGAGAATTTCAGCCTGATCATCTCCTCGTATGACCGGGACGCCACGAGCGAGAAGCACCTCGTCGTGCTCAAGCCGTCCTCTCTCGATCCCGAGGAGCTCGGGCGGCCTGAAATTGTGCCGCGCTTCGGACCGGACCGGCGCCCTGAGATCGTCGGGCTTCTGATCGGAGGCCGCGCCGGGCGTTTCCACTACACGAGGCGCGAATGGGAGAGGCTCTTGAGCTTCGCCGCGGAGGTCTCGAAGGCCTGGGGTACGCGCTGGCTGATCTCCACCTCGCGCCGCACCCCGGATAAGGTGGCCGACCGCATCGCCGAGCTCGCGCACGACGGGAGCGTCGTCGCCAAGTTCATCGATTTCCGTACCGCCGGCCCCGGCACGCTGCCGGAGATTTTCGCCCAAGCCGACGCCATCGTCTGTACCGAGGACTTCGAGCTCCATGATCTCCGAGGCCGTCTCGGCACGGCTGCCCGTGGTCGGCGTGGCGCCCAAGCGCCATCGGTTCAACGAGGACGAGAAGGCCTATCGGGAGTTTCTCATGAAGAACGGCTGGTCCCGCGTGCTGCAAATCGGGGACCTGTCGCCGGAGACCTTCGCCCAGGCGCTCTCGGAAATCGAGCCGATCCAGGAGAACCCGCTCGACGCGCTCGCCGGGAAACTGAAAGCGCGCCTGCCTCAGCTCTTCTAAGCGCCGTCTTTGCGCTCTTGCCATCTACTTCCTACATTGAGTTGGCGCGCGCGATTGGCTAAAAGCGCGAGCGAAATTTCCTTACAACCCCGAACAGCTCGAACGGACGCCCATGGCCACCCCGCAATACGTCTACGTCATGAACAAGCTCAACAAGACCTATCCCGGCGGGAAGCAGGTCTTGAAGGACGTGACGCTCGCCTTCCTTCCCGGCGCCAAGATCGGCGTTGTCGGTCTCAACGGCGCGGGCAAGTCGACCCTGCTGCGCATCATGGCGGGCGACGAGAAGGAGTTCGTGGGCGAGGCCTGGGCGGCGGACGGGGTCGCGGTCGGCTATCTGCCCCAGGAGCCCCAGCTCGACGAGAGCAAAGATGTCATGGGCAATGTCATGGAGGGCGTGGCGGCGAAGAAGGCGAAGCTCGACCGCTATAACGAGCTTGCCGTGAACTATTCGGACGAGACCGCCGACGAGATGGCGCAGCTTCAGGACGAGATCGACGCCGGCGATTTGTGGGACCTCGACACCCAGGTGGAGCAGGCCATGGATGCGCTGCGCTGTCCGCCGGGCGACGCGGAAGTGGTGAAGCTGTCGGGCGGTGAGCGTCGGCGCGTGGCGCTGTGCCGCCTGCTGCTCGCCAAGCCCGACATTCTGCTGCTCGACGAGCCGACCAACCATTTGGACGCGGAAAGCGTCGCCTGGCTCGAGCACCATTTGCGCGATTATCCCGGCACCATCGTCATGGTGACCCACGACCGCTACTTCCTCGACAACATCACCGAGTGGACGCTCGAGCTCGATCGCGGGGCGGGGGTTCCCTACAAGGGCAACTACTCGTCCTGGCTCGAGCAGAAGCAGAAGCGTCTTGAAGTCGAAGGCCGGCAGGAAGAGGCCAAGCAGCGCACGCTCGCCCGCGAGCTCGATTGGATCCGCGCGAGTCCGAAAGCCCGTCAGGCCAAGTCCAAGGCGCGTATACGCGCTTATGACGAGCTTCTGGCCGAGGCCGGCAAGGACAAGTCGGCGAAAACGCAGATCACCATCCCGCCGGGCCCGCGTCTCGGCGAGGTGGTCATCGAGGCGGAGGGGCTTGAGAAAGCGTTCGGCGAGCGCCTGTTGATCGACGATCTCTCCTTCAAGCTGCCGCCGGGCGGCATTGTCGGCGTCATCGGTCCGAACGGCGCGGGCAAGACCACGCTGTTCCGCATGATCGTCGGCCAGGAGACGCCGGACAACGGCGATATCCGGGTGGGCGACACGGTGAAGCTCGGCTATGTGGACCAGTCCCGCGACGCGCTCGACGAGAAGAAGTCGGTCTACGAGGAGATCTCTGAAGGCGCTGAGGTGGTGACGCTCGGCAAGCGCGAGGTGCCCGCGCGCGCTTATGTTGGCTGGTTCAACTTCAAAGGCGGCGACCAGCAGAAGAAGGTCGGCCAGCTTTCGGGCGGTGAGCGCAACCGCGTCCATCTCGCCAAGATGCTGAAATCAGGCGCAAATCTGATCTTGCTCGACGAACCCACCAACGACCTCGACGTGGAGACACTGTCGTCGCTCGAAGCGGCGCTGGAAGATTTCGCCGGCTGCGCCGTCATCATCAGCCATGATCGCTTCTTTCTCGACCGTATCGCCACCCACATCCTGGCGTTCGAAGGCGACAGCCACGTGGAGTGGTTCGAGGGCAATTTCGAGGACTACGAGGAGGACAAGAAGCGCCGCCTCGGCGAGGACTCGATCATCCCGAAGCGCATCAAATACAAGAAATTCGCGCGCGCCTGAGCATAGTGGCCGATGACCGTCACCATAACCGCCTTTGAACGGTCGCCAGATGGCGGCAGGGGACTGGCGCGCGATACGCGCGTGCGATGGGCGCTTGAACACCGCAAGCGAGCGGCCAGCCGATTGAGGTTCGTCCTTGCTCGAAGCCGCTGACCCCTAACTCGCCGGCTTCACGAATTTCAGGGTCATGCGATCACTCTCGCCGATCGCCTCGTATTTGTCGCGGTTCTCGTCGCCGAGGCGAAGCGAGGGGGGCAGCGTCCACACGCCCTTCGCATAGTCCTTCGTGTCTTTCGGATTGGCGTTGATCTCGGATTTTTCCGCGAGCTCGAAGCCCGCCTTCTCGGCCAACGCGATCACATACTCCTCGTTCACGTAGCCTGAGCCCCCTTTGGGGTCCTGCTCCACCTTGGGATCACCGCGATGCTGTACGACGCCGAGCACGCCGCCCGGCTTGAGCGCCTTGAACATCGTGGCAAAGGCCTCGTTCTCGGTGCCTGATCCCATGAAGCTATGCAGGTTGCGGAAGGTGAGGACGAGGTCGGCCGAGCCTGCCGGTGCGATGTCGCCGTCCTTGGTCAGCGTCGTCCGTTTCACTTCGCCGTAAAGCTCGGGCGCGTCCTTCACTTTTTGATCGAAGGCTTCGAGCGATCTCTGACCCGGTGCGTAGGACGGATCGCTCGGGCGCTGGGCGGCGTAGAACGTGCCGCTGCCTTTGAGATAGGGCGCGAGAATTTCAGAGTACCAGCCCCGGCCCGGATAGATTTCGACTACCGTCATGTCCGGCCTGATGCCGAAGAAGGTGAGCGTCTCGTACGGGTGGCGGTATGCATCGCGGGCTCTGTTCTCCTTCGATCGGTGGTCGCCGGCGATAGCCTCCTTGAGGCGATCGTCTTGCGTCGGCGTCTCCTCCGCGTGAGCGGCGAGAGAGCCGAGCGCCAAAAATCCGAGCAAGAAAATCAGGCGAGTCGGGCTGGTGCGTACTGCGGTCATGGTTCCTCTTGGCTGGTGGGACGGTCGATATGCTAGGAGCCTAGCAGCTAAGGACCGCGTGCGAACGCTTGAGCCTGTTCAAGTTTGCTTGAAATCGGCCGGTTTTTGGCGGCCCTCCGAAGCCCTTGCACCACCCTCCGGGAAGATATAAACATATCTTTATGTCAGGTGATGATCAGAGCCGCGCGGCCATGCCAGGTCTTTCCGCCGATCAAGCGCTTGCCGCGCTGCGGGGCGCGGGCGAGGCCACGCGCCTGCGCATCCTGGCCTTGCTCGCGGGCGCCGAACTGAACGTCAAGGATCTGACCCAGATTTTGGCTCAGAGCCAGCCGCGCATCAGCCGCCACCTAAAACTCATGGCCGAAGCCAGCCTCATCACCCGGTTCCGCGAGGGCTCCTGGGTGTTCTTTCGGGCCGCCGACAGCGGGCCGGAAGGGACGCTCGCCCGCGCCATCGTGGGCAGCCTCGACCCGGCCGATTTGACGCTCGCCCGGGATCGCGCCCGCGCCGAAGCCGTGCAGAAGGCGCGCGCCGAGGCGGCGCAGAGCTACTTCAAGGCGCATGCCGCGGAGTGGGATTCCATTCGCACGCTTCATGTGGCCGAGAGCCAGGTCGAAGCCGCCATGGACGAGGCCTTGGGCGAGGGGCCTTTCGAGCGCCTGGTCGATCTCGGCACGGGCACGGGTCGCATCCTCGAACTGTTCGGCCCGCGCGCCAAGAAGGTGCTCGGCTTCGATCTCAATCACGACATGCTGGCCTATGCGCGCATGAAGCTAGAACGCGCCGGGCTTTCCCAGGCGCAAGTCCGCCACGGCGATCTCTATAACGTGCCGCTGCCCGACGAGGCCGCCGACGCGGTGGTGCTGCACCAGGTGCTGCACTTCCTCGACGACCCAGCGTCCGCCGTGGCCGAAGCGGCCCGCGTGCTGGCGCCGGGCGGCAAGCTGCTGGTCGTGGATTTCGCGCCGCATGAGCTCGAATTCCTACGCGAGCAGTCGGCGCATCGGCGTCTCGGCTTCGGCCGCGATCAGCTCGGGCGCATGCTCGAAGGCGCGGGCCTCAAGCTGGAGCGCTTCCGCGAACTGAGCCCGGGCCCTGCGGAAGGCAAGCTGATCGTTTCGCTGTGGCTCGGCCAGAAGCCCGTCACCGCCGGCAAGAAAAGAAAACTGAGTCCCAAGGTGGAGGTCGCCGCTTAGATGCTCGCATCCCAAGACCCACACAACCAAGAGCCGCACAGCCAGGAGCCGCCCAAGCGCCGCTTTCTCGGCCGCGGCGACATCGACGTGTCGTTCGAGTTCTTCCCGCCGAAGACCGATGCCATGGAGGACACCCTGTGGCGCTCGATCCGCAGGCTCGAACCGTTGCGCCCGAAATATGTCTCGGTGACCTACGGCGCCGGCGGTTCGACCCGCGAGCGCACGCACGCCACCGTGGGCCGCATGCTGCGCGAGACGACCCTGAAGCCCGCCGCGCACCTCACTTGTGTCTCCGCCACCAAGGAGGAGATCGACGAGGTCATTCGCGATTATTGGGATCTCGGCGTGCGCCAGATCGTGGCGCTGCGCGGCGATCCGCCCGGCGGGGTGGGTGCATGCTACGAGCCGACGTCCGGGGGCTATGCGAACGCCGCCGATCTCACCGCGGGCATCAAGAAGATCGCCCCCTTCGAGATCTCGGTCGGCTGCTACCCGGAGAAGCATCCGGAATCCAAATCCGTCGAGACCGACATCGACATGCTCAAGGCCAAGATCGACGCGGGCGCCACCGGCGCCATCACGCAGTTCTTCTTCGATAACGAGGTCTATTTTCGCTATCTCGACCGCGTGCGCGCCGCCGGGATCGATATCCCCATCGTGCCCGGGCTGATCCCCATTCATAGCTTCAAGCAGGTCTCGAGCTTCGCCGGTCGCTCCGGCGCGAGCGTTCCCGATTGGATCGGGAAGCGTTTCGAGGGACTGGACGAGGATCAGGAGACGCGCCATCTCGTGGCCGCTGCCGTCGCGGCGGAGCAGGTGCTCGGGCTCGTGGACCAAGGCATCACCGAGTTCCATTTCTACACGCTGAACCGCGCCGACCTCGTCTACGCCATTTGCTATCTGCTGGGCCTGCGCCCGGCCAAGGCCTTCACCGAAGCCAAAGTGGAAACCGCGACATGACCCGTGAAGAGCGTATCGAAGCGCTGAAGCGCGCCGCCAAGGAGCGCATCCTCATTCTGGATGGCGCCATGGGCACTGCCATCCAAGGCTACAAGCTGGACGAGGCCGCCTATCGCGGCGAGCGCTTCAAGGACCATCCCCGCGATCTGAAAGGCAACAACGACCTCCTCGTGCTGAGCCAGCCCGACATCATTCGCGAGATTCACAGCAAATACCTGGAGGCCGGCGCCGATATCCTGGAGACCAACACCTTCAACGCCCAGGCCATCAGCCAGGCCGATTACGGGTTGGAGGATATCTCCCACGAGATGAACGTGGCCGCGGCCAAGCTTGCGCGCGAGGCCGCCGATGAGTGGACGGCGAAGACGCCGGACCGGCCGCGCTTCGTGGCGGGCGCCGTCGGCCCCACCAACCGCACCGCCTCCATCTCGCCCGACGTGAACAATCCCGGTTTCCGCAATGTCAGCTTCGACGAGCTGGTCGAGGCTTATGCCACGCAGGTGCGCGGCCTCATCGAGGGCGGCGCCGATACCATTCTCATCGAGACCGTGTTCGACACGCTGAACGCCAAGGCCGCGGGTTTCGCGGTCGAGCAAGTCTTCGACGAGATGGGCGTCGAGCTGCCCATCATGATCTCCGGCACCATCACGGACCTCTCGGGCCGCAACCTGTCAGGCCAGACGCCCGAAGCGTTCTGGTATTCGATGAAACACCTCAAGCCCTTCTCCATCGGGCTCAACTGCTCCTTCGGCGCCGAGCAGCTGCGCCCGTCCGTCGATGAGATGGCCCACGTCGCCGACACCTATGTCAGCGTCTATCCCAATGCCGGGCTCCCCAACGAGATGGGTGAATATGACGAGAGCCCTGAGCAGATGGCCGTGCTGCTGGAGGATTGGGCCAAGAACGGCCTCATCAACATTGTCGGCGGCTGCTGCGGCACCACGCCGGAGCATATCGGCGCCATCGCCGCCGCCGTGGCCGACTACAAGCCGCGCAAAGTGCCCGAGGTGGAGCATGCGCTTCGTCTCTCCGGCCTCGAGCCCTTCGTGCATGGGTGATCGATTGAATCAACAATGGAATCCGACTGAATGACATCCAATGCTGCCCAGAATTTCGTCATGGTGGGCGAGCGGACCAACGTCACCGGTTCCGCGCGCTTCCGCAAGCTCATCGAGGCCAACGACTACGCCACGGCGCTCGAGGTCGCGCGCCAGCAGGTGGAGAGCGGTGCCAACATGCTCGACGTCAACATGGACGAGGGCATGCTCGATTCCGAGAAGGCCATGGAGACCTTTTTGAATCTGATCGCCGCCGAGCCCGACATCTCGCGCGTGCCGATCATGCTCGACTCGTCCAAATGGACGGTCATCGAGACGGGACTGAAATGCGTGCAAGGCAAATCGGTGGTGAACTCTATCAGCCTGAAGGAAGGCGAGGAGCCCTTCCTCGATCATGCACGCAAGGTGCTTCGCTACGGCGCGGCCGTCGTGGTCATGGCCTTTGACGAGAAGGGACAGGCGGAAGCCGCCGACCAGAAGTTCGCGATCTGCAAACGCGCCTACGAGCTTCTGACCGAAAAGGTTGGCTTTCCTCCCGAGGATATCATTTTCGATCCGAACATCTTCGCTGTGGCCACCGGCATCGAGGAGCACAACAATTACGGGCGCGCGTTCATCGACGCCACGCGCCGCATCAAGGAAGAGCTGCCTTACGTTCATATCTCTGGCGGCGTGTCGAACTTGTCCTTTGCTTTTCGCGGCAACGAGCAGGTGCGCGAGGCCATGCACTCGGTGTTCCTCTATCACGCCATTCAGGCGGGCATGGACATGGGCATCGTCAACGCTGGTCAGCTCGCGCTCTATGACGACATCGAGCCGGAGCTGCGCGAGCTCGTCGAGGACGTGATCCTCAACCGGCGCGATGACGCCACCGATAGACTTCTGGAAGCGGCCGAACGCTACAAAGCCGGCGCGTCCCAGAGGAAGGAGGCCGATCTCTCCTGGCGCGAGAAGCCGGTGCAGGAGCGGCTCACCTATTCGCTGGTCCACGGCATCGCCAACTACATCGAAGAGGACACGGAGGAAGCGCGCCAGCAGGCCGAGCGTCCGCTCCACGTCATCGAAGGCCCCTTGATGGACGGCATGGGTGTGGTCGGCGACCTGTTCGGTGCCGGCAAGATGTTCCTGCCGCAAGTGGTGAAATCCGCCCGCGTGATGAAGAAGGCGGTCGCCTACCTCATGCCCTTCATGGAGAAGGAAAAGGAGGAGATGGGGCTGGCGCAGGGCGAGCCCGCCGGCAGGGTCCTGCTCGCCACCGTGAAAGGCGACGTCCACGACATCGGCAAGAACATCGTCGGCGTCGTGCTTCAGTGCAACAACTACGAGGTCATCGATCTCGGCGTCATGGTGCCGTCCCAGAAGATTCTCGATACGGCGCGGGAGCGGAAGGTCGACATCATCGGCCTGTCCGGCCTCATCACGCCGTCGCTCGACGAGATGTGCCACGTGGCGGCCGAGATGGAGCGCGAAGGCTTTGACCTGCCGCTGCTGATCGGCGGCGCCACCACGAGCCGCGTGCATACCGCCGTCAAGATCAGCCCGAACTACCGGCGCAGCCAGGCGATCTACGTGACCGATGCAAGCCGTGCCGTGGGCGTGGTCTCCGGACTGATCTCGAAAGACGAGCGCGAGAAGCGGATTGCCAAGGTGCGCGAGGAATATGCGCAAATGGCGGCGTCCTACGCGCGCGGTCAGGAGGAGAAGACGAGGGCGCCACTGGCGCAGGCCCGGGGCAATGCGCTCAAGCTGGACTGGGCAGGCTACACGCCCCCTAAGCCGAGCTTTCTCGGGACGCGCACGCTCGAGGGCTACGACCTCGCCGAGCTTGCCCGCTATATCGACTGGACGCCGTTCTTCCAGGCCTGGGAGCTGAAGGGTCGGTATCCCCGCATCCTGAACGACGACAAATATGGCGAGGCGGCCCGTCCTCTGTTCGAGGACGCCCAAGCCATGCTGAAGCAGATCATCGAGGAGAAATGGCTGACGGCGAATGCCGTGGTCGGGTTCTGGCCGGCGAACAGTATGGGCGACGACATCGAGCTCTATGCCGACGAGAGCCGGAAGAAGCCATTCGCCACGTTGCACACGCTCCGTCAGCAGATGGCGCGTGGCACCGGCCGCGCGAATATCGCCCTTGCCGACTTCATCGCGCCGAAGGACTCAGGCGTTGCCGACTATATCGGCGGCTTCGCCGTGACCGCCGGCATTGGTGAGGAGGACGTCGCCCGCCGCTTCGAGCGCGCCAATGACGACTACTCGAAGATCTTGTCTCAGGCGCTGGCCGACCGCCTCGCCGAGGCCTTCGCCGAGGCGCTGCACGAAAAAGTGCGCCGTGAGTTGTGGGGCTACGCCCCCGACGAGGCGCTGTCCAACGACGCGCTCATCGCAGAGGACTATGCCGGTATCCGCCCGGCGCCGGGCTATCCGGCCCAGCCGGACCACACCGAGAAGCGCACTCTGTTCAGCGTGCTCGACGCGGAAAAGGAGGTCGGCGTGAAGCTGACGGAAAGCTACGCCATGTGGCCGGCCGCCGCCGTCTCGGGAATCTACTTCTCGCACCCCGAGTCCCGCTATTTCGGCGTGGGCAAGATCGGTCGCGATCAGATCGAAGATTACGCCGCCCGCAAGGGGTGGTCGGTCGAGGAAGCGGAGCGTTGGCTCGCACCCATCCTCAACTACGATCCCAAGCGGGTCACCGACGCCGCGGCCTGAACCGTCGTCCCGGCGCCCCGGCAGGTTGGATCCGCCGGTGGCGCCTCATGGACCGCTGAAATGTGGGTTGTGGCCTTAAGCTAAGAGGCCGAAAGCCTCGCCCTAGATCATCCCGAGGATGACGGCGGCGAGGAAGCTGAACGATACGATGGCCGTGACCATCGTTAATTTGGCTGTGAGTTCCATCGGAAGCTCTCCTTTCCGATTGGAGGGGTGCCCGTTCCGCAACCGGGTGACTCTATCGGCTCCCCTCGGCCAGTGCCAAGCCGTTTTCTTGTTGCGCCGCACAATGAAAATTCGCCCCGACGCTGAGGCCAACAACGCCTTCAGGGGCTTCTGAGTTCAGGCTGCGACAAATTTTTTTTGCGCAGGAATTGTGGCCGCCGAATAAGCCCGGAAAACCGCGCCCCGTGGCGGATTGTGCAGCCCAGGGGTGCTAACGCCCTGGATAAGCTGTGTATAGTTCCGGTCGGCAGGTGCCCAGCAAGAACCGTCGTAGCGATTGCGGGTCTCTTCCTGGACACCGGCCCGTTGATGTCCTTCTCGAGGAGGAAAAAGATGATCAAGACTCTGGTGTTTGCCGGCTTCGCGTCGGCAGTTGCGATGGGTGCTGCTTCTGCGGCCGATCTTTGCAACGAGGGTCACATGAAGCAGATGGACCAGATGATCGCCGACATGACGGACGAGGCGAAGCAGAAGGAGGCCATGGCGGCATTGGATCAGTCCAAGGCGGCCATGAAGGACGGCGACACCGACGAATGCATGAAATACATGGGCGAAGCCCATGCGGCCATGGGCCTCTGAGACGAGCCTGAGCTGTCGGCAATCAGCGGACGAGCGGAGCGAGCGGCGCCTGGGAAACCATGGGACAGTCGAGCGTCTTCTCGAGAGCCTCGACCAGCTCGCTCTCGTCGTTGGCTTTGATGTACATGCCGTTGTTCTGATCGGCGATGCACATCAGGTCCATGATGCTGTTCTGCCCGGTCCATGAAAAGCCGCTATAGCGGAAGCCGATCACGTGGATGGTGAGCTGCGCCGCGTTGTCATGGAGCATCTTGGCGACATCGCACGGCGAGCGCCCGCAAGTCTCCTCGCCGTCGGTGACGACCACGATCACGCCGGGCTTGTTGCGGTAGTCGAGCGCCTCGGCCGCTTGCTCGAAACCAGACGTTAGCGGCGTCTTGCCCGCCGGCACGAGTCGGCTGACCGCCCGCATGATCGGCTTGGCGGCGTTCGCCGTTGGCTTGAGGTCGAGGCTGACATTGCACTGGTTGTAAGGGCCCGGACCGTACGACACGAGGCCGACGCGGCGGAACTTGGTGGCGCTCGGCAGCACTTGCGCCAGCGCCGAGCGCACCTCGTCGATGCGCGGGCGCGAGTTGGGGATGCCGAGTGTCTGATTCCCCGACATGGACCCTGACGCATCGAACACGATCATGGCGTCGTCGGTACAGGGCCCCGGCTTGACGTCCTCGGCGGCGGCTGCCCAAACATGCCCGGCAAGAGCGATCGCGGCGGCGCCGGCGATCAGCCGAAAGGGCAGACGGTCGGCAAAGGCGATGCCACGATGCTGCATTTCTTGGACACTCCCTAAGCAAGTTTTGCCCGGAGTGTAGCGAAGATCGTGGGCACAAGGGAATAGCAGGAAAACCGGGAAAGTCGCTGTTAGCCTTACTTTTCAGAGCGCCCTTTAGGGGCTGAAGAGCAGCGCCACGTAGACGAAGAACAAAAGAAGGTGCACCGCGCCCTGGAGCACGTTGGTGCGTCCGCCGGCAAAGGTCAGCCCGCTCACGAACAGCGTCAACACCAGGAGCACGGTCTCGACGTCCGTGAGGCCGAGATGGACATGGATGTTGGCGGCGAACCCGATGATCAACACGGCCGAAATGGTCAGCCCAATGGTCGAAAGGGCCGAGCCCAGACAGACATTCACGGCGCGTTGGAGATGGTTGGCCAGCGCTGCGTGAAATGCGGTGAGCCCTTCGGGGGGCAAGGACGAGGACAGCGATCAGCAGACCGCCCAACGGCTCCGGCAGGCCAATATCCTCGATACCGAAATCGACGATCACCGCCAGGTACTCCGACAGAGCCACCACGGGAACCAGCGTCAACACGAGCATCACCACTTGGTAGGCGAGTGAACGGGTCGGTTTGCGCGATGGGTGGGAGGAGCTCTTCTCGGACCTCGTTTCCGGGTCGGCAAAAAACGCGCCGTGCCGCATCGTCTGGATAAAAATGAAGACGGCGTAGAACAAGACGGTGATGGCGATGAACAAGATTGCCTTGCCGGGGGCCTCGACCGGGCTGGGCGCCGTCTCGGTGAATTTGGGCAGAACGAGCGCGACGATCGACAGGGCCGACATGACCACGAGAAAGGAACGTGCGCCGGTCAGGTTGCACTCCTGCTCCCAGTAGCGCAGCGCACCGATGAGGAGCGCCGTTCCCACCATGCCGTTGAGCACGATCATTAATGTGGCGAACATCACGTCGCGTGCGAGCGTCGGGTTGTTCTGCCCGTGCAGCATGATCGCCGCGAGCAGTGCAACCTCGATGATGATCACCGAAAATGTCAGCACGAGCGTGCCATAAGGCTTGCCGAGTTTCTCGGCCACGGCGTCGGCGTGGCGCACCACGCCGAACGCGCCCCACATCATCACCGCGAACAACCACAAGAACATCGCGATGGTGAGAAAATGGTTCTCGAGGTCGGAAAGGAGCGCGTCCCCGAACCTCATGAAGACGAGGGTTGTGAGGATGCCGGCTACCGCCGGCGTCTCGGTGGCGAGAAACGACCTTATGCCAGGCTCTGTCTCGGCTGCTGTCATGCTGTTCGTTTGCCTCGGACAGGCGGATGACGATCCCCTGAATATCCTGGGCTGATTCTGTTTTGAACATAACGGTCGCTGGCGACAGCCAAGGTGTTCATGTAAAAGCCTTTTACATGAATCACTCTGGCCGCGGCTGGCGGCGCCCAAGCTCTTATCATCACGGCAACCTCAAAGAGGTGCTGCTGGAGGCCGCGCGCAAGCTTATCGAGGAGCACGGCGCCTTCGGCTTCAGCTTGACGGAGGCGGCTCGGCTTGCCGGCGTGAGCCCCGCCGCGCCCTATCGTCATTTCAAGGATCGCGATGCGCTGCTGGCCGAGGTTGCCCGCCACGGCTTCGAGCGTTTCGCTGCGCGTCTCGGTACGGCCTGGAACAACGGCGTGCCGACGCCTCTCTCGGCCTTCGTGAATCTGGGCCGCGCCTATCTCGCTTTTGCCCGCGAGGAACCTGCCAGCTACACGGTGATGTTCGGGGCCGGGCTGGCGCCGGGCACCGAGGGCGAGACGATCCCCGCCGCGGAACGCTCCTTTGACATATTGCAGCAGGCCGCCGCGGCACTCTGCCGCCATCTTCCCGACGACAAACGCCCGCCGATCAAGCTTGTCAGCCTGCATATTTGGACCATGGCGCACGGCGTCGCTTCGCTCTTCGCCCAGGAGGGCAGGGCGTCGCGCAAAGTGCCGATGTCGCCCGAGGACGTGCTCGAAAGCGGGCTGCTTATCTATCTGAAAGGACTCGGGGTTCTCTCCGACGAAGAGAGCGGGGGGACGCAGTCATAGCGGCTCGCGATCAGCGGTCTGCCGTTAACGGCTCGCCTCGAGCCATTTGAGCACGCGGTCCCAGTCGCTGGGCCCGCCGTTGTAGATATTGCGGTCCACCTTGCCCTTGATGCCCGGGACGGTGCCCGTGGTGGTGAACTGCCAAAACGCCCAGGGCCTTCCGGGATAGATCTTGCTTGGCTCTGCGGCCACCGAGCGCAGCCAGAACTGATAGCCTTTGAGCTCGCCTTGCAGCACTTCGCGATGAAAGGCGGGATCGGTGTAGATGATCGGCCGCTTGCCCGTATGCTGCTCCATCGCCTCGAGGATGATCTTGGTCTTCTTGAGCGCGAGCTCGCGGGAGATCTTCTGGGGGCAAGTCTTGGAGTGGGTGTGCCATTCGAGGTCGAGCACCGGTGGCAACGCATCGGGGTCGCGCGGGACGTTGCGCACGAACCAGTCCGCCTGCTCGCTGGCATAGCGGCACCAATAGATGAAATGATAAGCACCGCGCGCCACGCCGGCGCGCTTCGCCGCGTGCCAGTTCTGCCGGAATTTCGGGTCGAGATGGTCGCCACCCTCGGTCGCCTTGATGAAGGCGAAATGGATGCCGGCCTCGCGCACCTGCCGCCAGTCGATGTCGCCCTGCCAGTACGAAACGTCGATTCCCTGGATCGGCATGGTGTGGGCGCGGATCACGCCCTCATGCGGCTTGACGTCCTTGAGCGAGCGCGCAAGCGCGCTGCCCCCGCTCGCGAGGCCTGCGGCCACCGCAACGGTGAAGCTCAAGTTCATCAGCCGGCGGTATGCAGAACGCATGAAAACTCCCCCGAAGCCCCGTTAAAAGCATACAATTTTCAGCGAATTGACGCTCGGACTCTCGCGCCACGAGGTTAAATTTTCTTTGGCGCCCCTACGCGATTCCCCACTCAGACACCATATTTTCTAGGCGTCCACTTGACCGCCTTGCCAAGGGGCCTCATCTATGTAAATGTAAATAACATTCACACCGAAGCCCGGAAAGGACCCCAATGCAACTGGTTGCGACCTTGGACGACTACGGGAAGCCGGCTTGGATCGCGGCGATGATCCTCGGCTTCATTGTCTGGTGGCCTATCGGCCTTGGCGTTTTGGCCTATCTGATCTGGAGTGGACGCATGGGATGTGGAAATAAGAAAGCTTGGCGCGAGTATTTCACCGATGAGGCGCGGCGGTTTGGCGGCGGTCTCGGCTCGACCGGCAATCATGCCTTCGACGAATACCGCGAGGCGACCCTGAAGCGGCTCGAGGAGGAGGCGAACGAGTTTCAAGGCTTCCTTAAGCGCCTGCGCCACGCGAAGGACAAGGCCGAGTTCGACCAGTTCATGGCTGAGCGCGGTCAAGGCGGAACGGCACACACCAACTAGCTCGAATCCTCCCCTGCGAAACGAGCCGAAAACAGAGCCAACACACTTGAAAGGGCGCGGGATTGGATCCCGCGCCCTTAATCTTTGCGCCAAGGACGGGCTTTTCTTCCGCGCCCGCCCTTGTAGGATGCCGGCCGAAGCGGGCCCCATGGTCCATCAGAGAAACATGAGCTGAGGTGAACACGATGCATCGCGTAACTGGCCGTCTCGCCGCTTATCTGATTGCAGGTCTTGCCCTCGCCGCGCCGGCCGCGTTCGCCGAGCCCACCGACATGAAAGATCTCGCCAAAAATCCGCAAGACTTTCTCGGCCAAACGGTTGAGATGGAGGGTTATTGCGTAAAGGGCGGGCGCGCTGGCGATGTGCTCGGCTATGAATGCACGACCGAGGACGGTGTCTATGTGGATGCGGACGACATCGAGCCCGAAGAGGCCAAGGAGAAGCTTTCTGGCGAGTGCGCCGGCGGGAGTTGCAAGACCACCGTTCAGTTCGAGCCGCACTCCTACACGACGTCCGGCGTCATCGAGCCTGGAAAATCGGTCACCGTGTTCAACGCGGAAAAGGCCAAGGTCAGCTTCTAAGAGTAGCCCTCCAGCACGCTCTTGGCCCCGAAGACCTTGAACACGAAGGGTATGACGAGCGGGCTGAAGATAACCTTGATGACGAGACGGCGCAGCCATGGCCGCGAGTGCGCGGACGGGATGAACACCTTGGCAAACGTCGCGGCGTCTTCTTGCCACTTGGCGACCGCGGGCCTCAGCTTCGCCTCGTAGGCGGTGAACGCCGCCGCGTAATTGCCGTTGTAGCGCTCAAGCTCGCGCGCGATCACATAGGCGCCTGCCATCGCAATGTGAGAGCCCTGGCCGGCCAGCAGCGTGAGACAGCCGCAGGCATCGCCGAGCAGCGCCACACGGCCGCGCGACCAGCGGGGCATGGCGATTTGGGTGAGCGTGTCGAAGAAGATCGGCTCGCTGCCGTGATAGACGTCGAGCATCTTCTCGCCGATCCAGCCCGCGCCCGCATAAGCCTCCCGCACAACCGCGAGGCGCTCTCCGCGGGGGACATCCACCTCGTCGTGGCGGAACACGTAAGTTGCGTCGAGCCGCTTGTCGTCTAGCGGGTAATAGGCGGCGACGCGGTCGGTCTCCTCGTGCAGCTTCATCGCGCGTCCCACGGGAAAATCATGCTCGGCGAGATGGAAGGCCGCTACATAGGCGCCGAGATAGCGGGCGAACTGGCTCTCCTCGCCGAACACCAGATGCCGCACGCCCGAATGCACCCCGTCGGCGCCGAACACGAGCGCGAAGTCGCTCGTGCTACCGTCGTCGAAGGTGACATGCACGCGCTTGCCCGTGTCGTCGAGCTCGGCGATCTCGGTACCGAAGCGGATCTCCACGTCCAGGCTTTGCGCTCGCTCGTGCAGGATGCGCACGAGATCCGACCGCCGCAGATAGACATATTTTTCGTCGAGCGCGCGGGCCACGCGGGCGATCGGCACGGAGGCGTAGATCTCGCCGCTGTCATCCACGAATTGCAGCGCATCGATGGGATAGCGCAGGCTCCGGAGCGCGCCGGTCAGGCCCATGCGCTGGGCCACGTCCCAGCCCGAGCCGAAGAAGTCCATCATGTAGCCTTCGGACGGCAAGGCGTCGTCCTGCTCGACCACGAGCGGATCGTGGCCGTGCTCTCTCAGCAGCACGGCGAGCGTGAGCCCGGCGATGCCGGCGCCGGAGATCAGGATCTTGCCGTCAATCGCCATGGGTCACCTTGTTCGAGTCACGCTTAGCTGCGCTGCTTGCGAGAATCGCTCGTCTGCGTACCCCGTTTGGCGCCCGCTTTGCCATAGCCGCCGCCGGTTGGCGTCTTGATGACGATTGCCTCGCCGGCCGCGATCACTGTCTGATCGGCGCCTTTCAGCCGTTCCAGATGGCCCGACCGGCGCCGCACCCAGTTCTCGCCGGTTTGACCGGGCTCACCCCCTTTGGCTCCGAAGGGCCGCACCTTGCGGAAGCCTGACAGGATGGCGCAGTTCATCTCCTCGAGAAACCGGATCACGCGCAGGGTGCCGTCGCCGGCGCGCCATTCGCCCTTGCCCCCGGAGCCCCGCGCGATCTCGAACCGCTCCAGCAGCACGGGATAGCGCAGCTCCAGCACCTCCGGGTCGGTGAGCCGGGAATTTGTCATATGCGTCTGCACCGCTGAGACACCGTCGAAGCCCGGTCCCGCCGGCGCACCCGAGCAGATCGTCTCGTAATATTGGAACTGCGCGTTGCCAAAAGTCAGGTTGTTCATCGTGCCTTGCGCGGACCCGAGTACGCCGAGCGCTCCATAGAGACAGTTCACGATGGTCTGGCTCGTCTCCACATTACCGCCCGCCACCGGGGCCGGATATTTGGGCTTCAGCAGAGAGCCTTTGGGCACCACGATCTTGATGTGCCGCAGGCACCCAGCGTTGAGCGGAATGTCGTCATCCACCAGAGTCCGGAACACATAGAGCACGCAAGCGCGCGTGATGGGCTCCGGCGCATTGAAGGTCGTCGTGGTCTGCGGGCTCGTGCCGGTGAAATCAACGGTCGCCTTCTTGGCCTTCTTGTCGATGGTGATGGCGACCTTGATGCGGCTTCCCTGATCGGTCTCGACCTCGAAGCGCGAATTCTTGAGCTTGCCGATCACCGCACGCACGGCCTCCGCGGCGTTGTCCTGCACGTGGCCCATATAGGCTTTCACGACCGCAAGCCCATAATGGCGCACCATCTTGCGCAGTTCGATTACGCCTTTCTCATTGGCGGCGACTTGCGCCTTCAGGTCGGCGATGTTCTGCGCCAGGTTCCGCACGGGGTAGGGGGCCTCGGTAAGCAGCGCCCGCACGGCGTCCTCGCGGAAGCGGCCTCGTCCGACGAGCTTGAACGGGTCGATATAGACGCCTTCCTCCTCGATCGAGACTGCCTTGGGGCTCATGGAGCCAGGCGCGATACCGCCGATATCGGCATGATGCCCCCGCGCGGCGACGAAAAATAAAAGGTCCGGGCTGTTCTCGGCGAAGACCGGCGTGACTACGGTGATGTCGGGAAGATGCGTGCCGCCATTATAAGGTGCGTTCAGCATCCACACGTCGCCGGGCTCCAGGTTGTCGCCCACCTCGCGCAAGATAGTCTCGACGCTGCGGTCCATGGAACCGAGATGCACCGGGATATGCGGTGCATTGGCGATAAGATGACCACGCGCATCGAAGATGGCGCAAGAGAAGTCAAGCCGCTCCTTGATGTTGACCGAGCGCGCCGTGTTCTGAAGCGCATAGCCCATCTGCTCGGCCGCCGAGACGAAGAGATTGTTGAACACTTCGAGCATCACCGGATCGGCTTGTTTGCCGATCTTCTCTTCGGCCTTCTTCTTGGCGATGCGGGTGAGAAGGAGATGGTCCATCGCGGTGACTTCCGCGCGCCACTCCGGCTCTACCATCACGGTTTGATGGTCCTCGATGACGAGCGCGGGACCTTCGATCCGTGCACCGGGCGACAGGTCCGCACGCAGGAAGACCGGCGCGTCGTGCCACCGATCCTGGGTGAAGATGTCCGTGCGCGTATGCGGCTGGGGCGCCGGCACCTCGTCTGACTCGCCGACGCCACGCTCTTCGATGGGCGCGCCGCCGCCGGCCGCCTCGACCTCGATCGCCTCGATCTCGATGTCCTTCTCGGGGCTGATGAAGCCGAAGCGTTGCTGATGGGCGATCTCGAACAGGGCGCGCATGCCGCACAAGCTGCCGACATTTATCGGCAGCGTGCTGTCGGTTCCTTCGTAGCGCAGATGCGCCTGCGCCGTGACCTTCACTGTATCTGCCTCGACGCCTTGGTGCACCAGCTCGTTACGGACGTCTGCCTCCAGCGGCGCGCGGATTTCGGCAAGTGTGCGCAGCCCCTGGTCGTCGAAATGTGCGAGCACGGCCTGCGTGCGCGTCGCGCGCAACGACGCGAGCCCCATGCCGTAAGCCGAGAGCACGCCGGACAGTGGATGCAGCAGCACGGACTTGATGCCGAGCGCGTCGGCCACGAGACACGCGTGCTGACCGCCCGCGCCGCCGAATGAGTTCATCACATAGTCCGCCACGTCGTAGCCGCGCTGCACCGAGATGGTCTTGATGGCGTTGGCCATGTTGGCCACGGCGATTTTGATGAAGCCCTCGGCGATCTCTTCCGGGGTGCGACCGTCGCCGAGCTTGCGCGCCACGGCTTTGAACGCGCGAGCGACGGCGGAGCGATCGAGCGGCTGGTCCTGGCCGGTCCCGAAGATATGAGGAAAGAAGGCCGGCTGGAGCTTACCGATCATGACATTGGCGTCGGTGACGGTGAGGGGGCCGCCGCGCCGATAGGCCAAAGGGCCCGGATCGGCGCCCGCGGAGTCCGGGCCGACGCGGAACCGCGCGCCGTCGTACTGCAGGATCGAGCCGCCGCCGGCCGCCACCGTATGAATTTGCATCATCGGTGCGCGCACCCGGGCGCCCGCCACCACGCTCTCGAAGGTGCGTTCGTAAGCGCCGTCATAATGGCAGACGTCCGTGGAGGTGCCACCCATGTCGAAACCGATCACCTTGGCGAAGCCCGCGCTGTGGGCGGTCTCGACCGCGCCGACCACGCCGCCGGCGGGGCCCGATAAAATAGCGTCCTTGCCGCGGAACAAATTCGCCGAGGTGAGCCCCCCGGAGGACTGCATAAACAGCAGCCGCGGGCCGTCACCGCTCTTGGCCGAAAGCGCACCGGCCACGCGATCCACGTAGCGCCTGAGCAACGGCGAGAGATAGGCATCGACCACGGTCGTGTCCCCGCGCCCAACGAACTTGACCAGAGGGCTCACCTCGTGGCTTGCGGAGACTTGCGCGAAGCCGATCTCTTGGGCGAGCTGGGCCGCCGCGTGCTCGTGGTCGGGATAGGCGTAGGCATGCATGAAAACGATGGCGACCGCGTCGATGCCATCCTTGCGCGCGGCTTCCAAAGCTGCGCCCGTTGCGTCGACATCGAGGGGCACCTCAACCGTGCCGTCGGCGCGCACGCGCTCCGGCACTTCAGCGACGCGCGCATAGAGCATGGCTGGCTTCTCGATCTGGCGGGCGAAGATCTTGCCCCGTGCCTGATAGCCGATCTCGAGCGCATCCTTGAACCCCTGGCTGACGATCAGGAGCAGGGGATCGCCTTTGCGCTCGAGTAGCGCGTTTGTCGCCACGGTGGTGCCCATGCGCACGCTGCCGATCCGATCGGGCGGTAGGCTCTTATTGCGCGGCACACCGATCAGGTCGGCGATGCCGGCAATGGCCGCGTCCTCGTAATTGTCCGGATTTTCCGAAAGCAGTTTGGTGGTGACGAGACGGCCGTCAGGGGCGCGCGCCACGATATCGGTGAACGTGCCGCCACGATCGATGAAGAATTGCCAGGTGGAGGAGACGGTCATGCTGCGGAGTTACCCGCATCAGGCGATGCGCTTCAAGCCCGCTGCGTATTGTTTCCAGCGTTTCACATAGACATCGGCCCCTCGGGCAATCATGGCGCGCCCCTTATCATCGACCTCGCGTAGCGCTTTGGCCGGTGCACCGAGGATCACAGAGTTGTCGGGAAATTCCTTGCCTTCGGTGATGAGCGCGTTCGCGCCGACCAGGCAATTGGCGCCGATCTTCGCCCCGTTGAGGATCGTCGTGCCCATGCCGATCAGCGTGTTGTCGCCGATGGCGCAGCCATGGAGGATGACATTGTGGCCGATGACGCAATCCTTTCCGATGGTCAGCGGAAAGCCAGGGTCGGTGTGCAGCGTGGCGTTATCTTGGATCTGCGAGCGGGCGCCGATCTCGATCCATTCATTGTCGCCGCGGAGCACTGCGCCCCACCAGACGCTCACGTCCGAATGGAGCCGCACTCGGCCGACCACGGTCGCCGTCTCCGCCACCCAATAAAGCCCATTGGCCGGAAACTCGGGCGCCTGCCCGTCAAGCTCGTAGATCGCCATGCCTGCTCCTTTCGCGCTTCAGAGCCGTGGATACCCTCCCCGCGCGCCCTTGTCATTCCCGCGGCGGCGGGAATCCAGTAATGAGAGGGATAAAGGGGGGGCGAATGGCCGAAGCGGAAACAAAACCGGTAGAGACGCAAAGCGCCGTCGACCGGTTCTTCGGGCTCACCGCGCAAGGGACGAGCGTCGGCACCGAGCTGGGCGCCGGGCTCGCCACCTTCCTGACCATGGCCTACATCATGTTCGTCAATCCGGCGATCCTCCAGCAGGCCGGCATGGATCAGGGAGCGGTGTTCGTCGCCACCTGCCTCGCCGCCGCGGCGGGCTCGATCATCATGGGTCTTTACGCCAACTACCCCATAGCGCTCGCGCCGGGCATGGAGCTCAACGCCTACTTCGCCTTCACCATGGTGCCGGAGCTTGGCGACAACTGGCAGCTCGCGCTTGGCGTCGTGTTCGTCTCAGGCCTGTTGTTCCTCGCCATGTCGCTCACGCCGATCCGCGCCTGGCTCGTCGACTCGATTCCCAGGAATCTGAAGATCGGCATCGCCGCCGGCATCGGCCTGTTCCTTGCGCTGATCGCCTTGCAGAACGCCGGCATTGTCGCGCACGATCCTTTGACGCTCGTCACGCTGGGCGATCTGTCCAAGCCCCAGGCGCTGCTCGCCGCGGGCGGCTTTCTTGTCATCGCGGCGCTGGCGGTGCGCAAGGTCCCCGGCGCGATTATCATCGGCGTGCTCGCCGTGACGGTGATCGCCGTCCTCTCGGGCCTCGAGCCGTGGCACGGGGTGGCGTCCATGCCACCGTCACTGGCGCCGACCTTCCTCGCCATGGACCTTTCAGGAATCTTTCAGTTCGCCACCATGGCCATGGTGCTGGCCTTGCTGCTCGTCATGATCTTGGATGCCGCCGGTACACTGATTGGCGTCGCCCGTCAGGCGGGCTTTCTCGATGAGGACGGCCGGTTGCCGCGCTGCGCCAAGCGCTGCTTGCGGACTCCGGCGCCGCGTCGCTTGGCGCCGTGCTCGGGACCTCCACCACCACCGCCTATATCGAGAGCGCCGCCGGCGTGGAGGAGGGCGGCCGCACGGGGCTCACGGCGGTGGTCGTCGCCGGCCTGTTCCTGCTCGCGCTGTTCCTCTCGCCGCTCGCCGACTCCGTTCCGGTCTACGCCACCGCGCCGGCGATCCTGTTCGTCGCCTGTCTCATGGCCGCGAGTTTCGGCGCCATTCACTGGGAGGACGCGACCGAGTATATCCCTGCGCTCATCATCGATGATGCCGCTCGCCTACTCGATTGCCACCGGCATTGGGCTCGGTTTTATCGCCTATGTGATTCTAAAAGCACTCACCGGGCGCTTTCGCGACATCAATGCCGCGGTGGGGGTCATTGCGTTCGCCTTCCTGCTAAAGCTTGTCTTTGCTTGAGGTGGCACCGTCTGCCTGGATGACGCTCAAGGACCCGTCTGTCTCCAAGACAACGCAAGCGGCTTGAGAGACCTCGGACGTTCCATTCTCACGCAAGGCCGCTTCGACCTCTTCTTTCGTCACGCGCTGTGCTCGCATCGCTTCCGTGAGGTATGTGCCGTCGCGCACGAGCAGCGTGGGCTCGCTCTTGACCAGGTTCTGCACCGGCTCGAAGCGCACGGAGAGCCAGGTGATGACGAACTGAAGACAGATCAGAAGGGCCAGGGCGAGGAAGCCTTCCGCCAACGGTATGGAATTGTTCAGAATCACGGTCGCGAAGGTCGAACCCAGCGCTACGGTCACCACCAGGTCGAACGCATTCATCTTGCTCAAGGATCGCTTTCCCGAGATGCGAAGCAGGGCGATCAGGGCCGCGTAGGACAGCGTCCCCAAGATCAGCACGCGTAGCAGGCCGAACCAGCTATCGAAGAACATTGGGCCCTCCACGAAAAAGTGGGCGGCACGAGGCCGCCCACTTAACAGTCTTACTCAGGACCGCTCGATTACTCGACTGCGGTGTCGGCGTCATTTTCCGCATCGGCACGCTTATCGCGCTTCTCGTCGAGCCACATAAAGCTCGGCGCGGCCTCGAGTTGCTCCTTCGTCGCGTCGATGACGACGACCTCGTTGTCATGCGAGGCATCGTCGTCCGCCGCATCCGCGGTATCGTCACCGTCGGCGTTCTGGTCCACGGCATCCTCGTCACGGAACTTCAGGGCTTCGAACGGGACCCCGACATCCTTCTCGCCAAGACCGAGGAAGCCGCCGACGCCAACTGTGATGGCAACGACCTTGCCCTTCTCGTTGACGATCACGTTGTTCACCTCGCCGAGCGTCTCGCCATTATTATTCTCTACCTTCTTGCCGATCAGCGTCTGGGCTGTCCAATCGGAGGAGGACTGCTGGGTCACGTACTCGAAGGACGGGAGCGGTGCCTTTCGATCCGCGGCTTTGTCGGCGTTGTCTGCGTTTTTGTTCTCCGCCTTTTCGTTCATGGCCATGTTGCCGGCGCCGTCGACATCCGTCTCATCGGTCACCTCGTTCATGGCCTTCTTGTCGTTAGCCTTGGTATCGTCGGAATCGGTCGCAGCCGTCTTTGCCGGCTCGCTCAGTTCCTCGTTCAGCTCCCGCGCCTCCTTCAGATGATCTTTCAAGGTAGGAAGCGTGTCCGAGGCCCAGTCCTTCAGTGCATCGTTGTCGCCTGACTTGGAGTAGTCCTGGAACAGGTTTACCGCCTTCTCGTGCGCCAAAACCTGCATCGGGATGTACGTCTGGTCGAACTTGGCGCCCGAAAGGTTTTTCAATTTGTCCAGATTGGCCTGATGCTTCTCATCAAGTTCGGTCGGCGGCTGAACGTCGATGTTTTCATCTTTGATGAGCTCCATCAGCTCATCGGTGGTTTCGGAGTGGTCCTCGACCATCTGGTCGCCGAAGTCTCTCACGTCCTCGCTCTTGGCTTTGTCGGCCGCGAGCTTGCCGGATTGAACCTCGAACATGTCGCTGATGGTTGCCTTGTTGACGAAGTCTTCGGACGTCACGGCCAAGGCGGAAACAGATGTGGTGGCGAGCAGCGGCAGGGTAAGCGCCAGCGTCGCCGCAAAAGCGGTCGTTTTCATATTTACCTCCTGTATATGAGGGCCGCGTGGGGGAACGCGACCGCGTGTTCGGTACGGGATCAACGGAATTGTGGCGCTCAAGTTCCCTAGCATGTTCTCTGGGATGGGAAATCGGGCGTTCGGCTCCGGCATGGCGGTCTTCACATGCGGGAGGCCCCTTGTAAGTGCCGGTTCCCCCGGCTAAGGAAGGGCGCCCAACCCAAAACCTGAGGGTTTGACCGAGCCGATGAGCACCGAAGCGACCAAAAAGGGCGGGAATCCGCTCGTTATCTTCATTATTTCGCTCTGCGCGGCCATCGTCATGGCCGGCGGCTTCGCCATCGTGGTCGAGGCGTTCGTTATCGCCGCCGCCAACCTCTTCGAGCTCGGCTCCACCTTCATCTGGGTAGGCAGCGGCGCCAACGCTCTTCTTGCGGTGTGGTTCGCCATCTGGACTTTCGTCCGCTCCTGGCACGTGGAACGGCGCCTGCGCGCCGGTCTCGAGGTCGACGAGCCAAAGATGTCGATTCTCGCAAATATGAGAGGGTAGGCGGCTTTCGACGGCCCGGAGGCCGCGCGAACGGCGCGAATCTCCACATGCGACACGGGCCAAAAGTCCGTATGGTCTAGCCAAAGCAACACGTCTTAGGGGGTTTCGGCAATGTCGGTTTGGGGAAAGCTCGCTGGAGCCGCCGCGGGGCTCGCGATCGGTGGCCCGATCGGGGCGCTTCTCGGAGGCGTGGCGGGGCACTACGTCATCGACCGCGATCAGGAGCAGGACGGGCCGGCCGAGAACCAGGTCGCCTTCACCGTGGGCGTGATTGCGCTCGGCGCCAAAATGGCGAAGGCCGACGGCGTGGTCACCATGGACGAGGTCAATGCCTTCAAGGAAGTCTTCAAGGTGCCCGAAGGCGAGATGAAGAACGTGGCGCGCGTCTTCAATCTGGCCAAGCAGGACGTGTCGGGCTACGAGGCCTATGCCGAGCAGCTCGCGACCATGTTCAAAGGCAACCGCAAGCTGCTGGAGGACGTGCTCGACGGTCTGTTCCACATTGCCAAGGCCGACGAGGCGCTCCATCCCGGGGAGGAGTCGTTTCTGTCCCAGGTTGCCAACCGCTTCGGCTTCACGGAAACCGAGTTCAGCTACATCAAGGCGCGCCACGTCGTCGCCTCCAAGCGCAACCCGTATGAGGTCCTGGAGATCGAACCGAGCGTGACCAACGAGGCGCTGAAGGCCCAGTACCGCAAGCTCATCGCCGACAATCATCCCGACAAGCTGATGGCCCGCGGCGTGCCCAAGGAGTTCATCGCCATCGCCACGGAGAAGGTCGCGACCATCAACGAGGCCTACGATGCGATCGCCAAGGAGCGCGGGCTTTAGCCTAACGAGGCTGCGTTAAGTCCCGTCATGGCCGGGCTTGTCCCGGCCATCCACACGCGTTTATCTAGACGTGGATGCCTGGCATAATGTCGGGCATGACGAAACTGGAATTCTGATCGTTCCAACAGAGATGACCACCCCGGACAGCACGCTCGCCACCGAGTGGCGCCAATCGCCGAATATCGAGCCGCGTCGCGAAGGCCGTGTGCCAGACATGCTGATCCTGCATTACACGGGCATGGAGTCGTGCGATGCCGCGCTCGATTGGCTGACATGCGAAGAAGCCAAGGTCTCCGCGCACTATCTCGTCGACGAAGACGGGCGTATCACCCAGATGGTTGCGGAAGAGATGCGCGCCTGGCATGCGGGGCAAAGCCGCTGGGCCGGCGAGACGGATCTCAATTCATGCTCGATCGGCATCGAGATTCACAACCCCGGCCATGATTTTGGCTATCCGGAATTTCCCGATGTGCAGATGAAAGCCGTCGAGGCGCTGTGCCTCGATATCCTCAGCCGCCACGTCATCCCGCCGGGGCGAATCCTTGCCCATTCCGACATCGCGCCGGGGCGGAAGCGTGATCCCGGTGAGCGGTTCGACTGGGAACGGCTGGCCCGCGCCGGGATCGGGCTCTTTGTCCCGCCGGTGCCGCTCGGGGACGACGAGGGATTAGGCCAGGGCGATGAAAACGAGGCGGTCGCTGCTCTGCAACGCGGATTGCAGGAGCTGGGCTACGGCGTGGAGGTGACCTCCACCTACGGCAAAGGTTTGGAGCAGGTCGTGGAGGCTTTCCAGCGCCACTTCCGGCCCGCGCGCGTGGATGGCCGCGCAGACCGCTCCACCTGCGAGACCTTGGCACGGCTCCTTGCCGCCCGCGCGGAGGCTGCCGGCGTCTAGAGCGTTTTCCGATCAGCATGCATCGTATCCGGCGGCAGCGAAGTAATTTCGGCATTCGTTTGTCGTGAACTGTTGGATGGCGTGAGCGATGGCGTCCCAGAGCTCCGGGATTGTCCGCGTGGCAGCGGCGCGTAGCAGGGCTTTGAGCTTGGCGAAGGCCATCTCGATTGGGTTGAAGTCGGGGGAGTAAGGCGGGAGGTATAGAAGGCTGGCGCCAGCTTGTTCGATGGCCTCCCGAATGCCGCCGACCTTGTGCGCCGGTAGATTATCCATCACCATGACATCGCCGGCGGCGAGTTCGGGAACGAGTACCTGCTCGACGTAAGCTCTGAACGCCTCACCGTTCATCGGTCCGTCGAGCACCATGGGAGCGGCGATGCCGGTGAGCCTGAGACCGGCAGTTACGGTTGTTGTCTTCCAGTGACCGTAAGGCACAGCGGCACGGCAGCGTTCGCCGCGGGGCGCCCGGCCGTAGAGGCGGGCCATCTTGGTTGAGGCGGCGGTTTCGTCAATGAAGACGAGCCGGCTCGGATCGAGATCAAGCTGGCCGTCGAACCAGGCCTTGCGCCGCTTCAGGATGTCGGGGCGGTTCTGTTCCGCCGCGTGGGCGGTCTTTTTTTGCGCGTGATCCTGTGGCGGTCGAAGAACCGCCAGAGCGTGCCAATCCCAACCCGTACGCCCCTGTCCGCCAGCCTCGCCCTAATCCCGGCAAGGGTGATGTCCGGCGTCTCGGCCACAAATCCGAGGATCACCTGCGAATGCGCCTCAATCCGCTTCGAACGGCGGTCGCCGCCTTGCGTCCGCGGCTCGATCGTGCCGGTCGTCCTGATCTGCTGCTGCCAGCGGATCGCACTCGACGCGCTGACGCCGAACCGCTCGGCTGCCTGGCGGCATGACATACCCTGGGCAGTGGCATCGACGACCCGGCGGCGAAGATCGGTGGAAAGGGCTTTGGCCATGCATGCTGGCCTCCCTTCACCAGCATGCAGCTTGAATCAGACCCGACGAGCCTTGGGAATCCCCAATGATTCAATCAGCCCGGAAAATGCTCTAGGGCGGCTCGTGCTTTACGCGCTAAGCCCGCGAGCGCCTGAAGCCAGCCCGAGCATGAGGATGATGCTAACGGCCGCGGCTGTGAAAATACGGTCCATGATCTGCCCTTCCATGACCTGACATGCGTCCACGCATGCCCAGTGGCACGCGTCCACTGTAGGCGCACTGCCCCAAGCCCGCGCGGGCAGTCCACAGCGAGCGTTAAGGAGGGCTTGGCGCGGTCGAACGATCTTTAGAGATCAGCGCCCACCGCTTCAGCCAAAAAGGCGAGGCCCGCCCCTAGGGAGCAGGCCTCACAACGATAGGTTGAGAACGGGGCGGCCTACTGATTGTCGTTGTAGAAGGCCTCGGCCTTGGCGACATTGCCTTCCGGATCTTCCATGAAGGCTTCCTTGGCGGATTGCTTGCTGAAGCAGTAGCGCTTGTCGCCGATCATCTCCTGGACCGAGCAGTCGGTGAATTTCTTGGTGCCCTGGGTGAGCCCATAGGCGCAGTTGTTGCCGAACTCACCCAAGTCCCCGGCGGCCAGCGCAGCGGAACCGGAAGCGATCATCATGGCGCCAGCAAGGATGGTGGCAAGAACAACCTTCTTCATAGACATCTCCTCTGTCAGACTTTGACCCGTTCGGTCGTTTTGTGCGAACGTCAAACGTCAGAAAAACTCCCGAACGTCAATGGACAATTGCGCTGCCACGACGCGGGCGTCGAGTTGGACGCAAGAAGGCCCGCCGATACCGACGGGCCTTCTCATATCTCGCGGGTACGAGAGTTACTGATTGTCGTTGTAGAAAGACTCGGCCTTGGCGAGGTTGCCTTCCGGGTCCTTCATGAACAGCGTCTTGGCCTCCTCGTTGCCGAAGCAATAGGTCTTGCCGTCGATCTCCGCGTTGACGGAGCAGTCGGTCTCCACCTTCTTGTCGAGCGCGAGGCCCATAGTGCACATATTGTCGTATTCGCCGGTGGCGGCGAAGGCGGCGGTGGTGAACAGAAACGCGCCTGCAATCGCCGGAATGAGATAGGTCGCTTTCATCGTAGTTTCCTCCTGGTCTGGTTCGAGGGGATACCCTGGCGCGAAGGGCGGGGAAGCCGATCCGCGCATGGCGCCCACTCTACGGCGAAACAACGCTCAAGGAGTGTGACCGGGGTCACCGAAGACCGGTCACGTTTTCGCGATCAGGATTGGGAGATCCGGCAAAAGCTCCGATCCTCCTGTCCAGGGAGCGGACACCGACGATGCGAGCCTAGAGGGTCTCTTCGAAGTCCATGCCCTCGAAGGTATAACGGTCGACTTGCGTCCAAACCCCGTCTTCCTGCACCGGGACCTTGTGCACCTTGACCGTGTTGACCTTGAGCTTGCCGGTCTTCTCATCCACCCAGAAGTCGAGATCGTAATACTCGTCCTTGCTGCCCGGCTTGCGGAAGTCGGTACAGGCGAAGTAATCGCCTTTTTCTTTCAAGTGACGCACGGGGCGGTGAATTTCGACGAACTGCAGCTTGAGGTCCTCACCCGTCTTCTCGTCCTTGACGGTGATATTGCCGTCTTCGTCCTTGTTCTCGAGGATGTAGTCGTGGATCGCGCTCATCACCTGCCAAGCTCTGGCGCCTTCGATACTGCCGGGGTGCTCCTGCACCGGCAGCCACCACCAGGCCACGGGCAGCCGGGTAATCATGAAATAGCCGTCGCCGTCGCGCTTCGGCCCCTTCTGCACGCGAATGTCCATGAGGGTGAGCTTGTCGCCTTCCGGCTTGAACCAGAAGTCGAGCGCGTATTGCTTTTTCGGCTCGTCCTTCTCGTGAAAGATGACGTTGGCGAACCAGCCATAGCCTTCCATGCCGCGCACGATCTTGATCTCTTCGTAGACGAGCTTGAGATCGGTATCGAGCTTCGGGTCGTGGAACACGAATGTGCCGTCCTTGGAGCGCTCGGCCAGAACCTCCTCGACGCGGGCGTTCACGTCGGTGTCCTTGAAGACCTTTGCGCCGGATGCGGCGGCCGCTTGCTGCTTCTCAAGGAAGGCCTTCGCTTTGGCGATGTTGCCTTCCGGGTCCTTGAGGAAGGAGGCCTTCGAGTTCTCGCTGGAGAAGCAGTAGACCTTGCCGTTCTCGTCGGTCCAATTCACCGAACAATCGGTGCTGACCATCTGGCCGTCGGCGAGGCCCATGGCGCAGCTGTCGTCGAACTCGCCATGGGAGGGAGCCATAGACATGTCGTCTGCGGCAAGGATTGCGGTCGCGCTGCCTAAGCTCAGCGCCGCGGCGAGCAGCGCCGGGAGCGCCAGAGAGACCGAAAGCCTATTGGCGGGGCTGTGAAACATTGTTCTGATTTCCTTGGGCAATTTTTGTTGGAGTCCGAGCTGTCGCTTTTTTAGTTCGCTTCGGTGCATCCGGTCTGTGACTTAGGTCACCATCCGGAAGTGTCAGGTCCGGGAGGCGGAGCGCAGAGCAGGTCGCGTGTCCTCCGGGTCGCCGGCGCCGTAAGTGGCGAGCGCTGCCCGATCGAGCACCTCGATGGAGCCGCGCGAGGAGCGCACCCAGCCCATCCGCTCCCATTCGGACAGATACCGGCTGATGACCTCACGCACGCTGCCGAGGTCGAGCGCCAATTGCTGATGTGTCTTCGAGACGATTCCGTTCGCGTCGGCTTCGGCCAGAATCCGGCGCGCCAGACGCAGGTCAAGGCTGGCGAACGCCACCTCGTCCACCAGCATGATGAGGCTCGACAGCAGGTCGCCGTAATTGCCGAGGACGTAGTGCCGGAACTTCGGCGAGGAGATCATGAGGCGGTGGAAAACATTGGCCGGCAGTGCGGCCAATAGGACGTCGGCTTGGGCCGTGCTTTCCGCGGGGAACGGGTTGCCGGCGATCAAGCATGACGTGGTCAATACGCAGGTTTCGCCCGGACCCACCTGATAGAGCATGATCTCGCGGCCCGACTCCGAGGTTTTGAAGATCCGGGTCTGCCCTTCGATGCACATCACGTAGTTTTGGCAGGTCTGCCCTTGGTAGTAGGCGATGTCGCCTTCGCGCAGCCGGTTGAACTGGGTGGCCCCGAGCAGTTCGCTCTTGGCTTCCGGTTCGAGCTCGGCAAGCTCGGGAAAGGCGTTGAGCCAGCGCGTGATCAGGATTTGGTTCGCCATTGCTCGACAAAGGTCCCGCTTTATGCCGGAACGCCCGCAATCGGCGAAAGGGCCAAAGTCCGGGCAAACGCGGCAGATTGCCGCGAGCATATGGGAACATTGGCAAGGGTAGGGATCAAAAAGCCGTTACGAGCCGGGCTTGCGCCAAGCAGGGTTAAGGATGCCGGAGCCTCGAATGCTTGACGCGATGGGCGCTAAACCCCTTATCTTGAGCTGTCAGCAGGCCGGATGGCCGCTCTGCCGCTCAGTATTTGCGTATGCGGCGGGGAGGAAAGTCCGGGCTCCTTGGAAGCACGGTGCCGGATAACCTCCGGCGGGGGCGACCCTAGGGAAAGTGCCACAGAAAGCAAACCGCCTGTCTGAAGCCTTTGGGCGGAAAGCGGGTAAGGGTGAAAGGGTGCGGTAAGAGCGCACCGCGTCTTTGGCAACAAAGGCGGCAAGGCAAACCCCACCGGGAGCAAGACCGAATAGGGGCGGCGCGGGCGAGAAATCGCTCAAAGTCTGTTTCCGGACAAGCCGCCCGGGTTGGTTGCACGAGGCGTCTCGCAAGAGGCGCCCCAGATGAATGGCCATCGCCTCGCGCAAGCGGGGAACAGAACCCGGCTTACAGGCTTGGTGACATGTTTAGGGCCGGCGTGAGGGTGATCCCCTCGCGCCGGCCTCCAAGTTTTTGCCGTCGATCCACCACATTTCCTGAAACCGATATGCTCCGGGCGCGTTGACTCCCAACATTTTCGGCTCACCGAAAGGAGACTGACCATGCTTGGTTGGGCTTTGACGTTTCTTGTTATCGCGCTAATTGCTGGCCTGCTCGGCTTCGGCGGCATCGCCGGCGCATCTGCGAGCATCGCGCAGATCCTGTTCTTTATTTTCCTGGTTCTGCTTGTGATCTCGCTCGTCATGCATTTCATGCGTCGTGCGTAGCGAGACGGCACTGATTGGAAGAGAAACGGCCGGCGCGAAATTCCACGTCGGCCGTTTCTGCAAACGAAGCGCCGGAGGAGGAGGGGCGCTTCGGAGACTATTGAATCACGCCAGATCGAAGCGATCGGCGTTCATCACCTTGGCCCACGCCGCCACGAAGTCGGACACGAACTTTTGCTTGGCGTCGTCCTGGGCATAAACCTCGGCAAGCGCCCTTAGCTGCGAATTCGAGCCGAACACGAGATCGGCTCGCGTGGCGGTCCACTTGGTCTCGCCCGTCGCACGGTCGCGCCCTTCAAACACGCCCTCGTCGTCTTCCGCCGGACTCCATGCAGTACTCATGTCGAGCAGGTTAACGAAGAAGTCGTTGCTGAGGGTCTCCGCACGGTCGGTGAAGACGCCATGGCGGGACTGTCCATAATTGGCGCCGAGCATTCGCATGCCGCCGAGGAGAACCGTCATTTCCGGCGCGGTCAGCGTCAGGAGCTGCGCTTTGTCGATCAGCAGCTCCTCGGTCGTGACGGTATATTTGGTCTTCTCGTAGTTGCGGAAACCGTCAGCCATCGGCTCGAGTACATCGAACGACTCAACGTCCGTTTGCTCCTGCGAAGCGTCCATCCGGCCCGGCGTGAAGGGAACCGTCACGGGATAGCCCGCTTTCTCGGCGGCCTCCTCGACGCCGGCGCAACCGCCGAGCACGATCAGGTCGGCGAGCGACACTTTCTTGCCGCCGCTTGCCGCGCTGTTGAACGCCTGCTGGATGCCCTCGTAGACCTCGAGCACCTTGGCGAGCTGTTCCGGCTCGTTGACCTCCCAATCCTTCTGGGGCGCAAGACGAATCCGGGCGCCGTTCGCACCGCCGCGCTTGTCGGAACCGCGGAAGGTCGAGGCCGACGCCCACGCGGTCGTCACGAGCTGCGGGATCCATAGGCCGGAGCCGAGGATCTTGGCTTTGAGGTCGGCGATGTCCGCGTCATCGATCAGCGGATGATCGACCGCAGGGATCGGATCCTGCCAGATCAGGTCCTCTGCCGGAACTTCCGGGCCGAGATAGCGCGACTTCGGTCCCATATCGCGGTGGGTCAGCTTGAACCACGCACGGGCAAAAGCATCCGCGAACTCATCGGGGTTGGCATGGAAGTGGCGGGAGATCTTTTCGTATCCCGGGTCCATGCGCATCGCGATATCGGCAGTCGACATCATGACCGGCAGGCGCTTGGACGGATCCTCCGGATCGGGTGCCATGTCCTCTTCGCGCAAGTCCTTCGCGTGCCATTGCCAGGCGCCTGCGGGACTCTGGCCGAGCTCCCACTCATAGCCGAACAGGAGGTCGAAATAGCCCATGTCCCACTTGGTCGGGTTGGAGGTCCAGGCGCCCTCCAGCCCGCTGGTGATGGTGTCACGGCCCTTGCCGCTCTTCCAATTCGACAGCCAGCCGAAGCCCATCGTCTCCATCGGCGCGGCTTCAGGCTCCACGCCGAGCTGGTCCGTCGGACCTGCGCCGTGGGTCTTGCCGAAGGTGTGACCGCCGGCTGTCAGCGCGACGGTCTCGTAGTCGTTCATCGCCATGCGCGCGAACGTCTCGCGAATATCGTGGGCCGAGGCGAGGGGGTCCGGTTTTCCGTCGGGCCCCTCCGGATTTACGTAGATGAGCCCCATCTGCACGGCGGCGAGCGGGTTCTCGAGTTCGCGATCGCCGGAATAGCGGGCAAGTTCGTGGTCGCTCGTGGCGAGCCACTCGTTCTCCCCGCCCCAGTAGATATCTTCCTCCGGCTCGTAGATGTCTTCCCGGCCGCCGGCGAACCCGAACGTCTTTCCGCCCATCGAACTCGATGGCGCAGTTGCCGGCCAGGATGAACAGGTCGGCCCAGGAAATCTTGTCGCCGTATTTCTTCTTGATTGGCCACAGCAGCCGGCGCGCCTTGTCGAGATTGCCGTTGTCCGGCCAGCTATTGAGTGGCGCGAAACGCTGCGTTCCCGATCCGCCGCCGCCGCGGCCGTCAGCCGTGCGGTAGGTCCCGGCGCTGTGCCACGCCATGCGAATGAAGAGTCCGCCATAGTGGCCGTAATCGGCCGGCCACCACATCTGGCTGTCGGTCATCAGCGCGTAGAGGTCTTCCTTGATGGCGTTCAGATCGAGTTTCTTGAATTCTTCGGCGTAGTTGAAGCCCTTGCCCATGGGATCCGTCTTGGGCGAATTCTGGCTGAGAATCTTGAGGTTCAGCTGGTTTGGCCACCAGTCGCGGTTTGACCGCATGCTCAGGTTCGTAGCGCCGTGCGCCACGGGGCAACCGCCCGCTTTATCGACTTTCGCGTCCATCATTCTCTCCGGTTGGGGAATTCTGGGAGCGTACCTTGCGGTCAGCTTAGAATAAATTCAAATCGTATTTGCCTATGGGAACGATAAGAAAAACTGATCTATGGGTAGATCGCTCAGTCGTCGAGGAAGCCTTGGATCAAGCCGAGTGTGGCCTCGGGCTGCTCTTCTTGAGGCATGTGCCCGCAGCCCTCGATGATCTTGAGCTGCGCGTCCGGCAAGGTCCGCCTGAGCTTCAGGCCGACGTCGAGCGGCACGATGCGATCGTGGTCGCACCAGGCGATCAGCGTCGGCGCCGCGATAGAGCGATAACGCTGGGAGAGCTCTTCGAGGCCCTCCGGTATGATCTGCCGCGCGCTGTGGATGATCGCGTGTTTGCCCGCCGCGGTCCGTAAGGGGGCCGCGTACATCTCCACCTCCTCGTCGTCGATCTTGCTGTTGTCGAGATAGGCGATCCTGAGGGCGATGCGTGTTTGAACGCTCGGCGGCACCATCCGCACGCCTACATGCGACAGGAACGGTGTGTCGAGCATGCGGAAGAAAACCGGGATGTCCTGGGGATAGGCGATCGTATCCAGCAGCACGAGTTTCGAGATGCGGCCCGTCAGGCGCGGGTCCTCGTCGAGCGCCAGGACCAGCACGACGCCGCCGCCGTAGGAATGTCCGACCAGGGTGAGATCGCGCAAATCGTTGTCGATGATGAGTTGCTTCAGAAGCTCGGCTTGGTCGAAGACGGAGTAGCGCTCATCGAAGGGTTTGTCGGATTGGCCGAAGCCTTTGAGGTCGACGGCGATGACCCGGTGATTTTCGGCAAGCCCCGGCGCGATATTCCGCCAAGTGTAAGTGCTCGCGCCGAACCCGTGAACCAAAAGGACAGGCGAGCCGCGGCCCTTCTCCTCGTAGAAGAGTTTGACGGGCGCCTCCGGCGGCCCAAGCCGCGCAAACCCCGGACCTGCATCGGCGCTGCCGGCGGTAGGAGCGCCGAGGCCAAGCGCACACAAGGCTGCGGCAGCCAAGCCGAGCACGCCCCTTAAGCTTGTTGCTGCCATCGCTGCCAAGTCCGTGGCCTTCATTCGGGCTGCCACTGGGCGCCTCAAATACGCAAAACCGTGAGGCTACCGAATCGGGAACCTCGGACGTTAACCCTGCGTCCTTTCTACCGTGCTTCGCCACGGCCCGGCAATTGGCCTTGAAGGCAGCCGAAAGGCAGCGTCCGGGATCTCCGCAAGGTGCGAAGTTTCCCCACAAGAACGCGCGCTCCCCCGCTGCTTTCCGTTGACGCCCATCATATCCCATGCTATCCCATAAATGCCCGTTCGGTGAGTGGGGTGGGGGAAGCAGGCAGCGCTTCCTTAGAGGCCACGGGGGGAACCGCGCCGCTTCTTCCACCCATTTTTCCAAAGGCGGGCGTCTGCGCCGAAGCGCTGTTGGTCCAGTTCCAGTCAATTTCGTCGGCTTCGAGGCGCGTGAGGGGGAGATGGACCAATTTGTCTCGACATTCACCAACAAGGTCGACACCAAGGGCCGCGTCTCCGTCCCCGCATCGTTTCGCACAGTCCTCGCCAAGGACGGGCTCGACGGCATCTACTGCTATCCGTCTCTTGACGCGCCCGCGCTCGACGCCGGCGGACAACTTCTCATCGATAAGATCAATCATCTGGTCGAAGATCTCGCGCCTTACTCCGATGAGCGCGATCAACTCGCCACGGCGCTGTTCGGCACCAGCGAGATTCTCTCCATCGATCAGGACGGCCGTACGATTCTGTCCGAACGCCTGCGCGAGCACGCAGGGATCACCGGCCACATTACTTTTGTCGGCTTGGGCGAAAAATTTCAGCTTTGGGAGCCGAAGCGCTTCGAAACTCATCTCGCGGAGGCACGCAACAAAGTGCGCGACCTTCGCAAGTTACTCGGCGCGGGGCGTCGCGGAAGCGGCGGGCCAGAGGGAGCACGGGAATGATGGCGAGTCGCGGCAGCACGGCTGCCGATGGCGGACTGACTTGCCACATTCCCGTGATGCTCTCCGAGGTCTTGGTGGCGCTCCAGCCTAAGGACAGAGATATCGTCGTCGACGGCACCTTCGGCGCCGGGGGCTATGCGAAGGCCATTCTCGACACAGCCAATTGCAGGGTCATCGCCATCGACCGCGATGCGGGGGCCTTTGCGCTTGCCGGCGCACTGGCTGAGGATTTTCCCGGACGCCTCATCGCCATGCTCGGCCGCTACAGCGAGATGGAAGCGCTTGCGGAGAGCGAAGGCTTCAAGATGGTCGACGGCGTGGTGCTCGATCTCGGGGTTTCCTCCATGCAGCTCGATCAGGCCGAGCGCGGCTTCTCCTTCGCGAAAGACGGCCCTCTCGACATGCGCATGGAGAATGAGGGCCCCACCGCGGCCGATCTCGTCAATAGCCTCGCGGAATCCGAGCTCGCGGATATTATTTATGTGTTCGGCGAGGAGCGCCGGTCGCGCGCGATTGCCAAGGCCATCGTCGCCAGGCGCGCCGAAGCGCCTATCACACGCACGAGCGAGCTCGCCGACATCGTCATAGGCGTCCTCGGCCGCAAGCGGGACGAGCCCAAGCACCCGGCCACCAGGACCTTTCAGGCTTTTCGCCTCTATCTCAACGCCGAGCTGGAAGAGCTCGCCCAGGGTCTTTGCGCCGCCGAGCGGCTTCTCACGGCGGGCGGACGGCTCGTCGTCGTCACCTTCCATTCGCTCGAGGACCGCATTGCCAAGCGCTTCTTCGCCGGCCGTAGCGCCGCAGGGCCCAAGGGCTCCCGGCACCTGCCCGACGCCGGCGGTGAAGAATTTGCGCCAAGCTTTCAGCTTATTAACCGTCGTCCTTTAGAACCTAGTAACGATGAGATTCGGGGGAATCCGCGGGCCCGCTCGGCACGGCTGAGGGCCGGAGAGCGTACGGACGCGCCCGCCCATCCGCTCGATCTCGCCGCGCTGGGGGTACCCGGGGTGCGCGGTTAGGGTGTAGGCCGTGAGTAGGGGGAACGCGTCAGTTCAAGTCGCGCGTTGGTGTCATGTTGCGTTTCGTCAATATCTGTCTCGTTCTCGGCCTCGTGGCGCTGGCTTATGTCATCTACCAGGTGAAGTACGAGGCCCGTGCGCTCGATGAGCGCATCGTCGTCCTGCACAAAGAGATTGAAGAGGAGCGCGATGCGCTTGCCGTGGCTCGCGCCGAATGGAGCCTGCTCAACCGCCCTGAACGGATCGAGCGGCTCGCCAAGAAATATCTCAAGCTCGCACCGGCGAACCCCCAGCAGCTTGTCATCCTCGATGAGGTGACCGAGCGCGACCTGGCGCGCGGTGGCGCGCCCATTGTGTCCACCAAAGCTGCCGCCCTTAAGGCCCAGTAGACGGGACCCGAACAATCTTGCGCCAGACCGATAAATCCGATCCGGCCGAAGCGCGCGCACAGCGCGCCTACCATGCCCGCTGCCGGTATCGTTTTCGATTAGCCTGTCTCGGCTTCGCGCTCGCCTTTGTTCTGATCGGCGGGCGGCTAGTGTCGCTCGGTTTCGCCGGCACCGAAGAAGCCGCCGGCGGCGTCTATGACATTTCGACCACCGTGCACCGCCCCGATATTTTCGACCGAAACGGCCGGCTGCTCGCCACCGACATCAGAGGTGCCACGCTCTATGCCGACCCGAAGCGCGTCATCGACCGCGATGAGCTCGCCGAGAAGGTCGCGGGTGTTCTCAGCGACGTCAATGCCGGCTCTCTACGCAAGCGGCTTGCGGCCGGCGGCCGCTTCGTGCGTATCAAGCGCGAGCTGACCCCAATGCAGCAGGAAAAGATCTATGAGCTGGGCTTGCCGGGTCTCGGCTTCATCGAGGAGTACCGCCGCGTCTACCCGGTCGGCGCCACGGCCAATCACGTCGTGGGGCTTGTGGACGTGGACAATCGAGGCCTCGCGGGCATCGAGAAGTTCGTCGACAACAATCCGCAGCTCACCATGATGAACGCGCCGACGGAGTCCGGCGATGAGGCCGTGACGGTCTCGCTCGATGTCGGCGTACAGCACGTGCTGCGTGAAGAGTTGAAGAGCGCGATCGACACCTACAAGGCCAAGGCGGCGGCCGGCATCGTCATGGACGTCCATTCCGGCGAGGTTGTCGGCCTCGCCTCGCTTCCGGACTACGACCCTAACCATCGCGAGCAGGCGCTCGATAAGGAGAAGATCAATCGCATCGGCTTCGGCGTCTACGAGATGGGCTCGGTGTTCAAGGTGTTCACCGTGGCGGGCGTGTTGGACCTCGGGCTCGCCAATCTCAAAACGACCTACGACGCCACAGGGCCGATCCGTTTCGGTGGCTTCACCATCAGTGACTTCCACGGTAAGCACCGGCCGCTCAGCGTGACGGAAGCCTTCATCTATTCGTCCAACGTCGCCCACGCGAAGATGGCCGTGCAAATGGGCGTGCCGCGCCACCGCGCCTTCCTGAAAAAGCTCGGCCTGCTGGATCCGGTCACGACCGAGCTCGGGCCGAGCGCCGCACCGATCGTGCCGCAGCACTGGCAGAAGCTGAACACCATGACCATCGCCTTCGGCCATGGGCTTTCGGTCACGCCGCTCCAGCTCGCCACGGCGACATTGCCGCTCGTCAATGGCGGCGTTGCTGTGAAGCCGACCTTCCTGCCGCGCTCGCGCGAGGAGGCCATGCAATCGTCCGAGCGCGTGCTGAAACCTGGGACGAGCGCCGCCCTTCTCAAGCTCATGCGCATGAACGTCGTGAAGGGCACCGGCAAGAAAGCTGACGCCGAGGGCTACCGCGTCGGGGGAAAGACCGGCACCGCCGAGAAGGTGGTCGGCGGGCGCTATTCCAGCTCGGCGCTGCTCAACAGCTTCCTCTCCGTTTTCCCAGCCGACGATCCGCAATATGTCGTGCTCGTCATGCTGGACGAGCCTCAGCGTGTCGCCGTCACCAAAGGCTATGCCACCGCTGGATGGAACGCCGCGCCCACTGTCGGCAAGATCGTGGCGCGGATCGGTCCGATCCTCGGCGTGCCGCCCAAGCTCGAGGACACGGCATCCCGGTTTGACGCCAAGGTTTCCGCCTCCTATTAGAAGACTTCCCCCCGAGCATGGCTCGGCCACGCCCTTGAAGTATCGAGGGAAAACAGGCAGTTGCGGGCAATCGAACATGACTCTCGGTGAGTTGATCGGGCCGGAGGCGGAACTGCCAGCAAAGCTTGCCGCAGTGCCGATCGCCGGTCTTGCCGCGGACAGCCGGCAGGTGCAGCCCGGGTATCTGTTCGCCGCGCTCTCCGGCGTGAACACTGACGGAGCGCGCTTCATCGCCGATGCGGTGTCGCGCGGCGCCGTGGCCATCCTCGCGCCGGAAGGATCGCAGGCTGAAGGGAATATTGCGCTCGTCACCGATGCCGATCCGCGGCGGCGGCTCGCTCAGATCGCCGCGCGCTTCTTCGGGGCGCAACCCGAGACCGCGGTTGCCGTCACCGGCACCAACGGCAAGACATCTGTCGCTGCGTTCGTGCGGCAGCTTTGGGCAGGCGAGGGTTTTCAAGCCGCGAGCCTCGGCACGGTCGGAGTCGTCAGCCCGCGCGGCGCGCGTACCTTGCGTCACACCACACCGGACCCGATCGAGCTCCACGACATCCTTGCTGACCTCGCGAAAGACGGCGTCACCCATCTTGCGCTCGAAGCTTCCAGTCATGGCTTGCAGCAACGAAGGCTCGACGGCGTGATCTTCAAAGCGGGCGCCTTCACCAATATCTCGCGCGATCACTTGGACTATCACGCGACCTTCGAAGACTATTTCGCGCAGAAGCTGAGGCTGTTCTCGGAATTGTTGCCCCGGGGCGCGACCGCCGTCGTCGACATGGACAGCGAAGCGAGCGCCCGCGTCGCGGCCGAAGCGAAGGCGCGCGGGCTCGATGTCATCACCGTAGGCCGCGCCGGCGACACGTTGCGGCTCGTCTCGGACGACATGGACGGTTTCGCGCAAGTGCTCGGCATCGAGCATGACGGTAAATGCCACGAGGTGCGCTTGCCGCTGGTCGGCGGGTTCCAGGCTGCCAACGCCTTGGTCGCGGCGGGACTTGTCATGGCCACCGGCGCGGCCGCCGAAGACGTGCTGCCGGGCCTCGCTAGCTTGCAAGGCGCGCGGGGCCGGCTTGATCTTGCGGGGACTGCGCCTGCCGGCGCGCCGATCTTCATCGACTACGCCCATACGCCGGATGCGCTTGCCAAGGCGCTCCAAGCCTTGCGGCCTTACGTCCGGAACCGGCTTCTCGTCGTGTTCGGCTGCGGCGGCGACCGCGACAAGGGCAAGCGGCCCGAGATGGGTGCGGCGGCGGTCGGCAAGTCGGACCTCGCCATCGTCACCGACGACAATCCGCGCGGCGAGGACCCGGCCGTCATTCGCCGCGAGATTTTGGCCGCGGCCCCCGGCGCCGTCGAGATCGGCGATCGCGGGCAAGCCATCGCCGAGGCGATCGCCATGCTAAAGAAGGGCGACGTTCTGCTCGTGGCCGGCAAGGGTCACGAGACCGGCCAGACCATCGGCACCACGGTCATTCCATTCTCCGACCACGAAGCGGTGGCCGCGGCGCTCACGCAAGAGGCGAAACTTGGCTGATCCGCTCTGGACCATAGGCGAGGTCCTGGTCGCCACCGGCGGGCAGTGTCCGGGAGACCCCGCAACGCAGATCTCCGGCTTCTCCATCGACAGCCGCAGCATGGCGCCCGGCGAGGCCTTCATCGCCATTCGCGGCGACAACCGCGACGGCCACGCCTTCGTGACAGCGGCGTTTGAGGCGGGGGCCGCCTGCGCCGTCGTGGACGAGGCCTTCTTGCAAGGAGATGAGGAGCGATTGGTTCGGGTCGCCGACACCTTCGATGCTCTGAACGATCTCGGCCGCGCGTCTCGCAATCGGGTGGAGCGTGCCGTGATGATCGCGGTGACCGGCAGCGTCGGCAAGACCGGGACCAAGGAAGCGCTCCGTCTCGCGCTCGCCCCCTCAGGCTCCGTGCATGCCTCGTCCAAGTCGTACAACAATCATTGGGGCGTGCCGCTGACGCTCGCCAACATGCCGCGGGACGTCGCCTTTGGCGTGTTCGAGATCGGCATGAACCACGCGGGCGAGATCGATGCGCTCACCAGACTGGTGCGGCCCCAGATCGCCATCATCACCATGGTGGCGCCGGTCCATCTCGGCTTCTTCAACTCCGAAGAAGATATCGCCGACGCCAAGGCCGAGATCTTCCATGGGCTCGAGCCCGGCGGCACCGCGATCCTTAATCGCGATAACCCTCATTTTGAGCGGCTGGCCGCGCGCGCGCGCGCGCAAGGCGCCGAGATCGTCTCCTTCGGCGAGGACGAACGGGCGGACGTGCGGCTGCTTGCGAGCGAGCTGAGCCCGGAGGGCTCGACGGTCACCGCCGGCATTCTGGGGGAGAGCATCACCTACCGGCTCGGCGCGCCGGGGCGCCATCTGATCCAGAACACGCTCGCCGTACTGGCGGCGGTGAAGCTGGCCGGAGCCGATCTCAGCAAGGCAGCAGGGGCGCTGGGGGCGGTCACCCCGCAAGCCGGCCGCGGCCAGCGTCTCGTGATCCAGACCAAAGCGGGCCCGGCGGCCATCATCGATGAATCCTACAACGCCAACCCCGCCTCCATGCGTGCGGCGCTATCCACCCTCGGTCTTGCCCCACACAGCGCCTATAAGCGGCGCGTGGCCGTGCTTGGCGACATGCTGGAGCTAGGGGTCGAGGGGCCGAGGCTTCACCGGGAGCTTGCCGAAGCCGTTGACGCGGCCGGGGTAGATGTTGTCTTTGCCTGCGGCAAACTGATGGCCTCATTATTCCAAGCGTTGCCACCTGGGCGGCAGGGTGGCTATGCCAAGACCTCCGGGGAGCTTGAGCCGAAGCTTCTCGAAGGGGTGCGGCCGGGTGACATCGTTATGATCAAGGGGTCTTTGGGCAGCCGGATGGCCCCGCTCGTCGAAGCGCTGAAGCGCCGGTTCGAGTCGGAAAGCATTTCGGCCTAGGGCCGCTGGAGGAGGGGGAAGGCGATGCTCTATTGGTTGGCCGAGTTGGCGCCGGACATCACCGTCCTCAATATCTTTCGTTACATCACCTTCCGCACCGGCGGGGCGGTGCTCACGGCGCTTCTGTTCGTGTTTTTGTTCGGCCCCCGCGTGATCCGCTCTCTTCGTGTGCGCCAGGGCAAGGGTCAGCCGATCCGCAAAGAGGGCCCTGAGCGCCACATCCTGCAGAAGCAGGGCACGCCCACCATGGGCGGCCTGATGATCCTTTCCGGTTTGACCGTCTCGGTCCTGCTCTGGGGCAATCTCTCCAACCCATATGTGTGGGTCGTGCTGTTGCTGACCCTCGTTTATGGCGCCGTCGGCCTCTATGACGATTATCTCAAGGTGACGAGGCAATCGGCGGACGGCTTTCGCGGGCGGATCAAGATCGTCATCGAGACAGTCGCCGCGCTGATCGCCACCTACACCATCGCATCCGTCGGGGAGGAACCGTTCTCCACGTCTCTCGCCATTCCCTTCTTCAAGGACTTTATGATTCCGCTCGGCATGTGGATGTTCGTGATCTTCGGCACCTTCATCATCGTCGGCGCTGGGAACGCGGTGAACTTGACCGACGGCCTCGATGGTCTGGCTATCGTACCGGTGATGATTGCCGCCGCCACGTTCGGTTTCATCTGCTATGTGGTCGGCAACACCCTGTTCGCCGATTATCTTCAGATCCATTTCGTCATCGGAACCGGCGAACTCGCCGTGGTCTGCGGCGCTCTGGTCGGCGCCGGGCTCGGCTTTCTCTGGTTCAATGCGCCGCCTGCGCTCATCTTCATGGGCGACACGGGCTCGCTGGCGCTCGGCGGAGCGCTGGGCACCATCGCCGTCGCCACCAAGCACGAACTGGTCTTGGCCATCGTCGGCGGCCTATTCGTCCTGGAGGCCGTGTCGGTGATCGTCCAGGTCACCTCCTACAAGCTGTTCGGCAAACGGGTGTTCCGCATGGCCCCGCTGCACCACCACTTCGAGCAGAAAGGTTGGCCTGAATCGACGGTGGTCATACGCTTCTGGATTATCGCCGTGGTCCTGGCCCTTCTTGGTCTCGCCACCCTGAAATTGCGCTAAGTTTCAATCATCATGATTCCCGTGACGACCTTCGCCGGCTGCGACGTTGCGGTCGTGGGCCTTGGGCTGAGCGGCCTAGCGACCGCGCGGGCGCTTGAGCAGGGCGGCGCCAATGTCGTCGTTTGGGACGATAAGGAGGCCGCGCGCGAAGAGGTTGCCGCCGCCGGTCTGAGCGTGGCTGATCTCTCGCAGGCGGACTTCTCCAAGTTCGCGGCTTTGATCCTCGCTCCCGGAATCCCGCTGACCCATCCCGAGCCTCATTGGAGCGTTCTGAAAGCGCGCCATGCGGGGATCGAGGTGATCGGCGACGTGGAACTCTTTTTTCGCGAGCGCGCCAAGAGCGGCGCCACCAGCAAGATCGTTGTCGTCACCGGCACCAACGGCAAGTCGACCACCTCCGCGCTCACCGCGCATCTTCTGAGCGCGGCCGGACAGCGCGTCGCGCTCGGCGGCAATATCGGCAAGGCGGTACTCGATCTCGAGCCCTTCGCGCCCGATCTCGCATACATTCTGGAGTTGTCGTCGTTTCAGATCGATCTGACTCCGTCGCTTGAACCCGATGCGGCGGCCCTTCTCAATATCACGCCGGACCATCTCGACCGGCACGGCACTTTGCAGAACTATGCCGCGATCAAGGCGCGCGTCTTCGCGGATCTCGGCGCCGAGGCCACCGCCGTGATCGGCATCGACGACGAGCCGTGCCTGGCCATCGCCGAGACATTGCACGGGCCTTTTGCCGTGAAGCGGCTCGCCGTGGGGCAGCCTGTGCAGAACGGCGTCTGGGCCGATGACGGCGTCATCATGGAGATGGACGGCGGATATGAGGTTGGCCGCGCGGAACTCGAAGGCATCCGGTCCTTGCGCGGCGCGCACAATTGGCAGAATGCGGCGGCCGCTTACGCGCTCGCCCGGTCGCAAGGGCTGCAGGCGGATGTGATCCAGCAAGGCCTTAAGAGCTTCGCTGGCCTGGCCCATCGCATGGAGCAGGTGGCGCGCGTAGGCCACGTGCTCTTCGTCAACGACTCCAAGGCGACCAACGCGGATGCCGCCGGTAAGGCGCTCGCCAGCTTCGACGAGATCTATTGGGTCGTCGGCGGCCGCGCTAAGGACGGCGGGCTCGCGGGGCTGGAGCCGTTCTACCCGAAGATCGCCCGTGCCTATCTCATCGGCGAAGCGGCGGAGGATTTCGCGCGCCAACTGGGCGAAGCGGTCCCCCACGTCGCTTGCGGCACCCTCGACCATGCCGTGGCGCAAGCCGCGGCCGACGCAAGTCTGTCGCAAGGGCCCGAGCCGGTTGTGCTATTGTCGCCAGCATGTGCCTCTTATGATCAGTTCGACAATTTCGCCAAGCGCGGCGACGCCTTCCGCGAACTTGTAATGCGTCTCGATGGGGCAACGAGTGTGACGCAACAGGGCAAAGCGGCATGAGACTTACGCGCGCCGACAAAAGTGTCCTCTCCGACTGGTGGTTCACCGTCGACCGCCTGATGTTCTTTGGTCTGCTGCTGCTGATGGGGGCGGGCCTGGTCCTGTCGCTGGCTGCAAGCCCGCCGATCGCCGAGAGATACGATCTGGAGGCGTTCTACTTCGTGCGTCGGCACGCGGCGCTGCTCCTGCCGGCGATCGTCATCATGTTCGCCGCCTCAACGTTGACGCCCAAGCAGATCAGACGCACGAGCCTCGTCATCTTCTTCCTCGGCATCGCGTTGATGATCGGAATTCTGTTCTTCGGCGTTGAGGTGAAGGGCGCCAGGCGCTGGCTCCAGATCGGCGCGTTCTCTCTGCAGCCGTCGGAATTCGTGAAGCCAGCCTTCATCGTGCTCACCGCCTGGCTCTTCAATGAGAGTCAGAAGCGCAAAGACGTCCCAGGCCTCGAGTTCGCCATCCTGCTCTATGCGGTCTTCGCGCTACTGCTCATTCTCCAGCCCGACTTCGGCCAGACGCTGCTCATTAGCCTCGTCTGGGGCGCTCTCTTCTACATGGCAGGGATCAACATGATTTGGATCGCGGCCCTCGTGGCGCTCGGCGCCGCCGGCCTGGTCACCGCCTATTTCCTTTTGCCGCACGTCGCATCGCGTATCGATCGCTTCCTCGATCCCGCCTCCGGCGACACCTATCAGTCCGACCGGTCTCTCGACTCCTTCCTCAATGGCGGCTGGTTCGGCCGCGGTCCGGGCGAGGGGACCGTCAAAGACGTGCTGCCGGACTCCCACACCGACTTTATCTTTGCCGTGGCGGCGGAAGAGTACGGCTTGATCGCCTGCCTGATTTTGCTGACCCTGTTCGCCTTCATCGTGCTGCGTGGACTGTCCAAGGCGTCGCAAGAATCGGACGGGTTCATCCGGCACGCGGTGGCGGGGCTCATCATGCTGTTCGGCTTGCAGACCTTGATCAACATGGCCGTGAATGTCGGCCTGCTCCCGGCCAAAGGCATGACCCTGCCGTTCATCTCTTATGGCGGCTCCTCGTTGTTGGCCATGGCGCTGACCATGGGTTTCGCGCTAGGGCTCACGCGGAAGCGGCCCATGGCGGGCCGGCTGAAGCATCCGGCGCGCGCCGAGCACGAGACGGACCACGCGGGGGCAAGGGGGCAGACAGCTTGACGCAGACGATACTACTCGCCGCGGGCGGAACAGGGGGACATCTCTTTCCGGCCACGGCTTTGGCCCAGGAACTGACGCGCCGCGGTTTCGCCGTGGAACTCGCCACGGACGAGCGCGCCGAGCAGTACGGGACCGATTTCCCCGCTCGCGCGGTCTATCGCGTTCCGTCTGCAACGTTCACGAGCCGCAAGCCGCTCGCCGTGATGAAGACATTGGGCCGTTTGGGCAATGGCTTCTTACGGGCGCGGCGTCTCCTCGAAATGGTGCAGCCCCATGTCGTCGTCGGCTTCGGCGGCTACCCCACGCTCCCCCCCATCATGGCGGCGCGGTCGCTCGGCATGCCCACGGTGATCCACGAGCAGAACGCGGTCATGGGCCGCGCCAACCGTCTGCTGTCCCGCTTCGCCGACGCTGTCGCGCTGTCTTTTGCGTCGACCAAGCATTTGCGGCGCAGCGCCGAGAAGCGCGCGCAGGTGACAGGCAACCCCGTGCGCGACGCGGTCCTGTCCTATCGCAACGTCCCTTATGTCCCGCCGGAACCGGCCGGGCGTCTGCTCGTGCTCATCTTCGGCGGTAGCCAAGGCGCGCATTTCTTCTCCGAAGTGCTGCCGCCGGCCCTGGAACGGATGCCGTCGCCCTTACGCTGGCGGCTGACCGTGGTGCAGCAGGTCCGCCCCGAGGACCTCGCCTCGGTGCGCGAAGCCTATAAGCAGGCGGACATCTCCGCCCATTTGGCTCCGTTCTTTCGCGATCTCCCCGAGCGCATGGCCAATGCCCATCTGGTGATTTCCCGCGCTGGCGCTTCCACCGTGGCCGAACTGACCGCGATTGGCCGGCCCGCGCTTCTGGTGCCTCTGCCCCATGCCCTCGATAATGATCAGCTCGAAAACGCCATGCGGCTGGAAGAAGCCGGCGGGGGCTGGTGCATGCGCCAGGCGGACATTACGGTCGAGCGCTTGTCCGAGGAGCTTGAGCGCCTGTTCGGCGCGCCGGACAGGCTCGCCAAGGCCGCGGCGAAGTCCAAGGCCATGGCCAATACCGACGCGGTGAAGAAACTCGCCGACCTCGTCGGGGAACTCGCAGGGCCTGAGGAGTAGGCGTCAGATGCATCTGCCACCGCCGGAAACGACAGGCCTGTTCCACATCGTCGGAATTGGCGGCATCGGCATGAGCGCCATTGCCGAGGTCATGCACACGCGCGGCTATCGCGTACGAGGCAGCGACCTGAAGGAGGGCGCCAATCTGGCGCGCCTGCGCAATCACGGGATTACCTGCCTCATCGGCCACGATCCGGGGAACGTCGAAGGCGCGGCCTATCTCGTCATTTCGAGCGCGGTGAAGGCCGGCAATCCGGAGTTCGAGGCGGCCAAGGAGCGCGGCATCCCCGTCATTCGCCGCGCCGAGATGCTGGCCGAGCTGATGCGCCCCTGCACCACGGTCTCGGTCACCGGCACCCACGGCAAGACCACGACCACCTCGATCATCGCCGATCTTCTGCAAGGCGGCGGGCTCGATCCCACGGTCATCACCGGCGGGATCATCAATGCCTGGGGCACCAATGCGCGGATCGGGCAGGGCGAATGGATGGTGGTCGAGGCCGACGAGTCCGACGGGACCTTCGTGAAACTCCCCACCCAGATCGGCGTCGTCACCAATATCGATCCCGAGCACATGGACTTTTGGGAATCTGAAGAGGCGCTTTACGGCGCGTTCGAGCAGTTCATCGATTCCATCCCCTTCTACGGTCTGGTCATCGCCTGCATCGATCATCCCGTTGTGCGCGCGCTCCTGGCCCAGCTTGGCGGCGCCGAAAACGGACGCCGCACGCTCACCTATGGCGTTGCGCGGGACGCCGACATTAAGCTGTTCAATGTGTGTCCCGATCACGCCACCATGACGTTCGACGTCCGCCTGGGCTCAGGCGTTGCAGGCGGCGCCCGCGAGATCAATGACCTCATGCTGCCGGCGCTCGGCCACTACAACGCCCTGAATGCCCTCGGCGCGATCGCGGTTGCCACCGAGGCGGGCATCACCGACGAGGTGATCCGTTCCACGCTCGCCGCGTTCGCCGGGGTGAAGCGCCGCTTCACCCGCGCCGGCGAATGGCAGGGCGTCGCGGTCTATGACGACTATGCGCATCACCCCGTGGAGATCGCCGCCGTGCTGCGCGGCGCGCGCATGGCCGGCAACGGCCGCATCATCGCGGTGATGCAGCCGCACCGCTATACGCGCCTGCAAGCGCTGTTCAACGAGTTCTCCGCCTGCCTCGACGATGCCGACATCGTCGTGGTGACGCCGGTCTATTCGGCTGGCGAGGCGCCGATCCCGGGCATCGATCGCGATGAGCTTGCGTCCGGTCTGCGCCGCCACGGGCATCCCCATGTGCTGACCGTCGATGATGAGCTGGGGCTGATCGAAACCGTCGCCACCATCGCCAAGGAAGGCGATCTCGTGGTCGGGCTGGGCGCCGGCACCATCACGGACTGGATCAATGCGCTGCCCACCAAGCTCGAGCAGCACGGGGGCGCGGCGTGAACGGCGGCAACCTGCTGGAGAGCTTGACCCCGCGCCTGCCGCACCTGCGCGGGCGGCTCGCGGCCGATGCGCCGCTCAAAGACTACACTTGGTTCCGCGTCGGCGGTCCGGCTGAAGTGCTCTATTCACCCGCCGACGAGGCGGACCTCGCTTATTTTCTCAAAGCTCTTCCGGCGGACGTGCCCGTCACCAATATCGGCCTCGGCTCGAATCTGCTCGTCCGCGACGGCGGCATTGAAGGCGTCGTCATCCGTTTGGGCCGCGGCTTTGGCGAGATCAAGGTGGAGGACGGCCACCGGCTGCGCGTCGGCACCGCCGTTCCTGACGTGAAGGTGGCGCGCGCCGCGGCCGATGCCGGCATTGCCGGGCTCTCCTTCTATCGCGGCATTCCGGGCAGCGTTGGCGGGGCGCTGCGCATGAACGGCGGCGCTCATGGCAGGGAGACCTGCGAGGTGCTGGTCGAGGCCCGCGCCGTGGATCGCCGGGGCGACATCCATGTGCTCCCCGTGGCCGACTTCCATTACCGCTACCGCCATTGCGGCGCGCCTGACGACTACATCTTCACCGAGGCCTTGTTCCAAGGAGAGCCCGGCGACCCTGTGAAAATTCTCGCCGAGATGGATGGCATCGCCGCCTACCGCGAGGAGGTGCAGCCCATCAAGAGCCGCACCGGCGGCTCGACCTTCAAGAACCCGCCCGGCAACAAGTCCTGGCAGCTCATCGATGCCGCTGGCTGCCGGGGTCTCGCGGTTGGGGACGCAAAAGTCTCCGAGCTTCACTGCAACTTTCTCATCAATGAGGGCAATGCGACGGCCGCCGACATCGAGACGCTTGGCGAGACCGTGCGGGCGCGGGTGAAAGAAACGAGCGGCATCGAGCTCGAATGGGAGATCAAGCGCCTCGGCAAAGAGGCCTGACGGGGGCCCGCGCTTTTCTGCCCGCGCCCCGTGTCATTCCCCGCGAATACAGGTAATGCAGTAACGATCTTTGCAGGATGATTGGGCGTTCGGCATGAGCTGGGCGCGGGTTCCGCATGTCGACCAACCGACGGGGGCTGTTCCATGACTGACAAGCAAACGCACGTCGCGGTGCTGATGGGAGGGCTGTCGTCCGAGCGCGAAGTCTCGCTGAATTCCGGCGCGGCCTGTGCCAAAGCGCTGGAAGGCGAGGGTTACAAGGTCACGAAGCTCGATGTGGGTCGCGACGTGGCCGCGAAGCTTACCGAGATCGCGCCGGATGTCTGCTTCAACGCGCTCCACGGGCGCTGGGGAGAGGACGGCTGCATCCAGGGCCTGCTGGAGACCATGGGCATCCCCTATACCCATTCCGGCGTGCTTGCCTCCGCGCTCGCTATGCACAAGGAGCGCGCCAAAGCGGTCTTGCGGGAGGCGGATGTGCCTGTCGCCGAAAGCCGCGTGGTCAGCCGGTCCGAGGCCGCCAAAGGCCACGTCATGGCCCCGCCATACGTCATCAAGCCCCCCGCGGAAGGCTCCTCCGTCGGCGTCTACATCGTCCGGGAGGATCAGGCGAACCCGCCGCAAGAGCTGAATTCCGCTGATTGGGCGCTCGGCGAGGAATTGATGGTGGAGCGATTCATCCCCGGCCGGGAGCTCACCTGCGCCGTCATGGGCGAGGAAGCCCTAGGGGTCATCGAGATCCAGCCGGCGGGCGGGCTTAGCTTCTACGATTATGAGTCGAAATACGCGCCCGGGGGCTCAATTCACGTGCTGCCGGCGCCGCTTAAACCAAATGTTTACCAATTGGTACAGAAGCTGTCCCTAGCGGCTCATAGGGCACTGGGCTGCCGTGGGGTCAGTCGTACCGACTTCCAATTCGACGACCGGCGACAAGGTACGGGGGAACTGATCTGCCTTGAGATCAATACCCAACCAGGCATGACGTCCACGTCTCTGGTGCCCGAGCTCGCAGCCTATGGCGGCCGCTCGTTCGGAGAGCTGGTTCGCTGGATCGTGGAGGACGCGTCGTGCAATCGCTAGGCCCGTCAAAGGGTTACGCCAGAGGGAAGGGGTCTCAGAAGGCCCTGTTGGCGCGTGGCATCGCCGTGCCGCGCGAGCGCCGTCTGCCGGTCTTGTCCGGCACGCGGGCCCTCGTCACGCGCAACCCCAAGGCCGTCCGCCTCGGCCGCGCCCGCGACCGCATGCAGGGTAAGTGGATCCTGTTTTCCGGGCTTTTCCTCGCCAGTGCCGTCCTCTATGGCGCCATTATCGGCGGCCAGACCGGGCGCCTGTTCGATGCGGCGGTCACCGGCGTGGAGCGGCTGGTCGTCGCCGTCGGTTTCGGCGTGAAGCGGGTCACCGTGGAAGGGCAGACGAACGCAACCGACAGCGCGATCACGACGGCCCTTGCCGCCGGCCCCGAGACCCTAATGCTGACCTTCGACACCGCCGCCGCCAAGGCGCGGCTGGAGGGGGTGCCGTGGATCCGGCACGCCCAAGTCATGCGCCTTCTGCCCTCGACCCTCCAAGTGGTCATCGAGGAGCGTGAGCCCTATGCGGTTTGGCAGAACCAGGGAAAGACGTTCGTCGTCGACGAAGCCGGCGTGGTTCTCGCGCCCGCTCTCCCGCAGGCCTTTCCGCAGCTGCCGCTCGTGGTCGGCGAGGGCGCCGGCAAGCACGCAGCCGAGCTCTACGCGACGCTCGAGCCCTATCACGATCTGAAGCGCAAGATGCTCGCGGCGCTGCGGGTCGGCGACCGGCGCTGGACGCTGAAGCTTCGCACCGGCACGGAGATCATGCTGCCCGACGGCAATATCGAGATGGCGCTCGAGTCGCTCACCAAGCTCGAGCAAGAGCGCAACGTTCTGGGTCGGGATTTCGCCGCTATCGATCTGCGGCTGCTGGATCGCATCACCGTGCGTATGCGCGAAGCCGCCGCCATGCCTTTGGACGAAACCGCGCCCGCCGATGTGCCCACGGCGGCGACCGGTGCCGCGCCTAAGGGCAGGACATAAGACGGGGTGGGGACAGGGGGATGACATACAACGCCACGATCAGAGGAAAGCGTCAGCGCATCGTGACCGCGCTCGACATCGGCACGAGCAAAGTGTGCTGCCTGATCGGTAAGACCTCGGCGACGCCCGATTGGTTCGAGGGCAACGGTGACACGCTGCACTTCGAGGTGCTCGGCTTCGGCCATACCCGTTCCGAAGGCCTGAAGGCCGGCATGGTCACCCATCTCGATACCGCCGAGCAGTGCATCCGCGCGGCCGTTGACGGGGCCGAGCGCATGGCTGGCGTCACCGTCGAGGATGTGCAGCTTTCCGTCACGGCAGGACGCATCAAAAGCGAGAGCTTCTCCGCGAGCGTGGCGCTCCCGTCCGGCGCGGTACGCGACGACGACGTTTTCCGCCTGCTCGCCGGCGGCCGCCAATATGCCGCCCGCGACAAGCGCACGGTCCTGCACGCTCTGCCCACCGATTACCGCCTCGATGAGAACGGCGGCATCAGCGAACCGCATGGCATGTGCGGCGAGCGCCTGTCGGTCGATCTTCACGCCGTCACCGCCGACGAAGTCGCCATGCGCAACCTCATGCTGTGCGTGGAGCGCTGCCATCTCGGCGTATCGGGTCTCGTCGCCGCGCCCTATTCGAGTGCCTTGTCGGTCATCACCTCGGACGAAGCCAAGCTCGGCGTCGCCTGCATCGATTTCGGCGCTGGCACTACGACTCTCTCCGTGATCGCCGACGGACATTTCATCCATGCCGACGCCATCGCGCTTGGCGGCAACGGCATCACCACCGACATTGCCCGCACGCTCGGCGCGCCGATCGAGCATGCGGAACGCCTCAAGACGCTGCATGGCAGCGCCTTCGCCACGCTTTCCGACGAGCGGGAGATCATCACCTACCCCTGCGTCAGCGGCATGGCGCAAGGAAGTCTCAACCAGATCACCAAGGCACAGCTCGCCTGCATCATCCGGCCGCGCGTCGAGGAGATCCTTGATCTCATGCGTCATCGGCTTGCGGGAAGCGGTTTCGCCGCCGAGGCCGCCCAGCACCTGGTGCTGACCGGCGGCGGCAGCCAGCTCACGGGTCTTCCGGAGCTTGCCTCGAACATGTTTGGACGCCCGGCGCGGCTTGGCCGCCCGCGCGTCATGACGGGTTTGCCGCCAGCGGCCGCTGCGCCGGATTTCTCCGCCGCCATCGGCCTTTTCCTGCATTGGGCACGCGGCGACGACAAGCTCGGTGCCCGCACCGAGCAACGGTTCTTGCGTACGGGGACAGGCTACTTCGCCAAGGTCGGCGAGTGGATCATGGAGAACTTTTAAACGGACACGAGCTCGAGGGCGCACACGCGGGGAGCGTCGGTTTGAGCCTAAGCAAGGGACAATTCGCAAGGATTGGAAGCCGTCATGACTATCAACCTTAAAGTGCCAGACCTGACCGAACTCAAGCCGCGCATTACCGTGTTCGGAGTGGGCGGCGCTGGCGGCAATGCCGTCAACAACATGATCGAGCGCGGTCTCAAGGGGGTGGAGTTCGTCGTCGCCAATACCGACGCGCAAGCCCTGATGAGCTCCAGCGCCGAGCGGCGCATCCAGATGGGCGCCAACGTCACCGAAGGTCTCGGTGCCGGGTCCAAGCCGGAAATCGGCGCGGCCGCGGCCGAGGAGGCCATGGCGGACATCAAGGCCCATCTCGTCGGCTGCCACATGGCCTTCATTACCGCGGGCATGGGTGGTGGCACCGGCACGGGCGCTGCCCCTGTGATCGCACGCGCCAGCCGTGAGGAAGGCATCCTCACCGTCGGTGTGGTGACCAAGCCGTTCCAGTTCGAGGGCTCGCGGCGCTATCGCGCGGCCGAGGCCGGTATCGAGGAGCTTCAGAAATACGTCGATACGCTCCTCATCATTCCGAACCAGAACCTGTTCCGCATCGCCAACGAGAAGACGACCTTCACCGATGCCTTCGGCATGGCTGATGACGTGCTGCGCTCCGGCGTCGGCTGCATCACCGACCTGATGGTCAAGGAAGGCCTGATCAATCTCGACTTCGCCGACGTGCGCACCATCATGGCGGGCATGGGCAAGGCGATGATGGGAACAGGCGAGGCGAGCGGCGACCGGCGTGCCATCGATGCGGCGGAAGCGGCGATCTCCAATCCGCTGCTCGACGATGTCTGCATGAAGGGTGCGAGCGGCCTTCTGGTGTCGATCACCGGCGGCAGCGACCTCACCCTGTATGAGGTGGACGAGGCAGCGAGCCGCATTCGCACCGAGGCCGACGAAGAGGCCAACATCATCGTGGGCGCCACCTATGACGATGAGCTCGACGGCAGGATCCGTGTGTCGGTGGTCGCCACCGGCATCGGTGAGTCGGCGTCCCAGGCCCAGCAGGCACCGCAAGCCTCCGCGTCGGCGCAGCCCGAGAGGGGCCGGTTGACGGAGCGTCTGGCGGGGCTCGCCACCTTACCGGGCGCCGGTCCCGAGGAGGCGCCAGTGGATCTCGACGAGAGCCTTATGGTGCCCGCCAACGACGCGCCGGCGTCGCAGGTTTGGCGTGCGCCGAACAACGTGACGATCGAAAAGCGTCCGGCGCAAGCAAGCGGCATCGCGCTGCCGCGGACCCCGGCGCAATCGAGGCCGGCGGAGCCGCAGAAGAGCTTCCAGCCCGCGCCCCCGGCGTCGATCAAGCGGCCCGTCCGGCGCATGCCGAACGTGGATGAGCTTCCCATGGTGGCGCAAAACGCCATCAGGGCGCAGGCCGCCGGCCAGAGCCAGGCGGTTGGGCTTGAGGCACAAAAGCGGAAAGTCGGCTTCCTGGAGCGGCTGGCCAATGTCGGCCGCGGCAAGAAGGACGAGGACGCCGAGATGCCGTCCAAGCTCGAACCCGAGTTCGGCCAGCGCCGAAGCGCTCCCGAGGCGCCCGCCGCAGAGGCTCCGGCTCCAAGGAGCGTGCGCATCGACCGGCCGCACGAGCTTGCGGTCACGCCGCCGCCGAGACGGCCTCAGCCCCAGCCCCAAGCGCAGCCGCAGCCCCAGCCGAGACTCGCTCGGGCGGCGACGGCCGCGGAAGCTGCTCGGGCAGAATCATTCGATGAGGATGATCTGGAGATTCCTGCGTTTCTGCGCCGGCGCGCGAACTGAGACAGGGCTGGGCGTTAACAATAATGCCCGGTCCGGCCGCCTTGCGGTGAAGAAAACACAGGTAAATCAATAGGATATAGGTAAAATTGGCCCGTAATACAGTGTAAGAAACCGTGATTTGTCGCCGTTAAGGCCAAAAGGTTATGGTTCTCAGGAGATTGATTGGCGGAACCAAAAAGGCACAACAAGGCGCCGGTTACACGGTCCGAACAAGTGCCAGGGACGCTGATCGATGGGGGGCTCGGAGTTTTCTCCGGGCTGAGTAGGGAACCAGAAGACGGCGCGGGGGCCATTGGGGGCCATGAAGGGTTTTATAGGGGCAAGGCAGACCACGCTTGCCAGCGAGATTTCACTCACAGGCACCGGGGTCCACAGCGGAGCGCCAGTTTCCATCACACTTTGTCCGGCTGATGGCGACACGGGCCTACGCTTCCAGATTTCCAATCATGATGCTGACGGGATCGAGATCGCTGCCGACCAGCAGTGGGTCACGGGCGTCACGCTCTGTACCGTGCTTGGCGATGGCAACGGGACCTCTGTCGCGACGGTTGAGCATGTGCTCGCCGCTCTGCGCGGTCTCGGCGTCGACAATGCGCTGATCGAGATCGACAGTGCCGAGGTTCCGATCATGGACGGCAGCGCCGCGCCGTTCGTCGAGGCGATCGACGAGGTCGGCCTAACCGAGCTCGAGGTGCCCCGCCGCTTCCTGAAAGTGTTGAAGCCCATCTGCGTCGAGGAGAACGGCGCGGTCGGCGAACTGACCCCCTATAACGGCTTCCATCTCGACATTGAGATCGACTTCGAGACGCCGTTGATCGGCAACCAGAAGCTTGCGATTGACGTGAACCCCGGCTCTTTCCGCCGGGAGATCGCCCGGGCCCGCACCTTCGGCTTCATGAGCGACGTTGAGCGGCTGTGGGCCGCAGGCCTGGCTCTCGGCGCCTCTCTTGAGAACACCGTGGCCATCGGCGACGACCGCATCATCAATCGCGAGGGCCTGCGCTTTTCGGACGAATTCGTCCGCCACAAGGCGCTCGACGCGGTTGGCGATCTCACCCTGGCCGGTGCGCCGCTTCTCGGCTCCTATCGCTCCCGGCGCGGCGGACATCGTCTGAACGCGCTGGTGCTGAAGGCCCTGTTCGCCGATGCCGAGGCTTGGACCATGGTCGAAGCCCCGCGCTACCGCGAAGTGCGCCACGCCGAGCTCAGCCACCGCTTGGCAGCCGCCAATTTCGCCGCCGACCGGAGCTAGCCGGAGACTTCCGAGCCGGCTTGCAGCTGGGATTCGGGTCCTCGCGAGTCGGCCATCGCGCAGGGCCTGGCGCAGGGCCAAAAAACACCATAATCTGGGGTTTGCTGGGGCGCTGGGCTTCGCGCTTGCGGCGGGCGGGAATTGCGCGCAAAGACCAGCTGAATACGGGGCGTTTTGAGGGGAAGCATGTCCGGATCGGTCGAGCCGTCAATGGCGCCAGCGCAGCCTGAGCCGCGTCGGCGGGTGAGTCGCGCCGCCGTCCCCGCCACCGTGCTCCTCGCGGGCCTGCTGCTCGGCGGTTGCGGCTCCATTTTCGGCAGCGACAAGGCGGAGCTCGTGAACAACGATCCGCCCAACGTGATCTACGGCCAAGCCGAAAAGATGGTCGACGAGGGCGATTTCGAGAAGGCCGCTCGCCAGTACGAGCAGGTCGACATCAACCATCCCTATTCGCAGGAAGCGCGCCGCTCCATCGTCATGGCGGCCTATGCCTATTATAAGGCCGGCAAGTATGACGAAGCCGTTTCCGCCGCGGACCGCTACCTGACGCTTCACCCGGGCACGCAAGAATCGGATCTGGCGCAGAACATCATCGCCATGTCCTATTACGAACGGGTGCTCGACCCGAAGCGCGACCAGACCTTCGCCCGCCGCTCGCTGGCCGCCTATGATAAGCTTCTGCAGCGCTACCCGAACTCGCGCTACGCTGCCGAAGCGGCCAATCGCGCGCGAATCCTGCGCGATCTGATCGCCGCGAGCGAAATGCAGGTCGGCCGTTACTACTTGCGCCGTGACAACTATCTCGCGGCCATCAACCGTTTCCGCACCGTGGTCAGCGAGTACCAGACCACGGCGCAAGTCGAAGAAGCCTTGATGCGTTTGACCGAGGCTTATATGGCGTTAGGCATCGTCAACGAGGCCCAGACGGCCGCCGCCGTGCTCGGCCACAACTTTCCGGACAGTAAGTGGTACAAGCACGCCTACGGTCTCCTAGGGAAGCGCGGCCTAGAGCCCCAAGAGCACGAGGGCTCCTGGATCACTCAGACCTGGAAGGGCAACGGACAGGCCTGACGGGCGCGCCATGCTAGCCGCTCTGTCGATCCGCGATATCGTTCTCATCGACAAGCTCGATCTGGCGTTCGGCTCCGGGTTGTCGGCTCTCACGGGCGAAACCGGCGCCGGCAAGTCCATCCTGCTCGATGCCTTCTCTCTCGCCATAGGCGCCCGGGGCGACGCCTCCTTGGTGCGCCGCGGCGCCGAGCAGGGGCAGGTGACCGCGACCTTCGAGCTTTCCCCCGATCATCCCGTCCTGGCGCTCCTTGCCGGGAACGACATTCCCGTCGAGGATGCGCTCATCCTGCGCCGGGTCCAGGGGGCCGATGGGCGGAGCCGCGCCTTCATCAACGACACCAGCGTCAGCGTGCAGCTATTGCGGCAGGTGGGCCAAGCCCTGGTCGAGATCCATGGCCAGCACGACGAGCGCGCCCTGATCGATCCGAGCGGCCATCGCGATCTGGTGGACGCGTTCGGCGGGCTCGGCGCTGACACAAAGCAAGTTGAGGCGCTCTACGACGCCTGGCTCGTGGCGGATGCGGCGCGTGGACGGCATGAGAGCGAGATCGCCGCGACTCGAGCCAATGCCGACTATGTCGCCCACGCGCTGGAGGAGTTGCGCGCCCTGAAACCGGAGGCGGGCGAGGAAGAAGCCCTGGCCGAAAAGCGCCAGTTGATGATGAACGCCGAGAAGATCGCCGCCGATCTGAATGAGGCGCTGGATGCACTGCAAGGCGAGGGCACTGCCGGCGCACGGTTGGCTTCCGCGCTGCGGCGCATCGAGCGCCAGGCGGCAAGCGGCGGCGCGCTGCTGACCGGCGTCGCCGAGGTGCTGGAGCGTGTCATGAGCGAGACCAACACCGCGCGCGATAAATTGGAGGAAGCGCTCGCCGCCACCGCCTTCGAGCCCGTAGATCTCGAGCGCGCCGAGGAGCGTCTATTTGGTCTGCGAGCGCTCGCCCGCAAGCACCGGGTGCCGGTGGACGGCCTGCCGGGCCTCACCGCGCATCTCGAGGCCGAGCTTGCCGCGCTCGATACCAGCGAAGGCCGCGCCGCGGAGCTTGCAGAGCAGGCGAAAGTCGTCCGCAAAGCTTACGAGGCGGCCGCGCTTGCCCTGAGCAAGGCGCGCGCCAAGGCCGCCAGGAAGCTCGATGCCGAGGTGGCGAACGAGCTCGCGCCGCTGAAGCTCGATAAGGCGCGCTTTGTCACCCATATCGACACCGTGGCCATGGCCGAAGGCGGACCGTCCGGCATCGACCGCGTCGCCTTCTGGGTCGCCACCAACCCCGGCACGGAGCCCGGCCCCATGATGAAAGTGGCCTCCGGCGGCGAGCTGGCGCGTTTCATCCTGGCGCTCAAAGTGGTGCTGGCCGCGCGGGGTTCCGCGCCAACTCTCATCTTCGACGAGGCGGATTCCGGCGTCGGCGGCGCCACGGCCTCAGCGATCGGCGAGCGCCTGGCCGGGCTTGCCGCCAAAGTCCAGGTGCTGGCCGTGACCCACGCGCCGCAAGTGGCCGCCCTCGCCGACGGGCATCTGATGATCGCCAAGGAGGCGATGCACGGGCCGGAAGGAGAGACCATGGCGACCCGCGTCGCGGTGCTCGAAGGTGCTCATCGCCGCGAGGAGATCGCCCGCATGCTGGCCGGCCAGACCATCACCGACGAGGCCCGGGCCGCCGCCGACCGCCTCATGAGCAAGTCGGCCTAAGAGTCTGAAATCATGAGCAAGGCAAAAGCGAACAAGGACGCAGGTCTGGCGTCCAAATCGGTCGCGAAGCTGGACGAGGCGGAAGCGACGCAGGAACTCGCGCGCCTCGCCAAAGAGATTGCCCATCACGACGCGCTCTATTACCGGAAGGACGAGCCGGAGATCTCCGACGCCGCCTATGACGCGCTGCGCAAACGCAACGAAGCCATCGAGGCGCGCTTTCCCCATCTGGTGCGCGACGATAGTCCCTCCCTCAAAGTCGGCGCCGCCCCGGTCGAAGCCTTCGGCAAGGTGGTCCACCGCGTGCCCATGCTGTCGCTCGGCAATGTGTTCGATGATGACGGCGTGTGCGACTTCATCGAGCGTATTCGCCGCTTCCTCGGTCTGGATGCGGACGCCGCGCTTGCCTTCACCACCGAACCCAAGATCGACGGTCTCTCTATCACGCTGCGCTACGAAGCCGGGCGTCTCGTGCAAGCCGCCACCCGCGGCGACGGCTATGAGGGCGAGAACGTCACCGCCAATGTGCGTACCATCGGCGATGTCCCCGAGGCCGTGACGGCCAAGAACTTTCCCGATCCCTTTGAGGTGCGCGGCGAGATCTATATGAGCCACAGCGCCTTCCAGGCACTCAACGCGGAACAGGAGAAGGCGGGCAACCGGCTGTTCGCCAATCCGCGCAACGCGGCCGCGGGCTCACTGCGCCAGCTCGACTCCAAGATCACCGCCGCGCGGCCCTTGCGCTTCTTCGCCTATGCCTGGGGCGAGGTGGCGAAGCTTCCCGCCGACACCCAATGGGGCGTCTATGAGGCCATGGCGGCCTGGGGCTTTCCACTCAATCCTCTGGCCAAGCTCACGACCTCCGTGGACGAGATGCTCGACACCTATCGCGAGATCGAGGAGGGCCGGGCGGGGCTCGACTACGACATCGACGGCATCGTCTACAAACTCGACCGGCTCGATCTTCAGGAGCGGCTGGGCTTCGTCTCGCGCTCGCCGCGCTGGGCCATCGCCCACAAATTTCCCGCCGAGAAGGCGACCACGGTCCTCAACGATATCGAGATCCAGGTCGGCCGCACCGGCGCGCTGACCCCCGTCGCCAAGCTCGAACCGGTCACGGTCGGCGGCGTCGTGGTGCAAAACGCCACGCTGCACAACGAGGACGAGATCGAACGCAAGGACGTGCGCATCGGCGACACGGTGATCGTGCAGCGCGCCGGCGACGTCATTCCGCAGATTCTCGGAGCGGTTCAAGACAAGCGCCCTAAAGGCGCGAAACGATTCAAGTTTCCGGATCTGTGCCCGGCCTGCGGCAGCCATGCGGTGCGCGAGGTGGACGAGAAGACCGGCAAGCGCGATGCCGTGCGCCGCTGCACCGGCGGGCTCATCTGTCCGGCGCAAAGAGTCGAACGCTTGAAGCATTTCGTCTCGCGCAACGCCTTCGACATCGAAGGGCTCGGCGAGAAGCGCATCCAGGAACTGTATGACGACGGCACCATCCAATCGCCGCCGCAAATCTTCACCCTCGCTGAGCAGGACAAGGCGGCGGACGGCAAGCTCGCCGAGCGGGAAGGCTGGGGCGCGCTCTCGGCCCAGAAGCTGTTCGCCGCCATCGAGGCGCGCCGCACCGTCAAGCTCGACCGCTTCATCTACGCGCTCGGCATCCGCCATGTGGGCGAGATCACCGCGCGGCTGCTCGCGCGTAATTACGGCACGGCGGAGACTTTCCTGAAATCGATGCGTGCTGCGGGCAAGGAGCGCGCCGGCGAGGCCTTCGCCGAACTTGACAATATCGAGGGCATCGGCCCCACGGTGGCGGCGGCCATCGCCGACTTTTTCGCTGAGCCCCACAACGTCGAGATCGTCGAGGAGCTGCTCGAGCAGGTGAGCCCGCAACCCCTCGAAGCGGTCGACCACGGCTCGCCCGTCTCCGGCAAGACGGTCGTGTTCACCGGCACGCTGGAGCAGATGACGCGGTCCGAGGCCAAGGCGCGCGCCGAGCGCCTCGGCGCCAAGGTCGCGGGCTCGGTCTCCAAGAACACGGACTATGTGGTGGCGGGGCCGGGAGCGGGCTCGAAGCTCAAAAGCGCCAAGGACTTGGGAGTCGAAGTGCTGTCGGAAGACGAATGGCTCAAGCTGATCGAGTAGCTCAGCCGTAGCGCAGTTTCATGCGGATGATGGTGAGCGCCAGCGCCAGGGTGATGGCGTTCGCCGCCATGATCGGCCAGTTCCAGATCATCATCCCGAAGAGCAGCCACAGCGCCACGCCGCTCGCGAACACCACGTACATTTGAAGCGAGATCGCCCGCGTTTCCTTGAAGCGAATGATGTGGATCGCTTGCGGCACGAAGGCGACGGTCGTCAGAGTGGCCGCCACTGCCGAGACCAGCGTCTCCATCCAAGCCTCCAACGCGGGAAAAGCGTCAGCCGATCTTCTGCGTGGCGTGGCGCAGCCACGGCCGGTCGTCGCTCAGGATCAGAGGCTCGACCTCCCGCCGCACCCGCGCGTGATAGGTGTTCAGCCAGGCAAGCTCTGAAGGGTCGAACAGTTTCGGGTCGATCAGACGCCGGTCGAAAGGTACGAGCGTCAGCGTCTCGAAGCCCATCATCTCGCGCTCGCCGCCTTCGATCTTCGTAAGCGGCGTGACCAGGATCAAATTCTCCAGCCGGATGCCGTATTGCCCTTCGCGGTAATAGCCGGGCTCGTTGGAGAGGATCATGCCCGGCTCCAGCACTTCGGAACCGAGCCGCGAGAGGCGCTGCGGTCCTTCATGCACCGACAGATAGCTGCCGACGCCGTGGCCCGTGCCATGGTCGAAGTCGATGCCCGCCTCCCATAGGGGCCGGCGCGCGAAAGGGTCGAGGTCCTGGCCGCGCGTGCCCTTGGGAAAGCGCGCCGTGGCGATGCCGATATGCGCCTTCAACACCAGGCTGTAATGACGCTTCATCTCGGCCGTCGGCTTGCCGATCGCCACCGTGCGCGTGACGTCCGTGGTGCCGTCGACATATTGCCCGCCGGAATCGATGAGATAGAGCGAGTTCTTGTCGAGCACCCGTTTGGAGGCGTTGGTCGGCCGGTAATGCACCACGGCGCCGTGGGGGCCGGAGGCCGAGATCGTGTCGAAGCTGATATCCTTGAGCTGGCCGGACTGGCGGCGGAGATCTTCGAGCTTCATCGCCACGGAGACCTCATCCACGCGGCCCGTTTCACCGACCTCGTCGAGCCAGGCGAGAAAGCGCACCATGGACGCGCCGTCGCGAAGATGCGCGGCCCGCGCGCCGGCAATTTCCGCCTTCGTCTTGGTCGCCTTGGGCAGCGAGCAAGGATCCTCGCCGGCAACGTATTTGACGCCGTCACCCTCGAGCGCCTGGGCGAAGCGCATCGCCGCCGAGTTCGGGATCGAGCCGCACCTTCGCCTTCTGCTCGGCGAGTGCCTTCAGCGCCCCGTCCAGCTCGCCGGGCTTGGCGATGTCGGTGATGGACTGAAGGGTCCCGCGCACATTTTCGTCGATCTTGGCGGGGTCGATAAACAAAGTGGGGCGGCCTTCCTTCGGCACGATGGCGAAGGCGAGCGCGACCGGCGTGTGCTTGATGTCCCCGCCGCGGATGTTGAACAACCAGCAGATCGAGTCCGGCGCGGTCAGGAGCACCGCATCCTGGTTGTCCTCCTTGAGCGTGTCTTGCACCTGCGCGATCTTCTCGGCCGCGCTTCGGCCCGAAAACTCGATCGAGTGGTGAACGATCCCCGCCATCGGGGGCCTCGGCCGATCCTTCTCCCAAAGCTTGTCGATGGGATTCTCCGGCACCGGCGTCAGGCGGATGCCTTCGGCGCCGAGCGACTTGGTGAGCCGGTCGATCTCCTTGATGGTGTGCAGCGCCGGGTCGTAGCCGACGGCATTGCCTTTCACGAGCGTCTCTTTGAGCCACTCCGAGGGCTTGGCTTCCGGAACTTGCAGCACCTCGAAGATGTCGGTGTCGACCTGCTTGGGCGCTTGCAGGATGTAGCGGCCGTCCACGAACAGCGCCGAGCCTTTGTCGGTGACGATGGCCACGCCCGCCGAGCCCGTGAATCCGGTGAGCCAGGCGAGCCGCTCCTCGCTGGGAGGCAGGAACTCGTTCTGATGCTGATCGCTGTGGGGAACCAGGAAGCCTTTTAGGCGCTGCGCCTTCAACTCCCGCACCAATGCCTTGACCCGGTCGCCGCTGGCCGCCGGAGCTTTGGCCTCATCGAAACTCTGATACATGGCAGGCTTTGTAAGCCGAAGCGTCGCCCCCGATCAATCGGACAAAACGCTTGTGCTGCCACGGCCTACCACCAGGGTGGCCCATCCATCGAGAAGGATTCGCTTTTCCCGGGTGAAACCATGGGCGCCGTAGCGCGCTTCGATGCCGGGCGCCTGGTCCGCGGTCAGCCCTGAAAGAATGGCGTAGCCGCCTTGCCGCAAGGTCCGGGCCATGGCCGGCGCCAACCCATAGAGGGGCGCGGCCAGGATATTGGCCACGATCAGGTCTGGCTTCAGGCGGCGAAGTGTGGGGTGGGCCAGCCCTTCCGCGACGAAGGCGTGGATTTGCTGAGAGAGGCCCGCTTTCCGCGCATTGTCCTTGGCGATGGCGACCGCGACAGGATCGTTGTCGGTGGCGACCACGGGCCGGTCGAACGCCCGCGCCGCGGCGATCGCCAAGATACCGGTGCCGGTGCCCAAATCGAGCACGAGATCCGGCCGCCCGCGTTTCGCCAAGTCATCCAGCGCGAGAAGACATCCGCGCGTTGAGGCATGATGCGCCGTGCCGAAGGCCTGGTCGGCATCGATCTCGATGGTGAAGCGGTTGCGCGTGATCTTGTCCCGGTCGTGGCTGCCGTGAATGAGGAAGCGCCCGGCGCGCACCGGCTGACGCTGCCCTTGCGACACGGTCACCCAATCGGCGTCCGGCATGTCTTCGATGCCGAGCGGCGTGACCGCATCGCCTTCCGCCGCCTTGCCGATCAGCGTGTTCAGCGCAGCCTCGTCCGGCCGCTCGGCGTAGAGCGCGGAGACTTCGAACCGCCCATTGCCCGAATCGAAATAGCTGACCGACAGCGCTTGCGGGTCGTCGGTCTCGTCGAGCGCCCGCGCGATCCGGCTGGCGGCCCGGGACTCCGCCTCGACGGTCGCGCGGTAGGTGGACGAAGCTCCTTGGGGACCCGTTTCCATGGAGCGGAAACTTAGAGGAGGGGGCCTTGGTCCGCCAAGAAGCTTCGCTGCGCACCTCGAGAGACCGCCCTATTGCGTCTCGGTGCGATCCTCGGCTGCCGCGATGGCCGGCGTGGCAAAGCACACTTGCGTAGCGGCCTCTTGCGTGCACGGCGCGCCCGCCGGCGAACCGCAGACCGAAGCAAGCTTGGCCTCGGCCACGCAGGTGCCTTTCGGCCCGCGCCAGCCCGGACCGCCCTTGCAGCCGCAGCCCTTGCAGCTGCAGCCAATGGGGGCCGACTGCGCGGAAGCCTGCACCATCGCGTAAGGGATGAACGACATGGCGACGAAAAGAGCCGTAACGATGAGACGCATGATCTACACTCCCTCTGAGAACAGAACGGGATCAATGTACCTGATTTGTTCTCAAAAAGAAAGCCGAATCCAGGTCGCGGGCTTGGCGTGCCCGCTGAAACGGTGTGCGCCGGGATAGCGCTATTGCGCGTTGTTTAGGGCTTCCACGGCCTTCCAGAGCGCCTCAATTTCAGGATCCGCGACGCCCAGTTCCGCCAAATGCGCGCGCACGCTTTTGATGTAGTCGTAGCTCGATCCGGCCACGCCCTCCGCCGCCAGGATCATGGTCGCGCGCTCTTCGAGCGTCAGCCCGTCCTCGATCAGACGCGGCCCGTCATAGATGTAGGTGAGCGCCCCGACGGTCCCCTCGGGCAGCGCGATGGGGACCTCCGTCGCCGTACAGGTCTCACGCGCGCAGAGATACTCCTCGATGTCGCTGCGCGCCGCGTCCTCGAACGCGAAGGCGACGCCGCGGCACATTCCCGTACGCGCCAGGTTCAGCGTTAGCCCGGGGCGTTCCGTCGTCCCCCAGCGTTCCAGCGACTTCTTGTTGAAGATGCGGCTGTGGCCTTCGAGGTCGGCCGGCATGCGCCTAAGACAGCCGTAAGCGGTATCCCAGCCGTCCCACATCAGAGAGCCGTAGCCGAACAGCCACATCGGCAATCGTCAAACCCGCTCGACGAACGTATCGACCACCTTCTTGCGCCCGGCCTTCTCGAAATCGACCGTGAGCTTATTGCCGTCGATCGAGGCCACCCGGCCGTAACCGAACTTCTGGTGGAAGATGCGCTCGCCCACGTCGACGCCCGAGCCTTCCGCCGTGCTCGCGGCGACCAGCGTGCCGTCGATGGTCAGGGGCTCGCGGCGCGGACCCGCGTTGCCGCGCTGGCGATTACGCTGCGCCCGCTGCCAGCCCGGCGTGTCGTAAAAGCCGCTCGCGAAGAGAGTCTCCGCCGTGTCGAACCGGCTCGGCCCGTAGCCGCGCGTCCCCTTGTCCTCGGCGACCTCCACATGCTCAGGCGGCAGCTCGTCGATGAAGCGCGACGGCACCGCCGTCTGCCACATGCCGTAATTGCGCCGGTTCTGGGCGAAGGTGATCTTGGCGGTCTTGCGCGCCCGCGTCAGTCCGACATGGGCCAGCCGCCGCTCTTCCTCGAGCCCCGAGCGTCCCGCCTCGTCGAGGCTGCGCTGATGGGGCAGCAGCCCTTCGTCCCAGCCGGGCAGGAACACGGTGTCGAACTCGAGCCCCTTGGCCGAATGCAGGGTCATCAGGCTGACCCGGTCGGTGCCTTCCTCGGTCGCGGCATCCATTACCAGCGACACGTGCTCCATGAAGCCGGCGAGCGTATCGAACTCGTCCATGAAGCGGATGAGCTCTTTCAGGTTTTCCAGCCGCCCTTGCGCCTGCTGCGAGCGGTCCGCCTGCCACATGCCCGTATAACCGAACTCATCGAGGATCAGCTCGGCCAGCTCCGTATGCCGCATCCCGTCGACCAGCGAGCGCCATCGGTCGAAGGCGGCGATCAAGTCGGCCAGCGCTTTGCGCGGTTTCGGCTTGAGCTCCTCGGTTTCGACGATCAGCCGCGCGGCCTGCATCAGGGGCACGCCGCTGGCCCGCGCGAGCTGATGCAGCGCTTTCAGCGTGGCCTCGCCCAAGCCCCGGCGCGGCACGTTGATGATGCGCTCGAACTTAAGATCGTTCGCCGGGTTCAGCGTCACCTCGAAATAGGCGGTGGCGTCGCGGATTTCCTGGCGCTCGTAGAAGCGCGGACCGCCGATCACGCGGTAGTCGAGGCCGAGCGTGATGAAGCGGTCCTCGAAAGCGCGCATCTGGAACGAGGCGCGCACCAGAATGGCGATCTCGTTCAGCGTATGGCCCTGGCGCTGGAGCTGCTCGATGTCCTCGCCGATGACGCGCGCTTCTTCCTCGTCGTCCCAGCAGCCTTCGACCACGACCTTGTCGCCGTCGGCGCCGTCGGTACGCAGCGTCTTGCCGAGACGGCCCTGGTTGTGCGCGATGAGACCGGAGGCCGCCCCGAGGATATGCGCGGTCGAGCGGTAGTTGCGTTCCAAGCGAATGACCTTGGCCCCGGGGAAGTCCCTCTCGAAGCGCAGGATGTTGTCCACCTCCGCCCCGCGCCAGCCATAGATCGACTGGTCGTCGTCGCCGACGCAGCAAATGTTGTTGTTGCCCTGCGCCAGGAGCCGCAGCCACAGATACTGCGCGACGTTTGAGTCCTGGTACTCATCCACCAGCATGTAGTGGAAGCGCTGCTGATATTTTTCGAGCACGTCCTGATGCTCTTGGAACAGCCGCAAGTTCTCCAGCAAGAGATCGCCGAAATCGGCGGCGTTCAGCTCCTTCAGCCGGCGCTGGTAGAGTGCATAGAGATCGCGTCCCTTGCCGTTGGCGAAGCCGAAGCTCTCGCCGTCGGGCACGCGCTTCGGCACAAGTCCGCGGTTCTTCCAGCCGTCGATCATTGCCGCGAGCAGGCGCGCCGGCCAGCGCTTCTCGTCAATGTTCTCCGCTTCGAGCAGTTGCTTGATCAGCCGGATCTGGTCGTCGGTGTCGAGCACCGTGAAGGACGGTTTGAGATCGACCAGCTCGGCGTGCCGGCGCATGATTTTGACGCCGATAGCGTGGAACGTGCCGAGCCACGGCATGCCTTCGACCACGCCGCCGATCAGCTGACCGACGCGGCTCTTCATCTCGCGCGCCGCCTTGTTGGTGAAGGTCACGGCGAGGATCTGCGAGGGCCGCGCACGTCCCAGGCTGAGCAGATGCCCGATGCGCGTGGTGAGCACGCGGGTCTTGCCGGTTCCGGCGCCCGCCAGAACAAGCAGCGGCCCCTCCAAGGTCTCCACCGCCTCGCGCTGCTCTTCGTTCAAAGCATCGAGATAGTTGTCGGGGCGCCGCCGCATGGCCCGTTGCGAGATCGGCAGCATCTCGTCGGAGGCAGGGTTAGGCTCGTCCTCCAGGGGGAGGGCCTCGGCGGCGGTTGCGCGAATCTTGGCCATGAAGCAGAACTATAGCACCCGCGGGCCAGGCGAAAGAAAGGCTGGCGGGATCGCGCGCCGCACCGACCGATCCTCGAGGCTCGTCCTGAGCATGACGCCGCCCAATATGCCCGGCAATACTGGCAGCTCCGGAGGAGGCACGAGCTTTTCCCGGCTTGCCTCCTTCAGCAAATCGGCGCTGAGCGAACCGTGGGTGGGGGCGGCGTTTCTCATCGTCAGTTTCATCGTGGCTCAGGTTCTGGTGGTGGCCATGCACGTGCAGACCACGAGGATGTGGGCCGGCATTTCCGAGGTGCAGCTCGCGCGCGATCTCTACCGGGAATTCTACGACCGGGACGAAAACTACTTGAAGGTCGCCAATGCCATCGAAGGCTGCAGACGCTATATAAGAGCGATGGCGGCAGATTCAGCCATTTGGAGATCAACGAATTTCTCGGCTTCTTTTCCGATCTTGGGCTGTTCCGGGATAGAGGCCTTCTCAGCGACGAGCTGATCGGCCATTTTTTTGGCGCGTTTATCGTCGAGGCCTTTGAATACCCTGAGCTCAAGACCTACATCGCGCGCATCCGCAAGAATTTCGAGCAGCCCGAGGCGTTCGAGGACTTTGAGAAGATCGCCAAAGCCGTGGAGAGCGACCCGCGCTTTGCTCGCCTCGCCGACTTCGCCAAAACTAATGTGCGCCGAGAAGCCAGAAGGAAATTAGGGCCATGAAGACGGTCCTCGCTATATCCCTGATTGCCTTTGCCCTGTTGGGCGGCCCTGCCGCGGCCCTCGCCACCGAGACCGAGGCGCCCGCAACCGAGGCTCCCGTCGTCCCCGACGGCGAACCCGCACCGCCTCACGCCAATGGCGAGCAGGCGGACGCACCGGATCAGGCCGCCCCCGACGACGACATTATGCAGAACTTCACGCGCCACCGCTCGGGCGCCTGCCCCGAGGGGCCTCCCTGTAAGGTCGAAGACTGAGCGGCGTCTGCGTGCATATCGGCCACAGTCACGGAATTGTTTCTCCGTCTGTTTCCCCTAAGACTTGCAGGTCAGCGCGCGGAGTGGCAAAGGAAGTTTTGGCCGAGGATTAACCACAATTTGGAGGTCGGAATGCTTCGGGTTTTCAAGGCAGGCTTGGCGGTGCTTGGCTTCGCCGTGTTGTTTCTCGGTGGCCTTCAGACGGCGAGCGCCGGTTGCCAATTGATCAAGGCAACCAATAGCGCCGAGTTCGAAGGCATCGGCGGCGAGGGCCGCGTATGCGAATGCCATCGATACGGCCAACCAGGTCAAGCGTCAGCGCGGCTGGAGCTACGTGACCATGCGGCCCCGCAAAGTCACGCCCGACCCGTTCTGGAAGGCTGTGCGCCCGGTTGTCACATCCGACATGCTGCTCAAGCCTGATGTCGTGACCTCCAAGACCTACGCCCAGTGCTGGAAGGGCGTGGTCGTGCCGTATGTGTGCACCGCCGGCGCCGTGGCCTGCGGCAACTAGCACCCCGCTCTTTCCTAGAACATGTCGTCATCGCCGGACCTCTTGGACACCCCAAGGGAGCCGGACGATGACGCATGCGTGACGGCGTGCGCCTCACGCCCGCCACATCCCTTGCTAAGCTGAATAAAGTCACCAGCTAGAAGGAATGAGCGAGGTTTTGACTCTGTCTCCGCGGTACACGTTCGGCGAGCGCCTGGCCGACGGCACCATCCACGTCATCGGTGTCGCCGCGAGCGTCATCGCGCTCATCGTGCTGCTCGTCATCGGCATCCGTAACGAGACCGCGCTCATGGTGGCGGGTCTTGCCATCTACGGTCTGGCCCTGGTCGCGACGTTCGGCTGCTCGGCCGGCTACCATCTCGTGGTGCGCCCCAAGGTGAAGGAGATCATGCGACGGTTCGATCACGCCGCGATCTTCCTAATGATTGCCGGCACCTATACGCCCTTCGTCCTGCTGAAAATGAACGACGCCTGGGGGCTTGGCCTGCTCGCCGTTGTCTGGTCCATGGCGGCGATCGGCATCGCCATCAAGCTGTTCTTCCCGCGCTTCCTCGATGGGCTGTCCACGGCGCTCTACCTGGTGCAGGGCTGGGCGGTCCTCGCCGCCTGGGAGCCGTTGCACGCGGCACTTCCCGCCGGCGTGTTGACCCTGCTCATGGTCGGCGGCGTGCTCTACACGGTTGGCGTGGTGTTTCATCTGTGGAACCGGCTGCCCTATCAGAACGCCATCTGGCACGGCTTTGTCCTATCGGCAGCGAGTTGCCATTACGCGGCGGTGATCGGCGTCGTGCGCGTTGCCTGAGCTTCGGCCGCCTGAACCAAGGCAAAACCTGCCTGATTTTGTTTAGAAACTGATTGTAAACTATGCGCCATGACCACCCTCATGGCAGAGGCGGGGGCGCGCCCGGCCGCGGAAGACAAGGAAGCCATGTTCGCGGCGCTTGCCACGCGGTTCGGCGACCGCTTGTCGTGCAGCCAAGCTCTGCGCGAGCAGCACGCCAACACGCTCACCTGGCTCAAGGTTCAGGCGCCGGACGCCGTGCTGTTCGCCGAAACCACGGACGAGGTGGCCGACGCGGTCAAGGCGTGCGCCGCGGCACGCGTCCCTGTCATCCCGTTCGGCACCGGCACGTCGCTCGAAGGCCATCTTAATGCGCCGCTTGGAGGATTGTCGCTCGATCTCTCGCGCATGAACCGCATCCTCGCCGTGCACGAGGCCGACCTCGATTGCACGGTTGAGCCCGGCGTCACGCGAAAGCAGCTCAACGAATATTTGCGCGATACGGGATTGTTCTTCCCCGTGGACCCCGGCGCGGACGCAAGCCTCGGCGGCATGGCCGCGACACGCGCGTCGGGCACCAACGCCGTGCGTTACGGCACCATGCGCGATCTGGTGCTGGGCTTGACCGCTGTGCTCGCCGACGGCCGCATCGTCACCACCGGGGGCAGGGCGCGGAAATCAGCGGCCGGCTACGATCTCACCCGGCTCCTGATCGGCTCCGAAGGCACGCTCGGGGTCATCACGTCGCTGACGTTGAAGCTCTACGGCATTCCGGAGACCATCCTCGCCGGCGTTTGCACCTTCGACACTTTGGAAGGCGCCTGCAATGCCACCATTGCCGCGCTGCAGATGGGGTTGCCGCTGGCCCGCATCGAGCTTCTGGACGAGGTGCAGATCCGCGGTTGCAATGCCTATTCCGACCTCACTCTGCCTGAGAAGCCGACATTGTGCCTTGAATTCCATGGCACCGAGGCCGGAACCCGCGAGCAGGTCGAGCTGTTCGCCGAGATCGCCAGGGGCGAAGGCGGCGGCGAACTGGACTGGGCCGAGCGTCAGGAGGACCGCAACCGGCTCTGGCAGGCGCGCCATGACGCCTATTGGGCGGCGCGGGGCTTGCGGCCCGGCGCCGACCTGATCGCCACGGATGTCTGCGTGCCGATTTCCGCGCTCGCGGCCTGTGTCGCGGAGACGAAGCGGGACATCGGGAGATTGGGGCTGCTCGCTCCCATCGTGGGCCATGTGGGCGACGGCAATTTCCATGTCATGCCCCTCATCGACCCGGCCGACGCCACGGAACGCGCCAATGTTCAGGAATTCCTCGATCGACTGGCGGAGCGGGCTCTCCGCTTCGAGGGCACCTGCACCGGGGAGCACGGGGTCGGCCAGGGAAAGATCGGCTATTTGGCGGCGGAACACGGACTAGGCGTCGACGTGATGATTGCCATAAAAAAGGCGCTCGATCCGTTGAATATCCTCAATCCTGGCAAGATTTTTGCGATACCATGATGAGGCGTCGCGCGCGCCGGAATGGGCTCGCATCCTTGTCGCTTTGCGCTGGGATTATGCGCCCGCAACCGAGCCCTAGGCAGAGATATCGGTGAACTCGCTTCTGCTCACACTGACCGCGTTGTTGATTCTGGTGCTGAGCGCCCTGTTCGCCGCACCGCTCTTCATCGACTGGAACGACTACCGCCCCGCCTTCGAGGAGCAGGCCAGCAAGCTGCTCGGCCGCGAGGTCAAGGTGGGTGGCGAGGTCCATCTCATCGTGCTGCCGGCGCCGCAGCTGAAATTCGACGACATCAGAGTGGCGAACGAGGACGGCAGCCTGGAGAAGCCGTTCCTCGAGGCGAAGTCTCTCGAGGCGAAGATCGACGTGGGGTCGCTTTTGACCGGCGCCGTCGAAGCGCATCAACTCACCATCGTCGATCCCACGCTGCGCCTCGAACTGAACGCCGACGGCACCGGGAACTGGGGCGACGTGGGACGTCCCGGCGTGCCCGTGCCCTTCGCACCGAAGGACGTGCTGCTCGACTCCGTGCGCGTGAGCGGCGGCACGGTCGAGATCGTCAAGGACGGCGTGCTGAAATTCGTGTTCAACGACATCGACGGCGAGGCGAGTGCGACCTCGCTCTCCGGTCCCTACAAGGTTTCCGCCGAATACGATTACGAAGGTCGCCGTCAGTCCATTCGCTTCTCCACCGGGGCCATGGATCAGACGGGCCAGTTCCGCTTGAAGGCGGCCTTGCGCGATCCCGACCGCTCCACGGCCTACCAGTTCGACGGCGCGGTCACGGGGCTCGGCGCGACCCCCGTCTATGACGGCACCGTCCTCATGCGCATGACCAATCTCGATGCGCTGGCCGACGCGGACACCGAGACGGAGCCGGACACCGGCCTCGAGGCCGAAGGGTCTCAGCCGGAAGTCGCGCAGCCGGAAGTGCCGCAGGATGCGGCGGCGCCGAGCAGCCCGCGCGACACCGCCTCGTTCGTGGAGCTGAAAGGTCCGCTCAAAGCCTCGCCCGACGGCGCCGCGTTGCCCGAGTTCGATCTGACGATTCACGCCGCCGGCCGGCCGCAGATCTTGAAAGGCAGCCTCGACCTCGACTTCCGGGCGCCCTACAAGGCCGAAGGCAAGCTGGCCGCGCGCTGGATCGATCTCGATGCGCTGTTCGGCACCACGGGCGAGGACAAGAAGCCGTCGCCCGCAGCCGTGCTCTACATGTCCGCCGAGTGGGTGCTCGAAGAGGCGGCGAAGATCGGCCAAGGCGCGCTCACGCTCGACATCGAGCAGGCGGGTCTCGGCGGCGATCTCGCCGGCGGCCTCGACATGGCGCTTCAGAGCCACGATGGCGGCGTCACCATCGAACGGCTGAAGGCGACGCTTCCCGGCGGCAATCGCGTTTCGGTCTCGGGGCGCTTGCGGGACGGCGATTTCGGGCCGCTGTTCTCAGGCCCCGTGGAGATCGACGGTTCGGGCTTGCGGGCCCTCACGCGTTGGGCGGCCGGTGACCGCGGGATGACCGGCCAGTCGGTCGGAGACTTCTCCGGGTCGGCCTTCGCCACGATCGGCGATGGGGAGATCAAGCTCGCCGACGTGCTCGGCGAGGTGAGCGACACCAAGTTTCGCGGGCGGTTCCACTATCAGGCCGGCGAAACCAACCTGATCGACATCGATCTCGACAGTGACCGCCTCGACTTGCGCGAGGTGCTGGGCGATGGGCCTCTCTGGCACGCCTGGCTGTCGGCGAATGGCAACGGGGCGTCTGAGACGCAAGCCGCGAACGCCGAAGCCAGCAGCACCCAAGACACGAGCCTGCTCAAGCAACTGCGCGGCGACGACGTGCGCGCGACGCTGAAAGTGAACGAGCTCCTGTTGCCTAACATTCCCTCGGGCAAGCTCGATGCGAAACTCTCTTTGGTCGGCGGCACGCTGGATGTGGAGGCGCTGGAGTTTCTGGCGCCCGGCGCCATCGCGCTCGGCGGCAAAGGCCGCATCGCCAGCCTTGCCGACGCGCCGACCGGCCGCGTGGACCTGACGCTCCAGGCGCAGACCACGGATGCCTTGCGCGTCGTCACCGACATTTTCGGGTTCTCGGAAGACGTCAGCAAATCCAAGCAGCTCTCCGCCCTTGCGCCGCTTGACCTCCAGGCCGGGCTGGTGGCGGCGCGTGACGGCGAGGCCACCACGACGTCGCTGGAGCTGAGCGGTCAGGTCGGCGGGTCCGATGTGGCGCTCGTCGCCCGCGCGCATGGCGCGCCGGCCGAGCTTGCCGATACGGAGATCAATGTCGGGGGCAGCGTCACCGGCGAGAAGCCGCAAGCCTTGCTTGTTCTCCTCTTTCCAGAGCTGCCGCAAGACAAGCTCGCCGCGGCGGCCGGCGCCGAAGGCACGTTGTCGGTGAAGCTTGCCGGCGTGCCGAGCAAAAAATTGACCGGCCGGGCCGCCTTGGAGACCGGCGCCCTGCAGCTTGCCTTTGAAGGGCAGGGGACGCTGCAAGACGACGGCGTCGCATTGAACGGTTACGCGTCTGTGGCGACGCAGGACGCGAGCCTCGCGCTGCCGCTGCTGGGGCTCGATGCGCCGCCCAGCGCCAACGCGGTGCCACTCACGGTGAGCGCCAACCTGAGAAAGAAAGCCGGCGTCATCGATCTCGACTCCGTCAAGGCCGAGGTCGCGGGCGACGCCATCGAAGGCAGCGCTCATTTCGAGCGCGACGGGGTCACGACCAAGTTCAAGATCGCCGCCAATGCGGAGCGCGTCTCGCTGCCGGCGGTGCTGGGCGTCCTTGTGGCGTGGGAGCGCACGGCCTCCACCGAGGAGATGCTGGGCTCGGTCAGCGCGGATGCCGCTGAAGTGTGGCCGGCACGCGGCTTCACCCTCGATCTCATCGACAACGCCGAAGGCGACATCACGCTCAATGCCAGGACGCTCGTTCTCGGCGCGCCGTTCCAGGTCGCGGACGCCACGCTCAATGCCCGGGTCGACAATGATGGTCTTGCGATCACGGATCTCGACGGGCGGTTGTTCGGCGGCGACTTTGCCGCCTCGGGCCTCCTTTCGCCGCGCGGCAACGGCGCGGCACTCACCGCCAAGGCCGACCTGAAAAACGCCAGCCTCGGGGCGCTGTCCGAGGCGGTCGCCGGAAACAATCTCGCCGAAGGCCCGTTCGACATCGCCTTCTCCGTGCAAGGGGAGGGCTTGAGCCCGCCGGGCCTTGTCGCCGGCCTGAGCGGCAAGGGTACGCTCGCGCTCGGCGAAGGCGTGCTGACCGCCATGACGTCTGAGCCGTTGCGCAAAGTCGCCGCCAAGGCGGCCAACACCACGATCAAGGCGACCAAGGCGGAGATCGACGCGGACACCGAGCAAGTTCGCAACACGCTGACCAAGGGCACGTACGGCTTTGCGCCAGCGACCTTCGCGCTCGACGTCAAGAACGGCACGGTGCGCCTTGCGCCTACCACGCTGGCGGGGACCGGCGCCGAGGCAGACGTCAACGCCTATGTGGAGCTCGCCAGTCTCAAGCTCGACAGCGAATGGCAGATGCGTTTGACGGGGCCCGGCAGCGAGAAGGTTCCACCCGTCAGCGTCGTCTTCGCCGGGCCTCTCGACGAGGCGGGCGCCATCGTGCCCGCCGTCGATACGACGGCGATCGAGAGCCACCTGACGATCCGCCGCCTCCAAGAAGACGTCGAGCGGCTCGAGACGCTGGACGTGAGCGGGCGCGCCGCCCGGCAAGACAGCGTCGCGGAGGACAGGGCCGCCGCCGAAAGGGCAGCGGCGGAAAAAGCTGCCGCGGAACGCGCTGCCGCCGAACGCGCTGCGGCCGAACGCGCTGCGGCCGAACGGGCCGCCGCCGAAAGAGCGGCGCGGGAGAAGGCTGAAGCCGAGGCACAGGCTGTGGCTGAAAGAGAAGCCGCCGAGAGAGCCGCTGCTGAAACGGCGGCCAGGCTTGCTGCGGAGAAGGCGGCGGCAGAGAGAGCGGCCGCCGAACAGGCCGCGGCTGAAAGGGCTGCTGCGGTGGAGGCCGCCGCTGAGGCGAAAGCGGCAGCCGAGGCCAGAGCCGCTGCGGAGAGAGCCACAACGGCCGAGAGGCTTGCCGCCGAGAAAGCTGCCGCCGCCGAACAGGCTGCGGCGGCGCAGGCTGCGGCCGAAAGAAAGGCCGCGGATAAGGCTGCCGCCGAAGCAAAAGCCGCGACGGAGAGAGCCGCCGCCGAGAAGGCTGCTGCCGAGCAGGCCGCCGCCGAGAGAGAAGCTGCGGAAAAAGCAGCGGCCGAAGCAAAACTTGCCGCCGAGAAGGCCGTGAAAGAGCGCGCCGCGGCGGAAGCGAAAGCGGCCGCCGAGGCCAAGGCTGCCGCGGCTGCCAGGGCCGCGGCTGAGAAGGCGACCAAGGAACGCGCGGCGGCGGAAGCGAAAGCCGCCGCCGAGAGAGCGGCCCGGGAGCGGATCGAGGCGGAGGCGCGAGCTGCCGCACAGCAAGCCGCCACGGAAGCCAATGCCGCTGCGGCGGTGCCGGACATCTTGCTGCCGTCGGCGCAGTCGGCGCCGCAGATCAATGCCGACGGCACCGTCGACGATCCCATCGCGGACATCCTTGCGGGCGAGACCGCCGCGGACGGGGCCGAACCGAACGCCCTCGGTGCGGAAGAACTCGGTGCGGAAGAAACGGTCGAGGCAGCGCCGGCCCCCGCGCCGCGCCGCTATCGGCCAAAGCGAAGCCGTCCCGACGACTGGAAAAAGAATTACAGCATCTTCGGCGGCGGCTTCTAGGACGCGCCGCCCGTTCCCTGGGCTTGCTCCAGCACGTAGAGGCGAATGGCGGCGGAAAGGCTCACCGCGTCGCCCGCGGTCTCGACGCGCGATTTGTCGATCTCGCCGACGAGACCGGCGACCGACTTCCCTTGCGCCTTGGCGATTTCCGCCAGCGCCGTCCAGAACGGCTCTTCCAGGGAGACGCTGGTCCGGTGCCGGGCGATGGTGAGCGAGCGCTTGTTGCGGGCCGTCGTCATGGCGGAACACCCGTCACTTCTTCGGCGCCACCATATCCTCCGGCTTCACCAGCCGGTCGAAGTCGTCCTCGTTCACATGACCGAGCCTGATGGCTTCCTCGCGCAAGGTGCTGCCGCGCTTGTGCGCATGCTTGGCGATCTCGCTCGCTTTGTCGTAGCCGATATGCGGGGTCAGCGCGGTGACGAGCATGAGCGAGCGCTCCATGTGCTCCTTGATTCGCTCGCGGTTGGCCTCGATGCCGGTCACGCAGTTTTTGGTGAAGCTGTCGGCCACGTCGCCGAGCAGCCTGATTGATTGCAGCAGCGCGTAAGCCAGCACCGGCTTGAACACGTTGAGCTCCAGATGCCCTTGGCTGCCGGCGAAGCTCACGGTGGTCTGGTTGCCCATGACCTGCGCGCAGACCATGGTCACTGCCTCGCATTGGGTGGGATTCACCTTGCCGGGCATGATCGACGAGCCCGGCTCGTTCTCCGGCAGGAGCAGTTCGCCGAAGCCCGAGCGCGGGCCTGAGCCGAGCAACCGGATATCGTTGGCGATCTTGAACATGGACGTCGCCACCGTGGTCAGCGCGCCATGGGCGAAGACGAAGGCGTCGTGGCCGGCGAGGGCCTCGAATTTGTTCTCGGCGGTCACGAAGGGAAGCTTGGTCATTTCCGCGACCTTCTTGGCAAAGGTTTGCGCGAAGGCGGGATGCGTGTTCAGCCCCGTGCCGACGGCGGTGCCGCCCTGAGCCAGCTCGTAGAGCCCGTGCAGCGACATCTTCAGCCGTTCGATGCCGTGATCGATCTGCGCCGCATAGCCGCCGAATTCTTGCCCCAGAGTGAGGGGAGTGGCGTCCTGCATATGCGTACGTCCGATCTTGAGCACATCCTGAAACGCCTCAGCCTTTTCTTTGAGCGCCTGGTAGAGTCGGGAAAGCGCTGGATTGAGCCGGTAGGCGATTTCTTCGGCGGCCGCGATGTGCATCGCCGTGGGGAAGGTGTCGTTGGAGGACTGGCCGAGATTGACGTGATCGTTGGGGTGAACAGGGGATTTGGTGCCGAGCTCTCCACCGAGAATCTCGCTGGCCCGATTCGCGATCACCTCGTTCAGGTTCATGTTGGTCTGGGTGCCGGAGCCGGTTTGCCAAACCACCAGGGGAAAATGACCGTCAAGCTTGCCGTCCAAGATTTCGTCCGCCGCGGTGGCGATCGCCTCCGCCAAGGCCTTGTCCAGGCGCCCGAGTTCCAGATTGGTCAGCGCGGCGGCCTTTTTCACCAGCGCCATGGCGCGGATCAGGGGTTTCGGCATGTGCTCGTCGCCGATTTTGAAGTTTTGGCGCGAACGCTCGGTCTGCGCCCCCCAATAGCGGTCGCCTGGGACCTTGATCGGCCCAAACGCGTCCGTTTCGGTGCGGGGTGAGGCGGGAGACTGGGGGCCATCGGCTAAAGGCATGAGCATATTTCCCTTTTTGGTAGTCTTGGCGTCCGGGCAGCCCGCACGTTTTGGCGGGCGCCTATCGGGCGATTTGGGCCTAGGCTATACCATCGCGATCACGGATGAGAGAACTGGGCTTGTGGCGAAGTGTTTCGCGGCGGCCCGCGCCGGGAGGCCAGGCGAGGAAGGCGAGTGACGGCGGCGTCGACACACATTGCACTGCCTGCGTCCCAGGCGGCTGGGGTGCCGGTAGCCTTTGCCCGGCTGGCGGCGGTCCTCGTCTGCGTGATCGGCGAGATCGTGCTGGCGATGTGGCTGGGAATCATCCCCGCTGACGCCCTTCCGAGCCTTGTCGGGATGACGCCCCTGGCCGCGCTCGGGGTCATTTTGGCGGGTCTGGGCCTGCTTTGCTTGACCTACAGGCGAATCAGGATCCTCGCGCGGCTGATCGGCCTGTTCCTAGTTCTCGCCGGGGTCGTCCTGCTGAGCCAGGGTCTGTTGGGCGTCGATTTCGGTCTCGATCGGGCCCTGATCGCTCCCGGATTTGCACCAGGAGGCGCCATAGCGACCTCGACGGCGCCGGGCCTCACGGGAGCGCTGGTCTTGTTCGGGCTTGCGCTGCTTTACGCCAAGCGCGGCCCCGCGCTGTCGATCTTTGCGCAGGCCATTGCCCTCATCATGCTGGCGCAGGTTCTGATCGTGGTCGCCGGCCACGTCTACGGCGTCGACACCAGCAACTACCCGTTCCCGTTCACGCCCTTGACCGCCTACGGTGCGGCGAGCGTGGTGCTTCTGGCCGTCGGTTTCATCGCCGCTTCGCCGGAGCGCGGCATCGCCGCGGCGATCGTCGAGCAATCGCCTGCGGGCGAGATGCTGCGCCGGCTTCTCCCCGGCATCCTCGTCCTGCCGCTGGTGATTGGCTGGTTCGTGCGCCAAGCCGAGCTGCGCGCGTTCTACGACAGCGCCGCGACCCTTGCCATCTTCGCCGTGGCGAGCATCGTCGTGCTCGCCGTGTTCGCCTGGGCCGCGCTCGGCGCCGTCAGACGCGCCGACCTCGAACGTCAGGTGGCGCTGATGGATCTGCGCGGCCAGCGCGAGTGGCTCTCTACGACGCTGGGCTCAATCGGCGAGGGCGTGATCGCCACCGACCCGAGCGGCAGCGTGTTGCTGCTCAACAAGGTCGCCGAGCAGCTGACCGGCTGGCCGGTGGCGCAGGCCCGGGGGCGGCCCATTTGGGAGGTGTTCCGCGTCGTCGACGAGGTTACGCGGAAGTCCGTCGACGATCCGGCGCTGAAAGCCCTGCGCGAGCGCACGGTCACGCGCCTGGAATCGGGCGCCATGCTCCTCACCCGCGACGACAAGGAACTGCCGGTCGAGCATTCCGGCGCGCCGATCGTCGGCTATGACGGCACGCTGGCCGGCGCCGTGCTCGTGTTCCGCGACGTGACCGAGCGGCGGCGCACGGCGCAGCGCCAGACCATGCTCGTCGGCGAGCTCAACCACCGGGTCAAGAACGCGCTGGCGATCGTGCAGTCGCTGGTCCAGGCGAGCCTGCGCCAGGCGTCCAACCAATCCGCGCAAGCCATGGCCCAGACCCTTGCCGAGCGGCTTCAGGCCCTGCACCGGGCACACGATCTTCTGCTGGAGTCGCAATGGTCGGGCGCCAGCCTGAAAGCCATGGTCGACCGCGAACTGCAGCCCTATCAGCGCGATGACGGGCCGAAGATCACCGTCAAGGGGCCGGACGTGCTGCTGCCGCCGCAATGCACCTCGATCCTCGCCATGACGCTGCATGAGCTGGCGACCAACGCGGTGAAATATGGCGCGCTGTCGCAGAATGCCGGTGAACTCCACGTGAGCTGGAAGACCGCGCGCGGCAATCGGCTGTTGCTGACCTGGGAGGAACGCGGTGTGCCTTCCGTCCTGAAGAAGCGCGGGCGGACAGGCTTCGGCTCGCAGCTTATAGACAAAGGCATCCGCCACAATCTCGGCGGCGAGACCAAGATGGAGTTCCGCCCGACCGGCCTTTATGCGGAGCTGAACGTGCCCTTGACCCCGTCCAACGAGCCGCGCGCCAAGAGCGAGGTGGCCGAAGCACCGGCCGCCTAAACCTATTCGAGGACGCTGATCTCTTCGTTGGCGTGACGCAGGCGCTCTGAGAACTCCCGCGTCAGATTGCTCAATATGGTGATCATGATGTTCGGATGGTCGGCTGACAGCTCATGCAACTCCTCGACGCCGAGGCCGTAACAAATCACCCTCTCATTGGCGATGACGTCGGCGGAGCGTTTGCCGCCGTCGAGCAGGGCCATCTCTCCGAAAGTGAGGCCGGGGCCGATCGAGGCCACGCGCTTGCGCCGTTCGCCTTTGCCGTGGACCTTGATCTCGACGCTGACCGTGCCGCGCGCCAGCACGAAGAACAGCTTCGCGGGGTCGCCTTCGCGCATGATGACGTCGCCTTTGTCGAACACGAGCGGCCGGATGATGGATTCGACCAGCCGGCATTCCTCGGCGGTCAGGCCCTTGAACAAATTGATCTCCGACACCGAGAACTTCGTGCCGACGCTCGAGCCGGAGCCGGCCAGGAGCTGATCCTCGCACCACTCCAGAGCCACATCCGCGTCGCGGAACTGGCGCAGACGGTGGCCTTCCTCCGTCTCGGCGAGCGCCCGGGTCAGCCGCTCCAGCGGCCCGTCGGCGGCGATCGAGGCGAACACCAGCTCCGCGCCGCTTTTCGCCATGGAGCGCACCGCACGCACGATCAGCTTGCACGCCGACGCATCGGCCAGGTGCACGCGCTTGAAATCGATGATGACGTATTTTGAGTCCTGGGCGAGGTGGGAGAGCCGGCGCAAGAGCTGCTCGGTCGAGCCGAAAAACAGCGCGCCTTGCGCTTCGAGCACCGAGATCTTCCGTCCTTCCTCCGTCAGGATGGTGCGCTCTTCGAGCGTGCGCAGGCGGTTCGAGCGCACCAGGTCCGCCCGGTAGTCGCGTCTGAGCACGCTGCGTACATTGGTGCGGTTGTTGAAGGCATGGAGCTGGAACTCGTTCGAGATCTCCTGGCACACGCGGATGCCGCGCAGGCTGTTGCCCTGCGTGTCGATCGGCGGCGCGTAGACGCAGATGCCGATCTGCCCGGGGATCACGGCGATGATGCAGCCCGACACGCCGCTCTTGGCCGGCATGCCGACCTCGTAGGCCCATTCGCCCGCATAGTCGTACATGCCGCAGGAGTTCATCACCGTCAGCATGTCGCGCACATATTGCGCATCGAAGATCGCGTGGTCGGTGAGGGGGTTCCGGCCGTCATTGGCGAGCGTCGCCGCCATGATGGCGAGGTCGCTTGCCGTGACGTTCACCGAGCACTGGCGAAAATAGAGATCGAGCACCTCGTTCGGATCGCGCTCGATCATCGCCGTGTTGAGCATCATATAGGCGATGGCGCGGTTGCGATGCCCCGTGGCGAGCTCCGAGGCGAACACCGCCTCGTCGATATCGAGGTCGCGGCCGGCGAGGCTCGAGAACAGGTCGAGCATGTTGGCGATGCGCTGCTTCTGGGTGTCGCCCTGCATCATCTCGGCGACGGAGATTGCGCCGGCGTTCACCATCGGATTGAAGGGGCGGTTGGCCGCCTCGTCGAGCACGATGGAGTTGAAGGCTTCGCCCGTTGGCTCCACGCCCACCCGCTTGAGCACGCCCGCGCGCCCGTGATGCTGGAGCGCGTAGCCGTACATGAACGGCTTAGACACCGATTGGATCGTGAAGGGGGTGTAGGCGTCGCCGACGGAATAGAGCTGCCCGTCCACGGTGGCGATGGCGATGCCGAAGAGATTGGGATCGACTTTGCCGAGCTCGGGGATGTAGTCAGCCGGCGCGCCGCCCTCGAGCTTGGACACGCGCGCATGCAGCTCGGCGAGATAGTCTTCGATCGGCGCAAGCGCCGTGTGCCTGGCCTCGGCCGGGCCCCGAATCAAATCCATTCTATTCAAGGCGTTCCCCCCCGGCAGTGCGGTCGTCTGCAAGGAAGTCTAGTCAGAAATCATGCCAGGTCGGAAAGACAAGCGAAATCGGCGCCCGGCCGCGCGCAGGCGCGCACAATGCCTAAAGCCTGTGCAGTCAGCGCTTAATTAGGCGCCTATTTCTTGCGGAAGCTGTCGAGGTGCACGACTTCGGCCGGCGGCCGCGACATGACCACCTCGGCATGGGGCGTCTCGGCGGTTTCCTCCGCCGCGGGTTCACGCGTCTCCTCTGGCTGCTCGCCGACGAGATCGGGAAGCGCGGAGGCCATGTGCTGGCGCGCGCAGTCGTTGGCCGCGCCCGGCTTGCCGAATTGGAGGCCGAACTGCGCGGAAGGATCGTAAAACGCCTTCACCGCGGCGAAGGGTACCACCAGCCGCTCCGGCACGTTGGAGAAGGAGAGCTTCACCTCGAAGCGCTCGTCCGTCACCGCCAGGTCCCAGAACTGATACTGGAGGACGATGGTCATCTCCTCCGGATACTGCTCCTTGAGCCGCTTGGAGATGGAAACGCCGTCGGCGACCGTATCGAAGGCGATGTAGAGATGGTGCTCGCCCGGGAGCCCGTCGCGCTGAACTTGGGTCAACACGTCACGAACCACGCCGCGCAGTGCGGTTTGAGTGAGAAGGTCGTATCTGAGTTCGTCGTCTGCCATGAGCGGCGCCGGTCCAAATTCCGCGACGTAGGCAGTCACCCCGTCAATAAAGTGGAGGGCTTCTGTTGCCCGGTGCCCTCCGAAACCGCGCCTAACCCCTGCGAGGAGGTTAGGGCTTGAAATTTAGGCTATCGCGCTGACTACGCAGCGAGACGTGCCTCCGCATAGTTGTCGTTGGCAACTATTTGGTTTGGCCCGATAACGGCGGATACCATGCCGAGCAAAAGTACGACCTTTACACCCTCGTCGAGCCTGTTTCGCCCCCGCCACGTTTCAGTTCGCATCATGCCCTCGCGAATTCCGTACGCGAAACTGAAACCTGGTGGAGGCGCCGGGTACTGCCCCCGGGTCCGAGTGGCTTATTACGTCGCCCGTTTATCGCCATAGCTGGTTTGCACCAGCCCTTCATATATAGGCTGTTGCGGCGGCAAAAAAAAGATTGATGGTTCGATAACCCCCAGGCGAGACCGCGCGAATCAGTCGCGGTTCCAGGGGTTTGCGGGGACGCGCGGGAGCGTCAGTCCCGCTCCATCTTGATGATGCGGCCGGTTAACGCGTCGACCTTCATCTCGATATCGTGTCCGTAGGCGTCTTCGCCCTCGACCTCCCAGACGCCTCTTTTCCGGTGCAGCTCGATTTCGTCGATTCTCACGATGCCCCGGTCGAAGGCCATGGCGCGCACCGTTTCGATGTCGACATACGCCGCGGCCGCGGGCAGAGCGGTAAGGGCAAGAGCGGAAGCGAGGACAATTGGCATGAGACGCATTGAATGCTCCATTCGCAGGGTCTATCGACAGACAGGCCCTGGCGAGTCGCGGCCGGGCCGTCTCCGATATGTGGGTTTCCCCGGAGCATAGGGAAAGACACCAATTGCGCCAATATCTCGATCTTCTGGCCCAAATTCGCAATGAGGGGCTTCGCAAGGAGGACCGCACCGGCACCGGGACGCTGAGTCTGTTCGGGGCTCAGATGCGCTTCGATCTGAGCGAGGGTTTTCCGCTCATGACCACCAAGAAGCTGCACGTGAAGTCCATCATTCACGAGCTTCTCTGGTTCCTGCAGGGCTCGACCAATGTTCGCTATCTCCAGGAGCATGGCGTGCGCATCTGGGACGAATGGGCGGACGAGGCCGGCGAACTCGGACCCGTCTACGGCAAGCAGTGGCGGTCCTGGCCCACGGCCGACGGCGGGACGGTCGATCAGATTACGGCGGTCGTGGAAGGCATCAAGCGCGACCCCTATTCGCGCCGCCACATCGTGAGCGCCTGGAACGTAGGCGAGATCCCGAACATGGCCTTGCCGCCTTGCCATTGCCTGTTCCAGTTCTACGTGGGCGGCGGCAAGCTCTCCTGTCAGCTTTATCAGCGCTCGGCGGACGTGTTTCTCGGTGTGCCGTTCAACATCGCCTCTTATGCGCTCCTCACCCGGATGGTGGCGCAGGTGACGGGGCTCGAGCCCGGCGACTTCGTGCACACCTTCGGTGACGTGCATCTCTACCTGAACCATGTGGAGCAGGCCGACGAGCAGCTGTCGCGAAGCCCGCGTGCGCTGCCACGCCTTCAGATCAATCCCGAGGTCAAGTCGCTGTTCGACTTCGTCTATGAGGACTTCGCGCTGGTCGGCTATGACCCGCATCCGGCGATCCGCGCCGAGGTAGCGGTATGAATCGTCATGGTGAGGTGCCCGGCTGTCCTTCGAGGCTCGGGCTCCGCCCTCGCACCTCAGGATGACGGCCGGACCTCGAACCACGCCGGTAGACCCCGTCATCGCTCTGGTCGTGGCCATGGGCGAGAACCGCGCCATCGGCCGCGGGGGCGATCTGCCCTGGCATATCCGCTCCGACATGAAGTTCTTCCGCAAAGTGACCATGGGCCATCCCGTGCTCATGGGCCGGCGCACCTTCAAGTCGCTGCCGCGCGTGCTCGACGGACGGCTGAACATCGTGCTGACCCGCGATGAAGGCTTCGTCGCCCCGTCCGCCGTGATGGCGCACAGCCTGGAGGAGGGACTTCAGGCCGCGCGGGCCTCGTGCGCACGGACCGGGTCGGACGAGATCATGGTGATCGGCGGTGAGGACGTGTTCCGCGAGGTCTTGCCGCAGACCGGCCGCATCTATCTGACCGAGGTGCATGCCGCCCCGGACGCCGATACCTGGTTCCCCGAACTCGACCCGAGCGAATGGGGCGAAGTCCTTCGCGAGTGGCACGAAGCGGGCCCCCACGACGACCATGATTTCAGCTTCGTGATCCTGGAACGCGTCGCCGCGCCATCACGCTGAGGGTCTTCACCCTAGGGGGAGCCCGCATTGCGTGGCCCTTGTGACTGGCCTATAACCCCCGGGACTCTTGTCGCGGTATCGCCATTTTGGTGCGCCTACTCTTCCCTGCGAGCGGCGCATCGCAAAAGGTCGGTTCCACGCGCGACCCCCACACGAAATCAGGACGACAAATATCATGCCTTGGAGCAATCAGAGCGGAGGCGGCGGCGGTTTTAAAGGCGGCGGCAATGGCGGACCCTGGGGTCCGCGGCCGGGCGGTCCTGGCCAGCAGCCTGATCTGGAAGAGATTTTGCGCCGAAGCCAAGACCGGCTGCGCCAGGCGATGCCCGGCGGCCGCATGGGCGGGCCGCTGGCGGGGCTGATCGCCGTTGTGGTTCTTCTGGTCATCGGCTTTTTCGGCTTTACCGTTCGGGTGAACCCCGACGAGCTCGGCATTGTGCTCCGCTTCGGCGAGTATATTCGCCAGCTTCCGCCCGGCCTGAACTTCCGCCTTCCTTATCCGATCGAGGTGGTGGAGCTGCCCAAGGTCACGCGCATCAATCGTATCGAGATCGGCATGCGCGGGGCCTCCGACCGGGAGCTCGCGGCAGGTGTCCGCGATGTCCCGGAGGAGAGCCTGATGCTCACCGGCGACGAGAACATCGTCGATATCGATTTCGTGGTGCTCTGGCAGATCAGCAACGCGCCGGACTATCTCTTCAACATCCAGAATCCCCAAGGCACCGTGAAGGACGTGGCCGAAAGCGCCATGCGCGAGATCGTTGGCGAGAGCGACATTGAGCCGATCCTGACTGCGGCCCGCGCCGAGACGGAAGCGAGTGTGCAGCAGCTCATTCAGCGCATCCTTGACGGCTACGGCGCGGGTATCCGCATCGTCCAGGTCCAACTTCAGAAGGTCGATCCGCCGTCACAAGTCATCGACGCATTCCGCGACGTGCAAGCCGCGCGCGCCGATCAGGAGCGTTTGCAGAACGAGGCGCAGACCTATGCCAACCGGGTGGTTCCGGAGGCCCGCGGTGAGTCCGAGCGCATCTTGCAAGCCGCCCAGGGCTATCGCGACCGCGTGATTGCCGAAGCCAAGGGTGAAGCGGACCGCTTCGAGAACGTGCTGGAGGAATATCAGAAAGCGCCCGATGTGACGCGCCGGCGCATCTTCATCGATACGATGCAGGAGGTGTTGTCAAACACCGACAAGATCATCATTGACGACAAGGGCGGCGGTTCCGGCGTGGTGCCGTATTTGCCTTTGTCTGAATTGCAGAAACAGCGCTCGACCCCGGCCCCGTCGGCGACGCAAGGGGGAGGTCAGTAATGGGACGCACCGCTCTCACCGTGGTTCTTGTCGTCTTTGGCCTTCTGGCCGTTACGGCCTATCTGACACTCTTCACGGTGTATCAAACGCAGCAGGCTCTGGTTCTCGAATTTGGTAAGCCCAAGCGGCTCATCACAACGCCGGGTCTGAACTACAAGATCCCGTTTATTCAGAACGTCAGCTACTTCGACAAGCGGCTGCTCGATCTCGACTCAGCGCCGCAAGAGGTCATTGCCTCCGATCAGAAGCGGCTCGTGGTCGATGCCTTCGCACGCTGGCGCATCACCGATCCGCTGCTTTTTTATCAGACGGTGAGCGACGAGCGGATCGCCCGCTCGCAACTCGGCGCCTTCCTCGAGGCATCGTTGCGTCGTGTGCTCGGCTCTTCGAGCTTCGAAGCCGTGGTCCGCGATGAGCGGAACGCGCTCATGCAGAAGATTACCGAGCAGGTCAACGCCGAGGCCAAAGGGATTGGCGTCAACGTTGTGGACGTCCGCATCAAGCGGGCCGATCTGCCGGAAGCAAACAGTCTCGCCATCTTCCGCCGCATGCAGACCGAGCGGCAGCGTGAAGCCGCCGAGATCAGGGCGCAAGGTGAGGAAGCCTCCCGGCGCATCCGCGCCACGGCCGATCGCCAGGTCACGGTCCTCAAGGCCGAGGCGACCGGCGAGTCGGAGCGCATCCGCGGTGACGGCGATGCGGAGAAGAACCGCGTCTTCGCCCAGGCCTTTGGCAAGGACCCAGACTTCTTCGCCTTCTACCGCTCCATGCAGGCTTACCAGAGCGCGCTGCAGTCTGACGACACCAGGTTGCTGCTGAGCCCCACGTCGCAGTTTTTCCAGTACTTCAACGACTCCGCCGGCGGCAGTGCTCAAGGTGCTGTGATCGAGGTCCCGGAGGGCGTTCCGGACTTGCCCGAGATCGTACCGGCGCCGGAAGCCGAGGAGTTGGGTAATAACGCCTTGGATGCGGCTCCGGCAGACGAGGAAGCCGACTCCGATGCGCAGGACCGGGAAGCCGATGCAGGCGATGGCGACGGCGTGACCCCGGTCACCCCGTCGCCATAGGTCTAAGCGGACGGCATGGACGATCTTGCCGTCGCAATCGGCCTCGTACTGGTGATCGAGGGCATGCTCTGGGCGCTTGCGCCGCGCATGGGGCGCAGGCTGCTGGAAGCCGCCTCCGAGACCCCTGAAGTCCTCCTTGCGTCTCGCTGGCACCTTGGCCGTCGCGGCCGGCGTGCTCATCGTCTGGATCGCGCGCGGCTGAGCATGCGAAGTCCCCACACCACGGTTTCCTGCTCGCACGTTGCGATTTTCGCTAGAATGGCGCCCGCGCCGGTCCCGGCCGGCAAGATACGCGGGAGTGTTTGACGCGATGGGTCGAGGGAAACGCCAGGCCGAGGCAGGACGCCGCGCGCGGACGGGCGCGGCTTGGGCGATGGGGCTTTGCCTGCTGCTGGCGGGCGTCCCCGGCCTTGCCCGCGGTCCGGCCTCCGTCGCCGATGTCGCCGAAGGCCTGCAAGATGCGGTGGTCAACATCTCCACGACCCAGACGCTGCAAGGGCCGGGCGAACCCGGCCCCATGCGCAAGGGCCCGAAAGGCTCGCCCTTCGAGGAATTCTTCGACGATTTCTTCGAGGACGAGGGGCCCGACGGCATGCCCCGCAAGGTGAGTTCGCTCGGGTCCGGCTTCGTCATCGACCCGTCCGGGCTGATCGTCACCAACAATCACGTCATCGAGGGCGCCGACGAGATCATCGTCAACTTCGTCGACGGCTCCAAGCTGAAGGTGACCAAGATCCTGGGCCACGATCCCAAGACCGATCTGGCGCTTCTGAAGGTCGAGCCCAAGGAGCCTCTTAAGGCGGTGTCCTTCGGCAATTCCTCGGCCATGCGCGTCGGCGATTGGGTCATGGCCATCGGCAATCCCTTCGGCCTCGGCGGCAGCGTGACCGTGGGCATCATCTCGGCCACCAAACGCGACATTAACGCTGGCCCCTACGACGACTTTATTCAGACCGACGCCGCCATCAATCGCGGCAATTCCGGCGGCCCGCTGTTCAACATGGAGGGCGAGGTGATCGGCGTGAACACCGCCATTATTTCGCCGACCGGCGGCTCGATCGGCATCGGCTTCGCCGTGCCCTCCAATACGGCGACCAAGGTCCTCAACCAGCTAAAGGAATATGGCGAGACGCGCCGCGGCTGGCTCGGCGTGCACGTCCAAAGCGTCACCGAAGAGATCGCCGAAGGCTTGGGGCTCGTCGAACCCATGGGCGCGCTGGTCGCCTCCGTGGCGCCGGACGGGCCTGCGGCCGCCGCGGGCATCGAAGCGGGAGACGTGATCCTCGACTTCGACGGTCAAGAGATCGACAGCATGCGCGATCTGCCGCGCGCCGTGGTCGGCACCGCGATCGACAAGGATGTCCCGGTGAAGCTGCTGCGCGGCGGGAAGACCTTGAATATCACAGTCAAGATCGGCCGGCTTCCTGAAGACGAAGCGGAGGAAGAGGACGAGATCGAGGAGACGCTGCCGGTGGCGCCCGAGGGCGAGGATCTCCTTGGCCTCACCATCGCGCCGCTCACCGACGACCTGCGCGAGAAATACGCCATCAGCGACAAGATCGAGGGCGTGGTCATCACCGATGTGGAGCCCGACAGCCCGGCGGCCAGGAAAAACGTCAAGGCCGGCGACGTGATCGTGGAGGTCACCCAGGAAGAGGTGCACCAGCCCCACGACGTGATCGATCGGCTGCGCGCCGTGAAGCGCTCCGGCCGGGGCCGCGTGCTTCTGTTGCTGTCCGACGCCAAGGGCGAGCTGCGCTTCGTCGCCGTGCCGACGAGCTGACGCTGGTCTTAAACGCAGCGGAAAGGCCTCTGCATGAGAGAAGCGTCCGAAAGCGTCACCATACTCGACAACGACTGGCCGGGACGAGAGCTCCGCGTCATGCCCGGTGATCTTTCGAAATGGCTCCCCCAAGGGCTTGGCCTCGGCGCGCCGATGATCGTGACCCCATACAGCGATGGCCCGGAGCCGGGCTTCTACGGCTGGGACGCGCCGGGCCGCGACCCGATCCTGAGCGCCCCCACCCAGCACCCGGCGGGCGGCCTTTTTTATTTCGACGACGGCGCCGATCTCGCCAAGCTGCGCGCGGCCCTCGACATCATCGGCGTCCATAGAAAAGCCAAGACCTATGCGGTGTTCTGGGGCGCCACGATCGACACCGTCGAGGATCGCTATCTCCACCAGGTGCGGATCGTGTCGACGGGCGCGCTTGGATACCTGTTCAAGGCGAAACCAGAAGCCGAGGCTCTGCCCGAGCAACCGATCCCCATCGGCGACTATATCGAGACCTTCATTGCCGAGCAGAAAGGCAAGTGGAACGATGAGTATGCGTTCAGCCGGCGCTTGAGGGGCACACTCGGCGGTGACGGCGACTGGGCCAAGGAGTCGCTGGGCTTCGGTTTCGCCGTCGAGAACACCTATTGGGGCGTCTACCGCCTGTGGAGCCGGCCTTGGCTGTGCACCAAATAAGACTGTGCTTCCCGTGACCGAGGCCATTCTCATCGCCGGCCCGACGGCAAGCGGCAAATCCGCGGCGGCGCTCGCGTTGGCGCGGGCCTTGGGCGGCATGATCATCAACGCCGACTCCATGCAGGTCTATCGCGAGCTTCGCGTCCTCACCGCGCGCCCCGACGCCGCCGACCTCGTGGCGATCCCTCATCGGCTCTACGGCACGGTCCCCGCGACGGAAGCCTATTCCGTTGGGCAGTGGCTGAGCGATGCCGCAGGCGCCATCGCCGAAGCCCGAACGGAAGGCCGCGTGCCGATCCTCGTCGGCGGGACCGGGCTTTACTTCAAGACGCTCCTGGAAGGCTTGGCGCCCGTCCCCGACATCCCCCGGGAGACTCGGGAGCTTTGGCGGGAGAGGGCGGGGACGCTTGCCGCCGGCGCGCTTCACCGTGAGCTCGCCGCCCGCGATGCCGTCATGGCCGCGCGGCTTCGCCCTTCCGATCGGCAGCGTATCGTCCGCGCCCTCGAAGTGATCGACGCCACGGGCGTTTCGCTCGCCGACTGGCAGGGCACCGCGGGCTCGCCCATTCTCAAGGACGATGCGGTGTTGAAGCTCGTCGTCGCGCCGGAACGCGACGCGATCTATGCGGCGATCGATGCGCGGTTCGACCGCATGATCGAACAGGGGGCACTGGAGGAGGTCGAGGCACTGACGGCGCTGGGGCTCGACGAAGGTCTTCCCCTGACGCGCGCGCTCGGCGTTCGGGAGCTTGCCGCCCATCTTGCCGGAGCGCTTTCCCTGGAGGAGGCGGGAACCAAGGCCAAGACCGAGAGCCGGCGCTATGCCAAGCGGCAGATGACTTGGGCGAAGCGCTTCATGGCGGACTGGGAGTGGTTTCCCGATGCGGACAGTGCGGCCGCGACGGCCGTGCGCTGACGGCTAGACGGTGACTTGCGTGCCGATCTCCACCACCCGGTCCGTGGGCAGCTGGAAATAGCTCGACGCATCGTCGGCGTTATGGGCGAGGTAGACGTAAAGCTGGTCCTGCCATTGCGGCATCCCTGAGCGCACATCGGGCCTGACCGAACGGCGCGACAGGAAGAACGACGTCGACATGATGTCGAATTGCCAGCCTTGCCGCCTGGCAATGGCGAGTGCTTTCGGCACGTTGGGCCGTTCCACGAAACCGAAATGCAAGGTGACGCGCATGAATTTGTCGCTCACCGTTTCCATCTGAACACGGTTCTCCGTCTTCACCCGGGGAATGTCCTCGTTCTTGATGGTCAAGATCACATTGTGCTCGTGGAGCACCTTGTTGTGCTTGAGGTTATGCAATAGCGCCGTTGGCGCGAAGTCCGGATCGGCGGTCAGGAACACGGCCGTTCCCGGCACGATGTAAGGCGGCTTCTCTTCGAGATTCTTGATCAGGGGCTCGAACGGCACCTCCACCCGCCGCGTCTTCTGGGCGAGAAGCCGCGTGCCCCGGCGCCAGGTCGTCATGACGATAACCAGCATCACGCCGACGAGCACCGGCAGCCAGGCGCCCTCGAACAGATTGAGCATGCTGGCCATGACGAAGGCCGTGTCGATGAAGATGAGCGGCACCATCACCGCGATCACCCAGATCAGCTTCCAGCGCCACAGCTTCCAGATCACGATGAAGCCGAGAATGCCCGCCACCCACTCGGTCGCCGCCACGGCGAGCACGTAGGCCGAAGCGAGCTCGCTCGAGGAGCGGAACATGAAGACGAGCAGCAGCACGCCGACGAGCAGCAGCCAGTTCACCCGCGGCATGTAGATCTGCCCGGCCTGGGATTCCGAGGTGTGCCGCACCTCCATGCGCGGCAGCAGGCCGAGTTGCATGCCTTGCCGTGTAATCGAGTAGGCGCCGGTGATGACCGCTTGGCTGGCGATGGCCGTCGCCATGGTGGCGAGCGCCACCATGGGATAGAGGGCCCATTCGGGAAACAGCAGATAGAACGGGTTGGAGATCGTTTCGGGTTTCAGGAGCACGAGCGCGCCTTGGCCGAAATAGTTCAAGAGCAGCGCCGGCAGCACCAGATAGAGCCACGCGGTTTGGATCGGCTTGCGCCCGAAGTGGCCGAGATCGTTGTAAAGCGCCTCGGAGCCGGTCACCACCAGGAACACCGCGCCGAGCGTGACGAGCCCGATAATGCCGTGGGTCAGCAGAAACTCGATGCCGTAATAAGGATTGAGCGCATTGAGGATGCGCGGATTGGCGGCGATCTCCGCCGCGCCCGCGGCCGCGATCACCAGGAACCACACCGTGGTGATGGGCGCGAACAGGGCCGACACGCGCGCCGTGCCGTGGCTCTGCACCGAGAACAGCGCCACGAGAATGACCACGGTGATCGGCAGCACGTAAGGTTCGAAAGCGTCCGTCGCCACATTGAGCCCTTCCACCGCCGACAGCACCGACAGGGCAGGGGTGATCAGCGTGGAGCCGTAGAACATCGCCGCGCCGAGAATGCCGAGCGCGAGCACCAGCGGCGTGCGTTTGCCGACCGCGGTAAAGGCCAAGGCCGTCAACGCCAGCGTGCCGCCTTCGCCGTTATTATCCGCGCGCAGCAGGATCAGCACGTATTTCAACGTCACGACGACGATCAGAGACCAGAAGATCAGCGACAGCACGCCGTAGACGGCGGCTTGGGTAACGACGCCGTGCTCGCCGCCGGCCGCCAGCACCGCCACGCGCAGCGCGTAGAGCGGGCTCGTGCCGATATCGCCATAGACGACGCCAATCGAGCCGAAGGTCAGCGCCCAGAACGCGCGCTTGCCCAGCGCCGGCGAGCCATTGCCGTGGCCGTTGCTGTCGCCATTGCCGTTGCCGTTGGCAACATACGTTTCTGAACTTGCAGATTGCTGCATTCAGACCAGGTGCGTGGAAGAGTGTTGGATGGTTGCCCGCGTGCGCGCCTTACCGCAGCGCCGCATTGTCCCTCAAAGCGGTAGGGACATAGGCGGATCGCAGGCCAATGTCTAGGATGGTTGTCGCTTGAGGCGGGCGCCGGACCGGGAGACGCTCGCGCACGCAACAATGCAATAGCCCGATGCGACAAAAGGTAATTTTTGGAAAGATAAGATCAGAGAAACTTGCCATTCATTCGCGTTTCTCGTTGACCCTGTGACATCGACGCCTTAGGGTGCCCGCCTTAATCCGGCGTTTCCCGCCATTACCGTATGTTTTCCACCGGGCAGTGGCTGGTTCCAGCCGCTTAGGCCCGGTTTTGCCAGTGAGTAGTGACATGTCGGCCTCGATGACAGGCGCCCAGATCGTGCTTCAGGCTCTCGCCGACCAAGGCGTCGAGCACATCTTCGGCTATCCCGGCGGCGCGGTGCTGCCGATCTATGACGAGCTGTTCCAGCACGACCGGCTGAAGCACGTGCTTGTGCGCCACGAGCAGGGCGCCGTGCATGCGGCGGAGGGCTATGCCCGCTCCACCGGCAAGGTCGGCGTGGTCCTCGTCACCTCGGGTCCCGGCGCCACCAACGCGGTTACCGGCCTCACCGACGCACTCATGGATTCGATCCCCGTGGTCTGCATCACCGGCCAAGTCCCGACTCACCTCATCGGCAATGACGCGTTCCAGGAATGCGACACCGTCGGAATCACGCGCCCCTGCACCAAGCACAATTACTTGGTGAAGGACGTCGATCAGCTGGCGCGGGTCCTGCACGAGGCATTCTATGTCGCGCGCTCCGGCCGGCCCGGTCCCGTCGTCGTGGACATCCCCAAGGACATCCAGTTCGCCAAGGGCACATACACGGGCCTGTCGAACTCACAGCATAAAAGCTACCGCCCTCCGAAAGAGGGCGATCCCGCCGCGGTGGAGGCCGCCGTCGAGCTGATGGCGAACGCCAAGCGCCCGATCTTCTATACCGGCGGCGGCGTCATCAACGCGGGCCCCGCCGCGAGCGAGCGTCTGCGCGAGCTGGTGCGGCTTACCGGTTATCCCATCACCTCGACCCTCATGGGTCTTGGCGCCTATCCGGCCTCGGACAAGCAGTGGCTCGGCATGCTCGGCATGCACGGCACCTACGAAGCCAACAATGCCATGCACGATTGCGACGTGATGATCTGCATCGGCGCGCGCTTCGACGACCGCATCACCGGGCGGATCGATGCGTTTTCGCCGGGCTCCAAGAAGATCCACGTCGATGTCGATCCGTCCTCGATCAACAAGAACGTCACGGTCGATATCCCGATCGTCGGCGACTGCGACCACGTGCTCAATCAGATGCTGGCCGCCTGGAAGAAGAAAAATCCCAAGATCGACAAGCCGGCGCTGAAGACCTGGTGGAAGCAGATCGACACCTGGCGCGCGCGCAATTGCCTGCACTACAAGAAGCGCGACGACGTGATCATGCCGCAATACGCCATCGAGCGGCTGTTCGCGCTCACCCGCGGCAAGGACGTCTACATCACCACCGAAGTCGGCCAGCACCAGATGTGGGCGGCCCAGCACTTCCATTTCGACGAGCCCAACCGCTGGATGACCTCCGGCGGGCTCGGCACCATGGGCTACGGCATCCCGGCCGCGGTCGGCGTGCAGATGGCCCATCCGGATAGCCTCGTCATCGACATCGCGGGTGAAGCCTCGGTGCTCATGACCATGCAGGAGATGTCCACGGCGGTTCAGTACGATCTGCCGATCAAGATCTTTATCTTGAACAACGAGTACATGGGCATGGTCCGCCAGTGGCAGGAACTGCTCCATGGCGGGCGCTACTCGCACTCCTACTCGGAAGCCTTACCCGACTTCGTCAAGCTGGCGGAGGCTTATCAGGGCGTCGGCATCCGGGCCGAGAAGCCGTCCGAGCTCGACGACAAGATTCTGGAGATGATCGAGACGCCGCGTCCCGTGATCTTCGATTGCCGGGTCGACAAGCATGCCAATTGCTTCCCCATGATCCCGAGCGGGGAGGCGCATAACAACATGCTGCTGGGCGACGACGTCACCGAGCAGGACCTCGAAAACGCCATCACCGAGCAAGGCAAGGTGATGGTCTGATGGCGCAGCCCGGATCGGCCTATTCGCTCGAGACCCACAAGGAGAAGAGCGAGACGCACACGATGAGCGTGCTCGTGGACAACGAGCCGGGCGTGCTCGCACGCGTCATCGGCCTGTTCTCCGGCCGCGGCTACAACATCGAGTCGCTCACAGTGTCGGAGACCGAGCACGAGGCGCATCTGTCGCGCATCACCATCGTCACCACCGGCACGCCGATGGTCATCGAGCAGATCAAGCATCAATTGGACCGCCTGGTGCCGATCCACTCGGTCACGGACCTGACCGTCACCGGCAATCCCATCGAGCGCGAGCTCGCCATGGTCAAGGTCGCGGGCGCCGGCGAGAAGCGCGTCGAGGCGTTGCGTTTGGCGGAAGCCTTCCGCGCCCAGGTGATCGACGCCTCGACCGAGCATTTCGTGTTCGAGATCACCGGGCGCCAGTCCAAGATCGAGCAGTTCATCGTGCTGATGCAGCCGCTCGGTCTCGTCGAGGTCTGCCGCACGGGCCTCGCGGCCATCGCCCGCGGCCCGGAGCACATGTAACGGGCCACTTGTCTTTTCGCAGGTCCGGCGGCAAAACCCGGGCCGAACCACATCTCAGAACTTCATACGTAGGGGAACAGGTATGCGCGTCTATTACGATCGGGATGCCGATCTCAATCTGATCAAAGGCAAGAAGGTCGCCATCATCGGCTATGGCAGCCAGGGACACGCGCATGCGCTGAACCTGAAGGAGTCCGGCGTGAAGGACGTCGCGGTTGGCTTGCGCCCGGGCTCCAAGTCCGCCGCCAAGGCCGAGGGCGCGGGGCTGAAGGTCATGTCCGTGGCGGATGCCGCCAAATGGGCCGACGTGGTGATGATGCTCACCCCGGACGAGCTTCAGGGTGAGATCTGGCAGAACGACCTCAAGCCCAACATGAAGGACGGCGCCGCGCTGTTCTTCGCCCACGGCCTCAACATTCATTTCAATCTCATCGAGCCGCGCGCCGACATGGATGTCTGCATGGTGGCGCCGAAGGGCCCGGGCCACACCGTGCGCGCCGAATATTCCCGCGGCGCCGGCGTGCCGTGTCTGGTTGCCATCGCTCAGGACGCCACGGGCAATGCGCATGATCTGTCGCTGTCTTACGCCTCGGCCATCGGCGGCGGCCGCGCCGGCATCATCGAGACCACCTTCCGCGAGGAATGCGAGACCGATCTCTTCGGCGAGCAGTCGGTGCTGTGCGGCGGCCTGGTCGAGCTGATGCGCAACGGCTACGAGACGCTCATCGAGGCGGGCTACGCGCCGGAGATGGCCTATTTCGAATGCGTCCACGAGGTGAAGCTGATCGTCGACCTCATCTACGAAGGTGGCATCGCCAACATGAACTATTCGGTCTCCAACACCGCCGAGTATGGCGAGTACGTCTCTGGCCCGCGCGTGGTGAACCCGGCGAGCAAGGCCGCCATGAAAGAGGTGCTGACCGACATTCAGTCGGGCAAGTTCGTCAAGGAGTGGATGCTCGAGAATAAGATCAATCAGCCGAGCTTCAAGGCCATGCGCGCGAAATGCGACAACCACGACATGGAAGTTGTGGGTAAGAAGCTTCGCGACATGATGCCGTGGATCGCCGAGCGCAAGATGGTCGACAAAGCCAAGAACTAGACGCTTAGCCTCGGGGACATGATGAGACGTTTCGCGACTTCTGCCGGCCTGCTCGGGGCGCTGATCCTGTGCGGCGCTCAACCCGCCGTGGCGAAGCCGACCGAAGCCCAGCTCGACGCCATCAAGGCCAATTGCCGCTCCGATTTCATGTCCAATTGCTGGGGCGTGCCGCGCGGCGGGGCGGAGGCGTTCCAGTGCCTCAAGGAACACATGGCGAGCCTGTCTGCCGGCTGTCAGACGGCGATCAAGGCCGCAACGCCCGCACCGGCCCCGGCAAAGACGCCTGCACCTGCCAAGGAGGCCGCACCCGCGCCGGCGGCTGAACCTGCTCCTGCGGCTACGCCGGCGCCGCAGCAAGAGGCTGCACCCGCCGAGGAGCCGCAGACAAAGTCGGCAAGCCCCGCACCTCAAGAAAGCACGCCGGCATCGGCCCCCAAAGCCGCCGCGGCGCCTCCACCGAAAACGCCTGCACCGGAAGCGGCCCCGCCGGCCAAAGCCGCGACGGCGGAACCGGCCCCGACGCCTGAAGCTTCAGACGAGGGCCCGGCCATCATCGGCTTCATTCCGCCGCGCAAGAAGCTGATGGTCCAGCGCCATTGCCGCCAGGAACTCGAGACCTATTGCGCGGATATCGATGTCGGCCAGGGCCGGTTCCTGCGCTGCCTGTTCAGCCATAGATCCGATCTCACGCCCGACTGTCAGGGCGCGCTCGCCAAGCTCAGCAACTGAGCGAACCGGCTTGTGCCGCTGCACCAGTTTCGTCATGGCCGGGCTGGTCCCGGCCATCCACGATTGAGCCCGCTGCACGGCCGTAAATCGTGGATGCCCGGCACTTCGGCCGGGCATGACGGGTTTCTTTTGAGGTAGACTCAGGGTCGGCTTCGCAGCCGCAGGGGGCCCTCCATGCTGATCACCCGCTACGCCAAGATCGTGATGGCGCTCGGCCTTGCGGTGTTCTGCCTGCTCGTGGCCTTCGACAACATCACCGACTACGGCACGAACTTCCTCTTCGTGAAGCACGTGCTGAGCATGGATACGACCTATCCCGGCAACGCGCTGATGTACCGGTCCATCACGAGCCCCGCGCTCTGGACCCTGTGCTATTGGCTGATCATTATGGGCGAGGCGATCGCAGGCGTCCTCCTCCTGGCGGGGACGATCCGGCTCTGGCAAGTCCGGCTTGCCCCGGGCGCGGCGTTCAACGCGGCCAAGGGTCTGGTGGTGGCCGGCGTGCTCGCCGCGTTTCTCGTCTGGTTCGTCGGCTTCATGGTGGTCGCCGGGGAATGGTTCGCCATGTGGCAGTCGGCGACCTGGAACGGCCAGGAGCCCGCCTTCCGTTTCTATGTGACCGCGCTCGCCGTGCTTATCTTCGTCAACCAGCCCGACGGCGATCTGGCCAAGCCCGCCGAGCCGGCCCGGCCGTCCGCGGACACACCCGCGGCCAAAGCGAAAGCAGCCCCGGCCAAAAAGGCGTCCCCGGCGAAAAAGGCGCCAGTCAAAAAAGCGCTCCCTACGAAGAAGCGCCCCCCGGCCCGGCGCCGCAGCGACAAGGGCCGCCGCAGCACCGACACTGCGTAAGGAGAGCCCGTATGGACCGCCGCGAGATGGAAGCCTTCATCGAGAAATTCTATGCCGCCCGCGTCGAGGGCGACATTGAGGCGCTTGGAGAAAGCTTCGCCGGCAATGCCAGGTTTCAGATCGCGGGCTCGCCCGAGTTCAGTATGCTGGCGGCGCTTGCAGAAGGCCACGAGGCGGTCATGGGCCTGATGCGGACGATCGCCGATACGATCGCCTTTGAGGATTTCGCCATCGTCGACCGCGTGATCGACGGCAGCAAGGCCGCCATCCGCTGGCGGACGACCGTCCATCTCGTGACCTCCGGCCAGTCCTACACCACCGAGCTTGCGGATTTTCTGGAGCTTGAGGATGGCAAGCTGGTCTCTTGCACCGAGTTCCTGGATACGGCGCTCGCCGGCTAAGCCCTTGCGAAACTTGGCGAGGCAAAGGTCATATTGTGACCGGGGAACCGCCGGGTGTAGGCTGCCGTTTGAGGGAAGGCCGCTGGCGTGAGGCGTTGGCGGGGGGATCTCACGCTTTGCGATGCTGATCAGTCGCGAAGGAGGTTCCATCATGGCCATTGCCCCCACGGTTGCGAAATATCTCGCTGCCAAGAACGTCAAATACGACGTCCTCCAACATGAGCGTACGCCATCGTCCGGGAGGGCCGCTGCCGCGAGCCATATCCCGGGGGATCGCCTGGCCAAGGCGGTCTTGCTCCGCGACGCCCATGGCTATGCGCTCGCGCTGCTACCCGCCTCCCATCACATCCGCCTCTCCGAGCTCAAACGCCAATTCGGCGACGACGTCGAATTCGCCAGCGAGCATGAGATCGTCGAGCTCTTCGACGATTGCGTCGACGGCGCGGTTCCCGCTGTCGGGGAGTGCTATGGGCTGGACGTGGTGGTCGACGAGGACATCAATTCGAAGCCGGAAATCTACTTCGAGGCCGGCGACCACGCGACGCTCGTGCATATGAGCCGCGCCGACTTCACCGCCTTGACCCCGACGGCCCAGCTCGGCCATTTCAGCCGGCCCCATTAGGCTCCCGGGCCGGTCATTTCCCCGTGAAATCTACCCTTTCAGGGCCTGATTTCGGTGGTCTCCTGGGAATGGACAGCGCATAATCGGCGTGCCGAGCGACGGGGAGGGCTTAGGCTCTCAATAGGGGGCCTGGGCCTTCAACATGGGGCCAGAGGGAGCAGAATTATGAGACGAATCGCCTTGGCGCTGATTCTGGCGGCCTCGGTCGGCACTCCGGGTTTCGCGGCCGAGCCTGACGGGCCGGCCGAGCTGATCACCAAGACCGAAGCGGTTAGGATCGCCATCCAGGACCAGCTTGGCGTCAAGTCCATGAGCGACGTGGCCGAGCAGATCGCCTTGGCCGAATATTACTCCGTGCCGGATCGGCGGCTCCTCTGGGTCGACGACAGCGGCCTCACCGACCGCGGCAAGGCGGTCATGGGCGAGATCGCCAAGGCCGAGGACTACGGCCTGCGCGCCGCCGATTACAAGCTTCCCCAGATCGCGAGCTTCGACCCGGCGGCACCGGATGCCGTCGAGCAATTGGCCGACGCCGAGCTCAAGATCAGTTCCGCCGTGGTGGAGTATGCCCGGGACGCCCGGGGCGGACGCATCAATCCCCAGAGCCTGAGCAAGAACCTCGATCCTAAGCTCTATCTGCCCGAGCCCGCGGAAGTCATCGGCTTCATCGCCATCCGCTCGGACCCGGCGGCTTATCTGCGCAGCTTCCAGCCGAGCCATCCGCAGTTCGAGGCGCTGCGCCAGGCCCTGCTCGCCGAGCGCGGCGGCCAGGTCGAGCAGACCTCAGGCCCCATGGACATCGTCATTCCTGCCGGTCCGCTCCTCAAGGCTGGCGTCGAGCATGGCCAGGTGGCTTTACTGCGGAAGCGTCTCGAGGTTCCGGTCAAGGCGGGTGGCAACGAGTACCTCTATGACCAGGAACTGGTCGAGGCAGTCCGCGATTTCCAGAAATCCAAGGGCGGCCATCCGGACGGCATCGTCGGGTCCGGTACGCGGCAGATGCTGAACGGCCAGTCGGCTCCCCAGGTCAGCGGCCAGGACAAGATCAATCTGCTGCTGGCCAACATGGAGCGCTGGCGCTGGCTGCCGCAGGATCTCGGCGCCTTCTACGTCAACGTCAACATTCCCGAGTTCAAGCTCCGCGTCGTCGGGGATGACGCGGTCGTTTGGGAAACCCGCGTGGTTGTGGGCAAGACCGACAAGCAGACCCCCATCTTTAACGATGAGATGGAGGAGATCGTCTTCCGGCCGAACTGGTACGTGCCGACCTCAATCAAGTCCGAGGAGATCGCGCCTTATCTCTATAGGGGCGGCGGCTTCTTCGGCGGCGGTTGGGACACCTCCATCTTGAAGCGCCAAGGCTTGCGCATTCGTGGCGCCAACGGCCGCGACATCGATCCCGATACGATCGATTGGAGCCGGTCCGACATCCGCCGATACGAGGTCTACCAGCCGCCGGGCTCCAACAACGTGCTCGGTCTCGTCAAGTTCCGCTTCCCGAACACGCATGATGTCTATCTGCACGACACCACGCAGAAGCATCTGTTCGCCAACGCGGTGCGCGCCAATAGCCATGGTTGCATGCGCGTGCAGAACCCCGACCAGTTCGCGACCGTGCTCCTCGGGCATGATCAGGGCTGGGACGCTTCGCGCGTGAACGCCGCCATGCACGGGAATATCGACTCGAACAAGATACTGCTGAAGCAGCACATTCCGGTCTACCTGACCTATTTCACGGCCAAGGTGGAAGAGGACGGCAAGCTCACCCAGTTCCGCGATCTCTACGGTCACGACCGCCGGATGATCGCGGCGCTGAGCGGCGACGCCGTGCCTTACGGGCTGCCTGGCAGCGAGGAGGTTGCCCAAACGACGCAGCGGCCGGTCGTCCGGCAGCGCAGGGGAGGGAACGGCGACTTCGAAGCCATCACGCGGGCCCTGTTCGACTTCTAGCCGGTCTCATTCCGCTCATTTCGACAGCGGCATGAGCAGCGCGATGGCGAGGCAGGTGGCGATGCCCACGATGATATTCATCGGCACGCCGATGCGCAGAAAATCCGCGAACCTGTAGTTTCCCGAGGCATAGACCATGGTGTTGGTCTGATAGCCGATCGGCGTGGCGAAGCTCGCGCTCGCCCCCATCATGATGGCGACAAGGAACGGCCGCGAGTCGAGCCCGAGGCCCTCCGCAAGGCCGATGGCGATGGGTGTGAGCACGACGGCCACGGCGTTGTTGGTGATAAGCTCGGTCAGGGCTACGGCGAGAAAATAGACGACGGCGAGCATCACGAACCCGGAGCTTTGGCCGAGCATCGGCTCGATCGCCGCCACGATCTCGCGCACGGCGCCGGTCTTCTCCAGCCCCACGCCGATGGCGAGCATGGCGAAAATCAGCACTAGGATCCCGCCGTTTACAGATTCCCACGCTTCTTCGGCATCGATGCAGCGAAGGAGCAGGATGAGGGCGACCCCGAGCACGGCCAGTCCCTCGATCGGCATGACGTTCAGCGCCGCCAGGAGAACGACGCCGGCGATTGCGGCGATCGCCACCGGGGCCTTCTTGCGCCTGAAGCTGCGGGAGCGCGGCTGGGTCATGTTGATGAAGTCCGCTTCCTCCGCTGCCGCCGCCAAGCCCTCTGGGGTACCTTCGAGGAGCAGGCGGTCGGCGGCTCGGAGCTGAACCGAGTCGAGGTCCACGCCGGGGAGATAGCGATGGCGGCTGATGCCCAATAGGCGGACGCCAAATCGCCCGAGGCGCATATCGCTGACCGATCGCAAATTGCCCCGGCCTGGGGCTAGCACCGCCTCCACGATGATGTGATCCTTGCCGCTTTCGCCACCGCCCACGCCCAGGATATCGAAGCCGCGCTCGCCATGCAGCGTGAGAACCTCGGGCATGGTCGCCTTGATCGCGATCCGGTCACCGGGCTGCAGGATCTGATCGCCGAGCACGCCGCGGATCGTCGACCCGTCCCGATAGAGACCGACAAGCTTGATGCCTCCGTGGTTCAATTCCTTCACGGAACCAAGCTTCTTGCCTGTAAAGCGGGATTCGTCCGAGACCATGAGCTCGGTCAGGAAGAACACCTTGCCTTCTTCGTCCATGAGGTCCGCGGCGCTCATCCGCGCCGGCAGCAGGTACCGGGCGAGCAAGAGCATGGTCGCGGTTCCGACCACGGCCGCCACGAGCCCGACCGGCGTGATCTCGAAGATCGAGAAAGCGGGCAGTCCGTGCTCGCGCGCGACGCCGTCCACCAGCAGGTTGGTCGAGGTCCCGATCAACGTGCACGTGCCGCCGAGGATCGCGGCGTAGGAGAGAGGGATCAGCAATTGTGTCGGCGCCATGCCGACCGTGCGTGCGAGCCTCACGGCAATCGGAATAAGCACCACGACCACCGGGGTGTTGTTCATGAAGGCGGAGGCGGCGATTACGCCGGCGAAGAACGCCAGGAGCACTGTCTTTGGTCGTTCGGCCGCTTGAGAGGTTATCCAGGATGCTGCGGCCTCCAGGGTCCCGGTTCTCACCAGCGCGCCGGACAGAATGAACATGGCGGCGATCGTGATTGGAGCGCTGTTCGAGAACACGCTCATGACGTCCTTGGTGTTGATCAAGCCAAGAACGAGAAAGGCCGCCGCTCCGGCCGTGGCCACGACTGCCGGAGGAAAGCGCTCCAGCAGAAACGCGGCAAACGTCGCGGCGAGGAGCACGATGGCGATCCCAGCCTGGTGCTGCGCTATGAACTCTGTCACGTTGGTGGAACCGCTCTGTTGACCGTTCGGGAGCGGACTTTGATCGCAGTAGTCTCCTCCCGTCCATCGGAACGTTCGACCGCCGCATTCCGTTTCGACGGCATCCTGCGCGCAAATTCCTCCAAGAAACGGGAGCTTAGCGCGCGCCCCGTTCTGCTTCTCCGCGTCGGAGTGAGGCGAAATTGCCTAATTTAGACCCGCTCCGAAACCCGCCGCACACTGCGCTCACCGCGTCGCGGCAACGATGAGGCACGCCACATACGACGAGGACCCCCGGAGATCCCTTGCTCTTGGGGCCTGTTCCCACTATTTTCCGGACATCGCGAGGCGAGGCCTCGTGCGACAGGGTGACCGATGCAGCGCTTGATGACACAGACCGGCATGATCACGGACGGCGCTCCGTCCGCTGCGGTTCTGCGCGCGCGCACCCTGAAGCTCCTCCTTATCTGCCCCTGAGCTCCGGCGGTCTTGGCTAAAGCCGAGGCGGGCGTTCAGGGGATGGCAAGACAAACCCACCAAGATTCAAGCGCCTCGCCAGTCGTGTTAGACTGAGGCCAAAGGCTTAAGGACGAGCATTATGGATTCCGAGACCAAGATCCCCGAGGGGCAGCCGCGCGCCGAACAGGACCGCGTGGTCATTTTCGACACCACCTTGCGCGACGGGGAGCAATGCCCGGGCGCCACCATGACCTTCGACGAGAAGCTGGAGGTCGCCGAGCTCCTCGACGAGATGGGCGTCGACGTCATCGAGGCCGGCTTCCCCATCGCCTCCCAAGGCGATTTCGAGAGCGTGCAGGAGATCGCCCGCCGCTCGCAGAACTCGGTGATCTGCGGTCTGGCCCGCGCGCAGCCGAAGGACATCGATACTTGCGCCGAGGCCATCAAGCCCGCCAAGCGCGGCCGCATCCACACCTTCATCGGTACCTCGCCGCTCCACCGCAAATATCAGATGGGCATCGACGAGGCGGAGGTACTGGAGCGTGTGACCGCTTCGGTGACCCGTGCCCGCGGCCATACCGACGACGTGGAGTGGTCGGCCATGGATGCGACCCGCACGGAGGAGGATTTTCTCTGCCGCTGCGTGGAGGCCGCCATCAAGGCCGGTGCCACCACCGTCAATATTCCGGATACGGTGGGCTATGCCACCCACGATGAGTTTGGCGCGCTGATCCGCATGCTTCTGGAGCGGGTGCCCGGCGCCGACCAGATTGTCTTCTCCACCCATTGCCACAACGATTTGGGCCTGGCCGTAGCCAATTCCCTGTCCGGCGTGATGGCCGGGGCGCGCCAGGTGGAGTGCGCCGTCAACGGTCTTGGAGAGCGGGCCGGGAACGCCGCGCTGGAAGAGATAGTCATGGCCATCCGCACCCGCGCCGACGCCATGAATGTGTGGACGGGCATCGACACCACGATGCTGACCCGGGCTTCCAAACTCGTGTCGCGGGTGACGGCGTTCCCCGTCCAGTACAATAAGGCGATCGTGGGCCGGAACGCTTTCGCCCATGAGAGCGGCATCCATCAGGACGGTATTCTGAAGCATGCCGGCACCTTCGAGATCATGACGCCGGAAAGCGTCGGGCTGAAAGAGTCCTCCCTGGTCATGGGCAAGCATTCCGGGCGTCATGCTTTCCGCGAGAAGCTGAAGGAGCTGGGCTATGAGCTCGGCGGCAACGCCTTCGAGGACGCCTTCGTGCGCTTCAAGGCCTTGGCCGATGCGAAGAAGCACGTCTACGACGAGGACATCGAGGCCCTGGTCGATCAGGAGATCGCCTCCGCCCACGACCGCATCAAGGTGGTGGCGCTGACCGTGATCGCCGGCACCGGCGGCCCCCAGAAGGCGACCATCACCCTCGACGTCGACGGCAACCAGCAGACCTTCGAGGCGGTGGGCGACGGCCCGGTGGACGCCACGTTCCAGGCCATTCGCTCTCTGGTGCCCCACGAGGCGCGGCTCGCGCTCTATCAGGTGAGTGCGGTGACCGAGGGGACGGACGCCCAAGCCGAGGTGATGGTGCGTCTGGAGGCTGACGGCAAGATCGCCACGGGCCGAGGCTCCGATACCGACACCATGGTCGCCTCGGCGCGCGCCTATGTCAGCGCTCTGAACAAGCTCATGGCGCGCGACGCGCGGCGGAAGCCGGAGACCATGCTCGCCTCTTAAGTAATGCTCATGTCATGGACATGTGCTTAAATGTGGCAAGGACGCGCTGGCAGGCTCGCCAATTCGGGCCTGCTGCGCCCCTCAGCCGGGGCCCCGGCGTCGCGCGGGCGAAACAACTCTCTGTCGGGGTCTTAGCGGAGGCCACTAAGCCGCTCATGCGGCAAGCGGCTCGGCGCATGTCCCCCTCCGGAGCGCCGCGCGCGCTCGATGAACGCGTCAAGTGAAGAGTTTTTTCAAATCGAACGTATCACGCATTGCTCGTGAGATCGATTTGACGCAACATAGCTTCGCGCTCGGTGAAGCCCGAACTCCTTGAACGGCCTTATTTTCTGCCGGGCGCAAGTGTCAGTAGCGTTTTGGGCTCCCGGGGTGCGGTGAGCCGATGGGGCGGGTGCATGTTCTCGCGGGTCTGGGGCTCTGTCTCGGCAGACATGGCCATCGACCTCGGTACGGCAAACACGGTCGTGTATGTGCCGGGGAGAGGTATAGTTCTCGACGAACCGTCCGTGGTGGCCATTGAGCGGCGCGGCGATGACCAGAAGGTGATTGCCGCTGGCCATGAGGCCAAAACGATGCTGGGGAGAACCCCGAGCAAGATCGAAACAGTTCAGCCGCTGCGCGATGGCGTGATCGCGGATTTCAACGCGGCTGAAGAGATGATCAAGTATTTCATCCGCCGTGTGAACAAGCGGCGCCTGTTCGGCAGCCCGCGCGTGATGATTTGCGTGCCGGCCAGCGCGACCTCGGTCGAGCGGCGCGCGGTGCACGAGGCCGGACTGTCTGCGGGCGCGCGGCGGGTCTATCTGATCGAGGAGCCCGTGGCCGCGGCGATCGGCGCGGGCCTGCCCTTTAAGGAACCGCGGGGCTCCATGGTCGTCGATATCGGCGGCGGCACCACGGACATCGCCGTGATGTCCATGGGCAGCGTCATCTATTCGCGCTCGATCCGCACCGCCGGCAATTCCATGGACGAGGCGATCGTCAACTACGCGCGCTTCAAGCATCACCTACTAATCGGCGCGACCAATGCCGAAGCCATAAAGAAAGAGGCCGGTTCCGCCGTCGCCAAGGCCAACGGCACGCACGTTTCTATCACGCTCAAGGGCCGCGACATGCAGCGCGGCTTCCCTACGGAGATCACGCTCGGGCCGCACGAGATCGCCGACGCGCTGACCTTGCCGATCCAACAGATCGTTGGCGGCATCCGTCAGGCGCTTGCGGACGTGCCCCCCGAACTGACGGCCGATATTTGCGATGCCGGCATCTATCTCACGGGTGGCGGCGCGCTTCTCGAGAAACTCGACGTGAGGCTCCAGCAGGAGACCGGAGTGAAGTTTAAGATCGCCGAAGATCCGCTGCGCTGCGTGGTCCGGGGAACAGGGATGGCCCTGGAGAATCTGGACGACGTCGCCGATCTATTGATCAAGCCCTAATCGGGGCGGGGAGGGGGCGCGCGTTTGAGCGGGCCCGAAACGAAGAGGGGGCAGAACGTCATCTGGCGTTCTCTTTGAGTGAACGAAAATGCGCGAGCGCGCTGCACCGCTGTTTCGACGGCACCGGCCTTCCTGGACTGCTCCGGTTGAGCTCCTCAGTTTCGGACTCTACTTCCTTTGCGCCGTCCTGCTCGTCCTGAGCCGCATCGGACACGGGACCATCAACGAGGCCCGCAACGGTTTGGTCGATCTCTCCGCGCCGATGCTCGAGCTCGCGTCCGTCCCCGCCATCGAGGCGCGTCGTGCCCTGGAGCGGGCGGAACTTTATATGGCCGCCTTCGACGAGGTCGATCGCCTGAAGAAGGAGAACGAAGAGCTCAAGCAGTGGGAGTGGCGTACCAAGCTGCTGGAGCGGAAAGTGGCCCATCTTCGCTCGCTGTTGAACGCGGTCGAAGAACCGGCTCTTGTCTATGCCACGGGGCGGGTCATCGCCGATGCGCGCGGCCCCTTTGTCCGTAGCGCCCTGATTAATCTCGGCCGCCGGGACGGCTTGCGTATCGGCTATGCCGTGATCAACGGCGATGGCCTTGTGGGCCGCACCGTCGACGCTGGTCATTCCGTGGCCCGCGTGCTCCTTCTGAACGATCTCAATAGCCGCATTCCCGTCCTCGTCGGCCCGGCCGGCGTGCGCGGTCTGGCCTCGGGCGACAATAGCGCCGAGCTTCAGCTCGATTTTCTCCCGGAAGGGGCGACGCTCTACCCGGACGATGAGGTTTATACCTCCGGCAGCGACGGTGTTCTGCCACGGGGCTTGCGGGTCGGCGTCGTCGCGGGCTCGCCCGGTGCCTACAAGGTCCGGCCCTACGCGGAGCTGAATTCGCTCGACGCCGTCAGCGTTCTGTTCTTCGACGCACCGGCCTTGACCCGCGCCGATCCGCCCGAAGCGTCGGATGGCATCGGCGCCTTGTCCGCGGCGCCCGTCGCCGCGCAAAAAACTGCGACAGCAAGTGCCGGTCTGCCCATGGCCGTTGTCCCGCCGCCAACCGGGGAGCAAGCGCAAGCAGAACGATGACCAACCTCCTCCCGGCCTTATCTGTCTTGTTTGCGGTGGTTGCCACCGCGGTCCCGTGGGGGTTGCCGGCCGATGCGACATTCATTCTGCCGCTGGTCGTGGTGATGATGGTGTTCTGCTGGCGCGCCATTCCTGGCAGCGCGCTCCATCCCGCCGGCGCCGTGGGCCTCGGGCTTCTCGCCGACCTTATGAGCGGCGGTCCGCTGGGCTATTGGGCCCTGATGTGCTTGGTCGCGGCGACGGTGGGACGCCGCGCCGGCGCGCTCAAGGAAAGCCAGGATGTCGGCATTCACTGGCTCATCTGGACCGTGCTGGTGAGCCTGCTCGGCGTCTTCGGTTGGCTACTCGCTTCGCTCTATTATTTCCGCTGGATCGACTGGTGGCCCATCGCGTTTGGCGCGGTCGCCTCGATCGCCTTGTTCCCGATCGTGCTTTACGGGCTGCTGTGGGTTCGTCACGGCCGCGTCGGTCTCGCGCGCAACACGCTCTTCCGAGGCGCGTCATGAGAAAAAAGAAGGCGCTGCACTACGGCGCGCGGAAGAAGCCAGACTATACGCGCAAGCAAAGCTATCGCTTCTCCCGCCGTGCTCTTCTCGTCGGAGGCGCGCAAGCTGGCCTGTTCGGCCTACTCGGCTGGCGTCTACACCAGCTCCAGATCCTGGACTCGTCCGATTATCGCCTCTTGTCCGACGAGAACCGGATGATGATGCAGCTGGTGGCGCCTGCACGCGGCTCCATCTACGATCGTTTCGGTACGCTCATCGCCGAGGACAAGGAGAATCTGCGGCTTCTGGTGCTGCCCGCGTTCTGCAAGAGCCTGCCGGGCACGCTGGATGCGCTCTCCAAGATCGTTCCGGTCTCGGGCGCCACGCGCGATCGCGTCATGCGCGCCGCACGCCGCCAGAGCGGCTATTATCCCATTCTCATCGCGGAAGGACTGACCTGGCGCCAGTTTGCGCTGCTCAATGTGCTCGCTCCGCAGCTCCCCGGCATGCGCGCCGACCGCTCCGCCTATCGCAAATACTACCATTCCCGGCCCATGGCTCATCTCGTGGGCTATGTGGGCATGGCCGGCAAGGAAGAGGTCGATCTCGATCCGGTCATGCGGCTGCCGGGCTTCCGCACCGGACGCACCGGCGTCGAGAAGACTTTCGACCGGGAACTCCGTGGCAGCCCGGGCAGCGTCAAATACGAAGTCGATTCCCGCGGCCGCGTGGTCCGCGAGCTGGGATCGAAGCCGAGCAGCCGCGGCCGGGACCTGGTCCTGAGCATCGATCATCATCTGCAGACCGTGGCGCTGGACCGCATCAAGGAGCACCGGGTGGCTTCGGTCGTGGTACTCGACGTCGTGACCGGCGGCATCCTCGCCATGGCGTCGACACCGACCTTCGATCCCAACGATGTCGCGTTCGATGTGAACCTGGAGCGTTGGCGGGAGCTCAGCCGGAATCCCGATCACCCTCTGAACAATCGCGCCATACGCGGGCAATACCCGCCTGGCTCGACCTTCAAGGTGGTAACGGCGCTTGCAGGTCTGCACGCCGGGGTGATCGACGGGCATGAGACTATGAGCTGCCCCGGCGGCTATTCGGTCGGCCGCAAGCGTTTCCGCTGCTGGAAGGCTCATGGCGGCGGCATCAATGTGCACGAGGCCATCAAGCAGTCCTGCGACACCTATTTCTACGAGACGGCGAAGCGCATGGGTATCGACCATCTTGCCATGGTCTCGCGTCATCTCGGTCTCGGCCGGATCTATGATTGCGGTCTCCCAGGGCAGAGTGCGGGCATCATTCCCGATCAGGCGTGGAAGCGCGCCAATCTCATGGAGGCTTGGTACACTGGTGAGACGGTGATCGCCGGCATCGGCCAGGGCTTCGTCTCGACCACGCCGCTGCAGCTCGCCGTCATGTCGGCGCGCGTGGCCACGGGCCGCGCCGTGTTGCCCAAGCTGATCCTATCGCCAGGAGAGACCGAGCCGTGGCCCTTACTGAGCTTCGACCCGGCGCATCTTGATATGGTCCGTAGCGGCATGATCGGCGTGGTGAACGAGCCGGGAGGCACGGCGCGCCGTTCGGCCTTGCAGGTTCCGAACATGCTGATGGCCGGCAAGACCGGCACATCACAGGTGGTCAGCTTCCAAAACGAGCACAAGCTCTCCGCCTATGAGCGCGAGACCCACGCGCTGTTCATCGCTTATGCCCCGGCGGACGCGCCGCGCTACGCCGCGGCCTGTGTGGTCGAGCATGGCGGCGGCGGCTCGGCTGCGGCCGCGCCCGTGGTGCGCGATGTCATCACCGAGGCTTTACTGCGCGATCCGGCCGGACGTCCCACGTTCGTCGCGAACAGCGATGCGCCGCCAGCGGCCGTCGCGGCGGTGGAGCCTGTGCGATGAAGCTGCTCTTCGCCGAGGCCCCGGCGCCAAAACTCAATCTGAGCAAGAAACTCTTCCTGCTCAACTGGCCATTCATTTTGCTGATTACGGGCATCGTTTTGGTGGGGGCAGCATCGCTCTACTCGGTGGCGGGCGGTTCACTCGATCCTTGGGCCAGCCGCCACGTGGTTCGGTTCTGCTTCGGTTTGGCGCTGCTCTTCGCCGTGGCGTTCTCCGACATCCGCTTATGGCTGCGCGGGGCATATCCGCTCTATCTCGCGGCGCTGCTGCTGATGATCTTGGTGCCGTTCATCGGCGTCGAGAGCGGGGGCGCCCGGCGCTGGCTTGGCTATGGCGAGCTCAGCTTCCAACCCTCGGAGATGATGAAGATCACGCTGGTCCTGGCGCTCGCCCGATACTATCAGTGGCTGCCGCCTGAGAAGATCTGGCGCCCCGACGCGCTTCTGCCGCCGGTCCTGATGATCAGTCTCCCGATCTTGCTCGCACTCGCGCAGCCCGACCTGGGCACCGCGGCCCTGTTCGCCATCATTGGCGGCGGGCTGCTGTTTCTGGCCGGCGTCAGCTGGTTCTATTTCGGCGCGGTCATCGTCGGCGTTGTGGTGGCGCTGCCCCATGCCTGGGAGAAGCTGCACGACTACCAGAGGGAACGGGTGCTGACCTTCATCGACCCCGAGCGCGATCCGCTCGGCTCCGGCTACCATATCCTCCAGTCGAAGATCGCTATCGGCTCGGGCGGGCTTGCCGGAAAAGGCTATATGCAAGGCACGCAAGCCCAGCTCAACTTCCTGCCCGAGAAGCACACCGATTTCATCTTCACCATGTTCGCCGAGGAGATGGGCTTTGTCGGCGCCGTGGTGTTGCTCGCCCTTTACCTGCTGGCGCTGCTGTTCATCACCTATATGGCGCTGCGCTGCCGGAGCATCTTCGCCAAGCTGCTCGCCGCAGGCGTCGGGCTCACGCTTTTTGCCTATGTGTTCATCAACGTCGCCATGGTCACGGGGCTGGTGCCGGTCGTCGGCGTGCCACTGCCGCTCGTCTCCTATGGCGGCACCTCGATGCTGACCATGATCATCGGGCTTGGCTTTGTGCTCAACGCCCATATCAATCGCAACGCCACCTTCCGCCGGTCGGAAGTGCGGGCTCTTTGGTGAGGCGGCGGCAAACCATTTTACCGCAAAGGCAAACTGGACAGGCCAACCGGGGCAGTGCTAAGGGGAGCACCTTGGAGCGCCGAACGCTCCAGACCAGATGGGCCTCCCTCGGGGAGGGTACTTCTGAGGGCGCATAGCTCAGTTGGTAGAGCAGCTGACTCTTAATCAGCGGGTCCACGGTTCGAGTCCGTGTGCGCCCACCAATATTTTCAATAGCTTAAAGACCAACTTGGTCAAGCGCATTATCTCCCAGTAAGCACATAGTAAGCACGCTTGAGCGGCTTCGTTCTGTCCCGCAGCGAGGTCTGTTTCATAACCTGAAGGTCGCAGGTTCAAATCCTGCCCCCGCAACCAGCGTTATTTGCACCCCCGTTTCCTTGGAACGGGGGTGTTTGTTTGCGAGGTTGAGGAGGGCTGCCAGCTCGCCATATAGCTCGATCTGCAGCTTTCCATTCTTCGGTACAAGCCGGATCTCTTCGATGAGCTCGCGGAGGCATTCTGCGGCCTCCAGACGGGTGTCGCTCCTCATTGAGGGCCTCGGCGAGGTTCATGATCTTTTGGCGGTAGAGCTCGGCGAGGTTCGGGTGTAGCCGCGGCATGGGCGGCGGCGCGGCTTGAAGCTGCGCAAGGAGTTCGATGCGCCGCGCTTCCAGGGCGGTCATCTCGTCCTTAACAGCGACGCCAGGGACCCCTGATTTGATGGCATCAATCACTCTACGAATCTCACGCTCGGTCTTCTCGAGATCGCGCCCGGTACGGTCGCGACCTTCATCCTGTTTGGCCCGCTGCCGATTTGTCTCTCTGTGGAACTCTTGCACGAAGGCCGCGACCAGCTCTGGCTGCATCAGCTGATTCTTGAGTCCATCCAGAACCGTGGCTTCGAGGATGTCTCGCCGTACGGTCAGGAGGTTGTCGCACGTGCCCTTGTTGCGAGCGGTGGAGCAGCCGTAGTGCGACTGGCTGATCTTCGAGAAACCTCCGCCGCAGGTGCCACATTTGAGGAGACCTGAGAGCAGGTAATTCGGTCGACGGGCACGTTCGGAACGGATGCCTTGATCCTTGGTCACGATCAGGGATCGGGAGTTTTGCTGTCGTTCTTTCACCGACAGCCACAGATCATCATCGATGATTCTCAGGTGCGGCACCTCTTCGATGATCCATTTGCTTTCGGGGTTCGGCCGCGCCTGGCGCTTTCCCGTGCGTGGGTCTTTGATGAAGTGCTGCCGGTTCCAGACGAGCCTACCGATATAAAGCTCGTTGTTGAGGATGCCCGTGCCGCGCTGCCAGTTTCCGTAGATCGTGGAGGGCCCCCAGCTCTTGCCGGCGGGACCTGGGATGTCTTCTTTGTTGAGGGCGTGGGCGATCGCTTTGGGCGAGCGGCCTTGTGCGAACTCTCGGAAGATACGGCGTATGACGGTGGCTTCTTCCTCGTTGATGCAGCGTTCGCCGCGCAGGGGTTCGCCAGACGTGTCGATCTTGCGTACCACGTCATAACCGAAGCACAGACCGCCTCCCGATTTGCCCTGACGTATCCGCCCCTCTAGGCCACGCCGCGTCTTATGCGCGAGGTCTTTGAGGAACAAGGCATTCATTGTGCCCTTGAGGCCGACATGCAGTTCACCAATCTCGCCTTCGGACAAGGTGATCAATTTCACGCCGGCGAAGCAGAGCAGCTTGAACAGGCCCGCGATATTCTCCTGGTCCCGCGACAGCCGATCGAGGGCTTCGGAAACGAGGACCTCGAAATGCCCTGTCCGCGCATCCTCGAGCATCTTCTGGTACCCGGGCCGCAAGGTGGTGGCGCCGCTGATGGCATGGTCAGAATAGACCTCTCCGAGCCGCCATTGCTCCTGCTCGATCCGAGCCCGGCATTGGCGGACCTGATCCTCGATCGAGGCGTCCCTTTGATTGTCCGACGAATAGCGCGCGTAGATAGCGGCACGGATCATTGATCTTGGTCCTCCGGCTCGGCGAGCAGGACGTCTTGGTAGGCCCGTACGGCGTCGATCATCTTGGCCTGGTTGTAGTGTCGTGTCGTGACTTTTGAACTCTGATGCCCGAGCACGGTCATGGCCAGCCCCATATTTGCCCCGTGATGAACGGCAGTGCTGGTGGCGAGGCAGGACCTAAAAAGGTGTGGGTTGATCGGCTTGCCGAACGCCTCCCGGGTCCGCTTGCAGATCATGCGGTAGAGCGCGTCGCCGTCCAGTGGCTGACCGTCAGGACCGAGCCATAGCCGACCGGCCGCCTCGTTGCCGCCGAGCAAGGGCCAGTAATCGTCAACGTAGCGGTCAATGCAAGGCGTGGCCCAATCGGGCAGAACGGCGAGATGCGGCCGGCGATTTTTCATCTCCTCGGCCGGGATGTCGATGCTCCATGTAGCGCCGTCCTTGACCAGAGTCTGACCGATCTCAAAGCCAGTGTTGCCAATGCGGAGCGGGTCAGTAGCGCCAAGGGCGATGATCAGGCCGTCGCGATAGAGCAAGGCTCGTGAAAGCGCAGGCGACGTGTCGGCCTTGTCTGCCTGATCCATTAATTGCCGGCCGAGCCAAAACAGCTGTTTGATCTCGACGACGTCAGTGCGTCGCTCGCGCGGCTTGGCTCGGCGGTCAAGCCGTCTGCAAAGGCGCTTAAGCCACTGCCAATCTTGTTTGGGATCCAGGCAAGTCGCGACCCGGCTGACCTTGTAGAGGCTTTGGGAGAGAGTTACGGAGCTGACGCGCGGCTCCAGGTAATCCACGTAATCCATGATGTTCTCAGGGGTCACTGAACTGGCGGCAGGTGCTCGAGGGTTCAGTCTTCCTTGGTGCGCGAGGAAGGACAAGAAATAGGAATAACGCCTGGTCAGGTCCGCAAGGGTCTGCGAGCCCAGATGGCTGGCCGCACCGCCATCGTCGAGCAGGCCCGCCGTTGCTTGCGCGGCTGTCCAGGCTTCGCGATCGGACCTTGGCCAGTCAGTAAGGGGCAGGGCCTTCTGGCTCGCTGGGTTGCGGCGGTACCGGGTCATCGTTTGGGCCTCCAAGGGACATCCTCCAAGGCCATGGCCGAGAATTTGCGCACGGCATCCAGCGTCTCGAGCCCGACATAGTAGTTGATCGTGGTCTGGAGGTTCTTATGGCCAAGGACGCGCCGGACGAACTCGTAGTTCGCGGGGTCTTTCTCGAGGATGAAGGCGGCGGCGAGGTGACGAAACTGGTGAGGCGTTACTCTGATACCGAGCTCTTTTGTGATGCATTTGATGATCTGGCCGCTCAGCGTTCCTTTGGTCTTGTGCTCATCAAACGCCCCAGGAAACAGCCAGAGACTCTCCGCGCGAGAGAGGCGAGGCCGAAACACCCTCAGATAGATGCCGAGCATTTCACTCACCACGTGGGGGAGAGGATATTCCAAGGGCTCATCGTTCTTGACGTCCTCGGGCGGAATGACGAGGTGGTAGGTCGGCTCAAGTCCACCAACCCTCACGACGTTCTTCTCGAGATGCAGCGCAGCCAGGTTCGCGAGCCGCATCGGAGCGACCAGCAGGATCTGAATGGCCAAAGCCATCTCGGCCTTGACCGCGGCCTGGATCGGGGCGTCCCGCTCGGCCAGGGCCTGGTCGAAGAGGCGACCCGGCAAAGTCTTGAGGGACTGCCGGTTCTTCGGGTCCTTGGAATGTCGGATCACGGTCATGTTCTTCGGCGTCATGCCCTTGCTGCGCTTTTTGCGGAGTTTGAAGCAGTATTTCTCCAGTGCCTGGATCTGCGCCCCCGGCGCCTTCACGTAGAGGCGGGCGATCGCATAAAGACGCTCCGCCAAGTCGATAGTGAAGTTGACGACCTTGCCGTCCTTCTTCGCCAGATAATCATCGAGAATCAGCCGCACGATGTTGGGTGACACGAGATCGGCCAGGGAGCGCAGTTCTTCTGGCAGCGCGCCTTGCCTCACAGCGGCCGAGGCGGCGAGCCTCAGGCAGGTCCTACGATGTTCGATAGTGCTGGGCTTGCAGGCTTGATCGGGAGCGTCTTCGTCGAGCAGGCTTTGGCCTCCCAGCCGGGCCAGATAGGACTCGATGTCCTCGACGAAGCTGGGAGGGAAGGCGGTCCAGGGGAGGGACGCGGCCTTTGAGCGGAAGTCCGGAACCGTCAACGTGACCTGAGGCCAGCCGGGAACGCACGCCATGGCTCGGTTCCAGCAGCGGGTGACCTGTTTGTGGAGATCGCGGGGCTTTACGGTGAACTGCACTTCGCTGGCGTACTTGATGAAGGCTTCGACGATCGCGTTGGAGACGGACTTGGGATTGATGCCGCACGCCGAGCAGTATCTGAGAAAGCCCGAAAGGCCGAGGCGTAGGCGCTTTGACTGGATCTGGTCATAGAGAAGCTTCCAGGCCGGCGTGAAGGGGATGCCGCGGCCACTGAGGCGCTTCAGGCCGGTGAAGTGTCGAACCGCGGCTTTGAGATTGGCGACATGGTTCTGAAGGGTCTTGCGGCCAACCCCCAGCTGCGCGTGGTGCAACCGGCCGATGCCGTAGCGCAAGGCACCAAGGCGGGCCGGCAGTTGGTTGGGATCTCGCTCGAGGTACGCCGCGACCCGCCGGATGCTGCAGCACCAGCCATCCCGCTTGGGCTTTGGCAGCGAGGTATCCCGTTCGATTGCAGCGAGGGCGTCCGCCAGAGTGGGTTCGAGAGGCGCGACGCCCTCGGGGAAACATTGGAAATCGGAGACTTTTTGTAGCATTGGGAGACCCGCGGGTTGGTCCTGCGTGGACTAGGATGGACTGGAGTAGAATAATAGTCAAATTTAGGAAACCTCATTACTTGTACAGGGTATCTATAAATGCATGAATATTCCTAACTACGTAGTATTATTCAGATATGTCATGCTTTTTGTATGGTCGAGTATTAGTTGATTGCACCTGATGTGCCGTCACGTAGGCCTCGATGTCTTCCTTCTTGACCCTGAGAGCGGTCCCAAATTGATAGGCCGGCAGTTCTCCACGCGAAATCAGTCGGCGCACGTGCTTCTCGCAAAGGTGCAAATACCCGGAAGTTTCCTTGACCGTGTGAAAGGCGGGCTCCGTGGGCTCATCGCGGTCAAATGAGTTGGTGTCTTTCGTCATCGAATCACCTATTGGTCTGGCGTCGGGTGCGCAGATTTTCTGCGGACACCGTCTCTGCTATTGCTGTTCGATGAGGTGCGGCGTCAGAGGCAATAACCTCGCAAGCAGCCTGACGCGCCAAGAGGCCCACGAGGCGTCGAATCGCAGCTTGACGCCGCGGTGACGTGGCCCCCTCGATAGGGGGCGCTGTCTTTGTGAAGTCTCTGGCCATAGACGCTCTCAAAACGCCGCCTCATGCGGCTTTGAGTTCGTCTTTTAGGATGGAGCGGTGGTCTGGCGCTGGGTCATCACTTCGGCGAGGTTATGACCCGCCCGAAGTTCGACGCCGTTCAAGGCGCCCGAAACGTTTCCATGACCGTCGGATCGTTTCGTCGCTCTTATTGAATTTCTCAGCGGCATCCTGGATGACGCTTTCAATGCTCACCTCCTCCTTATTTGCCGCCCGCGCCTCCAGCACGTGCGACCAAATCCAGTGAGCAATCGCTCGTTCATCGAGCATCTGCACCAAAGTACTGATGATGGGCCGTTTTCCTTGTCCGCCACCCTCAAGACCAAACGCCTCGCCGAACGGAACTTTCTCGTCCTTGTATTTTTCCCAGCCTGTCGCAAGTGAGCGGATCCACATCCACGGCACTTCAAGATTAGTCTTCGGAGCGAGTAACCAGTCTTCGTCCACTTGGCTGGAATCCAATTTGCCAGCCTTGGCTTGAATGCCCACGTCGTGCGCGATTCCCCATAAAGCTTCGAGGGCGAAATAGACGGCAGCCCCGTAATTCGGAGCAACTTGGTATCCGGCGAGGCAGCCATTGAGGTGCTCTTCCAAGTCCCAGGGGAATCGCTCTTCGGCAAATTCGTCCATGACGACTTCGAAGGGACGCGGAACTCGCGATGATTTGCGTGGCATTGCTGCTGTCCTTGTACCGAGTTTTGCTGGGCTTGTTGAAGGCCAGAATCATGCTCATCCGAATCAGCAAGTCCCCAGCTGCATGATAGCTTCCCCCACGGGCTTGAGTGGAAAGAACCGAAAAGCCCAGGACGGATGGCTTTCTCCAAAGCAAATCGGTGATTTTGCTTTTTCAATCCGCCAAATGCTGCCGGTTCAACCGATCGCAGCAACAAACGTGGCACACATCAACCTGGACGCGCCGGATGTCGGCTTAGGGGCGGAAACCGGACGTCACTTAGCCCGTTTTTAGGTCGGCTAATGACCCCCGAATCGGACATCGCGGGGGATGTCCAACACTCCAGAGTACTTCAGACTCTGATCTGGGCAGGTGCGATCAGAGGATGCTATTTTGACAATGGGTGGCAGTTCAGAAGAGCAGATGCATGTCTTGCTTGGGGCGATTCTTGCGCGGAGCTGCATTTGCTTTGCTGCTCGTTACCGGTCACGTCCTATTAGCGGGGAGCGCCAAAGCGGACTGCAACGTTCCAGACCCCGAATTTCTGGCGGATACACTGCATTCCAACCTTGGCCCGCGTTCAGGCAAGTCCCTGACTTCACGCGCAGCCCTAGCAGAGTCTCGGGATCTCCCTTGCGGGCGTGTATTACGCAGAAGCGTTCTCCAATACTGCTGGGGGCCTTAAGCAGGGCACCTACTATGATGGCCTCCTGCACCTCGCCATGTATGTCGACATGCACAGACTCGGCTTTTGGAGAGGGCTGTGCTTTCATACCAACGGGCTTCAGATTCACGGACAAAGTATAACGGCGGACGCCGTTGGTAGCCTGATGCCGGTAAGCGATCTCGAGGCTACGCCCGCAACGCGCCTGTTCGAGCTTTGGGTCCAACAGCGTTTGTTGGATGACCGGCTTGCCGTAAAGGTAGGACAACTCGCAGCAGACGCGACCTATGTTTTGGGCGGCGGTGTATTTCTGAATGGAACTTGGGGTTGGCCGTCGATCATGGCCATCAATCTGCCGAGTGGTGGTCCCGCCTATCCCCTCGCCACGCCGGGGGCACACGTTGTTGCAACCCCAAACGATCAGCTCACGCTTCAGGTAGGCGTTTACAATGGCGATCCTGCCGGGCCCGACTGCAAGGGCAATCCACAGGTCTGTAACCGCAACGGTCTTGACTTCCGTCTAGACGACCCGCCGCTGTTGATGATTGAGGGAGACTATCGACACAGTCAGGACGGACTCGCTGGCACGATCAAGATTGGCGGCTTCAACCACTTCGGCAAATTCGAGCTGCAGGATGCCAGAGCGTCCCTCCCCGTAAATAGCAACTATGGCCTATACGGCATCATCGAACAGTTTGTTTGGCGCGCGCCGGGGGGTAAGGAGCCAAAGGGCGTGCAACTGTTTGGACGGGTTGTGGGCATGCCTTCAGATCGGAACGTCGTCGACTTCTACGCCGACGGCGGTGTTTCCTTCTTGGGGATGATCCCAAACCGCCCGGAGGACAGTCTCGCTATCGGCTTTGCCTACACTGGCATTTCCGATGAGGTCGACGCCACTGACTTGGACGCGGTGATGTCAGGAACAGGCCACTACGAGGCACTGTTTGAAATCTGCTACACGATCCAACTCGCCCCAAGCTGGACCCTTCAACCAGACTTTCAGTACTTCTGGCAACCCGGAGCCAATTTGCCGAATGCCTCGGTCAAGAGTCCTCTGGGCAACGCGACCGTGGTCGGCGTGCGAACCACGATTAAGTTCTGACTTTAAAACGCTTGGTGGCCCTACCAGCTAAAGTTCAGGCCGAGCACTGGCCCGTGCTCAATGACGTCGAGGCCATTCTTCCCGAACTGGCCGTTCTCACTGTAATCGACGGCGAGAGCGCGGTAACCAAGAACGGTGCGAAACGGCGTCCCAAAGCAATTAACATCGAAACCATAGGTCCCAACGACTTGCCACGAGAAGTCGCTGCCAGCACCGAAGCCTCCGATATCGCCTAGAAGCGCAAGTTCGGACCCCGATGCCATTTGATGCCGCAGTCGCGCACCCACGACTGGATCCACCCATTCAAGCGTCCCCGATTTGGCTATGGCGCGCGATCTCGAGCGCTGAACCTGCAGACCAAGCCGCTCGAGGTCGGCCGTGAGCACGCCTGAGAGTTGAAGATTTATGCCTGTTTCCACGTTCCAGTAGCGCGCGCTTCCCATAAGATCGAGCGCGGTATAGGCGCCCGACGCGCCTTGCCATCGTGAGACCTCGTAGCTGATGCCTGACTGGACGACGAGCTGCTCATAATCAAGCTGAGCGTCGCCCTTTATTGAAACATTCACATTGGCCAACCTGCGGAACGGATTCCCGGACCGCTGGAAGTTGCCTTCGAACCCGAGGTCCTCCCAGACGACATCGGTGAACAGGCTGAACCGGCCTTTCCGCGCCTCGAAAAATCCCATCAGGGCGAAAAGCGAATCGCTATCCTCGACGATATCGATGAAACTTGCGTCGATATTCGCCTTATTCCCGCGCGCCGTGACGCTGCCGTTCACTCCCGTCGCCCAGGCGTAGGGTGTGAAGCTAAATTGCCATTGGTTCGACGACGCGTTTGGCTGTACGCCTGTGTAGCTTGGTTCACTTCCTGCCGCGCGACAGCTATACACCGACCAGGACGAGGTGCTGTTCGAAGCTGCCCGCCCGGTCATCTTGAACGGCATCGAGGACATTGTGGAACGACCCGACCTGGCTGATCGGGGCTTGTTCCTGACGTTACAGCCAATCCCTGACGAGCGCCGTCGCCCCGAGGCTGAGCTCTGGGCCGCATTCCAGACCGAGAGCCCTCGCATCCTAGGCGTCCTGCTCGATGCGGTGGTAGAGGGCATTAAGTGCTTGCCCGAGACGCGGCTCCCGAAGTTGCCGCGCATGGCCGATTTTGCGTTGTGGGCTACAGCCTGTGAGACGGCGCTGTGGCCTGCCGGAACCTTCTGGTCCGCCTATTGCTGCAATCGAGATAAGGCGGTGGAGGACGTAATCGACGCCAACCCGGTCGCTACCGCCGTCCGTATCTTAATGTCTGAACGGACGGTGTGGACGGGAACCGCCTCTAATCTTTTGGATGCCCTGGTCATGGTGCAGGGAGAGTCCAAAGCGAGATCTGCGGATTGGCCGCGCAACCCTCGCTCGTTGTCTGGCGTTGTCCGTCGGGTGGCGCCCTTCCTCCGCAAGATCGGAATCGAGATCAAGCTCGGGGATCGCGAGGGTAAAGCGCGGAACCGCATCATCCGCATCACTGCGCCGGACAGCGGTGGTAGGGAACCGTCCGCACCGTCCGCATCGCCCGCGCAACACGACCACTCCTCGTGCCCCGAGGAACCCAGCGGCGGATGACGGTTGATGCTGCGATTGATAGTAGCAAGCGAGGCGAGGACCGTACCTGCGGGGGCTACAATTGGCCAATGAGGACGGTGCGGACGGTGCGGACGTAAAAGAGATCGTCTTAAGACGGAAGCAGACTACGCAGTCGACTACTCAAAGGCAGATAGGCCAGATGACAAAGAGACAGACGACCAAACAGGTCGATAAATTGGCAAGTGAAGACCTACTCTTTCAGCAGAGCGAATGCTCGATCACAATCCCCGAAGTTATCGAGATATGTGACCAAGAACTGAAGCAATTCTACAGATGGCTTCAGGTGAAGGGTGATGATCCCCACGTCGTGCTGGCAATCAGGTGGATAGCTGAATTTGAGTTGTACGCTGAGCAAGACGAGGAAGACTTCAGGGAACTCACGGCCTTGCTCAGGTCACGTGATGATGCCGAGGCGGCTTTAGTTTTGAGGATCGCAACTGAGTTCGAAGAGACGGTGGAGCCCGACCTGATACTAGGCCGTGTACTCATAAATGGGCATCGGTTGAACCGATGGGGAAAAATGTCTGCTTCACCCCGATAGCGGACGTGGGGCGAGCCCCCTCAAAGAGTCCGCTAAGTGCCAAAAGCGGAAGTCAGATGCACGATCAGGCGGCAAGCGATTGGGCGTTTCGATCAAAAGTCAATGGTCAAGTGGGCGGCTTGATGGGCCGCCGGTATTTTCTGTTCTCAGTCGATGTCGGAATTTCGCCGGGCGTCATTCTTGGTCGGCGAAGGCTCGGAGCGCACCCGGATCTCGGATCTGCAAGCCTCGGTAACGGAGCTCTACCAGCCCTCGATCGGCCAGTCGCTTCAAGATGCCGTGGACAGAGCTGTGCGAGAGATTGGCGGCGCCAGCAAGTTCCTCCTGGGTGATTCCGATTTCGGCTCCGTGCCGGTTTTGGCGATTGGTGAAGTAGTGCCCGCTTAGTCTCAAAAGAACCGCTGCGCAGCGGCGCTCGCTATTCCGGATCAGCAGATCGGCGGCAACACTCGACGCCACATCGCCATAGTTGATTGCCAGCGGCATGAGGTGGCGCCACAAGTCCGGTCGTCGGTCGAGCAACGCCCTCGCCTCGGCATGGGGGACACGCACCAGCTGGACGTCCGTCCTCGCGGTCGCTGCGACCGGCCTTGGCCGGCCGGAGAGGATGGGAATGTAGCCGAACCAGAAGACGGGATAAACGAGATGCATGAGCGGTGTGTCGGCGCGCCCGAGGACCGTCCTAAATTCGACGATACCCTGAGCAAGCCCGATCAGTTCGCCGTCTTCTTCGCCGCCAGTCTGGATAAGGTTGCCGGCCTCAACGTACTCGATGCTGCACCGCGATAGAATGGCCTCGCGGAATTCGGCGGACGCCTCACTCAGCCAACCCTCCTGGCCGAGCAAGGCAAGGACTTCATCGTGATCCAATGCCGCATCTCCTGATTGCGCCACTATATTCTAGCGGCACCCCACAAATACCCAAAATTGCGAAATTAGAAATGTCGAAGTGTGCTAGGAAGCGCTCCAAAATTTCTACCTAGGTGCCAGTGCTCCAAAATTTCTACAAAGAGAGGGGATGACGTCTATGAAGATCACGCGGCAGTTGTGTCTCGGGACACTTGCGCTGTTGGGTGCCGCCATCGCGGCAGTCGCGCCGGCAGCGGCACAGGATAAGAAGCCCAATATCCTCTTCATCATGGGTGATGACATCGGCTGGATGCAGCCAAGCATCTATCACCGTGGCCTGATGGTCGGTGAGACGCCCAATATCGACCGCATCGGCCAAGAAGGCGCGATGTTCACCGACTACTATGCCGAGCAGAGCTGCACGGCCGGTCGCAACGCGTTCTTCACCGGTATGCAGCCGCTTCGGACCGGCATGATCATGCCGCAGCTGCCGGGTAGTCCCAGCTACCTACAGCCTGGAACTCCGTCGCTTGCGGTCTTCCTGCGGGATCTGGGATACTCAACGGGCGAGTTCGGCAAGAACCATCTCGGCGACCATACCGATGCCCTGCCTACCGCGCACGGGTTTCAAGAATTCTTCGGCTACCTCTATCATCTTGACGCGATGCAAGGGGTGAGCTTCCCCGACATCAATTCCTCGCCGACGGACCAGGCCGTGGCGCCGCCCTGCAAGAATACGCCGATCCCCGGCCTTGCGGAGGTTCCGGGGGCGGTGGACCCCAAGACGACTATCTGCCTGACCCCTCCACGACCGATGATTTCCTGCAAGTCGTCCGACGGCACGTCAGCCAACCAGACATGCACCGACGAAGGGCCGCTGACGCTGGAGCGCTCGAAGACCGTCGACGAGGAGATCTCGGCCAAGGTTATCGACTTCCTCGACCGCAACGACCCCGAGAAGACCAACAAGCCGTTCTTCGTCTGGTACAATCCGGCGCGCATGCACATCACCACAGTGCTGTCGGACAAATACGCCGACATGCTCGGGACCAAGGGCGGCAAGGACTGGGGCGCCAACGAGGTTGGCATGAAGCAGATGGACGACAACATCGGCTACGTGCTGAAGAAGCTCGAGGACATGGGTGAACTCGACAACACCATCGTCGTCTTCACCACCGACAATGGCGCAGAGACGATCACCTTCCCCGACGGCGGAACCACCCCGTTCAAGGGCGGCAAACTGAGCACCTGGGAGGGCGGCATGCGCGCGCCTGCGGTCGTGCGCTGGCCCGGCCACATCAAGCCCGGCACCGTGTTCAACGACATCTTCGCGTCGCTGGACTGGATGCCGACCCTGGTCGACATCGCCGGTGGTCCCAAAGGCAACGACCTCAAGGCCCAGATCGAGAAGGGAGAGTACCCCGGCATTGTCAAGACCACGCTCGACGGGGTTAACCAGCGCGACTACCTGCTGGGCAAGTCCCCCACGGCTGCCCGCGACACGTTCATGTACTACTCCGGCAAGGACCCGTCGGCGGTGCGCTTCAAGAACTGGAAGATGTACTTCGCGATGGTGTCGGACGATCCATCGGGCTTCATCACGGGCGTCGTGCCGTACCATTGGACCCAGATCGTCAACATCAGGCGCGATCCGTTCGAGACGTCCACCGGACAGCAGCTCAAGACGCTCCAGGGTGTCGGTGGCGCGCTCGCCGGACCGATCACCGCCTATGCCTATGACTGGAACCTGCTGCCCATCGGACAGGCATTGTGGCTTAGGGAGCTTGAGTCCTATCGGGACTTCCCGCCGATGCAAGACCCCTCCAGCTACAACCTCGAGGATGTCATTAAGCAGGTGAAAAATATGAACACGTCCAGTCACGCGGGCCAATAGAACTCAGTAGGACTGCAACTCAGCGGGCGGCTGGTCAGGGCCGCCCGCGGGCCGACCAAGCCAATTGTGAAAGCGCGTGCGCACGGCTACGACAAGGGCTCCAATCGTCCAATACAACTTCGGGGAACTCTGGGCATGAACAGAAACATCTGGCTTGGTCTACTCGCATCGCTCACTGTTGGAACGGTGGCGATCGCGCCAGCGTCCGCGCAGCAGCAAAAGCCAAATATCCTCGTCATCATGGCCGATGACATCGGCTACTGGAACATCAGCGGGTATAACCGCGGCATGATGGGCTACCGCACGCCCAACATCGATCGCATCGCTGAAGAAGGTGCGATTTTCACCGACTATTACGGCCAGCAGTCATGCACTGCGGGGCGCGCGGCGTTTATCACGGGCCAGAGCCCGATGCGGACCGGTCTTCTAAAAGTCGGGCTGCCCGGCGCGAAGGAAGGACTATCGGACAAGGACCCAACTCTCGCGGACCTCCTCAAGCCACTCGGCTACACGACCGGACAATTCGGCAAGAACCACTTGGGCGACCGCAACGAGTTCCTACCGACCGTGCACGGCTTCGACGAGTTCTTCGGCAACCTCTACCACCTCAATGCCGAAGATGAGCCGGAGCATCCCGACTATCCAAAGAACACCGAGTTCAAACTGAAATACGGCCCGCGTGGCGTGCTCAGATGCAAGGCCACGACCATCGACAACCCGGAAGAAGATCCCCGCTTCGGTAAAGTGGGCAAGCAGAACTGCGAGGATACCGGTCCGCTAGACAAGAAGCGCATGGAGACGGTGGACCAGGAGTTCCTGACAGCAACACTCGACTTCATCGACCGCGCTGCCGAGGCAAAGAAGCCATTCCTTGCCTGGTTCAATTCCAGCCGCATGCATATCTGGACGCGCCTCAAGCCCGAGGCTCAGGGGAAGACGGGTCTAGGTATATACCCCGATGGAATGGTGGAGCATGACGGCCACGTGGGCGAGCTCCTGCAAAAGCTTGACGATCTCGGCATCGCCGACAACACGATCGTGATCTACACGACCGACAATGGCGCCGAGACCTTCAGCTGGCCAGATGGCGGCACCACGCCATTTCGTGGTGAGAAGAACACCAACTGGGAAGGCGGTTACCGCGTGCCCGCGCTTATGCGCTGGCCGGGTACAGTGACGCCGCGCTCTGAGATCAACGATGTCTTCTCGGCAGAGGACTGGGTTCCGACACTCGTGGCGGCCGCCGGCAATCCCGACGTCAAGGAGCAACTCCTCAAGGGTTATGAGGCGGGCGACAAGAGTTTCAAGGTGCACCTCGACGGCTACGACCAGAGCGAACTTCTCGCCGGCAAGGGGTCTGACAAGCGCCGCGAGTTCTTCTATTGGACCGATGACGGCGACCTCGCAGGCCTCCGCTTCGACCAATACAAAGTGGTCTTCCTGGAGCAAGAGGCTCATGGGTTGGAGGTCTGGATGAAGCCTTTGGTCCCGCTGCGAGCCCCGAAGATTTTCAACCTGCGCTCAGATCCATTCGAGCGTGCGGAGCATGAAGCCGGCGCATATGACACATGGTTCGTCGAGCACTTGTTCGTCCTCCTTCCGGCGCAGACCATCGTGGGCAAGTACCTGACCAGCTTCCAGGAGTTCCCTCCGCGGCAAGAGCCAGGCAGTTTCTCGGTTGACCAGGTCATGGAAAAGCTGAAGCAGCAGAACGCCAATTAGAGGTGTGCAGCCGTAACCGAGGCAAGCATACAATTGCGCGACGTTCCGAGGCCTTGGGCGGTAGCCCTGTTACGTGCCATAAGCGGAAAAATCGGTTGGACTATTGACCGTGATTTGAAGCCGCCTAGCGGCTGCAGGGTTGCCCCACCTTTGTTCGCTTAAACTCCAGCCCCGGCCTCAACGGACGGGGGTTCTTAGACCCGGACTAGCGTAACTGGAATGGGAGCATAGCAGAATGGCTCAGAGGCTGAGGGATCTACGGGAGCGTTGGCAAGACCCGCTACTTACGGTGCTTACGATAGTTTTTGCATTGCTTCTGTTTGTCCTCGCGCCACTTCGTGCGGACCACATTCCCGGCGTCAAAGAACTGGTATTTGGGCTTCTCGCTCTACTCACAGGCGCGGTGCTGGTTCTCTCTGGAAGGCCAGTCGCCATCGGGACATTACTGCTAGCTTTCGTTCTTGCTGCCATCGCCGCGATCCTTCGCCTTCAGCACCCATCCAACCTGGATATCTATCTCGATGCCACAGCGTGGCTGCTTCTTAGTCTGGCGCTCATCTCGGAAGTCGGGCGTGCAGTGTTCGGCCCAGGGCAGATTACCTATCACCGAGTGATGGGTGCGATTATGCTGTATTTCGCAATGGGACTGGCCTTCGCGGCGCTTTTTGCGATGATCGGCCTCGCTTCCGACACGGCGTTCTCGGGCTTTGTTGTGAAAGACAGTCGGAACCTGTGGGACACAATGATCTACTTCAGCTTTGGGGCGCTGACGGGTATGGGATCAGGCGACATAACCGCGTTACATCCATTCACGCGCAGTCTAACTCAAGTAGAGGCCATGATTGGGATATTCTATCCGGCGACATTGCTAGCGCGCGTCGTGACGCTTCAGATAGAGGACAGCCGTCGCTCCTAGCCTTCTCGTCTTCCGCTTTGGGTCAGAAGCAAACTCTTTGACCAGCAATATTTTTAGTCGGCTTTAGCCCCAAAAGCGGACATCCAGGCAGATGTTGCCGGTCGCGTCTCAGCCGTGATTCAAGCTCCCAAAAAGGAGCTGCGAATCATGCGCTATGAACTCAGTGACTACGAATGGAGCGTCATTAGGCCGATGCTCCCAAACAAGCCGCGTGGCATTCCCCGGGTGGATGACCGGCGCGTTCTCAACGGCATCTTTTGGGTGTTGCGCTCAGGTGCACCATGGCGCGATCTGCCAGACAGCTACGGTCCCCCTACGACTTGCTACAACCGCTTCGTTCGCTGGCGGCGGGCTGGCGTCTGGGACCAGATCATGGACGCGTTGGCTGCCGCTCATGACGCGGCGGTGCAAATGATCGATACGTCTATCATCCGCGTGCACCAACATGGTGCCTGCATCGCCAATAACAGCGGCCAGCATATTGGTCGCTCTCGTGGCGGGTTGACCAGCAAGATCCATGTCGTTGTGGATGCCAATGGTTTGCCGGTGCAGCTCGGCCTCACTGGCGGTCAGGTGCACGACAACCAACTTTGCTCGGTCTTGCTGCGACAGATGCCTCGGCGCGGGCGGTTGCTGGCAGATCGCGGCTACGATGCGGACTGGATCAGGGCATTTGTCACCGAACGGGGTGCGTGGGCAAACATCCCGCCTAAGCGAAATCGCAAGGACCCGATCTGCTTTAGCCCCTATCTCTACCGCGACCGCAACCTGGTCGAGCGGTTCTTCAACAAGATCAAACAGTGCCGGCGGGTCGCGACCCGATACGATAAGCTCGCCGCCAACTATCTTGCCTTCGTCAAGCTCGCATGCATCCGCCTATGGTTGCGCGTTTATGAGTCCACGGCCTAGACTAACACTAGACTAACCTTTCCCAAGTCTTTCGAACGGAGCGCCCTCGCCCCCGCGAGGTGTGCGAAAAACCGCGCAAAACGGCGGCTGAACACGCTTTGTTCCAAACTATCTAAAATTTTATAGAAACCAAGAACATTCAGCTTTGAGTAGGTCTCACTAAAAAACAACTACCAATACTACTTCAAAACGCGGGCTTCTTTTATCGGGATCTCAAATTCTCTCTGAGATAGTGCTCCTCAACAACAGGGGGGTACAATGAAACAGTTCGTTCTTGGGGTGGCGTTTTTGATGTTTATCTCGTCGCTGCCCGCAGACGCCACCAATAATCATCCGATTACGCTCAAGCCTCAGCTTGGCCCGCAGAAGGTGGCATTCATGCAGTCCTTCGGCGATACCTTGCCGCCCATCGGCTACGTGAACTTCTGCCGCGAGCGTGCGGCGGAGTGCCGGCCGTCCGGCCGCTTTGCCGACCGCGTTCAGCTGACCGCCGCTAAATTCGACGACCTCAAGGGCGTGAATACGAGCGTCAACGACGCTGTCGCGCCGGTCACCGATCTCGATCTCTATGGCAAGGTCGAGGTGTGGACCTATCCCGTGAAGGAAGGCGACTGCGAGGACTACGTCCTGCTAAAGCGCCGGATCCTGATCGAGCGCGGCTGGCCGGAAAGCACGCTTCTGATCACCGTCGTGCGCGACGAGAACAACGAGGGCCATGCCGTCCTGACGGTGCGCACCGACCGGGGCGACTACGTTCTCGACAACAAGCAGACCGACGTCGTGGCCTGGGCCGACACGCCCTACACCTTCGTCAAGCAGCAGTCGGCCCGCAATCCGCTGGTTTGGACCTCGCTGCTGCCGCCGAGCCTGGAGCCGCAGCCTCAGGTGTCCGCTTCGAACCGCTAAGAGGAGAGTTTCGACCCCCCCTTTCCCGGGGGCCGTGTTTGAAGGTCCGGTGACATCCCCCACCCATCCCCGACCCAACCGGACCTTTTACTAGAGCCGGTCTCGAAAGAGACCGGCTCCCTTTTTTTCAGGGGGTCGGGCCTTCTTAGGCCTTACAGTATCAGAACGAGATCGATAACCAACGCGCCGATGAACAGGCTCCACATGGCCGCGATGGCCATCGAGAGCCCGAACCAGAACTTCGGCCGCGCCTCGATCCACATCCCCCGCCAAGCGTTCCGCATCAAAATCGCGGGCCCCGCAAAGATCCTCAAAAAAACGCCGCCGAGCGATGCCAGGAAGGAGTCTGGCTCCACCCCGAACCGCATCGGCTGGCCGGAGACAAGCTGGACGAAACTCGACAGCACGCCGGCCATGACAAAGCCGATGGCTGTCACGTACGCATAAACGATAACGGATTCCATGGCGCCCCTCGCCGTGCTTTTCGCAAGGAGCACTTTAGCGAGGCGCGCGGGGCGGTCAGCCTCATTCTTAAGGACTGGTTAACGCCCGTGCCGGCCCGGAACGCGGGGCCTTATTCGAGGTCGAAGTCGAGAATGGCCATCTGGAACTGGTAGGCCGTCTCGTCCTCGTCATCATCGTCGCGGAACATCACGCCGATGAATTCCTCGCCGATATAGACCTCGGCGGAATCGTCCTTCTGCGGCCGCTGCCGGACCTGGATCGAGGCCAGTTGGAAGGTCTTCTGCAGATAGTTCTCGAGCTTCACAATCTCGTCGCGTGTCACGCACTTACCCCCTTGAGCTGCTGCCAGCCCTAACGGCGGCTTGCTTCGTCGCCTGAGAAGAACTGATCCATGGAAAGCGCCGGCTCCGCGCAGGTATTGGCGCCAATATCGCGCGCCGGCACACCCGCCACCGTCCGCTGCGTCGCGACGTCCTTCAGCACCACGCTTCCGGCCGCGATTCTGGCGCAATCGCCGATCGAGATGTTGCCGAGAATCTTCGCGCCGGCGCCGATCATGACCCCGCACCCGATCTTCGGGTGACGATCGCCCTGCTCATTGCCGGAACCGCCGAGCGTGACGCCATGCAGCAGTGAGCAATTGTCGCCCACGACAGCCGTCTCGCCGATAACGATGCCCGTGGCGTGGTCGATCATGATGCCACGGCCGATCCGCGCCGCCGGGTGAATGTCGACCTGCAGGAAGCGCGACACCAGGCTCTGGAGATAGAGCGCGAAGTCCTTGCGGCCCGCGTTCCACAGCCGGTGACCGATGCGATAGGTCTGAAGCGCATGAAAGCCCTTGTAATAGAGCATCGGCTCGATCAGCCGGTCGCAGGCGGGATCGCGCTGCGCCCAGGCCATGAGATCGGCGCGAAATGCCTCGCCGAGCGAAGGATCGGCCTCGAGCACTTCGTGAAAAGTCTTGTGGATCAAGCCAGGATCGAGCGCGGCGTGCTGAAGCCGACGCGCCAAGCGATGGCACACCGCGTCCTCGAGACGCGAATGGCTCAGCACCGACGCATAGATGAAACCGCCAAGCGCGGGCTCCGCCGCGCTGACCTCCTCGGCTTCGCGCCGGACCCGACTCCAGACGGGATCGTAGCTCTTGATCTGCGGCTCTGCCGCCATTGCAGACTTATGCATGGCTGTACCTCACTTGAGCCCCCGTAGCAGGATCATCCCCCTTCGTCTACCACGAGAGAGCATTCATAAATATCAACGACTAAGGACGCGAGGTTAAAAAGTCGAGCACGCCTTGCTTGAACTTTGAATCGCCGACGGCTCTCATGTGATCGCGTCCCGTGATCTCTAGAAATTGGGCATTGGGGATAAGTTCCGCAAGCGCCGCGCCGGACCCCCCAATCACATCCTTGCTACCCACGGCCACCAGCACCGGCAGCGCGATCTCGCCGAGCCTCTCCGCGGGCACCTTCTCGCGAGGACCCCGCATGCAAGCCGCGAGCGCCTTCAGATCGCTCTTGGTCTGCTCGGCGAACACCCGGAAGCTCCGGGCCGTATCGTTGGTGACGTCCTCGAGCCGCGGCGCTTCGAGCGCCGCAGCCAGCGGGCCGGCCCCCACCATGCCCCGCACCATATGGATGCCAAGCCCACCAAAAATTACGCTCCGCACGCGCTCAGGATGGGCGAACACCAAGAAGGCGGCGATCCGCGCGCCCATGGAATAGCCGAGCACGTCGATGCGTTCGATTCCGAGATAGTCGAGCAGCCGACGCGCGTCTTCCGCCATTTGTGGCGCCCCATAGCGGTCAGGCTCATAGAGCTTCTCGCTCTGACCGTGCCCCCGGTTGTCATAGGCAATGACGCGGCGGCCGGCCTTGGTGAGCGTGCGCACCCATCGCGGGTCGATCCAATTCGCTTGCGAATTGGAAGCGAAGCCGTGGATGAGCAGGATGGGCTCCCCCTCCCCCTCGTCCATATAGGCGATCCGCACGCCGTCTGAATCGAAGCTCTGCATTCTTGATCTACCGCTTTGCCGCAAGGGTCACTATGCTGGCCGCTCCGTCCCATAAACAGACCCGCGAACGGATTGTCATGGCTCAAACGCTCGTGCCCCATTACGTGAATGACATAGGCGTCGACCGGATCAAGATCGGCGTCAAGGAATTCCAGTGCATGGGGGCCGCGCCGCCGCAGGACCATCCGCATGTCTATCTGGATATGGGCGACGACCAGCAGATCATCTGTCCCTATTGCTCGACGCTCTACGAGTTCGACGACGGCCTCAAGGCGACGGAGACCGAGCCTGAGGGCTGCGTCTACGTCGCCACGGCGCCGCCCGGCGCGCCGGCGGCCTGACGCACCCGCCTGATGGGCAAACACCAGCCTGTCCTCATCGCCGGCGGCAGCATTGGCGGGCTTTCAACCGCCATCGCACTCGCCCGCGCCGGCTTCGACGCGACCGTGCTCGAACGCTCCGCGTTCACCGAGGAGAGCGGCGCGGGGCTTCAACTCGGACCGAATGCCACGCGCGTTTTGCGCACGCTCGGCGTGCTCGATGCGATCATGCCGTCTTCCTTCCGGCCTGAAGCGATCTGGTTGTTCGACGGCACGACGGGACGCCGCCTTGCCGCCGTCCCCCTCGGCGATCAGGCCGAGAAACGTTACGGCGCGCCCTATCTCACGCTTCACCGCGCCGATTTACATGCGGGCCTGCGGGCCGCCGCCGACGCCAACGCCCAGGTCTCGTTGACTTCCGGCTTCGATGTTTCAGGCTTTGAAGTGCAAGACGCGGTCACCGTCGCCAGTATTGACGGCACGATGCTGGAGGGCGGAAGCCTCATCGGCGCCGACGGGCTGTGGTCCACCGTACGCAAGACGATCGCGCCGGAGGCGGTGTTGCGCTTCTCCGGCGCCACCGCCTACCGCGCGCTGCTTCCCCTTGAGGGCCTTCCAGACCCCTTCAGGGCGCCCGTCGTGGGCCTGTGGTTCGGGCCGCGCGCACATCTCGTGCATTATCCCGTCCGCTGCGGCGCGGCGCTGAATGTCGTCGCAGTGGTCGATGGGGGCCATGAAAGCCAAGGCTGGAACCAGGTCGCCGACATGTCGGCTTTAGGGTCCGGATTCACGCGTTGGTGCAAGGAATCGAAATCATTGATTGAAGGGGCGCCAAGCTGGCGGTCGTGGTCGCTCTTTTCGCTCGCGCCGCTGCCCCGCTGGAGCCGCGGACCCATCACCCTTCTCGGCGATGCGGCCCATCCCGTGCTGCCCTATCTCGCGCAAGGGGCGGCCTTGGCCATCGAGGATGCCGCTCAGCTCGCGCAGTGCCTCACCCGATCCCCAGAAGATCCCACGACGGCTTTCCGCGCCTACGAAGCGGCACGGCGCGCCCGGACCACGCGCCTCCAACACACCTCGCGCCGCTTCGGCCTGATCTATCATCTGAGCGGTCCGGCACGCTTTGCGCGCAATCTCGCACTTCGTGCACGGAGCGGGGAGAGCGCGCTTCGCAAATTCGATTGGCTTTATGGTGAAGCCTAGACCCCTTCGGGATTGGCCGCCCGTGCGTCAAGAATACCCCAGGGCACATGCCGGTTTCCGGCGACTTTCGACAGCGCCCCGACTATGCTTCGATGCCGTGCAGATTCTCACCACCAGTCCCCGCTCAGCCCTGCAAGCGGTTGACTTTCCTCAACTTTGATAGCCTCTAAGATGCTGCTCGCCGCCATTACGCTTACGCCATTTCTGGGCGCCATCATCCCTCTGATGGCTATCCGCTATGGCCGCAACTTCTGCGCATTGGCAACAGGAGCCGTCACCCTCACGGCGCTCGTACTCCTTCTATCGTATGCTCCCGCCGTCTATCGCGGCGAGGTCCTGACCTGGAGCGTGCCGTGGCTGCCGATGATCGGCCTGTCCTTCTCGTTCTTCGTGGATGGCCTGGGTTTGTTCTTCGCCGCGCTCATTCTCGGCATGGGCCTGCTGATCATCCTCTACGCGCGCTACTACCTCGGCAGGAAGGACCCGCTCGGCCTCTTCTATTTCTACCTCTTGCTGTTCCAAGGGGCGATGGTCGGCATCGTCCTAAGCGACAACGTTCTCTTGCTGCTCGTGTTCTGGGAGCTCACGAGCCTCACGTCGTTCCTCTTGATCGGTTATTGGAACGAGCTGCCGGCCTCGCGCCAGGGCGCACGCATGGCACTCATCGTCACCGGCGGCGGCGGACTGTCGCTCATCGCCGGTATGTTGATGCTGGGGCACATCGCAGGGTCCTATGAGATCACGGAGATCCTGCAGCGCGGCGAGGTCATCAGATCCTCCCCCCTCCTTGTGCCGGCGCTTCTGCTGATACTTGGCGGCGCCTTCACGAAATCGGCGCAGTTCCCGTTCCACTTCTGGCTGCCGCACGCCATGGCCGCGCCCACACCCGTGTCAGCCTACCTGCATTCCGCAACCATGGTGAAGGCGGGCCTCTTCCTCATGGCGCGGCTCTGGCCAGTCTTCGCGCCGACCGAAGCGTGGTTCCTGATCGTCGCGCCGGTCGGACTCTTCACAATGCTCCTCGGCGCGTGGATCGCGCTGTTCAAGGATGACTTGAAGGCGCTGCTCGCTTTCTCCACCGTAAGTCACCTTGGGCTCGTCACCATGCTACTCGGGCTTGGCACGCCCCTCGCGGCCGTCGCGGCCGTGTTCCACATCATCAATCACGCGACTTTCAAGGCCGCGCTATTCATGAGCGCGGGCATCATCGACCATGAAGCGGGCACGCGCGACATCCGCAAGCTTGGCGGGCTCCTCACGCTCATGCCCATCACGGCCACCTTGGCGATCCTGGCCGCGGCATCGATGGCCGGCATTCCGCTTTTCAATGGTTTCCTATCGAAGGAGATGATGCTGGAAGAGGCGGCACACACCGTCTACGCCGGGATCCTCTGGTTGTTCCCGGTAGTGGCAACGATCGCCGCCCTGCTCTCTGCGGCCTATTCCTTCCACTTCGCCATCGGCACATTCTTCGGACCGCCGCGCGACGACTACCCCCACAAGCCACACGACCCACCGCTTGGCATGTGGCTTCCCGTCGCCATCCTCATCGTTCCGGTTATGGCCATCGGCATTCTCCCCGCATTCACGGCAGGTCCGATCGTCGAACGCACGGCGCTTGCCGTGATCGGTGGCGCCCTGCCCGACTACAAGCTCGCGATCTGGCACGGCCTGACGCCAGCACTGTTCATGAGCCTCATCGCCCTGGCTGGTGGCGCCCTTCTCTTCGTCCTTTACCGCTACGCCGACGCAATTCGGCTCGCCTTCCCGAGGCCCGACGCGAAACGCATCTATGACGCGATGCTCTCGGCAACGCTGAGCGGCTGCCGCACCTTCATCGAGATGACCCACAATGGCTCGCTACCGCGCTATGCCGGCGTCATTCTCGGCGCGATCGTCGCGGTCGGCCTCATCGGCTTCGTAAATTCGCCTCATGAGGCTGGGGCCAGGGCAATGCTTCCCATGTCGTTTTCCGCCGGCGTCGCCTGGATCGTCTTGGCTGCGATGTGCGTTGCCCTCCTGTTCTGGCATGCCGAAAGGCTGCTCGCCCTCATCCTGACGAGCGGCATCGGCCTTATCGTCTCTCTTGTGTTCCTGCAGTTCTCCGCGCCGGACCTCGCACTCACGCAAATCTCGGTCGATGTCGTCACGACCATCCTTCTCCTTCTGGCGCTCAATCTTTTGCCGAAAACAACGCCCGTGGAGACCAATGCGGCCGGACGGTTGGGTCGCGGCGGACTTGCGGCCGCGATTGGCGTCGGGGTCGGCGCTCTCACCTACGCCATACTGACGCGCGATTTCCAAACGATCTCCGACTACCACCTTGCCGAGGCGAAGCCCGGCGGCGGCGGTACCAACGTAGTCAATGTCATCCTAGTCGACTTCCGTGGCTTTGATACGTTCGGCGAGATCATCGTGCTCGGCATCGCCGCCATCACCATCTTCGCGCTTCTCGACAATGCGCTGCGAGGCGCCGCGGCGAGAACCCTCGCGTCCATTCGCCACCCACTTCAGAGCAAGGATGCCCATCCCCTGATCCTCGTCGTGGCGACGCGCATCCTTCTTCCGCTCGCGCTCACCGTGGCCGTGTTCATCTTTCTCCGTGGCCACAACGAGCCGGGCGGCGGCTTCATCGCCGGACTGATCGTCGCCGTTGCTCTCATCATGCAATATCTCGCGAGCGGCTATGCCTGGGCCGCGGAGCGCGCCCGCATCGACAGCCAAGCCATGATCGGCACAGGTGTCGCCATTGCAGGTCTTGCCGGCCTGGCATCGTTGTTCTTCGATTGGCCCTTCCTCACCAGCACTTACACGCATGTCGATCTGCCGTTGGTCGGCGAGATCGAGATCGCGTCGGCTGTTGCCTTCGATCTCGGTGTTTTCCTCACCGTCGTCGGTGTTGTGATGCTCTCGCTTGCCCAAATCTCACGCGTCGAGGAGCGGGCCGAGCGCGAACCCGTGCCAAAGGGACCCATGGATATCCCATTGAAGGAGGGACGCGTCGTCAACTCGAGCAAGGAGAGCAACTGAGGTGGAGCTTCTCGTTGCCAGCGCCGTGGGCTTGATGACAGCGGTCGGAGTTTACCTGCTCCTGCAACAGCGCACGTTCCCGATCATCATCGGGCTGACACTGCTGTCCTACGCGGTAAACGTGTTTCTGTTTTCGGCGGGGCGGCTCGCCGTGAATCTGCCGCCCGTTATTTCCGACGCCAGCGCTTATACCGATCCGCTCCCGCAAGCGCTCGTCTTGACGGCTATCGTGATCTCATTCGGCATGACGGCACTGATCGTCGTTCTTGCCCTGCGCAGTTTCCTCGAGACCGAGAACGACACCGCTGATATCCCGGGAGAAGACCTCGCACCGGAAGCCGAGGCAGACAGATGACGGCGGCGAGCATCTCATGACGCACTGGATCATCGCTCCGGCCATCCTGCCCGCGCTGACGGCCGCCCTCCTGATCCTGGTGCGGCGGCGGGACATCCGCATGCAGCGGATCGTCTCCGTCACGGCCACGCTGGCCCTCTTGGGGATTGCGCTCTTTCTCTATTCTCTTTCGAGCGATGGCGAGCCCCGGGTCTATCGCGTGGGCGCTTGGCCCGCACCGTTCGGCATCGTCCTCGTGCTCGACCGTCTCTCGGCAACCATGTTGCTGCTTGCCGCGGCACTTGCGCTCGCGATCCTTATCTATGCGGTCGCGGGATGGGACGAACGCGGGCGCCACTTCCACGCCTTATTTCAATTCCAGCTCCTGGGTCTGAACGGCGCGTTTCTCACCGGCGACATCTTCAACCTCTTCGTATTCTTCGAGGTGATGCTAATTGCGTCCTACGGGCTGATGCTCCACGGCGGAGGGGCCCGCCGTCTGGGGGCGGGTTTCCAATACGTCGCTATCAATCTCGTGGCCTCGGCGCTGTTCCTGATCGCCATCGGCTTGATTTACGGCATCACCGGCACGCTCAATATGGCGGATCTCGCCGTGAAGGTGCCGCACGTCGCCGCCGGGAACGAAGCGCTGTTACGGACTGGTGCGTTGCTCTTATTCCTGGTGTTCGCCATCAAGGCTGCCTTCGTGCCTCTTCATTGGTGGCTGCCTGGCACCTATTCCGCCGCGTCTGCGCCGGTCGCCGCTCTCTTCGCTATCATGACCAAGGTCGGGGCTTATGCGATCATTCGCGTCTACGGCACGATTTTTGGTGCGGACGCCGGCGCGCTCGCAGGCGTGGCCATACCGTGGATACTTCCTGCCGCGCTGGCGACACTCCTGATTGGTGCTATCGGCCTTCTCGCGAGCCGCTCCCTGCTCGATCTCGCGTCCTTCAACATCATCGCCTCCATGGGCACGCTGCTTATCGCCATCGGTCTCTTCGACGTCGATGGTTTGACGACGGCGCTCTACTATCTGGTGCACAGCACGCTGACCGGCGCCGCACTCTTCTTGATCGTGGACTTGATCGCGACACGGCGAATAGAGAAAGGCGATGCGCTCGTGCCCGGACATCCCATCAGCCAGGCCCCGATTCTCGGAGCTCTCTTTTTTCTCACGGCGCTCGCCGCCGTCGGCCTCCCGCCGCTCTCGGGCTTCATCGGCAAGCTCCTGGTGCTCGACGCCGCTTATGAGAGCCCGCAAAGCAACCTGATCTGGATTTTCGTTCTGGGCGCGTCGTTCATGATGACGATCGCCTTTGCCCGAGCGGGCAGCATCGTCTTCTGGAACACCGAGGGCCGGCTCACGGGCCCCACATGGGCAACGGCGCCCGTCTATCCTATAGTCGTCGTGGCCTTATTCATCTGCGCCATCGCACTTTTGTCCATTTTTGCTGGGCCCGCTATCGAAGCGTTCCATGCAACGGCCATGCAGACACTCGCTCCAGCGGACTATATCGACGCCGTGTTGGGCGCCGAGAACATCATGCCATCGACGGGACACTGACAATGTTCAAACGTTTGGTGCCTCACCCTCTCTTGGCGATCCTCATCCTTGTCGTGTGGGTTCTGCTGAACGGCGTGTCCTGGGGCGCGGTTGTCTTGGGTACGATCCTCGGGATCGTGATTCCGAAGCTGACAAGCCCGTACTGGCCGGACAGGCCGCATATCGGCAGCCCCCTCACAATCGTCGAATACGCAGTGATCGTTCTCTGGGACATCGTCGTCGCTAATTTTCAGGTGGCCTATCTGATCCTGTTTCGTCGGGGCTCTTCTCTCCGCTCTTGTTTCGTGACCGTGCCACTTGACATCAGAACCCCCGAAGCTATCGCAGCGCTCGCAGGAACGATTACCATGACCCCCGGCACGGTTAGCGCCGATCTAAGTGGCGACGGTCGCGCGCTGCTCGTCCATTGCCTCGAGACCCATGATGCCGAGGCCACCGTGGCGACCATCAAGTCACGTTACGAAACCAGACTGCAGAGGATCTTCGAGACATGATCGCGATTGCTTGCATGGTCGCTGCGTTTGCCATCGGCGTGGCGATGCTACTCACCCTCTATCGGCTGCTGGTGGGTCCAGACATGGCGACCCGCATCCTGGCGCTAGATACGCTCGTGATCAACGCCATCGCCCTCGTGGTCCTGATCGGGATCTACTACGGCACGGAAATCTATTTCGAGGCGGCTTTGTTGTTCGCGATGGTAGGCTTCCTCTCCACCGTCGCCTACTGCAAGTACCTCCTGCGCGGAAACGTGATGGAGTAGGTGATGACCGGAATTGGCGAAATCGCAATAGCGGCCCTGATTTGCCTGGGGGCATTCTTCCTGCTCGTCGGCTCTCTTGGTCTTGCCAAGCTGCCCGACTTGATGCGCCGTCTGCACGGACCGACCAAGGCGACGACGCTCGGTATCGGCTCGATGCTGATCGCCTCGATGCTCTACTTCATCGTGGAGCGCGGCACTGTCTCAATCCACGAGCTACTGATCACGACGTTTCTGTTCCTGACGGCGCCCGTCACGGCCCTCATGGTCGCGAAAGCGCACATCCTGTGTAACAAGGAAGCCCGTAAGCAGCTACCGCCTACGGGCCGCCAAGCCGGCTGGGCCGTGATCGACGGCCCGCAAGCGGAAGATACGCCGCGCGACTGCGCCTAGTGGCCGGTCCCGTCGGCCTTGCGGCCCGACTCGAACAGGAACCAGACGCGTTTCTCGGCCTGATCGATCCATTCCTCGAGCTTGCTGCCGGTGCCGACGTCATTCTCCTCGTCGCAGAGGCTATGGGCCTCGCGCATGCTGGCGATCAGCGCCTGATTGTCCTCGCGCAGCTCAGCCAGCATGTCGCCCGGATCCACATAGTCCGCGTCGTTGTCGGGGATGCGCTGCAGCCGGGCGATGTTGCCGATCGAGTGCAGCGTCATGCCGCCGATCTTGCGCACGCGCTCGGCGATCTCGTCGGTCATGGCGAACAGCTCGGCGCCCTGCTCGTCGAACATCAGGTGATAGCCGCGGAAATGCGGTCCGCTCACGTGCCAATGGAAGTTCTTGGTTTTCATGTAGAGCACGAAGACATCGGCAAGCAGCGCATTCAGCGCGCCCGAAATGTCCCGCGTTGCGTTGGAACCGAGGTCAGTCGGCGTATCGAGTTTTGCCTTCTGACGTTCCTTCGGGGTCAATTGCTTATTCATGAGTTTCTCCAAGATGGGGCGAAGGGAAGCCGGGTTCGCGCATTTAAGATGGTAAGCCAACACGGCGATCGCCAGTGCGATTAAACCTTGATCGGCTGAGACCGCTTGTCACGCCTTGACCGAAGTCAGACCTTTCAGGGCCTTAAGCGCTGTTCCGAAAACTCACGCACGACAAATTCCCGCCACTCGCTTAGGGTTCCGGTCAACGCGCCGCATCGAGTGCAGGCTATTCATTGTAAGGAGTGCATCATGTTCATCGCCATGAACCGGTTCAAAGTGAAAAAGGGATCCGAGCACGACTTCGAGCAGGTCTGGCTTACCCGCGACACGCATCTCGAGGACGTGCCGGGCTTTGTACAGTTCCATCTGCTGAAGGGGCCCGAGCGTGACGACCACGTGCTCTACGCCTCCCACACCGTGTGGCGCTCGGAAAAGGAGTTCGAGGCGTGGACCAAGTCCGACGCGTTCCGCAAGGCACACGCGCGCGCCGGCGAAGGCAAGCCGCTCTATCTCGGCCATCCCGAATTCGAAGGCTTCTCGCCCCTGCAAGAGGTGAGCGCGAAGGCGGCGGCCGAGTAGCCGCGCCTAGTTCACCCGGGTCACCTGGACGAGGTTGTCCGAGAAGGTCGGCGCGTGGCCAAGGCTTGCAAACTCGGCAGAGGAAATGCAGTTCACCGAGCCGTCCGAGCGATTGAGGCTCCGCCAATAACCAAGCGTCGCCACGACCACCCCCTCGCCCACGTCGTCGGTCACCCGCGCCAGCCCTTCGAAATCGCCCCGGCCGTTGAACACGCGCACGGGATCCCCTTCGCGAATGGAACGCGCTTCCGCGTCCTTGGGGCTGATCAGCACGAATTGCTCGCCCTGACCTTTGATCTTGTGCTCCTCATTGGCGTAGCACGAGTTGAGGAAGCCGTGGCTCTTCGGGGAGATGATGTTGAGCGGATACTGATCGGCAAGATTGGGATTGGTCGTCGCGCTCTCGCGCGGCGGCATGTAGCCGGGCAGCGGGTCCACGTCCTCGCCGGACTGGCTCTCCTCGTACATCATGCGGAAGGGCGGAGCGACGAAGTTCTTGGCCCCCTCGACGAGGAACTCCACCTTGCCGGACGGCGTCGGGAAATTGCCGTCGGCATGCGGCCGCCGGTCGTCGGGCGTGCCCACGGCGAGATGGAAATAACCGTGCTTCCGGAAATACGACATGTCGATTCCCGCCATCTGCGGTGCATCCCACTGGACGTAGTGCTCGGCGAGTTCCATGTCGCTCATGGTGAAGCGCGGGTCGTCGTCGAACCCGAACGCCTTTGACAGCAGCCGGAACATCTCGGCGTTGGATTTCGCCTCACCGCGCGGCTCAATCGCCTTCTCGTTGAGCGTCAGATAGAAATGGCCCCACGAGAACATCATGTCGTCGTGCTCGCCGGCCATGGTTGCCGGTAGAACGATGTCGGCATAGGCCGCCGTGTCGGTGACGAAATGCTCAGCGGCGACGAAGAACAGATCCTCGCGGCTCAAGCCCTCGACGATCCTATTGGTTTCAGGGGCCTGGCTGACCGGATTCGTGTTGTAGACGAACAGCCCCATGATCGGCGGATCGAGCTGCATGTCCCCGACCAGCGCGCGGCCGAGCTGGAGATTGTTCACCACGCGTGTGCCCGGGCGGATGTAGTCGGGCCGCGAGACGCGTCCCCAATCCACCGGAAATTCCCACAGCGGCATTTGCAGTAAGCCACCGCCGACATGACGCCATGACCCTGCAAGCGCGGGGATCGCGCACACGGCGCGGATGGTCTGCCCGCCGCCTGCATGCCGCTCCAGCGCCACACCCATGCGGATCACCGACGGCTGCACCGTCGCGAATTCGCGTGCGAACTTGGCGACGTCCTCCGCCGGCACGCCCGTGACCTTTTCCACATAATCCGGAGTGAAATCGAGCGCGCGCTGGGCAAGTTCCGGATACCCCATCGTATGCTTGTTCACCCATTCGTCGTCGACGAAGCCGCCGCGGATCAGGGCGGCGATAATGCCCATGGCAAGCGCCCCGTCGGTGCCGGGCTTCGGCGCGATGTGCCAGTCGGCCGCCTTCGCCGTGCGCGAGCGATACGAGTCGATGACCACGACCTTGGCGCCCTTTTTCTGCGCCTCCAGCACGAAGGGCCAGTGATGCAGATTGGTGGAGATCGAGTTGCAGGCCCAAATGACGATGTATTTGGAGTGGGTGAAGCTCTCGGGGTCCACACCGCCCGTGGGTCCGACCGTGAGCAGCCACGCGGTCGAGGAGCCTGACGCGCAGAACGTCTTCTCGTTCACCGTGGTACCGAGCCGGTTGAAGAAGGCGTCGCCGCAAGTCAGTCCCTGCACCAGCCCTTCATTGCCGAGATAGGAATACGGCATGATGGCTTGGCTGCCGTGCTTGGCGATGATGTCCTTCCAGCGTGTGGTGATTTCAGCGATCGCCTCGTCCCACGAGATGCGCTCGAATTGACGGGAGCCCTTCGGCCCGACGCGGCGCAAGGGATGGAGCACGCGGTCCGGATTGTAGTGATGGTCGTGATAGTCTTTGAGCTTCACGCAGAGACCACCCCGGGTCATCGGGTGCTCTTTGTTGCCCCGGACCTCGACGAGCTTGCCGTCCTCGACCTCGTAGATCATGGCGCACGTGTCCGGGCAATCGTGGGGACACCCGCCGAAAAACGTCTCGCGTTTAGGCTGCTCGTTCATGCCCGCTTCTCCCTCATCTCATGGAACGGCTCTTGATGGCCGCTGATTTGGGTCAGCGTACGTAGGTCGTGGCCTCTTGTCCATTTCGGCTTGAGGGGCGCCAGCGGGGAGGGTTCCCATGACATCACCACGCCGTTTCCCATCGCCGTGGAGCGTCGAGCAGACGGCTTGGGCTGCGGTCAGTTCCGAGTCATTTGTCTACTACGACGTGGATGGACAGCGCCTAGCTAGCACCACGATAAGCCCTGCGGACTGCCCACAGGAAACTGCGCCTAATGGTGTCTCCGACCAATAAAGTGGTGCAGCCAAAAGCCCACTTCACCGAGAACCATCATCGCGCAGCTTGTGGATGTCTGCCCCTGTAAGTACTCCCAGCCGCAACAGTGCAACGGTCTCGCGAGGGAGTAGCGTGGGAGATGGGAACCTCCCTATGTGACACTACCGCTGGGTTTCATAGGGGGCTGGGGGAAGCACAACGGCGCAACGGGTGCGGTCACGAAAAAGGCCCGAGGCTGAGCCCCGGACCTTCAATTCCTAAACGCGCATTGCTTAGAAGACGTTCTTAGCGAGCCATCGGCTTGAAAGCGTTCTGCGCCAGGCTGACATACATCTCACCGAGCTTCGTCAACTCGGCAATATGAGCCTCGAAAGCCTTCTTGACGTACTGAGACTGGATTTCGACTGCTTGCTCGACAGACTTTGCGCTGGCGAGCTTCTGAAAAGCGCGAGTGCCGTCCTCAAACGCCTTCTTGGAATAGTCAGTCATCTCAGCGACAATGGCCTGGAAGCCCTTGTTCGCGTCGCCGAAGGAGTGAACAGCGGCTTCGAAGCCCTCTTTGCCCACCTTCTGAAACTCATCAGCAATCTTGGAATGTTCGGTCATATTGTACCTCTTGTGCAGCATCGCCTAGCGGTCTGGGTTGATCATATGACTTATATGATGCAGCGCACAATCGATTGCAAGAGGTTAATGCTGCATTGCAGCAATGAGTAATGCTGAAGCTATCGTGGGTCAAGCTACCCCCTATAGTCACCACCGTTGGGGCCCGGGTAACCCCCGGGGGAAGTACAACGGCATGGGGTAGCGTAGTAAATTGGCTTCCTAGTCGAGGGCACCGAACGAGGCTCCCTCCGCTTCTGGCCCCACTATGCCATCATCGGACAATTATGGGTAAGCACCTGGATAAGCGAGGGAAACAGATACGGAGTTTCCCACTAGGCTTTTACCACCTAAAGCAACGATTTTATTGTGGTGCGGACGGCGGGAGTCGAACCCGCACGGGGGTTGCCCCCCTCAGGATTTTAAGTCCTGTGTGTCTACCAGTTCCACCACGTCCGCATACGCACCCGGATACGAGGCGCGCCACTAGAGCGCTATCGCGACGGTAAGTCTAACGATAGCGCCCTAGCATTTTGTTGAGGCGAGCGTTTTCCCGGAACCGGGACTAGGCGGGAGACGACGGCTTCTTCTTCGCCCTGCCCTTCCTAGGTGCCGGAGCTTCCTCGGACGCCTCCTCGGCCTCGGATTTGTCGTCCTCAGGCTCTAGTCCTGGCTCGGGCTCTGGTTCCGGTTCCGGCTCAGGCTCCGGTTCTGGCTCCGTCGCCTTCAGCGCCGCCGCCTCGCCGGCAGAGGCCACTTCCGGGCTCTCTTTGGGCTCATCCTTGGCGGGGACGGCTTCCACGGGCATCGCTGCGGGCGCGGGTGCCGGCTCCACTTTGGCCGATTCCCCTTTGATCCCGCTCTCCAGACTTGCTCTGAGCAGCAGGAACAGCACCACGGCATTGAGGAGATGCCAGACGAAATGGGTGCCGACCTTACGCCCGTCGATCACCACCTGGTCGCAATAGGTAAGATCGGCCGACCGGAAGATGATCGAGATGGCGAAGATCACGGCGGCCCATATCACGTACGGCGCCGCTTTGTGGCCGCGCTCCGCGGCCAGCATACCGACGATGATCAGCGCGCCGAGCGCCGGCAGATAGGCCATGCTGCCGTTGAGGCAAGGCTTGGCGTCCGCCGCTCCCCCTGCCAGGCCGATACCGCCGTCCCAGCAATAGACATGCATGGCCGCGCCCACGAGCCCGGCAAAGACGATCGCGAGAAAGACGCACCATCCAGGCGGTACAGCGAGAAAGCGGTTCAGGGCAAACCCGAGATAGACCAGCATGAACACGCAGATGGGGATGATGTCGGCCAAGGCCGTTCCCTCATCCGCATAGAGATGGAAGGCCAAACTGCCGAAGCCGATGAGAAACGCCAGCGCCACAAGCAGATAGTGGTCCGCGCTACGCTCCTCACGCGGCCGCCACAGCACGAGCTGCCAAAAGATCAGCGCAGCGAGAAAAAATCCGGCGTTCGAGATGGCGTTTATAGGCTCTGCCCAGAGCGCTTCGTTTGTCCCCCTCTCGCAATAGAGGAAGACGTGCTCGCCAAATGTCATGGTCCCTTGTCCTTTCGACCATCAAACAGGAAAGAGGCCCTCCCTCTCCGGCACGCCGCCTACCGGAAACGTCCAGTTTTCTTGATTTGAAATGTCCCACCGTCCACGTGGTGCGCGAGAGGCATGTTAAACGCGAAATGCACGCAGAGTCAGCGTTGTCATGCTTTTGATGCCATTCTGCTCCGGCGTGCGGGACCTCCCGCGCGAGGCTAAAACCGGTCGGCGGCGCCGAACCCTGCGGCGTGTGGAAGGTTGTCCTAAGACAGACGCCTAATAAGATTTTGGAATTCCGTTCCACAGCAAGGCTTTGAGCATGTTCACGCGGCTTCTCACACTTTGGCATAGCCTGCGTTCAAGCCTCTGGGCGCTGCCGATCCTGATGGTGATCCTCGCTGGGATCGCCGCCGTCCTTGCCGTGCAGATGCCCGTGCGACAGGGCGACGACCCGGTTTGGTTCCTTTATAGCGGCGATGCGGAGGAGGCGCCTCAATTTCTCTCCAATCTCGTCACCGCCATGATCACCATGGCGACCCTCGTGGTATCGATCACCATGGTCGTCCTGACCCTGGCCGCGCAGCAGTTGGGCCCTCGTCTCATCCGTAGCTTTATGGCGGACCGCCGCACGCAGCTGACGCTGGGCCTGTTCGTGTCTACCGTCATCTACTTACTGCTGGTTCTGCGCTCGGCTTATGGCAGCTTCGAGAAGGTGCCCAATCTCGCCGTCACCGGCGGCACGGTGCTCGTGTTGCTCTGCCTCGTGGCGCTGCTCGTCTTCGTGCACCATCTGGCGCGCTCGATCATCGCCGACAACACCATCGACCGCGTGGGTGAGGCGCTCGATGACGATATTGCGCGGCTCCTTCCAGAGTCCAATTCGGAGCAGGCGACTGCGCCCGATAAGCACCCCTCGGAGACTGGCACAGCGTTGCAGCTCCACAAGAGCGGTTACGCGCAAGCGGTGAACTATACCGGGCTTGTGGACATCGCGCGCCATGCCGACGCGGTCATCGAGCTTTCTTTCAAGCCGGGCCGCCACGTGGTCGAAGGCATTACATTCGCTTGGATCGCGCCCGCCGCAAAGGATGATGTCCACGAGAAGATCGAGGATTGTATCTTCCTGGGCGGAGAGCGCGCCTCCGTCCAGGATCTGGAGACCTCGATCCGGCAGCTCGTCGAAGTAGCCCTGAGGGCGCTGTCGCCGAGCATCAGCGATCCCTTCACGGCGACGGCGGTCATCGACCGGCTCACCACGTCGCTTGCCAAAATCATGAAGCGCGGCGTGCCGCAATGGGTGTGGACCGACGAGGACGATAAAGTCCGTTTGCTGGCGCCGCGGTCCACCTTTGCCGATATCGTCCAGGAGTCCTTCCGGCAAATCCGGCAGCATGCGCAAGACCAGCCGGCGGTCCTGATCCGTCTGGTCGAAAGCCTGGGCCAGCTCATGCAACAGGCGGACGAAGCGCAGGGCGACGTCCTCGAGGAGCAGATCGAAATTGTCGTGGAGACCGGTCGCCGCTCAATCGTTCAGAAGCAGGATCTTGAAACGCTAGAACGGCGCGCCAAGTTTGCGCTGGACCGGAAGACCGCCAAAGTCCGCTGAGCGGACTTAGCTCTTCGCCTTGGGCAGCGAGACGCGGATGTTCAGTTCCTTGAGCTGCTCCGGAGACACTTCGGACGGCGCGCCCATCAGCAGATCTTCCGCCTGCTGGTTCATGGGGAACATCACCACCTCGCGCAAATTCTCCTCGCCACAGAGCAGCATGACGATGCGGTCGATGCCCGGCGCGATGCCGCCATGGGGTGGGGCGCCGTATTGCAGCGCGCGCAGCATGCCGCCGAAGCGCTGCTCAAGCTCTTCCTTGGGATAGCCGGCGATGGCGAAAGCCTTCTCCATGATCGCCGGCTTGTGGTTCCGGATGGCGCCCGAGGACAGCTCCACGCCGTTGCAGACGAGATCGTACTGGTAGGCCAGGATCTCCTCCGGCTCCATCGTCTCGAGCGCCTCCAGCCCGCCTTGGGGCATGGAGAAAGGATTGTGGGAGAAGTCGATCTTCCCCTCCTGGTCGTTCCACTCGAACATCGGGAAGTCGACGATCCAACAGAAGTCGAAGCAATCGGTCTTGGTCACCTTGAGCTCATCGCCGATTTTGACCCGTGCGCGCGCGGCGAATTCGGCGAACTCTTTCGGAAGGCCTGCGACGAAGAACACCGCATCGCCGTCTTCGAGACCAAGCTGCGTGCGGATGGCTTCCGTGCGCTCCGGCCCGATATTCTTTGCGACGGGGCCCGCGCCCTCGCCGTCACGGAAGAAGATATAGCCCAGCCCAGGCTGACCCTCCCCTTGCGCCCAGGAATTCATGCGGTCGCACACCGCGCGGGATCCGCCGCCCTTGCCGGGGATTGCCCAGACGCGCGTGTTCACGTCCATCTCGATCATGCCGGCGAACACCTTGAAGCCGGATCCCCGGAAATGCTCGGTGACGTCTTCCATTTCGATGGGGTTGCGCAGATCCGGCTTATCCGTGCCGTATTTGTGCATGGCCTCGGCATAGGGAATGCGCGGGAATTTCGGCGTCACCGGCTTGCCGCCCCCGAACGCCTCGAACAGCCCGCGCATGATGGGCTCTACCGCTTCGAACACGTCGTCCTGCGTGACGAAGCTCATCTCGATATCGAGCTGATAGAATTCGCCCGGCGAACGGTCGGCGCGGGCGTCCTCGTCGCGGAAGCACGGCGCGATCTGGAAGTAGCGGTCGAAGCCCGCCATCATGATGAGCTGCTTGAACTGCTGCGGCGCCTGGGGCAACGCGTAGAACTTGCCGGGATGCACGCGGCTTGGCACGAGATAGTCGCGCGCGCCTTCCGGCGAGGACGCCGTCAGGATCGGCGTCTGGAACTCGAAGAAGCCGGCCTCGCGCATGCGGTCGCGCAGCGACGCGATGATCTCCGCCCGCTTCATGATGTTGTTGTGCAGGGTCTCCCGCCTGAGATCCAGGAAGCGGTATTTGAGCCGGGTCTCTTCCGGATAGTCGGGCTCGCCGAACACCGGAAGCGGCAGCTCGGCGGAATCCGAAAGCACTTCGAGATCCTTCACCCGCACCTCGACCTGGCCGGTCGGCAGGCTCGGATTGATCGTATCGGCCGTGCGCGCCACGACCTCGCCGTCGATCTTCACCACCCATTCTGGCTTGAGCTTCTCGGCCGCAGCGAACACCGGCGAATCCGGGTCTGCCACGATCTGAGTGAGCCCGTAATGGTCCCGCAGGTCGATAAAGAGCAGCCCGCCATGGTCGCGAATCCGGTGCACCCAACCCGAGAGGCGGACGGTCTTGCCGACATCATCGCTACGGAGCGCGCCGCAGGTGTGGGTGCGATAAGCATGCATGGCGTTGGAAACTCTGGTGGGAAAGTCAGGTCTTTGGGTGGCGGAACACCGCACGGGAAGCGCGTCCTTGTCAAGGCGCCCGGGCGACCCGCCCCACCCCAGGGAACGATGGCGGAGGCTCAAGGGTTTTTCTCGCAGAAGTTCAACCGACTGGAGAACGAAAATGACACGGAAGACGAAGTTTGCCCGCGCAATTGGCGGCCTGTCCGTAGCGGCAGCGCTCCTGATCCCGCCTGCTGCCTACGCGGAAGAGCCAAGCGAACCGGTCCCCGGCATCGACTCGGAGGAGTCCCTGAGCGAGCAATTGGACGAGAACGAGGGCGTCATCACGCCGCCGCCGGTGGGTGACGCCGAAATCCACGTGCCGGCACCCGACCCGACCCCCAACACCACGCCTGTGATTCCGCCCCCGGGGACACCTGGAGGCGATCCGACGGTTGTGCCCAAGTAGCAGTGAATATTGGATTTTCTCGGTCGAGGCGTTTTGAAAGGAAATTTCAAGGGCTGGTTAGGAACCTGGGATAGCGCCGCGCGTTTATTGGTCTGATTGGGCACTTACTGAGGGAGACTTGAAAATGACGAAGATTCCAGTCAAGTCGCGCATCCCCATCGAGGCGTGGACTTTTGCTTTGCTTGTGACCCTTTTCTCACTAATTTCATCGGCTTTCCAAGGCACCACGACCACCGACACCCCATCCGTCGTGCACGCCAAGCTGATTCCGGCGGGTGATCCCGTGGTCACATCGTCGATCCGGTGAATGAACGGCTTATGCTGACAACTCGTTTCGCGTTCCTGGTCAATGGTTTCGGCAGCCTTCAAGGGTGCCCCGGGCGCGCCTAGGCCTCGAAGGCCACGGCCGCGCCCAAGGCGCCCAGGCCGGTTCTTTTTTGAAAATCCTTGCGTTTGCGACGTTCGCGCTCTTGGCCACGCGCCAAGGGGTAGGCTATATCCCGCCCACCATGGATTTGATTACTCGTACCGAGGACCTCGCGGCGGCCTGCGCCAAGCTCTCCACCGCTCCCTTTATCGCTGTCGATACAGAGTTCATGCGCGAGCAGACCTTCTGGCCGCGCTTGTGCCTCATCCAGATCGCCGGCGGCGACACCGAGATCCTGATCGACAGCCTGGCGCCTGAGCTCGATCTAAAGCCGTTCTTCGACCTCATGGTCGACGAGAACGTGCCGAAGGTCTTTCACTCGGCGCGCCAGGACATAGAGATCGTCCACCATCTGGCGGGCGTGATTCCCCATCCGATCTTCGACACGCAAGTCGCCGCCATGGTCTGCGGCTTCGGCGAGGCGGTCAGCTATTCCATGCTGGTGAAGCGCATGCTCGGCCGCAACCTGGACAAGAGCTCGAGATTCACCGACTGGAGCCGGCGCCCGCTCTCCGAACGCCAGCTCGTCTACGCCATCGGCGACGTCACGCATCTGCGCGACCTCTATCCAAAACTTCGCGACCAACTCGACAAGTCCGAGCGCGCCAGCTGGTTGAACGAGGAGATGGCAGTCTTGACCGACCCCGCCACCTACGAGCTCCATCCCGAGCAGGCTTGGCGGCGCCTCAAGATGCGCATCAAGACGCAAAAGGCGCTTGCGATCCTCATGGAGCTTGCCGCCTGGCGCGAACGCGAGGCGCAGAGCCAAGACGTACCCCGTTCGCGCGTCCTCAAAGACGAAGCGCTCTACGACATTGCCGGCCAAGCGCCGCGCAGCGCCGAGGACCTCGGCTCGCTGCGCTCCCTGCATAATGGCTTTGCCCGCTCGCATCGCGGCCGTGCCGTTCTGGAGGCGGTGCAGCGGGGGTTGGTGCGTGACCCGAAGACCGTCCCGCCGCTTCGGCGTGGAGAACCCATGCCGCCGGAAGCCCAAGCGGTCGTCGATCTCTTGCGTGTGCTTCTAAAGGCGACGGCGGGACACCATGGCGTGGCGCCCAAGCTGATCGCCACGGCCGACGATCTGGAGCAAATCGCTCGCTCCGACGATGCGGACACGGCGGTGCTTCGCGGTTGGCGGCGGAAGCTGTTCGGGGATCATGCGCTCGCCCTGAAGCATGGCGGACTCGCACTCGCCATTAGAGACGGCGAGGTCACGGTGCTGGAGCCGGAAGACTCAGCGGCGAAAGAACCAGAAGACCACGCCTAACAGCACGGCGACGATGATCGCGGTGGTGAACGGCAGATAGAAATAGAAGCTGCCCAAGTCCACGACGATGTCGCCGGGCAGCCGCCCCAGCCCGTACTGAACGCTGGCGATCGTCAGCAGGATCACCAGCAAGACATAGAAGACGATCACGCCCGAAGACCGCATGGTTCAGCCCCGCCGCCGCTGCTCGATACGCATGCGGACCGTGCTGCGCATATCCGGCGGCAAATCCTCCAGCGCTTCGACCAGGCCGCGCAGCTCGGAGCGGAGCCCATGGATCTGATCGATGAGGCTGAGAAGCACCGGCACGTCTTCCTCGGCGAAGCCCAACTCCTCCTCGAGCGTGTGGATCAGCGCCGCCCGGGCGATGTCGGCTTCCGAATAGCTCTGCTCGGTTTCGTCCGCCGGTTTGATGAGCCCCTGGCGCACCCAGACCCGAAGCCGCGTCACCGTGAGGCTGTGGACCCGCGCAATCACGTCTTGCTCGGTCGGCATCACGCCTGCTCCTTCAATTTGCTGCGCGGATCGTAGCCGTGGGCCTTCTTCCACTCCTCCGCGAAGCTCTTGAGGTCGTCATCGACGGTCTCGGGCATCATCACGCTCAGGCGCACCATCTGGTCGCCCTTGCCTTTGACGCCGCGGCCCTTGAGCCTGAGAGTCTGTCCCGTGTTCGAGCCCGCCGGCACCGTCACGGCCACCCGCCCGCCAATGGTCGGCACCTGGACCTTGCCGCCGAGCACGGCCTCATCGAAGCTGATCGGCAGATCGACCACGATGTCATTGCCCTCGCGCGTGAACAGCGAATGCGGGCGCACACCGATCTCGACCAGCGCGTCGCCGGCAGGCCCCTCGCCCGCGCCCGGCATGCCCTTGCCTTTGAGGCGGAGAACTTGGCCGTCGCTGACGCCCGCCGGAATGGTCACGTCGAGCGTGCTGCCGTCCGGCAGGGTGATGCGCTGCTTCGTGCCGTTCACCGCATCGAGAAACGGAATGTCGAGATGATATTGCGCATCTTGGCCGCGCATGGAGAAGCGCCCACCGCGACGCTTGCCCCCGCCCATGCCCGCGCCGCCGCCGAACATGTCGCCGAACAGATCGCTGAACGCGCCGATATCCTCGTAGCCCGCCGTGGAGTGATACTGCGCGCCTTCCGGCCTGCCGGCGTACTCGCGGTAATAGCGCTGTTGCGGCCGCTCCTGGCCACTCGCGTCGATCTCGCCCCGGTCGTATTTCCCGCGCTGCTCGGGATCCTTGAGGATCGAATAGGCGTGAGAGACCTGCTTGAACTTATCCTCGGCCGCCTTGTCCCCCGGATTGAGGTCCGGGTGCAGCTTCTTGGCAAGCTTGCGGTAGGCCTTGGTGACATCGCCGGCGCTTGCGGTCTTCTGAACGCCAAGAACGGAATAGAGATCCTCTGCCATCGGCCAATCTGAAGGTTGGAGTGAACTTCAAAGCTTGAGCCCTAAGAGCCTTGGGCCCCAAGAGCCAGGTCATGCGCCGAGCGGCGCTACCAGTCCCTTAAACCAACAATGATTTGGGAACGGCGCACGCGCCTCGCAAGTTGGACATTTGAGGCTCGGACGCCCACTTTGACCCCCGACCAAGTTCGAAGTAGAAGAAGATGATCTAAGATGCAACGCTTTGCCCACAGCCTCGCGGTCTGTCTTACGAGTGCCGTTCTCGGCCTCGCCTCGTTGGCAGCCGCGGATTCCGCCGATTCCGCCATGCGGGACCGGCCGAATGCCACTGACCTCGGCATTTGGAAGTCCTACGCGCCTACGGATCTCAAAGGCGAGTTCAGCAATTACGACCCGATCGGGCTGATTTCTGGAGCTCTGATCAAGGCCGATTGCTCGATCAACTGGGCGGATCCCGATACCGGCAAGGTCTACTGTTTTGCCTCAGGAACGTCGCTAAATTACTTCCGCGATTGGCCGAAATCCTACAGCGGCCGTGCCGCGGAAGCCTTCGAGCGCCTCCAGGAAGCGGACGGGCAGCCGGGGTCCTAACCGGCGGCGAGTTGGAAAGGCGTCCCGACTCTGATCTCGGGTTCGCGCTCCAGCAGGTTTGCCAGCGATTTGAAGCGCCGTTCCACGCGCTCGCCTTCGAGATTGGCATAAGGCTCCGGCAGCTGCCAAATCAGGCGATTGCCCTCATAACTGACCGGCGTATGGGGCAGCACGCCGGGCATGGCGGCGGCCACCATATGCGCGGCCCGGAAAGCGGCGCCCAAAATGCGGGCTCTTTTCAAGGTTTCCTTGTCCACCAACTCCACCAGCCGTTGGCTGAGATGGTCTTTGACCGACCCTTCGTTGCGGTAATAGGCGGTGAGCGCCAAAAAGGCGCGGCCTGGATGGTCGACCCCGACGAAATCGCCATGGGCCACCAGGTTGAGGCTCTGGGCGCCGCGATAATCCGGATGCGCCCGCCAGCCGATATCCGACAAGAGACACGCGGCATGCCGCAGACGCGTCTGCTCCGGCGTCTCCACCGGCCCCGGCACGCGGAACAGCGCATCCGTCCACGCACACAGCTCGTAGGCATTCTCGATGGAGCGCGAGCGTTGCATCGCCAGATGGACGCAAGCTTCAAGCAATGGGTCCTTGGCGCGCTCCTCCTCGCTCAGCAGGCTGTAGAGCAGACCTTCCCGGATCCCAAGCACGGAGATGACGATCGAACGCGGCTTCATCTGCTTGATGAGCCGTTCCAGCACCAGCGCGCCATAGGGCACCGTCTCGCGCCGGGCGCTGGAGAGATCGCGAATGCCGGCCAGTGAGCCTTGCGACTGGTGATCGATCAAAGCGGCGAACTTCAGCGCCTCCTCGGCATCGATCCGATAGTTGTGCATCACGCTCAGCGGGTAGTCGGTCTGGGCCATGTGCAGCCGGGCCAGCGCCCGCCAGGTGCCGCCGATGGCGTAGAAATCGCGGCCTCTGCCCTTCTCCAGCCAATCCACCTTCGAGAATTCCGCATCGACGATGTCCCGCGCCTTTTTCAGGCTGCCGCCGGAGGCGTCGATCAACCTCAAGCCCCCCAGCGGCATGGTCAGGCCGTCAGACAGCCGTCCGCCACGCACGTCGATTAGCTCGAGGCTGCCACCGCCCAGATCGCCGGCGAACCCGTCGGCGGCATAAACGCCGGAGACGACGCCGAGCGCCGCGAGTTCCGCCTCCATGGTCCCGGACAACACCGTGACCTGCCGGCCGAGCACATGCTCGGCTTGGGCAATAAAATCTGGGCCGTTTTCCGCCTCGCGCGCCGCCGCCGTGGCAATCACCTCGATACGATCGACGTGAAGCTGCTCAATCAGCGCGCGGAAGCGCCTGAGCGCACGCAAGGCCCGCGACACGCCGGCGGCTTCGAGCTTGCCGGTCGTCGCGATCGTGCGCCCCAATCCGCACAGCACTTTTTCATTGAAGACGGGCGCCGGCGCCCGGGTGGCGTCGTCATAGACAATGAGACGCACCGAGTTCGAGCCGATGTCGACAACGGCCACAGGGGCTCGATCGTTGCGCAACGCCATTGCGGCAGACTAGCCGGTCTCGACCAAGCGCGTAAAGCGCGGCGGCATACTCTCTGCGTGTGTCGTGCCGCGGCCTGACAGGCTCGGATTGGTCATGAAGTAGTTCTGGGCGCTGAAAGGCTCTTGCCCCTCTTCGAGCCGGATACGCCTCGAGCTGCCGTCGGGCAGCACCCGCCAGCTCTGAAGATTATCCTTGAGATTCGCCACCATGATCTGGTCGAGGATCTGCTCGTGCACCGTGGGATTCTTGATCGGTGTCATGGCCTCCACCCGGCGGTCGAGGTTGCGCGGCATCATATCGGCGGAGCTGATATAGACCACCGCCTTGCGATGCGGGAGCCCATGACCGGCCCCGAAGCAATAGATGCGCGAGTGCTCCAAGAAGCGGCCCACGATGCTCTTCACGTGGATGTTCTCCGACAGACCCGGCACACCCGGGCGCAGACAACAAATTCCGCGCACGACGAGATCGATCTCGACGCTGGCCTGGCTTGCCTCGTAGAGCGCGTCGATAATCTCGGCATCCACGAGAGAATTCATCTTCATCCAGATGGCGGCGGGGCGTCCGGCCTTGGCGTGGTACATCTCCTCGCGAATATGATCGAGAATGCGCGCCCGGATGCCGTGCGGCGAGACCGCCATGGCTTCGAGCTCCGCCGGTTCCGCATAGCCCGTCACGTAGTTGAAGATGCGCGACAGATCGTTGCCGATGGTGCGGTCGGCGGTGAAGAACGACAGGTCGGTGTAGATCTTCGCCGTCACCGAATGATAGTTGCCGGTGCCCACGTGACAATAGGTGGCGAGCGCGCCGCGTTCACGCCGCACGATCAGGCTGAGCTTGGCGTGGGTCTTAAGCTCGAGGAAGCCATAGACCACCTGGACGCCCGCGCTTTCGAGATCGCGCGCCCATTTGATGTTGGCCTCCTCGTCGAACCGCGCCTTGAGCTCGACCACCGCAGTCACCGACTTGCCGGCGTCGGCAGCATCCTTCAGCGCCTCGATGATCGGCGAGTTCTTTCCGGTACGGTAGAGAGTCCATTTGATCGCCACCACGTCCGGATCGGCGGCCGCCTGCTTCAGGAACTGCAGCACCACGTCGAACAACTCATAAGGGTGGTGAACCACGATGTCCTTCTTGGCGATGGCCGCGAAACAATCGCCTTGATGCTCGCGGATGCGCTCAGGAAAGCGGCTAACGAAGGGCTGGAACTTGAGGTCGGGCCGATCGGAAACGATGAGCTGATTGGTGTCGGCAAGGCCGATCAAGCCCTTCTGCACGAAGCTCTCGGGCTCGGATACCTTGAGCTCCTGCATCACGAAGCGCTGGAGCCGCGAGGGCATGGTCGCTTCCATTTCGAGCCGGATGACCGAACCGCGCTTCCGGCGCTTCAGGGCGGACTCGAAAACGCGCACCAGATCCTCGGCTTCTTCCTGGACCTCAATATCGCTGTCCCGCACCACGCGAAAGGCGCCTTGGCTGCGAACCCGGTAACCCGGGAAGAGCCGCGATACGAAAGTCCCGACCACCGTTTCGAGCCGGATGAAACGGATGGAGTCGTCCGAGCCTTCATCGCTCGGCAAGCGGATGAAACGGTCGAGCTGCGATGGAATCGGCAGCAGTGCGTGCATGGTGCGGAACGAGCCTTCGCGCACCAGCTCAAGCCCGAGCGTAAAACCGAAATTCGGAATGAAGGGGAAGGGATGCGCCGGATCGACGGCGATCGGCGTCAGCACCGGAAAGACGTGGTTCAGGAAATGGTCTTCGAGCCAATTCCGCTCTTGGTCGGAAAGCTGGTCGGCGTGAAGCACATGGATGCCGGCCTCGCCGAGCAGCGCCTCGAGGGTGACCCAGCTCTCCTGCTGATGCGCCGTGAGCTCGGCCACGGATTGGTTGATGCGGTCGAGCTGCTGGACGGGCGTCAGCCCGTCCTGGCTCGGCGTCTCGATGCCGGCGACGACCTGGGCGCGCAGGCCCGCCACGCGAACCATATAGAACTCGTCGAGATTGGTGGCCGAGATGGAGAGGAAGCGTAGGCGCTCCAACAGGGGCTGCCGCTCGTTCTCGGCCTCCTCCATCACCCGCTTATTAAAGGTGAGCCACGAGAGCTCGCGGTTGAAATAGCGGTCCGGGCCAAACGCTGCAATGCGGGCCGCCGCGCTATCCGGCTCTACCTTTTCCGGCATATTCATTCATAACCTCTTGAACCTTGGCGCTTTTCGCGCTCTCGTATGCTCCCTGACAGAGCTGTCATGTTACGCCCCTAAATGTATCACTAGCGTTACGGAAAACACCAATATCAAGGCCCAGACCCCGCCGAGGCCGTGGCTTGGAGCGCCTCGGCCACGAGTTGACGGCTAATCTTGCGTCCAGAGGACAGCGCCGCCCGGTCGACGGCCTCCACCGCCGCCGCCGCTGCCTCGAGCGAACGGTCGATCCGCAGCGCCAGGAACTCGAGCACCTTGGGGTCGATATCGAGCTGCCGGTCGGCGAAATGCTTCAACATGACAGTCCGCAACAGGGCCTCGTCGGGCGCCCCGATCTCGGTCACCGGCACCGCGCTGAGACGCGAGGCGAGGTCGGGCAAAGAGATGTCCCAACGGTTCGGGGCGACGCGGGAGGTCAGCAGCACGAAAAAGTGCTTTTCGCGCGCCAGATTCAGCAGATGGAACAACGTGTGCTCGTCGTAGCCGGCGCGGTCGGCGTCCTCAACTACAATTGTCGAGCCTGAAACCAAGCGGTCGAGGAAGGCGATCCCGAGATGGGCGGGATCGAGGGCGACGGCGCCCGAGCGGACTTGCCAGACGCGAACGAGATGGGTCTTGCCGCTTGCCGCCGGACCAATCAGGAGCTGCACCGGCGCCGGCCACTCCGGCCAGTCATCGATCAGCTTGACCGCCGCCATGTTGCAATCGCTGACAAGAAAATTTTCCGCGCCGAGCGCGGCACGATGCGGCAGGTCGAAGGCGAGCTGTGAGATGCTCACGAGGCCCGGACCCGCGAGCTCTGGGTCCCTGCCCGGCCCGAGTTTCGGCCACGCGGCACTGGCGTCGGCTCTGGCTCGTAGCTCGCCATATGTCTCAGCCATGACCAGAAATAAGCGGCCGCCGACAGGATGGTGAGCGTTCCCGTCACCCAGACGAGCACCCAGATGAGGCCGCCCAATCCGAGACCGAGTCCGAGTTCGGCCAAAACGACGCCCGCGAGCAGGATCTGAGCGCACGTGTTCGCCTTGCTGATGAGCAACGGCTTCACAATGACCGGCCGCGACATCATCCAAGCGAGCATCACCGCGCCGACGATGAGAATGTCGCGGCTCACCACGGCAATGACCAGCCACACCGGCAAATGCCCGGCGAGGCCCAGCGTCACGTAGATTGTGACCAGCAATGCCTTGTCGGCGATAGGATCGAGATAGGCGCCGAGCTCCGTGTGCCAGCCGAAGCGCTTGGCAAGATAACCGTCCGCACCATCGGAGAGACCTGCCAGCACGAACACCACGAACGCCGCGAACATCTCCTGGTCGATGATCAACCACACCAGAAGCGGCACGGCCAAGATCCTTGCGAGCGTGAGCGTATTGGGGATGTTCACGGCTGCCCCTCCCGAGCGGCTGCATAGACGGGACCCTTGGCCCCGAATTTTAGCAGATTCCGCGAACGAGAGCGCCCGCTTCCGCCCACGCCTTGCTTATTGGGAGCGCAGCACGAGCGTGCCATTTCTCTCATCCAGCACAAAACCATTCTGTCCAAGAGCCGCCTGAAGTCTGTCGAGCGGACCGGCGAAATCGAAGGTGACGGCGGCGGCACGCGCGGACATGGAATTGATCTCAAGCGAATTGAGGCCCGCGATCTGCGTCAACCGAGATCGAATCTCCTGCCAATCCCTTAGGCCGGAGAACTCAACCAAGGCGACAACGTTCCGCGGCACTTCCGCCGGCGGCGTCTGTTCCGCAGGCCGGCCCAGCGGCGTGGCCCCTTCATAGGCGGCCTCGGAAGGCGGCGCGCCGCCTTCCTGCATCGTCTTCCAGCGATGCTCGATCGAAGCGAAGGCCGCACCCGCCGCGGCGCCCGCGTCATTCGACGGATAGGTTTGGTCGAAGCTGACAGCGCCCACCGCATCCTCCCCGGCAAGGCGCACTCTGAGCTTGCCGCCCTCGACCTCACCCGCGGCAATGACGAGCCCGCCATAGCCGTAGCTGCTGCGCAGAGTGGCATACGCATCCGCATCGCCGTTAAGCGCGGCCTTGACGGCATTGGCATCGAGATCGGCCTGAGGACGCGCCAGCGTCGCCGGGGTGACGCTATGGGCGAGATCGAGCCCCTCCCAAGCCTTGCGCCAGCCCTCCGCGCCTCCCCCCGTCACGCCTTCGCCTGTGAGCATGACCGGCAAGACGGTGATAGCGGGAGCCTGCTCCTCGGTCATGGGAATGGCGTAGTCCGCCAGGAACTGACGCACGGAATAGGGATTGAAGCGCACGTCGAGGGTCGCGATGTAGCGCGTGGTCGAGGTCTGCTCCTTGCGTACGGCGACCCCGATGACGAGCTCTTCGACTTCCGTGCGCGTAAACTCAGGGAGCTGTGCCTGCACGCTGAGCGGCACAATCCGCCCAAGAAGAATCTTCAAGGCCCGCATCTGGGCCTGGGCCATGCCGTTGGCGCGCGCGGCGACGGCATTCTTGGCCGTGGTGTCCACATTGATCTTGGCGACGTCATAGAGGCTCTGCGCGGCGGACGCCTCACGTCCGCCTTGGCCGAGCGCCGCAGCCCCCAACAACACCAGGAGACTCAATCTCCGAGCGAACGGCCCTAATCGCCTGAAAGCCATGTTGAACTCTACCGCCACCGACACTGGACGCATTCCCCGGCGCCTTCCCCTAAACCCTGGAATATGGCGGCCGCACGGCCTTTCCGCCTTGACGGCCCTCGCCCGGCACGATTGTTATGCCAAATCCTCTGAACTTGCACCCCGAGTGGCCGTGTGCCCCCGAAATCCCAAGACACCCCTTTGACCTACCGAGACGCGGGCGTTGATATCGACGCCGGAAACGCGCTGGTGAAGGTCATCGGCCCGCTCGCCGCCAAGACGAAGCGTGCCGGTGTGCTGGGCGGTCTCGGCGGGTTCGGCGGCCTCTTCGATCTCAAGGCCTGCGGTTATCGGGATCCGCTCCTCGTTGCCGCCACCGACGGCGTGGGCACCAAGCTCAAGCTCGCCATCGACACGGACCTGCACGAGGGGATCGGCATCGATCTGGTGGCCATGAGTGTCAACGACCTCGTGGTGCAGGGTGCCGAGCCGCTGTTCTTCCTCGACTACTTCGCCACCGGCAAGCTGGACGTTGGCGTGGCGGCAAAGATCGTGGCCAGCATCGCCCACGGCTGCGCGGAGGCAGGCTGCGCGCTTATCGGCGGCGAGACCGCCGAGATGCCGGGACTGTACGGGACCGGCGACTACGATCTCGCAGGTTTTACCGTGGGCGCGGTGGAGCGCGACCAGCTCTTGCCGCGCAGCGATCTGGCCGAGGAGGATTGCTTGATCGGCCTCCCCTCGTCCGGCGTGCATGCCAACGGCTTCTCCCTGGTGCGGCGCGTCGTCGCCGAAAGCGGGCTCGGCTGGGACGATCCCGCACCGTTCGCCCCGGACCAGGCGCTGGGCGCCGCGCTCCTCACCCCCACACGCATCTATGTGCGCCAGCTGCTTGATACGATTCGCACAACCCGCGCCGTGAAAGCGCTGTGCCACATCACCGGCGGCGGGCTGATCGACAACCTGCCCCGCGTCCTGCCCGACACGCTCTCAGCCGGCCTCGACGAGAGAGCCATCCATATGCCTCCCGTGTTCGAATGGCTCCAGGCGGAAGCGCGCCTCGACACGCACGAGATGTACCGCACCTTCAATTGCGGGATCGGCATGGTGGTAATCACGAGCCACGCGGACGGGCCTCGTGTTCTGAAGCAGCTCGGCGGCGAGGCGGCCATAATCGGCACGCTTCAACCGCGCGCGAACGGTGCGGCTGTGCGCTTCGAAGGCGCGTCATGACCGCGAAGAAGCGCGTCGGCGTGCTCATTTCAGGCCGGGGCAGCAATCTTCAGGCCCTGATCGACGCGGCGCAGGCGGCCGACTACCCGGCCGAGCTCGTGCGCGTGATCTCGAACGTCCCGGACGTCCAGGGACTGGCCCGGGCCGAAGACGCCGGCATCGCCACCAGCGTCGTCAATCACAAGGATTTCGCCACACGCCACGACTTCGAGGCCGTGCTTGAGGAGGTTCTGAACGACGCCGGCGTGGAGCTCCTGTGCAATGCCGGCTTCATGCGCCTTCTCACCGAAGGCTTCGTCACAAGCTGGCTGAACCGCCACTTGAACATCCACCCCTCGCTCCTGCCGGCCTTCAAGGGGCTCCATACCCATGAGCGGGTCCTGGAATCAGGGGCGCGGATCACGGGCTGTACCGTCCATTTCGTGCGCGCGGCCATGGATGATGGACCAATTGTCGCCCAGGCCGCCGTAGCCGTTAACCCTGAAGACACTGCAGACAGCCTTGCCGCGCGCGTCCTGGAGGCCGAGCACCGGCTCTACCCCCATGCGCTGCGGCTCGTCGCGGCCGGCAAACTGCGGGTGGAGGGCGAGCATGTGGTCGGAATGTCACAGCAGGAGGGCCAAACCGCCCTCTTTTCGCCTCCGCTCCCCGGCACGCTTTAATCAAAACGTCATCCGCAATAAGATTAGCGATTGGCTCATGGAATTGACAAAGCGCAAGATGCGGCGCCGTCGACCATGGACAATACTGACGGCCGGATGCTAGGAACGGCCACTTCGACACAATTCCCGCAGCTGCTCGTGGAGACCGGATTCTTGCGGTCTAGGCAGCGTGGAAGACCGTTTCCTGGCCTGGCGGCTCGGCCCCGGGTCCGACCCGGCACCGAGGCCCCGCGACCAGGAGCAGGGGGAAGGCGTAAATGGCGGACATGACGGTCGCCTATTCTCCGTCGCACGGACTCGGCGAAGAGCAGAGCGTCTGGTTCAAGCTCACACCGCTTTTGAACCAGGAGAACCCTATGCAGGTTCTCATGGCGCTGAGCGACAAGTATGACGGTGTCATCCCGATCAATCTCAAGAACCAGCGCATCGTGCTCTTGAGCGAGCCCGCTCATGCCGAGCGCGTGCTGGTCTCGAACGCCGACAACTACACGAAATATTTCGACGGGCTCCGCCCCATCTTCGGCCGCAGCATGATCACCATCGATGGTGCGCTGTGGCAGAAGATCCGCACGCCTCAGCAGGCGGCTTTCCACCCGCAGATGTTCGAGGAGTATTTCCCCTATCTGATGTCGGCCATCGAATCCAAGGTGGATCGCTGGGCGAAATTCGCCGCCACCGGCGAGACCGTCGAGATGGTGGAAGAGACCTGGACGCTCGCTGCCGAGATGGTGTGCAAGGCCCTGTTCGACCGCGAGATGCCGTTCAATCCGCATTTCGTGTTCAAGCAGGTCAAGACCTATACCGACGTGGTGAACCACAAGTCGATCCGCTTGAAGAACGTGCGTGGCGAGCTGGTCGAGATGACGGACGAGGACACCGCCAAGGCGATGGAGGTGTGGCACTCGGTTCCCGATACGGTCATGGGCGCCAACATCCTCGAGCATCGCGAGAAGACGTTGCTAAACATGCTGCTGGCGGCCGAGGCCGACCCGGAATTCCCGGAGTTCGACCACCGCCAGGTCATCGACGAGATGAAGCAGTATCTTTGGGCCGGCACCGAAACGACGGCGCTGACGCTGGCTTGGTCCCTTTATCTTCTGTCGCGGCATCCCGAGGCGATGGAGCGCATCCGCCAAGAGGCACACGCAGTGTGTGGCGACGGCGACCCGCAATGGAACCAGGTTCAGCAGCTGGCCTACACCCGGCAGGTGATCCAGGAGACCATGCGCCTGTTCCCGCCGATCTGGGCGCTGATCCGCATTGCCGCGGGCGACGACGACATCCAGGGCCACAAGGTGAAGGCGGGCGACAAGGTGGTGATCCTGTCCTACATCGCCCATCACAACCCGAAATACTGGACCGACCCGGAGAAGTTCGATCCGGAGCGCTTCGCGCCGGAGCGTGCCAAGAAGCGGGTGAAGTACTCCTACTTGCCCTTCGCCGCAGGAAAGCGCGCTTGCATCGGCGGCGCCCTGTCGCAGATCGAAAATACGCTCGCGCTGGTCCAGCTGCTCCGCCGCTTCACGCCGGAATATGTCGGCCCCGACCCGGCGAAGATCCACGCCACGGTGACCCTCTCGCCGAAGGGCGGCCTCCCCTTCCGCATCCGCGAGCGCAGCTAGCTCTAATCGATCGTGTGGGTCTTGGCGTCCGGCTCGTCGGTCGTGGCTGCGCCGCCGTTCTTGGCGGGCTCATCCCCGTTCTCGAGGTCGGGAAATCCAGCGCGCAAATAAGCGACGATCTGCCAAATCTGCTCTTGAGAGAGCTGGTTCTTGAAACCCGGCATGGCGGTGCCGAATTGCTTGCCGCCTTCGGAGATGCTCCACAGCAGATACTGATCGACGGCGATCGGCTGTTGGACCATGTAGGCGAGAAGCGCCGGCGACGGCGTCAGCGCGTAAGCGAGGTCGCCATTCCCGAGACCCGTGTCGCCATGACATTTCTGGCAATGGGTCAAATAAAGCGGCCCGCCTTCGGCAATGGCGCGCACGGTGTAGCCGACCGTGTTCTCGGACTTCAGGTAGTCGTCTGGGATACCTTTGTTCACGAAGGTGGAGAAGCGCAGCATGCGCTGCTGCTGCTCGGGATCGAGGTTCTGCAAGCTCCAGCCGATGGCCGGCTCTTTGTCCTTCGGGATGTCCTTAGGCACGCCATCGGCGTCGGGCGGCACATCCTGAGCGACAGAGACGGCCATTGGTGCAACCAGCAGACTTGCGAAAACCAGTGCGATGGAGAACGTGCGAGGCATGTGTGGCATCCGTTTCGGCGAGGACCGGTGCAGTCGATACCATCGCCCCTGCGGCAAGACCGTGCCTTGTCGCAGATCAAACAACGACGCCGGAGCGTCTACCCCACGATCTCGCCTTTTTTGAAGCAGAGGCCGATCTCGCGCTTGGCGCTTTCGGGGCTGTCGGAGCCATGCACGGAGTTCCGCTGCATGTTGACGCCGAAATCCTTGCGGATGGTGCCGGGCTCCGCGTCGACCGGATTCGTCTTGCCCATGACCGCGCGATTTCGGGCAATGGCGTCCTCGCCCTCCAGGATTTGCAGCACGATAGGCCCGGAGGTCATGAACTGGATCAGGCCCTTGTAGAAAACCTCGCCCTTGTGCGTCTCGTAGAACTTCTGGACGTCCTTCTTCTTCCACCAGACGCGCTTTTGCGCGATCACGCGGAGGCCGGCGCCTTCCAGCCGCGCCACGATCAGCCCTGTGATATTGCGCTCGGTCGCGTCGGGCTTGATGATCGAGAGCGTACGTTCGCTGGCCATACCTAAGTCCTTCTAGTCTTTGGAATCTTTGCGGGGCTTATAGCTGCCAGGCATGACAGCGACAAGGCGCGCGGGGTAAACAGCGGGGAAACCTGTTGGAGAGGCGCCGGGGCGGATTGGCCTTCGGCGCATGGGAGGGTGAAGCCGATGCTCTATGCCACGATTAAGGTCCTGCTGACGAGCGTTCTCGTGGTCGCAGTCTCCGAGGCCGCCAAGCGCAGCGCCCTCTTCGGCGCCATTATCGCCTCGGTGCCAATCACCTCGGTCCTGGCCATGATTTGGCTCTATGTGGATACCGGCGATACGGAGAAGGTGGCGCGGCTGGCCACAGGCATTTTCTGGCTGGTCCTCCCTTCCCTGGTCCTGTTCGTGACCCTTCCGGTGCTCTTAAGGTCCGGCGTCGATTTCTATGCGAGCCTCGCCGTTTCCATCGCGCTCACGGTCGGCGCCTATTTCGCCATGATCTGTACGCTAGGGCTTGCCGGCATCGAGATCTGAGCCGCTTCAGGCCTTCTGCTGCCAACGCCCATCCGCGTCTTGCTGCCAATAGCTCACAGCAAAGCCCTTGTCCTTGGCCGCAGTCCAGGTTTCCCGCGCTTGGGCCACCGTACCCTCGTCATGGCCGTCGAACACATAGACGACACGCGCGTAGCCAGAGGCATCATCGAGCGTGGCGCCGTCGACGAGAAAACGGACCGCCGCCTCGTTCGGATTATCCTCTTCCGCGGTGAGAAAGATCGGCTGCATGGCGGGCGCTCCATCGCTCGCCGTGCCGTGCGGCAGAAAGCTTTCTTCGCGATAGGTCCACAGCGCCGAGTTGAGCGCCTCGACCCGCTCGGAGCTCGAGGCTTGCACCGCCGCGCGCCAGCCGCGCTCCAAAGAGCGCTCCAGCAAGGTCGGCAGCACCTGCTCCAGCGTACGGTTCTCCAAATGATAGAAATAGACTTCCGGCGCGCCGCTCATCAGCCGCGTTCCTTGACGTAGGGGTTCTTGCCCTTGCGCAGATTGAACCGGATAGGCACGCCCGGCAGGTCGAACGTCTCGCGCAAGCCGTTCACCAGATAGCGAACATAAGAGTCCGGCAGCGCCTTCGGCTGCGAGCAGAACGCCACGAAGGTCGGCGGTCGCGCATTGGCCTGCGTCATGTAGCGAATCTTGATGCGTCGCCCCGACGGGGCCGGCGGGGGATGCGCATCCACCACGGCGCCAAGCCAGTCATTCAACGCATGTGTGGGCAGCCGCCGGTTCCACACCGCGTCCGCCGCCAGCACCGCGGCCATCAGCTTGTCGATCCCCTTACCCGTGGCCGCCGAGAGGGTCACCAAGGCCACGCCTTTGACTTGCGGCAGAAGCCGCTGGCACATCTCGCGCAGTTCCGCCAAACGGGTCTGACGCTCGCGCACGACATCCCATTTGTTGACGGCGATGACGAGCGCCCGGCCCTCGTGCGCGATCAACGCAGCGATTTGGAGGTCCTGTTTCTCGAAAGGCTGCTCCGCGTCGAGCAGCAAAACCACCACCTCGGCGAAGCGGATCGCCTTGAGCGTGTCGCCCACCGACAGCACCTCGGCCTTCCCTTCCACGCGTGACTTGCGCCGCAAGCCTGCGGTGTCGAATACACGCATGGGCCTGCCGTCCCATTCGATCCGCGAGGCGATCGAATCGCGCGTGATGCCGGCTTCCGGTCCCGTGATCATGCGCTCCTCGCCGAGCAGCGCATTGACCAGGGTGGACTTGCCGACATTGGGGCGCCCGACAATCGCGATGCGCAGAGGGTGTGGTCCCTCGTCTTCCGCGTCTACGCCGCCCGACGCGCTCGCTTCGCAGGCCTGCTGGATGGCCTCCGACACCTCGCCGATACCAACGCCGTGTTCGGCGGAAATCGCCAACGGCTCGCCGAGGCCGAGCGCGAAGGCTTCGTAAAAGCCCGCCTCGGCGGCACGGCCTTCCGACTTGTTAGCGGCAACCACAACGGGCTTTCCGGCGCTGCGCACGAGATCGCCGAAGATCTCGTCGGCGGCGGTCACACCGGTGCGCGCGTCGATGAGAAACAGCACGAGATCGGCCTCGGCGATGGCCGCTTGTGTTTGCTCTCGCATGCGCGCCGTCAGCCCCTTGTCGCCGGACTCAAGACCCGCCGTGTCGACGAGCGTCACCTTGCACGCGCCGAACTCGGCGAGCGCCTCACGCCGGTCCCTAGTCAGGCCCGGTTGATCGTCAACAAGCGCCAGCCGCCTGCCCGCGAGCCGGTTGAACAACGTGGACTTGCCGACATTGGGCCGTCCGACAATGGCGACAGTAAACGGCATGGATCCATTTTCGAGGAAACGCGAGACGAAGAGGTCGAAAATCCGCCGGCGAGGCCCGGCTAGTTGAGGGCAATCAAGTCGGCGTCGTCCGACAGGATATACATCCGCCCGCCGGCGACAACGGGCGTCACGAACACGTCCGTATCGAGATCGATCTGCGTACCAAGCTGCCCGGTCCGCGCGTCGGCCCCGATTAGAAGTCCCTCGCCCGAGACCACCCAAACGCGGTTGCCGGCAACCACGGGTCCGCTCCATCGGCTGCTCGAAGGCAGATCGCTCACCCAACGCGGTTGTCCATCGCTCCGGCCAAGTGCCATGAGCCGGCCCGCAGTATCTACAACGAAGACGGCGTCGCCCGCGAGCCAAGGCATTTGCGTGCTCGCCACGTTGCGCGTCCACACGCGGGCGCCTGAGCCAAGCGAGGTCGCAATCATCCTTCCGCCATGGCTGACCGCGTAGACAACGCCGCGGTCGACCGCGGGCCGTGCCGGATCACCGAGGATCCCCGCAGCCGACGTCTCCGAGGTACGGCTCAGTGAGTTGGCCCACGATCTTTTTCCGCTACCGCTCTGGTAGGCAATGACGTCGCCCGCCGCGAATGGCGCGACGACGGTTCCACTGGCGACCGCGGGGCTCACATTGCTGAGAAGCGTCGCGGTTTGCGGAAGTCCGCGCGATTTCCACGCCTCCTCGCCGGTATTCGCATTGATGGCGTGCAACGTGTTGTCGGACGAAACAAAAAAGACCTTGCCGCCCGCGGACGTCGGCGAGTTGCGGATGGGCTCGCCCATCGCCTTGGTCCATTGCACCGCGCCGTCTGCGGGATTGAGCGCGACGACGGTGCCATAACCGGTCGTGGCAATGAGCCTGCCGCCCTCAAGCGCCAGGCCGCCGCCAAAGCCTTCGCTCCGGCTCTCATTTTCGGGTGTGAGACTGGTCGACCAAACCTTCCCGCCGCTGGCGGCGGAGAAGGCGGATACGGTGCCCCCGGCGTCGAGCGTGAACACCTTGCCCCCGGCCACGAGCGGCACCGCGCTTAAGCGACCGCTCGACGAGGAGCCTCTACCGGCGTCGGCGGACCAAACTTTGCGCAAGCTGCCCGCAAGGGCCAGATGACCGAGATTGTTGGACGGGACGCCTCCGGGCTGGACCCAGGATGCGTTGGTTCTCGCCGGCCCCGGTGATGCCGGCCGCGCGGAAATCTGAGCGGCGTTGAGCTGTCCGGAGTCGGTGATGACGGCCACGCGCTCACCGGGCAGCCGCTCCTCCCCCTTGCTGAACGGGTTCTGGAGCTTGTCAGCCAGCGAGCCCATACCGCCGCCGCAACCGGCGATGGCCACGGCGAACGTGGCGGCGAGCCCCATGTCGAGAAAGCTTCGGCCTATCTTACGTTTATTATATCGGCTCACGTTTCGAGCCACCCTTCGCTTCCAACGCTAATTGGTCGTGGAGCTGCTCTGCGCCGGCGTGTTGCTCACAATGAGCGCGAGCATCATGTTGGCGCGCTCGCGCATATTCGGCGGCGTCCCTTGGTCACCGAGAAGCGCACTGAACTGCTCCTCGGCGGCGCGCATGTTATTGTGCTGAAAGGCCGAGAGACCAAGCAACTCGCGCGCCGAGAACCGCCAGGCAGTGTTCCCCTCGATGAGACCTTTGAGTTGGCGTTCCATCTCGGCATAGTCCGCGTTGTCGACGCGGAGCGTCGCGGCCTGCACCGTGGCAAGTGCTTGTAGGATTGGGTCCACGCCACCATCGGTCGCCAGATCGTCGTAGGCCGCAACAGCTTTCTCTTTGTCGCCGGCCTTCGCATCGGCCGCGGCCATCTGGAAGCGCGACAGCACCTGATAGCCGTGCGGACCGTCCTTCGCGAGCTCGGCGAAAGCATCGTTGGCCTTGGCTGGGTCCGTGCCGGTCTCAAGGATCAACGCACGGGTGAACTCAGTGCCACTCTCTTGGGCTTGGCGCTCCTGCCAAAAGGTCCAGGCCTTGTAGCCCGCCACACCCGCGATCAGGACGCCAGCAAACACAAGGACGGTGACTCCGAACCTGTCCCACAGAGCCTTGTACCGGTCGTGGCGGACGGCTTCATCCACCTCGCGAAAAAAACTATTGTCGCTCATTGGGCTGTGGGCTCGCGTGACATGACAAAAGGGCAACTCGGCGGGGGCCGAACGGTCGGCCCCTACCTCCCGCCGTATAGTGAAGGCCAGTTGCTCGCGCAAGGCTCAAGCCCTGCAGCACGTAAACAAGCGTGGTGAATAGATTAGCCCTCGAGGGCCTAACTACCTGTCATTTTTGACTTTTTCGTGGCTCCGTCGTCATCCTCGAACATCGGATAGGTGTAGGCGTCCGATGGGAAGGAGCGGGAGCGGACTTCGGCAGAATAGGCCTTGACCGCGCCTTCGATGGCGCCGCCGAGCTGGGCATATTCCTTGACGAATTTCGGCACGCGCGGCGAGAGCCCAAGCATGTCCTCAAGCACGAGGATCTGCCCGTCGCACTCCGCCGAGGCGCCGATGCCGATAGTAGGAATGGAGATTTGTTTGGTAATCCGCGCCGCGAGAAGCTCGGCGAGCGCCTCGAGCACCACCGCGAATGCGCCGGCCTCGGCGACGGCCTTGGCATCCTGCTCGAACGGCGCCCATTCGGAGCGATGCCGGCCTTGCGGCTTGAAGCTGCCGATCTGGTTCACAGCCTGCGGGGTGAGCCCGATATGGCTCATGACCGGGATTCCCCGGCTGGTCAGATATTCAATGGTCTCGGCCATATGCACGCCGCCCTCGAGCTTGATGGCGCCGCAGCCGGTCTCCTTCAGCACGCGCGCGGCGTTGCGGAAGGCGACGGCCGGACTTTCCTCGTAGGAGCCGAAGGGCATATCCACCACGACAAGCGCCTGGGAAGACCCGCGCACCACGGCCTGGGCGTGCATGATCATGAGATCGAGCGGCACCGGCACAGTGGTCTCGTAGCCATGCATCACCATGCCGAGCGAATCCCCCACGAGCAGCACGTCCACATGCGGATCGATGATCCTGGCCGTATGGGCGTGATAGGCCGTAAGCGCGACGATGGGCGCGCCGCCCTTGCGTTTGGCGATTTCCGGCGCGGTAATCCGCTTTGTCTCAAAGCTTTGCGACACAGGCTTTGCCTCGCGAAATCCGGTTCCTGCGTGTCGTTATGACAGAAATATGGTGATTTGTGCAGCGCAAAAAAGGCCGCAGGAAAATGGCCTAATGCGGCACGACGGCCCGCCCGATCAGGAGGGGATGGAGCCAAACCAGGAAGATCACGTAGAACAACACGCCCAAGACGACGGCGATGGGATCGTTGCGCGGTCCCCCTTGCGCCGCCGTGCCGATGAGTTCGGTGGGCCGGCGCCCTTTAAGCGCGATCCGATCATAGACGGCATAAGCCAGGAACGAGCCGAACAGGATGATGGAGGCGAGGTCGCCATTGGCGATCAGATGCGCCAGCGCCCATGTCTTGATGGCAACGAGAAACGGGTGTTTGACCTTCGCCTTGATCCGGCCGGGCACATAGGCCGCCACCAGAAAGATGAACGCAGGGAGCATAAGAATGATCGCCACCCAGCGCGTCCATGGCGGCGGCGACCATATCTGGATGACCGGTGCGCTGGCGAAGCCCCACACGAGCAGGACGAAGCCCGCGATCGATAGAACCCCGAACGCGGCCTTGTAGCCGGTCTCCCCAAGGCTCCCGATCAGCCTTTCGCGAAACTGCGGAAAGGTCGGCAGCAGGTGAATGCCGAGAAAGACGATGATGCCAATGATGAGCAGCGTCATGCTTCAGTCTCCCAACAACACCTTGCTGGCCGCGTCCCAATCTATTCAGTAACCGGCGGACCGTAGCGGTTCGGCCCGTCCGTCCCCTTAAGGAATCCGAGCTCAATCAAAAGCCACAAAGCGCCGATGATGGGAATGAGACCGATCAGCACCCACCAGCCGGACTTGTCCCGGTCATGGAAGCGCTTGATGTGTACCAGGATCGCCGGAATCAGAACGATCAGGGTCCAGAGGCCGCTCAGGAGCCCAAGGCCGGACTCGGCATCGAACGTCCCGATGGCGCCATCGACCATCGACAAGATCAAGCTCACCACTAAGACCGGAAGGACGAGGTACACACCATTGCTTCCGGTTCACCCGGCCCTGCGCCGACAGATAGAACTGTTGATAGTCGATTTGAGCCCCCTCCCTGATTCAGGGCGCCAGATTATCACGATGGCTAAAGGGAAGCGATCCGCCGATGCGGCTCAGGCGGCACAAGGGATCACGATATTGGGACCCTATCCGAACGAGAGCCGCCTCGTAAGGATTCGCGCTCTAGGCTAAGGTCGGAGTATGAACAGCCCCTCGCGCTACGTGTGCTCCGCTGCACTCGCTTTCATTGCACTCCTTGCAGGAGCTCCGAGCGCGCAGGCGGTGGAGGAGCCCCGCCAGCACTGCACCGAGGATGCAATGATCGTCTTCGATGCGTCGGGGTCCATGGCCGGCAATACGGTCCAAGGCCTGTTCAGCGCCATCACGCGCATCGACGAAGTTCGCAAATCTCTGGCGCAGGTTCTGCCGCATGCCGCAAGGTTCCGCAAGATTGGGCTCATTACGTATGGTCCGGGGCCCTATGAGCAATGCAATGTCCAGCTCAACTTCGAGCCGATGTGGAACGCGACCGGCCCCATCATGAGCGTGGTGAACGCGATCAATCCTGCCGGCAAGACGCCGCTCGTGGGAGCGGTGAAGGTGGCCGCGGCGGCTCTGGACTCCGAGTCGAAGCCGGGCGTCATCGTCGTGCTGACCGACGGCGAGGAAACTTGCGGCGGCGCGCCTTGCGACCTGGGCAAGGTGATCAAGGCGACCGGCCGTGCACTCACCGTTCATGTCATCGGCTATCAGCTCAGAGGCTACCGCTGGACAGGCGCCCAGAGCTTCCTCGATGCGAAATGTCTCGCCGAGCAAACCGGCGGCCTCTACATCACCGCCGAGAATCGGCAGGATCTGGTCGAAGCCTTCGAGAAGACGCTCGGCTGCCCCATGATGTCGGCGGTTGGCGATCTGTTGCGCTGACGCCGACCGATCCACCCCGATTTCACCATCACTTGCAAATCGGCAAGGGCCGGTATGGCCCTGGCGGATGCGCCTTCCTGTACGCGTCGATGATCGGCCGAAGCGTCTCCTTCGTCCAAAATTTCGGCGCGCGGATTTCCTTCAAGCACGACGCGTTCCAATAGAGTCCTTCCCGCGACGGTGACTTGCCCGCCTTCACGGCTTCCGCAACGGCGTCGATGTCGCGCGATTCCGGATAGATGTAGAGCGTCGTCGGCGTGTCTTTTACAATTGGGAAGATCTTCTCGGAGGCCTCCGACGTCCAGCTAGTGCAGCCATTGCTGCGTCCGGCGCTGTAATTCACCAGCGTTCCGTAGGGAACGTAGCCCTCCTTGTTCGCGTAGGGGCTCTTCTCATCCTTGTAGCGGCACTTCGCCCGCAACAACACGGCCGGATGCCCGCCGATCGCGCGCTCTCTGGCGTTCGCGGTATCGCCTACCCCCTCAAATTGCAGGAACGAGCGGACAAAGGGCACGCGCTTTCCACCCGAGCGGTAATAGCCTTTGAACGACGGCCTGGTCTCGGCCGTGACATAGGCGCCGCCCGTCGTCAGCTTAGACCCCTCCGCATTGCTGAAATTCTTGGCGCAGCGAATGCCGTTTGCGAAATTCGCGCCGCGCAACTTGCGGCCATTGCCGTGACCCGACGAGATTGCGCGAAACGTCTTGTCGGCTTCGCAGATGATATAGAACCGGCGCCCGAGACCGGCGGGGCGCGTTGCGTCCATGGCGAAATAGCAGGGATTGCTGACCGCACCTTCGCGCGGTGTGTTCAGGTAAAGCGCCCGCGCGCGCTGCAACACCACGGGCGCGATCTGACCATCGCCAGTGCCGACATGGGCCTTCAGCCAGGCCGGCAACTCCGGCGGCGGCTCCGCCGCAAACGACTGGGGCGCCCCCAGCACCATCGCGATACCGGCGAGGCCGAAGGTCGTCAGAAGGAGAGATGTCAATCGCACTGGATCAAGTCTCCTGTCGAAGCGAGTTCCGAGTCGCGACTTCGGATAAGAAGCCTTCTTGTCTTAATCTTAGGCGATTCCACCGGCACACTCACGCTCGCACCACCTCAGCGACGCCGGCCAGGCGGGGGCGGTGTGGCGCGCGCCGGATCGGCGCCGGCCATCGCATAGGCTTTCTCGGTGGTCGCGTTGAGCGCGTCCTCCACTTGTTGCCTGTACGGCTCGATCTGGGGGCCACTGATATCGGGCGGCACAAAGATCGGATCGCCCATGACGATGCCCAGTCTCGAGAACGGCAGATTAAACGTCATGCGGTCCCATGATTTCACGGCGCAATAGCGCGAGGTCGCCACTGCGAACGGCACGATGGGCCGCCCTGACAGGCTACCGATGGTCACAATACCGCGTCCGCATTTGCGCGCCGGCCCCGGCGGCACGTCCGCTGTCATGGCGACGCTGTAACCTTCTCGCAAGGAGGCGACAGCTCCGTGCGCTGCCTCGGCCCCGCCCCGGTCGCGGCGGCGCTCCCCCGCGCCGGCGCCGCGAATAAGCTCGAGACCGAACCCCCGCAACACGCGCGCCAGAGCCTCCGCGTCGTCATGGCGGGAAACCATGGCCCGGCCTGGAATCTCCCGCGGGTAAATCCCCGGCAGGAGGAAAAACTGGCCATGCCACAGCGCGATGATCGAAGGATGCAGTTCCCGCGCCCGCTTGACGAAGTCCGGCGGATCGGACACGCGGCGCGACGTCTTGAGCACGAGTTTGACGTAGTTGGCGAAGACGGGAGACGCGAGGATTTGTATGGGGCGGCGCAAGCGGAGCTTCTGCCGCCGGATCCATGATTGAGCCATGCGCACCTATCCAGGATTCGCGGGCCTCGCGGCGAGTATAGAAGAGCGCGCGCGGTGGGACCACTCTCGAGGCGTGGTATGCCCGGGTTATGGCCTCTTGCAGATCGGCAAGGGGCTCGGCGATGCGGGCTTATGGTCCTTCTTATATGCGGCAAGCGCCGGCTCGAGTGTCTCCCGCGGCCAGAAATTCGGCGCGCCGATTTCGCGCAGGCAGGCCGCGTTCCAATAGAGTCCCGCACGCGCCGGCGACTGACCCGCCTTCACCGCGCGCCCCACGGCCACAATGTCCTTTGCTTCGGGATAGATATAGACCGTGGTCGGCTTGTTCTCCGCCAAGGCCAGGATCTTGTCGGAGACCGACATGGGCCAGCTGGTGCAGCCATTGCTGCGGCCGTCGCCGTAGTCGATCAGCTTGCCGTATGGCACGTAACCATCGTCGTCCGCATACGGGCTGCCCGAATATTTCATCCGGCACATCCACTTCACGATCACGCCCGGATGGCCGCCGATGGCGCGCTCCCGGGCATTCGCGGTCATCCCCTCGCCCTCGAACTGGAGGAACGAGCGCACGAGAGGCTCATAGGACCCGCCGGCGCGATAATAGCCCTTGAAGGACGTTCTGATCTCCGCGGTGACATAGCCGCCGCCGGTGGTCAGCTGGGAATCCTCGGCATTGGAGAAATTCTTCGCGCAACGTACGCCGTTCGACAAATCCGCGATGCCGCTCAACTTGCGGCCGCTGCCATGGCCGGAGGGAACAGCGTGGAACGTCCGGTTCGCTTCGCAGATCACGTAGAACCGGCGGCCAGAACCGGCCGGACGCGTTGCGTCGAACGCGAAATAGCAGGGATTCTGAACCGCACCGTCGCGCACCTTCAGCTGGTGAAAGCCACGCGCGCGCCGCAACACCACGCTTGAGATTTGCCCGTCGCCCTCGCCCACATGGGCCTGGAGCCAGGCCGGGACGCCTTGGGCGCCAGACGCAGCCGGAGGCACCGGCGCGGCCGGAGGCGAGACGAGCCACGGCAGCTCCTCCGCTTGAGCCCGGGTGGACCCGGGCAGAGCGGCGAAGAGGACAAGGCCGGCGAGGGCCAAAAGGAGAGATGTCACCCTCACGAGATCAAGCTCCTCATCAACGCGGTTGAAACCGGCCCGAAACACGGAAAAACCGATCCAGCCCAACGTGGACGCCCCGTTTCAGATCATCAGAAAAATTATTGTCTAATCTGAGACGTTAGGCCGGAGTGCTTAATCGGACCTAAACGACGGGGGACGATGCCCCACCCCGCGCCGGGGCCAAGGTCAAAGCGGGGGCGTCCGGGCGCGTCTGAAGGAGGTCAAGGAGAGCATCCTCGGCTGCTGGGCTGGCGACTTCGTCGGTCCAAACGCGGAAGAGCTTCAGGTCGTAGTTGCCGAAGGAGGTGATCATGGCAACGTCGGCTGCGTCGCGGCCACGCACCATGAGCACGCGGCCGATCCGGGGCGTGTTGTAGCGGGCGTCGAACGTATACCAGCGGTTCTCCAGGTAGGCCTCGAACCAAGCGCAGAAGTCGCCGGGGCCGGACGGAGGGACGCCGATATCGCCTAGATAGCCGCTGGCGTAGCGCGCCGGGATATTCATGGCACGACAGAAGGCAATCGAGAGGAGCGCGAAGTCGCGGCACACGCCGGTGCGTTCCCGCAGCACGTCAACAGCCGTCTTGGTCGGACGCCCGAAATGGTATCCGAAGGTCAGGTGGTTGTGCACCCAGTTGCAGATTGCCTGGACTCGCGCCCAGCCTGGGGGCGTTTCACCGAACAGCGCCCAGGCCTGCTCGATCAGCTCGTCGGATTGGCAATAGCGGCTTGCGGTCAAATAAGTCAGCGTCTCGGAAGGCAGGTCCGCGACCTCATGCTGGCGCGCGTTCCAATCGAACGGATCCGGCGCACCCGCGTCCTCGACGAAGCAATCGGACCAGAACTTCAGGCAGCCAACGGGGGCGACGACACGCGTGCGGCGATTGCCAAAGGGGTCGAGATATTCTTCGATCGGCACCTCCGGGTCGGTCCGAATCCGGTCGGAGCCGATGACCCGGCCGCCATAGGAAGAGTGCGGCAAAAGCGCCAGTAAGAATGGCGTTGAAGCCTCACATTCAACGATAATTTCGAACCCAATGCGAATAAGCATGGTCGCCTTTCCTAGCAACGCGTAGGGTCATTGCCGTTGAGCGGGCAACCCCCAAAATCATTGGGGGCGCTCCAAACTCAACGCAACCACCGACTGATCCCAAGCAACGTCCCCGCTCAGGAGTCCGCACTTGCACGTCGCCTCACGATGAGAACGCTCCAGATCGATCACCGCACCCGCTACACCTACGATCGGCCCGTAGCTTTCGGTGTTCATCGTCTGATGATCCGCCCGCGCGACGGCCACGACATGCGCATTTTGGACTCCAGCCTGGTCGTCACGCCAGGAGCAGATGTCCATTGGGCGTTTGATACCTTCGGCAACTCGGTGGCGCTGCTTACGTTCCACGAAGAGGCTGACGAATTGGTTATCGCGAGCAGGCTGGAGCTTCGCCGCTACGGCCTCGACGAGCCAGTGACCAGGATCGAACGCCACGCGAGTGACTATCCGTTCTGCTATGACCCGGACGATAGCATCGATCTAGGACCGCTCCTATCGATCCATTGTCCGCAGGACCGCCCCGCGGTGGAGCGGTGGGTGTCGGCGATGATCCCCGAACTGCCCGACCGAAGCCTGCAGGTCCTTGACCTGCTCGGCACTGCCATCCACGAGAGCTTTACCTATCGCCGCCGCACCGCGCACGGCGTGCAATCCCCCGCCGAGACGATTGCGAATGCCAGCGGCACCTGCCGGGACTTCGCCTTCCTGTTCATGGAGGCCGCCCGTTCTCTTGGTTTCGCCGCGCGCTTCGTCACCGGCTATCTCTACAGCCCCGATTGCGACGCGGGCCAAGAGGGCGCGCTGAGTGGCGGTGGATCGACACATGCCTGGGCGGACATCCTCATTCCCGGTGCCGGCTGGATCGAGTTCGACCCCACCAACCGCATCGTGGCGGGCCGCAACCTGGTGCGCGTGGCGACGACCCGCACCCCGGCCCAAGCGGTGCCGGTGAGCGGCACCTATTGCCATAGTGGCGCGGCCTTTCTTGGCATGGACGTCCAGGTCTCCGTAACCCGGGCGGATAAGGCTCAAGTCTCTTCGGCTCCTAAGCCGTGACGGGGTCTCGGCTCGGCTCGTTCCTCACGTCGCTGGTGATCGCTTCTCGACGGGCCCCAAAACCGTGGAAGCTTCGACATAGCCGGACACGCCCGGCCGCCAGAGCAGATCGTCGTCCCGGAGTTTGCCGCGCTTAACTTGACGCTGCAGTTCCTCGTAGGTGAACGGGCCGGTGCGCGTCCCACCCCGCGACACATGCCAAACTCGCTCATGGACATCCTCGCCCATCCGCTCATCCGCGGTAGGCGCCCGCGCTTTCAAGTGCGACCGGACGCGGTCGAGAAAGTCGTCCCGCAATTTCAGCTGTCCGGCTTTGGAGCCGAAGGATCGAAACGCCCGCACGCTGATCCCCAGCCACAGACCCAGGTAAAACGGAGGGCTCGCGTAGAGACGTTCCCAGGCGCCGGGCGCGTAGCGCACGAGGAGATAGGCGCCAAAGGCAAAGAGCGCCCCCCACCAAATCGGCGAGAGGAGAAATCCAGGCAGGGCGCGCATGCGTAAGCGCCCCTGCACGGCCCAAGCGAGGGCGCGGGGAAACGCATAGAACAGCGGCAGGGCGATCGTGCGGAACGCGAGCGTTCCGAGAAAGACCCCAACGACGAATAACCCGGCTTCTTCGGCAAAGAACCGTGTGAGATCCCAGTCCATCCCCGATCCTAACCTGCCAAATGAGGCCGGCTTCTGGTCAAACCTCTTCTGTCCGCAAGACGCCCCAGCTGGAAGCAGCCTGAGACTTGCTACTTCGGCGCTGCGAACTAAGCTCTAAGGTTGCTATATTCAACCAGGGGGCGATCGAAATCTCTAAAATCCGTCGTTTTGCATCGAGGCCAGTCAGGGAAGCATCCGTTTGAAGTCCGAGAATGCAGATCAGGGAGACGGAATGCTCTTCGCCTATGTCTATCCATTGCGTCAGCGGTTGCACAAAATCCGTCAGGAAGCGATCGCTCTGCGGCGCTATCTGGCGCCGCAGAGGGACGCCATGTCCAGGCTTCAGGTCGAAACGGTGGATTGGCTGCTCGATCTCGATCGCGCCTATCTGCGCGAGTCGGCGGACCGCACGCTGCGTTTTGTCGAGGATCTCGATTCCATCCGAGAGCGCGCGCCTTAACGGACGAGGTGGTGGCATTGTAAGCCAGATTTTCGAAACGGGGATAAGTCGCTAACGTCCGCTAAGCGTTCTTCATAGAGGAACGTACCCCAAGCCAATCACCGAAACCGCAAAGTTTCCGTTTTGAATGGATCATGGCTCATCTTCGAAAAGTGCGAGGTGCTGTATAACTGGTCCGACTCTCCAGCCCCCCTGCTAAAGCACCGGTGGTCACGCCGACGGTAGCGATAAAGGCGGCTAGTCGTAACAGGTCGGTCAGTTCAACACTTCCCTGATTGAGCGTTGGCCAGGTGGACATCAAGTCTTCGGGGAAGACGTAGAGCCCCATTATCAACACCAAACTACCCACTAGGAAAAATAGGCCGAACAGCAGTAGCAGAATGCTGAGAAAGATGACCACGTTTGCAACGGCTATGTGCTCCGTCAATACCCTTTTTTCTTTTCTCGGAAAAAATAGAGATTGCACCTGTACCAAGTAGAGCGAAGCGGCCAGGATACTCGCCGCCGCATAGGCTGCGGCTGTTGTATTGCTCATGCCAAGCCCTGCATCCCAGATTTCGGCGCTGAAGACGAGCAAGAGAGAAGGCGCCACGGCGGCGGTAGCGAGACTTGGCAAGGACAGCGCCAACAGAGGCGCACGGTTTCGCGCAAGGGGAAGAGCGACCGACTTCGGATGTCTGGCGGCCATCAGGATATGGAATAAGAAGTTTTCTAGTACGTTCCCGTTTACGATCTGGCGTTCGGGAAGCTGATTTGATCTCTTCTGCAGCGACTTGCATTCGGCTGGTGAGAATGAAGCGCCATCCTGTCTGGCTTCGCTAAAGGAAAAGGGCGTCATGATTCCATGGGCGCTGTGCCTCAAGCCGGATATGTGACCAAGGAGGTGCTGAATCAGCACTGCCGCGTTCCATTCCACCACCGGAGAGTCCAGCGACCGCACGGGCTCCCCTCTGGGTGTGCTCAGTAGCTTTCGCGTCGAGACAACGGCAACGCGAGTGACTGGCGATGCGAGCCCAGGCTCCAGGTGGCGACGACGCGAAGTGAGTCCTACATCGGTGACCACGACAACTGCATCGAATGCTTGGTCTGCCATCGCGAGGCTGGCATCCTCCAAAAAATGGGACGGTCGTCGTGGCTCGTCGGTTTCAAGTGCCTTCGTTCCTGCAAGATGAAAAACCCACGGTATTCCACTTGCGGCGCTCATTTTTGCAGAGACGTCCTTCGCGGCATTCCGCGCTAGCGCAATCAGTCCTTGCTGATCTGTCTCACGGCTGCTCGCAATAAGCAGACCAACGTTCATTTCCTGCTGCATGTCGTCTCGTCGCCGCAACCGATGTATCACTCCCACTCGATGGTGCCGGGGGGCTTCGAGGTGATGTCGTAGACCACGCGGTTGATGCCACGCACCTCGTTGATGATTCGCCGCGCCGCGTGTCCCAGGAACTCATGCGAGAAGTCGTAATAGTCGGCGGTCATGCCGTCGGTCGAGGTGACGGCGCGCAGCGCGCAGACGAAGTCGTAGGTGCGCGCATCGCCCATCACGCCCACGGTGCGCACCGGCAGCAGCACGGCGAAGGCCTGCCAGATCGTGTCGTAGAGGCCGGCTTTGCGGATCTCGTCAAGATAGATGGCGTCGGCTTTCCGCAAAATGTCGAGCTTCTCTTCCGTGATCTCGCCGGGAATGCGGATGGCGAGCCCCGGACCCGGGAACGGGTGCCGCCCGACGAAGGCTTCGGGGAGGCCGAGCTCGCGGCCGAGCTTGCGCACCTCGTCCTTGAACAGCGCGCGCAACGGCTCGACCAATTTCAGCTTCATGGTCTCGGGCAGCCCGCCCACATTATGATGCGACTTGATGGTGACGCTTGGGCCCCCTGTCGCCGACACGCTCTCGATGACATCGGGGTAGAGCGTGCCTTGCGCCAGGAAGGCGGCGTCTTCGAGCTTTTCGGACTCCTCCTCGAACACCTCGACGAACAGCCGGCCGATGATCTTGCGCTTAGCTTCCGGGTCGGAGATGCCATCCAGCGCGCGCAAGAACCGCTCGCTCGCATCCACATGCACCAGCGAAATGTTGTAGTGGCCGCGAAACAGATCGACCACTTCCGTGGCCTCGTCCTGGCGCAACAGGCCGTGATCGACAAAGATGCAGGTGAGCTGGTCGCCGATGGCTTCGTGAATGAGCAGCGCGGCAACCGCCGAATCCACCCCGCCCGACAGCCCGCAGACAACGCGGCCCTCGTCCACCTGGTCGCGGATGCGCGCCACTTCCGCCTCGCGGAACTGCGCCATGCTCCAATCGCCGTCGCAGCCGGCGATGTCGCGCACGAAGTTCGCGATGAGCGCCGCGCCTTTCGGGGTGTGCACGACCTCCGGGTGGAACTGCACGCCGTAGAGCTTGCGCGAGTTGTCGGCGATGGCCGCGAACGGCGCGCCGGTCGATATCCCCACGGCGCGGAAGCCCGGCGGCAGCTTGGTCACCCGGTCGCCGTGGCTCATCCAGACTTGGGCCCGCTCGCCTTCCGTGAACACCCCGGCGAAGAGCGGCGTCTCGTCGATGATCTGAAGTTCGGCGCGGCCGAATTCGCGTTCGTGCCCCGGCTCAACCTGGCCGCCGAGCGAAGCCACCATGGCCTGCTCGCCATAGCAGATGCCGAGCACGGGCACGCCGGCGCTGAACACGGCACTCGGGGCCTGCGGCGTGCCGCTCTCATGCACGCTAGCCGGGCCGCCCGACAGGATGATGGCCTTGGGCAGGACGGGGCCGAGGCCCGCTTCCGCGCGGTCGAAGGGAACGATCTCGGAATAGACGCCCACCTCGCGCACGCGCCGGGCAATGAGCTGCGTGACTTGGCTGCCGAAATCGACGATCAGCACCCGGTCGTGCGCGGCGTCATGGGCGGGATCGAGGGTATCCTCGGAGGAAATTTCGTCCGTCTCCGTCATGGCCGGTGGTTATAGCAGGAACCCCGAGTCGGCAATGCCGCTTGTGCCGCAATTGCCCCCATGCGAAAGCCAAAAACCATGAGCGAGACGCCAGAAAGCGCCGAGGATCGCCTGCGCCAGCAGATCGAGGCCTATCATGCGGCAGCGCTTGCCCATGCCTGTGTGAAGCTTGGCCTGCCGGAGACCATGGGCGCGGAGGCCTGGACGGCGGCGCGGCTGGCCGCAAAGCTTGACCTGTCGGCGCCGCATCTCGAACGCACTCTGCGCGGGCTCGCCACGCTGGGCTTGGTGGCGGCGCATCCGGATCGGACTTTCACCCTGACGGCGCTGGGCCGTGCGCTTGCGCCAGGCTCGTCCTCGACCCTGCGCGAGAAGCTGCTGATCGTCGTGGAGCAGTACTGGCAACCCTGGGCCAATCTGGCCGCCTGTATCAAATCGGGCGCGCCGGCCTTCGAGCAGGTCTTTGGGACATCCGTCGCCGCGTGGCGCCGCGACCACAAGGAGCACGGCGAGACCTTCGACGCCTATCTCGCACACGAGAGTTTCGCCAATGCGCAGCCCCTCCTCGCGACGCTGGACCTTGCCGGGGCCGAGACGGTCGCCGATATCGGCGGCGGTCAAGGCGGCCTGCTCGGCGCCATCCTGAAAGCCAATCCCGGTCTGCGCGGCGTGCTGTTCGACGGGCCGCAGACCGTGGCCGCGGCCAAGCCCTATCTCCAGGCGCTGGGCGTGGCAGACCGGGTCAGCTTCGTCGCCGGTGACTTTCTGCGCGAGATCCCGGTCGAGGCGGACATCTATGTCTTGAAAGCCGTGCTCCAGCAGCATGAGGACGCGGCCGCGGGCATCATTCTGGAGCGTTGCCGCAAAGCGTTGAGGCCAGGTGCCAAACTCATCGTCATCGAGCGGCTGATGCCCGAGCGCACCACCGACGACCCCGCCGCGATCATGCTCGATCTGCATATGATGGCGATCTCAGGCGGCAAAGCGCGGGCCAAGGCGGAGATGGAAGCGCTGCTCGCGGACGCGGGCCTGGCGATCACCAAGACCTCCCAGACCGCCGACGGCCTCGCCCTTATCGAGGCCACGCTTCCCTAAAAGCAAAAAGCCCCGGCGGGGGAACCGGGGCTTTTCGGCGTTTTAGGCGCGTGGGGCGGCTATTCGGCGGAGAGGCACGTCTCGTTCTCGGCGTCCCAGATCATGCCCTGGTCTTCGCAGGAGAGTTGATCGGTGGGGTTCGCAAACGCAGACGTTGCGACCGGAGCCGCAAGGCCAAATGCGACAAGCATCGCAACCAGAGTTTTCATGGAAACAGTTCCTCAAGAGGATCACCGGAAACCGGCCAAGGGAACAGCTAGGGTGTTATGGCGGCAAATGCGTGGGCAAGCGGCGGCGGTCTCGGTACGTTTTGCGGCTGGAATTGCGGCTGGCGCGCCAAGTTTTTTCCAGCGCATGCCATCCGGAGAAATTTTCAACTCGTCTGGAAACCCCGGCCCCCAAGCGATTCAAAGGAATCGCCAAATCCATTCGGCGCTTAGGCCTTCCGTTGCAGCACCGCGACGAAAAACCCATCCGTGCCGTGGCTGGCCGGCGTCATCAGCAACGTCTCCTCCGAACCATCCGCCGAGTCGGGCGGCGCCGAAGGCAGTGTCGAGGCCCAAACCTCGCGCCAAGGCACCACGTGGAAGTCCGGGTGACGCGCCAGGAACGCCTTAACCTGGTCGCGGTTCTCAGACGGCAGCACAGAGCAGGTGATATAGACGAGCCGCCCGCCGGGCTTGGCCAGCGCCGCCCCCTGATCGAGCACGGCGACTTGCTCGGCCAAGCGCGCCTCCAGCATCTCCGGCGACAGCCGCCACTTGGCGTCGGGGCGGCGGCGCCAAACGCCCGAGCCCGTGCACGGCGCATCGATCACCACGCGGTCCATCTTGCCCTCGAGCGGCGCCAAACTTTCCACCTCGCCCGCGGGCAGCACCTGGATGTTGCGCGCGCCGGCCCGCTTCAGCCGCTCGAAAATGGGTCGCAAGCGCATGCGGTCGGAGTCATAGGCGTAGAGCTGGCCGGTATTTTCCATTTGGGCTGCAAGAGCCAGCGTCTTGCCGCCAGCGCCCGCGCATAAATCGATGACTTGCTGCCGGGGGCCTGCGCCCGTCATGAGCGCCGCCACCTGCGAGCCTTCGTCCTGCACCTCGAACCAGCCTTTGCCGTGACCCGCTTCCGCCTCCACATGGGGGCTGCGCGCAGGCCCTTCGCGGGGCGCGACACGCACGCCTGAAGTCGCATGGGGCGTCAGTGCCGCATCCAAACGCGGTAGTGATTTCAGAACCTTGTCGCGATTTGCTTTCAACGTGTTGACCCTGAGATCGACCGGTGCACGCGCGGACAAAGCCGCCCCCTCCGCCGCCGCACAGCCGCCGAAGCTTTCCGTGAATGCCGCGTCGAGCCATTGGGGATAGTCGCCGCGGATCGGCGCCGGCGCATCCTCGGCAAGCGTGACCGCCAAGCCAGCGCGCTCGGTCTCGCTCAGAGGCGCGGGCGCAAAGCGGCTGCCGTCGCACAAACCCGACACGTCGTCCGGAGTCATCCCCCAGTCCGTAACCAGCGTGCGCAAGACCAGTGCGCGCGGGGTCTCTTCCCCCATGGCGTAGGCGGCGGACGCACGCTTGCGCAGACAATCGAATACGAGATTACCAATCGCCGCCCGGTCCCCTGAGCCTGCGAACCGGTGGCCAAGCCCCCAATCCTTCAGCGCCTCGGAGGCCGGACGCTTCCGCTGCTCGATATCGGCGAGCACCTCGATGGCGGCGCTCGCCCGCCCCGCTGGGGTCATGAGAGGGACTGGAAGGCGATGATGCGGCCGGCGATGAGGATCCAGATCAGCGCCAGCGCGATGGCGCCGATGAGAAACATGGGCGTGCGGTGCCGTAGGTCGTTGCTGGTCACATGGATCACCGCATGCACCACACGCGACAGCACGAACATCCACATCAAGACGTAGACGGTCACGTCGAGCGTCTTTGACATCAGCCCGAGCAGCACTACCACGTAGAACAGGGTGGGCATCTCCACCGAGTTGTGGAAGGCGTTGCTCACCTGCTGCACATGAGGCGGCCAGTTGGGCTGGCGGAGCGCGATCTGGTGCGGATCGACCTCACCCCGGCGTACCGCCCGCAGCCGCAAAAAGATGGTCCAGAACAACAGCACGAAGGTCAGCGCGACCTGGACGAACATCGGGAGCAGAATAGCTTCAAATGACATGGGTCTCCCTCAGGTGTTCCCGGCGGCGCCGTTCCCGTTGGGGGCCTTATACCCCGCTCGTGGCCGCCTGTAGAGCCGAGAGTATCCCATTGCTCGGAAACGGCATTTCGTTGCCAAATTGCTCCTTAAACATGGACGGATGTTCAATTGACGGACCCCCGCGCACCCTTTTAAAGCTAGCCTCAAGAAAAAGTCCAAGAGTTCCCAAGGAGGTTTTCCATGCGCTTTCGCGCTTTACCCTTCATTTCCGCCGCGGCCGTCGCCGCCGCGCTTGTCACGGCCGTCCCGGCTGCCGCCGAGGACAAGCCCATCGATCCCTGCTTCGATGGCACGCTCACCGTGAAAGAAGTCTTGGATGCCTGCGAGGCCTTCATCGCCAAGGGCAACGACGACAAGAAGCTTCTCATCCGCGCCCACAGCGTCCGCGCGCTCGGCTTCTCCGCCACCGGCAACCTCGATCAAGCCCTTAAAGAAATGGACGCGGCCGTCGCCGTCGATCCCAAGCGCGCCAACAGCTACTTCATGCGCGCGGCGGGCCACGACGCGAAGAAGGAGTACGACAAGGCGATCGCAGATCTCGATACGGCCATCGAGCTCAACGGAGAGGACGCCGACTACTATCTCCTGCGCGGGCGCGTCCACGGCCACGAGAAGGACTACGACAAGGCACTGGCCGACTTGAACAAGAAGATCGAGCTCGATCCCAAAGCCATCAACGGCTATTCGAGCCGGGGTGAACTCTACCGCCAGCGCAAAGAGTACGACCTGTCGATCGCCGACTACACGGAAGTCATCAAGCTCGATCCGGAAAGTGCCAACGGTTATATCGACCGTGGTTGGGTCTACGTGCTGAACGACGATCTCGACAAGGCTGCCCCCGATTTCGACACCGCGCTCAAGATTCAGAACAACAACGCGCTCGCGCTCGTCGGCCGCGGCGTGGTCAAGAGCCGCCAGGGCAAGCCCACGGACGGCAGCGCCGACCTCCGCATGGCCGAGCGTCTCGAGCCGGGCATCTTCGACCAGGTCAGAGCTCTCGGTATCAAGTAGCGGGCAGCAGTCCTTCATTCCTGCGAAAGCGGGAATCCAGGCGCGAGAGTGTGAGGTTACTGGATTGCCCGGTCAAGCCGGGCAATGACAAAGGACGCCCCTACCCTTCGCGGGGGTAATTCGGAGACTCACGCGTGATGGTGACGTCGTGCACGTGGCTCTCACGGAAGCTTGCCGTCGAGATCCGGATAAACTTCGTGCGATCCTGGAAGTCGGCAATGGTGCGCGAGCCCGTATACCCCATGGAAGCGCGCAAGCCCCCGATCAACTGGTGCAGTACGCTGCCCGCCGGACCCTTATACGGCACCTGCCCCTCGATGCCTTCCGGCACGAGCTTGAGCGTGTCCTTGATCTCCTGCTGGAAGTAGCGGTCGGCGGAGCCGCGCGCCATGGCGCTGATCGAGCCCATGCCGCGGTAAGCCTTGTAGGAGCGGCCCTGATATAGAAACACCTCGCCGGGGCTCTCGTCGGTGCCGGCCAGCAGCGAACCGAGCATCACGCAGTCCGCGCCCGCGGCAAGGGCCTTGGCCAGGTCGCCCGAATAGCGGATGCCGCCGTCGGAGATCACCGGCACGTCTGCCTTCTTCGCCACCTCGACGGACTCAAGCAGCGCGCTGAACTGCGGCACGCCGACGCCCGCCACGATGCGTGTCGTGCAGATCGAGCCAGGCCCGATGCCGACCTTGATGGCGTCGGCGCCCGCATCGATCAGCGCCCGCGTGCCCTCCGCGGTCGCCACGTTTCCGGCCACCACCTGCACCGCGTTCGAGTGGCGTTTGATGCGCCCGACCTGATCGAGCACGAGCTGCGAATGGCCGTGGGCGGTGTCCACCACGACCAGATCCACGCCGGCGTCAATCAGCGCTTCCGCGCGGGCGAAGCCTGAATCACCCACGCTAGTAGCTGCCGCCACACGTAAGCGCCCCTGCTCGTCCTTGCAGGCATCGGGGTGGGCGCGCGCTTTCTCGATGTCCTTCACGGTGATCAGCCCTACGCAGCGATAATCCTCGTCGACCACCAGCAGCTTCTCGATACGGTGTTGATGGAGTAGCCGCTTGGCCTCGGCCATATCGACATTGGTGTCCGTGACCGTGACGAGTTTTTCCTTGGTCATCAGCTCGGCCACACGCTGCTCCGGATTGGTGGCAAAGCGCACGTCGCGGTTGGTGAGAATGCCGACCAGCTTGCCGTCGCGGCCGCCATTGGCCGCGGGCTCGACCACGGGGATGCCAGATATGCGGTAATCGGCCATCAATTGCAGCGCGTCGGCGAGGCTGGCGTCGGGGTAGATAGTGACCGGGTTGACCACCATGCCGGATTCGAACTTCTTGACCTGCGCCACCTCGGCGGCCTGTGCCTCAGGCTCCATATTGCGATGAACGACGCCGATGCCGCCGGCCTGGGCCATAGCGATGGCGAGGCGCGCCTCGGTGACCGTATCCATGGCCGAAGACATGATCGGAACATTGATGGAAATCGACCGCGTGACCCGGGATCCGATATTCACTTCGTTCGGGAGCACGTTCGACGGACCCGGGCGGATCAGAACATCGTCGAAGGTCAGCGCCATGGCGCGATCTGGAAAGCGGGAATGATCTTGCGAAGACTGCCCGTCGGGCATCGGCCAACCTCTTGATTGAAGGCCCCCTCTCCGTCGTTGCGCGGCGCAACACGCGAGGACCGGTTGGCGGCTTCATTTAGCAGCTTGAATCGGGCTTGGGAAGCCGCCCGGCCGTATTACCCTCGCTCTGCACAGGAAACCAACGCGCGCCGCGCGCTCAATAGGCTCTGAGCGGCTCGCCGGGCTTACCGAAGAGAGACGGCATGGGCACTTTGTCGCCCCTCTTTGCCGCCGCCTCCGCTTGAGCCCGCGTGAAGTCGTAGAGTTCCTTCGCGCTCACAGTGCCGTCGGAATCGCCCTCGCCGGTTGTGTCCGCGATGCCGCGCAAGCCCGCCACCAGCGACTCGGTGAAGAGACTGCGCGGCCGGTCGGTCTCGCCAACTTTCGAAGTATCGCTCGCGGCCGAGAGCGTCACCCAATCGGGTGGCGTAAACAGCCCCAAGAACCCGATGCTCGGCCCCGCGTCGACCGCGACCACCTCTTCGCCATTTGCGTATGGCGCATCGAGATACAGACGCAGCTTGGGAATATCCATACCGGCGAGCGCATCGTAGAGCGCGGACAGACGAAGACCGCTCTCTGGCTTTTTGGGATCGACATCGGCCGGCAGAAGCAACACATCGTTGCCCCCGTCGAGGGCCTGCGCATTGCCGGCAAAGTAGACGATGACCTCGGACGCCTTGGTATCCTTCAGGACATCGCGCAGCTCACTCTTCGGGTCGCCGGGCTTGCCGAAGATCTCCTGGAAGTCGGACAGCGTCGCGTTGCGGCCGGTTACGATGCGCTCGCCTGTCATGTCGAGGTCATCCTTGAGGAAGCGCACGATATGCGCGGCGTTGGAGATGGCCTGCGGCGATCCTTTCACCGTCTTGTCGTCGTAATCGTCGATCGCGATGACCACCGCGACCGGTAGAGCCGGCGCGGACTCGGCGGCTTCCTTTGCTTCGTCCGGCGCAGACGGTTTGGCGTCTTCCGGTGTCGCAGGCGCCGGTGATCCACCTGAAGGTGGCGACGGCTTCGTAGAAGGCGGCGGTGCACTCGGAGGCGGTGGCGGCGTTTGATCATCCGAGGACGGCGGCGCCTCGTTGCCATCGGTCGGAGGCGGCGGAGCATCACCGTCGTCGGCGGGCGGCGGAGCATTCTCCGCAGGGGTCTCTTCCTCAGCCGGTGGTTGTTCTTCCGCGGGAGGTTGCTCCTCCACAGGTGGCGCCTCTTCCTCGGGCGCCGAACTCTCATCGTCCTCCGAAACCAGGCATTCCGGGGGGACGGCACCCCAATTGTCCGCGCCTTTTGTCATTGCCCGGCTTGCTCGGACATTCCGGTAACTCCGAACGTCGCGATCACGAAGAACCGTGTTTACTGGCAACCGCATGACAATTTTACGACGCTTCTAGCAGCAGCTCGACTTGGCCTTGCTGGCTTGCGCCGGCGCTGCCTCATTGAAGGGAAGCGACGTCCCGCAGCCGGCGAAGATTCCGTAATGAGTCGCGAAGTCGCCGACAAAATCGAAGTACGGCGCAAAGCGCGTGTCGGACAGCATGTGCCAGGTATTGCCGCAAACCGGAAACACCTTGCCGCGATCGATGACGTGATGCCCGTCAAGCTCAAAAGCTTGCTCCTGCTCGGCCACGCCGCCGCGATACACCACCGCCTGGCCATAATCCTCGCATGCCGGCTCCAGGTCATCGAGCTTGAACAGGCGGTAGGTCGCCGAGAAGAACCGCGCCTGGCCGAGCTTCTGGCGCATGGCCTCGTTCTCGACCTCGATGCGCCGGCTGGTGACGAGCCTGGGATCGAGGAAGCCTGCCTGCTTCGCCATCGGCAAAAAGTCGTTCCAATAGAGCGCGCCGCCCAAGCACTCGCCATAGAGCAGCGGGTCGGCGCGGATCTCGCCCGGGAGGCGCCGGTCGCAATAGACATCGGCGAAATAGAGCTCCCCGCCCGGCTTCAATAACCGATGCGCGCCACGCAGCACCGCGAGCTTGTCGACGCAAAGATTGATGACGCAGTTCGACACCACGACATCGAAGGTCGAAGGCTCCAGATCGAGCGCGTCGAGCTTTTCCAGATAGCCTTTGAGGAAGCGTACGTTCGGCCGTCCAAAGCCGAATTGCTTCATATGCCAATCTTTGTGCGTCTCGGCGGTCGCCAATTGCTCGTCGGTCATGTCGACACCGACCACGTTGCCGTCGGCGCCCACGAGTTGGGAGATCAGGTAGACGTCCCGGCCCGAACCCGAGCCGAGGTCGAGCACGTTGCAGCCCTCAAGTGCCGCCGGGATGACGATGCCACAACCGTAATATTTTGCGCGGACCTCCTCATGCACATTGGCGATGGCCGCTTCCAGATAACCGGGCACACCGCCGCTATCGCAGCAGGCCGAGGTCTTCAAGTCCTTCGAGCCCTTGAGGACCTTGCCGTAGTACTCTTTCACCACCTCGACATTCATAGCGTCGCTCCCTGTTCGCCGTCGCGCTCCTCGCAAATAGATAACACCGAGACATTGCACGTTGGGAGGAACAAAGTCGTGAACGCCACGCGAGCCGACCGGTTACGCACCCGCGCTGAGTTCCTTACGCAACAGCGGCGCGGCGAAGGCGACAAAGCTCCGCACTTTGGCTTGCGGTAGACGATCTTCCCTGTGGAGGAGGCTGACCGGCGCCGCTTCGGGCTCGAAATCTTCGAGGATCAAGCGTAACGATTCGTCCGCCAAACGGGAAGCAGCCTGATAGGACAGGACGCGCGTGATGCCGACCCCGGCGACCGCCGCGTCGATGGCCGCCTCCGCCGTATTGACACTGAGACGTGGCTGGACGGTAACCACTTGGCGCTTCTGACCATAGAACCACCAGCGCTCCGGCAAGGACAGCGTGTTGAAGCTGATGCAGTCATGGTCCGTGAGGTCTCGCGGGTTGCTCGGCGTGCCGTGTTTGGCGAGATAGCCCGGACTGGCACAGGCGACATAGCGCGTGGCGCCGACCCGCGTGGCGATCAGCGAGGAATCGGCCAGCGGTCCGACCCGCACGCTGAGGTCGAGGCCCTCCTCCACGAGATCGACAATGCGGTCGACGAGAAGCATGCGGGCGCTGACGCGGGGGTGAGCGGCCAGGAAGGCGACCACGACGGGCAACACATGCAGCCTGCCGAACACCACCGGCGCGGTGAAGGCGAGCTCGCCTTGCGGCTCGGCCTGGTCACCCGCCAACCGCAGCTCCGCAGTCTCCAGCTCGGCCAGGATACGGCGGCAGGATTCGAGGTATTGAAGACCGGGCTCGGTGAGCACCAGACGCCGCGTGGTCCGGGTGATGAGGCGCGCGCGCACATGGTCTTCCAGCGCCGACAGATTTCGGCTGACGGTCGCCAAAGGCAGGCCGAGGCGGCGGCCCGCCGCCGAAAGGCTGCCGGCCTCGGCGATGGCTACGAACACATTGATAGCGGCGAGCCGGTCCACGCGACTATTCCATAAAATGGAAGAATTACTTTCATATCTACACGCTACTCCCGGATCGGGGAAGAGCGCATATGGGAGGAGCGTGAACCCAAAGGAGACCCCCATGGCCGCGCTGAAACTCCACGACCTCGAACTCTCGGGCAATTGCTACAAGGTCCGCCTGTTCTGCGCGCTGCTCGGCCTGAAACTAGACCTCGCCCCGGTCGATCTGATGAGCGGCGCCCACAAGAACAGCCCCTTCATCGATCTCAATCCGTTCGGTGAGATCCCCGTGCTCGAGGATGGCAGCGTGGTGTTGCGGGATTCGCAAGCGATCCTGGTCTATCTCGCCCGCAAATATGGCGGCGAGGACTGGCTGCCCACGGACGCGGCTGGCATGGCCGAGGTCGTCACCTGGCTCATGGTCGCCGAGAACGAGATCGCGCGCGGCCCCGGCAACGCTCGCCTTCACGACAAGTTCGGTTACAAGCTCGATGTGTCCCAGGCACGCACGAACGCGGCTCGCATACTCGGCCTCATAGAGACACACCTGAAAAGCACAGACTGGCTCGCGTTGGGCCGGCCGACCATCGCCGACATTGCCTGCATGCCCTATATCGCGCTCGGCCACGAAGGCGGCGTAACGCTCGCCCCCTACCCCGCCATCCAAGCCTGGATTGGGCGCATCAAGGCGCTGTCTGGCTTCATCTCCATGCCGGCGCTCTGACACCAATGACCGCCTCCTCGACCGACATCGCTTTCACCCCCGCAGTCAAGTCCGTGCAGACACGGCGCGGCTCCCGCGACGCCTATGCGCGTCTCGAAGCCAAAGGCGGCTGGGCGACGACGATCGACGCGAACCTCGCGGCATTCATCGGCGATCAGCGCTCATTCTATCTGGCGACCGCTAGCCGCGACGGACAACCTTATATCCAGCATCGCGGTGGCCCGCCGGGCTTCCTGCGCGTGCTCGATGAACGCACGCTCGCCTTCGCCGATTTCACCGGCAACCGGCAATATATCTCGACCGGGAATCTCGCCGAGAATCCGAAGGCGATGATCTATGGATACGCCAATCGCCGGCGGGTGAAGGTCTGGGGCACCGCCCGCGTGGTCGAGGACGATCCGGGGCTGACAGCCCAACTCTTCCCGGACGCGTATCGCGCGCGCGCCGAAGCCGCGATCCTGTTCACGGTCGAGACGTGGGACACCAATTGCCCGCAGCACATCCCGCAAATGCTGTTCGCCGAGGATATCGCCGGCGCCGTTGACGCGCTGAAGACCCGCATCGCTGACCTCGAAGCCGAGAATGCACGGCTCCGCGAAGGCTCGTCGCAGTCACAGCGCACCTGAGAGGTAAAGGGCCCTCAGCTTGCCTCGCCGCCGCCCCGAAACCCTGTCGCCAGCACATAGACTTCGGCCGAATCCTGCCGGCTCGCCTTCGGCTTGATATGCGCCACCTTGGCGAAGCCTTGGCGCAAGCGTGTGAGGAGATCGTGGTCCGCGCCTCCTTGCAGCACCTTCGCGAGATAGACGCCGCCGGGTTTCAGAAGATCCTCGGCGAGGTCGAGCGCCGTCTCTGCCAGTGCCACCACGCGCAAATGGTCCGTCTGCCGGTGGCCGGTCGAGGATGCCGCCATATCGGACATTACGATGTCGGCGCACGCATCGCCCAAGGCGTCGCGGATCAGACCGGGCGCTTCCGCATCGGTGATGTCGACCTGCAGAAAGGTAATGCCCGAGACGGGCTCGATGTCGGTGATGTCGGCGGCGACGACTTTGCCGTTGCCGTCGGCCGCCTTGACCCGCGCGGCCGCCACCTGGCTCCAGCCCCCCGGCGCCGCGCCGAGATCGACCACCACCGTGCCCGGCTTCAGCAAATGATGCTTGTCGTCGATCTCAATGAGCTTGAAGGCGGCGCGGCCGCGATAGCCGAGGGCCTTCGCCTCCTCCACGTAGGGATCGTTCAACTGACGCTGCAGCCAGCGGGTCGAGGCGAGCTTCCGCCCCTTCGCGGTCTTGACGCGAACCGTAAGGCTGCGCCGTCCCGCAGGGCCCCGCGAAACTGAGCCTTTCGTCGACTTTACCATGTGTTAATCACGTCCCATCGCCGCACCGCCTTGACCGGACAGGCCTCCGCGCGCCATGTCCACCCTAACTCTCCTCTAACACCTGCCACATGCCCCGCTATTTCGTCACCCTGATCGTTGCGGTCGCCCTGTTCATGGAGACGATGGACTCGACCATCATCGCCACGTCGCTGCCGGCGATCGCGGCCGATCTGGGCGCGGACCCGATCGCGCTCAAGCTCGCGCTCACGTCTTATCTTCTATCGCTCGCCGTGTTCATCCCGATCAGCGGCTGGATGGCCGACCGTTTCGGCGCCCGGACCGTGTTCCGCGCCGCCATCGTCGTCTTCACCCTCGGTTCGGCGGCCTGCGGCTTCGCGCAAGGGCTCGGCGACTTCGTGCTGTTCCGCGTCATCCAAGGCATGGGCGGGGCCATGATGGTGCCGGTCGGCCGTCTTGTTATTCTGCGATCCGTGCCGAAGGCGGAGCTGATCTCGGCGCTGGCGTGGCTGACAGTACCGGCGCTCATGGGCCCGGTCATCGGCCCGCCGCTCGGCGGATTCATCACGACGGTGTTCGAGTGGCGCTGGATCTTCTGGATCAACATCCCCATCGGCCTGCTCGGCATCTATCTCGCCTCCCGTTACGTCGAGAATTTCCGTGAGGACCACGTCCCGCCCCTCGATATCAAGGGCTTCTTTCTGTCGGGCATTGGCTTGGCTGGTCTGGCCTTCGGCATCACCACGATCGGCCAGAGTCTGTTCCCCCTCGAAGTCGTGCTGTCCTTGATCGCGGTCGGCATCGTGGGGATCGCGCTTTATGTGCGCCACGCGAGGCGGACGCCCGATGCCCTGCTTGATCTCAACCTCCTCAAGATCGATACCTTCTTCGCCAGCGTCACCGGCGGCTTCTTGTTTCGCATCGGAGTCGGCGCCTCGCCCTTCTTACTGCCGCTGTTCTTCCAACTCGGCTTCGGCATGACCCCGCTGCAATCGGGCCTGCTCACCTTCGCCACGGCGGTTGGCGCCATCGCCATGAAGACGACCGCGGCGCGCATCATCCGTCGTATCGGCTTCAAGCGCATCCTGGTGTGGAACGCCCTGCTCACGGCGGGATTCACCGCCGCATCCGCTCTGTTCACAGCCGCCACGCCCGCCGCGGTGATCCTCGTCGTGCTTCTCGTCGGCGGCTTCTTCCGGTCGCTTCAGTTCACCGCCATCAACTCGATCGCCTATGCCGATATCGACGAGAAGGAGATGAGCAAAGCGACGAGCTTCGCCAGCGTGGCACAGCAGTTCTCCATGTCGGCGGGCGTCGCCGTCGGCGCGCTCGTGCTCGAGGTCGAGCGCATAGGACGCGAGACCCACCACGTCGTGGCAAGCGACTTTCCACCGGCCTTTTTGTTTGTCGCTGGGCTGGCGGCATTGTCGGCGCTCATCTTCGCGCGCCTGCCGAGAGATGCGGGGTCGAGCCTGTCACGGCGGGCCCATCCGGTTGGCGAACCAAAAGAGACAATCGAGGAAGCGTGATGCGGGGCCTAGCCGCGACCGGGATGAGGCTTCCCGCCACCACGACGATGACGCGGCCGCGGCGTGTTGCGCCGGTCGTGCCCGTCCTCGGCCATTAACGTGGTGAGGATGCCCTCGCGCAGTCCCCGGTCGGCCACCCGCAGGCGCTGGCAGGGCCATACGCGGAGCAGCGCTTCCAGGATAGCGCAGCCGGCAAGCACGAGATCGGCACGCTCATGCCCGATACAGGGCTGCGCCACCCGCTCCGCATAGCTCATGGCAATAAGCTCGTTCGATACTTTGCGCACCTCGTCCGCCGTGAGCCAACAGCCGTCGACACGCGCGCGCTCGTAATGCGGCAGCTTCAGGTGAATGCCCGAGATTGTCGTCACCGTGCCGGACGTACCGAGGAAATGTGCGCGGTTCTGCGCGACCCGCTCGCCGAATCTGTACTGCGACTCGAAGCCGTTCAACGCCACCATCACGTCGTCCACCATGGCCTCGTAGTTCTCTTGGCTGACCTCGCGCCCGCCGTGACGCTCGGCAAGGCTGACGACGCCGATGGGCAGCGACGTCCATGCGGCGATGCAGTTTTGCACGCCGAGGCGGGCATGCACCGTTCGCCGGTTCGACTGTCCGAGCTGTTTGAGATCGAGCCAAATCAGCTCCGAGCTGCCGCCGCCGATATCGAACACCAGCGCCCAATCGCAATTGCGGTCGAGCAGCGAAGCGCACCCCGACACCGCGAGCTTGGCCTCGGTTTCGCGGCCGACGATTTCGAGCTTGAGACCGGTCTCGTTCTGCACCCGATCGATGAATTCGGCACCGTTCGTCGCGATTCGGCAGGCTTCGGTCGCGATCAAACGCGAACGCGTCACCCCCCGCCGGCGCAACTTATCGGCGCATACGCGCAGCGCACCGATGGTTCGCTTCATGGCGTCGTCGGATAGCTTACCCGAGGCGAGCACGCCCTCGCCGAGCCGAATGATGCGTGAGAAGGCATCGACCACCACGAAGCCGCGCCGCGACGGTTTGGCAACGAGCAGCCGGCAGTTATTGGTGCCAAGATCGAGCGCGCCATAAACGGAATGGGCTGGGGGACGCGCTCGCGCGTCTTTATCCTTGATACCCTGGGCTGCCCCGGCAAGGCCAGGATCCGGCGTCCCCAGGAGGGCCGGTGCGCCGGTGCGGACCAGCACACTTCCCCCGCTATCGCCGGTCTCGCTCCGCATGGCTTTGGCGTCACGCGGAGACAGGGCAGCCCTGCAGGCAATGCCGCTCGGCCCACTCACGATTTTCAACCTTTCGAGCCGGGAGCAGCCGACGCAGTCTCGCCCAGTCGGCGGCTTTCGGCGTTGATCCTATTGTCACTAATCTAACAAGCTCTTCTGGCAGGTAAAGCAGTTTAACAAAGGCCCCGTCGCCGGCCCGAAGGCCTTGGGCGCTGGGCTTTATCCATGACCGGAGCTTGTTGTCGTCCTGGGCCAAAGAAAAAGCCTGGCACCATATGGGCCAGGCCTCTCCCCCGAGCAGAGCTCGTTCCCTCAAACGCTTCGCGCGATTCGTGGGATCATATTACACCGCCAAGAATGGCAAAACGGTGGGCATCAGTATCCGGCCGCTGCCATGCCGTCCTAAACCAGGCGACAGCCTCAGCGGCTTGAAGCTAGAATTAGCCGGAATGAGGATCCGAAGATGAAAACAGCTTTATGCATAGGCGTGGCGGCGGCCCTGACCTTATCCGTGAACACCGCGATGGCTGCGGACGACTGCAGCCAGATTATTTCAACCGGCCACCCCGAATATCCGGCCATGGCATTCAAGGACGGAGACCGCATACAGGGCGCGGCCCCTTCACTGGTCAAAGCCATCGCATCGAACATCGATGTGCCCCTCGAGACGAGATACATGGGAAGCTGGGCCGAGGCCCAAGCAGCCACGCGCGACGGTGACGCCGACATGATTTTCGGCGTCTATTACAACGATGAACGCGCCAAGTACCTTCACTACGTGCAGCCAGGTTTCGCTTATGACCCGGTAAATATCTTCGTGGTCCAAGACAGGCCCTTCGAGTTCAAAGGTCAGTCCGACCTTGTTGGCAAAAAGGGTGCGACGAACAAGGGCGAGAGCTACGGCACAGAATTCGACGCTTTCATGAAAGACAAACTCGACGTCGTGCGCACCGACGGTATCGACAAAGCCTTCGAGTCGCTTCTTGCCGGCGACGTCGATTACGTCATTGCTGGCTATTATCCCGGTCAGGCAGAGGCGACGCGCTTGGACATCAATGACAAGGTCGTGCCGCTGGAGCCCCCTGTCGTGTCCGACGAGATGTTTATCGCCTTTTCCAAGGAGTCTCCCTGCGCATCCTTGGCACCAAAGTTCGGAGAAGGCGTCGAGACGCTCACGACAGATGGAAGCTTCGAGCAGATGATGCGCGATGCCATGGCGCAGTGGGCAGGGGAAGCAAAGCCATAACACCGACTTGAATCTCAACGCGGGCAACTTGCCGGGGCACGCAGCGTAACCCGCTTGCATGAGGCCCAGTCAGTCGGAAGCCGGCACAGGATGACCACCCAGACTGTATGAACCGCCGATGACGGACACCACCATAACCATGGGCGCGCCCTCGACGGCGCCGCGCGGATCCTTGGTCCCGCATCTGCTGATCATCGCCGTGGTCTGGGGCATATGGGCGGTGCTGATGGAGCACGGCGACCGCTGGCATCTGTTTCCCGAATACTGGTTCATGTCGGTCACCATGGTCGCAGGCTCCTTCATCGCGGGCGCGACCAGCGAAAGTGGCGGCGCGGTGGCCTTCCCCGTCATGACCCTGGGGTTCGGCATGGAGCCTTACGTCGCGCGAGACTTCTCGCTGATGATCCAGTCCATAGGCATGGTCTCGGCGGCACTGGTCATTATGTCCATGCGCATCGCGGTGGAGTGGCGCGCCATCCTGTACGCAGGTCTCGGTGGAGCAGTGGGTGTCATCGTCGGGCTTGAGTGGATCGCGCCACTGCTAAGCGCAGCCTTCACCAAGGTGTTCTTCGTCAGTTTCTGGCTGGGCTTCGGCGCGGCGCTTTACTGGATCAACCGCGACCGTGCGCGCGAGGTCTGCATCCGCATCACCGCATTCGGCCCCGGCAGCGCGGCGTTGCTCTTCGCTGTGGGCATTGCCGGAGGCATCGTGAGCGGGCTCACCGGCAGCGGTCTGGACATCGTCACTTTCGCGGTCCTGGTGTTGGTCTTTAGCCTGAACGAGAAGGTGGCCACGCCCACCTCGGTCATCCTGATGGCGACAAACACCGTGGTCGGCTTGCCTGGCGGGAGACCGCTGGCGGCGGGGTCGCGGCCGATGCCTGGAACTACTGGTGGGTCTGCGTCCCGGTGGTGGTCGTGGGCGCACCCTTCGGCGCGCGTTTCATCCGCGACCGCTCACGCCATTTCGTCGCCGGCATCCTTTATTGCTCAATCATCGCGCAGTATTTCTGGGCGCTGGTCGTTGTGCCACAGAGTCCCCAGCTGCTGCTGTTTAATACGCTGGTGGTCGCTGCCGCCACGCTGTTTTTCTGGACGCTGAGGCGCTACGGCAACCGCCGTGCCGCCCTGTTGGGCGCCCCGGTGCGAGGGCTGCGGGCCTAACGTGTGGCGGGCCGCCAGTCGGCGACGAATTTGGAATCCTCCTCCGCCTCCCAGCGCCCAGGGTGCACCGGATCGTCGGCGAGGGCGGAAAGGCGCCGCAGATACTCCGCACGCGGGATCTCGCGAAAGCCCATCTGCGCCGTGATCGGCGTCAGCCATTTGTTGTCGGCAAGCACGAAGCCCCAATTGGCGAGATGCCAAGCGAGCACGGAGAAGCCGATCTTCGAAGCATTCGACTCGCGGAAGAACTGCGACTCGATGACAAACGTACGGCCCACGGCGACACCGTAGCCGCCGGCGGCAAGCTCCCTGCGGTCGTTCCACACTTCAAAAGATTGAACATGGCCCGCGTCATGGAGTTTCGCATAGCTGTGCATGATGCGCGGCGTGATCCAGGTGAGATGCCACTGACCGGGGCGCCGTCCGGCGCAGCCCTTAATGACGTTCTCGAAGTCCTGGTCGAACGTGATGCGGTAGCGACCCTGGCGCATCATGCTGCGCAGCCGCGACGAGATACGAAACGCGTCCAGATCCAAGAAACCGCGCATCACCGGTGACAGCCATTTGGCCGGACCGACATGACCGTGTGGAAACAGTCCGCGCCGGTACCCTGCCATCAGGGTAGGCACCGAGAGATCGCGCGCGATGCCGGCGAGTTCGCCATTGGCAGGCGCCGCGTCCGAAGCGGGCAACGCACCGCCGCCGCCAAAAAGGTCAGTGAGCCAGTGCCGCGCCAGAGGAGCAAGCGTACGTGCCCGTTGCGGCTTCAACACCCAGGCGGTGCCGAGCAGCGTCCGCATACAGACCTCGTAAGGCGTCTCGCGGAACAGCGCCGCCCGCTTATCCTCATTCGTGTTCCGGCCCATGCGGTCGTCGAATCCCGCAAGTCTGCCCCGTGACATGATCTGTGGTTCAGACACTCATCCCCCTTGCGGGTTTCCCACACCGTTTCGCCAAAAGATAACAGCGTCCAGCCGCCCAGCCGGACCCTCAATCAGATTGGGGTTAATCCGGGTTTCTGCCTCGAATCTGGAGCAACGAATGAGGACCTTCGGCGTTTTTTCAGTTGATCGAACAGCAAATTAGGAGAGCGATCATGACAGACGACCGCCAGCTCGCCGAAAAACCCGGGAAAAGCGGCGCCTCCTCCCAAGGCAATCTTGGTCAGAAGCAGGCCGCACGCGAAGAGGCCGCCGACGAGAAGTTCGAGCATATGGGCGACAAGAAATCGTCGCACACCGAGCAAGCGAAGGACCCGAAGGGGCCGGACAAGTAAGGCTACGCCCTGCGGGGTGTGCGCCTGCGATCCCAGAGGCGTTCATCGAGCACGCGGCTCACCCGCTCCGCGGGTGGAATGGCGTCGATCTCGCGGGCGAAGGTGCGGTATTCAAATCTGGCATCTTCGGGTCCGGCACCATGCAACAGGGTATTGCGGAATTCGAGGAGCCCGCGCCAACCGCGAGAGTCCCCGCCCCGCGCGGGCGCCGGAACGCCGGCCGCCATCAGCCGGCGCATCACGCTTTGCGCCGCCTCGCTTTCATCCTGGCCAGACCGGACCAGAAGATCGATCAGTACCGCAGCCCGGGCGAGCAAGGTTTTGCTGGGTGCCGAGCTGTGTCGGCGATCGCGCTTAGTCTCTGCGGCGTTGGAACTCGGGCTGGGACTTGGGGCGGGACTTGGGCTAGGACTTGGGCTCGCAGCCGCGTGCGCACCACCCGCCACAAGGGCCTCGAGATCGGCGAGCGGCTGCAAATCCTCCGCCGAGACGCCGTCCGCGGCAAGCTCGGCGATGACGGCCTGCAAGCATTTGATGGCCAGGGACGTCTGGTCTCCTGCCTCGGCCGAGTGCGCCCGCCGCAGCGCGCGAAGCGCCGCACCGATGCGGTCAGAAGATGGCGATAGCGTTTCCATGTATCGAGTTCTAACGCGTGATCGTTGCAGATTTGGTTACCGGCGGCGCCAATTCGCACGCTTCCATCATGGCGCGCAGGGTAAAGAAGTCGTTAGGCGCACCCAGGGCCGAACCACCCGTTCCGGCCGGCGCAAGCGAATTGTGGCTATCCCGAGGAGCGGGTTTCGAACAGCTCTTTCCTGTAAATGACCTTGCCGTCGCCGGGGGCATAGAAGTCCGGCAAATTCGCCTGCTCGGTGAAGCTCATGTGCTCATAGAAGCCGCGGGTCGGGGCGTAGCGCTCCGACGACGAGGTGTCGGCATAGATCCGCTTGGCGCCCGCACGTCGCATGGCGTTCTCCGCCCGCGCATAGACCTGCGAACCGAGCCCCTTGCCCTGCTCCTCCGGCGACACCGCGATCCAGTAGAGATCGAATGAGCCGTCCGTGCCGTCGATGGGCCCGTAGCAGGCGTAGGCCACGAGATCGGCGCCATGCTCGGCCAGCACGAAGTGGTAGCCGGAGCGGATGCCCTTGGTCAGCCGCTCGGTGACGAGCTCGCCGGCGATCTCAACTTCCGCCGCGCTGAAGAAGCCGGTGCTGGTGACCAGCGAGCGCACGCGGCCGACATCGTGGGCCATGACGGCGCTGCGCCATTCCAAAGCTTCGCGCGCGCGCTTGGGGGCAACATCGGGTGGGGCTGCCTCGCGCGCCGCGGAATGCCCCGCAGCAAGGCCGGCAAAGAAGTTCCGCGTATTGGTGCCGAGCGTGCGGACGCGGTAGCCGCCCTCCTGCACCACGAGCGTCGGATAATTCTGCTCGCCGATCATGCGGCCGAGCCGCTCGAAATCGCGTGCGCCGTTGGACCAGGTGCCCGTCGGATCACCGCGCGCGGTATCGAGACCGAGCGACACCACCAAATAGGCCGGGCCAAAGCGCTTGACGCGCCGCAGGGCCTCGGCAATCGCGTTGCGATGCTGCTCCGGGGTGATGTGTTCGGGCAGCGGGATGTTGAAATTGTAGCCAGCGCCCGGGCCGATCCCCGTCTCGTCGCGAAATCCGGCGAAATAGGGATAGGCGAAGCTCGGGTGGCCATGCACCGAAACGGTGAGCACGTCGGCGCGGTTGTAGAAGATCTCCTGCTGGCCGTTGCCGTGGTGGTAGTCGATGTCGAGAATTGCGACTTTACCGTACCGCGCCAAAAGGTTCGCCGCGATCGCGGCATTATTGAAATAGCAAAACCCGCCAAAGGCATGGCTCTCGGCGTGATGGCCCGGCGGACGCACGAGCGCGTAGGCGAGCCCGGCCCCTTCGAGCACCTTCTCAGCAGCGGTGAGCGAACAGTCGACGGCCGAGCGGGCAGCAAGATAGGCGCTCTCGTTGAGCGGCGTGAAGGTGTCGATGCAGTAATAGCCGGCGAGCACCGTCTCGTCTTTCGGCGGCCGCGCCGCATTCCGCACCGGGAACACGTAGGGGTAAATGGACTTCTTCGAGCCGGCGATGAGGCAGGCCTTGCGGATGTAGTCAACGAGCCGGCCGTCATGCACGGCCCGGATGTGGCGGTCGGAGAAGCGCTTGGTCGGCAGGCGCTCGAACAGTCCCGACGGCTCAAGCTCGGCCATGATCGAGCGGATGCGCACCGGCGCTTCCACATAGCCACGGTCTTGCACATGATGGAGTGTATGCGCGTCGTTGAGCACAAGGGCGATGCGCGGCGCGCCGGGACTGCGCACCTCGCCTTTCGGCGCGCGGCGTGACTTGACGTAGCGCGGCGCACGCAAGACCACGGGATCGTCGGTGAACGAGTCGACCACTTTCTGCACATAGCTGGAGGGCAGTTCGGCATATTTTCGCTCGAGGATGGCGCGCACCACCTTCTTTGCCTTGTCGCGGCTTGGCAGATCGTTCGAGCCCAGGGGATCGATAACTAGGTAAGGCGGGTCGGTGGCGTCTGGCGTCACCGGCGTCTCATAGGCGGTATTGACGATCGGCCGCGCGCCATAGCGCTCGTAGAATTTGAGCCGGTTGGCGTTGTGCGTCCGGATTTCGGGATTGGGACTGAGCGCCGGATCGTCGGGCAGGCACTCGAAATAGAGCTGCGTGCCAAGCGCGCGGGCCTCTGCCCTAACGCGTTCGTAGAGCGCCGCGCCAATGCCCCCGCCCATACGCGCCTTGGCCGTGGAGATGATCTCCAGATACGAGAAGCCGATATCCGGGAAATAGAGCAGCAACGCCACCCCCAGCGTCTGGTCGCGACCGTTCTCCGCCACAAACAGGCGCGACACGAAGCGATGCTTGAGCGGATTCGACAGCTGATCGGGAAGCTTGGCGATGTCGGCGTCAGGCATGCCCGAGAATTGCTCGCGCATGATCTTCTGCGCCGCCTCAATGCCTGCGCGATTTACCGCGGTCGTGGCGTCGGCGACCTTGCGGATACGTAGCATCAGGCTGTCGCGCGCAAGCGCGCAAGCGGCGCCTCGGCAATCCGCTCGATCAGCGCCTCGTAGGCGATACCGGCTCTAAGAGCCGCGGCGGCGAAGCCCGCGTCAGGTGTGAGGCAAGGGTTCATGTTGACTTCAAGAATGTACGATGCGCCGGCGCGGTCGACCCTGAAATCGACGCGCGCATAGCCGGACACGCCAAACAAGTCCCAACAGGCGCGAGCGTGATCCGCCAGCACGCCGGCAAGCAGAGGTTCGGCCCGTTCCAAGCCGAAGCGGCGCGGCGTGCCCAGATAGGCAGGGCTTTCCGGCGCCCATTTGGCGTCGTAGCCGACGATCCGCGCTACGCCATCCGGGAGGCCTTCGAACAGGATTTCGGCGATTGGCAAAATCTCGACGCCGTCGCCCGTTTCGAGCAGCGACACGTTGAACTCGCGCCCGTCAATAAAGTCTTCGGCGAAGTGCTCCGTCTTCCAGCGCGCCTCGCGTTCCGTGATTGCTGGCTTGGCATCGGCGGCGCGCATCACGCAGGCATCGTCCATGCCGAGCGAGCCGTGCTCCCAGACCGGCTTGACGATGACTTGGGCGCCCGGATCGAGGTTGGCGCCGTCTACGGACCAGGCGGGCGTCGGCAAACCGGCATCTGCGAGCTTGAGCTTGGTGCCGATCTTGGACAGCGTATCGAGCCAGGCGCTGGTGCCTGAGCCCGTATAGCGGAGGCCGAGCGCGTCGAGCCGAGCCGGGACCATGGGGGCGAGGCGTCCGTCACCATTCACCGCGTCAACCAGATTGAACACGACCAAAGGCGGTTGCGCGGCAAGCGCGTCGAGGCCCCCGACGTCAGACTCTAACGCAACGATCTCCGTCGTGTAGCAGCGGGCGGCGAGCGCCACACGAACCGCTTCGGCGGCGAGGATGGTGTCGATCTCGTCGGGGCGGTCTTTGGTCGCCGCATGGATGACGGGGACGTAGCCTCGGGCAGCGGGGCCCATCACGCGGTGCGCCGCAAGCGCTCCCCGTCGGGGCGCCGCAGGCCGTACCGCGCCAAGCCCGCATCGAGGATCATGCCGATCAGTACGATGAATTCGATGTCGTTCTGAGCGGCGAGGATGGGCAGATCCGAATGTTCCGGATGGAGACCGGCGAGCGGGTTGGCTTCGAGGAAATAGGGCACGGAGTTCTCGTCGGAGCGGAAGTCAATGCGGCCCGCATCCCGGCAATCGAGCGCCTTATAAGCTCGCAGCGCCAGGCTGCCGGCGCGCTGCGCCTCGGCGTCGTCGGCGCGGATGTAGGTCACTAGGTCCTCGCAGTGCTCTTTGTTGACCAACGAGTAGACGTTGGCCTCGGCCTTGGCGTTAAGCAGAATCTCGCAGACCCCGATCACGGTCGCCTCCGTGCCGTTCCCCACGATGCCGACGGTGAACTCCCTGCCGCTCAAAAAGCGCTCCACGAGCGCCGGCTGATGGAAGCGATCGGTGATCCGGGCCACGGCCGCCTCGAGCCCCGTTGTGTCATGAACGAGCGAGCCCGCTTCGCAGCCTTTGCCCGTGCCTTCGGCGAGCGGCTTAACGAAAGCGGGAAAGGCGTTCCAGCCCGCGACATCATCGGTGGTCTCGGCCACGGTGAAGTCAGGTGTCGGCACGCCTGCATCGCGCACGAGACGCTTGGTCACGGCCTTGTCGAGAGAGACCGCCATCGTCAGCGCGTCCGAGAACAGATAAGGCTGGTCAAACAGCTCGCACAATGCGGGAACTTGCGCTTCACGAGACCGTCCCTTCACGCCTTCGGCGATCGAGAACACGAGGTCGTAGCGCTCTCCCGCGACGAGGCGCGCTGCGAGCGCTTGGCCGCGGCCGACGCGAACCGACTCGCAGCCGAGCGCCTGAAGCGCGCCCGCAAGCCGGTCGATGGTCTCGACCGAGTCGAACTCCGCCACCGCCTCTTCGGAGAAGCCGAGCGCGCGATAGTCGTCGCGGAGGTCGTAGACGAGAGCGATGCGCATCACTGCGTTCCTTCGCCGGGCGTCCGGTCGGCGCCCACCGTTCCATCGGGATCGGTGTAGCGATAGGTGTTGCCCTCGAAGTTCCTGAGGATGAGGTCCTCACCCTCACGGCCGACGACATAGTCGGGGAGCAGCGGAATCTTGCCGCCACCGCCCGGCGCGTCGATCACATAGGTCGGCACGGCATATCCGGTGGTATGGCCGCGTAGGCCCTGCATGATCTCCAGCCCCTTGTCGATGGTGGTGCGGAAGTGCGACGAGCCGGTGATCGGATCGCACTGGTAGAGGTAGTAGGGCCGCACCCGCCGCATCAGCAGCCCGTGATAGAGCGTCTTCAGCGTCTCGACGGAGTCATTGATGTCCTTAAGCAACACGGTCTGGCTGCCAAGGGGAATCCCGGCGTCGGCAAGCCGCGTCACGGCCTCGGTCACCTCCGGCGAAAGCTCGGTGGGGTGGGTGAAGTGGATGCTCATCCATAGTGGCTGGTGTTTCTTCAGCACCCGGATCAGCAAGCGCGTAACCCGCATGGGCAGCACGGCGGGAACCTTGGTGCCGAGGCGCACGAACTCCACGTGCTTGATTCCGCGCAACCGCCCGAGCAGATAGTCGAGGCGCTCGTCGGACAGCGTCAGCGGATCGCCGCCCGAGATCAGCACGTCGCGGATCTGCGGGTTGTCGGCGATGTAATTGAGCGCGTCCTCCCATTGCGGGCGGCTGAACGAGTATTCGCCGCCGGCGTCGCCGACCATGCGCGACCGCGTGCAGTAGCGGCAATAGGTCGAGCAGAAGCCGGTCGCCAGAAACAGCACCCGGTCGGGGTAGCGATGCACCAAGCCGGGCACGGCGCTGTGGCCGTCCTCGCCGAGCGGATCGTCCGCCTCGCCAGGCGTCTTCAAATATTCGCTGCCGACGGGGATGTGGGTGCGGCGGAGCGGTTCCATCGCGTCCTCGCGCGACATGAGGCTCGCGTAATAGGGCGTGATGCCGAGGGGCAGCGAGCCCTGATGCCGGGCGACGGCATCGCGCTCGTCGTCGGAGAGCTCGAAGACGCGCGACAGCTCGTCGAGCGAGCGGATGCGGCTTCTGGCCTGCCAGCGCCAGTCGTTCCACTGGGCCGGGTCGATTTGCGGGAAGTAACGCTTGCGGAAGGCCCGCGTCCTGGGGCCGACGGGGAAGCGCTCCGCGCGTGCGGTGAGCACGGCGAGACCCGACGCGAGGCTTGGGACCGCCGCGGGGCTGAGTACGTTGATGGGACGATTTGGGTGAGGAAGGAGTTGATGTGCCGCGTGCGGGCGGCTAGGAGGCTCTTCAGCCTCTTCGGTCTGCAACTTCATGAGAGATGCGTCCCCTCCAGGGACTTGTCGGCCGATGGTGGCGACAACCGCCGACTCTGGACCGTTCAAGTGCGCTCGTCATTTCATCGAGCTTCATGGCTTTTTCAAGTGAGAAAAATGGCCGGCTTGAAATTTATCCCGAACCGGGCCTCTACCGGGGCGGCACGGGCGCATAAAAACTCTTGGCGCGTTGGCCGGCCAGAAAAGCTCCGGATACTGGGCCATCCACTCAGGCCGACCCGCGCCTTTTCATGGCCTTGCCAAGCCTGCGCGCCTGCGGCTAGAAGGGAGCGGCTGGCCCCACATGGCTTGCACATCGAGGCGCTGGTGGGGGATCGTCTAATGGTAGGACAGCGGACTCTGACTCCGCCAGTCTAGGTTCGAATCCTAGTCCCCCAGCACGTTTATGCGCTTTCTCAATTTCTAACCAGACATTTAAGCCAGTCGGGAGCTCAGTCGGGAATATTCGTTCTCGATTCGAGCTTCCGGATAGCCGCCTCCGCCAACGCTGGGTCGCGGTGAAGATAGTTGGAGTCCAGTATCGACCGCCATCCTAAGAGCATGCCGTAATGGCCGCGATCTCGGCTCGGTGCATCCGGCCAATGCGAGACGTGTAACGGCCGTGCCTGAGATCGTTGAAAGTAAGGCCTTCAATACCAGCCGCCTACAAGCCTTTCGCCACGAGCTTCGGAAGCCATCAGCCGTCCAAGGCTTGCCGTCAGCATTCACCAAGATCAGAGGTGAAAGCCTCGGCGTCGCGTCAAGCGCTTCATAAGCGGTGCCTACGGGAATGACTACGCGCTCGCCTGTCTTGGACTGGCGCAGCCTGATCTTGTGGCTATCAAAGGCCGACCAGGGGAGACTTAGCAGGTCGTTGACGCTGACCTGTCCACAGCGCGAGCTTCAATGGCAAGTGCAAATGGTGTGGTGCCCGCTCCAAGAATCTCCCTCGTCGTCAAGAGTCATACCTTGTCGCGCCGGGATCGACGATATAGGCGGCCTCCACGCTCGCAGGGGTTGGAGGGTACGAGCCCTCGGTCCAGTGCCCACGATAACACTCTAGCGAGCACGATCCAGGCATAGTCGGCTTGCCTGCAAGACGCAAAGCAAGATGATCACGCCAAGACAGGAACTCTCCGCGACAGCGGCGGTCTTTGAGTGCCGAAGTGGGAATGTGCCAAACTCGCCTCAATAAGCTTTATCAGCCGCGCGTAGTCCGGCCGTGCGGCGCGAGTCTTACTCTGCCGACGCTGATAGCCTGAGTCGCTTGACGCTCCGTATCTTCCCGCCACCCTTCCCTGGCATCTCACATAGAGCAACGCGGCTTCCGGCACGCCCTGCGCGCGGGCGCACGGCCCTGCCCGAAGCCATGAACTCCGGGTGAATACCGCGTTCAGAGGCGCTTCAAGCCGGGTTTTCTAAAACGCTTACTCGACGAAACAGCGTGGGCGCCCGTTCAGGGGCCCGCCGCAAACCCGGAGTAAGCATGATGACCCTGAAGACCCTTCTCATCGCCGGCACGGCAGCTTTTGCCCTGACCGCATCCTTTGCACCGGCGAAGGCCGGTTCGTATCTCTCCCTGGAGCAATACGGCGCCGGCAACACCTTCGGCAGCGCGCAGCGCGGGCCACGCAACCGTCTGACGATCTATCAGCAAGGCTACCGCAACAACGCGCTCGGCGCACAAACCGGCGCACGCAATCGCGTGGTCATCGGCCAAGAAGGCCGCTGGAACCGCGCCGACACGACTCAGTACGGGCGTGGCAACATCGCGGGCGTCGCCCAGTTCGGGCGCGGCCATACGGCGATCACCACCCAGGACGGAAACGGCAACGCCATCGGCGTGATCCAGGCCGGCGGCGGCAATCACGCCAACGTCACCCAGATCGGCCGGGGCAATGTCTCGGTCATCGTCCAGGACTAACCGCGCGCGCGAAAGGAACGCTCTCATGTCCCGCATCATTCTCACATCGCTCGCCGCGCTGCTGCCTCTGGGGCTCGCCTTTGGTGCAGCGGCGGGCGGCGACTTGCCCGCCCCGGAAAACGCGTCTTGCGACATCCGCATCACCCGCGAGGGCGGCAGCCTCGTGGTCGAAGGCCTCGCCTTTGCCCCGGTGCCCGCCTCCGGCTCCTACACGTTCGATATCTCGCAAGGCGGTTACGCCGGCAGTTCCAGCATCCGCCAAGGCGGCGACTTCGAAGCCGGGCCCAGCTCGGACGCATCGCTCGGCATCATCTCACTCACCGATCAAGGCGGCTATGCCGCCACGCTCACCGTGCACTGGCATGACGGCGCCCCGGACTGCACGCGCCACGTCGGCAGCGGTCAGCAACTTTAGCACCAAACTTTTAGGAGACACGACCATGACCACGACAACACTCAAGACCGGCCTCGCCGCCGCTGTCATCGCGCTGACCGCAGCCGCAGCCACTCCGGCATCCGCCGGCAGCTTCACCCTCTCGCTCACACCGCACGGCGAAAGCGCCGACGTCATTCGCAGCGGGCTCCAGATCTATGGGGTCGTCAACGGGCTCAAGGGCAAGAACCACGCAAAGGTCAAGCAGAAGGGCCGCAACAACGCCGCCGCAGTTCGGCAAAGCGGCAAAGGCAATTACGGCCTCGTCTACCAGAAGGGCAAAGGGCACGAAGCCACCCTCGACCAGGCCGGCCGCAATAACGCCTTGGGCCTGTTCCAGTTCGGCCGCGCGACGAACGCGAATGTCGTGCAGCGTGGCCGTGGCGATGTCGGCCTCGTGTTTCAGGGCGGCTGGTAAGGAGGCGGCTGGTAAGGAGGGCCTAGAGCAGCGGTATGGCGTAGTTCACGATCGCGCGGAACTGGGTGAGCTCGTCGCTCGGGGCCACCAGATCCGGAACCTGCCAGTCGGATATATTCGACCTCCACCCGCAAGCCCTCCAGCCGGCCGCCATGGGGCTCGTAAGAAACACGCAGATCGAGCTCCTCCTGATCCGCGAAGCCCGCATTTGCCGCGCTCACCTCGCCGAAGCCCTGGCCCCAGGCAATTTCGGCCTTCACGCCGTCCAGACCAAGCCTCTCCAGATCGTAGGAAAGCCTGAAAAGATAGGCGCGAACGCCGGCCTGGTGAAAACTCGTGACGATCATCGCCGTATACGACGTGCTGAAGCCGAACGGCTTTTGGATGTCCACCTCGTCGCCGACATCGGAGACCGCCCCGGTGAAGACAAAGCCCCGGTAGCTTGCTATGAACCACGCGGAGGCCTGGTAGGTGTTGTACGGCGCGCCCTCGATCAAGTCGTCGCCCACCGTCCGCTGATCGAGAGTGTTGATGCCCGCCCGAAAGCTCGGACCATCATCACCGCCGCCAAGCGAGAAGAGATAGTCGATCTCGCCATAGGCCGTGTTCAGCGCGTCGTTGATCCAATAGTTCGAGACCCCGATGTTCCAACCGTTCGCGTGATAGCTCGCGCCGCCGATGAGCATGCCGTCATTCTCATCGATGTTGAGTCCCTCGCTAAACGAAATGAACTGGTTGTCCTCGCGCGGCTTGTAGCGCGACAGATAGGACGCGACGTAGTCGAACGTCTGGTGCTCTTTTGGTTCCGGCAACAGCACCACGCCCTCGAAAGTGAGCGGGATCATCCTGACGTCGTAGGGATTGACGAAGGGCGTGCGCAGGAGCTGGCGGCCGGCCGTGACCTCTTGGCCTGCAAGTTTCACCCGGCCGTTGGCCTGGCCAAGTATCGTGATCTGGTCGCCGTCGGCTGTGAGATTCATGCTCTCGCCGGCAAACGCATTCGCGTAGAGCGGCTGGCTCGTATAGAGCGCACCGCGCAGCTGAAAGAAGTCGGCGATATAGCCGGACTCATAGGACAGCGAACCGCCGGTGGTGAATGCCTTCGGCTCGTCGAAGCCGAACTGGTCCTCGTCGAACCAACAGGTCCGGTTATTGGCACGCAGGTCCGTATCGCGGAAGAAAGCCGGCGCGTCCGGCATGCGCTCCCGGCGCTGCGCCTTGAGGCGCGCTTCGCGCGGGTCCACGTGGCGTCTTGGCGCTCTCAAGCCTTCGCGGCGAGAGATGGGGCTGTCGAACCCTTCCCCAATCGGGCTGTAGGATTCACGCGCGCTGGAGGGGATGGGCGTGTCGGTCGCGCTGGGCCAGGGCCTGGGATGAAAACCCCGCGGCAAGTATGGCCAAACTGGGGACAAGGACGGCGCAAACGGCCCTGCCCTTCATCGCCCCAGCCATTGCCTCCGCCTCCGCCCCGCACTTGGAATAGCCTTATCGACCAAGCGTGCCCAGGCTAGCAAATTCTCAAGGGGCTGCGAATCGGCGCACCCTCGCCACTCCCGCTAAGCCCTTCACTTTGCTAGTCTCCGCCACGAAATTTCCCCGGAAGCCCCATAAGGTCGGTTCATGCTCAGACATACGCGCCGCCGCGCGCTTGGCCTCCTCATCGCCGCTTGCGCCGGCACCGGCCTCCTCCCCCTCATGCCGCGTGCCCGCGCGCAGGATGAACAGGACCAGGAGTCCGAGGCGCCCTCGGAACCAGAGTGCTTCGAGTCCAAGAAGTTCGGTCCCTGGACGGCACAGGCGAGCGACGACAAGGCCGGCGCGAGCCAGCGCGACATCACAGCAGTCAACCCGAAGACCTGCGATCTCACATTGGAGTTCCAAGTCAACACGGACTTCGATGCCAAGATTTTTGTCGAGGGACGTGAGGAGGGCTCGCTGCCTGAGGCGTTGCTGGTCAAGCCGGAGAACCGCCTCATCGCCAAGAATGCGGGCGGGACTGTGATCGTCGACGAGGCTTTGTGCGGCAACTGCACGGACATCTATGACGATACGGTCAGCATCGTGCTGCCGCTTTCCACCGCCCCTCTCTTGCGCGACGAGAAGTCCATGGAGCTCGCGTTGAAACTGTCGGGCAAGAACGAAGACTGCCGCTTCGAGATCGATTGCGTGACGATGCGCCAAGCGCTCGACTGGGCGGAAGAACGCCGCGACGCCTTGGCCGAGAAACGTGACAATAATGAATGCACCTCGCCGGAAGGCTGCTTCATCACCACGGCCTGCTGCGAAGTGCTCGGTCTCGACGACGATTGCTTCGAGCTGCGCACGCTGCGGCGCTATCGCGACGAGGTTCTCGTCAAAGCGCCAGGGGGCGCAGACGCCATCGCGCGCTACTACGCGCTTGCTCCCAGAATTCTGGCAAGGCTTCGCGCAACCTCTCAGAGGCCAGACCGGACTCTGCTCTCTATCTATGCCCGCTACATTCTTCCGGCGGCGCTCGCCGCGAAGCTCGGCCTCGATGCATCTGCCTATCGCCTCTACGTGCGAATGGTAGATGCGCTGATGGAGCACGAGACGAATCGCGGCTGATAGTTGGGGCGTCCTCGGCCCTATCACCGGCTCGGGAGTCACATGAAAACCCCTGCCTTGCCCTATTGGGGGCCCCCGGACGCCCTACTCGCGAACTAAATCGACATCAGGCAATCGAATTTAGCGGAACCCATCAAGGGGTTCGCGCATTTCACCTGGCGGAGCGCACTCAAGGGCACGAGAGCGCTTCTCGATGGGGATCGGGGGCGTGGGCCGTATAACGGGACCACCGCACGGCCATGCGAGGGAGCTTTGACCAATGACCGGTTCCACCATGCCGCTGGAGTCGTATCTCGGCGGCCATCCAGTCCATCGGGCTACGGCCCTGCTACGCGAAGCCCTCTATAGTTCGGCGTCCGTCACACCCGACCCAGCCGAGATATGGGCAGCCCCGATATACCGCCTCGATCCGGCGCCGCTCGATCTCGACCACGGGCCGGTCGGCTTGACCGACCCCGACGCGCTCACCGCTCTCCTTGGCTTCGCGCCCTTTGAAGGCCCTGCTGCCGAATGTCAGTCCTCTGTCACGGACACCGCCGATGGTGGCGCCGCGCAAGCGCCCTTGCAGGCGCCCCAAAGGTCCTTGGAAGACGCGGCAGAGGGGACGGATGTGCTCGATCGCGCGGTACAACTGCAACTTCGAGGCTTGGTTGAGGCCTTCCATCAGCGGCAACGCCAAGCGAATCTCGTGGTCGCTTGCTCGATCACCGCGGCCCTCATCCTGACCTTGGGCGGCCTGATCCTTCTGTTCAGCATGATCGGCCCTGCCCCAACCAGCCGCGAGGATGCCGCCTCGAAAGGCGCCTCCGCACCGGACCGTCATGCGGAGATCCTGGTCCCGCGCCCGGCACCGATCACCAGCGTCGTCGAGATGCGGCCCGGGCGGCCATTGGCCCTTGAGGGACTCCTGCCGCTCCACTCGGCAAGCTACATCTTGTTGCGTGGCCTGCCTGAGGATGCCGAGCTGTCCGCTGGACGCCACACCGGCCCCGGCACCTGGATGGTGAAGGACGAGGATGTGGCGGGGCTCACCGTCACCCTTGGGGAGAATGCGACCGGCGACTACCCCACCGAAGTCTACCTGCTTGGGTCGGCGCAAGGCCTTCAGGCGCGCCGCCGATTGATCCTGCGTATGGACACAAGCCCACAAATCTATGCCGCCGGGCTCGCTTTCGGCTGGCCCACGGTTTTTGCGGCGACCTCCGCTGCACCAGTCCAAGCTCAGGCAGTCCCCACAGAGACCGCGGCTCTGTACGACCGCGCCCAGCATCTTCTTGCCGATGGCGAGATCGCCGGCGCAAGGCGGCTCCTCGCAGAACTGGCAGAGAGTGGAGAGGCGGACGCGGCCTATGAGCTCGCCCTAACCTATGACGACGAGGTGCTGGTGAAAGCGGGCCTTCGGGAGATCGACGGGGACGCCGAGATCGCGGAGAGCTGGTACACGCGGGCCGCAACGAATGGCCACGCGGCCGCGGCCCGGCGCCTGGATACGCTCGTCAGACGACGTGCCGACGTCTGAGCTCGGCGAGCACCATTTCGGCCAAGGTTTCGGGCGTTGTCTCGCTCGTCTTCAGATCGAGTTCGGCCTGCTCGGGCGCCTCGTAGCTCGAATCGATACCCGTGAAGTTGCGGATCAGACCGGCGCGGGCTTTGCGATAAAGCCCCTTCGGGTCGCGTGACTCACACACCTCGAGCGGCGTGTCGACGTAGATCTCGATGAACTCGCCCTCGCCGACCAGCTCGCGCGCCATGTTGCGCTCGGAACGGAATGGCGAGATGAACGAAACCATGACGATGAGGCCGGCGTCGACGAACAGCCTGGCGGCTTCGGCCACGCGCCTAATATTTTCCACGCGATCAGCGTCGGTAAAGCCAAGGTCCTTGTTGAGGCCATGACGGACATTGTCGCCATCGAGCATGTAGGTGTGACGGCCGAGTGCATGCAGCCGCTTCTCGAGCGTGTTCGCGATGGTCGACTTGCCGGAGCCCGACAGGCCGGTAAACCACAACACGCACGGCTTCTGGCCCTTAAGGCCTGAACGCGCCGACTTGTCGACGAAGAGTTCCTGCCACTGAACGTTGGTCGCCCGGCGCAAACCGAACTCGATCATGCCCGCCGCAACCGTGGCGTTGGTAAAGCGATCGATCAGAATAAAGCTGCCGGTCTCTGCGCTGTCACCATAGGAATCGAACACCAGCGGCTTGGTCATGCTGAGATTGCACAGGCCGACCTCGTTCATCTCCAGGGTCTTGCCCGCCACGTGATCGAGATTGTCGACATTGAGCTTGTATTTCAGCGCCGAAACGGTCGCCGTGGCCGTCTGGCTACCGCAACGGATCGTGTAGGTCCGGCCCGGAAGCATGGCTTCCTCGTCGAACCAGATGATCTTTGCAGCGATCTGATCGGCCAATGACGGCGCGGCGTCGGGAGACGCGATGACATCGCCCCGGCTGGCATCCACCTCTTCGGCGAAGGTGAGCGTGATCGCATCGCCTTCATGCGCCTCGTCGAGATCACCGTCGGCAGTCACGATACGGGCAATATGAACCCGCTTGCCGGACGGATGGATGACGACCTCGTCGCCCGCCTTGACGCTGCCTCTCGCCACCGTGCCCGCATAACCGCGGAAGTCGAGATGCGGCCGGTTCACCCATTGCACCGGAAAGCGAAACGGTCCCTCCGCCGCCGTAGGGCTGACATCCACAGTCTCGAGATGGCCCAGCAGGGTCGGCCCATGATACCAGTGCATATGTGCGCTCGGGCCCGTCACGTTATCGCCCTTGAGAGCCGAAACCGGGATGGCGACGATCAACTCGAAACCGAGAGGCTCGGCGAAAGCCTCAAAGTCCGCGGCGATTTTGTCGAACCGTTCCTGATCGAAATCGACCAGGTCCATCTTGTTGACAGCGACGGTCACCTTCTTGATGCCGAGCAAGGACAAGATGCAGGCGTGACGCCGCGTCTGAGTCAGCACGCCTTGGCGTGTATCGACCAGCAGCACGGCGAAATCGCAATTTGATGCGCCCGTGGCCATGTTGCGCGTGTACTGCACATGGCCTGGCGTGTCGGCCACGATGAACTTCCGCCGGGGCGTCGAGAAATAGCGATAAGCCACGTCGATCGTAATGCCTTGCTCGCGCTCGGCCTGAAGACCGTCCACCAGCAAGGAGAGGTCAAGATCCCCGCCCCGCGCCGCGTTCGGACGCTTGGATTCGCGCTCGACACTCCGCAGCTGATCCTCGAACACCAAGGCGGAGTCGTACAGCAGCCTGCCGATCAACGTGCTCTTGCCGTCGTCGACGCTGCCGCAGGTCAAAAAACGCAAGAGCCCGCGATTCTCCTCGGCGACGAGCCGGGCGGCGAGCCGGTCGCTTGCGCTCTCCTTGGTACCGGCGACAACGCTCAACTGCGGCATCAGAAGTAGCCCTCCTGCTTCTTCTTCTCCATCGAGCCCACCTGATCGTGGTCGATCACGCGGCCTTGTCGTTCCGAGTGCCGGGACGCGATCAACTCTTCGATGACCTCGGGCACCGTTACCGCGTCGGACTCGACTGCGCCGGTCAGAGGATAACAGCCCAGCGTCCGAAAGCGCACTTTGCGCATTTCCGGCGTCTCGCCCTCTTCGATGGGCAGACGGTCGTCATCAACCATGATCAGCGCACCGTCGCGCTCGACCACCGGCCGCTCTTTCGCGAAGTAGAGCGGTACGACTGGAATGCCTTCGAGATAAATGTAGGTCCACACGTCGAGCTCGGTCCAGTTCGACAGCGGGAACACACGCATGCTCTCGCCCGGATTGACCTTGGTGTTGGCCAGGTGCCAAAGCTCGGGCCGCTGACGCTTCGGGTCCCAATTATGCGCGGCGTTCCGGAACGAGAAAACACGCTCCTTGGCGCGCGACTTTTCTTCGTCGCGGCGCGCGCCTCCGAACGCGGCATCGAAGCCGTGCCGCGCGAAGGCCTGCTTCAACGCTTCCGTCTTCATGATATCGGTATGCAGCGCGCTACCATGGGTGATGGGGGAGATGCCTTCGCGCACCCCGTCTTGGTTGGTGTGCACCCATAGGTCGATGCCTCGCCGCTTCGCCTCCCGGTCACGAAACTCGATCATCTCGCGAAACTTCCAGGTGGTGTCCACGTGGAGCAACGGGAATGGCGGTTTGGCCGGATAGAATGCTTTCATGGCGAGATGCAGCAAGACCGAAGAGTCCTTGCCGATTGAGTAGAGCATCACCGGGTTGCGAAACTCGGCGACGACCTCGCGCATGATGTGGATGCTCTCCGCCTCAAGCTGACGAAGATAGGTCGAAAGGTGCTGCTTCATCACTCCGCACTCAAACTCGTCGATCGGGAGCCCTTGGGCGCGGCCTCGTCTTCCCGGGCGGCCTTGCCGTTCTGGGCCTTGGCGTGTTCCTCGGCCTTTCGCTTCGCGGCGAGGTAGCGATAGGCGCTGACCGGGATCAAGACGAGATAAGTTACTGATCCCACAGCGAGAGTGAGAGATGGATAGGTCAAAAGCAGGGCAATGAAAAGCGCGGCCAGCACGAAAACAGGCGGCACATACTCCCTGGGGATCCTCTGGCCGATCATTTTCAACGAAAAGGTCGGCACATTGGAGACCATCAACAGCGCGATCCCGATCGTATAGAGCAGGACCAGCGGGGTCAGGCTCGGGAGATGAAGCCCCAGATCCTGGGCATAAATCGGCAGGAGCAGGATGATCGCGCCGGCCGGCGCCGGCACGCCGACGAAAAAGGCGCCTTTCCAGGCGGGCAGGTCGGAACGGTCGAGCGACACATTGAAGCGGGCAAGCCGAAGCGCGGAGCAGACCGCGAAGACCAGCACCGCGATCCAGCCCAGGCTGCGCAGATCCTCCAGCGCCCAGTTGAACATGATGATGGCGGGCGCCACGCCGAAATTGACGAAGTCCGCGAGGCTATCGAGCTCGGCGCCGAAGCGCGAGGAGGCCTTCAGGAGCCGCGCGACATGCCCGTCGATGCCGTCGAGGAATGCGGCGAACACAAGCGCCGCCACTGCCAGATCCCAACGGTGCTCGATGCCCATGCGGATCGCGGTGAGTCCGGCACAGAGCCCGAGCAACGTGAAGATATTGGGAATGAGCACCCGGACGGGAACCTGGCCGCGAGAAAAAACGCGTTGCCGCCGTTTGCGGTCGTCTCTTTCCGGATCGAAGGGAGGAAACATGGCGCTTTAGATCTTCCCCTCACCGACAAACGCCGCGAGCACCGTCTCGGCGCCGATCGCTGTCTGCCCAACCTCGGCCAAAAGCTCGGTGCCGGCCGGAAGATAAAGGTCGACCCGGCTGCCGAAGCGGATCAAGCCGATGCGCTCGCCCTGCTCCACGCTAGCCCCCTCGCTGACGAAAGTCACGATACGCCGCGCCACGAGCCCCGCGATCAGCACCACGCCGATCTTGACCCCAGACTTGGTCTCGATGACCAGCGCCTGCCGCTCGTTCTCCTCGCTGGCCTTGTCGAGTTCCGCGTTAACGAAAGCACCGGGTACATAGGCGCTGCGAATGATCTTTCCGCCCACGGGCGCGCGCACGATATGGACGTCGAGAACGGACAAGAACACGGAAACCCGCGTCATTGTTTCGGTGCCGAGCGCAAGTTCCCGTGGGGCCGTCACGCTCTCGACCACGGCGGCGACCTTGCCGTCGGCGGCGCTGACGATCAGCCCCGGCCGGTCCGGCGTCACCCGCTCGGGATCGCGGAAAAAATAAGCGATAGCCGCCGTGAGCAACGCGGCGATCCAGCCGAGCGGCGGCGCGACCATGAATAGGAACAGCGTGGCGATTGCTGCAATGGCAACGAACTTATAGCCGTCACGGTGGATCGGCACGAAGGTGTTCGTGATGGTGTCGAGCAGATGATGCCGGTCGTTCATGGTGTCCCTGTGGTTCGATCAATCAGCTTGAGGCCAGCGCCTCGTCCTCCAAGCGCTCGGCGGCGCGGGAGTCGGGCATGTCTTCGTCTTCGAGCGCGTGGGCCAGCCGCTCGCGCGCCTCGTCGGCCTCGCGCTGACGCGCCCACAGGCTGGCATAGAGCCCGCCCTTGGCGAGAAGGTCGAGATGCGTGCCCTGCTCCACGATAGCGCCGTGGTCGAGCACGATAATGTTGTCGGCATGAACCACGGTGGAGAGCCGGTGCGCAATCACGAGGCTCGTGCGCTCGCGGGCCACACGCTCCAGCGCATCCTGAATCTCCATTTCCGTATGGCTGTCGAGTGCCGAGGTTGCCTCATCCAGCATCAGGATGGGCGGCGCCTTCAGGATGGTGCGGGCAATGGCCACGCGCTGCTTCTCACCGCCGGAAAGCTTCAAGCCCCGCTCGCCGACCAGCGAGTCGTAGCCTTGCGGCAACGTCATGATGAAATCGTGGATCTGGGCGAGCCGCGCTGCTTCACGCACTTCCGCCTGAGTCGCCTCGGGCTTGCCGTAGCGAATGTTGTACTCGATCGTGTCGTTGAACAGCACCGTGTCCTGCGGAACCATGCCGATGGCTGCGCGCAGCGAGTTCTTGCGTCACGTCATTGATATTCTGACCATCGATCGTGATCTTGCCGTCGGTCAACTCATAAAACCGGAACAACAGCCGCGAGATGGTGGACTTGCCCGCACCGGACGGCCCGACAATGGCGACCATCTTGCCCTCAGGAATCTCGAAGCTGACATCCTTCAGGATCGGCCGGCCCGGCTCATAGGCGAACGACACGTGGTCGAACGCGATCGCGCCCTTGTTCACGCGAAGCGGCTGCGCGCCAGGACGATCCACGATCTCCGCCGGCTGATCCAACAGCGCGAACATGGTCTCCATGTCGATCAGGCCTTGCTTGATCTCGCGATAGACCATGCCCATGAAATTGAGTGGCATGTAGAGTTGGATCAGGATGGCGTTGATCATGACGAACTCGCCAACGGTTAGCACACCGCGCGTGACGTCGCGCGCCGCAAGCAGCATGCAGACCACCATGCCGACCGTGAAGATCACCGCCTGCCCCGAGTTCAGCACACCGAGCGTCGTATAGGTGCGGACAGCCGCCTTCTCGTATCGCGCCATGGAGGCATCGAAACGCCGCGCCTCCAGCTCCTCGTTGCCGAAATACTTCACCGTCTCGAAGTTGAGCAGACTGTCCACCGCCTTTGAGTGCGCTTCGGTGTCGCTATCATTCATGATCCGGCGAATGGCGAGACGCATCTCGGAGGCGAAGAAGGTGAACACGACATAGGCCGCCACGGTGACGAACACGACGGCCACATAGACCCAACCGAAATACCAGGCGACGAGGCCTGCGATCATGACCAGCTCGATCGCGGTCGGGATCGAATTCAACACGGCCATGCGCAGGATGGTGTCGACGCCCGAAACGCCGCGCTCGATGACGCGATTGAGCCCACCCGTTCGCCGCTCCAGGTGGAAGCGCAAGGAGAGCGCATGCAGATGCCGGAACGTACGATCGGCGAGCCGCCGCACCGCGTTCTGCGATACCACCGTGAAGATGACGTCTCGCAGCTGCGCGAACAGCACCATCAGGATGCGGCCCACGCCATAGGCCACGATGAGCATGGCCGGGACGATCGCCAGGCCGAGAAAATCGACGCCTGATGTCGCGACGCCTTCGGTTGCACCGGTGGCGGACTCCCCGGTCAGGAAATCCACGGCGTTCTTGTAGGCGATGGGGACCGCCAACGTGATGACTTTGGCGAGCACCAGGGCGGCGAATGCCAGGATCACGCGCAAATGCAGATCCCGGCGATTTTTCGGCCAGATATAGGGGAGCAGCTCGCGCAAGACCGCGAGCTGTCCCGTCCGCGCCTGAAGCGCGGTGTCGCTCGTCGATTGCGGCAGTCGGTCTCGCATAAAAATGTCTTTTTTATCAGCGGATTATGGCGCACGGCAAAAAGGGCAGCGTGAACGGCTGCCCCTTCTTACCCGATATAGTCCTCTCTAGGCCCCGCGCCAAGCGGGCCTAGCCGGAACGCTATTCTAGGCCGGGAGGCGGCGCGGCCAAATCCTCGGGGCTGGGCGGTGACAGGGATATGCGGAACTGCGCCCGGGCAGCCGGCAGGTTCGTCTTCTCATCGAGTTGCTCGACGCGCACCACATGCACCTTGTCGTCAATCTCGAGCTTCTCCTCCGCGGCCCACGTGCCGTCACCTTCGGCCGCCACGACGTCCGCAATGGGCTTTTCGTCGAGATAGATGTAGACCTTCTTGCCGGCGATGGCGATCCCGGACAGTTTGAAGGTGCCCGGTCCCTCCTCCGCCTTCTGATAATCGACCACCTTCACCCGGATCGGGGATTTCGGCGAGGGCGATGACGCCTCGCCCACCACGTCGGCCTCGGGTGCGTCGGCCTCGGGTGCATCGCCCTCGGCGGCAAAAGCCGGCAACACCGGCACCATCAGGGCCATGAACGCGGCAGCCGCCCATGCAGTCAGCTTGCTTCCAATCATCTTGTTCGTTCCTCGCAAAAACCAGTTTTCTCGGTCTTTTCGGCCGGCCAATCTCGGGCCTCCCGAATATGTTGGCCGGACCCTAACGGATCGCTTTCCTGCCTGCCAGACCGTTCACCAAACAGGGTTGCTTGACGCCCGCGGAAGCCCGATGGCACATGACCCCATGAGCCAAGACACCATGAGCCAGGTCAAACCAACCCTTCAAACGATCTGCGTCTATTGCGGTTCCGGCGCGGGGCGTACCCCCGCTTTTGCCGAGGCGGCGAAGGCTCTCGGCCAAACACTGGCCGAGGCGGGAATCGGTCTCGTCTATGGCGGCGGCGACCTCGGGCTGATGGGCCTCGTCGCCCGCGCGGCGCTCAAAGGCGGGGGGCATGTCACCGGCATCATCCCCGGGTTCTTAAGCGCGCGCGAACACATGCTCGTCGAGGCGCAGGAGCTGATCGTCGTCGACGACATGCATCAGCGCAAACATCTGATGTTCGAGAGGTCCGACGCCTTTGTGGCGCTGCCGGGCGGCATCGGCACGCTCGAGGAATTCGTCGAGCAGCTCACCTGGACCCAGCTCGGCCGCCACAGGAAGCCTATCGTGCTCGCTAATATCGACGGCTTCTGGGACCCGCTGCTGGCGCTGTTCGAAAAGATGACCGGCGAAGGCTTTATCCGATCAGGCTTCGAGCTCAAGATGACCGTGGTCGAACGGGTCGAGGACATCTTGCCGGCGATCATAAGCAAGCTCGAGCCCTATTCCGAGAAAAGCGAGGCCGCGGCGGAAACGGAGATCGCCGCAAAGTTCTGAGATTATTGCGTCTCAATCATCGCGATGTCGTCGGGCAGGTCCAGCCAGCGATGGCGCCGCGAGGCCCAGAACATCTTCGAAGGCTTGGCGAAGCTTGGGTCGGCGAAGCAGCCCACTGGCACGCCGACCACACCCGGTAGACCTTCGGCGCGAAACGCGACCGCCGTGCCGCAGGTCGGACAGAAATCGCTTTCTATCGCGCGCCCCGAGTCACCACGGTCCGCGTAGTGCCGTCTTTCGCCGGTGATCGTCACCGCGGATTGAGAAAACAGCGCAGCATACGAGAAGGCGCTTCCCGTACCACGCTGACACTTAAAACAGCTGCAGAGATAGACATCGACCGGCTCGCCGCGCGCGTCGACGGTCAGACCGCCACACGCGCAAGACGCGGTGCGTTCAGGCGCTTTCTCGTTCGCCATTGCTCACCTCTTGGGTTACGGGGCCGGAGCGCCGTCCCGGATCAGCTTGTAGTTGATGGAATCGAGCAGCGCCTCGAACGAAGCGTCGACGATGTTCGGCGATACGCCCACGGTGAACCACCGCCGCCCCTCGCCATCGCGGCTTTCGACCAGGACGCGCGTCACGGCGTCAGTTCCGCCGGTGAGGATACGCACCTTGTAGTCCACGAGCTTGAGGTCATCGATATAGCGCTGGTACGGACCGAGATCCTTGCGCAACGCATTGTCGAGCGCGTTCACCGGGCCGTTGCCCTCGCCGACCGACATCACGGTCTCGCCGTTGATGCGCGCCTTGACGGTCGCCTCCGAGATGGTGACGAGCTCGCCAAGCGCGTTGTGCCGCCGCTCCACCATGACGCGGAACGAGTCGACATCGAAGAATTGCGGCACGTTGCCGAGCAGGCGCCGGGCCAGAAGCTCAAAGGAGGCTTCCGCCGCCTCATAAGCGTAACCGACGGCCTCGTGCTCCTTCACCACTTCGAGGAGCCGCGCCACGCGCGGATCATCCTTGGGCACGGCGATGCCGATGCGCTCGAGCTGCGCCAGGATATTCGAGCGCCCGCCTTGATCGGAGACCAACAGTCTGCGCATGTTGCCGACCGAGTCCGGCGGCACATGCTCATAGGTGCGCGGGTCTTTCTGCACGGCCGAGACATGGATGCCGCCTTTATGGGCGAAGGCGGATTCGCCCACATAGGGCGCATGCCGGTTGGGCGCGCGGTTGAGAAGCTCATCGAGAATGCGCGAGGCATGGGTCAGCGTCGCAAGTGTCTGCGGCGTGACTTTCGTCTCGTAACGTTCGGCATAGTCCGTCTTCAGCATGAGCGTCGGAATGATCGATGTGAGGTTGGCGTTGCCGCAACGCTCGCCGAGACCGTTCAGCGTGCCTTGGATCTGGCGCGCGCCTGCGCGGACCGCGGCCAGCGAGTTCGCCACGCCGTTGTCGGTGTCATTGTGCACGTGAATGCCCACATGGTCGCCGGGCACTTGCTTCACCACTTCGGTGACCATCGCCTCGATCTCCTCGGGCAGCGTGCCGCCATTGGTGTCGCACAACACCACCCACCGGGCGCCGGCCTCGTAGCCCGCCTTGGCACAAGAGAGCGCATAGTCCGGGTTCGCCTTGTAGCCGTCGAAGAAGTGCTCGCAATCGAGCAACGCCTCGCGGCCACTCGCGGCCACGGCTGCGACGGACTCTTTGATGGCGGCGAGATTCTCATCGAGCGTAATGCCGAGCGCCACGTCCACATGGAAGTCCCAGGTCTTGCCGACCAGACAGATGGCGTCCGCTTCCGCCGAAAGCAGCGCCTGAAAGCCGGGATCGTTGGAGATCGATCGGCCGGGCCGCTTGGTCATGCCGAACGCCGTGAGCTTGGTGCCGAGCTTGCGCTTTTCCCCGAAGAGCTTGGTGTCGGTCGGGTTCGCACCGGGATAGCCGGCCTCGACATAGTCGATGCCGAGCCCGTCCAGCTGCTCGGCGATCAGAAGCTTGTCCTCGAGCGAGAAGTCGACGCCGTGCGTTTGGGCGCCGTCGCGAAGCGTCGTGTCGTAGAGGGAGAGTTGTTCGCGCGCCATGACTTACACCACACCGAAGAAGAAGTGCAGCGCGAGCAACACCGCCAGCACGAGCACGACAAGCTTGATCACGAGATAGACCCGCTTGGAGCCTTTGAACGGCACGTCTTGAAGAAACGGTTTCATTGCGCGGCCTCCTGACCGGCCAGCGTCTTTTTCATGGTCGTGTTGGACAGCCATTCGTCGCCACGCCGAACACTGTTGCGCTGCTGGGCCTCGTAGCCGCGCTTGGCAAAGAAATTATAAGCTGTGTCACTCACGTCAACGTTGAGCGCCTCCGCGCCACGCCCGCCGGCGAGCTTTTCCAGTGCGTCGGCGAGTAGCGCCCCGGCTCCGCGTCCGACCGCGGCCGGATGCACATAGAAGAAGCCGATTTTGTTGTCGGTCTCCAGCGAGCCGAACCCCACCGGCGACCCGCCCAGGGTCGCCACGATGGTTACCTCATCCGCGAGCCGCTTGGCGAAACCAGCCTCATCATCGACGGCCGCCGCCCACGCCTCCCGCTGCTCCTCGGTATAGTCCTCGCCTGTCAGCTCCATGATGCTCGCCCGAAAGATTTCGGCGAGCAACGGCGCTTCATTCGGCAGCATCGGCCGCAACGCAAGCTCAGGATTGGCCTGGGCATTCATCGCGCAAACTCCCACTCCGTCTTCAACTCGCCCGTCTCCGGGTCCTTGGCGTCCTTCAGCACGACGCCCATCGCTTCGAGCTCGCCGCGGATGCGGTCGGCCTCCTTGAAGTCCTTCGCTTTGCGGGCCGCAAGGCGGGCGGCGATAAGGGTATCGACCTCGCCCGCATCGGCGGCGCCTGCACTGTCCTGTTGCACACGCTCGATGCTTCCGCGCTCGCCGGAGAAACCGAGGAATTCAAGCGCGGCCCGCAAGTCCTCGAAATGGCCGGCGTGATGCAGCTTGTGCAGCTCTGCGATCGCCTTGGGGGTGTTCAGATCGTCCGACAGCGCTTCAAGAACGGGTGCCGGTACATCCGGCGCAGGCATTGCGCGTTCCACATCGCCAAACCAGTCCCACAGCGTCCTGTGCGCGTCGTCGAGCGCCACAAGGGTCCAATCGAGCGGCTGGCGGTAATGGGTCCGCAGCATGTTGAGGCGCAGCGCCTCGCCCGGCCAAGCATAGCCCTGCCAGCCCGTCAGCAGCTCATGCACGGTGACGAAGTTGCCGAGGCTTTTCGACATCTTCTCGCCCTCCACCTGGAGGAAGCCATTGTGCATCCAAACATTCGCCATGACCTGCGTCCCGTGCGCGCAACGTGACTGAGCAATTTCGTTCTCATGATGCGGGAACACGAGGTCGACGCCGCCGCCATGGATGTCGAACACCTCGCCGAGATGGGCCGCCGACATGGCCGAGCATTCGATATGCCAGCCGGGGCGTCCTGGTGTTTCGATGCCGCCCGGCGAGGGCCATGACGGCTCGCCCGGTTTCGACGGCTTCCACAGCACGAAGTCCGTGGGGTCCTTCTTGAACGGCGCCACCTCAACCCGGGCGCCCGCGATCATCTCATCCAGCGACCGCCCGGAAAGCTTGCCGTAGTCGGTCATGGAGGCGACGTGGAACAGCACGTGGTCTTCGGCGACATAGGCGCAGCCGTTGGCGATGAGGCGGTCGATCATCGTCCGCATCTCGCCGATATGCTCCGTGGCGCGCGGCTCGACCGTAGGATCGAGCGCACCGAGCGCATGCATATCGTCGTGGAACTGCGCCTCGGTCTTCTCGGTGACCTTGCGGATCGCCTCATTGAGGGGCAGCTCGGGATGATCCCGCGCCGCCCGCGCGTTGATCTTGTCGTCCACATCCGTGACGTTGCGGACATAAGCGACGCGGTCGGGCCCGTAGAGATGCCGCAGCAGGCGGAACAAGACATCGAACACGATGACCGGCCGCGCATTGCCGATATGGGCATAGTCGTAGACCGTCGGTCCGCACACATACATGCGTATATGCGCCGGATCGAGGGGCGCGAAGGCCTCCTTGGTGCGGGTAAGCGTATTGTAAAGCGTAAGCGACACTGCCAAGCCCCTTCGGCTTGAGGCCCGCCGGATGTTTCTCAGGAAAGAATGAGATAGTTAATAGAAGAACGACCCGCGCGAGCTATTTTGCTAGCCGGTAATAATGCTGCCGGAAATGATAAGGTTCGGTTGCGCGTTCTTCATCTTGGGCCCGCTTATGGCGGTAAACCGCCATATCGTCAAGCAAACCATCTTATTCATGCCTCATTGACCCCGGAATTTAAGGGCGCATAATGGGTTAGAGGCTTCCCAGGGATCGGAAAATCACAGTGAACGTTCATCGCCATTTTCGGCGCTTTATTGCGCCGTCTGTGCGGTCGATCGGCCGTCCGGGCGCGCTTGCGCTGGCGTTGGGCCTCCTCGCGGTCCCCAACGTGACCCTGGCCCAAAGCGAGCAGGACATCCGCTGCATGCAGCTCCAACAGGAGATGGCCGCGGCTCGCGGCGGCGGCGCGAACGCCGGCGAACTGGCTAATCTCGATCAGCAGATCGCCCAGCAGGACCGCATCTACCAGGGCACGCAAGCCGCCATGGAGGATGCAGGCTGTTATGAGCGCATGTTCATCTTCGGCCGCTCGCTGAAGCGAACCCCGAAATGCCTCAACATGAACGCTCGCGTGGAAGACGCACGCCGGCAGCTCACGCGGCTTCAGGGACAGCAAAAGTCCCTGCAACGCGGCGGTGGCAACAGACGCCGTCAGGCGGAACTCCAGCAGGCCCTGCAGCGCAATGGCTGTAGCGGCGCGCCGAGCGGCGGTGGCGGCGGCGGTCTATTCGACTTCTTCGGCGGCCCCCGCGAGCCGGAGTACCAGTCTCCGATCTATCGCAGTATCAACCCCAACGGCCGCTACCGTTCCGTCTGCGTGCGGCTGTGTGACGGATTCTACTATCCGATCAGCTACTCGACCTATGGCAGCCAACTCGCACAAGACGCCGATAAGTGCCAGGCGAACTGCGCCGCCCCCGCCGAGCTTTACGTCTATCGCAATCCGGGCCAGGAGATCGAGCAGGCCATCTCTCTGAGCGGCTCCGCCTATATGGATCTGCCGGTGGCACTGAGATACCGGAAGGAATACGTCAACGGCTGCTCCTGCAAGCAGACAGAGTACAACCCGACCGACATTGAGGCCGCCAACAAGAAGGCGCAGGCCGATCCCGCCGCAGCCGGCGCGCAAGCCAACGCGGCCGGTGAAGCTCCAGCCCCGGCAGTCGCCGAGCCCGCGGCAGATCCAGCCGAGATGCCGGAGCTCGATCTCGACATCACCGGAAGCACCGCACCGGCAGAGGCCGAAGCGCCCGTGCAGAAAGCCGCGCCGGCACCGGCCGCAGCCCAGGCACCCGCGCCGCCGCCCGCACCCGAAGCTGCCCAAGCCCCGCCGGCGCCTGCGCCCGCGCAAGGCCAGTCGACCATCATCAAGAAGCCCCGCGCCGCCGCAAATTAGGGTCGGCTCACGTCACGCTTGTTTGCCATGCAACCGCGCAAACGCCCGGTCGTGACCGATCAGCGGCAGAAGCTGTTTGAGCTCGGGCCCGTTCGGTTCGCCCGTGAGCGCAAGCCGCAAGGGATGAAAGAGCGCCTTGCCTTTGGCGCCGGTCGCGTCCTTCACGGCCTTGGACCAGACTAGCCACGTCTCTTCGTCCCATGGCTCGGGGGGCAGAAGTGCCGCAGCCTTGTCGCAAAGATCGGAATTCTCGATAACGGGCTGGAGCGGGCCCGAGACCACGCCCCACAAGGTCTTCGCGTCTCCCAGCACAGCCAAGTTGCCGCGCACGGCCTCCCAGAACGCCGCGCCGCCTGAAACGCCCATGGCCTGGAGGCGCTCAGTCACCGCGTCGAAGGGTAGAATGTGCAGCAACTTCGCGTTAATGAGATGCAGATCGTGCGGATCGAACCGCGCCGGCGCCCGCGACAGCTTCCCAAATGCGAAGGCTTCCACCAAGTCATCGAGGCTCGCATGGGGCGCCACCGGGTCCGAGGTGCCAATCGTCGCGGCATAGCTGGTGACGGCGAGCGACTCCAGCCCTTCGGCCCGCATGCCTTCGATGGCAAGCGAGCGGTCCCGCTTCGACAGGGCCTGACCGTCCGCGCCGACCAGAAGATTGTGATGACCGAACGCCGGCGGCGCGGCCCCCAGCGCCTCGAACAGCTGAATCTGCGGCGCCGTATTGGCCACATGGTCCTCGCCGCGGATGACATGGGTCACGCCGAGATCGATATCGTCGACCACGCTCGGCAGCGTATAGAGATAGCTGCCGTCGCCGCGGATGAGGACAGGGTCCGACAGAGAGGCGGCATCCACGTGCTGACTGCCGCGCACCAGGTCATCCCACACCACATCACGCGGCTCCAACTTGAAGCGCCAATGGGGCGTCCGTCCCGCTGCTTCGAGCTTGGCCTTCTCCTCGTCGGTCAGCTCCAGCGCCGCGCGGTCATAGACCGGCGGCTTGCCCCGCGCCAACTGGCGCTTGCGTTTCAGCTCCAGCTCCTCCGGCGTCTCATAGGCGGGGTAGAGCCGGCCCAGCTTTTTCAACGTCTCGACCGCGGCGTCGTAAAGCGCGAAACGGTCTGACTGATGCACCAGCTTGGCCCATGCGATGCCGAGCCAAGAGACATCCTCCTCGATGCCCCGCGCGAATTCTTTGGTGGAGCGAGCGGTGTCGGTGTCGTCGAGGCGCAGGATGAACTCCCCACCCTGCTTGCGCGCGAACAGATAGTTGATCAGCGCCGTGCGGATATTGCCGGCATGGAGCCGTCCCGTGGGGCTCGGCGCGAAACGAACGGTCACAGTCATCTCAGAGCCGCTCGCGGAATTTGTTGGTGATGGGATAGCGGCGGTCGCGGCCGAAATTCTTGGCGGTGATCTTCGTCCCCGGCGCCGCCTGGCGCCGCTTGTACTCGGCGAGGTAGAGCATGCGCTCGACCTTCTGCACCAGCTCCGGCGCGTGGCCCCGCGCGATGATCTCCGGCACAGGCATCTCCAGTTCGACCAGGCAGTTGAGAATGTCGTCCAGCACGGGGTAAGGCGGGAGCGAATCCACGTCGCGCTGGCCGGGCTTCAGCTCGGCGGACGGGTCCTTGGTCAGCACGCTCTCCGGGATGATGGTCCCCTCCGGCCCGAGACAGCCTTTGGGCCGATGCGTGTTGCGATAGCGCGACAGGGCATAGACCTGGCCTTTGTAGAGATCCTTCAGCGGATTGAAGCCGCCATTCATGTCGCCATAGAGCGTGGCATAGCCCACCGAGACTTCCGACTTGTTGCCCGTGGTGAGCACCAGCGGTCCGAGCTTGTTGGAGATGGCCATGAGCAACGTCCCGCGCGTGCGCGACTGAAGGTTTTCCGCCGTGAAATCCTGCGGCGCGCCCTGCAGCACATCCTGGAGACAATTGCTCAGGGCCTCGACCCCGTCATGAATGGGCACGATGTCGTAACGCACACCGAGTGCCTGCGCGACCGCCTCCGCATCGCTCAAGCTCTCCTTGCTTGTGTATTCATAGGGCAGCATCACGCAATGCACACGGTCGGCGCCGAGCGCATCCACGGCCATGACGGCGCACAGCGCGGAGTCGATACCGCCCGAAAGGCCGAGCACCACGCCAGGGAACCCGTTATTGTCGATATAGTCGCGAAGACCGGCGATGCAGGCGAGGTAGTTGGCGGCATCGCCCGCCTCCACCGCCGCGATCCGTCCCGGCAGACAGTGCCAGCGGCCGTCCTCGCGGCGCCATTCGGTGACGGCAAGCGCCACTTCCCATGACGGCATCTGCACGGCGAGCTCCCCGTCGCCGTTGAGCACAAACGAGGCCCCGTCGAACACGAGCTCATCCTGTCCGCCGACCTGATTGAGATAGGCAAGCGGACGGCGCGTCTCCGCGACGCGGGTTCCGGCGATGCCGTAGCGAGTCTCCTGCTTGTCCATCCAATAGGGCGAACCGTTGGGAACGATCAGGATTTCCGCCCCGGCCTGCACCAAGGCTTCGCACACATCCTCGGCCCAGATGTCCTCGCAGATCGGCACCCCGAGGGACACGCCCCGAAAATGGATCGGCGCCGGCATCGGCCCCGGCGCAAACACGCGCTTCTCGTCGAACACGCCATAATTCGGCAGATTGTTCTTGTAGCGCACCGCCTCGATGCGGCCCCCGTCCAAAAGCGCCACCGCGTTATAGACGAAGGGCGGCTCGCCCCAAGGCAGCCCCATGAGGATCGCCGGCCCGCCATCGGCGGTGTCGCGCGCCAACGCCTCGCAGGCCTCCCGCGCCGCCTTCTGCAACGCAGGCTTCAGCACCAGATCTTCCAGCGGATAACCGGTGAGATAGAGCTCGGTGAAAGCGATCAAGTCGGCGCCGGCTTCGGCCAGAGTCTTGCGTACCGTCCGCGCCGTCTCGAGATTGCCCTCGATATCGCCCACGACCGGATTGAGCTGCGCAAGCGCGAGCTTGAATGAGTCCTTTATGTCACCGGTCATGGATCGAACTTAGCGATGGGCGCGGGCCTGACAAGTGCGCCAAACGGATATTGACAGCCTACTCGCCGGCGGCGATGGAGACTTCGGGCTCGGGACGCGCTTCCCGTTCGCGCTTCAGCCTTTCGGCCACGATGAACGCGAGCTCGATCGCCTGGTCGGCATTCAGCCTGGGATCGCAATGGGTGTGGTAGCGGGCCGACAAATCCGTCTCGGTGACGGCCTTGGCGCCGCCCACGCATTCGGTCACGTTGCGGCCGGTCATCTCCACATGGATACCGCCGGCACGCGTGCCTTCGCCGCGATGAATGTCGAAGAACGACTCGACCTCTTTGAGGATTAGGTCGAAGGGCCGCGTCTTGTAGACACTGCTGCCGGCTTTGATGGTATTGCCGTGCATCGGATCGCAAGCCCACACCACCGATTTGCCCTCGCGCTCGACCGCGCGGATCAGCGCCGGCAGGTGCTCGCCGACCTTGTCGGCACCAAAACGGCAGATCAGCGTCAGCCGGCCCGGTTCGTTCTGCGGGCTGAGCAGATCGATCAGCTTGAGCAGCTCATCCGGCGTAATGCTCGGACCGCACTTCACGCCAATGGGGTTCTTGATACCGCGCAGATAATCCAGATGCGCATGGTCGCGCTTGCGGGTGCGGTCGCCGGCCCACAGGAAATGGCCCGACGTCGCGTACCAATCGCCGGACGTGGAATCGATGCGCGTAAGCGCCTGCTCGTAGCCGAGCAGCAGCGCCTCGTGGCTCGTATAGAGGCTCGTCGAGCGAAGCTGCGGCGCGTTGTCCGCCGTGAGCCCGATTGCGCGCATGAAGCGCAGTGTCTCGGCAATGTGGTCCGACAGCTCCTGATAGCGGTGCCCGGCGGGGCTATCCTTGACGAAGCCGAGATTCCACTGATGCACATGCTCCAGATTGGCGTAGCCACCTTGGGCAAACGCGCGCAGCAGGTTCAGCGTGGCCGCCGCCTGGCGGTAGGCCATTTGCATGCGCTGCGGGTCCGGCGTGCGGGCGCCTTCCGTGAACTCGATGCCGTTGATGATGTCGCCGCGATAGCTCGGCAGCTCCCTGCCATCCTGGGTCTCCGTGGCCGAGGAGCGCGGCTTGGCGAACTGGCCGGCGATACGGCCGACCTTCACCACTGGGAAGCCGCCGGCATAGGTCAGCACCACAGCCATTTGCAGGAACACGCGGAAGAAGTCGCGGATCGTATCGGCGCCGTGCTCGGCGAAGCTCTCGGCGCAGTCACCGCCTTGAAGGAGGAAGGCCTCCCCTTGCGCGACGCGGGCGAGCTTGGCCTTAAGCTCCCGCGCCTCGCCTGCAAAAACGAGCGGCGGGAAGCTGGCGAGCTGGGTCTCGACCTCGGCGACTTGCGCCGGGTCGGGATAGACCGGGACCTGCTCGATCGGTTTCGTACGCCAGTGATCGGGGCTCCAACGCGGTGCCATGCGTAAACTCTCCACTTAAGTTCCCGCTATATAAGCGATTGAAATGACTGTGGCTAGGCAAGCGTGCAACGATTGCCGACTCCCCCCAAGCATGCCACAAATTCCTTAAGGCCATGGGAAGGAAGGCGATTTTGCCTCATCGGCTCGAACATAGCCACACACCGGCCGGAATTGCCAGACGCCTCCGCGGCGGGCCGCGCGTGAGCTATTTGCGCGACTGGGTGTATGGCGGCATCGACGGCACCGTCACCACCTTCGCCATCATGGCGGGCGTGGTGGGCGCCAATCTCTCCGCCGGTGTCGTGGTAATCCTCGGTGTCGCCAACCTCCTCGCCGACGGCTTTTCCATGGCCGCCGCCAACTACAGCGGCACCAAGGCCGAGCACGACGAGTATGAGCAGCTCCGCCGCATGGAGGAGCGCCACGTGGCGATCGCCCCGGAAGGTGAACGCGAGGAAATCCGGCAGATCTTCCGCGCCAAGGGCTTCGAAGGCGACTCGTTGGAGGCCGCGGTCAACGTCATCACCAATCATCATGAGCGCTGGATCGACACCATGATGGCGGAAGAGCACGGCATGCCCGCGACCATCCGCTCGCCGCTCAAGGCCGGAGGCGTGACGTTTATCGCCTTTGTCGCATGCGGCGCCCTTCCGCTCATTCCTTATGCGCTGATGTTGCCGCGCCCCGAACTCCCCTCGGCGATCATGGCCGCGGCAACGTTCTTCTTCATCGGTTCCTTCAGAAGCTATTGGTCACCGAAGGCGTGGTGGCGGGCAGGTTTGGAAACGCTTGCCATCGGCATGCTCGCCGCCAGCGTGGCCTATGTCGTCGGCGATTTTCTCAAGGGCTTTGCCTAAGCGGCTTTGCCTCTCCCGAAGCCTTATCGATTGTGCAAAACTGCGCGCCATGGCCATTCCGGAACCAACCTTCAGCATCGGCATCGAGGAGGAATATCTCCTCGTCGACAAGGAGACCCGCGACCTCGCGCCCGAGCCGCCGCCTGCGCTGCTCGCCAAGGCCGAGGAGGCGCTGCGCGGTCAGGTCAGCCCCGAGTTTCTGCGCTCGCAGATCGAGGTCGGCACGCGGGTCTGCCGCTCGGTGCAAGAGGCGCGCGACGAGCTGGTGCATCTGCGGTCGACTTTGGGAGGCATCGCCGATGAGTTCGGGCTCGCGCCCATCGCCTCATCGACCCATCCTTTCGCTCACTGGGAGAGCCAGCATCACACCGACAAGGAACGCTACAACGTTCTGGCCAAGGACCTGCAGCACGTGGCGCGCCGCCTCGTGATCTGCGGCATGCACGTCCATGTCGGCATCGAGGACGACGATCTGAGGATCGACCTGCTCGGCCAGGCGCCCTACTTCCTGCCGCACCTGCTGGCGCTGTCGACATCCTCGCCCTTCTGGCAAGGCACGCAGACCGGCTTGAAGTCCTACCGGCTATCGGTGTTCGACGAGCTGCCCCGCACGGGCTTGCCCCACAATTTCTCGAGCTACAGCGAGTATGAGCGCACCATCGAGCTTCTGGTCAGCGCCGGGCTCATCGAGGACGCGACCAAGATCTGGTGGGACATGCGCCCCTCCGCGCGCTTTCCCACGCTCGAGATGCGCATCACCGATGTCTGCCCGTTGATCGAGGACTCGATCGCGATCGCCGCGCTCTACCGATGCATCCTGCGGCTGCTCTATCGCCTGCGCCGCAAGAACCAGCGCTGGCGCCACTACCCGCCGTTCCTCATTCGCGAGAACCGCTGGCGCGCGCAGCGCTACGGCATCGAGCGGGGCATGGTGGATTTCGGCAAAGGCGCCATCGTGCCCTTCGACACCCTGTTGGAAGAGCTGTTCGACCTCGTGGCCGAGGACGCCGCCTATTTCGGCTGCACGGCCGAGGTGGCCCACGCGCGCAAGATCCTGCAACGCGGCACATCCGCAGACCGTCAACTCGCCCGCTATGAGGCGGTGAAGGCTCTGGGCGGCTCGGAGCACGCAGCACTCGTCGCCGTGGTCGATGAGATCGTCGAGGAGACGCTGACCCTGCCGGGGACGAAGAAGCCCGTCGAACAGGCAGCCGCTCAAAGCTGAGACTGTGCCCCGGGGCTGCTTTATTTATTGCTCGTAGGCCATGTAGCGAACGATCTTCCAGCTTCCGTCCGCCTGCCGCTGAAAAATGTCCATACCCGGCTCGACGGATTTGAGTTCCCGGCCGTCCTTCTCCGTGATGGTGAGCGTCCAAACGAGACGCACCATCGCGACATCGCCGAACACCGCGATCTCTTTGATGTCCAAACCGTAGCGATAGGACCGCGTCGTGTCGGTCAGCGACTTGGTCAGCAGATCGCAGACCGCTTCGTGATCGCGCGTGGGAAAGCCGCGATAGTCGGCACGAACGTCAGCCGCGAACAGATCGCAGATCGGCTCCGTCTTGTCGGCATTGAAGTCGGCCCTCCATTGCTCGAGCGTGCTCCGAATTTCCGTGGCTGCACTGCCGGCCCGCGACGGCAAGCTGACGACGAGAGACAGCGACAGCAAGAGGACCGCAAGCACCGCGAACGCCATTGTTTGCCTGGACATCATCGGCGTGACCTAACGTGACCTAAAGCGTCGTCCCCATGCCACCGTCCACGTTGAGTGCGGCGCCAGTGATATAGGCCGCCTCGTCGGAGGCGAGAAACAGGGCGGCATTGGCGATGTCCTGGGGCTCGCCGAAACGCCTGAGCGGTGTCTGGGTGAGCAGCGCCTTGGCGATCATCGGGTTGGAAAGATAGCGCCCGATCAGCGCCGTCTCCACATAGCCCGGCAGCAGCGTATTCACGCGGATGCCGTAAGGCGCATATTCGACCGCTAAACTCCGCGACAGCGCCGAAACTGCGCCCTTGGTGGCCGAGTAGACCGCCATCTGCCGCGTGTGCTTGGCCGACATCACCGAAGACAGGTTGATGACCGACGCCTTGCCCGAGGCACGCATCAGGTCGAAGGCTTCCCGCGCGCAGCGCACCGTGCCGTCGAGATTGACGGCCCACACCTGCTCCCAATCCTCATCGGAGAGATGCCGGAAGTCGGCCCGCGCCCCGACGCCGGCATTGTTGACCAGGACGTCGAGCCGGCCATGGGCCGACTTGATCTCGTCCATCAGCGCTTTCACTTGCGTGGTGTCGGTGATGTCGACGGTCTGCGCGCTCGCGGCACCATTCGCCTTGACAATAGCGTCGGCGACCTCCTGGGCCGCCTCCCCGTCGATATCCGCGACCACGACATGGGCGCCTTCGCGCGCGAACGTCTCGGCGACGGCGCGGCCGATGCCGGCGCCCCCACCTGTAACAAGTGCGATTTTATCCTCAAGCCGCCGCATCTGATCCCTTGATCGGTTGAGGCGCTTCCCATTTGTGCCGCATGGTCACAAGCTCTTCGGCCAGGCTCGGATGAAGCGCCATGGTGGCATCGAGCTGCGCCTTGGTGACGCCGAGCCTGAGCGCGACGGCCGCCAGCTGAATGATCTCCGCCGAATCCGGTCCCAGCATATGCACGCCGAGCACCTTGTCGGTTTCCGCATCGAGAATGATCTTCATCATCACTTTCTCATCCCGCCCGCTGATCGTCGCACGCATGGGGCGGAAGTTGGCCTTGTAAATGTCGATGAGGCGGCATTTGTCGCGCGCCTGCTCTTCGGTCAGGCCCACGGTACCGAGCTCCGGCTCGGTGAAGACCGCGGTGGGGATGAAGGCATAGTCCATGCACTTAGGACTATCCTCGAACACGGTCTCGACGAAGGCAGTCCCTTCTCGGATCGCAACCGGGGTCAGTTGCACCCGATCGGTCACATCGCCGACCGCATAGATGCTGTCCACGGACGATTTCGAGTACTCATCGACCACAACATGGCCATTCCAGCCGAGCTCGACGCCCACCTGCTGGAGTCCAAGGCCCGCGGTATTCGGCACCCGCCCCGTGGCCGCCATGACGAGCGACGCTGAAATCGCGCCACCCTCTTTCAGTGAGACCCGATAGCCGCCCCGCTCCGTCTCGATGGCCGCGACATTGGTATTCATGCGGAGGTCCACGCCATGGTCGCGCATCGCTTCGGCCACCCCATCGCGCAGATCCATGTCGAAATCGCGCAATACCTGCTCACCTCGATAGAGCACGGTCACCGCAACGCCAAGCCCGGCGAAGATCGAGGCGAATTCCATGCCGATATAGCCGGCGCCGATGATGACGATGCTGTCGGGCAACGCTTCGAGTTGGAAGCACTCATTGGAGCTGATGAGATGCTCCCTGCCCGGCACGTCCGGCATCGACGGAGAGGAGCCGGTCGCGATCAGAATATACTCGGCCGAGACCGGCTGATCGCGATCCGCCAAGCGCACGGTGTGCGGCCCCTCGACGGTAGCGCGGGTGAGGAAGCGGTCGACGCCTGCATTCTCCAGCGTCCATGTGTACAGCCCGTTCAGTCGGTCGACCTCCCGATGCACGTTGTGGATCAAGGTCGGCCAATCGAAGCGCAAACCCTCATAGCTCCAGCCGAAGCCACGCGCGTCCTCGATCTCGGCGCCATAACGGCTACCATAGACGAGAAGCTTCTTCGGCACGCAGCCGCGGATCACGCAAGTTCCGCCGATCCGATATTCCTCGGCGATACCGACGCGCTTGCCCAGTTCGGAGGCAAGCCGCGCGGCGCGAACGCCGCCGGAGCCGGCCCCAATGACAAAAAGATCGTAGTCGTACTCGGACTCTTGCTCGGACACTTCGGCCTCACGCTCCCGGACGGTGAATTGCCTGAACGCCGCCGGCGCCCGCGACGATAGCTAGATCCGCAAGGCCAAGGAACAGGCCGTGCTCGACAACGCCGGGCACGCGCTTCAACGCAAAGGCGAGGACTTCCGGCTCGGGGATCTTGTGGAAGGCGCAGTCGACGATGAGATTGCCCTGGTCGGTGACGAAGGGCACATCGCCCTTCCCGGGTCTAATCCGGATGTCGCCCTCGCATCCGGCCTCCGCGGAGAGCGCCTCGATCAACCGCATGGTCGCCCGCAAGCCGAAACGCACCACCTCCACCGGCAGTGGATGCGTGCCAAGAGTTTCAGACAGCTTGCTGTCGTCGGCAATGACCACCATGCGGTCGGACGCCGTGGCCACGATCTTCTCGCGCAACAGCGCACCGCCTCCGCCTTTGATCAGACGCAGCTGGTCGTCCATCTCATCGGCACCGTCCACGGTGAGATCGAGTTGCGGCGTCTCGTCGAGCGAGGACAGCGGAATGTGGAGCTTCTCCGCGTGTGCGCGCGTGGCTTCGGACGTGGGCACGCAGAGCACTTCGAGACCGTTGCGGACGAGTTCGCCGACGGCTTCGACAAAGTGATAGGCCGTCGAGCCCGTCCCGAGGCCCAGCCGCATGCCGGGTTTGACGAGTTCGATCGCGGCCTGCGCCGCTTGCGCCTTCAGATCGTCGGCCTTCGCCGCGCTGTCTGCCATCAGCCTTCGAGCCCCCCCATCATCACGTATTTCAGCTCCACGAACTCATCGATCCCATGATGGGAGCCTTCGCGGCCTTGGCCCGACTCCTTCACGCCGCCGAACGGCGCGAGTTCCGAAGAGATGATGCCCTCATTTACGCCGATCATGCCATATTCGAGCGCCTCGGCCACCCGCCAAGCGCGCGCAAGGTTGGAGGTGTAGAAATAGGCCGCAAGGCCGGAGGGCGTACCGTTGGCCAACGCGATTGCTTGGTCCTCGTCGCGGAAGCGGAACAACGGCGCGACGGGCCCAAACGTCTCTTCCTGCGCGATTTGCATATCGGGCATCACATCCGCAAGCACGGTGGGCTCGTAAAACGTCCGCCCCAAACGATGGCGCTTGCCCCCGGTCAGCACTTTCGCGCCTTTTGCCACGGCGTCCTTCACATGCGCCTCGACCTTGGCAAGCGCCGCTTCACTGATGAGCGGACCTTGCGCGACGCCCTCTTCGTCACCCGCGCCGACTTTCAGGTTAGCCGCCGCGTCCGCCAGCCGCTCGGCGAAACGGTCATAGACACCGTCTTGCACCAGGATGCGGTTGGCGCAGACACAAGTCTGGCCCGAGTTACGGTATTTCGAGGCAAGCGCTCCCTCCACGGCCGCGTCGACATCCGCATCGTCGAACACGATGAACGGCGCATTGCCGCCGAGCTCGAGCGACAACTTTTTCACCGTGTCCGCCGACTGCCGCATCAGCAGCTTGCCGACCTCGGTCGAGCCCGTGAACGTGATCATGCGCACCAGCGGATTGGACGTGAGCTCACCGCCGATCTTCTCCGCATCGCCTGTCACCATATTGAGCACGCCCGGCGGCACGCCCGCCTCCTCGGCCAGCGCGGCCAGCGCCAGGCCGCACAGCGGCGTCTCCGGGGCGGGCTTTACCACCACCGTGCAGCCTGCGGCGAGGGCCGGCGAAATCTTGCGGGTGATCATGGCGAGCGGAAAGTTCCAGGGCGTGATGGCGCCAACCACGCCGACGGGCTGCTTCAGCACGAGCATCCGGCCGCTCTTCTTTGGCGACGGGATGATTTCGCCAAGGATGCGCTTCGCCTCCTCGGCGTAGAACTCGGTGAAGGACGACGCGTAGTCGACCTCCGCGCGGGCTTCCGCGAGCGGCTTACCCTGCTCCGCAGTCATGAGCTGCGCCAAGTCTTCCCTATGGGCGCACTGGAGCTCGAACCAGCGGCGCAAGATGGCGCCGCGCTCCTTGGCGAGCATCCCGCTCCAAGCTGGAAAAGCCCCGTTCGCCGCCTCGATCGCGGCGCGTGTCTCCGCCTGGCCGAGGTCAGGGACGCGGCCCACGACCGTGCCTGTCGCCGGATTGATGACCTCGTGCGTGGACGCACCCGTCCATGTGCCGCCGATCAGGCACTGGTCCTTGACGATTCCGGGTGTTTTCAGCTGCATGGCCCGCTCTCTACGCCGCCGCTTGCCTGCCCGCAAGAGCCGCGCTTGCCAGCCACAGAGTCCCGTGTGAGAGAGGCGTGATGCTGAAAGGTGCAACCATCGTCTTTGATCTCGACGGCACCCTCGTCGATACCGCGCCGGACCTCACCAATGCGTTGAACCACACGCTGAGACAGCGCGACCACGCACCCATCGCGCCGGCACTGGTGCGGGAATCCGCCGGGCGCGGGGCACGCGCCATGATCGAGGAGGCGCTGTCCGCGACCGGGGCTCAAGACGACGTGGACGGGATGCTGGCCGACTTCCTGCGGCACTACGAAGCCAATATCGCCGCGACGAGCCGTCCCTTCCCAGGCGCCGTGGCGGCGCTCGAACGGCTGGCAAGTGCCGGAGCCAGGCTCGCCATCTGCACCAATAAGCGCGAGCGCCTGGCCCGCGTGTTGCTACAAGCACTTGATATAGAGAGATATTTTTCTGCGATCGCCGGACGCGACACCTTTTCCGTGTCGAAGCCAGATCCGGCGCACCTCTTAGGCGCCATCGCCGCTGCCGGCGGCGACGCACACCGCGCCGTCATGGTCGGAGACAGTCCCGTGGACCTGCGGGCCGCGCACGGCGCGAATGTCCCCTCGATCCTCGTGACGTTCGGCTATTGCCCACCGCCCCCGGAGCGCCCTCGGCCGGACGCCGTCATCGACCATTTCGATGCTTTGGAGGATAGCGCGCTGTCGCTTCTGAAACGCTTGACAGACAAGGGCAGCGCACCCTTCTAATTGCTCCCTGATCGAGCCCGCGCCGCCCTATTCACGCCGTGGTTTTCATCGTCGTTGTCGTCTTCCAAGTCCTGCGCAAGGAGAGACAGGTATGCGCAAACGCATCGTGACCAGCGCTTGCATGATCTTGCTCATGGGCGGTGCCGCCTATGCTGCCGAGGCGGAGCAGGCGTGCATAGACAAGCTCGCGAAGACCGAGAGTCTGGTCGATCAGCGGGTCGAGGCCAAGGCCCTGAGCGAGGGAGAGGTCGAGGAGGTGAACATGCTGCTTGATGAGGCGGACGCCGCCTGCACCACGGGCGACTACAAGAAGGCGAGCGAGACCTTGGCGAACGTCAATAAGATGGTCACGCCGGCGGCCGAGTAGACCCTTAGAGCGCGCCTTTCTTGACTTACCCCGGACCCACTCGCTAAATCCCCCTTCCAGCCGCATCCCCCGGACGTCCCGGGACGACGATGCGCCAAAGGTCCACGCGAAATCGGGCGGTTAGCTCAGCTGGTAGAGCACTGTGTTCACATCGCAGGGGTCACTGGTTCGAGTCCAGTACCGCCCACCATGATTATCAGTCGCTTACGGCCACCGCACGCAGGGGTTGGTGTCCCGAACGGCACATTGACCGTCCCACCATTCCAGGTTTTCCGCACCTAGCTCGATGGCTAGACAGGCTCACTTCACGTCTGCTTTAGGGGATAGAGCGGACATTCCTGATCAGGTCGCCGATGTCAGCTAATGACCCAAAGCCAACTCGCTAATCGCCGGTTACAAAGCACCACCCGCGAGCACTATTGCTGAGCCTGGAGGCGAATGGAGTCCGACCAACACATCTGTCTAAGGCAGTAGCTTGAGAGGGGGCCGCGCGCGACTGCCAAAGCTGACTTCGAATACCGGAGCTACTATTGCGCCGCCTGAAGGGGCGCTTCGATCTCGACACCCATTTCACCCGGCTCCTGATCCCAGGTAGGCCGTATGACTTGAGTGGTGATGCGGTGAACTGCGATTTTGGCACTCGAGGCTTGATACACCTCAACAATCGTCGCGTCGTCGTCGATGAGGCGCCCGTCTGCTGCTACAAGTTGAATTATCAGTGCTGTCTCACCATGCGCTGTCCCGGGGAGAGCGAGTTGCAAGTCCTTCGTCTCACCGGGTGACAATGTCCACGCAGTTTGGCCAGAAGTTCTGCCGGCAGAGAACGTACTGCCCTGAGGTAAACGACTGACGACGATCATACTGTCCGCCTCGATCGATTTAGCCCCGTCTATCGCGATTGGAAACGGTGTTTTCTCACCAGCTGTCGCTTTGAGCGTCGTAGGAACCGAGATGGTGGCGAGTGTGATCGTGACTTCAGCGCCGTATTCGACCGAGGCTTGAGCCGGCGGTGACCCGCCGGCCCATAGGGCGGCCATGCTTAGAGTTGGAAGCAAAGCGATTAGAACCAAAGCTGTGATCAGGAGTTGGAGACTCGATGACGAGACGATGTGAACGCTTTGCGGGGACGCGCGAACTGGAGCTTGGTCGCCACTAGTTAGAGCGCTGTGCGGCCGCTGTGAGCCTATGGCCTCGTCGCGCTGCGCTTGCTTTTGGTGCTGGCTTCGAAAGTCCTCTTCACGCCGAGCCTGCGGGAAGAACAGAACATTCGTTTCGGGGAGACGACTGGGCTGACCCATGAACAAGCCTCACGAACTCGGGCCTACGATGTCTAACGGATGCTAGAGAACCTCGTCATGTCTGCTTGTCTGGATAGTATCGGCTGACCGTGCTGAGATTGGTGGTGCGCCGAACTATGCAGATTCTCGCTGATCCAACCTAGGTTCCGCGCCGTGTCATTCGCGACCGTCCACGCCAGGTTGCGGAATTCAGATTGAGTGACGCCAGCTTCGGGGTCGTCGGGCCCGAACTCCTCCGTTGCGAGCCACGGCGCTTCTTGTCTCCGGTACTTTGCTCTTAAACAGGTACCGCGTATGGCAACTAGAATGGTGTCGCCGAGCACATCGACCTTAATGTTTGAGTGGTGCGTCATTGGTAAGTCCCCCGCATCCGGCAAACGCCCCCTCTTAATTGCCGGTCAAGGGCTTATGGTCGTGCTGAGAGCCTCGGGAAGGGGTGTGGCAATCGTGTTTATCCACAGTTTACACAGGCCACCTCGAACAAACTTGGGCTAGTATCCCTGTGACATGCCCCGCCTCCTGTCCAGCCAGCGGGGCCTTCCTTCTGCGTTAGGTGTCGATCCAACGAATAAGCGTTGCAATCCTTGGTCCCGTACGGCCGCTGTTTGCCATACTGAACCAAGCCAGAGTCGGCTCACGTCGGCTTTTGACCCAAGCGGGCTCGGGCGGCCCCATTAAGATGGGGGCACCAAGACCCGTGGAGTGGCCATATTCTATCAGGTGGAGACGCTGAATCAGCCGCCGATAGAACGCGTCCTCCTGCAATCGGGAGGCTCCCGACCAGCGTCCCTGTCAATCTGCGCCAAAGTACGTAATTCGTCGTCGAACCTCACGTGCAGGATCGTTTTTGCGTCTTCTTCATCCATCTCTCGACGATCAGCTTTGGACTTAGCCTGCTCGGAACGAATGAACTCATAAAGTGCTAGGGCAACGATGTAGCCGTCTCGCCCTGTGACTTCTGGCATGTCAGTCATTTTGACCTCCATCCGCTCGAAATAGTTTCTCGCGAGGACACTAAGTCCGCAAGGTTCTTTCTCGATGGTATGGCTGGGTGTCGCTTTGTCGGCCTTACGCTTCTCCTCACGCAGTTTCGCCGAGCAGCACGAACGCCGGTCAGTAGCGGTATAGCCCAACAGCGGGCCCGGACTTCTCGGCCAACTCGTCGGACAGCGTGTTCACATCACTGTTTGCTGTCCGTCTCACCCCACAATCTTTTGAGATAATTCCAGCCTTCGCCTCCATAGTGTTCAGCGCCGTCGTAGAAACTTCCATAGAGCTCGTTGGCTTTGGTGCCCGCTTCATTGAATGCCTCGATCGTCGCGTCATCAATGCCCAAGGCGTCGAAGCTCTTCTTTAGCTCTACCGATTGCAAGTACACCCCGAGCGCAGCGCCGAGTACAAGCGTCAAACTCCATACAGCCGCTCTCGCACAAAACTTGCCGAGATTGGTCTTTACGACAACGTCCAAAACCTTGTCGGGCAGAGTGCTGTCGGCTACGCGGCCATTCGGTCCTATTTCTTTGTATGAGAAGGTCAACCTTAGAACGTTGGGCCCTCGCCTAGTCGGTGTCAGCGTGAATTGCCAGGCTGCAAAATCTTCTTCGGACTGCTTTTCCCTATTGCTCCACACCCACTGAGTTCTCAGGGGACTGGCTTTCGATCGTGAAGCCACCCTTCGGCGCAGTTAGTTTTAGAGACACAGCATGAGCAACTTGGATTTTGTGTGCCTCAGTCTGTCCGGGCCCACTAAGCCCCTCACCCAACTCGGCTGAGATCGACGGGGAGAGCCTGACCTCTGCTTCGACAGGCACGAACGCTTTCATCCGTCGGGATACGTTCTCGGCAAGCCAACCGTGTGCCTGATTTGAGGGACCATGAAGGCTCTCATCGGCCCAACCAAATTTTGAAGGCTTGGGAGTTGGCTCAGGATGTCTAAGCTCGTTGACCGGAGCTTTCCCCTTGATCTCTGGCTTCATAGAAGGAATTTCGACAGACAAACTCTCCGGAGATTCCAAACTGTCGTCCGCCATACGAGCCAAATCATCTTCCTCCGGCGCCACAGTGTCGGTGGGAGACGGCCTAAGGACCTCCCCCGAGATAGGCTCGGGGTCAGTGTTGGCTGCCGGGGTCGTATCTGGCCGCGGCGTAATTGAGGAAGGGCCCTGTCGTAGAGCGGCAGCTGCGCGCTCCAACCGAGCAGAGGCCCACCCAGGAGGCTTCGGTGGTGGCGCTGACGGCTTGCACTCTTGTGATCGAGGCATTTCTGCGACTGGCCCGTATGCCGCTGGCGGCGACGTATCGGTGATCTCGACCTCTTTCAGATCCAACACTTCGGTCGTCTCGAGGGCTGCATCGCCCTCGTCCTCAATTATCTCGAGGCCACCTAGCTCCGCGGTGAGATCAAGAATTTCTTCGTCCTCGCTATTTGGTCCCTTCGCGTTGTCGTCCCCCAAGACAAGCGGGATATCGTGGATGATCTGGTTATCGGCCTCCTCTTCAGGACTTTCGTCCTCAGCCTGCGCTTCGGGATTGGTATTCTGTGTTTTATCCCGATCGTCTTTCTCGTCTGCGATGGTTCGACGGACGGAGGCAACAACTTCATCCATAGTCGGCCCAGCAACGCCAGCGACGCCTCGCCCTGTGAGGTGCTCAATCCCAAGCTCAGTTATCGAGACTTCGTCGCCATTGATCCTCACGAGACTCAGGCCGGTGAGCTGCTGAATAGCCTCATGGAGCGTTTCCTTGAGCTTCATGAGCGACCGGTCGGCTGAGCTCCCAAGCTCGCGGGTTGCTGCTACGATGAAGAGCTTTTCCTCTGAGCAAGGCGATAGCTCAGCAATGACTTCTAGGAGGGACCGGCAAAAGTCATCCAAGGTCCCGCCGTTGTGAACGTCTTGGAAGTCGGAATTCGCCAACTCTTTCTCCACAACCGGCATTCTCCCGTCAGCACGAGATTAGCCTCTTCCTTGGAGGAAACATAATCCTCACATTCTCGATTGTCGCCAATCAGCGGCACGCTACGAACTCCACCAAAGGAAATTGGAGGCCGCGGACGCCCGCAGAGCTTTAACCAAGCTTGAGAATTGAGGGTTGACGGTAACGATTGAGGGATAAGCGGCTTGCTAGATTCCTGCTCAGAAGGAGGCGGCTCACCATGGATAGGAAAACCAGATCAACTATGGTTGTTGCAGCAGTGGGATCGGCGGCGATAACGCTTCTTGCGGGTTGTGCTGTCGAGGTGCCGACAAATCAGCTGCAAGGGCTCAGACTAACCCCGCCGACGGAAACCTCAAACACACCTAAGGTGCCGGCGACTGCAAGGGAAGAATTCTCTCGGTAAATCAGTCTGGAAGAATGTGAGTCCCATGATCACGCTGAAGAGCACCAAGGATGCGAAGTCCGATATGCTTCGCGCAGAGGTCAAGACTCTCAAAGCCCGAGTGGCAGCCTTTCGTGAGTTAGTGTCTAGGCTCGGGGTTGTGAATGCCTAGTTGCAAATTTTAACGTAGCGCCGCTTCTTCATGTCGAAATGGAAATGATCTTTATGGGCGGCGTTGGCATTAGGTCCTAGCACAGTCTCAAATATGCTACATGCATCGGCGTGAATTAAGTGCATGAAAGCTTTCGCTTCATCCTGCTGCAGGGATCGTGGTTTCTTGCGTTTGAGAGTCATCTCAATACTAGACTTCCTCGCATCATTCACCCGTTTGGATGTTGAAGCCGCTTCTAGCGATGGTAAGGGGCTGGACGGAGTCGATTGAGAAGTAGCGACCACAGACCTGGCAATTCTCGCCGAGCCTTTCAAAATTGGTGATAACGGGGGAATCGTGGCGGTCAGACGAGAGGGCCGGAATAAACTATTTGCGTCTGCTTTCGCCAATATCACCCCACTTCCCTGGATTGTCTGGTTTATCGAGGTCTGCATAATGGCACTCGTCATCTCACGAGAGATCTCAGCATCCTCGATAGCTAACATATCAGCTACACGCCGCGGATTAGGCAAAGGTGGTGCGGGCACCAGCTGACGAGCGACCTTTTTCCTACCGTAGGGCCAATTCCCCAGAACTTTGACGCGCTGTCCGGAGGCAAACGTAAACTCCGAGATATCGACTGCATTGCCGAAAGCATGCTCACTGATCTTTGTATTCGCGGCACCGTACCGACGCCGGCACTTGTAAGAGGCAGCATTACGAATCTTCACTAAGGATGTTCCCAGCGTTTCCGCTGTGGGTTGGACTACTTCCTTGAGCCAAGCGTGCAGGGCTGCAGCAAGCTTACAATTCATCGTCGCGGGCGGAGAAATTGCGATGGCCGGGTCTGCGCTTATAGATCTCACGAGGATCGGTGTTTTAGTACCGCAGGCCCTTCCCCGGATGGCTGGCAAGTACTGATAATCAAGAACCGCGCCTTCCAGTAACTTCTCGCATTCGGCCCGCGCGGCCGCGATGTGTGGGTCCACATTCGACATTTCTGGCTTCTTCGCTGGCAGCGGAACACGTTCGCCACTTTTCGGAGACCCGTGGCGTGTAGGGTTTGGATCTGGTCGAGGCAGTTCCTCAACCGCACTCACGGGGCCGATAAAAAGCCAGGTGATCGCCAGCCAAACTGCTACCAAACGCATCATGTCGTATACATCTTCTACCAGGGTGTCTGCGCCCGTTTCTAACTACACCGTGGGGTGCTGGCAGACTTCATAAAATTGGCAGATATCATGCTCTCCGGCAATCTGTGGAAGGCAATCTGTGGAAAACGTGGAGAGCTTGGCCGCGGGATGGAAGAGCCCCCTTTCCCCCCTGCCCCACCTCTGGCTTCGACTGACCTGTCACAGCTGTGTCACAGCACGCGGTTCAATTCGGGCGGTTTGATACGCTCAAAGAAAGATCGTAAGCTGCGTAAGCGGCTGGTTTATCGATCTTTCGTGAGGAGCCGTCAGGCGACGAGCTGGTAGAGCACTGTGTTCACATCGCAGGGGTCACTGGTTCGAGTCCAGTACCGCCCACCATAACATCCAGAAATCAATGGCGTTATTGACTTGAGCCGGGAGCTGGCCGGGTCAGCGGCGATCTGTGTCAGTGGCGCGCCGCTAGATCCCGATCGCGCTATAGGCGTCGCCGCACCGGCGGATGGCAATGGAATAAGCAGAAGTCCTCAGGTCGGGGATCCCCGCCGCGCTATTCCAGACGGTTCTGATTTGGGCGTAGGCCGAACGCATGATGTCGTCGAGGCCAGACCGAACCAGGTCGATTTCCCTCGCGCCTTCAAGAAATAGGCTGGCCGTCTCCAAGGGAAAGGTCGCGCCCGTCATGGCCTCCAGCGAGCGGGCCAGTATTTGATGGCTCGCCTCGTGGTGACGCCGCTCCATAAGACCGAAGGGAATATGGGTCAGGTTCTTCACCCACTCGAAGTAGCTAACCACCACACCACCGGCATTGACGTAGAGATCCGGCAGCACGATGATTCCACGATCGTTGAGTATCTTGTCCGCCTCGAACGTCGTCGGACCATTGGCAGCCTCGACGACGAGCTTGGCGCGGAGTCCTGGGGCGTTACCCGAATGTATTACGCGCTCTATCGCCGCCGGGATGAGGACGTCGCATTCGCGTTCTAGGACGGACGCGCTATTGTCGACGAACTCGACATCAGCAAACCCTTTAACACCGCCCGTCTTGGTCAGATGAAGCTTCAGATCCTCGATTGGCAGGCCTGCGTCGGACCACACCGCACCATCGCGCTCGATCACGCCGACCACGCGGCAGCCGTCCTGCTCGCTAAGGAACTTCGCAGCGTGATAACCGACGTTGCCAAGCCCCTGTATAATTAACCGCTTGCCCGCCAAAGAGGGCGAAAGTCCCGTGCGCTCCAAATCGCTCTGGTGGCGAAAGAACTCGCGCAGCGCATATTGGACGCCGCGCCCTGTCGCCTCGATGCGCCCCTCGATGCCGCCGGCGGCCAGCGGCTTGCCGGTCACGCAAGCCAGTGCGTTAATATCGTTAGGGGACCTGCGCCGGTACTCATCCGCCATCCAAACCATCGTCGTTTCGTTGGTGCCCATGTCGGGGGCAGGAACATTCTGGCTGGGGCCAAAGAAATTGTGCCGGGCGAGTTCTTGCGTGAACCGTCGCGTGATCCGCTCGAGCTCCTGGCGCTCCCATTTCGCCGGATCGATGCGTAGCCCTCCCTTGGAGCCCCCGAAGGGTAACCCCATCAACGCGCACTTATACGTCATGAGGGCCGCGAGAGCCTCGACCTCTTCCTGGTCAACGAGCACCGAATAGCGAATACCGCCTTTTGCCGGTGTCCAATGCGTGCTGTGAACAGCTCGCCAACCGAGGAATGTCTCCATGCGATCACGGAGCCGGACACCGAAGCGAGTCACATAGGTCGCGTTACAGACCTTGATCTTCTCGGCAAGGCCCTCCTGCATTGGCACGAATCGCGCGGCGTCATCGAACTGATTATTGACGTCGTCGAGGAATGACTGCCCGCGCATTGGACCCTCATATGGAAGCAAGGTTTGGAAAAGACAGCTCGCAATCGCTGTGGCTCATGCCGCGCCTCTAATCATCGGCGTGCTCGAGCACCAAGGTCGCCAGTGGCGGCACGGTGATCTCAATGGAGAACGGACGACCATGCGCGGTGACTTTCTGTGCTTCGATCTCGCCGAGATTGCCGACATTCGAGCCGCCATAGCCCGCGCTATCGGAGTTCAACTTCTCGATCCAACGGCCGCCTTTCGGCACGCCGAGGCGGACGCCGCGATGGACCTGCGGCGTGAAGTTGCACACGACCACGGCGGGCGCGGTCCCCGGCTTGCCGTGACGGATGTAGGACAACAGGCTCTGAGCTGCGTTGCCGCCATCGATCCATTCAAACCCGGCCGGCTCGCAATCAAGCTGATGGAGCGCCGGCATCGACCGGTAGAGAGCGTTGAGGTCGCGCACCAGGGACTGGACACCGCGATGTGAGTCATCGGCGAGCAAATGCCAATCGAGGGACTGATCGTGATTCCACTCACGGTCCTGGCCAAACTCGCCACCCATGAACAAGAGCTTCTTGCCAGGCTGCGTCCACATGAACGCTAAATAAGCCCGCAGGTTTGCGAACTTCTGCCAGCGGTCTCCAGGCATCTTGCCCAGCAACGAACCCTTCCCATGCACGACCTCGTCATGGCTGAGCGGAAGGATGAAGTTTTCCGAATAGGCATACACGAGGCCGAAGGTCAGCTCGTTATGGTGGTGGGCGCGGTGCACCGGATCGCGGGACATGTAGGACAGCGTGTCGTGCATCCAACCCATGTTCCACTTGTAGCCGAAGCCGAGGCCGCCGCCGTCCACCGGCCGCGACACGCCGGGCCACGCCGTCGATTCCTCGGCGACGGTGATCGTCCCAGGAAAGTCGCCATAGGCGTGCGTGTTCATCTCGCGCAGGAAACTTACCGCCTCGAGATTTTCCCGGCCGCCCTGAACGTTCGGCACCCACTCGCCGGGCTCGCGGCTGTAGTCGAGATAGAGCATGGAGGCGACCGCATCGACCCTGAGACCATCGATATGATAGCGGTCGAGCCAGAACAGCGCGTTCGACTCCAAGAAGTTGGAAACTTCCCGCCGGCCGAAATTATAGATCAGCGTGTTCCAATCTTTGTGGAAGCCGAGCCTGGGGTCGGCATGCTCATAGAGTGCCGTGCCGTCGAAGCGGACCAGGCCGTGCGGGTCGCTCGGAAAGTGTGCCGGCACCCAGTCGATCAGAACGCCGATGCCCCCGGCATGGCAGCGGTCAACGAACCGCGCGAACGCGCTCGGATCGCCGAACCGCGCCGTGGGCGCGAACAAGCCGACGGGCTGATAGCCCCAGGACCCGGAAAAGGGATGCTCGCTGATCGGCAAGAGCTCGATATGGGTGAAGCCGAGATCGCGGACATACGGGATGAGTTCATCGGCAAGCCGGTCGTAGTCCAGAAAGCTATTGCCCTCCCCACGCCGCCACGAGCCTAGATGCACTTCGTAGATTGAGATCGGCGCCGAGCGATCCTGCAAGCCTGCCCTGGTGGACATCCAGGCCCCGTCATCCCAGTCATGGACGACGAGCCCATTCACACGCGATGCCGTCGATGGCGGCGGCTCGGCAGAAAATCCGATGGGGTCTGACTTCAACGGCAGCTGCGTGCCATCGACACCGACGATCTCATATTTGTAGAACGCCCCGCGCGAAACGCCGGGAATGAACAGCTCCCAGACGCCGGCTTCATGCCGCTTGCGCATGGGATGGCGGCGGCCGTCCCAACCATTGAAGTCTCCCACGACGCTGACACGGCGCGCGTTGGGCGCCCATAAAGCGAAAACGACGCCTTCGGTCCCCGCCAGGGTGATGGGGTGGGCGCCGAGCTTCTCATAGAGACGTCGATGGGTGCCCTCCGCCAGGAGGTGAACATCCATCTCGCCGAGAAAGAGCGGGAAGCGATAGGCGTCGTCCTCTTCCCATTTCGCCTCGCCCTTTGTGAAGCGCAGCCGGTATGGGGCGTGGCCTGTCGAGGAGCCGCTCAATCCGGCGAAGAAGCCGGCGTCATGCAGTCTCTCGAGCGAAGCGAGAACGGCGCCGCGCCCATCAATTACCTCGACGCTGTCCGCCGCGGGCGCCATCACCCGAATGGACACACCGCCCGCGCAAGCATGCGGCCCGAGAATGGCGAAGGGGTCGCCATGCGTGCCGGCGACAAGCGCCTCGACAGCGGCCTGCTCGGGGTGCCAAGCGGGCTTCGTTGGGGCAGCTTTGCTCGACGCTTTGATCATGTTTGGTACGCTCTCGTCCCTGTCAATAAATCGATCACATTGCGCAAAGGTATCGACAGCCAATGGGGCCGGTTGGCGGCCTCGTAGGCGATCTCATAGAATCCCTTTTGCAGCAGGAAGAGGTCGAGCAAGCTCTCGGCCGCCTGTCGGTCCGCCGGATAGATGGGCGCCCCTTGTACGGCTTCGACATAGGCGCTGAGAAAATCCCGGCTGGCGCGGTTGCGCCAGGCCGTCGCCACCGCCATGACCCGGTCGGGCGGTTCACCTTTGCGCGTGGCAAAGCGGTCGACGGCGGCGGACGCCGCATAGTCGAGCGAGCGCAGCATCCCCGCGGCGTCGCGCAAAGGCGAACTCTTTTCGCGGCGCTCGGCAAGAGTTCGGCGCGGCTCGCCCTCGAAGTCGATAATAATGACGTCATCCTTAGAGACCAGTACCTGGCCGAGGTGATAATCGCCGTGAATACGCGTCTTGATGCCCAGCGCCGGCGTGCTCGCAATCGCGTCAATTCGGTCGCTGAGCGCCTGTCGTGCTCCCAGAAAGTTTGTGGCGTGCTGGCGGGCCGTCTCCGACAGCGAGCCGATCATCCCTTCGAGTTCGCTGAGAACGCGATCCGACTCTTCGCGCAGCGTCTGTGACCAGCGCGCGATGTCGTCTCGCGTAATCGGTTCCGTGGCGAAGGCCGGGTCGTCAGTGGGGGTGGCGAAAGCCTGATGAAGCTCGCCCGTGCGCGTGCCGAGCCGCCCGGCCAGATCGAGCGGAAACCCATAAAGCCCTTCTAGGTCGGTCTCGACGCTGACCTCCTCATCCTGGAGCAGCGCGAGATCTTCCAAGGCCCGGTCGAGACCCTCGACCACCGCGGTCCATGCATCGCCTTGGTTCTGGACGAAGGAAAACGCAATCGCCAGCGCCGTATGCTCGCCGGTCTCCGCGACGTACTCCATGGCGCCGAGAAATTCCGGCGTATTGGAATAGTGCGCGATCTCGGTGAGGAACCGCGCGATTTCCAGCTCCGGCTGGATGCCGGCGCGGAGGCGCCGGTAGATCTTCAGCATGATGCGCTCGTCGACGATGATCGACACATTGCTCTGCTCGGCGCCCACGGCCCGTATCGGTGCGTCTCGAGCGATGGGCGTCCAGTTTGGGCTCGCCGAGAACACGACCCGGCCGTCCTCGGCCTCGATAGTCTTGTTCTCGCCGATAGCCCACGCGACTTCGCGAATGAAGTCCTGATCGTTGGCGCCATCGAGCAAGGCGCCAACGCGCGGGCCCGACCGCAACTTGGCGAGGGTGAAAGGCAACAGCGGCGCCCCCACCCGCACATGTTCGCTACCCCACTTGGCGGAGAACGGCAGGAAATAAGCCTGGACCTCACTGCCTGACATAGACACCTTGCAAATGGCCAGCGGATAGGTGCCGTGTATTCCTTCAAGAGTCGCCAGAGGCTTCGATTCGAACTGGAGGAAATGCGCGTCCTTCGCTCCGAACCACCGTTGGCGGACGACGAAGTCGGGCAGAACTTCCTGCTCCATGATCCGTTTCTGACGATCCGTGAACACGCTCCGCCAGCCGTCCGAAGCGACGAGCGTGATGTAATCCGGCGCGGCCTCCGGCGGCGCCACATGCCACTTTGGCTCCTCCTCCTCGCCCGCCAAGATGAACCAATAAAAGCCGTAAGCCGGCAGGGTCAGCATATAGGTGAGCTCACCAATGGGTGGGAAAGCGGAACTCCCGGTCAGCTCGACCGGCACCGCGCCGGCATACGCGCGCAAATCGAGCTCCACGGCTTGCGCCGAGCGTGCGAGATTAAAGACGCAAAGCAGCCGCTGCCCATCATGTTCGCGCACAAAGGCCAAGATCTTGCGGTTGCGCGGATAAAGAAAGCTCAAAGACCCGCGCCCGAACGCGGCGTGGGTCTTGCGAACCTTGATCATCCGCCGCGTCCAGTTCAGCAGGGACGATGCGTCCCTTTGCTGTGCCTCGACGTTGACGGTCTGATAGCCGTAATTCGCGTCCATGATTGGCGGTAGATACAGCTTCTGCGGGTCGGCCTTGGAGAATCCGCCATTGCGATCGGCGGACCATTGCATGGGGGTACGCACGCCGTCGCGGTCGCCAAGATAGAAGTTGTCGCCCATGCCGAGCTCGTCGCCGTAATACAGAACCGGCGTACCAGGCATCGACAGCAGCAGCGCATTCAAGAGTTCGATCTTACGCCGATCGTTCTCGAGCAGCGGCGCCAGACGACGGCGGATGCCGAGATTGATGCGGGCGCGGCTATCGTTGGCGTAAGTGCGCCACAGATAGTCGCGCTCGTCGTCGGTGACCATCTCCAGCGTGAGCTCGTCGTGATTCCGCAAGAACAGCGCCCACTGCGCACCGTCGGGAATTTCAGGCGTCTGCCGAAGAATGTCCGTGATGGGGTGGCGGTCTTCCTGCGCCAGCGACATATACATGCGCGGCATCAAGGGAAAATGGAATGCCATGTGGCATTCGTCGCCATCGCCAAAATAGGGGCGCGTGTCCTCGGGCCATTGATTGGCCTCCGCCAGCAGCATGCGGTCGGGATATTGGGCGTCGACCTCCTGGCGGATACGCTTCAAGATGGCATGCGTCTCGGGCAGGTTCTCGTTGTTCGTCCCCTCGCGCTCGCAAAGATACGGCACCGCATCGAGCCTTAGGCCATCGACACCGAGATCAAGCCAGAAGCGCATGACATCAATGATCTCCTCGAGAACCTTTGGGTTGTCGAAATTGAGATCGGGCTGGTGCGAATAGAAGCGGTGCCAATAATAGGACTCCGCTACCGGGTCCCAGGCCCAGTTCGACGTCTCGGCATCGATGAAGATGATTCGCGTGCCGTCGTAGCGCTTATCGCTGTCGCTCCACACGTAGAAGTCGCGCTCGGGCGAACCCGGCGGCGCCTGCCTTGCCGCCTTGAACCAAGGATGCTGATCGGAGGTATGATTGACCACGAGCTCGGTGATGACGCGGATGCCGCGGCTGTGGGCCTCCTTGATGAAGGCCTTGAACGCATCCATGTCGCCATAGGACGGATTGACCTGCCGGTAATCCGAGATGTCGTAGCCGTCATCCCTGAGCGGCGAGGGATAGAAGGGCAGCAGCCAAATCGCGGTGACTCCGAGCGCCTCGACATGGTCGAGACGCTGCATCAGCCCCTCGAAGTCACCAATGCCGTCGCCGCTCGCGTCCTGGAACGCCTTGACGTGCAGCTGATAGACGATCGCGTCCTTGTACCAATCGGCGGCACTGCGATCGATCGCGGTCTGCTCCTCGCGGTCGGGCTCGGGCGTCGACGGGACTTCGATCGGCGCCTCGACGGGGACTTCGGCCTGAGTTGTTTCGCCTGCACTCATCCGGCTGCGGTCTCCTTCGGCAACAGGCGCCAGATCGCATAGGGTCGATCGTTCGGATCGAGCAGCATGTGCTGCACCTTGCCCGACCAGGTAAAACGCTTGCGGGTCACGAGGTCCTCAACGCCGATATCGGCGCTGTCGGGCAGGCCGAACTCCCACAGCGGCACTTCGAAATGTCCGCCTTGGGCGTTGTGCGGGTCGAGATTGACCGCGAACAACAAAAAGTCCGAGAGGTCCTCCGTCCACTTCCCGTAATAGAGGACCTGGTCGTTCCAGAAATTGTAGAAGCTGAGACCCGTGAACTGCTGCAGCGCGGGGTGCTCCGCCCGCAGCCGATTGATCAGCGTGATATCGGCGCGGATATTGTCTTTGCGGTCCCAATCCCAAGCCACGATCTCGTATTTCTCGGAATCGAGATATTCCTCCTTGCCCGGAATGGCGCGCGCCTCGCAGATCTCGACGCCATTATAGATGCCGTAGTTGCCGGCAAGCGTTGCCGCCAAAACGAGTCGGGTCTGGAAGCCGGCGCGTCCGCTTTCCTGCAGATAAGGGGGGTTGATGTCGGGCGTGTTGACGAAGAAGTTCGGGCGGAAGTACTCGATCATGTCGCTATGGGTGAGTTCGGTCGCGTACTCGGTGAGCTCCTGCTTCGTGTTGCGCCAAGTGAAGTAGGTATAGGACTGGGTGAAGCCGAGCTTGGCCAGCCGCTTCATCGGCGCCGGCCGGGTGAAGGCCTCCGCTAGGAAGATCGCGTCGGGATAGCGGTCCTGAACCTCACGGATCATCCACTCCCAAAATGGGAACGGCTTGGTGTGCGGATTGTCGACGCGGAAAATGCGCACGCCCTTTTCCGCCCAAAACAGGACGATGTCGCGCAAGGCCAACCAGATCGACGGGAAGGCATCTCCATAGAAATGAACGTTGACGATGTCCTCGTATTTCTTTGGCGGGTTCTCCGCGAATTTGATGCTGCCGTCAGGGCGCCAGTCAAACCACTCCTTGTGCTCCTTGATCCACGGATGATCGGGCGAGCACTGGATGGCGAAGTCGAGCGCAATCTCTAGTTCGTGCGCCTTGGCCGCCTCAATAAGACGTTCGAACGCGGCAAATGTTCCGAGCTCCGGATGGATCGCATCATGACCGCCCTCCTCCGAGCCGATGGCATAGGGGCTGCCGGGATCGTCCGCCGCCGGGGTGAGCGAATTGTTGCGGCCTTTGCGGTTGGTCTTACCGATCGGATGGATCGGCGGAAAGTAGAGCACGTCGAAGCCGAGCTCGCGCACGTAAGGCAGCCGCGCGATGACATCGTCGAAGGTGCCGTGACGCTTCGCATCGCCCGACTGCGAGCGCGGAAACATCTCGTACCAAGCGCTGAACGCAGCGCGCTTACGGTCGACCCAAACGGCCAGCACCTTGCTGTAGCCCGTGACGTTGGCTCGCGGACCGGCCCGCGCGAACAGCGCTTGCGCCGACTCCGCCGTCAGACACGCAAGCTTGGCGGCGTCGCCCTTGGCCGGATCGAGCGCCTTGAGGAGGCTCTGGAAGCCGCGCCGGTCGCTATCCGACCCGCGTCCACCGGCAACGGCCTCCTCGATCAGGTGGCGGGCCTCGGTCAGTTCCAGTGAGATACGTTGGCCGGCGCCATGCTTCTTGCCGGCCTCGTCGCACCATGTCGCATAGAGGTCTCGCCAAGCGACGATGGTGTAGAGATAACGCGCATTTTTTATGAGCGGGAACTCAGCCCGCCAGCGGTCGTTGCCGAGGAATTGCATCGGCACGTCATGCCACTCTTCCTCGTTCTCACAACGATAGCGCAGCGCCGCATCGATCTTGTCGTGCCCGTCGCAGAAGACGTCCGCCTCGACAGCCATGACGTCGCCGACCGCCCGTTTGGCGGGAAAGCGGCCGCCATCTATCTCCGGCGACACAGCTTCAATGGCGATCCTCTCTTTGGCGGCGTCGCGCAGGGCATCGTCGCCTTGTCTCTGCGCCGCAGTGGGCTTGGATGTCGCCGACGTTGCCCGCGAATGTTGGGGCGTCCATTCTGCCATATTGCCTCAAAATTGGTCGTCGCAGCGGTCAATGTCCCGGCAAGATCGGCCCGCACCGCAGCGTCGCGGGGGGCAAAAATGATCCCTCGCATAACCTCGACAAGCTTCACGGGTAGTCAACCGATCATTGCGGACCGCTACGATCGACTGTAGGGTCTGCCTGCCGGTCACGGAGCGATAAGGCAGTGTCGGGAACATGATGGTGAGCCACCCTCTTCCCCGATCCCGCCAACCGTCTCGCATTCAGCAAGGTTGTCCAAGGCCCCATCGCCATCGCAGATGCGACCCTCGGAAATCGCCACGCACAATAACATATGCGGCTAGCGTTGCCCATACGGCGCGCTGATTTCTCAGGAACAGCCGGTTGTTCGGTGGACATCGCGTTTACGAACCTTGGATGGAAAGCACGAGTCCGCTAAGTGCCAATAGCGGACAACCTTGTCTACACTATCAGCCGCCGTGCGGCCCCTCGAGCTTCCAGCGCTCCAGCAGCTGCTCGACCTCTTCGATGGTGAGATCCTCTCTATGCGCGTGATCCCCAATCTTGCGGCGGAGCGAGAACTGATCCCCGTTCTTCTCAAGTTTAAAAAACAGCCGCTCCGCCAGATCGTGCGCGGCACGCTCACGGTCGGTATCAAAGTTTTGCATGGCGACCTCCCATCACGAAACGCTCCAAGCCTTTTGCCGTTCCCGGACTCCGATTAACGCTGACCGAGACCGAACTCGGAGAACGGGATGAAATTCACCAACTCTCCGGTGCGGACTTCGTCGACATCTTCCCCCAGCTCAATCAACCCGTCCGCCTCGCGCAGCGAGGAGATGAGACCTGAGCCGTCGCGCGGGAACTTGGCCAGGGAGAGTTGCCCGCTCTCTTGGACCAGCTGCGCGCGCCAGAATTCGCGGCGTCCCACCTTTTTCTTTTGGGTGAAATTGGCCGGCACTGGAAATCGCACCGGTTCCGGCCACGCTCCTCCGGCGAGCCGTGTGAGAACCGGCCGCACATATATCAGGAAGCAAACGAAAACGGCCACGGGGTTGCCTGGCAGGCCGAGAACCACGCAATTGCCGATCTGTCCGAAGCTCATCGGCCTGCCGGGCTTGATCGCGATCTGCCAGAGATGCCGTTTGCCGAGCGCGTCAATGCTGGCCACGACGTGATCTTCTTGGCCTTGGCTGGCCCCGCCGGAAATCACGGCGGCATCGAATGTTTGGGCGGCTTCGGAGAGAGCAGCGACCACAAGGTCGCGCGTATCGGGCAACACGCCGAGATCGACGGCCTCGGCCCCGCTTGCCGCGATGAGGCCGTGCAGCATCGGCGCGTTGGCGTCGTAGACCTTGCCGTCCTCAAAAGCCTGCCCCGGCCGCAGGATCTCGTCGCCCGTCGAAAGCACGGCAACCTTGAGAGGTATATGACAACGCACGGCGCCGAGGCCGGTGGCCGCGGCGCTCGCCACGTCCTGAGGCCTGAGCCGCGCACCCGCCGCGAGGAGCGTCTCACCGGGTTTCGTGTCCTCGCCCGCGAGCCGGCGGTTGGCGCCCGGTTGCAACCCTGGCGGAATCACCGCCCAGCGCCGGCCATCACGCTCCTCGACTTGCGCGTCCTCCTGCATCGCGACCATATCAAGCCCGGCCGGCACGACAGCGCCCGTGAAGATTCGGAGGGCACCGCCCGGCGGCAAAGCGCCGTCAAAAGGATGCCCCGCCGCCGCTTCCCCGACGACTGGAAATGTCGTTCCGTGCGCCTGGTCATAATCGGCCGACGCAAACGCATAGCCGTCGACCGCCGCATTGTCGTGCGCAGGGATAGACCGCGGCGAGACGATCGGCTCCGCCAGGAAGCGCCCGCACGCATCGGCGAGCGGCACGTCCTCCGTATTCGTGACCGGATGCACCCGTGCCTTTAGGATACTGAGTGCCTCGTCGTGAGGCAGCCGGTCCTTGTCGAGGATGAAGCAGTCATCGATCAGCTTGGCGGTCATGGACGGCGAAGCCCCAGCGTGTCCGCGATGAAGTCGACGATGCGCTCGATCTCGTCAATTTGGAAGATGGGCAAAGCGTCGGTCTCATCCGCCGGCTGATCGGAAGCGATCGCCACCACATCGGGAAACGTCGCCGACAAAGGCTCGCGCGACGCGGCGCCCTCCCTACGGATCTCGATCTTGGGGTAGGCCTCGCGCTTGTAGCCTTCGACCAAGACGAGATCGCACGGCCCGACATAGGCTAAGAGTTCATCGAAGGTCATTTCAGGCCCATCACCGAACTCCCGCATTAAGGCGAAGCGGCGTGGCGAGGACAGCATCACTTGGCGCGCCCCGGCTTCGCGCATCTTGAAGGAATCACGTCCCGGATGGTCGACGTCGAACTTTTGGTGAGCATGCTTGACGACAGAAATCTCAAAACCGCGCTTACTGAGCTCATGGATCAAGCGGGACATGAGCGTGGTCTTGCCGGAGTTCTTCCAGCCGACGACGCCGAAAACTGGCGAGGTCATGACGCCCTCTCGCCGAGAAGGGCCTCGGCCGCGGCAAGGTCCTCAGGTGCATTGATATTGAAGAAGGGATCGATGCTCCGCCCGCCAATATCGATCGGCGGAAAGTATACCGGGACCGCCCCATGCTCTTCCGTCCAGGTTGTGACCTTCCGGTCGCCGCGCTTCAGCGAAGTCTCAAGCGCCTCACTGAGGCCGAGCGGCCAAAGCCCGATCACGGGGTGTACGCCGAGGTCCGATTGCGCAATGCGGAAGCCAGACGCATCGCCTGGCGCATCGAGGAACCGGCGCACGAGATCCGCGGGAAAAAATGGCGTGTCGGTCGCCACCGTCACGACATGATCAATGTCGGGGCGGTTTGCCCTCACCCACTCAAGCCCCGCGTGCACGCCCGCGAGCGGCCCCTGATAACCGCCAACGCTATCGGAGACGACCGGGAGTCCGAAGGCGGCGAAGCGGGACGGGTCGCCATTGGCATTGATGACGATATCGGAGACCTGAGGGCTCAGACGATCGATGATGCGCGTCAGAATCGGTTTGCCGCCAAGGAGCCGCAAACACTTGTCGCCACCACCCATGCGGCTCGATCTGCCGCCCGCGAGCAGGACACCGACGACACTCTTGGGCAGAGCCATGGGTGAATTTTACGGCTAGAGGCCCGAGGCTGTCACGTCGAGACTTGGCTCCGGCACGCGCTGGGGCTTGCCCTGGGCGTGACCAATCTTGACCGCGCAGTACTTGAACTCGGGAATCTTGCCGTATGGGTCGAGCTGCGGATTGGTCAAGATATTGGCTGCCGCCTCCACATACGCGAAGGGTATGAACACCGTGCCTTCCTGGACGGCCATGTCGGCGCGGGCCGTGAGCTCGATCGAGCCGCGGCGTGTGGTCACCCGCATCAACTCCCCGGGCACCAGGTCGTAACGCGCGAGCGTGTTGGGATGCAGGCTCGCCGTCGGGCCGGGTTCCAGCGAGTCGAGCACATCTGCGCGCCGGGTCATGGCGCCGGTGTGCCAATGCTCCAGTTGCCGCCCCGTCATGAGCACGAAGGGATATTCCTCATCCGGGACTTCCGCAGGCGGCAAGACATCTGCGGGCACGAGATAGGCGCGACCGGTCTTGGTCGGGAAGCCGTCGCCGAAGACTACCGCATCGCCCGGATGATCCGGCTCGGGGCACGGATAGATAACCGACAACTCATTCTCCAGCCGATCCCAAGTGATGTTGTCGAGCGACGGCATCGCGCGCTTCATCTCCTCGAAGACATGCGAGGGATGGGTGTAAGTCCACGGCAGCCCCAGCTTTTTGGCCAGCTCGATGATGATCCAAAGATCTTGGCGTGTGTCCCCGGGAAGGTCCAACGCCTGGCGGCCCATCTGGACCTGGCGGTTGGTGTTGGTGACCGTCCCGTTTTTCTCGGGCCACGCCGAAGCGGGCAGCACGACATCGGCCATCATCGCGGTCTCGGTCAGGAAAATATCCTGCACCACGAGATGCTCGAGCTTGGCGATACCGGCGCGGGCATGATCGAGATCGGGATCGGACATGGCAGGGTTCTCACCCTGAACGTACATCGCTTTGACCTTACCCGCGTTCGCCGCATTGATGACCTCGACCACGGTGAGGCCGGCCTTCTTTGAAAGCGGCGTCTGCCAGAGTTCCTCGAATTTTTTGTAGACCGGCTCGGCTTGAACGTCGGCATAGTCCGGATAGAACATCGGGATGAGGCCGGCGTCGGATGCGCCTTGCACGTTGTTCTGTCCCCGCAAGGGATGCAGGCCCGTGCCGGGACGTCCGACCTGACCGCACATCAGCGCCAGAGAAATCAGGCACCGCGAGTTGTCGGTGCCGTGCACGTGCTGCGAGATGCCCATACCCCAGAAGATCATCGCGCGACTGGCATTGCCGAAGATGCGCGCAACATCCCGAATAGTCTCAGCATCGATCCCGCACAACGGGGCGACCGATTCCGGACTGTAGGCAGCGAGCTTCTCCTTCAAGCGCTCGAAATTTTCGGTGTGGGCCTGCACATACTGAACGTCGTAGAGACCCTCCTCGACGATCGCATGCATGATGCCGTTCAGCAGCGCCACATCGCTTCCCGACTTGAAGCGCAGCATATGGGTCGCGTAATTGCGGAGCGACTGGCCGCGCGGATCAATCACGATCAGCTTGGCGCCGCGCCGCGCCGCCTGCTTGAAGAAGGTCGCGGCCACCGGATGGTTCTCGGTCGGGTTGGCGCCAATAATGACGATGACGTCGGCGTGCTCGACCTCGTTGAACGTGGCCGTCACCGCGCCGGATCCGATCCCTTCGATCAGCGCCGCGACCGACGAGGCGTGGCACAGACGCGTGCAGTGGTCGATATTATTGCTCTGGAAGCGCGTGCGGATCAGCTTCTGGAACAGATACGCTTCCTCGTTCGAGCACTTGGCGGAGCCAAACCCGGCGATGGCGTCACCGCCATGCTCATCGGCAATGCGCCCCAAGCCCGAGGCGGCGACGTCCAGCGCCTCTTCCCAAGTCGCCTCGCGAAAATGAGTGTAAGGATCGGCCGGGTCGACATTCACGCCCTTGGGCATCCCCGGCTTGCGGATCAGCGGCTTCATCAGCCTCTGAGGATTGCTGACATAGTCGAAGCCGAAGCGGCCCTTCACGCACAGCCGGTTTTCGTTGGAGTAGCCGTCGCGGCCTTGCACAAACGCGATCTTCTCGTCCTTGATCTGATAGCTGATCTGGCAGCCAACGCCGCAATACGGACAAACAGAATGGACTTCGCGGTCGACCTCTCGTGAGCCGTGCTGCGTGATCGGATCGACGATCGACTTGGGCATGAGCGCGCCAGTGGGGCAGGCCTGAACGCACTCGCCGCAGGCCACGCAGGTGGATTTACCCATCGGGTCGTCAAAATCGAACACGGGCTTTGCGTCGAACCCGCGGAACGCCATACCGATGACGTCGTTCACCTGCACGTCACGGCAGGCGCGCACACACAGGCCGCACTCGATGCAGGCATCCAGGTTGACCGCCATGGCGGGGTGCGACAGGTCTGGTTTGATGATGTCGCTGGCCGGGAAGCGCGAGGTCTCGATGTGCTGCTCTTCCGCCCAATGCCAGAACGGCGAGACGCGATCTGGCGACTCCTCGTGCGGCGGCTGGTCTGCGAGGAGTAACTCCATCACCATGCGGCGCGCCTTCACCGCGCGCTCGGTCTCAGTCTTGACGACCATGTCAGGGGTCGGTTTGCGGATACAGGATGCGGTCAGCGTGCGCTCGCCGTCGACCTCGACCATGCACGCGCGGCAGTTGCCGTCGGCGGCGTAGCCCGGTTGCGGCAGCCAGCACAGATGCGGGATGTCCTTGCCGTGGCGTTTCGCGACCTGCCAAATGGTTTCGCCGGGCCTGGCTGAGACAACCTCCCCGTCAAGCGTGAACAGCAACTGATCTGTCATGGTGTCATCCATCAATATCTGGCTGGCCGGCCCGCCTCGGTGGGGCGAGCGGGCTCGTCGGAGAAGAACTCCATCGCGGTGACAAAGGCATTCGGCGCGGCTTGGCCAAGGCCGCAAATCGAGGCGTCGCGCATGGCCTGCGCGAGCTCGCCAAGAAGGTCGCCGTCCCACTCGTCCTTCTCGAGCAAGGCCACGGCCTTGTCGCAGCCCACGCGGCAGGGCGTGCACTGGCCGCAGGATTCATTCTTGAAGAATTGAAGAAGGTTGATCGCGACGTCCGCCACACGATCCTCTTGCGAGAAGATCACGATGGCGTGGCTACCGACAAACGATCCGTATTTGTCCAGCGTGCCGAAATCGAGAGGCACATCACCGAGACGCGCCGGGAGAATGCCGCCGGAGGCGCCACCGGGAAGATAAGCCTTGAACTCGTGGCCATCCTCCATGCCGCCGGCGCGCTCGATCAGCTCGTTCACGGTGATGCCGGCCGGCGCGATGATAACGCCCGGCTTCTTCACCCGGCCCGACACCGACCAGGACCGGAAGCCTTTACCGCCGTTCATCCCGTGATCGGCGAACCACTTGGCGCCCTTCTCCAGTATCTCCGGTATCCAGTAGAGCGTCTCGACATTGTGATTAAGCGTCGGGCGTCCGAACAGCCCGACCTCGGCGATATAGGGCGGACGATTGCGCGGATAGCCGCGCTTGCCCTCGATGGACTCGATCATCGCCGACTCTTCGCCGCAGATATACGCGCCCGCGCCGCGCCGGAGTTCGATCTCACCCTTCTTGATAATGCCTGCCGCTTCCAGCGCGTCGATCTCGCGTGCCAGAATGTGGAGCACGGCGGGGTACTCGTCGCGCATATAGAGGTAGATGCGCTCGGCCTCCACCGCCCAGGCACCGATCAAGGCACCTTCGAACATTTGGTGCGGATTGCGTTCCAGGTAGTAGCGGTCCTTGAACGTGCCCGGCTCGCCTTCGTCGCCGTTGATCGTCATCAGACGGGGGCCGGGAAACGAGTGGACGATTTGCCATTTCTTACCGGCCGGGAAACCGGCGCCGCCGAGGCCGCGCAAGCCGGCGTCGGACATCTGGTTGATGACGTCCTCAACGCTACGCTTGCCGGCGCGGCACTCTTCCAGCATGGAATAGCCGCCCGCGGCGCGATAGGCGGCGAGATCTGTGTATTGCGGAATGTGCGGATCGTGCTTCCCGCTGCTGAGATCGGCCTGAACGCTGTCGGGCGTGGCGTGGTCGACAAAATAATGTCCGATCTCGCATACCGGCGCCGTGTCGCAACGCCCCATGCACGGCGCCTTCACGACTCGCACTTCCGACGGATCGACGCCGGACTTTAAAGCGTCGTAAAGCGCGTCGGCCCCCTTAATGGCGCAGGTGATGGAGTCGCACACGCGGATCGTCGTTGGCGGAGGCGGCGTCTCCCCTTCCTTCACCACGTCGAAATGCGCGTAGAAGGTCGCCACCTCGTAAGCTGCCGCTTGCGGCAACTTGAGCTCGTCGCAGAGCGCGCGCAGATGCCGGCTCGAAATGTAGTGATAATGATCCTGGATAAGGTGAAGGTACTCGATCAGCAGGTCGTGACGGCGGGGACGGTCGCCCAACAGTTCACGTACTTGCTCCAACGCGGCGACGTCAAGTTGACGTCCCTTGGGGAAACCCCGTGCACGCTTACGAGAACCGACATTTCTAGCGGGCCGATCGGGCCCGCCGTTCAACGATGTTTCCTGCTCCACGCTACCAATCTTCCTCTCAGTTGAACTGAGGCCCGGCGGAAAATTTGAAGACATCCAAACTTGTGATACCAGCCAGTGACGTAAGGGAGCAAGCGAGGCGGGACGACTCGAAAGTTTATTTCGCCATCTAACGATCGGAAAAGCTGAATGACCGATCGGGAATCCTGATCAACAGTCCAAGCGGTTTCGTTCAATGACCGACTTTATCGACGCCTTTCGCACAGCTCTCGGTCTGATCGTCGGGCTCAACCCTGACCTGGTCGAGATTCTCATCCTTTCCATCAAAGTGAGCCTCACGGCGGTGGCCATTGCCAGCCTGCTCGGCTTCGCCATTGGCGGTGCGCTGGCGGTCTATCGCTTCCCGGGGCGCGGGGCCGTATCGGCCGTGCTCAGCGCTCTCATGGGGCTCCCGCCTGTCGTCGCGGGCCTCATTGTCTATCTTCTGCTGTCCAATGTGGGCCCATTGGGCGTGCTTCAGCTTCTCTATACGCCGACGGCCATGATCATCGCCCAGGTCATCCTCGTCACGCCGATCATCGGCGCCCTGACGCGACAAGCCTGCCAAGATCTTCTCGAGGAATATGACGAGCAGCTGCGCTCGCTGGGCGCCTCATCCAGTGCTATTGTCGTTACATTGCTTTGGGACGGTCGTTATCGCCTGATCACGGCAGTGCTGGCCGGGTTCGGCCGCGCGATAGCCGAGGTCGGCGCCGTCATGATCGTCGGCGGCAATATCGATCACGTAACGCGGACGATGACGACAGCCATAGCCTTGGAGACCTCGAAGGGAAATATCGCGCTCGCGCTGGCGCTGGGCATCGTCCTGCTTACCATCGCCTTGGCCGTCAACGCGTCGCTGATCTGGGTACAGCGCCTTGCCAACCGTCTCGCCTATGCTTGATCCCACCACCCCGCTTGAAGGCGTCAGCGATCGTCTCGCCAGTCCGCCCTTGCCGGTCGAGCTCATAGGTCTCTACTACGAGACGGGCGGCAAGCGAGTGATCAACGACCTGAATGCAACCATCGACACGCGCCGCATCACGGTCATCATGGGACCGAACGGCGCCGGAAAAAGCATTCTCCTTCGGCTGATGCACGGGCTGATCGCTCCCACCAAGGGCGAGATTTTGTGGGCGGGGCGCCGCATGGACCGAGCGATGGCCTATCGCCAAGCCATGGTTTTCCAGCGGCCGGTCCTGCTGCGCCGCTCGGTTGCGGCGAATGTCTCCCATGCCTTGGGTTTGCACGGCATCGAGCGTGGCAAGCGCGCAATCTGTGTTGACGAAGCGCTCAAGCTCGCGGGCCTCGAAGATCATGCATCAACGCCGGCCCGCGTATTGTCGGGCGGAGAGCAGCAGCGGCTCTGCCTCGCGCGGGCGCTCAGCCTGGACCCCGACGTGCTCTTCCTGGATGAGCCGACGTCCAGCCTCGATCCCGCGTCAACGCTGGCGATCGAGCGGCTCCTGCTCGATGCCCAGCGTCGCGGCATCAAGGTCATCTTGGTGACTCATGACGTGGGCCAGGCGCGGCGGCTGGCACATGACGTCATGTTTTTGCACCATGGCCGCGTTATCGAACATCAGGATGCCGAGAATTTCTTCGAGGACACGCATAGCGAAGGCGCGCGCGCATTCCTGAGCGGTGGCCTCGTCCTTTGACGCTCATAGGAGGTGCCGGTGATCGACCGTCTGCGTAAACGAATTGTTCTCGCTCTTGGCCTCGCACTCCTCCTTGCGCCGGTCGCGTCCACGGGCTCCTTCGCGGCCGACGACGACTTCATCATCGTGCAGTCCACCACCTCCACGCAGAACTCCGGACTATTCGATCACGTCCTGCCGAAATTCACCGACAGGACCGGCATTGAGGTGCGCGTGGTCGCCGTCGGCACCGGCCAGGCGCTCAAGAATGCCCGGAACGGCGACGGCGACGTGGTGCTCGTGCACTCCAAGCCGGACGAGGAAAAGTTCGTGGCCGATGGGTGGGGGGTGAAACGACACGACGTCATGTACAACGACTTCGTCATCGTCGGCCCGGCCTCCGATCCCGCCGGGATCTCCGGGCTGAAAGACGCCGACCAAGCGCTGGAGAAGATTGCCGAGGCCGAGGCGCCATTCGCCTCGCGCGGCGACAACTCCGGCACGCATAAGGCTGAGCTGAGACTCTGGAAGAAAACGAGCGTCGATCCCACGCACTCAAGCGGGGATTGGTATTTGGAAACCGGTTCTGGTATGGGCGCCACCTTGAATACGGCGGTCGGCAAGCATGCCTACACCCTCACCGACCGCGGTACCTGGCTGAGCTTCGCCAACAAGAGCGATTTCAAAGTCCTCGTCCAGGGCGACCCGAAGCTCTTCAACCAATACGGCGTGATCCTCGTCAATCCGGAGAAACACGCGCGCGTGAAAGCAGAGAAGGGAAAAGCGTTCGTCGACTGGTTGACGAGCGGCGAAGGACAAAAAGCCATCGCCAGCTACAAGATCGACGGACAACAGCTCTTCTTCCCGAACGCGCGTCCGGGAACCTAAAATCCGAAGATCCGGGCACGCTAGTTGGTCAGCGGTGACTTCGCCTTGTTCGTGAGGTTCAGCCGGCTCGCGAGCAATCCATCGGAAGCATTCGGATCCAACCAAATGCTTGGGCTCGATCGTCCGGTTCGTGCCGTCACGTCACGGGCGGCGGTCGCGCCAAACATCGCGATCACCGACAACGCTAACACACCCATCATGACTTGTTGACGCATACTCATCATCCGCCGAATCTGCGGCGTCGGCGATAAAATTTGCGTTTAAAATATTGGCTAAAAATGTCTTTACGGCGTTAACCCATGCCGCGTTCGCCGCGCCGCAAATAGCATCAGCGTGCGCGCCAAACCCAACCCGCGGACTTGGACTCTATGAAGCGGACTTGTGAAAGTACCCGCCGTCCGAGCCTCTCCGCCTCAGCGCATCGAGGCTCCAAGAGCCACCACCGGCAAAGACAAAATACAAGAAGACAAAGCAGAACAGGATGGCAGCATCGCCGCCGTTCACCAGCGGATAGATCTTCTCCGGTGAGTAATGGAACATCCAATAGGCAACGGCCATCTGACCGGAGAGGATGAAGGCCACCGGCCGCGTAAACAGGCCGACCACGAGCAGCGCGCCGCCGACCACCTCGAGAACGCCCGCGATCCAGGGCAGTGACAGAACCTCCGGCGAATGGGGGGACGGCGGAAAGCCGAAGAGCTTGGCCGAGCCGTGCTGGAAGAACAGAAGCGCCGCGACGATACGCAGGATGCTGAGGACGCGTGGCGCCCAAACGGTCTCAAGTGTATCCAAGGTCATGGCGGCTACCCCCCTTTTTGAGCTTCTGATGAGCGTTATAGGAACCGAGTGTAGCCCCTGGCCGACGGCCCGTCAGCACACGCCGTCGTTAGGAGATTTGGCAGAACACCGGTCGGAAATGGCAGGATTGGGGCCGCATCGTCCTCGTAGCGGACTTCATCGCATGAGCCGAAGCCTTTGAACGACTCGCAGCCATAAAAAACGGGGCGCCGTGGGGCCCCCCGTTTTTGTGCCTAGTCTTCGACGCGCGAACGTCGCGCCCACAGCCTTATGCGGCGGCGCTGGCCTTTGCCGTGTCCACGGATGCGATCGTCTTCAGGATCTGCGAGGCGATCTGGTAGGGGTCGCCTTGCGAGTTCGGCCGGCGATCTTCGAGATAGCCCTTGTAGCCGTTCCTGGGGAACGAGTGCGGCACCCGGATCGATGCGCCACGATCAGCGACACCCCAGCTGAACTGGTCGATCGCCTGGGTCTCGTGCTTACCGGTCAACCGCATGTGATTGTCCGGGCCGTAGACTGCAATATGGTCCGCGCAGTTGCTCTCGAACGCATCCATCAGCGCCATGAAATATGCCTCGCCGCCGACTTCACGCAGATAAGTGGTGGAGAAGTTGGCGTGCATGCCCGAGCCGTTCCAGTCGGTGTCGCCAAGCGGCTTGCAGTGATATTCGACGTCGACGCCGTATTTCTCGGTAAGACGCTCCAGCAGGTAGCGCGCCATCCACATTTCGTCGGCGGCCTTCTTCGAGCCCTTGCCGAAGATCTGGAACTCCCATTGACCCTTCGCCACCTCGGCGTTGATGCCCTCGTGGTTGATCCCGGCCGCAAGACACAGGTCGAGATGCTCTTCGACGATCTCGCGTGCGGTCGAGCCAATCTGTGAGTAGCCGACGCCCGTGTAATACTTGCCCTGCGGCGACGGATAACCTTCGGCCGGGAAGCCGAGCGGGCGGCCGTCTTTATAGAAGAAGTACTCTTGCTCGAAGCCGAACCAGGCGCCCTCATCGTCCAGAATGGTCGCCCGCTTGTTTGTCGGATGCGGGGTCTCGCCGTCCGGCATCATGACTTCGCAAAGCACCAGCACACCGTCTTTCCGCGCAGCGTCTGGGAAAACGCGGATCGGCTTGAGGACGCAATCGGAGCTGCTGCCTTCGGCCTGCATCGTCGAGCTTCCATCGAAACCCCACAAGGGGAGCTCCTCAAGGGACGGAAAGCTGGCGTACTCCTTGATCTGTGTCTTGCCACGCAGATTCGGCGTCGGGGTGTAGCCGTCGAGCCAAATATACTCGAGTTTGTACTTGGTCATTGCGAATCCTTCATGGTGTTGAGACGTAAATTGAACGCGGGAATCCCATCGCAGCCATCAGAGGCAGACGGCCAACCGCGGACTCCCAAAGCAGCAAATGTGCCAAAGGGATAGGTGGGCCCCTGCTCACCCTGGACTTGCCCGCCGGAGCCGACTTGGGCCCAACCTGCGCGTTCACTTTTCGGTAATAAACTTCGTGGCTTAGGCGACGCTCGGCAACTCAGCAAAGCGCATCAGCGAACGAGGCATGCCACCCGCTCCAACGCCACGTGCCGCTGATGCGCGAAGCAGCAGACGAAAGAACAGCTGAAATAATAGTCATACCGCAAAATAAATATGCAAAGTGACCCCACTCCCCTGTATACGGGAACTCAAGCCTGCGTCGGTGCGCTGATTCATCGACACAGCATTTGAATGGAGAGAACCATGACGGCAAACGCATCTGAGGGGACTGCGAAAATCTACCAGTTCCCCAAGGGCGGCCGCGCTGGTCTGAGTAGCGGTCGCTATGAGACGAACCTCTCCGAGAACTTTGCAATGCCACGCATCGCAAAGCTCGCTTATGGCGGAGCCTCGTATCACGAGGCAGCCATTCGCGAAGAGCAACGTTCTCAGAGCAACTGACGGATTACATCCGTCAACATACGAAAAGGGCCGGCTTCCGAGAGAAGCGCGGCCCTTTTTATTGCGCGGGTGAAGCGACGCTTACGCCCTTGCGGGCCACGCGGTTTGCGCAGCATCGTCATCGCCGCTCTGAAACATCGAGAGCATGGGCTCATCCGTAAGCACCACCTCATCGAACACACCGAACCCGTTGAAACGATTCCCCAAGACTCGGCCATAAGCCCCGACCTGACCGATCTCCAAATAATCGCCTTCGGCGACGCAGGACGGCAGGACAAAGGGACCCGGCAGATAATCGGAGCTGTCGCACGTCGGGCCGTAAAGCACGAATTCAGCCTCGGGCGACGCCGTCCCAAGCCTCTCCGGCGTCACCAGCCGTGCCGGAAAACGGAAGCCGGAATAAGCGGCATCGAACAGCGTGCCGAACGCCCCGTCGTTGACATAGAGCGCGTTCCCGCGGCGCGCGTCCACGCGCACGATGACCAACTCCGCCTCGGCCACAAGCGCGCGGCCGGGCTCGCATAGAAGCTCGCAATTGTGTTTGACCGCGAGTTCGTCGGACGCCTTGACGATCTCCTCCATGAAGCTTGCAAGCGCCGGCGGATCCGAATGCGGATAGCGCGCCGGAAAGCCGCCGCCAATGTCGATGGCGTCCACCAGCACGCCCGAGGACAAGATGAGCTGTCCCACCTGATGCAGCGCCTCGCCAAAGGCGGCGGGCACCACGGCCTGGGAGCCCACGTGGAAGGTTATGCCGAGACGGGTGGCGCGCTGGCGTGCCTTGAGGAGCAAGGCAGGAGCTTCCTCTTGGCTCGCGCCGAATTTGCCTTCAAGCGGAATGAGACTGTGCGTGTTGGGGCAGGCGATCCGGAGGAACAGGGTCAGATCGTCGGCGCCGTCCGTCTCCTCGAGCACCTTGTCCAGCTCATCGGCGGAATCGAAGGCGAAGCGCCGAACCCCGAACTCCCGATAGGCGCGGGAGATGGCGCCGCGCGACTTGATCGGATTCATGAAATAGAGTTCGGCGCCCGGGACCCCCGCCATACGCTGAATCTCGACCAAGGATGCCACGTCGAACGCAGCAATGCCCGCCTCGACCAACGCATCGATCACTTGGGGCGTGTCGTTGGCCTTGGCCGCGTAAAGCACGCGGCCGGGAAAATTGGCGAGAAACCAAGCGGCCGCGCGCGACGCGGCATGCGGCCGAAGCGCTAGAACAGGCCGCTCTGGGCGGCGATGACGGAGAAGCTCCGCGGCGGAGGTGAAAACGTCCATCCCATGCGTACTCCCACACGAGATTGCCGATGTCGCTGCCCTTAGGCAGATGTCACTGCCCTTGGGCGAGTCCGCTTGCGAGCCGGCGTGCTCCCTAAGGAATTCAGCCATCCTTGTAAAGAAGTTTTGCCGTGATGGCCATATGCGTGTGCTGACGAATTTGGCCGCCTGCCCCCGGCTGACGATGGAGCGAAAAGCGTCCTATTCGACGGGTTTGGCGGCGACGGCTCCGGAACTGGACAGGATAGGGGTCGCAACGCTCGAATAGACCGGCTGTTGCAACAGGCCGAACGTCTTGCGCGCCGCGAGCCGCACCATGGCTGCCGTGTAGGCATAGATTTCCGCGCTGTCGACCGAGCCGTCGCCATTGCCGACCGGATAGAGATCGGCACTGCCGGCAAGCCCCTCGATCGCATACCGGGTGAAGAGCCCGATATCGTAGCTCGTGTCGATGAGCGCGCGCTGGCCCCGGTCGGCAGCGGCCAGCACAGTCACGCCCTCGCGTGGCTTGGACGGCAACGCGCTCCTCGTGGTCTCTGGCAGATTAGGCGGCAGAACGTAGGGCCCGTGATCGCGCCCGTAGGAACTCTCCAACAGCACGAGCACGGACTTCGCCTTCAGCGCCGCAAGATTGTCGTAGAGCGTCGACAAGGGGTAGCCGCTCCGCTCCTCCCGATAGGGCTCTGCGTCGACAGGCAGCATATAGGTGTCGCTGTGGCTCGAATTGGTGGCGCCGTGGCCGGAATAATAGACGACAACCTTGGCATCGGGCTGCGCGCGCACCAAGCGCGCCAACTCGCCATCCGAGCCCGGCACCGGGCCGAATACACGTTCGAAATCGGCCCTGCGCCCATTTCGCAGATCGATGATGCGGTCCTGACGGAAGCCGAGATGCTCGGTGAGGAAGAAATACATCGCACCCGCATCGCTGCGCGCCGTCTCGGCGGTCGGCAGGTTATCGTAGGCGTTGTTGCCGACGATAACGGCGATGGCCCCAGGATCTTCGGGCGCCGGGGGCAGAGCCCGGTAGAGTTCGCGGATTCGGCTGAAGGATTTCACGACATTGCCGTTGCCAACGCCCGGGCGCGGGATTTGTCGCGGCGGCATGCTGCAAAGTTCGAGATTTCCTTCGTCCTCGATGCGCCGGATGTCGTCCAGTGACAGATGCCCCTCGATCTGCACGCAGGAACGGCACCAGACCACCCCATACCGACTTTGAAGATCGTCGAGCTGCGCTTGGCTCAGCCCCTTGGGCGACGGCAAGCATCCCGCCGCGCAGGCCTTCGCCCTGACATCGTCGCCATGGGCGCGGCGCAGAACATCGATCAAATCCTTTGGCAGACAATCGATTTCGAGCCGTGTCGGCGGCAGTGGCGGCTCTTCCTCCACGACCGGTTCGAGATCCTCCTCTCCATCCGCAAGTGCGGCAGTGAGCGTCTCCCCGTCGGCATTCTTTTCCGCCGCCGCGGTATCATCCGAGGCCGCGGCTTCGCTGGGCTTAGGCTCTGTCTTGGGGTCGGGTTTGGGTTCGGTCTTCCTAGCTTCAGGCTCGGGTTCCGGCTTGAGCTTCGTTTCCTTGCAAAGCTGATCGATCTTCTTCAGCACGGGCTTGTCTAGAAAATCGCCATGGGATTTCAGCCCGTATTCGTTCTTGAAGTACCAATGGGCGGTCCAGGTATCCGCGTTCGCCTTCCCGTCGATCGGCCCCTTGTAATAGCCAAGCTTGGCGAAGCACCGCTGCACCCGGGCGGTCGTCTCGGCCTTCACATCACGGGGTTCGGCGGGCTCGGCCGTCGGCTCGGTCTCTGGCGTCACCACGGCGATGCGGGTCGGGGGCGTAATCGTCTGGGGGGGAACGGTCCCTAGCGGCAGCTGCGGCACCGCCGCTGATTCCGGTGGTTCGGCGTGGAGCACGGCCAAGGGCGCAACCGCACCCGGAACCGCTAGGACAAGCCCGAATATAAGGCTTCGCCAGCCTTTCAGTCTCCCCGCCATTGTAACCCTCAACGTAAAACCTGGGTGATCGCGCCAAACCGCGCACCAATTCAATACAATCCCGCAAATCCAGAGCAAGAGCTAGGCCAAGCCACACACTCTTTCGAGCCTCCAGAGCACGCTAGAGGGCGATGGCGGCGAGAGATTGGCGGCCCCCGCCATTACCCAGAAAAACTCATCGCACGACAAGCTTGATGGCCGTCCGGGCCAAATCCTCTGAGGCGTCGTCCGCGGCTTCAGGCCCGGACGTCTCGGCCCCATCGGGCGCATTATTTGCCGAAACCTTGTGCTTCTGCCCCGCGGCGACCTTAGCCGCCCCCTCCACCACGATCCGGCGTGTGAGGAACTGGCGGTAATTGCCGAGCGGCGTGAACTGCCGGGCCTTAAAATCGTGCTCGATGCCGTCGGCACCGACGCCCGTCGCATTGCAGATGGCGATCACGGTCTCCGTGCCCGGGTCCTTGAGCCTGAACTGGAACGGGGCGTCGGCATCCGGGAACTTCATTTCCGTATTGGCCGGCAGGAAATTGTCCTGCTGAAACGTGTTGGGGAAGATCACCGTGCCGTCACCCCCCGCCTCCACGTTGATGAGTGTCAGATGGCAGCCCTTGCTCGATTTGATGCTGAACACGGGAAGATCGTTCACGCGGTAATTGCTCTTGTCGGAAATGAGCGCGAGATCGAAGTCGTCAAAAAACACCTCGTTCTCATCACGGGTCTGCGCGACCGCAGTCGGCGTCAAAGCCGCAATCTCGATGGGCTTGTTGTCCGAGACCTTGGCGACGAGCTCAGGGAATTCGACCTCGAGGATTTGACGCGGCAGCACGCCCTGCTCCAGCCGCCGCTTGATACGGCCCAACGCGCCGCCAGCGTCGGCCAGGCTTTGCGACAGCGCATCGGCCCTGATCCCGTACTCCGCCGCGGCAACCCGAAGATCAACCGACTTTTCGTACGCCTTGGAGAGAAAGTTGATGCTCTCTACACCTTGCGTCTGCGAGTCGAGATCAGGATCGAGCCCAGCCGCCAACATCGCCTTGCGAAAACGCAATGCGTCCTGCGCGAGCAGCTTCTTCATCTCCTCTTGCGGCGCATAGAGCGCGCCGACTTTCTTGCGGATCTCCTTCGGAAAGCTCTCGTCGTGGAGGACATGCCCGCGGATGTCATCGGTGACCTGTCGAACGCCCTGGTTGTGGCAACCGAAGCAGGAGATCGCATTGGTCACCGCGCGATCCCGCTGGCTGTCATCCAGCACAATCTCGGTAGGCCCTTTAACGAGCCGTTCGCCCTCGGCCGTGTTGAGGTAGTAAGCCTGGAATCCGTTCGGCAGGCTGAAGATCGTCTCCCCACCGTCATGCTTGAACGCATCCGCGCCGAACGGGCCGAGCGGATGGACAAACAGGCTCTGCTTCGGTCTATCGCCTTTGAAATCGTAAGACGTCCAGAAGTAGCCCGTGGGAATGGCGTGTCGCTCGATTAGCCGATTGTGCTTTGAGACGCCGGACTTCTGAAAGCCGGCGCGCCGGGCGAGGAACGCCTCGATATTGGCTTTGACGTCGACGCCCTCTTGCCGTTCGAGCTCGGCGAACGTCGTCGGCAGTTTCAAGAGATCGTAGTACAGCGGCGGCCGCGCGGCGTTGAAGGCAAGCCAGTCCCCCCGCACCCAGGGAAGCTTCGAGCCTGTATCCCTCACCACCTGGTCATACGCGGGAACCTCGGGCGCCATGCCGTAAGGGTAGAGCCCGGCAAGACGCGCCCAATTTTCCGTCGTCCAGCCGATATCCGCGAGATTGAAAGCGATAATGGTCCGCTGTGGATCGACGGTCCGCAGCTTCAAGACATCGGGATTTGCGCTCAGGCTATTGAGCAGCTTCACAACACCCTGGCGATACCGCACCATGTCCGCATCGGAGACGCACGCATTATAGAAGTGCGAGAGCGTGACATAACGCATTCCACGGCGCCGATGCCGTTCCTGCGCGTCGATATCCTTGGCGATTGCCGTGACGACCGCCGCCTCGTCAAGCGGCGCACGATCCCCGCACGCCGCGGTGATCGTGTCGCCAAGCCCCTTGATCCAGTCATAGACCGCCTTGACGTCTTCCTCCGTCGGCTCAGCCTCGCAGTCGAACTCCTGGTAGCAATCGTAGGGCATGTCCTTCTTGGCGATCTGGATGAAGAGGCCCGAGCCGTCTGGATTTCCAGGCAGGATCAAGTCCGGATCGCGTGCGATCTCGTCGAGCGCCAGCACATTGCCGAAATTCTTCGCCGGCTTCTGGCGCTGCAGGCTCGGTCCCGCCTGATGGCACCGGGCGCAGTTCTTATCGAGGGCGCTGAAGGCGGCGCGCGCGGCCGGGTCCGATGGTGGAGCCATGTCGGGCGGCGCATTCTCCTCGGTCCCCGCAGGGACAAAGCCCGCCGCCATGCTCCCGAGCAAAGCGAGCGCGCCGAGGACTGGACGGATGCACCACCTCATCAAAGCCTCCAAAAGTCGCAAGGCCGGCCGACTTTAGCCGTCACTAAGCGACCGCAACTGAACCTGCCATGAACGGCAAATCTAGTCTCGAGCGGCATCATCGCTCGGTTTGGTCTTTGATTTCTTTACGGCATTAAGGCGCGGCGGCAGCGTCTTGAGGAAGGCCGCGATCGCGCTGCGATCCTCCGCCGAAAGCTTCGCCATATTCTCCTGCACCGGCACCATGGCTTCACCGATCACATCGAAATCGGGTGTGGTTCCGGTCTCCAACAGATAGGCAATGTCCTCTTCGGTCCAGTCGCCGATGCCGTGCTCGCTCGGGGTGATATTGGGGACTGTCCCCTTCCCCGCCAAATCTTTGGCGCCGGCAAAGGCCTTGGAGTCCACGATGCCGCCAAGCGGGTTGCGGGGCGAATGACACTCCCCGCAATGGGCCGGCCCCAACACCAGATACGCGCCGCGATTCACCGCGTCGCTCGCGTCCGCATCGGGCTCGAACGTTTCACCGTCGACATAGAGCCGTTGGAACAGCCCGACCCCGCGGCGGATGTTGTAGGGGAAGCGCAGCGCGTGTTGCGGCGTGGCGTTGTGCACGGCCGGGAGCGTATCGAGATAGGCCTTGAGGTCGATGAGATCCTCGAAGGTCATGCGCTGATACGAGGTGTAGGGAAACGCCGGATAGAGATGGACACCGCCCGGCGCCACCCCGCGTTTCATGGCGTTGACGAAATCGAGCGTCGTCCAGTCGCCGATGCCCGTCTCTTTGTCGGGTGAGATGCTCGGCACGTAGAACGTACCGACTTCGGTCTTCAGGCAACGCCCGCCGGCGAGCACCGTCTCATCCTTAATGTCGAGATCGTCGCACTTGCCCGCGGGCACGGCGTGACACTCGGCGCAGCCGCCGGCAATGAACATGGTCTCGCCGTTCTCGGTGTTCGGGGCGTGGTCTGGCAGCGCCGACGCGGGCACCGTGATCGGCATGGTGACAAGATAGAAGGCGATCGCGCCCGCGGCGATCAACGCAATGACGATCAAGAAAGCTTTGCGCAAAGAGCCTGTCCTCCCGGGCCGCATCCTGCCATGCAGGCACAACGCGTTCCACCGGAGGCGTCAAGGCATGGGCAGCGCACGCCCTTCTTCCAGCACGTCCCAGCCACACTGCACGGCAGGCCGCTCGGCAATCGCCACATACCAGCGTTTGACGTTCGGATGGTCGGCGAAGTCCACGGTCTGCCATTCGAAGCGGGAGATCCACGGCCAGATCGCGATATCGGCGATGGAATAGTCGCCGGCGACATACGCGACGTCGCCCAGGCGCTTATCGAGCACGGCCCACAGCCGCTTCGCCTCCTTGGCATAGCGCTCTTCGGCGTAGCTGCTCTTGCCCGGGTTGAACTTCACGAAGTGGTGGGTTTGTCCGAGGAACGGTCCGGCGCCGCCCATCTGCCACATGAGCCACTCCACCACCCGCCATTTCGTCGGAAAGTCTTGCGCCCAGAGCTTGCCGGTCTTCTCCGCGAGGTAGAGCAGGATGGCGCCCGACTCCATGAGATGCAGGCCGTTGTCATGATCGATGATGGCCGGGATCTTGTTGTTCGGCGACACTTTCAGAAAGTCCGGAGCGAACTGCTCATCCTTGGTGATGTCGATCGGGTGGACGCGATAGGGCAGACCCACCTCCTCCAACATGATCGACACCTTCTGTCCGTTCGGCGTCATCCAGGTATAGAGATCGATCATGTCCCCCTCATTCCGTTCTCGATGCCGTGTGCATCTCGCAACGCACATGAGGTCGTTCGCAGTTGCGGAAAATTTGATTCACCAAGTCTTCATCCCCCCGCCTCCCTATCGCCCGAAACCCGACGCGCCAACGCCACAGGCGGCTGTTAGCCAGAACAGCATGAGCGCCGCCGTTCGATGCGTGCGCCGAGGGGAGGAAGAGATGCTCAATTGTGCCCATGTAGACAATCAACTCCATAAGGGCCCTGCGTCGAGCCATTCGAACTTCGCCCGCTATGCGATCTACTACACACCACAGCCCGGAACCGCACTCGCGGCATTCGGCCGCTCCTGGTTCGGGCGCGCCAATGATGGCGCCACGTTACAGGCCTTCTCCACCTCGGGGTTGTCGGGCTCAAGCGTGACCAACGTCACCCCACTGCCGGCACGCTACTCAGGGCTGCACGCGGTGGTACGTCCCCCGTTTGCCCTGCGCGAGGATGCCGCCTTTGAGGATGTGCGAACCCGGCTGATCAACTTCTCGGCGCGCCGCAAGCCCGTCGAGACCGGCCCCCTGACGCTTGCCCGTTCTGGCCATCACCTCGTCTTGCGTCCCCTGGAGCCTGAACCCGCCCTCGATTGGCTGGCGACACAGTGCGTCAACGCCTTCGAGGAGTTCGCGGCAGACCCCCTCGAGGATGACGAAGAGCACCGCCATCTCAGCAATTACCAGCGCCTTCTCCTGAGAAGCTACGGCCACCCTCATGTCATGAGCGAATACCAATTCGCGATCACATTGACCGGTCCGCTCGACCCGGCTCATCTGGAGCGCGTGTCCCAGGCACTGTGGCCTGTTATCGAGGATATCTGTGCCGACGGCGTCACCATTGATGGCCTGTCGCTGTTCGGCGATGCGGGCGGACGCATGTCCATGCGCCTCATCGGGCGCCACGGGCTCGGCGCCTGACCTCGAACCGGCTGGCTGCGGCCCCCGCTTCGGAGTGGGCCTAAGTTTTGACACACGGCTCCGCCACCGTCGTGTCGCTGGGGAGACACGGGGGTTCCGGATGCCCAATTACGAGGAGATCCTGGCGTTTCTTGGCGCCAATCCGCCGCAACACGAGGCAGAACGAGAGCTTCACGCCTCGCTTCTCGAACTGCTCGCCAAGTGTCTCCGCGCGGAGCAGATAACCACCGACGATGATGAGACTTTGGACCCGAGCGAGATTCGCTGGGTGACCGTGAACTAGCGCCAGCCATCAAGCTGCAGACGCCAAATGGCCGGGCTCGCCCCGGCCATTTTCATTTATGGTCACGCTGACACAGCAGGACGCACGGGAGCGAACGCATGAGCAAAGTCGCTTGGATCGGGCTCGGCGTGATGGGGTATCCCATGGCCGCCCACCTCAAAGCCCGCGGGCATCACGACGTGACAGTATTCAACCGCAGCCCCAAGAAGGCGGAAGCGTGGGTGGCGGACCATGGCGGAACGCATGCCCACACACCCGCCGAGGCGGCCGACGGCGCCGACTTCGTCTTTGCCTGCGTCGGCAACGACAACGATCTCCGCGAGGTGACCCTTGGTGCGGATGGCATTTTCCATACGCTCAAATCCGGCGCCGTCTTTGTCGACCACACCACGGCCTCCGCCACGATCGCCCGTGAGTTGCATGAGGCGGCAAAGGATCGTGGCGCGGGCGCCCTCGACGCGCCCGTGTCGGGCGGCCAGTCCGGCGCCGAAGGCGGCACACTCACGGTCATGGTGGGCGGCGAGGACGCAGACTTCGCCAAGGCGAAGCCGGTGATCGAGAGCTATGCGCGCGCGGTCAATCTCATCGGCCCCTCGGGTTCGGGCCAGCTGACCAAGATGGTCAACCAGATCTGCATCGCCGGCCTCATCCAAGGGCTCGCCGAGGCGCTTCATTTCGGCATGCGTGCCGGCCTCGATATCGAGAAGGTAATCGCCACCATCTCCAAGGGCGCCGCGCAATCCTGGCAGATGGACAATCGCTGGCAGACCATGATCGAAGGGGAGTTCGATTTCGGCTTCGCCGTCGATTGGGTGCGCAAGGACTTCGCCATCTGCCTCGACGAGGCGCGCAAGAACGGCGCGCGCCTGCCCGTGACCGCGCTCGTCGATCAGTTCTATGCAGAGATCCAGGAGATAGGCGGCAAGCGCTGGGATACGTCCAGCTTGATCGCGCGTCTCGAGCGCGAATAGCCGAGCGGATTAAGGCCGCTTCTCCTCCGCGGCGTAGCCGAGCGGCAACGCGGTGGTGAACTTGATCTGCTCCATGGCAAAGGCGGAGCTCACGTCGGAGAGTTCGATCCGGGAAATCAGCCGCTTGTAGAACGTGTCATAGCGTTCGATGTCGGGTACCACGACGCGCAGCAGGTAATCGACCTGCCCGCTCATCCGGTAGAACTCGACCACCTCGGGGAAATCCTCGAGCGCGGCATGGAATCGCTCCAGCCATTCCTTGGTGTGATTGCTCGTGGTGATGGACACGAACACCGTCACGCCCACATTGACCTGCTTGGGATCGAGCAAGGCAACGCGCCGCTCGATCACACCCTGCTCTTCGAGCTTCTGGATGCGGCGCCAACAGGGCGTCGTGGACAGCCCGATCTGCTTGCCGATCTCCGCCACCGGCAGGGTGCAGTCCTTCTGTAGGATATCCAGGATCTTGCGGTCCATCCGGTCGAGCATCGCCAAGCCTGACAAAATTATTGAGTAAAATCAGCAATGCCGAGAACAGTGTTCCTAAAAACTCGGCACTGACAGCGATCAATAGATTATTTTTCCAAGACCCGCAAGAAAACTACAGGAGCCGGCGCACTTCCTGCCGCAGCACCGGCAAGAGCTCCGCCTCGAACCAGGGGTTCTTCTTCAGCCAGGCATTATTGCGCCAGGAGGGATGAGGCAGCGGAAAGACGCGCGGATGCCGTTTCGTCTTCAGGTGCGCGCGCCAACGCAGCATCGTCTCTTGCAGAGTCTTCCCGCGCGATGGGCCCAGATGAAAGTCCTGGGCGTAGGCTCCCACCGCCAGCACGAGCTCGATCTGCGGAAGCGCAGCGAAGAGTCGCCGATGCCACAGCGCCGCGCATTCCCGCCGTGGCGGAAGATCGCCACCCTTGTCGTCCTGGCCCGGAAAGCAGAACCCCATGGGCACAATGGCAACGCGGGCTTCGTCGTAGAACTCGTTCGCCGTCACCCCCATCCAAGCGCGCAAACGCTCGCCGGACGGGTCCGAGAAAGGCGTGCCGGATGCATGGACCCGGGTACCCGGCGCCTGCCCGCAAACCGCAAGGCGCGCCGTAGCACTCGCCCGCAACACAGGCCGTGGCGCATGTGGCAGCGCCTTGCCGCGCGGGCTGTCGACACAGACGCGGCAAGCGCGGATTGATTCAACAACGTCAGCGAGCTCAGCCATGGCAGCGACCGAAAGAGACAGCCGTCATAGATCGATGGTCATGCCGTCCTCGGCGATCATATAGCGAGAGGTATCGACCTCCGCGATTTTCGCCAGCATGTCCTCTCCCATATGGGTCAGCAGGATCTGCTTCGCGCCAAGCTTCTCGTAATTGGCGTCGATCGTCCTGTAATCGAGATGGATCGGAAGCGTCACATCGTATTGAAAGCATTCGCTGATGAAGAGGTCGGCATCGCGCGCCACCGCGTACAGGGCCTCGACCCAACCCGTGTCACCGGTAAACGCGACAACCCGGTCATCGACTTTGAATCTGAGCGCATAAGGCGGTGCGCCCGAGGGGTGATGCACCTCGAACGGGTTCACGACGACACCACCGAATTCGAGGTGCGTCTGCTCCTCGTACTCGACGAAAACCAGATCGAAGCCGCGTTCGGCCGTGGTTGCGTTGGGATAGAGCGCTTCCGCCAGCGCTACGAACCGCGCCTCGATGCCTTTTGGCCCCGCGACCACCAAGGGGTGCGTCCGCTTGCTCACATATTTGGCGTCGATCAGCAGCCACGGCAGGCCGCCGAAATGGTCGCCATGCAGATGGCTGATAAACACCGTGTCGATGTCGTTCGGGCTGATCCCTAGTCGGTGCATTCCGATCAGCGACGTCGCTCCGCAGTCGATGAGGAACGTCGAGGCGCTGGAGCGCACGCAAAACGATGTCTGGAGACGGCTGCCGGCGCCGAAGGCATCGCCACAACCGATCACGGTAAGCTGCATAAAGTTCCTAACTTAGCCAATCCGGCTCCCCCGAGCCTTCTGATAGGAAATGTGGCGCTTGATGTCGGGCTTCAAGGTCCCGTATCAGGCCGGCGCGAGAGTAAACGCACCGTTAGGGATTTGCGCAGATAGTTCTCGTTAAGCCTAAATGGGGGACGTAGGCGCGGGCTCTGTCCTGTGCGGTATGTCGTTGAGCCCAAGAGGTTTTTTGTGTGGGACAGCTGCGGGTCGAGTTAAGTCATGTCAGGAGGCGCGTCAGCCGAAACCCCCCGGGTTCACGCCGGCTCGGCCAATAATCAAAAGCGTCGCGCCTATCGCAGCGTCCAGGAAGCCCGCGAAAAGCTCACCTACAAGTCTGGTCACAAGCCGGAGTTCGAATACGAGCTCCTGATGATGTTCGTGAAAAACGAACTGTCGGCGGCCGTGACCACGCCGCTTCTCGCCATCATCGTCGCCATGGGCGCCATGTTCTGGGCTCCCCCGCGCGAACTGCTCTTGTGGCTCTGCGCTGTCTTCGTGGCCAAGGGCATTCTCATCACGATCTGTCGCCAGTTCGCCAGAGCGCCGCAGGAAGACATCAATACCCCCGTGTGGCGCGCCAAGATTACGGCTGCGGAGTTCCTCTACAGCGTGACATGGGCAACGGTTGTCTTCATCAGTCCGGAGACACAGGGCGAAACCGCGCACACCTTTATCTTCGCCTCGCTTTTGGTCGTCATCTCGATGCGCATGCTGTTCGCATCGACGGTCATGCCCGTCGTCTATGCGGGCACCTTGCCCATGACGGTCGCCATCGTCTTCCGCTTCGCGCTTCTGGACAACCCGTTCTTCTGGGCGATGGCCGCCATGGCGATCGGTGTGCACATCTACTTCATTTGGCTGATGAACGGCTTCAACTCCACCGTGATGGCCATGCTGGAATACCGCGCCGAGAAGGACGCGCTGATCGGCGAGCTCGAGCAATCGAAGTCGATCTCCGACGATGCCCGCTTGCGCGCGGAGGAGGCCAACCTGGCCAAGTCGCGCTTCCTCGCCACGATGAGTCACGAACTGCGCACGCCGCTCAACGCCATCCTCGGCTTTTCCGAGATCATGCGCGGAGAGATCCTGGGGCCGCATGCAAACCCCACCTACAAGGAATACGCCAACGACATTCACGAAAGCGGCCAGCACCTTTTGACGCTGATCAACGAGATCCTCGATATCAGCCGCATTGAAGCCGGGCGTTACGAGTTGAACGAGGGCCCCGTGACCCTTGCCGACGTTGTCGAGGACTGCCACCGCTTGATGCGGGTGCGCGCCGAGAACAAGGGCCTCAAGATCGTGGAGGCCTTCGAGGAGAACCTGCCGCAAGTCTGGGCCGACGAGCGCGCGATGCGGCAGATTTGCCTCAACCTCGTGTCCAACGCCATCAAGTTCACGCCGACAGGCGGTACAATTACGCTCAAGGTCGGCCGCACGCCGCTTGGCGGGCAATTCTTAAGCGTGAAGGATACCGGCCCCGGCATCCCGGAGAACGAAATCCCTCGGGTTCTGCGCAGTTTCGGCCAGGGCTCGCTCGCGCACCAGACGGCGGAAGGCGGAACGGGGCTTGGTCTTCCCATCACCAAGGGGCTGACCGAGCTGCATGACGGAAACTTCGATCTCAAGAGCAAGCTCCGCTACGGCACGGAGGTGACCATCTCGCTGCCCCGGAGCCGCGTCATGGAGGCGTTGCCGCGTCTCGCCGAGCCCGGCGAGGAGCAGGCCGAGACCCAGCACGTGCCCTGGCGCCCCGAACGCGACAAACGCGCAAGCTAGGCGCTCTTGTCGCGGCCTCGCCTCCCGCCGCGACCTGTGGGACAATTGCCCACCCCAGCCGGACTGCCTACATAGTTCGAGGGACATTCGACCGGTAGGGACCTTTTGGAAACGCCTTGCGTCAATATTTGCCTGCTCGACGAGACGTTCGGCCTTTGCGTCGGCTGCGGCCGTAGTGGCGATGAGATCGCGAGCTGGGCGATCATGACGCCCGCCGACCGTCGTGCCATTATGGCGGTCCTGCCCGATCGCCTTGAGCTCCTGGAGCGCCGGGCGAAAGTGAAAGGGTCCCGCGCGTGACCACCTGGGCCGCTCTGTTCATTCTTGCGCTCGCCGCCATGATGTTGGTGAGCAGCGAGTCCGGCATGATTGCAGGCCTCGACGCCACCACCTTCGGCTACGTGGCTTTCCTTCTCGCGCTTCTCGTCTATGTGGCCGGCGGGCTCATGACGCGCTATGCGGGCGGCGCCAACGCCATGGTCCGCGATGCGGTGACCTGGCTCGCCCTCGGTCTCGGCCTGGTTGCCCTCTATGCCTACAAGGACGAGATCACGCCGATCGCGGCGCGGGTCGTCGGCGAGCTTCTTCCCGGCACGGCCATGACCGTCGAGACCAGCGCCGGCGGGCTAACCGAGGTCAAGATCCGGCGGCGCCTCGACGGCCATTTCACGGCCAAGGTGGACGTGAACGGTAAGACGGTCTCCATGATCGTGGATACCGGGGCTTCATCCATCGTCTTGACGCCGGAAGACGCCAAAAGGGCCGGTGTCGACCCGGACAAACTCACCTATCGGGTGCCGGTATTGACGGCCAATGGCCGCACCGTGGCGGCCCGGGTGCGCCTCGACGCGGTGTCGATCGGCCCTCTCGACCGGACCAAGGTCGACGCCCTGGTGGCCCAGCCCGGGGCCCTCACCCAGAGCCTGCTCGGTATGAGTTTTTTAAGCCGCCTCCGGTCCTATGAGTTCTCGGGCGATTTCCTGACCTTGCGCGGCTGACGCCCGCGAAAATCGATCGGATCGGGAGCGAGGCGTTTCGCGTTCCGCCACCAAACATATGCTGTGGGAAGCGATACAGTGGGGCGCGCTCGCGCTCGGCATCGTTGCCGTCATTTATTTCTTCGACGATCTCCGCACGGTGTTCCGTCCAAACAACGCCCTGCCGACGCTGGCCGAAGCGATGCGGGATCGCCCGGCCGAGCCCGCGGAAAACGGATCGGGCTTTGAGCGGACGGTCAAACTGCGAGCCGATGCCAATGGTCATTTCGTGCTCAAGGCAGCTGTAAACGAGCGCCTGGCAACTTTCGTGGCCGACACTGGCGCCACCTATGTTGTGGTCACCTATGAGGACGCCGAACGCCTGGGCTGTCCCCGCACAATCTCGACTTCACGGCCCCGGTTCAGACCGCAAACGGAATTGCCCACGTGGCGCCGGTAAGTTTGGACCGTGTCCGTGTCGAAGACATCACTATTCGTAACGTGCCGGCCGCCGTGGCCGAAAAGGGTGCCCTCGGTACCAGCCTACTCGGCATGAGCTTCTTGAGCAGGTTGAAGAACTTCCAGATTCAACAGGGCGAGCTGGTCCTCACCCAATAAGACCCCCCAATAATCCGCCAATCCATCTAGGAGTGGTGGCACAAGGGGAAACTCTGCTATGGCCACGGGGTTACTGTGAAGGCCCCCTTCCGCAGTCGTTTTCCATGGAGTGAGAATGTTCCCGAAGCCGCGCCAAGACCTCGTCCCCAATACCGCAGAGTTTGAACGCTTACCCCTGGTCAAGGTGACCGGGTTCCGCGAATACGATGCGCGCTGGCTCTTCCCGCAAGAGGTCAACTTGCTCGGCATGGAAGCCGTGGGGCTCGGCCTGACCACGTTGATGCGCGAGCGCGGCGTTCCCGTCCGCATTGTGGTCGGTCACGACTTCCGCTCGTACTCCTCGGCCATCAAGGCAGCGCTGGTCACCGGCCTCCTCGCCGGCGGCGCCGAGGTGCACGACATTGGGCTGGCGCTGTCACCCATGGCCTATTTCGCTCAGTTCGACCTCGAGGTCGAAGGCGTGGCCATGGTCACGGCCAGCCACAACGATAATGGCTGGACCGGGATCAAGATGGGTATCGATCGGCCCCTCACCTTTTCGCCCGACGACATGACGGCGCTGAAAGAGATCGTGATGAACGCCAAGTTCGCGCCCTATCACGAAGGTGCGCGTTACATCTACGTGCCGGATATGCCCGAGCGCTATATGGCGGACTTGCTCAAACATCCGAAGTTCAAGCGGCGCTTGAAAGTCGTTGTCTCTTGCGGCAACGGCACTGCAGGCGCATTCGCGCCGGAAGTCCTGTCAAAGCTGGGCTGCGAGGTCATCCCCCTCAATTGCGAGCTCGACCACAGCTTCCCCGCGCACAATCCGAACCCGGAAGATCTCGCCATGCTCAACGCTACGCGCGATGCGGTGCTCGAGCACAAAGCCGACCTTGCGCTGGTCTTCGACGGCGACGGCGACCGCTGCGGCGTGGTCGACAACACTGGCGAAGCGATTTTCGCCGACAAGGTCGGCGTCATGCTGGCCCGGGATATCTCCGCCCTGAACAAGAACGCGCATTTCGTCGTCGACGTGAAGTCCACCGGGCTGTTCAAAACCGATCCCGTGCTCATCGAAAACGGCGCCGAGACCGCCTACTGGAAGACGGGGCATTCCTACATCAAGCGTTACAGCCATGAGACCGGGGCGCTTGTGGGATTCGAAAAGTCCGGCCATTTCTTCTTCAATCCGCCCATCGGCCGGGGTTATGACGACGGCCTGGTTGCAGCAATCGCGGTGCTCGACATGCTCGACCGCAACCCGGACAAGACTCTCGTCGAGCTTAAGGATGCGCTGCCGCGTACGTGGCAGTCACCCACCATGTCGCCTCATTGCGACGACGAGACCAAATACGGCGTGGTCGACCGGGTGGTGAAGCATTTCGAGGACGTCACCGCGAAGGGCGGCAAGCTTGCCGGGCAGAATATCCGTGAACTGATCACAGTGAACGGTATCCGGATCGTGCTCGACGACGGTACCTGGGGACTCGTGCGCGCCTCATCCAACAAACCGGAGCTCGTCGTCGTGGTGGAAAGTCCCACCTCGGAAGAAAACATGCGCGCCATCTTCGCCGAGATCGACGCTGAACTCGCCAAGCATCCGGAAGTCGGGGAGTACAATCAGAAGATCTAGGAGGTTGCGTCCGTGAAGTTGCAATAGAACCGTCAGATCTCTGTCGCAAATTTGCAATCCGAATCTGGTTCCTTGCACGCCTGACATGATCAACTTCGATTACACAAGCGTTGTCTTTGCAGTGGGCCTCACCGTCGGCGTGACGCTCGACCTTCTTCTGCTTCGCACGCTCCTCGCTCCGCCCTTCCGCATCTGGCCCACGCCGGAACCGGGAAGCTGGCAGAGCCTCACCTTTTGGGGACTGTTTCGCGGCTGCATGGTCCTGACCTTCGTCGTCGCAATATTGGATTGGAACAGCGCGGACCTGATCGACTGGAGTCGATTCATCATCGGCGCGCCGCTGTTCCTCGTTGGCTTCGGCATCACCGTGTTCGGTTATTTCAATCTCGGCCTGGGCAATACCTATTGCGGAGCCGACGGTCTGGTGAGCCACGGCCTCTACCGCTTCAGCCGCAACCCGCAATATGCCTCGTCCATCATGGGGCTTGTCGGCCTGGTCATTTGCGCGAACTCCTGGCTCGCCCTCCCCCTCGCATTATTGATGAGTGGCGCGTATGTGCTGATGGCGCTTGTCGAGGAAGCGTGGCTCGACCAGCATTACGGCGCCTCCTATCACGCCTATCGCGAGCGCACCGCCCGCTTCTTCGATGTTCAAGGGCTGGTCCTCGCGGTCATCGAAAAGAAACAGCCCTCCCGCCGCACGGGCTAATCCCCGCAAATCAGCGCTTTTTTGGTCCTCCGGATCAAAAGGAGGCCCATCGGAAATCCCTTGGTTTTTGATCGGAATTTCCTATGAACATTGTACCGCGCGCCGGCCTTCCTACATGTTTGTGGATGGGCTTCCGGGGAGGGGAACGCGTTGCCAACATTGAGACAATTGGAATACCTGGTCGCCGTCGCCGATACCCGGCATTTCGGCCGCGCGGCGGAGCGCGTGCACATCACCCAACCCACTTTGAGCGAGCAACTGCGGACCTTGGAGAAGCGCCTCGGCGTGCAGCTCGTGGAGCGCTCGCGCTCCAACGTGGTGGTGACGCCGCTTGGCTTCGAGGTGGTCGAGATTGCCCGCCGCATGCTGCGCGACGCCCAGCGCATCCGCGACGTCACCGGCTATGTCGGCTCCGGCATGGGGGGCGTCGTGCGCCTAGGGCTACCTTTCACCATCGGCTCCTATCTTCTCCCCCGCGTCGTTCCCCACCTTCATGAGCGCTACCCACATCTCAAGCTCTATGCCCGCGAGGACTTCCCGCACGTCTTGCCGCGTGGGCTTATCGAAGGGCTCCATGATGTCATCGTTGCGCCGCTGCCCGTCGCTCAAAGCGGGCTGAACGTGGCTGTTCTGTTCGAAGAGCCTATTTATCTCGCCGTCCCCGTCGACCACGCACTCGCGCAGCGCGACGATATCAAGATCCACGATCTCGCCGGCGTCGACCTTCTGGCCCTCAGCCCGGGGCATCAGCTGCGCGATCTCGTCGTGAACTTGGCCGCGGAGTCCGGCGCCAATGTCCGCTTCGACTACGAAGGCACCAGCCTCGATACGTTGCGCGAGATGATGGCCACAGGCTTGGGCGTCAGCCTGCTACCCGGACTCTATGTGCGCAGCGTCATACGCAACGATCCACGCTTCAAGACATTCGAGATCGGCCGCCGCGGTCTCAAGCGCACCATCGGCATGCTCTGGCGCAAGACCAAGGTGAACCAACCCAATTTTGAACGGCTGGCGACACTGTTCCGGGAGACAGTCGAGAAGGAATTCGCCGACACCCGCGCCAAAGAGCCGATCGAATAGACCAGTACCGTTTGGAGATCCTCTATGGACGCCTTGCAAGAACTGGTTATGGGCAAGCCCATCTGGATGTGGGCCCTCTTCATGTCGATCGTGCTCGCGCTCCTCGTCCTCGACCTCGGCCTTTTTCACCGCAAGACGCGCGAGATCGGCGTCACCGAGAGCCTGGTTCTCAGCGCTTTCTACATCACCATCGGCCTTTCCTTCGGCGCCTGGGTTTGGATCAACCTGGGTGCCGCCAGCGGCAAGGAATACCTCACCGGCTTCCTGGTCGAGAAGACGCTGTCGATGGACAACATCTTCGTGATTTCTCTGGTGTTCTCCTATTTCGGCATTCCGCGTCTCTATCAGCACCGCGTCTTGTTCTGGGGCATTCTCGGCGTCATCTTATTACGCGGCATCGTCATCGGCCTGGGCGCTCTGCTGGTCGCGAAGTTCCACTGGGTGCTCTACATCTTCGCACTGCTCCTGGTCGTGACCGGCATCAAAATGCTGTTCGTGAGCGACGACGTCCCGCACATCGAGAAGAATCCCGCCCTCAAACTGATCCGGCGGCTCTTCCGCATCACGCCAGAGCTGCACGGCAACCGCTTCTTTATGCGGCTTCCCAGCGAGAAGACGGGCGTCGTGGTTACCTGGGTGACCCCGCTCTTCGTTGCCATGATCCTGATCGAGATCGTCGACGTGATCTTCGCGCTCGACAGCGTGCCGGCGATCTTCGCCATCACCACGGACCCGTTCATCGTCTACACGTCGAACATCTTCGCCATTTTGGGCTTGCGGGCGCTCTATTTCGCGCTCGCCGCCGTCATCGACCGCTTCACCTATCTGAAGCCGGCCCTCGCCTTGGTACTGGTGTTCATCGGATCGAAGATCTTCGTCGCCGACATCGCCGGTTGGGAGAAGTTCCCGGCCGCCATCTCGCTTGGCGTGACCTTGGGGCTCATCACCGGGGGCATCGCCTATTCGCTGTGGCGCACCCAGCGGCAGACTCCGGTCAACTCCTGAGAGCTATTCTTGAGAGCTATTCCGCCGCGACCGGCTGGCGCGCACCCAAAACGATGTCGCGTGCTTGCGCCAACACCTCGATGCCGGCGCCATCAAGATGCGCGTTCTCGGCGATATGGCGGCGGAAGGCCCGCGCCCGGGGCTGACCGTGGAACAGGCCGAGGATGTGCCGGGTCACGGCATTGAGCCGCACCCCGCGGGCAAGCTCCCGCTCCACGTACGGCATGAACCCATCGAGCACATCCGCGCGTGACGGCGGTGGCGTATTGTCCCCGTATAGCGCCCGGTCGACCTCGGCCAAAAGATACGGATCGGCATAGGCGGCACGGCCCAGCATCACGCCATCGACCGCTTCGAGATGCGGCGCCGCTTCTTCCAGCGAAGCGATCCCGCCATTGATGATGATTGCAAGATCGGGACGCCGCGCCTTCAGGCGATGCACGCGGATATGGTCGAGTGGCGGCACGTCGCGGTTTTCCTTGGGGCTCAAACCGTCGAGCCAGGCTTTGCGCGCATGCACGATGAAGGTCTCACAACCGGCGTCCGCGACCGTGTCGATGAACGCATCGAGGCTTTCCTCCGCGTCCTGGTCGTCAATGCCAATTCGGCATTTCACGGTCACGGGAATCGGAACAGCGTCTTTCATCGCATTGACGCAATCCGCCACAAGCGCCGGCTCCGCCATGAGGCACGCGCCGAAGCGCCCCGATTGCACCCGGTCCGACGGGCAGCCGATATTGAGATTGATCTCGTCGTAGCCGTGGGCCGCACCGATGCCCGCGACCTCTGCCAGCTTCCTCGGATCGCTGCCGCCGAGCTGAAGCCCGACCGGATGCTCGGCCGCATCAAAACCGAGCACCCGCTCCAGGTCGCCATAGAGCACGGCCTCGGCAGTCACCATCTCGGTATAGAGAAACGCACGCTTGGAGATCAGCCGCAGGAAATAGCGGCAGTGGCGGTCGGTCCACTCCATCATCGGCGCGACGCAAAAGCGGTGTGAGTTTGGTTTCAAAGGCTTACGCTCTCGACGGGAATCTGGCTCTGAACATGGCGTCGGGGCGCCACAGGCGCAAGCCGCCTTAGCTCGAGTCGCTTTAGGGCGCCGCAGCCTCTTCGCCCTCGGGATCGTCCTCGCCGGCCCCCGGTTCCGGTTCGGGCTCGGGCGGCGCGAGCGGATGGGGCTGGGAAATCATATAGGCCGCCACGTCCCAAGCCTCCTGCACCGTGAGCACGGGCGCACGGTAGTCGGCGCCGACGGGCATGTTGGCGCGGATATAGGACGCGGCATAGGCGATCTGCCCCATGCCCGCACCGCCGTTGAAGGCCCCCTCGCCCCAAAGCGGCGGCACGTAATAGCCGACTTCCGGAGGCTGCTTGGCTTCCCCTTGCCCACCCTCACCATGGCAGGCCGCGCAACGCTGCGCGTAGATCGTAACACCGCGCCTGGAATCCGGCACCTCGGTGGGCAGCGCGATCGGCATGAGCCCCATGCCCGGCAAGCGCACGCCCTCCGGCGTATCCTTGCCGACGAACTCGATATAGGCGATGAGCGCCGCCATCTCTTGGCTGTCGTCCGGCAGAGCCCGGCCATTCAGGCCGAGTTCCATGCAGCCATTGATGCGGTCGGGGAGCGTGACCACCTTATTGTTGACCATCATCGGAAAGGTCGCGGTGGTCGAGACGAATGGCGCGGCGAAGGGCTGAAGTCCCGCCTTCAAATGGCAGCTCTGACAGGAGAGGTCGTTACCGCCATAGGCCATGGCCGGGTCTTCCGCGCTTCTGCCGATATAGCGCGGCGTGTTGACGATCAGCGCGTGGCCGTAGCGAATGAGATCGTTCTCCGGCCCCGGGCCGAGCGTGGAGATATCGATATCGTAATGGGCGGCCTGCTTATCCCAAAGAAGATAGCCGACGCCAAATCCCGCCAAGGCCGCAAGGGCGATACAGATCTCAAAAACAACCGTTCGCAAGAGAAGGCCCCCCAAACAAGCTTGCGCTGCACCCTATGCCAGGCGCGCCCGTGCCAAACGGGATGAATCACTATATGAGCCTAGAGTCCCCAGGGTCCTGAAAGCATGACAGAAGCCGCATCTTCCGACGCCCATCTCGCCATCGACCCCGTCTGTGGCATGAAGGTCGATCCGCATGTGGGTAAGCCCACGCATGACTACCAGGGCCACACCTATCATTTCTGCTCGGCCGGATGTCAGGCGAAATTTGCCCCAGACCCCGAGCGCTACCTGAACAAGCAGGACAAGCCGGCGCCAGCGCCGCCCGGCACCCTCTACACCTGCCCCATGCATCCGGAGATCGTGCAAGAGGGCCCCGGCCCCTGCCCCATTTGCGGCATGGCGCTGGAGCCCATGGGCGTATTGCCGGAAGACGCGCCGAACGAAGAGCTGATCGATTTCAGCCGGCGGCTCTGGGTGGCGATCCCGCTGTCGCTCATCATCGCCGTACTCGACATGAGCGCGCATGCCTTCGGCGTCGATCTCCTGCCCTTCCTGTCGCCGCACGCCCAGCAATGGCTTCTGCTGGCGCTGGCCACCCCCGCCGTCCTTTGGTGCGGCTGGCCGTTCTTCGTGCGCGGCTTTGAATCGTTGCGCTCGGGCTGGCTCAACATGTTCACCCTGATCGGGCTCGGCACCGGCGCCGCCTATCTTTACAGCGTGGTGGCGACGGTCGCTCCCGGTCTGTTTCCGGCCGCGATGCGCGATACCCACGGCCTCGTCCCGGTTTATTTCGAGGCGGCGGCCGTCATCGTGGCGCTGGTGCTGGTGGGCCAGGTTCTGGAGCTTCGCGCCCGGGAGAAGACCGGCGGCGCCATCCGCGCCCTCCTCGATCTCGCGCCGAAGACCGCCCTACGGGTCCTGAAGGACGGCAAAACGGAAACCGTGCAGCTCGCCGAGGTGAAGGTCGGCGACGTGCTCCGGGTCCGCCCTGGCGACAAGATCCCCATCGACGGCACCGTCATCGAGGGCCGGAGCGCCGTCGATGAATCAATGCTGACCGGCGAGGCCGTGCCGGTGGAGAAAGCGGACGGCGACTCCGTGACAGGCGGCACGCTGAACGGCTCTGGCGCCTTCGACATGCGTGTGGACCGCACGGGCGCGGAAACCACCCTTTCGCAAGTCGTGAACATGGTGGCCGACGCGCAGCGCTCCCGCGCGCCCATTCAAGCTTTGGCGGACGTGGTCGCGGGCTATTTCGTGCCGGCGGTGATTGCCGTCGCTGTCGTGGCCTTCATTGTCTGGGTGTTTTTTGGTCCCGCGCCGCAGCTCGCTCACGCGCTTGTCGCCGCGGTCAGCGTGCTCATCATCGCCTGCCCATGCGCGCTTGGCCTCGCCACGCCGATCTCCATCATGGTGGCCACAGGGCGTGGCGCCCAGGCCGGCGTGCTCGTGCGAAACGCTGCGGCGCTCGAACGGCTCGCCGCGGTCACGACCCTCGTCGTCGACAAGACCGGAACCCTGACCGAAGGAAAACCGAGACTGACCCGGGTCGAGGCCGCGCAGGGCTTCGGCGACGACCAGATCTTGGAACTCGCCGGCGCACTCGAGGCCGGTAGTGAGCATCCGCTTGCCGAAGCGATCCTGAAGGGCGCCGAGGAAAAGGGCCTCCCGCTTGAGAAGACGCAAGGCTTCGAGGCGATCACCGGCCAAGGCGTCAAGGGTCGCGTGGGAGACCGCGAGGCCCTTCTCGGCAATGCCCGCCTGATGGAAGCGTCCGGCATCGACGTGAAGCCACTTGCGGAGGAGGCGGAGCGTCTACGCCAAGGCGGCGAAACCGTGATGTTCTTGGGCGTCGACGACAAGCTTGCCGGCATTGTCGCCGTGGCCGACCCCATCAAGGAGAGCGCCGCGGAGGCGATCGGCGCGCTGCATGCGCTGGGCTTGCGCATCGTCATGGCCACCGGTGACAACGAGACTACGGCGAAAGCCGTCGCCGCCAAGCTCGGCATCGACGAGGTACATGCGGGGTTGCGGCCGGAAGAAAAGCTCACCTTGATCGAAAGCTTGCAGAAGACCGGCGCGGTGGTTGCCATGGCAGGCGACGGCATCAACGACGCCCCGGCCTTGGCGAAGGCGGATGTCGGCATCGCCATGGGAACCGGCGCCGATGTCGCCATGGAGAGCGCGGGTCTGACGCTGCTCAAAGGCGATCTCCGCGGCGTCGTGCGCGGCGTGAAGCTCGCCCGCGCCACCATGCGCAACATCAAGCAGAATCTTTTTTTCGCGTTCTTCTACAATGCCATCGGTGTCCCGATCGCCGCTGGGGTGCTCTATCCCGTCGCCGGCATTCTGCTGTCGCCTATTGTCGCGGCCGCGGCGATGAGCTTGTCGTCAGTGTCTGTCGTCGGCAACGCGCTGCGCTTGCGTCGCGTCGATCTCGACTAGTCGATCTCGACTATCAGACCCTTCGATACGATTTCCGGGATCAGCGGCCAACCGGTGGCGCGTCAATGACAACGCCAATGAGTGCGGCAATCACGATTGCCAGCACAAAGGCGCCGAACAACCCGCCATAGAAGAATAGCCGACGTTCTTCTTTATCCAGCGTGAGTTCAATCTGCCTGGCCCAGGCCCCAGGATAATCCTCGCCAGAAAAATGATGACGTGGCGTTGTGGATGATGATCTTGCCTTGGCCATCTAACTGACGATCCCAAAATAGAGCGCGACCCCTGCAATAAGCGCGAGGCCTCCAAACAGCCCAGTGAAGAATATCACGCGCGCCCATGTGGTCTTGAGAATAATCCCCCCCCCCGTGCCTTTTGGGCCGGGTAGGGTTTATGGCGTGTCTCCGGGGAGAGCACCGTGTTTTCTGCCGAAATTGTGGTCATGGCTGCATCTCCAAATTGAGGCTGATCCGGGTTAAACGCAGCGATCGGGTGTTGGGTTTCACAAAACTCGTACGGCAGGTTCAGGCTTGGCATCGAGCCCCTCGCCCTCTAAGAGCAAGCGTAAAGGATAGGTCTTGTCGCCATGAACGGCTCCAGCCGCCAAACGAAGTACTTGAAAGACTATGCCCCGCCCGACTACCTCATCGAGACAGTCGCGCTGGATGTCGGGCTGGCCCCGAAGGCGGCCCGCGTGGTCTCCAAGCTCGAGATACGGCCTAACCCGGAGGCCGCCACGGACGGGCAAGCTTTGGTGCTCGACGGCGAAGCGCTGACGCTCGAGCGCATCAAGCTCGACGGCAAGGCTCTCGCGGCCGGCGACTACATCCTGTCGCCTAGCAAGCTGACCATTCCCAATGTTCCCGCGCAGGCCTTCACGCTCGAAATAACTACGCTGTGCGACCCGGAAGCCAATACCGAGCTGTCGGGCCTCTACCGCTCGCGTGGCACCTATTGCACCCAGTGCGAGCCCGAGGGCTTCCGCCGCATCACCTATTTCCTGGACCGGCCGGACGTGCTTGCCGTCTATACAGTGCGCATCGAGGCCGACCGCGATACGCCGGTGCTGCTCTCCAACGGCAATCCGGTGGAGTCCGGCGCAATCCCTGGCACGGACCGGCATTATGCCGTTTGGCACGACCCCTTCCCGAAGCCATCTTATCTCTTCGCGCTGGTCGGCGGCGATCTCGCCTCGATCCACGACACCTTCACGACGGCCTCCGGAAAGAAGGTCGCGCTCGCCATCTATGTGGAGCCCGGCAAGGAAGATCGTTGCGGCTGGGCCATGGAGTCGCTGAAGCGCGCCATGCGCTGGGATGAGGAGCGTTTCGGGCTCGAATACGATCTCGACGTGTTCAACATCGTCGCCGTTAGCGATTTCAACATGGGCGCGATGGAGAACAAGGGTCTCAACATCTTCAACGACAAGCTCGTGTTGGCTCGTCCCGACACCGCGAGCGATGCCGACTACGCCTCCATCGAGAGCGTCATCGCCCATGAGTATTTTCACAACTGGACCGGAGACCGCGTCACCTGCCGCGACTGGTTCCAGCTTTGCCTGAAAGAGGGGCTGACCGTCTTTCGCGATCAGGAATTCACCGAGGACGTCCGCATGGGACCGGTGGAACGCATCATCACGGCCCGCCTGCTGAAGACCCATCAATACCCGGAGGATGCCGGCCCCCTCGCCCATCCCGTGCGTCCGGGCTCGTATATCGAAATCAACAACTTCTACACGTCGACGGTCTACGAGAAAGGCGCCGAGGTTTGCCGCATGCTGCAGACGCTGCTCGGCCGCGACACCTTCCGCAAGGGCCTAGACCTCTACTTTGAGCGTCATGACGGCGAGGCTGCGACAGTCGAGAATTTCGTGAGCGCCATGGCCGATGTCTCCGGCCGCGATCTCACACAGTTCATGCTTTGGTACACCCAAAGCGGCACGCCGGAGCTCGCCTGCTCTCTCGACTACGACCCGCACGCCAAGAGTGCGCGGCTGAAGGTCAGCCAGGTCGTGCCGCAGACCCCCGGTCAGACCAGCAAAGAGCCGATGCTCATTCCACTGAAAGTGGGGCTCATCGGGGCCAACGGCGACGAACTGCCGCTCAAGCTCGGTGGTGAAGAGCTCAGCGACGGCCTGCTCGAAGTGACCGAACGCGAGCAGGTCTTCGAGTTCCAAGACGTACCGGCCCCGCCCACGCCGTCGCTCTTGCGCGACTTCTCCGCTCCCGTCCGCCTCACCACGAGCCTCGATCCCAACCAGATCGAGTTCCTGATGATGCATGACAGCGATCCCTTCAACCGCTGGCAGGCGGCGCAAACCTACGCCGGCAATTTAATGATTGCCGCCGCACGGAACGGGTTGGACTTGGCGCCGGTCACGGGCAAGGAAGCCGGGCGGCTAGCCCAGGCCCTGGCCGCGACCGTTCGCGACGAAACGCTGGGACCGACTTATCGCGCCGAGGCTCTGAAGCTCCCAAGTGAATCCGACATCGCCCGCGAACTTGGCCGCAATGTCGATACGGACGCCGTGCATGCTGCACGAAATGCCTTGCGCGCCAAGATCGGCGACACCATGGGCGATACCCTTGCCGAGATCTATGGCGCTGCGCCGTCAGGCTCGTTCTCGCCGGACCCCCAGAGCGCCGGGCTTCGCGCCTTGCGCAATGGCGCGCTCGACCTTTTGACGGCGACCGAGAAGCCGGACGCGATCGACCGTGCGATGCATCATTATCGCCAGGCATCGAACATGACCGATGCCATCACCGCGCTTTCGATCCTGTCTCACCTGCCATCGCCGGCACGCGACGAAGCCCTCGCGGACTTCTACGAGCGCTGGCAAGACGAGCCGCTCGTCCTCGACAAATGGTTCGCCGTGCAGGCGCGCGCCGCGCGCGCCGATTCCGTCGAGACCGTGCGCGGTCTTCTTGCGCATCCGAAGTTCTCGCTGAAGAACCCCAACCGCGTGCGTGCGCTGATCGGCTCCTTCGCACAAGCCAACCCGTCCGGATTCAATCGCGGCGATGGCGAGGGCTATCGGCTGCTGGCCGCCCAGGCGCTGGAGATCGACCGCTTTAACCCCCATGTTGCCGCCCGGCTTCTCGGCGCCTTCGAGAGCTGGCACGCACTCGAATCAGGGCGCCAAGCCCATGCGAAAGCCGCCCTGGAGGACCTTGCAAAGCAAGATCTCTCGACCGACAGCTACGAGATCGTCACCAAGACCCTCGGCGTCGCTTAGACTCGTTGCAATCTGTCAACGGGTTATTAACCCAATTTCCACAGGTTTTCTCTGGACAGATGCGTTCGTCCTCGATTCCATGGACGGAAGCGATTCGGAGATGCGGCAACTTCTCCGGGACTGCGACGGACGAGGAAGGGGGACCGAATGGCGCGGGCGCGTTTTGCGCGAGGCGACGGAGTTTATTCGACCGCGGGGCCGCAATGGCAGGACCTGCGGGCGATTTTCGACCGTCACCTCCCCTCCACCGAGGCTCTGCGCCGCCTCGTTCCCATTCTCCTGATTGGATTTACGGCGATCGCCGTCTTGGGCTTCGCCTATCAGATCGGCGGCAGCAAGGATGCCGCCCTCAAATCAGCCGAACGGCAGCTCGCGCTGACCGCCAATATCACCGCTCTGACGCTCAAGGCCGGAACCCTAAGCTCCAACACCAATTGGCAAGAGGTCCTCGCCGGCAGCCTCCCCAAAGGCGCGACCCGCGATGGCCGCATCGCGTTGCTTGCAGACGCCGAAGGCGGGATTCAGGCCCGCGCCCCGATCAGCAGCCCGTATGAGGGCAATCTCCTCAATATTCTGGGACCGCAGCAGCCGCTGACCATCATGGGAGCCGATGCCGGGGTTCTGCGCATCGCGCTCCTCGATGGCACCGACGCGCTCGTCACCGTACGCAATGTCCCGAAGACCGACGCGCAGCTGGCATTCATTCAACCTGTCGGTCGCGCACTCTCCGATTGGCGTGGCAACACCGTCGTTGAGATCACGCTCCTGGTCTGCGTCGGGCTTGTCCTGGCCCTTATTGCCGGTGCGCTGTGGTATCTCGTGCCTTCGACGTCCACCAAGATCGACGACACCCTCACCGAGGAGCTGACCGAGGCTCTTCCCGGCTGCGGTGTCTGGCGTTGGAATCTCGCCCGCGGCCATGTGCTCTGGTCGGCGCCAATGTATCGGCTGCTGGGACTGGAGCCGTCGAACAAGCCGATGCCATTCCGGGTCCTGGCCGGGGCGCTGCACCGCGAGGACGATCTGCGCGCCGAGGTCGACCGGCACTTGCGCGAGGGCATCTCCCTGTTCGACGAATGCTTTCGCCTGCGCCATGCGGAAGGACATTGGGTCACGCTACGCCTGCGCGGTCACATCACCCGCAGCGCGACTGAGAACGAACCGCATCTCACCGGCATGGCCGTTCTTGCCGATCAGGACGCGCTTCCCGGCGCCTCCGACTCTAATGCCCGGCTTCGCGATGCCGTAGAGACCATCTCCGAAGCGTTCGTGCTGTGGGACAATCAGAACCGCTTGGTCATGTGCAACAGCAAGTATCAGCAGTTCCACGGTCTCGCCGACGACATCGTTCAGTCCGGCAGCTCCTACGACGAGGTCATCGCGGCCGCTTCCGAGCCCATCGTCTCCAAGCGTATCGCCGTCGCGAGCAAGGATACCCCCGGCTCGCGCACCTACGAGGCGCAACTCGAGGATGGCCGCTGGCTTCACATCAACGAGCGCCGCACACGCGACGGCGGCTATGTCAGCGTCGGCACGGACATCACCGACCTGAAACAGAGTCAGACCCGTATCGCCGAGAACGAACACCAGCTTCGCGCCAGCGTCGCCGAGCTCAGGCTTTCACGCCGCGAACTGGAACACCAGAAGCAGCAGCTCGTCGACCTCGCCGAGAAATACGCACTGGAGAAGAACAAAGCCGAAGCCGCGAACCGCGCCAAGTCCGAGTTCCTGGCCAATATCAGCCACGAGCTCCGCACGCCGCTGAACGCCGTCATCGGTTTTTCCGAGGTGATGCAGCAATCGCTGTTCGGCCCGCTCGGACATCCCAAATATCAGGAATACGCCCGCGACATCTACGAGAGTGGCGCCTATCTGCTGGAGGTCATCAACGACATCCTCGACATGTCGAAAATCGAGGCTGGACGCATGAACCTCGACCTCAGCAGCGTGGACATGGCCGATATCGTCGAGGACAGCATGAAGGTGGTGAGCAAGGCCGCCGCCGACCGTGGCATCACGCTGGAGCGTCACGGCCCGGCCCAGCTCCTCATCGAGGCGGACCGCCGGTCGCTGAAGCAGGTCTTCCTCAATCTCCTGTCGAATGCGGTCAAGTTCACCCGCGACGAGGGGCGCGTAGACGTGCATCTGTCGCGGCGAAACGGACAGGTGAAGATCGCCATCAAGGATACGGGCATTGGCATCGCCGAAGCGGACATCGCCAAGCTCGGCAGGCCCTTCGAGCAGGTCGAAAACCAATTCTCCAAGAGCCACCAGGGCAGCGGTCTCGGGCTCGCCATTTCCCGCGCGCTCATCGAGCTGCACGGCGGCACGCTTCAGATCAAGAGCCGCGAGGGCCAGGGCACGACGGTCACTTGCACCCTACCCAACCGTGCCGTCTCCCCCTCCGAAGAAGAGCCGCTCGCCGAGAGCGCCTAGGTCGGGAAGCCCTCAGGCAATAAGGCGGTCGAAGGCTCCGTGCACGGCCGCCAGCGTTTCCTTCAAAGTCGCCTCCAGCATCTCGAAGTCCGGCATATCGGCGGAGCGCGCCAGCAATTCCCGAAGCGCAAGCGGCGCCGTTCCCGTGTCGAAGGACTTGCCAAGACATAGGCGAAGAACCTGCGTCAGCGTGTGGTAGAGCCGCGCGGCCGGAATCAGGATTTCGGCATCGCCGGGCGCGAGAATGCCCGCCGCGGAAAGCTTGGTGAGCGCCATCTCCGTGTTCTGGTCGAGCACGTCCGGATGTTCCGCCGCGCTGACGAGCTGAAGAAACTGAGCCAGGAATTCGAGATCGACCAACCCGCCGCGCACTTGCTTGAGATCCCAGATATCGGTTGTGCCCTTCTCGGTCTTGATCTTGGCCCGCATCGTCCTGACGTCTCGTGCGACCTCGGTCCGGTCGCGTGGCCGGATCAGGACCGCCTTGATGGTGTCGTTGATTGCCTTGCGAAGCGCCACCGGACCGGCGACGACGCGCGCGCGGGTCAGCGCCAAGTGCTCCCAGGTCCAAGCCGAGCTCTCCTGGTAGTCAATGAAGCTCGAGAGCTTCGTCGCCACCGGCCCCTGGCTTCCCGATGGCCGGAGCCGCATGTCGACTTCGTAGAGCGCACCTTCCGCCGTCTGTGCCGACAATGCCGCAATCAAGCGCTGAGTGAAGCGTGTGTAGTATTGCGTGCCGGGCAAGCTCCGCGCGCCATCGGAGTGCGCATCCTCGCCCGTAAAATCGTAGACGGTGATGAGATCGAGATCGGATGTCGCGGTCATTTCGCTGCCGCCGAGCTTGCCCATGGCAAGGACCGCCGTGGCGCCATCCGGCATGCGGCCATGCTGGGCCACGAGTTCCTCGTCCACATAATCGCAAAGCGATTCGATCAGCGTTTCGGCAAGCGCGGCATAGGCCCCACCGGCCTGACGCGCCGAAATCGTGCCGGAGATCACGCGCACGCCGATGAGAAAGCCTTGCTCGCGGCCCACGATGCGCGCCCGATCGAGCGCATCCTGATAGTCCGTGGCAAGAGACAAGGCGTTCCCGACCAGCTCTTTGAGCTTCGCCCGCGACGGCACCGCACCAAAGAATCCGGGATCGAGCACCGCGTCGAGCAGCTTGGGACGCCGCCCGATGACCTTGGCAAGCCGCGGCGCCGTGCCCATGATGTCCGCCACGAGGCGTAAGAGACTTGGATTGGCGGCGAGAAGGGAGAACAGCTGGAGCCCGGCGGGCATGCTCGCAACCACCTTGTCGAAGGTGGCCAGCGCGAGGTCCGGCTCCGACGTTCGGCCAAACGCTTCAAGCAGATGCGGCAGAAACTCCGTCAGCCGCTCCCGCGCTTTGGCGCTGCGCGTGGCCGCGTAGCGGCCGGACTGCCAGCCGCGAATGGCGGCGATGACCGCGCTTGGGTTGGTGAAGCCCAACGTCTCGAGGCTTGAGAGCGCGCCCGGATCGGTGTCGTCGGCAACCACGATGCCGGGCGTCGAAGACGACGGCTCTGGGATCTTTTCGAACAGCGCACCGTAATGGCTCTCGACCAACTTGAACTGGGCGAGAAGCGCGTTGCCGAACGCATCCGTATCGGAAAAGCCGCAGAACCTCGCAACACGGTCAAGCTCGGCCCCCTCCTCAGGGATGATGTGCGTTTGCTGATCTCCGATCATCTGCAGCCGGTTCTCGACCCGGCGCATGAAAAGATAGGCATGCGTAAGGTCGTCCGCCGCTTGGCTCTCGATCCAATTGCCCTCGGCGATCCGCGCCAATGTCTCCAGCGTCCCGCGCGTGCGAAGCTCGGGGTGCCGGCCACCGGCGATCAACTGCTGGGTCTGGGCGAAGAATTCGATGTCGCGGATGCCGCCCCGGCCGAGCTTGATGTCATGGCCACCCACGGCAATAGCCCCGTGTCCCTTGAAAGCATGGACCCGCCGCTTCATGGCGTGGATGTCGGCGACGGCGGCGAAATCGAGATATTTGCGCCAGATGAAGGGCAAGAGCTGGTCGAGGAACTCTTCGCCGAGCGCCATGTCGCCGGCTGCGATCCGCGCTTTGATCAGCGCCGCCCGTTCCCAGTTCTGACCAAAGCTTTCGTAATAGGTAAGGCCGGCATCCGTGGAGAGTGCGATCTGCGTCGCGCCGGGATCGGGGCGCAACCGCAAGTCCGTGCGATAGGCGTAACCATCGCCCGTCGGCTCTTGCACCAAGCGCACCAGCTCGCGCGTCAGCTTGACGAAGAACGACGACGGCTCGACGCCTTCGGCGAGCCCGGCGCAATCGGCGTCGTAGAACACCATGAAGTCGATATCACTCGAATAGTTGAGCTCCATGGCGCCGAGCTTGCCCATGGCGATGATGAAATAGCCCGGCGACTCCTCGGGCGATCTCACCTGCCCCGCCTCGCGTGCTTTGCGGAACAGAAAGCTCACCGCCGCCTGGAGCGTGGCATCCGCGGCTTCGCTCAGGGCATTCAAAGTCAGAGTCGTTGGCCACACGCCGCCAAGATCGGCAAGCGCGGTGAGAAGGGCGCTGCGCTGCTTGAACCGGCGCAGCAGGACCATGGCCTCCTTGACGCCCGGCGCCTCCGCCACCGCCTCGGCAAGAGCGGCGCGCGCTTCGGCAAGGTGGCTATCGGGATCGCGTGTGAGACACTCGGCAAGAAGGGCCGGCGACCGTTGGGCCAGCGCGGCAAGATAGGACGATCCGGAGAAGACCGCTTCGAGCAGCCTCTCTGTCTCAGGCGTCGCAAGGGCCTGCGCCGCGTCGCTTAGCTCCGGATCCTCGGCAAAGGCTTTCGAGACGGCCTGAAGCACGTCGGCGCCACGCGCCGCGTCATAGACTTCCGGATATTCGGTGATGCGGTCGGCGAGCGCCGTCACGTCGGTCTCAGCTCTGCTCCCGTGGACGGATCGGGGACCGTCCCATTGGCGTCCACGTCGCCTTCCATCGGCAGCGAAAGGATGACGCGAAGGCCCGGTTCGTTGTCCTCGAGCCTCAAGCTGCCACCATGCAGTCTCGCCACCGCCGCGACAAGGCTCAAACCAAGCCCGCTGCCCGGCTCCGACCGGCTGGCCTCGAGCCGCACGAAGCGGCCCAGGACCCGCTCCCGCTCCGGCGCCGGAACGCCTGGGCCCCGGTCTGTAACGGTAATCTCCGCCGCGCCGTCATCCGTCTCCGCGCGCACCTCCACTTCAGGCGCCCAGCCATTCCCACCTTGGGCTGTCGGCGCGCCATGTTTGAGGGCGTTGTCGATGAGGTTAGCGATGGCTTGGCCGAGAAGCTGACGGTCGCCGCGAATGGCGATGGGGGTGGCGACGTCCGCTTTGAGCGCGATTCCCCGCTCCTCCGCCACCGGCTCATAAAGCTCGGCCACGTCGCTAACCAAGGCGGACAGGTCGAGCGTGTCGCGATTGTCCCCGCCGGCGCCGGCCTCGAGCCGGGCAATCGAGAGAAGCGCGTTGAACGTCTTGATCAGGCCATCCGCCTCCTCGATTGTTCGTTCCAGCGCCTCACGATAGACCGTGTCGTCCCTCGGCTCGCGGAGCGCCTCCTCCACCCGGTTTCGCAGGCGGTTCAGCGGCGTCTTCAAGTCATGGGCGATATTGTCGGAGACTTCACGCAAGCCCGCCATGAGCTGCTCGATGCGAGCCAACATCAGGTTGAGGCTCTGGGCCAGCCGGTCGAGCTCATCGCCGGAGCCGCTCACCGGAAGCCGCCCGGTGAGATCCCCTTTCATGATGGTGCGCGTGGTGGCCGAGAGATTGTCGATGCGGGCCAGCAAGCGCCGGCTCACCCAATAGCCGCCGCCGATGCCGACCAGCGCCATGACGCCGAGCCCCCACAGCATCGTGATGCGGATCAGCCGGGCGAGCTCCCGTCTGTCCTCGATGTCACGGCCGACGATCAGCCGATATCCGCCGGGCAATCGGAACACGTTGGCGAAAGCGAGCCGGCGCTCGACCCCGCCAGGCGCGGGACGGCTATAGAAGAACTCCACCGGGCCGAGACTCTCCCAGAGCTGCGGCGACACCGCGCTTAAGTTGCCGGCAAGCTGCTTCCCTTCCTTGTCGGCGACGAGATAAAGGCTGTTGCCCGGCGTTCGGCTCCGCTCGGCGACGATACGAACCAATTGATCGAGACCGCCGCCGCGGTACTGCTCGGCCAGACCCTTGAGTTCCGCGTCGATGGTCTGGTTGAGCTGCCGTGACAGCAGCACCGTCGTATTCCAGTAAATGTAGAAGACGGCCACCACCGCAGCCGCGCTGAACAGCGCAAGATAGGTTAGCGACAGGCGGAAGGTGGTCGTTCGGAAGAGTTTAGTGAGCGCTGTCACGGATCGTGTAACCCGCGCCGCGAACCGTGTGCAGGAGGGGGTCTCCGAAGTTCTTGTCGATCTTGGAGCGAAGCCGCGAGATATGGACGTCGATGACATTGGTCTGCGGATCGAAGTGATAGTCCCACACATTTTCCAGCAGCATCGTGCGCGTCACCACCTGTCCGGCATGCTTCATCAGATATTCGAGCAAACGGAACTCGCGAGGCTGCAACATAATGGCTTCGCCGCCGCGCGTCACCTTGTGCGAAAGCCGGTCGAGAACAAGGTCACCAACCACGAACCGCGTTGAGCCCTCCTCCGGAGAGGTGCGCCGGGCCAGCGCCTCGATGCGTGCGAGAAGCTCGCTATAGGCATAGGGCTTGGTGAGGTAATCGTCGCCTCCGGCACGCAGACCCTTCACGCGATCGTCGACCTCGCCCAGCGCGGAGAGGATCAGAGCTGGCGTCCGGATTTCCTCGTCCCGCAACGACTTGATGACGCCAAGCCCGTCATACTTCGGCAACATGCGATCGACGATCAAGACGTCGTAGGCGTTGGTCCTGGCAAGATCGAGCCCGGCCTGTCCGTCGGCGGCGTGCTCGGCCACGTGTCCGGACTCCTTGAGCGCCCGCTTCAGGAAGGCCGCCGTCTCCTGGTCATCCTCGATCACCAGAACGCGCATATTCGTGGTCCTCCCTGGGAAAACACTGTCGATGTGAGGAAAAAGGGTGGGCGACGCGGTCGGGGGGAAACCGCGTCGCCCTCCGGCGAAAGAAGGCTGTTTAGGCCTTCTTCAGAGAAAGCGCCACGAAGCGCGTTTGATCGCCGGTTTTAACCTGCATCAGCACCTTGACGGTTTCCTTGTCCGAACCGGCGCCGTCCATGACCTTCTTGATGCCCGCGGCGACGTCACTCGGATCGGAGACGTCGATACCCGCGACCTGAAGGATAATGTCGCCGGGCTTCAAGCCCTTATCGGCGGCATCGCTGGAAGGATCGACCTCGGTAACGACGACGCCCTCCTCACCGGCACCGGGGATCTTCACCGCAGGCGCAAGCGAAAGACCAAGGTCCTTCAACTGCTCACTCTGATCAGCTGGCTCATCCTGGCGAAGCGCGGCCAACTTCTTGGCGCTGGGGAACGCGCCGAGCTTCATGTCGACCTCCCGCTTGTCGCCATAGCGGACGATGGACAGCTTGACGTTGGTATCGGGATCGAGTTCGGCGATCTTGCGGGCGAGATCACGGGAATCGTCAACGTTTGCACCGTTCACCTCGACAATGACGTCACCCGCCTTGATGTCTTCCTTCGAAGCGGGGCCATCCTCGGTCACCTTGGTGATCATCGCGCCCTTGGACTCCGACAGACCGATCGAGTCGGCAATGTCGTCGTTCACGTTCTGGATAACGACCCCGAGCCAGCCGCGATCGACACTGCCGTCGCTCCGCAGCTCGGTCACTACCTGCTTGACGAGCGCCGCAGGCACCGCAAAGGCGATACCCACATTGCCGCCGGACGGAGAGAAGATCGCCGTGTTCACGCCGATGACGTTGCCGTCGAGATCGAAGCTCGGACCGCCCGAGTTGCCCCGGTTCACGGCCGCGTCGATCTGGAGGTAATCGTAAGGGCCGGAGCCGATGTCACGATTATGAGCCGAGATGATGCCGGCCGTGACCGTTCCACCGAGGCCGAACGGATTGCCGACGGCGAGCACCCAGTCGCCCACGCGCGGGTCCTTCTGGGAGAACTCGACGAACGGGAACTTCTTCTTGGTCTTGTCGGTCACCTTGACCAACGCCAGATCGGTGCGCGGATCCGTACCAATGAGCTTGGCGGAGAATTTCTCGCCGTCCTCCATCGTCACCGTGATGTCTTCCGCATCCTCGACCACGTGGTTGTTGGTCACCACATAACCGTCGTCGGAAATGAAGAAGCCAGAACCCTGCGCCAGGCTCGGCGTGGGCTTGGAGGGCCCATGGGGCATGCCCTTACGGAACTGCTGGAAAAAATCGTAGAGCGGGTTGTCCTCCGGCAAGTCGGGCATGCCGGGCATCTGGTTGTTGTCGGCGACCTTCATCTCGCCCTTGACGTTGATGCTCACCACGGCCGGGCTGACCTTGGTCACAAGGTCGGCAAAGGACAGCGGCGCGCGGCCAAAGGGCGTGTCGATGGTCTGCGGCGACTGGGCGGTTTCGGCTACGGCAAAAGGCGCGCCCGTGCCTAGTGTCAGTCCCAATGCCCCCGCAGCGATCAGGGCGGAAGCGGCGAGGAGCGCGGGCTTGCAGGGAAGCTTCCGCAACCGCGGGCTCTCATTCGCGGCAGGGCTCTGATTATTTCTCATTGTTCACCTCTTCTCCTGAGATGGAAAATTCCATGATCATGTCGTGCCTCAGCGGAACGCGGGCAGACGTCCAGGCTGGAAATATAGGCGTTCACCAATTACGCCGCGGTTTCGACGGGATTAAATTTCGGTAAGGTTGAACGCCGTGAAGCGCTTGGATTCCAATGACTTGCAAGCCTTGCCGGCGCGCGTCAACCCTCGCCCGTGAGCCGCTTGAGCCGACGCTTTTCGTTGGCGGTCAACGGCTTAGGCCGTTCGGCGGCGAGCGCCCGCCGCCGATACGCATACGCAATAGTGCCCAGAGCCGCCAACAAGACGAAGGGCGTGGCAAGCCACAACAGCCAAGTATGCGGGGTGAAGCGTGGCTTGAGCAGCACGAACTCCCCGTAACGGGCGACAATGAACTCCAGAATCTCTTCGTCCGAATCGCCTGCCTTCAAGCGCTCGCGCACCAGCACCCGCAAATCCTTGGCGAGCGGGGCGTCCGAGTCATCAATCGATTGGTTTTGACAAACAAGGCAACGCAGGCCCGCCGATAGATCGCGTGCGCGCGCTTCAAGCGCGGGGTCGTCCAATATCTCGCCGGGCTGAACCGCATGCGCGGGCATCGCCGAAAATACCGTTGCGCAGGCCAGCACCAGACCAAGCAGCGCTCGACGCAATGTCATCGTCACTTCCCCGCCACGGAAGCGGCGGACTTCGACTTCGCCCGTTTCGGCGCCCCAACCCTCAGACGCCGGTCGGACAGCGACACCGCCCCGGCGAAGAACATCAACAGCGCGCCGAGCCAGATAAACCGCACCAGCGGATTGAAGTAGACCCGGACACTGTAAGCGCCGTCCTTCAGCTCATCGCCAAGCACCACATAGAGGTCGCCACGCCAGCTATTGTGGATACCGGCCTCGGTGGTCGCGCTCTTTTCGACGACGAAGGCGCGCTTCGACGGCGCGAGCGTGGTCACGGGGCTACCGCCGCGCGTCACGTCGAACATGCCGACCCGCTCCTGGTAGTTGGGACCACGGCGCGGCGCCACACCCTTGAACACAAGCTGATAGCCGGCGATGTCGACCGTGTCCCCTGGCACCAGCGCCTCGATCCGCTCCGACCGCCAAGCGGTCGTTGCCACGAGGCCGATGACCATCACGCCGAGGCCCGCATGGGCCATTGCGCCGCCATAGGCCGCACGCGGCAGATTGCGCATGCGCCGCCAACTCTCCGCACTGGACGCACCGAACAGTTTGACGCGAAATGCGATGTCCGTTGCCGCACCCATCAGCAGCCAGATGCCAAGCCCGATACCGAGCGGGGCCAGCCACGGCCCCTTCTGATTGAGTGCGAGGGCTACGATGATGACCGCGAGGCTGACAATGGCGGCCGCCATGAGGCGCTGCGCCGCGGCCAGCAGGTCGCCCCGTTTCCAGGCGAGCAATGGGCCGAACGGCGCGGCGATCAGCAGCGGCACGATCAGCGGCACGAAGGTGAGATTGAAGAAGGGCGCGCCGACCGAGATCTTCTCGCCGGTGACGGCCTCCAGCGCGAGTGGATAGAGCGTGCCGACGAACACGGCCGCACAGGCGACCGTAAGGAGAAGATTGTTGAAGACGAGGCTTCCCTCACGGCTGATGGGCGCGAACAGCCCGCCTTGGCTGAGCAGTGGCGCGCGCCAGGCAAACAGCGCGAGCGCGCCACCGATGAACACACCCATGATGGCGAGGATGAAGACGCCGCGCTCCGGATCTACGGCAAACGCATGCACCGAGGTGAGCACGCCGGAGCGCACCAGGAACGTGCCCATGAGGCTCAAGGAGAAGGTGATGATCGCGAGCAGGATCGTCCACACTTTGAGCGCGTCACGCTTCTCCATGACGAGGGCCGAGTGCAGCAGCGCCGTGCCGGCAAGCCATGGCATGAAGGAGGCGTTCTCGACGGGGTCCCAGAACCAGAAGCCGCCCCAGCCGAGTTCGTAATAGGCCCACCACGATCCCATGGCGATGCCGAGCGTGAGACACATCCAGGCCGCAAGCGTCCACGGCCTCACCCAGCGGGCCCAGGCCGCGTCGATGCGCCCGTCGATCAGCGCGGCGACGGCGAACGAGAAGGCCATGGAGAAGCCGACATAGCCCGCGTAGAGGAAGGGCGGGTGAAAGGCGAGTGCCGGGTCTTGCAGGACGGGGTTGAGCCCCTGTCCGTCGAACGGCGCCTGTTCGACGCGGATGAACGGGTTCGACGTGATGATAATGAACAGGAGAAATGCGACGGCAATCGAGCCCTGCACCGCAAGCACATTGGCCTGGAGTTGCCGCGGCAGGTTGTTGCCGAAGGTCGCCACCGCCGCGCCGAACAAGGCGAGGATCAACACCCACAAGACCATAGAGCCTTCGTGGTTTCCCCATACGCCGGAGATCTTGTAGAGCATCGGCTTGGCCGAATGCGAGTTTTGCCAAACGTTCAAGACTGAAAAGTCCGACGTCACATAGGCTGTCATCAGCGCGATGAAGGCGATGCCGATGAGAATGAACTCGGCTTGCGCGGCCGGAACGGCCACGGCCGTGAGCTGTGGATCGCGAAAGCGCGTGCCGATAACCGGAAGGACCATCTGCACGATGGCAACGCCGAGCGCCAGGATCAGCGCATAATGGCCGGTTTCCGCGATCATCGTTAGTTCACCCCGCCGCGCGTGTCGCTCGCGCCTTCGGCCTTGGTACCGTCAAGGTTGGCGCCCTCACGCCACACCCCGCGCTCCTTGAGCTTAGCTGCAACTTCCGGCGGCATGTAGTTCTCATCGTGTTTGGCGAGCACGTTGTCGGCGTGGAATACGCCGTCGGGTTCGAGCACGCCTTCGGCCACAACGCCCTGTCCTTCGCGGAAGAGATCGGGCAGCACACCAGTATAGGTCACCGGCAGCGTCTTGGCGCCGTCGGTGACGATAAAGCGAACGCTGGTCCCCTCGCCTCGCTCAACGCTTCCCATTTCCACGAGACCGCCGAGCCGGAAGCGCTGACCCGGCGCGACCTGCATCTCGGCGACGTCGCTTGGGCCATAGAAGAAGACGATCGAATCCCGCATGGCGTAGAGCACGAGCCCCACGGCCACGCCCAGCACCACCAGGCATGTGCCGATCAAAACGCCTCTGCGCTGTTTCCTGGTCATGACTTTAGTCCAAGTTCCGCTGCGAGCGCGTCGAGCTGCTCGATCGCTTGCACATTACCGGCAAATTGGGTCTTGGCGCGCGCCAATGCTTTTTCCGCCTCGTCCTTGCGGTCGAGCACCGTATAGGCGCGGACCAGGCGCAGCCAACCGGCCAGATCGTCGCCCTGCTCCTCGAGCCGGGTCGCGAGCCGCTGCACCATACCCTCGACCATCGCCTGGCGGTCGGCCGGACTCATGCTCTGCGCCGCGGCGACGTCGGCCGCGTCTGGACCAGGCGCAGCCGAAGTAGCGGGTGCTTGCGCAGGCCCTGGCTCAGAGTCTGGCGCAAGTCCCTCACCGGACAAATGTGCTTCCGCCTCGGCGATCCTTTGCTGGACCATCGCGCGCCAACGGTCGTCGGCGCCCTCCCGGTCCATGAGCCCGCGCCAATCGTCGATGGCCGCCGCGTAGTTGCCGTCCTGCTCCTTGGCGATCGCAAGCAGAATCCGCGGCTCGATCAAGGTCGCATCGAGTGTGAGCGCCCGCTCCAATGAACGGCGCGCGCCCTCGTTCACCACCCCGCCCTTCTCCAGGACGAGCGCCTGGCCATAGCCCGAAAGTCTCGTCGCCGAGGGCCCGAGCAGCCGTATGGCCTGGCCGTAGGCATCCGCCGCGTCGCCATAACGCCGGGCGCTCATATAGACCGGCGCAATCACGTCCCAGCCTTCACCCTCTTCGGGATGCGAGCGAAGCCGTGCCTCGACCCGGGCAACGAGCGCGCCGAGATTCTTTTCCGAGGCCGGATCTTGCAGGCGCGCCACCAAAGGTTGGTCGGGCAGACGCGGGGAACCGTAAATGAGATAGAGGGAGAGGACGCCGAGCGGCAGGGCGAGCGCCACACTGAAAAGCGCCAGGCGCGCTGTCCTGCGGCCCTGGTCCGGGTTTTTCTCACTGCTTGCCTCGGCGTCGGCGGCAAGCAACCGCCGCGCGACCTCGAGGCGCGCAGCTTCCGCTTCGGACTCGCCGATCAGGCCCCGGGCGCGATCAGCTTCGATCTCGTCGAGCTGATCGCGGTAGACGGTGGCGTTGAAGGCCTGACGCGCGGGCGCGAGCCTACCTGTGCTGGCGAGCGGTCGCAGCAGAAAGAACAGCACGATCGCCGTGAGACCGGCGAGTATGACCCAAAGCAGCACGAAAAGAGGCCCTAACCTTCAGAAGTCAAACGGAGGTTAGGCATAGGGAATGGGGCGGACCGGAGCAAGGTCCAGCTCAAATCGAAAGATTAATTCGCGGCAATCGGGAAACGCGCCTAGCCGACAGTACTCCAGGTGCCGTCAGGCTGGCGGCAGGCCGTGCCGCGGGCCGTTTGCGGCTGACCGCTGACATAGATCGTGTGGGTGAAAGGCCGGCAAAACGAGCCGCCCTGTTGATAAGGCTTGCCCGGCACGATCTGGCCACGATGCTGATTTGATGGGTTATTCCACGGCGTGGCCTGGCCGGCTTTGCCATATTCCAGGGCCCGGTATTCCGCAGCCGCCGCAAGCTGGCGGTCCCGCTCATCCAAGTCCGCGCCGATCAGATTGCCGAGAATGCCGCCGGCCATGGCACCGATCGCAACGCCAGGAATACGGTTCTTCCTGCCACCGATCGCGGCGCCGGCCGCACCACCGGCCACGGCACCGAGAATGGTGCCCGTACCTTGCTTGTTCCCCGGCCCGCAGGCGGGGAGAAGAAGCGGCATAAGGGTAATCGCAATAACCGGTGTCAGTTTCATAGCATCCCCCTCAGCCCAGAGTTAACCAGTCCTTCTCGGCGAGAGTTCTGAATTCCTGGAGTTTAGCGTGTCAGACAACCCTTAAGAATAACAAATCTGGCCAAATTAGGTTGCATCCCGGGTCAAACCTTAAATCAGGCCGCTGGAAGGGTTAGCCGCGCCCGCAAACCGCCTCTTGGCGAGGGTTCGAGTTCGAACCGCCCCTTATAAAGATGAGCGAGATCAGCCACGATGGAGAGCCCCAGCCCCGAGCCCGGCTTGCTCTCGTCCAGGCGCTGGCCGCGCTTGACCGCCCTCTGACGCTCAGGCTTGGTCAGCCCCGGGCCGTCATCGTCGACGATCACCGTGAAGCTGCCGCTGCCGCGCGACCGCTCGGCCGTGACCGCCACCCGCCCCTTCGCCCATTTGCAGGCATTGTCCATCAGGTTGCCGGCCATTTCCTCGAAGTCCTGCTTCTCTCCCTGAAACTTCAGATCGGAGGCGGCCGAGACTTCGAGCTTGACGCCCCGCTCGCCGTAGATCCGGTCGAGTGTTCGCTTGAGGGCCTCGAGCACCGGCGTCACTTCGGTCACATCGCCAATCACCCCCGAGCGCGCCGCCACCCGTGCCCGATCGAGATGATGGGTGATTTGGTTACGCATGATCTCCGCCTGCTCGACCACTTTTTCGGAGAGCGCCCCCTTGTGGGTTCGGGCCTCGTTGCTGATCACGCTCAGCGGCGTCTTGAGCGCGTGCGCCAGGTTCCCGACATGGGTCCGGGCACGCTCGACCACATCGCGGTTCGATTGAATCAGCGCGTTGAGTTCGGTCTGGAGCGGCTTGATCTCGTCCGGAAGTTCGCCTTCGAGGCTTTCCGCATCGCCCGAGCGGATGGAAGCGAGATCGTGGCGGATAGCGCGCAAGGGAAGCAATCCGAAGCGCACTTGGAAGAAGGTCGCCACCACGAGACCGACGCCGAGCAGAGCCAGCGCCAGTATGAGCATGGTGGTGAACTCGGAAAGATCCGCGTCAATCTCGGCGGCGTCGCCGGCGACCGCGTAGGAATAGCCCACGGACTCGGGACCGCCGGGTCTGATCTCGCGCTCGACGATGCGCAAGTTCTGGCCGTCAGGACCTGGCGCATAGCTTCGCCGGGTTAAGGTGTCGTCGGGGGGAATGCCATCCCGGCTCGGCAACTCGAGCTGCTGGTCCAACAGCGAGTCCGAGACATAAAGCGGACGCTTGGCGCCCTTGAGCGGCTTGATCTGCCAGTACCAGCCGGAAAAGGGGATGGTGAAGATGGGATCGCCCAAACTAGCGGGCTCTTGGGGCGAGTCTTCTTGAGGCGAGTCTCCGCCCTCTGCCGTGGTGGAGGCCACGAGGCTCGTCATGTAGACGTTGATGCGCGCGTCGAAATTGCGTTCGACGGCTTCGCGATAGAGCGAGACGAGGAGAATGGCGGCGGCGGGGATGACCACGAGGGTCCACGTCGCGGCCGAGGCGAACAGCCTGAATGCGAGGGATTTAGGCCCCATCTTCAGTGTCCGTGAGGCGGTAGCCCAGCCCCCGGACGGTCTTGATGAGGTCGATGGGCAGCTTCTTGCGCAAACGCCCGATGAACACCTCGACCGTATTGGAGTCCCGGTCGAAGTCCTGCTCGTAGAGATGCTCAACGAGCTCGGTGCGGGAGACGACGCGCTCGCGATGCATCATCAGATAATGAAGCACACGATATTCGTGCGCGGTGAGCTTGATCGCCTGACCCTCGACCGTCACGCGCGCGGCCTTGGTGTCGAGGACAAGCGGCCCGCACTCCATCTCATTATGCGCGTGCCCCGCCGAACGCCGCAGCAGCGCGCGAAGCCGGGCCAGCACCTCTTCCATATGAAACGGCTTAGCCACGTAATCGTCGGCGCCGGCATCCATACCGGCCACCTTGTCGCTCCAGCGCTCGCGCGCGGTAAGGATGAGGACGGGCATCTTACGGTTGTCTCGACGCCACTGCTCGAGCACGCTCAAGCCGTCCTTCTTCGGCAGACCGAGATCGAGCACAATGGCGTCATAGGGCTCGGTATCGCCGAGAAAATGTCCTTCCTCACCGTCAAAAGCCGTATCGACCGCGTATCCCGCATCGCTCAGCGCCGTCACGAGCTGGCGGTTGAGATCCGGATCGTCTTCGACAACGAGAAGCCTCAAGCGACTGTCCTCCCTGGCGTTCTCGACGCCTCCTAGAAATTCCCGGTACGGGCGTCAACGATGAGATTCTTAACGTCGCCCTTCTTGCCAAGGACCACGATCTTATAGACGAATTTCCCGCCGCTTTCGCACAACGTGGCGGAGATCACTTTACCGCCGGTCCTGGACTGGACCTTCTGGTAGATCACGTTGCCGGGGACCAGCGCGTTCTGCGAGATGACCGCGCCTGCCGATTTCCACGGCACACACCCCGCCTGTGCGGGCGTGACTGCTGCGGTCAACATGACAGCGGTCGACACCGCTATGGCAGCTTGCCTGATTGGCCGACAGGTCATCTCAGTCTCACTTATCCCTTCTTGGATGGTAACCCTAAAGGAGCGCCAATGAACGGCGCATGAACGATGATCTCTTCCTATTAGCTGCCCGCATCCTTACCCTTCTGCGCCGTCATGTTTGGTCCTCACGTTGAGGTAAACAAAAGGGCGGCCCGGAAGCCGCCCTCGAATAAGCCACCCGCCGGGCTGCCCAGCGCTCAACACCTATGCCAGCCGCGCCTCGACCTGTTTGCGTAAGATGACACGGTCGCGCGTGGACACGCCGATCAGCTCGGCCACCCGCCACACCAAGTTCGACTCGAACTCGTCCACCACGCCGTCGGCCAGCACCACCTCCCACAGCATCTCGACGATGCGCTTGCGGCCGTCCTGGTCGAGCTCACGGCACAAAACGGATGTGAAGCGGTAGAGATCAACCGCATCGCGCTCCCGTGCCGTGGAGTCCTCGAACAATTGTTTGGTCTCAGAGGATTCGAGATCGAACCGCTTCTGCAGCAGTGCCTTGACCTTACGCTTCTCCTCGGAGTCAAACGACCCGTCGATCCCGCCCGCGGTAATTAGAAGCGCTCCGGCCGCCTGGCGTAGCTCCTCCTCGCGCAGATTTTTGACGCGCGAAGAGTTGTTATCGACACCTTCGACCAGATCCTTAAGCTTGTTCCACAGCGACATCCGGGGCTCCCTCTATGGCACTTGGATTGCCCAGACCCGTGGTCCTACAAAACGCCGATGGCCGGGACAAGCCCGGCCACGCTCAAAAGCCTGTGTCGATCAGTTGCGCTTACGCCGCGACGGCTTGCGCTGGCTCGGTCGCAGCGCGATAGCGCACGATGCCGTGCATGATCTCGCCATCCGGATCGATCCGCGCCTCGGAAAACTCGTGGCGCAAATTGATCAGATAATGATCCTCGAAGCTCGGCGGCTTATTGTGCAGGACCGTCCGAACTGCCTCGATAATCTCGAGCACCTGAGCCCCGCTGTCGGCGCGCGACCAGACATGCAGAGTGAGGCTCTGCTCTTTGCCGTTTTCGCTGCCCGTGCTCCAATCGAGGTTCACGGTCTGGCCGAGCGTGATGTAGGGGAACTGCGCCGCGGCCGGCGCGGTCGAGTAAACGCGTGCACCACCAAGCAGCGCGGTCAACTCGGACGAGCCGGTCAGCACTTGGTAGATGCTGCATTGCAGGGCCAAACTTACGGCGGTCATGGCAAACCTCACTAACGTTCGTTAACCGATATGTGGGGACCGAAGTCCCGTACGAAAAGACCTAGTTCAAGACTTGTTTGCGGTCAGGCTTTGCCGCGCCCCAAGAGACGCCCTTAGAGTGTTTGGGATCTTGCTTAATGCGCGGTAAATGCCGGCTCCGGAAAACAGTCTCAAGAGCTACCAAACTGGGCAGGCTCAGCGGGACGGATTCTCTGGGTGGCCTCCGAAGGCCTTCATATTCGCGTTGCAGGCAGCGGTTCTCCCGGCCCTGCTCGTCTTCTATTCCTCGGCATGCGACTATTCCCAGCATACTGCGCTCAACATCAGACGACGAGCGCTTGGTCTGGACCTATCGGACAAGACCGACCCCGCTCAGCAGGGCCTACGAAGTTGAGATCCGGATGCGGAGGGGTGACACGCCGCACGTTTTCATCACCGGTCCCGATCTGTCGGTACTGGCCGGCGGGCGCATCTCTATCACAATCCTACCCGTTTGTGCCTGACCCTCCCGAAGGCAAGGGAGTGCACTCCGGTCATGCGCATCGACCAATCCTTTGTGCCGTGGGCGGCGACATGGGCGTATTCTTTCGAGAGTGGTTAGCTGGGCGACTGGAAGGGCGGGGGCGAGCATCCAAACTCTGCTGAACCTTCCTTCAATCGTCAGGTTCGGCGGGCTGTCCGTTAGTTCGCGGCAACCGCGCTCGATGGACTACGCGCCCGTCTGCTTCTGGCACGAAGCGGACATTAGCTTTGGCTCCGCGCATGTCCGCTTTCTAGGGTAAGAGTGGTCTCTCATGCGCGCGCGCCATGACACCGGGAGCGCGCCCAAGAGCTTCCGCACGAACGCCCGGCACCGTCTCCTGGCCAATCGCCTCCAATCAATACCTGTTGCGGTTGTAGCTCTTCTTGCCCTGGGGCGGTGGCGTTCCGGCCGTCCAGTCGGCTATGCAATTGGCGATGTACGCTTCCCTTTCCCTGGCAGTGAGGGCTGGAAGAACTCTGTTAGCAGCACGCCAACAGGCCGTTTCAACCCATTGCGGGGCGGCAAACGCCGGTGTCGCGAGAATCAGGGTGGCACAGACCATCGGGACAAACTTCATGGAGACCTCCACTATTTCTGAAGCGTGATGGCCCATCTAGCTTAGCAGGTTTGAGCTAATATCCTGATGCATGGGCCATAGCGGGGGGGAGCCAAATTGAGGGAGGCTCCCATGACATCACGCCGTTTCCCGCCTCCATGGCAAATCGAGTAGATTACCTGGCGGTTCTACCAACCAAGCCGGTCGTAGGCTTGAATGTAAATGGCCGCAAGGCTCTCGGCATAGGGGGAGTGAATGACAGCGGCGAGGGCCATGATTGCTCCAACACCTGCGCATTCCAAGAAATCGCCAGACTGCGTGGACATCGCGGAATCTCCTTGCAGCGAGGATTTTTGCGTTGAGCAGTGAGTTTAGCGTCTGGCTGGTAGTGTGGTAAACATCCCACCGACAAATTTATCGTGCCGGAAGTTGGAGAGGTCTGCGAAGCTGCTAGCGCAGACATGTCGCAGGCCCGCAGACCCTATGCGAGAAAGTGGGTCGGCAACACAGGCTGTCCGCTGATGGCACTTGGCGGACATCGATTTCGACGCCGAGTATGTCTGCAGTTGGGGGTGAAGCGGACACCCTGATCCGCGCTCCAATACCTGCTAACCTCGCCAGGTGGGCATAAGCCAATTTACTCTGAAAATGCCCTCCAGAGGCACCATCATATTCGTGCCATCGAGATTGCAGTAAAAGGGAGATGCAATGCTTTACGTCGATATTCCCACCCGGCCCGAATTCAAGGCGCTGAATGAAGTCCGGGCCGATGCCTGTGTCTCGATCTACCTCAAGACCACGCCATTGACCCAGCAATCGGACGCCAGCCGCATTGAACTGGGAAATCTGGCGAAGCAAGCGCGCGAACAACTGGAGGCCGTAGGATTCGACAAGCGCCGGCTTGCATCCTTGATGGAGCATTTCGATGATCTGGCGGACGATGACGAGTTCTGGCGCCTTCAGGCCAACAGCCTAGCAATTCTCGCAACGCCCGACCTTTTGCGCACGTTTCGTATTGCAAGCGCCCTTTCGCCAATGGTCGCGGTCTCGGATCGCTTCCACCTGAAGCCGCTTATGCGAGCAATCACATTCCCCAGTTCGGCCTTTGTCCTGGCGCTTTCGGAGAACGCGGTGCGGCTTGTCGAAATCCACGCCGAGCTGCCCGCTGTCGCGGTTAAGGTAGACGGTCTGCCGAAGGACGCCGCAAGCGCGCTCGGCAAGTCCACCCTGAATGACCGCTCGCCGAGTGGCCGCATCCAAGGTTCCGAGGGACAGAACGTCAGGTTTCGCCAATATGCGCGCCAGGTGGACGCAGCCCTTAGGCCCGTGCTCGCCGGCAGAGAGACGCCGCTGATTCTGGCGGCAACAGGTAGGCTCGCGTCCGTCTATCGCTCCGTCAACAGCTATCCAAATCTGCTGCCAGACGGGATCGAAGACAGCCCTGACCGGATCAGCGATGCGGACCTGGCCGACGCGGCGCGGCCAGTGCTTGATGCCTCAAATGCAGCAGAGCTTTCGTCGCTGAAGGTGCTTTACGAGGCGCGTTCGGGAGACGGCCGCGCCACTTGCGATCTTTCGGATGGCGCACGAGCGGCGACGTATGGAGCGATCGAAACGCTGCTGGTAGACATGGATGCCGTTGTGCCCGGGATTGTTGATGATCAGACAGGCGCGATAACCTTCGCAGAAAAGGCAGATGCCACCAATTACGGCGTGGTCGACGAGATTGCCGGTCGGGCTTTGGCGAGCGGCGCCCGCGTTCTCGGAGTGAGAAAGGCCGACCTTCCCGGTTCAGGGGACCTTGCGGCTATCCTTCGATATCCCACTTAAGGCATCAGACAAACCTGAAAGGCCCTGCGGAGGGGTGCTTGCCTGAGGCGTTCAGGCCGCCAGCTAACGCATGTGCGTACCGAAAACCCATTTGCTGGTTGCCGTCGCGACCACGGGCTGCATTTTCATCCATGAATGGATGTCCGCTCATGGCACCGAGCGGAAATGCCCGTGAGCTCGCCCCAAGTCAGCTTTTGACCCAGAGTGGACATTTGTCCGATCCCGAACTCAGTCAACTATTGTACGGCTCGAATAGGTACGTCGGCTGCATTTGAGAACGGGCGGAACATCCTGCGGTATTGTCCAGGGGTGAGGCCGGTGCAACGCTTGAACAGCCTGCGGAAGAAGGCGAGGTTCTCGTAGCCCACTTCGCCAGAGATATCTTGTACCGACATTTGCTCTGCTTCGAGAAGACGTTTTGCCTCCTCGACACGGAGGTTCTGGGTGTAGTCGATGAGTGTCGTGCCCGTGGCCATCTTGAAACGCCGCTTCAGGCTCCGTTCGGGTGTCCCTGATGCGTTGACAACGCCTGCGACGGCACCGGGCTCGCGATAGTTTTTCTCCAGCCATTCCTCGCACTGTCGCACCACCGAGTCGGCGTGAGGCTGACGACGCACAAGAGTGGCGTAAGGAAGCTGGCCTTCGCTATGCCATTTAAGCAGGTACGCTTTGGCAATCCGTAACGCCTCTCCAGGGCTGCAGTGCCGCGAGATGATGTGAATCGCGAGATCATGCCAGGACGTCGTTCCACCCGCCGTGACGATGCGGCCCGCCGGATCGGCAAAAGCAAGATTCGGTTCAGGCCGGAAACGCACTTCCGGGTAGCTTGTCCTGAAGAGATCTTGATATCCCCAATGCGATGTAGCTTCGCGACCGTTTAGCAGTCCGGTCGCCGCCAGCACCACGGAGCCCGAACACGCAGAGTAGATTGTACTTCCCTCGCGGTAGCGCCGGCGTATCCATTCCAGCAAATCCCGATAGCGGCCTTTCATGTCATCGTCGGGCGCGAGCCATAGTTCCGGCAAGATGACAATGCCGGCGTCGGGATCTTCATCGATCCCAACATCCGGTTTGACCGGGATTCCATTGCCGCATGTGAACGGTGTGAGCGACAGGGACGCGATTTTCGGTCTGATCAGGTGCTGTTGAGGCTCGGTGCCGACAAGCTGCTGCCAAAGGTTGCCGGTCGAAGAAAGCACGTCGACCATGCCGTAAAGCGCCGATCCGGCTGTCTCCGGCACCGCGACAATCAAGGCTTCCAGGGCTGCCGCGTCCTGATGCTCCATCGCTCAGCCTGCCTTTTTGGCACAAATCGATCCTTTTCGACAAAAATCGATCTGATGGCCCGGAATGTCCATCTCTATCTTTTGCTCTTGAGGCCGCACAGGGATCCGAAACGGGTCACCCAGCGGACCTCGCAACGAAGGAGAGAGATGATGAACACTGAGCAAGCAGTGGCCCAACCAACCCAAATGAACGGCCTGGACATCCAGGACGCATTCGACACGATCGAGGCGATCAAGGCCGACACTAGCCTCGCAAGATTCCAGTTCCGGGCCAGGAACACGTGGATCAATGGTGGCATCAACCGCTCCAACATTCGCGACTTTTACGGCGCTGGCCGGGAGGACGATTCCCGCCACTCAGATTTTGTGTTTACGAACGGCGAGCCGCCCATCCTCCTTGGCAACAACGAGGGTGCCAATCCCGTGAAGTTTCTGCTGCACGCCTTGGCGGGTTGCGTGACAACGACGTTGATAACGCACGCGACGGCGCGGGGGATCACGATCCATGAGCTATCCACCGAACTGGAAGGCGATCTTGATGTTCGCGGGTTACTCGGGCTCGATGAGACCGTATCACCCGGCTACGAGCAGATCCGAATCAAGATGGACGTAAAGGCAGATTGCTCGGACGAGGAACTGGACGATCTCCTGGCCTACTCGCAGCAGCATTCGCCTGTGTGCAACACGGTCTGTCGGCCGGTCCGGTGATGATTCAACGCGTCGCTGCTTAGCAACAGCACCCAGCTCCCCGCCGCCTCGAATAGGCCGTGCGGGGAGCTTAGGGCATTGTCCCGAATGTCTGTTGTTTCCAATAAGCGGCGTGCCGAAGAACGAGCCTGACGGCCGCTTATGACCCAAAGCTGACAAAGAGAGGTTGCAGGCTCACCGACTTGCGGGTTGTCGGGTTCAAACGTGGCTTGTCACGATCGCAAGTATAAAACAGTGTTTCAGCAGGTGCGCGCCCTGAGCAATCCAGACAACAAACTTGGGCAGGTGTTATGCCGAAGATCGATGCGAGTTTCGAGTTTGACGCGGCCGCGGCCATCGAAGCCGCGGCGGAAAGCATATTGATAACCACCGCCGAACTCGACGCGCCCGGCCCTCTAATCGTTTACGTAAATCCCGCGTTCGAGAGGATCACAGGGTGGTCCAGAGCGGAAGTTGTCGGTAAATCACCCAGAATATTGCAAGGCCCTAAGACCGACCATCGAATCTTCGCTGACCTTGAAGAAACTCTTCACTCAGCGGAGATTTGGGAGGGGCGAACCATCAACTACAGGAAGGATGGCTCGGAGTTCTGGATGGAGTGGTCGATCGTGCCCCTGAGGACCCATGAAGGCCGGATATATCAATATGTCGCAATTCAACGAGACGTTTCAGCCCGGGTGGCAGCCCAACTTCGCCTTCAAGAAGCTGAGGCTGCTCAGCGCGTTGCTGATCGTGCTCGCGCGAATCTCGCCCGTTATTTTTCACCGACGCTTGTCGAAACATTGGCCGCGAAGGATCAACCCTTTGGCCCTGTCAGGCGTCAAAATCTAGCAGTTCTTTTTGCGGATATCGTCGGATTTACAAAGATTTCGGAATCCATTGAGCCGGAGCAAGTGATTGAGCTCTTGCGCGAACTCCACAGTTGGATGGCGAAGGCCATCTTCGAGTGGGGCGGCTCGATCGAAGGCTATATCGGCGATTCGGTCCTGGCGATCTTTGGGTTCCCCGAATCTGAAAACCAGGATGGGACCAACGCACTGTCCTGCGCTTATGATTTGCTTGAAGCTACTCAAGATTGGAACCGGGCGCGGAGTGAGCAAGGCCTTTTGCCCATCGGCGTTGGGCTAGGGCTACACTACGGTCCAGTTGTTCTCGGCGACGTAGGAACCGGGGAATATATTGAATTCACGGTAATAGGCGACACCGTAAACACGGCTAGCCGCCTGCAACAGGCAACTCGAAACCTCGATTGCGACCTAGTAGTCGGCCAGCAGCTCGTTGATGCGGTCAAAGTTGAAAATGACGACGAATTCGCGGCCAATTTATTGAATCGCCTGCAGCACTACGGCGATTTCGCAATCCGCGGGCGCTCTCAAGCGGTTGATATTTGGACCTTCACCATGAGGCGTACGGCACTCTGAGCCTAATGCGCATGGCCGCTTGGACTTGTGAAGAATTATTCCCAGGAAGTTCAGCTTAACTCAACTAATGACCCACGGACAAAGCCCTCCTCAGGATATATCCGCTGTTGGCACTTAGCGGACGTCGGGCGGCGCTAAAGCGAGCCGTTCTCTCGCCCTGAGCGGGCTTGGGGAACAGGAAGGGATTCGCTCGTCCCGTGAGACGTGCTTGCGGTCTGTTCTGCATCGGCGTCTGCTTTTCTCTGATTCGCGTGCTTGTCCTCTGCTGCTTCAACGGTTTTGAGGATCTTTTGTAGGTGCTTTATGAAGCCCTGGCATCTGCTTTGAATCGTTCATGAGTAAGGCGAATTGCTTGTCGACGTACAAGAGGCTTGAGCTTCTCAGGAAGCTGCTCAGCACGGGGCATGCCCACATCCTGGATCAGAACAGGGATGATGCGTTTGCCAAGCTTGAGAGCCGATTCAATTTCAATGCGAACAAAGTCGTCGGCATTCTCGAGCTTGCGTGTGCCGTTCTCATCTTGCGCTCCTAGCCATCCCGGAAAGGGCTTTGTCGGGTTCACCGGTGGACCTTTCCCTGTGAGTGGTGTTAGAATTAGGTCCGAAATGAAGACCAAGGAGCGCGCTTGAGCCACGTTTGCTCCGTGTCCCCTGATTTAGAATTCGGCCTCGATATCGAACTTGAAGGTGATGTCGGACGTTGCGTCCGACACGCCGAACAGTGTGCCGGCGGCGAACTCCCATTTGGGCATGCCTTCGAGTTCGAGATAGGCGACCGGGCCCACCCGGTGCTTCTGGTCGTCCCAGGTTCCGGTGTGCGCGAGGTCCTCGACCTCGCTGTAACCCTCGACGCCGACCCCCCATGTCTCATTGAACTCGTGCTTCAGCCGCCAATTGGCCTTCAGCTCGAGGCTGTCGATGTCAACGTGGTTGCCAACTTGGCCGATGAAGAACGTATTGATCGTGAACGAGTCCTGGCGCCAGACATATTTGGCGAGCGGCCCGAACAGAATCTCGTCGGGATCGCCATCCTGTAGCGCGAACTCATAGAGGGACCGGAACGCGAGCCCCAAGCCGTCGCCGTGACGCTCCACCAACTCGTACTGGCCGCCGAGCTCGAACCTATGCCACTTCAAGCTGTCGCCAATGTTCTCGCGGGCGGTCAACTCGACGATGCCTTCGAAGCGGTCGGTGAACCCGTATTTGGCCTCCAGCTCATGAGACTGACGGCGCCGCTCGTCCTCGCCGGGCCCTGAATAGACCGCGCCGTGCTCCTCGAGCTTGAACTCGCCATTCTCCACGTCCGGAGAGCGCACGTAGAACTGCGCGCTCACTGGGTGCGCCGAGACCAGAAGGACCGCTAGGACAAAGAAAAACCAGCTCACGCGCCGCAAGTAGGCGCCTCGACCCATGTCCCCGCCCATGGGCTTCCCCCCTTCTTTTGCCATTTGTTCCCGGCACCGTAGGGGACATCGGGCAAATGCATATAGTGAAAAGCGCTCAATATAATTCTTGAGCAAAATTCATCAGTGATTGGCATTCCGCAGGTGGCTGCCACTGGAGGTGTCGGGTCTCGGGATCGTCCGCTCCGGGTCAAAAACCGACGTGAGGTTCGCCAAACAACACGTCTGCTCCTGGACCAAAACCGCCTTTGGTTGGGGGGTCAAATCCCGGCTCCAGGCAAGGTATGGCCTCTGATGTCGCCCCGCGGTAACCTCATGGCAGTTTCGAGGGACTGCGGGGATGCGCAAATCTTATCTCCTTCCCCTTTTCTTGTTTGCGGCCCAAGCCCTGACCCTTTCGGCCGCGCCTTCGGCGTGCGCCGACGATACAACCGAGTCCGCATCCCAAGACACGCGTTCCACGTCGGGACTTTCAGACCCATCTGCCCAGTCAATCCTCTCGGTCATCCGCGATAAGCTTTCCGACCCTGAGCTGAGCAAGGACGCGCATGCGGACGATCTCGCCGCGCTTAAGGCCTTCTATCACGATTGGCTGAGCCGGCCGTTGTGGATGACGGACATGGGCTTGTCGGCAAAGGGGCAACAGGCTCTCTTCGAGGTCGAGAAGGCCGAGGAATGGGGCCTAACCAGAGCCGCTTTCAATCTACCGCCGGCTGGCGTTCTTCCCGAGGGGCCGGAACAACAGGCCGTCGCTGAAATCAAACTCGACCTCTCGATCCTAAAGTATGCGCGTCATGCCAGCGGCGGACGATCCGATCCCACCGCACTCGGCGGCAAGATCTTCCAGAAGCCCCCGATCCGCGATCCAAGCGCTGTGCTCGCCGAGATCGCGATGGCAGACGCGCCAGACGCTTACCTGAGGTCGCTCCATCCCCAACACAATCAGTTCGCGCGCTTGCGCCAAGCTCTAATCGTGGCTCGAGAAGATGGTGTTGCCAGCGAGCTCAGCACAGAAGATAAACGCATCATCATGAATATGGAGCGATGGCGGTGGATGCCGGAGGATCTGGGCCGGATCTATGTGTGGAGCAACACGCCTGAGTTCATGCTGTATGTGATCAAGGACGGCGCGACCATTTACGCAGACAAGACGCAGGTGGGCACGATCCGCTATGCGACGCCCGTTCTATCAGCCGACATGACGACTGTAGTGTTCAATCCCGAATGGATCGCGCCGCCGACGGTGCTACGGGAGAACCTGGCGCCCGCCTTGCGCAAGAAGAACTACTCGATCCTGAAGAAGAAGGGATTCTCGGTCAGCTACCAGGGCAAAGCCGTGGACCCGACGAAGATCGACTGGCGCCGCGTGAACATCTTCGACTACACCTTCACCCAGAGACCGGGTCCACACAGCAACGTCGGCAAAGTGAAGTTCCTGCTGCCCAACAGGCATGCGTTTGTCCTACACGACACGTGGCCGGCTCGGCGTAAATATTATCAACAGTCAATACGTGCGGTCGGTCATGACTGCGTTCGCATGGAGAAGCCTGATCGCTTCGCGAAGGTGCTGCTTGCTGAAAGCAACGGATGGTCAGAGAACAAGGTCGAAGAGCTTTGGGAAAAGAGCGTCAACGAGCGGGTGACGCTCGACGATGAAATTCCCGTCTACTCGACTTATTTTACCGCTGTCGCGGATGAATCGGGCGAGATTACCACCTATCCGGATCTCTATGGGCTCGACCATAAGCTTGCGCGCGCGCTGTTCGGCGATGCAGGAGGCTTCTCCATGCCTATCTCGAAGGTCAAGCGACGGAGTGTGTCCGACGCAAAGCGTTGGAAGCCGCCGAGTAGTAATGTCACGCGCTCTCTACAAGGCTTCCCGAGTAATTGACTACCCGGGGACCATCACATGACCTCCAGAGTGTGACTGACGTTAAGCTAATGGGCCGGTCGACAGCTGCTCAGCCTCTATGTCCGCTGCGGGTCATTAGCCGACACTGACGCGCGGATCAGGCATGTCCGCTTCACCCCCAACAGCAGATATCACTTGGCTCGGGCAGCAATGTCCGCTTCGTGCCAATAACGGACGTGAGCGTTTGCCAACTGACGCATATACCGGCGTTGCTGCCCACGCCGGAGATGTTCTCGCCGAACTGCGAGCCGGCTTATTTGAGTCTCGGTGAGAACAGAACCTTCACGTAGGAACGCAAGAGCATAATCTGCTGCGCCGTAATTGAAGGATCCGCGAGTGCACGCGACATAACGATGCCGCCCTCAATGACGGAACTCACCATGTCCGCGAGCTGGTCCAAATCGACATCTTCGTGCGCCGGGTAGACCGCGGCAATATCATCGAACATGGCTCGGAAACGGAGACGCCAGCCGAGGACAGCGCGGTGATTGGCTTCGCGGACGTCACGGTCGAAAAGGCGATCCTGATATACGGCGGTCGCCACCACGCACCCGGGATGCCCGTTGGGCATGTCTTCGATCAACTCCGCCAGCAATTTGAGCGCGATCAACGCTTTCTGCAAAGGATCATCGGTCAGATCCCCTGCGCGTCCGAACAGGTCATCGAAGAGCTGATCCTCCACCTCGATGTGGCGCTCGATCAAGGCGCGTGCGAGCGCGTTCTTGTCCCGGAAGTGATAGAAGAAGCCGCTCTTCGTGATCTCGGCATTGGCCACGATCTCGTCAATCGAGGTTGCATCAAAACCCTTCGCCAACACGCCATCCTGAGCGACGTCCATAATTCTTCGGCGTGTCTCTTCCCCACGCGCCACGTCATTCCCCTTCTGAATCCACACCGCGGGTACAGTACCATCGGTACGGTTTTCCCGTCTCTCAATGGGCCCGGCCCGCAGTCAAACTGCTAAGACATTGACAGTGTTATGTAAATAGGGTCCGCCGAGCTGTACCGCAAGTCGGCTTTCCTCACCAGTGTCTTGGCTTACATACCGAATCTCAAGATAAGCACCCTATGGAGATGCAAGATGTCCCACGTAGAGACACTGCTGAGGACCGATCGGCCGTTCCTGACCGACGGCGGCTTCGAGACATGGTTGTTCTTCCAAAAAGGCTTCGAAGCGCCCCAGTTCGCAGCGATAGTCCTGATGGACGATGACGACGCGCGGCGAGCGATGTGCACGTATTTCGACGGCTTTTTGACGATGGCCGCGAGCGCGCGAACAGGGTTCGTACTCGACACCAACACGTGGCGCGGCTGCACGCGCTGGGGGCCCGAACTGAATAAATCCGCGTCGGAGATGCTGCGGCTGAGCATGGATGCCGTAGCCTTTGCCAAGGAAGTACGTGCTGACTGGCAGTTTCGTGTAACGCCGATCCTACTGAACGGTGTCGTCGGGCCTGCAGGCGATGGATATGCGCCGGGCGAGGTGCCGGAGGCTGGGCCAGCGCGTGACATGCATCAGCCGCAAATCGACTGCCTAGCCCGCGCCGGTGTCGAAATGGTTTCGGCAATAACCATGACTAACATCGGTGAGGCCATCGGGATTACGCGGGCGGCCATCGACGTGGGTCTGCCCATCGTCGTGTCGTTTACGGTCGAGACTAATGGACGGCTCCCAACGGGCGAGCCCTTGGGCGAGGCGGTCGACCGGGTCGATGCGGCGACCGGCAACGCACCGATCTACTACATGGTGAACTGCGCCCACCCCGATCATTTCCTTGATGCCATTGAAACGGGAGCAGATTGGGTTGGCCGCATCGGTGGCGTCCGTGCGAACGCATCACGCTTGAGCCACGCCGAACTCGACGTGGCCGAGTCTCTGGATAACGGCGATCCAGAGGAGTTCGGCGCACTGTATTCCCAACTCGTCGACCTCCTGCCGAACCTGCGCGTTGTAGGTGGTTGCTGTGGCACCGATCATCGACATGTCGGCTGCGTCTCGAAACGCCTGCTCGCGAAAGCCGCAGCCTAGCGAGGACATCCGGCGGCAGTATTTTTATCTGTCGACTAGTTCTACGGTTCGACCACAACCCGCTCTGTGGCATTGTGGCTCATGCTTCAGGCAGTAATAGGTGCCCTTCAGATTGGTGTCGACCACCGTGCCGAAATCCTCCGATGGCAGAGCGAGCGTCGGGCCGGTGATCTCCTTCGATGCGTTGTTGATGGCGACGTCGAGCCGCCCGAAGCGCGCGATCGTCGCCATCACGAAATCCTCCACGTCGGCTTCCTGCGAAATGTCGGCGTACTTGTAGAAGCCGTCGGAGCCTTTAGCCTTCACCTGCGCCAGCGTCTCCTCGCCGCCTTCATCGTTAATGTCGCATAGGCGAGTTTTGCCCCACGTTCGGCGAAAGCGTTCGCCAGCACGCGGCCAAAGCCCAGCGTGGCGCCGGTGATCAACACGACCTTGTCTTTAAAATCAAGCATGCGCCTGGGCTTCCGCCTCAATGATCGTCTGCGCGCGCGGCCCGAGGCGTCAGGTTCGCTAGACGCCCTTCATGGCGACGCCCGCGGTCATGAGTCCCCAAGCCAGCATCGCGACCCAGAAGGCGATCGGCAGCATCGGAAAACCGCCGCCGACGCCGCCGAACACCCCGAGCAGATAGAGTACGAACGCGACGATTGCGCAGAGGGTCGAGAGATAGAAGATGTTCTTGGTCGGTGGTGTCAGTCGCAGCGCCATGATTGTCTCCCGTTGATCAAGGTCAGCAAGACGTTATCATGGCAGCGCCGGTCGTTACACCCACTCGCCGATAGCTACGACCGCCCAGAGCCACCAAACCTCACCCACCCCCTACCCCGGAAACAGCCAGACGAAGCCCTCGAGGAAGACCACCGCGACCAGGGCGACCAGCGGCCAGTCGAAGCGCCGCCACACCGAGGCGGGCGAGTCATCGAGACCGGATCGCGGCGCCGGGCGATGATGCCGGTGGCCGAACTGGGGCTTGGCGCTAAGCGTCTTGGCGCTAAGCGTCTTGGCGCTAAGCGTCTTGGCGCTGAGCGTCTTGGCGCTGAGCGTCTTGGCGCTGAGCGTCTTGGCGCTGAGCGTCTTGGCACTTTGCGACTTGGGACTCTGCGTCATGGGCGAATCATCGCACGGGACGAGCAAACAAATCGTTTGCGCCAGGAACAGCCAGGATCGTGTTATTCCCGCGAAGGCGGGAATCCAGTAATCACCGGCGCCGGCGAGCAAAACCTGAGGTGCTTACTGGATTGCCCGGAGCATCACGCTTGGCTCGGGCTGGCGAAGCCAGACCAGGGTGCCGGGCAATGACGAGTCTTTAAACGACTCAAGACCCCTTGTTCTGGGTGCAGCTCGGGCGCCAGGTCCAGTCCTCGCCGGAATGCGCGTCCGCCTCGCACGGATCGGCTTTGGGTGCCGGCGCAACCTCCGCGCCCAACGGGTCGACGCACAGCACGTGACCGGTCACTGGATTCACTTCCGCGCGTTTGCATACGGGCCCGTCCTCTTCCGCCGCGTGGGCTCCCCCGGCGAGCAGAATGACTCCAAACAACATCAAAACCACACGACGTCTCATACGCATCCCTCGCTCATGTCGTCGCATCTCCGCGTGCAGGCTTTCGCGTGCATGTCATCGTCGACGTCTCTTCGCACGCGCAACATTTCTCGCCCACGATACAGAACGTAATGACTCGCATCTTGTAGGAATTGGGCGCACACTGCCAAAAGTGCGTGGGCGGCCCCCGGATGAGTATGGCCGTCGCCTTGCGATGAGCGTTCCCCGTGTGTGGAGCCCACGCACACTTTACCTCTCCCCCATCCCAACCTTGGAGCAAAGCGCTTCGGCCGTCGGCCCATTTGGCGTAAGATCGCCGGACGCGCGGGTTGCGGCCGAGAGGCTGAGCTTTGCGTTCCGAGCCTCCGTCCCCTGCCCCCGCGCGGCAAGGAGAAGGAGGATGTAATGCGCTTGATCTCTCTCGCTCTCGTCGTATTCGCGCTGGTGTTGGCGCTCGGCGTCGTCGGCGCTGCGCGCGGCGGTGATTCTGCGCCGCAACTTCTCGCCGCCACTGCTGGCGTCGTCCTGACGCTGCCGGGCGCACGCGATGTCCCGCCGAAAATCATGTCGCCCATCCGCGAGGACGCGCCGCTCCAGTTTTGCGGTCAGTGCACGGGCGATTCCGATTGCGGCACGGACCACAAATGCTGCGGGCCGTCCAGCTGCCGCGAGTGCTTCCGCGTCGATACCTGTCCGTAAAACGGACGGCCATTCTCTATTCGGAGTTTCGGCGGTCGCGCCGTTCCGCGGCGGGGTCAGCGCTCTTTGGGCTTGCGGGGTGCCGGCTTCGATGGCGCGTCGTCGTCGGGGCGATCGATCGTTTTCGGCTGCGCCGGCCCCTTCTTCGGCTGCGCCGGCCCTTTGCCCTTGCCGAGATCGGGCTTCACGTAGGGCGAGTCCGGCGGGCTGGTCGCCGGCCGCTCATCGCCACCCGGATCTTCCGTATAGTTGCCTTTGCCGGACGCGGTCATGAACCCTCCTACCACTATGCTACTCGCTCTCCGGCGCTTCCGCCGTTTCGCCGTCGCCCTTACCCTCGCCCTTCGGCTTGCACGGGATGCCGTCGGCGAAGCATTTCGAGAACAGGCCCTGCACCGCGCAAGACAGATTGGCCTCGCCCGCGTTCTCCCAGTCGGCTTCCGGATAAACGGCGTGCGCCTTCTCGGTCCAGGCCTTGATCGCGGCGTCCTCGGAATCTTCGCGCGAGCTCAAAAAGCCCGGCCCGCTTCCCGACAGAGGCTCCGCGGCACAGTCCATGTTCGGTGCGGGGCCGGCCTCCACGCCTGGCTTCGGCACAGACAGGTCGAAGGCGTCTTGTTGAGCCAAGGCAGCTGGGGCCAAGGCAGCTGGGGCAAAGACCGGTAGGGCCGACACGGGTAGCGCCAGCGCCATGGCGGCGCCGATCAACGCAAGTCGGACTGAGACGGGTTTCGGCATCTCTGGCAAAATTCCCTCCCTGGATTTGTTATTGTCAGCGCCTCCTGGCGCAAGGTTTTAGCATGAGAGTTTGCGCGCCAGAATATTCAACGCGCGCGATAGGCAAGGCGTTTCGCACAATCGCCCGGCAGCGCGTCGCTTGCGCGCAACGCCCGCTTGTCCTTGATGCCGCCCTGGTTTGCGGCGACACTTGCGGTTGTAGCGGTGCACGCGCGCCTGGCGGCAAAGGGGCGCGTTGCGGCGGCCGCGTCACTTTTCGGCCTTAACCTTCGGACGGTATGGCCGGTACAAGGCCGGGCCGGGAAGGGCTAGCGTCGTCCGGCGCGGACGAGCGGATCCGGGAGCTGCGCGCCGGCCTTGCGCCGAGATGAGCGGGCCGGATGTTGAGGCGGGGGACTTTGATCGTGACCAGGGTTTGCGTGGCGCTGTTTGCAGCCGGGCTCGTGGGCCTTGCGCTTTCCGCCTGCAGCCGCGGTTCGGCGCCCGACGTGGCCTTCGTGCCGACCCGCGCCGTGGAGCACGCCAACCCGGAAGTCACGGACACCAAGGTGGCCTTCGAAGCGGCCAAGACCGTCTGTTTGGAGGAGGCGCGCCGCAAGGGCATCTCCTCGGTGACACGGCTCCTGCTGCTGCGGGGCAAGACCTCCAAATCCGACTATATCGAGTGCATGGAGCGCAAGGGCTTCGCCGAGGTCGACGGGTAATCGATTGGGGCTCGCGGAGCCCCGCAAAACCTCTATAAAAGGCCGCAATCGGGGTATACGGTACGCTTCGGATAGGCCCCTTTGGACGGCCGGATTTCGCGTGCCCGCGTGGTGCGAAGCTGACGAGGTCGGGGTAAATTGCGCGACTTTTTACAAGGAAATGGCCGCGGGAAGCTCATCGATTGGCTGAAGATCAATTCCTGGATCGATTCCGGCCTCTATGGCACCTGGATCGCCTTCCGCGACTGGTGGAGCGCCTATTCATCGTTTTTCGGCCGCTTCGAGATCAAGGGATTTTGGCGCGCCTGCAATGAGTTAGCCTGCGAGGGCCTGACCTTGAGCGTGGCCGGACTCTTGGTCGTGCTGGCCTTTGCCCTTCCCGCCTTCGACGTCGCCCAGGGCAAGATCAATCTCTCCGACGAGTACAGCGTCACCTTCCTCGACCGCTATGGCAACGAAATCGGCAAGCGCGGCCTTCTGCGCGATGACTCCGTGCCGCTCGAAGAGATTCCCGACCACATGATCAAGGCGACCCTCGCCACCGAGGATCGGCGCTTCTTCGATCATTTTGGCATCGATGTCATGGGTACGTTCCGCGCTCTCGCCGAGAACGCCCGCGCAGACTCGGTGGTGCAAGGCGGTAGCTCGCTCACCCAGCAGCTCGCCAAGAACATGTTCCTTACGCCGGAGCGGGCCTTGTCGAGAAAGATCAAAGAGGCGTTTATCGCCATCTATCTCGAAAACCACTACACCAAGCCTGAAATCCTAAAGCTTTATTTCGACCGCGCCTATCTCGGCGGCGGCTCGTACGGCGTTGAGGCCGCGGCACATTACTATTTCGGCAAGTCGATCCGCGAGGTGACACTCCCCGAAGCGGCGATGCTTGCCGGCATGTTCAAGGCGCCGACCCGCTATGCGCCGCACGTCAATCTCGCCGCCTCGCGCGCCCGCGCCAACGAAGTGCTGAGCAATATGGTCGAGGCCGGGTATTTGAGCGAAGGCCAAGTTTACGGCGCCCGGCTGAACCCCGCCCGGATCGTCGAGCGCGGCAATTCCAAGACACCGGATTACTTCCTAGATTGGGCCTTCGAGGAGGTGCAGCGCCTGATGGCCGGCAAGCCCAACCACATCCTCGTGGCGCGCACGACGGTCGACCTTGGCCTTCAAAAGGCCGCCGAGGACGCGTTGGAAGACACGGTCAACAAATATGGCCGATCGCGCAACTTCAACAACGGCGCGCTGGTCTCGATGGAAACCGACGGCTCGGTGCGGGCCATGGTCGGCGGCAAGGACTATGGCCAGAGCCAGTTCAACCGCGCGGCTCATGCCTATCGGCAGCCTGGCTCCTCCTTCAAACCTTATGTCTATCTGACCGCGCTCCAACATGGCTTTACGCCCGACACGGCGGTCAGTGACGGCTATGTCAGTTGCGGCCGCTGGTCGCCGAAGAACTATTCTGGTGGCTTTCGAGGACGCATGACGGTCAGAACGGCATTGGCGAAATCGATCAACACCGTCGCCGTGAAGCTATCTCTTCAAGCCGGCCGCGAGAATGTGCTGGCAGACTTGGAGAAAATCGGCATCCGGCACCTGAAGAAGACGTGCTCGCTGGCGCTCGGCGATAACGGTATGACGCCGCTCGAGCATGTCGGCGGTTATGCCGTGTTTGCCTCAGGCGGCATCGAGGTGCGCCCCTATGCGATCGAAGAGATCCGGACCATTCCAGGCGAGCTGCTTTACAATCACGATCGCGACGAACCGGAGCGCAAGCGGATTTTCGAGCGCAAGGTGGTGGAACAGCTCAATTCCATGCTGCGCACGGTCGTGGCCGCGGGCACCGGGAGACGATCACAGCTCGACTACACCAATAACGTCGGCAAGACCGGAACGAGCTCTGCCTATCGCGACGCCTGGTTCATGGGCTTCACCGGCCAATATGTCACTGGCGTTTGGCTCGGCAATGACGACTTCACGCCCATGGCTCGCGTGACGGGCGGCAGCTTCCCGGCCCAGACATGGAAGACCTATATGGAGGCGGCCCACGACACTGATAACATCCCTGTCGTCCCGGGCGTTGAACCGCATCCGCGCCAGGTCGAGGAGCAGCGGAGGATCGCTGCCGTCATGTCGCAAAGCGCCACGGCCGATTTGCCATTGCCCCCTCCCCCGGAGAGTGTCAAGGACATGCCGCCCGCAACGCGCCAGATCCTTCAGAATCTCAGCGAGCTCCTCAAGGAGGCGCGGCAACTCAAACCCAGCAATCAAACCCAAACGGGCCGCGCGGCAGCGCCCTCCGCGGTGCAGACACAGCCAAGTCTGGCTTCGGCAGCGGACAGCGATAGCGGACCGCGTCCGGAACCAACGCAGGCGGCCACCGCGCCTGAGAACAGCGTGCCAGGGGGAAGCGCGAACAATATTGCTGTTCCTCAGTAGGCGCGCCAGCCGCTCTGCGATTTGAAAGACTATGCCCGCGTGACCGCACTTCCGAACATGCCGCTGACCGGCACCTCGACGCGCAGCAGCCTTTGGCGCGAAGAGGGCAGCACGTCCATGCGCGCCCTAGGCTATTTCATTGGCACATTTGCCGCGGCCTTGATCCTAGGCATCGGTTCCGCTTGGTACATGATCGAGCGTGGCTCCCCGCTGACGACCTCAACAATCGGGCCCTGGAAGAGTTGGCTCAGCGAAGGCAATCCCAATGCAGATCCCTACACCCGCGCCCATCTAGCCCGGAGTGGCCGGCTCCCCCTCACCTCGACAGCCGCTCGCTATTTTGCAGCGAACACAGACAGCCGAGGAGGCACCCTAAGCTCCGGTTGCGAATATTCGATCGTCGGCGCCCCCCTCAACGCCCGCTGGTGGTCGGTCGCTCTCTACGACGAATACGGATCGCTTATTGCCAACCCCTCGAAGCGCTACGGCTTCAACAGCGAAGAAGCGCTTCGCCGCGCGGATGGAAGCTTCCGCATCAACCTTTCGCGCAATGCCAGACCTGAGAATTGGCTGCCGAGCGGGACTGAAACGAATCGTAATCTCGTTCTTATTTTGCGCGTCTACGGCTCACGCGACACCGACATCAGCGGCATCGGTCAGATACCGCCGGACCGTCTGCCAAAAATCGAGCGTGTCCGATGCGAGTAAGCCTTCCCGGACTCTATATCGCTCTTGGCATCGTGCTTGCGGGCCTGATTCACGTTGTAGCCGTGCTCACATTGCCCACGCTCGCACCGCGGGATGCGCAAGCCCGGCTCGCCGCACTCGGGCCTGCAAATACCATGATCCAGTTGCCGCCACCGACACCGGGCCGCCAGGTGATGCCGTTGATGGCGCCCGACATTCGCTATGCCTTCTGCCGGTATGACCTTTCGGAGGGACCGGTCCGCCTTAGAGCCCGGATCGCCGACGAACATTGGCTGATCGGATTCTACACACCGTTAGGCGAGAATTTTTACGCGGTTGTCGGCGCGGATATGAAACAGCCCGACGTCGATCTGATCATCGCGACCGCCGATCAGACGGTTGCGGAGGTCGGGGTCGATTCGCCAGAGGCGTTCGATAACGTCGTGGTGGTGAGTTCACCCGTTGTCGAAGGAATTGCGCTGATCCGCGCTCCACTTTCCGGTTCCAGTCGCAGTGCCGAAGCCGAGCGCGCGCTAAAGGCCACCTATTGCGGCCGACACAAAACCTCAGGTTAGCTTCAGGCCCGCGATTTCTTCCGGACGCGCGGCACCCGCCGCGGGGTCGAGGGCATCGTCTGCGGCGCGTCGTCCGACGCGTGGCGTTCGATGCGTACACCCGGAAAGATAACGATCTCGCCCAGCGAGCCTTCGACGGGCTTGACGATACGGGCCGCGGCTTCCTCGTTTCGGCGGAATTCCAAGATGGTCGCCATCGTTAGGTCTCCACGGATTACTCTGCGCGTCATGCGCAAAAGCGAGACGCCAATGCGCCTGTCGTGATTAAGACCGAGGTAGGGTTAACGAATTCTTAATCCGGCTTACGCCTCGACCAAATCGTCGCCGAGAAAATGTCGCCCTGCCCGATCCTCGACCTCGATCAACCAAAGGTCCGGGTCGAATTCAAGTTGCCGCATAATGTAGATGCCGACGTCGTTTTGACTCGCGGGCGTCGCCCCTAGGCAAAGTGTCCAACGCCGATCCGTGTCGGTACCATCAAAGCCGGCCGGCGCGGGACCGTAGAGACAAGCCGTACCGTCGAGCTTGTCCACGGAAATGAAGATCGCGCCCGCCGCCGCATCTCCACGACGAACCACCACGACCGGTACAACCTCCGCTTGGCAGCGGCGCAAATAGGCGCTGACCCAAATCTCGCTTTTCACACGCATGACCGTCAGCCTAGCGCGAAATCTACGGACGTGCGGCTGTCTTGGTGAGGTCGCGCCCAGTGACGCGCTGAAACTCTCCGAGGAGTTCCGGCGAAATCTGCCCCGTCTCGGGGAGGCCGCGGTCTTGCTGGAATTCGCTAATCGCGCGTGAGGTATTCTCGCCCCATGCACCGTCAATCGGACCTGGGACATAACCAAGATCCGCAAGGATCTGCTGCACGTTCTTCACCGTTTCATGCTCGGCCGCGTTCACTGCGATGCTGTCCTGGGCGGCTAAAGATCCTGTTGCAGCCGCCGGCGCGACGCTGTCACCGAGGAGGATTTGGCGAAGCAGCGCATCACTTGGAAACCCGGTCACAGGCAAGCCCTCTTTAGTCTGAAAGCTGGAGATCGCCGCGCGGGTGGTCTCCGACAAAGTGCCGTCGACTTGGCCCACATCGTAGCCGCGGGCGGCCAGCTCCCGCTGGACGGCCCTGACAAGGAGCTGCGACTCCCCCGTTCCCGGCGCTAAAGGAGGCAGGTCGGTGCTGACGGGAGGAAGATTTGCCGGCTGCACAGGCACCGTCACCTGCTGGATATCCGGCATGTCGAGATCGGGAGGCGGAACCTCGAGACTAGAGGGCTCGTCCCTCGGCCCCACCGGAATTGTTTGGGACTCGGACGCGACCTTGCGCATCGTCGCAGAGGACTCCGCGCTGACGGGACCCCTCGAAGCATGCTCCTGGAGATAGAGCGCGTTGTAAATGATGGTTCCAGTAAGGCCGATAAAGCCCAGGAACACGAGCCGCGCTGTTGTTACGCCCATCGTTACCGGCAATCGTTTTGGTTTAAGGACAGAGAGGCACCCCGCTTCTCTCCGGGCATTTTGGCGCCCGAAACTAAAGAGTTACTAAACAAGAGCGACACCGCGATAGGGCCCTCACGCCGCCGATACTGTCGGCGCATGGAGGTGCGCTTCAACAGATTCTGGAGTCGCATCGAGAGGCAGCGTGATCGTCGCCGTGGTTCCCTCGCCGAGCGTGCTGGCAAGTTCGAGCGATCCATCGTGGAGTCGGGCAAGGCCCTTCACCACAGAGAGCCCGAGTCCTGCGCCTTCGTAGCTCCTGTCGTAGGAGCCACTGGCTTGCACGAAGGGGCTGCCAAGCTTCGGCAAGTCCTGGTCGGAGATGCCAATTCCATTGTCGGACACCTCGAGAAGGACATTCCCGTCCTGAACACGCGCCATGACCCTCACCCACCCGCCAGGCTCCGTGAACTTGATGGCGTTCGCGATCAAATTGAGCAGCATTTGCTTGCAGGCACGCTTGTCCGCCGCGAGTTCCGGAATGTTCGGCTCCACTTCGACTTCGAGTGAAAGTGACCTCTGCTCCGCAGTGTGCCGCATGATGTCGCAACACGAATTGACCAGCGAGGCGACGTCGAATGGCTCTTTCACAACCTTGAACTTACCGGCCTCGATCTTCGACATATCGAGAATGTCGTTGACCACGTTGAGGAGGTGCTCGCCGCTCTCGTGGATCAAGCGCGCATAGACGCGATAGCGCGCCTCGCCGAGCGCTCCGAACAGTTCTCGGTTGAGAATTTCCGAGAACCCGATGATGGCATTGAGTGGCGTGCGAAGTTCGTGGCTCATGCTCGCAAGAAACTGCGTCTTTGCACGGCTCGCACCTTCCGCCTCATCGCGCGCCTTGAGCAGCTGAGATTCCTGTGTCTTATGCTCCGAAATATCGCGCGTGATGGCGACGAGGGCCGCATGTGCATGGCCGGCGTTGTCGACGGAGCGAATCGGACGGCAGCGCATCTCCACCCAAGCGTACCGGCCCGCTTCGTTGGCCCCGGCACGGCGCACGCGGAACTCCACGGCGATCGTCTCATTATTGGCGTGACACCGCGACAGGGCCGTAAGGTAGGCCGGGCGATCCGCGACGTGAACGCGCTCGAATAGCCCGTCGCCGAGCACCTTCTGCACCGGTTCGCCAAGGAGCTGTTGTGCCGCAAGTGATGCGAAGACCACGCGCCCTTTGTCGTCGTGGCTTGTGATCATGTCGTTCGCGTTCTCGGCAAGCAGTCTGTAACCCTCCTCGCCCGCCCGAATGGCGCTCTCGGAATGCCCATGCACCATCTGGATCATCGTCGCCAGACCGGCTGCGTAGGCGATCGCCGATGCGGTCCCGAGCAGCGCAAACACGTGCGGAGAGAACGGGAGTGCGGGCGCCGGGGGCACGAGACCGAGCGTCCCTAAAATCGCCAGGACACAGAGCCCAAGACCGGATGCCGCCGCCCCCCAAGCGACGATACGGCGGTCCGTCGCGAGCCCGGCTTCCAGTGGGACCACGACCAGCCACGGGATGAGCCCGGAAGTGAGCCACCCAGTGAGCCACGCGCAAAAGGTCACCAGGCCTGCGAAATTCACCGCGGAGATCAGGTGAGCCGCGGCGAACCGGCCGGTTCGCGACAGAAATACGGCGATGGCGATTGGCGACAACACCCACAGAAAAGCCGCGGCGCCGAGCAAGGACGGCTTGCCACCCACCACGAGATAGATGGGAAAAACACACAGGGCGAGAAGGCCGCCCAGCAGACGCGATGCGATGAAGGACTGGTGCCGCGCGATCGTTAGGGGATCGCCGCGCGCAGAATCGTGGACCAGGGAGCCGAAATAGGCTGCCAGCCCACGAACACTCTCATTACCGAACACGCGCATCTCGGAGCGGCACACCGCCGCTACGTCCCCAATTATGTCGAACGTGGATTATTCGCAGCCGCGCTTTAAGGAAAGCATAAGGCCGTGCTGGAGCCGGGCACGAGGCCGCTTTACCCTACAGAGCCTGGAAACGGGCCAAAGAGACACCCGCGCCGGGCGCAAATCTTGATGAATTGAGTCGAACTTTACGCAAATTTTCTGAGAAATATAAAATCATTTGAAACAAGTATTACCAAACTCATATTCATGTGCTTATTAGAATCTAGTGGAATTTTCGATTCAAACTTTATTGATTGCAGTGAAGGTCCTTTATTTGATTTGAGCTATAGTCCAACCATCTGCAGGGGAATGCGGGAAACAAACCGCAGTCAACAGAGAGGGCAAACCGATGATGTTTATTATCAGAACAGCTTTTTGGCTGCTGGTCCTGGTCTTGCTGGTTCCGACCGATAAGGATCAGCAAAGCCAGATTTATGGGACTGCTCAGGCAGCGATGAACGATGTGGTGGGGTTCTGCGAGCGCAATCCACAGACCTGCGCCACCAGTCAGGACGCCTTCACGGTACTGGCCCAGAAGGCCCAGTACGGCGCGCAGATGGTGATGGCCTTGGTCGAGGGGCAGACCGAAACTCTGGCCAACACCCTGCCTGACCCGGTAGCGCCGGTGGCCATGCCCGGCGACGGTGGCGTCATGCCCGTTCCGGCGGCCGTACCCTTGGAGCCGACAACGTGGGATAACACCGCCACCCAAGACACTTTGAGTCCTACGGACCGCGAGGCTGCCTGGGGCGGACCCGGGGTCTAAAGCACGCGTCGGTGCCAGAACATTCGAGTTTTGGCCGGTCAAAGTCGTCGATCTCCTTGGCAGCCCCCCGCCTGCCAAATAGGGCGCGCGGTTGGGAAGGTTTCTGCCCTTTCCCTCCCAACTGCGCGCCCTGCCCTTTTTGACGCAGGCCCATCGCGACGCGGCTCCTGGTGGCCTATACTCCTTCCATGGACACGGTGACCGAAACACACGCACCCACCTTCGAGGAGATCCTTGCCGATTTCGAACTGCTCGACGAGTGGGAGGACCGTTACCGCTACGTCATCGAGTTGGGCCGGAAGCTGGCCCCCCTCCCCGAGGACGAGCGCAACGCAGCCAACAAGGTTGAAGGCTGCGTCAGCCAGGTCTGGCTCTCCACCACGGTGGAACGTGACGGCACGCCACGCCTCAGCTTTATCGGTGACAGTGACGCGCATATCGTGCGCGGCTTGATCGCTATTCTCTTCGCCATCTACTCCGGCAAAGCGGCCGACGAGATCTTGAGCGTCGACGCTATTAAGACCCTGGGCGAGCTCCATCTGAAGGAGCACCTGACACCGCAGCGCTCAAATGGCCTCATGGCCATGGTGAAGCGGATTCAGAGCGACGCCCAAGCGGCCAAGGCCGCGGCACAGTAGCCTCCTACACGCCAAGTTCGTCCTCGTCCTCGCGCCCGCCGTCGATGCGCGGCCGATAGTCGGCCTCACCCCAATGGCGCAGGCCGCGACGGGAAGGTCTTTCCGCCGCGATCAAACCATAATGCTTGGCGAGCCGCGTCAACGCGATCTGCAGCACGACCTTGCCGGCGCGCTGTGGCCAGCCGTTCGTCTTCTCCGCCTCCTCGAGCCCCTTTAACTCGCAGCAGATATCGACGAGTACGCCCGACGTCTCCGGGCCGACGGCCATGAGCCCGCGGATCACGCGTTCCTTGGCGGCGAGCACCGCGTCGCGCAACTCCGCCGCGTTCGATGGTGCTGCACGACGCGAGCGATCGCCGGCGCCAGAGCAGACCAGTTTGCCGTAACGCGCGGGCTCATATGGGCGAACCAGTAATCGGCGCGCAGCCGCTCACCGGCCTCGAACTGCGCATCGCCAATCAACGGCTGGCCATTACGGTCCTGCCGGCTCCTTAGCCAACCGAGCGGACTCTTTCCGTCGTTCACAGTCATCTGACGCTAAACGCCGTTGATCTCGCGAAACGCGGGTGCCCTGAGCTGATGTTGTTCGAGGAAGGCGTCGGAGCCGCCCGCACGGCGGCGCAATCTGGCCCGTGCGGTATCCGTGAGTATGAGGCTGTCGCCTTGCCGCACGAGCCAATCCTCCCCGAGACAAGCTTCGACAATTCGCCGTGACACCGGAGCCCTCGTGTTGGTGGCCTGATCCCTGAGCAGGAAGCCGCCCTTCCCATCGAAGGCGATACATCCCCCTGCAGCCAGTCGCGCCAGCAGGCGCCGGACCTCGGCGGCCCGCCCTGCCCGCGCCGAGGCACGTCGCGCCTTCGGCCGGCTCATGAGCGCCGTCCCCGCCACGTGAGCGCGTCCATGAGCGATGCGACCGCACGCTCCAAATGGTCGAGCCGCCCGTCGAGTTCTGGATCGTCCCGCCGGTCCTCGACCACCTCGCAAGCATGCGCCACGGTGGTCCCGTCGCGCGCGAACAGCGTGCCGACCTCTGTCAGCGAAAGTCCGCAGACGACATGGGCGAGATACATGGCAACCTGCCGGGCAAACGCCGCGCGCGGTGAACGCCGGGTCGTCGCGCTCAGATCACCGATATCGACCTCGAATACTACGGCCACGGTGGGATCGATCGCTTTGCGGACCTGCGTCGTCCCGGCGGTCCGCCCGAACCGCCCACAAGGCGCCACTCCTTCCGGTTCCACCACACTCATCGCTTGCCGCTCCTTGATAGGAATAATGTCCTATCACACTGTAGAGGGGAACGACGAGGCGGGGATAACGCGTGTGGAAAATACTTTGTTTTGGAGCGGTCATCCGCAAATGGCCCGGCGCGGGGCGTGCCAGAGACCTCCCAACAACGATCTTCAGCAAGTTTGGTGGGCGGGGATAGCGCCAATCACCGTCAAATCCCCAGGCCATCAAACCGGGTGCAGACTGAGTGCTCCCTTCCAGGAGTAAGGACGCACCCATGTCAGAAGAACAGCGACGCCACGGCCCATCGCGTGTCAGCCGCGGCGGTTCGGCCGCCAACCGTATTTTTGCAGGCGCGGTCGTAGCCGGCGCAACTGCCTAGTCCGGGCGCGCGACCTGCCGAGACTGCTTGCGCTTTGGCCGCACGAGATCGAAGACCAATCAGAAGCGGGGCGGCAACATTCGCTGGCGAAGTTGCGGCGCGCGCTCCGCGCCGAGCGGCGTCGGGCACACGCGGCCCACTGGAGCTACGACCTGAACCGGCATTTGGGACTGCTAAGTGCCTATAAAGGCGAGATGGCGAACCTCGGACCGGACGGTGGGGAACAGGCTCAGCCGAACTGCACACCCAGGGCGGGCGAGACAGGGCCGGGCTGAACTCGGGGATAATTGCAGGACGCGAACGCCTGCAAATCCTCCTCCGCCACGCTCGGTCCGGCCGCATCGAGACAGAGAATCCGATCCACCCGCCCCCCGTCGTCCGATAACGGCAGCCGCAGCCAGAAGAGCACCACATGGTCACGACCCGCGGCGGGGCCCCGAACCACCCCATGCGCCGGCAGGCGTGTTCTCGCCATACGGTGATGAATCCGGGCCCAATAAGCCCCGCACCGGCCGCCAAACACCTCGCGGACCTTCTTGCCTGTGAGTTCCTGGCCGTAAATGTCGCGCAGCCGCGTGCCCGCCAAGCGGAACAGGCCCCGGTCGAAACCGTCCCGGAAATCGATCAGACCGATATGGGGCAAGAGCCGGGGCACCTTGAGCGGATCGAGATCCGAACGCGCCGGCATGAGCCGCTTACCGGCTGAATAAAGCCAATAGTCGAAGAGCTCACGCTGTCCCTGCATGACCAATTGGGCGCGGAAGGCGCGTCCGGACAGCATGTTATCCCCCCTCTTCCCACGCGCGCCGAAGCGAATCGCTTACCGCACGACTATGTGGAGTTCGCCTGTCACATGCAAGCGATCGGCGAGGATTCCCTAAGAGTCACAAAGGCTTGTAGCACGCGCCGCGAGAGCCACCGGATCTTGCGGGCGCCGCCGGCACGATGCGTTTTTGTGTGCGTCTTGTGTGCTTATTATGGGCGAATGGCGCCCTTGATAGGGGCCTTTAGCGGCGGCGTTGGCCCAGCCCCATACGCTTGGCCAGGTCCGATCGCGCGGCCGCGTAATTCGGCGCCACCATCGGATAGTCGTGAGGCAGGCCCCACTTCTCGCGATACTCTTCCGGGGACAGGTCGTAATGGGTCCGCAGATGCCGCTTGAGGGATTTGAACTTCTTCCCGTCCTCGAGGCAGATAATGAACTCCGGCGTTACGGACTTCTTCAATGGAACGGCGGGTTTCAACTCTTCCTTGGCGGGCTGGCCAGAGGCGCTGGAGGCTTTGCTCAAGGCATCGAACACATTGTGGATTACACCTGGCAGGTCCGTAGCCACGACCGTGTTGTTGCTGACATAGGCCGAGACGATCTCAGCGGTCAGTTCAACCAGTTCGTTTTTCTCCAGATTCGCATCCATGAATAGGCTCCTTGATCCTGCCCAATACCCGCCTGAGCCGAACAGACCACGAATCCGTGGGCCCTTGCGCATCTCCCGGGTCGAAGTGACTTCTTAAAGTCACCAGATTACGCCGTTTTTGTGACCAGAAACTACAATGTTACGCAACTAAAGAGCATGCACTGCATTGATGTTTGCTGATTTGTTCTCTATAGCACTTTTTGACAAAACCGCAACGGACCTCTTCTCGCGAAGACTGCACGCTAACCAGCGCAACTCGAAGGCGCAGAGCGTTTCTTTAAGCCTGCACCACTCACATAGCTGCTTGAGTTGCGCGAAAACTCGAACTCACCAGCGCAGTGAGGTGAGTTGCACCGCGTTTCTCAATCAAGCCTGCGTGAGAGCATGGCGACACCTCTTAGAGGGAAAGCTTGGCATCCCTATATTCTGTGGCGAACCAGAACAGATCGAATCGAGAGTGGTGGCACCATGAGCAAGACTGAGAAGAACGAGAAGACGATGTCGAAGGAAGAGTGGGCCGAGAAGCTGTCGCCGGAGCAATTCCACGTCACCCGTGAGCATGGCACCGAGCGGGCCTTCAGCCACCCCTACCATGACGAAAAGCGCGAGGGCATGTACCGCTGTGTGTGCTGCGGCGTCCCGCTGTTCAGCTCGGACACGAAGTTCGATTCGGGGACCGGCTGGCCAAGCTTCACCGACGTCGCGGCGGCCGACACCGTGGTCAAGCACGAGGACAGCTCCTACGGCATGCGCCGCGTCGAGGTGCGCTGTGCGAACTGCGATGCCCATCTGGGTCATGTTTTCCCGGACGGCCCAGGCGAAAACGGTCTGCGCTATTGCATCAACGGCTGCGCGCTCGACCTTGACACCGGAACCGGGAGTGGCGAGACCTCCGGGTAGTCTCCTCCACCTGTCAGCACCGAACCCATGAACGAACAATCTCCCGTGGCGAGCGCGCCCATCGCCGCGCGACGCCCATCGACCTCGAACCATCACGGTATCGAGCGTGTGGACGACTATGCCTGGCTGCGGGCCGATAACTGGCAGGCGGTGATGCGCGATCCGAGCGTGCTGCCGCCGGACATCCGCACCCATCTGGAAGCTGAGAACGCCCATACCAAGGCCGTGATGGGCGACACGGAAGCGCTGCAAGAGACGCTGTTCGCCGAAATGAAGGGGCGCATCAAGGAAGACGATTCAAGCGTCCCCGCCCCCGACGGCGCCTTCGATTATTACACGCGCTATGTAACGGGCGGACAGCATCCGCTGTTCTGCCGGACACCGCGCGGCGGTGGTGCGGAGCAAATCCTGGTCGACGGCAACGCGCTCGCCAAGGATCACGCCTATTTCCGCATCGCCAATGTCGCCCACAGCCCGGACCACAAGCTCATCGCCTATGCCGTCGATACCAAGGGCTCGGAGTTCTACACCGTCAACGTCATCGAAGCGGCCACCGGCAGACTGATCGACACCCGCATCACCGACAACAATGGCGGCTTCCAATGGACCGCAGACAGTAAGACGCTGCTCTATGTGTGGCTCGATGAGGAGCATCGGCCCCGCAAGCTGTTCGCCCACGCGGTCGGCACCGAAAGCACAGACAGCCTCATCCACGAGCAAACCGACCCGGGCTATTTCCTGGAGATCGGCAGCACCCAGGACGAGCGCTATCTCCTGTTTGGCGTCCACGATCACGAGACCGCCGAAGTCAGCCTGATCGACGCCAAAGATCCCACGGCCCCGCCGCGTCTCGTCGCGCCGCGCGAAACCGAGCACGACTATTCCGTGGACCACCACGACGGACGCTTGATCATCCTCATCAATTCCGGCGGCGCGGAGGATTTTCGCATCGTCGAGGCGCCCGCCGAGAATCCCGCGCCTGAAAACTGGCGCGAGATCGAACCGCACCGGCCGGGCCGGCTCATTCTCGATATCGTCGCCTACAAGGACTTTCTCGTGCGGCTGGAGCGCGAGGACGGACTGCCGCGCATCGTCATCCGCCGTTTCGCCGATGGCGAAGAGCACGAGATCGCCTTCGATGAGGAGGTCTACGCGCTCGGCCTTAGCCACGGCTACGAGTACGACACGGAGACGCTGCGCTTCACCTACTCATCCATGACCACGCCCGCGCAAGTGTTCGACTACAATATGCACACGCGCGAGCGCACCTTACGCAAGACGCAGGAGATCCCGAGCGGCCACGACCCGAGCCTCTATGTCACGCGACGGGTCATGGCGCCGGCCCAGGACGGCGAGACCGTGCCCATCTCACTGCTCTACCGCAAAGAGACCAAGCTCGACGGAACCGCGCCTCTCCTGCTTTACGGCTATGGCGCCTACGGCATCACCATGCCGGCCGCCTTCTCCACCAATGCGCTGTCTCTTGTCGATCGCGGCTTCGTCTATGCCATCGCCCATGTGCGCGGCGGCAAGGAGAAGGGCTATCGCTGGTACAAGGACGGCAAGCGCGCGAAGAAGACGAATACCTTCACCGACTTCATCGCCGCGGGCGAATATCTCGCCGAGCATAAGTTCACGTCGCGCGGCCGCATCGTGGCACACGGCGGCAGCGCCGGCGGCATGCTCATGGGCGCCATTTCCAACATGGCGCCGGACCTGTTTCTCGGCATCATCGCCGAGGTGCCGTTCGTCGACGTGCTCACGACGATGCTGGACTCGACCCTGCCGCTCACCCCGCCCGAATGGCCGGAATGGGGCAACCCGATCGAGAGCGACACCGACTACCGCACCATCGCCGCCTACTCGCCCTACGATAATGTGCGTGCGCAAACCCACCCGAACATCATCGCGCTGGCCGGGCTGACCGATCCGCGCGTGACCTATTGGGAACCCGCCAAATGGGTGGCGAAGCTGCGCGAAGCGGACACGGGCGACAACCTCATTTTGCTGAAGACCAATATGGAGGCGGGACATGCGGGCGCCTCCGGCCGCTTCGAGCGGCTGAAGGAAGTCGCCGTCTCTTATGCCTTTGCGTTGAAGGTCGCGGGCTTAGCCTAGAGCGCCTCTAGGCGGAGCCGCGCGATCTATGCCAAAGTCCCGCCCATGCTTCTGTCCCGCGATAAATCCCAAGTTCTCATCATCGACGTCCAGGAGAAGCTCCTGAGCGCGATTTCCGGCAAGGACCGGGTGGTGGACCGCTGCGTGCGGCTGGTCCATGCCGCCCGCAAGCTCGGCATTCCCATCACCGTGTCGGAGCAATATCCGCAAGGCTTAGGCCCGACCCACGATTCCATTCGCGACGCCTTCGCCAATGACGGCTTCATCGCCGACAAGACTGAATTCTCTTGCGCGCGGAACGCGATGCTGAAGGACCGGCTGCATGAGTTGCGCCGCCAGGGCCGCTCGCAAGTCGTGATGGGCGGCATCGAGGCCCATGTCTGCGTCCTGCAAACCGCCATCGACCTGGAAGCCCAAGGGTTCGAGGCCTTCGTCGTGACCGACGCCGTCGGGTCCCGCTCGAAAGCAAACCGCAAGCTCGCGCTTGCCCGCCTGCAAAAATCCAGCGTCGACGTGGTCGACAGCGAGATGGTGCTGTTCGAGTGGATGGAACGCGCGGGCACGCCTGAGTTCAAGGCGCTTCAGGCGCTCTTGAAATAGCGCCGTTCCTGAACGATCCCTGCATTTTCGGTTCATGTTGGGTTCAGGTGGAAAGACGCACTCTCCAAGGCGTCAGATCCCTGCACTGGCTTTTAGCGAACCTTCCTCGGCACCGGGCGTGGAGTTCAGGGGCTCCACGCCCACCCCTTACTCAAGCTTAGGCCAAGCTTCACACGCGCTTCATGCTCCGGTCACCGGCGGACGCGCAATATTTTCGCGCGCCCAATTGCATTCCCGAAAGTAATAAGCGCGGCGACCTCCCGAAACCACCCCGCTTTTGTTCATTTGCCGCACGCCCAATAGCCCGGCTTGCCTCGCTTTCAGGGAACCTTTAGCTTTCAGCGGTCTTTCCTCTTTTCACCCACTCAAAATCCCCCGGAGACCCATCGTGGCATTCGAACTCCCACCCCTTCCCTATGATTACGACGCGCTTCAGCCTTACATGTCGGCCGAAACGCTCGAATATCACCACGACAAGCATCACAAGGCTTACGTGGACAAGCTGAACGACCTCATCAAAGGCACCGACTACGAGGGCAAGGACCTCGAGACCATCGTCAAGGAGAGCTTCGGCAAGGACGCCGGAATCTTCAACAACGCGGCCCAGGACTTCAATCACATCCAATTCTGGCCGTGGATGAAGAAGGACGGCGGCGGCAAGAAGGTGCCGGGCGCGATCCTGGCGCTGATCGACCGCGATCTCGGCGGCTTCGACAAATTCCGCGAGGACTTCATCGAGGCCGGCAAGGGTCAGTTCGGCTCGGGCTGGTGCTGGCTCACCCTCAACAAGGACGGCAAGCTCGAAGTGACCAAGACGCCGAACGGCGAGAACCCGCTCGTTCATGGCGGCTGGCCGCTGCTCGGCTGCGATGTTTGGGAGCACTCCTATTACATCGACTACCGCAACGCGCGGCCGAAATATCTCGAAGCCTGGTTCGACAATCTCATCAACTGGGAGCATGTCGAGGAGATGTACGCGCAAGCGCCCAACAAATAGCGCTTCGCGGCAACCGATTTAGCGGACGGGCGGCCCTGTGGCCGCCCGTTTTGCATTCACGCGTCCGTCTTTTACGCGTCTACCTTGGGAATCGCCTGTTCCGCGGCCTCGCTCGCCTCGAGCCAGCCGGCTTCCGCCGCCGCAAGATCGCGCTCGATCTCGCCGCGCTGCTTCATCAGCGCGCTGGCCTCGTTTGAAGACGCCGGCGCCGCAAGCTTCGCATCGATCGCCTCGCGCATCTGCGCGAGGCGCTTCATCTCGGCTTCGGCTTTCGCGATCGCCTGGCGCAAGCCCTTAGTGCGCTCGCGCGCTTCCGCCGCCGCGCGGCGCTCATTCTTGCGGTTGATCTTCTTCTCGGAGCCCTTGCCGTTGCCGCCTTTACCACCAGCGCCCAGCACCTGGTCGCGATAGTCGTCGAGACTGCCATCGAACTCGCGCGCCGTGCCGTCGGCGACCAGCAGCAGACGGTCCGCGATCAGTCCCAAGAGATGCCGGTCATGACTGACGACGACGACAGCGCCGCCGAACGCGGCCAGCGCCTGGACCAGGGCTTCACGCGCATCCACGTCGAGATGGTTGGTCGGCTCGTCGAGGATGAGGATATGCGGCGCGTCCCTTGTGATCAGCGCGAGAGACAACCGCGCGCGCTCGCCACCCGAAAGCTGGCGCACCGCGACCATGGCCTTGTCGCCGGAGAAACCGAACCGGCCGAGCTGGGCGCGGACCGCGCCGGGCTTGGCGTCCGGCAACAGGCGCGCCATGTGCTGGAGCGGTGTGTCGTCGGCGACGAGCTCCTCGATCTGATGCTGGGCGAAATAGCCGACCTTGAGCTTGCCGCTGGCCGCGAGCGTGCCGTCCATGGGTTCAAGCTGCCCGGCCAGGAGCCGGGCCAGCGTCGTCTTGCCGTTGCCGTTGCGGCCGACGAGCGCGATGCGGTCATCCGGGTCGATGCGCAAATCGAGCCGCGACAGCACCGGCACATCCGGTACATAGCCGACCGAAACGTCTTCCAGCCTGACCAGCGGCGGCTTCACGTCTTTGGGGCTCGGAAAGTCGAACACGAGTGTCGCATCGCCGGACGCCTCGGCAATCGGCTCCATGCGCTCCAGCGCCTTCATCCGGCTCTGCGCCTGACGCGCGGTGTGCGCCTTGTAGCGCCAGCGATCCACATAGCTTTGCAGCTTCTTGCGCTTGGCCTCTTGGCTCAAACGCGCCGCTTCCGTCTGGGCCTCGCGCTCGCGCCGCTGGCGTTCATATTGCTCGTAATTGCCGGTGTAGAGCGTGGTCTTTCCGCCATCCACATGGACGATGTAGTCGACCACGTTGTTCAACAGATCGCGCTCATGGCTCACCACGATCAGGCTCTGGCGATAGGCTTTGAGGAAGGATTCGAGCCACAGCGCCGCCTCCAGATCGAGATGGTTCGACGGCTCGTCCAGCAGCAGCAAGTCCGGCTCGGAGAACAGCAGGGCCGCGAGCGCCACGCGCATGCGCCAGCCGCCGGAGAACGTGTCGAGCGCTTGATGCTGAGCCTCTTCCGGAAAGCCGAGGCCGGCCAGGATGCGCGAGGCCCGCGCCGGCGCGCCATGGGCATCGATGGTGTTGAGCCGCTCGTGAATTTCGGCGATGCGATGGGGATCGGTCGCGTGCTCCGCCTCATCGAGCAATGCGGCGCGCTCGGTCGCCGCCGCCAGCACCGTCTCGAACGGTGTGGCCGGGCCTCCGGGCGCTTCCTGCGCCACATAGCCGATGCGCATGTCGGACGGCGCATCGATCTTGCCGTTATCAGGCTCATAGACCCCGGCGATCAGCTTCAGCAGCGAGGACTTGCCCGCGCCGTTGCGCCCCACAAGTCCGACGCGCGCCCTCGGCGGCAACGCGGCGGACGCGTGATCGAGGATGAGATGGCCGCCCAGGCGCAAAGATATGGAATCGAGTGTCAGCATGGGCGGCGTGATAACACAGGATGGCCTGCGGTCACGCCTTTAGCTCTTGCGCTTGCGGCCCCCGAGCATCCCACGTTCTGGGGGAATGGTTTGGAACGGCACGTAGACTTCTTTCTTGCCCGCCAATGCTTTTTGCGCTCGCGGCTTTTTTGAAGCCGCACCATCACCGTCCCCGTCGTTCAGCACGCGATAGCCGCCAAATCCGCCGCCCTTCAATTTTCCCTTGAGAAAATCCTGAGCGAGCTTTGCCAACATAGGCATGAAGGTGCGGACAAAAGACTTGCCGAGTGTCGTCATGAAGCTGTCGCTGCGCGAGCCGCCGCCGGCGCTTGTGCTGGCCGTTTTCGTCTCCTTTTCCTCGGCTTTCGCCGCGGTCCGCTGCTTCATTCGCCGTTGCAGAGTCTCGTGGGCTGACTCTCTGTCCAAGGCCTTGTCGTAATCACCCTTGACCGGGCTCTTGCCGATGATCGACTTGCGTTCGGCATCGGTGATCGGGCCCACCCGCGCATTCGGCGGCTTCACCAAGGTCCGCTCCACCATGGTCGGCTGACCTTTGCGGTCGAGGCTCGAGACCAGCGCCTCGCCGATACCGAGCTCCATGATGGCCTTCTCCGTGTCGAAGGCGGGGTTGGCCCGGAAGGTCGTGGCCGCGGCCTTCACCGCCTTCTGCTCAAGCGGCGAGAAGGCCCTCAGCGCGTGCTGCACGCGGTTGCCGAGCTGGCGCGACACCGTATCGGGTACGTCCAGCGGATTCTGCGTCACGAAATAGACGCCGACGCCCTTGGAGCGGATGAGGCGCACCACCTGCTCGACCTTCTCCAACAGCGCCTTGGGCGCGTCGCGGAACAAAAGATGCGCCTCGTCGAAGAAGAATACGAGCTTAGGTTTGTCGGGATCGCCCACCTCCTCCAGCTTTTCGAACAGTTCCGACAACAGAAACAGCAGGAAAGTTGCGTACAGGCGCGGGCTCTGCATCAGCTTGTCCGCGGCCAGCACGCTGATATAGCCCTGTCCGTTACGATCCTTGAGCATCAAGTCGTCTAGGTCGAGAACCGGCTCGCCAAATAAATTGTTGCCTCCCTGCTGCTCAAGAACGAGCAGTGACCGTTGAACAGAGCCAACTGATGCCTTCGTGATGTTGCCATATTCGACGCCAAGCTCATCGGCACGATCGGCTAGGTCCTTGAGAAAATCGCGAAGATCCTCAAGATTGAGGATCTCCATCTTTTCGCCCTTGGCAACTTCCTCGTCGGCGATCTTGAAGGCGATATTGAGCACGCCCTCTTGAGCGTCGCTCAGATCCATCAATCGGGACAGCAGGAGCGGGCCCAATTCCGTCACGGTGGTCCGGATTGGATGGCCCTGTTCGCCGAACAGATCCCAGAAAATCACCGGGTAGGCTTTGAAGTCGAGCCTGCTCTCGTAGCCGATCAGTTTGGCACGGTCCTCGATCCAGTCCTTGGCCACACCTTTTTCGGCGATGCCCGAGAGATCGCCCTTCACGTCGGCGCAAAATACCGGGACACCCTGGTCCGAGAAAGCCTCGGCCAGACCTTGAAGGGTCACGGTCTTGCCGGTGCCCGTGGCGCCCGTAATCAGTCCGTGCCGGTTGGCGAGCCGCAGCAGAATGGACTCAGGCTTGACGCTTTGGCCGATATAAACGCTCTCGGGGGGAAGTTGCTCCGGGTCCAATTTGACGACCGCTTCCGCCGGGTCCACCGCGCTTTTGGCCTTGGCCCTGCTTTTCCTGGGCGTGCTTTTTTTGGCCGCCGCCTTCCGCGCTGTCATCCCCGCCTCCTCGCTATCCCTCAAGCCTGCATCCTTGCCCTGCATCCTTGGCCTGCGGCACTTTAACGGCTGCACAAGGCCCACGCCAAGCTGACCTATGGCCCCACCAGCCAACACGCGTCCATGGGTTTCTCGCCGCGCGGCCTTCGTGCTAGGAAAACCAGAACAATTCTAGGGTTTTGATACATGGCTGAACTTCCCCTGGCCCGAGACTTTCCTACCGCCGACGAGGCGGCCTGGAAGGCACTCGTGGAAAAGGCCCTGAAGGGCGCGCCGCTCTCCTCGCTCGAGTCGAAGAATTATGACGGCATCGTCATCGAGCCGCTCTATGGCCCCGCCACGGGCGCGGACGTCATTCCGGGACGCGCACCGGGCACGCCATGGGAGGTGATGCAGCGCATCGAGATCGCCGACGGCAAGACCGCCAATCGCCAGCTACTTGAAGACCTCAATGCCGGCGCGAGCGGCTTCTCGCTCGTGTTCCAAGGCTCTATCGGCGACTACGGCTACGCGCTGCCGCCATCCGAAGCGCTCCTCAAAGATGCGCTCGACGGCGTACACCTCGAATGGGGCGTGCCCGTTGAGCTGCAGCTCGGCCCGCTGTGTAAGGACGCGGCGTTGATGCTCGCCAACATGGTGCAGATGATCGGCATCCCGCCGAAGGATGTGAACATCCGCTTCGGATTCGATCCCATCGGCGTGCTCGCCGCCAATGGCTGGAACAACGTCATATGGCCGGACATGGCGAACGTCTTTGCAGCTCTCGCCGCCGAATTGGTGGAGCAAGGCTTCACCAGTCCCATGGCCGTCGGCGACGGGCGACCTGTGCACGCGGCCGCCGGCTCGGAGGCCCAAGAACTCGCCTTCGCCCTGTCCACCGCCCTCGCTTACGTCCGGGCCGCCCATGACGGTGGCGTCCCGCTCGACACGGCGCGGCGCCTCATCTTCTTCCGCTTGGCGGCCGACCAGAACCAGTTCCTCACCACCGCCAAGTTCCGCGCCCTGCGCAAGCTGTGGTCGCGTGTGGAAGAAGCCTGCGGGCTCGAGCCGGAGCCGGCTTTCGTCTCTGCCGAAACGGCATGGCGCATGATGACCAAGCGCGACCCGCACGGAAACATCGTGCGCGGCACCATTGCCGCGCTTGCGGCGGCAGTCGGCGGCGCCAATGCCGTAACGGTGCTGCCCTATAGCGCCGCGGTCGGGCTGCCCGATGCTTTTGCCCGGCGCGTCGCGCGCAACACCCAGACAATTCTTCTCGAGGAATCGAATCTTTACCGCGTCGCCGATCCCTCGGCGGGCTCCGGCGCTATCGAAGCCTTGACCCAGGAACTCTGTCTCGCGGCCTGGACCTTGTTCCAGAAGATCGAAAATACCGGCGGGCCTGCGGAGGCGCTGCGCGACGGGCTGATCCAGCGCGAAGTCGCGAGCACGCGTGCCGCACGCGAGGCGGCGGTCGCCAAGCGCAAGGACTCGCTCATCGGCACGAGCGACTTTCCCGATCTCGCCGAGGAGCCGATCGCCGTGATCGAGGCCGAACGGTCCGCCCCTTGCGACGAGGCGGGCCAGCAGACCGCGGAGCCTTTGCAGCGCATACGGCTGGCCGAGCCGTTCGAGGCCTTGCGTGACCGGAGCGACGCCTATCTTGCCGCGCACGGCACGCGGCCTAAGATCTTCCTCGCTTGCCTTGGCCGGCCCGCGGACTTCAACACGCGCGCAAGCTTTGCCAAGAGCCTGTTCGAGGCGGGCGGCATCGAAGCGGTCACGCCGGAAGGCATGCAAAGTCTGGACGACGTGGTGCAAGGATTCGAGACGTCGCTCGCCAAGCTCGTCTGCCTATGCTCCTCCGACAAGGTCTATGCGAGCGATGGCCCGCAGGCGGCTCGGGCTCTCAAGGACATCGGCGCTGAGCACATCTATCTTGCAGGAAAGCCGAGTGAGCTCGAAGCCGACCTGAAGAATGCCGGCGTCGAAAGTTTCGTCTCCGCCGGCAGTGATGTGCTCGAGACCTTGCGCAGCGTCTACGCGAATTTGGGGGTTTAGGTGACACAAATTCCGAAATTCACCGAGATCGATTTTGAGGACCCGCGCGAGCCCGCACTCGGCTCTGAAGCGCCTGCATGGGAAACGCCGGAAGGCATCGCGGTAAAGCCGGTTTACGGGCCGGACGACCTAAAGGGCCTCGACTTCCTCGACGGCATGCCGGGCGTGCCGCCTTATCTACGCGGCCCCTACCCCACCATGTATGTGCAGCGGCCCTGGACCGTGCGCCAATATTCCGGATTCTCGACGGCCGAGGATTCGAATGCCTTCTACCGGCGCAACCTGGCCGCCGGTCAGCAAGGCGTGTCCATCGCCTTCGATCTCGCCACCCATCGCGGTTACGATTCCGATCATCCGCGCGTAACCGGCGATGTCGGCATGGCGGGCGTCGCCATCGACTCCATCTACGACATGCGCACCCTGTTCGATCACATTCCGCTCGATCAGGTGTCCGTGTCGATGACCATGAACGGCGCCGTGCTGCCGGTGCTCGCGCTGTTCATCGCAGCCGGCGAGGAGCAGGGCGTGCCGCACGACAAGCTCTCGGGCACGATCCAGAACGACATCCTCAAAGAGTTTATGGTGCGGAACACCTATATCTATCCGCCCGAACCTTCGATGCGCATCGTCTCCGACATCATCGGCTACACGTCGAAGGAGATGCCGCGCTTCAACTCGATCTCGATCTCCGGCTATCACATGCAGGAAGCCGGGGCGACGGCGGACCTGGAGCTCGCCTACACGCTGGCCGACGGCATCGAATATGTGCGCGCCGCCATCGCGTCCGGTCTCGACGTCGATTCGTTTGCGCCGCGGCTTTCATTCTTCTGGGCCATCGGCATGAACTTCTACATGGAGATCGCCAAGATGCGCGCCGCGCGCGTGCTGTGGGCGAAGCTCATGATGGACGAGTTCAAGCCCAAGGATCCGAAATCGCTGGCCTTGCGCACGCACTGCCAGACATCCGGCTGGAGCCTCGCCGCTCAGGACGTGTTCAACAACGTGGTCCGCACCTGCGTCGAGGCCATGGCCGCGACCCAAGGCCATACCCAGTCGCTGCACACCAACGCGCTGGACGAGGCGCTCGCATTGCCGACCGATTTTTCCGCCCGCATCGCGCGCAACACCCAGCTCATGCTGCAGAAGGAAAGCGGCACCACAAGCATCATCGATCCCTGGAGCGGCAGCTACTACGTGGAGCGCCTCACCTACGATCTCGCCGCGCGCGCCATGCAGCATATCGAGGAAGTCGAAAAATTCGGCGGCATGGCGAAAGCCATCGAGGCCGGCATTCCGAAGCGCATGATCGAGCAGGCGGCGACCGCCACCCAAGGCCGCATCGACTCCGGCCGCCAGACCATCGTCGGCGTGAACAAGTACCGCTCCGACTCGGACGCCGACATCGCCATCCTTAAAGTCGATAATCGTTCCGTGCGCCGCCAGCAGCTCGATAAGCTGGAACGGCTAAGGGCAGAGCGTGACGAAGCGGCCGTCCAAAGCGCCCTTGACGCGTTGACCGAAAGCGCTGAGACAGGCAAGGGCAACCTGCTGGAAGGCGCCGTCGCGGCCGCCCGCGTCATGGCCACCGTCGGCGAGATTTCCTATGCGCTGGAGAAGGTCTATGGCCGCCATCGCGCCAACGTTTCGGCAATCACCGGCGTCTATAAAGCGGAGATGGGCCGCAAGGACGGAAACATGGACCGCGTCGCAGAGCTGATCGAGGCGTTCGAGAACGAGCACGGCCGCAGGCCGCGCATCCTGGTCGCCAAGATGGGCCAGGACGGCCATGACCGCGGGCAGAAGGTCATCGCGAGCGCCTTCGCCGATCTCGGCTTCGACGTCGATATCGGCCCGCTATTCCAGACGCCGGAGGAAGCCGCGCGCCAGGCCGTCGAGAACGACGTGCATATTCTCGGCGTGTCGTCGCTCGCCGCCGGACATTTGACGCTGGTGCCGGCGCTGCGCGAGGCGTTGGAGGAGCAAGGCCGCGGCGACATCATGATCGTGCTCGGCGGCGTCATTCCGCCCCAGGATTATCCCGAACTCTACGAAGCGGGCGCCAGGGCCATCTTCGGCCCCGGCACGCCCATCGCCGAAGCGGCCATCGACGTGCTCGGCAAGCTCGGCGGGGACGGCGCCAAAGCCGCCGCCGAGTAGATGACCGGCAGCAAGCCCCCCCAAAGTCTCGAAGACTTGGCGAGCGCCGTCCGCACCGGCGATCGCGTGGCCCTGGGCCGCGCCATCACCCTGGTCGAAAGCACCAAGCCGGACGACCAGGTTCGCGCGCAAGAGCTGCTGGAAGCGCTTCTGCCTGAGACCGGAACCGCCGTCCGCATCGGCATTAGCGGCCCGCCCGGCGCGGGCAAGTCCACGCTGATCGATCAGCTCGGCGTCAATCTCATCGCTCAAGGTCACAAAGTGGCGGTGCTCGCGGTCGACCCGACGTCTACGCGCACCGGCGGCTCGATCCTCGGCGACAAGACGCGCATGGGCCGGCTCTCCGCCGAGACAGACGCCTATATCCGTCCCTCACCCGCGGGCACGAGCCTCGGCGGTGTCACCAAGACCACCCGCGAGACCATCGCCATCGCCGAGGCCGCGGGCTTCGACGTGGTGCTGGTGGAAACCGTCGGCGTCGGCCAATCGGAGACCGCCGTGTCGAACATGGTGGATGTGTTCGTGGTGGTGGCCATTCCTGGTGCGGGCGATGAACTGCAAGGCATCAAAAGAGGTCTGCTGGAACTCGCCGACATCATCGCCGTCAACAAGGCCGACAACGACAATGTCGAGCGCGCCAACCGCGCGGCGACGGAGTATCGCGCCGCGTTGCATATTCTCGCCTCAAGCAACGCCGCCTGGCAGCCGGCCGTGCTGACTTTGTCAGCGCGTGACAATCGCGGCCTCGATGAGCTCTGGGAGAAGGTCAAGGAATGTCACGCCACGCTTTCGGAGTCCGGCGTGCTGGACGGGCGGCGGGCGGATCAGGCGACAGCCTGGATGCGCGAGATCTTCGAGCAACGCCTGCTTGCCGCCTTCAAGGGGGGCCGCAAGGCCGCACGCCAATATCAGGACATCGAGGACAAGGTCCGCGCACGCGAGCTCACACCGGCCGAGGGCGCGGAGGAGCTGGCAAAACTCGCGGGCCTGAAACAGCCCGAGTAAACCACGCCCGCGAATTCGCTTTCTTCTTGTTCGCACCCCTTGTAAGCCAAGAGCATGGCAAGGCCGCGCGTCCTTATCACGGGCTTTGGTCCCTTTCCCGGGGTGTCCGAGAACCCGTCCGGCTGGCTGGCTGAGACCCTCGCCGCGGGCCTATCCGCAAATGCCTGGGAGCTCCATAGCGCCGTGCTGCCGACCGAATGGGACGCGGTGGCGACGCTCGCGCCACGTCTCCACGAGAGCCTGCAACCCCATGTCATGATTCACTTTGGCGTCAGCGCCCGTGCCAAGGGTTTGCAGATCGAGCGCGCGGCCCATAACGACGCTGAGCCCCGCGCGGATGCCTGCGGCGCCAGACCCCCATGCTCGACCATCGCGGCAGACAGCGTTGCACGTCTCGAGACACGGCTTCCGGTGAGTGCGCTCGCCAGGCGTCTGCGCGCCCAAGGCCATGCCGCACGCGCATCGCACTCCTGCGGGCGTTATCTGTGCAACTTCCTTTATTACCGCTCGCTCGAACGGACAGAGCGCGCAGGCGGCGAGGCGCTGTTCGTGCATGTGCCGCTGACCCATGCTCAAGATGGTCCTCTCAGCCAAGACGCTCTGCTGGAGGCGGCGCAAGACACGGTGACCTTCGTGCTGGAAGCCGCGACGCAAGCCCCGCGCCCGCGCGATGTGAAGCGCGCGACAGATATGAGCGAGGTGCGGCAATGACCCTCGGGCGCCGCGAAGTGATGCTCGCCGGACTCGGTGCCGGGCTGACCGCGGCAACGAGCCCGCGTCTGGCGGAGGCCCGCGATGCCCAGATGCCGGAAGCCTTCAGCACCTATGGCATCGCGCCCGCGGACGGTGTGATCAGCCAGACCGCGACGCTGCAACAGGCAGCCGACGCAGCCGCAAGCTCCGGCACTCCGCTTTACCTGCCCGCCGGAACCTATGCCACCGACCGGCTCGTGCTCAAGTCCCGCACGCATATCCATGGCGTGCCCGGCCTGACGATCCTGCGCTACGCGGGCGGCGGCGCCATCCTGGAGACCGAAGGCACGGACAATGTGCGCCTCGCCGGCCTCGTGCTCGATGGTGGCGGCAGCCCACTTGGCGAAAACGGCACGCTGTTGCGCGCAACCGAAACCACCCATCTCGACCTCTCCGAGTGCCGCTTCGTCGGCAGCAGCGGGGACGGTGTGACGCTCCGCAAGGCAGCCGGCCGCGTCGCCAATTGCGAGTTCGGCGACATCGCCCAATCGGCGCTGTTCAGCAAAGACGCAGCCGGTCTGGAGATCAGCCACAACCATGTGCATGACTGCGGCAATAACGGCATCCTCGTCTGGCGGACGGAGGTCGGCGAGGACGGCACGATCGTCAGCGGCAACCGCATTGAGCGCATCGCCGCCAAGGACGGCGGCAGCGGCCAGAACGGCAATGGTATCAACGTGTTTCGCGCCGGTTCTGTGCTGGTGACGCAAAACCGGATCGCCGACTGCGCCTTCTCCGCGATCCGCACCAATGCGGGCTCCAATTGCCAGATGGTGTCCAACTCCTGCACGCGATTGGGGGAAGTGGCGCTCTATGCCGAGTTCGCCTTCGAAGGCGCGGTGATCGCCAACAATATCGTCGACACCGCCGCCATGGGCGTCTCCGTGACCAACTTCAACGAAGGCGGCCGGCTCGCGGTGGTGCAAGGCAACGTCATCCGCAATCTTTTCTTGCGCAAGACGGGCGAGACCCGCGGCATCGGTATCGGCGTCGAGGCCGACAGCGTGGTCAGCCGCAACGTCATCGAAGGCGCGCCGTCTTACGGCATCCTCGTCGGCTGGGGCGATTATCTGCGCGATGTGAGCGTCACCGACAACGTGATCCGCAAAGCGCATATCGGTATCGGCGTGTCCGTGCGCCCGGCCGCCGGCACCGCGCTGATCACCGACAATTTGATCGATGGCACCAAGGACGGCGCCATCCGCGCCATGAAGGGCCCGACGCCGACAGGCCCGGACTTGGCCTACGACAGTGCCGAGTCCTACCGCAACGTCGCCATCTACGCCAACGTCGCCCGCTAGGACGTCTTCCCGGGCAGATCGGCGAGCGCGCCCGCAAGCGCCGCGCCGGCGCTCATGCGCCCAACACGCAAGCCGCGCCAATTGTGAAGTTCGCCGTCGAGCTCGTTTGCAAGCACGGCCCGCGCTTTCGGCAGGAGCGCCGCCAGCACCTCGGCCAGCGCCCGCTCCGCGCCGCGTTTCGCGCCATCGTCGATCTTGAGCGCGATGCCGAGACCCAAGTCCGGCAGCGCGGCGCAATGCACACCCTCCGCCCCGCCCTTGGTGAAGGCGGTCCCGGAGAGCCCGCGTAATACGGTCGTGTCGAAGCGCCCCTCGCCCGAGACAAGAACCGGTTTGGCGAAGCACGCCGCCATCAGGCGACGGCCGGCACGCGCACGTTCGGGCGGGACGCCTGCACCCATGCCGAAGCGCGCGAAGCCCCGGGCCAGCGCCCGAAGCGGCATGGCATAGGTAGGCAGCGAGCAGCCGTCGATCCCCATGCAACCGGGGTCCAAGTCGGCGCCGCAAGTCTCTGAAAGGACTCGCGTGATCATGGCCTGCACGGGATGGTCGGGCGTCTCATAGCCGCTTGGGTCGAAGCCCAGATGCATGGCGGTGGCAAGCATCCCGGCATGCTTGCCGGAGCAATTGTTGTGGATCGCGCGGGGGCGCCGGCCGGCGCGCAGCAGCGCCCGCGCGGTCGCCTCGCTGAACGGCCAGTGTGCACCGCAGGCCAAATCACGCTCGCGGAGATTCGCCTTGGCCAGCAGGCTCGCCACCGCGTCGAGGTGAACCTGCTCGCCGCTATGGGAGGCGCAGGCGACGGCAAGTTCCGCATCGCTCAGCTCGAACGCCTCCGCCGCGCCGCTCCCCACCAGCGGTATTGCCTGCAACGCCTTCACGGCGGAGCGCGGATAGACCGGGCGGTCAACATCGCCGAGCGCCAGCAGGAGACGCCCGTCCGCGTGGACGACGGCGAGGGCGCCGCGATGACAGCTCTCGACGCGGTCCCCTCGGAACACATCGACGAGGACCGGACTGGCGGGATCGGGCGCCATGCTCAACTACGGGTGCGGTCGGGCGTCTTCGCGCCTCCGCTCTCCGAAACGAGCTCCGTGGGCACGCCGGCCGCGTGTTTCGAGGCGCGGATCACGAGCGTGGTCTTCACGCTTTCGACGTTGGGCGCGGCGGTCAACTCGTGAATGATGAAATCCTGGAAGGCGCTCAGATCGGGCGCCACGCAGCGCAACAGAAAATCGATCTCGCCCGACAGCATGTAGCAGTCGCGCACGATCGGCGACCCCGCCACCCGCTTCTCGAAAGCAATGAGGTCCGCCTCCGCCTGACTGTGCAGCTTGATCATGGCAAAGGCGGAGACGTCGAAGCCGAGCGCCTTGTCGTTGAGGAGCGCGGTGAACCCCTCGATGATCCCCGCCTCCTCCAGGGCCCGCACCCGGCGCAGACACGGCGGCGCCGAAATACCGACCTTGCGCGCGAGCTCGATATTGGTGATCCGCCCGTCCGCCTGAAGCTCGCGCAGGATCAGCCAGTCGGTGGTATCGAGGCGCGCGGCGCGCATGGTCTCTATGCTCCTGGACGATTACCGGCTGGTCGCGTTATGAAGGCGCTAGGCGAGCCGATGAACTTCAAAGTTTCGCCTTTGCGCAATTTTACGTCCTCTCGGCAAAAGAATCGAAAAGAAATTGAGCGTTTCCCATTCCGGAAGTTTTGACGGCCCTAAAGCCGCGCCCGGCAAAGCGGCCGACGGTGCCGCGGCGCTGATCGCTGAAAGCCGCAAGGCCCGCGCCGACAAGACCTGGATCGTCACCGACGGCGCCGCCGGCACGGAGGCACAAGGCATCGCCGTGGCCGAGGCTGTCGGCCTGCCCTATGCCTTGAAGCGGGTCCGCGCCAAGGGCGCCATGCGCCTGCTCCCGACCGCGCTGCAGATCCTGGTCCCGCCCAAAGGGCTGCTCCGCACAATTGCATCCAGCGATCCTCTCGAACCGCCCTGGCCGCGGCTGGTGATCTCCATCGGACGCCACGCCGTCCCCACGGCGCTCGCGATCAAGCGGCTGTCAGGGGCCTACACGCTTCACATCCAGAACCCGAAAGTGCCCGCGCGCCTGTTCGATCTCGTGGCGGCGCCGGCCCACGACAATTTCGAGGGACCGAACGTCATCACCACGTTCGGCTCCGTGCATGGCGTCACGCCGGAACGCCTCGCCGAGGCGGGACAGCTTTTCGCGCCGCGTATCGCGGACTTGCCCCGCCCGCGCATCGCCGTGTTGCTCGGCGGCGATAGCCACGCCTTCAGTTTCCCGCCCGACATCGCCACCGGCTTCGGCGCGAAGCTCGCCAGCCTGGCGCGGCAGACCGGCGGTTCGCTGCTGGTCACGCCGTCGCGCCGCACCGGCAAGGAGACGGTCGAAGCGCTGGCCAAGGCCATCGCCAGCACGCCCCACTTTTTCTGGGACGGCAGCGGGGATAATCCCTATTTCGCGTTCCTGTCCCTGGCCGAGGCTATCGTGGTCACCGAGGATTCCGTCAACATGGTCACCGAGGCCGCCGGCACCGGCACACCCGTCTATGTCCAGGCCCTGCCCGGCCGCTCCAAGCGCCTGTCCCGCTTCCACGCCCTGATGCGCGAGCGCGGTGCGACACGGCCCTTCGAAGGCCAGCTGAACTCATGGAGCTACGCCCCAGTCAACGACACCGAAGTTGTCGCCGCCCGCATCCGGAGCGCACTCGGCCTTGAAACCAAAGCAGAAAAACTAGACGCGGCCGAGGCGGGTTGCGTCTGCGCGACTGCATGATTACCTCTCCCTCTTCACGTCCACTTGCGAGGCACGATTCATGGCTCCCCGTCACGCCAAGGTGATCATCATCGGCGCCGGCCCGGCCGGCTACACGGCCGGCATCTATGCCGCCCGCGCCATGCTGAAGCCGCTCCTGATCGAAGGTATTCAGCCCGGCGGTCAGATGACCATCACCACCGACGTGGAGAACTACCCGGGTTTCGCCGACGTCATCCAGGGCCCCTGGCTCATGGACCAGATGCGCGCGCAAGCCGAGCATGTCGGCACCGAGATTGTGTCCGACACCATCGTCGAGGCGGACCTCAAGCAGCGCCCGTTCAAGCTCAAGGGCGACAGCGGCACCGAATACACGGCAGATACCGTCATCATCGCCACGGGTGCGAAAGCACGCTGGCTCGGCCTGCCTTCGGAGGACAAGTTCCAAGGCTTTGGCGTGTCGGCCTGCGCCACCTGCGACGGCTTCTTCTATCGCGGCAAGAACGTGATCGTGATCGGCGGCGGCAACACCGCCGTCGAGGAAGCGCTCTACCTCTCCAATCTGGCCGAGACGGTCACGCTCGTACATCGCCGCGATGAGTTGCGCGCCGAGAAGATTCTGCAGCGGCGTCTGTTCGACCACCCGAAGATCAAGATCCTGTGGAACCATCAGCTCGCCGAAGTGATCGGTGACGAGGACCCGCTGAGTGTCACCGGCGTCAAGCTCAAGGACACCAAGACGGGTGAAGAGACGACCATGCCCATCGACGGCGTGTTCATCGCCATCGGTCATTCGCCGCAGACCGAGCTTTTCAAAGGCCAGCTCGAGTTGAAGCAAGGCGGCTACATCAAGACCAAGCCAGGGACCACGGAGACGAACATCGACGGCGTGTATGCGGCCGGTGACGTCGCCGACGATGTCTATCGCCAGGCGGTGACCGCAGCCGGGCTCGGCTGCATGGCCGCGCTCGACGTGGAGCGCTATTTGGCCAGCATCGAGCACATCTCCGAAGCCGCGGAATAACGGGCTTTAGAACCACACCGAGACGACACCGAACAAGCTTTCGCCGGCGACGAGACCTGCCGCCGCGCTCAACAGAAAGCGCGCGGCCCAGTGCGGCGCCAATCCGTGAAGCAGGCTCGCTAAGGCGGCGCCGAGAAACAGCGTGATCGAGGTGCCTGCCGGGATGACGAAAGCCAGCCCCACGGTGGCGCCGCTCGGCACCAGCAAGAGGTGGCGTCCGCTGACGCGCCGCTCGATCAAGGCAAGCACGATGCCGAGCACACCGGCGATGGCCATGGCGATCAGGGCCGATTGCGGAATGCCGGACAATCCGACGCTCAAGGTCTCCGCCACGGCTTTCCAGGTCGCCACCGCCGGCGCCGGCCATTCCGGCGTGAGCAGCTGCGTCGCCGGATCTGGGATCAGCGTGAGATAGGCTAGGCTGCCCACCAGGCTGCCCATGACCACGCCGGCGCATTGGGCCACAACCTGTCTTGCGGGGCTGGCGCCCACCTCGTGGCCCGCCCGGAAGTCGTTCAACAAGTCCGCGCTCTGCCCCGCCGCGCCGCCCGCCACGTTGGCGGTCATCAGGTTGGTGATGGGCTGGCCCGGCGCCATGGCCCCAAAGGTGAGCTGCGAGACCTTTCCGATAGCGCCGATCGGGGCGACCGAGGTCTCGCCCACGACGCGCGCGGCGACCGTCGCCAGCACGAAGGCGAGCGGGATGGCAACGAGCGCCATGGTCCAGTGAATGCCGAACAGCGTGATTTGAAGCACCACCGTGATCGCGGCCGCCAGCCCAAACCCGCCGAGGCGCATGACCGTGCCCTGCTCCTTGGGCCGCGCGTCTTTCGTCTTTCCATGCCCATGACGGACGGAGGCGACCAAGGCAGCCGCAAAGCTCGTGAGGCTCGCCGTCACCATCATGGTGACGCCCGGCCAGAGCAGCCAGCCCACCAGAGGCTGGAACCAGCTCTCGTCGGCTTGCGCGACCTCGACCATGCCGCGCGCGATCAGCTCCGGCGCGATCACGCCCCAGGCAAGCAGCGCGCCGAACAGCAGCCCTAATCCGGCACGCAGACCGATAATGGCGCCGAAGCCGAGCAGGAGCAGCGAGGGGTCGAAGGCGAGCGTCAGCTTCTTGGCGGTGAGCGAGGGCGCAAAGCGCGGGATCTGCCACACGAAGTCGTCGATGACGTTGAACAGCACCGCGCCGGTCAAGCTCGACATCAGCACGCCCACGCGCTTCATCGCCTCGCGCCCGTGGCTGAACATGTCGCGCATGGTCTCCGCCGTGGCCATGCCGGCGGGAAACACGAGGTTCGACTGCACGATCATGCGCGGCCGCAGATACCAGCCGACCCACACCCCGAGAAAGCTGACGGCGAACACCCAAGCGGCCAGCGTCGGCCAGGGCAGATTGCCGCCGGTCATCATGGCGAGCGCCGGGATCGGCGCCACCAGCCCGCTGGAGGTGATCGCCGCCGCAGCGGACGCGGTCGTCTGGTTGATATTGCTCTCCAACATGCCCCAGGGCGCGAGCCCCATCAGTCGGCCGAGCGGCACCCAGAAGGCGAAAGCAAGCAGCAGGGCCGTGATCGACATGTTGAACGACCAGCCGATCTTGAGGCCCGAATAGACATTGCACGGCGCCAGCAGCGCCCCCAGCACGATGCCGGTAGCCAAAGCGCGGGGCGTCAACTCGCGCGCATCGTCATGGGGAATGGAATGGTTCACAGCCGTCATTGCCGGGCTTGGTGCCATGAAGCTGCGGCTTCACCAACCCTCGCGGCCGGCCTCTGAGCCGAAAGGCCAATTCTGCGGCCTTCGGCGCAAGCCTTCCTTAAGGGCCCGAACATAGTGTCCGAGACGAAAAATGCTGTAATCTAGGGCAACTACCAGGCGTGCTGAGAGGCCGCCGCCCACAAACCGGGCTTAAGGGGAACCTATGGCAGACAACCAAATGTTCGAGATTCCGACCGAAATGCGCGACTTCGCCGAGAAGAACGTGGAGCAGGCGCGCGTGGCCTATGGCCAGTTCATGGAGTTCATGAGCCAAGCCATGAATGCCTGGTCCTCCTCCGGCGGGCCCGAGGCCGGAAACTTCAAGGCCATCCAGGAGCGCGCGATCACCTTCGCCAAGGAGAACGCCGAGCGCTCCTTCTCGCTGGCCAGCGACCTCGCCAAGGCCAAGGACATGCAGGAGGTGGTGACGCTGCAGAGCCGCTACGTGCAGACGCAGATGCAAACTTTCGGCATCCAGGCGCAGCAGCTCTCCTGGCTCATGGCCGACGCGTTCCGCAACATGCAGGCCAAGGCGCCCCAGAACTGGAACCCAAAGAGCTGGGAGCCCAAGGGCTAGACGCGGATCGGCCTTTGAGTATCTCTGGCGTGTGAGCCCGCCGCCTCAGTCGGCGTTCACAAACCGGACGGCTTTCTCGTAGATCAACAGCGCCACGCAACCGCCGACGCTTCCGGGCGAGTGCTTCGTGCCCGGGGGGTTGATGACGAAGCTGCCCGCTGGGTACGTGCCGCGCTCATCGAATTCGTCGCCGTCGATCACGAGCATGTGCTCGTAACCGACGTGCTCGTGCGCGGCGACGCGGGCGCCGGGCTCGTAGCGGAGCAGCACCGCCGCTCCGCCGCCCGTCCGGCTCTCGATAAAACCAGTGAGCCGTGACCCCTGGACGGAACGGCTGCCAGTCCTCCGCGCGCAAGCTGCGCACATAGTCCTGAAGATTGGGAAGGCTCAGCGGTGTTGGAAGCGCAAGCATGGTCAGTCTCCGTTAGTCGCCGGAATGGCCGTGCGCCGGCCGCGCCGATGAATGGGCTTTGGCGGGGATGGGCGTTGGCGGTGACTCTTTCTCGACATCGAACCAATGATCCTCAAGCCAGCCCAGGCCGAGCATCAGCCACGTCGTGAAGAAGAACGGTGCGGAGAGGGTCTGGACGCCGAGATCCGCGATCGCCGGAGTCATGATCGTTGCAAGCAGCGCGCCCAGGATGGCGAGCCGAAGCTTGCCACGGCAAAACACGAACACCCCGACGGCGGTGAGGACGCCATTGAAGCCGTACAGGCCAAGATTGACACTGCCGGCATCGACGTCGCGGTAATAGTAGGAGACCACCGTGCCGATCACCGCGCCGATCACGGCAATCAAGGCATGGCGCCAGTTACTGAGAAGGACACCGGTGACGAACAGCAACCCGGACAGGATGGTTGGTGAGAACAGCGCCTGACCGAGGCTGAGCAACACAGCCGTCAGAGGATGAAATGTGTCGGGTGCGAGCGCGCCGAACTTGATCGGCCGCAGAACCTCAAGATCGGGCGCCAGCGCGTATAGCGTCCAGAACACAATCAGGAACGGTAAGACCAGGGTCGGGAACGCCAAGATCGCAACGCACACCCGGACCAGCACGATGGTGATGGCGACGCAAACGACGAGCACCGCCCACATGCCGACATTGGTCCAGCCGGTCTCGAAGAAGGCGGGCAAGGCAAGAGCGATGAGGCAAGGCTTGAGACCAGGAAGCCCGGTCGAGAGGACCGCGCCTCTGTCGCCCATCAACATGCGGCCGGCGGGCGCCATAATGCCGGCCACCAGCAGATAGCCGAAGGCGATCGGCGACGCGACCAGTACGGCCGCCAAGAAGAACACACCAATCAGTTCGTTGCTTTGAAAGCAGAGCTGCGAGCAGCCCCGCAGCACGAGCCGCCAGTACGGAACTTGACCCGCTTTGACAGGTGGGAGAATGGCGTCGACGAGTGGTTTCATTCACGGATTTCATGTCAGCTCCCGACGCCGGTTAGGGGCGCCGGGACTATCACTCTGCTACGCAGCGAAAGAGGTGGGCGAACGAACTTGCCCCGGCTGCTCCTTAGCCAATAGGTCCAACAAGGCATCGGATTTACCGGTCCAACCGACGATGCCGCCTTGGGCAACCAGCGCCTTCAGGGTCATATCCTTGAACTCCGGGAAGTAACTGTCTGTGCCGTCCTCGACGAGAAGGCAGTCGTAACCGCGATCATTGGCGCAGCGCATGGTCGTCTGCACACAGACCTCGGTCGTTACGCCCGTGATGATCAAGTGAGTGATCTTTCGCAGCTTCATGTAGTCGTCGAACTCGGTGTTGTAGAACGTATCCTTGCCCAGTTTGGAAATGACGAGCTCCCGTTCGGCGGGCGCGCACTCGGGAATGAAGTCCGATCCCGGCTCGCCGTCGATCAGGATTCTGCCCATGGGCCCCTTGTCGCCGATCTTCAGCTTGGGATTGCCGCGGTTGCGCTTGGCGGTCGGCAGATCGGACAGGTCCGGCTTGTGGCATTCCTTGGTGTGAATGATCGGCAGCTCGGCCTCGCGGAAGGCGGCCTGAAGCTTGGCGATCACCGGAATGCAGGGCTGGAGATTCTTGATGTTGTGCCCGAGGGATTCGGCAAATCCACCGGGCTGACAAAAATCCCGCTGCATGTCGATGCAGACCAGGGCAACATGGTCGAAACTGAAGTCGTAGTGAAATGGCTTCGCGTCAATGATCGGCATGTCTCTCGCACTCCCCTTATTGAGCTCCGACAGTTCAACGGGCTCACCACAACCATGGATGCGAAGTCTTGAGCGAGACGACTTAAGATTGATTTGAGAAAACCCGGAGCATTGAGCGGATTGCTCCGTTGACTTTAAGCGGCCTGCCGGCCTTCCGCCTGGGCGCGCACCAGCCCGTGGACGAAGCCGAGCTTCTCCAACACGGCCGCGTGCAGGACCTCCGGCACGACGTCGATCAGCCCCATCTCGCGGTTGAGCTCATTGAGCACGAGCCCTAGCCGCCGGTAGTGGCCGACCATGGCGTTGAGATCGCTGAAATCGACGGCGCCGATCAGCCCCATATTGGAGGCGGTGTCGAGCACGCTGGTGACGTCGAGATAAAGCGCGAAGGTCTCCGCCCAGTCTTCCCAAGGATGCATGGTGGCGTAAGCGCTGACGTAGCGGTCGCGCCAATCGGCCGGCGCGCCTTCCGCATAATGCCGCTGGAGCGCTTCACCATAAGGCGGGTTTTCGTGGTCGCCGAACATCCTCTTGAAGTCAGCCTCGCAGTGGCCACGCACCAGCAAGTCCCAGTAATAATGGCCAATCTCGTGGCGGAAATGACCGATCAGCGTACGGTGGGCCTCGCCCATATCCACGCGCCGCTTCTCGCGCTCCACACTATCGGCCTCGCGGATATTGATCGTGATCTTGCCGTCCGCGTGGCCCGTATAGACTCGCTCCCCTGCCCCCATCCAGCGCCACAGCCCTTCCGGAGGAATGGTGTCCGCCTTGAAGTCGAAAGCGAGCGGCGGGTCGAAGCCTTCGTCCGCAGAGCCGTAAGGCAAGCCTAAAAAATCGAGCGTGTAGAGCAGCCGGCGCTTCGCCGCCTCAAGCTCCGCCCAGCGCTCGCGGTTTCCCGGGACGGACAGATCCGGGATGGTGCGGTTGAACCGGCAGGCGTCGCAGCGTCCGCCATTGGCCGGCGGCACCGGCAGGCAGCGGTTGCACACATGCTCAAAAGCGTAGTTCGTGCATTTGACCACCGTGGCGTCGCACCCGGCATTGGCGCATCGATAATTGCCATCGCCGAGCGACTCGATCGCGGCAATGGCAAGGCAGGACGGACACCAGCCCACCTCGCGGAAGCAGTTCTCGCAAGCCACGTTGTCGAAGAAGAGCGTCTGCCCACAAACGCAAGAGAAGGTCCGCATGATCTTCCGCTTCCTCCCTACTCCGTCGGCTGGGTCGGTTGGGCCGGCTCGGTCGGCTGGGCTGGCTCCACCGATTGGGTCAGTTCGGCTGGCTCCGACGGCCAGGGCAGGATCGGCACGGCGCTCACCGCGTTCGCCGGCGAGCCGTCGATGATCTTGGAGCTAATCGCCAGATAGACCAGCGCGTTCCTCTCCACGTCTGGAATACGGTAGATGCGCGTCTTCTTGAAGAAGATGCTGGTCTTCTCGGTGAAGGCCTCTTCCCGCTCCGGCAAGCTCTTCAGGTCCACGGCGATCGGCCCCATCTGCCGGCAGGTAACCGAAAAGTTGGACGGATCCTCGTTGAGCCCGAGCGGCTGGCCCCAACCGCCCTTGCGCGCCTGGCTGATATAGCAGGTGACGCCAGAAACCTTGGGGTCGTCGAACTCGCTGATGCAGACCTTGTCGTTGGGCGACAGGATGCGCAGCGTCGTCGACACGCAGTCGAAATCCTCAGCCAGGACGAGGCACGGCCCGGCGACAGCCGCCATGGCAGACGCGAGCACAAGTCTGCAAGTCCTGAGAACGATTCGCATTTTTGGCTGGCCTCTGGGTGAACGGGAACGGCGTTTATCCAACGCTCGGGAGAACGTAGGGTTCGTTTCCCTCAAGAACCAGAGGGGCACGACGCCGCGCGGCGGCCATGGTTAGCGGCTCAACCGCCGCTTATTGGCACGCACCCGCGTACGGTAGCCGCGCACGACCTTCTGCGCGGAACCGCCCATGGCCAGAGTGCTGGCGGCTTCCATAAGCGCCGCGCCCTTCTCCGTCACCATGCGGGTCGCCTCGGTCTGCGCGATGGCGCCGCCGCCCGCGAGCCGCATCATGCGCAAAGCCATGACGACTTGCGCCTCCTGCCAGGCCTGGGCAGAGGTCAAGGCCAGCCTCATCCAAGCCTGCATCATGGGCGGCTAACGCCGCGCTGTCGAAAGCGCGCCGAACAAAAAGCCGATGCCGAGCGCGATCCCGACCGCCATTAGCGGATTGCGCTGTGCTGCGGCGTGCGCTTGGTCATAGCCTTCGACGGCCATGTCTTGGGCCTTGGCGAACTGCTCTCCGGCCATGTCAGAGACCCTGTTGGAAACCCTCCCGGCGGCCTCGCCGAGATCCTCGGCTGTGGACTTGGCATTCTCGGCGGCTTGGCGGGCGGTCGGCGAATTGGCGGCATTGCGGAACGTGTCTTGGGGGGTCGGCATTTTGAGATCCTCCTCTTGCACGGGGCAGCATGAGGCGGCACCGGTCCTAATCAACGTCGGTCCGCGGGGTCTGTTCCGTGAAGCGATCGGGAGAATGCTAATCGTCGCAGAGGGAGACGAATTCGAGCCCCTGCTCGACACAGATGGCGTAGGCCTCATCCTCGCTGTCCGCCTCTATAAGGACGAGCAGCGGGCCCTCCAGCGCGCAGAACGTCACCCGCTTGGGGCGCGGCACAGGCTGCTGCCCCACCCGGACGACGCTCAGGGTCATACGCTCGGTTGCGAGCCTGGATCGATCTGCCATGACCGGAATCATGCCTGATTCGCAGGATTTTGGCTCGTGATTACAAACTTTGAACCGGGGTTGCGTCTGCCCCCTCCGGAGGGGTTTCCGGCGGCAGACACAGCTCCAACCGGCACGTAAAGCCCTCTGCCCCGTAGAGCGGCTCCCACCGGCCTTTGAATTGCGTCCTTAGAGCAGGCCCTTGATCAGTGTCGTGCCGAGACCGGTCTTGTCAGGGGATTTGGCCACCTGTCCCCTCACCTGCTTCCCCCTGACCTCCGTCCAACCCAGCGCAATGTTCTCGTTGGTGGTGGCTTGGCACGACACCTCGATCCGACCGGACTTCTCCGCCAGACTCCCGTGCTTGGCCGCATTGGTCGCAAGTTCATGAATAATCATCGCCAAGGAAACAGAGGCTCTTGGGCCAACCAAGATGTCGTCCCCAGACAGATGAAGCCGGTCGGTCTCATTCTCCAGGTAAGGCGCGACCTCCTCGATAATAATATCGCGCAAAGAACTCTTGCTGCCGTTTGACGTCAACAGCCTGTCGGTAGACCGCAGCAGGCTGGCCATCCGCGTATCGACGCACTTGATCAACTCTTCTGGGGTCTGTGTGGCACGTTCGCATAAAGACATAATCGATCGAACATTGGCGAAGACGTTTCTAATGCGATGGCCGGCCTCGCGAAGACGCAGCTCCATCTGCTGCTCCTGCTTGCGTCTGTCCGTAATGTCTCGAAACACCATGACGGCGCCGGTCACATGACCTTCAACGTTCCGAATGGGCGCGGCGCTGTCATCAATAGGCCATGCCATACCGTTTTGGCATTGCAGAACCGCAGGTCCAAACAGCTCCGTTATTGTGCCTTTCGCCAACGCGCTGCGTATCGGGTTCGATAACGTCTCGCCGGACGACTCCAGGCGGAGATTGAACACCTTCTCCACGGCTCATCCACTGCCTCGGTCTCCGACCAGCCCGTCAGCTTTCGGCGACCGTGTTCATGAACTCGATCCGCCCGGTGCTGTCTGTGGCGATAACGCCATCGCCAATGCTCGCGAGCGTCTGTGCAAGCCAGGCTTTGCGTGCTTGGGCTTCTACCTGAACCCTTTCACGGCGACCTTCGACACGGGAAGCCGCCCACAGGATACCGGCCGTCGCCCAGATGGTCGCCAGCGTGAGCACGACGTTCAAGATGCCGACCCAGGCGAACGTGCCTAATGCGGCGGCCCACGCGGCAAGTGTCATGACCGAGACGAGCAGCGCCATCCCGAAGGTGGAGCGCCGGTCGGAAGACCCAAAAGTGGTGAGCACGGCCAGGACGTAGCAGGCGCCGACCGCGGCGCCGCGCGGCAGAAAGAGGTCGGCGGCAAATGCCGCGAGCGCGAGGACCAAGCCCAGCCAGGGCATCAGGCGTTGAACCATTCGAAAACCACTCATCAACCAGCTCAGGTCCGGCGCCACCACGCACAATTAAGAATCAAGCTTCTCTATTGCCAAAAGCCCGACCGAGCGTCTGTCGTTTAGCCAGCGTTGCGTCTGGAAAAACCATGTTATCTTGCCTGGATTTCCCAAACCCGGAGGCTGGCGCGTGGCGAATCGAAACGACTACGCCAACAGATTGTTGCGTAATCTCTCTGACGACAATTTGGGGATTTTTTCTACCGAGTTACAGCGAGTTAGCCTCGGCCTCCACGAGATCTCCTTGAGCCTGAAGAACCTATTTCCCACGTCTATTTTCCCGAAAGCGGTGTGATCTCGCTGGTTTCGCCCCAAGTGGACGGAAGCACGCCGGAGCTCGCGAGCATCGGCCGAGAGGGTGTGTCCGGGTGCATAGCAGCGGTGGGCAGCCAGCGGTCCTATGCCCGATGGATCATTCAGGTTCCGGGCGATGCGTAAAAATGCCCTGCCAAAACGTTCGAGGAAGCCTTGCCCAGGACCCGTCGTTCCGGCAGCTGATTGTCTGCTACATGGAGGCATTGCTGACACAAACGATGCAGTCCGTGGCTTGTAATGCGGTCCATCCGGTGGAGGCGCGCTGTGCGCGATGGATCTTGATGATGCGCGACCGTAGCGACTCAAATGAACTATCGTTGACTCAAGAGTTCCTGGCCCAAATTCTCTCGGTGCATCGCTCGAGTGTGGCTCTGGCTACAAGCACGCTTCAACAAGCCGGCTTCATCCAGGCGCGGCGGGGGATTATTGCCGTCATCGATCACGAGGGGCTAGAGAGCGCTTCTTGCGAGTGCTACCGCCTCGTCCGCGACCGCTTCGAAGCTTGCTGCCGGGAACGTTCTCATGATCTAGCGGAACAACCCGCCGAACAGACCGCGGCGCTCGCGCCGTGGGCGTTGACGGCGGTCCTGGAAAAGGCGCGGGTCCTCGACGCGCCTGACTTTTCGCGTCTTACGCCGCTTGGCTTTGCGGCCTTTCCACTGAAAGACATTCTTGGCGATCTTTACGTCGGGTTCGTGCGGCTCGGCGATGAACGCCGCAATGCGTTTCGGCGTCGGCTCAAACGCCGGATCTTGCTTGATCGCGTCGCGCATGAAGGCCGCCCAGATCTCCGCCGGCAGGCTGCCGCCCGTGACGCGGTTCATTTTCGAGGAATCGTCATTGCCCACCCAGACGCCCGCGACGAGATTGCCGGCGAAGCCGATAAACCAAGCATCCTTATAGTCCTGGCTGGTCCCGGTCTTGCCATAGGCGCGCACCGGCAGCCGCGCCCGCCGTCCCGAGCCGCGCTCCACCGTACCGCGCAGCAGCGTCTGCAGTTCGCTCTTTTCATTGAGCCGCCATCGCCCCGCCTCGCGCGGCGGCGCGGCGTTCGAGTCCGTCTCTTCAAAGCCGGTGATGGCCCAAGGCTTGACGGGGTACGCACCCGCCGCCACGGCGGCATAGGCGCTCGTCATTTCGAGAAGCGTGACCTCGAAGGCGCCGAGCGCCAGGCTCGGCTGCGGCTCAAGGGGGGTCGATATCCCGAGATCGCGCGCCGCGTTGATCACAGGCTTTCGCCCCATGGCCTCGGAGAGCTGCACAGCGACCGTGTTGATGGACGAGGCAAATGCGCTGCGCATGGGCATGGCACCACGATAGCGGTGTCCGAAATTCTCAGGCTCGTAGCTGCCGATACGGACCGGCCGGTCGACAACCATGCTGTTGGGCGTGAGCCCCGCGCGGAGTGCGGCGAGGTAGACAAACAGCTTAAAGGAGGATCCCGGCTGGCGGCGCGCCTGCACCGCGCGATTGAACTGGCTCTCGTCGTGGTCGACGCCCCCGACCATGGCGAGCACGCGGCCATCCGGCCGCATCACCACCATTGCGGCCTGGGTGGCCTTGCGGGCCTTGCCCTCCTTGGCGAGCACGGCCTCCACGGCCTTCTCGGCGAGGCCCTGGAGCACCGGATCGAACGCGGTCTGCACCGGCAAGGGTGAATAGTTTCCGGTCCGAGGAACCTCGAGCGTGCTGGCGACCCAGTCCGCATAGTAGCCGCCGGTGTCATACCCGCTCTCGACCTCCGGGACGATGGGTTCGATGCTCTCGCGGATATCAGCGTCAAGCTTGCGATTGGACACCATGGCGTTAAGCACAGCATCCCCGCGCTGCCTGGCTGCTTCGGGCGTGCGGTTGAGCGCGGTTGGCGATTTCAGGAGCGCGATCAGGTAGGCCGACTGCGGGATGGTGAGTTTGGGGACCGTCGTGCCGAAATATCGCTTTGCCGCGGCGCGCAGGCCGTAGCAGCCCTGGCCAAAATAGGTGCTGCTCAGGTAGCGCTCGAGGATCTCCTCCTTGGAGAGCCGCAACTCGAGCGACAAGGCGAGCCAGGCCTCCTTTTGCTTCCGCTCCATCGTACGGTCGCTCGACAGCAGCGAGTACTTCACCAGTTGTTGGGTGATGGTGCTGCCGCCCTGCACGATCCGCCCGGCCGCCCGGTTCTCCATCGCGGCGCGCGCGAGACCGATCGGATCGATGCCGAGATGGTAGTAGAAGCGCCGATCCTCCATCGACAGCAGCGCGTCGATGAAATGTTGCGGCACCTCATCGAGCGAGACGGACTCGGCGACGCAACCGCCACGCCGCGCAAACGGCTTGCCGTCGTTGCCGTGCAACACCAGCGTGCGTTGGCTCGCGGGCTCGAGCGCCGTGAGCGCATAATCATCCACCGGCGCTGTCAGCAAAAGGAAGGGAACGGCAATGAGGCCGACCGTGACGACAACGCCTGTCAGCAGGACAGAGGCCACGGCGGCGCATCGTCGCCCGGCTCTCTTTAGTCGCTTCGGAATCTGCATTCTGGCGCCTCTGGTCGGCCGCAGCGCTAGCGGATCGTCCTATCTGCGGCCTCGGCGCGGCGTGAAGCAGGCGCAACGGGTTTGACGTAGTCATCGAAAACCCATCCCGTTCCGCCCGTGGCAGGCTCGATGACCTCGACCCAATTGCCGTCACGCGAGGCGACCTCGAGCTTGGCGCCAGCAAGTTGCACCTTGATCACAGGGTTGGCGCTGGAGGGGCCCTTGCGCATATTGACCGCATCGACGACTTCGACCCAGTCTCGGCGCGACGCCAGCTCACGGGCGACACGTTCAGGATTCGATCCGAGCAAAGCCGACTGTGGACGCGCCGATGCTGTACGGACCGCCGTCTCGGCCGCAGGCTCATCGGTTGAAGGCGCGCGAACAAACCGCTCTCCTGCAACCGAAAGTCCAAGCGCGCAGACGCCGCAAGCGGTGGCAAATAAAAGGCCTGAAAGGGTCAGGTATTTCGCTGTGTAATTCACTGTTTTGTCCTCTATAGGGCAACACCTGAACGGCAAGTCCGTTCCCCCTTGCCTACCCAAGCCAATTGCCAAGCCCCAAACCCGCACGGTAGAAATGCTTAAGCGGGGGGAAACGAAGCGCGTCCTTGAGGACGGGGCAGCAAGGGCGCCACGCGCCCGAGGACTGGCCTGGCTCTTGAGGGCGGACATCCGAGGCTTGGAAACTCTCAAGGATGGCGGTTCGGCTGCGCGAGCACTCCGGGCCTCCGACAACACGGAAGGCCCTCATGACGCAGACCCTTATCGCGCGTATCCGGCTGTTGGCGCTTGCCGCAGCCGGCCTTTGCTTCGCCGCGGCCTCGGCCGAGGCCGCCTCTTGCGGCAACAATTCCGCCGGTTTCGAACGGTGGAAACGTGAGTTCGCTCAGGAAGCCAAGGCCAACGGCATCGGCCGGCGCGGCATCAGTGCACTGATGAGCACCGGCTATGCGAGCGGCACCATTCGCGCCGACCGCGGCCAGAAGAGCTTCAAGCTCTCCCTCGACCAATTCATGAAGAAGCGCGGCGCCGCCACCATCGCCGCGCAAGGCAAGCGCTACAAGCGGTCCAATGCGGCGCTGCTCGCCGCGATCGAACGCCAGTATGGCGTCCCGCCCGGACCGCTGATGGCCATCTGGGGCATGGAGACGGCGTTCGGGCGCTATATGGGCAATCAGCACACGCTCTCCGCCGTGGCCACGCTGGCCTATGACTGCCGGCGTCCGGAATATTTCACCGGGCATCTCTATGCGGCGCTCCAGCTCATCGACCGGGGCATGTTGAACCCCTCTCAACGCGGCGCCATGCATGGCGAGGTCGGCCAGACCCAGTTCCTGCCGAAATCCATCCTGCTCTACGCGGTCGACGGCGACGGCAATGGCCGGGTCGATCTAAACTCCAAGGCCGACGCGCTGGCCTCCACGGCCAACTTCCTGCGCGGCCATGGCTGGCGTCCCGGCGCCGGCTACCAGCCGGGCCAGCCCAACTTCGCCGCGATCCAGGGCTGGAACGCGGCCGGTGTGTATCAAAAGACCATCGCAATTGTCGGCCGGCAGATCGACGGCGGCTGATGGCGCGACGCAAGTCCTCAACGCGCACAAGCAGCGCGCGCTCGAGCACACCGACGAAGACGCTTGCCACTCAGCTCGGTAAGGTCATCGCGCTGGTTATCGTGCTCGGGCTCGTGCTGCTCATCCAGCGCTATTGCAGCGTGACGCCGGAGCCGTTCGGGCCGGACGCCGACATCGTCTCCGTCGACGGCGATAGCCTGCGCGCCGGCGACGGCGCCAAGTACCGCATCTTTGGCATCGACGCGCCGGAGCTGAAGCAATCCTGTAAAGAGGCGAACGGAGACGACTGGCTTTGCGGCCGCGCCGCCAAAGTCAAGCTGACCAAGCTCATCAAGGCCGGCAATTTCACCTGTGCGGTGAAGGACACCGACCGCTACGGCCGCAACGTGGCGCTGTGCAGCGCCGACGGCGTGCCGGATATCGGCGAGACCCTGGTGCGCGAGGGCTACGCCATCGATCTCGGCGGCAAGACGGGCTACGCCTACGCCAATGCCGAACGCGAGGCCCGGGAGGCGAAACGGGGCATTTGGCGCGGCACCTTCCAGCGGCCCTCCGCCTGGCGGCAGGACAACCCGCGCAGCGATTAAGGCCGGTTTCCGGGGACTCCCGCCCCTCCGCTTCCAACGCCAGGGCAGGTGTGCTTGAATTCCTCAAGGAGGCGCACGCGAACCCAAAACGCGTACAGAGGATTGGGGGATCCAATGAAACAACTTGCGCTTGCTCTTCTGATTTCGGGCGGGGTGCTGTCGGTGGCAGACGCCGCGCACGCCGAAGGGCGCAGAATGATCGTCTTCGCACTCTATGGGGCAGCCGGCACAACGGGCAGCACGGCGACCACCACGGTGATCGATTTCACCACGCAGGTGGCCTGCCGCGAGGCGCGCGACGAGCTCCGCCGCAATGCCAAGGCGCCGGGCTTCGGCCTTTACGCCACATGCGTGGAGCCGTAAACGATCAGTGCTATTGCGCGGGAGCCTGGTCTTCCGTGAAGGTCCAGTAGCGGCCGTCCTTCGTCTTCACCGGCGACAGCCGCGAGCGCTTATCCGGGCGCTTGCCGTGCAGCATCAGGTCGCGCAGATCGCCGAGCACGGAATCGGAATCGGCGTAGTAGCTGTGGCCGACAAAGTCCGTGCGGATCGCGCTGGCATCGATCGTGTCGACGCCGGGCGCGATGGTCACACCGCCCGCCGTGTCGCCTGCCCGGCGATAGCCGGCAAAGGTTTTCGAGGCCATCAGCGCGTAGTCGCCGGACGAGGCATAGAGCGTCGTGCCCGCTTCGCCCGCGAGGATCCTCGGCGCGATGTCGCGCTTGCACCTGTCGGCGTCAATGTCGGGCGCCGCCAGAATGATCTCATCGAATTTGTCGCGGATACTGGGGTCTTCGAGCACCAGTTCCTTGAGCGCACCGGTCAGCACGCGCGTCCCCATGCTGTGCGCGACGAGATAGATGTGCTCGGCGTCGGACTGCGCCGCGAAGTCCTTCAGGAATGTCTTGAAATCGAGCCGCGACCATTCGGCGTTGGTCTCGTCGACCTTGTACGAGGCGTAGCTCGCCTGCGACGGCCAGCTATAGAACACGGGCGCGCCGTCAAAGCCGAGATCGTAGGCCATTTGCGCTGTCCGCCGGGCCGCGTCGGTGAAGGTCACGTTGTAACCGTGAACGAAGACGAAGGCCGACTTGCCGGCTGACTCCTTCACCCGGGCCGAGACGTCCTTGAAGAACTGGGCCTGGTCCAGCTCGTCGACGGAGAGAAGCACGACGAAGCGCTCCGGATCGTTGCACCACTCGAGCCGCCAGATGGACGGCGTCTCGACCGCCCCGGCACGGTGATCGCGCGGAATGCTGACCGTGGCGAACCCGAGGGTCAGCGGCCCACGATCGCCGGCATAGACTTCGGCCGGGTCGGTCGCGCCGGTATTCTTGCGGTCCGTGGCGTAATAGACCTTCACCACGGCATAGGTCGGCTCGATCTCCTTGAAGGCGAGCCGGCGTTGCACCTTTCGCGATTGCTTGAAGAGTTTTTCGGCCTCTGCCTTGCGCCCCATCTTCAGATACAGGCCGGCAAGGGCATCCGACGTTTCGATGACCTTCTCGTCCCGGCTGCCGTAGACCGCTTTACGAATCGACAAGGCCCGCTTCAGCATCCGCTCGGCCTGCTTGTTGCGGCCGGCCGCCGCATAAAGGCGCCCCAGTGCAAACGCGCTGTCGGCGACCTCGGGACTGCGCGGGCCGAACGCCGCGGTGCGGATCTTGAGCGTCTCCTTGAGCAGCGCCTCGGCCTTGGGCACGTTGCCTTGCAGCTCGAAAAGTGTCGCGGCTTCGAGGAGTGCCGGCACGACTCCAGGCTGATTGGCGCCGTAGCGCTCTCTGGCCAGCGCCACATAGCGTCGGGCGAGCTTGGCTGCTTCGCCTTGCTGGCCGTCCCAGTGAAGCTCCCGAAAGCGCCGCGGGAAGGCTTCAAGCACATTGAGACCGACCGCCTTCGTCCGGACCTCATTGGCCCGCGCGGTCAGCGCCTCGGCCTCTGCCTCCCGGTCTTGCTTGTAGTAGACGGCGGCAAGATTGTTCAGGCTGGTGGCGACCAGGGGATGGTTCGGCCCAAAACTCTTCTCCCGAATGACCAGCGCTTGCTTGAGCAGCGGCACGGCCTCCGCGGAGCGGTCTTGCTTCTGGTAAAGCCAGCCGAGCCAGCTCAGCGCCGTGGCGAACTCAGGATCGTCCTCGCCCTTTGTCTCGCGCGCGTTCTCCACATAGCGCTCGGCAAGCGCCGTGGCCTTTTTGGTCTCGCCTTCCATGGCGAGTTGCGGGATTTGGCGGCTGACCTCCGCGAAGTCGTCCTGGACGTCGTCCAAGTCTTGGGCCTGTGCGGGCCGGCAAACAAAGGCCACGGCTTGGGCGATCAGCACGCAAACCACGAGGGCGCGCACCGATCGCAAAGCCTTGCCGGAATAGCGGCAGGTCAAACGCATACAGGCTCCCCTTCGGCGAAAAGGGATCGCCGGGATAAGCCCCCTTACGCGGCCTTCGCGTAATACGACTTCAGCTGGTTCATCACCTGCTGCTTGTCGAACTCCGCGCCCATGGCAAGCATGGCGTCGGCGAAGCGGCTGGCGATCTCGGTGATCTGCTCTGGCGAGAGCTGGTTGAGGATACCGATGCGGACCTGCACCGGCTCCGACAGGGTCGGCCAAATGCCGAAGCCTTGCGCGCGAGCGCCCTGCACCAGCTCCTTCTCCTTGCCGGCGAGCTTGCCCGGCAGGTTGAGCACGATGAGGCTCGGCATATTGGACGTCACCTCGCAGCCCATGGCCTCGACAGCCTGCTTGAGCGCCTTCTCGTGATAGCCGTAGTCGGTCGCCTTGCGGCGGCGGCCATAGGCCAGAAGAATGCGCAGCGCCTCGTGGAACGCGGCCACGGCATAGCCGGAATGGGTCTGGTGATAGGTCGGCGTGTCGACATCCTTGCCGTCGATGATGCCCCAATGGCGCGCATCCAGGATCGGGTGGTTCACATAGGTGTAGCAGCCGCGCTTCTTGACGACCTCGATGGCCCTGTCGGTGAAGCTCACCGGCGCGTAGGTCAGCGGCAGCGACAGCACGCCCTTTTGCGGACACGACGCCCAGGCGACCACGCCCGGATAGTCGTCGATGTTGAAGTCGCCGACGCCGAGGCTCGACACGGCATCGACGATGCCCATCACCCCGTGCTTCTCGCACGCATCCGAGAAGCCCTGGAGATCGTTGACGCGGCCCGAACCGGTCTCCCAATGAGCCATGAAAGCCCACATGGGCTTGTGCTCGGCGAGCGCCTTCTCGACGGTTTCGCCGGAGACAGACTCACCATGCGGCACGGTCACGGTGACGACGTTCTTTGGCTTCGGATTGACCGAGTTGGCGGCGAGATCCTCCAGCGAGGACGCCTTGATGCGGATGGTGAGGTCGTCAATACCCGAGAACGTCCCGTTGACCAAGGCGACGACCTTGTCCCCCGGGAGGATCAGGCTCTGCATGCAATCGAGGCCGTCCCAGCCCGTACCGGCGACGCCGAAGGTGTAGACATTCTTGGTGCCCCACAGCTCGCGCAGCATCAGCTTGGACTCGATCATGCCGCGCAGAACGTCCTTCTGCATGTGGTCGGCGACGCCGGCGCTGGCGAAAGCCTCCAACACGCGCGGATCGGTGTTCCCCGGCCCGGGGCCGGCGGCAAGGGTCTCTGGGATTACGAGCTGCGGAAATACGGTCATGGGAACACCCTCTAGAAGCTAACGGTCATCGGACAAGAAGAATAAGGCACAATCGTCTACCGGGCTGAGGCGGAAGGAGCAAGGCTTCCGAGCCGGTTTTTGGCGACATGTCGCCCCTCCCCGGCTAGGCCGCCTTGGCCCCATGGTGGGCCAAAACCTGATCCGCCGCCTTGCCGACGAGCTCGGCCAGATGGTCGAGCGTAGCGTGGAACGTGCCCACGCCGGCTGTCGCCGAGCGCAGCTCGACGATCAGGTTCTGGATTTCCGCCTCCGGGATGTGCGCCTGGACCACGTCCCAGCCAGGCCAGCCGGAACGCGCATCGAACCCCAAGATCTGCCCCCGGTGGGAGGAGACGATGGAGTTGACGCGCGGCGTGGCTTCCGAGGGCACGGAAATCTCGACCGCCATGATGGGCTCCAGCAGCACCGGCTGGCATTGCGGCATGCCTTCGGTCATGGCCAGCCGCCCGGCCTGGCGGAACGCCATGTCCGAACTATCGACCGAGTGGTAGGACCCATCGATAAGGCACACGGCGACATCCACCACGGGAAAGCCCAGCGGACCCGCATGGAGATAGTCGCTCACGCCGATCTCGACCGAGGGGATGTAGTTCTTGGGCACCACGCCGCCGGTGATCTTGTCCGAGAACTCGAATCCCTGGCCCCGCGGCAGCGGCCCGATAGTCACCACCACGTCGCCAAACTGGCCGTGGCCGCCCGACTGCTTCTTGTGGCGCCCACGCACCTCCGTCGATTTGCGGATCGTCTCCTTGTAGGGGATCTGCCGGGGATGGGTGGCGGCATTGACACCGTATTTGCGGGTCAGCCGCTCCAAGGCCACGCGCAAATGCATCTCGCCCTGCCCCCACAGCACCATCTGCCCCATGTCCTGGTCGTGGGTAATGGAGAGCGAGGGGTCTTCCTCGATGATCCTGGCAAGGGCGGCGGTGAGCTTCACGTCGTCCTTCTTCTCCTTGGCTTCGATGGCGAGGCCGAATACCGGCTCGGGGATGTCCGCCGCGGCAATTGTGAGGTCCGCGCCCTTCTCGGTGGCGAGCGTGTTGCCCGTCTTGACGCTCTCCAGGCGGCCGAAGGCGACCGTATCGCCAGCCTTGGCGGCATCGCGCTTCACCGGCTCGTGCCCAACAAGATCGAACACACCGCCGATCCGCTCCTCGGTCTCGCCGCCATGGACGGAGTCGCCGTCGGCAAATCGGCCGGTGAGAACGCGGGCGAGTGACAGCTTGCCGCCATGGGCGGTGTGGAAAGTCTTCATGACATAGGCGCAAGACGGCGCGCCGTCCGCGCCCAATCGCGCTGCCGTCGTCTGCACGAAAGGCACTTCGTGGCGCAAAGCTTTTAAGAGCCGCAAGATGCCGTTGCCGTTCTCCGCCGAACCCAGCAGCACCGGACAGATCACCCCTTCGCGCAGCTCGGTAGCCAGATCGTCGAACACCTTGTCGCGCGGCGGCGGCACGTCTTCCAGCAACTGCTCCATCAGCTCGTCATCATAGTCCGCGAGCTGCTCCAGCATGGAGAAGCGCGCTTCCTGCTCGCGCTCGGCGAGCGCTGAGGGCATCTCGATCACCTCGGAGGGCGCATGCTCGCGATAGACATGAGCGCGCTCCAACGCGAGATCGATAAAGCCCGAGACGATTCCGCCCTCCCAAATGGGCACCTGGCGCAGCACGAGCGGCGCGGCGGAGGCGGGCTGCAACATCGGTACGATGTCGCGCACGCGGGTCTCCGCCTTGTCGATCTTGTTGAGGAATAAAAAGTGCGGGATGCCGCGATCCTCGAGCTGTTTGAGGATGAGCTGAAGCGCCGGCACCTTCTTCTCGTCGGGCTCGCACACCACGACCGCCGCGTCGCTGGCGGTGAGCACGTTGGCCGCGTCAGCCTGGAACTCGATAGAGCCGGGACAGTCGAGGAAGGTGTAGGAGTCTCCGAGAAAATCGACGGTGGCCACGTTGAGCTCGACGCTCATGCCGTGATGGCGGGCTTCGTCTGACGCATCGCCCACCGTGTTTTTGGCGACGATGCTGCCCTGCCGCTTGATGGCGCCCGTCCGCGCCAGAATAGATTCGAGAAGTGTCGTCTTACCGCTGAGATAGGGGCCAACCAATGCGATGCAGCGGGCACTGCGGGCTGGTTGGCCCTGCGCTTGGCCCATGCTCTCCTCCCTTGGCACGCCGCGCAAGGTGGGGCCTTTGATTTTGGCCCTTTTTCCCCTCGCGAGCCTTAAGGACACTATCGTGTCAAGGGACAGGCGCTCTGGCAAGAGCCGCGATGTACGAGCGCTCATCCGCCTCTTCTGATCCCGCATAGAAATCATTATGGTGACGCCCTTACCGATGGGGGTTCCATGCGTTTCGTTTCCAGTTTGGTTCTGTCGACCCTGCTTTTCGCCCTCGCCGCACTGATCGGGAGCGGTGGCGCATCCGCCTTCGCAGGGCCGATGCCGGCCCGATCTGAGGCTTCGCTCCTGCAGGAGGCGAAATTCGTCTGCGGCGATTTCGGCGATGGCTTCACCTGCCGAAGGGAGGGTGGCGCAATACGGCGCGGCAAGATGCCCAAGGTTCCGGGCAGCAGCGACGACAGTTCCGGAGGCGGTTCTGGAGACAGTTCAAGCGGGGGCTGGTTCGGCGGCGGTAGCGACGACCCCGATGCCTTGCCGCCGCCCGCCGGTAACACAGGCGCCGCGGCACCCGGCACGGCTACGAACTGTCCGGCCAACTCGGAACTCTTGGGCGGCCATTGCATCCCTTACACGCAGCGCTGCACCGCCAGCATCCCGCCGAGCGCGGCGCCCCCTCTCTGCCGGGGCGAAGAGAAACAGGTGTGCAACTTCCACCCCGACGGTTCCAAGGATTGCTGCTGCCGGACCTACAGCAAGTTCTAAGGCGCGCTAGCGGTCCTTGGCGTGCGGCCCAAGCGGCTGTCCGCAAGAAAACTCGACGATGTAGCCGGTCGGGTCCTTGACCCCGCACAGATAGCCCGTGGGCGGGGCATAATCGCGCGGGGGCCAGTGCAACAGGCCGTCTTCCTTGGCCTGGGCGGCGATCCTGTCGATGTCCTCACGCGTCGGCACGCCGAACCCGTAATGGGTCATGTCGTCTTCGTCCTGGGTGCGTTTGGGCCCGCCGCCAAGCAGCACCAAGACGAAGCTTTCCTTCGCGCCGGGGCTTGCCAGCCACACCACGCGGCTCTTCCCCTCGCCGTGCTCCTTGACGATTTCCATCCCGCAATAGCGCGCGTAGAAGGCAATGGACTGATCGAGGTCCGCCACATGCATCGCGCAGTGGGTGAAGGCCGGTGTCATGGCTTAGGGCCAGGTCGCCCGGACTTTGTCGAGCACGCGGTCGAACTCGCCGAACACCCAATAGTGGCCGACACCTTCGATGACCTCGAGCCGGCAACCGGGCAGCGCGCCGGCAAGAGAATAGGCCGCGTCGGGCGGCACGACGGTGTCCTCGCTGCCTTGCCACATGATGGCGGGCACAGTGATCTCGCCGAGCGGCAGGTTCCAATGCTCGCAATAGAGCCGCAAATCCTGAAGCGGCCCTTCGATTCCGGACCGCAGCCCTTCGCGAAGCGCAGCCTGAAGATTGGCCCTGACCTCGGGCCGATGAAGCACCTCGCGGTCCGCGTCGGTCACACGCTGCATCAAGAGATGATAGGCCGCTCCCGGCGTCCAGTCGATCAACGTCCGAAGCCCATAGAAAAACGCACCGGCCGCGTGATGCGACGGCGCCATGCGCGTGAACAGGAACCGGTGCAGATGCGACATGCGAATATGGTCGCAGTCGGCGATGGGACCCACCGGCGAGATCAGCGCGAGACGCAGGACACGCTCCTTCAGCAACGCGGCAGCAGCGATCGCATGCGGCCCGCCGCCCGACACCCCGATCATCGCGAAGCGGTCGAGCCCAAGCGCGTCGGCCAGCGCCTTCACGTCATGGGCCGTATCGGCCAGCGTGTCGAAGTGGTGGGCTTCGGAAAGGCCATAGCCAGGACGCTCGGGCGCGATGATGCGCAAGCCCCGCGCCCGCGCGCCTTCGTCGGTCAGCGCGAACATGTAGCGCGATCCCGGCGTGCCGTGGAGCGCCATGGCCGGCAAGCCGTCCGGATCGCCGTATTCCGCGAAGCCGATGGCCCGTCCGTCCGGCAGGTGAAACACGCGGGAGGAACGGTCGGTTGCGCTTATGGGTCCGTCTGTGACGCGCTGGTCCATAAGGTCCTCGGAAGGTAAGCCGTACTGCCGGCCTGAGCCGGACCGTCTCGCGCGGGTGGCGCTATTCGCAGCCGATCATGATGTCGACGGGATTGATGATCAGCGTTACCGACTTGCCTTCGAAAAGACCAAGCGTCTCGAGCGACGCGATGGTGACACTCACCTCGACCATCGTATCGCCGGCGATCTGCACATAGACGATGGCGGTCACGGCACCCTTGCGGATCTCCATGATCTTGCCTTCGATCTGGTTTGCCGTGCTGAGCTTGGAAAATTTCATGGCCTCGCCCTCTGCTGCGTCCGCACCCATTATAACCCCCCCTAGCTCAGGCTGGCGCAAAAGCGCTGTATGCGGCGGCACGCCTCTTCCAGCGCGTCCAGGCCGGTCGCGTAGGAGATACGGAAGAAGGGCGAGAGGCCGAACGCCTCGCCGTGAACCACCGCGACGCCTTCTTCCTGGAGAAGCAGCGTGGCGAAATCCGCGTCGTTGTTGATCGTGTCGCCCTTGGGCGTCTTCTTGCCGATGCAGCCCTCGCATGAGGGATAGACGTAGAAGGCGCCTTCCGGCGTTGGGCAGCTCAGACCGTTGGCCTGGTTGAGCATGGAGACCACGAGGTCGCGCCGCTCCTGGAACGACTTCACCCAGTCCTTCAAGAAGTCTTGCGGGCCGCGCAGCGCCTCGACCGCGGCCCATTGGCTGATGGAGCACGGGTTGGAGGTCGACTGGGATTGCAGCTTGCCGATCGCCTTGATGAGCTCCGCCGGCGCGCCCGCATAGCCGATGCGCCAGCCGGTCATCGAGTAGGCCTTGGACACGCCGTTCAGCGTCAGCGTGCGCTCCTTCAGTTTCGGCTCGACCTGCGCGGGCGTCGTGAAATCAAAGCCGTCATAGACGAGATGCTCGTAGATATCGTCCGTGAGCACCCAGACGCGCTCGTGGCGGAGCAGCACATCGGTCAACGCCTTGATCTCATCGCGCGTGTAGGCGGCGCCCGTCGGGTTCGACGGCGAGTTGAAGATGAACCACTTGGTCTTGGGCGTAATCGCCTTCTCGAGCGCTTCCGGCGTGAGCTTAAAGCCGTCCTCGAGCTTGGCTTCGACGATCACCGGCTCCGCGCCCGCCAACAGAACGATGTCGGGATAGCTCACCCAATAGGGCGACGGGATGATCACCTCGTCGCCGGGGTCGAGCGTGGCGAGCAGCGCGTTGTAGAGCACATGCTTGCCGCCCGAGCCCACGGTGATCTCAGCGGGCGCATACTCAAGCCCGTTCTCGCGTGCGAATTTCTCGGAGATCGCCTGCTTAAGCTCGGGGATGCCGTCGACCGCGGTATATTTGGTCTCACCACGCTTGATGGCCTCGATGGCCGCCTGCTTGATGTTGTCAGGGGTATCGAAATCGGGCTCGCCGGCGCCAAGGCCAATGACGTCGAACCCGGCGGCCTTCATCTCGCGCGCCTTGTTCGTGATGGCCATGGTTGGAGAGGGCTTGACCCGTTCAAGCGTGCGGGAGACCAGTCCCATGAAGAACTCCTGGAAAAATGCCGAGGACTGCGGGAAAAATTCGCGGCAACCCTATGCGGGCGCGCTTTTCCCTGCAAGTGCAATGCACAATATGACCGTGCATAAAAAGACGCAGCGCGGAGCAGAACTCCGCGCTGCATCAATCTTAGGCAAAGACCGGCAAGCGTCGAGGCTTACGCGGCTTCCTTGTTGAGTTGGCCCTCGGCCAGCTTGCTGAGGAGCCGATCGGCCTCGTATTCCTGGTCCAGGGTCTCCTGGAGGAGCTTGGCGGCCTCGGGCTTGCCGAGCTGCTTGGCCCAAGCGATCAGGGTGCCGTAGCGGGTAATTTCGTAGTGTTCCACGGCTTGGGCGTCGGCGATCATCGCGGCGTCGCGGACGTCGGGATCCTTGGAATCCTTGATGCCCTCTTCGCCTTCCTTGATGATGCCTTCGATCGCCGGACAAGTCTCGCCCTTGGCCTTCTCGCCGAAGATCTCGAATACCTGCTCGAGCCGCTCGACCTGGCCTTCGGTCTCCTTCAGATGGTCGTCGAAAGCCTTCTGCAGCTTGGCGGAATCGCACTTCTCGGACATTTTCGGCAGGGCCTTCAGGATCTGCTTCTCGGCAAAATAAATGTCCTTGAGGTGGTGGAGAAAGAGCTCCTCGAGGGTCTTCATCTGCGACATGGGTACTCTCCTTGGTGTTTGGTTAAGCGGGGGCGCGAACCGCCCGCACGGGCGGGTCCCGGGCATTGATCGCCGTGTCGTTAACGCGGGAGGTAACGCGGCCCCCGGCTCGCGGTTCCCGCCGCCAGCCTCCCCATTTGCGCCACACATATGGCGAGGGGATTAGCGACCGGGCCACATTACGGCTAAGCCCGCGCCCAATTGCCGTGCTCCAGTGAGGCTCGTGGGACGCACAGAGGGCCAGCCGATGACCATGCAATGCGCCGCTCCGGGCCTTTCCAGGCTTTTGGCGACTTTGCTGATTTTCACGGTGATCGCGGCCGGTTCTCTTGGCTTTCCGGAGGTTTTGCTGCGGGCGGTGCCCGCGCAAGCCCTCGGCCAAGCCCCTCTGGCCTTTGAAACGGCCGAAACCGGGCAAACTAGCAAATTTGTTACCGGGACGACGCTACCCCTGAAGCTTCCAGACCGCTGGGTCTATGGTAAAGTCGGGACTCAGGTCCTTGGCATGGTGCCACCGACCCAGAACGGCAAGACAGGGCAAATCGCAATGTTCGTCCTTCTCTTCACCTTCCTAAGCGCGGTGGCGCTGCTCATGTGGCGCCACTCCCGCCGCGACGATGCCTCCCCGCGGCGGATCGGGAGGAGGATCTGATGCCGTTACGGGGGTCGGTGCAGCTCCTCCTCCTTTTCCTTCGTGCGCGCGCGACGCGCGTGGTGGGACTTGGAGCGGCTGCTTTAGGTCTACTTCTCATCGGCGCCGTCCAGCTCAACGGCGTTCTGCCCTCGCTCGGCAAGGACGGGTTCGCCCAGGCTCTTCGTCAGAGCGTGTGGGCGCAAGCTCTGGCGGTCCAGGATCAGTCGGAGTTCGCGCACTGGCCCTGGGAAGATCTCACGGCGAACATGTCGCTCGCGCCGACGGCAAAGGTGCCGCGTCTCGGATTGAGTGCGGCGCTGCTCGATGCGCCCGCGTTGAGCGGGCCCGTCTCACCGGCCCCCGGCCGCACCGCGCGCGTCAAGACCGAGAGGAAAGCCATCGGCGATCAGATTCAAGGTGACGTGGCGCTCGGTGACGTGACGATCGGCGACAGCATCACCTTCACCGCGGCGGATGGGGAAATCTGCGTCTACCGGGTGAGCGGACGCCGCGTGGTCGATCCGCATCTCGCCGAGAGCGAGGCGGAGGGATTCGGTGGCGAGGCGGCGTTGTTCGAATGCGGCCCGCTGGAGAACTTGATCATGCAGGCCACGCAAGGCGAGCCCAAGGTGGTGCCCGAGCCTGCGGACGAGCAGCGGAAGCTTTGATCCCTACAGTGCGGCTTTGAGCCGGAGTTTTATGGCTGCGCCGGGGCGGCGCCGTTGGCGCCTTGCGCGGGCGTCTCCTTGACCACACTCTGTCCAGCCGCACCGGCCGCGGGCACCTCGCCTTGCGGCGCGGGAGCAACCGGGGCCTGCGGCACCACGATGGTGGGCCGCGCCGTCGAACGGCGATCCCCCTCGATCTTCGCTTTCAGCTTCTCGAGGCCAGCGCGATAATCCGCGCCGATGAACCCGTCGAGCATAAGCCCTTTCCACCGCTTCATCGGGCTCGAGCCCGTCTCGTAGCCGAAGGTCCACGTGACCTTGGTGCCGGCGCCGGCCGGCGCGAGGTCGTAGGTGCTCATGCCCTCCAGACCGTTGTAGTTCGCGGCGAGATTCACGTTCCGGGATTGCTCCGTATCGACAATCACCATGCTGCCCTCCCCAATGGACGGCTTTTCGCTCACCCATTCGAGCTTGGCGCCCTTGCCTTCCGGGGGCCCAGAATAGGTCAGCTTCATGTTGGGATCGCGAGCCACCCAAGGCGACCAGTCCGGGAACTGGCGGAGATTGTTGAGGTAGGGATAGATCGCGTATTCCGGCGCGTTGATCACCACCGACCGGGCCACCGTCACATGCGCCGGCAGCCCCAGCGCGACCGCCGCGAGAATGAGACCAAGAACACCAAGCCCAAGGATCAGCCGCATCATTGGCGCCATTAGAAACTCTCCTTCATCCTCGGCTTCGAATCCCCCGCAAAGCGCGCGTTCCGTGACGCTTCCGTCAGCCCCATCGCACTCGCTTTTTCACAGAAAACGATTACAGTCCGCTCGTCAACAAGAGGGAGGGCTGGAGATGAGTTTGTCACCGCCGACAACCGTCGTCTTCGTAGTTTCAATCGTACTAGCAGTCTTGGGCATCATCGGCGCCTTCATGCCGATACCGTTCATCACCGAGCACGGCTTCTGGGTCGTCGTCGTCGCCTATGTCATCCTGGCATGCGGCAATATTTTCCGAGGCTTCTAGCCTCCCAAGGCCTCCGGACGGCAAAGCCGTTTCCGGGGGCCACCCGCGCAGGCCGGCGCGACGCATCAGGCTTGGCCCTTAAACACAAATACGGCCCAAGCGCGATCAACACAAAACCCGCACCCTGTGTCCAATTCAACGGCTCACCAGCCCCGGCTTGAGCAGCGTTGAAAACATCGTCATGTGTGCCTCTAGCAAAACTCTGCTGGAACATAGGCCGAGATTCCGGGTTTTGCCTCCACCTTGAAAAAGCACGAGGCAAAGATGGCTGAGCTTTCAATCGATCCCGAATATCTACGAAATTTGATCGTCAAGGTGCGCGCGGTGATGGGCAAGGAAGGCACTGTGGTGCCGGACGAAGGGTCCAACTTCACCGACGACGATGCGCCGCCCGAGTCGCTGCAGGTAGAAGCGGCCGACTTGAGCCGCGACGAGCTGGTCAAGGAACTCTGCGGCCTGTCACCCCTGGAGCAGGCCGAACTCGTCGCGCTGATGTGGGTCGGACGCGAGGACGCCGAAGTAGAGGAATGGGACGCGGCCGTGACGCGGGCGGAAGAGAGGCGGGAGACGCCGACGGCATCTTACCTCCTCGATCACCCGCTGTTAGCCGAGTACTGGCTCGAAGGCATGATCAAGCTCGGGTATGACGGCTTGGTCGATGGGGTCGCTCAGACCGCCTAGTTTTTGCGATCGGACAAAGAAGAAGGGCCGGCAAAAACACCGGCCCTTCTTGTTTCCTTTTAATCGTCGTCGTCCCTCGCCCACGACGGCCGGTACGGCGTCGGCGTGGGGGCAGGGCTCGGTGGCGAACCCGGCATCGGAGGCCGCGGCGTGCCGTAGCCGGGCGAACCACCCAGCGGGCTTGGGCTTGCCGGACGCGGCGGAGTGCCCATGCCGCCCGATGGCGGTGCCATCGGCCGAGGCGTGGGCTGCGGCGGTGCGGGCCTTACCGGCGCCGCAGCCATGGGCCGCGGGGCTGGTGCCGCCGGCGTAGCCGGCGTCGGCCGCGGGGCGGCCTTCGGCTTGGCTACCGACTTACGCTTCGCCGCCGGTTTCTTCGCCGCAGACTTAGCGGCCGATTTTCGGGCCGGCGCTTTTCGCGCAGATTTCTTGGCCTTCCGCGCAGACTTCCGCGCCGTGCTCTTGCGAGCCGACTTCCGCGCCGTGGACCGACGCGCGGTCGACTTCCGAGCCGTGGAGCGGCGGGCCGTACTCTTACGGGCCGTCGAACGGCGCGCGGTGCTCTTACGCGCTGTCTTTTTGGCGGTCTTCCGTTTTGCAGGACGTTTTGCCGTCTTGCGAGCGGTCTTCCGCTTCGCAGTCTTGCGCGCGGTGCTCTTCCGAGCTGTCTTCCGCTTCGCAGTCTTGCGCGCGGTGCTCTTCCGAGCTGTCTTCCGCTTCGCAGTCTTGCGCGCGGTGCTCTTCCGAGCTGTCTTCCGCTTCGCGGTCTTCCGCGCGGTGCTCTTCCGAGCTGTCTTCCGCTTCGCAGTCTTGCGCGCGGTGCTCTTCCGAGCTGTCTTCCGCTTCGCGGTCTTCCGCGCGGTGCTCTTACGAGCCGTCTTCCGCGCAGTTTTCCTCACGCTCTTGCGTGCCGTCTTGCGCGCAGGCGAGCGGCGCGCGCTCGTGGTGCGGCGACGCGCCGTGCTCTTGCGTGCAGATGTCTTCTTCTTCGTGGTGCGTTTCTTCCCAGTGGATCTCGTAGCCATAGTTTCGCTCCGATTCTGTTTGGATGTCGCAATCAACCCGTTCAACAGACGCGTACATCGAATCACGCTTCACTTGGTCCAGGCTTGCCGTCCCACATGGCAAGTCAATTATTTTTTTCAGTATATGCAGATTGCAGCAGAAAATGGCAATTTAGCGAGCACTCTCTGCAGAACTTCAACAACCAATTCTTTCCAAGCGCACCATGATGCACCGCAAACTGTGCATCGCACGCACAAACGATTCGCTTTGTTAAGGACGTGATGCGCCTCTCGGCGAGACGAAACGCGACAAAAACCGTTCGCGAACGACGCCATGCTGCAGTGCGCACAGCGCGCCTCCGCAAATCTATCTCGCTCAGAAACGCTGGAAAGGATACGTCGTCCGAATACGCTAGCGCGCGGCTTCACTGACGGCCGCCAAGACATCCTCGGTCTTCATGCGGCGCCGAAAGTCGGTATCGACGAAGCGAGCCTTGACCCGACCGTCAGGCCCGACAACAAGGGTCGCCGGAATGGGCAACAGCCATGCGCCGTTTCCCTGAAACCGACTAAGGTTGATGCCGAGTTTCCCGTACATCTCTTTGACCGTGTCGCCGACCCAAAACGCGAGGCCGAGAGAAAGGCCGTAGGCCAAGTGCAGATCGCTCAGGACCGAGAACGGCAAGCGGTGCTTCTGTTGCAGGGCCTGCCCATAGGGCGCAAGTTCGGGCACGATGGAAACGACGTCCCCTCCCACCGCGGCGACATAAGGATAGGCGCGCGCCAGAGCGCGCAGCTCGAGGCCGCAATAATCGCACCAAGGGCCGCGGTTGAAGCTGATCACGAGGGGACCGCGCTCGAAATACGATGAGAGATGAACAGGGCGGGCCTCGCTATCAGCGAGCACGACGTCCGGCAGCATGTGCCCCACCGCCGGCACGGACGCGCCCGCGCCGCTCTCTTGAATACGGGCCACCATCTGGTCATAGGCGGCTTCAATCTCGGGCGACAGCTTGCGCGACTCTCGAAGATAGAGGGCGAGCCTCTCATCCAGAGGTTCTTGGAGAGCGTCCGCCCGCTCAAAGAGGTCGGCGCGCGGAGTCGGCACTGAAGCAGCTTCGCTCATTGGATAGTGTTCTACCCGCACACACCGCACCCCAACAGAGGAATTGGGCCCGCTTTGGGCCCAGAAAGGGCATGGTTTTCAGGCATACTTTCCAAGACATGAACACGGCCGCCATACGAATCGTCGGTCAATTGGGCGGCTGGTGCAGCGTCATTTGCTTGAGCGCGTCCCTGAAAGGCGCCTCGGAGATATTGGGATTGCCCGTAAAGGGAAAATCGAAGGCGAGCCCGAGCAGAAGCGACATCGCCACCAGAGCCGCCAACGACGCGGTCATAAGAACCTGCGCCACGACGTTGGTTGCCGCGAAGAACGCGGGATAGCCGAGCGTGATCGCTCCGCCCACAATGAGCACAAACCAGAGAATCGGGGGCACGGAGCCGTTGGCGCTGTCGAGCCGCTCATTCCGGTTGTCGCTGATCACGGCAAGCAAAACGAGGGCATGGTGGTAAAGGGCGGCCTCTCTGTGATCCTTCGGCTCCAAGGCAAAGACCGCTTCGTCGAGTCTCCTGAGATCTTGGCCGACGATCATGCTCCGTTGGCCAATCGCCATAGTGCTCCAGGCGTGGTCGCGGACATCTTTCACGTAGGTCACAAGAGACTCGCGGATCTCGCTGCCTTCTTCGGGCAACGCCTCCGCGACACGGAAAAGGTCGACGGCCGCCTTGGCTTCATTGCGCACGGCGGCCTGCGTATCGCGGTAGTCCTCCCACACGGCGATGACCACGAACGCCAGCGTCACGGCGTAGAACACGCCGACCACCGCGAACTTGAAGCCGGCGACCTCGTTATTCTGGCTCAAACGGCTGACGCCATAGACGTAGCGGCTCAGCAGCATCAGACCGACGGCGTAGATCTCCGCTATAACGGTGATGATCAGGCCCATCAGCCACAAAGGTAGATCGTGCGTCAGGACAAGCAGGGGAAAGTCGGAACTACCGTCTGGCATAAGCCCCTCGCATCAGAGGAAGCGCTCCGATAGGAACGTTTCGTGAGGTCAGCTACTTTCTAACCATTCAGGCCGATTCGCGACAAGGAAACCCATGGCCAGCACCGCAAGCGCAAAGGAACCAAAACCCCAAGAGGGGTTGACCAGGGAAGAGACCAAGTCGGTCAAGGAGCGACGCCGGCTGCGCGCTGCCGTGGTCTACGAGATCATCCGACTGGAGGGTGAAGCCGAACTCAGGCGGAAGTTCTCGGCCCTCTGGTGGTCGGCCCTTGCCGCAGGCCTCTCTATTGGCTTCTCGGTCGTATCCCAGGCGCTGCTCGAAGCCAATCTCAAGGATATCGCCGGAATGCCGGTGATCGCCGATCTTGGCTACAGCGTGGGCTTCCTTATGGTCATCCTCGCGAGACAGCAGCTTTTCACCGAGAACACGCTGACCGTCGTCTTGCCGATCACCGCCCAGAAAGATTGGAGAGCTGGCATTTGGCGGGTGCTGCGGCTTTGGGGCATCGTGCTCGCCGGCAACGTGGTGGGCTGCTTCTTCTTTGCAGCCTTCCTGGCCTATTCGGGCGTGTTCGCACCGGAAACCCAAGCGGCCATCACCGATATCGGCAAACACCTCATGGCGAACACGCCGACCGAGATGTTCATGAAAGGCATCCTGGCAGGCTGGCTCATCGCGGCCCTGGTGTGGATGCTGCCTTCCGCCGAGAGTTCCGAGTTCTTCATCATCATCCTGATCACCTACATCATTGCGCTGGGCGACTTCACTCACATCATCGCCGGATCGGTCGAGGCCATTTATATGTTCCTGATCGGTGAGGAGAGTTTGCTGCGCGTGATTGGGACCTTCTTCGTTCCGACTTTGCTGGGCAATGTCGCGGGCGGCACGGTGCTTTTCGCCCTCGTCAGCTACGCTCAAGTCCGGGAGGAACTGGAAGGGTAGATCTCGGCGCAAACCGAGCAATTTTTGATCTCGATCAAGCAATGAGGGTCCGACTGTCGGATTCCCGTCAATCGGGCCCCGATCGCGAGCCGCTTCTCGCTGAAAACAGGCATTTTCTCCGTGGCATGGCGATTGCTTTGCTTTGCGTCGAGGGCCGCACGGCCCCGCTGGGCAACTGTCACCATGTAGGGGCGCCGTGGCCAACGTCACTTTCTCCTCGCCGAAGCTGGCGAAGGACATCACCGTCTACGCGATCGCCGGGGATCGCGGAACAATTCTCGCTCTCGCCAAGTCGCACAAGGTCCCGATCCGTTCGACTGTCAGGATGGCGAGTGCGGCTCTTGCCTCGTGGAGGTCACGCACCTTAGTCCCACCACGAGGAGCGCTATCGCGCTCACCGAGAAGGAGAAGGAGCTCCTCAAGCAGCTCGGCAAGATCACCAAGGACGAGATCTACGACGCGGAGGTCAACGACATGCCGCCGCGCTACCGCCTCGCCTGCCAGTGCTTCGTACGGCACGAGGACATCATCGTCTCCTTCAAGGGCGACGACACGGTGCCCGATCAAGGCCCTACATCACCCCAGCCGCGAAGCATTTCGCCTGCGGCCTGCAGATCGCGACCGTGGACGAGTTCTTGAGCTATGCGGCGAAGGTCGAGGAAGACGCCGCGACTCACTACGACCAGCTGGCCAAGCACATGAAGGCCTGCGGCGACGATGAGCTGGCCAATCTGTTCCAGCAACTCGCCAACTCGGCCAAGCTTCATGTGGGCGAAGCGAAGGCCCGGGCCGGATCCCTCGACGACAGCAAGTCGTTCCGGCTGATTATGTCTGGCCCGAGCAAATCACCCCCGAACGCAGCTCGTCCTTCGCAGGCGATGCCTCCCTAACCAGGCTGGGGGTGTTGCGCGTCGCGCTCCAAGGGGCCAAGCGCGCTTACGAGTTTTACGTCTCGGTCACCGCGACGACGAAAGCCCCCGAGGTCGAGGCGATCGCCAAGGATTTCGTCGCGCACAAGTCAGAGCGGATCAAGGTCATCGAGGCTTGGATCACCCGAGAAGAATGGGCGGAAAAGAGCGCAAATCAACCCGCCACCGTATGAGGAGATTGCGCGGAGCCGCCCGGCTTTGAGCCCACCAAGACTGCAAGCAACCAGGGGAAGGAAAAGGCCATGGAGAACGTCGAGGAGTTCCTCGCTTACGCCATGAATTTGGAGCGCGAGGCGGCGGAACGCTTTGGCCAGCTCGCGGATGCCATGGACGGCTGTGGCAACAGCGACGTTGGCAAGCTGTTCCGGCGGCTGTCTGACCGCCTGGTAGCGACGACCGGCCACTAGCCAAGGCCCCTACCCGCCGCCATATTCCGGTTATGTCCCGTCAAGTGCCCAAGACCTTCGGCTCCCGCGCCGAACCCCGCGCCGTCACCGGCGAGGCCAGCGGTCTGCCCCTTGGCGCCGACCGCCGGACGCCGGGCTTTGGCGAGGCGTCACAGCCGCTGATCCAGGAGCACCCGCTAGTCACCGGCGCGGTCCCGGAGTTCACGCCTCACCGTCCGCCGCGCCCGGAGAAATCCGAAGGCGGCATCGCCATCGATCTCCAGACGGAACTCGCGCCCAAGGGCGATCAGCCGACCGCCATCGCCGAGCTCGTGTCTCAAGTGAATGCCCATGAGCGCGACCAGGTACTGCTCGGCGTCACCGGCTCGGGCAAGACCTTCACCATGGCCAAGGTCATCGAGCAGACCCAGCGCCCGGCACTGATCCTCGCGCCGAACAAGACGCTCGCGGCCCAGCTCTATGGCGAGTTCAAGAGCTTCTTCCCGGATAACGCGGTGGAGTATTTCGTCTCCTATTACGACTACTACCAGCCGGAAGCCTATATCCCGCGCACCGACACCTATATCGAGAAGGACTCATCCATCAACGAGCAGATCGACCGTATGCGCCACGCCGCGACCCGCGCGGTGATGGAGCGCGATGACGTGATCATCGTGGCGAGCGTGTCGTGCATCTACGGCATCGGCTCGGTCGAGACCTACACGGCGATGACCTTCAGCATCAAACGCGGCGACCACATCGAGCAGCGTCAATTGATGGCCGACCTGGTGGCCCTGCAATACCGGCGCAATGACGTGAATTTTGTGCGCGGAAGCTTCCGCGTGCGGGGCGACACCATCGAGCTCTGGCCGGCCCATTTGGAGGACCGCGCCTGGCGCCTCTCCCTGTTCGGCGACGAGGTGGAAACCATCGTCGAGTTCGATCCCCTGACCGGCGCCAAGACCGACGAGTTCAGCATGGTCAAGGTTTACGCCAACTCCCACTACGTGACGCCAAAGCCGACCCTGAAACAGGCGATCCGCGGCATCAAGGAAGAGTTGAAGCAGCGCCTCACCGAGCTCAACGGGGCCGGCCGCCTGCTTGAAGCGCAGCGGCTGGAACAGCGCACCCTGTTCGACCTCGAGATGATCGAGGCGACGGGCTCGTGCGCCGGCATCGAGAACTATTCGCGCTATCTCACGGGACGCCGCGCCGGCGACCCGCCGCCAACGCTGTTCGAATATCTGCCCGACAACGCGCTGGTCTTCGTGGACGAGAGTCACGTGACCGTGCCGCAGATCGGCGGCATGTTCCGCGGCGACTTCAAGCGGAAGTCGACGCTGGCCGAATACGGCTTCCGCCTGCCCTCGTGCATGGACAACCGGCCTTTGCGGTTCGAGGAGTGGGACGCCATGCGCCCACAAAGCGTCTATGTGTCGGCGACACCGGCAAACTGGGAGCTGGAGCAGACCGGCGGCGTGTTCGCAGAGCAGGTGATCCGCCCCACCGGCCTGGTCGATCCGCCGGTCGAGGTGCGCCCCGCCACGAGCCAGGTCGACGACCTCATCGACGAGACACGCAAGGTGGTGCAGCAGGGCTATCGCGTGCTGGTCACCACGCTGACCAAGCGCATGGCCGAGGACCTGACCGAGTACATGCACGAGCAAGGCATCCGCGTGCGCTACATGCATTCAGACGTGGAAACGCTGGAGCGCATCGAGATCATCCGCGACCTGCGGCTGGGCGCCTTCGACGTGCTGATCGGCATCAACCTGCTGCGTGAGGGCCTCGACATTCCCGAATGCGCGCTCGTGGCGATTCTCGATGCCGACAAGGAAGGCTTCCTGCGCTCCGAGACCTCGCTGGTGCAGACCATCGGCCGGGCCGCGCGCAACGTGGATGGCCGCGTCATCCTTTATGCCGACGGGATCACCGGCTCCATGGAACGCGCCATGGCCGAGACCACGCGGCGGCGCGAGAAGCAGACCGCCTGGAACGAAGCAAACGGCATCACGCCGGAAAGCATCAAGAAGAGTATCGGCGACATTCTCTCATCCGTCTATGAGCGCGACCACGTCCTGATCGATACCGGCACCGGCTGCGGCGAAGGGGAGCAGGCGCCGGTCGGGCACAATATCGGGAGCGTCCTCGCCGACATGGAGAAGCGCATGCGCGCGGCCGCCGCCGACCTCGAATTCGAGGAGGCCGCGCGTCTGCGCGACGAGGTCAAGCGCCTGCGTCAGATGGAACTCGCCATCGCCAACGATCCCCTGGCGCGCCAATCGGAGCTGGAACGCTCGGCGGCCGCAGTGGATCTGTCACGGCCCCACAAGCCGAGCCTCGACGAGATGGGCCCGCATAACCGGGAGATCCCGCTCAACACCGGGCGCCCGCGCTCAAAGTCGGGCAAGCCCGGCACTCGTGCCTTCAAAGGCAAGAGCCGCTAAGCCACCCGGCGTTACTTGCCCTTCTTGCCGCCGCCGCTCTGACCGGACTTTCCGCCCCGATCGAGCGCCGCCATCGGCGACGCCGTGGGTGTCGCGATCTTTTTCTTGTCCTGCTTCGGCTTCTTCTTCTCGCGATTGCTCTTCTGCTGACCTTTGGCCACGGCATCCTCCTGCGACCGGCGGCGACTCGCGGGTGCGAGACGGTGTCCGGCGTGGCGGCATCTTATCCCATTGGCAGCGAAAAGACTGGCCCCGATTTGCGTCGCCCAACACGGAGCGAAGGCCGGGCTTCACCATATTTCGAACTCGTTCAGAAGAGCACGGCGAAACAGGTTATGACACACGCCGCATTGCAATATGCAGCATACGTCCTAAAGACCTATGACAATCTGCGCATGGCATCGAGGGAGGAATGATGACCAAGCCGGAGACAATTGTCTGCGAGATTTACGATGCATGGCGGGCACAGGATCTGGAATGGCTCGCCAGCTACCTGCCCGATGACTTTTGCCACATCATTCACATCCCGACCGAGATACATTCCTTGGGCGGCATGGCGCGCGGCAAGGCTGCCACCATTGAGCGCCTCGCCGTTATCGCCGACGATTTCGACTTCCTGCGGTTCGACACCGGCGGTCTGATCGCCCAAGAAGACAAGGCGGCCGTCGAGATTTTATCCACTATCGGCATCGAGAGACCGGCACGGCCCTCGAAACGACAATCGGGAATTTCTGGTCCTTCGAGGACGGCTGGCCCGTGAGGCTGTCCGAGTATCACAACCTGGTCCGCATCCAGGACTTCAAGCACAGCGTCGCGGCGCTCACCAGCCGGGCCCTGTGATCCGCAACGGCGGTGGAAAAAGACCCAGCCTCTCTTGATTCAGCGCAAACTCCGGCTCCGGCTTCGGCCCTAATGTCGAACATGGGATCAGAGGCTGCCGGTAATCGCGTCTTCCTCTGTCCCGGCGGCCGGATCCGATTCGGGCGAACGTGACGATCGTGGCCGCCGCGCGGAATTTCCGTCGCGCCCTACCCTTCAAACAGCTGGGTAGCCTGTCGAAACAGAAGCCCGGCCTTTTGCCGGGCTTCTGTTGCGCGAGCGCGAAAATCGACGTCCTAAAATGGCCCCCGCATTAACTCTTTCTCAAGCGGATCAGAGTGAGATGGGCGACGTACCGAGTGGAGTACTCAGTAGCGTAGAGGGAATCAGTCATGCGCACCATCATTGCACTTGCGGTCATCACCGCGACCATCGCCCTTGGCGGTTGTTTCCATCACAATCAGCAGACTTATGTCACCGAACTGCCGCCGGCTCCGGTGCCCTACAAGTAAGACTTCCAGCCCGCAATCGGCGTCACGGCTCAAATGCCCAAAGGCATGCGAGCATCCGTGCCGCGCCGAGGCTGGAAGACGAGAGTTCTGCGTAGAAAAGCCCGGCCTTGCGCCGGGCTTTTTCGTTGTCCTGCCCGCGTTCGGTGATTCGCGCCCACCGCTCCTCAACACCTTGTGAGCAGATATGAGCCGCAAGTGAAGGCAGCGTCGGATAGCGTGCGCCCATAGGCGATCAAAACATGGCCGATCACCACGGGAGGGAAACGAAATGTCCACGCTGCTTGATTGGCTGGAAGCCGGGCGACGGCTCGCCGAGCGCATTCCCTACAGCATCGTCGCGCTGGTCGCGCGGCTGGCCGTGGCGAGCGTGTTCTGGCGTTCGTCGCAAACCAAGGTCGATGGTTTCTTCCACATCAAGGACACCACGTTCTTCCTCTTCCGCGAGGAGTACAAGGTGCCGGTCCTACCGCCGGACCTGGCCGCCTATCTCGCGACCTATCAGGAAATCATCTTCTCCGTCTGTCTCGTGATCGGCCTCTTCTCGCGGTTCTCGGCGCTCGCTCTTATGGTCATGGTCGCGGTGATCCAGATCTTCGTCTATCCGGAGGGCTGGCCAGAGCACATTCTGTGGTTTGCGTTGCTGCTCTTGATCATCGCGCGCGGACCCGGCGCGATCTCGCTCGACCATCTCATCTGGTCGCGCGCTGATCGTGAGCCCACGCGCTGAGGCCCGGGACGAGACGCAGACGAGAACCGGTCGTTTCCTAGCCGCGCTGCAACTGTCTCAGCAGAGCATGGCTCGGATAGGAATCCGCAGGCAGGCCAAGCTTGACTTGCATGTCGCGAATGGCTGCGCGGGTGCCGGCGCCGATCACCCCGTCGATCTTGCCCACGTCGTAGCCGCGTTGCGCGAGGAGCTGCTGCAATTGCTTGGTCTCTGCCGCGGTAAACGGCTCTGGATTGCCGCGGCGCAGCGGCGGCGCGCCGGCAAGACGCGTGGCGTAGTACGCCGCGGTCGTCGAATAGACGAGCGAGTTGTTCCAATCGAGATAGACGTTGATGAAGTTCGGATAGGCCAGGAACGCCGGTCCGTCCTTGCCCATCGGCAAGAGAAGCGCTGTCGGCGTGTTGTCGGCCGGCACCGGCTTGCCGTTGCGGTAGGTCACACCATAGCGCGACCAGAACAGGCGCGGCCGCTGAATGGTCACGTCCGCCTGATCCCAAGGCAAGTTGTCCGGCACGATGACTTCCTCGAGCCACGGCTGGCCGGCCTGCCATCCTTTCGAGGCGATGTAGTTGGCGGCGGAAGCGAGCGAATCCGGCGCACTGCGCACGAGATCGCGGCGCCCGTTGCCGTCATAGTCAACGGCGTAGTCGTAATACGTTTTCGGCTGGAACTGGAACTGGCCGACCTCGCCATGCGCAGGGCCCTTCATCTCCGCCGGGTTGAGATCGCCGCGGTCGATGACTTTGAGCGCATACATCAACTGCTCCCGGAATTCCTCGGGCCGGCGGCAGTCATAGGCCAAGGTGGCGAGCGAGCGGATACTCGGCAGATTGCCCATCACCTTGCCGAAGTCGGTTTCCAACCCCCAATAGGCGACGAGCACGGGGCCAGGTACGCCGTATTGCTGCTCGATGCGCTTGAAGGTCGAGCCGTATTTGTTGAGCAGCGACTTGCCGACATTCATCCGGTTGTTGGAGACCATACGGCCCATAAACGTCAGATAGTCCTGGGCGAATACGCCCTGGCGGCGGTCATGGGCGATGGCCGTCGGATAATAGGTGACGCCGTTAAGCGCGGCGTTGACCGTCTGAGGGGAAACCCCCTCGGCGATCGCCTGCTGCTTAAAGCCTTGCAGCCATTTGCCAAACCCGGCGGGGCCAGGGCAGCGCTGCGCAAGGACGCTCGAAGCTGAACCGAACAGCACCGCCGCGCAAAGGCCAGCGCGTGCTGCTAAGAGAATGACACGGGTCACGGGATGTCTAGCCATGCGCGCCACTGAACCCAGTCAAAGGGCTTCCGTCAAGCCAAGACGCTGTCATGCCGGCGAGCCTATGGCTCACCTTCTTGACAGGTCCCCATCACAGCACGCGCGTCCTCGCACCGTCCCGTGCATCGGTGAAAACCGAGCCCAAAACGGCGGCGAGAACTCTCACAAGTAAGAGGAAAGGCGTTCCACACTGCAGGTCATAGCCAGACGACTGTTGCGGCGCTAGCGCTGAGCACTAGGCCGCGACAGCTAGTCGGTATGCGGCGGCAGATCACCAATCCTAAGCTTCTCCGTCAGCACGTTGATGCGACGTGAAGCCTCGCGCTTGGTCAGGCCCTGGTGATAAGCCCCAGGTTCCTTCACCTCTTCGGCCAACATCTTGAGGTGGGAGGCCTGCGCGCCGGACATTGGCTCTGCGCCAGGCGATTCGCCGGGCGCCAATTGCTGACTCTCTTGAAATGCGAGAGTCCTTTTATGTTGTTGCATGGTAGTTAGTCCTGCACCGTTCCTTGGTGTTTCCCATTTGGTATTTCTTATTCACACGATTGTTGCAGTAAGAATCGAAAAGGGCAAGGATTTGGCGTCATTTGACAAAGGTTTAGGCACGCCTCGTCATGCGCCCAGACCTCAGGCGGCACTGGAAGCAACCGAGCCATCGTAGCCCGGCTCACAGACCGGGAGTTGATCCAGCGCAAGCGTCGCCCGCGCCCCCGCCTCCCTCATATCCCTGAAGCAGCCTTGCGGCGCGGCGCGGAACGCCCGCGCGAAGAGCCGTATTAACATCTTGTAAAGATTAACTAAGTCGGCCCCGAGCGCCCCGAAATGGCCTTCCTTAGACCGCCGCCCAGCCGATCTTTTGCCCCTTTATTCCGTAGGTTACCGCACTGCACCATTGGGTGCGGCCGGCTCAATTCATCGCCGGCCAAAAAGCCTCCCAAACAAAAACGAAGTAGGAGAAAAACGCATGGTCAAAGTGCGAGCTAAGATGATTGCGGTCGGGTTGCTCGGGGCCGCTGTAATGCTGCCCCTGAATATGGCCACGGCGGACCAGGTCGGACATGCCTCGTGGTACGCCCTCACGTCCCAGACGGCGAGTGGGGAACGGATGAACCCGAGCGCGCTCACGGCAGCGCATCGCTCTCTGCCGTTCGGCACCAAAGTCCTGGTCGAGAATCTCAGCAATGGCCGGTCCGTGGTCGTGCGAATCAATGACCGCGGGCCCTTTGTCGGCGGCCGCGTCATCGATCTGTCCAAGGCCGCGGCCGCGCAGATCGGCATGATCGGTGCCGGCACCGCCAAGGTACGCATCCGTCCGGCGGGCGATGGCTCTCTTCGCGCCCTGGGCAAATCCAGGATGAAGTAGCCGCAATTATGGCTCGGGGCGCGCCCCGATAGATCCATAACACATTGAAATAGTGCACTTTCCGGCAAAACCTCCGCGCCGGAACAGAACTCAGTGACGCCGGGCCCTAGCCCGGCGTTTCCGCATCCGGCGCGGGCAGCTTCCGGACCCTTGATCGGGCTGCGCGGCAAGCGCTTCATAACAATCTTGACCGTTGCCCAGATGCGCTAGGCAGTGAGGCCGAAAGGCGGCATAGTCGTTTGCATTGGCGGCTGAGTGACTAGGCCTCGAAGGGCGCGGTGACAATCTGTTAACCAATAATGCTCGAGAATTCGAAGGGGTTTAGCAGCCCCACCCAATGGAGCTCCGATCCAAAATGCTGACCCTCCGCAAGACCCTTCCCCTCGCTGCACTTCTTGTGACCGCAACGTTCACAACGGTAGCGTTCGAAACTGCCGTCGCTCAGCAGCAACGCGGCAACGCGGGCTCCGGTGAGCGGGTGTTCACGAAGCCCCATCGCGGCCCGGCGATTGGCGGGACCTCGTGGACCCTCAGCGATGTCTGGGGCGAGCCGAAAATGCCGGAGCCGTCCCAGGATTACCCCGGCTACGACTACACGCCCGGCGGCTACACCCTCAACGGCCCGCCGAGCCGGTCGCCCTATCCCAACTAGCCCTTGGAATTGACTCGTCTGCCGGACTTCGCGTCTAAGTAGATGGGTCTTGCACAGAACAGCCTGACGCCCCTAGAGTAAGGCGCTTTGCGGGCAGACTGTGAACCAGGGTGGAGACTGGCCGCGTACGCTCCTTGGGAAGCGACGTGGTTTCTTTCCCCGTTTCCTACTTGCCTGATTTTCCGTGCGCGTTGCACGGACCATTTGGAGGGGGAAAGGAGCTTCCCATGAGTCAGACCGGCACGGTCAAATTCTTCAATCATTCTCGAGGGTTCGGCTTTATCACGCCGGATGATGGCGGCAAGGATGTGTTCCTGCACATCTCCGCATTACAGAAGTCGGGTCTGCCGGCGCTGGACGAAGGCGCTCGGGTCTCATTCGAGACCGAACCAGACCGAAGGGGCAAAGGTCCCCAAGCCATCAACGTGCAACTCGGCGAATAGACCATCCACACAATCTAAGAATTGCCCCCGCTGCGACAGTGGCGTCGTCCGACGCTGCTATCGTCAGCGGGATTTTTTTTGATGCGCCGCTGAACGGCATGATGGGTCGCGCTAAGCCATGACTGTGGAGAACCGCGTGTCAGACCGCACGATCGAAAGCGTGCTCGAGCGTTTAGCCGAGGGACGCGCAGCGAGCCTCGAGCGCCTGTTCCAATTCCTCGCCATCCCGAGCATCTCGACCGACCCCGCGTATCATAAAGCTTGCCTCGAGGCCGCGGATTGGTGCGCGGAGGCGCTACGCGAGATCGGCTTCGACGCGCGTGTCGAACCGACGGAGGGCAAGCCGATGGTGGTCGCCCATTGGCGTCATCCCGCGGGCGGCGCTCGCCCTCACGTACTTTTCTACGGTCATTACGACGTACAGCCACCCGACCCGCTGGCCGAATGGACGGCCTCACCCTTCGAGGCACAGCTCGCCGACGACGCAAAGCATGGGCAAGTGATTGTCGCCCGCGGCGCCTCCGACGATAAGGGGCAGGTCATGACCTTCGTCGAAGCCTGCCGCGCCTGGATCGCCGCCGAAGAGGCGCTGCCCGTCGATGTCACCATCCTGCTCGAAGGCGAGGAGGAATCCGGGAGCCCGAGCCTTGCGCCTTTTCTCGAAGCGCATGGCGACGGACTGAAGGCCGACATCGCGCTCGTTTGCGATACGAGCCAGTGGGACCCGCAGACCCCGGCCATCACCGCCTTCCTGCGCGGGCTGGCCTTCTCGGAAATCACCATCACCGGCCCCTCGCGGGACCTGCATTCAGGCATCTATGGCGGGCCGGCACAAAACCCAATCCGGGTTCTGGCCGCGTTGATCGCGGATCTGCACGACGAACAAGGCCGCGTCACCATCCCGGGATTCTATGACGAGGTCAGCGAGCCCACACCCGAACAGCGCGCGGCGTGGAGCGCGCTCGGTTTCGACACCGCAAAGTTTCTCGGGGAGATCGGCCTGAGCGAGCCCGCCGGCGAGACGGACAGGAATGTGCTCGAACAGCTTTGGTCGCGGCCCACGGTCGAGGTGAACGGCATTACCGGCGGCTATACCGGACCCGGCACCAAGACCGTCATCCCATCTCAAGCCTCGGCCAAACTTTCCTTCCGCTTGGTCCCCAACCAGGACCCCGCGTCGATCATCGACGGACTTCATCGCTTCATTGCCGAACGTCTGCCGAAAGATGCGCACGTCACCTATGGCGGCGAAGGCGGATCGCCCGCCGTCGGCTTCGACACCGCCGCACCCGCCTTTCGCGCCGCCGCCTCGGCCCTCCATGACGAATGGGACAAGGCGCCTGTCATCGTCGGCTGCGGTGCCTCCATCCCCATCGTGGAATCGTTCCGCACGCGGCTCGGCATGGACGCGCTTCTGATCGGCTTCGCGCTGGACGATGATCGCATCCACTCGCCGAATGAGAAGTACAACCTCACAAGTTTCGGGAAGGGCGCACGGAGCTGGGCCCGCATTCTCGGCAAGCTCGGAGCCACGGATGTTGCAGACTAGCCGTTCGCTCGGCCATCTTGCAGCGCTCGCAGCGCTCGCGGTGCTGCTCCTAACAGCGAATGCATTCGCTTACGATGACGAGAAGCCTCACGGGTTCTGGCACGCCGAGCCAGGCAATATCGACTACTACGTACTGGTGCTCGGTTGGTCGCCCACCTATTGCCTGCACGAAGGTGACGCCCGCAACGACATGCAATGCGACAGCGAGCAGTCACATGATTTCGTGCTGCATGGGCTGTGGCCCCAATACGCAAAAGGTTGGCCGGAGGATTGCTACAAGGGCGAGCGCCCCTGGGTGCCGTCAGCGGTGATCGACGAGATGCGCGCCCTCATGCCGAGCAAGGAACTCATCATCCACGAGTACAGGACCCATGGCACCTGCACCGGCTTGGCGCCGGGCGCATTTTACGACGTGGTGCGCAAAGCCTATGACCAGGTGACGATTCCCGCCGCTTTCGACGATCCCAAAACCCAACGCTTCATGTCGCCCGAGAACATCGAGAGCGCGTTCATTGCCGCCAATGACTGGCTTGAACCCGACATGATTGCGGTGACGTGCCGGCGCGGGAACCTGTTCGACGTGAGGCTCTGCTTCAGCGACGCGCTTCGTCCGCAAGCTTGCGGCGCGAATATCAATCAGAAGCGCCTCTGCCCGCTTCGGCGGATTACCGTAACCAAGCCGCAGGACTAGCCGTTCCCAAAGACTAGAACCGGTAGAGGATCGACCCGCGGAACGTGTTCGAGTCGGGATCGTAGGTTTCCTTGCCGCCCGGATACGAGATGGTCTCCGCGTCGAAGTCGGTGAACTGATAATCGAAGCGCGCGCTCCAGTTCTGATCGAACGCATATTCGGCGCCGGCGCCCGCACTCCAACCGAAGAACGTTGCCTCTGCGAAGCCGCCGCCGGGGCCGCTGATGGGAAGATCCGCGTCGGCCCAAGCGCCGCCGAAGGTTCCGAACAGAAGAAGGTTTGGCAGGACGGTGTAGCCGGCCCGCAAGCGCAAATCCGCAAGCGTATCGAAGCCAGGGCTGACCTTGTTGAGGCCGCCGTTGAACCTGCGGCCGCCGCTGATATCGGAGGCCAGGAAGTCGCCTTCCACACCAATCACGTAGGGACCGTGCTGCCAGCTATAGCCACCGATAACCCCGCCGAGCATGCCGCTGGTGGAGACCGAGCCTGGCGGTGCGGGCGCCAGATCGTAGCTGACCGAGGCACCACCGATCGTGCCGCCAAGATACCAGCCTTCAAACAAGTCTTGCGGCGGGACGGGCGCCATGTCGTAGAGCGGCGCATCCGCATAGAGGTCGGCACTCAACACTGGGTTGGAGACCGTGGCGCCAGCCGTTAACACGACAGCAACAGCCACAGCCTGGTACAATCGCCTACGCATAACAAACTCCCTCGCGATTGAGGCTCGGTCCGTACGCCGCGCAGCACAACGAATCGTGCTTGACCAAGCGCTCACGGCCCCAGGGTAGTGCCCTACCCTTACCGACCGTTAACAACGAACCGGGGCGAAACTGGGTAGGGTAAGCGGCGGGTTAATGACCATCCCAAGGCGGCATTCCAAGGCAGGACGGCGGGAGCCGGATCAGCGCGCGGAACAGCGCCACGAGACCGCGCTGCGCGATCTCCACGCGGGCGAAGCGCTGTTCCAAACCGGCCCTGAGCCCCTCCAAATCGTCCCCGCGATTATTGAAAACGCCCTTGGCGTTGTAGAGATCGAGCAGGGCCCGGGCCGCAGGGTTCGGAGTGACGCCGCGCCCGAGGATCGTGGCGCCGAACAGCACCGCGCCCGCGGTCATCAAGGGCTTCAAGTGATCGACCGCCTTAAGCTTCTCCTCCATGCTGCCCGGCAGGCAGTGCAGCACATAGGTCAAACCCACCGAATCGGAGGGCGCGAGATCGGAGGGTAGTGGCTCTAGGAGGTTTGCCTGAACGCGCTGAGGCCGGAATCGGGCGAGCCGCCGCGACGCCCGATCGAGGCAGTGCTCATTGATATCGGCCACAACCAGGCGGCCGAACCCTGTACCGGCACGGTCGAGAAAGAGGCCTGTGCCGACACCCGCCTCCAGGTGATTGGCGGAGAGGTTGTCCTCATAGAGTGAAACGACCCGAGAGGTCGGGCATCGCCAAGCAATCCGGTTGGACAACCCATGGACCACGACGTCGTAGAAGCGCAGCGCCGTAGGCGTGTAGACCGCATGGGCCCGCGCAATCGCGTCCCCATCTGCCTTTTCCCCGCTTCCCCGTTCGACATCCTCAACCATGCCCACCTATGCCACCGCCCGGGCAATAAAAAAAGGGCGCCAAGTTGGCGCCCTTTTTAGGTGGGAAGTGCTTTTGGGGAAGTTGTTAAGCTCTAGAACGAAGCGCTGATCGTTCCCACGACCCGCGAGTCGCAGAACTGGAAGCACTCGTTGCCGTTATCCGTATCCCAGTAGCGAACGTCGGCCGACCAGTTGTCCAAGAAGCCAAGGGTCAGGCCCGCGTTCCAGTAGGTGTAGTCGTCGCCGACATAGGATCCGTCCGTCTCGACGAAACCGATAAGGGCGCTGACAGACGGCGTGAACATCCACCATTTGTTGGTGAAACCGTACTCGCCGGCGAATTCGTATGCCTGGTAGTCTCTGTCGGACAAGTAAGCGGTCGCACCCACGGTAAAGGCGTCCATGAAGGTCCGAGACACGCCAGCCTTACCTTCCACGATGTCAACGCCGGCGCCGCTGTCCGGATAGGTATAGAAGATGGCGCCGAAATCAAAGTCGAACCCGGCCCAGCTAGGAGCGATACCACCGTAGTAATCGATCTCGATGTCCGACGGATCGCCCTCGCCGAAGTCGACGTTAGACCCCCACATGCCGAGGTAGAAAATACCGTACGTGGCATCAAAGGCGGCCTGCACGGCAGGACCGTTTTCTGTCTGAGAAATACCGCGGAACACGTAGTCCGTGGTAAACGTCGCCGTGGCACCGAGCTCGAGCTCGGCTGCCTGTGCCGGAAGAGCCAACCCACCGATAAGGGTTGCACCCAAGATTGCTGCTTTTAACGTCCCCGCTTCCATGCGCCGAGCCATTGTCCAGTCTCCTGCTTTTTTTCGCCTGTCGCTGACGAGCCTGATTAGGTTCTTTAAGGAAGTGGCCCGCATGCGTTACTGCGGTGCAACGTTCCGCGTTTCATTGACAATAATCAGCACCCCCTTTGAAGCAACGAAAAAGCAAGGGTTTTTGAAAACATCTAGGCCAGTGTGACTATTCTGCAATGGTTCAAGGACTCTGATGCCACATTGGGCTCCTGCCAGTTCTCGCGCTGCGCAAATACTCATTGAAACTGCACAGAAGAAAGGCATTTGCCCAAAGTCGAGGCGAGCCATAATCCACGCGCGGTTTCATGGGCTTGGTCGCCGCCTCTGCGACCGCGAATCCACTCTCGCCCCCTGCGCCTTGTTACCGCTCGCAGCGTCTCCTAGACTGCCTTCTCGCAAACGCGAAACGCTTGACACTCCGATTCGACCCCCTCTTCCACAAGGCGGACATGGCCGAAGACATTCCTGACGCGACCGCGCTGGTGACCGGGGCGGGGCGCCGGCTTGGCCGGACCATTGCCCTGAACCTCGCCCAAAGCGGTTGGCGCATCGGCATCCACTACCACGCGTCCGAGGCTGAAGCGCTGAGCCTCGTCGGTGAGATTCTGGCGATGGGCGGAGAGGCGGCGACCCTGAAGGCGGATCTCGGCCGGCTCGAGGATCTCGGCCCGCTGGTGGAGGCCTGTTGCGAGGCGCTCGGGGCCCCGACCTGCCTCATCAACAACGCCGCGTGTTTCGAGTGGGATTCGGCCGAAACTTGCGATGAAGTCAGCTGGGCAAGGCATCTCGACATCAATCTGCGGGCCCCTGTGTTTCTGACCCAGGCCTTTGCCCGCGCCTTGCCGGCCGGCGCGCAAGGCAATGTGATAAACCTGATCGATCAGAAGGTCTGGTGTCTCAACCCGGACTATTTCTCCTACACCATCGCCAAGTCGGCCTTGTGGACGGCCACCCAGACCCTCGCGCAAGCGCTCGCGCCAAGAATCAGGGTCAATGCCATCGCGCCCGGGCCCGTGCTGCCATACCAGGGACAGACCGAGGCCGAGTTTCGCCAAGAATGCCGCAATACCCTCTTGAAACGCGTCGTTTCGACCGACGATGTCACGGCCGCGGTCCGTTTTTTGCTGGAGACGCCCTCCATCACCGGCCAGATGATCGCGCTGGATGGCGGCCAGCACCTCGCCAGGGGCGGCGCCTGAGTGCGGCGCCTGAGTGCGGGCCCCTTGAACGCCCTATCTGTTAGACCCTACCTTCGCTTAAGGTAGCGCGCGTGCCGGCCCGGCGCCCGCCAAAGCCCATGATCCCATGCCCATAGAGAACCCCGACAGCGACCCCACGCTTCTTGCGCGCGCGAAAGAAGCCCTGCTCGGCAAAGAGACCGGCGCCGCCGTGATCGCCCGCTTCGCCAAGACGGCGCCCGCGGGCCCGGGCGTTTACCGCATGTTCGATGCCGAAAGCCAGGTGCTCTATGTGGGCAAGGCGCGGCACCTCAAGAAGCGCGTCCAAAGCTACGCGCGGGGCACCGGACACAACAACAGAATCGCACGCATGATCGCGGACACGGCGAGTATGGAGTTCGTCACCACGAACACCGAGATCGAGGCGCTGCTTCTCGAAGCAAACCTCATCAAGCAGCTGAAGCCCCGCTTCAACGTGGTGCTGCGGGACGACAAGTCCTTTCCCTTCATTCTGATCACCCGCGACCATCCGGTGCCGCAGATCCTGAAGCACCGCGGCGCGCGAAACCGCAAAGGCGACTATTTCGGACCGTTCGCCTCGGCCGGTGCGGTGGGCCGTACCATCAACACCCTTCAGCGCGCTTTTCTGCTGCGCTCGTGCTCCGACGCCTATTACGAGACCCGCGTGCGCCCCTGCCTGCTCTACCAAATCAAGCGCTGCAGCGCGCCGTGCACCGGCGAGATCTCCCTGGAGGACTATGGCGCGCTGGTGGGCGAGGCGTTGGCCTTCCTGCGCGGCGAGAGCGACGAGGTGAAGCATCGTCTGCACGCGCTGATGAACGAGGCCAGCGAGGGCCAGGATTACGAGCGCGCGGCAAGCTTCCGCGACCGGATGACGGCTCTGTCACATATCCAGTCTCGCCAAGGCATCAACCCGCATACGGTGAAGGAAGCGGACGTGTTCGCCGCGCACCAGGATGCCGGCCAGACCTGTATCCAGGTCTTCTTCTTCCGCAGCGGCAATAATTGGGGCAACCGCGCCTACTTCCCGCGCGCCGACAAGGCGCTGCCTGCGGAGGAGGTGCTGGAATCGTTCATCGCCCAGTTCTACGACGACAAACCGCCGCCGAAGCAGATCCTGCTTTCGCACGAAATCAAAGGCCGCCGTCTGCTCGCCGAGGCCCTAGCGCTGAAAGCAGGCCATAAGATCAACGTCACCACGCCCCAACGCGGCGAGAAACGCGAACTCGTGGATCATGCGCTGGTCAACGCGCGCGAGGCGCTGGCCCGACGCTTGGCCGAATCCGCCTCGCAAGCAGCGATCTTCGCCCGCCTCACCGAAGTGCTCGACCTCGACGAGGCCCCGGAGCGCGTCGAGGTCTACGACAACAGCCACATCTCCGGCTCCAACCCGGTGGGGGCCATGATCGTGGCCGGCCCCGAGGGTTTCATCAAAGCGCAGTATCGCAAGTTCAATATGAAGGGCGAGGATCTCGCTCCGGGCGACGACTACGCCATGATGCGTGAAATGCTCACACGGCGCTTCAGCCGTCTGGTCAAGGAGCGGGACAAGGACCAGGGCGAAGGCTGGGCCGCGCCGGACCTGGTGCTGATCGACGGCGGCCCGGGGCAGCTATCGGCGGCGCATGAGGTTCTCGACGAGCTCGGCCTGTCGGATATCAGGATCGCGGCGGTCGCCAAGGGTCCGGACCGCAATGCGGGCCGCGAGCGCATTCATCTTAAGGGAAAACAGCCTTTGCTTTTGGAACCCCGGGACCCTGTGCTTTATTGCATACAGACGCTCCGGGACGAGGCGCACCGCTTTGCCATCGGGGCCCATCGCGCGCGGCGGAAAAAAGGCATCACCGCCTCGCCCCTCGACGAAGTGCCCGGTATCGGCCCTGCCCGCAAGCGGGCGCTGTTGCAGCATTTCGGTTCGGCCAAGGCGGTCAGCCGCGCCGGCATTGCCGACCTTGAAGGCGTGGGCGGCATCAGCGCGCAAATGGCAAAGACGATCTACGATTACTTCCACGAGCGTGGATAGAGAGTTGGATGGATAAGATATGGCGGAGCAAGGATTGGCAGATAGACGCAGCGCCCCCAGAGGCCATTTCGGCAGCCTGCCGAATATTCTCACCTATGGGCGTATCCTCGCCATCCCGGCCCTGGTCGCCTGTTTCTTCGTGACGGCGGATTGGGGCCGCTGGCTCGCCATGTGGATCTTCATCGCCGCCGGCGTCAGCGACTTCCTAGACGGCTATCTGGCGCGCGCCTGGCAGCAGCAAAGTGCCATCGGCAAGATGCTCGACCCCATCGCCGACAAGCTGATCGTCGCGGCGGCACTTTTGATGCTCGCCGCCGACGACACGATCGCCGGCTGGTCGCTCTGGGCCGGCGTCATCATCCTGTGCCGCGAGATCTTGGTCTCCGGCTTGCGCGAGTTTCTCGGCACGCTGAATGTCGGCGTACCGGTCACGTCGCTGGCGAAGTGGAAGACCGTGGTGCAGATGGTTGCCATCGGCTTCCTGCTGGCGGGTTCCGCCGGCGACAAGATCTGGCCCTACACGACCTTGTTCGGCTTGAGCCTGTTATGGATCGCCGCGATCCTCACCCTGTACACCGGCTACGACTATCTGCGTGCCACGTTCCGTCACGTGGTGCCCGAGGAAAAATGATGCGGCTTCTCTATTTTGCCTGGGTGAAGGAGAAGGTGGGCCACGCCACCGAGGACGTGGATGTCCCGGTGGATATCGCCACCGTGGCCGAGCTGATGGCCTGGCTGAAAACGCGCGGGCCGGAATTCGCCCATGCTTTCGAGCGGGCCGAGGTGATCCGCGCCGCGATCGACCAAACCCACGCCCGGCACGACGCGAAGATCGGCGGCGCGCGGGAGATCGCCTTCTTCCCGCCGGTCACCGGAGGCTGAGAGTATGACAACTGCCGTCATCCTGAGGTGCCCAGCGCGTGCTTCGAGGCTCGCTTCGCTCGCACCTCAGCATGACGCGCCGGGCCGCGAAGGATCGCAGCCGTGATCAAAGTCCAAGAACAAGACTTCGACGTCGGCGCGGAAATCGCCGCGCTGAAGGCTGGCCGCACCGATATCGGCGCCATCGTCAGCTTTATCGGCACGGTGCGCGATGCGCACGGCGACGTGGCGGAGATGACGCTCGAGCATTATCCCGGCATGACCGAGACGGAGCTCGAACGCATCGAATCCGAGGCCCATACGCGCTGGCCGTTGCAAGCCTCGCTCATCGTGCATCGCGCCGGCACGCTAAAGCCCGGCGACAACATCGTGCTCGTTATCACCGCGTCCGAGCACCGCGACGCCGCGTTCGACGCGGCAAAGTTCCTGATGGATTACCTCAAGACATCCGCGCCCTTTTGGAAACGCGAGAGCGGACCGCAGGGCAGCAAGTGGGTCGAGGCGAAAGCGACCGACGACGACGCTGCCGCGCGCTGGTCGCCCGGGAAACACGCCACGGAGTAGCAACACGCAACCTCCCGCCGTGCAGCGAGCGGTCTACTCCGGCTCCATCGAATTTGAAGATTGCGCGTCCGGTGTCGAGAATGGGTCCTCCACCGTCGACGGTTGATCCTCGAGCTTCTTCACCACGTATTTCCGGCCGAAGTCGGTCAGGCCCCAGCACGTATAGAGCGTCGTCTCGCCTTTGCGGTGGCAGGTGCCGGCGGCAATCAAGCTTTTCGAGTCCAGGCCCTTCAACTCGTAGTCGACGCGCCCCACCGTCAAGCTGACACCCTCGCTGATCGTGCCTGAGCGCGCCCCATCCTTCTCGAAGAGATAGCGCAGGATCGATTCCTGCTCGGGGTTGAGTTCCACCGCGTCCAGTTTTTGCTGGGTGAACGTGAACATCGGCTCGGACGCCGGGCTGTATTCCCACTCCTCGGCGGCGGCAGTGACACTGGCTTGCTGCGCGGCACTCAGCGCCGCTTGGAGCTCACCGACCGTGCGCTCCAGGCTCTACTCTGACTCGCGCGCGATTTTCAGCTGCTTCTCCTGATGGACGTTTTCATCCCTCAGAAGGCTCAACTGCCGCTCCGTGGTCCGGTCGACCACATACCAGGCCACGCTGACCAACGTCGCGCCGAACACGGCGCCGACGGCGAAGGCGACCGGACGCGCGACCGCGGCGGTATAGGTCTCCCGGACGGAACTCTCGACCAACGCAACTTACTCCTCTTCGACCGCAGGATGCCCCATGTCGAATGAGGGTTCAACACGGCCAAAAGTCATGGAATTCTTGGACTTATGCTCGCGCGATGAGCGCGGCGCAAGCACGGCGCCGAGTTGTCAGCGGATGCGGATGATGCGCGCGTTCGGCGGCAGCACTTTCACGTAAGGCCCCCAAACGCAGACATCGCGCCATTCGCAGAGGCCACGGCTGCACGCCCTCTGGTACTTGCAGGAGCGGCATTTGTAGCGGGGCTTGCAGCCGCTGCAGAGCGCGATCTCCTGGCAGTCCTTGAAGACCTTGACCGGCGTGGCGATCGGCGCAGGGGCATCCTCGAAGCCGCCCGGAACCCAGGGACCGGCCTGCCCTTCGAGCGTGAAGAACGCGGCCAGGCACAACGCCAAAAGGGCCGCCAAGACGAACGTGGTCTTTGTGGTCCGCAAAACGATGCCCCCTTCAGCGGTGCCCCCACCGCGTTACCCGCTAAGAGTGCCCTTAAGGCCGCCCCGGATCAAGCACGCGGATCAGCGCCGGACCACGACCCCATCGGGGGCATGACGGTGCTCCCAGCCTGCCCGCTCGAGCGCCGGCGTATCATCCTCCGCTTGGGGATAGCCGAGGCACAAAAGCCCGATGAAGACCCAGTCGGCCGGCACCTCCAGGATATCGGTCATGCGCGCGGGATCGAGGATCGACACCCAGCCCATCCCGATCCCTTCGGCGCGCGCGGCAAGCCACAGCGTATGCACGGCGGTGACCACCGAATAGTCCAACGTCTCCGGCATGGTGAGGCGGCCGAGGCCGGCGCCTTGCGCCGTGGTCCGGTCGGAGAACACGGCGAGCTGCACCGGCGCATCGTCGAGCCCGGCGAGCTTGAGCCGGGCATATAGCGCCGCCTTGTCCGGGTCCTGCATTTCGAGCGCGTCCTTGTTGCAGGTCTCGAAGTTTGCGCGGACGCGTGCGCGCCGGCCCTCATCCTCCACCAGCACGAAGCGCCAAGGTTCCGAAAGACCGACGGACGGCGACAAGCAGGCCAGCCCGATCAGCCGCTCGAGTGTGCCATCGGGTAAAGGCGTTCGCTGGAAGCGGCGCACATCGCGACGCCATCTGAGAAGATCGTAAAGCCGCGCGCGGGTCTCCGCATCGAAACGCGGCGGGACGCTTTGCGCGCTGGGCGCCTCGGTATCTTGCGGGGTGCGCTGCGCGAATTGTTGGCGGGACGGCTCCATGGCCCGAGATTAGCACGGATATCCACGTGCAAACGCGCTGTCGGTACGCAAATGCGATCCCCAATCTCCCACTTATCCCAATCTGCCCCGACTGGAATTTATTCCTAGTCCGGTTGAAACGATCCTTCCGCTTATTCGCATCCGCGTTGTCACGACTGACTGTGATTACTCGATGCCCGCCTTCGCGGGCATGACAAACGCAGCGGAGAATCCCCTACCCCGCGGCGGCGACCTTGGCCTGCGCGGGGCGCACGAGCGCGGCGTAGTCGTCCATCAGCGTGCTCGTGATCTCGCCGGGCGTGAAATTGTGCTCGCCGATCGCGCCAACCGGCATGACCTCGGCGGCGGTGCCGGTGATGAAGCACTCTGAAAATTCGGCGAGCTCTTCGGGCATGATGCCTTTCTCGATGACCTGCCAGCCGCGCTGCTTGGCGAGCCCGATGACGGTGCGGCGCGTGATGCCGTCGAGGAAGCAGTCCGGCGTCGGCGTGGTGATCACCCCGTCTTTCACGAAGAAGATATTGGCGCCGGTGCATTCGGCGATTTGCCCGCGCCAGTCGAGCATCACCGCGTCCGCATAGCCTTCGCGCTCGGCGCGGTGCTTCTCGATGGTGCAGATCATATAGAGGCCCGCTGCCTTGGAGTGGACCGGCGCGGTGCGCGGATCGGGCCGGCAATATTTGGCGAAGGTGAGCTCCAGGCCTTTCTCTCGCGCGGCCGGATCGAAATACGACCCCCAATCCCACGCGGCGATGGCGACATTGATGCTGGTCTTCTGCGCCGAGACGCCCATCTGCTCGCTGCCGCGCCAGGCAAGCGGCCGGATGTAAGCGTCGGAGAGATGGTTGGCGCTGACGACCTCGCGGGCCGCCTTGTCCAGCTCGGCGACGGAGTACGGCACCTTGAAGTCCAGAATCTCGGCGGAGGTGTGCAGGCGCTGATTGTGCTCGGTGAGCTTGAAGATCTCGCCGTCATAGGCGCGCATGCCCTCGAACACGGCGCTGCCGTAATGAAGCGCATGGGTGAGGAGATGCACCCGCGCGTCGTCCCACGGGATCAGCTCGCCATTGAACCAGATAACGCCTTCGCGCTGATCATAGCCCGACATATGTCTCCTCCACGCGCAAGAACAGACCGTTCTTGAGATGCGGCCCCGTCCCGAAACCAGTGTAGCCCCTCATAGCATCTGCCGCGGCAATTGCGAGCAAGGGGCAATTGCGCGAGCGGGCGGCGAGGCGTATCAAGGGTCCAATTAAGTCAACATGGCTGACATAAACCAAGCCAAAAAATATGTCAACATGACTGACCTAAATACACCCATCGCGCCCGGCGGAAAAGCCGACGACGCCAAGATCCCCGGCACCCCCGCCGGCAAGGGCGCCGCTATGTCCGAAGACAAGCTCCAGGAATTCGCCGAGCTGCTGTTCTTCGCCTATCGCGACTTCACCGGCGATCCGGACGCCATTCTCAAGGATTTCGGCTTTGGCCGGGCCCATCACCGGGTGCTCCATTTCGTCAACCGGCACTCCGGCCTGCGGGTCGCCGACCTGTTGGAAATCCTCAATATCACCAAGCAAAGCCTCAGCCGCGTGCTCAAGCAACTGATCGATCAGGGCTATATCGAGCAGCAGGCGGGCGCCTCGGACCGCCGCGAACGCCTCCTGTTCCCGACCGATCAGGGTCGGGCACTGGCCGAACGGCTGGCCGCGCCCCAGCTCGTGCGTCTGGCCCATGCGCTGGAGGCTGCGGGACCGGGCGCCGAGGCCGCGCTGCGGCGCTTTCTCGAAGCTATGATCAATGCCGAAGATCGGCCCAAAGTCTCCTCCATAATGGCCGCCTCGCCCGTCGTACCCGATGACGGCGGCAAGAGGGAAGAGAGTTGACCATGCCGACGGCGATCAAGACCCATCGCGGCAGCGGCCCCGACGACAACGCGCCGCACATTCTCGTGGTGGATGACGACAGCCGCATCCGCGATCTGCTGGCGCGCTATCTCCACGATCACGGCTTCCGCGTCACCACTGCGGACGATGCGGAATTGGCCCGCGCCACCATGCGCAGTCTCGCCTTCGACCTTCTTATTCTTGACGTGATGATGCCCAAAGAATCCGGCATCGACTTCGCCAAGGCGCTACGGAAGGACAGCCAGGTGCCGATCCTCATGCTGACCGCGCGCGCCGAGCCCGAACAGCGCATCGAAGGGCTTGAGACAGGCGTCGACGATTATCTCGCCAAGCCGTTCGACCCGCGCGAGCTTCTGCTGCGTGTCGGCAACGTGCTGCGGCGCGGCACCACGGCGCCAGCAACCGGCGAAATCCGCATGGGCGATTTCATCTTCCATGTCTCGCGCGGCGACCTGCAGCGTGACGGCGAGAGCATCCGTCTCACCGAGCGCGAGCGCGAGCTGCTACGCTATTTCGCGCAGCGGCCCGGCACGCCGGTCTCGCGCCACGAGCTTGCCAAGGGCGCCGATTCGGGCGGCGAGCGCGCCGTCGACGTGCAGATCAATCGTCTGCGGCGCAAAATCGAAAACGACCCGGCCAACCCGGTCTATCTCCAGACCGTGCGCGGCAAGGGCTACATTTTGTATTCCGAATGATGACCGCAGTCTCCGACGCCACCCCCCTGACTCAGCAGCGCCCGCGCCCGCTGGGCCGCTTCTTTTCCATGCTCGGCGACAAAATGCCGAAGGGCCTTTACGCACGCGCGCTCATCATCATCATCGCGCCCATGGTGCTGCTGCAATCGGTGGTGACCTTCGTGTTCCTGGAACGCCATTGGCAAACCGTCACTCACCGGCTGTCAACGGTCACCGTGCAGAACATCGCCATGCTCATCGATCTTTACGAGCAGGATCCGAAAGGCGCCGGCAGGTGGACGACGCTGGCGGACAACGATCTCGGACTTCGCGTCAGATTCGCAAAGGGAGAAGACCTGCCGAAGGTTCGCTCCAAGCCGTTCTTCGACCTGCTCGACTCCACGCTCTCCGACGAGCTGGAACATCGGATCGGGCGTCCGTTCTGGATCGACACGGTCGGCCGCTCGGACTTTGTCGACATCAGGATAAAACTCGACGACGCGGTGATACATGTTCTCGCCCGGCGCAGCCAAACCTACGCCTCCAACTCGCACATCTTCATCGTGTGGATGCTCGGCACGTCGTTCGTGCTTCTGACCGTCGCCGTTCTCTTTCTGCGCAATCAGATCAAACCGATCCTGCGGCTCTCCCAAGCCGCCGAAAGCTTCGGCAAGGGCCGGCCCATGCCCGTCGACTTCAGGCCGCGCGGCGCGCGCGAGGTGCGTCAGGCAGCGCACGCTTTCATCGAGATGCGCGACCGCATCGAGCGCCATGTGGAGCAACGCACCGTGATGCTGGCCGGCGTGAGCCACGATCTTAGGACCATTCTCACCCGGTTCAAGTTGCAGCTTGCGATGTTCGAGGAGACCCCGGAACTCGACGCCATGCGCGCCGACGTCGACGAGATGCAAGCCATGCTGGAAGATTACATGGCGTTTGCCAAGGGCGACTTTGGCGAGCCCATCGACCGGGTCGACATCGGCGACGTCTTGAGCGAGGTGAAGACGCAGGCTCACGGCGACAAGACCATCAATATCGCCGTCGAGCGCGGGCCGGTGGTGGTGCCCGTGCGCCGCCATGCCTTCAAGCGCGCCGTGTCCAACCTTGTGAACAATGCGGCGCGCTTTGCCGGCCAAGTGAATGTCAGCGCCGCCAAGCGCAATGGCTCCCTCAGGATCGCGGTCGAGGATGACGGGCCCGGAATCCCGGAGGAAGAGTGGGAGCATGTCTTCCGCCCCTTTTATCGGGTCGACCACGCCCGCAATCAGGACGCGGGCTCTACCGGCCTTGGCCTGGCCATTGCGCGAGACATTGCCCGTATACACGGCGGCGACATCACCCTTGGCAAATCGTCGCTCGGCGGATTGAAAGCCGTGCTAAGGGTACCGGTCTAAAAGTCTTTTGGAGATGCTTTCATGCACAAGATGATTGTCGGACTGGCCGCTTCATTGGTCATGGCCTTCGCGGGCCCTGCCCTGGCGGACTCGATAACGGACGAGGTTCAGGAGAGCGAGCAGCCCGGCTCCGCGTTCGAGCTGGACGTCGATGACGACGGCAAGGTCGAGTTCGGCCGGGAGGGCAAGCTTGATGCCGAAGAAGGCAGCGGCGCGGAAACCGGGGGCAATCCTCTAGAGATCGGCGACGAGGATACACCCTTGCTCGATCCACTCGACGATCCGGACATGCCCGACGATCCCGATCCCATCGACGCGGAGCTCCCCGGCGAAGGTCCGGAGAGTCTTTCGGGACCCGACGACGACGACCCGCTTCCCTACTAGGCGCTGCTTGGATCAGACAGTGGCGGCCGGCGCAGGATCTGCGTCCGGAGGCGGCTGGTCGCTCGACTTCCGCCTCCAGCCGCGCGGCACAAGCCCGCACAGCATGCTGCACGTCTTCTCCATCTTCTCGAGCGCGCGCTCGCCATTGCTCAAGGCACGGTCGAGCACCGCCATGGTCTTGTCGAGCGAGGGCGATGGATCCTCCAGCCAGACCTTGAAGGCCCGGCTGTAGACCGCCGTCAGCCCCGCGACCCGGACCGCGGCCCGCGCGCCGTCGAGCTTCGCGCCGGCGCCTGCCAGCATCCAATATTGCGTGGCGAGGATGGAGCAGGCGAGCAGCGAGGCCTCACCCGGGCGGCAGCGCAGATAACAGGCGATGCGTTTCAGCGCCGGCTTGTGGGGCGCCATCACCTCGAACCGCGTCATGATCATGTCGAACACGCGGTCGCGCACGCTTGTCTCCGCGCCGGCCGGTTTCACCTTGGACAGAACCTCTGCGTCCACCTCGGCCTGAAAGGCCCGCAGGATGTCGCTCTTGCAGGCAAACTCCCGCCTCAGATCGGCGAGATCGAGCCCTGCGTGCTTGGCGATGTCGGCAAGGGTGACATCGCCCCAATCGCGCTGCTGCGCCAGATCTAGGGCAGCCCGCACCGCTTTGTTGCGTTTGGAGAATTCTTCGAACATGGGCGTACTCCTTGTGCGTATTCTCTGCCTAGGAACATAAGCCCTTACGATGGCCATCTAAAGACGGGCAAATTGTCGGAAGAGTGCGCTAGGACGACAGCTCGCGGGAGCGCTTGGTGGCGGCGGCGACCGCGCGGGTCACAAGGCCCTTCAGCGCATCGTCGCTCATCAGTATGTCGAGCGCGGCCGCCGTGGTCCCCTTCGGCGAGGTCACATTCTTGCGCAAGGTGGCGGGCTCCAAATCCGACCGGCACAACAGTTCGCCGGCGCCGGCGACCGTGGCGCGCGCAAGCTGCTCGGCGAGATCGTGCGGCAGCCCGGCCTCGATGCCGGCGGCCTCCAAACATTCGGCTAGAAGAAACACATAGGCCGGACCGCTGCCGGACACGGCGGTGACGGGATCGAGCAGCGCCTCGTCCTCCACCCAGATCACCTCCCCGACCGCCGAGAGCAGCGCATCGCACTCGCCCTTCTGCTGCGGGGTGACCTTGGCGTTGGCGACACAAACGGTGATGCCCTGCCCGACCGAGGCGGGCGTGTTCGGCATGGCGCGAACGACCGCGGCGGTCTCCGGCAGGTGGCATGACAGGCTTGCCAGCGTCCGACCCGCGGCGATCGAAAGGACCACCGAGGTCTCGCCGAGCATGGGCTCCACCTCCGGCAACAACTTCTCGGCCACGTCGGGCTTCACCGCGATCAGAATGACGGCAGGCGGCGCAGGCAGCTCCGGCGCATCGTTCGCCACGATGCCATGACGCGTGGCAAAGGCCTGCATCATGTCGGAAAGCGCGGGGTCCTGGATAAAGACCGTTGCCGGGTCGAGGCCCTGCTTGAGCCATCCCTCGAGCAGCGCCCCGCCCATCTTGCCCGCACCAACGAGGAGCAACGGACCGGCGAGGCGGAGGGTCATGCGGTTCCTTGCGTCTCGAGCATCGTGGCGGCAAGCGCCTCTTCGGCCGTTTTGCCCGCCCACAATACGAACTGATAGGATTGATAATAGCGCTCACACGCCTCGAGCGCCGCCTTTAACAGGCCCTCGCATTGGCCGATATGGGTCTCCGCCCCGGCCAGCAGCAGCCCGTTGCGGTAGAGCAGCATGCCGTCCTCGCGCCACAGATCGAAATGGCCGAGCCAGAGCTGCTCGTTGATCTGCGCCAGAAGGCGATGGACCTCGGTGAGCCGCTCCTTGGTCACCCGAAAGTCGAAGGCGCAAGCCAAATGCAGCGCCTCCAGATCCTCCCGCCAGGTCAGCGAGACATGGTAGTCGCACCACGTGCCGGCCACCGACAGGGTGAGCTCGTCGGGCGCGGTACGCTCGAATGTCCAGTCGTGGACGGTGGCGATCTGCTCCACCATGTCCACAGGGTTGGTGAAATGGTCGTAAGTCGCTTGCATAGAAGCCATGCGTGTCCTCTGGGGCCTCGTCAGGGGTCCGCGCACCAAAAACAGCCGCCGCGAATCAGTAGATGAATCAGTTATATAACGGGGAGTATGCGAGTAAAACGCAGCCAGAGTCCCGTAAGCGCGAATTGCTGTGGACGGTTTGAAAAACCTGTGGATTGTTTGGAGATTCGACTCGACTCCCGCTGGTCCGCTAATGGGCTTTCTTGGACTCGCCCTTAGCGCCTGACTTAGCGGCGGCGGCTTCGAGCGCGGCGATGCGCTCTTTGAGCGTCTCGTTCTCTTCCCGCGCCTTCTGCGCCATGGCTTTCACCGCCTCGAACTCCTCGCGCTGGACCACGTCGAGATCGCGCAACACGCGCTCCGCTTGGGCACGGACCACGGTCTCCACTTCTTTGCGCACCCCATCGGCGGCACCGGCCGCGTCGGTCAGGAGCTTGCCGAGCTCATCGAAGAACCGTCCGGTGGTCTGCGTCATCGCGAAACATCTCCAGCAGCCAAAGTGTGAAGCCAAACTGTCACTTAAGCCGACTATTGCGTGCCGGGATGTCCGAAGCAAGCCGCGCCGCCTGAGGCCTTGAGCGCCTTGACAGTCCGGTGTGGGCGGTAAAGGGTCGCCCCGATTTCATGACCGAGGCGTAATGCAGCTCTTCCTTCTCCCCTACCCTATTGTCGACCCCGTAGCGATCCAGGTCGGCCCTGTGGAGGTGCGCTGGTACGGGCTCGCCTACATGGCCGGCATTCTGTTCGGCTGGCTCTATGGCCGTTATCTCGTGTCGCGTCCCGCGCTATGGAACGGCAAGCCGCCGATGACCGTCGGCCAGGCGGACGACTTTCTGCTTTGGATCACGCTCGGCATCGTCGTGGGCGGACGTCTCGGTTTCGTGCTGTTCTACGAGCCGAGCTTCTTCTGGCAGAACCCTGCGGAGATCCCCGCGGTGTGGAACGGCGGCATGGCCTTCCATGGCGGCCTTCTCGGCGTCGTCATCGCCGTTGCCGTGTTCTCATGGGCCAAGAACATCAATCCGCTCTCGCTCGGCGACGTCGCTTCGGCGGCGACGCCTTTCGGTCTGTTCTTCGGCCGCATCGCCAACTTCATCAACTCCGAGGTGATCGGACGCACCACCGACGTGCCGTGGGCCATGGTGTTTCCCGGTACGGACGGCCAGCCGCGCCATCCAAGCCAGCTTTACGAGGCCGCGCTTGAAGGCGTCGTGCTGTTCGTCATCCTGCGCATTGCCACGCATCGTTACAAAGCGCTGAACCGACCTGGCACGGTTTTCGGCCTGTTCCTCATCTTCTATGGAATCTTCCGCAGCGTCGTCGAAGAGATTGCCCGCGAGCCGCACGCAGGCCATCCCTTGGACGTCGGCATTCTGACACCGGGCATGGCCTATTCCATTCCCATGGTCCTGATCGGCGCCTGGCTTATCTGGCGCGCAAGACGGAAAGCTCTCGCAGCCACGTGATGAGCGCCACGCGAAAGCCGCACACCCTGAAGAGCACGCTGCTCGCCGTGCGGCTGAAAGAGCGCGTCGCCCGTGAAGGCCCCGTCACCGTCGCCGACTACATGGAAGCCTGCCTCGCCGACAAGGACGCGGGCTATTACCCCTCGCGCCAGCCGATCGGCGCGGATGGCGACTTCATCACCGCGCCCGAGGTCAGCCAAATCTTCGGCGAACTCATTGGCCTTTGGGCCGTCGCGGTGTGGCAGTCCATGGGCGACCCGAAGCCTGTCGTCGTCGCCGAGCTGGGGCCGGGCCGTGGCACGCTCACGGCGGATGCGTTGCGCGCCTGGCGCAGCGTGCCGCGTTTCCTGGAAAGCGTGCAGGTTGCGATGGTCGAGACGAGCCCCGTGCTGCGCGACGTGCAGCAGACGGCGCTGCACGGCGCCGAGGCGCCGATCCTTTGGTGCGACCAGCTTGCGGAGGTACCGAAAGGCCCTGTGATCGTCATCGCCAACGAGTTCGTCGACGCCCTGCCCGTCCGGCAACTCGTATGGCGCGATGGGGCGTGGCGCGAGCGCTGCGTGTCGATCGGCTCGAGTGGCGGCTTCGCATTCTGCGAGGGCCGTGCCGTGCCCAATGAGAATTTGAAGGACGCGGCACATGCGCTCAATGTGCCGGACGGCTCTATTCTGGAGATCAGGCCCGCCGGCAACGCGCTCATTTCCGGGCTGGCGGCCCGCGCCCGTGAAGCCCCCCTCGCTGTACTGATCCTCGACTACGGCCATGAGGAAACCGCGTGCGGCGATACGCTCCAGGCCGTCTCCCGCCACAGTTTCGTCGACCCTCTTCAGGCGCCGGGTGACGTGGACCTCACCGCTCATGTCGACTTCGCCGCGCTGAAGGACAGCGCGATAGCGCACGGCCTCACCGCCTATGGCCCAATGCCGCAAGGTGAATTCCTGCTCAGGCTCGGACTCGAGGCCCGTCGCGACGCCCTGTGCAAGACCGCGACGCCCGGGCAACAGCAGGAAATCGTCTCCGGGACGAACCGGTTGACCGACCCGTCCGGCATGGGGCTCCTGTTCAAGGTGCTGGCGTTGACGCGCGCCGGGCTTGCCCCGCCGCCGCCCTTCGGAGACATTTAGCTGTAAGCCCCGCAGACGACTGAGCGCTCGCAATGGTGACCGAAGACAAGATGATGTTCAAAGCCCCCAGCCTCGCCGCGATCGACGGCGTAGGCCACGGCTTCTTCACGCGGCTCGGCGGCGTGTCCGAAGGCATCTATGCCTCGCTGAACTGCGGCCCCGGGTCCAACGACGAGGCGGCGAACGTTTCCGAGAACCGCGCGCGGATCGAAAGGGCCTTGGACGCCGAACCCGGCAAGCTGGTCAGCGTCTACCAGAAGCACACGAACACGGCCGTGGTGGCCAAGAAGCCTTGGACGAAGGACAAAATACCCGAGGCAGACGCCATCGTGACCTCAACGCCCGGGCTCGCCATCGGCATTCTCACCGCGGATTGTGCGCCCGTGCTGCTTTGCGACCCGGAAGTTCGCGTCATCGGCGCAGCCCATGCCGGCTGGCGCGGTGCGAAGCTGGGCATCGCCGAGGCGACGGTCGAGGCCATGACGGGCCTGGGCGCCCAACCGGAACGCATCCGTGCGGCAATCGGCCCCGCCATCAGCCAAGGCGCCTATGAGGTTGGTCACGACTATCGGGAGCAATTCCTGGCCACCGAGCCCGACAGCGAGGCCTTCTTCATTATCGATGAGGGCTCCGGCGAGCCGCATTTCGACCTTCCCGGCTATGTCGCCGAACGCCTTGCCCGGGCAGGCGTGGGCGAGGTCGTCGATCTGGGCTTTTGTACCTATTATGACGAGACGCGGCTGTTCAGCTATCGCCGGTCCCAGCACCACGGCGAGGATGACTATGGCCGTCAAATTTCCGCCATTGTGCTTGCCTGAGCTGCGTTCACCATGAGGTGCATGGCCCGGCCCGACGGGGACGCTAGAACTGGACGCAATTGGGACGGGGCAGGTAAGCTATTGTTAGGTAGAGGGTTGGGAGTCCCGCCGCGGGCATTTCTCGCGAACGGTGCTGCGCGGCCAACGAGGGAGTATTTTGTTGGACGCCGACTCAAGACACGTACGCGACCTTGTGAGACGGGTTGCCGGGCTTGCACTCGCCGCTCTCGCGGCCGCGAGTCTTGCCGGTTGCGGCGGCGGCTCGGGTTCCGGCATGAGTGGTCTCCTGAGCGGCGCCTCCGGCATGTTCGGCGGCTCTCCAAAGGTGGCCGTCGCGCCCATTATCGGTGCGCCGGAGAAGGTCACCAAGGAGCTGACACAAGCCCTGGTTGTCGCCGGCCAAGATCGCAATCTGACCTTCCTCCCCGGGGCGAGCGGGGCCGACTACACGCTGCGCGGCTACCTTCTGGCGGCACCTGAGCGCCGCGGCTCCAAGATCTCCTACATTTGGGACGTCACCGACGATCAGGGCGCCCGGGTGACCCGCGTTTCCGGCGAGACGACGGCGCCGCGGGGCACGCGCAGCGATCCTTGGCGCGGCGTAAACTCAGCAGAGATCCGCGAGATCGCCAATAAGACCGCCTCGCAGCTCGCCGCCGACCTGCCCGGCGGCAGGAGCGGTTCCAGTTCGCCGGCGGTCGCCGCCGCTCCCGCTGCGACGGCCACCACGGCCGCGGCCGCGCGGCCAAAGCCCGCGCCAAAGCCTTCCGGCGTGCTTGTCGCCTCGGTGTCGGGCGCACCCGGCGACGGCCGGCGCTCTTTGGTGACGGCCCTGAAAAAGCGGCTCTATAAGGACGGCGTGAAGCTGGCGAACGGCGCCGCAAGCAATGTCTACACGGTCAAAGGCATCGTGAAGCTCTCCAGCGCGAGCGCCGGCAAGGAGAAGATCCGCATCGACTGGCAGGTGATTGACCCCAATGGCAAGCGCCTGGGCACGGTGTCGCAGCAGAACACGATCCCCAAGGGCTCGTTGAACGGCCCCTGGGGTGCCATCGCCGACGCGGCAGCGGGCGCCGCGGCCGACGGCATCATCAAGCTCCTGCCCAAATCCAGCTGACCTCATCCACAGTCAACACGTCCCAAGGGCTTAGTAAGTTTACATTGGTGCCACGCGCTTGTTACAAGCGCGCCGTGGCGTGGGCGCCAATCGGGCTCTCCAAGCCAAGGCTGGGTCTCAAGGAACGGTCGCATGAAATTGGTTGCAGGCAACAGCAACCGCCCTCTCGCCGAGGCGATCGCCGCCTATCTCGATAGTCCCCTCGCCCGCTGCGTTGTCCGCCGCTTTGCGGACATGGAGATTTTCGTCGAGGTCGAGGAGAACGTTCGCGGCGAGGACGTCTTCGTCATTCAGTCGACCTCCGCTCCAGCCAACGACCACCTGATGGAGCTGCTCATCCTCATCGATGCTCTGAAGCGGGCATCGGCGCGGCGCATTACGGCGGTCATCCCCTATTTCGGATATGCCCGGCAAGACCGGAAGCCCGGTCCACGCACGCCGATCTCCGCAAAACTGGTCGCGAACATGATTGTGCGCGCCGGCGCCGATCGCGTGCTGACGCTGGATCTCCATGCCGGCCAGATCCAAGGCTTCTTCGATATTCCCACGGACAACCTCTTCGCCGCACCGGTCATGGTGCAGGACATCAAAGAAGTCATGTCTAAGGACAACATCATGGTGGTCTCGCCGGATGTCGGCGGCGTGGTTCGCGCCCGCGGCCTCGCCAAGCGCATCGACGCCCCGCTCGCCATCGTCGACAAACGCCGCGAGCGGCCTGGCGATTCCGAGGTGATGAACGTCATCGGCGACGTTGCCGGCCATAGCTGCATTCTCGTCGACGACATTGCCGATTCGGGTGGCACGCTCGTCAATGCCGCCGAAGCGCTCCTCGAACAGGGCGCAAGCCAAGTTGTCAGCTATATCACCCATGGCGTCCTGTCCGGCGGCGCCGTCGCGCGCATCATGGCCTCCCGGCTGAAAGAGCTGGTCATCACCGACTCGATCCTGCCGAGCGACTCGGTGCTGAACGCTCACAATATTCGCGTGATTCCCATCGCGCCGCTGCTTGGCGAGGCTATCGCCCGGACAGCCGAAGAAAAGTCCGTCTCGAGCCTGTTCTACTAGGCGACCCATAGAAATCCGAAACGCCCCTGCCACAAATCCGGCCCCGGCGCGTTGATATCCTGATCACCCGCTTATCAACCGAACGAGGAGAGTTCTTATGCACGTAACCCTGGAGCATGCCGAGAAGGCTATCGAAGCCGCGCGAAAAAAGGCGATCGAGTTGAACACACAGATGTGCATCGCGGTGGTGGATTCCGGCGCGAACCTCAAGGCCTTCATCCGCATGGACGACGCCTGGGTCGGCTCCATCGACATCGCCTTCAAGAAAGCCAGAACCGCCTGCTTCTTCGGCATGGCAACGGGACAGCTTGGCGGGCTGTCGCAGCCGGGCAAGCCGCTCTACGGCATCGAACACTCGAATGACGGACTGATCACCTTCCCGGGCGGCGTGCCGATCGTGGACGAGGACGGCGTGCTGGTGGGCGCCATCGGCGTCAGCGGCAGCGTGGTCGAGAACGACCACGCGGTGGCGGAGGCGGGCGTGAAAGTTCTCGGTGTGACCGAACTGCCCGAGCATCCCTGGCGGACCTGACGGTTAAAAGACCAGATCCTTCGACAAGGCGTTGACGTCGGCGGTCCCCGTCAGCGTCATCGCCTCGTCGAGTTCCTGGGCCAGCAGCTCGAGCGCTGCGCTGACACCGCGCTCGCCATGCGCGGCCAACCCGTAGACGAAGGCGCGGCCGATGAAACAGCCATTCGCACCGCGTCCGAGCGCCTTCAAGATATCGAAGCCGGAGCGAATGCCGCTGTCGAGGATCAGCTCGACGTTGTCGCCAACCGCTTCACGAATTCGAGGGATCATTTCGATCGTGCTGCTCGCACCGTCGAGCTGACGTCCGCCGTGATTGGAGATCACGACAGCATCGGCGCCGGACTCAACGGCGAGCTTCGCATCCTCGGCATCGAGGATGCCCTTCACAATCAGCTTGCGGGGCCACGTGCGCCGCAACCATTCGAGATCTGAGACGGTGACGGAGCCCTTGAAGCGCGGCTCGGCCCAAGCCGATACCGTGGCCAGGTCGCGTCCATCCGGCGAGTAGGGCGACAGATTCCCAAGCGTCGGCTTGTTGCGCATCCAATCGAACAACCAGCGCGGCTTCTGCATGATACCGGCTATATGACGCGCCCGCAGCTTGAGCGGAATCATGAATCCATTGTCGAGGTCGCGATTGCGCCGCCCCTGCACGGCCGTATCAACATTGACCACAAGCGCGGGGCATTTTGCGCTTTCCGCTCTTTGAAGCAGCGCGGTGTTGATCGCGCGGTCCTTCATCAAATAGAGCTGAAACAGAAAGGGCGCTTCGACCGCCGCAGCGACATCTTCAATCGAGCAGCTGGCAAGCGTGCTGAGGCAATACGGCACGCCGAACGCACTCGCCGCTCGCGCGGCATGAATCTCGGCGCACGGATAGAACACACCTCCCATCCCGATTGGTGCAAGGGCTAAGGGAATTTCGGCGCGCTGCCCGAACAAGACCGTGCGCATATTGCGAACGGCAACGTGATCGAAAACGCGCTGCCGCAAACACAGCGCTTCGAAGTCACCGCGATTTCTCTTCAGCGTCACCTCGTCATTGGATCCGCCTTCGAGAAAGTCGAAGACCACCGACGGGAGGCGCCGCTTAGCCGCGGCCTTCAGATGGCCGGCATGCGGTGCAAGCTCCGGCGGCCTGACCATGGCCCCTCCGCGCAGCTCCGGCCTGTCGATCGCTGCAACCCGTTCGGAAGTGATGTCGGCGAGTTCATTGTCGAAACGCTCGTTCATACCTACGCTCTTATCCCGATCCGAACGAATCGCAAACTCAATGAGGGGGGCAAACTTGACGCACCCTCTGACCAAAGAGGTTATCTCGGCATACCTACCCCGGGCCGACGGAAACCCGACCGTGCCGGGCAAATAAGCCATCATTGTGGTCCGGGTTGTGATGATTAAGCCCTGCAAGGTTAAGGCGCGCGCATGACATTCAGTCCCGAGACGTCGATTTCCGTCGCAGGCGCGGGAAGCGTCGGCTGTTATGTCGGGGGCTTGCTCGCCGCTGCCGGACGGAATGTCACGCTCCTTCTCCGCGCGCCGCTGGCGGAGACCATTGGTCGGCATGGCTTGCGAGTGTCCGATCTCAACGGACGGGACCAGACCGTCTCGCCAAGTGCGCTCAAGCTCACCACCGACCCCGAAGCGGCGTTGTGCACGGCCGAGGTGATCCTGATCACGGTCAAGTCGCAAGACACCGCTTCCATCGCCGCGTTGATCGGCACGCATGCACCCAAGGACGCCACCGTCGTAAGCCTCCAGAATGGCGTGGAGAACGCCAGCGTGCTTCGTCACGCCCTCGGGCCGGATCATCGTGTGGTCGATGCGATGGTGCCCTTCAATGTGGTGCAGAGAACCAGCCCTGGCGAAGCGCCGCGCTTCCACCGGGCAACCAGCGGCACCGTGCAACTCCAAAGCAACGTCGCGGGGTTACGGGATCTCCTCGACGTCCCAGGCGCTCCCTTCGCCGAACATGCCGATATCGAGGCGGCGTTGTGGGGCAAGCTGTTGGTGAACCTCAACAATGCGCTCAATGCCTTGTCCGACCTGCCGCTCGCCCAACAGCTCGGCGACCGCCGCTGGCGAAGGCTGATCTCCCGCCAGATGCGCGAGGGATTGGCGGTCTTGCGCGCGGCCGGCATCCACCCGGCCGGCGTCGAGGGCATGCCGCCGCGGCTCATTGCCTTGGCGCTGCTTCTCCCGGACACCCTCTTCAGGATCTCCGCCAAGGGCATGCTCGCCGTGGACGAGAACGCCCGCTCCTCCATGTGGGAAGATCTGCGCATGGGCCGCCCGACCGAGATCGATTACCTGCAAGGCGAGATCGTCCGGCAGGCGGAAACCCATGGGGTCGCCGCGCCCTTGAACCGGAGGGTCCTGCAACTGGTCAAAGAGGCGGAAAAGGCCCAAAAAGGCTCGCCGGCGCTCTCCCCGGAGGCCATCGGCGGCACGTAAAAGGACCGCAACCGCAAGCCTCATAGGCGATTGTCTTCCCGTACGCCCTTGGGCTATAAGCCTTTCAAATTCCGTCGCCGCGGTCTCGAAGGCCGTGTCGCGCCCGATCCAGCGGGGCCGGTTTCCGGCCCCCTCATTATTTTAGACGCTTGGAGGACTACATGGCTGAGGCAATCGAACTCAAGGCCTGGACGAGGGCGCGTACCGGCAAAGGCGGCGCGCGCGAAGTCCGCCGCGAGGGGCGCGTTCCCGGCATTATTTATGGTGGCAAGGACGAGCCACAGAATATCGCGGTGGAGACCAAGGAAGTCTCAAAGCAGATCAAGACCGGCCATTTCCAGAGCACCATCTTCATGATCGACATGGACGGCACCAAAGTCCGCGTGATCCCGCGCGACGTGCAACTCGATCCGGTGCGTGACTTTCCGATCCACGTGGACTTCATGCGGCTCGCGAAGGATGCCTCCGTGACCGTGGATGTGCCGGTGCACTTCTTGAACGATACGGCCTCACCGGGCCTGAAGCGCGGCGGCGTACTCAACGTCGTTCGCCACGACATTCCCGTGCGCTGCCCCGCCGACCATATCCCCGAGTCCTTCGAAATCGACCTCACAGGCATGGAGATCGGCGACTCAATCCACATCTCCTCCGTCAAGATGCCCGAGGGCGTGGAGCCCACCATCACGGACCGCGACTTCACCATTGCCACCATCGTCGGCCAGAAGGCCGAGGAGGAGGAAGAGGAGCCGACGGAAGAGGCCGAGGGCGCCGAGGCTGCGGAAGGCGCTGAGGAAGAGGACGAGGACAAAGAAGACACGGAGAAGAAGGAGTAGCTTTCTTCTTTGGCTTCGCGGCCGCGTCCGGCCGCCGATCGGGATGACGCGATGAAGCTCTTTGTCGGCCTCGGCAATCCAGGGGCGGAGTACGCGTTCAATCGGCACAATGTCGGCTTCATGGCCGTCGATGCCATTGCCGCCGCCCATAACTTTCCCGCCTGGCGCCAGCGCTTCTCTGGGCTTTTCACCGAAGGCCGGCTTGGGCGCGAGAAGGTGCTGCTGCTGAAGCCACAGACTTACATGAACGAGTCGGGCCGCTCGGCCGGCGAAACCATGCGCTTCTATAAGCTCGACGAGAAGGACGTGACCGTCTTTCACGACGAGCTCGACCTCGCCCCCGGCAAAGTCCGGGTGAAGACCGGCGGCGGTGTCGCCGGACATAACGGGCTCAAGTCGCTGACCGCTCATCTCGGCAATGACTATGTGCGCGTGCGCATCGGCATCGGCCACCCAGGTCGTCGCGAGCGCGTCGTCGGCTACGTGATGCACGATTTCGCCAAGGCCGACTATGACTGGCTCGAGCCGTTGCTCGGCGCCATTGCCGACGCCGCTCCCAATCTTGCCGACGGCGCCAACGACAAGTTCCAGACCCAAATCGCCTACCAGACGCAAGGCGACGAACCCGAGAAGACGAAGGCGCCCAAGCCCAAGAAGGCCCCTAGGCAAGAGCAGGCGCCGAAGCAACAGCAGGCGCCGAAGCAACAGCAAGTGGCCGACAAGGTCGAAAAGAAAGCCGAGACACCGGCGAAAGAAGGTCCGCTTGCGGGCATGCTCCGCCGATGGCTCGACTCATAAGGAACAGCAGACAACATGGGTTTCAAATGCGGCATCGTCGGGCTGCCCAATGTGGGCAAGTCCACCCTGTTCAACGCGCTGACCGAGAGCGCCGCGGCGCAGGCCGCCAATTATCCGTTCTGCACCATCGAGCCCAATGTCGGCGATGTGCCGGTGCCAGACCCCCGGCTCGACACGCTCGCCAAGATCGGCAAGTCGGCGCAGACCATCCCGACGCGGCTCACCTTCGTCGATATTGCCGGCCTCGTGCGCGGCGCCTCCAAGGGTGAAGGCCTCGGCAACCAATTCCTCGCCCATATCCGCGAGTGCGACGCCATCGCCTATGTGTTGCGCTGCTTCGAGGACCCGGACGTGATTCATGTGGAAGGCAAGGTCGACCCGCTCGCCGACGCCGAGACCATCGAGACCGAGCTGATGCTTGCCGACCTCGACAGCCTCGAGCGCCGCATTCCCACCCTGGAGAAGAAAATCCGCGGCCAGGACAAAGAGGCGAAAGCGACGCTGGCGCTTCTGGAACGGGCCCTGATCGTTCTGCGCGAAGGCAAGCCTGCCCGCCTCGCCGCTGTCGATGACGAGGACCATGCCGCCTTTCGAACGCTCGGCCTCCTCACCTCGAAACCCGTGCTGTATGTGTGCAATGTCGATGAGGCCTCCGCCGCCACCGGCAACGAATACTCAAAGGCCGTCGAGGAGCGCGCCGATAGCGAACTGGCAGGCAGCGTCGTCATCTCCGCCAAGATCGAGTCCGAGCTCGTCGAACTCGATGCGGCGGAGCGCAAGACCTATCTCGCCGATCTCGGCCTGCCCGAGCCGGGGCTCAACCGCCTGATCAGGGCGGGCTATGGGCTCTTGGATCTCATCACCTACTTCACCGTGGGCCCCAAGGAGGCGCGCGCGTGGACGGTTCCGCAAGGCACCCGCGCACCCCAAGCGGCGGGTGTCATCCACACCGACTTCGAGAAGGGCTTCATCCGCGCCGAGACCACGGCCTATGACGACTATGTGGGCCTTGGCGGCGAGGCGGGCGCTCGCGACGCCGGCAAGCTGCGCCTGGAAGGCAAAGACTATGTCGTGCACGACGGCGACGTCTTGCACTTCCGGTTCGCCAATTAGGTGCCCGACGACTTCGCTTTGGCCACCCGCTTTTTGCGCGGGGCGGCCGTCTTCTTCGCGGTTGGCGCTTCGAAAATCACGGGCTTCCCACCAGCGGGCATGTTCGCCGGCGGCGTGACGCCCATGGACACATAGACGTTCATCAGCCGCTCGACGCCGCCTTCCGCCGGCCTCACCCAGTCCGCAGGTACGTAGATCAGCGCCCCGCCGAACGGCACCGGCGCCGACGGCACCAGCACCGGCACATATTTATGCTCGCCGATCTCGACCGGCTCGTGCGACGGCATGAGCGCCAGCACCGCGGCACTGCCCTCCCCGCCGAAGAAGCACCAGACCGGGCTCATGCTCTTGAGGCTGTCCTCGTCGCCGCCGCGATCCATGATGGCCACGAAGCGCTTGGACAGGTCGTAAACATTGGAGACCAGCGGAATGCGCGTCATCAGCAAATCGAAGCTCCTGGCGATCCACGACCGCAGGCCGGATTCCACCAGGAGCCCGAGTACGAAGATGACGGCCAGGATGATCCCGAGCCCAATGAAATAGGCGATGGTCGATGAGCCGTAGACGTTCAGCCCGAGCGAGGTGATGAGATTGCCGAGGAAGCTGCCGGGGCCTGCATAGCTCGCGACCAACGAAGCGACCCAAGCCGTCACGATCACCGTGACCATGATGGGCAGGAGCGCCAAGACTCCCGACAGGAAAATACGGACGATGCGTCCCACGCGGCCCTCCTCGCTTTGCGGAGGGAGGCTAGCCCATCACGCGCGCCAATGCATCAAACGCGAAATGGTCGGGCAAAGCCCGGCCACATACGCAGAACCTGAAACCGAAAAACTCTAGCTCGCGCGATTCAGCGCATCCGCCGCCGCCACTTGGCGCAAGAAGTTCTCCACCGTGTGACGAAGCTGCTCGGCCTGGCGCGACAGATCTCGGGAGACACCCAGCATTTGCGTCGCCGACTGGCTCGTCTCGTCCACGGCCTTGGTGACGCCCGGCATATGCGCCACCACGTCTTCGGTGCCGCGCGCCGCCTGGCGTACGCTGTGGGAAATCTCGGACGTCGCCGCCGATTGTTGCTGCACGACGCCGGCGATCTCTTGGGTGTTCTTGTTCACATCGCTCATGGTCGTGACGATTGACTGCATCGCATCCACCGCACCACTGGTCGAGGTCTGAATGGCCGAGATCTGCTGCTTGATGTTCCCTTAGGATCGCCCCCGATCTGGGCGTCCGGGCGCAAAAAATTTGCGCGTCGGGATCTAGCGCAGTGCCGCGGCGATATTTCCGCCGTCCACCGTCTCCACATGGCCGGTCGTCTTACGCGCTTTGGCGAGCGCCAGGAACGCTTGAGCCACGTCGTCCGCCAAGACCTCCGCATGGAGCAGGTTGCCGCTCATATAGTCGGCTTCCGACAGCCCGCGTGCTTTGGAGCGCGCGGCGATCATCTCATCGGTCAACAAACCGCTGCGGATACGGTCGGCATTGACGCCGTTGGAGCGGATGCCGTCCGCGCCGTAATCGAGGGCGTATTGGCGCATGAGCAACATGGTCGCCGCTTTCGGCAGCCCGTAGGGCCCGAAATTTTGCCCCGGGTTTACGGCCTGCTTGGAGATGTTGAATAGAAGCACGCCTCCCGTGTCTTGCTTCAGCATGATCCGCACAGCCTCACGGGCGACGGTCTGATGGGCGAAGAAGTTGAGCTCGAAGCTTTTGCGCAAGGTCTCGTCGGAGACCTCGCCGATCCGGCCCTGCCACGCGGCGCCAGCATTCGAGACGAGAATGTCGACCCCGCCGAAGCGGTCACAGATCGCGGCGAAGGCACGCGCCACCTGGTCAGGCTTGGTGACGTCGCACGTTACACCGAGCCCCTTCACCGCGGCGGCGGCCACCCGCGCCGCCTCGCCATCGATATCAAGCAGGGCAACCGCGGCCCCGTCGGCGGCAAGTGCGCGCGCCGTCGCAGCGCCAATGGCCCCGGCACCGGTCACGACCGCGATTTGACCGGTGAGCGGTTTGGCGACCTGACCCTTGAGCTTCGCCTGTTCCAGGCTCCAATATTCGAGCGCGAAGAGATCGCTTTCAGGCAGCGGATCGTAGCGGCCGATGGCCTCGGCATCGGTTACCACCTTGACCGTGTTCTCGGCGAGATCGCCGGCAATGCTCGCATCCTTCGCCGTGCGCCCAAGGCCGAAGAGCCCGATACCCGGCACCAAGACCACGCGCGGCATGGCGTCGAGCTTCGTTTTGGTGCCGCCCACGGCCGCATTCTCACGTTCGAAATAAGCATCGTAATCGGCGATGAACGACGCGACCGCTTCCTTCACCGCGCCGGCGAAATCATCGAGCTTGCCGGCTTCCGGCGCCGGGACCACCAAGGGCTTGTTCTTGGTGCGGATGATGTGATCGGGCGTCACCACGCCGCGCTGGCTGTAAGAGGTGAGCTCTGTGCCGTTCACATAGTCGAGGATTTCCGGCCCGGTGCGCAGCTCGGCGATGAAGCGGATCGGCTCGGCACCCGCTTTGCGGATGGCGCAGGCCCCGCGCAGGACCGGCGCGATCTCGGCAGCGGTCTCGAGCCTGCTCGCAATGTCACCCCTCGGAAACACCACGGGGCGCCCTTGACGCAAGCGGCTCTCGGCCAGCGACACCATCTCGATCATGCGCTCATAGGCTTCGCGGGCGGTCTCGCCGAAGGTGAAGATGCCATGCTTGTGGAGGATGAGACCCTCCACATCGGGCTTCTCATCGAACACGTCCGCAGCCGCCTTGGCGAGACCGAAACCCGGCGCGATATAGGGGACGATCCCCATGCGGCCGTCATAGACCTCGCGCGCCAGCGCCTCGCCGTCGGGTTGATCGACGAGCGACAGCACCGCGGCAGCGTGGGTGTGATCGATGAATTTGTGCGGCAGGAAGGCATGGAGCAGCGTCTCGACCGAGGGGTTCGGCGCGGAGGCGTCGAGCAGGTTGAGCCGCTGCATGTTGACCATCGCCTCATCGGACAAGGCATCGAGTGCGCGCATCTCCCGCAACGGCCCGAGCTTCACCGCGGGCAGGCCCCAAGGCTCCATATCGGCCATGTCCGCGCCGGAGCCCTTGACCGCGATGACTTCGTGCTCCTGGCCAAGATCGTCGGTGGCCTTGGTCTTCACCGAGGTGTTGCCGCCCCCGTGCAGGACCAGCAGCGGCTCGCGGCCGATCAGGCGCGTGGTGTAGACGCGAAGGGCGATGTCCTCATTGACGCCCTCGGCGCCATGGGTCTCGATAGTGGTTTTCGCGGTTTCGTCGTTCCATTGGCTTTGCATGGCGCGGGTTTTGGCAAGTTTCTGAAGGCGCGGCAAGGAAAGAGGGCCTTTTCGGCCCTGCGGCCAAAAATCCTCATTTCCGCCTCGGTCGGATACCGATTCGCAACATATTTCCATGAATTATAGGAAGTTAGGGGCGTATCTGAATGAGGGAAGTCAAAGGTGGGTAGTTTCCGTAACGCGTATCGGCCCGAGCGCCATTACATGCGTGGCCCTGGGCCCAAATGGCATGCCAAGCACACGACCTCGCTCGTCGTCGCGGCGAGCCTCCAGCCTGCAGTGAGCGCAAGCGTACCGCACACCGGAGCAATAGCGCACAGCACCCTCGTGACCTGGATTGCACCGACCGCGGCGGCCGCCGTGCTCGGCTTCATGGCCGTGATGGTGCTGGCCTAGGAGCTTCAGGGCGCACGGCGCGATGAGGGCGCGGTGTCAGAGCCCGCGCGCCTTATCCGTTCCTCAACCTGTGAACGCATAAAGTCTTGAATTCATGGGGTTCCCTTTTCGGGAACCGATCCCCACCTATTAGGTTCGCTGAGGGAGGGGGATAACCCCTAACGCTCGAGGTAAACGCCTATGCGCGGAATACTCTTCACGGCCCTGGCGGGCCTAATCGCCATCTTCGCCGTCGCAAGCCCCAAGCCTGCGTCGGCCCTACCGGCTGCCGCGGCGCTGAACTACAGCCACGCCAGCGCGGATCTGGTCGAGGTCAAGCGGTATTACAAGAAGCGCCGCTACTACAATCGTGGTCGCTACTACAATCGCGGGCGCTACTACAAGCGCGGTCCCCGCTACCGCTATGGATACCGGCCCTATCGCTACTACGGTCGCCCGTACGGTTACTATCGACCGTACTACCGCCGCCCGGGCGTCAGCGTCTGGCTCGGCTGGTAGACCGATTGCGCTGATTTGATCGACAAGGCGCGGGGCTTCGGTCCCGCGCCTTTTTTAGTCCCGGATCACCACGAGGCGGTCGGTGCCCGACTCCGCGCCCCACATCTCACCCGGGCGCCCGAGCACTTGGCGCACCGCGGCGCCGTCCTTGTCGCTGGGGAAGCTCTCGAAGGTCTCGGTCTCCGGGTCGAACTTCAGAATCGCGTTGGCGCCGAAATCGCTGACCCAGACCTTGTCGCGATCATCCACGAACACGGCATAGGCATGCGGCTCGTCACCGGGGAGCTCATAGACCGTCCAAGACTTTGTCTCGGGGTCGAAAAGGCTGAGATGGCCGGCGTTCCACTCGCTGACCCACAGGCGTCCCTTGGAGTCCGACCACACCCGCCGCGTGCCAACGCCTTCGCTCTTGGGTTCGATCACAGTGGTCTCGCCTGTCTCAAGGTCCGGCTTGCCGAGAAACGAGCCCGCGAGCGACGCATAGTAGATCTCGCCGGCCGGGGTCGCGGCGATACCGTAGGGGCCCCTACCCTTCGGCGACTTCCAGACATCCATCTTGCCGGTCTTCGGATCGAGCCGTCCATAGAAGCCGGTCTGCCCGGTGAACCAGACACGGCCCTCGCCATCGAAGGCGGCCGTATTCAGGTTGGCGTTGCTGGCGGCCTCCGGCAGCGGAAAGACCTCGACCTTTTCGGTCTTGCCGTCGACACGCACCATGGCGTTGAGCCCGCCATCGGTGACCCAGGCGTCGCCCTCGGGTCCGACGATGACGCCATGGGGACGCGCGCCTTCGCCTAGCGGAACGCGGGTGATCTTGCCCGTCTTGGGATCGAGCCGGCCGAGTGCGCCCTTGTGCTGAGCCGTATACCAGACCGTGCCATCGGGAGCGGGCGCCACGTCATGGGGATGATCGCCCGGACCCACATCGTAATATTGGACCTCCGCGGCATGCACCGGGGCAAGACTAACAACAATCGCGAGCGCGAAGCCCGCGAAAAAGCGGTGGTGTGATCGCATGGGGCGAGCGTACTGCGAGATTGTGTACGCCAAAAGGCACGCTAGGCTGCCGCTTGCTTGCGCTGCTCTGGATAAAGCAGCCGCAAGCCGTCTTCGGTTGCCGGTGTCACGCCGCGCTCGGTGATGAAGCCGGTGACGAGCCGCGCCGGCGTCACATCGAAGGCGAAGTTCGCAGCCGAACTCCCCTCCGGCGCAATCGCGACCGTGGCGATCGAGCCATCCGGCAACTGGCCTGTCATATGGGTCACCTCGCGCGCGTGACGCTCCTCGATCGGAATGGCACTCCCATCGTTGAGGCTCCAGTCGAGGGTCGAATGAGGCAAAGCCACGAAGAACTGCACGCCGTTATCCTTGGCGGCGAGCGCCTTCAGATAGGTGCCGATCTTGTTGGCAACGTCGCCATTGGCCGTCGTGCGGTCGGTGCCGACAATGCAAAGATCGACGAGCCCCTGCTGCATCAGGTGGCCACCGACATTATCGGCGACGATCGTGTGCGGCACGCCATGCGCACCAAGCTCGAACGCCGTGAGTGAGGCGCCCTGATTGCGCGGCCGCGTCTCATCCACCCACACATGGACGGCAATACCCTCGTCATGGGCGCGATAGATCGGCGCAAGCGCCGTGCCCCAATCCACGGTGGCAAGCCATCCGGCGTTGCAATGGGTGAGGATGTTCACCGGCGCGCCAAGCTTTTTGTCGGCATGCGCCTTGATCAGACCGACGCCGTGCTCGCCGATCTTCCGGCAGGTCTCCACATCCTCGTCGCAGATCTCGGCCGCACGCGCGAAGGCGGCGGCCACACGGGCGCCTTGCGGCAGCGCCTTGAGTTCCGTCTTCATCTCATCGAGAGCCCAGCGCAGATTGATGGCAGTGGGGCGCGTCGCCGCGAGCACCTCGCAGGCCCGGTCGAGTCCGTCCTCGGAGGCATCCGCCCGCATGGCGAGCGCGACCCCATAGGCGGCCGTGGCCCCGATCAGCGGTGCCCCGCGCACCTTCATGGAGGAGATGGCTTCCGCCGCGTCGTCCAGCGTCTTAAGTGGGACGGTCTCGAGCGCGAAGGGCAGCTTGGTCTGGTCGATGATCTCAGCCGAAACGCCGTCTTCGCCGAGCCAGATGCTGCGATAGGGTTTGTTGTCGATATTCATGGATGTGGCTTAGCACAGCCAGGACGCCAAGTTGAGGGGCCTAGTCGCCCTCGAAGGAGATCAGCGTGTGACACTCGACGCCGAGTTCGGCGAGCTTGGCACAACCGCCGAGATCCGGCAGGTCGATGACGAAGGCGGCGCCCACCACCTCGGCCCTCAAGCGCCGCAGCAGTTTGACCGCGGCGACCGCCGTGCCGCCAGTGGCGATCAAATCGTCGACGAGCAGCACAGGCTCACCCGGGCTCAACGCGTCCTCATGGACTTCGATGACATCGACCCCGTATTCCAGCTCGTAGTCCTCGCCGATGGCCTTATGCGGCAGCTTGCCTTTCTTGCGGATCGGCACGAAACCACAGCGCAGCCGATCGGCCGCGGCGCCGCCCAGAATGAAGCCGCGCGCCTCGATGCCGGCGACGGATTCGACGCGCTGATCTTGGAACGGCGCCACCAATTGCTCCACCGAGGCACGGAAACCCGACGGGTGGCCGAGCAGCGTGGTGATATCCCGAAACATGATCCCGGGCTTCGGATAATCGGGAATCGTCCGCACGAGACCCTTGAGGTCGATATCTGTCAGGTTCATGCTGGGTCTCTAGCCGTTCAGGACCCGGCCCGCAACCGCATCGAGCTTTTTAAGGAGCTCGGGATCGCGCGCTTCCGGCGCGGTGATGATCGCGGTGTCCAGCGCCCGATCAGAACCAATCGGGCACGGCTCGTGCTCGCGCGGGAAGTCACGCGCCAGCCGCGCCACGAGACCGGCCGCCTTCTCCGCATTGGCCATGAGCACGCGGATGATGTCTTGCACGGTGACCGCATCGTGATCGGGATGCCAGCAGTCGAAGTCGGTGACCATGGCGACCGTGGCGTAGCAAAGCTCCGCCTCGCGGGCGAGCTTGGCTTCCGGCAAATTGGTCATGCCGACGACCGAATAGCCAAGCCCCTTATAGGTGAGGCTCTCGGCGAGCGTGGAGAACTGCGGGCCCTCCATGCACACATAGGTACCCTCGCGGGCCACGGCGATGTTCTCGGCATCCGCGGCTTCCGCGATATGCATCCGCAAACGCGGGGACGTCGGATGCGCCATGGAGACATGGGCGACACAGCCGGTGCCGAAGAACGACGTGGCGCGGTTATGGGTGCGATCGACGAACTGATCGACAATGACGAAGGTACCCGGCGGCAGCTCTTCCTTGTAGGAGCCGCCGGCCGACAGCGAGATGAGGTCGGTGACGCCGGCGCGCTTCATCACGTCGATATTGGCGCGGTAATTGATGTCGGTGGGAGAAAGCCGGTGGCCCTTGTCGTGACGCGACATGAACACGATGGGAAGCCCATCGATGTCGCCGATCCGCACGGCCGCAGACGGCGCGCCCCAGGGGCTGGCGATATGCTCCTCGCGGACGTTTTGAAGCCCAGGCAGCTCGTAAAGTCCCGAACCGCCGATAATGCCGAGCACGGCTTTCGTCATGAGGTCCCCTTTGGCGGCGGTTACTCGCCGATATGCATGTAGACCAATGCCCAGACATGACTACCACGGTGATCCTCGCTCGGCGCGGAGCCTTCTTCACGCGTGTTGATCAGCCAGAGCGGCCCCTGCTGCCCGACGCCGAGCGGCACGCCGTCGGCCTCAAGTGCCAGAATGTAATCGGAGCCGTCGATGTCTTCGGGAAGCAAGTAGCCGGTATAGCCATCGGCTGCGACGAACGTCGTCGTCACCTTCGCCGCTTCGATGAGCCCGAGCACCTCGCTCAGAAGCGGCCCCTTGAAGGTCGCCGCCGTCTCGAACTCGATGGGCTTGGTCGTCACCGTGCCTTGCGGCAGCGCGAGCAGCATGGCGCGGTCAAACGCGAAGCCATGTTTGAAGTCGGCCTTGAGCGTGGCCAACAGACTGTCACGCTTGGGATCGAGGGCTCCACGATTGGGCTTGCCCACGAAGCCGCCCACGGTAAGCACCACCATGTCTTCGGGCTGCGGGGCATCGTCCGCGGCGAACGCCGGGAGGCTCAGAAGCGCGGCGAGAAGGGCAACCAAGACGCGCTTCATCGGCCGTCTCTACGCTTCGTGAGCGTGATCGCGGCGGTGCAGACGCGCCCAGACGGCCCGCTTCGAAAGATACATGATCACAGCAAATACGAGGAGGAAGATCATGATCCGCGCGCCGACCTTGTAACGCTCCTCAAGCTTCGGCTCCGCCGCCCACATGAGGAAAGCGGAGACGTCTTTGGCGTAGTTGTCGACCGTGGGCTTGGTGCCGTCGGTATAGGGAATGACGCCGTCCACCAAGGGATTGGGCATGGCAATCTGATGGCCCGGGAAGGCCGTGTTGTACTGCATGCCCTTGGACATCTCCATGTCCGCTGGCGGCTGCTCATAGCCGGTGAGCAGCGCGTAGATGTAGTCTGGGCCACCCTCCCGCGCCTTGGCCATCACCGAGAGATCGGGAGGCAGCGCGCCGTTATTCGCCACCCGCGCCGCTTGGTCGTTGGGATAAGGCGAGCGGAAACGATCGGACGGACGGCCCGGCCGCTGGAACATCTCGCCCTTGTCGTTGGGCCCGTCGGTGATCTGGGCCTGCGCCGCAAGCGTCTCGACCGCCTCCGGCGAGAAGCCGGGGCCGCCCGGCTCGCCGAGATTGCGGTAGGACAGGAGCCGCATGGAATGGCAGTTCGCGCAGACCTCCTTGTAAACGCGATAGCCGCGTTGCAGCTGCGCCTTGTCGTAATGGCCGAAGGGTGGCGCGAACGACCACTCCTGCGCCTCGATGACGGGCCCATGGCCGTTGCCGGCCTCCTCGGCCAGAGCCAGGCTCGGGATACTCAGCGCGATCAGAAAAGCGGTGACAGTGCGCAAAGTGCTCATCATACCGCTCCCTCGCGCACAGGCTCGCGCGCCACAGGTGGCGGCGCCTCCGCCGGATGCGATCCGGGCCCAAGCACGGATTGCGTGATGCTGCCGGGAAGCTTCTTGGGCCGCTCGATAAAGCCGAGAAGCGGCATGATCACCAGGAAGAACCCGAAATAGTAGAGGGTGCACACACGCCCGAAAAACAGATACCAGCCCTCCGGGGCTTGCGCGCCGAGATAGCCAAGCACCAGGCAATTGATGACGAACAGCCAGAAGAACCATTTGTAGATCGGCCGGTAGCTCGTCGAGCGGATGCGCGAGGTATCGAGCCAGGGAACGAAGAACAAGATGCCGACGCTGCCGATCAATCCGATCACGCCGAACAGCTTGCTCGGGATGGCGCGCAGGATCGCGTAGAACGGCAGGAAGTACCACTCCGGCACGATATGCGGCGGCGTCTGCAGCGGATTGGCCGGAATGTAGTTGTCCGGATGGCCGAGGAAGTTCGGTGCGTAGAACAGCAAGCCCGCGAAGAGGATCAGGAACAGCACGAGCGCGAAGCCATCCTTGATCGTGTAGTACGGATGGAACGGAATCGTGTCCTTGGCCGATTTCACATCGACGCCCGTGGGGTTGTTGCTTCCGGGCACGTGCAGCGCCCAAATGTGCAAGATCACCACGCCCGCGATCACGAAGGGCAGCAGGTAGTGGAGCGCGTAAAGCCGGTTCAACGTGGGACCGCCCACCGAGAACCCGCCCCAGATCCATTGCACCAACGAGGTGCCGAGTTCCGGGATCAGCGCATCGAGCGACGAGAACAGATTGGTGATCACCGTCACCGCCCAGAAGCTCATCTGCCCCCACACCAGCGAATAGCCCATGAAGGCGGTGGCGATCATCAGCAGGAGTATCAGCACGCCGAGAATCCATAAAATCTCGCGCGGGGCCTTGTACGAGCCGTAATAGAGCCCGCGGAAGGTGTGGATGAAGGCGGCGAGGAAGAACATCGAGGCGCCGACCGTGTGCGCGTAGCGAAGCAGCCAGCCCCAATTCACGTCACGCATGATCTTCTCGACCGAGTCGAACGCGCCGTCCGCCGTCGGCACATAATGCATGGCGAGCACGATACCGGTCGCCATCTGCGCCGCGAGCATGAAGGTGAGAATGCCGCCGAAGGTCCACCAATAGTTAAGGTTGCGCGGCGTGGGAAAGACCAAGAACTGGTCGTGCATCACCCGCGGGATCGGCATGCGCGCGTCGAACCATCTCTCGATGCCGGTCGACGGTTCGTAGGTTGAAGGATGCGACATGGCTTCGCCCTACCCGATCTTGATCTTGGTGTCGGCGGTGAATTCGTAAGGCGGGATGTACATGTTCTCCGGCGCCGGCCCGACGCGGACACGGCCCGCCGTGTCGTACTGCGAACCATGGCACGGACAGAACCAGCCCCCATACTCGCCCTTGTAGTCGCCGACCGCCTGCCCCTTCGGAATGCAGCCGAGATGGGTGCAGATGCCGATCATCACCAGCCACGGCTCCCGCTCCGGTGCCGCGCGGTTGTCATCGGTCGCAGGCGCATCGTCGGGCAGATTGGCGTTGCGGGCCAGCGGATCGGGCAAACTGTCGACCTTGATGTCTTTCCCCTCCTCGACTTCCTTCGCCGTGCGATGGCGAATGAAGATCGGCTTGCCGCGCCACATCACCGTAATGGCCTGGCCCTCTTCGATGGGCGCCAGGTCAACGTCGATGCTGGCCAGCGACAGCGTCGAGGCATCGGGGTTCATCTGATCGAGCAGCGGCCATAGCACCGCCGCGCCGCCGATCGCAGCAAACGCGCCGGCGCCGATCAGGATCACGTCGCGGCGCGACGGATCATCATCCGCAAGAAGGGACGGGTCGGTAGAACTATCGGGATTGGCCACGGGCCAAAGCTCCTGACGATTAAAGGAGCCGAAGAGAGCAACAGCCCAGCCTCTCGGCTCTCTAAGCCGGCAACAAATGCGCCGAACTTCTGTTATTGCCTCTCTGGTGCCATAACCCGGCACGGTGGATGCCGGTTTTCTGGCATTGCTTCTCCAGGTTGTCCAGCGCCCACGCCCGCCTATAACATGGGCAAATTGGCGCACGCGCCGGGGAGCCAACTGCTAGCACGGGTCGGAATGCGTGGGAGTTGATCCCTGTCAAAGCCACTGATCGCTCCGCGCGATGCCATTCCCCACGCGAAGCAGCTATAGGGATGGTCGAAGAGGCGCTGTCGTTGAGCGCCTCCCGCCAAGAAGCCAATGGATATGAAAACAGACGAACAGTCAGACGGTGGAGCGCCGATCGGCGATTTCGAGGCCAATAAGGACCGCGCCAAGCTCTGGTTCGAGACCTTGCGGGACCAGATGCTCACCGCCCTCGAGGCCGTGGAAGACGCCGCCGAAGACGCGCCGGGCTGCGAGGGCAAAGAAGCCGGCCGCTTCACCCGCGCGCCCTGGACCCGCGAGGAAGGCGGCGGCGGGGTGATGTCCCTGATGTCGGGCCGCGTCTTCGAGAAGGTCGGCTGCCACACCTCGACCGTCCACGGCGAATTTCCGAAGGAGTTCGCAAGCCAAATCCCCGGCGCAAGCGAAGATCCGAGCTTCTGGGCGTCCGGCATGTCCTTCATTGCCCATCCGACCAATCCGAATGCACCGACCGGCCATATGAACACCCGTATGGTGGTCACATCGAAGGGATGGTTCGGCGGCGGCGGCGACCTGACCCCGGTGCTTAATCGCCGGCGGTCCCAAGAGGACCAAGATTTGCAAGCTTTTCATGCCGCCATGCAGGCCGCCTGCGACGGCCAGCCATCGGCCGACTATCCCCGCTTCAAGGCCTGGTGCGATGAGTATTTCTACCTCGCCCACCGCAAGGAGCCGCGGGGCATCGGCGGCATCTTCTACGACTATCTGAACACGGGAGACTGGGAGGCCGACTTCGCCTTCACCCAGGACGTCGGCAAACGCTTCGTCGCCGTCTATTCGGAGATCGTGAGGCGGAACATCGGAACGCCCTGGACCGACGCAGACCGCGAGGAGCAGCTGATCCGCCGCGGCCGCTATGTGGAGTACAACCTGCTCTACGACCGGGGCACGATCTTTGGCTTGAAGACCGGCGGCAATGTCGAGGCGATCCTGTCCTCTATGCCGCCGCTGGTGCGCTGGCCTTAGCCTACCCGCGCACCCCGGCGTACATGAGCGGCGGGGTGGCGGCGTTGGCGGAGGTCAATTCCAGGGCGATGGAGCCGGTGTGCTCGAAATCGGCAAACGGGGCATCGTAGGCGAGGCGGGCCGCGAAGATCGCGAGAGCCATAAGCACCAGAACCGTAACGATTTTCCACATATCCGCTCCCCTTCCTTCGGCATCGGCGGCGCGTGTTCGCGCTCACCTGATGCTGGGTTTAGGGGTTGGCGGCTGAACCCAATCTGAGGCGGCCGTTCATCTGGCGTTTAGGTTGGGATTTCGGGCGCAGTTCCCACTTGCCAAGGGGTTCGGCATCGCCCATCTTTCCAGGACCGGGCGCCCAAGGCTTTGGGCGCGGACTTGGACGACGGCAAGTGACTATCGCGGCTCTACCAGCACGACGACCTTTCCTGACATCTCAAGACGACGAGGGTCTCCCGCTCGCGGGTAGGCCAACGGCCCGTTACGCAAACTTTGAAACGGGAAAGGATTCCCCCAAATGTCTCGTGTGAATGGCACAGTGAAATTCTTCAACCACACGCGCGGCTTCGGCTTCATTCAGCCGGAAGACGGCAGCAAGGACGTTTTCGTCCATGCCTCGGCGCTCGAGCGCTCTGGCATTCAGCCCCTCAACGAGGGTGACAAGGTCTCTTTCGAGCTCGAGGACGACCGCCGCGGCCGCGGCAAGCAGGCCGCCAACGTGCAGCTCGCATAAAGCTTTTCAGCGCATCGCTGACCTTGAGAACCGCCGGGCCTCGCCCGGCGGTTTTTTCATGACGGCGAGGTGAGCAGTCCGACCACCGCCCCCGTGAGGCAGGTGGCAAGCGTGCCGGAAATGATCGATTTCGGCGCGAGCGCGACGATCTCGCCCCTGCGCGCCGGGACCATGGTCGAAAGCCCGGCCATGAGAATGCCCAGACTGCCGAAATTGGCGAAGCCACACAGCGCATAGAGCATGATCAGCCGGGAGCGATCGGACAGGGCGTCCGCCGGCAGCTCCGACAGGCGCACATAGGCGACAAGCTCGGTGAGGATGGTCTTGATGCCCATCAACTCGCCGCCGGTCAGCGCCTCGCGCCACGGCATGCCCATCAGCCAGCACACCGGCGCCATGACGTAACCCAATACCCGTTGGAGCGTAATCGCCTCGCCGCCGACCGCCGGCAACAGGCCGAGCCCCGCGTTGACGAGATGAACCAGCGCAATCAGCACAATCAACATGGCGATGATGCTGAGCAGCAGCTCGAGCCCGACGGCCGTGCCCTTGACGATGGCGTCGACCGTGCTTGCGGCGAACCGGCTCCGGCGGGTGAAGCGCGGCCTCGGTTTGCCCCTCTTCGGCCTCCGGCACCATGATCTGGGAAATGACCACCGCGGCCGGCGCACTCAGCACCGAGGCGACGATCATTGTCCGGCGGCGTCGGGCACGGCGCCCGATAAGATGGTGGCGTAAAGCACCAGCACCGTGCCCGCGATGCTCGCCATGCCGCCGGTCATCACCAGGAACAGCTCGGACCGCGACAGCCGGGAGAGATAGGGGCGGATGAACAGCGGCGCCTCCACCATGCCGACGAAGATATTGGCGGCCGTGGCGAGGCCCGCCGCGCCGCCGATCCGCATGGTCCGCTCAAGCACCCATGAGAAGCCCTTCACCACCACGGGGAGGATGCGCCAATAAAACAGAACCGTCGTGAGCACGCTCGTCACGAGAACGATCGGCAAGGCCTGAAACGCCAGCACGAAATCCGAGCCCGGCGTCTTCGGATCGAATGGCAGCGGGCCGCCCCCGAGATAACCGAAGACGAAGGCCGTGCCGGCGCGGCTGGCGTCCGCGACCGCGAGAAACGGCGCGTTGGCGAGCGCGAAGAACGCGCTGACCGGCGGCACTTTCAGGCAAAGCAGCGCGAGCGCGATGGTGACGCCCACACCAAGCGCCGCGTGGCGCACCGAGACGGCGGCGTGACGCTCGCTCAACGCGAAAGCAAGGCCGAGCAGCGCCAGCACGCCCAAGCCCGATTGCAGTGTCAGCACCCCGCCCCTCTTTGTCCGAATCCTTGAACCCCGGGCGAGCTTAGACACGTTTCTGGCGCCGCGCCAAAGACCAGGGCGCCGCAGGCGTTTCGCATGCGTGACCAGGAACTTAGGCCCCCTGAATCCGTTCAGGCTCGGTTCATCTTTACGGCTCTAAATTGCCTCAAAGCGGGGGCAAAAATCTCGCTTGACCCTATCCCTGGGGGAACCCTCCATCTGTGCGACGCGCCCTGGCGTCTCACGTTTAAGGAACGCAAACGATGGGTAAGACAACCTTCACAGCACTGATTGCTGCGCTTGTCGGGCTCTTCGCCCTGACGATGGCCGCACCGGCGGAAGCCGGCCGTGGTCATGGAAATGGCTGGAAAGGCGGCGGCGGTGGCCGCTACGTGCAGAATAACTATTATGGTGGCCGCGGATACCGCCGTGGCGGCGGCTACAACGCTTTGGGCGCCGGGCTTATCGGATTCGGCGTCGGCGCCATTGTCGGCAGCGCGCTTACCCCGCGCGATGTCTATGTGGCGCCGCCGGCACAGCCTGTCTATCGCGCCGGCTACGGTCCCGCGCCCTGGACGCCGGACTGGTACACCTATTGCTACTCGAGGTACCGCAGCTTCAATCCCAATACCGGGACCTTCGTCGGCTATGACGGCTACGAGCATTTCTGCCGCTAGAGGCCCGGGAGCGACCTAGAACGGCCTGTCAGACCGGCTTGCCGGTCCGGCGGGCCCTTTCTTTTTTGCCGGGTCGTTTTCCGACGCAGAGGGGCCTAGCTGTCTGCGCAGGACAATTCGGACGTGAACTTTTCCGCAAGATTCCTGTGCTCGGCCGCGTGCGGCAGATCACAAAGACCGCCGCCGAGATACAAATGATGCCAGAGCTGAGTAGCCACCACGCCGCCCAACCCCAAGCTGGCGAAGGTGCCGAGCGTACCGCCATTGCCCCTCGCCAGCAGATCGCAGTCTGCCCGCACGCGTTCCACGTCGAAATAGCCGGTCCGTGTCAAGGACTCCGAGCTAATCAGATCGCGCACGAAACCGGGCGGGGACGATAGGAACGTCTCGGCCAGCGGCGCCCTGAACATGGCTTTCCGCCGCTGCGCCACCGCCTCCGGCAGCAGACGCGCAGCCGCCTGCCGCAACAAATATTTATCCTTCAGCCCACGCCGGAGCTTGAAGCGTGGATGGATGCGCGCGGCGAAGGAGATCACGTCCTCGTCGAGGAATGGGTAGCGCGTCTCGACGCTGTTCGCCATGGCGACGCGGTCGCCCTTTTGGCTCAGCAGAAGGCCGGGGAGGTGCACCTTGTAACCGAGATACAGCGAGCGGTTCAGCGGGTGCCAGCGGCGCAAGCGGTCGAGGTCGAGCTCTAAGTCCTCATAGGCGACGAACGAACCAAGCCTCTCTTTGAGGTCTTGGCTGTAATACAGGTCACGCGACGTCGCCACGAGATTGTACATCACCGACTGGGCGTGAGGCCCAGCGATGAGGCTATCGATGCGCGCGAAATCGCCGAAGCTCAAATTCGGCGCCGCCCATTTCCGCGCGACTCTGCTGATACCCGTGGTCGGGCGAAAGCTGTCGCCGAAATCGAGGTTGCGCACAATCTCCCTCATCTTGAACCAGACATACCCTGCGAAAGCCTCGTCCGCGCCCTCGCCGGTCAACACCGTCTTGAAGCCCTTGCCATGCACCTCCTGCGACAGAGCCAACAGCGCAGCGCAAGAGGTATCGAGCACCGGGCTCTCAGCCGCGCGAATCAGCTCCGCATATCTGTCGGCGATGAAAGCGGGTCCGGCTTCCACGACCGTGGCCGCGCCCCCGATATGGCGTGCCGCCTCGGCTGCGTTCTCCTCCTCGTCGAGCACTGGGTCAGGCACCTTGACCGTGAAGCTCGGGAGCGGCCGGCCACTCACCTTCGAGGCCATGGCGAGCACATAGGCCGAATCGACGCCGCCGCTGAGATAGCCGGCCACCGGCACGTCGGCCCTGAGCCTGATCTCGACCGCCCTTTGGAATTTCGCCTCGAACTCGTCGATGAGGAGGGATTCGTCGGCGGGATCGTCCTCGTCGCCCCAATCGGGAAAATCGAGATCCCAATAACGCCGTTCGGCGACCTCGGCTGCCTTGCCGTCACGCCGGAAGGCGATGCGAAGATAGTGCCCGGGCAAGATCGATTGCACGCCTTCGAACATGGTGCGGCGTGAGCTCAACGCAAAAAAAGTGAACAAATGGTCGAGCCCTTTGACATCCGCGACGGGCGAGACCGCGCAGGAGGCTATGAGCGCCTTGATCTCCGAGCCGAAATAGACGGTGTTCCCTTGCTGCGACCAGAACAGCGGGCAGATGCCAACCCGATCCCGCGCGAGCAGCACGAGCTTCTTGGTAAAGTTGATAAGCACGAAGGCGAACTGACCCTTCAAATGCTCGAACACATCCTCGCCGTGCTCCTCGTAGAGATGCACGATCAGCTCGCAATCACTGTCGGTTCGGAACACATGACCCCGGGCCTGCAGCTCGGCCTTTCGCTCCGTGTAATCGAACAACTCGCCGTTGCACAGGACCGCGATGGTACGATCCTCGTTGAAGATGGGCTGCTGACCGTTCGCCACGCCGACGATGCTGAGACGCCGATGAGAGACCCCGATTCCCGGCGCGAAGAGCGTGCCGGAATCGTCCGGGCCGCGATGGAACAGCACCGCGCCCATGCGCGCGACCAAGGCCCGATCGGGTTCTCGTCGACCGGTAAGGTCGATCACACCTGCCAAGCCGCACATATTGCCTCGCTAAAAATTCGCTTATGGATAGGGGTGAGCGCCCGATTTCTAAGACCGTACGGTCTCCCGAACTTAAGGCTTCTTGGGGAACCGGCGATCTCCACTTGCCGCACCGAAGAGGCAAAGCGACATCGCCACTGCGTGCCGACGATAGACCCTGGTCCCACGACCACCTCGTGATGCGCTACGCTCGACGCCCCTTTTCGGCGCAACGCGGCTGATGGTCGTGTTCGGACGAAAGGTGTCGCCGAAATCGAGCACGGACGCAAGTTTTCATCATCGCGAAGCAGAAATAGCCTTAGCCGGCGGCCCGAAGAACCCGCGCGCCGTCTCCACCGAAACCAGAGGGACAAGTCGCCGCATGGCCGAACCCCCCGTTCGTTCGCCCCCATCTAGACATTGCCAGCCAATTTGGCTACCGACAAAGAATGGCGACTTGGCGAAATCTCAATCCCTCGGAATTGACCCGCCCGACCAATTGCGCAGGTCTCCCGCGCGTTGTGGAATCAAACGGACAGCAATCGCTGGCGGATCTCCTCGCCTTTGCGACCGCCGAACGCGCACCGCTTCGGGATGAAATGTTGAAGCGAGGCGGCTTTCTGCTGCGCGGGTTTGAGGTCAACGAGCCGGCCGGCTTCGCGGAAGTCCTCGGGGCACTCGGGTACCAGCCCGAGGCGGAGAACCTGTTCGACACCAGCCCGCGAAGCAAGGTGGCCGAAAGCGTATACACCTCGACCGACACCCCCGACGCCTATCCAATCCTCGCCCACAATGAGAACAGCTTCCTGAACGAACGACCCCGCATGATTTCGTTCTTCTGCTTTGTCGAACCCATACGCTATGGCGAAACGCCGCTGTTCGACTCGCGCGCGGCGGCGAGCACCCTTGATCCCAAGGTTCGGGCGAAGCTGAAGGAAAAGAAGGTCTGCTATCGGCGGCGGTTTCCGAAAAAGCGCCCGGGCTGGGCGCCGATCATCAACCGGGACTGGGACGAGGCTTTCGGAACCTCCGACCGCGATGAGATCGAGGCCATGGTGAGCGCGCAGGGAATGGTCTGCAAGTGGCATCCGGACGGGCGCATCCTACATACCTATAACGTGGTCGATCCACTGCCCCTCCATCCTGAGACCGGTGAACCGTGCCTCAACCTTCAGGCCTTTCACCGGACCAGCATCCTTCAGGATCTCGACGAAGTCAGACCGCGCCAGAACGGGCTCCATAACGCCGCTCTAAAAATGGGCCTCAGATTGCTTTACGCCCTCGACGTAATGCCGGTCCAAATTCTTTACGGCGACGGAACGCCTATTCCCCCCGATGAGTTGGCCGAAATCCGCCGCGCCACATGGGATCACTCGGTTCTATTCCAGTGGAAAAAGGGCGATGTTCTCGTGCTCGACAACATCCTGACGGGGCACGGCCGCATGAACGTCGAAGGTCCGCGCAAGATTCTTGCCTCTTTCGCCGATCCGGTTACATTTCCCGTGTAGGGCCGAGAAGGCGAGCCTCCCCGGCGATCACGATTGTTTAGCCTTCGGACAGTGGCATGCGGGGCAGAGTGGCATGCGGGGCAACATCTCGACTGGCGAACTGAGGGTCACAACCAAGATGACCAATGCGTCGACGGCCGCCGGACCCCCCATCACCGAGACGTCCCGCGATCAGCCCAATGCCCAAGCCGACCGGCAAGCGCTCCGGAAGATCAAGCCCTATCAAGGCATGGTGGCCTGGCCGACCGTGTATTTGGCACTCGGCATCGTCGCTGCATTCGCCGCCGTCTGCACGCTCGGCACACTCGGCATCATTCCGCTCTGGCTTGGGCTGATCCTCAACACGCTGATCCTCTATGCCGACCAGACGCCACTGCATGAGGCCTGTCACGGCAACATTGCCGGGCGGGATTCACGCTATCTGTGGCTCAACCATCTCATCGGCTTTGCCTGCGGCGCGATCTTGCTGCACGAGTACAAAGCCTTCCGCTACATGCATCTCGCCCACCACCGGGAGACCAACAATCCCGAGATCGACCCCGATCATTGGGTGGCGGTGAAGAACCCGGTCCTGGTGGCGTTTCGCTGCCTGACCATCGTGTTCTGGTACCATCAGTATTTCTGGAAGAACATCGCCTTCAAGTTCCGTAACCCGGGCATGCTGCCGCTCGCAATCCACATCATCCTCGCATACGCGATCCTCTACGGGCTCGCGCTCGCGCTCGCAGTGATGGGTTATTGGCGCGAGGTGCTGATGCTGTGGATCTTCCCGCACATTCTTGCCTCGGCAATGATCATCTATTTCTTCGCCTATCTCACCCACAAGCCGCACCAGGTGCATGAGCGCTACCGCGACACCAACATATTCTGGGTGCGCGGCAAGATCGTCGAACCCATCGTGAACTGGTTCTATTGGTTCCAGAACTTCCATCTGATCCACCACCTGTTCCCGCGCATCCCGTTTTACAAATACGGCAAGGCCTTTCGGGATCTGAAGCCGGTGCTGGAGCGCGAGCACGCCCATATTTACGAGTACGATTTCGGGCCGCGTGAAAAGGATGGCCGCCAACCGGCGCGCTGAGCGGCGCCGCCGATTTCAGGCATGAATTGCAGACAGTTGAAAGCCGGATATGGCCGGAACAACGCCGCGCTTTGGCAAGCCTCAGCTTCCCTCGTAGTTGAGATCGGCCGGCGAGATCAACACCGAGAACTGCTGGCACCAGATCACCACGCTCGGAAATTTTTTTAGGTCCACGCCCACGGGGATCGCGTAGTTCTGACTGCCCTTGAACGCGCGCAAGCGGCCCAAGTCCACATACATTGTGTCGGTGACATCGCTCGAGGTGCGGATCTCCGCTTTCGGCACGAGATAGACGTGGAAGTCAGGGCCCGGCCCCACTTCGAAGTCTTCGCCGAGGAACACGGTCCGGGGATAGACGCTGACCGTGCCCTTGCCGTAATGGACCGGATCGTTGGGATTGGGCTGAATGAACGTGCCTTTGGCCACAAGCTGGCCGCTCTCGTCCCGTCTCAGCGTCTCCTTGGCGTCCGGCGGCGGGAAGATATACGGGAAGAAGAAAATGCCGAGTACGAAGCCGAACACCAGTCCAAGCAGGCCGCCGGCAAGAAATCCCTTCACCCATCGCCACATATCGCGCCTCCCAATGCCCCGAAGAGCTTAGGAGCTTGCCATGGCAGCGGTGTGATAGCGAGCGCTTGGGCGCGCTCAGTGCAGCCGCAGCTCGCCTTCCACGAAGCTGAACTCCGTCGGCGAGATCAGCTTCTTATGCGCCACGCGCACCCGGTAAAGCGGCCCTTCGAGATTGGCGTCCCAAAAGTCCAAAAAATCCGTGAGCTTGGGAAAGCGCGGCGCCATGTCGTAGTCCTGCCAGACATAGCTCTGGAGCAGCTTGGGGTGGTCGGGAAGGCGGTAGAGAATTTCGGCGGTGGTCAGTGAGTAGCCTGCGATCTGGTGAACGAATCCCTGGTCCATCAGTCCCTCGTCCCTTATTGGCCAACGTGTTTTGACTTCTTCGATGCTAAGCACGGGACCGCGTTGCGTCCAGGACATTTATCGAGTTGAATCAGTATCTTGGCAGCAGCCTCAGCGCAGTGCTAATTTTCTGGCACTCTCGCCTTGAAAGTGCCAAGACCCGAATCTACATAGCTGTTGGGCGCGCCCATCCCGGGCCGGCGCCCGATTACATGACAATTTGTCTGGAGGAGAACGCAAGATGAAGTTTCGTCCATTGCATGATCGCGTCGTGGTGCGTCGGATCGACGGGGACGAACGGACCAAAGGCGGCATCATTATCCCGGATACCGCGAAGGAGAAGCCCCAGGAAGGCGAGATTGTCTCCGTGGGCCCCGGCGCGACCGACGAGAAGGGTCAGCTTCAGGCGCTCGATGTGCGGCCCGGCGACCGCGTCCTGTTCGGCAAATGGTCCGGTACCGAAGTCAAGATCGACGGCCAGGACGTGCTCATCATGAAGGAGAGCGACATTCTAGGCGTGCTCGAACAGTCGGCTGCCAAGAAGAAGGCCGCGTAACCAGCTCAAGAAGAATTCCCTGCCGCCCCCGGGCGTCGCCGCAAAAGCGGGACCATGGGGTGAGGCTCATAGGAGTAAGAAGACATGTCTGCGAAGGAAGTGAAGTTTTCCCAAGACGCCCGCGAGCGTATGCTTCGCGGCGTCGACATCTTGGCCAATGCGGTCAAGGTCACGCTCGGCCCCAAGGGCCGCAACGTTGTGCTCGAGAAATCCTTCGGCGCTCCCCGCATCACCAAGGACGGTGTGACGGTCGCCAAGGAGATTGAGCTCGAGGATAAGTTCGAGAACATGGGCGCCCAGATGCTGCGCGAGGTCGCCTCCAAGACCGCCGACGAGGCGGGTGACGGGACGACCACCGCCACGGTGCTCGCTCAAGCCATCGTCAGAGAAGGTGCCAAGTCCGTCGCCGCCGGCTCCAACCCCATGGACCTGAAGCGCGGCGTGGATCTCGCCGTCTCCAAGGTCATCGAGGCGCTGAAGGAGAAGGCCAAGAAGGTCACCTCCAACGAGGAGATCGCCCAGGTCGGCACCATCTCCGCCAATGGCGACCAGGAGATCGGCCGCTTCATCTCAGAGGCCATGCAAAAGGTCGGCAATGACGGTGTCATCACCGTCGAGGAGGCCAAGAGCCTCGGCACCGAGCTCGAAGTGGTCGAGGGCATGCAGTTCGACCGCGGTTACATTTCGCCCTACTTCATTACCGACGCCGACAAGATGCGCGTCGAGCTCGAGAACCCCTACATTCTCATCGACGAAAAGAAGCTCTCCAACCTCCAGTCCATGCTGCCGCTGCTCGAAGCGGTGGTGCAGTCGGGCCGGCCGCTTCTCATCATCGCCGAGGACGTCGAAGGCGAGGCCCTGGCCACGCTCGTGGTCAACAAGTTGCGCGGTGGCTTGAAGGTCGCGGCCGTAAAGGCGCCGGGCTTCGGCGATCGCCGCAAGGCCATGCTGCAGGACATCGCTGTCCTGACGGGCGGCCAGGTCATTTCCGAGGACCTCGGCATCAAGCTCGACAACGTGACCCTCGACATGCTCGGCCAGGCGAAGAAGATCGTCATCACCAAGGATGACACCACCATCGTCGATGGCGCCGGCAAGAAGAAGGATATCGAGGGGCGCGTCGCCCAGATCCGTCAGCAGATCGAGGACACCACCTCGGACTACGACCGCGAGAAGCTGCAAGAGCGGCTGGCGAAGCTCGCCGGCGGCGTTGCCGTGATCAAGGTCGGCGGCGCGACCGAGACCGAAGTGCGGGAGAGGAAGGATCGCGTCGACGATGCGTTGAACGCGACCCGCGCGGCCGTCGAGGAAGGCATCGTTCCCGGTGGCGGCGTGGCGCTGCTTCGTGCGTTGAAGGCGCTCGACACCCTCAAGGGCGCCAACGAGGACCAGAAGATCGGCGTCAATATCGTGCGCCGCGCCCTTCAGGCACCGCTGCGCCAGATCGCCGAGAATGCCGGTGAAGACGGCGCGGTGGTCGTGGGCAAGATCCTCGACAAGGACGAGTATAACTTCGGCTACAACGCCGCGACCGGCGAGTATGGCAACCTGGTCAAGGCCGGCGTCATCGATCCGGCCAAGGTTGTGCGGACCGCGCTCCAGGATGCGTCGTCCATCGCCGGCCTGCTCATCACCACCGAGGCCATGGTCGCCGAGCTGCCGAAAAAGGGTTCTCCCGCCATGCCTGGCGGCGGCGACATGGGTGGCATGGGCGGTATGGGTGGCATGGGCTTTTAGTCGCGTAGCGTTCAGTTGCGTATGCCGTGGTAAGCGTAGGTTGCGTCGCGTCAGTTGCGTCCCTGCGTATCAGTACCCCCGAGAGTATGGAGCCGCGCCCTCCCTGGGCGCGGCTCTTTTCTTATGTGCGCCCGACGAAGTTGCGCTACGCATACGGCCATGCCGAATTCCAAGCAGCCCAATAAGCAAGGCCGCATTCGCGCCGGCGTCGGCGGCTGGGTCTATGCGCCGTGGCGCGGAGTCTTTTATCCCAAAGGTATCAGACAGGCCGACGAGCTGGCCTATGCCTCAAGCCACCTCACCTCGATCGAGATCAACGCCACCCATTACCGGCTGCAAAGTCCCAAGAGCTTCAACAAATGGGCCGGCACCGCACCGGACGGCTTCGTCTATTCGGTCAAAGGTCCGCGTCTCGTCACCCAGCAGAAGGTGTTGGCGGAGACCGGCAGCTTCGTTGCCCGGTTTTTCGACTCAGGGCTCGCCGAACTGGGTAACAAGCTCGGGCCGGTACTGTGGCAGTTCGCGCCCTTCAAGACATTCGACGAAGCCGACCTCGCCAAGTTCCTCGAGCATCTGCCGCATGAACTGAACGGGCAAAAGCTCAATCACGTGATCGAGGCACGCCACGCCAGTTTCCAGGATCCCGCCTTCATCGGCTTGCTGCGCGATCACAACGTTTCACCGGTCTATGTCGACAGCGAAGATTATCCCTCGATCGCCGACGTCACCGGCGACGTCGTCTACGCGCGCCTCCAACGCGGTGATGACACCATCGAGACCGGTTACCAGCCGAAAGACATCGATGCGTGGGCGGACCGCGCCAAAGTCTGGGCCGTGGGCGGCATGCCCGACGATCTGCCGGTAGTGGATGCGTCGCACGCACCCGCCACCAAGCCGCGCGACGTGTTCGTCTATTTCATTCATGAGGGAAAGCTGCGGGCACCCGCCGCCGCCATGGAGCTGATTGCCCGGCTGGACTAAGACGTGGCGAGAGCCTTTGCCCTGACGAGAAGCTGCTTTCGGTCTTGCGTGAACCCGCCGTCGATCCATTGCTGTTCGACCGCGCGCAACATGGCGCCGATCTCCGGTCCCTTGAAGTCGCCGAGCGCGGTGATGTCCGGACCACGCAAGGGAAACTCGGGCGCCTGCCATCGTTCAGGCAGCGCAAGTGCGCGTTGCCAATCGGGATCGTCGGGCCGCGCGCCGCGTGTGGCCCATGAAAGCAGAACCTGCGCTCCGTAAGCCTCCGGCCCAAGGCGATAGAGCAGCCGCTTCGCGGCACCCTCCTCCGGCAGCGCGGGGTCGAATGTCTCCTCGGCGCCGCACAACAGCATGGCCTGCTCGGCATTCGACAACTTGAAGCGGGCGGCAAGGCGGGCTGCGTCTTCGGCCACGAACACCGAAAGCGCGGCAAGCCTCAAAATCGCATTCGGGTCGCGGCCCGCACCATCCTCGATGGCGATCAACCGCGCCAGCCGGTCGAGCCGCGGCGCGCTGCCGAGGATGTCGCTCAACAGCCCGAAGTCGAACACGGACTCGATCGCCGCAAAAGCCTTCGGCGCCACCAGGAGACGCTTCAGCTCGGCTGTGACACGCTCGGCCGAAAGCTGCGCCAGCCCGCCACGCTGCCGTACGCACGCGGTGAGCCCCTCCTCGTCGAGCGGTTGCTTGCCATAATAGGCGTTGAACCGGAAGAAGCGGAGAATGCGCAAATAGTCTTCTTCGATGCGCGCTTCCGCCTCGCCGATGAAGCGCACGCGTCCCGCGGCCAAGTCCGCGTAGCCGCCGAGCGGGTCGTAGACGGTGCCGTCGGGCGCCGCATAGAGCGCGTTCAGCGTGAAGTCGCGGCGCTGCGCATCTTCCGCCCAGTCTTTCGTGAACGCGACCTTGGCGTGACGGCCGAACGTCTCCACGTCACGGCGCAGCGTCGTGACCTCGAACGGCACGCCGTCGGCGACGACCGTGACCGTGCCATGGGCGATGCCCGTGGGGATCGCCTTGAGGCCGGCCTTACGCGCCAGCGCCATGACTTTGTCCGGCACCGCCGTGGTCGCGAAGTCGATATCAAGCACGGGACGTTCCAGCAGTGCATCCCGCACGGCGCCGCCCACCGCGCGGGTCTCGATGTCGCTACCCGACAAGGCCGCGAACACGCGCATGGTTTCCGGCTGCTTCAGCCAGGCGGCGTCTTTCAGCGAAGGCGGCGCTTCGGTGCTGGGCGTGTCGTGCTCGGCCATGACACCTCTGTCTTCAATCGATGCCGCCGGGTTTGATCACGCCATCTTCGATGACCGGCGGATGGTAAATGCCGCCGCGTTCGCCGCCCGAGAATTGCACGAGCGTCGCCATAACGACGAACAGCAGACCAAGCCCCGCCGCCAGCAACCAGAAGATCGGCGCGCTTTGCCACAGAGTGGCGGGCGCGGCGCCCCTGATCCAGACCATGTAGCCCGCGTAGATCAGGAACGGCAACGCAAACAGCAGGATATCGATGAAGGCGATGCGCAACATCGCGTCAGACTTCTCCCCGGCAAGCATGTTGTTTTGCCGAGACCTTAGCCGCGCGCGCCCGACAAAGCGAGAGCGCTTCAGTCCTCCGCTTCAGTCCTCCATGGGAAACGCGAAGAAGGCGCCCCCACTCCACACGCCGGCGCCCTGCTTGGTTTCTACTGCAAACTCCGTCAGTTCGTAGTAGACCGGGCGCGCGAGTTGCGCGGTCAGACCGTCGCGCACCTCCACATAAGGCGCGTGCCCGCCGCCCGGCTTGGCCCGGAATCCAATCGGGTGCCCCGCATCGGCGGTCACCACGTCTCCCACATTGGTCTCGAAGGTGAGGCGTTGATCCTCGCCGTGGCCTTCGCGGGTCATGGCGACTGCAAGAAAAGGCTCGCCCTCGACGTCGATGGGCACCTTCTCCACAGGCGTGACGAGATAGAAGCCGTCGTCTTCCCGGCGCAGCACGGTGGAGAACAACTTGACGAGAGGCTTTCGGCCGATGGGACTCCCCTGGTAATACCAAGTGCCGTCTCGGGCGATCTTCAGGCCGATATCTCCGCAATCATTAAGGTTTGGCAATAATGGCTTGGGCTGTTTGCCGCCGTCCTTGCCAGATGCTACGAGTTTGTCTCTTTCATCTTGGTCAGGCACTGTCATACTCGCCGATTCACGACCTCTTGCCCTTCGCCGGGAGCCGTCCAGCAGTCGGCGCCAACGCTATTGTGACCCAATTGCCGATCAAAGTGTTCAGCTTTTCCGGGCCTTTGGCCCTATATTTTTCCATCATCAAGATCGAGCGAAACGGAAGCCATGACCACAGTTGAATCCGAGACCCAACTCGTGGATCGCCTCGACGAGATCGGGGCCAAGATCCAGGACGTGCGGGAGGCGACCCAGACCGTTATCTTCGGTCAGGAGCGAGTCATCGACTTGGCTCTGACCACGCTGCTGTCCGGCGGCCACGCACTCCTCATCGGCGTGCCGGGCCTCGCCAAGACGAGCCTCGTCGATACGCTGGGAAGCGTGCTCGGTCTGGACAACAAGCGCATTCAGTTCACGCCGGACCTCATGCCGTCGGACATCGTGGGCTCCGAGGTGCTCGAGGAAGAAGCCGGCGGCCGCCGCAGCTTCCGCTTCGTCAAGGGCCCGATCTTCACCCAGCTTCTGATGGCCGACGAGATCAACCGCGCAAGCCCCAAGACTCAATCGGCTTTGCTGCAAGCCATGCAGGAAAATCACGTCACAGTGGCCGGCGTCCGCCACGACGTGCCGCGGCCCTTCCACGTGCTCGCCACGCAAAATCCGCTGGAGCAGGAAGGCACCTATCCGTTGCCCGAGGCGCAGCTCGACCGCTTCCTGTTGCAGATCGATGTCTCCTATCCCGACGCCGATGCCGAACGGCGCATGCTGTTCGCGACCACGGGTGTCGAGGAGCGCAACCTTAAGACCATTCTTTCCGCCGACGAGCTCATGATGGCCCAGCGTCTCGTCCGCCAGTTGCCGGTCGGCGACCAGGTGGTCGACGCCATTCTGCAACTCGTCCGCTCCGCCCGTCCCGGAACCGGCAACGACGAAGCCTTGGACGAAATGATCGCTTGGGGCCCCGGCCCCCGCGCCAGCCAAGCCCTCATGCTTGCGGTCCGCGCGAAAGCGATGATGGAGGGACGGCTCGCGCCATCCGTGGACGACGTCGTCGACCTGGCCGAGCCTGTGCTGAAGCACCGTATGGCGCTCACCTTCGCCGCCCGCGCCGAAGGGATCGAGATGAGCGACATGATGGCAAGGCTCATAGAGCCGCTGAGGTAGACAAGCTTTGGCGACCGCGCAGGCGAAATCGCTCCAGCCATTTCTGGCCGAGGAAGCCGAAGCCCATGGGCTTGCGGCGCGCATGCCCGCGCTTCTTATCGAGGCGCAACGCGTCGCCTATACCGTGACGCATGGAACCCATGGCCGCCGCCGTCCCGGTCCCGGCGAGACGTTCTGGCAGTTCCGTCATTTCGACACCAACGACACGCTTGCCGGTGTCGACTGGCGCCGCTCGGCGAGCTCCGACCATCTCTTCGTGCGCGAGAGGGAATGGGAGGCCGCGCATACGGCGTGGCTCTGGGTCGACCTGTCGCCGTCCATGCGCTTCCGCTCGTCTTTGTCTAAGACAACGAAGGAAAGCCGCGCGGTCATCTTGGCGCTCGCCATGACCGAGCTTCTGTCCCGTGCCGGCGAGCGCGTCGGCCTCCTTGGCGGCCAGCCGTTCACGGGCCGCAACACCGGCCGCAAAGTGGCGGAAGTTCTATTGAACGAGACAGCGGAGACAAGTCTGCCGCCGCCCGCGCGCCTCAGCCGGTTCTCCGAATGTCTCATGTTCTCCGACTTCCTCGAGCCTGTGGACGAAACCGTCGCGCGCTTTCAGACCATCGCCAGCCAGGGCGTGCGCGGCCATCTCATTCAGATCCTCGATCCGGCGGAAGAGACACTGCCTTACGTCGGACGCACGGAATTCGCCGCGAGCGAAGGCGGCGACCGCATGATCGCCGGCCGCGCCGAGTCCTTGCGCGACAGCTTTCAGGAGCGCATGGAGCGCCACCGCATCGACCTTCAAGAAGCCGCGCGACGCCTCGGCTGGTCGTTCGTGGTGCATCACACCGATCGCCCAGCGGAAGAAGTCGTGCTCGCCGTCCATAGCCATCTCGCCGGGCTCGACCGCGACTACCGCTATCGCTCGCCCCGGCCCGCCCCCGCACAGGCAGACGCCTCATGATGGCGCTCGGCCCCATAGGCTTTCTGCAGCCGTGGATCTTGGTGGCGCTCGCAGCCCTGCCCGCCATCTGGTGGCTGCTGCGCTTCACACCCCCAAGCCCGCACGTCGTGGTCTTCCCGCCGACGCGCTTACTCAAAGAACTGAAGCCCACCGAGGAAACCCCGGCGCGTAGCCCGTGGTGGCTGACCTTGCTGCGGATGCTGCTTGCAGCACTTCTGATCCTCGCTCTGGCGCGACCCGTGATCAATCCGGACCGCGAGACTTTTTCCGGCGAAGGCCCGCTTCTCTTGATCGTCGACAATGGCTGGGCCTCGGCCGCGCATTGGGCGGCGCGCCGCGAGACCCTGGCCGCGGCCATCGATCGGGCGAGCCGCGACGGACGCACGGTGATCCTTGCGCCCACCGCAACCGGCGAACCGCTCGGCGAGGCCCTCCCCGCCGATGAGGTGCGCGAGCGCATTGCCGGTCTCAACCCGGAGCCTTATGCGCCGGACCGCGCAAAGCTCGCCGAGACTCTTGAGAAGGACCTTGCGGCCAAGACCGGTCACAGCGTGGTCTGGCTTTCCGATGGTCTCGACTATGGCAAAGGTGAAAGTTTCTCCGAAGCCCTCACCAAGCTTGCCAGCGGCGGCGGCAGCCTCACCGTACTGACGCCGGGTTCGCACGAAACGCCGCTTGGTGTCGGCCAGGCCACCGGCGAAGGCGGCGTGCTCGCCGGGCGCGTGCTGAGCGGTGCCGAAGGCCCGAGCACCGGAATTGTCAGAGCACTGACCGGCCGCGGCGAGCCGCTTGGCGAAGCGCCCTTCACCATCAAGACGGGCGAGCGCGAAGCCAAGGCGAGCTTCGATCTGCCTCTTGAGATCCGCAATCAAGTGGCGCGCCTTCAGATCAAGGGCGAACGCTCGGCCGGCGCCGTGCATTTGCTCGATGCGCGTGCGCAATGGCATCGCGTCGGTATCGTCTCAGGCGAATCGCGCGAGGAGGCGCAGCCGCTGCTTTCCCCGCTCTACTACGTGAACCGGGCGCTCTCGCCTTACGCCGACGTCATTACGCCCAATGAGCGCAACGTGGCGACCGCCGTGCACGATCTCATCGACAAGCAGCGCGTTTCGACCATCGTTCTCGCCGATATCGGCAAGCTCGTCGCCGGCACCCAAGAGGAGCTGGAAGCCTGGCTCGCCGACGGGGGTGTCCTGATCCGTTTCGCAGGCCCGCGGCTCGAGCAAGGCGGCGATGAGCTTCTGCCCGTCGCACTGCGCCGCGGCGGCCGCTCGCTTGGCGGCTCGCTGTCTTGGAGCACACCGCAACCGCTCGCGCCCTTCGAGGACAAGAGCCCGTTCAAGGGACTCGAGGTGCCGGAGGACGTGCGCGTCAACCGGCAGGTTCTCGCCGATCCCACGGTGGCCATGGATGCGGAAGTGTGGGCGGCGCTTGCCGACGGCACCCCGCTCGTCACCGCGGCGAAGCAGGGCGAAGGCTGGGTCGTGCTGTTCCATGTCACCGCCAACTCCGATTGGTCGAACCTTCCGCTCTCCGGCCTTTTCGTCGAGATGCTGCGCAGAGCCATCTCGCTTGCCCCGAGCCAAGTGGGCGCGGCCACCGGCGACACGGACGTAACCCTGGAAGCAGGCCAAGCACAGCCTGCCGCGACCACGGCACTCGCGCCAATTCAGACTCTCGATGGATTCGGACAGCTGATTCCGCCGCCACTTCGCGCGGCGGCGATCACGCCCGACAAGCTCGACTCCACCGTGCCTGGACCTGAGCATCCGCCAGGCTATTACGGACCGTCCGGCGCGGCGCGCGCGCTCAACATCGTGACGCCGACGACGCGCCTCACACCGCTCGCGCCGGCCGAAGGCGCAAGCACGGTGAGCGGCTACACCTTGAAGAAGCCATTCGCGCTGGAGCCTTGGCTCTATATCGCCGCGCTCGCGCTGTTCGGCCTAGACATTCTTGCCGTTTTGGCGCTGAGCACGGGCTTCCGCTTCCGCCGCCGCCATGCAGCAAGCGCCGCCGCCATCGCTCTGGCACTTGCGCTTGCCGCACAGCTGGCGCCCGCACCGGCCTTCGCCCAGGAAGCGGAGAATGCCCCTGAGGCGGCAGCCGGTGACACGGCCAGCGACGGTGACACGGCCGACGACTTTGCGCTGCGCGCCTCGCTCAAGACCCGGCTCGCTTACGTTCTGACCGGCGACGCCGAGATCGATCATACCAGCGAGGAAGGTCTAAGCGGCTTGAGCAAGGTGTTGCGCGCCCGCACGGCGCTCGAACCGGCAGCGCCCATGGGCGTCGACATCGAGACGGACGAGCTGTCCTTCTTCCCGGTGCTGTATTGGCCGGTGAGCGAGGACGCCGAGCCGCTGTCGGATAAAACGCTGGCTAAGGTCGATGCCTACATGAAGCAAGGCGGCATGATCATCTTCGACACCCGCGATCAGGAGCGTGTGTCCTATGGCGGCGTGCAGGGCAAGGCGCTGAACCGCCTTATCGGCCAACTCGACGTGCCGCCGCTGGAGCCCGTACCCGAGAGTCACGTTCTCACCAAGTCGTTTTACCTGATGCACAGCTTCCCCGGCCGCTGGGACGGCGGCTCACTCTGGGTCGAGGCGGAACCGGCGGGAGAAGCCGAGCGCAGCGAGCGCTCGCGCCGCACCGACGGGGTGAGCTCGCTCGTCATCACCTCGAACGATCTTGCCTCGGCCTGGGCGCTCGATGAAGCGAACCGGCCGATCTTTCCCGTGGTCCCTGGTGGCGAGATACAGCGCGAGATGGCCTTCCGCGCCGGCGTGAACCTCGTGATGTACGCGCTCACCGGCAACTACAAAGCCGATCAGGTGCACGTCCCCGCCCTGCTCGAGCGTCTGGGGCAATAGGTCATGAGCTGGTCCATCGAGTTCCTCCCCTTCGTACCCTGGCCGGTGCTTTGGCTCGTTGCCGGGATCGGCGCATGCCTCCTCGCCCTGCTGTTTTGGCGCGCGCGGCGCGGCGCCGTCTTGCGGCTGCTTGCCTTCACCTTGCTCATGCTGGCGCTCGCCAACCCGCATCTCAAGCAAGAGGACCGCGAACCCCTCAACGACATCGTGACCGTGGTCGTCGACGACAGCCAAAGCCAGGCGATTGCCGGGCGCGGTAAGCGCACCGAGGAAATCCGCAAGGGGCTTGAGGAGCGCCTCAAGAAGGTCCCCGATCTCGACCTGCGCTTCGTCCGCTCCACATCGACCTCCGCCGATGACGAGCGCGACGGCACCATGCTGTTCACCGACCTCGGCCAGGCGCTCGCCGACGTGCCGCCCGATCGATTAGCCGGCGTGATCATGATCACCGACGGCGAGGTGCACGACGTGCCGGGCTCGGCGGCCGCACTCGGCTTCGATGCGCCGGTGCATGCCCTTCTCACCGGCAAGCAGGATGAGTTCGACCGCAGGCTCGAAGTGACGGCTGCGCCCCGTTTCGGCATCGTCGGCAGCACCCAGCCCATCGAGGTCCGGATCACCGAGACGCGGCCGAGCAAGACCGACATCGCGACGCTGACCATCACCCACCAAGGGCAAGCGCCCACCACGAAGACCGTGCGTGTCGGGGAGACGGTCGAGATCCCCGTCGAGGTCGACCACGCCGGTCCCAATATCGTGCAGATCGAGACTGATACCGAGCCCGGCGAGCTCACCAGCATCAACAACCGCGCCGTGCTCACCGTGGAGGGAGTGCGCGAGAACTTGCGCGTGCTGCTCGTCTCCGGCGAGCCGCATACGGGCGAGCGCACCTGGCGCAATATGCTGAAATCGGATGCCTCGGTGGATCTGGTGCACTTCACCATTTTGCGTCCGCCCGAAAAGCAGGATGGCACGCCCATCAATCAGCTCTCGCTGATCGCCTTCCCCACCCGCGAACTGTTTCAGGAGAAGCTCGATCAGTTCGACCTGATCATCTTCGATCGCTACCAACGCCGCGGCGTGTTGCCGTTGCTCTATCTGGAAAACGTCGCGCGCTATGTGGAGCGCGGCGGAGCCGTGCTTGTCTCCGCCGGAGACGACTATGCCTCGGCGCTGAGCCTTTACCGGACCCCGCTCGGCGAAATTTTGCCCGCCGTGCCGTCGGGGCGTGTCGTCGAGAAGCCGTATAAGCCCGCCCTCACCGAGCTCGGCGGCAAGCATCCCGTGACCAGCGAGCTGCCTGGCGCACATAGCGGACCCAATGGCGAGCCGAGTTGGGGCCGATGGTTCCGCGTGGTGGATGTCACCCCCCGCGAGGCCGAGGTCTTGATGAACGGCGCCGACGACCGGCCGCTCCTCGTCATCGGCGAGCGCGGCAAGGGACGCGTGGCCTTGCTGCTGTCCGACCACGCCTGGCTTTGGGCGCGCGGTTATGACGGCGGCGGCCCTTATTCCGACCTCCTACGCCGACTGGCGCACTGGCTGATGAAGGAGCCCGAGCTCGAAGAGGAGACCTTGAAGGCTTCGAGTAAGGGACAGACGCTGATCATCGAGCGCCGCTCCATCGAAGACGAGGTGGAGCCGGTGACCGTGACCAAGCCGTCCGGCGAAGAGGAAACGGTGACGCTGGACAAGGGCGACCGCGGCATCTGGCGCAAGGCCATGACCGTGGACGAGCAAGGGGTTTATCGCGTGTCCTCCGGCGAGCTCGCCAGTATCGTCACCGTCGGCAAGGCGAACACCCGCGAGTTCGCCGCCGTGACCGCGACCGACGAACCGCTCTCAGCCATCCTGGAAGAGACCGGCGGCGGCGCTTTCTGGCTCGGCCGCGAGGCGGGCGAAGCCTCCGACCTGCCGCGGCTCGCCTTGATCCGCAGCGGCCATGTAATGCACGGCAGCGACTGGCTGGGCCTGCACAAGCGCGACGCCTACCACGTCAAGGGTATCCGGCTGTTCCCGCTGTTCACCGGCTTCCTGGCGCTCGCGCTGCTGCTCGGCCTGCTGGCCGCCACCTGGTTCCGCGAAGGGCACTAGGGGTTAGAGGCATGCGCCCTAATCTGCCCCGCGGCCGTCTCGATCATGCCCGGGCTCAGTTCGACCGCAAGCAGCCGCTCCGGATCGACCGGCCCCGGCAGCGTGATCTTGCCCGGTAGGACAGGCACAAAGCCGAACCGGCCGTAATAGGTCATGTCGCCCACGAGCAGCACGAGGCCGAAGCCTTGCGCCTTCGCCCGCGCCAGACCCTCGCCCACCAGCGCCTTACCGTAGCCCTTACCCTTGACGCCTGGGTCGACCACGAGCGGGCCGAGCAACGCCGCGCCCTCCACCGCGCCGATCTTGATCGCGGTGAAGCGCACGCCGCCGACGAGCTTACCGTCGAGCCAGCCGGTGAGGCTCAAGCCGGGAACCGGCGGCACGCCCTCGCGCACCCGATACGCGGTGCGGGTAAAACGGCCCGGCCCAAAGGCTTGCGCGGAGAGTTTCGATAGAGCGCCTGCGTCGGCGGCGGTCTCGGTCTGGATTTCAAAGCTTGTCATGGCGTTCGCACCAAATCGGAAGGTCGAGGGAAAAATTCCCGCCGGCCGGGCGCCAAACGCGGTTCTTCAGGAGAAGGGACGAGGCGGCGACGGCGAGGCTAAGCGGTCCGCGGGAAGCGGGCGCGCGCTCGTCGTCGGGGAAAGACCGATATTGTGTTTCTCGTCCACATAACGGGCGCTGCCATATCACGGACACGCCCCAAAGGTCCAGCGATCTCAAAGGCCCGGCGAGGTCCCGTTAAGTTTACGAAGCCCTTCAAGTTCAGTATGTGTTATCGCCTCTCATCACTTTATTGAATCTGCTAAACTTAAGAGTGGCGAGAAGGGGTCGTGGAGCCACGCCCCCTGAAGGCAAGCGGGGGCATTGTTTATGGCGGATACGGCGCAACTTCTCGTTCTTTATCATTCCTCCTACGGGCACACCGAGACATTGGCCTACGCGATCGCCCACGGCGTGCGCGCGGTGGAAGGCGCCCAGGTCACGGTCAAGCGCGTGCCCGAGCTGATGCCCGAAGAGGTGATGCGCGGCGCCGGCATGAAGGTGGAGCAGCCAGCGCCGATCGCCGAGCCCCAAGAACTCGCCGAGTATGACGGTATCATCATCGGCACGCCGACCCGTTTCGGCAACATGTCCTCCCAGATGCGCCACTTCTTCGATCAGACCGGCCCGCTGTGGGTTTCGGGCGCGCTAATCGGCAAGGTCGGCAGCGTCTTCACCTCGACCTCGACCGGCGGCGGAAACGAGACGACCATCGTCTCCGTGCACTGGACCATGATCCACCACGGCATGGTGGTAGTCGGCCTGCCCTACTCGGCGCCCGACCTTCCCGACATCAGCGAAGTCAAAGGCGGCTCGCCCTACGGCGCGGGCACCATCGCCGCGCCCGACGGCTCCCGCACCCCATCCCAAAAGGAGCTCAACCTCGCGAGCTTCCAGGGGCACCACGTCGCCAAGATCGCCATGAAGCTCGCCGGCGGCGGCGACTAGCGGACCGGATACAGGAGCGGCATGGGAGTTCTGATCGACGGCGTCTGGCACGACAAGGGCTACGACACCGAGTCCCACGGCGGCGCGTTCGAACGCGAACCGACCACGCTTCGAAACTGGATCACCAAAGACGGATCGCCGGGACCAAGCGGCGAAGACGGCTTCAAGGCGGAGCCGGGCCGCTATCATCTTTATGTGTCTTATGCCTGCCCCTGGGCGCACCGGACGATTATCTTCCGCACGCTCAAAGGGCTTGAGGGAGCCATCACGCTCGACGTGGTCCATCCTTACATGGGCGACAAAGGCTGGACCTTCTCGACCGACTTCGACGGCGCCACCGGCGACCGCCTCAACGGCCTCGACAAGCTCTCCGACGTTTATCTGAAAGCGATTCCCGACTTCACCGGCCGGGTCACCACGCCCGTGCTGTGGGACAAGGAACGCGAAACCATCGTGTCCAACGAGTTGTCCGAGATCATCCGCATGCTCAACGGCGCCTTTGACTCGGTGGGCGCCGCCGGCCCGGACTACTATCCGGAAGGCTTGCGCGCTGAGATCGACGCGATCAACGATGACATTTACGACAATGTCAACAACGGCGTGTATCGCTGCGGCTTCGCCAGCCGCCAAGCCGCTTACGAAAAAGCCTTCAAAGCACTGTTCGGGACTCTCGACCGCATCGAGGAGCGGCTCGGCAAGCAGCGCTATCTGATCGGCGACACCATGACGGAAGCCGATTGGCGTCTCTTCGTGACGCTGGTGCGCTTCGACCCCGTCTATGTGGGGCACTTCAAGTGCAATCTCCGGCAGATCGCCGAGTACCCCAACCTCTCGAACTACATGCGGGAGCTCTACCAGCAGCCCGGCATCGCGGAGACCGTGCGTCTCGACCACATCAAGGCGCATTACTACCAGAGCCACCCCTGGATCAATCCGAAGGGCATCGTCCCGCTCGGACCCGAGGTCGATTACGCGAAAGCCCACGACCGCGACCGTTTCGCGACCTCCGGCTGACCTTACGGCTTCCAATGGGCGCTCAGCGGCGCGTTGCGGAAGATCTCGGCGAGGCGATGCCGCGTCCCCGGGTCGGTGCGGGCGGGGACATCGTCGGCGGCGAACATCTCGGCCTCGGCGATCTCGCTCTTTTGCCGGTAGTCGCCATCCCGCGTCCACCGCCGCACCAGATAGACCGCGATATGATCGCCCGGAAAGTTGGCGTTGTTGGAGAACACGCCATGCAGCACGGGCTCACCCGTGAGCGTCACGCCCACCTCCTCCTCGAGCTCGCGATACAACGCATCTTCCAGCGTCTCGCCCCATTCGACGCCGCCGCCCGGGAAGAACCAGCCCGGCCGATAGCTGTGGCGCACCAGCAGCACGCGGTCTTGCGCATCGATGACAACGCCCTGCGCGCCGAGCGTCATGCCCCGGCGCAAGCGCCAGAACGGCCGCAGCATCGCCGTGACGAGGCGCGAGACGCGCGGACTTTGTGATGGTTTGACGCTCAGGACAATCTCCGGGTCTCGAGGAGTCAGTTCTTCGGCACGGCCGTCGAGCCCGCCCCTTGCGCGCTTGCTGCGGAACTGCCGGGCTGCACGGAAATGCCGAACAGGCGCCACTGGCCTTTCACCGCCTGATACAGCAGCTCGAAATCGATCCGCACGGGCTTGCCGGGAAAGAAGCCCTTGAGATGCAGCATGCCCTTCTCTTTGTCGAGCTCCGGCCCTTGGCTGAGTTGGGGCGCAACGACCGCCACGGCTGACAGATCGACTTTCTTGGCCACGAGATCGGAGAAGATCTGCGACAGACGCGCGGCGCTGTTCGCCTCGCGGAAGCCCGGCGCACCCCTGTCGCGCAGAACCGTAAAGTTCCCGGTCTGGAGCGCGTCGTTCAGGGTGATGAGGCTGTTGCGCACGAGAAGCACGATATTCTCGGCGTCGGGCAGGGCCACTTGCTGAGCTTGCGCCCCTTGTGCCCCTTGTGCCGAAGCCTGACCGGGCGCCAACAATAAGAGCGCGAGGCCGGCGGCAATGAACCAGTTGGAACTCATCACGCTCCTTTAACACATGCGTTCAGGCCATGCCGTATCGCCTCCGGGCGACGCCCGCGAGCCGGTAATGCGTCTCCATTGGGACTTCCCCTGCCTTCGCGCACTGTCTTATCTACAAAGTAACGCCTTGCAGGGAAGCCAATGCACTTTCTCCGGGGTGACGGTCGAAAAAGAATCCGTACAGCCTGTCCCGGAAGCCGCTGGGCTGGCTATGTACTTTGCTTATGAGTGGTGATTTCAGCGTCGGCTGTGGGAAAATTGCCACGCCCGATCAGCGCGGCAACTGCAAGCAACGTCCGCGAGGAACAAAGTCCTTCTGCTGACGTTGTCCAAGAGCACCATCAACTAGTTCTGCATCTCAACATCACCAAAGGCTCCCCATGAAAGACCTCGAAGGACTATTCAAGCACTTTCTTCGCGACATCTATTACGCAGAGAACAAAGTGCTCACCACGCTACCGAAAATGGCCAAGGAGGCAGACGCGAAGGAGCTTCGCGACGCATTCAAAGAACACCATCGAGAGACCAAAGGCCAAATCAACAATCTCAAAAAGGTCTTCAAGACGCTCGACCTCAAGCCGCGCGGCGTCACTTGCGAGGCGATCAACGGCATTCTCAAAGAGGGCAAGGAGATCATGAAGGAATGCGAAGATCCCGACGCGCGCGACGCCGGCATGATTGCCGCGGCGCAGGCCGTCGAGCATTACGAGATCACGCGCTATGGCACGATGATCGCTTGGGCCAGGCAGCTCAAAATGCGCGAGGCGGCCAAGTTGCTGAAAGAGAATCTCAATCAGGAATACGCCGCCGACAAGAAGCTCTCGAAGCTCGCCGAATCAAGCCTGAACCGACAAGCTGTGTGAGGACTCTATGCTCTATCTTCTTTGGATCATCATCATTGGATTTGTCGCCGGCGTCATCGCCAAGCTCATCATGCCTGGCGACAACGAGCCACAGGGCTTCATCCTCACGACCATCCTCGGCATTGTCGGCGCTTTTGTCGCGACCTTTCTTGGCCAAGCGATCGGCTGGTACGGGGCTGACAATTCAGCCGGGCTCATAGGCGCGACCGTCGGCGCGATCATCGTGCTCGCGGTATGGGGTTACTTTGCGAAACGCAACACCCCCTAACGCATCCACTCCCGGGAACTGGGGATCGGCGTGAGGCGTTCACTGCCTACGGCGCTGAGCAAGGGGCCCGACAGGAGACAAGCATGAATACGATGCGCAGAATCGCGGCGATTGCCGCGCTGATCATAGGACTGCCGGGGAGTGCCCTGGCGGCAACCGCCGTTGGGACTGTGGACGTACACATTCGCACAGGCCCAGGTCCGGAGTTCCCCGTGGTGGACGTCATCGAAGAGGACGCCTCGGTCGAACTCGTCGGCTGCCTGGCCACCAGCAAATGGTGTCAGGTCAAGACGCAGGAGACTCTCGGCTGGGCCTATGGCGACTACCTGGCCACGACGGAGGGCGTGGTGATCGGTGACACCTGGCCGCCCGCTGGAATTCCGGCCGCTGCCTATACGCAGCCGGGCGGCGCTGCCTATGTCCCCGTCCGGCCTGCGGGCAGGCTGGCTGCGCCCGCACGGAAGGCCATTCCCGCGCCGCGTTTCGATCCGCCGCCCCCGACCGTTCAGACTTATGTGATTCAGAACCGGCGGGCGCCCGTCATTCTCGACGGCGAGGTCGTGGTGGGCGCAGCGGTGCCCGACAATGTCGAACTCTACGACGTGCCGGACTATGAGTATCAATACACCTATGTGAACCAGGTGCCGGTGCTGGTCCAACCCAACTCGCGCCGCGTCGTTTACGTCTACCGCTAGAAAACCCGCGCCGGGCTTTGCCCGGCGCGGTCTACTCTGGGTGCAAATCGGTCATTGACGATTTTGACGAGGCGCCGACCCGGGCTAGTCTCCGCCCTCCGGAAATCCTCAAGTCCCAGTCGCGCCCCCCGTGCTCACCCTCGCCCATCTTTCTGACATCCATTTGAGCCCGCTGCCGCGGGCAAAGCGCCGGCATCTCCTGTCGAAGCGCATCCTCGGCTATGTGAACTGGCATCGCGGCCGCAAATACGTCCACAAGCGCGAGATCCTCGATCTCCTGACCCGCGATCTGCTGGAGCGGCACCCGGACCACGTTGCCGTCACCGGCGATCTCGTCAATCTCGGCCTGCCGGACGAATATTTGCGCGCCGCCGAATGGCTGCACCATCTGGGGCCGCCGAGCGATGTCACCGCGATCCCGGGCAATCACGACGCCTATGTGCGCCTGCATCCCGAGCGCGGCATGCGCCATTGGCAGCCCTACATGGAGTCAAACGAAGGCGGCGAAGCCTTGTTTGCGACGCCCGAGTCCGGCTTCCCCTTCGTGCGGCGCCTGGGCGATGATATCGCCATCGTCGCGCTGTCCTCCGCCATCCCCACCATGCCCTTTGTCGCCGCGGGACGGATCGGAAAGACGCAGCGGTCGGATCTCGCAAACGCGCTCGACACGCTCGGGCGCGAAGGCTTGTTTCGCGTGGTGCTGATCCATCACCCGCCGCTTCCAGGCCAAGCCAGCTGGGCGCGAGGCCTGCGCGACGCGAAGAAATTCCGCGAGGTGTTGCGCGAGCACGGCGCCGAGCTCGTGTTGCACGGCCACGATCACAAACATTCCGTACGCGAGCTAGAAACCGTCTCGGGCCCGGCACTCATCGTCGGCGTGCCATCGGCTTCCGAGGCCGTCGAGGGACGCGTTCCGGCCGCGCGCTACAACGAGTACAACATCGAGCGCGCCGGCAATGGCTGGCGCGTGGAGATGGTCGGCCGCGCGGCGGGCAGCACGGATCAAATGTGGGAATGCGAGCGGAGCGTGCTTAGGGCACGCTGAGCCAGACGGCGGCGAACAGGCCCACGGCGCCGGTGACCACGCCGATAACGAACGCCGACAGCACCACGCCGGTGCCCGGACCGGAAGTCTCCGGCTCGACGACCAATTTCTGGCGCGGACCCGGCTCCAGAAGCGCCGCCTCCATCCGCTCCCGGCGCACGATCTCCTGCGCCATATAGGTGGTGATGCGGTCGCTCATGTCGGCGACGTTGCTCGCGCTGAACAGCGTGCGCCGTCCGTTCTCGCTGTTGCGGATGAACAGATAGGCGCCCGAGCTGTCGTCCACAGCGACATAGGTGAACACGTCGACCCAAAGCCGCGCCGGGCGGCTCGGCACCAGCGCGAGGCTGAAGCGGTCGTCACTCTTGGGGATTTCGGCGAAGACGGTCTCGAGTTCGGACTTCAGCAACTCGAGCCGCGCGATCTCGCTGTCGCGGGTATCGGCGGTTACATCGAGCCGCTCGGCCTCTTCGACCCGGGCCTTGCGGATCGCCTCGCGCAGGGACCGGCTTGCCGCCGGACGTGCAATCGCCTTTACGCTGTTCTCCATCCCCAAAACGCCCCTACCGTTTTCCGTCTTGGGCTCAGCATAGCCCGCCAAGCGGCGGAAATGCGACCGAAATTCCCCGCTGGAATTGGCCGGGAACCGGGCTTTTGGCGGGGCGGAGCCGGTCTCGGCGACCCAGGGCGCATGGCTCGGCCTGGCGGCATCGCCCCAGGGTCGGGACGCGGGCGTGTCGGGACGCTTATTGGGAGGCAAGTACAACAGAGGCCCTCGCATCGTCGAACCATTTGTCGATCGCGGTGTCGACACTGGCCTCAAGCCCCGACTTCCATGCGGCGATGGTGGCGTCGAGCGCCTCCTCGTTGGCGGCGACAAAGCTCTCGCGGTTGATGGCTTCGTTGGCCTCGTTGGCCAGATAATCGATGGCGATGCCGATCACCACGCCGATGGCCGCGCCGATCACCTGCCCGCCCATGGGTTGCACCGCCGTGCCGACCGCGGCGCCTTGCAGGGCGGGGGTGGCGCGCGTGGCGAGCGAGGTGGCGACGCGGGCGGACATCTGCCCGAAGCTGCGGCTGGCGATACCGTTGATCGCACGCCCAAGCGCGAGCGCGCCGACCGTGCCGCCGGCCGCCGCCGTGCCGACACCGACAACGCCGTCAAACGCACGATCCTCCATCAGATAAATCGGCGCCTTCCATTTCTGCGCGTCCCAATCGAGCTTGATGTTGGTCATCGAGGTCGTCGCCGGGATGTCTTTCATATGGCTCGTGTGCTTGGCGAGGAACAGCTGAAGCCGCATGTCGCCGTTGGCGATGACGCGGCGATAGCTGTCATGGGCGTGACGCACCGCCTGCTCCACGCCCTTGGTAATGGTGTCGTCGCGCAGTTCGGGCTTCAGCACCTGATCGGTGTAATTGCGCAGGAAGTACTCGTTCACATCCGCTTCGATGGCCTCGCTCAGCGACTCGTATTTGCCGGTCTCGAAAAAGCGCGACACCGCGGACGCGATGGTCTCCTTCAGCACGACATAAGAGCGCTTCCAGGCGAAGAACCAATCGGCATAGGAGGAGATGGTCTCCTCGCGATCCTGGAAGGCCAGCGCGAAGCTGCGGTCGAGATCTTGATGCGCGGCCTGCTTGATGCTGGCGCGTTCCTGATCGAGCATGAGGATGGTGTCGTTGACGAACTCGTCGGCGTCCGACTTGCTGGCCACGACCTTGTGCAGGCTGCCGTCCACGTCCTTGACCACGAGATCCACCGCATCGGGCGGCAGCGTCTTGTCCGGGAAGAAGACGTCGAACATGCTTCGGTCGGGATGGACCGCGGCGGTGTGATCGAGGTGCCGGTAATAGCTGCGGTAGAACGTGGTGCCGAGCGATAGCACCGCGTAGGCGATCAGCACGAACCCGATGGCGATGCCGATCGGCTTGAGAAACATGCCGAGCGCCGACGGCCTGACGACCTTTTGTTTCACCGCACGCGCACGGCGGCTCGCCTTCGCCGGCGTTTGCGAAGACGCGTCGTCATATTCCGCAACATCGCCGCCGGTCGTGGCGACGAGTGCAGTGCTCTGCCGTGGCATGTCGTCCAGCATGTCTTTTGACACCTCGGAGCTAGTGGTGGTTAACCGCTCCCCCCCGGACCCCCACACCAAATATAGGCGCAGAAGCCTTCACTTGTAAGCATTCAGCGGTTGCTTCGTCGCAAAAAGGTTAGTTGCGAGAAGTCCGCGCTATTAGGGGAACTTCTAACCTTGCTCTCCGGTTCTGTCTGAAAACTGGAGAACCGACAATGCTTGAAAGAAAAAGCAAAAATGGACAGCCCCCGCAGGAGCAGGACCGGCAACCCGGACGCGAATCGGAGATGGATCCGCGCCCCAATTATGCGCCCCTCTTCCCCGGCTCGGGACGACTGGACGGCAAGTCCGTCATCGTAACGGGCGGCGACAGCGGCATCGGCCGCGCCGTCAGCGTGCTCTTTGCCCGCGAAGGCGCTGACGTGGCCGTCGTCTATCTCGAGGAAGACGAGGACGCGGCCGAGACCAAGACCCTGGTCGAGGCCGAAGGCGGAGAATGCCTGCTCTTGAAAGGCGACGTGGGCCAAGCCTCGTTCTGCAAGGACGTGGTCGCCCGTACGATCGAAGCGTTCGGTGGCCTCAACGTGCTTATCAACAACGCCGCCGAGCAGCATGCGGACGAGAATCTGGAGGACATCAGCGAGAAGCAGCTGGAGAAGACGTTCCGCACCAATTTCTACGGCTACTTCTTCATGACGCAAGCGGCGCTGCCCCATCTTGAGCGCGGCGATACCATCGTCAATACCGCGTCGGTCACCGCCTATCGCGGCCAGACCCAGCTCATGGACTATTCCGCAACCAAAGGCGCAATCGTTTCGCTCACGCGCTCGCTGTCACAAGACCTGGCGGAGAAAGGCATTCGCGTGAACGCCGTGGCGCCGGGGCCGATCTGGACGCCGCTCATCCCGGCGAGCTTCGATGCCGAAAAGGTCGCGAGCTTCGGCAAGCATGTGCCGCTGGGACGCGCCGGCCAACCCAACGAAGTCGCGCCGGCCCACCTCTTCCTCGCCTGCGACGACTCCACCTACATGACCGGGCAGGTGTTGCATCCTAATGGCGGAGAAATGGTCGGAAGCTGACCCACTGTTCTGCTTAAGCGCTGCCGGCGAGGCCCGCGAGCCAGTCGAACAAGCCCTCCCGGTCGGTGCGGTAGCGGGCCTGGGTTTCGCCGTCGTCAATCTTGATGGTGATGCCGCCCAGCGCGTTCACCGCGGCAAACGCGTGCTCGTCGGTGACGTCATCGCCCATATAGACGGGCACGCGTCCCTTGAAGGGGGGCTCGTCGAGGAAGGACCGGACCGCGACACCCTTGTCCACACCTTTGGGTTTCAGCTCGAAGACCATCTTGCCTGGAAGGATCACTAGCCCCGGGTTCTCGGCCACGACCGCCTCCACCGCAGCGGAGCATTCTTTTGCGAGTTCAGGCCGCTGGCGGTAGTGAAGCGCCACGGAGACCGTCTTGCGCTCCAAGATGAGCCCGGCATTGGCCGCGACCAGCGGCTTGAGCTGTTGCTCGGCGGCGTCCACCGCGTCCACCCCGCGCTCATCCGCGTGCACGCGACCTTGGGCGTCGCGGCGGATCGAGCCGTGCTCGGCGGCCACTGGGAGCTTCAACGGCGCGAGAAAGCCGTCGACCACGTCGAGCGGGCGTCCGGTGACGACCGCAAGCGCTTGATCGAATCGATCTTCCAGAGAGGGGAGCAGATCGAGCACGCGCGGCTCCACATGGACGAGGTCCGGGCGCGGCGCGATATCCACCAGCGTTCCGTCGAAATCGAAGAAAAGGGCGGCATTCGCCCCGACAGGCGGCAAAGGCTCGGACATGATCGTCATGTTCCACACGTGATTTCAAGGCAGTAGGTAGATCCGGGGCCCGCACGCGCGAGAAGCGCCGGGGGCGGTCATTTAGGCCCCTCACCTAGAACAATTTTGCCCATGTTAGGAACCCATTGTGACGTTTTCGGTTTAAAATGCGGCCGTTGCGAGCAGAAGATTGGACATAGCAGCGTCACCCGAACAGGCTATGAGGACTCACATCCAACATCTCGAACCGACCCCTGCAGCATTTGAATGCCGCCTGCCAAACCCAGGAGGCCTGAGATGACAGCAAAGACGCGAAGACTGGTTGTCGTTTCCAATCGCGTTGCCGATTTCAGCGCCAAATTTCAGACCGGCGGCCTCGCCGTCGCCTTGGGCGATGCGCTGGAGGCCTCGCAAGGAGTCTGGTTCGGCTGGAGCGGCGACGTCGCCGACGACGCCGAGAGCACACAGCCCAAGGTCGAGACCATCTCGGGGCTGACCGTGGCGACCATCGACCTGACGCCCGAGGAGGCCGAGGGCTATTATTACGGCTATGCCAATCGCTGCCTCTGGCCGGCGCTGCACTACCGGCTCGATCTCGCCCAGTGCAACGAGGAGCACAACGAGATCTATTTCAACGTCAGCGCCAGGTTCGCCGACGCGTTGATGCCGTTACTCGGTCCCGACGATCTGATCTGGGTCCACGACTATCACCTGATCCCGTTGGCCGCGGAGTTGCGTGGCCGGGGCTGCACCTCCCGCATCGGCTTTTTCCTGCACACGCCCTTCCCCTCGCCGGAAATCTTCTCGGCCATTCCCGGTCAGAAGAGGCTCGGCAACGCGCTCATGGTCTATGACGTCGTCGGCTTCCAGACCTGCTCCGACCGCGACAATTTCCGCCGCTACGTCTCCGCCTCGCTCGACGGCGAACAACTCCATGGCGACCGCATCGCCGCCCAGGGCGAAACCACCGCCGCCTCGGTATTTCCCATCGGTATCGACGCCGGCGCCTTCCGGAAGCTCGCCGAAGCCGAGAGCGCCAAGGGCTCCATCCTCCCCGACCTCGGGGTAGATATAAAGACCATCATCGGCGTGGACCGTCTCGACTATACGAAGGGGTTGCCGGAGCGCCTTCGGGCCTTCGAGACCCTGCTCGAGGAGTTCCCCGAGCATCGCGGCAAGGTGCGGCTCGTGCAGATCGCCCCGCCCACGCGCGAAACGCTTCCCGTCTATCAGGAGATCCGCGACGACGTGGAGCGGCTGGTCGGACGCATCAATGGCCGGTTCGGCGACCTGCGCTGGACGCCGGTGACCTATATCCATCACGGCGTGCCGCAAGACGCCTTGACCCGTCTCTACCGCCAAAGCGCCGTGGGGCTCGTTACGCCGCTGCGCGACGGTATGAACCTCGTGGCCAAGGAATACATCGCCGCGCAAGCGCCGCAGGACCCCGGCGTGCTGGTGCTGTCGCGCTTTGCCGGCGCGGCCGAGCAGCTTCGCGAGGCCCTGCTCATCAATCCCCACGACATCAACGAGATGGCCCGCGCGCTCGACCGCGCGCTCACCATGCCGCGCCAGGAGCGCTGGGCCCGGCATAACCGGCTCTGGCAGCGGATCGAGACCTACGACCTGGCGAACTGGCGCGACAGCTTCATCCAGTCCTTCGCCGAGTCCGACACCGACCCGGTTAACCTGTTTTCCAAGGAACTCGGGGCCGCCTAGCCGTCCCCGCAGCAACTTTAGGACCAAAGGCCGCGGATCGGCGTGCAATGCGCGCGCGATGGCCTCTAGTCTAAAGCCCCTTGGCCCCTTACTTTTCATCGAAGTTGCGCCTATCAAGGCGCCTTCGAACGTCGCCCCGACCTCCCGCCCGATTTTGAGCTGTCATGATCGATCGCAACGACCGGTTCTGGTACAAGAACGCCGTCATCTACGAGTTGCATATCAAGGCGTTCTTCGACTCCGACAATGACGGCGTCGGCGACTTCGCGGGCCTCGTGCAAAAGCTCGACTATCTCCAGGATCTCGGCGTCACCGCGATCTGGCTGCTACCGTTCTACCCCTCGCCACTGCGGGACGACGGTTACGACATCGCCGACTACGGCGCGATCAACCCCACCTACGGCACCATGCGCGACTTCCGCCAATTCGTGGCGGCCGCGCACGACCGGGGCATTCGGGTCATCACCGAGCTGGTGGTCAATCACACCTCCGACCAGCACCCCTGGTTTCAGCGCGCGCGGAACGCAAAACCCGGCTCCGTATGGCGCGATTATTATGTGTGGAGCGACAGCGACCAGAAATATCCGGGCACGCGCATCATCTTCCTCGACACCGAGACCTCGAACTGGACCTGGGACCCGGTGGCCAAGGCCTATTTCTGGCACCGCTTCTACTCGCACCAACCCGACCTCAACTACGACAACCCGCGCGTTCTCACCGACATCCTGCGGGTCTTGCGCTTCTGGCTCGACATGGGCGTCGACGGGTTACGCCTCGACGCGGTCCCCTATCTCGTCGAGCGCGAGGGCACCAACAACGAGAACCTGCCCGAGACCCATGAGCTCCTGAAAAAATTCCGCGCCGAGCTCGACAAGCGCTATCCCGACCGCATGCTGCTCGCCGAGGCCAATCAATGGCCGGAGGATACGCGCCCCTATTTCGGCGACGGCGACGAGTGCCACATGGCGTTCCACTTTCCGCTGATGCCGCGCATCTTCATGGGGCTCGCGCGCGAAGACCGCTATCCCATCACCGACATCATCAGCCAGACGCCACCCATTCCCCAAGAGTGCCAATGGGCGATCTTCCTACGCAACCACGACGAGCTGACGCTCGAAATGGTGACCGATACCGAACGCGACTATCTGTGGGAGACCTACGCAACCGACCAGCGGGCGCGGCTCAATCTCGGCATAAGGCGCAGGCTCGCGCCGCTCCTCGACAACGACCGGCGCAAGATCGAGCTCCTGACCGGGCTCGTGCTCTCGATGCCGGGCACGCCCGTGCTCTATTACGGCGACGAGCTCGGCATGGGCGACAATTTCTATCTCGGCGACCGCGACGGCGTGCGCACGCCGATGCAGTGGTCGGCCGACCGCAATGGCGGCTTCTCCCGCGCCGATCCGCAACGGCTCTTCCTGCCGCCGATCATGGACCCGATCTACGGCTACGAGACGGTCAACGTCGAAGCGCAGCAGAAACACGCAAGCTCACTGTTCAACTGGACCAAGCGCATGATCGCCGTGCGCCAAGGCCACCAGGCATTCGGCAATGGCGACATGACTTTCCTGCGGCCGCGCAACCGGAAGGTGCTGGCCTATTTGCGCGAGCATGACGACGACGTGATGCTGTGCGTGTTCAACCTGTCGCGCTCCGCGCAGGCCGTCGAGCTCGACCTCGCGCTGCAGAAGGGCAAGGTTCCGGTCGAGCTCACCGGCGCCTCGGCTTTTCCGCCCATCGGGACGCTGCCCTACCTGCTGACGCTTCCGGCCTACGGCTTCTACTGGTTCTCACTCGCCGACCCGGCACAGCTTCCCTCCTTGCCGGATGTCGAGCCTGAGTCGCTGCCCGAGCTCGAAACGCTTGTGCTCGGCAAGGGTTGGAACCTGGTCGAGAGCCAGGCAGGCGATCGCGAGCGCCTCAACCGCTTCGTCTATGATCTGTTGCCCACCTATATCGCGCGGCAACGCTGGTTCAGCCCGAAGGATGCTGTCATGACGTCCGCCACACCGGAGCGGATCGGCGAACTGCCTCAAAAGGGCGATGAGAGTTTTCTGCTGGTGTCGACGAATGTCGTCCTGAAGGACGGCGCGACGCAGCAATATTTCCTCCCCCTTGCGCTGTCTTGGGGCGAAGACAATTTGCGGCACGACAGCCCGCTGCTGCCCTATCTGCTGGCCAAGATCCGCCGCGGGTCCCGGGCCGGCATCGTCTTCGACGCCGCGCATGGCGAGACGTTCCCCCGCGCGCTGCTGAACGCCATGCGCGACCACACCACCTTGCCCGCCATCAACGGCACGTTCCGCTTCGATGCCAGTGACGCATTGCGGGACCTCGATCTGTCGGAAGAGCTCGACGTGCGGCGCGTGGAAACGGGCGAGCATGCCCATACCGCGCGCATTCTCGGCGACCGCGTGCTCTTGAAGATCTCCCGCCGGCTTCGCCCCGGCATGGACCCCGGCATCGAGATGGGCCGTTTTCTCTCCAAGGCCGGCTACGCCAACAGCCCACCCTATTACGGCGCCATCGAGTATGTGGACGACAACGGCGTCCCGACCGCATTGGCCCTCGCCTTCGAACATGTCCGCAACCAAGGCGACAGCTGGACCGTCGTGGTCGACGCGCTCGACCGCGAGCTGGAAGACGAGGGTCTGATGGGTGACGCCAATGGCGGCATCCCCTACTCACTCTCCCTGGTCGAGACCATCGGACGGCGCACCGGCGAACTGCACCGGGCCTTTGCCGGCGCGGATCCGAACGATTCCGACTTCGCGCCCGAGCCCGTGACCGACGCCGATCTCGAAGAGTGGCGCGCACGCGCGGTCGCGCGCGCCGAGCAGGCTTTCGCGCATCTCGAGACCTTGCCCGAGACAATCGAGACGGAAACCCGCGAGTTGGCCGACAAGCTTTTGTCTCAGCGCGACTCCATGCTCAAACGCATCGACACGCTGGTCCCCAGGATCGCGCGCGGCAACAAGCTGCGCCTGCACAACGACTACCATCTTGCCAAGATTCTCGTATCGGCGAACGACATCTACATCGTCGACTTCGAGGGCGAACCCGATCAGCCCGCGGAAGAACGCCGCCAGAAGGCGCCGCCCTCACGCGACATCGCCAGCATGCTGCGATCTTTCGACTATGCGGCGCGGACGGCCGTCGATCGCCAAAGGCAACGCGGCGCGAGCCAGCTTGACCAAATCGAGTCGCGCGCGCTTCACTGGCGCTCGCTGGCGGAACGGCGCTTCCTGCGTGCCTACGGCATGGCGCGCGACGATTCAGCCAGCGGTTCGCATCTTGCCGGCGGCGAGCTGCTGCCCCTATTCCTGGCGGACAAGCTGTTCCACGAGATCTTGTATGAAGGCGCGAACCGGCCGGTGTTGTTGCCGATTCCGTTGCGCGCCGCCCTTGAATTGGTCGAACCAATGGACGGCGCGGCCGAGGAGGAAGACGATTGACGGAGTTCAAGCTTGATCCGGGGACCCCACGGCCACTCGGCGCCACCTCTGACGGCCGCGGCGTCAACTTCGCGCTGTTCTCCGCGAACGCGACCCGCGTTGATCTCTGCCTGTTCGACGCGAACGGCACGGAGACGGCGCGCATCGCTCTACCGGAATTCACCGACGAGGTTTGGCACGGTTATGTGCCCGGTCTCGCGCCGAGCCAGCACTACGGCTACCGCGTCCATGGGCCTTATGCACCGCGCGACGGCCATAGATTCAATCGCAACAAGCTCCTGCTCGATCCCTATGCCCGCCATTATGCGGGGTCGCTGATCTGGGACGACTGCCTGTTCGGCTATCAGATCGGCGCCAAGCGCACGGATCTGGTCAAGAGCAAGACGGACAGCGCCCGCTTCATGCCGAAATGCGTGGTGGTCGGCGACAGCAACCCGCCCCTGCAGGGCCGGCCCAACCGCCCGTGGCATGAAACCGTCATCTACGAGGCGCACGTGAAGGGCATGACGGCGCGGCACCCGGATGTCCCCGAGCCGTTGCGTGGAACCTTCGCCGGTCTTGCGCAGCCGGCGGTCATCGACCATCTCGTCAAGCTCGGCGTGACAGCCATCGAGCTGCTGCCCGTGCACGCCATGATCGACGATCGGCACTTGGTCGACCATGGGCTCACGAATTATTGGGGCTATAACAGCATCGGCTTTTTCGCGCCCGCCACACGCTATCTGGCACCGGGCGCCGATGTCGCCGAGTTCCGCGCCATGGTGGACCGCCTGCATGAAGCCGGCATCGAGGTCATACTCGACGTGGTCTATAACCACACCGCCGAAGGCAACGAGCTCGGCCCCACACTGTCATTCCGCGGCATCGACAACGCCTCCTATTACAAGCTCGCGGAGAACAAGCGCCATTATCACGACACCACGGGCTGCGGAAACACGCTCGATCTCGGCCACCCCCGCGTGCTCCAGATGGTCATGGATTCGCTGCGCTATTGGGTGGAGCAATGCGGCGTGGACGGCTTCCGCTTCGATCTTGCCTCGGCACTCGCCCGCAGCAATACCGAATTCGACCCAAGCGCGTCCTTCCTCGACGCGATCGGCCAGGACCCGGTCCTCAGCCAAGTGAAGCTCATCGCCGAGCCGTGGGACCTTGGCGACAACGGCTATCAAGTCGGCGGCTTTCCGCCAGGCTGGGCGGAATGGAACGATGAGTGGCGCGACGGGTTGCGCTCTTATTGGAAGGGCGACATGGGCCTGCTGCCGGCGCTCGGACGCCGCATATCGGGTTCCGCGGAGACTTACGATCACCGCGGCCGCAAACCCTGGGCCAGCGTTAACTTCGTCACCGCCCATGACGGGTTCACCCTGACCGACTTGGTCTCTTACAACGACAAGCACAACGAAGCGAATGGCGAAGACAACAGGGACGGACACTCGGATAACCGGAGTTGGAATTGTGGCGTCGAAGGGCCGACCGACGTTCCCGCTGTTGTCGATTGCCGCGACCGGCTGCGCCGCGCCCTCGTCGCAAGTCTCCTGTTCAGCCAGGGTACGCCGATGCTGCAGATGGGTGACGAGCTTGGCCGCACCCAAGAAGGCAACAACAACGCATTTTGTCAGGACAACGAGATTTCCTGGGTGAACTGGACAGCGCTCGACGACCGCGACCGCGCCTTCCACGATTTCGCGCGCGGCGTCGTCAGTTTGCGCGCGCAACAGAAGCTGCTCCGAAGCCCGCGCTTTCTTCACGGCGAGCCCGTGGCGCCGCTCATAAAAAATATCACCTGGTTCAAACCGGACGGCGAAGAGAAACAGGCCGAGCATTGGGCAGATCCGGTGGCCAAATGCATCGGCGCTTCTCTTGCCGGTGACGGCCAGATCCTGCTGCTGCTGTTCAACGCCGACGCCGAGCCTATCGATTTCATCTTCCCGTATTTCGGCAAGCGCCATTTGCGCTGGCGGCTCCTGTGCGACTCGGCAAACGGCTTGATCCGTCCAGACCCCTCGCCCATCGCCACCGGAAAAACCACCATTCCGGGACGCGGGCTCTTGCTCTTCGAGAGGACCGACTGATGGCTGCGCGTTTCGCCCATGAATTGCCGTTGGGCGCCGAGATCGTCGACGGCGGGGCCCGCTTCAAGCTGTGGGCGCCGGCGCAAAGCGAAGTCTCTCTCCTGAGCGAGAGCGGCGCGACCGTCCCCATGGAGCAAGCCACCGAGGGCTGGTTCGAGGTCACCACAGACGCGGTGCCGGTCGGCGGCGGTTATCACTTCGTCCTCGCCGACGGCATGCGCGTGCCGGACCCGGCTGCGCGTGCGCAAATCGGCGACGTTCATGGACCGAGCCGACTCGTGGACCCGCGCGCCTATGAATGGCAGACGGCGGACTGGAAAGGCCGCCCCTGGGAAGAGGCCGTCCTCTATGAGCTGCACACCGGTACATTCTCCGCCGATGGCACGTTCGACGCCATTGTTGACGATCTCGATCGCCTCATCGATGTCGGCGTCACCGCCATCGAGATCCTGCCCGTGGCGCAGTTCGCCGGCGATCGCGGCTGGGGCTATGACGGCGTGCTGCTCTACGCGCCGCATATCGCCTATGGCGGCCCCGAGGGCTTGAAGCGCCTGGTCGATACGGCGCATAAACACGGACTCATGGTCCTGCTCGACGTGGTCTATAACCATTTCGGCCCTGACGGAAACTATCTGCACCTCTACGCGCCGGACTTCTTCGATGCCGAACGCCACACGCCGTGGGGCTCGGCAATCGCCTTCGACCGCGCACCCGTACGCAATTTCTTCGTCCACAACGTGCTCTATTGGCTCGAGGAGTACCGGTTCGACGGCCTACGCTTCGACGCCATCGATCAGATCAAGGATCCCTCGCAAGAAGAGATCCTTGCCGAGATGGCGCGCGAAGTGCGCAAGCGCTTTCCCGACCGGCACATCCATCTCACCGTCGAGGACGACGAGAACACCACGCGGCTGCTGCGATTCGATGCCGACAACCGCCCGCGCCTGTTCACCGCAGAGTGGAACGACGATTGGCATCACACCATGCAGTCGCTCCTGGCGCATGAGGACACCGGCTACTATCAGGACTACGCGGACGACCCGGTGCGCCGCATTGCCGAGACCATGGCGCGCGGCTTCGGCTACCAAGGCGAGCCCTCGCCGTTTCGCGACGGGCGCAAACGCGGCGAGCCGTCGGCGCATCTGCCGCCCACCGCCTTCATCGACTTTCTGCAAAACCACGACCAGACCGGGAACCGCGCGCAAGGCGACCGCATCACCACGCTCGCCAAGCCGGAAGCGGTCGAGGCCGCGCTGGCGCTGCTCTTGCTGTCCCCGCACATCCCCCTCCTGTTTATGGGCGACGAATATGGCGAGGTGCGCCCGTTTCAATACTTCACGGACTTTACCGGCGACCTGGCCGAAGCCGTGCGCAAGGGCCGCAACGAGGAGTTCGGCAACAACAAGGTCTTCGCCGAAGCCTTCACTAACAACCTTGTGCCCGACCCGAACGCGCTTCAGACATTCGCGGCCTCGAGGCTCGCGCCCGTGGCCTCGGCCAGATTGGCGCATGTCAAACATCTGATTGCCACACGCTTCGCCTATATCGTGCCGCGTCTTGCCGGGATCGGCGGCGACGCCGGCAAGGTCGACGCCATCGCGGGCGATGCTTTCACGGTCAGTTGGGCCTGCGCCGACGGCAGCAGACTTCAACTCACCGCCAATCTCGCCGACACGGCGGCCGAAATTCCGACTGAGATCGGCACGCCGTTTTTTACCCACCCCCGCGATGCGGATCTCGCTCAAGGGATGCTGCCGCCGTGGTCCGTTATCGCCGCACTGACAGGTCAGGAGTAGGAATGCCGGAACGGCTCGAAAAATTGGCTGAACGTTTCGGTATCGCCGAGGGCTATGTCAGCGAGAAAGGTGACTGGGTCACCACGCCGCCAGAGACCAAAGCCAAAGTGCTCGAGGCCATGGGCGTGCCGATCCACGACGCGGACGCAGCCCTTCCCGAGCCGCCCGCCTTCGAGGACGTGGCGGGCCTGTCGGGAAGCGCATATTGGCCGCCCTTCCTGGTCGACCATCGCGCCTGGGGCATTTCGGTGCAGGCCTATTCGCTGCGCTCGTCGCGGAACTGGGGCATCGGCGATTTCGAGGATCTGGCGCAGCTCACCGAATTCGCCGGCGGCCTTGGTGCCGATTTCGTCGGCGTCAGCCCCTTGCATGCGCTGTTCATCGCCGATCCATCGCGCACGAGCCCGTACAGCCCCTCGAGCCGCGACTTTCTCAATCCGCTGCTGATCGCGCCGGACAAGGTGCCGGGATTTGGACAATTGCCGGAACGGGCCGAGCTCGAGGCGGCGCTTCCGGCCTTACGCGAAACCGAGCTCATCGACTACATAGGCGTTCACCGCGTGAAGATGCGCGCTCTGGAAGCCCTGTTTGCCCATTTCGTGGCGAACGCGAATGAAGAGGCCAAGAACGCTTTCGAGGCGTTCTGCGCCGAGCACGGAACGACACTCGAAGGTCACGCGCTGTTTGAGGCTCTGTCCGAACGCTTCGTTGCCGAAGGCCGCAGCGCGGCGTGGACGACGTGGCCCGAAGACTTTCAAGACTCGGACAATCTCTCCGTGCGCGATTTCGCGCGCGCGGCCAAGCCCCGCATCGCCTTCCACGCTTGGCTGCAATGGGTCGCCGACAGCCAACTCGCCAACGCGCGCGAGCGCGCCAAGGCGGCCGGTATGCGCATCGGCCTTTATCTCGATCTCGCCGTGGGCATTTCGCCGGACGGATCGCGCAGCTGGGTCGATGGCCCGGCCATTGCCCGGCACGCGCGGATCGGGTGCCCCCCTGATCCCTTCAGCGCCGCCGGCCAAGACTGGGGCCTCGTCCCCTTCTCGCCGGTCGGGCTCGCCGAAGAACGGTTCGAGCCCTATCGCTCCGTGCTGCGGTCGAACCTGCACCATGGCGGCGCGTTGCGCATCGACCACGCCATGGGGCTTCAGAGATTGTATTGGATCCCCGAAGGCAGCACGGCCACCGAAGGGGCGTATGTGGCTTATCCCTTCCGCGAGCTTTTGGAGGGCGTCGTCGAAGAGTTGTGGATCGCCCAGACCATCATCATCGGCGAGGATCTCGGCACGGTTTCCCCGGGATTCACCGACATCATGGTTCGGGCTGGCCTTCTGAGCTACCACGTCTTTTATTTCAGCGAGCGGGAGGGCATTTGGATGCCGCCGCACGCTTACCCGCGCGAAGCCCTGGTATGCGCGTCGACTCACGATCTGCCGACGCTCAAGGGCTGGTGGGTCAGCCGCGACATCGGTTGGCGCGTGAAGACGGGCCGCGCCACGGAAACGGAGGCCGTGGTGCAACGGCAGGATCGCTTGCGGGACCGCCAGCTTCTCTTACAGGCTCTCGTCGACGCCCAGGCGCTCGCGCCCGACAAGGCACACGCCGAGTCTCCGGAGATGCCCGATGACGTGCTGATCGCGGTCCACCGCTTCCTGGCGCTCACGCAGTGCCGGCTGCTGGCCGTCCAGCTCGACGACGCGCTCGGGCTCATCGAACAAGCCAACCTCCCCGGCACCGTGGACGAGCATCCTAACTGGCGGCGCAAGACGCCCGTCGCGCTCGAATCATTGGGCGAGAAGAAGCTGTTCCGCGCCGTGATCGAGGCGGTGGCGGCCGAACGTCCACGGCGATGACGGAGCGCGCCACCTACAGGCTGCAGCTCCGCGAAGGCATGGACTTCGCGCGCGCCGCCAGCCTCGCCCCCTATCTCGCCAAGCTCGGCGTCTCGCATCTTTATGTGTCGCCCATCCTGCGCGCCCTGCCCGGTTCGACCCACGGTTATGACGGGGCGAGCTACGACGAGATCGAGCCGACTCTCGGCGGCGCGGACGGCTTTCGCGCCATGGTCGAGGCCTTCCGCGCCGAGAGTATCGGCGTCATCGTCGACTTCGTGCCCAACCACATGGGGGCAAGCCCCTTCAATCCGTGGTGGTGCGACGTGCTCGAATGGGGCGCCGACAGCCCCCGCGCCAGCTATTTCGACATCGACTGGTCGGCGCCGAAACTCCTGATCCCCGTGCTCGCCGAGCCCTACGGCCAGGCGCTCGACAGAGGAAGCTTCGGCCTCGAATTCGATGCCGATAGCGGCGGCATGAATTTCACCGTGAGCGGCACGAAGCTGCCCTTGAGTCCACCGAGCTACGCCAACGTGCTGGCGCGCGCCGGGGCCCAGTTCGAAGACCTCACCAACCGCTTCGCCAGCACCACGCCGGAGACCGCAGGCGAACTGAAAGCCGAGCTTGTCGCGCGCGCCCAAGACGAAGCGCAAGGCGAAACCCTGCGGGCCGCGCTGATCGACCTCGCGGCGGACCGCGAAGCCATCCACGGCCTGCATGAGGCGCAAGTCTGGCGGCTCGCCTATTGGCGCGCGGCGCGCGAGACCCTGACCTATCGCCGCTTCTTCGAGGTGGCCGATCTCGTCGGCGTCCGCATGGAACAGCCGAGCGTGTTCGAGGAAACCCACCGCCTCATGCTTGAGCTGGCGGGCGAGGGCCTGATCGACGGCTTGCGCCTCGATCACGTCGACGGGCTCGCCGATCCGCTCGCCTATTTTCTCAAGCTGCGCGAGATGATCGGCGAAGACCACCCGTTCATCCTGCTGGTGGAGAAGATCCTCGAGGGCGACGAGACGCTGCGGCCGGATTGGCCGGTGCAGGGCACGACCGGCTACGAATTCATCCGCGCGCTCGGCGGCGTCCTCACCAGTCCGCATGGCGAAGCCGCGCTCACGGCCGCCTATGAACAGTTCACCGGTGAGACGATCGACTATGCGACATTGCTCGTCACCATCAAGCGGCACATCTTCGTGCGTAATCTCGCCGGCGAGCTCGACGTGCTCACGGGGCTCGCCTCGCAGCTTGCTCAGGCCGACCTCGCCACGCGCGACCATGGCCGCGACACGCTGCGCCGGGCCATCATCGAGCTCGGCGTCTCGCTTCCCGTCTACCGCACCTATGTCGACGTCAATGGTCCGCGGCCCGAGGACGAAGCGTTGATCGCACTGGCGCTGGAGACGGCGAAAAGCACGCGCGAGGTCGAGGACGAAGGCGCCATCGACTTCGTCGCGCGCATCTGGCGGCTCGATCTGCCGGACCCGACGGCACGCGCCGAGGCCCTCACCTTCGTGACCCGCTTGCAGCAGACGACCGGTCCGCTCATGGCCAAGGCCGTCGAGGACACGTTGTTCTATTGCTACAACCGCCTCATCGCCTTGAACGAGGTCGGCGGCTCGCCCGAGGATTTCGGCCACCCGCTCGAACGTTTTCATGAAGAGATCGCAGCGCGGCGCCTCCACCAGCCGCACGGCCTTCTGACCACGTCCACCCATGACACCAAGCGCGGCGAAGACGGACGCGCGCGGCTCTATACTTTGAGCGAGACGCCGCGCGCCTGGGCCCGCCAGGTGGCGCGATGGTCGGCCATGAACGCGACGCACCTCACCGAGACCGATGACGACCGCGCCCCTATCGCCAACGACGAATGGACGTTCTACCAGGCGCTGGCCGGCGCGTGGCCTTTCAGCCTCGACATCACCGATGGCGAAGCCATGGCCGCGCTCGCCGAGCGCATGACGGCTTTCATGCTGAAGGCCATCAAGGAGGCGAAGGTCCGCACCAGCTGGACGGCCCCGGACGAAGCCTATGAGAAGGCCGTCGAGGTCTTCGTGCGTGGCGCGCTCGACCCCGCAAGGAGCCGCGGCTTCCTCGAGGACTTCTCCCGCGAACAGACGAAGCTCGAGGTGGCCGGCGCCCTCAATTCCTTGGCGCAGACGCTCCTCAAGCTGACCGCGCCGGGCTTGCCGGACATCTATCAAGGCGCCGAGCTGTGGGATCTGAGCCTGGTCGATCCCGACAACAGGCGACCTGTGGACTTCGACGCAAGGCGGCAGCTTCTCGACAGCGACGCCTCACGCAACGCCGCCGATCTTTTGGCCGATTGGCGCAGCGGCGCCATCAAGCTCTCCGTCATTACCAAAGTGCTTCAGGTGCGCAGCGCGCAGCCCGCCCTGTTCACCACCGGCAACTACACACCGCTTGAGACCGGCGGCACTTATGGCGGCAGCGTGCTGGCCTTCTTGCGCAGCGACGATGCGAGCAGTGCCATCACCATCGTCCCAATCCGCGCGAGCACGCTCGTGCACGGCAACGATCGGCCGCTGGTAACCCCTGAAACCTGGAACGATACCTTCGTGACGCTGCCGGCGGAACGGTCCAGGCGCCAATGGCGCAACGCCCTGACCGGCGAGACCGTAACGGCGACCGACGGCCGCTTGAGCGTCGCCGAGGTGCTGCGAACATTTCCGGTCGCCTTGCTCTTGGCGGGCTAAGCGGCTTGGCGGGCTAGAGCGCGTCGGCGCCCATCTCGCCTGTGCGCACGCGCATAGCGCCTTCCAACGGCAACACGAAGACCTTGCCGTCACCGATGCGGCCCGTCCGCGCCGCATCGCCGATCACCCCGACCACGGTATCGGCGTCCGCAGCGCTCACCGCGAGCTCCAGCTTCACCTTGGGCACATATTGCGTGGTGTATTCAGCGCCGCGATAGATCTCGGTCTGTCCCTTTTGGCGGCCGAAACCTTGCACCTCGGAGACGGTCATGCCTTGCACGCCGATCCCCGCGAGCGCCGCGCGCACCGCCTCGAGCTGGTGCGGCTGAATGACTGCGATAATGTATTTCATATCCGGTCCCCGCTTACATGTTGTAGCCGCGTTCGCCGTGGATGTTGATATCCAGACCTTGCTCCTCGATCTCCGCGCTCACGCGCAGCCCGATGATCCCCTGCACGACCTTGATGATGATGAAGCTTACAACCACCGACCATATCAGAACCGCGACAAGCCCGGCGAGTTGAATAGCCGCTTGGCCGCCGATGCTCCGTCCTTCGGCAAGCCCAATGCCGCCGAGCGCCGCATCGGCGAACACCGCGGTGAGCATGACGCCGATCGCACCGCCCACGCCGTGCACGGCCAGCACGTCGAGAGAGTCGTCGATCTTGAAGCGGTGCTTGACCATCATCACCATCACGTAGCAGAGCGAACCGCCCACGAAGCCGATCACGAGCGCCGCACCCGGCCCCACATAACCCGAGGCCGGCGTGATGGAGGCAAGGCCGGCAATGGTGCCGGTGACGGCGCCCACCATGCTCGGCTTGCCGAACTTTACCGCCTCGATGGTGATCCACACGAGTGTCGCCGTGGCCGCCGAGATATGGGTGACGGTCATCGCCATGCCGGCGTCGGCGCCGGCCGAAAGCGCGCTGCCCGCATTGAAGCCGAACCAGCCGACCCACAGCATGCAGGCGCCGACCATGGTCATCCACGGCGCGTGCGGCGGCCGCACGTCATGCGGAAAACCCACGCGCGGACCCAAGACAATCGCGAGCAGCAAGGCCGAGACGCCGGCGGTGAGATGCACCACGAGCCCGCCGGCGAAGTCCATGACGCCCCGTTCGGCGAGCCATCCACCGCCCCAGATCCAATGCGCCACCGGCACATAGACGAGGAATAGCCACAGCGCGGAGAACAGCACCACCGCGCCGAAGCGCATCCGCTCGACGAAAGCGCCCACGATCAGCGCCGGCGTGATGATGGCGAAGGTCATCTGGAACATGAAAAAGACGCTCTCGGGGATGGTCCCCGATAGGGCATCGCGCGGCACGCCGATGAGCAGCACCTTGCGCAAATCCCCGATCCAGGCGCCGTCCCCCGAGAAGGTGAGGCTATAGGCGGCGATGAGCCAGAGCACCGACATCAGGCTGGCAATGGTGAAACATTGCATCAGGACCGAGAGCAGGTTCTCGGCGCGCACGAGCCCGCCGTAGAACAAGGCCAAGCCCGGCAAAGTCATGAACAGAACAAGCGCCGTGGCCGTGATCAGCCACGCGGTATCCCCCGCAATCATGGTCGTCCCCTCCCCCAAATTGCCTGCTCAAAAACAGGTCTTTGCCTAATTCTCTAGCATAATAGGGGGGCTTGAGGCCAAGGGTGCAGCTTAAAATTGTGCCATTGCCCAAACAACGGTCGAAAGACGGGGGACCATCCCGAGGCCCTGGACGTGATATAGTTGTCTTATGAGCAAGGCTTTCACCAAGGAGCCGGAAGGCGGGGACGTCTATGACGACCTCCCGGATCGGCCGATATCGCCCCATAACCTCGTGACCAAGCGCGGGCTTGAGCTGATAGAGACGGAGCTGGCGCGTCTCCACGAGGAGCATGCCGCCGCGCACGACGCCGACGACAAGCCGCTGCTTGCCAAGATCAACCGGGATCTGCGCTATTGGACCTCGCGCCGGGCCACCGCCCAGGTCGTCGAGCCGCCGGAACAGGCAACCGAGGTCCATTTCGGCTCGAAAGTGACCCTCGAACGCGACGACGGACGCCGCCAGACCTACAAAATCGTCGGCGAGGACGAGGCGGATCCGACCCACGGCACGCTGTCCTATGTCTCTCCCGTGGCCCAGGCCATCATGGGAAAACCCACCGGCGAGACCGTCCAGGCGGGCGCGAGCGAAGCTACCATCGTCGAGATTTCCTGAGGCAACGCTCAGCGCTTCGGGGTCGGCTTCTCCAGCATGAGCTGGCCTTGGCGCTTCACCAAGGCCTTCGCCTTCTCCGCAAGCATCGCCAACACCATGGGCAGCTCGACTTCCAGCCGCACGTGGTTGTCGGCCACATCCACCCTACCCTTGGTCGTCTGCCCGAGGAGGTTCGCTTGGAAATCGAGATGGTCCCCGGACCAAGCGTCCTTCAGCACCATGAAATTTCCGGCGAGGTTGGAGCGCACGTTTCCGAACCCGGACTGAAGCCGGCGCTTGGCTTCCTCCTTGCCAAGATTATGAGGAATATCGACGACGACGGGACGGGGCATGGGAGCGGCCTCCAAGGCTTTGCATTTCTCCTCTTTGATGTAGGAACGCAAAAGCGCAGAAGCCAGAGGGAAACCGCCTCAAGGCCCTGAAATAAAAGGCCCCCTACGGCTGGCTGGAGGCTCGGACAAGAGACTGACATGGACCGCTGGGAGCCCTCTGCGAGGCCCCGCACAAAGGATCTAGGGATCCTTGGCGTCCACATGGCCAAGATCGCGCGCCGGGGCGACCTTATCGCGCACCAATTGCTTGAGCTCCTTGATTTCCGGGAAATGGCCCTGTTCACCGCGCGACCAAATCAGGTCCCCGTCGATGCGCACCTCGAAAACGCCACCTTGATCGTTCGGAATCAGCGTGAGCGAGCCGAGCTCCTCGGCGAAGGTGGACAACAGCTCCTGACCCATCCAGGCTGCCCGGAGCAGCCAATTGCACAACCGGCAATAGGTAATTGTGACGTTGGGCGCGGGTGCGATGGCCTGGTCCTCTGGCTTGCCGCTTGATTTTATGGGAGTCTAGACCCCGTCGAGCAGTCTATTCCAGCCTCAAGCGCCATCAGCCAGGATTGGCCCATTCTCCAGGAGTTTAGACGGGGACGTGTCACCGATCAGCAACAGGCATTTTCCAATGGTATCCCAGGGGCTTTGTATCCCAGAGCATCCGGTCATCACCTCGTAACAACATCCTGACTTGTTCGAGACTCATAACTGCGGGAAGAGAGAACCTATGAACTCAGTGATTCGCAAAACCGCGCCGATTCTCGTGGCGACTTTGGCCATCGCCGGCCTGTTTGTGTCCACCCCCTCTCAAAAGGTCGAAGCAAGCCCCTTTGACACGCTGCTCGGCACCTGGCGGGGAAGCGGCACGATGCGCCTGAGCTCGGGCACCGAGCGTCTGAGCTGCAACGCCTACTACACGGGCGGCGGCCAGCGCCTTGGCTTGGCCATTCGCTGCAACTCCCCGAGCGGCAAGGTGGAAATCCGGAGCAAGCTCAGCCTCAGCGGCAGCCAACTCAGCGGCAATTGGGAAGAGCGGACCTATAATGCGTCCGGCGCCGCATCCGGCACCGCCAAACCGGGCAGGCTCGCCATTCGGGTTTCCGGGACGGTTAGGGGCAGCATGATCGTGAATTACAGCAGATCCAGTCAGAGCGTCTCGATCTCGACCACCGGATCCGCGCTGCAAGGCGTATCGATCCGCCTGACCCGCAGCTAATTCGCCGCTAGTCTTAGGCCCGAATCGTGACCGCCAGGAGGGGCGACCCTCGGGTGCCCCTCGCGGCTGGGAGAATTCAGGTGGCTAGGAGCGAACTGCTATGGGCGAGGCTTTGCTGACGCACAAATTGGTTGGAAAGCGGCTCGAGCTTTCCGCGGGCGGCTCCTGGACCGCCCCCCACGCCGGCGAGCTTGAATCGCTGGTCGACCGGGTCACCGGCGAGGCTCCAAAGGCCAAGGACGTGTCGATCGACATGGCCGGCGTCCGCGAGTTCGACACCTTCGGCGCCTGGCTCCTCGAGCGCCTCACCCGCCAATGGACAGACGCAGGGCGCAAGCCGAGGATCGTGGGCCTGCCCAGGCACGATCGCGGCCTCCTGAAAGAGATGCAAGGCGTCAACCGCGAGCCGCCGCCACAGGCGCCGCGCGAGAACCCCATCGTCTCCGCGCTTGCCGCCATTGGCCGCGGCGGCGCGTCCTTCGGGCACAATCTCATCGTGTTCTCCGAGATGTTGGGCGCGGCCGGCATGGGCCTGGGGCGCGTGCTGATGCGCCCGCGCGAGTACCGCCTCACCTCGACCGTGCATCAATTCGATCGCGTGGCCTGGCAGGCGGTCCCCATCATCCTGCTCATCACCTTCCTCATCGGCGCCATCATCTCGCAGCAAGGCATCTTCCACTTCCGCAAATTCGGCGCCGAGCTCTATTCGGTCGATCTTGTCGGCATCCTCGTCTTGCGCGAGATCGGCGTGCTCATCGTCGCCATCATGGTCGCCGGCCGCTCGGGCAGTTCTTACACCGCCGAGCTCGGCTCCATGAAGATGCGCGAGGAGATCGACGCGCTGCGAACCATGGGCTTCGATCCCGTCGAGGTCCTCATCCTGCCGCGCATCCTCGTACTCGTAGTGGCGCTTCCCGTGCTGGCCTTTCTCGGCTCCATGTCGGCACTGGTTGGCGGCGGGCTCGTGGCCTGGCTTTATGGCGGCATAAGTCCCGACATCTATATCGCGCGGCTCATCGACGCGATCTCCCTCACCCACTTCAATGTCGGCATGATCAAGGCGCCCTTCATGGGCCTGGTCATCGGCATCGTCGCCTGCGCCGAAGGCTTGCGCGTCAAAGGCAGCGCCGAGTCCCTGGGCCTGCAGACGACAAAATCCGTCGTCGAATCGATCTTCCTGGTGATCGTGCTCGACGGCCTGTTCGCCATCTTCTTCGCTTCGATCGGAATGTGATCTCTGATGACCGAGAAGAACGCCGTCATCAAAGTGCGCGACCTCGTGGTCGGTTTCGACGGGCAAACCGTGCTCGATCATCTCGATCTCGACGTGCGCGGCGCGGAAATCCTCGGCGTCGTCGGCGCATCCGGCGCCGGCAAGTCGGTTTTGCTGCGCACCATTATCGGCCTTCTGCCCCGGCGTCATGGCTCCATCGAGGTACTCGGCGTCGATCTGGACCATGCGAGCGAGGAGGAACGCCGCGCGCTCGAACGCCGCTGGGGGGTTCTCTTCCAGCAAGGCGCGCTGTTCTCCTCGCTCACGGTGAAGCAAAACATCCAGTTCCCGATGCGTGAGAACCTGGATATCTCGCAGCGGCTGATGGACGAGATGGCGCTTGCTAAATTGGAGATGGTCGGGCTCACGCCGCATGACGGCGACAAGTTCCCCTCCGAGCTTTCGGGCGGCATGACCAAGCGCGTGGCGCTTGCGCGCGCGCTGGCGCTCGATCCCGAGATCGTGTTTCTTGACGAGCCGACCTCGGGCCTCGACCCGATCTCCGCCGGCGATTTCGACGAACTGATCCGCACGCTCCAGCAGACCTTGGAGATCACCGTCTTCATGGTGACCCATGACTTGGAGAGTTTTTACACCGCATGCGACCGGATCGCGGTCTTGGCCGATGGCAAGGTCGTGGCCGACGGCCCCATCACCACTATGCTTGAGTCGGAACACCCCTGGGTAAAGACCTACTTCCAGGGCAAGCGCGGCGGCATGCTGGCCGGCCGCCAGATGAGCGCATAAACTTGAAGGGACCTGATCGATGGAAACCCGTGCCCGCTACGCCTTGATCGGACTTTTCATGCTCGCCGTGATCCTCGCGAGCTTCGGCTTCGTCTACTGGCTCGAGAACAAGGGCGGCTTCGGCGAGCGCGAGACCTATCGCGTGCGGTTCGAAAGCGCGGTGTCGGGCCTTCTCGTGGGCTCCGCGGTGTTGTTCAACGGCATCCGTGTCGGCGACGTGACGGGCGTCGCGCTGAATCCGGACCAGCCCCAGCAGGTAATCGCGACCATTTCCGTGGTGAAGAACACGCCGATCCGCGAGGACACGCGCGTCAATGTCGAGCAGCAGGGGCTGACGGGCGGCGTCGCCGTAACGCTGACAGGCGGCACCTCCACCGAGCCGATTGAAGCCGAAGGCGGCGCACCGACCCTCATCGCGCCGCCGGGCGTTGGCCAGGACTGGACCCAGTCCGCGCGCGATGCCTTCCAGCAAGTCGAGACGATCCTCGATCAGAACGCGAAGCCGCTGAACGAGGCCATCGTCAACATCGAGGTGTTCACCGATGCGCTGGCGCGCAATTCGGACAGAGTTCGACGGCATCCTGGCGGGCATCGAGCGCATGACCGGAGGCGGCAAGGCCAAGGGCGTGCTGTATTCGCTCAAGCCCGCGTCCGATCTTCCGCCGCCGCCGGAGGAGACGCCCGCTTGGCAGCTGATCATTCCGGAGCCGACCACCTTGCTTGCCTTCAACACCGACAAGATTCTGACGCGGCCCGCGCCAGACGAGAGCCTGCCCCTCGAGGACGCGCGCTGGAGCGACAGCCTGCCCATCCTCGCGCAAGCGAAACTCTTGGAGACCTTCGAGAACGCCGGCTACGCGCAATCGGTCAGCCGCACCATCGGCGACTTCGCCAGCAACTATCAGCTTTCCCTCGACATCCGGCAGTTCGACGTTTCGACCCAAGGCGAGCCGGAAGCCCGGATCGTCATCCTCGCTAAACTTCAGAGCCCCGACGGCCAGATCATCGACTCGCGAAAATTCGAAAGCGAGGCGCCGGCAAAGGGCAGTGACGCGCGCGCCTATGTGGATGCCTTAAGCACCGCCTTCGACAAGGTCGAACTCGAGCTGCTCGACTGGACCACGGAGAAGCTCAGCGAGCCGTTGCCGGCCGTAACGGTCGAGCCACCGGCCCCGCTCGACGAATTGCCCCCGCCCCCGGACGGCGACCTGCCCCCCGACGGCGACTTGCCGCCTATGCCCGATCAGCCGACCCCTTAAGCGCACCAGAACCGCCGCCATTGATCTGGCTCAACGACGAAATTCAGCCCGCGCGGGATCGTCGGCGCATGAGCCACACCTCCCTACCGAGAGCCGAGGCGCGAGACCGCCCGGGATCTGAGCCCATGGAGCTACTGGAAGCCATCGATGGGCGGCGGTCCGTCCGCGAATATACCGAGGCGCCGGTCGACGATACGGTATTACGAGACTTGATCGACGCCGCGATTCAAGCACCGAGCGCCATCAATCAGCAGCCTTGGGCTTTCGTCGTGGTCAAGGATGGCACTCTGCTCAACCGCATCTCGGACCAGGCAAAGTCGCATTTGCTGAAAGCCTCGCTCGGCGCGCCGGCCCATCCCTTCCGTGAGGTGCTCAACGATCCGAAGTTTCATATTTTCTATCACGCGCCCGCCGTGGTGGTGATCGCCGCCGCGGAGCCGACGGACTGGGCGATCGAGGATTGCGCGCTGGCCGCGGAGAATTTCATGCTGGCAGCCTACGCAAAAGGCCTCGGCACATGTTGGATCGGCTTTGCCCAACAGTGGCTGGCCACGCCGGACGGCAAAGGGGCTCTTGGCATCCCGGCAGCGTTCTCGCCGATCGCGCCGATCGCCATCGGCCATCCCCGCCGCCAACCGCCGCCGGTCCCCCGAAAATCTCCCGACATTCGCTGGATCAGCTAGGGCTCCCCGGGCATGGCCGGAGCGACGCCCGGCCTCACGGTGGCCCGCTTGTCCTTTGCGGCGACACATGGTCTGTCCGCAAAAGAGAGGTCATGGCGAAATCTGTGAAAGCAACTGGCCGTTCTGACACGGCATCGGCGCCGCGCGGCAAGGCCGGCGAGGACGCGCCTGCGGCCTGGTACGCAGAGCCCGCGGCCGACGTCCTTGCGGCGCTGGAGACCGAGCCGGCGGGACTGAGCGCAAGCGACGCCGCCCAGCGCAAAGAGCGTTATGGCCCCAACCGCCTTCCCGAGGGGGCGAAACAAAGCGCCTTCCGGCGGTTCCTTCTCCAGTTTCACAACCTGCTGATCTACGTCCTTCTTGGCGCGGCCGTGTTGGCGGCCGCTATCGGTCACGTGGTAGACGCCGCGGTCATTTTGGCGGTGGTCATCCTCAATGCGGTAATCGGATTCATTCAAGAGGGCCGCGCCGAAAAAGCGCTCGAAGCAATCCACGGCATGATCGATCCCCACGCCTCGGTCGTCCGTGAGGGCGCGCGCATGGTCGTGGCGGCCGAGGACATCGTCCCGGGCGACATTATCCTCTTGGAACCCGGCGACCGGGTGCCGGCGGACTTGCGTCTCGTCCGGGCACGCAATCTGCGCATCGATGAAGCCGCGCTCACCGGCGAATCGTTGCCCGTGGAGAAAGACCCGCGCCCCGTCCCCGCCGATCTTCCGCTGGCCGACCGGCACTCGATGGCCTTCTCCGGCACCTTGGTGACGGCTGGTGGCGGCAGCGGCGTGACCGTCGCGACGGGGGCGGCCAGCGAGCTCGGCCGCATCAGCACCCTTGTCGGCACGGTCGAGACGCTGACCACGCCTCTTCTTCGCCAAATGGGCGAATTCGCCCGTCTTCTTACGATCATCATCCTGATCGGCTGCGCCGCCGTATTCGCCTTCGCGGTTCTCGCTCGGGACTACCCCTGGCAGGAGGCGTTCATGGTGGTGATCGGCCTCGCGGTCTCCGCCATTCCCGAAGGCCTGCCTGCGGTGATGACCATCACGCTCGCCATCGGCGTCCAGCGCATGGCGGCGCGGAACGCCATTATCCGGCGTCTCCCCGCAGTCGAAACCCTCGGTTCGGTTTCGGTCATCTGTTCCGATAAGACGGGAACATTGACCCGGAACGAGATGATGGTTCGCACGCTACTCACCGCCGAGGGTCAGTTCGAGGTTTCCGGCGCGGGCTACGACCCCGAGGGCGACATCAAACTCGACAGCGAGCCGGTCCAAGCGGCGCATTACACCACGCTGGTCGAGGCGGCAAAGGCGACCATCCTCTGCAACGATGCGGACCTACGTCACAGCGATGGCGATTGGCGCGTTCACGGAGATCCGATGGAGGGCGCCCTTGTCAGTCTCGGGATGAAGCTTGGTTACGACGCCGCGCTGCTACGCAAGCAGCTTCCGCGAACCGACGAGATCCCTTTCGATACCGAGCACAAATTCATGGCGACGCTGCACCATAGCCACGAAGACGGCGTCGCATTCGCGCTCATCAAGGGCGCGCCGGAGCGCGTTCTTGCCATGTGCAGCGGGCAATGCGGCCCGGGCGGAGTCGAGCCTCTCGATGAGGCGTTTTGGCACGCGGAGACCGGCGCGATTGCCGCACAAGGACAACGCATGCTCGCGATCGCGCGGAAGGATATGCCAAAAGGCCATCGCGGCCTCAACTTCTCCGATGTCGAGCAAGGCGTCACCTTGATCGGACTGCTCGGACTCATCGACCCGCCACGCGAAGAGGTGCTGACCGCAATACGGGAATGCCAGGACGCCGGGATCGGCGTGAAGATGATCACCGGCGACCATGCCGCAACGGCCGAGGCCATTGCCCGCGAGCTGCATTTGGCTGAGGACCCGAAGATCCTCACAGGCCAGGCTCTCGACGAGATCGACGATAGCAGCCTCCAAGGAATCGCCCGGGACGTCACCGTCTTCGCGCGGACCAGCCCGGCGCATAAATTGCGATTGGTCGAAGCTCTGCAGGCACAAGGCTGCGTGACGGCCATGACCGGCGACGGCGTCAACGACGCGCCCGCTTTGAAGCGGGCCGACGTCGGCGTCGCCATGGGACGAAAGGGAACCGATGCCGCCAAAGAAGCGGCGGCCGTCGTGCTCGCCGACGACAACTTCGCATCGATCGTCGCCGCCGTGCGCGAGGGGCGAACCGTCTACGACAATCTGCGCAAGGTGATCGCATGGACATTGCCGACGAACGGCGGTGAAGCCGCCGCGATCATCGGCGCCATCGCCTTTGGCCTGACGCTGCCCATCACCCCGATCCAGATCCTTTGGATCAACATGGTGACCGCCGTTGCCCTCGGACTGACCCTCGCCTTTGAACCGACGGAGCCGGGTACGATGCGCCTAGCGCCGCGAGACCCGTCGGCGTCCCTCCTCTCAGCCACGGTCGCTTGGCGGACGATCTTCGTCTCGCTGCTCTTCGTAACCGGAGTCTTCGGGATCTTCTTTCATGCCCTCGACCGCGGCCAGTCCATCGACATGGCCCGGACGCTCGCGGTGAACACCATCGTCGTGATGGAGATCTTCTACCTGTTCAGCGTCCGCTACATGTATGGCGGCTCGATCACGTGGCGCGGCATGTTGGGTACGCCAGCCGTCTTGATCGGCATTACGGTCGCCTTGGCAGGGCAAGCCGGCTTCACATACCTGCCCGTGCTTCAGGACATTTTCGCAACGGAGCCGGTGTCACCGGCAGACGCAGGGCTGATCTTTCTGATCGGCGTGGCTCTCCTGCTTCTCGTCGAGGTGGAGAAAGCGGTGACGGCGTTCCTTTCCGGACTGATGACCAAGCGGAAAATGCGGGCCGGCCCCCAACAGGCCAGCGAGCCTTAAGCCGCTTTCTTCTCGATCTCCGGTGTCCATTCGCCGAGCGTGGCGAGACCATTCATCTCCGCGCGGTGAGAGAAGGCCGCTTGCGCCGCGGACACGTTGTCCTTCTTGCCGGCCCATGCCACTTGCGGGGCATGCTGCAAGGCGCGGCCGTAAGAGAAGGTGAGATGCCAGGGGAAACCGCCGACGCGGTGCATGGCATCGAGACGCGCCGTGGCCTCGATGTCTGACTGACCGCCCGAGAGGAAGGCGATGCCCGGCACCGCCGACGGCACGCAGTCCTTCAAGACGCGGATAGTCTTCTCCGCGATCTCCTGATCGGAGGCTTGCGTGGCGCATTTCTTGCCCGGCACGATCATGTTGGGCTTGAGCACCATGCCCTCGAGCTGGACCTTCGCGCAATACAGCTCCATGAACACCGTCTTCAGCGTCCACATAGTGACCGCCTTGCAGCGATCGATGGTGTGGTCGCCGTCCATCAGCACTTCGGGCTCGACGATCGGCACCAAGTCTTGCTCTTGACACAGCGCCGCGTAGCGCGCGAGCGCGTGCGCGTTTGCATTGATGGCATCATGACTCGGAATGCCGGCATCGATATCGATCACCGCGCGCCACTTGCAGAACCGGGCGCCGAGCTCGCGATACTCGATGAGCCTGTCACGCAAGCCATCAAGCCCCTCGGTGACGGTCTCGCCCGGACAGAAGGGCAGCGGCTTCGCGGCCGCGTCCACCTTGGTACCGGGGATCGAGCTCCATGAAGATGCGCGAAGAGATCGACGCGCTGCGCGCGTCCACTCACCGAGCCTGGTGAGCGCCGTTCAGTCCGCTGACGCCGTTCTAAATTGCCGCTAACGATCTTGCTGCTTTGCAGCAATTGGGTTCGTTTCGCAACACGCGTAGCTCGCGACGCCCGAGCAGGTCGGAGATAAGCGGCGGGCCCGGCTTGCCGAATGTCGCTGGCCAGTCAGAGTTGGCGGGATCGCCTTGGCCAAAAAAAGAAAAGCCTCGGCCTGGAAGGACCCAGACCGAGGCGTTGGCATTGCTGAAGGATAGTGCAGGGTTGAATGCCAGCTATTTAATCGGCTCGTAAATTGGCTCAGCGACGACGGCCTTTTGATGGTGGCCAAAGCAACCGCCAAGACCGGCCGCGATCGTTACGGCGATGGCGCACGCTAAAAATAGTCTCATTGGTCAGTCTCCCGTGGGTTTTTTTTGCATCCCAAGATCCCACCATCCGGGCTGGATCAAGATCACGCCTGAGCGTGCACACCATAGCCGACCTCCTGGTCGACCAGCGCCGGACGCTGATGGAACGCTTCAGCATTAGCGTGCCTCTCGTGCCATTTGGGCCCGGGGCCGCGCATATAGTGCAGCTCGGGCCGATAGGGATCGAACAGTACCTTGGTCAGCGCATCCCAGACCGCGGCGGTCCTGGCAGGTGCCGCAGCGGAGGTCGTAGACATGTCCCTCGTCTTTGACATCTCGGTTACCCCATCACTCACGCATTGTTACAAAAAGTTTCAAACGATCATTCGAAATTCAAACACTTGTTTGTGACCGAAGAATGGCTGACAGGGGGCTGCGAGGGGGAAATTCGCGCACTACCGGCAGGTGCCTACTCCCCCAGTCCAGGAGGTGTGACCTATTTGCAATCTGGCCTGCGCCCGTGTACTCTGATTTTAAACGACTGTTTGAATTCCCATGTCATTATGACCCGACCAGCTGAGTATACGCGCCACAGCCTCATGAAGGCCGCCGTCGCCCTCTTCGCCGAGCGGGGCTACGACGGTACGAGCGTTCGGGCCATCGTCTCCAAGGCGCGCGTCAATCAGGCGGCAATCAACTACCATTTCAAGGGCAAGGAAGGACTCTATCTCGAGGTGCTCAAGGTCGCCTTCGAGGGCTATTTGCGGCTGGACAATTTCGACCCGGAGAAACTGAAAGACATGCCGCGCGAGGAAGCCTTGCGGAGCTTTCTGCGCCAGCAACTCCAACCCCTTGTCGCCCGGGACGAGGTGAGCTGTTACATCCGCATCTTTGCCTGGGAGAATGTCCGCCCAAGCAAGGCGCTGCGTAGTTTCGTGACCACAGGCGCATCGCCCTTTCTCGCCAGCGCCACGGCGCTCGTGCGGCGCTTTCTCCCGCAGGGCGCGACGGACCAGGATGCCATGTGCGCCGCCATCTGGCTGATGGGCCAATGTAGCGTGTTCGTGCGCAATCGAGAACAGTTTAGCCAGCCGCCGTTTAATCTGAAATTCGACGAGGCGTTCGTCGACCGGCTGACCGATTTCATCAGCACACTGGCCCTGAAGGGTCTGGCGCAACAGGCGTAAGGCAACGCCTCTTATGACTCGCGCAGGCCTGGACGCCGTTCTAAGACCCAGGCTTCGTTGCGACGCCGCTAGGATCATTTGGCGGGGCTACTCTGGAAGCGGTCCTCGCAGCTTCGCTAGGACTCCTTGGCGCAGATCCTACAGGCTCGGAGCTGGCTTTCGGGTCCGTAGACTTATCGGTGGTCCCTGGCGCATAGCCTGCGGCAAGTTCCAAGGTTGCTCCCCCGGGCACTTTAATGGTGATCTCGAGTATTGCGCCGCCTTCTGGGACGTTTATGACCAGCTGCTCCTTGGGGGCTTTATTGCGCCCTGGCTTTTTTTTCGGTGACTTGCTTACTTAGGCATTGCTTCCTCCCAGGTACTTGAGCCGAAAAATCGACGATAAGACCCGCAGCGTTCGGGCATAGAGCGGCCCGCACAAGTGCCTTGCAGGAATAATGGCTGTCACCGGACTCGCCGACGAGCGCGACCGAAGTAGGCGGAGGACCGCGAAGGCTGACCCCGCAAGAAGTCTACACAACCCTTCAGGACCGAAAACATGACCATAGAATTTGCGGGTGCCATGCGGGCTGCAGCGAACCTAACGCGTGCCCGAAAGCTCGTCGAAGCCACACGCGTCATTCAACGTGCCTTGTCGGGCCGGAGCGCATCCGAATCCCCGAGCAAACCGGCGGCCATAAAAGATAATGTCATCAATCTCACTGCGGAGGCCATGGAACTCGAGACGATGGCATCCGCTGAGCCGAAGGCGGACAGGCGATCGGAGGGATCACGGCCGTCAAAGATCGCACAATGGAATGCCGGGCCGCTGGGCAAGACTCTCGCGGAGCTCCCCCGCAGCACCCTTCCACACGTCAATCTTGATGGGTTGACGGTTGCTAGGCCGTGCAAGGCGCGTGAGATTCCGGAGGGAGCTCAGTTCCTAAGCAGGTTCTTTGCCAGCGCGGCCGGTCGTCGAAATTACAAGCTTTATTTCCGCGGACAGACAGGCAGTGCCCCTCGCTCCCACGCTCGAAGGCGTCTGATCTTCTAGGCCTTGCTTCCGACTGGTTGAATACCCGTTGGTAGTGCTCTCCATAGCTTGGGCCATTTGGCGCAGAGCAATAAAACTGGCCTCCATCTTCGGCCTAGACCTCCAGGCTTGGGCTGGTCTCTCGTGAGCGCGGGCCTATGCCGACCATGGCGACCCCTACCTTTCGCTGCTCTCTGGCGTTAACGAACTGCTCGAGCAATCCGGCAAATCTGGAACTAGATGACGATTTGGCTGGCGTGCGGACCCTCGATGAGGCGCGGCGCATTGCTGTGAAAGTAGCGAAGCTTGTGGAAACTGTTGGGGCTAATGCGGACCGCGAGGAAAGAGTGCCTCACGCCGATCCTCGAAGCCGGCAGGAACCCAAAAGGGCTTCCTTCGTTGCTAGCCCTCCCGCCGCGCCCTGATCAGATCCGTAATGCTTGATGCGGCAAACATTCCATCGGGCAATTGCAGGATGATGCCTCGTTTCGCGGACTCTGTCAGAGCCTCTTGCAAGGCCACTCGGGTGGTCTCGTTGTCGACAAGGTGGCACTCCCTGATTGCCCACTGACGAAGCTGCTCGCAGGATGCGGGTCCGTCGCTGCTCAACTTTCGGATCAAATCGAGCAGCAGCGAACGATGCTGAGCTTGATCGGGCTGTTCGGGTTTCTGCGGTGTAGCCTCGCGTTGGGCGGCCGGTGGGCTGATCGGGAATCTTCGTTGCTCCGCCCGCAGGACAATGCTCATCGCGTTAAGGTCGGCCGTCAACGCCCTGACCTTGTGCTCATGCGCCTGCGTGAGTTCATGGATCTGACGTTCCAATGCGGTCTTCTCCGCGTTGACCCGTTCCTTGAGGAGAGCGATGCGCTCTTCAAGATCGCGTCTGATATCGCGCATAGGTGATCTCCTAGATCAGGTCCAAACCGCCAAGGGACTACCCTGAACTCAATTCCGGATCTTAGCAGCCTTGCGTGGGAAGTGGTCGGATGACGCGCGGCAAAGTCTCGACTGAGACTGAAGTCCTGAGAGACCGAGCCAACTCCGCGCGTCCGACTCCCAGCCCAGGCTAAGCCGGAAACCTCTCTGACTTATCGGCGAAAACGACACAGCCCGGGTGCCGTTGCTGACAGAGTCCGCGAAACGAGGCATCATCCTGCAATTGCCCGATGGAATGTTTGCCGCATCAAGCATCACGGATCTGATCGGGATACGGCGAGAGGGCTAGCAACGAAGGGAGCCCTTTTGGGTTTCCTGCTGGCTTCCAGGATCGGCGTGATGCACTCTGTCAGCCTAGTTGTGTGACCTTGCGCGACATCGAACCGCACCGTTCAATCACGCGTGAAAAACATTCTCATCATCGGCGCCAGCGGGGGCGTAGGCCTAGAATCAGTTCGGCAAGCGCTCGCCGAAGGCCATCACGTGCGTGCGTTTGCCCGCTCCGCAGATCGCATCGACCTCGACCATCCGAGCCTCGAGAAGCGCAAAGGCGATGCCCTTAATGAGCAAGACGTCGCGTCGGCCCTGCAGGGCATTGATTGCGTTATTCAATCACTCGGCGTTGCCTTCGAACTTCAGTCCGTTGTCGGGCCGGTCCGGCTCTTCTCTGACTCAACACGTCTTCTCGTCTCAGCGATGGAGGCAGAAGGCGTAGCGCGCTTGATCAGCGTCACGGGATTCGGCGCCGGTGACAGCCGTAATCGCTTGAGCTTGCTTCAGTCCATACCATTCAATCTTGTCCTTGGACGCGTCTACGACGACAAGGACGTGCAGGAAGTCATCATCAAAAAAAGCAAACTTGATTGGATTATCGTGCGTCCCGGCATCTTGTTGAACGGACCCCGCACGGCGCGCTACAAGTCTCTGACCGACGCCAACACCTGGAGAAGCGGGATGATATCGCGCGCCGACGTCGCCGATTTTCTGATCCGGAACGTGGAAGACGAGTCCAATCTGCGGCAGACACCGGTCCTTGTCTATTGAGACGAGGACATAGCCTTAGGCCGTCTCCAGCAACCAAACCGTCCCAAACTCTAGGCTGAGCTGTGCGATGTCGCGAACCGCCACAGCCATAATATGAGCACAGCGCCAACTGCAGCCACGAGCAGAGTGCCGAGCCAGCCTTCGAACTGAAGGTTCATCAACCCGGCCAGCGTGCCTCCGACAAACGATCCCGCAATGCCGACCAGAAGATTGGTCAGTAACCCGTGATCGCTTGCGGTCACCTTTTCAGCGATCCAGCCAGCAATGACACCGATGATTATCATCCCGAAAAAGCCGACACTGGCGGCCGAAACTTGGTCTTCCATCAGCTTGCCCCTATAGCCTGCGAACTTTTTTTTCACTCTCACCTTAACTCTTGGCACGGATGTGAGCTACAGCCTTAGATGCGTTGTGCCTAGCCGCCGAAAGGAAAAAAGCTGGCCGTCCCTGCCCGCAGGCGTCAAAAGGCGCGGTCACGACGACGCTAGCAAAGGTTCGACCCAGTCAAGAGGAGTCGTGCCCCAGGAGAGTTGGCGCAAGTGAAGCCCGCGCGTTGCTGGGTCTGATGCATCCAGACGTCGTCCGCAGGCGCGACGCATTGCTGTGAACGTGGCGAAGCTGCCGAAACTGTTTGGGCTAATGCCGACCGCTAGATATTGCCCTTTCCAAGTCTGTGTTGCAGCAGGGGCTTTGGCCTCATGGGGTGTTTGGTTGGTGGAGACGACGGGGCTGCGGCGGCCTCGTTCCCTTGCCACACTTCGAAACGATTTTAGCTGACCAGATAGTTCAAAGGGCGTCTTTACGACCTCTCTCGTAAGCGCTGGCCTCGGCCGCGACGAACTGTTCAACCGCCTTGCGGAGTAGTTCAGTAAGTGCTTCGCCCTGATGCCGAACAACATATTCGATCAGCCACTCTGCCCTCTCCTCCGCAGTGATGGCATCCGTCTGTCCTCCGTACTTGCTGGACCGTTCCCCTACGAGCGTTCTAGGTGAGACTTCTTCCATGCCCATTTCTCCCCCATGCGAATCAGTATTATCGCATCGGCGCGAGGCGAGAGTAACTGTGCCTGCAACCTTCTAAGCTTATAAGTGAGTTCTTGCCGGATAAGCCAGCAGAGGCATCGCAAACGGGAGGAAAAGCCCGGCGCGCCGGGAACCCCGGTACCGCACGAGGTCTAAGTATCGGGGCCGGTCGACCTCGGGCTGCTCTAAACGTTTCTTTAAGGAAAAACTCCTTGAATTCAGGAGGCATTCTTGAGCCATCCCACACGCTGCCGAGCCGCCCCTTGAGGCCATTAAATGAAAGTCGTGATCGTCATTGCACTGCTTCTCGTCCTCGCCGGGTGTAAGCACGAGACACCGACAATGATGATGCGCTGCTACAACTGCGATACACCAACAACCACCCAGCCAGAAGTTAGTCTAGAGCTCGAGCCTGCCCAAAAGCAGTTGCAGTCCTGGCAGAATCCTTCGCAACAATATCTCGCACTAGGATAGGCAGCCCACGGCGCCGGAGGCAGAAATGAGTCTCGAATGGGAGGCCGCAGCAAGAGACTGGCAGCCCCGGGAACGAGAGACCATTCTGACGGCCGCCATGAACCACCTCGCTGGGTGCCTTCGCGACGTTGTGATGCCGCCGCAACAAGGTGCTTCTCTCACGGCAATTCTAAACGCGGCGGAGTTCGAACTCGGTGCTTGAAAAGCATGGCCTTGCAATTGTTCCTCGACAGCCAACACTTGCGATGCGGGAAGCTTGGCAAAAGGGCTTCTTTCGAGATTTCGAGAAGCGCTACCGCGCCATGCTGAGTGCGACCGTAGAGCGCTGAGTGCACTCGCTGACTTGGCTCCACTAGGCTAATTGGTTGTCCCCACAAACCGTTCGCCCGCTGGCGATAGACCCCAAAGGACGCCTGCGACGAGGAACCCTCCGCTATCGGCGACCACTTGTTCAACGGCTCACAGCTCACGGTGATTGCGGACCGCGCGCTGAATGCCGTCCCACTTCTAGCAGCACTCCCCCTCTATGGCACTGGCCTTGGCCTGATGGGCCTGTTTGGCTGGTGGAGACGGCGTAGGGCTTTGAGGGCTTGATCTCTCTCAACTCCTTCAATGAGCCGCGGTATCGTCTAGGGCGACGGATCAAGTCGTAGAGAGCTTGTGCACGCTTTTCAGCCTGGCAGGCATATGCCCAATCGCAGTCGTATTTCGGACGGTGAATACCTGCACCAAAAGCTCGCTTGAGGATTGACTGGAGGGCGTCGGCTTGGGTCGGCGCCCTCCCTCTACGGCGGCGGACCTTATCGTTTCTGTTGCCGCAACTCGACGATCTTCTGCCTCGCCTGCATCGCTATGTACTCGCGATCCGTAATCGTGGCCCCTGGGTAGCGTCGTACCAAGAGATTGAGCCACACGTCGCTCCCGAGCTGCATCTGGCGCAGGATGGCCTCGCTCAGCATGTGGCGGGCAGCGTCGTCTATCTCGTCATCGGTCATTGCTATTGATCTGCAGCATGTGGCTAACCGAAGAGCAGTTGCACTACGACTATGCCGACCGCGAACGTCGTCGCGACATCGAAACTATTCATGGTCTTGAGCCTCGGGAGATGCATTCGCAACAATTGCCCCTGATGCTGTTAACACAAGGTTTACGCAGAGCTCTATTTTGAGATATTTCTCTCTGGGTTCGGCGCCCTACAGAACCGTATGTCCGATGTGAGGCGTAGCTCGACGTCGCTGAAGTGCTTGCTCAAGACTCTCGCCTCATAAAACCGCGCGTCGAGAGGTCCGAGACTCTTGTAGGCCAACCCAGGGGCGAGGCGAAGCCACCCCGAGCAAGAAGGCGCGAGCACGACGATGCCCGGAGCCCCAGCAGGCAACTGGGCTTCGTGCTTGCTAAACCTCCCGCCGCAGCTTGATCAGATCTGTGATGCTCGACGGGGCAAAGGTTCCACCCGGCAATTGCTGGATGATGCCTAGTTTCGCGGACTCTGTCAGAGCGTCTTGCAAGGCCACTCGGGTGGCGTCGTTGTCGCCAAGGTGGCCCGCCTGGATAGCCCACTGACGAAGCTGTTCGCAAGACGCCGGTCCGTCGTTATTTAACTTTCGGATCAGCATCTCTAACAGCGAACGATGCTGAGCTTGATCGGGCTGTTCGGGTTTCGGCGGGGCATCCTTGCGTTGGGCGGCCGGTGGGCTGATAGGGAATCGTTGTTGCTCCGCCCGCAGGACAGTGCTCATCGCGTTAAGGTCGGCCGTCAAAGCCTTGACCTTGTGCTCATGCGCCTGCGTGAGTTCATGGATCTGACGTTCCAATGCGGTCTTCTCCGCGTTGACCCGCTCCTTGATGAGAGCGATCCGCTCTTCAAGATCGCGTCTGATATCGCGCATGGGTGATCTCCTGATCATACCCAACCTGCCAATGACTACGCCTCTCTTACCGTCCAGACCCTGGGGTCCCGGCCGGCTGACTGAGCCGAACGCCAGGTCCTGTCTGGAGCCTTAGGACCTTCATCCGTCCTGACTGAGCCGAACACCCGGCCCCTTTCCGCCCTCAGCTGGAATGAACTCGATGCCGGCCTTCTCCAGGGCCTCCTGCAGCTTATTCAGTGTTCGCACCGTTCCAATGATCTCAGGGGCGAGTTCAATCCGCTTCACGGTTGAGATCCCGACATGGGCCATTTCGGAGAGTTGGTTTTGGCTAATCCCCAGCAAGGAGCGGGCAGCTCGGATTTGTGCGGGGCGGATCATAACCCCACCTTGACAAGAGCGCCTCTAAATAGTACTTTTAGTACTATTATTAGATCTAAAGGTATTGAAAAATGGATCGCGCTCACCTTATCGTTGAGGCTTCGAATTATAACTACCTGAAAGAGAAACTAGCGGCTGCGTACCCAGAGGCTGACGACGACACGCTGGCGGACACCTTGGAGGGAATCACCGACCTTCATGAGATGATAGCGGCCGTGATCCGCTCGGCGCTAGTGGATGAAGCGCTGTCGGCGGGGCTCCGCAAGCGCCTTGACGACATGAGGGACCGGCTGGAGCGCCTTCAGGAGCGCGGCGCCAAGAAGCGGCAGCTCGCGCTCGAGGCCATGGATGAAGTGGGGCTCAGCAAACTCCAGCAGCCTGACTTCACGGCCTCCACGCGGTCGGGCTCGCCGGCGCTCGTGGTGACTGCTGAAGGTGATGTCCCCTCCCCCTATTGGGTCCCGCAGACGCCCAAGATGGATCGGCAAGCGCTCCTCTGCGAGCTGAAACGCGGCGTCGAAATCCCGGGCGTCCAGCTCAACAACCCCAACCCTGTTCTGGTGGTGAGGACGAAATGATGGAGTTCAGTCCCGATCAAGTGCGTGCACTCAAGGCGAAGCTCAAAGCCAAGCATGTGAAGATCCGTCACGCCAACGGCACGCCTCTGCACTATGTCGAGGGCTGGCACAGTATTGCGGAGGCCAACCGAATCTTCGGGTTTGATGCCTGGGACCGAAGAACAATCTCGCCAAAGTGCGTGCACAGCGAGCGGAGCGGCAGGACCCATTTTGCTGCCTATGTCGCCAAGGTCCGGGTGAGTGTTCGCGCCGGAACCATCACCATTGTCCGCGAAGGCTGCGGCATGGGTGAAGGCGCCGCGCCCTCCCCTGGCAAAGCCCATGAATTGGCGCTCAAAGCCGCAGAAACCGATGCCACAAAACGAGCGCTAGCCACCTTCGGCAATCCTTTTGGGCTTGCGCTCTACGATCGTGAGCAGGCCGGCGTCGGCAAGCCCAGATGCGAAAAACCTGAAGCCTCTGAGCCGCAGCAAGCCGGACCTTGGGTGCTCCGCTCAGCAACCGGGTCTCCTCGCATGACGCTGGACAAGCCAGAAGCGTTTGCGGCCGAACTCCGCAAGGCGATGGACAGCGCCAAAGACATCGAGGCCTTGTTTGCGGTGTGGGAGCAGAACGTCGAGACCGTGCGGGCGATCAACCAGCACCTCAGAGAGCGAGCGCCGGTCAGCGGAGCCCTCGCCCAAGATCTGGTTGCGCATCTCAAAGCCTGCGCCGTCGGCCTCGCCAAACCGGCGGAGAAACTTGAGGCGTCACAAGTCGAACAGGGTGCGCTGTCGAACGGCAAATGCGCCTCGGAAAACAGTCACCCAAAGATCGACAAGAGCGTGCTCACCATCGGGGAGCCGAAGCGGATCCGATCAAAGGAGCATCTCCGCTTCGTGGCGCAACAGCCCTGCGTGATCTGTGGCCGCAAGCCGTCCCAAGCGCATCATGTGCGGTATGCCCAGCCAAGGGGCTTAGCCCTGAAAGTCAGCGACGAATTCACCGTGCCCTTATGTGCCACCCATCACAGCCAAAACCATCAGACCGGGGACGAGAGACGCTGGTGGCAGGAGCATGGGTTAGACCCGCTCGGAGCGGCGCGAGACCTGTGGAATGCGACCTTAGGCGCGAAAGGTGCCGCGAGCTGAGGCGCGGCTCTTGGCGACTTTTCGAAGTCCGCGCCGGTTAGGCGCGGGCCCCCCAACCTCTGGGGCGCAAAAAAGACCACAACTACCTGATTTTGCTTATTCTTTTAGACTTGTGAATCCCCAACGCTGTGCCTACTATATCCAGTTGTTTGTACATTATCTAGTAAAAATTGAGTATAGTATGTCCACATATAAGCAAAGGGTGGCCAATCGCCGGAATGCCCAAAAGAGCACGGGCCCCAGGACCGAACAAGGAAAAGCCCGTTCGAGTAAGAACGCCGTCAAGCACGCCCTGACAGCAGCGAAAGCTGTTGTGATCGAAGGCGAGGATCCCGAAGAGTTCGAGGCTTGGGTTGACGATTACCTTGCCACATATCGGCCCCGCACCCCCTTCAGGCGCTCTTTAGTCATCCAATTGGCCGGGGAGAGCTGGCGCCTCCAGCGCGTGGACGGCTTAGAAGCTGCGTTCACGCGAAGTCGCCAGCAAAGAGGCCGCGATACGTTCGAAGCTTCGCGTATCGAGGAGTATTACAAGCCGGTGCTGGCAGAAGCCAAAAAGTGCGCCGCTGAGTTGGTCAAAGACAACTTGATTGCCTTCAGGGGGACTTACGACTCACTCGTCGAGCAGTGCTTTGAGGAACTCCAGGCGATGGCGAAAGAAAGCGGACACCACCCCGTGGCGCTGACGGCGGCGCAACTTGCGGAAGTGTATCAGGTTGGCGCCGCGACAATCTTTCTCGACGACGAGGATAGCCACTCATTTGCCAAGCTGAATCGGTATAAAACGACCATCCTCAACAATATGTCCCGGATCGTGCGGCTTCTCGAACAGGAACAAAAGCTCACCGAAGTCATCGACGTTTCCGCAGGACCAGAGACAGATGCCTAGAGCAGCCCGGTGAACCGGCCCGTGACGGCGTTGTCGGTGATGACGCCATCACCGAACTGTCCGGCGTAGGACACACCAGCTGTGGTGCGCTCACCAAGGGCGACGTCGAGGCCGGTGTGTCACCGGCCTCTATTTTTACGACAACAATGTCGTGCGCTTTGCCTCAGAGATCGTACCATCAGCGCGCGGTGAACTCGAAATCACCGATGTTAATCTGAAATATCTCGAGGCCGGGACACTGAATGTCGAGCGTATGGGGCGGGGCTTTGCCTGGCTGGACACTGGGACCAGTCAGTCTCTTCTGGAAGCCAGCGAATTCGTCGCTATGATCGAGCGACGCCAGGGGCTCAAGGTGTGCTGCCCCGAAGAAATTGCCGTGAGGCTTGGTTATGTAACGCTAGACCAGCTTGAGCCATGGCTTGGAAGGCTTGGTAAGAGCGGTTACGGCGATTACGTGCGCCGCGTCGCGATGAACTTTGAGATCTGAGACTGAGCCTCTCCGCAGGCGGCAACCTTTGAGTGCTCGTAGTAGTCAAACACACCGATCGGCAACGGAAGTCACTTAAACAAACTCCGCAAGGGTAAGAAGTGACCTAAGACCCGACAGCTTCAAGCTGAGCCACGAATCCACCGTGCCTTTCTCTAGCGCCGGCGAATCCTCTGGGACAAAATCGAGAACCAGCAAGTAGCGGCTGTCAGAGTTGCTGACGTTGTTCGGAAAGCCGTCAGTGCGACGGCTGACCAGAGGCGTGGCCGGGCTTGAGCTCCGCCGCCATCAAGCCATTCGCTCCTTTGCCATAGCGCACCAGCACAGTTTGGCCGGGCCTAAGCTCGGTAAAACCGCAGCGTCGAAGCGTCTCCATGTGAACAAAAATATCAGGTGTACCCGGGCCGCGGCTAAGAAAGCCAAATCCTCTCATGCGATTAAACCATTTTACCAGTGCCGTTTCCCATTCGCTCTCGGGGGTGACATCAACATGGGTGCGATGCGGCAGCTGCGACGGAAGGATAGCCGTCGAGTTGTCCATACTGCAGATTCGGACAGCCTTAAGACCCTTCGAGGTCTCCGTAGCTTCGCAGACAACGCGAGCCCCTTCGTGGGCGGTTTGCAAACCAGCACGTCGGAGGCAGTCGACGTGCAGAAACACTTCGCTGAGTTGCTCCTCGTCTGGCACGACAAACCCAAAGCCCTTTGACGGGTCGAACCACTTAATCGCACCTGATACCTCGAAGACATCAGGCGTGGTCTCGCTGCCCGGCTGGGTCAAACCTTCTGTACGCGGCAGCTCTTTCCCGCCCATGTTCCATGCCCCCGCGACCTTGACCCTTGTTAACCTTTCTAGCGACGGCGGTTCGGTTCCCAAACCCCTGAACGGCCCTAGCGGCCGGAATAGCAACAGGCTGTGGCAGAGGAGCCACTAATTTAAGCTGTGCCACGGTATCAGCGCAGATGCCTCGCCGCTTTCAATGACTTAGTCACTGGGAGCGCGCGGCGGGCAACATTTCCGCCTTATTTCCGTGTCTTGGTCTGGTGCCCCCCCCCAAAAAAGGGGTCGGGAATATATCCCTCCCGGGAGGTCGTCCTCCCGTTCATGTATTGCGTAGGGAGGACGACCTCCGAACGGGAAGGAAGCCCGTGAGGTTCCGGAGCAGAACTTGAATCTGCAGATTTATTTGGCGCGGATCTGATGCATGCTCGGCTGGACGGCGCTAATTTGGCAGCCGCCATTTTGACCTATGCAATTCTGGATTATGCGGACCTTAAAGGCGCCATTCTAACAAAGACGAATCTGAAGGGGACGAATTTGCGATACGTCCAAAATCTTACTCAGGTGGCAGTTCCCCCTACATTTGGCCGTCCAGGCCACGCTCGCGAAGCCGACCCTGCGCGAGCCAGTCTAAAAGAAAAGCCCGGCTAAAGGCCGGGCTTTTGGGTCTCGGGGGCACAGAAAGCTGGGGGGCCTTTAGAGGCCGCTGCCGATCCCTGGTCCGACAACCACCCGTCTGACCATTTGGTTCCAGGGCGTCGGGGGAAATTTGACGCACTGAGCAAGTCAGCAATAGCTGCGCACCATTCTCTGCCCAACCGCCTCGGTCAATACACCTTGGACAGGGCTCCTCATGTTCTGGTCTCTTCTTCTCTCTTGCTCATGGCCCATGTGGCGCACGGCCCTCGGCTAGAGAGGGAGCGAGCATGCTCGTTTCAAGCCGATCTCCTTCTCGGCACTTAACCGATTGCAAACGTTTACGCGTGAACCTCAGTCCATAAGACAGAGGGATGCGGATGAGGCTCTATCTCAGCGGGCTCGCTCTGGCTGTGATCGCCAGCTTCGTGCTCAGCTTCATCGTCGTCTCGGCACTCGTGCCGGATCGTCCACGGGCTGGCGTTGAGATCAGCCAGACTGACTATGGCGAGCGATGGCCTTTCAAAATGAGGCATGGCTGGTTGCGCTGTGAAGGCGCTGGAGCCGTCATTCTCAACGTCCGCGGCAAAGACTATGCGGTCAATGGCCTGGCAAGTGTACGGTACGCGCCCATCCAAGCCAGCTGGACCAATGAAAACAAAACCGACATCGATGTTGGGCCGATCATCTCTCGCGGACTGACGCTGTGTAACTGGTAAGTCAGCTGGGGGGCCACCGGCTGCATGAGCTTTCGAGTATCCGGTTCTGGTTGGAGGTCCCGGTGAACAGAGTTTTGCTTTCGTTGTGGCTGATCGGGGCTGCTCTCTACGCCGGGAACGCCCTCACCGATCCACGCTCTCAATGCTTCACGCAAGGGGCAGATGTGACGTTAAACGTATTACCGCCACCATCATCAAACGTCACCATTTCGTCCAGCAAGCCGGCGCAGGGCTTCGACGTGATTGAACTGCTAGTGCCGAAGGCTGTCACTGTGACCGGCGCGATTGAGTAGTTGGCGTCCACGCAAGGCCTTCAAGAGAAGCAGCCCCGCGGGGCCGGCAGCTTTTAAGAAGAATACCGCCAGGAGAAGACCGGACGCGAAGCTAGAACCCCCGCGGGGCCGATGCCTGCATGTTCTCGCCACCCCTCTGCTTCGCTTTCGCGGGAGACGACGGCTTTCTGGACGTCTGACCGGAAATACAGCGAGTTCACGAGTAGAGCGCCAACGGCCAACCCAGATCTAGTGCCGGGATTATGAAAACGTTGCAATCTCTTAGCCGGCAGAAAGTAACTGTCGCTCTGGTAACTCACGACTCCCAAATCGCCCGCTACGCCAATCGCATCGTCGCCTTGAGCGACGGAACGATAGTGGCGGGTTGAGCGCTTCGCGTATAATGGCGTTGTTGCTCGCTGCCATAGCTTCTATTTCGCTGTTGGTTGGCGGCATTGGCATCATGAACATCATGCTTGTTTCGGTCACCGAGCGCACCCGAGAAATCGGAATTCGCATGGCCGTCAGGTGCTCAGCGGCGCCACATACTCCTACAGTTTTTGATTGAGGCTGTTGTGCTCTGCATGATTGGAGGCCTAGTCGAAACCCTCTTCGGCATTGGCGGCTCAGTTGTGGTCAGCAGTGTTGGTGATCTCCCCGCGGTGGTGGAAACGACCGACATCGTACTTGCCCTTGGAGTTGCGGCAGCTGTCGGTCTTTTGTTTGGCTACTTTCCCGTTCAAAGGGCCGCGCTATTACATCCCATCGAGGCTCTGCGGTACGAGTGAGTTGCCCACCTCTCGTATGTCCGCTGTTGGCACATAGCGGACATCGTTTTCCGAGCTCAACATGTCTGCTTAGTGGGAAAAAGCGGACGTCTGGTCCACGCTGTCAGGTCCGCGGCTATGTGGGGAGGATTGTCGCGAGCAGCTCTCGAAGCTGCAAATTAAGGCGGTTGCGAGCCCGGGATTTTGACCTATTGCTGGGCGAGGCGCTCGTAGAGCAGCCGTGTTCGGTAAAGGTGGCTTCGGGCCCCCCGCAACCACCGACAGTGGACTCCCCGAAGCTTCGTCGCAAGGGGCCACGATCTGAGCCAAGTCGCCGGATGGGTCACTGACTCTGTATTTCCAGCACGAGACGCCAGGTCCGGACAAGGAAGCGAATTGGCTGCCAGCGCCAGCCGTGCCATTCGCTCTGACGCTGCGTATGTATTGGCCCAACGAAACACCGCCTTCCATCCTGGACGGCACTTGGGCGACCCCGCCGGTCGTGAAGAACTAGGTCTTAGATCGGGCGATACTACATCATCGACTACATCTCGCGCATACACCAGACCCAGCCGGACAAGCCGATTTTCATCAAGTACGCGCCCGGCGCGACGCACGCACCGCACCACCCGACAAAGGAATGGGTGGACAAGATTAGCGCGATGCACCCAACGGGTTGATAGCTAGGCTTGCTAGCCAAGGCCTTACGAGCATAAGCTAGAATTGGATAGTCGTCGGCGCTCCACGTCGAATTATAAAGGGAGCCAGGTACAAATCTTACTCAGAGCGGAAGAATGTCCTCGGACGGAAACAGACAGCTAGTGGTTACGCTGCATGGGATTCGCACCTACGGGCGGTGGCAGCAGCGGCTTGAGGAAATTATTAAGGAAGCAAAGCAGCAGTCCCAATCTGCTCAAACGGAGTTTGCGCGCTTCCGGTACGGGGTTTTCGATCTTTTCAAGTTTATCATCCCTTTCGCACGAAACTCCGCAGTCGAGAAATTCCGAAAAAACTTACAGGACTTGCTTGAGGGTCAGCAATACGACACCATCGACATTGTCGCGCATAGCTTTGGCACATACTTGGCCATTCGTGCGCTTCAAAGCCCGGAGTTCCCTGCCGACATCCAAATTCGTAGAGCCATCCTTTGCGGCAGTATGCTTCCGCCTGACGAGAACCTGAGTCATCTCGTGGGTCCAAATCGGCGGATCGGTCAAATAATCAATGACTGTGGAACGAAGGATAATGCCCTGCTTTTGACCCTTTTCGTATCGGGGGTCGGAATGGCCGGACGATTGGGTCTGCATGGTTTCCAGGGCCAATCCTTAGAGAACCGCTTTTTCCACTTTGGTCATAGTGGCTATTTCGAGGGCGATGGCGACCGCGACGCTTTCATGAAGTGTTGGTGGGCTCCGGCTCTGCTAACGGACGAACCAATTTCTGGTCACGATGATCTGCCGGAGCGGCCAACATTTATGGATCGCGTTTGGCGGGCCTTGGGTGAGAATGGTGGGTTCGTCACTTTCATCTTCTATGCAGTGATTCTGGCCATCATTGGGGGTTCGCTTTTTGGCTTGTGGAGGCAGGCTGAGCACGAGCGAGAGGTTGCTGAAGCCAACCTTGCGCAAAGTCTTCGCCGAGAGAGCATGGAGTGCCCTGGAAAAGGACGAAGAAGACCTGGACTTGGCAGCAAAATATGCCTTGGCAGGATGGAAAATGGCGCCGCGCAATGAACCCCATTATCGAGCGCCCCTGTCGAAAATCCTATTTTCAGACCCACCCAAAACGTCTAAACGCGGCCACACCGGCAGAATACAAACCTTGGTCGCAAGCCGCGATGGCTCTCACTTAGTTTCGAGTGGAGATGACGGAAAATTCATCCTGTGGTCCACGCATCCATTTAAGCCACTGCATACATTAGAGCATGCGGGAAGAGAGGTCCTTGCCGCGTCCTTCAATCCAGATGGCTTAACAGCATCCACTGTTGGCTCCGGCGGCACGGTCCAGATCTGGGATCTGAAGTCTGGAGAGCAAGCGGATGAGCTTGCATTAAACATCGGCCCCTTCGACAAGGCAACGGCGCAGTTCACTACTGATGGGAGTTATCTCGTCGTCGAGGCTCACCTTTCCTTTAGCAATTCAACTGACAATGACTCGCTTATGAAGAAAGCGAGATTGCAGCATATTCCGCAAGGGGGCTGGGCAACGGCCTTTAAGTGGTCTCGCGATAAAAACACTTTCGAGGTGCAATGGGCCTACAGCACCAATGGGTCCACTGGCGTGGTGGAGTTCAGCCACGACGGCTCGCTGATCGCCACGGCAGCGCCGAACGGTTTCGTTTATCTTGTCAGCACAGAAACTGGCGAGCTAAAAAACGTTTTCAATGTTGATGGTGTCAGTACACTTGGCTTTTCTGCTAACTCGCGAGTGCTATTTGCTGGCACAAAGGATAGGCGGGTTCTTCTGTGGGATACTTTTGCTCCCGACGACAAACCAATCGAATTGCCAGAACATGAAGCCTCTATCAGGGCAATATCGGTGAGCACGGAGAGAGCGCGCGCTTACGTTATTGATACCAGGGGCAATGCTCATGTGTGGGACATAAAGCAAGCAGAACTCCTTGTCTTGAGGCCAAATTCGTCCGAGGGTGCTGCCGTCGTGAAGTTTCGCCCCGACGACGGGCGCTTCGCTATTGTTGGGAGAGACAACGAAACAACAAGCGTATGGGACACGCGAGCCGTTCGAAATATCGCTGAGCTACCTGTCAAGAGTGCCTCAGCTGTGCTTTGGATGGGCAATAACGTTTTAATCGGCGACCGCTTCGGCAATCTCACCAAGTTTGATTTGAAAAACTTGACGCAATCGATGGATAGCTTGGTGGACTATGCGTGCGCGCATAAATCCTACCGCGACGCGACATTTAGCTGGAGCGAGGCAGCCGCGGATCCGTTGATTCGCGAGATTTGGGATCCAAAGGGAACGCGTCGCAAAATCTGCCAGTGACAGCCAGAGCAGCCAGGCTCTGACTGATCAACCACGGACATGGCTGCTGGAGGGCTCCGAGAAGCCTGAAGTGTGGCTCTCGGCCGATGACCCAATCTCCTTATGAAGATATTTTAGCGAACTCTGAACGCTGACCGAGAAACTAGAGAGCTTGCCGAGAGAAGCAGAACCAGTCGGCACCGGATCAACCCTCACTTCACAGGCTCGAAGCCTGCTTTTGGCACTTCTGCGATATGCACTTGGCCGTGAGCCATGTCTGAACCTCGCTCATAGGCAGACATCTCTCTTTGTGTGTCGCAGTTCGAATCCGGTCTTGTGTGTACCAAAAACCTCATCCGCATTTGATCGGCTGTGTGTACCGAAAACCTGATCCGAATCCCTGCGGATGGAATTTTCGGAAAGGACGGCGGTCGCTGGCTCAACAACCGGGCTGAGAATTCACATCAGCCGTTCCGGCGACGAGAGGGTGCTATGGCGAAGTTCAGGGACATCAAAACTCTGCAGAAATTTGCCGCCGCGTACGCCTCGATCCACAACCACTTCAACCACGACCGCCACCTCAACCGCCGTGATATCTTCAAGCAGAACCGTTCTGCCGCCCTGGCCGAGTGGCGTCAGCTCGCAGCCTGAACGCCTCAAACCAGCACCCTTCGCAGCCCCGCTTAAATTCGTCTGACAATGCCGTAAAGTGAGATACCTGCCTAGGTTGACCGTTCTTCTACAAGCCGATAAATGCGGACCCTTCCTTTTATGTTTTTCAATGAATGGTTCTCCATGTCCTCCACCAGGAAACTGTTTGAAAGTCTTTCTATGGATCCGGCGCTTATTAAGATACTGCCCTCGCGCGCCAATTCGCGCAAGCGCGCAGCAATGTTAACCACAGTACCGCTTGCGCCGTAGTGCCACATGGCCCCTGAAGAAGCCTCTATGGTGTGGAGTCCAACTGATGCGACGCCAGAATTAATTCCAATGTTCATTATCAATGGCGGATGAGCACCAGCTGATTCCTTATTCAAGGTTGTCGCCGCCCGACGAATCGCGAGCGCTGCCTTTGCCGCCTTCCAAACGTGCTTCCTGGGATCTTCGTCTTCGAACAAGACAAACAGCTCGTCACCGCGGGTCTCTAAGAGAATGCCCTCGAAACGATGGATTTCATCGACGAAGCGAGAAAAGGCATGATTTACCAGCTCGGCCAGCTGACGGCCCCCTAATAGTTCGCCCAAACCTGTATAACCCGCAAGATCGGCAAACATTATCGAAACATCGCAATCCTTGGTTTGGATATCGGGATTTTGTGGATTCGCTTCGATTTGCTTGAATACCTTCGTCGGCGCAAACTTGCTCACGTAATCACGATAACGGCCCAATCGGGCGCCCCAGATTGCAAGTCCCAATTCACCTGATAGGATACGGAGCCACTTCAACTTTTGCTCATTGAAGGCCCCAACTAAGTGCTTGTGTTCTAGGTAAATGACTCCCAACAGTTCGCCGCGATGCCGGATCCCGGCACAAATCACTGATTTGAGATGCTGTTCAGCGATGTAGCTGCAGAGCGCAAACCGGGGGTCAGTATCGGCCTCATCGAGCATGAGGTCGTCACCGGTATAAATCACATAATTTACGATAGCTGGCGAGAATGATCCCAAGCTCGCAGTAGGTGGCGATGGAAATAAGATGACGTCACCGCTCGCGGCCATAGCTGTGGCTTCGTGCCGAAGCTCACCACCTTCCAGCGACAACAATTGAGCGATTTCCGCACCTGCCTGGAGGCGGATGACTTGCATCAAATGCGTGAGCAGGAGGTCGGTATTGCTCCCACTTGCGATGATCCGCGAGGCCTGCAGCGCCGTCGCTATGTCAAAGCTATCCTCTCGAGCACTAACGACATTGCCAACCACCGTATCGGTCGTCGCCGTGCTAGATGCCCTCGTTTTGGATGCGCTCGTTTCAGTCGAATGAGAAAGGTCGCATTCGCGTTCAATCGAGCCAACCTTTGCAGTGGCGCCCCAATCGTCAAATGCCTCCTTGGCGCAGCCAATGTACCATGTCGCAAGCCGCCTTTGTTCACTAGCCATGCAGCACGATGCGGCGCGCTCGTTTGCAAGCCCAACCAGATGCATCAAGCCTTGCTGCTCTGCCAATTCGATCGCGTGATTATAGTGCTTCAACGCCGCGCTCAGGTCGCCCTTCACCCGTGCAATTTCCGCCCGCAACAGGACTTCGTGCTGGAGAAAGTTGGGCTGGCTGCCGGTCGCAAAGAAATGCAGGCGAGCGAAGCAGTGTCGCAGCGCTTTGCGGTGTTTTGCGGGACTCGATTCCCCTGTGTTGAGAGCGACTGCTGAAGCTAATCCATGGTAGAGATAGTAGTCGACGATCGTGATGGAACCTGGCGCGCCGCGAATCGCTGTCTCTCCCCTCTCGGCCAGAGAAAGAGCCTCGTCGTAGCGGCCAAACAGCAAAGCGAGTTGAAGTCTGAACGTCAGCTGCATCGAGACGAGCAAGAAATTGCCGCTATGCCGGTAGTGGGCCTCGGCCTCATTCTCGTCATAGGCTCCATCCGAGAGCGAGTACGGCGCGGCCGTTTTACCTTGTAGAGCAAGCGCGTAGTTCTTGCAGATCGTGAGCACCTGGATCGCGTGCGCATCCTTGGAATTCAGCACGAAAGGCCAATTGTCCTCACACTCGCTGAGGAGATGCTGCAAATTGGTGCCGCGACTTAGCCGTCCCAACACGTTGCTGCAGATCGCGTAGTTGACGTATTGGTGATCGCCGACCTCCAGCGCCATCTTTCGCACGCGATCGAGTAGCGGAAAGGTCTCGTCGATCGGATCAAGCCAAAGTTTTATGAATGCGGCGTAGAAGAACAAAACTTTGCATATCGTGGCGGGCTTTTTGCCTTTCTCAGCCAAACCAAGCGCAAAGCGGCCGAAGTCGTAACCGCGCTTTTGATCATCCATGACCCCGCTAAGACCCAGGCCATAGATTACAAATCCGCCCGCCGAAATTGGCAAAATCCCATGGCGCAGCGAATAATTGACGACCTTCAGCCCCGTGAACATGAGAAGATTGGGACCAACAAAGTAGGCCGTAGGGATCAGCGCAACAAGAATTTGTAAGGCGGCGACCTTCTCGGCGTCATCAATATCCAAATCATCGACAAGGTCACGGGGGCTACGGCCCCTCATTCGCAGACGAACGCGTACCAATTCAAGAAGCAGATGCAGCCGCGACGGATTTCGAACGTATCGCACGTCAAACAGTTTTAGCGCATCGATCCCAATCTTTATCGCGTCCTCGTAACGTTCACCGCTCGTATCTAACAGGATCTTGGTAAGATACGTTCTTGCCTTTTCCAGTTTTGATCTGGCATTCGCGATGAGGACCTTGAAAGTTTGATCGGCATGGTCAAAGTTCCCCGACAGGTACTCACACTCCAAAGCCTCTGAGTGAAGCGCGAAGGCAAGGTCATAACGCTTCTGCCACGCGGTTTCGTCAAGTAGGCTCAAGCCGGCGTTGATGTAACGCATCGCATCCTGATATGCGAGAAGTTGTCGTCCTCTACGCCCCGCCACAAGGTTGAGACGCGCCACGCGCTGCCTTTCCTCTTTGTCTTTGAGCAGGTCCAGCGCGCTGTTCAGGTTGCTCAAAACAGCGAGCTGTGGAACGAGCTCGTCATTAGACTTCAATTTGGCAGCTAACCGCCTCCCAATTTGCAGTCGAAACTCCTTTTTGGCGTCATTCGGGATACAATCGAACGCAGCCTGCTGAACGCGGTCGTGAACGAATCTAAACCATCTTCCGCGCTCGGACTCCACCTTCGTTTCGGATTGGCTTGTCGTGACCGAGTCTTCCTCAACGGCAAGGATCAACCCTTGCTCCATCCCTATCGCGAGGCATTGGAACACTTCGGAGGATCGTCGATCGGAAGCGACGGCCACGCCTTTCTCCTGGAACGAATTACCGATACACGCCGCCGTCGACAGTATGTTACGCGTGTCCTCATTGAGCGCTTCCAACCGGAGTTTTAAAAGGTCGAGGACGTCCCCGGTCACGCCTTCGACCCGGATGCGCGAGAGATCCCAAACCCATTTCCCGGTCCCGTACTCGAACGAAATCAATCCTTCATCGCAAAGGAAGTGCAAAAGCTGCGTCAAGTAGAGAGGACTACCTCCGGTCTTCGCATGTAATACATGCGCAAGCTTTCCGGCTTCAGACTTCGATGCGTTAAACGTATCCCTAATCAGCTGCTTCACGTCATTCTCTGTCAGTTCGCTGAGATGCAGGATTTGGACATCGACCTTGGCTTGCATCAGGGCACGGGTCGTCACCTCGAGCGGATGAGTAGGATCGACTTCATTGTCGCGGTAGGCGCCCACGAAAAAGAAGCTATTCATGTCAGGATCGCTAAGAAAGTAAGTCAGCAGGTCAAGCGACGCCCTATCGACCCATTGCAGGTCATCCATGACGACACACATCAACTGGTTCTGTTTGGCGAAGGTCTGAATGAGATCCTTGAATGCACGGTTGAAACGGTTGCGGGTTTGCGTTGGTGGCAGGGTTGGAACCGCTGCTTGTGGGCCAATGAGCAGCTCTAACTCGGGTATCAAATCGGTGACGACCCCGGCGTTGTTGCCCAGCGCGTCCAGAATGCGTAACCGCCAGACTTCTATCTGTTCCTTGCTTTCACCGAGAAGCTGAGCGACGAGTTGCTGCAATGCCTGGATCAGAGCCAGGTACGGCACGTTCCGCTCATATTGATCGAACTTCCCGCTAACAAAGCGGCCTTTCTCGCTACGGATGAAATTCTGCAATTGCCCGAGGAAGACCGACTTGCCAACTCCCGGCGCGCCCTTAACGAGCAACATTGCCGAGCGGCCGAGGCTTACGGCCTTGGCCTTTTCCAACAACGTTGCGGTGTCGCGCTCGCGTCCGTAGAGGCGCTGAGAAATGCGTAGCAGCCCTTGGACGTCATGGCGCCCAGGCTCGAACGTTTCGATCGTTCCGGTGGAGTGCCATTGCGCCTCGCACTCCAGCAAGTCGGCTATGAGACCATTGACGCTGAGGTAACGCAACTCAGGATCCTTCGCCAGCGCCTTCAACACGACTTGGCGAAGGCCTGAAGGCAGTGTGACATCTGCCGGGAAAGCCGGCTGTCCAGTCAGGTGGCCGTCCAATATTTGCAGCGAATTTCTGCCGGCGAATGGCACCTGTCGCGTCAGAAGTTGAAATAGGATGACTCCAAGGGAATAGATGTCGGTGCGCTGGTCTGTTGCTCGTTGGAGACGCCCTGTCTGCTCAGGAGAAATGTATCTGATATCTACGAGTTCATGGTGAGGAGAGGGCGTAGCAGGGACATCATCTGAGGTATGCCGTGCACAGCCGAAGTCCGATATCAAAGGATCACCGAACTCACTGAGCCAGACGGTGGTGGGGTTCAGATTGCAGTGAATGAGGCGCTCCTTGTGCAGAGCACCAACGGCTTTCGCAACGCTTGTTCCAATCGCTAGCGCAGTATCAATGGCGAGCGGCGATTTTCTTATCACCTCCTCTAGAGATCCTACGCCTTCATCTGCATAAAAGAGCGTCGGACCCCGGTCGGTCAGTTCGAAGGCAAACGGCCTAACCGCACATTTTGATCTGAGCTGTTGCGCAATGCGATAGTCTCGCCTCAGCCACTCTTCGCGCTCATCAGCGGGACGCGGGTTCCTAAGCAACCTAATGAGCACTCGAAGGCCATCGGTCTTGCGATAGCCTCGGTAGATGATCGAGTGGGGTTGTTCGAGCCAGATTTCTTCTAACTCGTACCCACCCAGCCCTACGGTCGGGCGTAAATCTGTCGAGTGGCTGACCATTTTCGTTCTTGGCCTGACTGGACAGTAGGGTAACGACACTGACAGCCCGTCAATGACTTGATCGTTCCATCACATCTGCGCGTCACGTTGTGCACACCTAGTTGGGCCGCGCAGTTCGGATCATCGTTTGCAAGCGAGCGACCTGCTCGCCAGTTGCGGGTCCGCCGTGGCCCACAGCGATTATCTCGGGATCGAATTCGGCGAGCGTCTGAAGCGAATAGTAATGCTGACGCTTATTAAGGTTGAAAGCGGGCCAGCCGAGACTAAGATCTGGCCACGTTGCAATGGAGTCGCCTGCGAAGAGGGTGCGACGTTCCTTCCAGAACATCGCAAGATGGCCCGGCGAGTGTCCCGGGGTATGACAAATCGTGAGTGGGCCGACTGAAGCTCCGTCTTTGAGAAACTCGTCGACTTCGCAAGGCGGGTGAGGTCCTAGCCCGAGCGCGAGACCAATCTGAAAGGGAAAGTAGACCCGCAAAGAGATCCGCAAAGGTCGGCTTGGGATGATTGAGATTGCCTGCGCCTTCCGGTCGCCTGCGATGATATCCGACTCCCACTCATGGGCCCAAACCCTCGCCTTGCTGAGCGTCTTTAGGGTAGCCAATCCGCCCAAATGCGATCGATGGGCATGGGTGATGATTATGTTCTCAAGGTCGCGCACCTCACGACCCATGCGCTGAATGACTTCGACGATATATCTCGCGTCGGTATCGTAAAGAGTATCGATTAAGGTGAGCTTGCCTTGGTGTTCGACAAGAAACGCATGGACGCGCCCGCCCTTCTTCTGACTGAGGGAAAAGAGTCCGTCACCAAGCTGCCAGAAATGATGGTCGGGGTGCATGCCAAGGAGTTACAGTTAACATCCTAAGATTTGCATATTCCTTATAGATATCCTTGCAGATATCATGATTTTCCGCAATGATAATTGTTAGTTTCACTCCTGAGAAGTGGGAGGAACCGACGCTTGGGTGGCGAAGACAGGACATCTGCACCGTCTGAGAACTGGAAGTGGCCCCCTCCGAGGCATTGGCGCCCCTCGCTCGGCAGTCGTCTTAGCATCAAGTTTTTTTCCATTCTAAACAAGGTTGTGCCATGGCACCGGCTTCCGTCAATTCTGGGTGGTTTCAATACTGAAGCCTTGCGGGCGGAACTTCGGGAAAAGAATCTTTTTTACCCCACGCTCGACGGCACGTTGGGCGCATTGGCCCCAAAATCTCCGCCGAATGACAGCCATGTGTTTCGGTACCCGAGTGGCCGATTTAACGACCTGAGTCACCCTCTCATGGGCGCCGCTGAAACGCGGTTCGGCCGGAATTTTGCCGTTCAACGAGAGGCAGACGAGAAACTTCTGGAGCCTAGTCCAAGGCTGGTAAGTGAGTGCTTGCTGGCCAGGAGCCAGTTTAAGCCAGCCGACACCCTAAATCTGCTCGCTGCGGCTTGGATACAATTTCAGGTCCACGACTGGTTCGACCATGGGGATAACGAGTCGGACCAGCCTTTCGAAATCCCGATCGAGCCGAACGACCCTTGGCCTTCGTGCCCGATGAGAATCAAGCGGACGAGACGTGATCCTACGCGAACCGATCAGGAAGATGGCGCCAAAGTCCCACCCACGTTTAGCAACAGGTCATCACATTGGTGGGATGCCTCGGCCCTCTACGGCTCTCAACCGGAGATAACCACGAAGCTTCGTTCAGATGCTGTGGACGGTAAGCTGCGGCTGGAGAACGGGCGGCTGCCACTCGACCCGGAAACAGGAAATGTATCGACTGGGTTCTCTTCCAACTGGTGGATCGGTTTGGAAATCCTGCACACTCTTTTCGCTCTCGAGCATAACGCGATCTGCGATCGACTCCGGCTCGAATATCCCCACTGGGATGACGATCAACTTTTTCAGACTGCTCGGTTGGTGAACGCGGCGCTTATTGCAAAAATCCATGAGGTCGAATGGACCCCGGCTCTTCTTGCACTTAAGACTTCTCCAAGTGGGTATGAGGGCGATTTGGTGGGGCATCGCGGGTGAGCGCGTAAACAAGGCCTTTGGACGCTTTGGACATGGAACGCTGATCAGCGGAATTCCTGGCTCGGGACACGATCACGCAGACTCACCATTTGCCCTCACGGAGGAATTCGTGTCGGTGTATAGGATGCATCCTCTATTGCCGGACAGTATCGACTTCCGGCGTGTCGCCGATGGAACGACGGTGCGGACCATACAAATGGAGGATGTGCTGCGTGAAAAAGCTCACGCGGTTTTCGGCCAAGATCTTACCGCGGGCGACGTTCTCTACTCGCTGGGCATCGCCAATCCTGGTGCTCTCAAACTTCACAATTTTCCAAATTTTCTGCGAAACCTCACGATACCTCCTCATACTGCTCCCAACGCGTCGGAAGAAGCCGAAGTTATCGATTTAGGCGCCATCGACGTCTTGCGCGATCGCGAACGAGGCGTGCCGCGCTACAACCAGTTTCGCAGACTTTTGCGGATGAAGCCCTACAACTCTTTTGAGGAATTATCTGATGACGAGGATACCCTAAGCAAACTTCGTGAGGTTTATACGAACGATGTGGAGAGCGTTGACCTTCTCGTTGGGATGCTCGCGGAAAAACCACTCGAAGGCTTTGCCATTAGTGAAACGGCTTTCCGCATATTCCTGCTTATGGCGCCTCGACGCCTCCAGAGCGACCGCTTCTTCACGGACGACTATACGCCTCAAATCTACTCCCAGGCCGGGCTGGATTGGATCAATAACAATGATATGACGAGTGTGCTGCTTCGACACTATCCTCAACTTAAGCCAGCGCTGTGGAGGATAGAAAATCCCTTCAGGCCCTGGCGTAAGCAGCGGCCGCTCAATGCCGGCGGCGCGGCGCACCCGTGAACGCGCCGTGAGGTTATTGGTCCTTTCGCGGATGCCCCAAGGAATGCGTTATGACTCTGCGTAACAAGCGGCTCGGAATCTTGCCTTTGAGAAAATGACCAAGTCGTGCCGAAGGGCCGACCGGATAGCGAAACCGCGGTCGCCGAGAACTCTATTGCGCCTGCAATCGCGAAAGCGACCTCTTCTGGGTCGCGCGCCATGCTTGCAGCGCGGGCTAGGCCTGTACGGAACACATGCTGCACCCATGCGCGATATGGGCTGTCCGGCGTCTGAAAACGCGGCGCCCTCTCCCAGATCTCGGTGCGGTACGGACCAGGCTCTATAAGAATGACCTCTATCCCAAACGGTTCAAGCTCGTAGGCGATTGATTCAGCCCATCCTTCGAGGGCCCATTTCGAGGCGCAATAGATTGAGATTGTGGGCCGCCCCATAAAAGCGGCCTCGCTCGAGACGATCGCGAGTCGCCCCCGCCCCTGTGCGCGGAACGTCGGCAGCAGGGCGCGCGTCAGTCCGAGCACACCGAAGAAGTTTGTTTCCATCACGCGCCGAAGCTCGGACTCAGGCAGATCTTCCAAAGTGCCGGCGGCCGCCAGGCCGGCATTGTGAACGACGGCATCAAGCTTATTGCCGGTTTTTGACAACGTAGACGCGACTGCTGAGGCGATCGAAGCAGCGGAGGTTACATCGAGCTCCTCGACGATGACGCGATCCTGAATGCCAGCTTGTTTCACCGCCCGGTCAAGCGGACCCCTCTCTTCAAGATCCCGCATCGTGGCAAATACGCGCCACCCACGCGAGGCAAGGATCACCGCCGTGGCCTGACCAATTCCAGTTGAAGTGCCCGTAATCAGGACCGACCGCATGGCCGCGGTGCGCGTCACGCTACCGCGGCAGGGGATTGGCGGTCAGTCATGCTAATTTTAGCAGGCCGCTGCCCGGGCGCGAGATTGCGGTTGAGAATGTCCTGCAGTGTGTGAGTAGCGTGAATCGTTTCCATACCCTCCTTGGAAAAGGTCCTTTCGTTGAAAACCTGCTCCGAGAGCAATGGGTTGGTGAGCGCGTGCGAAAATGCATCGAAAGCGACCATGCGTCCCATGAGGGGAGGCACGGCGGCGCGGGGAGGAATGTCTTCGGCAAATAATCCAACGAGGAATTCGATATTGTCCACGTTGCCATAAAGGCGGCTCAAGACGCCGATCTTCTCCTGATCGTCGGTGATCTGCTCGAATCGAGTGACACGGGGATATTTGAACGCCTCGCGGTAATCGTTATAGGAGCCGATATGATTTGACCGGCTTTGCTTGATCCCGTCGAGTTCCACCGGAAGGAGACCATCTGACGTATTGAACAGGCCAAGTCGCCAACTTCGTTGGTTGCTGGCGGAGACTAGCGTTTCTGCCAATCCTCGCTCAGTCAAATAGCTATTATTTTGAAGGCTGTCTTTCACAGGTACGTACTGTCGCCCAATAAAAAATTTGTCGGGCGTCATGCTGTGCCAACGGTAGAGAAGGTTGAACTCGAGTGGAATCCAGTTGGGCCTATTCCAAACCGCGCGCCAGGAAACTGAGGGATCTGCATAGAGTTGAAAGTGATAAGGCGAGATGTGGTTGATATATTCCTCCACCACAATTTTTATCAACAGCACGATGTTGGTATTGCGGGCGGTCTGAAAGACTCGCTCGTCGTTCCAGTCTGGATAGGCAGCCTCTACCATAGCTGCCAAGCGATTATGCTCGCGCAGGAACAGGGTGTTCAGCGCTGCCGTGAACGGTGTGATGTTTGCGCGTTCGCCGCCGAATGCAAAGGTTGTCTTTGCCAGTTCAGCTGCACTCTCTGGCCGTGGTTTAGCGCCTGGCGTTGATATGAGACGCTTGCGATTTCTGTTAAAACCTACCAGCTCTCGCCGCAAACTCGCAAATTCAGACTTAAATGCCTTGCGTTCATCGAAATCCGGATCGGCGAGGTCTTTAAGATCTAGCTTCGTTTCATCGAACAGCCTAAGCGCGTAGACCTCGCCATTTACAGTTTCCGTTTTCATTCTGCCTTTCTCGCCTCGCGCATTGGAGTTGACTCGTAGCGCGCCGGTCTCGCAACGACTCAGGCCGTAAACTGAACTGAGATTAATTTGGTGGCTGGTAAAAGTTCGGCGCCGATCGTCTGTTTCAGTCAATAGAAAGCCATCAGTAAACCATTGGGCGAAAGACATGAATAGGACGGTGCTATCCTCCGACAGGGTAGGCCCTCCCTGTCGGACCTTGAAAAGCTCCCTCATGCTTTCGAGGGGTGGAGGATTGGGGAGATCCTTGGGCGGTAGATGCCGCGAGAAATAAGTGCGGTCCGTTAACGACTCCCACGACGTATAATCTGCCAGTGTGCTAAATGCATACGGCCTGCTTTTAACGCGCCCAGCTGCTCGGCCGATGATCTTCTTGTTGGCTAATCGCCGCAATGGCGGTATCGCCATAACCGTCCGCCAGAAGCGGGGGCCATGAGAAAGCACATAGGCTTCGAGACTATTTCGGAAACCATCGCGAGTTCGATCACGCATGACTTTCCTCCTCCAAAGCGAGCATCTAGCTGGCCAAAGGATGGACTCATAAACATGCCACGCCCGCTATGGATAGCCAAGCCGTGCTGGACGGCACTTCCACGACGTGCTGTTAAGCGGGCATTCATTCCTCGTTTCCTACGGAGACTCCTCCATGAAAAGCGTTGCGCGCGCGATTTCAGGTTATTTCCCTGTGATGCCATGGGTTTGTCTCCAGGTATTCTGAAGAATTTTAGCTCAAGAAGCTTGCGGTGACGGGGCGGACCATAGGTTTTTGAGAGGAGCTCCTTCAGGTTCAGCGTCCTGAATTATTGTATGTTTTGATTGCCCAAGCATCTTTGTCGCTGTAAAATGAAGTGTCAGAAGCTAGGGGGCGATGATGCGCCGATGGCTACTGAATCGGACAATTTGGCTTCGCGGTGTTGTCGCCGTCCAGATGCTTGCGGCCTCCTCTTGTGCGGCCTTCGCCGGCGGGTTCGAAATCCAACAGTCGGCCTACTTCCAGGGCATGTCTTTCGCTGGCGTTGCGACCGGCGGGCCGAGCCTGGCATCAATAGGATGGAATCCCGCCACTTCGGCATTCGCGAGTTATGGGTTGACGGTTGAGTCGAGCTATGCCGTCGTCTTTCCTCAGATCGACCTCACCGTACTTAATTCTGACGTCCAACCACCACCACCCGGTACGGCTGACATTGACATGGGCAGGGACACGCCGTTGGGCGCGAGCTTTGTTGCGTGGCGGTTGAATGACAAAACAGTCCTTGGCTTGAGCGTCATCTCGCCTTTTGGGCTTGCGACAAAACCCGATGATATCGACTGGTCTGGAAAATTCGTCGCCATCACCAGTAAGGTGTTTAACATCGATGCCATACCCTCAATCTCATATGAAATCTTGCCGGGTTTGTCCGTCGGCGCTGGGGTACAACTTCAGTACTTTGAACTTCTAAAGCTCAGGGCCGCGACACCCCTCGGTGGATCCAGCATCGACGGTGATGACTTCGGCGTAGGGTTCATGGCCGGCATTAACTACAGTCCCATGCCGAGCACGTCTGTAGGACTGGGCTTTCGGTCTTCGGTCCACCATATGCTGGAGGGTGACACAAAAATCAATGTTGACCCAGCCGCCTCGGCTCTCCTTGGCCTGGGTCCAACTGTCGGAGCGCCCACGCAAATTGAAATTGATCTTCCTGAAAAGGTCACCTTCAGCTTTCGACAAGGGATTTCGCCAAGAGCCAGACTGCTCGGCACGATTGATTGGGTGAACTGGAGTCGCTTTGGTGTCGTTCCGGTTGTTCTGGAGGGGCCACTCGATCTCGGACCTCTTCTTCCGGCATTGCAAACCGGAGCAAGTGTCGCCGAACTCGATTTCAAGTGGCAAGATGGATGGTTGTTCGCTCTTGGCGGCGAGTATGATTGGTCAGCGAATCTGACGCTGAGGGCGGGTGTAGGCTACGAAATATCGCCCATTCAAAGCGCAACATCGCGTCTCGTACAGGTTCCGGACAATGATCACACGTGGGTGAGCGTGGGTGCCTCATACAAGACGAGCGCGAACAGCTCCATCGATTTCGCATACAGTCATATATTTTACGAAGATGATGCTCCGTTCGTGCAGTTCCCGGCGTCGACGCTTTCGCAAGGAGCGCCTCCTCTTGTCGGCACAGCAGACGTAAGTATCGATTACGTTTCCGTCAGCTGGAGGCTGCTACTGGGTTCCCAAAACAGCGGTGTGAGCCCCGTGAAATAGGCACATGTTCGGAGAGGACACAGGCATCAACCATAAACCTCTTGATATGGCCAATGACCCAATGGAGATTGGTTGGCGTACTCGATATTTTCCGGGCAGGATGCAGTATGAGGTTTCGCCCACCTAAGGAGCGTCGCCAATGAAGACTTCAGCGACGATCATTTCTGCTTTATCCGTAGTCGTGCTCGGTAGCGCCTCGGTTGTCGCCCAGCAAATAATGAGAACGCCGGCTTCACCCGAGGCGACCACCCCAATCACCGGAAGACAACTTTCGCCCCAGATCGACGCGCAGTCTTTTCGTTGCATTACGGAGATGACGCGCGTGCGTCAATTCTACGTGGACAACCTGCTGGCAAATCTCGACGCGACTTTAACAACCGCCAACTCGGCGACAGGCGGTACGTATCCAGCGGGCACTGTCATACAATTGGTTCCGACCGAGGCCATGGTGAAGCGGGACAAGGGCGTTAGCCCCGTAACGCACGACTGGGAATTCTTTGAGCTAGACATCTCCAGTGATGGAACAGAAATCCGAAAAAGGGGATTTGCCGAAGTGGCCAATCGCTTTGGGAACTGCTTTGCATGCCACATTCAAGCCCGCCCGCAATGGGATCTCGTGTGCGAAAAGGACCACGGTTGTGCTCCAATTCCGGTTACGCGCGCCATGATTGGCGCTTTGCAGAGAACCGACCCCCGCTGCAAGAACCCGAAAGTCCGCCCCGAGGATGCCGAAGCACTAAAGCAGCTAAACGAACTTATGAAGCAGTAAGCAAAACACTCCTTACGCTCCAAGTTAGACCGAGGACATGCTTCAATACTACGAAGGCGTTGTCAGGCAAACCTGAACGTCAAGCAGCCTTCGTGATCTATCGCACGCCAGAGATAATGCGTCTTTCCATTGGTGCTGACGAATACCTCGTCTAGGTGCCACCGCCATTGCGAAAACGATTGATGACAAGGCGTCGCTTCCTGATCGCGGCGTAAACATCGGACCGAACCGGTTCCACCAGTACCAAACCGTCTCGTGGCAGATGTCGATGCCACGCTCGAACAGAATATCCTCGGCCTGTCGCAGCGACAGCGCATAGCGGATTTACATCATCACCACGAGGCGGATACCCTGGGCGAACTGTTGATATAACGAAATGGATTGCGTATTCCTGGAGGCTAAGAAACCTCCCCAGGTGGCTCAAGCCGATTTACTCTGACGATGCCCCATCTGAGCTATTCTTCTTCCCTGATTGTTCGGGAGCAACTGACCAATGGTGCGGCCCGCCACCCAATCGGAGCACTCCCTTAGAGGCATCAGGATTCTCACTGGGCTGTCGTCAAGTGTCTTAAAAGAGATTGAGCAGATTTGTTCGTGGCGACACTATGAACCAGGAGAACCGATAATCGATTACCTCGATGCCTCTGATGAGGTGTGCTTCATTGCTACAGGTGAGGCTCGCGTCACCATTTACTCCCTTGCGGGCAAGGCAGTGAGTTTTAATGAACTCGGCCCAGGGGAAGTTTTCGGAGAATATCCTGCCATTGTTAGGGGCCCACGTTCCGCCAGTGTTGAGGCATGTAAACCTTGCCTCATCGCTTCAATGTCATCATCCGCTTTCAGAAAGCTTTTGCAGGATGAACCGACCGTAGCTCTGGCATTGCTGGCAAAGTTTGTTATGAAGATAAGGGCTCTTACGGCACGGGTTTACGAAACTAGCACTCTGGCCGCAAACAATCGCATCCAAGCGGAAATTTTACGGTTAGCAAGTTGCGCACTTAAGTCAGGCGAGATTGCGAAGATTTCGCCTTCACCTACCCACGCTGAGATCGCCAGCCGTGTAAGCAGTCACCGCGAGGCTGTCACGCGCGAGTTGAACCGCCTCGCCAGGATCGGCGTTGTCGAGCGGCGGGGTGGGACGCTGGTAGTCAAGGATATCGATCGTTTGGCTCAGATGGTTCATGAGGCTACTGGGGAGTAGGTCTCCCGATCGATGAGTCATTCGACGTGCCTAGCAAGATGTCACTTAGCTTGCCCAATGCGACGCATCCACGGCACCTCGACTCACAAATAGAGCGGCGCATCGCGTTGCACATCCTTTCTTGTGAGACTCTTTTCTCCAGCAGACAATGTAACAAAATATTGCGATAGTTCCTTAAGGCGTGAGACGAACACAGCGATGTACGACATGAGAGGGTTACGAGACCAGCGGTTCTCGATGACGTTTGTGAGTACCGGATATGGGCTTGGCGCCGAATGGGTTCTCAACTAAAGATGTTGCTAATTGTCTGACGGCGGGTACTTCCTTGTGCCGCTAAGGCACCCAGACGGTTTCAGGAGCCCTTGTTAACAACCTGTTAGTCGCCGCTCGCAATGCACGGACCTAATCCATGCGATGATCTTCCAGAGATCGTCATCAGTCTTGATAATTTCGCCGAAATCTGGCATTGGCCCGACCACTGCTTCGGACCCCTTTCGTCGGTACCCCAGCTTCCCGAAAGCATTGCCTGGACTGAGGCTGCCTGTGCCAAGGGCAATCACCCGGAACAAAGTATCGTCGTCATCGCCATAGATCCAAACGGGATTGGTTAGGGGAGCAGCCATACCGCCCCCGCCCCCGCCTCCATGGCAACCATTGCAGCCGGCAGCCATGTATTTTCTGTGGCCTTCCTTGGCGACAGTGGCGAAGTCCGGATAGGGGCTTTTCAGATGACCTTTAGGCGTACGAGCTGCCCGCTCTAAAGGGGTCAGCCTTTCTGCAGCGAGAACATGCTCGCTTGCCGCCGCAGCGATTAGCGCCAAACTTACTAGGATCGCGCCGAACGACTTCCGAGCAAATTTCCGGGCTGACGAGTTTTTCATGGGGTGGAGATAGTAAGTCATCCTACTACCAATGCCAGGGCTGGACTTACCCAGCGGCCTGGGCTTTGTTCGAGGAGCACGTTATCACAAAAAGGAGCCTCGAATGCTGCTCGCGTCCGAGGCCCAAGAAGCGGGATAGAGGCTTTGCGATACCATTGGCGGTCAGAAGCGCGATGCGCTCGCCTTTATGGATTTTTCGCCTTGCTGCGTGCCAAACGCAACACGCTCATCGTTGTCAACGATTGCAAGCTTCTCAGCGTTATCACCGCATTCAAGATTGAGCGACTTCTGCTCCACGGAGTCGAGGTGAACCATCTGGCCGGGATTAAGCTCAACCCGGATGCGTGACACTAAGGCAGCCTCGGGATCTCTGACGTCCCCAACGACCATGTGGACAGCGCAGCGGCCACTGCCTGGTAAATAGAACGCTATGACACGCTTGCTGCCAACTGTGGTGAGGATGGGCTCGTGAGGCCCCACTGGCCCTAGATTCTGAGCAAGCTCGTCGGCATGTGCGGGGACGCTAAGGGTGCTAACGACCACTAGGCTGACCGCTGCCGTCAACTTCGAAAGCTGGGTAAGACTGAGCGCAAACATTGGTAATCTCCTTTTCGAGGCTTGACGGCCCAAGACAATCTTGAGCCTGAGCAGAATTCTGCATCATCGCTCGGATTATCGCTGTGGCATTTGCCACACCTGTCCTTTCCAAAACTTCCATCCGCTGGAGATTTAGCCGGAGATTTTCCCTGATCTGCGGGAAACAATTCCCTGTTATCGCCAGAAAATTCCCTGTTCGGGTGCGTAGGGAATTTGGGTGTAACCAGCTGACTTATCGCCGGAAAATCCAGCTCTCTTCCCGCTGTGTGTACCGAAAAATCCTGCGAGCCTATGCTCGCTATTACCACGACATCCGAACGCAGAGGCTTAACTCCGCGCGAATGATGTTCATGACCGCGCCTGGGATCGGCCCGATCACCGCACTCTGCTTCAAGGCAACAATCGACGATCCGACACGGTTCAAGCGATCGAGAAGTGTCGGCGCCTATATCGGATTGACCCCCCGGCGCCATGCCTCTGGATAGGTCGATTGGTGGCAGGATATCGAAGTGTGGTGATGCCATGCTCCGCATGTATCTGTTCGAAGCGGCCGGCGTGCTGCTGACCCGCGTGCCGAAATGGTCGGCGCTCAAGGCTTGGGGCATGAGCTCGCGACGCAACGGGCTCCGCAAGGCCAAGGTCGCCGTCGCGCGCAAGTTTGCTGTGATCTTGCATCGCATATGGATCGACGAGACCGAGTTCAATTGGTCGCCGAAGAAGGCTGCCGCATAGCGCGAATAAGGAGATCACAGGGTTCCCGCGACACGGCGGGAAAAGTCGTCCCTGCCGGGACGGTGGCCGTGGTGAGGTCGTCTGATGTCTTGCGTGCTCTCAAACAGAGAGACCGCGCTTACAACATTGATCCGCCAACGTCATCTTACGCCATTATGTGGAGGGCACGCGCCTACCGCGGAGAGAACAATGGGCCCGGCGAGGATGATCGTGGAGAGCTTGACACCCAGATCCGGAATTAGAGAACGACATCCGACGCATTGGTCCTTGGATAAAGATGCACCAATCTCTCGCCCCGTTCAGCGGACCGGAAACATTAGGTCACGCGCGATCCTTGGCAGACTTCATCACCGCTACGTCCGGATTTAGGTTTTTGGTACACACAGCCTGCATGAGTTGGTTATTGAAGCGCAGCGTGGATTCTCTTACAGATCGTGCTGTCACTGAGATAGTCCAAAATCGCGTGGGGGTCACTCACCCCGTTGTGAAGGTCCGAGACGTTCTCAATGCCATCGATGAATGTATCGCGGTCGAGGCGAGCGTACAAAGCTACGTAGTCCCTTTCGTCGGTTCCGTTTAGCCACTTTGTGATGCCGACAGGGACTGTAAGCGCCGGCGGCCGCAGATGTTGTTTGACTACATCGATACCGAGTGGCGATCCAACCGTAACGAAGAGCGGCACATTCACGTCAACAGAACCGCGCCCTGGGTCGGCTTCCAGCCGCGCACCGCGATCCAGCGGCGCTCCGCCTCGTTCAAGCCCGCGAAATCGTCCTCGGAGGCAATCAGCTGCTGCCCGAAGGGGATGGGGGGCTCGGTACCGTGTTGTTCGCCACAGGCGGGACGGACTGGTCTGAAACGGCCCCGATGCTGACCGGCGCTCTGCCGGCGGCGTTGCCGGTTTGTCAGCTTCTCGCAATAAGCGATAAGCAACGATGGTGCCCAGCGAGTGCGCAACGACAACAGTTGGGCCACGAAGCAAAGACGGTCGCACCATATTATCGACTGCTGCACGGATATGGGGACGCGTCAGATAACCATCGACTTGACGCACAAAGCTGAGGCCAATATGGCTGAGGTTCGGGATATTGCGTTCCAAAATTCTTGCAATGGCCTGGACCCACTCCCAGTTTGCAAACCCTCTAGCAACCACCTCCTGCCCAAGTTCAGCTTTGATGTCGGCGTCAGTGACGCCCTCCTTCGCGCCCATTTCCCGAATCAAATCCAGTTCGAAGGTGGTGAATGTTCCAGGTCCTCCGTCGCCGCGGGATACGATCCCGACGGAACTCCCACGCACCTCCTCTACCAGTTGATTGAGTAAATCACCGTAGAACGGCATTTCTAGCGTGTATGTAGGCTTTGAGAGACCATGCGATCTCCAAGCCGAAATGAGCGCGTCCTCCCAGTTCTTTTCTAAGTCGGCGGCAAGTTTCCCTTCCTGGCGCATGCCGTGAACAAAGACGAGACGCATCAAATCTCTCCCTGATACAAGAGTTCGGCCAGCCTCTTTCCTTCTTTATTCCGGAGCGTAGTCCACAACGCTGGAAGTAGACCGTCGCGCACTTCGAACAAAGCGGAAGAGACGAACGCGTCTTCGCGATCGAGAAAACTCCACCCCTGTGTCATGAGGGGAAACGATCCGGCAACTGATCGAGGCCCAGCCTCTGTCACAACCGTAAGGCCCGCAAAGCCGCGCCTCGATACTAGGATAGGCTTCGTTGATAATAACGCGACGTCGAATATTACGGACTGGCTGCGCATAGCCGGCAACTCAGCGAAATAATCCGCGATTGTGATGCCGTTAATTGCCGCAAAATCGCCGGTCCTCTCGTGGGCGTAGGCAGCAAGAATACCTAGCGAAAGGTTGACTTTTTCAGAGTCACGCAACTGCTTGTAGTCGCCAAATCGACCCTGATGCATCAGAGCGGTCCAGCGGTTTAACACAGTCGCAGATTGTGCATACGCGTCTTGATCAAAGCTTTCGCCAGCCGGTGCGTAATTCAAGCTCGCCGCCAAGCCGTCCTTGACGACGACCGTCCCCACGAATTGTGGGAGGATGCAGGCGCCGATCCAGTTGCCATCGCTCAACTCGATTAGAACTGAAAGTGGCTCTTCACCGTGGGCACGAATATTAGCCGTAGAGTTTTTTGTGAACAGATCAACTCGCTCCCCTTGCCGAACCGTGGCTGAAACTGGCTCGCAGCCCACAAGTGTCAGGCCATGGCGGATGCCGAGGCTCGATTGCGCCTGACTCACGGCGAAGGCATAAGTAGCCTCACTTTCCTTCGCTGCCATTTCATTTGCTCGCTCGGCGTCAGTCACCGCCTTTCGCGTTTGGCTTGAATATTGTGGCGTGTTCGCCGCGCTTGGCGACACGCGTCCAGCGGCGGACGTTCCAGCCTTGGGGTCGGCAACGATGTCGAAGGTGACGTTTTCCCCCTCTCTGAGGGGACCTAGGCCTGCGCGTTCCAACGCGGTCGCGTGAAAAAAGACGTTCTTGCTGCCGTCCTCGGGCTCAATGAAGCCGAAGCCCCTCTGAGTGTTAAAGAATTTTATAGTTCCGCGCGACGCCTTAACATATATGTCATTCGGGCTTCTCCAGCCAGGATTGACCTCAGGGAATTGAACCACCGCTCCAGGGATCTTGCCGCTTTCGAGCGGCACCACCTCCTCAAGGTAATTGGCCAGTGAGTCCGAAGTCACAACGCCGTAAGGCCTTTTGATAATCGCTTTCTCTGCACCGCCGGTGAGTGCGCGAATCACACAGCGCGTGAAAATACCATAAGCTTCCATCGGGTCTCTTGCCGAGACTTCTTGTGCGCTCTCGCCGAGACGTGAGGCAAGGAACTCGTCCCATTGTGGTAGTTTGCCTACTGCCGCCGCTGCCTTAGGAAAAATGCTACTTCCACCAACTGACGCACCGTCCGGAACCGTCGATCGGCACGCGTCCGCGAAGACGGCAATCTGACTGACGCCCGAGCGTTTCGCGTTGGACAAAGACAAATTGACATTGACGGCTTCGTCGCTGTCGGCCTCCCAACCAGACAGAAGCCAATACGTGGTGTTGACCGATGGTTGGATTCCATGACCTGCAAAGTAGATTACTAGGCGTTCAGTTTTGCCGTCATCAATTATCGCTTTAATTTTGGCTTTTAGCTTATGAGTTGTGACCTCTCCACTCTCGTCGGTTATCAGGTGGGTTTCGTAATCATGCAAGCTGGCCCAATCATGGAACTCCTTGGCACCATTTACAGCGCCTGGAAGTTCCGGGAGACTTCCTGCCCGTGCGAGACCAATTGCGAGAGCGACGTATTTGCCCATCCAGTCACCACAGAGTTCAGCAAAGTTCTAACTGACATCCACCCATTTGGCCAGTTGGGTTGGCTGCCGCGGATTTTAGCAACTCTGATTGAGCGCTTGGGTGACAGTGAGTTTGGGCGGTGTCGGAGCAAATCAGCTGGAGGTCAGTGGTATTCCGCTGGAGGCGTTCGAGCGACCGACAACTATCCCAGATGCTACCTTCAGGGTGAAGCGCGTAGAAACTATGCGAATCAAGCTTTCGGCTGCCTATAAAGGCGCAAATGCTATCCTCATGAAGTAGGGGCGCCGTGTGTAACCGAAGACCTCGTCGGTCCTGCTCGCCTCCCTGCTATGAAACGGGTTTTCCCTGCTCGTTAGGTTAGGGAGACGGCTATCTAACGCTCTGAGATGCTGTGGCTTTCTGCAAGGGTAACGAGGCACTTTCCCTGCAATTTGACGGAATCTCCCTGCATTTCGCAAATTTGCAGGGAGAGACGGGTTGGCCTCGGACTGCCAGCACATGGGCAGAGTCACCCAAACTCTGGGTCACACGTCTAATAGGCTGATGCTTCGCGGCTTGATTGCGATGAGATAAAGATCAAATCGACACTGGTGGCAGGGTCAACTCTCGGTGGTTGCAGGCCCCCGCAACCAATTAGGACCATCGCGCCCAGTATGTGCAGAGCCATTGCCTCTTTACAGATGCGAATACAACCTAGAATTGCAAACAAGCTCTTGAGTGGGAACATAACAAGAACATAGTGATCGAATTTATACAGTTTTGAACACAATTAAGTTGTTGATTTTTAACGGAAAGACTCGTCCACAACCCTAGGTGAGACTGCTTCAAAATTAAATTATGATGGTTCGCTGTTGCGACGATGGTTTTCCAATATGCTCGTTCGTTCCGGGCTAGTTGCAGTTTCGTCCAGGTCAGGTTGGAAAACGGATGTCGCTGATTTGTCAAAAGGATTCGATAGTCGACCGCTGACCTTCTGTAGCGCGGTAATGACGGCCTTTTTTTCTGCTTCGGTCAGGCTTCGGTCAAAGTCTCTTATGAGCTGGCCGTAGCTCTTGAGTGGTGTCCTCACTGACTGGTCGGCTGGCTTAGCGGTTATTCTCATGGGCCCGTCGGCTGGCATACCAGCCATCCTCATTGGCCGGTCGGCCATCGTCGCGGTGCAGCCGCCGAGCCAAAGGACCAGCAGAATGGCCAACACACGAGAGGGTACGCGCAGAAGCATCGGCACGATGCTGGAGCGAGAAACGCCAGAGCTCTACGATTAATCGTTATTAGCCTTATTGGGGTGTTTAGCGCTGACTGCCACCATTTGGTTCTGGGTTTTTGGGAGGCTGCTCGCTTCAGTACGAAGCTGCGCTTTCTGCCTACCCTGAGGCGCGAGCGTTCTCCGATTGCTGAGAGTGGGGCCTCGGTCGATGACCGGCCGTCGCTGTCCGGCCAAATGCCCCGAACCTACTTGCTTGCACTAGCCTCGATCATCTGGACGTCCAGTCGGGGACCATCACCCAACCATGCGACGACAGCCACTGTCAGAATCAGAGCAATCAGTGCAAAAAAGAGCTCTCGGATCATGACGTAGACTCCCTATGACTTCTTTTTTTTACCCTTGCCGGCCCTTCTTTGTGCCCCTGACCGATAGACCGGTAATCATAACCAGGATGCTAGCTCCGGAATTCCTTCGCATCAGGCCAAGAGCGTCGTCCCAAAAGGCTGCCCACGTAGAGTGACTATGGCCAAACTGGTGCTTAGTTGGGGTCAGCACCTTTGGTCTGCTGTTGCCTTTGCAATCCCAATTTACTCCTCTGTCGTCATTCAATTGGTTGAGACCTGAGCCGGCCACTCGACTTTGCACGACGCTAGGCGGCCTCAGGCCGCCTGCTTCTCGCCCTCCGGCGTCCACTGCCCGAGTGTCGCCAGCCCGTTCATCTCCGCGCGATGGGCGAAGGCGGCCTGGGCACCCGCCACATTCTCTTTCTTGCCGGCCCACGCCATCTGCGGTGCGTGCTGTAGCGCGCGGCCATAGGAAAAGGTGAGTTGCCACGGGAAGCCGCGGATCCGGTTCATGGCATTGAGCCGCGCCGTGGCCTCCACATCGGATTGACCGCCTGAGAGAAAGGCGATGCCCGGCACGGCCGACGGTACGCAGTCCTTCAAGACGCGGATAGTCTTCTCCGCGATCTCCTGATTGGAGGCTTGCGTCCCGCATTTCTTTCCAGGAACGATCATGTTTGGCTTGAGCACCATGCCCTCGAGCTGCACCTTCGCGTAGTACAGCTCCATGAACACCGCCTTCAACGTCCACACGGTGACGGCCTCGCAGCGCTCGATGGTGTGGTCGCCGTCCATAAGCACTTCGGGCTCCACGATCGGCACCAGGTCTTGCTCCTGGCACAGCGCCGCGTAGCGCGCGAGCGCGTGCGCGTTTGCATTGATGGCGTCATGGCTCGGAATGCCAGCGCCGATATCGATCACCGCGCGCCATTTGCAGAACCGGGCGCCAAACTCGCGATACTCGATGAGCCGGTCGCGCAAGCCGTCGAGCCCCTCTGTGACGGTCTCGCCCGGACAGAAGGGAAGCGGCTTCGCGCCCGCGTCCACCTTGATACCGGGGATCGAGCCTGCCTCTTCGATGAGCTTGACCAACGGCGTGCCGTCCGCCGCCTTTTGCCGGATGGTCTCGTCGTAAAGGATCACGCCGGAGATGCGGTGATGCATCGCCTTCTCGGAGCGGAACAGAAACTCGCGGTAGTCGCGCCTGTTCTCCTCGGTGGACTCCACCCCGATGGCATCGAAGCGCTTCTTGATCGTCCCGCTCGATTCGTCCGCGGCCAGGATGCCCTTGCCCGGCGTGGTCATGGCCATGGCGATCTTGTTCAACTCGGCGAGGTCCATACGTCTCTCTCCCTCTCAAATCCCGCAAATCTACCCTTGTTGAGCGCTGTTATAGGCCAGGATCGGCCCCCTTTGCAGCCCCATCGATGGGCGTCCGGCTGTGGATAACCGGCAGCGCGCGGCGTCGGCCAACAGCCTTACCAAAAGTTTTACAGGCGCGCCCCATTGCCGCCGCAGCCTGACCCAAGGATAGCCCAGAGCGCACCGAATTTCAGCCTTGCCCGGCCGCTACCTAAGAGGCCTAGCAACGAGGAGCAGGTTTGAAAACATGCGCTATTTGGCCTTAGCAGGACTGATCTTTCTGGCAGTGCCGGCCCATGCGGCCAGCACCGTGACCGCCACCTGGTACGGCAACGAACTGGCCGGTAACCGCACGGCGAGCGGCGAGATCTTCAATCCCAGCAAAATGACGGCCGCCCACCGGTCGCTGCCCTTCGGAACCTGCCTGCGGGTCAGCAATCCGAAAACCGGGAAATCCGTGAAGGTGCGCGTCAACGACCGCGGCCCCTTCACCAAGGGCGTGCATCTTGACCTGTCCGCCGGAGCGGCGCGCGCCATCGGCATGCGCTCGACCCAACCGGTGACGATGAAACGGTGCTAGCGCTGGGCGAAGAAGGCGTAGACGAACAACCCGCCAATCACGATATGCAGAACGGCGCCGGCCCAAAGGCCGGCGCTGCCGGCCGCGAACACGGCAAACAGCAATAGGACGGCGGCGCCAACCACGTTGTACAGGCCAAGGCCGTATGCAGACGCAAGCCCGCCTTCCGTCTCGAGGTGATTGCGCCCGACCAGCGCGCCCACCCCAAGCCCCAGCGTCGCCGCACCAAGCAAGCTGACGAGAGCAAGCGTCGGCATTTGCACAGGCGCACCCCGGCCCCCGACCGCCTCGATCACACTGAGCGGCGCAAGCAGAGCCGAGATCCCGAACAGGACCTCGATCCACCCGGATACGAGCATCAACAGTTTCAGCATACCGCCTCCCTACCGGCTCAAGGGCTCGGTTTGCCCCAAGAGAAAATCACGTTCCAGTCGTCCTTCATGCTGACCACGTCCCAACCATTTGCCTTGGCCTGCTCCATCAGCGCGACCGGGAAGGTGCCCACGTCGGAATCGGGCCCGTAAGCATACTCGCGCACCGCGTCGTCGTGATGCACCAGGCCCATGAAGCAGGCGCCTTTGCAGTTGGCGGTCCACTCCAGCATCTCCTTGTCGCCGTTCGAGTTGCCAAAGGCGAAGATCGGCTGGCGCCCGATATAATGATTGATGCCTTCCGCCTTGCCGGGCCCGTCGTCGAAGAACAGAAGATCGGGCAGCTTCACCAGCGTGGGGCTCGCATCCCACCTACGGAACTCCGTCTTGCCGGAGGAGCCCACCACCTGCCAGGGCGGGATGCCGTAGCACTGCTCCGTATAGGCGCGCATGAATTCAATGCCGCCGCCCGAGACGATGAAAGTGGTGAACCGATTGCCACGGAGATAGTCGAGCAGCTCGATCATCGGCTTGTAGGTGAGATCGGTATAGGGGCGCTTGAAGCGCGGATGCCGCGCGGTCTTGAGCCAATTCGAGGCGATGTCGTTGAACTCGACCGTGATCATGCCGCTATGGGTGGCCGCGATGAGAGCCACCGCGCCCTTCTCGCCATAGGAGAGGAGCTTTTTGGTGTTGCCGTCGAGGACCGACTTGAACGGCTCCTTGGTCTTCCATTCGGGATGCTGGTTCGACACCGCCTTGACCCGATCGAGGACGAAGACGAAGGACGTGTAGAGCGGCTTCTCGACCCAGAGCGTGCCGTCATTGTCGAACGTAGCGACACGGTCTTGCGGGGCCACGTAGTCGGCACTGCCTTCCGTCGTCACCCGCGCGACGAAATCGATGATGTCTTGCTTGACTGAAGTGTCGTTCCACGACGGTAGCGGATCCGGGCTTTGCGCTTGTACCGGACCTAAGGCGGCGATCCCGATCAGTGCCGTGAACAGAACTTTCCAACACCGTACGATCATTCAAGTCCTCCCATCGGTCACTCCGCCCGACCCGGTGTCGCAAGGAAATCCGAGATCGCCGCCAAGGTCTCCTGAGGCTTTTCGACCATGGGAGAGTGGCCCGCACCGTCGATCATGACAACTCTTGCGCCCGGGACTTGCTCGAAGAGCTTTGCACCGCTCGGCGCGATGAGCGCATCCTCCGTGCCGAATATGACAAGAAGTTGCGGCACCGGATCGAGCTTCGAGAGCCGCGCGGGCGTTCCCGCCTCCATGATATAAGCAATGCTGTCCTCATGGGCGTGCTTGAAGACCGTATAGGTGAGCTGCCACAGGTCGGCGACGAATTTCTTCGGCACCGGAAAGCCTGGGGCGAAACCTTGGGACAGCGCGCGGCGCAAGGCACTGTCGGTCCGAAAGCGCCACAGGCCCTGACCGATGAGCTGCCTGAGCCCGAGCCGCGTCATCAGGTCGAAGTTCGTCTCGGGCTTGGGCGGGCTGTCGATGAGCACCAAGCGTTCGACGCTCTCCGGATGCGCCACGGTGAAGGCCGTGGCCACCTCGCCACCCATGGAATGGCCGATCACCACGGCGCGCGCGACGCCGAGCTTATCGAGCACCGCCTTGACCAGCGCCGCTTGCCGCGGAATTGCATAGCCGGAGCCCGTCGCTGCCGTGCCGCCATGACCGATCAGATCGAGCCGGATTACCGTGTGGCCGCCCGACAATTGTGGGGCAACTTCGTCCCACCAGTCGAGCGCGGCGCCGAAACCGTGAATCAGAACAACAGGTGGGCCCTCGCCTTCCACTTTCACATTGGCGGTGACGATGTCGGTCTCCATCAACGACCCGCCGCTGCGCGCCATGGCCGGCCGCGTCTCTAGGTCGACGAAGATGGAGTTGACGGCGAGCACCGCGGCAATCGTCAGAACGATCACGGTCAGCGTTATGAGCCAGCGTCCCATCGTCTCGTCCCCTCCAAACTGCCGACCCTAGATAGCACGGCGCGTGCTATCGCGTTGCCAGGGGAGCGCGGCCCCAACATTAGCAACACAATAAGCAAGCCGACGCCTCGCCCCCTAAGCCTCACGAATCTGAGCTGTGGTCCCGGCCAGGAAGGACTCGCTCGCACTTCTCGAACCCTAGGAGGACGCTCTCAAATGACTCGCAAATCTACGCTCTGCGTGGTGGCGGCTGTCGCCGCCCTGATGCTTGCGCCGGGCCTCGCCCAGGCCGAAGACGCCATCAGCCACCCGGCCAAAAAATCCATCGGCTCACACAGCAATGAAATGGTCGCATCCCTGGCCGTGCTCAATGCCAAGGGCGCGAGCCTCGACGGCAACACCCTGACGCTCACCGGCGTCTCCCCCAACTCCATCGTGTTCGCTGACCGTCCCGTGCATGCCGCGGGGCACGTGCTGACCGCCCACTTCATTAAAGAATGGGATGAGGGCGTGGAGAGCTTCGCCAAGAGCCCGCCCAACGCCACCATCTCGGCATTCAGCGAGGAAGGCGACACCCCTGCCCGGCCTATTAGGGCCTTTTCCGCCAGTGGCAAGCCGTCCCATACGGGAGGGCTTGCTCTGGCCAAAATGTGGTTGTGAACTCATGGCCTCAAGAGTGCCGGGCCGCGCCGTTGGCGCGCCTGGCGGCACGGGAGCGGCATGACGGCAGCACGACCACAGCAGCCAGACCGAAAACCGCTCGTGGCGCTCACCGGCGCCACGGGCTTTATCGGCCAGCATCTGCTGAGAAGCCTCTCCGCCCGCGGCTATCGCTTGCGTGTGCTGTTGCGGCGACCGACCATGATACCGGACGGCTGCGCCAGCGTGCTCATCGGCGATCTCGCCAAGCCCTACAATATGTCGGAAGCCTTGGCCGGCGTGGACGCGGTGATCCACACCGCCGGGATCCCCCATGCCATGTCGGGCCTACCCGAGGACGACTATCGCCTGCTCAACACCGAGGCGACGGTGCACTTCGCCCGCGCCGCCGAGCGCGCACGCGTGAAGCGCTTCATCTTCTTGTCGTCGATCCGGGCGCAGGCGGGCTCCACCGCCGACAGCGTTCTGACCGAGGACCGGACGCCCGAACCAACCGACGCCTATGGACGCTCGAAGCTTGAAGCCGAAAAAGGGCTCGCCGAGACCAACCTCGATTGGACGGCGCTTAGGCTCGCGCTCGTCTATGGACCTGGCGCTCAAGGCAATGTCGCCCGGCTCATCAAGCTCGCGCGATCGCCCTACCCGCTCCCTCTCGCGGGACTGAAGGCGCGGCACTCGCTGCTTGGGCTCGACAATCTCGTGGACGCGGTCGACCGCATTCTCACGGCCCCCGCCCCGCTGAAACGTCCTTTCATCGTCGCCGATCCAAAGCCGCTCACCATTGGCGAGATCATTGCCGCCTTGCGTCAGGGACTCGGACGGCGCGCCGGACTGTTTTATGTCCCCCGGCCCATGCTCAAAGCCGCGTTGCGCGCCTCGGGACAGAGCGCTAGCGCCGAACCACTTTTCGGTTCGCTCATCGCCGATTCTTCTGCGCTCGAAAGTCTCGACTGGGCACCCTCTGTTGCAACGCAACAAGGATTGGCGTCGCTCGCACAACAATCGCCGCGCTAATGCTGCACTGCGCAACGCGTAGATTTTTAAGCGCTTTCTAGCCTCGGGTCTTACCAATGTCGCATTCGACTGCTACGAGTTGTTGCAGGCTGACGTGGGGGTCGCCGGGAAGTACGCCCAGAACAAATTCGTCTCTGACGCCAAACGATCAGAGTGGATTTCTAGGGCGGCGCAAATGGAGGCGGTAATGGCACTCCCGAGGATTGTCGTGCGCGGCAAGAAGGTGATCCTTCTGAGCGGCTACAAGGATGACGGCAACGGCACGGACGAGACACGCCACGGCGTGATTGTCGACGCCAAGCACAAGCTCGTGCTTGCCGCCAAGCGGAACCCCGACGCGGTGGCCTTTGGCTATGTGGCCGGCGAATGGGTTGCCTCGGCCTAGAGTTTGAAGCTGCAATCATAATATTAAGAGTGACGGGCGCCCTGCCCGTGCAGGGATGGCTGAGCGCCCGAAAATTTTCCGCGGGCTCTGAAACCCTCGTCCTGACCATCTTCCGCCTGACCATCCCCCTCCTATCCCCCGCCGGCGCCCCTTGCCGGACACCGCCCCGCCCCCCATAACTCCGGTTCGAAAAGCCCGCTCGTGTCGGGCCCCGCGTCAACGCCCCACCGGAGCGGTGTTTTCGTCACCGCGCCCTTATGACGATCTCACCCGCATGACCCTGTCCTTGACCGCGCAAGCCCCCGCCATGCCGCCCGAATGGGCGCCGCAGAAGGCGATCTGGACCGCCTGGCCCGCTGACGCCGCGGAGTGGAACCATGACCTCGATGCCCCACGCGCCGACGTGGCGGCGATGGTGCGCGCGCTTCACGAGACCAACACGGTCCGCCTGCTGGTCAACGGTGCCGAAGCCGAAGCCTCGGCCCGCGGAGCGGTCGGCGACGCGGCCGAGATCGTGCCAGCGAAATATGGGGACATCTGGCTGCGCGACACGGGCCCCATCTTCGCGCGCGGGACCAATGGCCATGTGGCGCTCCGCTTCAAGAGCAACGGCTGGGGCGGCAAGTTCGACCTCGCCGGCGACGACACGGTCGGAGGCGACATCGCAGGCTTCGCCGGAACGCCGACCAAGCCGTTCGACTTCGTGCTCGAAGGTGGCGCCATTGATCACGACGGCCAAGGCACATTCCTCACCACGCGCCAGACTCTGCTGAACGCCAACCGCAATGGCTGGACCAAGGCGCAAGCCGAATTTGCCCTCACCACCGCGCTCGGCGCAAGAAAGGTCATCTGGATCGACGAAGGCCTCGAAGGCGACCATACCGACGGGCACGTGGACAATATTGCGCGGTTCGTCGGCCCCAATCGCGTGGTCTGCCAAACGCCGGCGAACGCCGACGATCCCAACGCGACCGTGCTCGACGCCATCGCGCACCGCCTCGGAACGGCGACCGATGCCAAAGGGCGGACCCTGCAGGTCGTTCGCATCCCGAGCCCAGGCCGCGTCGTGAATGCCCATGGCGAAATCGCGCCCGCCTCACACATGAATTTCGTCATCGCCAACGGCGTCGTCGTCGTGCCGGTCTACGGCACGGCGACGGAAGCGTCCGCGCTTCAAGCCTTGCAAGCCGTCTTCCCGGACCGCAAGGTGATCGGCCTCCCCGCCTTTGGCCTGCTCAGCGCAGGGACCGCCGGCGGCGGCGCGTTCCACTGCATCACCCGCGAGGAACCTCAACTGTGACGCGCCATCTTTCCGTCGCGGCCGTCCAAGCGGCCTTCGGGCACGATATGAACGCTAACCTCGACAAGGTCGAGGCGCTCATTTGCGACGCGGCCAAGCAGAACGCACGCGTGATTTTGCCGCCCGAGCTATTCCAGGGCATCTATTTCCCCACGCGCCAGGATCCGAAATGGTTCGAGACCGCCTATGGGGTGGGCGAACATCCATGCGTGCGCGCGCTGCAGAAGATCGCCAAGACGCTTCAAGTGGTCATCCCCATCTCGTTCTTCGAAAAGGACGGCCAGCGCTATTACAACAGCGTGGCTATCTGCGATGCGGACGGCGAGATCCTGGGCGTTTACCGCAAGAGCCACATCCCCGACGGCCCCGGCTATCAGGAGAAATATTATTTCCGCCCCGGCGACACGGGCTTCAAGACGTGGAAGACGCAGCACGGCGTAATCGGCGTCGGCATTTGCTGGGACCAATGGTATCCGGAAGCCGCCCGCGCGATGGTGCTCGAAGGTGCCGAGGTGTTGCTCTACCCCACGGCCATCGGCTCGGAACCTTACGACGACGCGCTCGATACACACGCGCGCTGGCAGCGCGTGATGCAGGGCCATGCGGTGGCGAACGCCGTGCCGATCGTTGCCGCGAACCGCATCGGCGTGGAGGACAATGACGGCGTGACCCAGAAATATTACGGGCACTCCTTCATCGCCGACCATACCGGCGAAATCGTCAGCGCGCTCAAAGAGACGGACGAAGGCGTCATCGTCGCCAAGTTCACGCCCGATGCCATCGCCACCTACCGCGCCGACTGGGGTTTCTTTCGCGACCGCCGCACCGACCTTTACGGGAAGGCCATTCAATGACCGCAGTTCCGAACCCGCTCGACGACTCCACCACGACGCGGATCGCCTCGGGAGATACAGACGCGGTCTTCGTGCCCGGCCACGGCATGCTCGGCATTTCCCTGCGCCACGAGGGCGTGGAGTTTTTGCGGCGCATCGACGACCTCAAGACCTATGCCGCGCTGAACCGCACGGCAGGAATTCCGTTCCTGTTTCCCTGGGCCAATCGTTTGGCCGGATTTCAATATGAGGTGGCCGGGCGCGGCGTGACCTTGAGCCCGCACTCGACGCTGCTGCGCTATGACGAAAACGGGCTGCCCATGCACGGCATGATGTGGCCGCATCTTAAATGGCAGATCGCCAAAACCGCGCCCGACAGCCTGACCGCAAGCTTCGACTGGTCCCACCCGAAATGTCTGGTGGTCTTTCCCTATCCCTGCCGGCTGACCATGAGCGCGACCGTTAGCCCTGCAAGCCTCACCATCGAGACGGCGCTCACCGCGACTAGCGACATAGCCGTGCCGGTGAGCTACGGCTTTCATCCTTATCTCGGCCTGCCCGACGTGCCGCGCGAAGAGTGGCGGGTGCACCTGCCGCCCATGCGCCACCTAACCCTCGATGCGCGCAAGATCCCGACCGGCGCGGCGGAACCGTTCGGCGGTCTCGAGGAAAAGCTTGGCATACGCGCCTTCGACGACGGCTTCGCCCTGCTCGGCGAGCAGGTGACCTTATCAGTCGCCGCGGGCAACCACCGCCTCTCCGTGGACCTGCTGGAAGGCTATCCCTACACACAGGTCTACGCGCCGCTCGGCCACGACTATCTCGCCTTCGAGCCGATGACCGCTCCGAACAACGCCCTGATCAGCGGCGACGGATTGAGCCTGATCCAGCCCGGCGACACGTTCAGCGCCAAGTTTCGGTTCAGAATCGACTAGGGACGACTTTTCCTGGTACAGACCGCGTCGCTTGGCCTAAGTCCGGGGTCCAAGAGAATTGCCAAGAGATCGTCAAGAGATCCCCAAGAGCCCCGGGCAAGACGGGCCGCGAAGGAGTTTGCATGAGCCGGCAGGAGCCGTTGATCTTTATCGTCGCCGGCGAAGCCTCAGGCGACAACCTCGCCGGCCGGCTGATGGGCGCGCTGAAGGAGCAGACGCAAGGCCGCGTCAGGTTTGCCGGCGTTGGCGGTCCGCAAAGCGCCGCCCAAGGGCTCGAAAGCCTTTATCCCATGCAGGAACTGTCTCTTATGGGTCTGGCCGAGGTGGTGCCCCATTTGCCCCGCCTCATCAAACGGCTCAATCAAACCGCGGCCGCGGCGCGCGACCTGAAGCCCGACGTGGTGGTCACGGTCGATGCACCGAGCTTCACCCTTCGCGTTGCCCAAAAGCTCCGCGGCTCGGGCATCCCGGTCGTGCACTACGTTGCGCCCCAGCTTTGGGCCTGGCGGGTAGGGCGCGCGAAGAAATTGGGCAAGCGCGTGGATCACCTCATGGCGCTGCTGCCGTTCGAGGTCCCCTTCTTCGCCGACTACGGCATCCCTTGCACCTATGTCGGCCATTCGGCCATCGAGGCGGGCGCCACGGAGGGCGACGGCAAGGCCTTCCGCG
>CAWGTS010000003.1:0-716753 GCA_963825655.1 uncultured Alphaproteobacteria bacterium
AATGACGACGGCTCGCTTGTCGCACTGCGATTTAACCAATGGAAGCTCGTCTTCCAGGAGCAACGAGCGCATGGCTTCAATGTTTGGCAGGATCCGTTCGTAGAATTGCGCTTGCCTAAACTGTTCAATCTCCGCACCGATCCATTCGAGGAGGCAGATCAGATCGCCATGAACTACGGTCAATGGCGATTTGATCGAGTGTTCCTTCTCGTGCCGGCTCAGCAGTACGTCGGTAATTTCCTTGCTACATTCAAGGAATTTCCGCCAAGCCAGACAGTCGGCACCTTCAGTCTCGACCAGGTAATGAAGAAACTTACGGCCCCGGCGATCGGCAGTAACTAACGCCACAGACCGGACGGGCGAGCTGGGTCAGCGTCCGGATGATTCGAAGTCGAGCGGAGCCAAGTCGTAGTGATCAAGCAAGGCGAGGTGTAGCCCCGCTGGCCTTATGCGGCCTTATGCGTTGCATCGCTTCTTGGACTGCATGCATAAATGTAGGCAAAGGCTTGGCCGCTGGTGTCAAGCTCGGACGAGAACTGGTGCCTCCAACAGCTGACTTGGGACTTTTTGGTCCCACCACGCGCAATCTAGTGCCGAGAGTTTGGCTCGAACAAATCTAGGCGGCGGTGGCACGCCGAGCCGTCTTGAGGTGAGGCTAGCCGCTGCTCCACCCGATCCCGTAAAGGCGACCGGACTAGCTCTGAAAGTGGCGTTTTTTCTGGTTGAGTTGCAAAAGCAATCGGGGATGAGAGAGCGTAATGAGTCCTAGGCGCGGCAAAGATTGTTCCAGCGGTGACGTGGATGAGCTGAATAGGCTGTTCATGGAACTCGATAGGGACGAGAACTAGAGGAAGTGTTGCTGATGCAACATAAGCCGGACCATAGGATGGAGTCTCTGTCCTGGCGAGCAACGGGAAAAGACCGGCGCGATGGCTTGCCTCCCTATAGGATCTATTGTGGGCGGCGGATGATCAACCTGATATTGCAAGAGCTGGCATGTTTAGGAACCTGGCAACGAGCACAAAGCTCATTCTCCTCAGCGGCACGTTTATTGTCGCGATCATCATCGCGATCTACAGCGTAGCTCTGTCCGGCGAGGGGAATCTTCCACGCCATGGGGGGATGCCCCACGAAGAGGTATTCCTCGGGGGTGCGGACATCGAGAATCTTCACGTTCTCGGGATCAGCCTCCCACATGCCATAGGCCTCTCTGGCGGTGACGTAGAGACCGAGGGAGGTTTGCTTGGCGGCGGGGAGGTCGGTGTGCATGGTTTTATAGGATTGGGATTAGCTGCATGGGCTGGGCAGTGTCGATCCATGTCAAGGGCTTGCCACCTCGGCAAAGCGGTCTCTAAAAATCTCCAAGGTTGGAGACTGGTCCAAGAGGCAACACCTTGCGGGTGCTAACTGGACTTGGAAAGGACCGTTCAGGACAAGAATAGGACATATTGCGACAGCTAACTTTGTGGGGAAACCGGGGGAGGTTAGGCACGATAGGGCCCGCCGAGACCTGTCCTTTGTAGCGATTTGCGGGTCTGACTCAGACGCTGACGCCAAAAAGCCAGCCCACGCCCGCAGTTACAGACATTGCAAACAATCCCCACATCACCACACGCATGGTAGCGCGCAAAACCGGGGCAGCGCCCGCCTTTGCCCCCAACGCGCCAAGAGCAGCCAAAGTGATGATCGTGACTACGAGGACTACCGGAATGATCAAACCTCCGGGTGCTGCAACCGCAGCCAACAAAGGGATTGCGGCCGCAACACTGAACGTTACGCCCGATGTGAACGCGGCCTGAAGTGGGTTGGCCGCGTGTACCTCTGACAGCCCGAGTTCGTCTCGCACATGCGTTCCAAGCGCGTCGTGCGCGGTGAGCTCTTTAGCAACCACTAGGGCGGTCTTTTCACTAAGACCCTTCTCTCGATAAATGGCGGCGAGTTCCGCAAGTTCTGCGTCCGGAAGCTCCTGCAATGCTTTGGTTTCTCGTGCGATGTCGGCCTGTTCCGTGTCGGATTGCGAAGAAACGGATACATATTCACCCGCAGCCATCGACATTGCACCCGCCGAGAGCCCCGCTATGCCGGCGATGACGACTGTGCCTGGGTTTGGATCGGCCGCAGCCACACCTATGATCAGGGAGGAGACCGAAACCACCCCGTCATTCGCGCCAAGGACAGCGGCGCGCAACCACCCGCTTCGAGTGATGTAATGCGGGTCTCCTGGATGGGCCGTCGCTTGAGGCATTTTGTTACCTTTTCCGAAGTTGAAGCTGAGCGTAGCATTTTCAAAAAGCGACTAAGGGCTGCCCTCGCTGCAAGTATGGTTGGGTTGAGCCGCGCTCTGTTAAGTGTCACCAACGGAAGTTAGGAATTCGAGTGACCCCGCCTATCGCTGGGTCGGTTAGTAGCCGTTCTGGGGCGGATAGTCCCCGTAGTCACCATTCGCATATGGATAGTCGCCGTAGTTGCCGTTCGGAGGCGGATAGGCGGCGGGAGGGTAGGCATAGGCAGGCGGAGGCGAATAGTAAGCGGGAGGGTAGGCGTATGCAGGCGGCGGTGGATAGTAGGCCGGAGGGTAGGCATAGGGCACACGATATCCGTAGCGGCGGTAACGGCGACGCCGATAGGCAGCTTCCTCGACCGTCGCGGCCTCGACGTTTTGGCTGTTAAACCCCGGCATAGCTACAGGGGTTGCCGTGGCGGGCACCGCCCAGACGACACCCACAATAACGGCGGCACCGAACAGCAAACGACGCATTACTCACGGTCCTTCATTTGAGGGTCTACTATCTTGAAATGGGCAATTGATCTGAACGAGTAGGCCGCAAGTTGCCGAGCGTGAGAATGACGCAGATCAAAAGGCTAGGGCTGGGCGGGCCGAATGACAGGTAAGCCGTCTTGGGAAACCGGGGCGGCCTTTTTGCGGGACGCTGCCAGGCGGTTAGCCACTAGGCGCGTTGCGACAACGGCCCACGCTCCCATCTGCAAACCACGTTGGCGCTTGCGTGCGGATAATTCTCTTGAAAGCGTGCCGCCAGCGTTTTTGCCTGCTGCACGCCAGTCTTGCGGCAGTCCTCTACACGGTCGCCGCTAACTGAGAACTCTGGCATCTGACGTGCGCTTTGATACAACACCGCGCCAGTGTCACAGCTGTAAACAGTTAGATAGAGCACCACGACGTTCGCTATCATGGTTGCTCCTTCACATACCTTCGCATCAGCGTTCCAGTAGTTAGTCTCAGGGCTTCAATATCTCCTGCGCCGCTTGCATCAGCGGCACGTCGCCATGTTGCACACAATAGTATCGGACCTTCTTTGCGTTAGCCTTCAACGCCTCAACATCCACGACCGTATCGCCTCGTTTGCCGCTCATGTAGCCATGCAGCCATATTGCGATAGTGTCCGGGCTTGCGACCTTATACAGGGCAAACTGTTCGCAACTGATCTTCGATATGTCGATAGTCACCTGTGCCTTAAGTGGAGAGGTGACGCACATGAGTAGTGCTGACGACAGAACGATGACTTTCAGCATGAAATATCCTCTTGGAGCGTGTGAAGACTATCGCATCGGCGCTAGCCGCTTAGTCCAGACGCCGAGCATATCACCCTCGCATCACGTGCCCAAGGTGAAGCGGCTTTGATATAGGTCAGGTCGCGGTGGGCGGTGAGGTGATTAATGAGCGGCCGACCGAGCCGACGCCCTCTTAATGCACACAGATTTCTAAGACTTACATTTCCTTTTCAGAACATTTGTTGGCATCAGTTTCCCACGAGCCGCCAGCCTCTGTGCATTCAGCCTCGGTCGCCGCCGTTGATACGTCACCCGCGAAGGCGGAACCATTGACCGGAATCTAGGTTAGTTAGATGGTGGACCAACTTCGGGTAATTTCCGATGATTCCCATCCTCGCAGCGATAATTGTCTTAGTCACCACGGGACTGTTTGTCTGGTCGATAAGCAGCTTTTTAGACGCAATCGCTCGCTTCAGGGGCACTGAGAGATGGGACGAGCAGTCCGCCGACATTGGCCGATAGCCGCGATAGAGGCGAGGAAGCTTCCGGCGGAGACACAGGTGCCGGGGAACCATTGCCGCTCGCCCGAGTTTGTTCTCACATAACCACTCGGGGGATCTCCGAATGCTGCCACTATATGCTGCGCTCGGCGCTTTGGCTTCGGCCACGGTCGTTTGCTGGTTCTTGGATAACGTTTCCAATAACGAAGACGACTTGCTCTAATGTGAGCAACAACCAAAGGGCGCCCGGCCGAAGTCCGACGCCCCTCGTATGTCCTGGTCTCTCTTTAAGACAGACCTATCCTTTACACTTCGTCATGCCCTTCATCGCCATCGTGGCGTCGGCTTCGGAGCCGTAAATCCCCATCATGCTGAACTTCTCGGTTTCGCTCGGTGCGGTTTTTGAAACCGAGCATTTCTTGGTCGTCTCGTCGAACATGACGTGGAACTCGGCTGCGTGCGCGGGGACCGCAAATGCTGCAACGAGCGCCGCTGTAAGAAGATACTTGCTCATGGGGGGGTTACTCCTTGAGGCGGGATTGCCTCAGTGGTCCATGATACCTCAGTTTCGGAGGTCGTGGACGCTTTCGAGCGACTCCAAAGGAAAAGGCCGGAGCTGTTCACTCCGACCTTTTAAAGGTGTGCGGCGTATGTGCGGGGACCATGGGTGCTGTGCGGGGACACAGGGGACCTTAGCCGCCTTGTACGGGCAGTCATGAGTGCTGACTGGTCCGCAACACAAACAACTTAACTCAAATTGGCGGGAGCCGTTCCAGGAAGGTTAACCTATGGTTAACGGCCACGGTTAGGGTCGATCGAAAACGCGGCCGGCTCGAGACTAACGACCTCTACTTACCGTCGTCCGACTGTTCATCAGTTCGCATCTCTTCGCAACGCACTGTCTCGGGCCACAGCTCAAATGTATCAGGGAGGTGTCCCTTTTCTTCATGAGGAGTTTCTCTCCCCGATGAGCAGTTGAAGCGACGCGCCGGGTTGGGTGCTTAAAGCCCTCAGGGTTAGCTGGACGCTTTGCTGCTGGCTCCCAGCAGCGGCCTTCTCAGCCCGGAGCGAACTAACTTCAGGGTAATTTTTTCTTAAGAAGCCAGGCACTAGGGTGTGAATAGGACGGGAGTTTTCAATTCATGGCACATGTTGTTTTCACGTCATTGGAAAAACTGGTGCAACTGCTCAATACGGCTTCTGTCGGTCAAGGCGCTTGCGTGCGAGTGTTAGGCCCTAACCAATTGGGCATAGGGACTGATCCGCTGCACCCTACACACACAGTTGATCTTGCGAGAGAGATCGTTTCTCCCTGCTTAAACGAGCAGGCACCGATAGATTTGGAGCAGTCGTCGATCCCGAAGGCAGAGGCGCCTGCACCCCAGAAAAAATCCAGTGCCAACGAGGGAAATAATGGATCGGTCAGCAGAGGTAAGAACTCGCTGCTGGGCAGACTTGAAACAACTTAATTGCTACTCTCAAAGTCCATCGGCAGACCCCTCGTCGGCAAAGCTGCGCCATCACGCTGTGCTGGCCTGGTGCCGTTGGACCTAGGGCAGTCAGCCTGAGGTAATTGGCAGTTGACCTCGTATTCACCAATTAGACGCACCCTCGACCGGTGTCGCTGCGGGAGCCTTGCCGTGTAATGCGCCTTGTCTCCAAAAATCGAATCGGAAATTCACGCATTGGTACCTAACTCGATAGAACTGATCATCGAGCAAGCGAACGTGTGGGAGGCCAAGGGCTATCCCGAGAACTTCGTTGAACGAGGTATAGAGCTGGCGATAAGGGCCGCAGAGGCAGAACTTCGCACGACATTTACGCCTGAGTTCTCCGCTGTCATCGCTGCCGAGATTGGACCGGCAGTTGAGTCTCAGTGGAATGCACAGCCCGGAAAACGGTAGACTTGCCGCCGCAGGTGGCGTGGGAGGATCACTGCTGGGCGCGTTGATGACAGATGACATCGTGAACAAGTCAAATGCCAGACGGGAACTCGCAAAGCTGAGGCGCGAGCGCCGCGTTGAGGTATGGAATGCCTGGCTACGTGGCACAGGCTGGCTGGCGAGACCGGTGGTCTACCTTGGCCCAATGGTTTTCTTAGTCTGGTGGCTTTGGCCCTACTTAGATTTGCTCAGCCAGTCTCTCAATAGCCTAGACCCAATCGACTTTATCCTGATTGGCAGTTGCATAGTCGGCTTCTTCGGAGTTGTCATCCCGGCGATGCTCTACTTCTTTAACGTTGACGGGGACGACATCGATTGGGAGGCTTGGGGCTGCGTCGGATTCGGGTTCCTTGCGGCAATGCTGCCTGTGTGGGCGACGTTTTGGATGGGACTGAAATAGTTGGCGCCCTGAACTCGGTTATCACGCCAGAACATTGTGTAACCAACGATCAACTAAAATTGTTGGAAATGTTCTTCTTTCGTTCCCAACCATGCCTTCATGAACACAGTGCTCTACCAGCTGAGCTAACTGGAGCATTCTGCATCCCGGCCTTCGCGGCCGAGCCCACGCAGGAAGAAACCAAATACTGCGCACACGACTATCGGCAATATTGCAACGAAGACGGAATCGGCTCTGAACTGCTGACGCTTTGCATGAGAAAACACGGCACGAGAAAACACGGCAAGAAACTCTCCGCGCAGTGCATAAAGGCACTGGAGGACGCGGGCGAGCTGACTCCGGCGGAGGAGGCGGAAGCCAAGAAGCACGGCATGTAGTTTGAGCGTAGGACTCTATCGACGCGCACCAGTCGGGGCGTCGGTAGGTGCCAAAGCCGACTTAAAATGATGCTGGTTAAGGCGTCCGCTACTGACCCAAAGCAGACATTCGCTACGCGGCTGGGCGCCGGACGCGCGGAACAATTCTGGTATCTTGGCGCTATACTACCGCCGAGGCCAATCAGAATGAGGAAGTGCTGATAGATGCGAGTTCTGGACCTCCTCCGCGGTGTTGTCATCGTCGTCTTGATTGCCGTACCAGTGGCTTTAGGTTCAAGTGCCTACGCTGACAGCGGCAGAATTTCTCTGACCGTCTACAAGGGTGGATGGTTTATCGGAGCGTCAGGCGGGAGCGGCCGGCTGGTCTTCCGCGGGCGGACCTACAGACTCGGGGTTGGCGGTATCAACTACGGTTTGCTTTTTGGTGGATCAAAGACCGAGCTACAAGGGCGCGTGAGCAACATTCAGCGCGCTTCCGATGTTGCAGGCGTCTACGCGGCGGCTGGCGCAGGTCTTGCGGTAGGCCGTGGCATCCGGGCTATTGTTCTCACAAACCAGAACGGCGCCGTTCTTGAACTCTCGGGACGCCAAGTCGGGCTGATGGCGAATGCAGACCTCAGCGGTCTTGCAATCACGATGAAATAAGCAAACTGCATCTGGCATCCGCGCTCTAGTTATGGCGCTCAGCCGACATTCAGCGTCTCCACCTGATAGAATATGGCCGCTCCACGGGTCTTGGTGGCCCCAGCTGAATGAACCGCCCGAGGTCGCAAGCACTTCTGCCCTAATCGGACCCTCTAGAGCGTTTCTACCTATAGACAACTCGCGCAAGCAGTCGCACCCACTTACAGGGGAGAGATTAAGTCGCAGCGAGTCAGGCGCAGGTAGCGCTGCGCACTGAAGCCGGTGCGCCAAAAGCAAAGCTTCGCTCGGGAAACGTGTGGTTGTAAAAAACGGCGATGAGCATGCTGGCGATGATTATTTCGCCGCCTTCCTCCAGCACTCCAAGTGCGAAGTCGACAGTCGTCAGTCGACCCACCATGGCGTGTACCGTGTCCACCCCAATTCCGAAGATGATGAGCCCTCCGAGAAGTGGTGCTAAGCTTCTAGAAAAAGCCTTCGCTTCCTTGTGATCGCTGCTGGAATAGACAAATGCGACCGCCCCGCAGCTCACTACCCTGTAGCACCCTCTATCGAGCAGTCCCTATCAGCACACAGTTTCCAAGCGGCTCAGGGTTAGTAGGAGCGTGCGACAAGGGGGTGCCTACCTGTGTTTGGGCGCAAGGCTAGACTTCGGATACGGTTAGCTGCCATTCGAGGGCATCGTTCGGGAGAGGGGGGCGATTTATGCCGGGGGTAAGGAGAGGGGCGGCTTTTCGCTTTCTCATCATTGCCGTCATTCTTTGCGCCTGTTTAGTGCCTAAGGGCGTGTCGGCCCAGGGCGCCAACGACTACCCCATTCCGTCGAAGGCAAGCGAGACCTACTCCCCGATCCGGGAAGGGTTCGAAGTGCCGATCGAGCCGCGGGACGATTTGAAGGGGCCGCGACAATACGTAGACCCGAGAGAGGCGAAGCTTGAGGCGCGACGGCGCGACCGCTGGCCGACTGCGCCGGCTTTCATTCGAGACACGGATTTGCGGGCGAACAGCCGAACGTATTGGTTTGATGAAGACCAGTTCGGCCTCAATCAGCCACTCACGCTGACAACGGGCGGCTGGCTCGCCTATCAATCTGGTTATCTCGCCGATTTTCTACAGCTCCGCGGCGCATTTTATACGAGCCAGCCACTATATGCGAACGCCTTTGCAGGCGAAACAGCGACGCTCTCGCCGGACGGCGATGGGCTGACCACGCTCGGGCAAGTAAACGGCCGCATCAAGCTCGCGGGGCAGGCCATCACCGGCGGGCGCCTGTTAGTGCGGACGCCCTACATCAACCCGTTCGACATTCGCATGATCCCGTTGACCTTCGAAGGAGTCGTTTTGACGCCAGAGGATCGTGGCCCCGATCAGACCTTCGACTACGTGGCGTCCTATCTCACACGCTACAAGCCACTCAACGAGACCGGCTTTATTCCATTCAGCGAGGGGCTAGGCGTAACCCAAGATGAGGGCGTTCTCATTACCGGCGCCAGCTATCACGCGAAAGCATGGAACATCGGGTTCTCCAACTATTGGATCAAGGATACGTTGAACACAGCCTATGCGGAGGTTGACCATTTGTTGCCGTTTAGCCTTGATGGCAAAGATCCCAGCTTTCGGGTGGGCATCAACGCGCTTGACCAGCGAACCGTCGGCGCGGACCTCATTGCGGGTGCACCTTACGATACCTACCAAGCATCGGCGCGGCTGATTGGGAGTTATGCAGGGTTTGTCCTCACATTCGCCGCCTCTCAGACGGGCGGTGCAGCGAGTATTCAACAACCGTTCGGTTTCGGCACCTCCTATACGTCCATGATCCTCACGGACTTCCAGCAGGCGGGGGTGCATGCCGCCATGCTATCGCTGTCCTACGATTTCGGGATGATCGGGCTTGAAGGGGTGAAGGTCCTCGTCGCTTGGGGGCGGGGCGAGGGCACGGCTATTGCTGCAAATAGCGGCTTTGCCGATCAAGAGGAGATCGATTTCCGCTTCGTCTATGAACCGGAACGCGGCCAGCTCGTCGGGTTGCGCTTTGAGCTGGAATACATAGATTGGCGCGTGCCCGGGCTCGGCCTCCCCAGCGAAGATCTCGATCAATTCAGGGCGATTGTAAATTACAAGGTGCCCCTGCTTTAGAGTTCATGATCGTACAAACTGTATCCGCTTGGCGAACCGAGCTTCCACTCAGCCAAATAAAGGTGCTCGAAATCGAACATCGCCTCGATGCGGTCAATGTCCGCTTATGGCACTTAGCAGACATTGACTTCGGGGCTGAATAGGTCCGCTCCCTGATGGAAAGCAGACATCGGCGCAGCTCGCCCCTCCATGTCCGCAATGGTGCACACGGACCTTAAAGCGCACCTCCGCACCTTGACTATTCAAAGGCCTACTATACGTGCGCGATTCAAAAAATTTTCCGGACAGGCCTAGCGCCGACTTGCACAGAGTCTTCTTGGGCTTTTCTCGCTGAGACCCAGTTGGTTTGCCGTTCTGCAACCATTTATTTGGATTGAGCCGGCAGTCTTCGTGTTAAACACCGTAGAGTGGTATCCGCAGACTCTTAATCAGCGGGTCCAAAGTTCGAGTCCTTGTGCGCCCACCATTCCTTCCCTCAAGGATGTGAAATCGAGATGCCGAAAGCCATCTTCGCCAAAGCCGTCTCCGCCTTTGTGATCGCCGGCATGGTCGGCTTGGCCGCGAGCGCTGCGCTGGCCGAAGATGCCCTCGAGGGCGAGTTCGAGGGCGAATGTGTGATGGGGCTCGCACTCGGCAAGGACATCCAGACCGATTGCTCGGTCAACACCATCTACAAGGGCAAGACCTATTGCTTCGGCAACGAGACGGCCAGGACGCTGTTCTTAAAGCGCCCGGATGACTTCCTGCTCCAAGCGCACATCTACTATTCCAGCAAGCAGGACGCCGAACAGGAGTAGGGGGCTTTTCCTCTTACGAGCCCGTCTTCCTTACGAGCCTTTGGGCGGCGTGTGGAACTCGTACACTTCACCTTCGGTGTCGACGATCGACACGTCGAGATTGTTCTCCTCGCCCTTGGCGAAGGTGAAGCGGAAGTTCGGGTTGGTCGAGATCGAGAACGTCGTGTCCATCGTGAACACCAGCTCGCCGTCGCGCTTCACGGTGACCTCTTTCACGTAATGCGCCGGGATAAATTTCGCGGTGTTGATATCGAGCTGCATGCCGTTGTCGTTCGGATGCTTGATCATCACCTGTGCCGACCAGATCGGATTTGACTCCACGGCGGGGGCGAAGGTGCGAGCGATCGTCTTGCCCATGCCCGCCGTGTCGGCCTCGGGATCCTTCGCCTGCATGGCAGCGCAACCGCCCGCCGCGGCCAAGAACTTGCTTGCCATGTGCAAGCTGCCGTCCTCGGTCTCCAGGACCGCACGGACATGAGAGAAGTTGTCGATCCGCACGCGGGTGGAGAAACTACGTTCTCCAACGGCCCCGGCCGCCGGTCCGAAGTTCAGCGTGGCCACCTTCGGGTCGGGGTTGTTGTCGATGAACAACGTCAGCGACTTGGGGGTTCCTTTCACCCACGGGGGTATGCGCACAGTCAAGGGAACGAGGGCTGCATCCTCGACCTTCTGCGGGGTCTCAAGAACCACCATGTCATCCTCTCGGATATAGCGGTCGCCGAAGGCCTGCTCCTTGAGGATGGGCCACATCTTCTCCTCGGCGGACGCGCCAGGAGTGGCCAGGACAAGCATCGAGACGGCGAGCGCGGCAGCGCCGCAGCCTCTGGCTAAGCTTTTGAAGGAATGGCGCATTGTGCCGTGCTCCTTGGAATGTGTTGCGAAAAGTATATCATTCCCATTCGAGTTCCGCGAATGCCGCGGTGACATTGCGGACATGGTACTGGTCGAACAGTTTCCAGGCATCTTTTTGCGAGAAACCGGCGGTTTTGGTCGCTTCGGCCAAGGTCTTGCCCTCGGCGATTTGGCGGCGGACATCGGCCGCAATCGTCGCCAGGTAAAGCTGCTCGGGTTCGAGCGCTTTAGGCAGTTCCATGGTCTTCGGCCCGTGACCGGGCACAACCCGGGCCGCCTGGCGGTTCCCCAGTTCGTCGAGAAGCGCGAGCCAACCTTTGATGGAGCCGTCCAGGGTCGGCACGTGCACGGAAAACAGAAGGTCGCCGAGAAACAGCGTGTCGGTCTTGGTGTCCGTGACGATCAGATCGTTATCGGTGTGCGCCGTGGCTTGCGGCTCTAGCAGAAGCTCGCGGCCGCCAAGATCGAGCCTCGTCGGTTCCTTGATCAACATCGTCGGTAGGATGATCTCACTGCCCTTGAAGACATCCTCGCCGAGCATTTGCTTATTGGCGGTGACGTAGCTCTCCGAGCGCGTCCCTAGCGCCCGCGCCAGCTTGTAATGGCCGACGAAGGTCGGATCGTCTTGCTTGAAGGCGGCATTCCCGAAGACGTGGTCAGGATGCATATGCGTGTTGATCACGTATTTGATGGGCTTCCTGGTGACGGCCCGAATGGCATCGCGGAGGTCCTCACCCATCACCGCGCTGCCGGACGTGTCGATCACGGCGACAGCCTCGTCCCCAACCACGAAGCTCGCATTGGCAATGTCGCCGCGATTGTCCGGGGACTGCACCTCGTAGCGCCCCTGATGCACGAACACGCCGGGCGCCACCTCGGTAACATCCGCGGCCGCGGCGTAGGCTGGCACATAGCGGAGCAGGGGGGTTGCCGCGAGTGCCAGGCCGGCTTGGAGGAAAGTCTTCCTCGATATGGGAAGCGGGGTACACATCAGTTGCTCGACCCCACGGCTTCGGCAACGCGCTTGCGGCTGCGCGAGATGGCTTTTTCAAGATCGGCAACCAAGTGCTGGGCTATGCGCTCAATCACGCTGGCATCGCCGGTTGCCCACGCGACCAGGCTGGCTCCCTCTAGTGCGCTGAGGATGAGCGTTGCCGCGGGTTTCTCATCGATGTCTCCTCGAAGCTCTTTAGCGGCAATGCCTGCCCCCACAACCCGTTCAAGCCAGCTGAGATGGAGTTCGAAGAAATACCGAACGCGACCCTGCAATGACTTGGGAAGAACCGACATCTCCGCCGACAGGGCGCCGCAAAGCGGCAACATATCGTTGCTCATACTGTCGATGAAAAAATCGACATACCTACGCAGTCTTGCCCCGGCCGACTTTTCTTCGACAAGGATGGTTTGGAGAGCGTTCTCAAATTTGACGAGGTAACCGTCAATAAGTGCCCCGCCGAGTTCCGCCTTCGTGGGAAAATGGTGATGGATACTGGCCTTGCGGATTCCAACGCGTTCGGAGAGGTCGGCATAGCTGAAGGCCGCATAGCCACGTGTGCGTATCAACGTTTCCGCCTCGTTGAGGAGGCGTACTTTGGTGCCAGCGCTCATTGGCGAACACTACCAACTACTAGGTAGGGTTGTCAAGGAGGGCGCGATCTTAAAGCCTGAGACCATGCCGCGCGTCAGCCTTCCGCTCCGCCGCTGAAGCCGGCCGCCGGAAGAGCGTGGACGACAAAGACCTGCTCAAAGCCGGTCCTTCTAGTTTGGTCTGTGTTCGTATAGGTTACGCCAGCGCGAACGGGAGGGAGCCTGCATGCGGATCATTCTTATTCTTATCGTCATTGTTGCCATTTTTGCGCTGGTGCAGAGCAAACGGCACGATTGTGAATTCGGCGGCGATGGCTGGCTTGACTGCGTCATCGGCAAGACCGCGGATGAGTTTTCGGCGAAGACAGATGAGCCGGCCTCCGACAGCATGGCATCGGAAACCTCTCAGTAGGCCAGCTGGGTGCGCCGAGGGGGCCAGCCGTCACCAACTCGGGCCAGTAACCTTGCAGTAATTTGGCTGAACCGCGCCGAATGCCGGTCTTGATTCGGGGTAGCATCTGGCGGTGTTATTCGCTTATCTGGCCTTGCGCTTTGGCGTGGACCCTTGAGAGGACTGGCACGGCGGAACGATGACCGCATCGAAGGAGTATGCCAGCCGCGCGGCGGGCGCCTTGGCGGGCCTGCTGCGCCCTGGCACAGACATCGCCGATGTCACCGCCATCCTCGAGAAGGCGATGGACGGCGTGCCCAAGGGGCAGGGCAACGATGCAGAAATCCCAGCCGACGAGCCGCGCCGCACGACTCCTCTCCGCGTCGCCCACGGTCATCTACAGCTTCAAGGCGACCGACGACTTCGCGCCGACCTTCGTCAGCGACAATCTCCAAACCCTGTGCTCGGCCTCTACGACGACCTGGTGGGCGAAGGCTCGGTCATCCGCGAGGAGCACGATGGCTTCAAATTGCTGCTCGACCTAAAGAAGCGCGATCGGGCCGAAGCCATCGCTGCACTCCGGGCGATCGTCGACCGCCTCAAAAAGTAGCTCGAAATGCTAGGTGCCGTGCCGTTCGGGCGGTGCATCGTCGTTGGCCGGAAGGCGGCGCGCGCTCTCTCGCAGGGCCTCTTTCAAAGAGGTCGGCCGGCCGTGCTTGCGCAGCAGGTCGAGGAAGGCCTCGTCGGCCAGCGCCTGCACGCTGCATCCGCTGTCCAAGGCCAACAATTCGACGGCATTCAGGATCTCCGGAGAGAACGCGATGATCTTCCGCCGTGCGCCTGGTTTCCAAGAAGGGACGGACATGCCGCTTTCATCCTGCGAGCCTTGGGGGTCGGCCCTTGGCCAAGTCTGCCGATCAGCATAGCTGATTCGCCTCCCCCTCGATCAACTCTGCAGGAACTTCTCGGGCACTCGGAAATTTACGTCGCACAAGATGCCGGCGCTGCGCGAGGCGCGCGAGCACCGAGAAACCGCGGAAAGGAAACCGCAATGGGGCTGTTCAGCAAAGACATCAAATCCATGGAGGACTTGTTCCTGCATACCCTCCAGGACGTCTATCACGCCGAAAATCAGATCGTGAAGGCGTTGCCGAAGATGATCGACAAGGCGACCAACCGGGAGCTCGGCGCCGGCTTGCGGAGCCATCTCAAGGAAACCGAGGGCCAAGTGAAGCGCCTGCAGCAGGTCTTCGAGAAGCTGGGTAAGGATCCCAAGGGTGTCGACTGCCCGGCTATCGACGGCCTGATCAAAGAGGCCGACGAAGTAGCGGGGGAGGTCGAGGACAAAAAAGTTCTCGATGCCGCCATCCTTGGCAGCGCCCAGGCCGTGGAGCATTACGAAATGTCGCGCTACGGCACGCTGATCGCTTGGGCCAAGGAACTGGGCCACGATAACGTGGTCAGTCTACTCAATGCCAACCTCAAAGAGGAGAAGGCGGCCGACAAGAAGCTCTCCGCGCTCGCTGAGGGGAAGGTCAATCGCCGGGCGACCGGCAAGTCGGCAGCCAAGCGGCCGACCGGTAGCCGTAGCGCGGCGTCATCGCGCACGAAGAAGAAGGCGCCACTCAAGCGTGCGGCTGCTCGCAGCGGCGGGACCAAGCGCAAGACCGGACCTGCAAAGCGCAAAACGGCGCGGAAATAGGCTAAACCGCTTTTGTCTTAGGCCGGGGCCGCCAGGCTCCGGCCGTTCTTAGCTAAGAGTTGCGCGCTTCGGCGATGTAGTGTTCGCGGAAGGCGCGGGCGACTGGGCCTGGAACGCCGTCGCCGATGGTGTGCCCGTCAATCTCGACGACCGGAAGCACGAAGGCGGATGCCGCGGTGAGAAAACCCTCCCCCGCGCGGTAGGCCTCCTCGACGGTGAAGGGTCGCTCCTCGACGCGCAAATTCTCCTGACTAGCCAGACGAAGAATGGCGCGGCGGGTGACGCCGGGCAGGATGTGGTTGCCGAGCGGCTGGGTGCGCAGCACGCCGTCGGCGTCCAAGATGAAGGCGGACGACGAGGTGCCCTCGGTCACGAAGCCGTCCTCCACCATCCAGGCCTCATAAGCGCCTTGGCGCTTTGCCGCCTGCTTGCCCATGGCTTGACCCAGCATGGACGTGGACTTGATGTCTCGCCGCTTCCAGCGAATGTCCGGGATGGTGACGATCTTGATTCCGGTCTTGGCATAGGGGCTGTCGATCAACGGGCGCGTCTGGGTGAAGGCGACCGCGGTCGGGGGCGTCTGCTCGGGATAGATGAAGTCGCGGTCCGCGGCCCCCCGCGTGATCTGGAGATAGACAATGCCCTCGTCGACGTTGTTTTCGGCGATGAGCGCGTCATGGATCTCGCGCAAGCCCGCGTGCGGGATGGGGAGGGGGAGCTCGATCTCCGCGAGTGACCGGTCGAGCCGCGCCAAATGCGCGTCGAAATCCACGAGCCGTCCGCCGAGCACCGCTGTGACTTCGTAGACGGCGTCGCCGAACAGAAAGGCGCGGTCGAAGATCGAGACCTTCGCCTCTTCTTCCGGGAGGTAGTCGCCGTTCACATAGACGATGCGGGACATCGGGCGGGAAACACTCGGCAAGCTGCGTGCGACCTGGGTAGCCCCGCGCCCGGCCAAACGCAAGGTGTCGCCGGCGCGGCTTGCTTTCCATGCCATACCAGCTCAGGCATACTCAACCGCCTGAAGACTCGAATCGGCTCCGCAAGCAGAGCCTGACAAAGAATGGGGGGAAGAATGACATCAGCGAGCCTGTTGATCGTGCTTTTTGTGGGGACGATTGTCGGGGCCATTACAGGCCTCGTCGTTGGCGGCGGCTTCAATCTCGACGTTCTCGCCATCCTCGCCGGCTTCCTGGGCGCCATTGCCGGCGTGATCATTCGGAATCTCATCATTGCCAAGGGGGCCGGTGTGGGACCCGACGACTCTAAGACGCCAGTCTTGGTGGCGGTCTACGCGATCATCGCGTCGCTGGCCGGCAGTCTGGCGGCGAAGGAGGTCCTCGATGTCAGCGAGCTGACCGCGCCGGTCGGCGTTGGCGCCTTGGCGGGTCTGTTCTCGGCGGTGCTGCTGGCGATGCTGATGATCACCTACCACACCAATCCCGGCGAGCCGCCGAAGCTCAAAAAGAAGCGCTGATTACGACGCGCAGGCCGGTTTGACGCGCAAGCCGGCCTCTTCGATGAGGGCGAGATCGTCGTCCACGTCGTTGTTGGCCGTGGTCAGCAGCTTGTCGCCGTAAAAGATGGAATTGGCGCCCGCGAGGAAGCACAAGATCTGTGCCTCGCGGGACAGCGCCGAGCGCCCCGCCGACAGCCGCACGAACGACGTCGGCATGAGGATGCGCGCAGTGGCCACCATGCGCACCAGATCAAGCGGCTCGACCGGCTTCTGATCCTCGAGCGGCGTACCCGGCACCGGTACCAGCGCGTTGATGGGCACGCTCTCGGGATGCGGATCGAGCGTAGCAAGCTCTTGCAGGAGCCGCGCGCGATCCTCGATGGTCTCGCCCATGCCGATAATCCCGCCGCAGCAGACTTGCAGGCCGGCGTGCCGCACATGGGCCAGCGTCTCCAGCCGGTCCTCATAGGTCCGCGTGGTGATGATCTCGCGGTAGAACTCGGGCGAGGTATCGAGATTGTGGTTGTAGGCGGTCAGGCCGGCTTCAGCGAGGCGCTTGGCCTGATCCTTGGTCACCATTCCGAGCGTGACGCAGGCTTCCATGTCGAGCGCGCGCACGCCGCGCACCATGGCGAGCACGCTATCGAACGCCGGACCGTCCTTCACCGAGCGCCAGGCAGCGCCCATGCAAAAGCGGGTGGCGCCGGCCTCTTTAGCAAGCCGCGCCTTGGCCAGCACGTCGTCCACGTGGAGCAGAGATTCGCGCTCAAGCCCCGTGTCCTTGGCGTAATGGGCGCTCTGCGGGCAGTATTTGCAGTCCTCCGGGCAGGCCCCGGTCTTGATGGAAAGTAGGCTGGCGAGTTGCACCCGGCCGTCCGCGTGGTAGCGCCGGTGGACGCTCCGCGCCTCGTCCAGAAGCTCGAGCAGGGGCGCTTGGAGCAGCCCCACGATCTCGAAGATCTGCCAGTCCGACCGGGCGCCCGCGGCGCCGTTTGGCTCACGCCGGCTCTCCGCGCGGGCAGCCTGGCCGTGGATAGGATTCAGGGTTTCCAAGGTTTCTGACACGGAACTCCAAGCCATTGATTGCTGGGGATAAGACCCTTCGCTAAATACAGGATCAGCGAGGTGATAGAATTTTCTTTTTAGACGAGCGACGTGAACTTTCCAACATTTGATAGATGGCACCGCCGAGCCGAAGACTAGCAATTAATTTCGGCAAGTTCGCGCTCGAAAGCCCCAACATCGGCAATGAAATATCTGCGGCTCGTTCTCTTCACGATTTCATCGTGCTCCCATTCGACCAGCACCCGGTTGACCGTTTCGCGTGTCAAGCCGGCCATCGCCGCAATGTCTATTTGTCGGATGGCGTCGGGAAGGGCGATGTCAAGGCGGCCGCGCTCGCCGCACACTCTTGCGAGTTCCAGCATGACGCGCGCTACGCGGCCCTTCGCCGTCAGAAACGTCGTGGCGATGACTGAATCAGAGGTTTGGCGCAATCTGTTCGCGAGCATTGCCGCGGATCTCGAAGGACCCGGCATCCGCCTGGCGCCTTCGCCTTGGCGCGTCTTCACATATCGCGGTTTGAGCTTGGCCTTGAGTTGCCGCACCTGTTGCTCACTAAACTCCATCACTTTGTCCTCACGACCAGAACGGGCTTGGGATTGTTGAGTTGGACTCCCGGAATCTCGGTGCCGTGCTTCAGCTCACCCAGAAGCGCTTGCCGGTCCATTCTGGGTGACCGCGGAATCCAATACGGGGCAGGGACGTCGCCCTCGGACATCACCACGAGGGACGCCGAGCCGGGTCGTGTCGAGGCTGTAAAATCTGGCTCCTGCAGTTTGCTGAGGCCAACCTCATCCATGACCTCAAGCGCGAGTTGCCGCTTTTTGGCGCCGCGCTCTTCTAAGCGCGCCAGCCGCTCTTTCATCTCGCCGAGACGCGTACGAAGTCCCGCCGAGAGCGCGTCATCGACTAGCGCCGAGCGGATCACGGCGGCTATCATCTCATGGAGGTCGGTGATTCCCTCAAGCGTGTCAGTCAGAGTTTGTTCATCGAGGTCAAAGTGTTCCGCCAACAGGCGCTTTTTCAGAGCCTGGTAGGTCAGTGCTTCCCGCTTTAGAGGCGACGTATGTATCATTTCATAATCCTGGAGCATCTTTTACGATGCCTAGAGTATCAATCTCTTCCTGCCCGGTCAAGCGGATGATTACGGCTGCCCAAGTAAAAGCCGCTAGGGTCCTGCTTGGACTTAGCCAACGGGACCTAGCTGAAATTTCTGATCTGGGAATCGCGACTGTGAAGCGGCTTGAGACTGCCGCAGAGCCACGAGGAGCGGTTACGACGATTTTGAAAGTTCAGGCTGCCCTAGAGAAAGCCGGCATCGAGTTCATCCCAGCGGGGGCAGGAAAGGGACCAGGTGTTCGGCTCAGCCAGGAGAAGCAACCCTGCTAGGCGTCAGACGCATGAGAGCCGAGCGGGAGAGGCAGTTTTACGAAACGAACCCAATTGCTGCGTTGCAAAAAGATTGGGTCAACGAAGCTCGACCCCGTGTCAGCGAGCCCTAAAGAGCTTCCCGGTCTATATATCGTACATTCCTGTGAGCCGGCGGGGTGGGCCCCCGTTCCGTCAGGGGTATATTGTTGACCTTGCTCGTACACTCCCGAATTTGCCGCTAAGACAGGATCATGGGTGCAAGTGAAAGCCGGTATCAGGCCTTCCTCGATACGCTCGGGCAGGGCCGTCTGCGGCGGGCCCTCACCGATGTTGAGGCGAGGAACGCGCGCACCCTTGAGGTGGATGGGCGCACCTATGTCAATCTGGCCAGCAACGACTATCTTGGTTTGCGATTTCATGAGGGCTTGACTGCACGTGCGGTCGACTGGGCAAAGCGCTTCGGGACAGGATCAGGCGCGTCCCGGCTCGTGACCGGCAATCTCGATCTCTTTGCGCGCATCGAGCGGAAGGTCGCCGCGCTGAAACAGAAGCCGGCTGCGCTTCTGATGGCGTCCGGGTTTCAGGCCAACGCAAGCGTTCTTCAGGCTCTCTTTGATAAACGTGCTCTCGGGGCAGAGCCGCTCGTGTTCGCAGATCGGCTCAATCACGCCAGCATGCATTTCGGCTGCCAGGCGGCGAGCGTGCGCGAAATCCGCTACCGGCATGGAGACGCCCATCATCTGGCCGAGCTGCTGAAGCAGCATGCGGAGGAAGGCCGCCCCAAATTCATTCTCACCGAGAGCGTGTTCTCGATGGACGGTGATGTGGCACCGATCGCCGAGATCGAAGCGTTCGCGCAGGCGAACGATGCCATGCTGATCGTGGACGACGCCCATGCCACAGGCGTGCTGGGCGAGGGCGGGCGTGGGCTCTCGGATGGCGCCGACATCGTGATTGGCACATTCTCCAAGGCACTCGGTAGTTTCGGGGCCTATGTCGCCTGTTCGGATACGACGCGCGACTATCTGATCAACCGCTGTAGCGGCTTCATCTACTCGACGGCGTTGCCGCCACCGGTTCTAGGCTCCATCGATGCCGCTCTCGATCTATTGTCCGACTTGGATGCCGAGCGTGCGCACGTGGCGGGGCTTGCCGCGCGCTTCCGGGGCGAAGCGGCAGACCGCGGCTTCGATACGGGCGCGTCGTCCACGCAGATCGTACCCCTGACTGTGGGTACGGCGGAGGCTGCTCTCGGCTTGAGCGCCGCACTCCGCCAGGCCGGCTTTTGGGCGACAGCAATCAGACCGCCGACGGTGCCGAACGGGACCGCACGGGTGCGATGCGCGTTCACGGCCGCGCACACGAAGCAGGACTTGGACAGCCTCTTAGCGGCACTGGAGGCTTGCTGCGACGCGTTTGCGCCAACCGCCGTCAAGGCGGCGTCCGCCTGACATGCATTTTGTCGTGGTGCACGGCTGGGGGTTCGATACCTCGATCTGGACGCCGCTCGTCGCGCGGTTGCCGAAAGCGGACGTCACGCGTGTCGACCTCGGCTTCCTTTCCGATACGGCGAAAGACCGCAGCGATTGGCCCGACGACGCCATCGCGATCGGCCATTCGCTTGGCGTGCTGTGGCTACTGAAGGAAAAAGAGGGCCGGTTCCGCGGCCTAATTTCCGTGCAGGGCTTTGACCGGTATTGTCCGCATGTGCCGGAGGCCCGGGTGGCCGCGCTTCGGCGTGGGCTCGACAGCGATCCCGGCGGCACATTGCGAGCGTTTTGGCGCTCGTGCGGAGCACCGGATTTCGCCGATCCTGCGGTTCTCAATGTCCCACGCCTGCGGGAAGGCCTCGATTGGCTGATGCATTGGGACGCGGAGGCCGCTAAGAAAAGGCTTCAATGTCCGATCCTTACCCTCGCCGCCAAAGACGATGCGATCGTTTCGCCGGCCATGTCCGAGGCGGTCTGGGGGCAAAACACCATCCTGTGGTCGCCCGACGGCGGTCACGTTCTTCCCTTGAGGCACCCCGATTGGTGCGCCCGTCATGTCGCTGAATTCGCCCATTCTCTCACGTCGTAGCGCCGCGATCGCGGCCAGCTTCGGCGCGCGGGCTGAGCGTTACGAAAGCCATGCGGGCTTGCAGCACGCCGTGGCGGAACGCCTGGCGGCCCTCCTTCCGGATCTCGAAGCGCCGCGCGTGCTGGAACTGGGCTGCGGCACGGGACTGCTCAGCCGCCGGCTCTTAGCCAAGTATCCGGACGGCGATTTCGTGCTGACCGACGTGTCGCCCGCCATGATCGCCGAATGCCGCCGCGGGCTTGCAGGAACCCAAGCGCGCGTTGCGTACGAGATCATGGATGCAGGCCAGGCCAGCTCGCATGAGGGCCTCGACCTCATTGTCACCAGCATGACGCTCCATTGGCTCCCCAACCCGGTCGCCACGCTCAACCGCCTGCGGGCCTTGCTGGCGCCGGGAGGCCAGCTGCTCTTTGCCAGTTTGGGCCCCGACAGCTTCGCCGAGTGGCGCACCGTGCTTGCCACGGAAGGCTTGCCGAGCGGCATCGTCGGTCTGCCGAAGCTTCCGGGCGTGGTCGAGCAGGAGCACCTAACGCCCGATAACGACTCGCTTTCGTATTTGCGGCGGATGAAAGCGGTCGGCGGCCTCACGCCGCGAGACGGCTATGCGCCTCTCACCCCTGGCGCATTGCGCCGCGCGATTCGCGCCACGAATTTGCGCTTCGGCGGGCGCGTCACCTGGCACATCGTCTATGGGCGGCTAGAGCGCGCCTGAGGCCAATTGGTCGAGCCCTTCAATCATGCCCGCATAGGCCCGGGCGAGTTCCGCGTCGGTGATGCAGTAGGGCGGCATGAGATAAACGGTCGATCCGATCGGCCGGATGTTGAAGCCGTGCGCGAGATACCAGGCCCGCAGCTTGCGGCTTGCTTCGGATTGATACTGTCCGCCTTCTTGAACCTCAAAAGCGAGCACCGCACCGAGCACGCGCGGCTTCGATACATCCGCGCGCGCCGCAAGCACGTCGAGCGTCGCGCGATGCTGCGCGTTGATCTCTCCTATGCGCGCCAGCGTCTGCTCCTCCTCGTAAAGCCCGAGCGCTGAAAGCGCGACCGCGCAGGCCAGCGGATTGGCGGTGAAGGAATGGCCGTGCGGCAGCGCCCGGTCGAAGTTGTGGCCGAGAAACATGTCGAACAGGCGATCGCGCGCCACCGTGGCCGCAAGCGGCATGTACCCCGCCGTCAGTCCCTTCGAGAGACAGACAAGGTCGGGCACGACGTCGGCCTGCTCCAGGGCGAACAGCGTGCCCGTGCGTCCGAAGCCCGTCGCCACCTCGTCAAAGATCACAATGACTCCAGCCCCTTGCGCCATTTCGACGAGACGCTTGAGGAAGCCCGGCCGGCAGAAGCGGATACCCGCCGATCCCTGCATCAGCGGCTCGATGATCAGCGCCGCGACGGCCTGACTGTGATCCGCAAGCAGCGCTTCGAAGGCCGACAGGGCGCCCGCTTCGCGCTCGTCCGCCGCGTCGTCGCCCTCGAAGGTCGAGGGGTAAGGCAGCACGCGGACCCGGCACATCAAATCTTTGAAGGCGCCGAACATCTGCGAGCCGCGCCCCACCGACATGGCCCCCAGCGTGTCGCCGTGATAGCCGCCGTCGAAGGCAACCAGCATACGCCGCCGCGGTTCGCCGCGATTGACCCAGGATTGGTGTGCGATCTTGATCGCCACCTCGACCGAGGTCGAGCCGTCGTCGGAGAAGAACACGCGATTGAGATCTCCGGGCAGCAGGCCGGCCAGCGCCTCGGCGAGATCGACCCCGGGCGCGTGCGTAAAGCCCGCGAACATCACATGCTCCATCTGCTCCGCTTGAGCTGCGAGCGCCGCGTTGATCTTCGGATGCGCATGGCCATGGGTGCAGGTCCACCACGAGGAGATCAGGTCGAGGATCTCGCGCCCGTCCGCGTCGAACAGGGAGGCGCCCTTGGTGCGGGCGATCACGGTCGGTTCGACCTCCGTCCCGTGCTGGGTATAGGGATGCCAGACATAGCGCTTGTCGCGGGTGATCACGTCGCGCGCCGGCGAGGTCTGTTGACGGTTCGCTGAGTCGTTCACGGTCTCACCGTTGCAAGCTTCAAGAGATCGAACTCCGGCTCGATCGCCTTGAGCGCATCGCGGTTGATGGTTTCGAGCCAGGGAATCTCGGCAATGACTTCGATCTGGCCGTAGCGCTCGATTGCGGCGCGATTATGCGGCGTCTCCGGGCCGGTGATGACCACGCCCGCCAGCGGAAGCCCGCGCCGTCTGATCGCCTCAAGTGACAGAAGCGTGTGGTTGATGGTGCCGAGGGTCGATCGTGCGACGAGGACGATGGGAAGGTCGAGCTCGCCTGCGAGATCGATCATAGAGACGTCGTCCGTGATCGGCACCATGAGACCGCCCGCGCCCTCGACGATCACCAGGCCATCGCAAGGCGGCAGCTCCAATTTCCGCATGTCGAATGTCACGCCGGCACGCCGTGCCGCCTCGTGCGGCGCCAGCGCCTCTGGCAAGAGATAGGCCTCCGGCAAGATGCGTCCCACCGGGAGCTCCGCGAGACGCTGAACCGTCGCGGAATCCGTCGCAGGCTCGTTCCCCGCCTGCACCGGCTTCCAATAACACGCATCGAGATGAGTCAGCAGCCAGGCCGAGACGAGGGTCTTGCCGACATCGGTATCGGTTCCTGTGACGAAAAAGCCGGGCACGAGGGGTGAAACTCCAAAGGTTCCTGCCGGGGAGGGGGGACTTTATCGGCCAGAGCTTGCGAGGCAAGAGGCTGGACGTGAGCGTTGGTTTCAGGCGACAACATGCCGTCCATGCGTCGTTTCCTGTCCTTTTGCGTCCTTGCGCTCCTCATTTGCGGCCCCGCCGTTAGCGGCCCCGCCGTCGCGGCAGGCGGCAAGACCTTGCGCATGGCCTATGACGCCGACCCGGCCTCGCTCGACCCTCATGAGCAGCTCTCCGGCGCCACCCTTCAGCTCTCCCACCTCGTGTTCGATCCCCTGGTGCGCCGCCGCAAGGACCAAACATTCGAACCCCGGCTGGCCAAGAGCTGGGAGCAACTCGACGAGCGCACGACACGCTTTCACCTGCGCGACGGCGTCAAATTCCATTCCGGCCGCGTGATGACCGCCGATGACGTGGTTTGGACATTCAACCGCCTGAAGCAGAGCCCCGATTTCAAGGCGCTGTTCGAGCCGTTCGAAGCGGCGAAGGCGGTCGATGCGCACACCGTCGATCTCATCACCAAGGGTCCGTATCCATTAGTGTTGAATCTGGCGACCTACATCTTTCCCATGGACCGCGAATTCTATTCGGGCACGGACGCACGCGGGCAGCCGAAAGATGCCGTGATCAAGCATGGCTCGTCCTTTGCCTCGGCCAATATGAGCGGCACCGGTCCCTTCATCGTCACGAAGCGCGAGCAGGGGATCCGCTTAGAACTCAAACGCTTTGCCGAGTATTGGGACAAGGACTCGCCCGGCAATGTGGACGAGATCGTTCTCACGCCGATCAAGGAGCCGGCCACGCGCGTCGCGGCACTGCTTGCCGGCGATGTCGACTTCATCGCGCCCGTGCCGCCGGCCGATCTGAAGCGCATCGAGGCGGCGCCGTGCTGCACGCTTATCGCTATCCCCTCGACCCGCGTGCTGACCTTCGAACTGAATCAGGACCGTGTCGAAGCCTTCAAGGATGCGCGCGTCCGCAAAGCGATGAGCTATGCCATCAACCGCGAGGGCATCGCCAAGAAGATCATGCGTGGCTTCGCCACCGCCGCGAGTCAACTGAGCCCGCCCGGCTATGGCGGTCACGATCCGGATCTTACGCCCCCTTACGATCTCGCCAAGGCCAAGGCCCTCATGAAGGCGGCCGGCTACGAGGACGGCTTCTCGGTGTCCATGGTCGCCCCGAACAACCGCTATGTGGGAGACGCGCGGATTGCCGAAGCGGTCGCCGCCATGCTCGCCAAAATCAACATCAAGGTCGATCTCGAGACCCTGCCGAAGGCGCAGTATTGGCAGCGCTTCGATGCGCGCGATGGTGACATGCTGATGATCGGCTGGCAGTCCGATACGCAAGACTCGGCGAACTTCTACGAGTTCCTGGTCATGACGCCGGACAAGGAGACGGGCTACGGCCAATATAATGCCGGGGATTATTCGAACTCGGAGGTCGACCGGCTCACGCTCGAGGCCCAGACCATGACCGACAGCCAAGCCCGCGCGGAAGTCCTAAAGGAGATCGAGGGCATCCTCTATGAGGACGCGGCGCTCCTGCCCCTTCAATGGCAGCATCTCGCCTGGGCGGCCCGAAAAAATGTGAAGATCGAGCCTGTGGTGAACGTCATCGACATGCCGTATCTGGGTGATCTTGTCATCGAGTAGGGCCCGCAGAGGCCGTTCGGGGAGGACATCCGATGCTGAAGAAGATCCTGCTTGTACTGGTGGCGCTCGTTCTCGTGTTCGTGGTCGTCGTCGCGCTCCAGCCATCCGAATTCCACGTTGAGCGCTCCGTCACGGTCGACGCCCCGGCATCGAAGGTATTCGGCGAGGTGAACGACTTCCACAAATGGGAAGCTTGGTCGCCCTGGGCGAAGCTCGACCCCAAAGCCAAGGTCGGCTTTGAAGTGCCGTCCGCCGGTGAGGGCACCGTGATGACCTGGGCGGGGAATAGTGAGGGAGGTGCCGGCAAGATGACCCTGGTCGAGAGCAAGCCCGACGAGCTTGTGAAGATTAAGGTCGACTTCACGGAGCCCTTCGAGGGCACCAGCGGCTCAGTTCGCCTCCAAGCCGGATGGCGACACGACCACCGTGACCTGGAGCATGGACGACGACCACACCTTCTTGGAAAAGGCCATGTGCCTAATCATGAACGGCAAGGCGATGGTGGGCGAGCAGATGGAGCAGGGCCTCACCAAGCCGAAGCAGGTCTCTGAAAGCTAGGCGGAAACGCGCGCCCAGCCACCCTTCTGATTGGTCAGCCTGACCCCCGTCAGCTATAGTCTTGAACTGCGGCGTGCTTTTCGCCGCGAGGACCACCAGGGGGGCGGCAAGGCGACCGGAATTGTCCGCTGCGGGAATGAAGTGGGATTTCCTGAAGGCCGACACCAAGCCGCGGCTACCATCCAGCGCCCGCGCCGTGGCCATTATGGCGACAATGGGCGCCGTCACCGGATTGATCTCAAGCCTCCCATCGCCCCTGCCGGAGATGCGTCTGGACGAGGGCGGGCTTTTGCTCAATGCCGAAGGCGTGCCGCTTCACGCCGGCATCGTTTTCGGGGCCGGCATCGGCCTCATGATGTGGCTCTGGATCACCCGCGATCCAGGCAAATGCCTGCTCGCCATGGCGCTCGTGCTGGTCGGTTGGCTCGCCGCGGTCAATACCGCGAACGACATCTTCCAGGCGCTGGTCGGCTCGGAGCTCTTTGGCACGGTCCAGGGCGCCAAGGCGAACCGCGAGGTCGCTGGCCTCCTGCTCGGTGGCGTGAGTGGCGGTGCCGTCGGCGCCGGACTCACGGCGTTCGGGTCCGGCATTCCGGCCGAGCCTATCCGGCGCCCCAAGAGTTGGATCGTGACCGTGGCGGTTGGTACCGCGCTCGGCGTGCTGCTTTACCCCGCGGCCGATCTCGGCGCGTTGTGGCTTCTCTTCGTGCCCTGGCAGGCGCTGGTCGCCGCGTCCATTGGCTTCGGTCTGACCCGGGCATGATGCGTCCATGAACGCATTTGCCTCGGGCGCAGCCTTCATCGCGCGCCGTCTCGTCCAAGCGCTGTTGGTCATGCTGGCGATCCTCGTCATCGCCTTTGCCGTGCGCCAGAGCCTCGGCGATCCTCTACGCGAGATCATGGGGCAGGCCGTACCGGAATCCGAGCGCGCGGCCCTGCGCCACGAGCTCGGCCTCGATGCACCTTGGCCGGTGCAGTTCACCCGCTATCTGGGCCAGGCTGCCACTGGCGATCTCGGCACCTCCATCATCTACAAGAAGCCGACGATCGAGGTGGTGCTCGCCAAGTTCCCGGCGAGTTTTGAGCTGGTGCTCGGCGCGAGCCTCATCGTACTGCTCCTGTCATTGCCGGGCGGCATCTATAGCGCCGTACGCCCCCGCAACCTCGGCGCGAGACTCGTCTTGGGCCTCAGCGTGCTTGGCATCTCCGTGCCGGTCTTTCTCACCGGCATCTTGCTCATCACGATTTTCTCGGTCTGGCTCGGCTGGCTGCCGGCTTTCGGCCGCGGCGAGACGGTCGATCTCGGCGTGTGGCAGACGGGCCTTCTAACCCTGGACGGGCTCGAACATCTGCTGCTGCCGGCGCTGACGCTTTCCTCGATCATGCTGCCGTTGTTTATCCGGCTGGTGCGTGGCGCCATGCTCGATGAGCTCGGCCACGACTATGTGCGCACCGCGCGCGCCAAGGGTGCCTCACCCTTGCGCGTATGGGTCGTCCATGCGCTGCGCAACGCGCTGCTGCCGCTCGCCGCCGTGGGCGGGCTCCAGGTCGGCACGCTCATCGCCTACACGCTTCTCACCGAGACGGTGTTCCAATGGCCGGGCATGGGGTTCCTCTTTCTTGAAGCCGTGACCCGCGCGGACATCCCCCTCATCACCACCTATCTCGTGCTGGTCGGTCTCTTATTCGTGGTCGTCAACACGCTTGTCGACATGGTGAGCCTCGCGCTCGACCCGCGCGTCAGTCTCGAGGGCGGACGATGAGCGCGGGGGTGAACCAGCCGAATGCACGCGCCTTCGCCAATTTTGCCGGCGAACGGCCCGGCGCAATCCTCGCCGCCGCCTTGCTCGGCGTCGTCGCGCTGGCCTGTTTGTTCGCGCCGCTCATTGCCCCGCAAGACCCGTTCGATTTGGCAAGCCTCGATCTGCTCGACGCCGAACTGCCGCCGGTCTGGCAAGAGGGGAGCGATCCGCGCTTTGTCCTGGGCACAGACGCGCAAGGCCGCGATCTGTTCAGCGCCATTCTCTACGGCGCGCGCATCTCGCTGCTGGTCGGCATTCTTGCCGTGGTCATCCAGTCGGCGATCGGCGTGTCGCTGGGTCTCCTGGCCGGCTATTTCGGCGGGCGCATAGATAGCTTGATCACGCGCCTGGCCGACATCCAGCTTTCCCTGTCCACCCTCATGATGGCGATCATCGTCATGGCGCTGTTTCGCGCAGGGCTCGGCGGCGCGGCCTTAAGCACGTTTGCCGTGCCGCTGTTGGTCCTCGTCATCGGCCTGGCGGAGTGGCCCGTTTTTGCCCGCACGGCCCGCGCCGCCACCCTGGTCGAGGCCGCAAAGGATTATGTCCGGGCGGCCCGCGCAGTGGGGAGTAGCGATTTGGCCATTGTGCACCGCCACATCCTGCCCAATATCCTCTCGCCCCTGGTTGTCATCTCCACCACGCAAGTGGCCGGCGCCATCATGGCGGAGGCGGCTTTATCCTTTCTGGGGCTTGGCATGCCGGTGACCAAGCCGTCCCTCGGCACGCTGATCCGCTCGGGCTATGACCTCATCTTTGCCGGCGCCTGGTGGGTCACGATCTTGCCCGGGCTGGTGCTGATCGGGGTCCTGATCTCCATCAATGTGCTTGGGGATGCCTTGCGCGATGGGCTCGATCCGCGGCGTCGGGGCGGCTAGATCATGGCAACAGGGGAGGGTTAATCGGCCGCGGCCCTTGATTATTGGGGCCGCGACGACCCATAAGGTATAGTGCGCCAAGGCTTTCTGGCCACTTGAAGAACGTCGGCGCTTCTAAAGCGAAGCCGCCGAGGAGGAGACGTCATGCAGAGCCCGGACCCGGTCAATCCGGATCTCGTCTATTCTTTGCGCCGTGTCACGGAGCGCGCGGCCTGCGCGGCCTTCAACTGGATCGGGAGAGGCGATGCCGACGACGGCGGCCGCGCGGCACTGGAGGCCATGCGCAGCGCGCTCGGTGAGATCGACATCGACGCACGAGTGGTGATTGGCGAGGCGACGGCCGGCGAGGCGCCGCAGCCTCAACGTGGCGAACATCTCGGTCACCCCGGCGCCGCCTTCAAGGCCGACATTGCCGTCGATCCCGTCGAAGGCACGAGCTATCTGGTGCGCGGTCTCACCAACGCGCTTTCGGTTCTCGCCTTGGCGCCCCGCGGCGCCATGATAAATCCGGGTCCGGCCTTCTACATGGAGAAGTTCGTCGCCAGCGCGGCGGCGCGCGGCAAGATCGACCCGACCTGGTCCACCGCGAAGAAGCTCGAAGAGCTCGCCGAGATCCTCAATAAAGACATTTCCGATCTCACGGTGTTCGTGCTCGAGAAGCCGCGCCACCGCAATCTCGTCAGCGAAATTCTCGCGGCCGGCTCACGCGTCGCGATGTATCCCGCAGGCGATGTTGCCGGCGCGCTTATGGCGGCCGTGCCGGGCTCTGGCATCGATGCCTTGATGGGAACCGGCGGTACGCCCGAAGGGGTCATGTCGGCCTGCGCCATTCGTGCGATCGGCGGGGAGTTCCTCGCCCGTCTCGATCCGCAACTTCAAACTGAGACCAAGGCGGTCAAGGACGCCGGCATCGATACCGCGCGGTGGTTCGAGCGCGACGAGCTGATCACCTCGGACGACCTTTTCTTCTGCGCGACCGGAATCACCACGGGCCTCATGCTCGAAGGCGTGGAGCGCAGCAAGAGCCACTACAAAGTGCAGACAATGATGATAACCGGGGCGACGGGCGAGCGGCAGATCATGACGAGCTATGTGCCGACGGACCGTTTAGCGAGCGTGGCGGCTCGCGATGTCGCCTAATAAGCCATAGGGATAGAAACGCCTGGGAGCGGAGAATGCCCAAGCGAGTAGATCATCCGATCATCCTCGGTATCGTGGGTGACTCGGCATCGGGAAAGACGACCCTGTCGGCGGGTGTCGCCCAGATTCTGGGCGAGGAGCACTGCTCGGTCTTCTGCACCGATGACTACCATCGCTATACGCGCCAGGAGCGCAACTACGCGGGTCTATCCGCGCTCGATCCGCGCGCGAACTATGTCGACGTCCTGGAGCAGCATTTGCGTCTGCTGCGCCGGGGGGAGCCGGTGCTGAAGCCGGTCTATTGCCATGCGGATGGCACGCTGGGCCGCCCGCGCTACTTCAAGCCCACCGAATTCGTCATCGCCGAAGGGCTGTTGGGCTACACTACCCGCGCCATGCGCGACTGCTACGACGTGAAGATATTTCTCGATCCGGAGGACGATCTCCGCGTCAAATGGAAGATCCACCGCGATACGACCAGGCGTGGTTACAAGCTGGAGGAGGTTGTCGCGTCGCTTGAGCGCCGGAAGCAGGACAGCCCGAATTTCATCCATCCACAGCGGACCTTCGCCGATATCGTCATCCGCTTCCAGTCACCCAAGGGCGCCAACGGCTCCGATACCCAGCTCGATGTCCGCCACCTCCTGCGGCCGACCCTGCCGCATCCCGATTTTTCGCCCCTTTTCGATGGGACGAGCAATGCCGGGCTCCATCTGGAGCTGGCGCGTGATAGAGACGGAAAACCCGTCGACGTACTTGAGATCAACGGCAATATCTCCGACAAGAGGGCCGAGCGGATCGAGGATCTGCTGTGGAATCTCATCCCGGAGGCGGGCCATCTGCGCGACCAGGTCGGTCGCATCGACGTAGATGGCGCCAATGGCGCGAAAAAGAGCCACCCGCTGGCGTTGACCCAGCTTCTTGTGGGCTATCACGCGGTCAAGGCGGCGATGGGCGTCCGCGCCTACTAAGCTTTCGGATTTGGGAGACAATAGATGGGTGAGGCCCTGATGCAGGATCGGGCAGTGTCCGAAGCAGCACACAAAGATATGGCGAACGCCATCCGGGCGCTCGCCATGGATGCAGTGCAGAAAGCCAATTCCGGTCATCCCGGCATGCCCATGGGCATGGCCGACGTCGCCACGGTCCTGTTCACGCGCTTCTTGAAGTTCGACGCCGCGCACCCGGATTGGCCCGACCGCGACCGCTTCGTGCTGTCGGCCGGTCATGGCTCGATGCTGATCTATGCGCTCCTCTATCTCACCGGCTATCCGGGGATGGACATCGAGCAAATCAAGAATTTCCGTCAGCTTGGCGCGCGCACGGCGGGGCATCCCGAATACGACCATGCGCCGGGCATCGAGACAACGACTGGGCCTCTCGGGCAGGGCATTGGCAACGCGGTCGGCATGGCGCTCGCCGAGCGGCTGCTCAATCAGCGCTATGGCGACGACATTGTCGGCCACCACACCTACTGCATCGCGGGCGATGGTTGCCTCATGGAAGGCATCAGCCAGGAGGCGATTTCTTTCGCCGGTCATCTCAAGCTCGGCCGGTTGATCGTTCTATTCGACGACAACCACATCTCGATCGACGGATCGACGGACCTCTCTATCTCCGACGATCAGCTCGAGCGGTTTCGGGCATCGAACTGGCATACCGCCGCCGTGGACGGGCACGACCCCGAAGCCATCGCTCTTGCCATCGAGAATGCGCGCGGTGTAAGCGACCGGCCCTCCATCATCGCCTGCCGCACAGTCATCGGCTATGGCGCACCGAAAAAGGCGGGGACGTCTTCTACGCACGGTTCGCCGCTGGGCGATGAGGAGATCGCCGGCGCCCGCGAAAGGCTGGGCTGGTCTTACCCGCCCTTTGAGGTGCCGGAGCGGATCCTAGCGACGTGGCGCGCCGCGGGTGCACAGCATCGTGCGGCCTATGAGACCTGGACCGAGGCGGCGGGGCGCCTCGACGCGGCCTCCCGCGAACACCTCATCGAGCCGATCGACGCAAAGGTGGCCGATGACATTTCCCGCGCCATTGCCGGAATCAAGACGGACTTCGCCGCCGAGGGCGCCAAGCTCGCCACGCGGCAGTCCTCGCAGAAAGTTCTGGAGCGGCTGATGCCGGTCGTGCCCGGTCTGATCGGCGGCTCGGCCGATCTGACGGGCTCCGTCGGCACGCTCACCAAGCAGCATACCATCGTCAAGCCCGGCGATTTCGCAGGCAACTACATCCATTACGGTGTCCGCGAGCACGCCATGGCCGCCGCCATGAATGGCCTCGCGCTCCATGGCGGCATCGTGCCCTACGGTGGCACCTTCCTCGTGTTCTCCGATTATTGCCGCCCCTCGATCCGCCTCTCGGCGATCATGGGTCAGCGTGTGGTCTATGTGATGACCCACGATTCCATCGGCCTTGGTGAGGACGGCCCCACCCATCAGCCTGTGGAGCAGCTGGCGGCGCTGCGTGCCATCCCTGATCTCTATGTGATGCGGCCGGCCAACTCGGTCGAATGCGCCGAATGCTGGGAAATTGCGCTCCTGTCCAAGGACAGGCCAACGATCCTGTCGCTGACGCGCCAGGGCTTGCCGTTGCTGCGGACCACGCCCACGGACGAGAATCTCTCCGCCAAAGGCGCTTATGTGCTGTTGGAGCCCGAAGGCGGCCGGGACGTGACCCTGCTGGGTACGGGCTCGGAGGTCTCTTTGGCCCTCGATGCCGCAAAAATGCTGCAAGGCGAGGGCATCAAGGCCGCCGTCGTGTCCATGCCCTGTTGGGAGCTGTTCGACGCCCAAGACGAAGCCTACCGGAAAGCGGTGCTGGGCACCGCGCCCAGGGTGGGGATAGAGGCGGCGGTTGAATTTGGCTGGCAGAAATGGCTCGGCCGCAAGGGCGTATTTATCGGCATGCGCGGATTCGGCGCGTCTGGCCCCGCACAAGAGCTTTATAAGCACTTCGGAATCACGTCCGAGGCCATGGCGGCCGCGGCCCGTGATCTGATCGTCAAGAAGTAGAGGTAGGGGAGGACATGGCTAATACGCGCGTCGCCATCAACGGATTTGGCCGGATCGGCCGGCTGACCTTCAGGGCGTTCCTGGAGGCGGGCCGCAAGGATCTTGAGTTTGTCGCGATCAACGATCTCGGCTCCGCCGACATGAACGCGCTGCTGCTTGAGTTCGATAGCGTGCACGGACGGTTCCCCGGAGAGATCGCCGTCGCCGACGGCCACCTCAAGGCCGACGGGCAGGACGTCGCGGTCCTGTCGGAGGCCGATCCCGAGAAGCTCCCGTGGCGCGATCTCGACGTGGACATCGTGATGGAGTGCACGGGCCGGTTCACCAAGCGGGAAACGGCGGCCCAGCATTTGGACGCAGGCGCCAAGCGCGTGCTGGTGTCCGCGCCGTGTTCGGGTGCCGACCTCACCGTTGTCTATGGTGTCAACGACGAAAAGCTCACCCAAAAAGATCACGTGGTGTCCAACGCCTCCTGCACGACCAATTGCCTCGCGCCGGTGGCTGGGGTGCTGCATCAGGCCGTCGGCATCGAGCGCGGCTACATGACCACGATCCACGCCTATACGGGCGACCAGCGGACGGTGGACACCCTGCACTCCGATCCACGCCGGGCGCGTGCCAGCGGCGTCAATTTGATCCCGACCTCGACGGGCGCCGCCAAGGCCCTCGGCCTCGTGCTGCCCGACCTGGAAGGCAAGCTCGACGGCGCCTCGATCCGCGTGCCGGTGCCCAATGTCAGCCTCATCGATCTTACCTTCCAGTCCTCGCGTCCGACCACGGCGGAGGAGATCAATGCCGCCATGGTCAAGGCGGCTTCTGCGGCCCCTCTCGCGGGCGTTCTGGGAATTAACGATAAGCCGCTGGTTTCATCGGACTTCAACCATGACCCCCTAAGTTCCGTCTTCGATCTGACGGGTACCCAGGTCATCGACCGCACGTTTTGCCGGGTGGTGTCCTGGTACGACAACGAATGGGGCTTCTCCAACCGCATGAGCGACACCGCCGTCGCGATGGGACGTTTGATATGAGTTCTGAACTGAGTATGTCTGAAGTCGACCTTTCCAGCATCAAGACCATCGACGATCTCGATGTGAAGGGTAAGCGCGTGCTCGTGCGCGCCGACCTCAATGTGCCGATCGAAAACGGCGAGGTTGCCGACGACACGCGCATCAAGCGCGTGCTTCCCACGATCTCCAAGCTGAAGCAGGGCGGCGCCAAGGTCATCCTCATGTCCCATCTGGGACGTCCGAAAGGCGAGCGCTCGCCCGAGACCTCCTTGCGGCCGGTCGCCAAGCGTGTGGAAGAGCTTCTGAACGGCGGGCCGGTGTTGTTCTTTGACGACTGCGTGGGCGCCGACGTGGAGAACGGACTTAAAGTGCTCGGCGAGGGCGATGTCGCCGTCCTGGAGAACCTGCGCTATCACAAGGGAGAGACCGCAAACGATGTCGAGTTCGCCAAGAAGCTCGCCGCACTCGGCGATATCTACGTGGACGATGCGTTTTCCTCGGCCCATCGCGCGCATGCCTCGGTCGAGGCTATCGCGCATCTCATGCCGGCTTATGCGGGCAAGTTGATGATGGCGGAGATCAACGCGCTTCGCAGCGCGCTTGCCGATCCCAAGCGGCCGGTCATGGCCGTCGTCGGCGGTGCCAAGGTCTCCACCAAGATCGACGTGCTGAAGAATCTTGCCACCTGCATGGATGTGCTGGTGGTCGGTGGTGGCATGGCCAACACGTTGCTCAACGCCCAAGGCGTGAATGTTGGAAACTCGCTCTACGAGCCTGATTTCGTGGATACGGTAAAGGAGGTCCTGGCGTCGGCGAAACGCGCGGGCTGTGAAATTTTCCTGCCGGTCGATGAAGTCGTGGCCAAACAGTTGGCGCCGGGCACCGAGTGGGACGTGTGCGACGTCAATGCGATCCCGAACGACATGATGGTGCTCGACCAGGGCCCGAAAAGCCTTGAGCGCCTGAAGAAGCGGCTCAGCGAGATGTCTACGCTGCTGTGGAACGGTCCTCTCGGCGCCTTCGAGGTTGCGCCGTTCGGCAAAGGCACCTTGGCGCTTGCCGAGGAGGCCGGACGCTTGTCGCAAGAGGGCAAGCTCGTCAGCATCGCCGGCGGCGGCGATACCGTGCGGGCCTTGAACATGGTCGGCGCGACACCGTCGTTCACCTATGTTTCGACCGCCGGCGGCGCCTTCCTCGAGTGGCTGGCCGGCCGGCAATTACCCGCCGTGATAGCGCTGTCGAGCAGTGAAGCGCCCAAGCAGACGGCAGTCGCATAAGGCGTCCTTCGCCAGCGGGCCCAAGGACAGGGCCATAGAACAAGGCCCAAGGGATTGATCATGGCCGGAGACATCATCATTGCGCCGTCGATCCTATCGGCCGACTTCGCCAAGCTTGGCGAAGAGGTCAAGGCGATCGACAAGGCCAGCTGCGACTGGATCCATGTCGATGTGATGGACGGCCACTTCGTGCCAAACATCACCATCGGGCCTGACGTGGTGAAGGCGCTTCGGCCCCATAGCGACAAGGTGTTCGACGTGCATCTCATGATCGCGCCGTGCGATCCCTATATCGAGGCGTTCGCGAAAGCCGGGTCCGACATCATCACCGTGCATGCGGAGGCCGGACCGCATATCGACCGCTCGCTTCAGCACATCAGGAGCTTCGGCAAGAAGGCGGGCGTCAGTCTCACCCCGTCCACGCCGGAGACGGCCATCGAATACGTGCTCGACAAGGTCGACCTGATCCTGGTGATGACGGTCAATCCCGGCTTCGGCGGCCAGGCCTTCATTTCCGAACAGCTCCCCAAGATTCGCGCCATCCGTGAGATGATCGGCGAGCGGCCCATCCATCTCGAAGTGGATGGCGGCATCAACGTCGAGACCGCGCCGCTCGTGGCGGAAGCCGGTGCGGACGTGATCGTGGCGGGCTCCGCCGTGTTCAAGGGCGGCGCCTATGCACAGAACATCGCCGCCATCCGCGACGCGGCCATGCGCGCCCGCGCTGCGGCCTGATGATTCAGTTTGGGTCTTGCCGCGCGGTCGTTTTCGATCTCGACGGGACACTCGCCGATACGGTCGGCGATCTCACCACGGCGCTCAACAGGACGCTCATCGAGCGCGATCTGCCGCCGCCTCCCGAAGACGCCGTGCGCGGCATGGTCGGGGGCGGCCTCGCCAAGCTCTTGCAGCGCGGGCTTGCAGCGCATGGCATTTCCCTCGGCCCGGCGGAGCATGATGCGGTGCTGAGCCGCTTCGTCGCCCGCTATGCGGCAAACCCGGCGGAGCGTTCCACGCTCTATCCGGGCGCGCGCGAGACCCTGGACGCGCTGCGCGCGGCGGGCATTGCCTGCGGGCTTTGCACCAACAAACATGACGCTATCGCCCGCGATCTCCTGAACACTCTCGGCATCGCCAAGTCGTTCGGCGTCATTCAGGGGAGCGATGCCGGCTTCCCCCGGAAGCCAGACCCGGCGGGGCTCGCCCATGTGGTGAAGGCGTTGGGTGCGGCGCCGGAAAGCACCCTCATGGTCGGCGACGGCCGCACGGACCTTGAAACGGCCCGCGCCGCCGGCCTGAAGGCCGTCGTTCTCGTCTCTTTTGTTACTCCGTGACCCCGGTCACTGAGCTCGGGGCCGACGCCGTGATCAATCATCTTCACGACTTGGTTCCGGACCTTGCTCTTACCGCGGGAGCGCAATAGCTAAACGCCATGGATGTTACCTATCTCGGCGCCCTCATCGCAGGCCTCTTGAGCTTTCTCAGTCCGTGCGTGCTGCCGCTCGTGCCGCCCTATCTGTGTTTCCTTGGCGGCACGACCTTCGACCAGCTCACCGGTGAGGATGAGACGCCGGCCCATGTCTACCAGACGGTGGTGCTTTCCTCGGTCGCCTTCGTGCTCGGCTTCACCACGGTGTTCGTCATCCTGGGTGCCACGGCGACGGTGCTGGGCCAGCTCGTGGTGGAGAACCTGCCGCTTCTTTCCAAGATCGCCGGTGTCATCATCATCATCGCCGGGCTGCACTTCCTCGGCGTCATCCATATTCCGCTGCTGCACCGCGAGGCGCGCTATCATGCCGACACGCGGCCGGCGGGGCTCGTCGGCGCCTATGTCATCGGGCTGGCCTTTGCCTTCGGTTGGACGCCGTGCATCGGGCCGGTGCTCGGAGCGATCCTGGCGGTCGCCGCGGGTGAGGACTCCGTGCGTCAAGGGGTCAGCCTGCTCTTCGTCTATTCGCTCGGGCTCGGCATTCCCTTCATTCTCGCCGCCGTCGCCATCCGGCCGTTCATGAGCGCGTTGCAGCGTTTCCGGGGTCATCTGGCGATGATGGAGAAAGTGCTCGGCGCTTTTCTTGTGCTCACCGGCATCCTCTTCCTGACCAACTCCATGACGCTGATCGCCGGCTGGCTCCTGCAAACCTTCCCGTCGCTTGCCACCATCGGCTGACGATGGGGGTTGCTCTTGCGCGCCAGCAGTGAATAGTGGCGCGCCATGACAGCACCTAGGACCGCGATCGCGCTGACCATCGCCGGCTCGGACTCATCGGGCGGCGCCGGCATCCAAGCCGACATCAAGACTTTCTCGGCGCTTGGCGTCTATGGCGCGAGCGCCATCACCGCGCTCACCGCCCAGAACACCAAAGGCGTGAACGAGGTCATGGCCGTGCCGCCTGAATTCGTGCTGGCCCAGATGCGCGCCGTGGCAAGCGATCTTGCTGTCGGCGCGATCAAGATCGGCATGCTGGCCACCGGTCCCATTATCGAGGTGGTGGCCGACGGGCTGGATGCGTTCCCGGGGGTGCCCGTGGTGCTCGATCCTGTCATGGTGTCGACCAGCGGCGATCCGCTGCTCGATGAGGATGCCGTCGACCTGCTGAGGACAAGGCTTATGCCGCGCGCGACGATCATCACGCCAAATCTGAAAGAGGCAGCGGCTTTGCTCGGCGAGCCCGACGAGAGCCGCGAGCAGATGCTCGAAGGCCGGGCCCAGCGTTTGCGTGAGAGTGGTGCGCGGGCTGTGTTGCTGACGGGTGGCGAATCCATTGCCGAGACGGCCCTCGATATCTTCCTGGACGAGAGGGGCGCTCAGCGCATCGAGGCTCCGCGCGTGATGACGGAGAACACGCACGGTACGGGCTGCACCCTGTCTTCGGCCATCGCCGCCGAGCTTGCCAAGGGCGAGACGCTGGACAAGGCGGTCAAGATCGCCAAGCTCTATGTCACCGCCGCCATCATCGCCGCCGACGAAATCGACGTAGGTAAGGGGCGGGGCCCGGTACACCACTTCCATGCGCTGTGGCCGAAACCTGACGGCGCCTAGGTCTCCGCGACGACTTTTGCGTGCTGCTCGCCGAGGCCGGCCACCCGCAACACCAGCTCATCGCCGGGCTTGAGGAACACGCGCGGGTCCCGCGCCATGCCCACACCGGGCGGCGTGCCCGTGGTGATCACATCCCCGGGCTCGAGCGTCATGTATTTGCTGATATAGCTGACGAGCTCGGCCACGCTGAAGATCATGGTCGACGTATTGCCCGTCTGCATGCGTTCGCCGTTGAGATCCATGGTGAGGTCGAGGTCTTGCGGATCGGGCACCTCGTCCGTGGTGACCAGCCAAGGGCCGAGCGGGCCGAATGTGTCGTAGCTTTTGGCCTTGAGCCATTCGCCGGGGCCGCCCTTCTGCAGGCTGCGCTCGGAAACATCATTGCCGATGCAATAGCCGGCCACATAGTCGAGCGCCGTCTCTTTGGCCACGCGCTTCGCGCGGCTGCCGATCACTACGGCGAGCTCCACCTCGTAGTCCATGCGCTTAAAGTCCACAGGCGCGAGAATCGGATCGTTGGGCCCGGAGACGCAAGAACTCGCTTTGTAGAAGACGATGGGGACCTCGGGGATCGGTAGGCCGGTTTCCTCGGCGTGGTCGCGATAGTTGAGGCCGATCCCGAGGAACTTCGGCACCTGGCCGATAGGCGCCCCAAGCCGTGGGGTGCCTTCAACTTTAGGCAGCGATTCCGGGTCGATGGCCTTGAGACGATTCAGGCTTTCGGCGCCCAGTACGTCGCCTGCGATGTCCTCGACCACGCCAGACAGATCGCGGATCTGCCCGTTGCCGTCCAAAAGTCCGGGCGTCTCCTGCCCATATGCGCCAAATCGTACCAGCTTCATCGTCTTCCCCCGGCCATGTTTTGCTGCATGATGCACACCGGAGCCGGAGCTGCAACGGGGCGCCATCGCCTCCGACTTCTCCTCAGGCATATTTGACTGGAATGGAAGGGACGGCATGGGATTTCGCCTGCTTTCGCACATCGTCGGCAAAGTGCTTATCGTGGCGGTGCTGGGAGCGGGTTTCACGGCCGCGCCGACCCATGCGGGCTCGGTCAATCCGTATCAGCAGCTGGACGGCTATTGGTCGGGGAGCGGAACGGTGACGCCGCTCAAGGGCGATGCGGAGAAGGTGAGTTGTGTCGCGACCTACAAGACCGTGGGCCCCGCGGTGACACAAAACGTCCGCTGCGCCGGCGTCGATCACAAGTTTTCCGCCAGCTTCCAATTGACCATACAGGGCGGAAAGATCAGCGGCGCCTGGAATGAGCAGCTTCACGACGCCTCCGGCGGGGTCAGCGGCACGGCGAGTGGAAGCTCGATCCGGACGCGGCTCAGCGGTCAGAAATTCGCAGGCCGGATGAGCATCAACGTGTCGGACAAGCGGCATACCATCGACATCGTGCAGCTCGACAGGGGATCCGGGGCCTACCGTCCGGTCGCCTCCGTCTCACTACATCGATAGCGCCGCGGCGGGGCTCAGAGGCCCCGAATCTGCGAACCCGAATCCACCCCGACGTGGGCCAGACAAAGCCCTCCGTAAGGGGGCTGTGGCCCGTCTGCCAAGGGTCGTTGCCCAAGTGCAACAGGGACCTAGAAAGTTACCGCCTCAAGAGCGGGGCCGGTCTCGCGCCAGGCGTGTAGACCATGCCGGAAAGCCCCGTGTTCAACCGGCTCTGTGACGGCATAACTTGCTGATTTATAGATAGAAAACCCCGTGCGCTAAAACCTCCGAAGTGCGCCTTTGCATTTCCGCAACAGTGCGGCAGCGATCTGCATTTCCACCCTTGCGGATTGTTGAAGCAGGCGGCGGGGCTGCGCTAGCTTTGCATTACGAACACGGGGGACGGGCTGGGGGGCCTTCTTCTTCCGGGAACGGACCCGATAGGCCAGAGGACTGAAGCAAGACTAAAACGACGGCTCGGGAAAAAATGGGGGGGCGAGTCGAAGCCCGCTGATAAGGCATAAGCCTTTCGCGTTCGGCTCGTTTCGCAGGGAAGACCGGCCCGGTTTATCCGGGCCGGTTCTTTTTTGGGCGGCTGAAAAGCGTTGTGCGATCCCCCGCTTCATCACGCCAAGCGTCAAATTCCGAGCCGCGCCAGCGTGCGGTCGATCCCCGACACATAGCTCTCCCCGAACAACCTGACATGCACCAGCGTGGGGTAGAGATTGTAGAGATCCCGGCGCAGATCGTGGAAGCCGGGCTCCAGCGGCGCCAGTCCCTCATAAGTGTCGAAGAACGCATCGCCGAACGTCCCGAACATGGTGGTGAAGGCGAGTTCGATCTCGGGGTGCCCGCAAGAGATCGCCGGGTCTACGAAGCCGGCAATGCGGCTCCCATCCACAAGCACGTTGCCCGTCCACAGATCGCCATGGAGCAGGCTGGGGAAATGCGGCTCCAACAGATAGTCGTCAAGCCGTTCGGCGAGCCTCTCGATGCGCGACAGAAACGCCGCGGGCAACCGGCCTTCGTCCTGCGCGGGCCGCGCCATGTGCAGAAGGCGGTGATCGCGAAAGAACGGCACCCATAACGAGCTCTCAGGATTAGGCTGGGCGAGGGGGCCGATCAGCGTGTCGCGCGCATAGCCGAAGCTCTCACGCGGCGTAGCGTGCAGGGCAGAGAGCAGCCGCGCCGCGTCGCGCTCCACCGCGGGTGTGATGGGGCCGCCGTCATTCTCGATGAAGTCCATCACCAAGAGATCGGCCTCGGCGATGTACACATGTGGCACCGGCAGGTCTGACAGCCGCGCCAGTTCGCCGAGCATGTAGCCTTCGATCTCGAGGCTCGGACCTGACTCACCGCTCCGGGCCTTCACGGCCAGATGGCGCCCGTCATCGAGCCGCACGGCAAGTCCGGTCAGTCCGAAGCCGACGGGCAGGGGCGCCGTCTCGGTGACGGGAGATCCAAGCGCCGTCTTAAGGCGCGCCTGCAAGCTGCCGTCATTCATAACGCGCCGTTAGCCAAGCTGCTGCTCCTCGTCAAATTCCGCTCGCCGATCTGCGCCGGCTGCGACAGATTCGTGTGCGCCGGGCCGTCCGACACCAAACTGTCACGATCTGGGCCTGAGATTGAAGAGACTTAGCGCGGACGGGTTGACCGACAAAGGAGCCACGGAGATGCCCACCATCACAACGAAAGACGGTGTCGAGGTCTTCTACAAGGATTGGGGATCGGGTCAGCCGATCGTGTTCAGCCATGGCTGGCCGCTCTCCGCGGACGATTGGGACCCGCAGATGATGTTCTTCTTGAACAAGGGCTACCGCGTCATCGCCCACGACCGGCGCGGGCATGGACGTTCGAGCCAGACGGACAGCGGTCACGACATGGATCATTACGCCGACGACCTCGCGGCGGTGACCAAGCATCTCGATCTCAAGGACGCCATCCATATCGGTCACTCGACCGGCGGCGGCGAGGTCGTGCACTATATCGCCCGCCACGGCGAGGACGGAGTGGCGAAGGCGGCCATCATCAGCGCGGTCGCGCCGCTGATGATCAAGACGGAGTTGAACCCTGACGGCCTGCCCAAATCCGTGTTCGACGATCTCCAGGCGCAACTCGCCGCGAACCGCGCCCAATTCTACTACGACTTACCGGCCGGGCCGTTCTACGGCTACAACCGCCCCGGCGCGCAAGCGCTGCCGGGCGTGATCACCAATTGGTGGCGGCAAGGCATGATGGGCGGCGCCAAGGCGCATTACGACGGCATCGTCGCTTTCTCGCAGACGGACTTCACCGAGGATCTGAAGAAGATCACCGTGCCCGTGCTGGTCATGCACAGCGAGGACGACCAGATCGTGCCTTACGTGGCGGCGGGGCCGTTGTCGGCGAAGCTCCTCAAGGACGGGACCTTGAAGACCTACAAGGACTTTCCGCATGGCATGATCACCAGCCACGCGGAGACGGTCAACGCGGACCTCCTGGCCTTCATCGAGTAGCTAGCCGAGCGCCTTCGACACGACCTTCGATTTCTTGCGCCAGCTTTCGACCGTCTCCATGAGCGCAGGCAGGAACAAGAGGGCGCCGACCATCGAGGACAGCAGCACGATGACCACGATCGTGCCGTAGAGCGACACCATGGGCAGCTCGCTCAAGAGACTCGTGCCGATGCCGGCGGCAAGCACGATCGTGCTGATGATGACCACGGGGCCGACCGCGGTGATCGTCTGGCGCAGCGCCGTGTCCAAATCGACCTCGTCCGATTTCTCCAGGCGATAGCGGTTGAGCACATGGATCGTGCTGTCGACGGCGATGCCGAAGCCGACCGTGAAGGCGACCAGGTTGGTGAACTGAAGCCCCCAGCCGGCCAGGTAGATATAGGCGCCGCCCATCGCGAGCGGGAAGAGGTTCGGCAGGATGCTGACCAGGCCCGCGCCGACCGAGCGCATGGCGAGCGCGATCAGCACGAGGATCATGCCGACGGTGATCATCAGGCTGCGGTTGAGCAGCTCGATCATTTCGTGGCTCGCCTGGGCGGTGACCGGGACGATGCCGGTCACCGATATCTGCACCTTGGTGTGTTCCTCTTTGGCGATGCTGTCTAGGCGCCGCTGCAGCCGCTCCATCATGGGGTCCAGCTCATCGGAGGTGAGCTCGCCGAACCGGGCGGTGACCAGCACGGAATTCTCCTCCAGCGAAGCGAGCCCCTTCACCAGCGAGGTGTCTTTTGCGCTCTCCAAGAACGCCATCAGACGGTCCTCGCCCTCCACCCCGCCGCCGAGCCATTCCTCCATGGCGTGCGCCGAGGTGATCGCGCCGAGCGCCGGCTCGCGCGCTAGCGTGGCGTGCACCTTGCGGATGACGTCCAGCGTGCGGAAGGACATCAGATTGTAGTCCTTCGGCCAATCGAGGACGACGAGCAGCGCGTTGGCGCCGGCGAGCTTGCTGTCCACGGCGTTGAGGCCGGCGAGCGCCGGATGGTTCTGCGGCAGGTTGCTCGCATAGCTGTAGCGCGGCTCGTTCAGGAGATAGAGCCACCCCGCTGCGAGGACGATAAGGACGCCGACCGCCGAGATGGCGCGCGGTGCGAACGTCACCGCGTCGGCCGCCCAGTGGCACACGCTGTCGATGCCCCGCAGGACACTGTTCTTTTCGACCTGCTGCTGATTTTCGCGGGCGAAGCTCCGCAGGAACAGCAGCGCCAAGGGCGGGACGAGAAGAAGTGTGCCGATCAGCGCGACCGCCGTGCCCGACGCCGCGACGATGCCGAAATTGGCCACGAAGGGATGCGGCATCCAGATCAGCGACGCCAGAGCCAGCGTCGTGGTGAGCGAGGTCAGCACGCAGGCCGGACCGACGCGGCGGATGGCCCGCTCGACCGCGGCCTCGAGACTAGACCCGGCCCGGACGCCGTTTCGCACCGAAAAGAGCAGATGCAGACAGTCGGAGAACACGATGACGAGCACGATGGTCGGCGCGACCCCGGTCAGGAGATTGATCTCCTGCCCGGCGAGCCACATGCCGCCGAGCAGCCAGATGACCGCGACGACGGCGGGAATGCCCGCGACCGCCACGAAGGCGAGCCTGCGGAAGAACAGCCAGGCGATCACAAGCGAGACACCGAGCGCAAGCAGCCGGAAGATCTTCTGATCGCGCGCGAGCGCCGAGATGATCTCGATCCGCATCGCGGCGAGCCCCGTCAGCGCCAGGTGGAGATTGGTACCCGCAAGGACCTCCTCGGCCTTGCTCCTGACTTTTCCTACGAGTTGGCGGTCCGTCTCTTCGCTCCGGTTTTTCTCGGCCAACGAAACGGAGAAGACGGCGAGGCTGCCGTCGTCGGACAGGAGCTTATCGGCAATGAGGGGATTTCCCGTCGCCTTTTTGCGAAGCGCGTCCCAATTCTCGATCCTATCCAGGTCGTCCGGAAATAACGGCTGGAGCTCCGCACCCTCTTCGGGCGGTCGAATGGCCGAGAACATCGACAACACGCTTCGCACGCCGGCGAGCGCGGCGAGCTCTTGGTCGAGCGTCTTGAGCGTCTTCAGGTCGTCGAAATCGAAGGGCTGGTCCGAGGAAACGACCACGTGGATGTCGCGCTGGACGTCGGGAAAGCGCTCTTCGACGACGTCGAGCTGGTCGAACGCCGGATCGCCCGAGCGGAAAATCTCTCGGATGTCGCTCGAGAACTGCAGCTGGCTCGCCCCGTACGCCAGGATCGGGGTCACGAGAATCACGATCGCCAAGCATATCCAGGGATAGCGCAGGGAAACGAGGCCAAGCTTCTCCAGTCCGAACCCGGCTGTCATGCGGCTACCAGCAAGCACCCTGCATCATGGATCACCCCGTCTTTGTCGCTCATCCAATCCCCCGCTCGAAGCACCGCCAGGTTGTTAACCCAAAGACGGCCGGAGCCCAAGCCCCAGCAAGCCAAGCCCCAGTCAGCCGCTGAAAGGGACTTTCATGGGCGGCTGCCCGTTAACCTAGGTGACCGCGGATGTCACAACCCTGAAACAAAATCACCTTAACTCGCAACGTATCGTGCTAGACACTCCGACCGAAGACGACGCGCAGAACGAGGCCGAGCCAAGGCAGTTCAGGGCGCTCTTTGTTTCCGACATTCATCTCGGGACCAAGGCTTGTCAGGCCGAAGCCTTTCTCGACTTCTTGCGCTTCCACCACGCCCCCCGCATCTACCTGGTCGGCGACATCGTCGACTTCTGGCGTATCCGGCGCGGCATCTATTGGCCGCAAGCCCACAACGACGTCCTGCAAAAGCTCCTTCGCAAAGTCCGCAAAGGCACCGAGCTCGTCTACATCCCGGGTAACCACGACGAGGCGATACGCGACTATTGCGGCTCGCAATTCGGCGGCATCGCCATCGAGCAGCAGACGGTCCATGTGGGCGCCGACGGCAGACGCTATCTCATCATGCATGGCGACGAGTTCGACGTGGTCGTGCGCTACGCCAAGTGGCTCGCCTTCTTGGGCGACTGGAGCTACACGATGGCGCTGTGGCTCAACACGCATCTGAACGTCATCCGCCGCTGGTTCGGCATGCCCTATTGGTCGCTGTCGGCCTATCTGAAGCACAAGGTCAAGCGCGCGGTGAACTATATCGGCGAGTTCGAGCAGGCTCTGTCCCAAGAGGCACGCCGCAACAACGCGCAAGGCGTCATCTGCGGGCATATCCACCACGCCGCCATGCGCCAAGTCGGTGACATCGTCTATATCAACACCGGGGACTGGGTCGAAAGCTGCACGGCCGTGGTCGAGACCGAAGAGGGGATTTTCGAAATCATCCGCTGGAACCCGCATACGGGCGTGCATGCGTCCGAGACCGCGGCCAAGGAGTTCGAGGCTGCTGCTTGATGCGCATCCTCGTCGCCACCGATGCTTGGTATCCCCAGGTGAATGGCGTGGTCCGCACCTATGAGCGGCTCGCCCAAGAGATCCCGAAACTGGGTGCTGAAGTCAGCTTCCTCGTACCCTCGCTCTTTCGGACGCTTCCCTGTCCCACATACCCCGAGATCAGGCTGGCCCTTGTCGGCCCGCGTGGGATCGCGCGTCACATCGACAAGGTGCAGCCGGACTTCATTCATATCGCGACGGAAGGCCCGATCGGCCTGATGACGCGGCAGTATTGCCGCAAAATGAAGCGCCCCTTCACCACGAGCTATCACACCCGCTTTCCCGAATATGTTTCTGCCCGCTTCCCGGTTCCGGAATCCTGGTGCTACGCCTTCCAACGGCGATTCCATAACAGCGGCGCCGGCATCTTCGTCGCCACGCCGTCGGTGGAAGCCGATCTCAAGGCGCGCGGTTTCGAGCGCATGATGCGCTGGTCGCGCGGCGTGGACTTGGAGATTTACCGGCCGCGCAGCGTGCGGCTGTTCGGCGAGCGGCCCGTGTTCCTCTATGTCGGTCGCATAGCCGTGGAGAAGAACATCAAGGCGTTCCTCGAACTCGATCTGCCGGGACGGAAAGTCGTGGTGGGCAGCGGTCCACAGGCCGCCGATCTCCAACGGCGCTATCCCGATGTGCTGTTCACCGGCCCCAAAGAGGGAGAGGCGCTGGCGGAAGCCTATGCCTCAGCGGATGTGTTCGTGTTCCCCAGCCTGACCGATACCTTCGGGCTCGTCTTGCTGGAGGCTTTGGCCAGTGGCGTGCCCGTCGCCGCCTATCCTGTCAGCGGGCCCAAGGATGTCCTGACCGACCCCAGATGCGCGATCATGGATACCGACCTCCAAGCCGCGGCGATCCAGGCTCTCACGCTCGATCGCGATGCGGCGCGCGAGCATGCGCTGCTCTACAGTTGGGAGAATTCGACCACGCAATTCATCGAGAATGTCCTGGCGGCCCACAATCTGGGCCTGCCGGAGCGGCGCCGGCTTTTGCCCCGCTTGCGCCGCCGGCGGCCGCCGAAAAAGAAAACGGCCCGATCGGGGGGGGATCGGGCCGTTTCATTCTCATGCGTCAGTTTGGGGGACGCTTTGGGGGAAATTGCGTCCACCCAGAGATGGTTAGCGGCCCGTGTTTTTTCAAGGGGAGGGATGCCAACTTGTCGCACTGTTCGCGATAAGTCGCTGATTTAGCGAAAAATAATTTCTATCCAAAAAGCGCGGCGCGCTTGACCTTATGGAGATCGGAAAGGGTCAACGGCTCTGGCCGGTCGAACCGAGCACCCTCGGATCCCTGGGCCGGCCGTCGGGCTCCGGTCTCTGCCTCGGACGCCGCCCCGGTGGCCTGCCCCCGGCTCAACATTGCGTCGATGTCGTCCTGTCCCAGGCCCTCGCCATCCGGCGGCGGGCCGTTCAGAAGCGGATTATCCTCATCGGCGCCATGCTCTATCGCCTTCCCGACTTCGGCGGCCCGGTGCGAAACACCATCCTTGCCCCAGACGCCGATCAACCCGTTGATGCGCCGCTCGATAAGACGCAGCGTGCGCGCCACCTTGGCGGTTTGTTGCCCCGTGATGTCCTGAAACGAGCAGGCGGTGTAGATATCGATCGCACGCTGGTCGAGCTGGTCGCAAAACGCGGTATCGATGCCTCTCTCCCGCAGTGTCCAGGCAACCTCTTGCACGTCCTCGGCGGATGAAAGGATCTCGGAGGTGGCATTCTCGGTCGCCTCGACGATTTGGTCCAGCTCTTCCGTCGCATCGGTGATCTGCCTGTCGAACGCCGGGGGCGGTCGGAGCTGGGCGATCTCCCGCCGCGTGCGGACGATGGTGTCGCTGATCCCGACGAGTTCGGCGATAATGCTCGCGAAGCCAGCTTGCCTCTGGGGCTTGAGCACAGCGGATTCCAGCCTGGCGATGGCGTCGAGCATGAGCTGTGTCTCTGGCGTGCGGTTCCGCCGCACGTACTCGGCGAGAAACCAGCGGCCGAGCGGCGTCCCACTCAGTGTTGCCTCAAGCGCAGCATACTCCTGCGCCAACCCGAGCTTGGGCCGCGTTAGGTTGCGCTGCGCAGGGTGGGCGCGTTTTGGGGCTCGTTCCGGCATGGTGATGGCGAAGCTACCTGATTCGAGCTGAGGGCCGAACGGAACAGGCAACCTAACAGGCCAAGGGCAGGGGATTCGTTAACGTCTATGACACGCCAAGCTTCAGCGTTCGCCCGAGGGCCATCCCTCGCATGGCGGCTCGGCTTTCTCTATGCCGCGCTGTTCTTGGTGGTCGGCTGCTATCTGCCTTACCTGCCGGTATGGCTGAAATGGCGCACGCTGGAGCCAGACCAGATCGCCATTCTGCTGGCCGCGCCGCTCTACGTTCGGATCGTGTTCACCCCGATGATCAGCTTCGCGGCCGACCGCCTCGGGAGCCGCCGTCTCATCCTCATGGTTCTCGCTTGGGGCTCGCTCGGCTCGTTCGTGCTGCTGTGGGCGTCGGCGGGCTTCTGGCAGATGCTGCTTGCCGCGATCCTGCTCGCCATCAACTGGACGACCATCATGCCGTTGATCGAGACGGTTGCGATCGGCGGCATCCGCAAATCCGGTCTCGACTATGGGCGCGTGCGGTTGTGGGGCTCGCTGAGCTTCATCGCGGCGAGCCTCGGGACTGGGTTCGTCATCCAACTCGGGGGGCCCGGTGCGGTCATGCCGCTGCTCCTTGCCGCGACAGCGCTGCTGGTGGTCGGCTCCTATCTCGTTCCGCGTGACCTGACGCGTACGGAAGGGGTGGCGGCCACGCCCGCCCGCCGCTTGCGGCTGAGAGACGCCTTCGCGCTCACCCATGCGCCGCTCTTCCTGCTGTTCCTGCTCGCCGCGAGCATGATCCAGGGCAGCCACGCGTTCCTCTATGCCTTTGGCTCGCTCCACTGGCAGGCACAAGGCTATTCCGGCGGCACCATTGGCGCCTTGTGGTCCATTGGCGTTGTCGCCGAGGTCGCCCTGTTCGCCATGTCGGGGCGGGTCATGGCGTTTGCCGGAACCACGCGGCTCATGATCCTCGCCGGACTTGCGGCCACGCTGCGCTGGAGCTTTCTCGCCATCGATCCGCCGCTATGGGCGACGGGGCTGCTCCAGATCCTGCATGCCCTGAGCTTCGGCGCCACCCATCTCGCCGCCATCCATTTCTTGACGCACGCGGTGCCCGAGGACCGCGCCGCGACCGCGCAAGGCCTCTATGCCGCGGTGGTCGCAGGCCTCGTGATGGGGACGGTCACGATCCTCTGCGGCCCGCTCTATCGGCTCCTGGGCGGCGAGGCCTACGGGGCCATGGCTGTCATGGCGGTGATCGGCACGGCCACCGCCGTGGCGCTGCGGCAGCGCTGGCATGGGGGGCTCGTCGTCGGGGCTCAGCCCCAAAGCGCCGGCGAAGGGGGAAAGACCATGCCTGCCTCGTAAACGAGCCCAGGCTCCCGGTCGCGTTCGAGCAGAAGCGGACCGTCCAAGTCCACCCAGTCGGCGTCTTGCGCGAGCAGGAGGGCCGGCGCCATGGAGAGCGAGGTGGCGACCATGCTGCCCACCATGATCTTCAAACCAAGCGCGCGGGCGGCTTCGGCCACGCGCAGCGCCTCCGTCAGCCCGCCCGACTTGTCGAGCTTGATATTCACCGCATCGTAGCGCCCGGAAAGCGTCGCGAGCGACGCGCGGTCGTGCACGGACTCATCGGCACAGACCGCCACGGGCCGGGCGATGTCCGCAAGGATCGCGTCCTGTCCCGCAGGCAAGGGCTGCTCGACCACCTCCACGCCGGCGTCAGCCGCGCAAGCCAGAAGCGACTCGGTTTCATGGGCTTGCCACCCCTCGTTGGCATCGGCGATGAGCCGTGCGTGTGGCACCGCCGTGCGGACAGCCGCCAAACGCTCCGCGTCGCCCGCGCCACCGAGTTTCAATTTAAGAAGCGGATAGGCCGCCGCCTTAGCCTGCCTTGCCATGGTGTCGGGGTCCCCAAGGGAAATGGTGAAGGCCGTCGGCACCGCGTGCAGCACAGGCAGCCCGGCGCGCGTCGCCGCGCTGGTCCCTGATCGCTCCGCCTCGAGATCCCACAGGGCGCAGTCGAGCGCGTTGCGGGCGGCGCCGGACGGTAGCAGCGATGCTAGGCCGGCGCGGTCCAGCCCCGCCGCCAGAGCCGCCCGGCAGCCTTCGATCGCCGCCATGACCCCCTCGACGCTCTCCCCATAGCGGGCATAGGGTACGCATTCGCCGCGGGCTATATGGGCGCCATCGCCGATCTCGGCCACGACCACCACCGCCTCGCGTTTTGAGCCGCGGGCGATGGTAAACGCGCCTCCGATCGGCCAGTGTTCGGCCCGGACGGTCAGGGTGAGGGCCTTGATTGGGCCACTATCTGCCCCTTGTCCTCCACCCATAACGCTTTATTTCTCCGATGTTTTCGTTCAAAACCGTAGGCACTTCGAACGGCGGCGGGCGCCACACAGAAGCGTAGAGTACGAGCCAAACCAAGCCCTTCCATGCTCAAGCGCGACCAACAGCTCGTCCTGCCGACCCAAGCCCGTGCCCCCGGCTTTCGTGTCGAGCTCCGCGGCACCACCTTCCGCCTGGTGGCGAGCGGCGCTTGGACGGTCGCAGAGGCCGCCGATCTCGACAAGGCCTTGGAGCGCCTGCGGGTGCCAATTCCGCCGACGTCGGATTTCACGGGGGAAATGGACATTTCCGGCATTGCCGAGATCGACACGGCCGGGGCCTGGCTTCTGCAACGCACGGCGCGAGCCTGGCAGCGCGGAGGCCTGCGCACGCGCTACGCCGGCGCCACCGAAAGCTTTCGCATCCTCATCGAAGAGGTGCATCGCCGCGGCCAGGCCGAGCGGCCCGAGATCGACAAGCCCGCGCCGCTTGAGCAACTGGTCGACAATACGACCAAAGGGCTGACCAGTATTTGGCAGGACGCAGTCGGGCTCACCGCATTTCTCGGTGAAGTGACGTCCGGCTTCCTGCGGCTGTTCAGACAGCCCTGGCGCTTCCGCACCACGTCCTTCTTCCATCACCTCGATCATGCGGGCTTGCGTGCCCTGCCGATCATCGCGCTGATCTGTTTCCTGATCGGCGCGGTGGTCATGCAGCAAGGCGTCGTGCAGCTCAGGCCCTTCGGCGCCGAGCCCTTCGCGGTGAACATGGTCGCTATCCTGGCGCTCCGCGAGGTGGGCGTTCTGCTCACCGCCATCATGGTCGCCGGCCGTTCCGGCTCCGCCTTCACCGCGGAGATCGGTTCGATGAAGATGCGCGAGGAGATCGACGCCATGCGCACGCTCGGCATCGATCCCATGGATACGCTGGTGCTGCCGCGCGTGCTGGCGCTCGTCGTGGCGCTGCCGCTACTGACCTTTCTCGGCGATATCGCTGCGCTCGCAGGCGGCGGTGTCATGGCCTACGCCGTGCTTGGGCTCGATAGCTCGACCTATATCGACAAGCTGCACGAGGCGGTGGACTTCCAGCACTTCATGGCCGGCATGATCAAGGCGCCCTTTGCCGCTATTATCATTGGCCTTGTCGGCTGTCTCGAAGGTCTGCGGGTGGAGGGGAGCGCCGAGTCGCTCGGCAGCCACGTGACCGCCGCGGTGGTCAAGGCGATCTTCCTGGTGATCATCCTGGACGCCGTGTTCGCAATGTTCTTGTCGGGGATCGGAGTGTGATCGTCGAGGACGGACGAGAGGTGGTCATCCGCGTGCGCGAACTCGCCAAGAGTTTCGGCAGCCATCAGATTTGGGACGGGCTCAGCCTCGACGTCTACCGGGGTGAGATTCTCGCCATCGTCGGCGGGTCCGGCCAGGGCAAGTCCGTCTTGATGCGCGTGATCACCGGCTTGGTGGCGCCGGACAAAGGCGTGGTCGCTCTGTTTGGCCAGGACGCCAAGACGCTCACCCCGCAAGCGCGACTCGACATCGAAAGACGCTGGGGCATTCTCTTTCAGGACGGTGCGCTGTTCTCCTCGCTGACCGTCCTGCAGAACATCCAGGTGCCGATGCGTGAGCATCTCGACCTGCCGCAATCGATGATGGACAACCTCGCCTTCCTCAAGCTCACCATGGTCGGACTGCCGCCGAATGCCGCGCACAAATTCCCCTCGGAACTGTCCGGGGGCATGAGGAAGCGCGCAGGGCTGGCGCGAGCGCTGGCTCTCGATCCCGAGATCGTGTTCTTGGATGAGCCCACCGCGGGTCTCGATCCCATCGGCGCCACGGATTTCGACCACCTAATTCGTAAGCTACAACAGACACTTGGACTGACGGTCTATATGGTGACGCACGACCTTGATACCATCTTCACGGTGTGCGACAGGGTGGCCGTTCTGGCCGACAAGAAGATCGTGCGTACGGGGTCGCCCGCCGAGCTGCAGAGCCAACCCAATCATCCGTGGATCAAGAACTATTTCTGCGGGGAGCGGGCTCGCGCGGCGAGCCCCACCGAGCAACGAAGGCTGATCGCCAATGACGCCTGACTTGGGTTGAGGGTCCGATGGAGACCAAAGCCAATTACTTGATGATCGGCGGCTTCGTTCTGGGGGCGCTTCTGTTCGCCTTCATCTTCATTTTTTGGATCACCAACTTCGCTGGCGGCGGCAAGCGCTATCTCATCGTGTTCGAAGGCTCGGTGGCGGGCCTGACCTCCGGTTCGAGCGTCTCCTTCAACGGGATCAAGATCGGCGAGGTGCAGACTTTCGCGCTCGATCCCACCGATGGGCGCAAAGTGCAGATCGTCGTCGGCGTGCGAGACGACCTACCGGTACGGGAGGACTCGCGGGCCTCGATCAGGTCTCTGGGTTTGACCGGGGGCAAGGGGGTTGAGATCACCCCCGGCTCGCCAGACTCGCCGCTTCTGGTGGCGACCGACGAGGATCCTATTCCGACCATTCAGGCCGCGCGGGGCGGAAGCGGAGGGCTATTCGATGCCGCGCCTGCCGCCCTCAACAGCGCCAACGCCTTCATCCAGCATTTGGACGACGTCGTCGCCAAGAACGAAGAGGCGATCAACAATACGATGACCAACATGAGTGAGTTCACCACGATGCTGAACGCACAGGATGAGGAAATCAGCCAGACGATCAAAGAACTGCATGAGGGAGCCAAGGCCTTCAGCGATCTGGGGGGCAAGCTCCAGAGCGACGTCGACACGCTGACCTTGCAGGCCAAGCAAGGCATGCAGGATTTCAGCGCGGCCATGCAGGAAGCGCGTCGCGCGGCGGTCTCGCTCAATCGCATACTTCAGAAGTTCGAGCAGAGTCCGACGGGGTTCTTGCTGCGGGGCTCGAAACCGCCGGAGAGCTCTTCGTCTTCCTCTCCCACGCCGAGAGGTTTTGGGCCGGGCCGGCGCTAGGCGGGTCTCAACCGGGCGCGCCAATGCGCTGAAACGAATCCCAAAAAAGAAAGACCCCTACGCTCCGTCTTTCGGAGGAGGGGCCAGTCTTGGGGGAGCCTTGCGGCTCTTTAACGCAGACGCCCGCTTGCGTGCGCCAGTAAGAGATAGACGCGTCCGGTCTCGGACGTCAGGTAGTTCTGCAGCATATGGCCGGCCGGATCGGATTGCTCGGCCTCCGCGAGCAAACGCTCGAAGTCGGCGATGTAGCGGTCCACCGTGTTGCGGAACTCGCCGTCGCGGTCGTAGCGGCCCGAGATCTCGTCGAAGGTCGCCTGACCGTCATAGGTGTAGATATGCCGCCCCAGCACGCCGCGCTCGCCGGCCCGCATGCGGTACCAGACATCCGCCGCCGTGCGGTTGTCGATCGCCCGCGACAGCTCGTCGATGCGAAGCTGGCCCGCACCGCTGGACGCCGCGCCGCGGCCGCCGCCATAGCCTTGGTCGGCGGGGGCCCAGCCACCAAGGCCGGATGCACTCGAAAGCTGCTGCGCGAGACCGCCGGCGCTCTGATCGAGATCGGCTGCCTCATGCGGCGCTGCCACCTGCCGGCCACTCGCATCGAAGCGCGGCATGGGCGGCAAACCGTACTCGCCGCCCGCTGGCCGGCTTACTTCCACGCGCGGCGGGAAGGAAGGCTGAGGGGGCTGCTGCGGGTAAGGATCACCCCCATGTGCCATGGGAGCGGCCGGGGGAGCGGCCGGAGCGCTTGGCCGCGACAGCGACGGGGACATGGCCTCGATCTCGCGGAACTGATCGTTGAGCGCCTTGCGGATGGCAGCGGTCGCCTGAGCGGTCTGCTCGGGCAGGGTATCCATTCGCTTCTGCATATCCTGGCGGAGCGTGTCGAGGTCGGTCGCAGTCTGCCGGGCCGCCTCGCGCATGCCGCGCGAGGTATGATCGAACTGCCCGCGCATCTGCTCGAGTTGCTTGCCGATCTGCGTGATGACCGTCTCGAAGCTGCCTTTGAGGTCGGAGACCGCACGCGCGGTGTGGGCTTGCGCCTCCTCGCGGAGCTTCTCGATCTGGGCCAGCGCCTGGTGCGCCTGGCCGGCGGTGTCGCGTCCAAGGGCGGTGGTCACCTGCTTGGCGCGGTTCTCGGCCTGGGTGAGGGCGCCTTCGACGATGCCCGCGTAATTGCTCATCATGCCGTCGAGTTCTTGCGCCTTGGTATTGACGGTGTGGAGCAGGGCGATGATGGACTGGTGCCGGCCTTCCAGGATCGAGTCGATCTTGGCGTTCGAGGAGTCGAGCGCCTTGGCCGCGGTGAGAATGGCTTGGCCCTGGTTCTCGAAGCGTTGGGTAAGCCCGTGGATCTGATCCAAGAGTCCCTTTGACACTTCGCGCAGATTGCCGGTCTGGCTGGTCAGAATGCTTACCGCCTCCTTGGACTGGGCGCCGACCTGCTCTGCCGTCTGCTGCATCATCTGCGAGTTGTTGGCGAGAACCTCGTTGAGCTGCGCGGTCTGCTTGCCGAAGGTCTCGTCAACCAGGCGCGTATGCTCGCCGAGCATCTTGTCGGTCTCGGCCGTACGCTGACCGAAGGTCGCGTCGATGGTCTTCAGCCGTTCGGCAAGCGACGTGATCACAAGCTGAGCGCGCTCGCCCATGGTCTGGTCGAGAGACTGGGTCTGCTGCGTGATTGCCGCCTCCAGGGTCTGCACCTTCTCGAGCAGCGACTTGGTGAAGCGGTCGGCCCGCTCGGCCAGCGTCCGGTCGAGCGCGATGGCGCCCTGATTGACCGCGGAGGTGAACTGAGCGGTGCGATCGGCCAGGGTCTTGTCGACCGCATTGGTCCGATCCTCGACCGTTGCCGCCAGGGCGTTGGTCCGCTCTTGGAGCGTGTTCTCGAAGGTCACCGCGCCCTGGGCCACCACGCCGGTGAAGGCCTCGGTGCGGTCGGCGAGCGTCTTGTCGAGCGTCGCCGTGCCTTCGTTGACCGCCGTGCTCAAGGATGCGGTCCGCTCTTGGAGCGTGTTCTCGAAGGTCACCGCGCCCTGGGCCACCACGCCGGTGAAGGCCTCGGTGCGGTCGGCGAGCGTCTTGTCGAGTTTCGCCGTGCCTTCGTTGACCGCCGTGCTCAAGGATGCGGTCCGCTCTTGAAGCGTCTTGTCGAGCGTGACGGCGCTCTCGGCGACCACGTTGGTGAACGTATCGGTGCGCTCTTGAAGCGTCTTGTCGAGCGTGACGGCGCTCTCGGCGACCACGTTGGTGAACGTATCGGTGCGGTCTTGCAGCGTCTTGTCGAGCGTCGCGGCACTCTCGGCGACCACGTTGGTCAGGGCGTTGGTCTTCTCCGTAAGCGTCTTCTCCAGCGCCACGGCACCCTCGGCGACGACATTGGTGAAGGTGGCTGTGCGGTCGGCGAGCGTCTTGTCGAGCGTCACCGCGCTCTCGGCCACGACATTCGTGAGCGCGGCCGTGCGGTCGGTCAGCGTCTTGTCGAGCGTGACCGCACTCTGGGCGACAAGGCCGGTGAACGTATCGGTCCGATCCTTCAGTGCCTGGTCGAGCACCTCGGTGCTCTTGCCGATCTCGGCCATGAAGTTCTCGGCGCGCTCCTTCATCGTGTTGTCGAGAGAGCCGGCGTTTTCCGCAATCGTCGCGGCGAAGGCTTCGGTGCGGTCCTTCAGGGTCTTGTCGAGCACAATGGCGCCCTGAGCGACGGAATTCTCAAGTCCCTTGATGCGCTCGGCGAGCGAGGACTGAAGCGCCTCGGTGCGCTCTTTCATCGTGTTGTCGAGAGCGGTGGTGCGCTGCGCCACGACGCTCTCCAGCGAGGTGAGATTCTGGGTCGCGCCTTCGATGACCTTGGTCAAGCGGCCTTGCTCTTTGGTCAAGCGCTCGAGGAGACCAGGCACCTGCTCGGCGACCTTGGCTTGCGCCTTGTGGACCTGCTCCGCGGCCTCGCTGGACCGGGTGACGAGGAGCTCGGTGAGCTGGGTGCCGCGCTCGGCCAGCTTCTTGTCGATGGAGCCGCTGGCGTTGGAGATATCCCGGGCCACGGCCGCGCCCACGCCCTTCAGCGCTTCGCTGACCCGCTGGCTGTTGTTGGTGAGGGCCTCGCGCTCGGTGGCCAGTTCGTTGATCAAGCCCCTGACACGAAGCTCGTTCTCGCCATAGGAGCGCTCCAGGGCGGCGACTTCGCCATGCACCATGGCCTCAAGCTCGGAGGCCCGGCCGATGGCCCGTGAAATGGCGTCGTTCATGGCCGCGACCTGGCGGCGGATGGTCTGTCCCACTGAGGCGACCGACTGCTCGGCCATCCGATCCGGCTCGGCCAGCCTCACCGCGACTTCGGTCATGGCCGAGGCCATGAGACGCAGCTCTTGGGCACGCCAAGCCAGGAGGGCGAGGAACCAGAAAATGACGATCGGGACGAGAATGGCGGCCGTTGCCGCCAAGGCGGGGGCGCTCAATATGCCGCCGCTCGCGGCCTGATTGGAGATCACGCCGTAGGCGAAGAAACCGCCAATGACGAACCAGATGGCGGAGGCCGCCAGCGCAATGAGGAACGGCGTGCGGGCAGGTCTCTGCTGGAGCGCGAAAATGAGGCCGCCGATCGAGGGAACGTCGTCGTTTGCCGGCGCGGAGAGGCGGCGTTGCGGGGGCGGGCCTGCGGGGCGGCGCGTCCGGGTTAAATGCTTGGGTGCGGCGGCTCCGCCGGTCGCCGGCTCCGGGATCTCGGCGGGCTTGGCTTCCTCTTGGGCGGCCTTGAGTTTTTGCAGCTGCGGCTCTTCACGGCGCAGCTCTTCGCGGGGCTCCTCACGGCGCGGTTCTTCGCGGCGTGGCTCTTGGAGCTTAGGCTCCTCGCGTTTGCGCTGCTCGGCCTTAAGCCGGTCAGCCAGGGTGGAGCGTCCGGGAAGGGTCGACGTGCGCTCAGGTATCGGGTCTTTGCCGGCCTTGCCCTTGCCCTGCATCATGGCCTCTAAGGGGCCTTTGACCTCATCCTTGTCGTCCGACGTAGCTTTTCCGGGGGCCGACTTCGCTTGTTCCTGCGCCATCACGCGTTCCTCGCACCACTAATCTCTAGAACAGGAGAAATCCGCGCCGCTTTGACCCAAAACCCGCTACAAGCGGCGCATCGCGTCTGGTGGGAACCGCATCGCTCCCGGACAAAATCTAACCGGAAGAGCCCCCAACGCTTTTTCCCCGTCTCCCATCATCGTTAACGAATTTTTAGGGCTAAAAAAAGCTAAATCGGGTGCTTGGGTTAACGCCCCTTAACCCCATAGGAATGCACCACAAATTGCGGCGCCAGATGCGCGAATCGCGTAAGACAAGGAGCCCGTGTTGCCCGTGGGGAACGATTTCCGGTTGCAGGGCAGGCAGATAGTCGCGCCCGGCGGGGTCCGCGATAACAAGAATCCGTCTCAATCGGGTCGCAAGACGCCGACCGAATAGGGATTTCCAGGGAGAGGGCCATGATGAGCGAGCGAGCAGCAGGGAGCGAACCGGCGGAGCCTGCCCAAGCGCAGGACATCCCCACGCAGCCCGTCGATCTGACCCACCTCGCGCGCTATACGCTCGGCGAGCACGCGCTCGAGCGTGAGGTTCTGGAGCTGTTCTGCACCCAGTCCGTGCTCTATCTGGAACAGCTCCGCGCGGCCATGTCCGACAAGGCCTGGCGGGACGCGGCCCACTCCCTCAAAGGCTCCGCGAGTGCCATTGGCGCGCGGCGCAAGCCGCCGAACGCGCCGAAGCCCTCAGAGGCGATGGCTTGACACAGTTCCGAGCCGCACGGATCGCCGAGATCGAGGCATCGCTGCGCGAGGCTGAAGCCTTTATCACTTTGGTTCTGAGAGCGCGCTGACTCGGTTCTGAGGGCGCGCTGGGCGTTTCTTGCGCGCCAAGGTGCCGCAAGGCCCTGGAGTCTCAAATTCAATTGGCTTATAGAGCACGGGCCGCGGGCGGGTCGGCCCCCAACCGCGCTCTCCCTTCGGGCGCGTCCAACCGCGAAGCCCGGCTCCCGAGATTTGGATCAAGCCTTAAAGCCCGCCAAGGTCATGGCCAGCATTACCTTTATTCAACCCGATGGAAGCGAGAACACGGTCGAGGCCCAGCCCGGCATGACCGTGATGGAAGCCGCGGTGAAGAACTCGGTTCGCGGCATTGCGGCGGAATGCGGCGGTGCTTGCGCCTGTGCCACGTGCCATGTCTACGTGGAAGACGATTGGCGCGAAGCCACGGGACAACCGGAGCAGATGGAGGAGGACATGCTCGACTTCGCCTTCGACATCCGCCCCGAGAGCCGGCTTTCCTGCCAGATCAAAGTGACGGAGGCGCTCGATGGCCTCAGGGTCCGAATTCCCGAAAAGCAGTTCTGAGGCGCCATGTCAGAAGATGTGATCAAGACCGACGCAATCATCATTGGGGCAGGGCCTGTTGGGTTGTTTGCCGTGTTCGAGCTCGGCCTTGTCGATGTGAAGGCTCACGTCATCGACATCCTCGACCGGCCGGGCGGTCAGTGTGCCGAACTCTACCCCGAGAAGCCGATCTACGACGTGCCGGCACTGGCTGTCGTTACGGGTCAAGAGCTGACCGATCGGCTCATGGAGCAGATCAAGCCGTTCGGCGCCGAGTTTCATTTCGGGGAGCGCGTCGAGTCGCTCGACAGGCTCGACGACGGCTTCCGCCTTACCACCGATGCCGGGACCACGTTCGAATGCAAGATCGTGGTCATTGCCGCCGGCGGGGGCTCCTTCACCCCGAAGCGGCCGCCGCTGCCGGGCATCGAGCAGTATGAGGGCACGTCCGTTTATTATTCGGTCCGCAAGATGGATGGGTTCAAGGACAAGGACGTGCTCATCGTCGGCGGCGGCGACTCCGCGCTCGACTGGACCTTGAATCTTCAACCCGTAGCCAAGTCGCTGACACTGCTCCATCGGCGCTCCGAGTTCCGCGCGGCGCCGGCCTCGGTCGCGAAAATGCTGGAGCTGGTGGAAAGCGGCAACATCGCCTTCAAGCTCGGACAGGTGACGGCGCTCCACGGTGACGACGGCCAGCTCACCGGTGCGACAGTCAAGGGTGCCGACGGCGAGACCTTCGAGCAACCGGCCGAAGTCATGCTGCCGTTCTTCGGGCTCACCATGAAGCTCGGCCCCGTCGCCAATTGGGGGCTCAATCTCGAAGAGAACCTGGTCCCCGTCGACAGCGAGAAGTTCGAGACGAGCGAGAAGGGCATTTTCGCCATCGGTGACATCAACACCTATCCGGGCAAGCTGAAGCTGATCCTCTCAGGCTTCCACGAAGCCGCGCTCATGGCGCAGCAGGCACACAAATACGTGCATCCGGATAAGAAGCTGATCTTCCAGTACACGACGTCGTCGTCGAACCTCCAGAAGAAGCTCGGCGTTAAGTAGCGTCGTCTTGGGGGTGAGGCTTAGGCGAGAGAACGGTAGATCGCGACCTCGTAAGGACTGAGCAGCCGCGTCTTGAGGCGTTCATGCGATGGGAGCTCGACCCGCGCGAACACACCGCTCGCATCCACCAAATCCGTTGCCACAGGATCCACGAGCACGAGGTACATCCGCCGCGGTTTGTGGCGATAGGACATCACGATGTTGTTCAGGACCTCGGCGAACACCTCACGCGAGAATGGATTGAAAAAATAGTGGACGGCCTCACCCTCCGGCGGCCCGACCTGGCTGGCATCTTCGAGCACGCATTCCACGGTACGGCACCGCATGCTTGAGCGTGGGTACTGCGCGATGTTCATCTCCGCGGCGTCTTGCAGCTCCGAGGCAAATTCCACCCCGGCGACCGCCGCGAAGGAATGCTCGGCCGCGAGCAACAGCACGCGGCCCTTGCCGGCGCCATAGTCGACGAAGGTTAGCTTCGAGAAGTCGTAATCGACCGCGGCGAGTGTCCACTCGAACAATTGGCACGGCGTCGGCCGGTAGTCGTGGCCATGCTCGCGATTGGCGTAACCGATGGTGAGTTCGGATATCGCGACCGGGTCCTTGGTGGAATTGAAGAACAGTTGCTCTTTGGGCGGATCGAGCACGCGCTCATGCAGCCAGTGCAGGAATGACCGATAGTCCTGCTTCAGCTGCTTGGCGTTGGCATGCTCCTTGAGCTTGGCGCCGGTACGCTCGATCTCGGGGAGCACGTTGCCACGGCCATACTTGGCCGCGCGGGCCAGACCGTGCTTGGTCGCTTGCTTGGTCTGACTCGAAGTTTTATCGGCGAGATCGGCGATGCGACCTGCGAGGCGGCTTCGCCATGCGCTCCGGTCCGTGGCCAAGGCGTTCACCGTCGCTTCCTTTGGCCGTGGAGCAGCACCTGCACTCGCAACCGGAGCACGCCGACGTGTTTGGCCGACGGCTTCGGACTCCGCAGACCCTGTGCCGTGGGGTACGACCGTCATGAGTAATTTCCCCTCATGCGTAAAGATTGGGCACGGCGGCTCATGACGCAAGTAGTTTTTGGGCAAACGGCCGGTTCTGCGCGGCACGGCCGTCTCTCAAATGTGCTATCCTCTTGATTCGCGAGGGGGACCCGACGCGACGGCCGGCACCACACCTCGAGCGGCGGGGAATAGAGGCGTGCAGGTAGAAGATTTTCATGACTCCGTGAGGCCCGGCCTCATTGCAATGTTGCCGAGGCTCAAACGTTTCGCCGACGTGCTCGTTGGCGCGCGTGACGCAGGCATGGGCCTGCTCGGCCGCGCGCTGCAATCAATGCTCGCGGAGCAACACCGCTATCAGCGCGGGACCGGACTCGATGTCTGGGCCTTCGGTGAGATTTACCGGCATTGGCTGCACGAGTTGCGCGGCCACACCGACCCGGTCGCGCAGACCAAGATTGATGGCGCGCGCTTTGGTGAGCTGTTCTGTTTGGACGGCGATACGTATTTCGACGCGCCCGTCGTCGCCTTTCTCGGCGGCTTGCCAGCGCAACAGCGTCTCACGCTGCTGCTCGTCTATGGCGAGGGCTTCGAGTATGAGGACGCCGGCGAAATTCTTGATGTCGCGCCGGAGATGATCGCCGCGCGTCTCATCCGCATCAGTGCATCCCTCGCCGACCGCTTGAGCGCGCGTACGCCGGCACCAGCCGCGGCCGTTGTCGAAACCCTCTATCCCGAAGAGCTCAGAGGCTCCCCATGACCGAACTCAGCGACGAACTTCTCGTGGCCTATGTGGATGGGCAACTGGCGCGCAAGCAAACCCGCGCGGTGGAGCAAGTGCTCGATCAGGACGACGTCCTGGCGGCGCGTGTCAACGCGCTCAAGCATGCCCATGCGCGTCTCGAAGCCGCGTTCGAAGCAATCTTGGCGGGCGAGGAGATGGACGTCTCCGCCGTCTCGGCCCCACCGGAAGAGGGCTACTTCATTTCGCGGCGCGGGGCGAAGCTGATCCTTGCCGTGGTAGGCATTGCCGCGGCGCTTGGCCTTGCCGCGGCAGGCTATGGTTGGCCGTTATCGCTGCCGGGTTTGGGCTCCGCTCCGCAGCTTACGCCGCCTGCGCCTCAGGCCGCTGCCGCAGACAATTTGGACAATTGGCAAGACGAGGCGGTGCGTGCCCATGCGCTTCTGAGTCGTCAGACTCTGGAGGTCGGTCTGGAGAGCCAAGCCAACTACGACTTGGTGGCGTTCCAGCTCTCGCGGATCTTGGGCGCCGATCCGAAGCTGCCAAATCTCGAGGCGCAAGGTTTCCGCTTCATACGCGCGCAGGCCTTGCACTTCGGCGGCGAGCCGCTCGCCCAGGTTCTATATCTGGGAGAACAGGGCGGTCCCTTGGCCTTATACGCGATGAAGGGCGGTGGATCCGATTTCCTCACGCAAAGGACGCTCGGGCGAGATCGCCACGGTCAGATGGGCCGAGGACGGCATCTCCTATCTGCTCGCCGGTGATGTGGACGATACGCTCCTGATGCGCATCGCGACGCGGATCAAGCTCGAGCCGGCGCCGCCCTTACGAAACGCGTCCAAGCCCCAGACGCTGGTGAACAGCGCGCTCGACCAGGATCGCTAACGCGCCATGCGCGCCGTCGGCGCATAGTTGCCGGCAAGATAGCGATTGAGATCGTGCCGGATCGCATCGAGACGCTCCTTGTTGCAGTAGCGAGGGTCGTCCTTGATGCCGAGGAGCACGGACTCGCGCGTGTAGTCGTAGGCCTTCTCGATCTTTTTCATCTGTTGTGGCGAATGGCCATAGGCGGCCTCCGCGTTGAGATAGTTCGAGCGAAGCTGCTGCGGGTTGAAAATGAATCCGCAGCGGGTCGCGCGCGCCGAAGTCCAAGCCACCTGTGTTGGCCTGGCCAGCGGATCGTCTGGCCGCATGTTGCGCGCCTCCGTCTCGGTCGAGGCGCCGTCCTCGGGCCCTTGCAGCTTGCTGACCGTGCCGCAGGCGGCGAGCGCGACGACCAGAGCCGCCGCAACCGCAAGCATCTTGGCATGTGAGAGAGTGGGTCCCATGGCGGCGCGATCTTATCGGTCGAGCCGGGACGAAAGGAAGAGAGGTTGGGGGGCAAAAACAAGGAAAGGCGGAGCTTTGGGGCCCCGCCTCCCTGTTGCGATGTCGGCCTCACGCCCGTTCGGGACGATCAGTCGGCGCCGCGGGACCTTTCGGCCCCTTGGCCGCGCGCTTTGCTCCATGGTCGCCCACAAAGCCAGCAGCGTGACCTGACCACGGCCCTTATTTAGCGTCGCGTTGCTACGACGTGGTTCCGCCCCTGGCCGGGTTGGAGCCAGTTAGCGGTGGGATCAGAGGCGCGAAGGACCCTGTCGGCCCCGCCTCACGGTATTGCGGCGACGCCGCCAGACCGTGGTACTTCGCGTCTACTTTTCCCGCCGCCTTGAGCCGACCATGGCACTGGACGACCGCGGGCTTGCCTTGCCCTCGTGAGCCTTTCGATCATTTCCCGGTGCTTTCGGATTTCTCCGCCGGCACCTTCCACAACCGGCCAACTCACGATTTGAAGAATACATCAACGCGCCCGGACGGCTTCAGCCGCGCGACGATTATCCCCGATATCCACCGGGGCGCACAAAACCGAGGTCTGCGAGCGGCGCTGCCGTGCGTCACGGGCACGTTGCCGCAGGGGCCGGAAACCGACGAATCTCCGCCGTCCCGAGGGGCGGCCCGCCGTTTTTCTGACCCTACTCGGGACTTATGGTAAACTCTTGGTTAAGGGGGCTTCCGACTCATGCGGCGTCTTTCGGCTAAGGCGATCTCTTTGGCGTCGAGGCTTCGCGGCCTGCGCGCTGGGCCGCGCGCGCGCCTGGCAGCCGCCGGATTGCTCGGCGCGGCGCTCACCCTCGGGATCGGCGTGATGATGGCGTCTCAAGACGATGCGGCGCTTGAAGCCGCCGTGCATCGGGCAACGCCCGGCGGCGAGACCGTGATGGCCAAATTCGCCAAGGCCACCGAGGCGAAGTTCGCCAAGGCCGAGACGGAAGCCGGACTGTCCTTCGCCGAGCCCACGCCGGCCAGCCGCCTCCTGTCCATGGCCCTCGCGCCGGTCCTCACCGCCACAGCACCCAAGGACGCGGAGCCGAACCTCGCGGGCTTGAGCGAGATTCCGCGGGAGCTGATCTGGAACCGGCCGCCGAAGAAAGACGAGAACAAGAAGCGCAGGGTCTTCGCCGCCTTCTCCAAGGCGAGCGAGCAGCTTCCCTGGGATGCGGTGGAGCCGGTGCCGTTCACTCCCCTGGGGCCACGGCCTGACCTTAAGAAAACCGTGCAGAGGACCAAGGCAGCGCCAGCCTCGGCGAGCGCACCAGTCGCGCTTGCCAACACCGAGATCTCAAACTGGGTCAAGACCAAGGTCACCGAGATCAAAGGCGCCGATCGCAGCCGGCCCCTCTATCACTTCGAGCTGTGGCTCGAGCCGCCCGCCACGGTGAAGAGCCGCTTGGTCGGCGTGTCTTACACCTTCAACACGCCGGCGATCAGGCCCCAGTCACAGACCTCAAGCGACCGCATGAGCGGCTTCCGCATCAGTGCGGGTGGTCTCGCGTGTGCCGATGAGATCACCCTGACGCTCAGATTCAACGACGGGCGCTCGGAGACCGTCGCCCTGGACGGCTGCAAGCTTCTAAGCTGAGCCGCTCACCTTATACCGGCGACTTCGGCCACCAGCTCACGGAAGCGCGGACGCTGTTGCTCCACGTAAGGTAGGGGACGGCACACATCGATCGCGGCGATGCCGATGCGTGTGGTGAGCGCGCCGTTGAACACGCCTTCGCCGAGTTTGGCCGAAAGCCTGGCCGTCAGCCCGTGCCCGACCACTTGCTGAATGATGTCGTCGCCGAGCGCGATACCGCCGGTGAGCACGATATGCGTCACCACCATGCGCGCGAGCTTGAGGAGCGAGAGCGTGCCCGGGCGCGCGCCGTAGAGCGTGGCGAGCTTCCGCAACATGCGCATGTTCTGCGCGCCGACGAACATCATATCGATCACCGCGTTTGGGCTGACGGCGGTGACCACCGAGACACGCTTGGCGGAGGCCGCGACGATGCTGCGTGCGATGGGATCGAGCGGTGCGATGAGCGTGCGTTCGTCGAGCCGCAACAGCTCCTCCGCATTCATAATGTCGTGTTCATGCTCGGCGAGCTGCTGCAAGCCCCAGGCGAGGTCGTCGCGTCCGTCGTAGAACCGCTTCAGCCGCCGCGTGACGTCGACCGCGAGCGCCTTGTCGTTCTGCCGCGCGGCGCTGTCCGCCTCGTGACGGATTTTGCCGAGACGAGCGAGCCGCAGCAGTCCCGCCGCTTCGCGCAGGATGATCATCACAAGCGCGAGGAGAACGAGACCGAGCAGGCCGACAGCTGCCCAGCCGATCCAGTCGTCCCGCGCGATGAGCGCGATCACCCAGTCGTAGAGCCAGAGCGAGGCGATAAGGCTGACGAGCCCGCCGAGCGCGCCGAGGAAGATGCTGCCCCAGCGCAAGTCACGCTCCAATTTGGGGAGGGCGCGGACCTGCGCGGGCGGCGTGGCTTCGGCGGGAAGGGCGGCCGGCGTCACGTCCGGCGGCTCGAACACCTCGACGTCTTCCACGCGGAATGAAGCCGGCTTCCGGCGTGCGCTATTGGTCATTCGAGGCTGTCTCCGATCAGGGCCTGGATGGCGCGGTCGAGCCTGATACTTGGGAACGGCGCGAAGCCACCGAAAGGGAGCGCCTGCGGATCCGGCGGGCGGAAGCGCACGAAGCGCATATTGCCGTCCTCCGTCTTCCAGCCTGACAGCGCCTTTTTGGGGTCTTCGGGAAGATCGCCCGGGAAAATGGCGAAGGGCTCGTTGCCGTCGAAGGTGCGGTTGCCGATCTTCTCGCCGGCAAGCGGATAGCCGACGATGCAGGGCAGCGTCTCGCCGTTCCGCTTGGCCTGACCCTCTTTGGTGGCACGCACCGCCGCAAGCGCCAGCACCTTCACTTCGGCGCCATGATAGCGCGCCCGTTCCAAGGCCTTGTCCGTGAGCAGCGACAGGATGGCCTCGAGCCGATCGTGGCTCTCATGATGCAAATGGTCCGCTTTCGTCGCGGCAAGCACGATGCGGTCGATGCGCGGGCTGAACAGGCTCGACCACAGGCTGTTCGCCCCCGTGCGGTAGCACTCCAAGATCTCCGTCATGGCGCGTTCGAGATCGGCCACCGCCGCAGGCCCGCCATTCAGCGCGGCGAGCACGTCGACCAGCACGATCTGGCGATCGAGCCGCGCGAAATGATCGCGGAAGAACGGGCGCACGACGTAGCTCTTATAGGCTTCGTAGCGGCGCTCCATCAGCGCCCACAGCGAACCGCGCGCGAAACTGTCCTCGCCCTTGGCGTCGAGCGGCGCGAAGGTCAGGGCCGGCGAGCCTTCGAGATCGCCTGGCATGAGAAATCGCCCGGGCGGCAGCGTGGAGAGCGCATACTGATCGGACCGTGCCGCGCGCAAATACCCGTTGAACGCATCGGAGAGCTTCGCGGCCAAGGCCTCGTCGGCGGGCGCGTTTGGATCGACAGTGCCGAGCGCCTGGTGCCAGTCCTTCGAGATGGCTTTGCGGTCAGCCTCACGAGATTGTGCGATCGCCTCGCGCGACCACGAGGCGTAGTCGCGCTGCAGAAGCGGCAGATCGAGCAGCCACTCGCCCGGATAGTCGACGATGTCGATATGCAAACGCTCGCGCCCCAACTGACGCTTCCAGAACCGCGTGGAGGCATATTCGAGCGTGAGACGAAGCTGGCTGATGCGCCGCGTGCTGTCGGGCCATGTGGGCGGGTTGCCGGTGAGATCCGCGAAATGTTTCTCGTACTCGAAGCGCGGCACGATCTCGTCCGGCTGTGGCTCCAGATAGGCGCGCAGCAAGCGCCCCTCCGCCGCGGCATCGAAGAACGGCAGCCGGCCGCTGGCAATGAGATTGTGCACCAGCGCGGTGATGAACACCGTCTTGCCGGAGCGCGCGAGCCCGGTGACGCCGAGCCGTATCGTCGGCGCGACGAGACCCGAGGCAAAATCGCCGACATTGCGGACGGCGTCGCCGGCGGCGTTCGTGTAGGTGGTGATCGGCACGCTTCAGATACGTCCTTTGCGCTGATGACCCCGTGCCATGCGCCTCATAGCCTGCCCGGCGAGACGAAGGAAGAGCCGAGGAACATCTAGTCCCTCCCGGCGCGCCGCACTGCACAACTATTGTGCGGGGCAAGTCCCGCCCCTGCCTAGCAAATATGACGATTCCGCGATCCTGCCTCGTTCGATGCTTGGCGCGTTTGTCAACCCTGAGTGCTGTCTTGACTTGTCGACTCGCTTCCGTAAATACGGGGCAGCTTGACGGGCGGTATCTCTAACGGAGCGCGTCGGGCAGGGGAGCCGCCCAAACGAATGGAATGCGTCTGGATATGAGCGTTATGGCGACTGCGAAGAAAAAGACTCTCCCCGAGGATTATCGGCCGTCGGAAGACGAGCCGTTCATGAACGATAAGCAGCGGGCCTATTTCCGCCGCAAGCTCCTCAACTGGCGCGACGAGATCCTGCGCTCCACCAAGGAGACGCTGCAGCATCTGCAAGACGATTCCGAGCAACATGCCGATATCGCCGATCGTGCGACCTCCGAGACCGAGCGGGCGCTCGAGCTACGGGCCCGCGACCGTCAACGCAAGCTGATCGCCAAGATCGATTCCGCGCTAGGGCGAATCGAGGACGGCACATACGGCTATTGCGAGGAGACCGGCGAGCCGATCAGCCTGAAGCGGCTGGATGCACGGCCCATCGCCACGTTGAGCGTCGAGGCGCAGGAGCGTCACGAACGCCGCGAGCGCGTTTACCGCGACGAGTAATCAGTCCGCCGCCGAGAGCGGTGTGGCCACGTCCTCGAGCGGCTTCCGTTCGGCGGCGACGCCGTAGCGCGCGGCGATGACCGCGGCGCAAATCATTAATACCGCCCCGAGCAAATAGCCGCCGAACAAGCTCATGCGCGAGCCGGTGTCGATCAGCGCGCCGAACAGCCATGGCGCGCCGATGCCGCCAATGCCGGTGCCGACCGCATAGAAGAAGGCGATGGCCAGCGCCCGGATTTCCAGCGGGAAGGTTTCGCTGACGGTGAGATAGGCGGAGCTCGCCGCGGCCGACGCGAAGAAGAAGATCACGGTCCAACAGACCGTCTGCATCGTGGCCGACAATACGCCGGCGGCGAACAGCGCGCCGGTCAAGGCGAGCAACACACCTGACAGCGCATACGTGAAAGCAATCATGGGGCGGCGGCCGATCGTATCGAACAGGCGGCCGAGCAGCAGGGGCCCAAGAAAATTCCCGGCGGCGAAGGGGAGGAGATACCAGCCCACCTGGCTCGCCGCGATGCCGTAGAAATCGGTCAGCACCAGCGCGTAGGTGAAGAAGATCGCGTTGTAGAAGAAGGCTTGCGCCACCATCAGCGCGAGCCCGACCAGGGTGCGCTGGCGATGGACATCGAACAGCGCATGCCGGACTTCGGCGAGCGGTGTGAAACGCCGCGAGGTGAGCCGGAACTTCGCGGGCTCGTCTTCCGGCACGTCATGACCGCGGGTGCGATGATGATCCTCGATGCGGTCGAGGATGGCGTGGGCCTCCTCAGGCCTCCCATGGGTCATCAGCCAGCGCGGCGATTCCGGGATCCAGGATCGCATCACCAAGATCCCCAAGCCCAGGACCGAGCCGATGAAGAAGGCGGCGCGCCAGCCGATATCGGGCGGCAACAGCGCAGGGTCCAGCAGTACGATGGAGCCGCCGGCACCCGCCGCCGCGCCGATCCAGAAGCTGCCATTGATGATGAGGTCGGTATGCCCGCGATAGCGCGCCGGCACGAACTCCTGGATGGTCGAGGCGATCGCGGTGTATTCGCCGCCGATGCCCGCACCCGTCAAAAAACGGAAGAGGGCGAAACTCCAGAAGTTCCACGAGAAGGCGGTGGCCGCCGTGGCGACGAGATAGACAGCGAGCGTAATGAAGAAGAGACGTTTGCGTCCCAACCGGTCGGTCAGCCAGCCGAACAACAGCGCGCCGAGCACGGCACCTGCCAGATAGAAGCTCGAAGCGAGCCCCACCTCGGCGTTGGTCAGCTGGAGAACGGGGCTTTCTTTCAGCGCCCCCGCCACGGCACCGGCCAGCGTCACCTCAAGCCCGTCAAGCACCCAGGTGATGCCGAGCGCCACGACGATGAGCGTGTGGAACCGTCCCCAGCGCAGACGGTCGAGGCGCGCGGGGACCGCCGTCTCGACGATTTGTGTTACGTCCGCGCTCACTCTTTGCCGCCGGTCCGCGGCTGGATGGGAAAGTCGAAATACGTATCCGGGTAGGGTTCGGGTTCAAATGTGTAATGCCACCACTCGAAGGGATAGGTCTTGAAGCCGCGGGCTTGCATCGCATCGCGCAGCAAGGTGCGGTTCTTGATTTCGAGCGGCGTGAGGCCGGACGCCTTCGTGTTCGCCTTAACATCGAAGCAGTCGAAGGTCGTGCCCATGGCGAGGCTGCCGTCCTGCGCTATGGTCTCTTGCGGTGCCGTGCAGGTGCCTTCTTGTGCGGGTGTGTCGGCCGCACCGATCGGCGCCAATGTCAGGTCGACGGTGGCGCCCCGCGAATGGCCGGAGCGTGTCGCGATGTAGTTGGGAAACAGGACCGTCTTTCGCAGATTGGGATAATGGGTTTCCTTGGCTTGGCGGTTGCTGGGCTCCTTGGCCCAGGCCACAAAGGCCGCGACGGCTTCCGTCGGCCGGTAGCAGTCGTAAACCCGCAAGCTCAGCCCGTTCGGTTTGAGATCCGCCTGAACGGTCGTCAGCGCCTCGGCTGCTTGGCGTACCAGCACACATTCCGGCGCCTCGTAGCCGGGGACGGGCTTGCCGGTGAAATTGTCCGGGCCCGCATAGCGCATGTCCTGCTGGATGGTGGGCGCGACGTCGCGGAGATAGACGAAGTCCTGCGGCATCGCCTCGGCGGCGCGCGCGGATCCCGTGAGGGCCGCGGTCATCGACAAGACGAGAGCCGCTGCAAGCGTGAGGGCGGGGAGGTGCGCGCGAGTCATGAGCCAAACCATCGGCCAAGCTTAGCCATGAGTTCTGGCGCGGGGATAAAAAAACTCCCCGCTGGAGGGCGGGGAGTGGAAGTGTTTGGGGGACTGACATGACTGGTAAAACCGGTCGGTGTCGGACCATTAGCAGGGAACTGCCGGCGTTCTTACGATACGCGCGATTGAAACTACCGGCGTCGCTCCATCCGCCTGCCCATCAGGGCCACCGTAAGACCGTCTTCACTATTTACCGCAACGGGCGGTCCATCTCAAGCAAAACCGAAGTGGTATTTTAGCAACAGTCAACCGCAATCGCCGCCAAAACGCTTAGTTTTTGCTGAAATCGGGGGTGGTCGGCCGCACCTCGGTCTTGGCGATAATCACATCGTCATGAGGCGGGCCGAGATGGGGACGGCCTTTGATTCCCGTCTCCACGACAACGTCCACGGGCCCGCCGATGATGACCAGGTGCTCCACGTCGTCACGGCGGAGAAGATAGAGAGTGCGCTTCGAGTCCACGGCGGTGGTCTCGACGATTGCTAGCCGCTTCTCCCGGGCCTTGCGCGAAGCGCTTCCGCTGGACGTGCCGAAGAACGCTCTGAATGCCCAGACCATGAGCGCGGCGAGTGCGACGCCAAAGAGGAAGATCGCGACGACGAGGATGAGGGTGTCGAATTCCAAAGCGGAAGGCTCCCTTGGGAGGCCAGCTTAACAGCACTTTAGCCGAAAGGCTGCACCTTGAGGATCGGCCTCCTGCATGAAGCGATCCCACGGGCCGCGACAGGACCCCGCGCCCATGACAATCTCCGGTCAAGACAAATCGAATCGGGTATTTTCCCAAGGCATGACAGATATCAACGCCCCCATCCGCTATGCCGAGCCCGTCGCCGATCGTCCCGAAAAGGACGGCAGTGTCGGGCTTGTCGTGCTTCTCGCGCTCGCCCTCGCCGTGGCCGCCGTTGGGCTGGCCATGGTGTCGCGCGAAATGGCCGAGCCCTTCGTGCTCGCGATTCTGGCCGGTCTTGCCGTGGTCGGGGTGTTTTGCCTCTTCGCCGGCGCCGTCGGCATCCTCTATTTCGGCCAGCGGCATGCCCGCAACGATCTGACCAAGGCCTTCGTCGACAACCTGCCGCAAGGGGCGCTGATCGCCGATGCCGGCGGGCGCGTGCTTTACGCCAACCGGTCTTATCGCGACTTGCTGGGCCTGGACGCGGAGGCCACCGTGCCGCCGCCCGACCGGGCCTTCGGCGGCAACCCGCATCTGGCGGAAGCGATCTTCCGGCTGGCCCGCGCCGCGCAGCAGGGACGCCGGCTGAAAGAGGAGTTCCGCCTGCCGCCGCCTGGCGAAGTCCAAGACGAAGACGGCGTGACCCCGCGCTGGTTCCGCATCTCGGTGCAGCCCATGCCGCCCGATCCGAGTTCGGGGCGCAAGGGCCTGCTCGTGGTGTGGCAGGTCGATGAGATTACCCAGGACCGGACTCGCGAGGAGACGAGCTTCGCCAAGGTGCAGGCCGCCGTCGATTATCTCGACAATGCACCGGCCGGATTCTTCTCCGCCGACGCGGATGGCGGCATCGAGTATCTCAACGCGACGCTAGCGCAGTTATTGGGGCTCGATCTGTCGGAGGTCTCCAACCGGCCGCTCAAGCTCGGCCAGATCATGTCCGACGACAGCGCGGCGCTGATCGCGGGCGCGGGCCGCGGCGAGACGCAAGGCGGCATCCGGCATTTCGACATCGATCTTCTCAAGGCAGACGGCACCACGATGCCGGTGCGCGTGCTGCATCGGCTGCCGCGCGGGCACGATCTTGCCCATGTGCTGATTCTCAACCGCGGTCCGGGCGAGGCAGAGGAGGCGGGCGCCGCCGAACTCAGATTTGCACGGCTGTTCCACGCCGCCCCGATCGCCATCGCCACGGTAGATGCAGACGGCGTCGTCAGCGGTACCAACGCGGCGTTCGCCCGCATGTTCGGCGCCGATGCCGACAGTGGCAAGAAGGAAAGCCTCGAGAGCTTCGTGGAAGCCTCGAGCCATGCGGATCTGCGCAAGGCCCTGGAGGCGGTGACCGCGGGCCAAGGGCTGATCGAACCCGTGGACGTGACCTTCGCCGGTCCCGGCGAGCGCAGCGGGCGGCTCTATCTGAGCCCCATCGAGCATGCCCAAGGCGAGAGCGAGGCGGCGATCGCCTATGCCATCGACACGACCGAGCAGCGCGCGCTGGAAATGCAGATCGCCCAGAGCCACAAGATGCAGGCGGTCGGGCAACTTGCCGGCGGCATCGCCCATGACTTCAACAACATGCTCACGGCGATCATTGGCTTTTCCGATTTCCTCCTGCTGAACCACAGACCCACCGACCCGGCCTTTCAGGACATTATGAACATCAAGCAGAACGCCAACCGGGCCGCAGGGCTCGTGCGCCAACTGCTTGCCTTCTCGCGTCAGCAGACCTTGCGCCCGCAAGTGCTCCAGCTCGGCGATGTCTTGTCGGAGCTTTCGATTCTGCTCGGGCGTCTCCTCGGCGAGAACGTTGAGCTCACGCTGGATCAGGCGAGCGATTTGTGGCCGGTGAAAGCCGATCTCCATCAGTTCGAGCAGGTCGTCATTAACCTCGCGGTCAATGCGCGCGACGCCATGCCCCAGGGGGGCAAGCTCGCCATCCGCACCGCCAATGTGAGCGAGCAGCAATCGCGCGAGCTGGGTTTGAGCCATGTGCCGCCCGGCGAATACGTGATGATCGAAGTCCGCGACACGGGCAGCGGCATGAGCGAGGACGTGAAGCGGAAGATCTTCGAGCCGTTCTTCTCCACCAAGGAGATCGGCCGCGGCACCGGGCTTGGCCTGTCCACGGTCTACGGCATCGTCAAGCAGACCGGCGGTTATATCTACGCCGAGAGCGAGGAGGGCGACGGCACCGCGATGCGCGTCTACCTGCCGCGCTACGTCCAAGGCGCGGCGGAAGTGGATCAAGAACCCGCCAAGCTGGAGCGCAAGCCCGAAAAGCCGAAGGACCTGACCGGGCGCGGCACCGTGCTGCTGGTGGAGGACGAGGATGCCGTCAGAAGCTTCGCTGCCCGCGCGCTCGGCCAGCGCGGCTATCAGGTGCTCGAAGCCTCGACCGGCGCCGAAGCACTGGAAGTCTTCGAGGGACATGACGGCGATGTCGATCTCGTGGTGAGCGATGTGGTGATGCCGGAGATGGACGGCCCGACCCTGATGAAGGAGCTCCGCAAGGACCATCCGGACCTCAAGATCATCTTCATCTCGGGCTATGCGGAGGACGCCTTCCGCCGCAATCTCGCGGAGAACGAAGAGTTCATGTTCCTACAGAAGCCGTTCGATCTGAAGCAGCTCGCCGCCGCCGTGAAGTCCGCGCTGGAAGGCTAGAGGCCCCAGGCCTTAGGATTGCGTCCCTTTGGGGGCTTCCCTTACGCACCGATCGCGTCTATGGCGGAACGCGAAAACCATCCCTGGTCTGGAGTGACGCGTGCCCGATTACGAGGTCATGTCGCCCGCCGAAGGCGGCAAGCGGCGAAAGCACCATAAGAAGAAGAAAATGGGCCTCACCGTCGAGCGCTATGGCGGTCGGCTGGTTTATGTCTGGTTCGGCATGCGCTTCATGACGCTGATGCGGCTGTTCTGGCGCGGCCGCTTCTCCTTCACGCTAAACTGCATCCCGGACACCTTGGCGCTGTTCATCTGGGTGCCATGGAATACGCCGCTGACCTGGATTTCCGAAGCCCTCTACAAGCGAAAGGCGGAGAGCCTGCCGCTCGATCAGCCGCCGATTTTCGTCATCGGTCATTGGCGCAGCGGCACGACTTTGCTGCACGATCTGTTTTCGGAAGACCGGAACCTCGCTTATCCGACGACCTATGAGTGCTTCATGCCGCACCACTTCCTGCTGACGGAAGGGACGCTCGACCGCATTTCGAAAGGGCTCTTGCCAAAGCATCGCCCGCAGGACGACGTGCCGGTGGGCTTCGACCGGCCGCAGGAAGAAGAGTTCGCGATGCTCATGCTGGGTCAAGGCACGCCCCTGAGCACCATGGCTTGGCCGCGGCGCGGGCCTGTCGAAACCGAATATCTCGATTTCGAGGGGCTGCCCGAGAAGAAGGTGGAGAGCTGGGCGAAAGCCTATATGTGGTTCTACCGGCGGCTCATGCTGAAGCATGGCAAGCCGCTGGTAATGAAGACGCCGCCCAACGCCGCGCGCATCAAACTGCTGACCAAGCTCTTCCCCGACGCGCGCTGGGTGTTCATCGCGCGTAATCCGCTCAAAGTGTTTCCCTCCACGGTCAAGCTGTGGCGCGCCCTCTATTCCGCGCAAGGCCTGCACAACCCGCCACGTCTCGATCCGTGGCTCGACGACTATGTGCTGGACATCTACGAGCGCTTCACACGCGCCTATGAGCGCGACCGGCACCTCATCCCCGAGAAGAACTTGGTCGAGATCCGCTACGAGGATTTCGTGAAGGATCCGCTCGAGGCGATGCGTGACATCTACGGGCAGCTCGGCATCGATAATTTCAGCGAGGCGGAAGGAAAGATGCGCGCGTTCCTCGCCGACCGCTCCGACCACAAAGTGTCGTCCTACCGTATGCCGAAACCGCTGGTGAAAAAATCTTAGAGCGCTTGAGGCCGTTCATCGACCGCCACGGCTATCGCGAGGCGGTGGATGCGGCCTTGCGCGATGCGCCGGAGGCCGAGGCCGTGACCGAGGCGCCCGTCCACGAGAAGGCGCCGTCTTAGTTCTACCAGGCGACACGCATGCCGGGTTGCCGCCGACGCCGGAGACATCGTCGCCGAAGGTGACGTCGACCTTGGCGAACACGGCCGTGGTCTGGGAGAAGTTGAAGAAGTTCACGCCGCCCGAGACCTCGCCCCAGACGTCGTCCAGGCGCCGGTGTCGGTGCGGTCACCGCCGCGATGAGCGCGTCGAGGCGAGCGCCGTGCCGAGCAGCAGCGCATGGCGCGTCGCGCATCTCAAACGAGGATGAAGAAGCTTGGGGGTGCTTGGCGGCCGCGCGCGCAGGCGGCACGTACGTGCCGACGGCAGCTGTCCCGGTTTGATCCGGCGCCCCATGGAACCCCCCTGTTTGCCGGCACGTTCGAAGCGCGCCGATCAAGTCTCGACCGTCAGCCTACGCACCTGTTGTGCGGCGGACTAGTGCAGCATGGCCACACTCCACCATCGATTGTCTGGATAGAGGGCGGATTTCCCGGAAAAAGCCCCGGGGCGGCGCGCGCGCCTAGCGCTCGGCGGTGCTCGCGTTTCCGCCCGCGGCGATGCCCCAGACGGCGATGAACATGGCCGCGATCAGCGGGCCGACGACGAAGCCGTTGAGCCCGAAAATGGCGATGCCGCCCAATGTCGAGATCAGCACCACGTAATCCGGCATGGCCGTGTCCTTGCCCACGAGGTAGGGGCGCAGGACATTGTCCACCAGGCCGATGACCCCGGCGCCGAAGGCAATCAGGACGATGCCCTTCACCATCGCGCCGGTCGCCAGCAAATAGAGCGCCACCGGCAGCCACACCACCGCGGCGCCGAGCGCCGGCAGCAGCGACAGGAAGGCCATGATCACGCCCCACAGCACCGGCGCATGGATGCCGAGCGCCCAGAAGATCAGCCCGCCGAGGAAGCCTTGGGCGATGGCCACCAGGATCGTGCCCTTGACCATGGCGCGGATCACGAGGGCGAACCGCTCGAACAGCGCCCGCTTCTGCTCGGACGCCAGGGGGATGGCCTCTTTGACGCGGTTCGCGAGCCGCCCGCCGTCGCGCAAGAAGAAGAACAGGAGATAGAGCATGATGAACAGGCTGATCACCAGGTTGGCGGTGCCTTGGCCGACCAGCACGGCCTGGGAGGCGAAGAACTGGCCGCCTTCCTTGAGCAGCGCGATCAGCCGCTGCTGCACGTCGCCCACATCGGTGACGCCGACCCGGGCCAGGATGTTCGAGGCCCAGCCGGGCAGGGCATCGAGGATGCGCTGAAGCATGCGCCCGAGATTGAGCTCGCCCGACTGGACCCGGTCGTAGAGCTGGGTCGCCTCGTTGACGAGCGAGGCCGCGGTGATGGCCAAGGGCAGGAGCACCAGCCCCACGATGATCAGCACGGTGAGGAGCGCGGTGACGTTGGGCCGTCCCGGCATGGCCTCCTCGAGCCAGCGATGCACCGGCGCGAACACCGTGACTAGGATGACGGCCCACAGGATCGCGCCGTAGAACGGCAGCAGGATCCAGGCGAAGGCGAGCGACACCACGACCACGAGCACCAGCAGCGTCTTGTCTTTCTGGAAGGCGCTGTCGTTCTTGGCGTCACTCATGCTTGGAGCTCATCCTTTCAGCGTTGCGCCGATCATAGCGGGGCGGCGCGCGATTCCTTTGAGAAAGTTTTGCGAGAGGCAAAAGGTTTCTCCGCATGAAGTGCGGCCCGTTCTGCGCTATGATGATGGCGTTAGCATCCCCGCGTTCCAGTGGGGGACGGCGGGGGTGTCGTCCTGAAGGAGGGAACAATGCGGAAGATTGCGATTCTTCTTACAGCTGTCTTTGCGCTTGTGCTGGCCGGGTCGTTCGGCTTCGAGGCCGACGCCACGGTGGGCTCCGGCACCCAAGGCCTGCCGCGCGCGGCGAAGACCTATTCGCCGATCGACCAAGTGTCGTGCCGCTTTACCGGGCCGACCTGCCCGGTGGGCTATACGCGGGTCTGCCGGCCCTGGAAGTGCTGGTGCACCCGCTGCAAATAGCGACGCGCCGCTAGCGACGCGGTTGAGACTGCTGGGCTTTTCCTGGCCGCCCCCTATTCGGGCGGCCTTTTTCTTAGGGCTCGCCTGCGACTTTTGATGAGAACATCTTGGCAACAGAGAACAAAGCATGTACACTGTGTGCTTGAACCCAGTCCCCGTCGTGTCGCGCGTTTCGGGTGTGGACGGGGCCGGGGGACGGAAGCACCGCCACTTACGCAAGCCCTCGGGCTGTGAAATAAGGGAGAAGACTCATGTCGAACGCCGCGTTGCGCCTTGTCGAAGCTGGAGGGGAAATGGACAAAGAGAAGGCGCTGGAAGCGGCGATCTCGCAGATCGAGCGGGCCTGCGGCAAAGGCTCGATCATGCGGCTCGGCCAGAACGAGACCGTGGTCGAGATCGAGTCGATCCCCACCGGTTCGCTTGGCCTCGATATCGCGCTCGGCATTGGCGGGCTGCCGCGCGGCCGCGTTGTCGAGATTTACGGGCCTGAATCGTCCGGCAAAACCACGCTGGCGCTCCATGTGGTCGCCGAAGCCCAGAAGAAGGGCGGCGTGTGCGCCTTCGTCGACGCGGAGCACGCCCTCGACACCATCTATGCTCGCAAGCTCGGCGTCGATCTGGAGAACGTGCTGATCTCCCAGCCCGACACGGGAGAGCAGGCGCTCGAGATCGCCGACACGCTGGTGCGCTCCGGCGCCATCGACGTGCTGGTGGTCGATTCGGTCGCGGCGCTCACGCCCAAATCCGAGCTCGAAGGCGAGATGGGCGACATGCAGATGGGCGCCCAGGCGCGGCTGATGAGCCAGGCCTTGCGTAAGCTCACCGGCTCCATCTCCAAGTCCCGCTGCATGGTCATCTTTATCAATCAGATTCGCATGAAGATCGGCGTGATGTTCGGCTCGCCCGAAACCACCAGCGGCGGCAACGCGCTGAAATTCTATGCCTCGGTCCGCCTCGACATTCGCCGTATCGGCGCCATCAAGGAGCGCGACGAGGTGGTCGGTAATCAGACCCGCGTCAAGGTGGTGAAGAACAAGGTGGCCCCGCCCTTCAAGCAGGTCGAGTTCGACATCATGTATGGCGAGGGCGTCTCCAAAATGGGCGAGCTGATCGATCTCGGTGTCAAGGCCGGCATCGTCGAGAAGTCCGGGTCCTGGTTCTCCTACGACAGTGAGCGTGTCGGCCAGGGCCGCGAGAACGCCAAGACCTATCTGAAAGAGAACCCGGCCACCGCGGCCAAGATCGAGGCCGCCATCCGCCAGAATGCGGGCCTCATTGCCGAGAAGATCCTCGAAGGCGAGGTCGGCGCGGACGACGAGGCCGCCAGCGGCGATGCGGCCACGGGCGGTGCGAGCGCGGACGAAGCCGAAACCGAAACGGTTGTGACTTCAATGGCCGGAAGCGGCCGGAAGGGAAAGCGCGCCGGCTGAGGTCTCTCCGTTGGACGTCCGTCTTTGGTCTTCGGACTTCTGACCTGGATCGGGGCGCGGGAGGCCGTCTGGTGGCTTCCCGGCCCCCCAGCTTCGAGAACCGTCAGGACCCTGAGGGTCGTCATGGCCCGAAGGCAGCGGGTGCGCCCGAATTCCCTCGCGGCTCATCGCTGGACAGGCTTTGCGCCAGACCTTATGTCTCACGGCGAATGTAGCCCTCTCGTGATGGTATGGTGCCGCGCGAGCCCGCCTTGAGATCCGCCGAATCGGGTAGGGTGGCCTTAAGGTGGGACGTGGCATACGCACGAGAACCCAAGGTCCAGCGAAACACCCATGTGCGCCGCGAAATCCCCCAGCGGGAAGCCAAAAACCAGCGCCAAGAGCAGCGCGAAAACGATTACAAAGAAGGCCGGGTCGGCGGTGACCACGGCCAAGAATGTTGGCGCCCATAGTGTGCCGATCCGCACCAACGACATCCGTGCGGCCTTCCTCGATTTTTTCGCCAAGAACGACCATGTCGTGATCCCCTCGGCGCCGCTCGTGCCGCGCCACGACCCGACCTTGATGTTCACCAATGCCGGCATGGTGCCGTTCAAGAACGTGTTCACCGGGCAGGAGAAGCCGACGGCCTTGCGCGCGGCGTCGTCCCAAAAATGCGTGCGCGCCGGCGGCAAGCACAACGATCTCGACAATGTCGGCTACACGGCACGGCACCACACCTTCTTCGAGATGCTCGGCAATTTCTCCTTCGGCGATTACTTCAAGGAGCGTGCGATCGCGCTGGCCTGGAAATTCCTGACCGAAGAACTCGCCTTGCCGAAAGACAAGCTGCTGATCACCGTCTATGTGGACGACGACGAGGCGGCCGCGCTGTGGAAGGAAATCGCGGGGCTCACCGACGACAAGATCCTGCGTATCGACGGCTCGGACAATTTCTGGTCCATGGGCGATACCGGCCCGTGCGGCCCGTGCTCGGAGATCTTCTACGATCACGGCGCCCATCTGCCTGGCGGCCCGCCCGGCAGTCCGGACGAAGACGGCGACCGCTTCGTCGAGATCTGGAATCTCGTCTTCATGCAGTACGAGCAGCAAGAGGACGGCACGCGCGTGGACTTGCCGCGCCCCTCCATCGACACCGGCATGGGGCTCGAGCGCATCGCCGCGGTGATGCAAGGCACAAACGACAATTACACCATCGATCTCTTCAAGGCGTTGATCGCGGCTTCCGTCGAGCTGACCGGCGTGCCGGCGGAAGGTGAGCATGCGCCGAGCCACCGCATCATCGCCGATCACTTGCGCGCATCCTCCTTCCTGATTGCCGACGGCGTGCTGCCCTCCAATGAGGGCCGGGGCTACGTGCTTCGCCGCATCATGCGCCGCGCCATGCGCCACGCCCATCTGCTCGGCGCCAAGGAGCCGCTGCTCTATCGGCTCGTGCCCACATTGATCGGCGAGATGGGCCGCGCGTTCCCAGAGCTCGCGCGCGGCGAAGACCTCATCGCCGAGACGCTGAAGCTCGAAGAGACACGCTTCCGCGAAACGCTGGAGCGGGGCTTGCGCCTGCTCGACGATGCGAGCGAGGACTTAAAGCCCGGCGACACGCTGCCGGGCGCGGTCGCCTTCAAGCTCTACGACACCTATGGCTTCCCCTATGACCTCACCGAGGATGCGCTGAAGGCCAAAGGCATCGCCGTCGATGCGGAGGGCTTCGCCGCGTCCATGGAGCGCCAGCGCGCCGATGCGCGAAAATCCTGGGCCGGGTCCGGAGAAGCGGCCACCGACCGGCTGTGGTTCGAACTTAAGGAGGAACTCGGCGCCACCGAGTTCCTAGGCTACGAGGCCGAGGCCGCCTCGGGCGAGATCGTGGCGCTGGTGAAGGACGGCAAGCGCGTCGACATTTTGAAGCAAGGCGACCGCGGCATCGTCATCGTCAACCAGACGCCGTTCTACGCGGAGTCGGGCGGACAGGTCGGCGACCGTGGCACGCTGTCCATCGCCGGCGAGGCCGCGTTTAAGGTCGAGGACACCCAGAAGAAGCTGCACGGGCTGTTTCTTCATGACGGTGTCCTGGAGACCGGAAAGTTGAGTGTGGGCGACATGGTCGCCCTCGACGTCGATCACGCGCGCCGCACCACCACGCGCGCCCATCACTCCGCGACACATCTTCTGCATGAGGGCTTGCGCGAGGTGCTGGGCCATCACGTGGCCCAGAAGGGCTCCCTGGTGGAGCCGGGACGCTTGCGCTTCGACTTCTCCCATCAAAAGCCCATGAGCACAGACGAGATCCGCGCCGTCGAGGACATGGCCAATGCCATGATCCTTCAGAACGCACCGGTGGAGACGCATTTGATGACGCCCGATGCGGCCATCGAGCAGGGCGCGCTGGCACTGTTCGGCGAAAAATACGGCGACGAGGTTCGCGTCGTCTCCATGGGCGTGGCGCCTGGAAGCCCGAAGGCGGGCCATGCCTATTCCATCGAGTTGTGTGGCGGCACCCACGTCAAGCGCACCGGCGATATCGGCGTTCTCAAGATCGTGGGCGAGAGCGCCGTGGGCGCCGGCGTGCGCCGCATCGAGGCACTGACAGGGGATGCGGCCCGCCAATTCCTCGCCGCCCAAGACGCGCGCGTGCGCGAAGCCGCAGAGCTTCTCAAAGTCTCGCCCGAGGAAATGATCGAGCGTCTCACAGCCGTCGTCGACGAGCGCCGCAAGCTCGAACGTCAATTGGCGGACGCCAAGCGCGAGCTGGCGCTGCGGCCCGAAGGCGGCGCTGGCCAGCAAGGCGCCGCCGTGCGCGAACTGGGGTCCGTCAAGCTCCTTGCCCGGACGATGCAGGGTGTGGCGCCCAAGGATTTGCGGGGGCTCGTGGACGAGGCCAAGCAGCAGCTCGGCTCGGGCATTGTCGCCCTGGTCGGCATTAGCGAGGAAGGCAAGGCCGGGCTCATCGTCGGCGTCACCGACGATCTGACAGGGGCGTATAGCGCGGTCGATCTGGTTCGGGCCGGCGCGGAAGCGCTCGGCGGCAAAGGCGGCGGGGGACGTCCCGACCTCGCGCAGGCCGGCGGCCCGGATGGCGCACGCGCGGACGCGGCGCTGGAGGCGATCGCGGCCGCGATCGAAGGCGCCGGGACCGCGCCCTCAGGCGGCACGGACGAAGGCGTGGAGCGTCGCGCCGGGCACGCTTAATCCATGGCGGCCCAGACCGTGTGGCGGCGCTGGCGCAGGAAGGTCCACGACATCCTTGAGGTCGGCGGCGAGGCGCATCCCGCCGGCTATGCCGTCAATGCCTTCATCGTCGCCCTGATCGTCTTGAATGCGGTGGCCTTCGCCGCGGAGACGGTCGACGGTCTTGCCGCGGACTACGAGCCGTGCTTCCGCGCTTTCAATATCTTCTCGGTGATCGTGTTCACGCTCGAATATGTATTGCGCGTCTGGAGCGCGGTCGACATTCCGATGCTCTCGCGCCTGCCGGCCTGGCGCGCGCGGCTGCGTTTCGCGGCGCGCCCGATCATGATCATCGACCTCCTGGCGTTTGCGCCATGGTACATCCACTGGTTCATCCCGCTCGATCTGCGCGTCCTGCGCGTCTTCCGCCTGTTCCGGCTTCTCAAGCTGGTGCGCTATTCCCCGGCATTGCAGACCTTGGGCCGCGTGCTGGCGGATGAGTATCGCGCGCTGATCGGCGCGCTGCTGGTCATGCTGGTTCTGCTCCTGTTCGCCTCCACTTTCATGTATTTCCTGGAGCGCGTGGCGCAGCCCGCCGCCTTCGGCTCCGTCCCCGCCGCCGCCTGGTGGGCGCTGTCGACACTCACCACGGTCGGCTATGGCGACGTGGTGCCCGTCACGCCGTGGGGCAAGGTGCTCGGAGGCGTGGTCATGCTGCTCGGTGTCGGCATGTTCGCGCTGCCGATCGCCATCATCGCCACCGGCTTCGCGCAAGAGTTCGAACCGCCATCAGTTCGTGGTGACATGGTCCATGGTGGCGCGAGTCCCGCTGTTCGCCACCATGGACGAGGCCGAGATCGCCGAGATCACCAAGCTACTTTATACGCGCACCTATCTGCCGGGCGTGCCCATGGTGCGCGCGGGCGACGTCGGGGACGGTATGTTTCTGATCGCCAGCGGCGAGGCGTTGGCTGAGATCGGCCGGGGCAAGCAGGTGGCATTGCGCGAGGGCGACTTCTTCGGCGAGATGGCACTCCTGGAGCATCGTCGCCACAAGCACGATGTCGTCGCCAAGACGCGATGCCGCGTCTACGTGCTGGATAGCCAGGCGCTGGCGCGGCTGTCCCGCCGCCATCCGGAGATCATGCGCCGCATTCGCGAGGTGGCCGAGGCGCGGGCCGCGACCGATGCCGCGGCGCCCGGCGCCAAAGCCAAGCGGACAGCGCGCCGCCGCGAGACGGCCAAAAAGACTTGAGCCTTGCGCGTGTTTAGGCCGCCGCGCGTTTGGCCAGGGCCGCGCGCAAATTCTCCTCGATCTTGTCGATGAAGCCCTCGGTGGAGAGCCAGGCCTGCTCGGCGCCGACAAGCAGCGCAAGGTCCTTGGTCATGTGGCCGCTTTCGATCGTAGCGACGGCCACCGTCTCGAGCGTCTCGGCGAAGCGGCCAAGCTCGTCATTGCCGTCGAGCTTGGCGCGATGCTTCAGCGCGCCGGCCCAGGCGAAGATCGAGGCCGTGGAATTGGTCGACGTCGCGCGGCCCTCTTGATGCTGGCGGAAGTGGCGCGTCACCGTGCCGTGCGCGGCTTCCGCCAATACGGTCTTGCCGTTCGGCGTCATCAGCACCGATGTCATCAGCCCGAGCGAGCCGAAGCCCTGCGCCACGGTGTCCGACTGCACGTCGCCGTCATAGTTCTTGCAGGCCCAGATATAACCGCCCGACCATTTCAGCGCCGCGGCGACCATGTCGTCGATCAGCCGGTGCTCGTAGGTGAGCCCGCGCTTCTTGAATTCGTCCTTGAACTCGGTCTCGTAGATTTCGGCGAACAGATCCTTGAAGCGGCCGTCATAGGCCTTGAGGATCGTATTCTTGGTCGAGAGATATACGGGCATGTTGCGCGCCAGCCCATAGTTCATGGAAGCGCGCGCAAAATCGCGAATTGAGTCGTCGAGGTTGAACATGCCGAGCGCGATGCCGGAGCCCTCGAAGGTGTGCACATCCTGCGTGATTTTGGTGCCGTCATCGCCTTCGAACTGGATCGTCAGCTTGCCCTTGCCGGGCACGAGAAAATCGACCGCGCGATAGATATCGCCATAGGCGTGGCGGCCGATAACGATCGGCTTGGTCCAACCCGGCACCAGGCGCGGCACGTTCTTGCAGATGATGGGCTCGCGGAAGATCACGCCGCCGAGGATGTTGCGGATCGTGCCGTTGGGCGACTTCCACATCTTCTTGAGGCCAAACTCCTCCACGCGCGCCTCGTCCGGCGTGATCGTGGCGCATTTCACCCCCACGCCGCATTTCTGGATGGCGTGGGCGGCGTCGATCGTCACCTGATCGTCGGTCTCGTCGCGGTGCTCGATGCCGAGATCGAAGTCGAGCAGCTCAAGATCGAGATGCGGTGTGATCAGCTTTTCGATGATCATGTCCCAGATGACGCGGGTCATCTCATCGCCATGAAGGTTGGCAATCGGGTTTTTGACCTTGATTTTGTCCACGCGCACGTCTCCGAGGAAGGAAAGGGTTGGGCTAAGGATGGAGGCTGCTCCGGGATTCCGGCATGGCCGGCCCCCATTGCGGGGAGCCGCCCTCTATAGCATCGTGCGGCCATGATGGAAGCAAATGCGCCAACCGGCAAGCGTAGGGACGACGCGGTCTGCGTCGCCGCGCCGGCCATTGTGCTCGTGAAACCGCAGCTCGGCGAGAATATCGGCTTTGCCGCCCGGGCCATGGGCAATTTTGGGCTTCGGGATTTGCGGCTGGTCGCCCCGCGCGACGGCTGGCCGAATGACAAGGCCATGGCCGCGGCGGCCGTTGCCGGGGTCATCGTCGAGGAGGCGCGGGTGTTCGACACGGTCGAGGCGGCGCTTGGCGACCTCAACTTCGTGCTGGCCACCACCGCGCGGCCGCGCGAGATGGTGAAGGAGGTGCTGAGCCCCGAGACGGCGGCGGTCGGGCTCCGCAAACGCGCCGTTGACGGCGAGCGGACCGGTGTGATGTTCGGACCCGAGCGGAGCGGGCTCGACAATGACTCCATCGCGCTCGCCGATGCGATCCTCACCGCGCCGGTCAGCCCCGGGTTCGCATCTTTAAGTCTGCCCCAGGCGGTGCTGCTGTTCGCCTATGAATGGTTGAAGACCGACGCGCCGCACGCACTTGGGCGAATCACCGCGTATGACGGGCCCGCGGTCGAGGGCATCGCGGCGCCCGACACGCGCCCGGCCACGCGCGCGGAACTTTTCGGTCTGTTCGAGCATCTGGAAGACGCGCTCGATAGCGCCGGCTTCTTGAAGCCGCCGGAGAAGCGGCCCTCCATGGTGCGCTCCTTGCGCAACATGTTCCATCGCATGCACGTCACCGACCAGGACGTGCGCACCTGGCGGGGGATTGTGTCAGCCCTCACAAGGAGCAAGTGAAGCCAAGGAGATGAGGTGTCATAGTTCCGCCCCGTTTCTCCTATTGCGATGGCCACCAACAATGATAGCTTCCGCCACGGGAAGGGAGAGGGGGCGTTCGATGAGAGTAGCGTTGATTAAGTTGGGCGGGGCCGCGAGCGCCGCGGTCTTGGTGTTGCTCATGAGCGCCCCGGTCAAAGCCGCAGATGCCGCTCCCGGCATGACGACGGTGGCCACCGAAGAATTGGACCGGCGCAGCAAGCCGCCGGAAACGCAAGGCGGTGGGCTGAGCGAGAGTTCCGTCCGGGTCATGATGACCTACGCGTTTTCGCTGATCCCGGCGGAAGTACCGGGTCCCGACGGCAAGCCGGTCAAGGTCGACAAAACCAATCCGAATACGTTCTTTCTCCCGAGCGATGTTGCCCGCCAAGTCATCCGCGCCGCGACGCGTTCGGCCTATGCCGACGCCTGCGGCCTGCCGGACTTGGCTCAAGCCAATTACAAGGCGCTGATCGCCAGCGAAGAGGCCAAGAAGTCCTGGAGTTCCCAGCAGGTCCTGATGATCGAGGCGCTTCATCTGTTTGCGGTGTCGTATTTCACCGGAAACGCCAAGATCACCGAGGAGGCCGCGTCTCCCGAGGATACAGCCTCTTCCGAGGCCCCGGACGACGCCACCACTATCGCCAAGGATGGCACGGCGGGCGAGGCCGATTCGGGCGAAACCCGGGAGGTCGAGGCGCCGCCGCCGCCGAAATGCCCGCCGGAGCAGAAGCAGAAGGTGACGAACGCCATCAATGCCTATGTCAAGGCGGCCCGGGCCACGCAGCCCCCGCAATAGGGCCGGGCAGGCCTTCGCGAAGCGGCAATTGACAGTTTCCAAGCATTCCGTGTAACAGAACGGGCACGGCCCGAGCGATTTGGGCATTTGCGGACCGCCGGACGGCTCTGGCGGCCCTTAATCAACCACCACCCATGGGTTTTTGCGGCAGTCGCGGGATTTTGGACCGCCCGCGGAAAGCTGATTAGGCTTTGGAGTCTTCGGAATGACGAAACGCATTCACGCCAAGCACAAGATCGACCGACGGCTCGGCGAGAATATTTGGGGCCGGCCTAAGAGCCCCCAGAACAAGCGCGAATACGGACCTGGCGAGCATGGCCAGCGCCGCCGTGGCAAGCTGTCGGACTATGGCCAGCAGCTCCGGGCGAAGCAGAAGCTCAAGGGCTATTACGGCAACATCACCGAGAAGCAGTTCAAGGCCATCTATCACGAGGCCTCGCGGCTGAAGGGCGATACCTCCGAGCGGCTGATCGGCCTCCTGGAGCGGCGCCTCGACGCGGTCATCTACCGGGCCAAGTTCGTGCCCACGGTGTTCGCCGCCCGTCAACTCATCTCCCACGGCCATGTGAAGGTCAACGGCCGCCGGGTGAACATTCCGAGCTATCGCTGCAAGGAAGGCGACGTGGTCGAGCTGCGCGACAAGTCCAAGGATCTGGGTCTCGTGCTCGAGGCCGCCCAGAGCTCGGAGCGCGACGTGCCCGATTACATCGAAGTCGATCACGGCAAGATGGCGGCGAAGTTCGCGCGCATCCCGACCCTGACGGACGTGCCGTACCCGGTCATGATGGAGCCGAACCTCGTCATCGAGTTCTACTCGCGCTAGAGCCGCGCGACGCGCATTCAGGATTTTTCATGGCCGGGCTTGCCCCGGCCATTTGCTTTTGCGGGAGGCGCGCAGACGCAAAAATGCCCGGCACGAGGCCGGGCATGACCAGTCTGTCTTCACGTGGCGCGGGAGCTAGGCCGTCTGCGTCTGCGCGTTGTGGGCGATGCCCTTGGCGTTCAGCATGTCCTGAAGCTCGCCTGCCTCGAACATCTCGCGCACGATATCGCAACCGCCGACGAACTCGCCCTTGACGTAGAGCTGCGGCACGGTCGGCCAGTTCGAATAGGCCTTCACGCCATCACGCACGCTCATGTCGTCGAGCACGTTGATGTCTTTGAAGTCCACGCCGAGATGGCCGAGGATCTGGGCCACCTGCATGGAGAAGCCGCATTGCGGCATCTGCTTGGTGCCCTTCATGAACAATACCACGTCGTTGCCCGCGACCTGCTTGCCGATCCAGTCCTGAACGTCTTGCTCACTCATATCTTAGATCCTTTCTTGCGCGCTTACTGCGGCGCCGCGGTCTTCAAGGCCAGCGCGTGCAGCACGCCGCCCATATTGCCCTGTAGGGCGTCGTAGACCATTTGATGCTGTTGCACGCGCGACTTGCCGCGAAACGCTTCCGACACGATGCTCGCCGAATAGTGGTCGCCGTCGCCGGCGAGATCCTCGATGTGAATCGTGGCGTCCGGAAACTGTTCCTTGATCAGCCGCTCGATATCCTCTGATGCCATTACCATTCGTCTGCTCCTTAGCGCGCGATCCTAGCCATTGGCCATGACTAGCCGTTGGTCATGAAACGCGGCATCCAATCCTCATGAGCCGCCCTGAGAGCGGTGAGGGCTAACGGTGTCTCGCCGGGAAGTGAGATCATATCACCTCCCACGGACCCAATCACCCTCACAGGCACGTCGGCGACGGAAGCCGCCTTATGAATAGCATCCGCGTGATCCGGCGCCGCCGCGACCACATAGCGCGCCTGATCCTCGCCGAACCAGGAAGCATGAGCGGGTACGTCCGGCGGTGGTACTTCGAGGCTCACGCCGCGATTGCCGGCCAGTGCCATCTCCGCCACCGCCACCAGCACGCCGCCATCGGAGACGTCATGCACGGCCGACACGGCGCCGGCCTTGATCAGCCCGCGCACGAGATCGCCCGCGTGCTTCTCGGTCTCGAGGTCGACCGGGGGCGGGGCGCCTTCCAAACGGTGTTCCATGATCTGCATATAGGTCGATTGGCCGAGATGACCAGCCTCCGCGCCAAGCAGCAGCAGCACATCGCCGTCTTGTTTCAAGGAGATGGTGGCCATGTCGGCGATATCGCCGATGAGTTCGACGCCGCCGATGGCCGGCGTGGGCGGAATGGCGCCGCCATTGGTCTCGTTATAGAGCGACACATTGCCGGAGACGACGGGGAAGTGGAGCACCGTGCAGGCTTCCGCCATGCCTTCCACCGCGCCAACGAACTCTCCCATGATTTCGGGACGCTCCGGATTGCCGAAATTCATGCAGTCGGTGATGGCGAGCGGGTGCGCGCCGGTGGCGGTGATGTTGCGCCAGCATTCGGCGACCGCCTGTTTCGCGCCTTCGAAGGGATCGGCGGCGCAATACCGTGGCGTCACGTCGCAGGACATGGCGAGGCCCTTTTGCGTGCCGTGCACGCGCACGACCGCCGCATCGCCGCCGGGACGCACGACCGTGTCGGCCATGACCATGTGGTCGTATTGCTCGAAGATCCAGCGGCGCGAGGACAGATGCGCCGAGCCCATCAGGCATTCGAGCGCGCCGAGGATGGTTTTGGGCGCCTTGACGTCTTCCGGTGCGATAACCGGAAGTTTGTCGCGCTTCACCCAAGGCCGCTCATAGATTGGCGCGGCATGGGCCAAAGCGGGCAGCGGAATGTCGGCCTCGACCACGCCGTTGTGGCGCACCACGAAATGACCCGTATCAGTGGTCGTGCCGATCACCGCGAAGTCGAGCTCCCACTTCTTGAAGATGCGCTCGGCGACGGGCTCGCTGCCGGGCTTCAACACGATGAGCATGCGCTCCTGGCTCTCCGACAGCAGCATCTCGTAAGCCGTCATGCCGTCCTCGCGCATGGGCACGCGGTCGAGATCAAGATCGATACCGACGCCACCTTTATCGGCCATCTCCACCGACGAAGAGGTCAGCCCCGCGGCACCCATGTCTTGAATGGCGATGATGACGTCTTCTTCCATCAGCTCGAGGCAGGCTTCCAGCAGCAGTTTCTCGGTGAAGGGATCGCCGACCTGCACCGTGGGACGCTTTTCTTCGGAAGCCTCGTCGAACTCGGCGGACGCCATGGTGGCGCCGTGGATGCCATCGCGGCCCGTCTTGGAGCCCACATAGACGACGGGCAAGCCAACGCCCTTGGCGGCGGACTTGAAGATGCGATTGGCATCGACCAGGCCGACGCACATGGCATTCACTAGAATGTTGTCGTTGTAGCGGGCATCGAAATTGGTCTCGCCGCCGACCGTCGGCACGCCCATGCAGTTGCCGTAATCGCCGATGCCCGACACCACGCCGGCCACGAGATGGCGCGTCTTGGCGTGGTCGGCCGCGCCGAAGCGCAGCGCGTTCAGATTGGCCACGGGCCGCGCGCCCATGGTGAACACGTCGCGCATGATGCCGCCGACGCCGGTGGCCGCCCCCTGATACGGCTCGATATAGGAGGGGTGGTTGTGGCTCTCCATCTTGAAGACCGCGGCCTGGCCGTCGCCGAGATCGACCACGCCGGCGTTCTCGCCCGGGCCTTGAATGACTTGCGGCCCGCTCGTGGGCAGGGTCTTCAGCCACACCCGCGAGGATTTGTAAGAGCAGTGCTCCGACCACATCACCGAGAACACGCCAAGCTCTGTGAGTGTCGGCTCGCGGCCGAGCTCCTTCAGGAGAAGCGCGTACTCCTCCGGGTTCAAGCCATGCTCGGCGATCAGCTCAGGTGAGAGGCCCTGTGCCTCGCGGGCCGCCCGCGCCGCGCCGCTCAATGGAGGGTCTCCACCAGGGAGGTGAACATCTTGGCGCCGTCCGTGCCGCACAAGGCGGCATCGGCCAGACGCTCCGGGTGGGGCATCAGCCCGAGCACGGTGCCGGTCTCGTTATAGATGCCGGCGATGTTGCGCCGGGAGCCATTGGGGTTCGCGGCGTCGGTGACCGCGCCGGAGGCCTCGCAATAGCGGAAGGCGACGCGGTTCTCGCCCTCGAGCCGGTCGAGCACAGCCTCGTCGGCGAAATAAGCTCCGTCTTTGTGAGCGACGGGGAAGCGCACCACCTGGCCTGTTTCGTATTGGCCGGCAAAGCCCGTGTCGTTGCGCTCAACCTTGAGCAGCACGTCCTTGCAGATGAAGCGTAACGTCGCGTTGCGCATCAGCACGCCCGGCAGCAGCCCGGACTCGGTCAACACCTGGAAGCCGTTGCAGATGCCGAGCACCGGGGTGCCGGCCTTAGCGCGGCGCACAACCTCGCGCATGACCGGCGAATGCGCCGCCATGGCGCCGGAGCGCAGATAATCGCCATAGGAGAACCCGCCGGGCAGGACGATGAGATCGCTTTTCGGCAGCTCGGAATCGCCGTGCCAGACCATGACGGGCGCTTTGCCCATGGCGGCTTCGAGCGCCACCGCCGCGTCGCGGTCGCAGTTCGATCCGGGGAAGACGATGACGGATGCTTTCATGGCTCTCGGCTTACCAATTCTCTCCCTGTCATGCCCGGCCTTGTGCCGGGCATCCACGGTTTTCTTTGGCCAAATCGTGGGTGGCCGGGACCAGCCCGGCCATGACGGGACTGTAGAGGTTTGGAAAAGAGGCTACGCCGCCTCGAGCTCATAAGCGTAGTTCTCGATGATGGTGTTGGCGAGGAGCTGCTCGCACATGCGCTCGATCTCGGCGCGCGCACGTTCCGGATCGCTTTCGGCGACCTCTACCTCGATATATTTGCCCTGGCGCACGCCGTCGACCGCGCCGAAGCCGAGCGCGTGCAGCGCGCCTTCGATGGCCTTGCCTTGCGGATCGAGCACGCCGGGTTTCAGCGTGATGGTGATGCGCGCCTTCATGCTTCGCTTATCAGCCCTTGTTCTTTAAGTCGTCCGCACCAGCACGGGACCGCTGCGGGGCCGCGATGGATTATCCACATGCAGGCCGAGCCGGCGCGCAACCTCTTGGTAGGCCTCGACCAAGCCGCCCATGTCGCGGCGGAAGCGATCCTTGTCCAACTTGTCCTGAGTCTCGATGTCCCACAACCGACAACAGTCGGGCGAGATCTCGTCGGCGAGCACGACGCGCATGTGCTCGCCTTCCCACAGGCGGCCGAACTCGACCTTAAAGTCCACCAGTCGGATGCCGACGCCGAGAAACAGGCCCGACAAGAAGTCGTTGATGCGCAGCGCCAAGGACATGATGTCGTCGAGCTCTTGCGGCGTGGCCCAGCCGAAGGCGGTGATGTGCTCTTCGGTGACCATCGGGTCGTTGAGCTCGTCGGCCTTGTAATAGAACTCGACGATCGAGCGGGGCAGCATGGTGCCTTCGTCGAGGCCGAGCCGCGTCGACAACGAGCCTGCGGCGACGTTGCGGATCACGACCTCGAGCGGAATGATCTCCACCTCGCGGATCAGCTGCTCGCGCATGTTCAGCCGCTTCATGAAATGGGTCGGCACGCCGATCTCGTTGAGCCGCTCGAAGATGTACTCGGAGATGCGGTTGTTGAGGACACCCTTGCCCTCGATCTTGTCGTGCTTCTTGTTGTTGAAGGCGGTGGCGTCGTCCTTGAAGTGCTGGACGAGCGTGCCGGGTTCGGGCCCTTCATAGAGGATCTTGGCCTTACCCTCATAGACGCGCCGGCGGCGGTTCATCTTCGGTTCCTCACTAACTTGGCTGCAACGACTGACAAACGCCAAACGCGCGGGGGATGGGAAAACCCCAGGCCGCGCGCCACGTAAGAATCACCATCGCAGGAATTTGATAAAGAGAATCTAGGCCGACCTTAGCTCAAGGGGAGGGGCCGTACAACGGCCCCAGGAGGGCCGAAGAGCCGCGGGGGACGCTCCCGGGATTTGTTGATTTTCAGGCCTTTCGGCGCTATCACCCGGCTCTGAGAGGCGGGACTTTCCCCAACAATTCGACGTTCTTTCGCCCTCGCTCGCGGGGGTCTCTAGGAGGTGACGGGACATGGCCAGTTTTGACGATCGCGAGAAGAGTTTCGAGCGGAAATTCGCCCTCGACGCGGAGCTGCAGTTCAAAGCGACCGCCAGACGCAACAAGCTGTTGGGCCTGTGGGCGGCCGAAAAAATGGGGCTTTCCGGTGACGATGCCCAAGCCTATGCCCGGGAGGTGGTCAAGGCAGACCTCGAGGAGCCGGGCGAGGAGGACGTCTACCGCAAGATCAGGGCCGACTTCGACGCGAAGGGGGTCGAGCAGTCCGAGCACCAGATCCGCCGCGCCCTGGCCGATTTCCTGGTCGAAGCGGTGCGGCAGATCGAAGCTGAAGCGAAGGGCTGACCGGCTCCATGCCCGACCTGTTCCGCCAAGCCGCCAAGGAACGGAAGACGCTGTTCAACGCGTGGCTCACGCTGAACAATCCTTTCCTCATCGAGTTGATCGGCGAGGCGGGCTGGGACTGCCTGACCATCGACCAGCAACATGGGCTGGGGGGCAATGAGGCGCTGGTCGCCTGCCTGACCGCCGCACGCGCCTGCGGCCTTCCCGCCATCGTGCGGGTCGCCAATAACGATCCGGGGCTGGTGGGCCGGGCGCTCGACGCCGGGGCCCAAGGCATCATGTGCCCTCTGATCAACGACGTGGACGAGGCGGAAGTGTTCGTCCGCGCCGTGAAATACCCGCCGCGGGGCTTGCGCAGCTGGGGCCCGTATCGCGCCAAAATCGGCCATGAGGGCGACTATTTCACGGACGCCAACGGCTTCACCATCGCCTGCCCGCAGATCGAGACCAAGGGCGCGCTGGAGCAGCTCGACGACATTCTCAGCCTCGACGGCGTGGATATGGTCTGCCTCGGCCCGAACGACCTCTCCGTGGCCCTCACCGGGCGGCTCGACATCTGGGCGAAAGAGGTCCAGGAGGCCATGACTCTGGTTCTGGGGAAGGCCCGCGAGAAGTCTGTGATGACTCTCATTTTCGCCAACGACACCGATTTCGCCAAACCCCGGATCGAAGAGGGCTGGGACATCGTCGCCGTCGGCACCGATGCGGGCTGGTTCGCGGGCGCCGCCGCTGCGACCAAGGCCGAAGTTGAATCGGCCTCTTAAGGCGCGCGGCCCAAGCCCCTCAAATGATTCGCCTTCAGATTCACAAGTCCGCTCAGCGTTGCATCCTTGCATCAGGCGGGTCCCATAGCGCCCACGCCATTCACTCCGAGGCTGACGCTGCCAGGTGCTTGTGCCAGACTATCCACACGGACTCGCATAGGAGCGCGGCATGGGACACTCAATCCGAGTGATCATGGGATCTCTTCTGGGGCTCATGGTGGCGACGGGCACGACGCTGGCGCGTGACGCGGCCACGGCGACGGCGATGTCCCTGCGCGAGGGGCCCGGCACGAACTATTACCGGATCGCCACGATCCCCGCAGGCGCGCGCGTCGATATCAAGGGCTGCCGTAGCGGTTGGTGCGCGCTGATCTGGGACGGCTACCGGGGCTATGCGAGCCAGCGCGGTCTGGTGCTCGCCTCGGCCCATTTGGTCGAGCCCGAGGTCTGGCCGATCTTCCCGCCTTATCCATATCGCGCCGGGCACTATCCCAAGGCCGACTGGTATGCCGACATGCCGCCCTATACGGCGATTGCGCCGAGCTTCTACCGCAAGCGCTTCTTTATGATGAGCCAAGAGCGCAACCGTTATCGCTACATGCCGCATATCTTCCGCGGCAGCGGCGCCTATGGCGACGGCGGCGGCCCCATCGATGACGTCGACATTCAAGGCGTCAGCGCCGGCATCCAGAGCACCTATAAGAACCCCTATGACTAGCCTCTTTGCCGCGACGGTCTTTCTGCCTACATAGCCTGTAGGCTGCACCGGCGGCCAAGGAGAGCAGGCATGTCTCATCCGCTCAAACTGTTGGCTGCGCTTGGCGCGTTGCTCTTTCTGCCGAGTGCTACCGCGTCGGCCGCGAACGCGATCGCGACCCGGCCCATGAGCATCTATGCCGCCCCCAGCACCGATGCCAAAGTGCTCGGACTGATCGGCAAATCCCAAACCATCACGGCCAAGAACTGCCGGAAAGGCTGGTGCCGGGCGCAAGGCGGCTATGTGCGCAGCGAGACCCTTCGGTTCAGCAGCGCCGCCGCTGAAAAGGGCTATGACTACAACGTCCCTCTGGGCCCGCCCAATTACGGCTACACACCCGGTTTCTGGGGATATGGCGGCAAGCGCTATTACGACCGCAACGGCAACTACACGAAATACGGGACGCGCGGCTACGCCGGGACGGAAGAAGATCGTCTGGGTGGAACCGTCGAGACACTGCCGGGCCGCCGCTTCGGCGTGCGCTAGCCGAAGACGCCTTAGCCGAAGACGCGGGCGAAGATCGCGTCCACGTGCTTGATGTGATAGCCGAGATCGAACTGATCGCGGATCACCTCTTCGGAGAGCGCGTCTGTCACCTCCGGATCGGCCAGAAGCTCGGTGAGGAAGTCCTTGCCCTCCTGCCACACCTTCATGGCGTTGCGCTGGACCAAGCGATAGGCGTCCTCGCGGGAAACGCCCGCGGCGGTGAGCGCGAGCAGCACGCGCTGGGAATGAATCAACCCGCCTAGGCGATCCATGTTGGCGCGCATGCGCTCCGGATAGACGACCAGCCCTTCGATGATGCCGGTGAGGCGATGAAGCGCGAAATCGAGCGTGACCGTGGCGTCCGGGCCGATCATGCGTTCGACCGAGGAATGCGAAATATCTCTTTCGTGCCAAAGCGCCACGTCCTCGAGCGCAGGCACGACGTAACCGCGCACGACCCGCGCCAAGCCGGTCAGGTTCTCCGAAAGCACGGGGTTGCGCTTATGCGGCATGGCGGAAGACCCTTTTTGGCCTTCCGAGAAGAACTCTTCGGCCTCGAGCACCTCGGTCCGCTGCAAATGCCGGACCTCGGTCGCAAGCCGTTCCACGGAGCTGGCGATCACCGCCAGCGTGGCGAAATAGGCCGCGTGGCGGTCGCGCGGGATGACTTGGGTGGAAATCGGCTCCGGCGTCAATCCGAGCTTCTTCGCCACATACTCTTCCACGCGCGGGTCCACATGGGCGAAGGTGCCCACCGCCCCCGAAATGGCGCAGGTCGCGACCTCCTCGCGGGCGCGCATCATACGCACCCGGGCGCGCGAGAACTCCGCGTAAGCTTGCGCCAGCTTCAGGCCGAACGTGGTGGGCTCGGCGTGGATGCCGTGGCTGCGGCCCACGGTGATCGTGTCCTTGTGCTCGTAGGCGCGCATCTTCAAAGCAGCGAGCAACGCGTCGAGATCGGCGATCAGAATGTCGGCGGCCTCGGTGAGCTGCACGTTGAAGCAGGTATCGAGCACGTCGGAAGAGGTGAGGCCCGCGTGCAGATAGCGCGCCTCCGGGCCCACATGCTCGGCCACGGAGGTGAGGAAGGCGATGACGTCGTGCTTTACTTCCCGCTCGATGGCATCGATCCGGTCGATGTCGAATCCGCCGCGTTTCTTCGCCGCCTCGGCCGCCTCCTTAGGGATCAGGCCGAGCTCGGCCATGGCCTCGGCGGCATAGACCTCGATTTGCAGCCAGATGCGGAATTTTTTTTCGGGCTCCCAGATGGCGGACATCTCGGAGCGGCTGTAGCGCGGGATCATGCTGGTCGTTCAAGCCTTTCCCGGACGGATGCCCGGCGAGAGGAAAGGTCTAGCAGAACGTAGCGCGCTCTCAAACGCGGCACTGCCGAAAGGCTTAAATTTCGACAGTTCTTGGTTCGCGCGGACCGAACAGGGCGACATAGATGGCCGCTCCCACGGCAAGCGCCGCATAGGCGGGGCGGGGCGGGATCAGCATGTCGAGCAGGAAGGTGTAGAAGTCGTTGAGCGAGGCGAGATACATGCCCGACAACGACCAGTCCTGCTGGCTCGGATAGGTGGCGTGGATGTAGATGAAGCGGAGCAGGCCGCCGAAGCTGCAAAACGCCACGATGAAGATGAAGAGCGCGAACAGCATGCGGACCAGGAAGCCGCGCCGGGCCGTGAAGCGCTGACACCACCAGGTGACGAGGGCGGCCAGCATACCGGCGAAGCCGACGATGCGGACCGTGTGCTGGGTCTGCTGGTTCATGACGGTGTTCATGAAGTCGCCGACCATCAGCGCCCACATGCAGACCCCGATCACGATCGCGAACGCCGCGGCAAGCACGAAGCCGACCACCTTGGTGAACGTCAGTTTTTCCATTCCAGCTTTCCCTCCAGCTCTCGGCCGGACGACTATGCAAGGGAAACGGCCGGACTGCAATGCGTGCGCGACAAGGCTTGCCGCCATTCGCCGTTTATGGTCCGATCCGCCGCCGGTCAAAAGGAGGCACCTGCCCATGGCATTCGAGGATCTCAAAGCGGAGCTCGCGCTTCTCATCAACCAGATGGAGAACCAGCCCGAGGACCGGCACGAGCTTTATTTGCAGATTCGCGAGAGGCTGAACGAGATGCGGGCGTTCGGCATGCCGGTACCCGAGGACCTGTTGAAGTTCGAGGAAGAGCTCGAAGCCCAGTTCAAAGCCGAGGACGCCGGCGCCAAGAAGAGCTAGGCAGACCGGGTCTAACCGGCGGGCGGCGCTTCGAGCTGCTCGTACTGCCCATTCGACCAGCGATAGACCGCGTAGGGCGGCAGGTTCGGATCGCCCTTGTCGTCGAATCGGAACTTGCCGATCACCGTATCGAACTCATTCTCGTTGAGCGCCTTGACCACGGCGGGCGCATCCGTGGTGCCGGCCTTCTCCGCGGCCGCCTTCCAGGCCTGCATCGCGGCATAAGTGTAGAGCACGTAGCCTTCGGGCTCGATGCCCTTCTCCTCGAAGCGGGCCACCACTTCGGCGGCGGCCGGGTTCTTGCGCGGGTCGGGCGAGAAGGTCATCAGCGTGCCTTCCCCGGCCGGTCCCGTGATCGACCAATATTCCTGAGTGACGAGCGCATCCCCGCCCATCAGCACCGTGTCCATGCCCTGGTCGCGCATCTGGCGCAGGATCAGCCCGGCCTCGGTGTGGTAGCCGCCGACGAACAGCGCCCCGACATCGGCCTGCTTGAGCTTCGACACCAGCGCCGAATAGTCCTTCTCGCCGGCGGTGTACGACTCGTTCAGCACCTCCTGAATGCCGGCTGCGTTCAGCGTCTTCTTCACCTCATCGGCGAGCCCTCTGCCGTAGGCTGTCTTGTCGTCGATGATGGCGATGTTCTTGTCGCCAAAATTCTTGGCGAGATAGGCGCCGGCGACGCTGCCTTGCTTATCGTCGCGGCCGCACACGCGATAGATATTCGGGCCGGGGCGGTTGTCGGTAAGCGCCGGGTTGGTCGAGGCGGGCGAGATCATCACCAAATTGCTCTCAGCGTAGACGTTTGACGCCGGGATGGACGAGCCGGAGCAGAAATGGCCCGTCACCAGCGCCACGTTCTCGCCGGCCATCTGATTGGCGATCGCCACGGCCTGTTTCGGATCGCAGGCGTCGTCGCCGATATCGAGATCGAGCTTTTTGCCGAGCACGCCGCCTGCCGTGTTGATATCGGCCACCGCCAACTCGGCGCCATTGGTCATCTGCGTGCCGAACGAAGCGTATTGGCCCGTGACCGGACCGGCGACGGCGACCTTCGTGACATTGGGATCGTCCTCGCCGTTGCACGCGGCAAGCGCGAGGCTTGCCATGAGGGCGGCAATCAGCCCGGCCAAACGCATCATTCCGATCTCCTTCAAAGCCTCAAGGCGACCCTAACCTAATCACGCATCCCGGGCGCGCCAAGTCAGCGGGCTGGTCCGCTCGTAGAGCCAGCGATATTGGGTCACCATCTGCGTGGTCCGCATCATGCGGAAACCAAGCAACGCCGCCGCCAGCAGCATCACATAGGTCACGAGATAATAGTAGGGCGACAGCAGTGCGGCGTGGAACAGGGCGTAATGGAAGAAGCGCACGGCGGCCGCCAGCAGCGCCATGTAGACGCGCAAGCGCCATAGCGGCTTCCAGGCGCGCGCCAGCCCGCGGCCGGCAAGGAACGCGGCGCCACCGCCGATGATCACCGTGAGCACGATAAAGACGCGCAAGCCGTCGTCGGTGATCCAAGGGGTGAGCGCGCTCATGCTCCGTTCGTCTCCTTGAGGATCGCGGTGTCGCCTTCGAGATAGGCGGCGCGCACTTCCTTGCGCGCCAGCAGCTCCTCGCCCGTGCCCGACATGGTGATCTTGCCGTTGACCATGACATAGCCGCGGTCGGCGATCTTGAGCGTGTGATAGGCGTTCTGCTCCACCAGGAACACGGTCAGACCTTCTTTGTTCAGTTCCTCGATCGCCGCGAAGATCTGCTTGACGATCAAGGGGGCCAGCCCGAGCGACGGCTCGTCCAGAAGGAGGAGCTTCGGCCGCCCCATGAGCGCGCGGGCGATGGCCAGCATTTGCTGCTCGCCGCCCGACAGGGTGCCACCGCGCTGATCGGCGCGGTCTTTGAGGACGGGAAACAAGTTGTGCACGCGATCGAGATCGCGGTCGCCGTCCGCGTCGCCCGCGATGATGGCGCCCATCTGCAGGTTCTCCATCACCGTCATGCGCGAGAAGATGCGCCGGCCTTCGGGAGACTGGGCGATGCCCAGCCGCGCGATCTCATGGGTCGGGAGCTGGGTGATGTCCTTGCCGTCGAACACGACGTGGCCTTCGGAGGCGCGCGGGCGCCCGCAGATCGTCATCATCGTCGTGGTCTTGCCGGCGCCGTTGGCGCCGATCAGCGCCACGATCTCGCCGAGCTTGATGTCGAGGGTCACGTCATGCAGCACCGGCAGGTTTCCGTAGCAGGCGGTGACGTTGTCGAGTGTGAGCAGGGCGTTCGCGCTCATGGCCGCGCCTCCGCGTCGGGCAGATCCCTGTCGGGCAGGTCCTCGTCGGGCACACCGAGATAGGCGGCAATGACGCTCGGATCGTCGCGAATCTCCTTCGGCGAGCCGTCGGCGATCTTCTTGCCGTAGTCGAGCACGATGATGTGGTCGGAGATGCGCATGACCACGCTCATGTCGTGCTCGATGAGGAAGATGGCGATCTTCTCTTTCTCGCGGATCGCATAGAGCAGCGCGTTGAGTTGATCGCTCTCGCGCGCATTCAGTCCCGCCGCCGGCTCGTCGAGACACAGAAGCACGGGGCGCGTGCACATGGCGCGCGCAATTTCGAGGCGCCGCTGATCGCCGTATGGCAGATCGCCGGCGGCCTCGTCCGCGCGGGCGGTGAGCCCCACCTGATCGAGCCAATGCCGTGCCAACTCCACCGCTTGTTTTTCGGCGCGCGCGAAGCCTCCGAGGCCGAGCAGGGCGCCAAAGGTGGCAGACACGCCGAATCCGAGCACGGCGCCGAAAGACAGCCCCGAGGCGCGGGTCAAGGCATTGTGCTGGGCCACCAGCAAGTTCTCGAGGACGGTCATGCCGGAGAACAGGCGGATATTCTGGAAGGTGCGGGCGACCCGGGCGCGGGCGTTGATCTCGTGATCGTCGAGCCGCTCGAGATAGAAGCGCTCCCCGTCGGGATCGTTCAGGGTGATCATGCCTTCGGTCGGCTTGTAGAACCCGGTGATGCAGTTGAACACGGTGGTCTTGCCGGCGCCGTTGGGGCCGATCAGGGCGGTGATGTCCTGGCGGCCCACTTGAAACGACACATCGTCGATGGCCACCAGACCGCCGAAGCGCATGGTGAGGTGCTCGACGGTGAGCACGGGGTCTTGGTCCCACGGTCTCATGCGCGCCCTTGTCCCACGAGGTCGGGGGAGATGTCGCGCGCATCGTTGAGCGCGACGGTCGGCGAACGTGACGAGATGAGCCCGCGCGGCCGCCACACCATGATGCCCACCATGGCGATGCCGAACAGCAGCATGCGGTAGAGCGCCGGGTCGAAGCCTTCGCCGAAGAAGCTTTGCAGGCCTTCGGTATGTCTGAGCGCCTCGAAGCCGCCGACCATGACCACCGCGGCGATGGCCACGCCGAGCTGGCTGCCCATGCCGCCCAACACGACGATGGCGAGGATGATGGCGGACTCGATGAAGGTGAAGCTCTCCGGACTGATGAAGCCTTGCCGTGTGGCGAAGAAGGCGCCGGCCAGCCCGCCGAACAGCGCGCCGGTGGCGAACGCCGTGAGCTTGGTGATGGTGGTGTTGATGCCGAGTGAGCGGCAGGCGATCTCGTCCTCGCGCATGGCCTCCCAGGCGCGCCCGACGGGCAGACGTCTCAGCCGCAATGTCACCAGGTTGGTGATCAGGGCCAGCACCAGGATCACGTAATAGAGAAAGATGATGCCGTGCACCGCGTCGTATTTCAGGCCGAAGAACTGGCTAAACGTGGTGCCTTCCGCGAAGGGCGAGAAGGGCAGGCCGAAGAAGGTGGGCTTGGGAATGCCAGAGATGCCATTCGGCCCGTTGGTGACCTCGGTCCAGTTCAGCAGCACGATGCGGATGATCTCGCCGAAGGCCAAAGTGACGATGGCGAGATAATCGCCGCGCAGGCGCAGCACCGGAAAGCCGAGAATGACGCCCCACAGCGCCGCGGCGAGCCCGGCGATGGGGAGGCAAATCCAGAAGCCGAGACCAAAATGCGTGGCGAGCAGCGCGAAGGTGTAGGCGCCGACCGCGTAGAAGGCCACGTAACCGAGGTCGAGCAGGCCGGCGAGCCCGACCACGATGTTCAGGCCCAAGCCCAGCATCACATAGGTGAGCACCAGGATAGAGAGATCGAACCAATAGCGCAGCGGCATCCCCAAATTCAGCATCTGCTCGAGCGCGTAGGCCGTGATCGGGAACAGCACGGCGAATAAGATGCCGCCCACCACGAAGATGTGCGCGTAGGGGAGATCGGGAAAGACATGGACGATCAGCCGCCTCAACAAGCCAAGCCCGACAAAGGCGAGCAGGGCGATCCCGATCAACTCGAAGGCCGGCACGTCGAAGACAGCGGAGACAATGACGGCGAGCAGGCCGAGCGCAGCCGTCGCGGCCAGGACAAGGATATCGCGGCTGTCGAACGGATCGCGCGTGAACAGCTTGGCGAATGGCGTGGTGAGGGGATACTCCGCCTGCCACACGAACAGGTTCAGCAGCAGCCGGCCAAAAAACACGATGCCCACGGCGACCGCGAGCAGCATGGGGCGCGGCTGGAGCGTCAGCCCCGTGACGTTGTCCTCGGTGCGAAGTCCAAGCACCAGCGAGAACAAGGCAAAGGCGATGATGCCGGCAAGCAGGGAATCGGCGAGCGCTGATTTAAGCCGCTGGGCGAACGATGTGCCGGGCTCGACCAAGCGCTAGACCTTCTCGACCTCGGGCCGCCCAAGCAAGCCCGTCGGGAAGAAGATGAGCACGATGGCGAGCATGGAGAACGCCGCCACGTCCTTGTACTCGATGGTAAAGTAGGCGGACCAGAAGGTCTCGATCAGTCCGATCACGAGCCCGCCGAGCATGGCGCCGGGGATCGAGCCGATGCCGCCGAACACCGCCGCGGTGAAGGCCTTGATGCCGACGATGAAGCCGATGAAGAAATCGATCACGCCGTAATAGAGGAGGTAGAGGAGGCCGGCGACCGCGGCGAGAGCCGCACCCAGCACGAAGGTGAGCGAGATGGTGCGGTCCACATTGACGCCCGACAGCGCCGCCATGAGCCGGTCCTGCTCGCAGGCGCGCTGGGCGCGGCCGAGCGCGGTGCGGTTGATCAGCAGCCAGAAGGCGACCATCAGCACGAGCATGGTCACCACGATCAGGATCTGGATATTGGAGACGATCACCGTGAACTCGCCTTGCTTGAAGATCTCGTAGCCGCCGGTGATGACGGGCTGCAGGGGCTTCACCCGCGCGCCTTGCGCCACCTGGATGAAATTCTGCAGCACGATGGACATGCCGATGGCGGTGATCAGCGGCGCCAGCCGGAAGGATTCGCGCAAGGGGCGGTAAGCGACGCGCTCCACGGTCCAGCCCCATACCGCGGTCAACACCATGGCGATGACCAGCACGAGAAGCAGCGCTAGCGGGATGGCCGTGACCCCGAGCGCCATGAGCGCGAGGAAGGCGATCAAGGCGATAAAGGCGCCCACCATGAAGATGTCGCCATGGGCGAAATTGATCATGCCGATGATGCCATAGACCATGGTGTAGCCGATGGCGATCAGCCCATAGATCGAGCCCAGGGCGAGCCCGTTGATCAGCTGTTGAAGGAAATAGGCCATGTAAAAGCCTGCCTGGCCTTCCCCCGGTCGGGCATTGCAGAGCTAACGAAGCGGGGCGGTACCCACTTTGGTATGTTTAGCAAGAAGGCGTGGTCGAGTGCATGCCCAAATTCACAGCAGCATATGGGAGCCGTCGCAAAACGGCGGGTCGCCCGTGTCCTTGCAGCCGCACAGCAGCGCCATCTCGGTGCGCTCGGCGGTGAACATCAAGGGCTCGATGCCGGTCCCGGCATGGCCGCCGTCGCAAAAGGGTTGGTTCTTGCTCCGCCCGCAGCGGCACCACGCATAGCGCTTGCCCTCTTCGAGCTGCACTTGATAGGGGCTGAGCTGTGGGCGCTCTGGCTCTTCTGACATGATGTTTCCCAGCGTTATTTAGGCCCGACTTTTGCCGGCCCTCCTTAGCCAATTCGCTTCGGTCATTCAAGGAAGTGTCGGGTTTTCGTGTTAAGCGGGGCGATAGTTTTGCCGCCTAGCATGACCCCGTTGCCGCGCGATTCGCGAGGCTGTCGGCCAGGCGGCGCGGAAAACACGAGAAGACCCTTGAGTCCCTGGCCCGGTGTCACCATAGAGGGCGAAAAGGCGGCGCTTGCGCGCGCCGCGCGAAGCGCGCTTTCGTAAGCGACGCATCGAGGGTTCAGGCGAGTTTGGAGGCCATCCGTGGCTGAGTTGATCTTTGTTGCCGTGTCCGTGGCCGCGTTCTTCGCGCTGGCGATGAACCGTGCCTCGTTTCGGACCTGGGCGATCGCCGTCGCGGTATTCACGCTCATCCTGCAAGTCGCCCTCGGCTTCCCGTTCTGGACCTTCGCCGGCTGGCTCATCGCCGGACTGTTGTTTGCCGCGAGCCTCCCCGATCTCAAGCGCCAATATTTGACGCTGCCCGCCTATCGCGCGCTGAAGGGCGCGATGCCGAAGATTTCCGAGACCGAGCGTGAGGCGCTGGAAGCCGGCACGATCGGCTGGGACGCGGAGCTGTTCTCGGGCCAACCCGACTTCGCCAGGTTGCGCCGCGTGGCGCCGATCACGCTCACGGACGAGGAGCGCGCCTTTCTCGACGGCCCGACCGAAGAGCTTTGCGAGCGACTCGACGATTGGCGCATCCGCCATGAGCTGCATGAGGTGCCCGACGATATTTGGCGCTTCGTTTGCGACAACGGCTTTCTCGGCATGCTCATTTCCAAAGAGCATGGGGGCCTCGGCTTCTCACCCCAGGCGCAGTCGCTGGTGCTGGGCAAGATCTCGTCCAAGAGCGCCGACAGCGTCACCATCGTCATGGTGCCGAACTCGCTCGGCCCCGGCGAGCTGATCGAGAAATACGGCACCGAACAACAGAAGGCGCACTACCTGCCGCGGCTGGCTAAGGGCGAGGAGATTCCCTGCTTCGCGCTCACCGGCCCGTTCTCAGGCTCGGATGCCGCCGCCATGCGCGATATCGGCGTCGTCACCAAGGGCCTGCACGAGGGCAAGGAAACGCCCGGCATCAAGATCACCTGGGACAAGCGCTACATCACGCTTGCACCGAATGCCACGCTGCTCGGTCTCGCCTTCCGCCTGTTCGATCCGGACAATCTCTTAGGTAAGGGCGAGGATGTCGGCATCACGCTCGGCCTCATTCCGACCGATCACGACGGCGTCGAGATCGGCCGCCGCCACCTTCCGGCCGGCGCGGCCTTCCCCAACGGCCCCACCAAAGGCACCGACGTGTTCGTGCCGCTTGATTGGGTGATCGGCGGACCGGAGGGCGCGGGCCAGGGCTGGCGCATGCTGATGAATTGTCTCGCCGCCGGCCGTTCCATTTCGCTGCCGGCCACGAGCGCGGCTTGCGCCAAGGGCATGGCGCGCAGCACCACGGCCTATGCGCGCATCCGCAAGCAGTTCGGCCTGCCCATCGGTTTCATGGAGGGCGTGGAGGAGAAGCTGGCGCGGCTGGTCGAGAACGCCTACGGGCTCGAGGCCGCGCGCGCCGTGACCGCCTCGATGGTCTCCGGCGGCGAAAGACCCGCCGTCATCTCGGCGCTGCTGAAATATATGTCCACCGAGCGCATGCGCGAGAGCGTCAACGACGCGCTCGACATTCACGGCGGCCGGGGCATCTGCGACGGCCCGTCGAACTACATCCAGGGCGCCTATCAGATGGTGCCAATCGGCATCACCGTGGAAGGCGCCAACATCCTCACCCGGACGCTGATCACCTTTGCGCAAGGGGCGCTGCGCAGTCATCCCTATCTCTTCGCCGAGATCGAGGCGCTGCGGGACGAAGACCGCGAGCGCGGCGTGGAGGCGTTCGAGAAGACCTTCGACGAGCACCGCGCCTTTCTATTCTCCAACGTGACCGGCGCGCTGTTCCACAACGTCACTTTCGGTCTCTTTGCGACCGCGCCGCAAAATGCGGGCGACGTCACGCGCTGGTGGCGGCAGCTGTCGCGCGCGTCGCGGTCCTTCGCGCTGGTCGCCGATCTCACCGTGGCGCTGCTCGGCGGCGGCCTCAAAGTGAAGCAGAAGATCACCGGCCGCATGGCCGATGCGCTTGCCGAGCTTTATCTGCTGTCGTCGATCCTCAAGCGCTACGAGGATGACGGGCGCCCGGCGGGCGACCGTCTCGTCGTGGATTACTGCGCGCGCAATTGCCTCTACCGCTTCGATCGCGCGCTGCGTGGCGTGATCGACAACTTTCCGGTCCGCTGGGCCGCATGGCTCCTGGGCCCGCTGGTGCTGCCCTTCGGCGCGCGCCGTCCGGCGGCAGACCATCAAGGCAAGGACATCGTCCGGCTCGCGCTTCAGCCCGGCGCCTTCCGTGACCGGCTGACCCGCGACATCTACACCTCCGAGGGCACGGACGACGCCACCGGGCTGCTCGAAGCCACGCTCGAGAAGGTCGTGGCCTGCGAGGAAGCCGAGAAGAAGCTCGAATGCGCCATTCGCAAGGGCGAGGTGAAGCGCTTCCACGACAATGACTGGATCAAGGATGCGCAAGCCAAGGGCGTGCTCAGCGCCGATGAGGCAAGAGAGCTTGCGGACTTGCGCGACATGGTGGCCCGCGTTATCGCGGTTGATGATTTCGCCGCGTCGGAAATCACGCGCGGCCACGAACCAGCCGAGAGCGACAACCAAACCAAACGGCACCTCGCCGCCGAGTAGAACAGACCCATGCCGATTTCATTGACCGATCTGAAGGATTGGACCGTCTCTGTCGACTTCGAGGGCATCGCCTGGGCGGTGATCGACCGCGAAGGCGAGAGCATGAACGCGCTCGGCCGGCGGCCCACCGTAGAATTGGGGAAGATCGTCACGGCGGTCGAAGACGCGCCGGCCGGCGAGGTGCGGGGGCTCGTGCTGATGAGCGGCAAGGAGTTCGAGCTTCATCGCCGGCGCCGACATCAACGAGTTCGAGAGCTTCGACACCGAGGACAAGATCAAGGACGTGGTCAAGCAGACGCTTGAGTTGTTCGACCGCATCGAGCGTTTGCCCGTGCCCGTGGTCGCCGCGATTCACGGCTATTGCCTGGGCGGCGGGTTCGAGCTTGTTCTGGCTTGCGATTGGCGCATCGCCGACCGCGAGGAGGGGACGCGGATCGGTTTCCCCGAGGTGAAACTCGGGATTTTTCCGGGGCTGAACGGCACGGTGCGCGCCATTCAGGCGGCAGGCCCCCTGGACGGCATGACCGCCATGCTGACGGGCAAGATGCTGCGCCCGACGGCGGCACGCGCCATGGGCCTGGTCGATCAGCTCGTGCCGACGCGCCACAATCTCAAATGGGCCGCGCGCAAAGCCGTGCTGCAGAAGCGCCGCTCCAAGGGTGCGCCGTGGTGGAAGAAGCTGATGCTGAAGCAGCCCGTGCGCGGGATGCTGGCCAAGCAGATGCGGGCCAAGACCGCGGCGAAGGTCCGTGAGGAGCATTACCCCGCGCCTTTCCGCCTCATCGACCTGTTCGAGCGCTACGGCGACGATCCCGCGCGCATGAAGCAGGCCGAGACCGATATGTTCGCGCCGCTCATGGCGAGCGAGACCTCACGGAACTTGCGGCGCGTGTTCAAGTTATCCGAGACGTTGAAAGATTCAGCACCCAAGAACGGCTTCAAGCCCCGCAAAGTGCATGTCATCGGTGCCGGCACCATGGGCGCCGATATCGCCGCCTGGTGCGTGGTCTCCGGCATGCAGGCGAGCCTGCAGGATCTCGACGAAGCACAGATCGGAAAGGGGCTGGCCCGCGCCAAGAAGCTCTTCACAAAGCGCCTGCGCCGCAAGACGGCGATCGACTCCGCGGTCGCACGCCTGATTGCCGATCCCCAAGGCAAGCAGATCAAGCACGCCGATGTCATCATCGAGGCCATCGTCGAGAAGCTCGACGTGAAGCAGAAGCTCTTTGCCGATCTCGAGACCAAAGCGAAGCCGGGCGCGGTGCTGGCGACGAATACGTCCTCGCTCAAGCTGGAGGACATCGCCAAGGAGCTGAAGGATCCCGGCCGGCTGGTCGGCCTTCACTTCTTCAATCCCGTGGCGCAGCTCCCGCTGGTCGAGGTCGTGCGCGGCGAGGGCACGCGTGAAGACGAGATCGGCAAGGCGTGCCGGTTCGTCACCGCCATCAACAAGCTGCCGCTCATCACCAAGAGCTGCCCCGGCTTCCTCGTGAACCGCGTGCTCGCGCCTTACATGATGGAAGCCGTGCGGCTCTATCAGGACGGTGAGCCGCGCGAGAAGCTCGATAAGGCCGCGCTCAAATTCGGCATGCCCATGGGCCCCATGGAGCTCATGGACATGGTCGGGTTGGACATCTGCAACAAGGTCGGCGAGGAGCTCGATCTTGCGCCCAAAGCCGACGGCAAGCCGGACAACGTGCTGGCGACGCTCGTCAAGCAAGGCAAGCTCGGCAAGAAGACGGGCGAGGGCTTTTACGTCTGGGAGGACGGCAAACCGAAGCGCGACGACGCCGAATATGACGATGCGGAACTTGCGCGCCTCGGCCGTGCGTTGATCAAGCCTCTGCTCGACGAGGCCGAGCGCGCCGAAGCCGATCATGTCGTTGAGGACGCGGACCATGTCGATGCCGGCGTGATCTTCGGCACGGGCTTCGCGCCGTTCCGGGGCGGCCCGCTGCATTATCGACGGACCGGGGCCGGCGCCGAGACAGGCAAGGCGGCGTAAGCCGACGAGGCCGAAAGGAAGATGATGAAAGACGTGAAGGTGCGGCGTGTCGCGGTGCTCGGCGGGGTGAGAATCCCCTTTTGCCGCTCGCACACGGCCTATGCCGAGCTCTCCAATCTCGAAATGCTGACCGCGGCGCTCACCGGGCTTGCCGAACGCTTCGCGCTGTCCGGCGCTCACATCGACGAGGTGGTCGGTGGCGCGGTTGTGACTCATGCCAAGGACTGGAACCTGGCGCGCGAAGCGGTCATCGGCAGCCCGCTCGCCCAGACGACGCCGGGCATCACCATGATGCAGGCCTGCGGCACGAGCTTGCAGGGCGCGCTCGGCCTCGCCGCCAAGATCGCCACCGGCCAGATCGAAGCCGGCATCGCCATGGGGTCCGATACGACTAGCGATGCGCCGATCGTATTCCAGAAGAAATTCGCCAAGCGCCTGGTCGAGGCCTCGCGCGCCAAGAGCGTGGGCCAGCGGCTCGGCGCCTTCAAAGGCATGATGCCGGGCGAGCTTGCGCCGGTGCCCCCGGACACGCGCGAGCCCCGCACCGGGCTCGGCATGGGTGAGCACTGCGAGCTCATGGCCAAGGAATGGGGCATCACCCGCGAGGCGCAGGACGAACTCGCCTTCGAGAGCCACCACAAGGCGGCCGAGGCCTATGACGAGGGGTTCATGGACGACCTGGTGATCCCCTGCGCCGGGGTCTTCCGCGACAACAACATCCGCGAGGATATTTCGCTTGAGAAGATGGCCGAGCTGAAGCCGGCTTTTGACAAGGCGGGGGGGACGATTACCGCCGCCAATTCGACCCCGTTAACTGATGGGGCCGCTACGGTGCTGCTTGCAAGCGAAGAATGGGCGGAAAACCAAGGAATTCCAATTCAGGCATATTTAACTTTGGGTCGCACTTCTGCCGTAGACTATGTGCAGGGTGAGGGCCTTCTGATGGCGCCGACCATTGCCGTGAGCGAGATGCTCCATCAGACGGGTCTTGCGCTACAAGACTTTGATTATTATGAGATTCATGAGGCATTCGCGGCGCAGGTGTTGGCTACGCTGAAGGCATGGGAATCAGAGGCTTATTGCCGTGACCGGCTAGGTCGAAGCGAACCCTTGGGGTCGATCGACCGGTCGAGATTGAACGTCAAGGGGTCTTCCATCGCCATCGGCCATCCCTTTGCCGCCACGGGCGCGCGGATCTTGTCAGTTTTGGCCAAACTCCTGCATAATGGGGCTGGCCAAAGAGGTTTGATTTCGGTGTGTACTGCCGGCGGCATGGGCGTCGCGGCGATCCTGGAAGGGGTCGGGACGCCACAGCCGGCGGAAATCAGCAACGATACTAAGGGCGCAGCATAAGTGCTCTATCGCCGGATCAGGAGTTGGGTCCAACGAGACCCGTCAGGGACAGGGGGCAAAAGAGACATTGCCGAGGCGACGATCATGCCTAGGCCCGACCCATGACGGAGGTGCTTATGCGGCATCATGTGATCAGCGCGGCGATTGGTATTGTGATGGCCGCCGCCCTCGTTCCCTTGAGTGTGACCCAGGCGGCTGCCGCCGATCCCACGGGCATTTGGCGAAAATCAGAACAGGGCGAGCGCCCGGGGAAGTTCGAAATCTTCCGCTGCGGCTCCGGCAAGCGCTATCTCTGCGCCAAGATCGTCTGGCTTAAGGACCCCCTCTACAAGGGCAAGCCGCTTCACGACATCCGCAACGAGAACCCCAGGCTGCGGGATCGCCCCATCCTCGGTCTGCCGATGATCAACGGCATGGCGCAAGTCGGCGCCAACCAATGGAAGGGCAATATCTACAACCCCGAGGACGGCAACACCTATTCGGCGACGCTGACGCTCGTGTCGCGCAACCAAATCAATCTCAGAGGCTGCAAGGGCTGGATCCTGTGCGGTGAGCGCACCTGGGTCCGGACCTCGCTGCCCAAGGAAGAGCCGAAGCCCGAGGAGCAGATCGAGGCCTCGGCCGAGCCGGAGAGCGCACCGGAGACCGAGACCGCCGACGCTACGCCGGCGCCTGAAGACGACGCCTTTGCCAACGCGGAAATGTTGACGCCGGTCGCCCATAACAGCACGCAGGCCGGCTATCGGTTCCTGAGTGCCTCGACGAGTGCTGAAGGACAGACCGGCTTCTCCGGCGAGAACGTGCCCAGCATGTTCGCCATGACGAAACCGCTGCCCAAGGATGATGACGCCGCAGACGCGGTGGCCGCCGCCGAAAGCGCGCCGGCGCCGTCCGAGCCCAAGGTTACTGCCGCGGCGCAGCCCGCGCCCCAGCCCAAGCCGCAACAGGCTCGCGTGGACACGGCACCGGCACCCCAAGCCGCACCGAATGCCGCGGCAGAGCCCGGCGCGGAGCCGAGCGATGGGGAAGAGCCGATGCAGACGGCCGACACCGAGTCGATGGCGGAGAACGGTGCCGCACAGCAAAGGCTGTCTTGGCGTGAGCGGCGTCAGCTCCGGCGTCAGCAGAAGCTGCAACAGCAGCAGCAGGAGGCGCAAGGCCTGCTTCCCTGGCTGCGCTAGCCAAAACGCACCGATAGCGTTTCAGGGATAAGGTGCAGGCTTTCAGCCTAGTCCCGTGTCTGCGCGCGCAGCTCTTTCTTGGAGAGCTTGCCGATCATCGTTTTCGGTAATTCGCTGCGAAACTCGATGGTGACCGGGAGTTCGAGCTTCGACAGCTTCGGCCGCAGGAAGGTCATGAGTTCGATCGCCGTGGCCTCGGACCCTTCCTTCAGCCGCACGAAGGCCTTTGGCGCTTCGCCCCGATAATCGTCCGGAACACCCACCACGCAGACCTCGGCCACCGCTGCGTGCTCGTAGAGCGCGTCCTCGATGCGCCGCGGATAGACCTTGAAGCCCGCAGCGTTGATCATGTCCTTGATGCGGTCGACGATGAAGATGAAACCCTCCTCGTCCATGTAGCCCACGTCGCCCGTGCGGAAGAACCGTCCCACGAAGGCGGACTCCGTCTCGCCCGGCTGTTTCCAATAGCCCGTCATGACCTGCGGTCCGGCGATGCAGAGCTCGCCAGGCTCGCCGGGGGCGACCTCTTGGGTCGGGTCCTCGAGAGAGCGAATGCTGATTTCGGTGGCGGGAAGCGGCAGCCCGATGGAGCCTTCGCGGGTCGCATCGATTGGATTGCAGGCGACGACCGGCGAAGTCTCGCTTAAGCCATAGCCCTCGACCAGGTTGCAGGCGGCCAAGGCCTCGAGACCGCGCTTCACCTCAAGCGGCAGAGCCGCGCCGCCGGAGATGCAGTATTCCAGCGATGAGAGATCGAACTTCTTGATTCGCGGATGGCGCAGGATGGCGTTGAACAAGGTCGGCACGCCGGGCATCACCGTCGGCTTGAGCTTGCCGATCAGCTTCAGGGTCCCGATCAGCTCGAATTTCGGCACCAGGATCACCTCCATCCCTTGGGTGACGCCGAAATTCATCACCACGGTCATGGCGAACACATGGAATAGCGGCAGCACGCCGAGCAGACGGTCGACCACGTGCGGCGGCCGGCCCACCCACAGCTTCACCTGCTGTACGTTGATGGAGATATTCCCGTGCGTGAGGATGGCCGCCTTGGGTGTGCCGGTCGTGCCGCCGGTGTATTGCAGCACAGCGATGGAGTCCGGCGTAATGACGGGTGGCTCGTAGCGGCCGTCATTGGCGAGAAGGGCCGCCTCGCGGACGATCTGGCGCCGCACGCGGGACAAGCCCACGTTTGCGCGTTTCACCCGACCCGAGAGCTTGAGCCCGACCTGTTTGAGCGGCGGGAGCAGCGAGGCGAATTTCGCCACCACGGCCTTCTCGAGCGCGCCGCTCTTGAGCATTGGCTCGACCTTCTCGAAGAGCACCGCCAGATCGAGGGTCACCATGATCTTGGTGTCGCTGTCGCGGATCTGGAATTCGGTCTCCTCCAGGCTGTAGAGCGGGTTGAAGTTGACGACCGTGCCGCCCGCTTTGAGCACGCCGAAATAGAAGATTAAGAAGGTCGGGGAGTTGGGCAGCAGGAGCCCGACCTTGACCCCTTCGCCGACGCCGAGCGCCTGCAAGCCCTTGGCGGCCCGGTCGGACAGGGCCCCGATCTCCGAATAGCTGAGGCGCTTGCCGAGGAAATTGGTGCACGGCCGCGTCCCGAACGCGGCCACGGCGTCGTCCAGGATCTGGTGGACCAGGCCAGGCTTAAAACGCCGCTCCCAAGAAATACCGGCCGGATAAGCCTTGAGCCACGGACGGGTTCTAGGGGAGTGCGGGGTGTCCATGGGTGCCGGATTCGTCTTGCTGGCCATCGAAATTCCGGTTTTGCGTTGCTTTATCGCTGGTTAACGGGCCGTTTAGGGCCCCGACGGGAGGCAATTGGCCGCAAGCGCGTTCTTCTACTATTATTGTAGCACGAGGTTGATAAACAGTGCCGCGAGAGGCCAGACGGCATGTGGATTATGCTGAAACGAAGGCGAGGACAGGCGCAAAAACGCCAATTTTGTTAGCGATTAGAGCGTATAGTATCGTCAAACCGAGCGTTCGGGGCACGGGTAGACTCGACCAGTTTTTGAGTTTATTCCAATGCCCGACTTGCCCTCGGATTTGCTATGTTTTAGCCAGGGACCATTAGACACGGACCCCTCAACGGGGCAGGGAGAGTGATATGGACGAGGTGGCCACCAAGATCATCGAGATTCTGCGTAAGAACATGAAGGATCCATCCAAGGACGTGACGCTCGAGACCCCCCTGAGCGACCTTGAGATCGAGTCCCTCGATCTGGCGGTGATCGTGTTCGATATTGAGGATACCTTCGGGATCGAAATCCCCTATAATGCGAACGAGGAAGTCGAAGCGTTTGCGACGGTCGGCTCTGTGGTCGACCGCGTGAAGGGGATCATCGCAGAATCGAAGGCCTCGGGCGCAGCAGCTTGAACCAGCCATTCCGCCCGGGCCATCCCGGGGCGTTGACCAGGCTTGGAGTTACGGCTTAGCACTAAATGACACACTCTAACGGACGCAGGCGCGTCGTGGTCACCGGCCAGGGCGTTGTCACTCCTTTGGGTACAGGCGTGGACAAGTTCTGGGCCGCGATGCAACGCAGCGATTGCGGCATCCGCGAGGTCCAGAGCTTCTCGACCGAAGACCTCTACATCACGATCGCCGGCGAGGTGCCGGACTTCGATCCCCGCGAGCGCTTGCAGAGCAAGCAGCTGCTCCTGGCCGACAAGTTCTCCCAGTATGCGGGCTGCGCGGCGCATGAAGCCATGCTGCAGTCCAAGATGGAATATCCGATCAAGGACTCCGACAGCTACCGCTCCGCCTGCATTATCGGCTCCGGCGTCGGTGGTCTCACCACCCTCGAATTCTCCTACAAGATGCTGTTCAAGGAGAACAAGCGGGCGACCCATCCGCTGACGCTGCTTAAGGCGATCGGCAGCTCCGCTTCGGCTCATGTCAGCATCGAGTACGGCATCAAGGGCCCGACCTTCGGACTCGTCAGCGCCTGCGCCACGGCCACCCACTCCATCGGTCTCACCTACCGCATGATTCGCGAGGGGCTCGTCGATGTGGGTCTTGCCGGCGCGGCGGAAGCCTCCCTCAACTGGGGTGCGACGCGGGCCTGGCAGGCCATGCGCGTGCTGAGCCCCGACGGCTTGTGGCCTTTTGCCAAGAAGCGCAATGGAACCGTGCTGGCCGAAGGCGCCGGCATTCTGATGCTTGAGGAATATGAGCGCGCCAAGGAACGCGGCGCTCCGATCCTTGCCGAGCTCATGGGTTACGGCATGACGGCGGACGCGGCCGACATGGTCAACCCGTCCATCGACGGCGCCTCGACCGCCATGCAGCAGGCCCTCGACGATGGCGGCCTGTCACCGTCCGATATCGACTACGTCAATGCCCACGGCACCGCGACGATGGTCAACGACATCAACGAGACCCGTGCCATCAAGCGTGTGTTCGGCAACGCCGCCAACAAGCTGTCGATCTCCTCGACCAAGTCGATGCACGGGCACTGCCTGGGTGCCGGCGGTGGCATCGAGGCGGTCGCGGCCATCAAGGCTATCGAGCAGAACTATGTGCCGCCCACGGCCGGCCTCGACGAGCCGGATCCCGAATGCGACCTGGACTACACGCCGAACACCGGCAAGGCCCGCGAGGTCAACTACGCGATGTCGAACTCGTTTGCGTTCGGCGGCCTCAATGCCGTGTTGGTCTTCGGTCCGCCGCCCGCGTAACGGCCTCGCGAGTGTAGACGTAGACGAGCGACTGGCCGCTCGCGTCCAGTACCTTGAAGCCGCCAGGTATCTGCTCGACTTTCCAAGGTGCCGGGAACCGGAGTGACGTCATGGGAAGCCTCCCTCAAAGCTCCTGAGGCAAGGCAGAGGACAACTGCTCGCCACCAACCTTATGCCGTTCATCGCATATTCATTTGCGCGGGAGCATTAATGTCTAGGGTTCCCTTTCAGCAAGGGAACCGCTCTTGTGCATCGGCGTTTCAGAGCAGCCAGAGAAGGAGAAGGCCCATGCGTACTCTGAGTTTGAGCGTCGTTGGTCTAGTGGCCCTGGTGGCTTTAGCTCCTAAGTCAGCCCTAGCGCAGCCCGGCGCGATAGCGTTCAACCAAACGAAGGCGGGCGTGGTGGAGGACGTTGGCTATCGCTACCGGCGCTATCGTCATGCGCGGCGTCCGTATTACAGGCCGTACAACAGACCGTACTACAGGCCCTATTATCAGCCCTATGCCTACTACCGCCCCTACTATCAGCCTTATTACAGGCCGTACTACAGGCCGTACTACAGGCCAGGGGTCAGCGTCTGGCTTGGCTACTAACGCTCCATAGAAAGCCCGGCTGCCTCTTCCCGCAGTCGGGCTTCTCAATCTCTCTGGCGCGGTCAAACGGACCAAATCGTAACCACCATTGCTGTCGCACCGGGAGACGGCGTGGTGATGTCATGGAAGTCGCCGCCTCACATCCTGTCGGCAATGACACCAAGCATCACAATCACTCGACCCAAAAGGAATGTGATGAGCTTTAAGTCTTGGCGCACATGTAAGACCAGAAGCCATGTCCGATCCTGTGCGTCATCTTCACTGACCGAGATAATGGGGCTTGGCGGCGTCTTCGAAACCCATGGTGCTGCCGCTTACGCTCAGGCGCCTGTGGGCGGACGATCCAGGCCCTTGGGCGACAGGGTGAAGACGTCGCATCCCGTCTCGGTGACGCCGACCGTGTGCTCGAACTGGGCCGACAGCGAACGGTCGCGGGTCACGGCGGTCCAGCCATCGGAGAGGATCTTCACGTGCGGCTTGCCGAGATTGATCATCGGCTCGATGGTGAACAGCATGCCGGGCTTCAGCGGCAGGCCCTCGCCGGGCTCTCCGTAATGCAGGATGTTCGGCCGGTCGTGGAAGACGCGCCCCAAGCCATGGCCGCAGAAATCGCGCACCACGCTGCAACGCTCGCCTTCCGCATAGACTTGGATCGCGTGCCCGATATCGCCGGTGGTCGCGCCCGGCTTGACGGCGGCCACGCCGCGCATCAGGGCGTTGTGCGTGACCTCAAGCAGCCGCTCCGCGGCGCGCGTGATCGTGCCCACCGGATACATGCGGCTCGAGTCGCCATGCCAGCCATCGACAATGAGGGTCACGTCGATATTGAGCACATCGCCGTCGCGCAGCGCCCGGGGGCCGGGGATGCCGTGACAGACCACGTGGTTGAGGGAGGTGCAGATCGACTTGGTGAAGCCACGATAGTTCAACGGGGCAGGCACGGCGTCATGCGCCATGGCAAAGTCGAACAGGATGGTATCGAGCTCATCGGTGGTGACGCCGGGCTTCACATGCTCGGTCAGAAGATCGAGGGCTTCGGCCACCAGCCGGCCAGCCTTCGCCATGCCGGCGAAAGCCTCGGGACCGTGGAGCTTGATCTTGGTGTCGCGCGCTTGGGCGCGGGCAAATTCGAGATTGGACATGGCTATGAATTATAGGGTCTTCCCGTCACAGTTAGGAGGAAATCGACAAAGGTTCAATGGCGCCGGTCAATCCAGCGCAGGCGGAGGCTTAAGGGCGATGGCACGCGGCAAGGCAAGACCTTCGAGCGTGAGGGCCGACGCAACGGCGATGGCCTCGACGCCTGCGTTCGCGGCTGTGGTGAAAGCCCGCGCATAGGCCGGATCGATGTCGTGGGCGAGCGTGAAGGTCTCCGCATCGCCCCGCTGGACGAAATAGACCATTACGGCGCGCGCGCCCGAGGCCACCATCTCCGTAAGCGCCCTGAGATGCTTGGCGCCGCGCGCGGTGACCGAATCGGGAAACTCCGCCAGCCCCGCACGCCGCATCAGATGGACATTCTTGATTTCCACGTAGCAGGGCGGCCGCTTCTCGTCCTCCAGCAGAATGTCGATGCGGCTGTTGCCGCCATAGCGCACTTCGCGGCGCAGGGACGCGTAGCCGGTCAGCGACGGAATGAGCCCATGCGCGATCGCGGCGGTCACGGCGCCGTTCGGGCTCGATGTATTGATGCCGACAAGGGTGGGGCCGGCTCCGAGATCGACCTCGATCAGCTCCCAGGAATAGCTGAGCTTGCGTTTCGGATTGTCGGAGCGCGACAGCCACACCCTGGACCCAGGCGCGGCGAGGCCCAGCATCGAGCCTGGGTTGGCGCAATGCGCCGTGACCGTTTCGCCGGAGAAAAGCTCCACGTCGGCGAGGAAGCGCTTATAGCGCCGCAGGAGCCGACCTTCGATCAGGCCTGAGGAAAACCGCATCAGCATGGGGGCGAGCCTAGGGAGCGGGGAGAGGAGCCGCAAGCCGCCGGGCTCCATTACCCCCGATTCCCTTGATCCGAAGAGTTCGGGTAGAAGAGGGCATGGCCACAGACATGACCGACCCCAAAGCCAGCCCCGAGACCGTCACCGCCGCGCTGCTAGTGATCGGCGAGGAGATTCTGTCCGGGCGCACCCAGGACGAGAATATCGGCTATGTCGCCGGCCACCTGACCCGTGCGGGGATTGCGCTGCGTGAGGTGCGGGTGGTGGCGGATGTCGAGGCCGAGATCGCGGCCGCTGTGAACGCGCTCCGGTCGCGCTACACCTATGTCTTCACCACCGGCGGCATCGGCCCGACCCATGACGACGTCACCACCGACGCCGTCGCCAAGGCCTTCCGCGTGGGCGCGGACGTCCGCGACGATGCTGTGGCGGCTATGCGCTTGCAATATACCGAGGAGGACCTCACCCCGGCGCGGCTCAGGATGGCTCGCATTCCCGACGGCGCCGAGCTCATCCACAACGCGGTCTCGCGCGCGCCCGGTTACATGCTGGAGAACGTCATCGTCATGGCCGGTGTGCCCCGGATCATGCAGGTCATGCTGGACGAGGTCATGCCGCGGCTTGCCAAGGGGCGGCTGTTGCTGGCGCGCTCGGTCCGGGTCGACGCGGCCGAGGGAGACGTAGCCCCGCCACTCGCCGCCCTCCAGGCCGCCCATCCCGACGTGCAGATCGGCTCCTATCCATTCTTCGAGCACCGGCGATTCGGCACCTACATCGTGCTTCGCGGCGCGGACGCGGCCAGACTCGATTCGGTGCTTCAAGCGCTTTGGGGCGTGATCGCGCAGGAGGGCTTCAGCGCCGCGCCCGCGGACGAGGCTTGAGGCTCAGCCCGTCTTCGGTCCGCCGTCCCTTGGAAGATCCGAGGAAGAGCAGTCCTCGAGCATTGTGCTGATGAAGGCGACAAGATCCCGAGCCGCCTCTCCGTCGTCGGTAGGCGAAAGCGTCCGGGTCACCCGCGCCACGGCGTCCTCGGCCGGTTGGGAGGGCCCGATATAGGCCATCGACCAGTCCGGAAATTGCCGTGCAGCGATGGGTTCCGTTAACAGCAGGACGATGTCTCGGTGACGTGGGTCGCAACTGATTCGCCCGTAGGTCTCCTCCACGACCTCCTGCTCGACTTCGAGCACATGGGCGAAGCACGCGTCCGTGGCCAGCAGTGCGCCGGTCACTTGCGCCGCTTCGTTGTTCCGGCGCGACGACATCAAGATGTCGGCAACGTGCTCACGCTCGCGCGGATCGCCGGGAAGCAGCGACTTGCTAATGTAGGCCAGCCTCACGATAGCCATGATCCGTCACTCTCAAAACGCGGCGCGCGGCACGGCGCCCGCAAACATCCAGCTGAATTTTAGCGCCAAGCGGTGCCGTTGCATAACCCCGCGGGCAGAACGGATTAGGCAGCAAAAAGCCCCCTGAAGCTGTTTGGGGCGGGCGTATAATTCGTTGATTTGTAATAGAAAAACAAAAGGCGCGGGGTCTTTCGATCCCCGCGCCTCTTTTGAATTGGTGCCGGAAGCTAGCGCCGCTTTTTGGCGACCTTCTTCTTCGCGACCTTCTTCTTTTTGGCCGTGCCGGTCTTCTTCACGGTGCGCTTCTTGGCGGCGGCGGTCTTACGCGCCGGTGCCTTCTTACCGACCTTCTTCTTGGCGACCTTCCTTTTGGCCGGGGCCTTCTTCTTCGCAACTTTCTTCTTCGCTACTGCCATTTTAATCCCCTCCTATCGGGTGGCTGGCTGATCAGATCACTCTAACTACACCCGCTCGTCGATCCGCACGTGTCGCACTTGAGACACGTTCCGTTTCGTACGAGGGTAAAGTTACCGCATTCTCCACATGCTTCCCCTTCATAACCCTTAACGCGCGCTTCGGCGACAAGAACTGACGCTCCGCGTTCGGCAAGCGCTTCGACGGCGAGAGCAACATGCTCGACCGTCTCCGTTGGAGGGGATTGAGGTAATGCGGCGGAAAGGCTCGTCGCGTTCTGGAGTGCATCGTCATCGGCATCTGCCTGATACGCTCGCGCTGAAGCACTTGAGCCTTGCGCTTCACTCGGCGCGAAAAGCTTCCGCTCACCAAATCGGCCTCGTGTGAAGCCGGGAGAGACGAGAGCTTCGGTGAGACGCTTGCTTTCGCCTGCGTCGCCGGAGCCGAGGGTTGTGCTGCCGATCTCACTTGGATCAACATGTGCAAGCTCGTACCGCCCAAGATAAGAAACTGCAAGCTCTCTGAACAAGTAGTCGAGGATCGAGGTGGCGTTCTTGATGGCCTCGTTCCCGCGCACCGGACCAGCAGGCTCGAAGCGCGTGAAGGTGAAGGCATCGACGAACTCTTCCAGCGGCACGCCGTACTGCAAGCCGACGGACACCGCGATCGCAAAGTTGTTCATGAGCGAGCGGAAGGCGGCGCCTTCCTTGTGCATGTCGATAAAGATCTCACCCAACCGACCGTCTTCATACTCGCCAGTTCTTAAGTAGACCTTATGACCGCCGACCACGGCCTTCTGGGTGTAGCCCTTGCGCCGGTGGGGGAGCTTGTCGCGCTCGCTGGTGGCGCGGACCCGCTCCACCACGCGCTCGACGATGCGCTCGGCGATCACGGTCGCCCGCTGAACTTGCGGCTGGTCGGAGGCCACCGCCGCCAGGATATCGTCCTGCTCCTCTTCGTCATCGGCGAGGATCTGTGCGTTGAGCGGCTGAGACAGCTTGGAGCCGTCGCGATAGAGCGCGTTGGCCTTGAGAGCCAGGCGCCAAGACAGGAGATAGGCTTCCTTGCAGTCCTTGACGGACGAATTGTTCGACATGTTGATGGTCTTGGAGATGGCCCCGGAGATGAAGGGCTGTGCCGCCGCCATCATGCGGATATGGCTCTCGACCGACAGATAACGCTTGCCTTTGCGACCGCACGGAGAGGCGCAATCGAACACCGGCAAATGCTTGGGATCGAGCCCCGGTGCGCCTTCCAGCGTCATGGCCCCGCAGGCATATTCGTTGGCCGCCTCGAGATCGGCCTTCGAGAAGCCAATCTCCGCCAGCAGGTCGAAATCGGGGTGGTCGAGCCGTTCCGCGGGAAGCCCGAGCGTCTCGGTGCAGAAGGCCTCGCCAAGCGTCCACTTGTTGAAGACGAACTTGATGTCGAAGGCCGCCGCCATGGCCTTCTCCACCGCGGCGATCTTGTCCGGCGTGAAGCCCTTCGCCGCCAAGGCGTCGTGATTGACCCCCGGTGCGCCTTCGAGCGTGCCCCGGCCCACCGCATAGTCGATGATCGCCTTGATCTCCGCTTCATCGTAGCCGAGCCCCAGCAAGGCAGCCGGCACCATGCGGTTGATGATCTTGAAATAGCCGCCGCCGGCGAGCTTCTTGAACTTCACCAGGGCAAAGTCCGGCTCGATGCCGGTGGTGTCGCAGTCCATGACGAGGCCGATCGTGCCGGTCGGCGCGATCACCGTGGCTTGCGCGTTGCGGTAGCCGAACTCCCGGCCAAGCTCGAGCGCCTGATCCCAGGCGCGCATGGCATGAGCCAAGAGCCGGGGGTCGGGACACGAAGCATGGTCGAGCGGCACCGGCGGCGTGGCCAGCTCCTCATAGCCGTCCCGCTCGCCGCGCGCGGCCCGGGCATGATTGCGGATGACCCGCAACATGGACTCGCGGTTCGCGTCGTAGCTGGGGAAGGGCCCAAGCTCGCGCGCCATCTCCGCGCTCGTGGCATAGGACACGCCGGTCATGATCGCGGTCAGTGCGCCGGCCAGCGCCCGGCCCTCATCGCTGTCGTAAGGAATGCCAGAGGCCATCAACAGCCCACCGATATTGGCGTAGCCCAGACCGAGCGTCCTGTACTCGTAGGAGAGCTGGGCGATCTGGCGGGAGGGGAACTGCGCCATGGTCACGGCGATCTCGAGCACCACGGTCCAAAGCCGGACGGCGTGCTCGTAGCCCTCGACATCGAAGCTGCCGTCCTCCTGGCGGAAGGACATCAGATTAAGAGAGGCGAGATTGCAGGCCGTGTCGTCGAGGAACATGTACTCCGAGCAGGGATTCGAGGCCCGGATGTCGCCACCGGCGGGACAGGTGTGCCAATCGTTGATCGTGGTGTGGAACTGGATGCCGGGATCGGCGCAAGACCATGCCGCGTGGCCGATCTGCTCCCACAGATCCCGCGCCTTCACCGTCTTCGCCACCCCGCCGTTCTTACGCAGGATCAGGTCCCAATCGCCGTCCTCTTCGACCGCGGCCAGGAACTCGTCCGTGACGCGCACCGAGTTGTTGGAGTTCTGGCCCGAGACGGTCCGGTAGGCTTCCGAGTCCCAGTCCGTGTCGTAGGTCGGGAAGTGGATCGAGCTGTAGCCTTGGCGCGCGAACTGGATCATGCGCCGGACCATGTTCTCCGGCACCTTCGCCCGGCGCGCGGCCTTGACCTCGCGCTTCAGCGCCGGGTTCCGCTTCGGGTCGAAGCAGTCGTCGCCGTCGCTCTCGCAATTCACGCAAGCCCGGAGGACAGCGTTCAGCCGCTCGGAGAGGATCTTCGAGCCGGTGACGAGCGCCGCCACCTTCTGCTCCTCGACGACCTTCCAGTTGATGTAGCTCTCGATGTCGGGATGGTCGATGTCGACCACCACCATCTTCGCGGCGCGGCGCGTGGTACCGCCCGACTTGATGGCACCGGCCGCCCGGTCGCCGATCTTAAGGAAGCTCATCAGGCCCGACGACTTGCCGCCGCCGGACAGCGGCTCATGCTCGCCGCGCAGCCGCGAGAAATTCGAGCCCGTGCCGGAGCCGTATTTGAACAGGCGCGCCTCGCGCACCCATAGATCCATAATGCCGTTGTCGTTGACGAGGTCGTCGGCGATCGACTGGATGAAGCAGGCATGGGGCTGGGGATGCTCGTAGGCCGACTCCGAAGCCTTCAGCTCGCCCGTGCGGTAATCCACATAGTAATGTCCCTGGCTCGGACCATCGATGCCATAGGCCCAATGGAGCCCCGTGTTGAACCATTGCGGGCTGTTGGGGGCGCCCATCTGCATGGCGAGGATGTAGCGCATCTCGTCATAGAAGGCCGACGCGTCGTCCTCGGACGAGAAGTAGCCGCCCTTCCAGCCCCAATAGGTCCAGGTGCCGGCCAGCCGGTCGAACACTTGGCGGGCGTCGACCTCGCTGCCGAACCGGTCCGCCTCGGGCAGCGCCTCGAGCGCCTCGGTGTCGGGCACGGAGCGCCACAGCCAAGACGGCACCGAATTCTCTTCGACGCGCTTCAGCTTGGCGGGCACGCCCGCTTTACGGAAATACTTCTGAGCAAGGATGTCCGCCGCCACCTGACTCCACCGAGCCGGCACGGAAAACCGCTCCAAAGCAAAGACGACCGAGCCATCCGGGTTCTTGATCTCACTCGCGCTCTCGCGGATCTCGATCCCGGCATAAGGTGACCGTCCTGGCTCAGTAAAACGTCTTTGAATCCGCATCTTTAGTCTTCCCCCTTGTGAAAATCGTGCGTTCGGTAGCGCGTTGGCGCGACCTTCGAGACTGGGGCGATTCTCTCCCGCCTTCAATCAGAACCCAACATCTAGCGCTCAGAGGTTACTTTACCACTAAACCCTGTGGGTGAGGGCAGGAATAGTATGTGGAAAGTTGGGGAACAACTTGCAACCCGGGCCCCGGGACACCTCCAAAAATCCGTCATTTCGGACTTGAACGACGGCGCTGCGCGGCGACCCTCTTAGGCGCGGAGAGCCGTGGACAAGATGTTGATGGCAGCGGACTCGAACGACGAAGGGGCGGGCTCTCAAGCGGCGCCGCACGCACTTCACCCTCTATTTACAAGCCCTGCAGTATTTTCCTTTTGCACGCGGACGTCCCGTCCCGCGAGAATCGAGTTGGTTCCAATGTTGCATCATCGCGCGCTCGGCCGCGACCTCGATCAGCTCGTCGTAGCCGTCATCGACAACCGCAGACCCATGCTTGCCATGATGCGCGCCATGCTGGCCGCCATCGGCACGGGCCGGATCGAGACCCATCAAGACCCTGCCGAAGCCCTTGCGGCCATGACCCAGAACACGCCGGACATGGTGATCGCCGCGGCGTCCATGCAGCCGATCGGCGGGGCGGAGATGGTCAGCGCCATGCGCCACGTGGATGCCGGTCCGCTTTGCCTGGTGCCCGCCATGATCATGAGTGCCCACGCCAAGTCCGGTGTGATCGGAGAAGCTTTGCGGGCAGGGGCCCATCAGGTCCTGGTTCTGCCCACCTCCGCCTCAACGCTCTATCGCCGGCTCGACTGGCTGGTGAACGACGATCGGCCCTTCGAGCTGAGGGACGATCAGTATGTCGTGGCCGGCATGGAGGAGCGCCTGGCGCTCAGCATCCCGCGCCCGACCTATGCGCGTCCCACAGCCAAAACGCCGCTCGCCGTGGGGGCGGCGGAATCCGCGCCAGAGGCCGAGCCTGAGCCTCCCAAGTTGCGGGCCGCCCGCAATTAGCGCGTCCTTTGCGCCGCTGGACAGGGGCCCGGGCAAAGGGTCATAGTCGCGGCCAGAGCTCGAAAGACACCGAACCAATCCATGGGACTGTTCAGCGAACTGTTTGCCTGGTGGAAGGGCAACACCATCGGCACGCGCCTCTTCACTTGGCGGAAGGGAGAGCGCGTGGGCGAGGACAGCCTCGGCAATATCTATTACCGGGAGCGGAACGGCACGCGCCGTTGGGTCACTTACGCGAGCCTTTCGGAGCCGTCGCAGATCCCGCCCGAATGGCACGCCTGGCTGCACTTCCTTGTCGCCCTGCCGCCCACCGAAGAAGAGGACTACGTGCCCCGGTCGTGGGAGAAAGCCCATCGGCCGAATATGACGGGGACCTACGAGGCCTACCGGCCGCCCGGCTCGGTGTTGCGCCCGCAGGTGAAGGAACAGCCCCTGGATTACGAACCCTGGCAGCCTAAGTGATGCACGCGCCAACGACGGAAACGCCGCCGCCAGTCGCGGTCCAGCGCTGGTCGGCGTCCGACTATGCCAAGAACGGCCGCTTCGTACAGGAGCTGGCCGGACCGATCTTTGCCATGCTCGCGCCCAAGGCCGGGGAGCGCATTCTCGATCTCGGCTGCGGCGACGGCACGCTCACCGCCGAAATCAAGGCGGCGGGCGCCGACGTGCTCGGCGTCGATCTCAGCGACGAACTTCTTGCCGTGGCCCGCATGAAGGGTCTCAACGTTCGCAAGGCCGATGGCCATGCGCTCGATTTCGTTCAGGAGTTCGATGCGGTGTTCTCCAACGCCGCGCTGCACTGGATGCGCCAACCGGACCGTGTGATTACGGGCGTGGCCCGTGCGCTCAAGCCGCGCGGCCGCTTCGTCGGCGAGCTTGGCGGCCACGGCAATGTCGCGGCCATCGCCACGGCCATGCGCGCGGTGGGTGCAGCCCGCGGCGGCGATCCGGCCCGGGTGGCGCCCTGGTTCTTTCCGACGGTCGAGGAATACGGCAGCCTACTCGCCAAAGCAGGCTTCACGGTGCGCGAGATGGCACTCGTGCCGCGCCCGACTCCGCTCAAGACGGGCATGGACGGCTGGCTCAGGACGTTCGGACGGTCCTTCTTCGATCAGTTCGACGAGCCGGACAGAACGGCGGCGCTGAACGAGGCCATGGACCTATTACGGCCGTCCCTGTGCGATGCCCAAGGTCGCTGGACGGCGGACCACGTCAGGCTCCGATTCAGCGCCGAGCGCAATGGGGACGTCTAGGGTGATCCCCAAGGGGATGCTCGAGGGTCTCCTCAAGGGTGGGGCATCCGTGCCACACCGTTGCCCCAATGATCGACGAGGCGTTTGATGCTAAAGGAGCACAGCCCAAAAGCAGCGAATGGGCGCCCGGTGTGCGGCATGATGCGAGGCGGAAGGATTTCCATGAAACGGCTGGGATTTTCCGGTGGCGTACGCGCCACGGCCGTCGTGTTCGGCGCCATCGTGTTTGGCGCTCTGGCGCTTCAGGCCGGCGCCGCTCAGGCCGACACGATCAAGAATCCGATCGCCATCTTCGCCGCGCTCGACAAGGTGACCGGCCGCATCTCGCATTTGGAAGTGCCCATCGATCAGACTGTCGAGTTCGGCGCCCTGAAAGTGACGCCCCGGGTCTGCGATACGCGCCCGCCCACGGAAGCCCCGCACACCGCTTCATTCGTCGAAGTGGACGAGATCAAGCTCGACGGCGAGGAGCAGCGGATCTTTACCGGCTGGATGTTCGCCGAAAGCCCCGGACTTCACGCCGTGGAGCACCCGGTGTTCGACGTCTGGCTCACCAACTGCAAGACGCCGGAAGGCGCCAAGCCGCCCGAGAGCGCGGAGAACGAGCCTTCTGAAGAGGCACCGGCTGCCGCCGAAGCAGAACCTGCGCCCGCACCTGCGCCGCCACCGGCTGCGGCTGCTGCCCCCCGTCCGGCCGCACCGCCAGCCGCGGAGGCCGACGACGAGGTGCTACCCTGGCTCGTCCCCAACGCCTCTTCCAGGAGGCGCTGAAACGTCTGACGGCTGACCTCGACCGCGCCGAAGCGGGCGAGATGCCCGGTGACGAACTGCGTGTCGAGAAGCGTGAAGCCGCCATATTTCAGCCGGGCGATGAGATAGACCAGCGCGATCTTGCTCGCATCCCGGGCCTTGGAGAACATGCTCTCGCCGAAGAAGGCGCGGCCGAGATGTACGCCGTAAAGGCCGCCGATCAGCTCGCCATCCTGCCAGACTTCCACTGTGTGGCAATGGCCAAGCGCGAATAATTCGCGGTAGAGGTCGCGGATGCGTCCGTTGATCCACGTGCTCCGCCGGCCGGCGCGCGGCGCGGCGCAGCCCTCGATCACCCCTTCGAAATCGTTGTCGACCTTGACCTCGAATCCGCCGCGGCGAACGGTGCGGACGAGGCTCTTGGGGATGTGGACGTCATCAAGCGGCAGAATGCCCCGACGCTCAGGCTCGATCCAATAAAGGGCGTTGTCTTCGGCGCTCTCCGCCATCGGGAAGATGCCGCAAGCATACGCCTTGAGCAGCACCTGCGGCGTGATCTCGATTATCACGTCGTCGATGGAGGTCATGGCGTCCTATCCGGGGCGCTCTGTGTTGGGCGCCAGATGATCCTCGAGCCAATGGATATCGTAATCGCCGTCGACGATATCGGGCTCCGAAATGAGCGCGGAAAATAGCGGGATGGTGGTCTCGATGCCATCGACGACGAATTCCCCGAGCGCCCGCTTGAGCCGCATCAAGCATTCATTGCGTGTGCGGGCATGCACGATGAGCTTTCCGATCAGACTGTCATAATACGGGGGAATGGTGTAGCCCGCGTAAGCGCCTGAATCGACTCTGACCCCGAGACCGCCCGGCGGATGGAAATGGGTGATGGTCCCGGGCGAGGGACGGAACGTGTGCGGGTTCTCCGCATTGATGCGGCACTCGATGGCATGGCCGTTGAAGCGCACATCCTCCTGGCGAAGCGACAGCGGCGCCCCGGCCGCGATGCGGATCTGCTCGATGACCAGGTCGAGCCCGGTGATCATCTCCGTGACCGTGTGCTCCACTTGGAGCCGCGTGTTCATCTCGATGAAGTAGAACGCGCCGTCCTCGTAGAGGAACTCCACCGTCCCGACGCCACGATATTTCAGCTTCCGCATGGCCTCCGCCACGGTCTCGCCGATGCGCACGCGCTCGTTCTCATTCAGCGCGGGCGAGGGGGCTTCCTCCCAGAGCTTCTGGTGGCGCCGTTGCAGCGAACAGTCCCGCTCGCCAAGATGGATGGCGTTGCCGTTGCCGTCGGCCAGTACCTGCACCTCGATGTGGCGCGGCTTGCCGAGATATTTCTCCAGATAGACGGTGTCGTCGCCGAAGGCGGCGCGCGCCTCGTTGCGCGCGGTCGAGAGCGCGGCCTCGAGCTCGTTTTCGAAATGGGCGAGCTTCATGCCCCGGCCACCGCCGCCCGCGGATGCCTTGACCATCACCGGATAGCCAATCTCCGCCGCGATAACCTTGGCGTCCTCGAACTTCGTCACCGATCCCTCGGAACCGGGCACGACGGGAATGCCGAGCGACTTCGCTGTTTCCTTGGCCTGGATCTTGTCGCCCATGAGCCGGACATGCTCGGCGGTCGGGCCGATAAAGGCGATCTTGTGCTCTTCCAGGATCTCGGCGAAGCGCGCGTTCTCGGCCAGAAAGCCGTAGCCGGGATGCACCGCGTCCGCGCCGGTGATCTCGCAGGCGGAAACGATCGCCGGGATATTGAGATAGCTGTCCTTGGCCGGCGGTGCACCGATGCACACGCTCTCATCGGCGAGCCTGACATGCATGGCATTCGCATCCGCCGTGGAGTGGACCGCAACCGTGGCGATGCCCAGCTCTTTACAAGCCCGTTCGATGCGAAGCGCGATCTCTCCCCGGTTGGCGATCAGGATCTTGTCGAACATCGAATGGGCTAACGCTGCTCAATCACCACCAAAGGCTCGCCATATTCGACCGGCTGGCCGTCCTCGATGAGGATGGCGATCACGGTGCCGGATTTGGGCGAGGGGATCTGGTTCATGGTCTTCATGGCTTCGATGATCAGCAGGGTTTGGCCTGCGGCCACGCGCGTGCCGATCTCGACGAAGGGCGGCGCGCCGGGTTCCGGCGACCGATAGGCGGTGCCGACCATCGGCGAGGACACGGTGCCCGGGTGGACGGAGACCTCCTCAGCCGGAGCGGACCGCGCCGGCTCCCGATGCTCGAGCGAATTAACCGGCGGGCCGCCGTTGCCCGTCGTGGTCAGTGTCGTGGTGAGATTGACGCCACGGGCGACCCTGAAGCGGCGTCCCTCGAGCTCGATCTCAATTTCCGTGAGACCGGTTTCCTCCAGAAGGCTCGCGAGCTCTCTGATGAGCTCTTTATCGAGGGTGCCCTCTTCTTTCGTCATCGGTGTCCTTCCTTGCCCGTCAACCGGATTTGGCTGGAGAGATCGTGGAGGCCAGCGCCTCGATCGCGAGCTCGTAGCCCAAGCCTCCGAAGCCGCAGATCACGCCCTTCGCGGCCTTAGAGACATAGGAGTGGTGGCGGAACGTCTCGCGGGAGAAAATATTCGACAGATGTACTTCGACGATCGGCACAGGGCAGGCGAGCAAGGCGTCGAGCAAGGCGATCGACGTATGGGTAAAGGCGCCAGCATTGACGATGATGCCCGCCGCATCCGCCCGCGCTTCCTGAACCCACGTTACCAGTTCGCCCTCGTGATTGCTCTGCCGGAATATCAGGACAAAGCCGAGCGCCTGAGCCTTCCGGTCGCACCGTGCCTGCAGGTCCTCGAGCGTCTCACTGCCATAGACCTCCGGCTCCCGCGTTCCGAGCAGGTTGAGATTGGGGCCGTTTAGGATGTAGATCGTCTTAGCCATGACCGATAAGGAGCGCCTGTTCGTGCGATGCCGAGCGGGGCGGAAAGCCCGCCACGGCAAGGGAAACGCGCCCCTTTATCAGCTTTTCTGCCAATCGGCAAAAGCCGCTTAGGGCGCCGAAGGCACCCTTAGCACCTTTGGGTTAAGCCTTAGCAGGTTGCCTTGCAGCCCTGCTCGCGGACTTCGGTGACCTTTTCGACCAGTTGATCGTAGAGATCGTCCGGGGCCCCGGGGATGGTCCGGTCACCAATCAGGTAGAGCGGCGTGCCTTGCAAACCGAGTTCCTGGGCGAGCTCACGGGCCTCGTCGAGGGCGGCCTGGATCTTCTCGCTTTCCATGTCTTTCTCGAGCTGCGGCACGTCGAGACCGATCTCGTTGGCAATGCGCAGCACCTTTTCCTTGTTGGCCTTGCCGGGGTCGGTGAACAGCTTCTGGTGCATCTCGAAATATTTGCCTTGCTCGTGCGCGGCAAGCGCGCCCTTGGCCGCGTCCTCGGACTCCTCACCGAAAATCGGCAGCTCTTTCAGCACGAGCTTCACCTTGTCGTCGTTTTCCACGAGCTTCACCACGTCGGGCATGGCGCGGCGGCAGAAGCCGCAATTGTAATCGAAGAACTCGACCACGGTGACGTCGCCCTCCGGATTGCCGGCGAAGAACGCCTTGTCCGAGCGGAACAGAGCGTCGGCATTCTCGCTGATGGCCTTCTCTTGCTGCGCGCCCTGTTCTTCCTGCTGGCGCTTGTCCAGCTCGGTGGTCATTTCGACGAGGATTTCCGGATTTTCCGTAAGGTAGCCGCGCACGATCTCGACGACTTCCTTTTCTCCCAAACCGGCGGAGGGCGTATTGACGACCGCGGGCGCCGTGCGCCAGACGACGAGGAGGGTTGCCGCGCTCACGATCGCGGCTACGACGGCGGCCACAAGGGCAGTGGCGAGGCCTGTCTTCGGGGTCATACTCAGCTCTCCGGCGGTTGTTAGAATTTAGTTCTTCCGAGGCAGTTGGAAGGCGAGGATATCGTCGGCTCTGATCCAGTTCGGCGTGCCGTCGATCAAGCCCTTCTTGGCGCGCGTCGCCTGCTGCTTGGCGAGGTTCAAGCGCCCTTCATAGAAATAGGCCTCCGCGGAAGCAAGCGATGCTTGAGCCATGAAATTGCGCTTGGCGCCCGAGGCCTTGGCCAGATCGGCCTTCCGCGCATAAGCCGCCGCAATCTGCCGGTAACCCATGGCCGAGCCCTGTTCGCGCAGGAGCGCCTGGCGCAAATTTCGGATGGCCTCATCGAGGTAGCGGTTGTCGTTGGTGCCGAGCAGGGCCTGCGCCAGCATGATCTGGATGAGCGCCTCGTGTGGGGCGAGTTCGATGGCCTTTCTGAGCGGGGCGATGGCCTCCGCGCCCCGGCCGCTCTCGAACAAGAACTGTCCCTTGGTCTCGTAGAAATAGGGCCAGTTGGGCTGTGCGGCGATGAGCTGGTCGAACATGGGCAGGGCCTCTTGCACGCCGGACTCCCGGTAGGTGGCGATGGCGCGTGCGTAGAGGGCGGGCAGGGAGGTATCGCTCGGGGGATAGCGATTGAGCGCGATCTCCGGCTTGTCGAGAAATCCGGAGAGCTTGGCGCGGATCAGGTCGTGACGGAACTGAAGCTCCGGCGGGTCGGTCTTTGCGTAATAGGGGCTGGACTCGACCAATGATCGGAGCTGCGAGATACGAATCTGCGGCAATGGATGGGTCATCAGATACGGGTTGATGCCCTGAATGCCGCGCAGCTTCTTGGCCAGCACCTCGAAGGTCTCGAGCATGCCGCGCCCGGACTGCTTGGTGGCGTTGAGAAAGGTCATGCCCGCTTGGTCCGCGGACGACTCTTCGGTTTGCCGATAGGCGAGCAGGCTGCGCAGGGCGGCATCTTGGCCGCCCATGGCGGCGCCTAAGCCGAGCGAGCCTGCGTTGGGCACGCCGGCAAGTGCGCCACCCGCCATGGCCGCGAGGCCAATAATCTGCAGCATCATCGACGCCGACTTCGCCTTGGACACTTGATTCCGCAAGCGTGCGAGATGGCCGCCGGTGATATGTCCGGTTTCATGCGCGATGACACCGATAACCTGGTTGGGTGTCTCGGCGGTCATCAAGGTTCCCGCATGCATGAACATGTTGTGTCCGTCCACGACGAAGGCGTTGAAGTTCCTGTCGTTGACGATATGGATCTTGATGTTCTGGGAGCCGAGCCCCGCGGCGCGGAAAATCGGCTTGGCGTAATCCCGGATCAGCGCTTCCGTCTCGGCATCGCGGATGATGCCGGCGGCGCTCGCCGACGTTGAGACGAGACTCCCGATGAGTGCCGCCACCATGGCCGTGCGCAGATGAAATCGCGCGCGGTGGAGTTTGGAGTGAACCCGAAAAGACATGGTCGACGTGATCGTATCGCGAAGCGTGCAAAGGCGCCTGTTTTCTTTTGCCTTGTTAGGGCGTTAGGTTGGCGCGCCGCTTCCGGCTTCTGCCGGCGCCAAGCTTGGTGTTGATTGGCGTTTGAATGCGGCGACAACGTGACAGGAGCCCCAGGGCTCCGATCAACAAAGCGCGAGGAACGCCTCTCTTGAGCAACAGGTCCGACACGAACGGATTGCCCCGGCCGCTAGCTGAAACGCGCGCCATCGATCCCTTCATCGTCATGGACGTGATGAGCGAGGCGAACCGGCGCGAGGCCGGCGGCGAGAGCATCATCCACATGGAGGTGGGACAGCCCGCCACGCCCGCGCCCCGCGCCGCCCGCGAACGCGCCTTGAAAGCGCTGAGCGAGGAGCGGCTCGGATATACCGAGGCTCTCGGCATGCCCGCCTTGCGCGAACGCATCGCTCGCTATGTGCAGGAACGCTATGGGAAGAGCATCGGGCCCGAGCGGGTCATCGTGACGGCGGGCTCTTCGGCAGGCTTCGTGCTCGCCTTCCTGGCGATCCTCGATCCGGGCGCGGCGCTTGGCCTGCCGTCGCCGGGCTATCCCTGTTACCGGCAGATCTTGAAGGCTCTCGGTGTCCGGCCGCATCTGATCGAAACCTCGGGGCAGGGACGCTGGATGCCGACCGCGGCCGACGTGGACCGCCTTTCCGACGAAGATGCCGCCGGGCTTCTTCTGGCGAGCCCGAACAACCCGACGGGAACGATGGTGTTGGGGCCGCGCTTAGGCGAGCTGGCCGAGGCCTGCCGCCGCCGGGGGCTGTGGCTGATCTCCGATGAGATCTATCACGGGCTCGAATATGACGCGCCGGCTGAGACGGCGTTGTCCCATTCGGACGCGGCCATCGTCGTCAACAGCTTCTCGAAATATTTCAGCATGACGGGTTGGCGCATCGGTTGGCTCATAGTGCCTGAAGCCCTGACCCGCACCATCGAGCGGCTGGCGCAGAATCTCTATATCTCGCCGCCCGCCATCTCGCAGATCGCGGCGCTCGGCGCCTTCGACGGGCTGGAGGAGCTCGAGGAGATCAAGGCGCGCTATGCGCGCAATCGCGCAGTGCTGTTGGAAGAGCTGCCGCGGGCCGGACTCGATGCCATTCTTCCTGCCGACGGCGCCTTCTATCTCTACGCCGACATCAGCCGTTTCACCGGCGACAGCGCGGAATTTGCCTCAGCCATGTTGCGGGAGACCGGCGTGGCGGCGACGCCGGGCATCGACTTCGATCCCGATCGCGGCGGCTGTTACTTGCGGCTCTGCTACGCAGGCGCGGAGGACGACATGCGCGACGCGGCGCGCCGCATCGGCTCTTGGCTCAAGACGAAATAATTTGGCGCAAGACAAAATGAAAATGAAAGAGGCGCGCCGCGGCGCGCCTCTCATTGATGTTGAAATCGGCTCTGCCGCTAGCGGCGTTGCGTCTTAGCCGCGCGACCACCAGCCTCTGCGGCGGGGCCCCGACTCTTCGGGCGCTTCGCTTTCCACACGAATCTCCGGCGTGCCCGCGGACTCCTCGCGGACCGAGGCCACGCTGAAATCAGGCTCGCTTTCACGCGCCTTGGGAACGGCGGCCTCGCCGACGAGGGTTTCCTCGGCTGCCGGCTTGTCGTCGCGTTTTTTGTCGCGGCGATGCCTGCCGTTGGGCCGCTCGTCCCGAGACTCGTCTTGGGATGCAGGCGCCTCTTCGGACACCGGCGCTTCGGAGCCAAACTCTTGCGCCGCAGATTGCGCTTCGGCCGGCTCGGCGTCGCTGTCGGGTCTTGCCTCCTCGCCGGACGACGCGGCTGGCGACCGCTGGGCCGAGCGGCCACGCCGGCCGCCGCGGCGCCCCCGACGGCGCGACTTCCGGGGCTGTGTCTCGTTGTCCGCGTCGGCGGTCTCCTCCGAGGCTGCTTCGACCACACTATCCTCGTCCGCCGTCTCGGTGCTGTTGTCTCGCGCCGCGGGCCGGTCGGCATCGCCTTCGCCCGAACGCCGCCCGCGCCGGCGGCGCCTCGAGCGGCGTTTGGTCTGGTCGCCGTCGGCTTCAGCTTCAGCCGGGGCAGGCGCCGTAGCCTCGTCGCGGTGATGCGCCCAATCCATCTGCACCACGGCGCTGTCGCCATTGAGCAGTGCGCCTTCGGCGCCGCGCTCGATCACGAACTGCGAGATGTGCAGTTCCTTGTCGGCGGTGACCGTGATCGGCACCTGATAGCGCGCCTCAATGTCCTTCAGATGCGCCCGCTTCTGATTGAGGATGTAGAGAGCGACATCCACGGCGGTCATGGCCACCAGCGGCATGACACCGTCCGTGATGAGCCGGTCCTCGGCCGAACGCAGGATGTCAAGCGCCACCGATTCCACGGAGCGCACGATGCCTGTGCCCTGGCACGCCGCGCAGGCATTCGTCGAGCCTTCGAGCATGCCCGTCCGCAAACGCTGGCGCGACATTTCCATCAGGCCGAAATGACTGATCCGGCCCACCTGGATGCGCGCGCGGTCGTTGCGCAAGGCATCCTTGAGGCGCTTCTCCACGTGCCGGTTGTTGCGCCGCTCGTCCATGTCGATGAAGTCGATGACGATGAGACCCGCGAGGTCGCGCAAGCGCAACTGCCGGGCGAGCTCATCGGAGGCTTCGAGATTGGTCTTGAGGGCCGTGTCCTCGATATTGTGCTCGCGCGTCGCTTTGCCCGAGTTCACGTCCACCGAGACCAGCGCTTCGGTCTGGTTGATGACGATATAGCCGCCCGATTTGAGAGTGACTTGCGGCGAGAACATCGCCGCGAGCTGCCGCTCCACCTGGTAGCGGATGAAGACCGGCTCCGGCTCCTTGTAGGGTTTCACGTTCTTCGCATGGCTCGGCATGAGCATGCGCATGAAGTCCTTGGCCTCGCGGTAGGCGTCGTCGCCCGCCACCAGCACCTCGTCGATATCCTTGTTGTAGAGATCGCGGATCGAGCGCTTGATCAGGCTGCCTTCCTCATAGACGAGGGCCGGCGCCGTCGACTCAAGCGTGAGATCGCGGACGGTCTCCCAGAGTCGCAACAGGTAGTCGTAGTCGCGCTTGATCTCCGTCTTGGTGCGCTGCGCGCCCGCCGTGCGGATGATCAGCCCCATGCCTTCCGGCACTTCCAGCTCGCCGGCGATTTCCCGCAAGCGTTTGCGGTCCGTGGGCTGGGTGATCTTGCGTGAGATGCCGCCGCCCCGCGCCGTGTTGGGCATGAGGACGGTGTAGCGGCCGGCGAGGGAAAGATATGTCGTGAGCGCCGCGCCTTTATTGCCGCGCTCTTCCTTCACCACCTGCACGAGGATGATCTGGCGGCGCCGGATGACCTCTTGGATCTTGTAGGACCGGCGGCCTCTGCGGCGCGGCGTGCGCTCCGGCAATTCTTCAAGCGCATCTTCGGAGCCGACCGATTCGACGCTGTCGCCATTGCCACGCTTCGACGCGCCGGCCTGCTCGTCATCGCCGTCATGGTCGCCATCGTCGTCGTCTTGATTACGATCGTCCTGATCGTGATCGTCATCGTCGCCATCGTTGTCGTCGCGTGCCTCGGTCTCCTCGTCGTGCTCGGCAGGCTCGGAGACCTTGTGGCTGAGATCGCTGGCCTCCAGGGCCACGTCCGATCCCTCGTCGCGGGGCGTCGTGTCGATCTCGTCCTCGTCGTCGACCTCGAACTTCGCCACGGCCAGGGCCGGGATCGACTCTGCGGCCTCGGGAGCCGCCTCGACGGGCGGTGGGACGTCCTTGCGGGCTTCGGGTCGGCCACGACCGCGCCCACGCCCACGGCCACGCCCACGGCCGGCTGCGGCGTCGTCCTCGGCGGCTTCCTCGGCCGAGGCGCGGCTTTGTTCCGCAGCCTCTTCCTCAAGCAGGGCCTGCCGGTCGGCGACCGGGATCTGATAATAATCGGGATGTATTTCAGTAAAGGCTAGGAAGCCGTGCCGGTTGCCGCCGTAATCGACAAACGCCGCTTGTAGAGAAGGCTCGACCCGGGTGACTTTGGCGAGATAGATATTACCTCTTAGCTGCTTCTTATTCGCGGACTCGTAATCAAATTCCTCAACGCGAGTACCTTTTACTACGACGACCCGGGTCTCCTCCGGATGCGCCGCATCGATTAACATTTTGCTTGGCATGTTGTGTGTTCTCCGCCGCGCCGGCCGGGTAGGGCGGTCCGTAAGACCGCCTCGCCGGGCGTAAGCCTGAGGCCCGCGCGCGCCAATGACCAATAGACCATGATTCGGTGCGACGACCCACGTTGAGCCCGGTTTCCCGGCCCAGGGGTTCGGCCATCAAGGGCCGATAAGCCGACAGGGGTATCCGAAAAGCTCGGTGATTACCGAGACTTAGCTGATTGCTCTGAGGCTGCATCGCAATTTCCTAAAGGACCGCGTTCGTGCTGCGGCCCAAAGCTTCAACGTGGCGGCCGTCTTTACCCGTCGGCCGCCGTTCTTCCAGCGTCTTGGCCAACTTCAAAGGCCTGACGCGTCAAAACAACTTCGCCCGTATCGCCGCTATGGCGTCCAAGGGCTGGGGACTCAAAATTTGAGTCTGACCCTTATTACGGGTTTGCCGAGAGATTTGGCAAGTCCCGAAGGACACCCGCCGCCAAAGGGTCACAACGGTCGCTTAACCAGGCGTGGTTAATAATCGGCTGAATCCAGACCTGATTTGGGGCATCGCCACAGGCGGAAACCCCTGGTAAGGCGCCGTAAGGCGCCGAAGAAGAAGACTGAGCGTTGAATCGAAGCGAGTAGCGTGTGATGCGAGTTCTGCGTGTGTTGGTAGCAGTGGCGCCGACTTGGTGTCTGGCGTTCGCGCTGCTCGCGGCCACGCCCACGCTCGTGACGGCGCCCGCCTCTGCAAAGTCCAAGGCAACGATCGCCAAGGATGCACGGCTCGCCGGCGACCGCGAGCGCACACGTTTCATCGCCGACCTGTCGAAGAAGGTGGACGTGCACGTCTACGCGCTCGGCAATCCTTACCGGGTCATCGTGGACGCCGCCGATGTCAGCTTTCAGATGCCGCAAGGCATCGGCAAGAAACAACGCGGCCTCGTATCGGCGTTCCGCTACGGCCTGTTCGCGCCCGGCAAGTCGCGCATCGTGCTCGACGTGAGCGGTCCGTTCCTCATCGACAAGACTTTCGTGCTGGAGCCGCGGGACGATCAACCGGCACGCCTCGTCATCGATCTCGTGCCGACCGACGAGAAGACCTTCCTCGCCAAACTTCGCGAAGCCAAGGACCAGCGCGCCGAAACGATTTCCCTCCCATTGCCCGCGGCGCCCACGCGACCCGCCGATGCCAAGCCCATCGTCGTGCTCGATCCCGGTCACGGCGGCGTCGATCCCGGTGCCAGCAGCCCGAACGGCGTGAACGAGAAAGAGGTCGTGCTCCAGTTCGCCGAGCGGCTGAAGGAGAAGCTCCTGGCGACCGGCCGCTATGAAGTCTTCATGACCCGCGACGACGACACGTTTCTACCCTTGAAGGAGCGCGTGGCCTTTGCCCAGAAGAAGGGCGCCGGACTCTTTCTCTCGATTCACGCAGACTATTTTCCCGCCGAGATCGACGATGCGCGCGGGGCCACTGTCTACACCCTATCGGAGCGGGCCTCGGACGCGGAGGCGAAGGCGCTTGCCGCCAAGGAGAATTTTTCCGACGCCATCGCCGGCGTGGAGCTGCCCGAAGAGTCCGACGAGGTCGTGGCCAATATCCTGATCGATCTGGCACAGCGAGAGACCAAGAACCGGTCGGTCGTCTTTGCGCGGTCGATCGTGGGCGAGCTCGCCGCCAAAGGCACGTTGCATACCAAGCGTCTGCGCTCGGCAGGGTTTCGCGTGTTGAAGGCCCCCGACGTGCCCTCCGTGCTGCTGGAGCTTGGCTTTCTGAGCAATTCGGAGGACGAGAAGCAGCTGACCTCGGAAACGTGGCGCCGGCGCATGGCCGAGTCGGTGACTGAGGCGATCGACGGCTATTTCACCAAGCGCATCGCGCGGATGCCCTTCTGAGCCTCCGATCTTAACGCTAGCCAGACCGGCGGCGTCGAAAACCCAATATTCCGTGCGACTCTAGCGTTTTATTGCCATATTCTTGGTTAGGGTTGGCTCGGGTGCCCCGCGAGGCTGACAGGCGGGGTCGGGACGGAAAAAGCATGGATATTACGGCACCAGTCAAGCCGCCAGAGCAACGGCGGCGCCGCAAACGCGGCGGGTTCTTCTTGCGATTCATGGGCTTCATGTTTGCTGCGAGCATGATCCTGTTCATCGCGGTGGCGGGGGCGGTCGCCTTCGTGCTGTGGAAGGTCTCCCAGGAACTGCCGGACTACGAGGTGCTCGCCAAATACGAGCCGCCGGTGATGACCCGCATCCACGCCAATGACGGCCGGCTCATCGCCGAATTCTCGCGCGAGCGGCGCATTTATGTGCCGATTACGGCGATCCCGAAGCGCGTCACCGAGGCTTTCATCTCGGCCGAGGACAAGAACTTCTATCAGCACGGCGGTCTCGACATTCAGGGCATCATCCGCGCCGTCGTGACCAATATGAGCGCGCTGCAGTCTGGCCGCCGCATGGTCGGCGCCTCGACGATCACCCAGCAGGTGGCCAAGAACTTCCTGCTGACGAACGACCAGAATGTCGAGCGGAAGCTGAAGGAAGCCATCCTCGCCATCCGCATCGAGCGCGCCTTCACCAAGGAGCAGATCCTCGAGCTCTATCTCAATGAGATTTATCTCGGCGCGGGCGCTTACGGTGTCGCCGCGGCGGCGCAGACCTATTGGAACAAGGCGCTGAACGAGCTGACTTGGGCCGAAGCGGCCTATCTCGCCACCTTGCCCAAGGCGCCCAGCAATTACGATGCGTTCAAACACACCGAGCGCGCCATCGCGCGGCGCAACTGGGTCATCGACCGCATCGTCGAGAACGGCTTCGCCACCCAGGAAGAGGGCGAGGAAGCGAAAGCGCAGCCGCTCGGCGTGCAAAAACGGACCTACGGTCCCAAGATCCACGCGTCCGAATATTTCGCCGAGGAGGTCCGCCGCAAGATCATCGACGATTTCGGCGAGGACAAGCTCTATGGCGGCGGTCTGTCGGTCCGCACCACTCTCGATCCGAAAATGCAAGCGATCGCCCGCAAGGCGCTGGTGGCGGGTCTCACCCGCTATGACCGTACGCATGCCGGCTGGCGCGGCGTTGAGAAGTCGATCGATATTTCGGGCGATTGGGGCAAGACGCTCGCTGGCGTTCCGTTATGGAGCGATATCGAGCCCTGGAAGCTCGCCGTGGTCCTTGAGGTCGACAACAGCCAAGCCAAGGTCGGCATTCGGCCCGGCCGCGACAAGAAGGGCAAGCTGGTCGCCGAGCGCGTAACCGGCGTCATTCCCGCCGCGGAAGTAAAGTGGACGCGCAAGACCCCCACCCAGGCGCTCAAGCCCGGCGATGTGGTCTACGTTGCGCCGCTCGAGCCGAAGAAGACCAAGGATGGCGGCACGGAGCCGGAAGAGACCGTGGCCGGTCAGTGGTCGCTGCAACAGGTTCCGAAGGTCAGTGGCGCCATCATCGCCATGGACCCGCACACCGGCCGGGTGCTGGCCATCGCCGGCGGTTTCAGTTTTGCGCAAAGTCAATTCGACCGCGCCACCCAGGCGCTGCGGCAACCGGGATCCTCGTTCAAGCCGATCATCTATCTGACGGCGCTGGACAACGGCTACACGCCCTCGAGCATTATCGTGGACGGACGGATTTGCGTCAGCCAGGGCCGCGGCATGCCGCCTTGGTGCCCGAAGAACTATTCGGGTGGCGGCGCCGGTCCTTCCACCTTGCGTTACGGCATCGAGAAGTCGCGCAACCTGATGACGGTGCGCCTGTCGCGTGACATGGGCATGCCCGTCATTGCCGAATATGCGCGGCGCTTCGGGGTTTACGATAACCTGATGCCAGCGCTGTCCATGTCGCTCGGCGCGGGCGAGACCACGCTGCTGCGTATGGCGAACGCGTACGCGATTATCGCCAATGGCGGCAAGAAGGTGGACGCCACCTTCATCGACCGTATCCAAGACCGCTATGGCCGGACGGTTTGGCGGCACGACAAGCGCGATTGCAGCGACTGCGATGCGCGTGAGTGGACCGGTCAACAGGAGCCCGAGCTCACCGATGTCCGCGAGCAAGTCGTCGATCCGATCTCCGCTTTCCAGATGGTCGGCATCATGGAGGGCGTCGTGAAGTACGGCACCGCGCGCCGCATGGCTTCGCTGAACCGGCCGTTGGCCGGCAAGACCGGCACGACCAACGACTACAAGGATGCCTGGTTCATCGGCTACACGCCCGACCTCGTGGTCGGCGCCTATGTCGGCTACGACCAGCCGAAGCCGATGGGACGCAGCGCCACCGGCGGCGGTCTCGCCGCACCGATCGTGAAGGACTTCCTCGAGGAGGCCCTGGTGGATGTGCCCCCCGTTCCGTTCCGCGCGCCGCCCGGCGCCATGCTGGTCCGCGTCAACCACAAGACCGGACTGCCGGCGCGCCGCGGCGAAGGCAACGTGATCATGGAGGCGTTCAAGCCGTCACAGGTCCCTGAAGGCGTCGCCGCGGTTCAGGTCGAAGGCGAGGAACCGGCTCCGGGCGAGGACTACCCTGATTATCCGGATGCCGCGGAAGCAGCACCGCCACCGAACTTTCCGCCGCCACAGCCGCAGGGGCAGTATCGGGCGCCGCCACAGCCGCGCTCCGCTTTCCCAGGCCCCCCGAGCAATGACCGGGCTTTGACATCAGGCACAGGCGGCCTCTACTAAATTCTGGATTTCAGTGCTGGAACCGGGCGGGGCTTGCCTCGCCCGCGCCTGTCGTCTGACCCGTCGAGACCAACAAGAAGACGAGGATGAAAATGCGTGCCGAAACCGAGACCGTCGTAAACCAGATCAAAGACTCTCTGTTTTTGCTACGGAGGCATCTTTGACCCTGACCAGGCCAAGACGAGGCTAGAAGACCTCGACCGCGAGGCGGAAGCCCCCGACTTCTGGAACGATGCCGCACGCGCGCAAGGTCTGATGCGCGAGCGCCAGCAGATCGAGACGGCACTCAGCGCCTTCGACCGCATCTCCGCTGAGCTCGACGACAATCTAACGCTTGTGGCGCTCGGCGAGGAGGAGGGGGACGACAGCATTGTCGCCGAAGCGGAAGCGGCTCTCCTGAAACTCAAGCAGGAGGCCCATACCCGCGAGGTGGAGGCGCTGCTCTCCGGCGAAGCCGACGCCAACGACGCCTTCATCGAGATTCATGCCGGTGCCGGCGGCACGGAGAGTCAGGACTGGGCCCAGATGCTCGAGCGCATGTATATGCGCTGGGCGGAAGGGCGCGACTATAAGGTCGAGCTGATCGGCGAGCATTACGGCGAAGAAGCCGGCATCAAGTCGGCGACGATCTTGGTCAAGGGCATGAACGCCTATGGTTGGCTCAAAACGGAGTCGGGGGTGCATCGGCTGGTCCGCATCTCGCCGTTCGATTCCAACGCCCGCCGCCATACGAGTTTCGCCTCGGTGTGGATCTATCCCGCCATCGACGACACCATCGAGATCGAGATCGAAGAGAAGGACGTGCGCATCGACACCTATCGGGCGTCAGGCGCCGGCGGCCAGCACGTCAACACCACCGACAGTGCCGTCCGGCTCACGCACGAGCCGACGGGCATCGTGGTTCAATGTCAGAACGAGCGGTCTCAGCATAAGAACCGGGCGACGGCCTGGGCCATGCTCCGTGCGCGGCTCTACGAGGCAGAGCTCAAGCGACGTGAAGAGGAAGCGCTCGCCACCGCGGCCTCGAAATCGGAAATCGGCTGGGGCCACCAGATCCGGTCTTACGTGCTCCAGCCCTATCAGCTGGTGAAGGATCTGCGCACGGGTGCCGAAAGCACCAATCCGACCGCGGTGCTCGACGGGGACATTGACGCTTTCATTGAGGCCGCACTTGCGGAACGAATCCACGCGGACACCACGGGCTGATCGGCCGAAGGGCCGGTGAGCCGTCGCGGGTCCGCGTGATCGTAGTCCGGGTTAGCCGCTATTCCGCGGCGAACGGATTTCCCTCGACCTTCTCGGCGCGCGGGGCGGGGCTCTGCACGTCGGCCATCGGATCGTCGGACCGGCGCGACTTCCCTTCGAAATACGCGCCCTGCTCGATGGCGAGGCTCTGATGGAAAATGTCGCCCTCGACGTGGGACTGTGATTGCAGGGTCACCCGCAGGCCCCGGATCGAGCCCATGACCTTGCCGCGCACCACCACATCCTCGGCGATGACCGATCCCTGAACCTTGGATTTGTCGCCAAGCAGCAGGGACCCGCAATGAATATCCCCCTGGATCTCGCCGTCGACCTGGATCTCGCCCTTTGACGTGACGTTGCCGTTGATCGTGAGATCCTCGCCGATGATGGAAGGCACCATCTTGCTGGCACTGGCACTCGGGCTCGGGCCTTTGTTGTAGGTGGCGGGCCGTTCAGTAAACGGCGATGACTTGGTCTCTGAGTTGCTGCTGCTAGGCCGCTCACCCAACTTGGTGACAGTCTCTGCAGACTCAGGCTTCTTCGTAAACATACGTGGGTACCTCTCCATCCGAAACGAGTGACGCAGCGCGAAACGTAACTCGGCACCGGGTCCCGCGACATGTGACAGCCAAACCGCCGAATTGGATTGTCGCTAACCCCCAGCGCCCAACTCCTAGCCGAGACAATATCGTCTCGGTCGGGCCTTGTCATGGGGTTCTCGCGGCGCGGTTGCGCCCGCGGCTGGACCCGGATTTCCGGCTTGAATCGCCTTGGTTTAGCCGATTTTGGTGCCTCATATACAAAGTGGCCTTAGCCTCGCGCTGTGCGCCGTGGTAACGGAGGCGAAGGCGATTGTTTGGGGTGCGCTTTTGGGGGGTGCCGATCAGTGACCATGAGCGGACCGGGGCTCGCGGGTGTAACCTAGTGGCGAGGCCCGTTGTTTTGCCTGGTGACGCGCCCTCAACGGTGGAGTGAGGTCTTTGGCCAAAGCTTTTGGGGCCTGTGACTGAATGGATGAACCGATCACAGGGGCCTTGGCCAAGCTGACCGCTGATAGCGGTAGAGCCATTCGCGCCATACCCGGCCGCGGCCGGGAGCTGGTCAAGCGCGTTCCCCCGCCGGTGCAGATTCAGCTCGCCAAGCTTTCCACCAGCAGCGCCCATGTCTGTCGGGAAATCTTCGCCGGTATCCTTGTCGTGGGCCTCATTGTCATTGTGCTGGGCTATGGGCGCCTGGCGCGCGGTCCGATTTCTCTCCCTGGTCTGGTTCCGCCAATCGAAGCGGCGATCAACGACCAGCTCTCCGGTCTGCATGTGAAGATCGACGACGCCGTCCTACAGCGCAGCAAGGATGGGCCCGGCGTGGTCTTCCGCCTGCGCAATATTCGTCTCATCGACGAGGACGGGGAGACCGTGGCGCAAGCCCCGCTCGCCGCCATTGGCATGAGCGGCGCAGGCCTTCTGAGCGGCCGCTTCGCGCCGGGCAGCGTCGACTTCATCGGCCCCCGGCTTCTGATGACCTACAAGTCGGGTCAGGGCCTGTCGCTCGCCTTCTCCAAGCCGGGCGAGGACAGTGATGCCCTGATGCGCGGCGCGCTCTCCGAGGATGCGTCTTCCAGCGATGCCGTAAAACAAGCCGCTCCCGAAGCGATGCGGGAAACAGGCACGCGAAAGTTCAACCTCACGAACACGGTGAATGAGGTGTTCGAGCGCGCCCGGCGCGGCGACACCTCGTATCTCAACCGCTTCGGGTTCAAAAACGCGATCGTCGTTCTCCACCAGGATGGGGTCCAGACGCTTTGGCAAGTGCCAGACTTCGCCATCGACCTCGATCATCGTGACAAGCGCAGCACCATTATCGGACAGGCCAATGTCGCATCCAGCCGGGGCGACTGGCAGCTCGAGATCCGCACCAAGCAGCACGCCAGAGGGAACACGCTCGGGATCACCGCGCTGATCGAGAATCTGGTGCCGTCGGGCATCGCGGGCAACTTTCCCAGCTTTGGCATTCTTAAAGCCCTCGACATGGCGGTCGACGGCGAGAGCTCTGTGAAGCTGTCCAAGTCCGGTGACTTCTTGTCGGGCGAGGCCAGGGTCAGATTAGCGCCGGGTCAGATCACGCCGCCTTGGGATCGCGATACTCCGATCCGCATTGACCACGGCGATTTCGCCGTGCGCTATCTGGAGGACAAGGACATCGTGGAAATCGCGCCCTCCACGATTCAATGGGGCAAGAGCCGGGCGACCTTCAGCGGCACCTTCCGCCCCGTGCGCGATGCGGCAAACAAGGTGACCTTGTGGAACTTCGACCTGAAGGCCGACGACACGGTCCTTGCCGTTGAGGAGTTCGATCTTGGCCCAACCAAGGTCGATACCTGGTCGGCGCAAGGAAGCCTGTCTCCCAAGGACGGAAGCTTCAGACTCACAAGCTTCGTCATCCGCGCCGGCGATGCGCAGATTGCGGTGTCGGGCAGTGTGATCGACGGGCCGGGATCGCCCGCCGTCAAACTCGCCGGAAGGGTCAGCCCGATGCCGGTGGATACGCTCAAGCAGCTCTGGCCGAAATTCTTGGCGGGCAAGGCGCGCCAATGGGTCTTGGAACGCGTTGCCGGCGGTCAGGTCCTCGGCGGGGCGTTCGACGTGGCGCTGCCCGCAGGCGCGCTTGAGGCGATCGAGCAAGGCGGCGACGCGCCGGACGGCGCTGTCGATGTCGAGCTCAACTTCACCGGCACGAGCATCACTTACATTCCGGAGATGCCGCCGGTGAAAACCGGGGACGCAAAACTGACGGTCACGGGCACAGAATTCACCGTCGATATCCCCGCCGGCAAGATCGTCGTCGCGGACGGCAAAGAGGTCACGCTCAGCGAGGGGCGCTTCTTCATTCCGGACCTTCGCGAGGATCCGCAGCAGGGCATCATCACCTACCGCGCCGCCGCCACCACGCCCACGGTCATGCAGCTCCTCGACCATAAGCCGCTGGGCTACATCACGGAGGTTGGCCTGAAGCCCGACTTCCTCGGTGGCAGCGCCACCGGCGAGTTCACCTTGGCCATGCCGCTTAAGGCCGAGCTCGACTTCGCGGAGATCAAGATGAGCGGCTTGGCGCGGCTCGAGGACGCCATTGCCCCCAATCTCGTGGGCGATCTGGGCGTCGAGGGCGGGGCGCTCGACGTCGAGCTCTCCGAAGAGGGGGTCAGCGCCACCGGCGAGATCAAGGTCAAGGACGTGCCGGCCAATATCCACTGGCAGCGCGTCTTCTATGCGCCGGACGAGCAGCAGCCGCCGATCAGCGTCTCCGCGACGCTGGACTCGGCCTTGCGCGAGCAACTCGGCATCAAGGTCAATCATCTGGTCAAGGGGCCGACGCCGGTCATCCTGTATGTGAAGGGATTGGGTGAGGGGACTCAAACCATGAGCATGGAGGCCGATCTCACTGAGGCCCAGCTCCTCTTTGGCGCCATGGGCTGGACCAAGCCGAAAGGTCAAATCGCCAAGGTCAGTTTCGATGTTACGCAGGCCGCCGACGGCGCGACGAATCTCGACAACTTCAAGATCGTCGGTAACGACATCGGCGTCTACGGCAAGATCGCGCTCGATCCCGAGCAGCATCTCAAGAGCTTCTACTTCTCGGATTTCTCGGTGAGCCCGCAGACCCATGTCGAGATCACCGCCAAGGTCCGCGACGACCAGGTGCTCGAGGTTCATGCCGAAGGCCCGAGCTATGACGGCAGGCAATTCTTCCGCTCGCTGTTCTCCGCAGGCCAACTCGTCGAGGACGGCTCCGCCGAGCCGCCCGATCCATTTGGCATCGATTTCACCGCGAAGATCGGCCAAGTCCACGGCTTCTACGATACGACCGCGACCGATTTTGACGTCATGCTCAAGAAGCGTAACGGCAAGCTGGTGGCGTTGAAAGGTCAGGGCAAGCTGAACGGCAAGAAGGCCGCGGGCGTCGAGCTGAAAAACATGAAAGGCGCGCGCATCCTCAAGGCCGAGGCGCTGGATGCCGGCGCCGCCTTCCGCCTGATCGGTTTTTACCGCAGCATCGAAGGCGGCGAGGCGTCGCTCCAAGTCAACATGGACGCGGGCGGTGCCGGCAAGAAGTCCGGCACGCTATGGGCGCGTGATTTCGACGTGGTGGGCGATTCCGTGGTCGCGAACGTTCTGACCGATCCAAACACGGTCGCCGTCCTAGGGGACAACAAGCAGCCGATTGCCCGCTCGCGGATCGCCTTCAAGAGGCTTCGCGCGCCCTTCGTGGTGGGCGCCGGCAAGTTTCGCCTGCGCGACGCCTACATCAACGGACCCCAGCTCGGCGCCACCATGCGCGGCACCGTGGACTTCAAATCCCAAACGGTCCAGCTCGGCGGCACCTATATCCCGCTCTACGGGTTGAACTCGGCGCTCGGCGCCATTCCCATTCTCGGAAGGGTGCTGGTCGGCCGCAAAGGAGAAGGCGTGGTCGGCATCACGTTCGCCATCAAGGGCAAGCTCGACGACCCCACGGTACTGGTCAACCCGATGTCGGTGATGGCGCCCGGCATCTTCCGGCAAATCTTCGATTTCACGGGCACCGTGCCTGAGGGCGCGGCCGCCACGGCCGGCGGCACCGACTATGACGTGCCGCAGCCCTACCGCCACCGTTAACTCAGACAGGCCGGATCAGCGCGTGGCGCTTCTTGCCGAGCGACAGCTTGATCACGCCGTCCGCGGTCACATCCGACAAGGTCAGGACCTGCCGCTCGTCGCTGACCGGCACGTCGTTGACCCGAAGCCCGCCGCCCTTGACCTGGCGCCGCGCCTCGCCCGTCGACTTGACGAAGCCGACATGGACATTGGCGCTCAGCACGCCCACGCCTTTCTCGAGGTCCGCGCGTGGGATCTCGAAGGTCGGCAGGCTCGCCGCGACCTGACCTTGCTCGAATGTGGTACGGGCCGTCTCCGCCGCGCGGTCGGCGGCATCGCGCCCATGCACCATTGCTGCCGCTTCAGTGGCGAGAATCTTCTTCGCCTCGTTGAGCTCGGCCCCCTCAAGCGCCGCGAGCTTGCCGATTTCCTCGAGCGGCAGCTCCGTGAACAGCTTGAGGGAGCGCGGTACGTCGGCATCCTCGGTGTTCCGCCAGAACTGCCAATAGTCGTAAGGGGACAGCATGTCGGGGTTGAGCCACACCGCACCGGCCGCAGTCTTGCCCATCTTGGCGCCAGCGGATGTGGTGAGAAGCGGTGTCGTCAGCCCGAACAGCTCCACGCTCTCGGTGCGGCGGCCGAGCTCGATGCCGGTGACGATATTGCCCCATTGGTCGGAGCCGCCCATCTGCAGCCGGCAGCCTTCGCGCCGATAAAGCTCCACGAAGTCGAAGGCCTGCAGCACCATGTAGTTGAATTCGATGAAGCTGAGATTCTGCTCGCGCTCGAGCCTCAGCTTCACGGAGTCCTGGCTCAGCATGCGATTGACGCTGAAATGGCGCCCGTAGTCGCGCAGGAAGTCGATATAGTTGAGCTCACCGAGCCAATCGGCGTTGTTGACCAGCAAGGCCTCCGCGTCGCCATGGCCGAAGCTCAGGAACTTGGAGAACACCGACTCGATACCGGCGATGTTGGCGCCGATTTCGGCGTCGGTCAGAAGCTTGCGGGACTCGTCCTTGCCTGAGGGGTCGCCGACCTTGGTCGTGCCGCCACCGATCAGGACGATCGGGCGGTGGCCCGTCTGCTGCAGCTTGCGCAGCAGCATGATGCTGACGAGATTGCCCACATGCAGGCTCGGCGCCGTGCAGTCGAAGCCGATATAGCCGGTAATGGTCTCCGACCGCGCGAGCTTATCGAGCGCGGTCTCGTCGGTGCACTGGTGGATGTAGCCCCTGGTCTTGAGCTCGTGCAGGAAGTCCGATGTGACGGTGCTCATGGCGTGGCCGCTGGAAGTCTAATGTCGCGTTCGCCTTGAGCCTCTATCAGGTTTGAGGGGCGAATACCAAACCCGTCATGCGAGCGGCGAGGGGAGGCGCGGCCTTAAGCGGCCAACTCTTTCCGCTTCTTCTGTTTGTTGAGACGCTTGTCGAGATAGCCGTCGACCACCCCCATGAGACCTTCCATGCGCTCCTCGAAGAAGTGGTTGGCGTCGGGCACCGTGGCGTGATCGATGACGATACCCTTTTGCGTCTTCAGACGATCCACGAGCCCGCGGACCGATTCCGTTGGGACGACTCGGTCTTTTGCGCCGTTGACCATGAGCCCCGAGGACGGGCAGGGGGCCAAAAACGTAAAGTCGTACAGGTTGGCGGGTGGGGCCACCGAAATAAAGCCCTCGACTTCGGGGCGCCGCATCAAAAGCTGCATCGCGATCCAGGCGCCGAACGAGACGCCGCAGATCCAGCAGGAATGGGCGTCGGGGTTGTAGGCCTGGAGCCAATCGAGCGCCGTGGCCGCGTCGGCGAGCTCGCCGGGGCCGTTATCGAACAGACCTTCGCTGCGTCCAACGCCGCGGAAATTGAAACGTAGCACCGAGAAGCCGCGTTTCTGAAACGCATAGTACAGGTGATAAACGACCTGGTTGTTCATCGTGCCGCCGAACTGCGGGTGCGGATGCAGAATCAGAGCAACCGGCGAATTCGGTGTGGGCTGGTGATGGTAGCGGGCTTCGATCCGACCGCTGGGGCCGCTAATATTGACTTCAGGCATGAAGATGGCCTCAACAGAAAAGGGGGTTTCTTCGACGGACGACGCGCCCCTTTGGACGTGCGCCTTTGATATGGGGCGTTGAACCGGGCATGCCAAGCAAGGCCGCAAACCTTGACTCCGCCGCCTCGGACTCCTATACAAACGAGATTAGAATTGTTCCAAAAAAGACCGGTCCAAATCAGCTGGGCGCTTGGAACGGTCCATCGTTAGGCCGCGCTTCATAGCACGTGCTCCGGGGGCAGGTGCAAGCGTTAACCGGCGGCACTCGGCCGCGAGCTTCGCCACAGCATGAATCAGCGCTCATATCTTGATTATAATGCCACTGCGCCCCTGCGTGCCGAAGTGCGCGCGGCGGTCGTCGCGGCGCTCTCGTTAGAGGGCAACCCGTCTTCCGTCCACGAAGAGGGCCGCGCAGCCCGTGCGGCGGTCGAGGACGCCCGGGCCAAGGTGGCGGCGCTGGTTGGCGCCCGGCCCGAGGACGTGATCTTTACCAGCGGCGGCACGGAGGCCAACGCGCAGGCGCTTACAGCGCCCGCGGGTGAGGACTCCTGGCACTGCTATCTCTCGGCGATTGAGCATCCTTCCGTGTTGTCCGGCGGCCGCTTTCATCCCGAGACCACCACCATCATCCCGGTCACCCCGGACGGCATTGTCGATCTCGGCGTGCTGGCGGCCAAGCTCGAGAAGCATAAGCCCGGCGGCTGGCGGCCCCTGGTCTCGCTGATGGCCGCCAACAACGAGACCGGCGCCATTCAGCCTGTCGCCGAGGCCGCGGCGGTCGCCCACGAGGCCGGCGGGGTTCTGCATAGCGATACGGTTCAGGCCGCAGGCCGCATCCCCCTCGATATCGCGGCGCTGGGCGCCGACATGGTGAGTTTGTCGGCCCACAAGATCGGCGGACCGAAAGGGATCGGCGCACTCGTCCTTGCTGAGGGCGTGGGCGTCGAAGCCCTGATTAAAGGTGGCGGCCAAGAGCGCCGCCGCCGTGCCGGCACGGAGAACGTCTCAGGCATTGTCGGTTTTGGCGTCGCGGCGGAATTGGCCGCGGCCGAGCTTTCGCAGATGGACCGGATCGCCAAGCTCCGGGATGCCTTGGAAGAGGGCGTGCGTGGACTCGCCGCCGATGCGGTGATCCTGTCCGCCAACGTGCTGCGACTGCCCAACACCGCCTGTATCGCCGTCCCCGGTGTGAAAGCCGAGACGCTGGTGATCGGGCTCGATCTGGCCGGGGTCGCGGTGAGCGCAGGCAGCGCCTGCTCGTCCGGCAAGGTCGAGGCGTCACACGTGCTGGCCGCCATGGGCGTGGCGCCGGAGATCGCCCAGGGCGCGGTACGGGTAAGCCTTGGATTTGGCAGTGAGAATACCGATATCCAAAGGTGTCTGGGCGCCTTTGGCGACCTGGTGAAGCGTCTCAAGAGAGATGCGCAAGAAGCGGCCTAAGGGGCTGCGAAACAATAGGAATTTGGGAAAGTAGCCATGCCAGCAGTGCAAGAGACCGTCGAACGCGTCAAAGAGATCGAGGTCGACAAGTACAAATACGGCTTCTTCACCGACATTGAATCGGTCAGGGCCCCGAAAGGCCTGAACGAGGACATCGTCCGCTTCATCTCTGCCAAGAAGGACGAGCCTGAGTGGCTGCGCGACTGGCGGCTGGAGGCCTATCGCCGCTGGCGGACCATGCAGGAGCCGGCTTGGGCCAACGTCCAATATCCGAAGATCGACTTCGAGGACCTCTATTATTACGCCGCGCCGAAGAGCACCGAAGGGCCGAAGAGCCTCGCGGACGTCGATCCTGAGCTGCTCAAGACCTACGAGAAGCTCGGCATCCCGCTGAAAGAGCAGGAGGTGCTGGCCGGTGTGCAGGGCGCGCCCAAAGTCGCGGTCGATGCCGTCTTCGATAGCGTGTCGGTGGTCACCACCTTCAAGGAAGAGCTCGCGAAAGCAGGAGTCATCTTCTGCTCCATCTCTGAGGCCGTGAAAAACCATCCCGAGCTCGTGAAGAAATATCTGGGCTCCGTGGTGCCGGCGACCGACAATTTCTACGCCACGCTCAATTCGGCGGTGTACTCCGACGGCTCGTTCGTCTACGTGCCCGAAGGCGTGCGCTGCCCGATGGAGCTCTCCACCTATTTCCGCATCAATGCCGAGAACACTGGACAGTTCGAGCGCACGCTCATCATCGCCGAGAAGGGCTCCTATGTGAGCTATCTCGAAGGCTGCACCGCGCCCATGCGCGACGAGAACCAGCTGCATGCCGCCGTGGTCGAGCTCGTGGCGCTCGAAGACGCCGAGATCAAATACTCGACGGTGCAGAACTGGTATCCCGGCGACGCGAAAGGGAAGGGCGGCGTCTACAACTTCGTCACCAAGCGCGGCGATTGCCGGGGCGACCGTTCCAAGATCTCCTGGACGCAAGTCGAGACCGGCTCCGCCATCACGTGGAAGTACCCGTCCTGCATCCTTCGCGGCGACGGCTCACGCGGCGAGTTCTACTCGATCGCCATCTCCAACGGCTATCAGCAGGTCGATAGCGGCACCAAGATGATCCATCTGGGCAAGGACACTTCCAGCCGCATCATCTCCAAGGGCATCGCCGCCGGCTATTCGAACAACACCTATCGCGGGCTTGTTTCGGCGCATCGCAAAGCCAGCAACGCGCGGAACTTCACCTGCTGCGACTCGTTGCTCATAGGCGACAAATGCGGCGCGCACACCGTGCCCTATATCGAGGCGAAGAACGCGTCCGCGACCTTCGAGCACGAGGCGACCACCTCGAAGATTTCCGACGACCAGCTGTTCTACTGCCTGAGCCGCGGGTTGTCCGAAGAGGAAGCGGTCGCGCTGATCGTTAACGGTTTCGTCCGCGACGTGCTGCAGCAACTGCCCATGGAGTTCATGGCCGAGACCCAGAAGCTCATCTCGATCAGCCTCGAAGGCTCGGTGGGCTAACCGGCGCAAACAGATTCAAGACCAAAGAGTTGGAAAGACGAATTCATGCTTGAGATCGAAAACCTCCACGCCAATGTCGCGGGCAACGAGATTCTGAAGGGCCTAGACCTCACCCTGCCAGCGGGCGAGGTGCACGCCATTATGGGCCCGAACGGCTCCGGCAAGTCGACGCTCGCTTATATCCTGGCCGGCAAGGAGGACTATGAGGTCACCGAAGGCTCCATCACCTTCAAGGGCAAGGACTTGCTTGAGATGGACCCGTCCGAGCGCGCCATCGCCGGCGTGTTCCTCGCGTTCCAGTATCCGATGGAGATTCCCGGCGTCGCCACCATGACCTTCCTGCGCAGTGCCGTGAACGCGGTGCGTAAAGCCCGCGGCGAAGAGGAACTGTCCACGCCGGACTTCCTGCGCGTGGTCAAGGCGAAGGCGAAGGACCTCAAGATCGACGTCGAGATGCTGCGCCGTCCGCTCAATGTCGGGTTTTCCGGCGGCGAGAAGAAGCGCAACGAGATCCTGCAAATGGCGCTGCTCGAGCCCGGACTTTGCGTGCTCGACGAGACCGATTCCGGCCTCGACATCGATGCGCTGCGCATCGTCGCCGACGGCGTGAATGGGCTGCGTTCCAAGGAGCGCGCCATGCTGGTCATCACCCATTATCAACGCCTGCTCGACTACATCGTGCCAGACAAGGTGCATGTGATGTCAGCGGGCCGTATCGCGCGCTCCGGCGGGCCCGAGCTTGCGCACGAGCTTGAGAAATCCGGCTACGCCGAGTTCGGCGGCGAAGCCACGGCCGCTTAAGGGGAGAATCTATGGACTTGTCTGTCCAACAGTTCCGCAGCAAGGCCGAGCAGGACCTGCTCGATCTCTACACCAAGGCCGTCAAGGCGCTGCCGGGCGCAGGTAACCCCTTTGTCGCGGACTTGCGCGAGAAGGCCATCAAGACCTATGGCAGCCTCGGCCTGCCCCATCGCCGTATCGAGGCCTGGAAATACACCGATTTGCGCGCGCGTCTCGAAGAGGTGCCGCCGCTGATCGCAGCCCTTGGCGCGGTCGCGGGCGAGGCGGAGCTTGAGACGGCGCTCGGCAAGCCGCTCGCGGCGTTTCCCGCCTACCGGCTGGTGCTCGTCGAAGGCGAGCTACGCGTCGATCTGTCGGATATGTCCGGGCTGCGGGATGCCGGTGTCGAAATCGGCTCGCTGTCGCATCTGCTGGAGATGCCGCCCGAGTGGCTGAAAGCGACCCTCGGCCAAGTCAATCCGCGCGAGGACGACGCCATTCTGGCGCTGAATACCGCGTTGATGACGGGTGGTGTCGCGGTGCGGCTGCCCGAAGGGCTGACGCTCGAAAAGCCGATTCACATCGTCCATCTCGACGGCACCGGCGCGCCCGCGCTTGTGGTCACGCGCAACGTGATCGTGGCCGAGGAGGGCGCGTCCGCCATGGTGCTTGAGAGCTTCGGCAGCCTCGGGCTGCCAGGCCTGCTGCGCAACGCCGTCACCGAGGTGAAGGTCGGCGACAAGGGCGCGATTCAACATATCAAGGTGCAGCGCGAAGCCGTTGAAACGACTCACCTCAATGTGTGGTCGGCCAATCTCGGCACGGACGCCCGTTATGACGCCTTCCAGCTCTCGACCGGCGCGAGCCTGGCCCGCAACCAGCTCTATGTGTGCTTCGACGGGGAGGGCTCGGCGACAGACGTTTCCGGTGCCACGCTCGGCCGCGGCAAGCAGCATTGCGACACGACGCTGATCGTCGAACATCGCGTGCCGCGTTGCGAGAGCCGCGAGCTGTTCAAGCTGGTGCTGGATGAAGATGCCCGCGGCATATTCCAGGGCAAGGTCGTTGTCTTGCCCGATGCGCAAAAGACCGACGGCAAGCAGATGGCCCAGGCGCTGCTCCTGTCCGAGACGGCCGAGTTCGATTCAAAGCCTGAGCTCGAGATCTTCGCCGACGACGTGGTCTGCGGCCATGGTGCGACCTCGGGGCAGATCGACGAAGATTTGCTGTTCTATCTGGAGTCACGCGGTCTCCCGGAGCCGGAAGCGCGCGCGCTGCTCATCCAGGCGTTTATCGGCGAAGCCTTCCAGGTCGTCGACAACGAGACTCTGCAAGATGCCTTCGCCGCGGCGTCCGCCGACTGGCTCGGCGTGCGAACGGAGTAGGAGGGCGGGCCGATGACCATCATCACACCATCGGCCAAAGGCGCTAGCGCCAAAGCTATCCGCGCCATGGATGCGCCTTTCGATGTCGAGGCCGTCCGCGCCGACTTTCCCATCCTGTCTGAGACGGTCCATGGCAAGCCTCTGACCTATCTGGATAATGGCGCCTCGGCCCAGAAGCCGCAGGCTGTCATTGACACGGTCTCAAACGCCTACGAGCATGAATACGCCAACGTCCATCGCGGGCTCCATCATCTGTCGAATCTCGCCACCGCGAATTTCGAGGCGGCGCGCGGGAAGGTGAGGGCGTTTCTCAATGCGCGGGCCGATGAGGAGATCATTTTCACCCGCAACGCCACCGAGGCGATCAACCTCGTGGCCTCGTCGTTTGGGCGGCCCCGCATCGGTGCGGGCGATGAGATCCTGCTCACCATCATGGAGCACCACTCCAATATCGTGCCGTGGCATTTCATTCGCGAGCGGCAAGGCGCGGTCCTGAAATGGGCGCCGGTATCGGAGGAGGGCGAGTTTCTGCTCGATGAATTCGAGAAGCTCATCACGCCGCGCACAAAGATGATCGCGGTCACTCAGATGTCGAATGTGCTCGGCACCATCGTGCCGGTGAAGGAAATCGTCCGCATCGCCCATGCCCACGGCATCCCGGTGCTGGTGGACGGCGCTCAGGGTGCCGTGCATATGCCCGTCGACGTGCAGGATCTCGATTGCGACTTCTACGCCTTCACCGGACACAAGCTCTACGGCCCGACCGGCATCGGCGTGCTCTACGGCAAGAAAGAGCTCCTGGAGGAGATGCCGCCATATCAGGGGGGTGGCGAGATGATCGGCTATGTCACCACCGATGAGATCACCTACGGCAAACCGCCGCACCGCTTCGAGGCGGGCACCCCCGCCATCGTCCAAGCCATTGGGCTCGGGGCCGCCATTGACTATGTCGAGGGGGTCGGGCGCGAGGCTATCGCCGCCCATGAGAAGGCGCTCCTCGCCTATGCCATGGAGCAGCTTGGAGAGTTGAATTGGCTCAGAATTTTCGGCCGGGCCAAGGATAAGGGCAGCATCATTTCCTTTGAGGTCGAAGGCGCCCATGCCCACGATGTGAGCACAATTCTCGACCGCTACGGGGTGGCCGTGCGAGCTGGCACCCATTGCTGCGAGCCGCTTCTGGCCCGCTTCAGCGTAACCTCCACGTGCCGTGCCTCATTCGCCATGTATAATACGGTCGAGGAAGTCGACCGGCTGGTGGACGCGCTGCGCAAGACCCGTGAGATGTTCTCTTAAGAGCGACAGCTGAGATGATTGAAAAGACTCAACGAAACGAGACCGGAGAAACGCCCGACGAGATGTCGCCGGGCATGGCGCAATCCGCGCCGGGACACGTCCAGACGAGCGCGGAGGCCCCGTCTCCTGGAGAGCCGGGCGCGGCGCCGGACGAGATCGACGAGACCACCCCTTCCAGCATTCCGCCTGAGGAATTGGAGCGTCTGCGCGAGGATATCGTCTCCGCGCTGAAGACCGTGTTCGATCCGGAGATTCCTTGCGACATCTACGAGCTGGGCCTGATCTACAAGATCGACGTCGATGACGACCGCAATGTCGACCTGGTGATGACGCTGACGGCGCCGGGTTGCCCGGTGGCCGGCGACATGCCGGGTTGGGTCGAGAACGCGGTGGCGTCGGTGGCGGGCGTGGGGCAGGTGAAGGTGGATCTCACCTTCGATCCGCCCTGGGATATGTCGCGGATGTCCGACGAGGCGCGGCTCGCCCTCAACATGTTCTAAGGCGTGCTTTCTAAGGGCTTGAACTGACGCCCAAATCATCCCACCTTGGACCTATGACCACACCCCGTCCCCAAGTCATGCGCCTCACGGAAGCCGCCGCGGAGCGTATCCGCCAGCTCTCCACTGCCTCCGGTAAGGAGATCGAGGGCGTGCGCATCGGCGTGAAGAACGGCGGCTGCGCCGGCATGGAATACACCATGGAATACGCCGCCGAGCGCGGACCGCATGACGAGGTTGTCGAGGACAAGGGGGTCAAACTCCTGATCGACCCCACCGCGGTCATGTTCCTGCTCGGCACCGAGATGGACTATCAGGTGGACCGCATGCGTTCGGGTTTCGTGTTCAACAACCCGAACCAGACGAGAGCCTGCGGCTGCGGCGAGTCGGTCTCGCTCACGCCGGCCGGCACGGCGGCGCCGGAAGCAGCCGTCTCCGACTAAACCTTATCCCTGATATGCGAATGGCCGGGACAGGCCCGGCCAAGAGAAATACGCAGCACTTGGACGCGTAGCCTTACGGCACGCGCACCGGGCGCATCATGAAGGCCGGCACGTGGTCGCCCATGCCTTTGGACTTGCCGCGCGGCGCGTTCTGCCGCCGGGCCTGGTCTGACTGGTCCGGCTTCTTGTTCGGCCCATTACGCCGCCCGTTTCTGCGCTGATCATCCCGGGGCTTCGCCTGTTGGCCGTTGCTCTCGGCGGCCTTAGAGGGCGTGGGCGCCTCGTTACGTGGCGCCGGTGCGTCGTTTGCCGGTGCATCGGTGCGTGGGGCCTCGTTGCGTGGGGCCAAGCGCGCCTCGCCACGTGCCTCGTTTGAGGATTCTGCCGATTTCTGTCCGCCGCGCCGCGAGCGGCCGCCACGGCGGTGTCCGCGTCCGTTGCCGCGCTCGGACACCTCTGCCTCGGCCACGTCGGACGGGGCTGGGGTGGCGCCGTCGACCCAGGAGATCTCCTGGTGCAGCATCGACTCGATGGCTTTCAGCGCCTTGCGGTCCTTCGGCGTTACCAGCATGGCGGCATAGCCTTCGCGGCCGGCGCGGCCCGTGCGGCCGATGCGGTGTATGTAGTCTTCGGGGTGGACCGGCACGTCGTAATTGAAGATGTGACTCACCGCGGGGATATCGAGACCGCGGGCCGCCACGTCGCTGGCGGCGAGGAAAGCGATCGTGCCGTTGCGGAAAGCGTCCAGCGTGGCCGTGCGCTGCCGCTGGTCCATATCGCCATGCAGGGCGCCGACATTGAAGCCGTGGCGCTGCAGCGACCGGAACACGACACCGACATCCTTCTTGCGGTTGCAGAAGATGATGGCGTTCTTGACATCCACCTCTTGCATCAGCTCGCGAAGCGCTTGGCGTTTGGCGGCCGGCTCGTCGGACGTCTTCTTGAGACGCTGCACGATGGTCGCCGCGGCAGTGGCCGGCGGGGCGACTTCGATGCGTTCGGGGGTGTGGAGGAAGTTGTCGGCGAGGCGTTGGATTTCGGGCGGCATGGTCGCTGAGAAGAACAGGGTTTGCCGCGTGAAAGGAAGACGTTTGCAGATGCGCTCGATGTCGGGAATGAAGCCCATGTCGAGCATCCGGTCGGCTTCGTCCACCACGAGTATCTCGATGCCGTTGAGAAGCAGCTTGCCGCGCTCAAAATGGTCGAGCAGGCGTCCCGGGGTGGCGATCACCACGTCGGCGCCGCGGTCTAACTTCTTGTCCTGCTCATCGTAGGACACGCCGCCGATGAGGAGCGCCACCGTCAGCTTGTGGTTCTGGCCGAGGAGCTCAAAGGCTTCGGCCACCTGGGCGGCGAGCTCGCGCGTCGGCTCTAGGATGAGCGTTCGCGGCATCCGCGCCCTGGCGCGTCCACGTTCCAGCCGCGTCAGCATGGGCAGCACGAAGGATGCCGTCTTGCCGGTGCCGGTCTGAGCGATGCCGAGCACGTCGCGGCCTGTAACCGCGACCGGGATGGCTTGGGCTTGAATTGGGGTAGGGGTTTCGAAGCCCGCCGCGGTGACGGCAGCTTCAACTTTGGGGCTTAGGCCGAGGTCAGAAAATTTCATGCGTTAGCAAAAATACCGCGCTGACTTTCGCCGCGCGCATCTTCTTTCTATAGGCGCAAAGACTTGCTGCTACGATTCGTGGGCTTTGCGCAAGACACCACCGAAGCATTACGGTCTGATGACCGCCTAGCTTGACAATCACATAGGCGGCATGAGCGACGCGCGCAAGGGGCAAAAGTTCGCACAAACAAGGTAAATCGCAGGAAAACCGGGGGCCTGGGCTGCAAGAGGGGCGAGACCGATGCGCGAATCCGACTGTGCCGACGTTGTGATCAAGCCGCCGCTGCTGTTCCTGGCGGCGCTCGGTCTTGGCTACCTTCTGAGCCGGTATCTGCCGATTGGTCCCGGGCTCGCCAAGCCGAACGCGCTCGGCCTGACCGTGGGCCTGATCTTCATCGCGCTCGGCTTCGCCCTGGCCATCCGCTCCGTGCAGATGTTCCGCCGCGCCGGCACCCACGTGGTCCCGGGCGAACCGGCCACGGCGCTGGTCATGACGGGGCCTTATCGCTTTACCCGCAATCCCATCTATATCGGCTTCGTGCTGGTCTATTTCGGCCTATCCATCGTGCTGACGAGCGTGTGGATCCTTCTGCTCCTGCTGCCGGTGCTGGTGATCCTGCAGCGCGGCGTGGTCCGGCGCGAGGAGGCCTATCTGGAGCGGAGGTTCGGCGAGGCCTATCACGCCTACGCCAAACGCGTGCCGCGCTGGCTCTAGCGCCCGGATGCCCGGCTAGATATCCAGTGCGTCCGGCTCGGCGAAGGCGGCGCGCTCCTGAATGAACTTGAAGCGGGCCTCGGGCTTGTTGCCCATCAGCTGATCGACCAGTTTGGTGGTGCCGGGACGGTCGTCCTCGTCGATTTCCACGCGCAACAGCGTCCGCGTCGCCCGGCTCATCGTCGTTTCTTTGAGTTGCTTCGGAAGCATCTCACCCAAACCCTTGAAACGACTCACGTCGATCTTGCCCCGGCCGTTGAACTCCGACGCCATGAGCTGGTCTTTATGGGCATCGTTCCGCGCGTAAAGCGTTTTGGCGCCTTGGCTGATGCGGTAAAGCGGCGGCACCGCCAAATAAAGATGGCCGCCTTCGACGAGCCCCTTCATCTCTTGATAAAAGAAGGTGATCAGCAGCGAGGCGATATGCATGCCGTCCACGTCCGCGTCCGTCATGACGACGACCCTCTCGTAGCGGAGGTCGTCCTCGCTATATCGCGTGCCCGTGCCGCAGCCGAGTGCCTGGATGAGATCGCTCAACAGTTGGTTGTCGGCGAGCTTCGATGAGCTCGCGCTCGCCACGTTGAGGATCTTGCCGCGCAACGGGAGCACGGCTTGCGTGGCGCGGTCGCGCGCCTGCTTGGCCGAGCCGCCGGCGCTGTCGCCTTCGACGATGAAAATCTCGGTGCCTTCAGCGCCGGTCGAGGCGCAATCAGCGAGCTTGCCGGGCAGGCGCAGGCGGCGCGTGGCGGTTTGCCGGCCGACCTCTTTCTCCTTGCGCCGCCGCAAGCGCTCCTCGGAGCGGTCGACCACCCAGTCGAGCAAGCGGCTCGCTTGGTTGGGATGACCGGTCAGCCAGTGGTCGAAGGCATCGCGCACCGCGTTCTCGACGACCCGCGCGGCTTCCTGCGTCGCCAGCCGGTCCTTGGTCTGACCTTGGAATTCCGGTTCGCGGATGAACACCGAGAGCATGGCGGCCGCGGTGCCGAGCACGTCGTCCGCGGTCACTTGGGCCACGCGCTTGATGCCGGTGAGCTCGCCATACGCCCGCAAGCCCTTGGTGAGCGCCGCGCGCAAGCCCGCTTCGTGCGTGCCGCCGTCCGGCGTCGGCACCGTGTTGCAGTAGGAACTGATAAAGCCGTCGGCGCTGGCGATCCAGGCAATGGCCCATTCGACGGAGCCGTGACCTTCGGCCTTCTCGATACGTCCGGCAAAGATCTCGTTGGTGACCGTGGTCTGGCCCGCGATGCTGTCGGCGAGGAAGTCCTTCAACCCGCCGGGGAAGTGAAGCTCGGCCTTCTCGGGCGTCGCGCTGTCATTGCCGAGCAGCGCCTTGGCGCAAGACCAGCGGATCACCACGCCGCGGAACAGATAGGCCTTGGAGCGCGTCATACGGAACAAGCGGTCCGGCTTGAACGCAGCGCCCTTGCCGAAAATTTTTGGGTCGGGCCGGAAGCGTATCTTGGTGCCGCGCCGGTTCTTTATGGGCCCGAGGTTTTTGACGGGGCCGTCGGGTGTGCCGCGCGTGTAAGTTTGCCGGTAGAGCTTTTGGCCGCGGGCCACCTCGACCTCGAGCGATTCAGAGAGCGCGTTCGTCACCGAAACGCCGACGCCATGCAAGCCGCCGCTGGTGGCATAGACCTTGGAGTCGAACTTTCCGCCCGCATGCAGCGTGGTCATGATGACCTCGAGCGCGGACTTCTTCTTGAATTTGGGATGCGGGTCGACGGGAACGCCGCGGCCATTGTCCGTGACCGTCAGATACCCGTCCTTGTCGAGATCGACGTCGATGAAGCTGGCATGGCCCGCCACCGCCTCGTCCATGGCGTTGTCCAGCACCTCGGCGAAGAGGTGATGCATCGCTTTTTCGTCGGTACCGCCGATATACATGCCGGGGCGGCGACGGACAGGCTCCAACCCCTCCAGCACCTCGATGTCCGCAGCCGTGTAGGCGTCTTCGCCCGTGCCACGGCCCTTGGCGGGTTTTTTCGCGGGCGCTTTGGCCGCTGCCGGCCTCCTTTTCGGCGCGGCGTCGAACAAATCGTCCGAGGAAGCGGATTTGCGCTTGGTAGCGATGGACGGACTCCTCATGCCGGAAGGCGTGTCGCCCTCGCGAATCCGGAGAGAATCAACGACTTTTGGAACTAACCGTTAGCTCGCACGCGCTTGGGGCTTTTTCAAGAGCCACCGCGCGGCTGCAGAGAGCGGCCCGTCAGCCGATCGGGCCGCCGCCCGTTTTGGTAATGACCATGACCGAGGGCCGTGGTGGCATATCGTCCTTAAAGTCGGGCCAGCGCGTCACCGGGTCCTTGAAGACCGATGGTCGCCCGAAACCGATCAACGCCTCGGCGCCGTCGGCGCCCGGATGCTGCACGGAAACTAACAGAGTGTCGCCGTCCGGCGTGAAGCACGGCCCGCACATCTCCGCGCCGATAGGCACTCGGAAGAACAGCTTCGGCGTGCCGCGCTGGGATCCCTCCGTTTCCAAGGCAAAGAGACCGTCGGCTCGGCCGGTGCGGGCCCAATCATCGCCCTGATCGGTGGCGATCCAGAGCCGGCCGCGGTCGTCGACCGCCGCGTTGTCGGGACAGACGAACCAGCCATTTGCCGTGGTGTCCGGCCCCCACAGGCTGTCGTCGTCCTTGGCCGGATCGCCGCACTGGACAAGCACCTTCCAGCTAAAACCCGCGGACGCGTGATCGCCGTCGTCTGGCGTGATCTCGATGATGTGGCCGAAGACGTTGTTGGCGCGCGGATTTGCCTTGTCGGTCTCGTCCGATATGCGCTTCGTGTTGCTCGTCAGCATGGCGTAGACACGCCCGCTGGGGGTCGGCTGGACGTCTTCCGGCCGATCCATTTTCGTGGCGCCGACGAGGTCGGCCGCGATGCGCGCGTCGATCAGGACGTCCGCCTGACTCTTGAGCCTGCCGTAGGACCCATCCTCGGTGAGCTTGCCTTCGCCGAATTTCAGAGGCAGCCACTCTCCCGTACCATCTTCGTTGAATTTGGCAGCGGCCAAGGTGCCCTTCGACAGCAGCGTCATGTTGCCGGAGCGGGCGCCTTCCACATAGGGGTCGTGCGAAACGAAACGATAGATGTATTCGAAGCGGCTATCGTCGCCGCAATAGACCACCGCATGGTTGTCGGCGCTGAGAACCGTCTCGGCGCCTTCATGGCAGAAGCGGCCGAGCGCCGTATGTTTGACCGGGACGGAGTTTGGATCGCGCGGATCGATTTCCACGATCCAGCCGAAGCGGTTGGGTTCGTTCGGTTCGATGTCGACATTGAACCGATTGATGAACTTGCCCCAGGCCTGCCACTGGCCCGGCATGCCGTAACGCTCGTAGCTCGCCGCCTGCTTTCCGCCGAGCCCTTTGGGCACCGCCCCACCTGGGATCGCGTGGTTGGTCCAAAAATAATACCGGAAATTTTCCTCCGCCGTGAGATAGGTCCCCCAGGGCGTATGCCCCCCGGCGCAATTGTTGAGCGTGCCGACGAGCGCCGCACCGGAAGGATCGTCACTGGTCTTGAGCCGCGCATCCCCCGCGGCCGGACCGTCCGCCGTCATCGGGGTATCGGGTGTGATCCGGCGGTTATAGGGACTGTTGAGGACGACCTGCCAATCTTCACCCTCTTTCTGGACCTCCACGATGGTGACCCCGTGGGCTGCCATCTCGATCTCGACCAGCGTCTCGGTCATTTGCTCGAAGCCGGAGGTGTCCTGGCGCTTGGTCACGCTCGGGAACATCAGCTCCTCGTTCGTGTATTCGTGATTGATGCAGAGCAGACCGCGCCTGCTGCCGTCGATCGGGAAATAGGTGATGTAGTCGTTATTGTAGCCGAAGCGCTTGGCCTGATCCTCGGCACTTTGCGCCTGCGGATCGAACGGCGGGAGGTTTGGCACCAGCGGGTCGCCCCAACGGAGCAACGGTTTGGCGCGGTAGCCGGCGGCCACGTGATGGGTCGTGTCGATACCGGCCTCGACCTCCGGAAAGTCGAACGCCGGCGGGAGCGGCGCGGCCTTGGCCTTGGACAGCAGGTCGGGGCCGAACACCAAGGCCGCGGCGGTGACGCCCAACGTACCGCGCATCACCGCACGGCGGCTGTAGCGCCGAAGGATGACGTCGCCGATGGTGTCGCCGTCTGCGGGGCTGCGCGGGACATCCTCGGCCGCCTCGCAAGCGGCCGCCCTGTTGCGGTAGGCGTCTTGAGTGGTCATTCTCTGCCCAGAAATTGAAACGGTTTCAGCGAAACCTAGAGGCACACCGTGACAGATTTGAGAAAAGGAGACCCGTGTGGCTGAGCATACCCCCGTCTGCGATTTCGGCTGGAAGGCGCCGGCTTTCACGCTTCCGGGTGTCGACGGCAAGACCCATGCCTTGGAGGATCTGAAGGGCTCCAAGGGCACCCTGGTCATGTTCATCTGCAATCACTGCCCGTACGTGAAGGCAGTGATCGACCGCGTCGTGCGCGACGCCAAGGAACTGGCAGCGCTCGGCGTCAACACCGTGGCCATCTGCTCCAACGACGCCACCACCCATCCCGACGATTCCTTCGCCAACATGAAGCGCTTTGCCGAAGAGCACGGCTTCACCTTCCCCTATCTCCACGATGAGACCCAGGACGTCGCCCGCGCCTATGATGCGGTCTGCACGCCCGATTTCTTCGGCTTCAATGCTGAGTTCGAACTGCAATATCGCGGGCGGCTCGACGAGAGCCGGATGCAGCCGGCGGCCGCCAACGTGCACCGCGACCTCTTCGAGGCCATGAAACAGGTGGCCGAGACCGGACGCGGCCCCCGCGAGCAGATCCCGTCAATGGGCTGCTCCATCAAATGGAAGGCGGCGTGAGCGTCTGCGCCGACCCCTCACCCTGAGGGGCCACGGCACGTGGTCGTCTCGAAGGGTGAGGCCTCATGCTTCGAGACGCGGCCCTGAGAGCCGCTCCTCAGCATGAGGAACGCGTGAGCGTTTTGGGTCACTGTTAAACCAGCGCTTAAGCCTACGGCTTTTCCGTTTCTTTACCCGCGGCTCGCTAAAATTCGTCTCAAATACGAGGGGAATTCAAGCGGCATGTTGATGCGTCATGTCATGCTGGTGGGGGTGGCCGCCGTATCCGTCTGGGGCGCGCTTACGCTCGGCACGACCAATGCGAATATGGTTCTCGTCGATGCGGGGCAGGGCCCGACGGCGAATACATCGCTGTGGATTCTCGGGCTGGTCGCGGCCTTCATCACCATCTCGCTATGCCGCTTCATGATCTTCGGCCTGCCGTCGATGATGGACGATTGGTACCGCGACAACAAATCGTGGATGTTCGTCGCCGGCGCCGGCGCTGCGATCTACGGGATGTTCTATTTGATGTAGGCGCGCTTCGAAAAAGTTTGGGGGAGCCTGGCATGAACCTCAAGGCTTTCCGCGTCCGACGGGGGAACGCGGAAGGAAAGGGCTAAAGGTTCCTGAAAGGCCGGGCGAAAGAGGGGCGGCCGCTTGGGTAAGCGGTCGCCCCGTCTTGTTTCGCCGTTCGCGTCTAGACGCTGTAGTAGAGATCGAACTCCACTGGGTGGGGCATCATCTCGAAGCGCTCCACCTCTTCCATCTTCAGCTCGAGATAGGCGTCGATCGCGTCGTCGGTGAACACGTTGCCCTTCTTGAGGAAGGCGCGGTCCGCATCGAGCGACTCGCAAGCCTCGCGCAGCGACCCGCACACGGTCGGCACTTTCTCCAGCTCCTCGGGCGGGAGGTCGTAGAGGTTCTTGTCGATCGGATCACCCGGATCGAGCTTGTTCTCGATGCCGTCGAGGCCGGCCATCAGCATGGCGGCGAAGGCCAGGTACGGATTGGCGGTCGGATCGGGGAAGCGCACCTCGACGCGCTTGGACTTCGGACCGGACCCAAGCGGAATACGGCACGACGCCGAACGGTTCCGCGAGGAGTAGGCCAAAAGCACCGGCGCCTCGTAGCCCGGCACCAGACGCTTATAGGAATTGGTGCTGGGATTGGTGAAGGCGTTGAGCGCCTTGGCGTGCTTCAGGATGCCGGCGATGTAGTGCAGGCAGCTATCCGAAAGGTCGGCGTATTTGTCGCCGGCGAAGGTCGGCTTGCCGTCTTTCCAGATCGACTGGTGGGTGTGCATGCCCGAGCCGTTATCGCCGAACACCGGCTTCGGCATGAACGTCGCGGTCTTGCCGTAGACCTGGGCCACGTTGTGGATCACGTATTTGTAAATCTGCATGGCATCGCCGGTCTGGATGATCGGACCGAACTTGATGCCGAGCTCGTGCTGAGCGGCGCCAACCTCGTGGTGATGCTTCTCGGTGGGCACGCCCATATCGGCCATCACCGACAGCATCTCGGAGCGCAAATCCTGCGCGGAGTCGATCGGCGGTACCGGAAAGTATCCGCCCTTGGTGCGCGGACGGTGACCGAGATTGCCCATCTCGTATTCGGTGCCCATGTTGGACGGCAACTCCGTGGAGTCGAGCCGGAAGCCGCAATTGTACGGATCGACCGAGAAACGCACGTCGTCGAACACGAAGAACTCGGCCTCGGGACCGAACACGGCCGTGTCGCCGACGCCCGTCTGCTGCATATAAGCTTCCGCCTTACGGGCGATGCCGCGCGGATCGCGCTCATAAGGCTCGTTGGTGAGCGGCTCCAGCACGTCGCAGAATACCGAAAGCGTGCTCTGGGCGAAGAACGGGTCGATCACCGCTGATTCGCAATCGGGCATCAGCTTCATGTCGGACTCGTTGATGGCTTTCCAGCCGGCGATTGACGAACCGTCGAACATCACGCCTTCGGCAAAAGCCTCCTCGTCCATGAGGCTAGAGTCCATCGTCACATGCTGCATCTTTCCGCGCGGGTCGGTGAAGCGCAGGTCGACGAACTTGATTTCCTCGTCCTTGACTTTCTTAGCAACACTCTTTGCGTCGGCCATGTTACTCCCCTGTCATGCATTATTACGCCGCCCGTCGAACGCGGCGGCTGATGGTTGCTCCAGTGATAGTCTACTCGGTGTTTGGCTTGGCAGTCAGTTGTCAGATGGCGTCATTCCCGGTCTCGCCCGTGCGAATGCGCACGGCTTCCTCCACGTTCGACACGAAGATCTTTCCGTCTCCAATGCGGCCTGTTTTAGCCGAGGCGATGATAGCTTCCACGGCCTTCTCGACCATGTTGTCGTTTAGCACCAGCTCGAGTTTCACCTTCGGCAGGAAATCGACGACATACTCGGCACCGCGATAAAGCTCGGTATGCCCCTTTTGCCGGCCGAACCCTTTGGCCTCGGTCACAGTAATACCCTGGAGTCCGATTTCTTGCAGGGCTTCTTTCACTTCATCCAGCTTGAAGGGCTTGATGATCGCTTCGATCTTTTTCATTCTTAGTTGTACCTCCCGGTCAACGCATAGCGACCCTTCGCCGCGAAATCACGCCGCCAATAAAATTCGATATGGGCCCAGCAAAAGCACGCCCTGTGCCAAACTTATGGGCGAAACTTTTCCACGGTATTACAACGACCTATCACCTTATCGCAAATTCTGCAGGCGAATCCCGTTTGAGTGTATGCACGAAAGTTAGGCTGACTGCTTAAAAAAAGAGCAGATTAAGCGGGCGATGCGTTCTCTGTGCGCCGCAAACTTTAGACTACAACCTGAGTCTCGATGTGGAGCGCGTGAAATTGCCATGCTCGAACTTCTGACGGCAGAGGAAATGGGACGCGCCGACCGCCTGACCATCGAGGGGGGCGTGCCTGGCGCGGTCCTGATGGAAAATGCGGGGCGCGGTGTCGCCGACCTGGTGTCGTCGCGGTTTCCCGACGCGCCAACGGTCGCTGTTCTTTGCGGACCGGGCAATAACGGTGGCGACGGCTTCGTGGCCGCCCGGCATCTGCTCGACCGCGGCTATCGCGTGCGTCTGGGGTTCGATGGCGACCCCGCGAAGCTTCCGGTCGATGCCGCGGCCATGGCCGCGCGGTTTGCCGGAACGATCGAGCCGCTCGGCGTCGATCTGCTCGCGGGCGCCGATGTGATCATCGACGCTTTGTTCGGCGCAGGCCTAGCGCGGCCCATCGAAGGAAAATTCGCGGACCTGATCGCGGCGATCAATGGCAGCGGCAGTCCTGTCGTCGCCGTGGATGTCCCAAGCGGCATTGATGGCACCACGGGCGCGGTGCGCGGCACCGCCGTCTTCGCGCAGGCGACCGTCACCTTCTTCCGCCTGAAGCCGGGACATCTCCTGATGCCGGGACGGCTTCACTGCGGCGCGGTGCGCGTCATCGATATCGGGATCCCCGCGAGCGTGCTTACCGAGATCAAACCGAAGACCTTCGCCAATGATCCCGGCCTATGGCTTGCGGAATTTCCCTGGCCGACGGTGGAGGGGCACAAATATTTGCGCGGCCACGCGGTGGTGGCGTCGGGACCGGTCTGCAGCACGGGCGCGGCCCGGCTTGCCGCACGCGGGGCTCTGAGGATCGGCGCCGGTCTCGTGACCGTGGCCTCGCCGCGCGATGCGCTTGACGTCAATGCGGCCCAGCTCACCGCCGTCATGGTGCGGGAGGTGAACGATGCCCGCGGCTTGAGCCAGCTTTTGGCCGACGAACGCAAGAACGCGTTTCTGATCGGGCCGGGCCATGGGGTGGGCGAACAGACCAGGGCCATGGTGCTTGCCGCCCTGGCCGCCAGTCCGCGCGTCGTCCTCGACGCGGATGCGCTGACCTCCTTCGCCGACGATCCCGAGACCCTGTTCAAGGCGATCAAGGCCCGTGCGGCGCCTGTGGTGATGACCCCGCACGAAGGCGAGTTCGCGCGTCTGTTCGGCGATGTTCCGGGCGCCTCGAAGGTCGATCGCACGCGGACGGCGGCGGCAAAGGCGGGTGCCACGGTTCTGCTGAAAGGGGCCGACACCGTGATCGCGGCGCCGGGCGGCGAGGCCGCCATCGACTCGGCCGGCACGCCTTGGCTGGCCACGGCCGGTTCCGGCGACGTCCTCGGCGGCATGGTTCTCGGCATGTTGGCGCAAGGCATGACCGGGTTTCTTGGGGCGAGCGCGGCGGTGTGGATGCATGGCAAGGCCGCCGAGCTCTTCGGACCCGGCCTCATCGCCGAGGATTTGCCGGAAATGATCCCCCATGTCTTGCTGGAGCTGGAACGTCTACGCGGGGGGATGGCGCGAAACGGCCCTGCGACCCGTTGTTGACACACTCCGAGGTTATGCGAGACATGAAGGATCTCAGCCCAATGGAAAGGCCGGTGTGACGCCGTCATGGCCTCTTTTCGCGCGAAAATCTGCCTGACGCTTGCCGCCGCGACGATCGCCGGCATGAGCGTGGCGCATGCCGAGGACCAGGTCTTGCTGCGTGCCCGTGAAGGCGCCGCCGCCATGATCCGCGGGCAGTTCGAGCGGGCCGTGTCCTTGTATGACGAGGCGCTGGCCACGCCGGACGTCTCCAAATTCGTTCAGGCGAGCATCTACAGCGATCGCGGCGTCGCCAAATGGCGCATGAAGCAGACCAAGGATGCGATCGAGGACTTCAACCAGTCCATCCGGCTCTCCCCCGAGAGTGCCAGCGTCTACAACAATCGCGGCAATGCCCTGATGGACCTCGGCCACCCCGAGGAGGCCATCAAGGACTTCGATCGCGCCTTAGCCCTTCAGCCTGCCTACGGCGCGGCTTACAACAATTTGGGCAACGCCTACGCGGCGCTTCATCAATACGACGCGGCTTTCCAGTCCTTTCGAAAGGCCGCGACGCTCTTGCCGCAGAGTTCCGTGCCGTTCAACGGACGCGGGCGCTCGCATACGGAGCTCGACCGCTATCATGCCGCGGTCCGCGATCTGACGCGGGCCATTGGCCTTGACCCGAAGCATGCCGCGGCCCACCGCAATCGCGCCGAGGCGAACTTTGCGCTCGAGAACTACGATGAAGCCGCGGAGGACGCCACGCAGGCGCTGACTCTTGAGCCCGGCAAGCCGCAGCCCAATCTTCTGCTGTTGCGGGCAAAAGCCTATGCGAGAGAGAACAAGTTCCGCGAGGCCATCGCCGATTTTGATGCCGCGCTCGAGATCAATGCGGACTTGATCGATGCCTATGTGGAACGCGGCCTGCTCTTCGCCAACAACAAGCGCTACGACGACGCCATCGGCGATTACAATCGCGCGATCCAGATGGACCCGAAAAATGCCCAGGCCTACGCTCTGCGCGCCGAGGCGAAATTGAAGCAGGAACTTCCCGACGAGGCCCTGACCGACGTCAATGAGGCGCTTCTGCTCAGTGTCGGCGATCCGCTGGCCTTGCGCATTCGCGGCAACATCTACGAGGCGCAAGAGCGTGTCGGAGACGCGATCTACGACTATCAGAAGGCGCTTCAAAAGGACCCGTTCCAGGTCGAAAGCCGCGAAGCGCTCGTTCGTCTCGATCAGGAGGTGCCGGCCGACACCAACCAGCCCATCGGTCCTCCGGTTGACGGCTGGGTTATCACCGAACCGTCCCCGGGGCGTTACATCGCGAGCAACCCCGAATTCAGATCGCTGCGGGCGGAGCTTGAAATGTTCGGCACCGGCAAGCCGAAGATCCTGGAATGGAATCTTCTGAGCGGCGCGCGGCGCGGCATCGGGCTGTTGAAATACTACGCCGGCAGTCTCGGCGAGGACGGCGCACTCGAATATGTCGCCATCGTCAATACACGCGCGGACAAGGTCGTCGCTATTGAGCCTGAGCGGTGGGGATCGAAGCCCGCGACGTGGACGTGGCAGGCGGTTTCGGTCCTGGTGACCGATCCCGACGGACACGCAAACGAAGTCGCCTTCGCCAAGGCACGGCGCACGCCGGTGGCCCGCGGTCGCGACGACGGCGGCTTTTCCGGCCGATCCCCGCGTCAGGACCGCCGGCGCGCCCGGCGTCATAGTGGTGGTGGCGGCGGTAGCCCCGGCATGCTCGATTGGCTGTTCCGCTGATGCGGAGCGTGAAGCGCACCGGGCCATTCCCAAGGTATTCATGACCCGCTTTCTCGCCAGCGTGCGCGATCCCGCCGAGGCCGAGGCCGTCTTTGCCGCGGGCGCCGATATCGTCGACCTCAAGGACCCGGAAAAGGGCGCGCTCGGCGCGGTCTCGCCTGAGACCATAAGAGCATGCGTGGCGCAGATCGCCGGACGCGCGCCAGTCAGCGCCACCGTGGGCGATCTTCTGATGACGCCGGATCTTGTCGCCGGCGCGGTGGCACAAACGGCGGCGTGCGGCGTCGACGACGTCAAGCTCGGCGTTATGCCGGGCGGCGATCCGCAACGCTGCTTTGCCGCGCTGCGCGAAGCCCCGATGCGAACCGGCCTAATCCTGGTGTTCTTCGCCGACGCTCTGGCCGATGTCGCCCCCATCGAGGCGGCACGCGCCGCAGGCGCCCGCGGCGTGATGCTCGACACCGCCGGAAAAAGGGGAGGCGCGCTTTTGGATCACATTGCGTTGTCGGATATCGCGCGCTTTATCGAGGTCGGTCGCGGCGCAGGCCTCATGGTGGGGGTCGCGGGCTCCTTGCGGCCGGACCATGTTGCGCCCCTGCTCGCGCTGCGCCCCGACGTGATGGGGTTTCGCGGGGCGCTATGCCACGACGGGCTCCGCGGGAAGTGCATCGATCCCGTGGCTTGCAGCAAGGTCCGGGCCTTGATTCCGGGCCATCCGGAGCCGGAAACGTGTTTCGGGGAGCCTCACAGCGCCGCTCTATGCTAGAGCTTCGGCGCGGAAACAGGACCTTGAGACGATGATGGAACAGCGACTGGGACGTGTATCCTCCACGCGCGACGCGGGCGAGCGTCTCGACCGCATTTTCGTGCACGACTACGTGCTCGACGTGGAGATCGGGGTCCACCATAATGAGAAGGGCGTCACCCAACGCGTGCGCTTCTCGGTCGACATCGATGTGACGGCGGCCGATGAGGTCCTCGACGACGACATCGATAAGACCCTGGACTACGACTACATCACCAATGGCATCAAATCGATCATCGTGCGCGGCCACATCAATCTCGTGGAGACGCTGGCCGAGGAAGTGGCTCAGCATTGCCTGACCCATCCGCGTACGGCCTCGGTCAGGGTGGTTATTGAAAAGCTCGATAAGGATCCGGGCGCCGTGGGCGTCGAAATCGTGCGGAGCAAGCGAAAGGCCTGACATGGACGCCGCAGCGTTGGAGAAAGCCGCGCATAGCCCGCGCGTGCACGAGGCGCGACCTGTCGTCGTCAAGATAGGCGGTAGCGTCGTCCGCTCGGGCCGGCTTGCGCCTTGGCTCGACGCGATGACCGCCGCCGAACAGAAGATCGTCGTCGTGCCGGGGGGAGGGGCTTTGGCCGACGAGGTGCGCAGCTGTCAGCGCCAGCTCGGTTTTGGCGATCCCGCCGCGCACCGCATGGCGCTGCTCGCCATGGATCAACTCGCCTGGGCCGTGGCCGGGATGCGGCCGGGACTGGAGGTCGGCACCACCGAGGCGGCGCTTGGCGCGATCCTTGATCGCGGTCACGTGGCGGTCTGGGCGCCCTATGCGCTGATCGGTGAGCGCACCGATATCGAGGAGTCCTGGCGGCTCACCTCCGACAGTCTGGCGCTGTGGCTGGCCGGCAAGCTCGCCGCGGACCGCTGCTATCTCATCAAGTCCATCGCCGCGCCTCGGGGAACCAGAGGCGCGCAAGCGCTTGCGCGCGACAGCGTTGTCGACGAGGCCTTTCCTGCCTTGCTCGCCGAAACGGGCGTTCGCGCGATGATCTTCGGCCACGGCGATCAGCAATCTTTTGCCGCAAGTCTCGCCGGCGACGCGGCGCCCGCTGGCGTCCGGATCGAGTAGACCTTACGCGCGATGACCGAGAGCATCCTGTTCCTCACCGGACATTTGGCGCAGCCCCGCCTCGAAGCCGTGCTCGATGCCATGGACCCGGAGTTCGACTGGAAGGTGAGCGATATCGGTGTGAAGGTCGCCGCGCTGATGACCGAGGACATCATCTTGCGGCGCCTGTCCGATGCCGGCGGGGCCGACAAGATCATGCTGCCAGGCCGTTGCCGCGCCGATCTCGATCGGCTGAGCGAACATTACGGCGTCCCGGTCGTACGCGGGCCTGACGAGGTTCGCGACATCCCCACATTCTTCGGCCGTGCGCGGAAAGCCTCCGACATGACCCAGTATGACATTCAGATCTTCGGCGAGATCATCGACGCCACCGCCATGCCGATCGAGGAGATCCTTGCGCGCGCGGAAGACTATTCCTTCAAGGGCGCCGATGTGATCGACCTCGGCTGCTTGCCCGACACGCCGTTCCCGCATCTCGAGGACACGGTGCAGGCGCTCAAGCAGCACGACTATAAGGTGAGCATCGATTCCGCCGACCCAGACGAGTTGCTGCGTGGCGGCAAAGCGGGCGCCGACTATCTGCTGAGCCTCAACGAATCCACGCTTCATATCGCCGATCAGGTCGCCTCCATTCCCGTGCTGATCCCCAAGGACCATGGCGACATGGATTCGCTCTACCGGGCCATGGACGCTCTCGATGCCAAGGGGCAGCCATACCTGGCCGATCCCGTGCTCGATCCGATCAATTTCGGCTTCATGGCCTCGTTGGAGCGCTATGCGCGATTGCGCCGGGAGCGGCCTGAGGCCGAAATCCTGCTGGGGACAGGTAACCTCACCGAATTGACGGACGCCGACACCACGGGAACCACGGCCATGCTGATCGGCATCGCCGCGGAGCTCGATATCAAAAACGTGCTGGTGGTGCAGGTCAGCGCGCATACGCGCCGCACCTATGAGGAGCACGACATCGCCCGGCGCCTGATGTTCGCCTCACGCGCCGATGCCGAACTCCCGAAGGGCTACACCGACGCGCTGCTTTGCCTGCATGCGAAGCATCCTTTTCCCCAGACGCCGGAGGAGATCGCCGAGAACGCGGCCGCCGTGCGCGACAAGAACTTCCGTATCGAGGTCGCAGAGGACGGCGTTCATATCTATAACTGCGACAGTCATCACGTGGCCCAGGATGTGTTTGGGCTCTATCCGAAGCTCGATCTCGGCGATGACAGCGCGCATGCGTTTTATCTCGCCGCCGAGTTGGCCAAGGCGGAAATCGCTTGGCGGCTGGGCAAGCGTTACGCCCAGGACGAGCCGCTCGATTGGGGCGTGGCCGCCGACGCGCCGGTCGACGACAGAACGCGATTGAAGTACGCCGGCCACACGCTCCTGGCCAAAAAGAAGAAGAAGCGCGAGGACTTATGAAACTGGCCGAGGTTCGATCATGCCGATGATCCGCGAATGCATCGTCACCACACTCGACAGCGAGGGCAGGGTGCATATCGCCCCCTTGGGGCTGATCGAGGATGGCGAGGGCTGGGTGATCGCCCCGTTCCGGCCCTCGACTACGCTCGAAAATCTCAGCAGCGTGCCTTTTGCCGTGGCGAACTTCACCGACGACGTTCTGGTGTTTGCTGGCTGCCTCACCGGCAACAAGGACTGGCCGACGCGGCCCGCTACCCATGTCCCCGGTGCCGTGCTCGAAGGCGCGCTCGCCCATGCCGAACTCGCCGTGGAGCGCATCGAGGAGGATGAGTTGCGCCCGCGTTTCCACTGCCACATCGCCTACGAGGCGACCCACGCGCCCTTCAAGGGTTTCAACCGCGCACAAGCCGCGGTAATCGAAACCGCGATCCTGGCAAGCCGGCTCAAGTTGCTGCCCCGCGAGAAGATCGAGCAGGAACTCGCTTATCTTCAGATCGCGGTGGAGAAGACGGCCGGGCCGAAAGAGCACGAAGCGTGGCGGCTCCTGATCGAGAAGATCGAAGACTTCTACAAGCACACGCCGGCGAAAGACTAAGCCCGAAGCGCGGCTGCCATCGCCGCCAGCTTGGCGACGGTATTCATGTTGCGCGCGGTGCCGGTCTTGGCGGCCGGGATCTTCAGCTTGGATTGTCCCTGACCGCCGGGATAATGGATGTAGATCTCGCGGACACCGAGCCTCACATCCTCATCTTTCTGACCGGTCAAAGCCTTGACTGTGTCGGACGGCGGCGGGGCATCAAGAAAGATCGCTACGGTGCGATTTGGTGCTTCCTCCGGAAACGGATTGGTCGCCAACACGTCGGCGATCTCGGCGGCCGAGCGCACGAGCACGCCGACAGGCTTGTGGGCATAGGAAAGCAGAGCTCTTTCGAGCTCTGCCTTGACCTGTGTTTCGGATTTGTCGCTGGCGAAGACGGCGTTGCCGCTGGCGATATAGGTCTTCACGTTCGTGAAGCCCGCCTCCTCGCACATGGCGACGAGGTCTTTCATTGGCAGCTTGCCGGTGCCACCGACATTGACGGCGCGGAGCAGGGCGATGAACGGCGTCATCGCCCGCTTATACGCCGATTATTTTGGGCCGAGATAGGGGTCGTTATAGCGCGCGTCGACGCAAGCCACGCCGTTCCAGTAGTGGAACTCGCCGCAGCTGGCGGGACGCACCGGGCCGACAACCACGGTCCCGCCGGGAGCCACCACGATCGCATCGTCCCCGATGGCGTTCCAAGGGACGGTCGGCCAAACGCCATGGCGGCGCCAATAGCGCCTGCGCCAACCAACGGTCTCGACACCGGTCGTATCGGCCGAAAGTAGCGTCATGGCCGGAAGCGGACCGGAATTTGCGGTCCCCGCGCCAAGCCCGAGAACCAGGCCTCCCGCAATAAGGGCGGCGGCGGATGTGAGAAGAATTCGCATAAGACACTCCTTGGTTGGCGTGCTCCCCGTCCCACAGATAACGCGCGAGCCTATTTTTTGTTCAGACGGGGGCCGCGTAGCCTCAAGAATTGGTTTCCTCCTGTGCCAGCGATCTTCGGAAGGGGGCTTCGTTTCGCTACGGGCGGCTTTCGGCGCCACGGGCGAGCTTTGCGCCCACCGAGGCCAGAAGCATCTCGTAGGCCCGGTCGGCAATCTCTTCCAGGGATTTGGTCTTGGCGAACATGGCCCGCGCCTTGGCCGCGAGATCATCGCGGCTCGGCATATGCGGCACCTGCGGAAGATGCATCGTGGCCAGGACCTCCGCCGTCCGATCGTGGGCGCGGACGAGTTGCTCGCGCAGGGCCGTAAGCTCCGGCCCATGCAGGGCGGCGGCGATGGAGTTGGCGATCTTCTCTGAGTTGAAATGACCTGCGAGCTGCTCGGCGGCGCGGTTGACCACGCTCGCACCGAGACCATGCTCGTTTCGCACCACCTGCGCGGGCGGCATTCTCAGGTCCCAGACGACGCCAACCCAAGAGAGCGCCTTGAGAATGTAGAAGGTCGGATCGATTTCCCACCAGCGGAAACCTTGCCGGACACTGCTTTGGAACGCGTGGTGATTGTTGTGCCAGCCTTCGCCCATGGTGAAGACAGCCAACAGCCAGTTGTTGCGGGAGTCGTCGCCTGTCACGTAGCGCTTCCGCCCGCTCACATGGGCCAGCGAGTTGATGCAGAACGTGCCGTGATAGACGAGCACCGTGCTCCAGAAGAAGCCGACGAATAGGCCCGACCACCCGGCAATGAGGAAACAGAGCCCGGCGAGCACGACTGCCGGCACAAGTTGGTATTTATGCAGCCAGCGCATTTCCGGATAGCGCGCCAGATCGGCCACCGTCGCCTCGTCGTAGACATCGTGCCGCTTGGCGAAGATCCACCCCACATGGCTGTAGAGGAAGCCCGTATGACGGGGCGAATGCACGTCGAGCTCGGTGTCGGAATGCAGGTGGTGATGCCGGTGCTTGGCCGCCCACCACAGCACGCTCTTCTGCGCGGTGCTTTGGCAGAGGACAGCCAGAATGAAGCGGAACGCCCGGCTGGTGGAATAGGCCCGGTGCGAGAACAGGCGGTGATAGCCCGCGCCAATGGCGAAGATGCGCAACCAGTACAGCGTCACGCACAGGACGAGCGCCTGCCAGGTGACGCCGGACCAGATCGCCCCAAAACAGGCGAGATGAACCAAGACGAAGGGAATGGCGGAGGGGTAGACGATATCGTCGTGAGCATCGTGGTGGGCGTCGGTATGGCCGGCATCGGTCGGCATAAGGGCAGAATCCTCTTGTCGTTCGTTGGCCCTACTTAGCGCATTTTAGGGAAAAAAGGCCAGTGGCGCGGCTGTCGGCGCCGGTCAGGCCTTGCATTTAGGCATCGTGGCGAGCCGATGCAAGCAGGCCCACGGCGACCGCAGGCGTGCACCGCGCCCCCATTTCCCGGGCTTCTTCCGCGCAATTGATCATGGTGGCGACGTCTAAATACGGGTGCCTGAGCCGCCTGGCCAAGGTTTCGGCGATGAACCGGCCGCAACCGGCGCCGATCACCGGCGCAACGGAGGGGAGCCCCTCCCGCTCAATCAAGATGCGGGCGTCGACCTCGATTCGGTCGAGCTGGCGCCGGGCCAAATAGTGCGCGAGAGCTTTCCAGGCGATGAAGTCGGCGTCGTCCGCCTCGCGCCCAAGCATGCGCGCCAAGCGTTCCGCGCTTTCGTTCATCGTCTTGCCACGTTGATCGGCGGCGGGGTAGGGATCGGCGTCCTCCGGCAATTCGCCTGTCAGGCGATAGACATCGGCCATGGTGGCGAAGCGTTCCGACGCCATGCCCTGCATGCGCCCCTTGAAGGGTGCGGCTTGCGCAATCGCCATCACCGGTGTGCGCACCACCCCGCCATAGATCAGTTCGCCTTCGGTGAGCCGCTCCCCATCCGTCAGCCCTTTCGCGACGGCCTTGCCACCCTTCAGGGGAATGAGATCCGTGGTGGTGGTGCCGACATCCACAAAAAGGCCATCCGGGCGTAAGGAAGCGGCGAGTGTGGCGCTCGCATGCCAATTGGCCGAGGCTACGTCCTGCCACTGCGCGCGCACGGCCTCGGCGCCGATCAGGCCCTCGCGCAGGCTGTAGAACAGGGTGTCCTCGCCTGTTTCCTTGCGCATCAGCCCGACGAGATAGGCGACGCCGGCCGCGCGCGAAGGGAACACATCAGAGAGCTCCCCGGTCATGGTCACGGCGTGCCGGCCTCGATCTGCCGGGCAGGCCTTGAGCGCCGCCTCGAGAGCCTGGTTGAATTTGGTCGGGTCGGCAATTGCGGGGCAAGGGATCTGCGCCACGGAAACCACCCGGTGGTCCTCGATTTCCGCCACCTTCAGGTTCGCCCCGCCCAAATCCCACCCAAAAGACGCTGCCATTCAGCCCTCAATTCAAATCATGATAGAAGAAGCATCGAGAGGCACATTGCCATGACGCTTCAATCCAAGGTCACTGCGCCCATCGTCTCACGCGATTTCGCCATCATCCCTGTGCTCGATCTCAAGGATGGGTTAGTCGTCCATGCCCGCGCGGGCAAGCAGGCCCATGCCGGCAAGCGCGCCGAGTACCGGCCCATCGCCACGCCCTTCGGGCCGCCCCACGATGCGATCGCCATCGCCAGGGCACTCCTCGGTATCACGTTCTCGCCCGTGCTCTATGTGGCGGACCTTGATGCGATTCTCGGGCGCGGCAACAATTTTGATGCTTGCCGGGATCTTGCCGATGCTTTTCCAGGCACGGAATTGTGGATCGACGCCGGTTTCTCCGATGTGGACGACTGTGCCTGCTGGTTGCCGCTCGGCGCGACGCTGGTCATCGGCAGCGAGACGGTCGCCAGCCTCGACGCCTGGACCGGTATGCGCAGTAGCCTCGGCGACCATGTCGTCCTTTCTCTCGATTTCGACGAGCAGGGCCTGCGCGGACCGAATGAGGTCCTGAGCGATCCGGCGCTGTGGCCCGACCGCCTCATCCTCATGAGCCTCGGTCGCGTGGGTACCGAGGCAGGGCCGGATCTTGGGCGCTTGCAACGGGCGTTGAATCTCGCCGGCAACTGCGCGGTGTATGTGGCCGGCGGGATCAGCGATCTCGACGACATTATGAGGGTGGCGCAAGCCGGCGCGCGGGGTGTGCTCGCGGCGACCGCGCTTCACGCCGGCGCGCTCACCCAAAAAGAAATCGCCGCTCTCATGCGAGAGCGGCGATCTTAGACTTCTGAGGGCGGTGAGCCCTGTTCCTTAGAAACCGAGCTTCTGCAGCCACCGCCGAATTGGGCCCGGCCCATTTCCGCTGCCGGGTTCGTCCCGACCTGGGGGTTCTCCTTTTCAGCCAGCGGCGAAAGGATGGGCGGCAGAATCTTTCTTGGAGGTCACTTCGGAGGCCTTGGGCTCGCCGGCAATGGCGCGGGCCAGAGCTTCCTTGGTGGCCGTGTAGTTGTACTCCTGAATCTTCTTGTCGTCCTTGGCTTCCCAATGGATGAACACGCCAACGCAGACATAAAGGTCGTCTGCCTCGTTGGCGGGGATCACACCCTCGGCCACGGAGTCAGCCACGGCCTTGGCCACGGCGTACTGCGCAGGGCCAAACATCTGGACGGCCTGACGGGCGTCCTTGATGGTGACCTTGTTGTAGAGGATCGTCGCAGGCTTGCAGAGCAGGTTCGGTGCGACAACCGCGAGAAGCGTGGTGAAGCCGTCCTTGTTGTTGGTCAGCGCGTTGCAGAAGGCCGTCTCAACGGCGCTACCGCGCGGGCCAAGCAAGAGATCGATATGAGCGACTTCGTTTCCGTCGCCGACGAGCGATTCGCCGACGCAAACACCAGTAATTTTGGCCATGAGGCAACCCCTCCCTAGTACTAGGATGATCAAACAAAACGGCGGCCGCCGGCCTTAAGACCCGGCGACGTGCCGACGAAAGTGCTCCTGGGTGAATGCTCCTCCGTCCGCAACTCCCGGTCGGAGTTCCGCGGGCGCAACATAAGCCGGGCCTGGAAGGATCGGCAAGTCGATTATTGGCCGTTTTGGTCTGGCGCAAATGTTCCTTATCGCGGCATTTACTGCTTTTGGAGCGCCGCCGCGAACAGGGTCCCCACGGTGAGATCGGCGGAAGTTCCGGGATTCAGTCCCCGATCCTTGAGAGAGGCGTCGAAAGCCGTCAGCGGGCGAGCCATATCTTGCGGATCATGGCACTGGGAAAGTCCCGCTTCGATCGGCCGCGCCTCGTCGCGGACCTCGCTTGCGGCAGCGCCGCCGAACTTCCGCTCGATCAACGTATCGGGGATATGCGCCAGAAAGCCGAGATAGATATAGGTCGCCACCCAGGGCACATCGCCCCAGCGCTTGCGTCCGCCGTGCCGCCATTTCAGGCCGAGATCGAAGATGTCGACGAAGCCATGGGTGTAATTCCAGGCGATACGGTCGCGACGCTCCGCCGCACGCATCGCCTCGAGCAAGGTGACATCCGGCTCGGCCGCCACGTCATGGGCAGGCGCTTGGCCAAGCCCGCCGGGCTCTGCATTGCGGATGGCCCGATAGGCCGCGCGAGCGTCCTCGACAGTCAAACCTTCGAGAACCTTGGCGAGGCGGTCTTGTAGGCTGCCACCGCCCGCATCGAGCGCCGCTTGCGCCAAAGGCGCGGCCAGCAGGACGATGCCGAGATTGGTGTTCTGGCCGACCGCGTCTTTCGTCACAGCGATCGCGCGCTCGATTCGCGCCCCGACCGAAAGACCGGCCGCGCCGATGATGGGCGCCGTCGCAATCGCACTCTTCTCGAAATCGGCCACGCTCATATTGTGGCCGTTGGCGAAGCGGTGGACGTTGCCAGGCTTCAAGGCCTCGAGCTCGGCGAGGCATGCGTCATGGAAATGTGCTGCAACGGTCTCGGGTGTCAGGGGTGCGGTCACGCTTCCTCTTTGGTTTTACGGCCGGCAGGCGGCAGGGCGGCCTCGAGAAACGCGTCGACCACATGGTCAGAGAGGCGCAAGCTGGTCACCCGCTGGAGCCCGTTCCAGGCCGGCATGGAGTTGACTTCAAGCACGAGAAATCTCCCGTCGGGCGCCTGGATGACGTCGACGCCCGCATAGTCGGCGCCCACTGCGGCCGCGGCGCGTACAGCAAGATCGCTCAAGTCCTGGCTGGCAATGGCCGCCTTGGCGCGGGCGCCTTGCTTGATATTGGTTATCCAGCTCTCGCCATGGCGGATCATCGCGGCAACAACACGGCCGGCGCAGACGAACAGCCGCCAATCCTGGTAGCGGTCATCGGGCGCGGGCACGAACTCTTGCAGATAGTAGACGCCGTTCACGTCCTCGGGCGGCGACAAATCGGCGGGGGCGGCGATCAGGCGCAAACCGTTCCCTTGCGCGCCGAACAGGGGCTTCTCCACCAGACGGTGCCCGTTCGCCGCAAGCCGCGCGACGATCGCTTCCGCTGTGCTTCTGTCGGCCCCGGCGAAACTCCGCGGTGTGGGCAGGCCCGCCTTCTGCAAGAAGAATGTGGTGGTGGATTTGTCCACGCAGCGCTCGATCGCGCGGGCATCGTTCCACACTGTCACGCCGAGCTCGCGCAGAGCATGGAGCAGGCCGAGATAGAGCGTGACCTGCTCGAAGCTGCCGCCCGGAATGAAGCGCACGAAAGCGCCCTCGGGCCGGTGGTCTCCCAGGCCGGGAATGGCGAGCCCCGTCGACGTCTCCGTTGAGAAGCCGCAAACCGCGAGTGGAGCCACTACGGGCTGGATGCCCCGCCGTTTGAAGGCGCGGAGCAGGCTCTTCCCATGCCAATCCCGTCCATCGCCGAAAAGGACGATGGACGGATTGGTGGGAGTCTCGGTGGCCATGGACGTCAGGCGAAGGAGCGCTGGAGCACGGCGTCGTCGATCTTCCCGCTCTGAAAGCTTTCGCCGGTTTTGAGCGACGTCACCGTGACCTTGGCCGGGCTGAACAGCATCGGGTCGATGGCGTAGAAGTCGCCTTTCACCGCGGCGAACAGCTCGGCAAACGGCTTGCCGTAGTCCTTCGAGTTGGCGCTCGGCAGCTCCTCGGCCAGCTTCTTGGCCGCGTCCGCCTCGCCTTCGACGAAGAGCTGCGCACGGCCCGCATAGATGATGGCGTCGTTGGTCCGCCCCATGGCTTCGATGAAGCCGGGAGTCGGCGGCGGCACCGGCACGGTGGCCATACCATCGACGATGTTCTCCAGCGGGAAGTGCAACTCGTGCGCTTTATGCAGCGCGACTTCGAGACAGCGCGCGGCGATCTGCACCGTGCCGGCGAGGCTCGACGTCGGCGCATAGAGGATGGTCAGCTTGTCGGGTGCAAGTCCGCAGGCCTCGGCGACTTTCTCCACGAGGGCGGGGGGCGGCGCCTTGTCGGCCTCGATCACCAGCGCGGCGGTCTTCGCCTTGTCGCGGTAAGCGAGTTCGTCGAACAGCTTCTCCGAGGAACCCATGGCGCGGGCAGGCCCCGAACCAAGCACGTTGAACTTCTTACCGTTGTCTTCGCCCGACAGGCTCCACCCGGCATATTGCGAACCGAGGCAGGCGAGCACGGGCTGGCTGGTATGGACCGTCACCATGAACGGCCAGGGATCTTCGGTGTTGGCGGTTTCGAAACTGACCACGCCGAGACCGCCCAGGCAGATCTCGGACAGGCGGCGTCCCGCTTCCAGACCACCTACGGCATCAACGCCACAGTCGATCAAGGTCTCGCCCAGCGAGCCCTTCGCCACACCAACACGCAAGGCGTCGGCATTGTCGATCAGGTCGCGCACCAAAGGTGCGACTTGCGTATTCAGGCTCGGCGCTTTCATCTTGTTTGTTGCTCTTTCTTCGTTCTTCTTCTTGTTCACGCTGTTTCCCCCTCCAACTTTTTGATTTTGGCCAGCAGGCTGGCTTGTCGCTTCTGGACCAGGCGTTTTGCTCGCCCTTGGGTCCCGGCGCGGGCCAGTACAGTGCATATCGGACGGTGTTTGTCGATCCGCTCGCCGGGCTTTGGTAAGTCCGCGCACCATAAAGGCCATTTCATATTGCGGGGCACAATCACGGTTGTTGACGCGTGGACGACGCCCGAGGCTGCAGCCCCTTCGAACATCGAAGTTTTCCAAGGAAGCTTGCCGTTGAGCACCGCGTCGAGATGGAGATTGAGCAGTGGTTTTACCGCGCCTGCGAAGATGTCGAGTGTGGCGCCAGGTCGCGGATTGATCTCGAGCATGTGGGGCTGATTCTCGACGAGAACGAAATCCGCGGAGGCGAGTCCCCGCAGTCCGAAGGCCTTGGTGGCGCGCGCCACGGCCTGTTCCATGCCCTCCGCAGCAGCACCGGAAATCGATGCGGGCCGCACCGCGCCGCCATAGCGCCACGGCTTGCGCGGCGCCGGTGCCGTCCATTGTTCGCTGAAGCCCAGCACACGCGCGTCCCGTCCATTGGCGACAAACAGCGCCGAGATGGCGCGGCCTTCGAGCAACGCCTGGTAATAGATATTGGTTGCACTCTTCGGCGGCCGGCCGCGCACCACATGACTTCCGCCGGCGCCGCCCCGGCGTTTGGCGATCCAGCCCGCGCTCTTGGCCGGCCGCGCGGTCACCGTGACCGGGTGGGGAATGGCCAGCGCATCGAGCGTGGCGAAGAATGTCTCCGGCGCCTTCACTGTCTCGACGGTCGCCGCGTCGTTGCCGAGCAAGGGCCAGTGCTCCGCGATGCGGGCGAGGAGGGCGGTGCGATCCTCGAAGCCGGAGCCGTAGACGAGGCCGAGCACGGGGTGCTGCGCTTGTTTGGCGAGCGCCGTCAGCGCGGGCCCCAAGCTGCGCCACTGAAAGCCGCGTGCGATGTAGCCCGGCATCTTGCGGCAGGCCTGCGCCAGGTCTTGCGTATCGGTGTCGGCGAAAAAGTCGGCGACGAGGGGCTCGAAGCCCGCCTCCACTGCGGCGCGCGCCAACGCCCGCCCCGAGATCGCGGCGATCAGAAGCGAGCCGGGTCCTTTAGGAGATGAGTGCTTGGGCAAGTCTGTAGGCGGCACGGAAATCGAGATAGACTGGTTTCTCGGCTTCGATCATCTCCTTGAACAGGCCCGACTCCGTCTTGTACTTCACGTCGCCGATGGCGAGCGCGCCGATCCCGACCGCATCCGTGCCCTCGATGGGCGCACCGTTGTCCTTGATGCCCACGCCTTCAATGCCGAGCGGCGGCACGGCATTCACGTCGGCGACCACTTTCAGGTCCTTGGCCGGTTTGATCTGCTCGAGGCTCAGGATCTGACGTCCCGCGGGACCGGCGGAGAAGATCATGTCGGCGCCCTGCGCCAGCTCCGCCTTCTGGTCCTCGGTGGTGCCGTCCGCGTAGCCGAGATCAACCTCGAACCGGTCATTAGCTTCCATGGTCAGCCGGCGCACACGCTCCGGTCCGTCATAGCCGACGAGAACCGCCTTGGCGCCGTCCATCGCGGCGATGACAGCGGAGGCGAAGGCGACGACACCGGTGCCGCCGAACACGACAACGCGCTTGCCTCTGAGGTCGTCCTTGAATTTCGCCTTCAGCGCCTTCTTGGCGCAGGCGACCATGGCAGCTGCCGTGGTGAAGGAGCCGGCAGGGTCGGCCAACACGGAAATCTCGAACGGCGGCACCATGGCCTTCTTGGCCTTGTCCATCATGTTGAGGGATTCGATGGCCTTTTTCCCGCCGATGAACATGGCGGTGCGCTTGATGCCGTCGGGGCTGCGCGAGAAGATGGCGTCCTGCACGAGGCCGTAAACGTCCTCGATGGTCACGTTAGTGTAGGGGATGGCGTCGTCGTAGCCGGCGTCGAGCCCCATATTGATGTCGAACGGGCTCATATGCTTGAGCGGCGTGATCATGTGCAGAATGCGTGGCGGGGCCATCGCTAACATCTCCCAGCTTGATGAGTGTCGGACGCGAACCAAACGTCCAATCGAGGTTTTGAAGGCCTCGCTTTAGCACACTGAGCGCGACGGCAAAGCGCCTCAAGTCCCGACCGTTACCGATTTCCTCAGCTAGTCGGCCGCGATCTCGGCGCCTTCATTGCGCCCGCGGGCCAGCATGAAGCGTAAGCCGATGCTGTCCGGATGGGTTTTCGCCGCGGCGAGCAGGGCTTGCCCCGCGTCCTCCGACGGCGCGAAGGCGAAGCCCGTCGGCCCCCAGGAGCTCTGACCGAGACCGGTCACGCCTTCGCTGCGCAGCCAATCGAGCAATTGGCCCACGCGCGGGCTGGTGTGAGGTCCGTCTTGGATCGGCGCGAAATAGGCGCCCATGCAGTCTTGCAGGTGCCCGACCTCGGCGGCGAAGGGCGCGAAACCGTGCCGCGCCAGCGCGGGCAATGCCCGTTCGACGATGCGGGTACGCAGATCGGCGACCCTTGATTCTGGATAGGCGGGAAGCGCCTCGAAGGCCGCGACCTCGCGCGCGCCGTCGAGCCCCTTCACCTCGGGATCGAAGATGAGCAGCACCCGCCAGTCGTCGGGGAAGGGGACTCGGGCGATGAGTTGGGGCAGGTCGCCCTCGTAAGGCCCGCTGTCGAGCACGGCGCCGCCCGCCTCGAAGGTGGCGATGCCGATACCGGAGCGTGCGCCACGCCCCAGCCTGGCGGCGATGTCGAGCGGCGATAAAGTAATACCTTCGGCCGCGGCGAAGGCCGATCCCACCGCCAGCGCCAGCTGAGTGCCGGAGCCGAGGCCGGCGTGTGAAGGAATCGCGTCCTCCACGTAAAGCCGGTAGGCCCCGTCCACGCCGCAGCTCTCCGCGATCGCTTCGAGATAACGGCCCGCCCGCTCGGCTTCCGGTCCGCGCACATCCCATGTCTCCGCCGGGGCGAGGGTGAGCCGCGTACAGGGCCGGTCGAGCGACAGTCCGAAGCTTCCGAAAGGCTGTGCGCTTCGCCCGCTCGGATCGAGGAATCCGAAATGCAGCCGTGCCGTGGTGGTAACGGCGACGGAACGGGAAGCATGCATGGGATGCGGCTCGGTCAAAACGGTTCAGCGAAAATGGGTGGCGTTAGAAGTGGACGTTAGAACATGCCGTTCGGGTTCGCCGCGGAGTCCGGCGCGACCTGCAGCACGTCCCAGTGCTCTACAATCTTTCCTGCGTCATCCAACGGGAAAATGTCGATGCCAATCCAGTCTTGATCGCCGGGCCACTCCTGCAAGCAGTGCAGCGCTACGAAATTGCCCTCGGCGATGATGCGCTTGAAATGGACGCGCTTACCCGGATAGCGGCGGTCCATTTCCTCGAAATATTCGATGAACCCTTGCTTGCCGTCCTTCACCCCGGGATTGTGCTGGATGTACTCCGCGCCAGCATAAAGCGCCATGGCCTCGCGTGGCCGCGACTGGTTGAAAGCCATGTCATAAAAGGCCACGGCTGTTTCCTTGTTGCGTTCAAGCTCTGACATGCCGGTTCGCCACGAAAGGACTCCTTTGATCGCCAGGGTGCCTCTGATATGCTCTGCGAAATAGCGGAAATGCGGCCCACTGTTTCAAAAGACGAGAGCAATGGCAACGTCAGAGCGAACTTATAGCGACGCAGAAGTAGAAGAGCGCCTGAAGAAGGAGCTGCCGCATTGGCATTTCGAAGGCGGCTGGATCCGGCGCAAATACAAGACCAATAGCTGGAAGGGCACGCTAATGGTGATCAACACCGTCGGCCATCTCTCCGAAGCCGCTTGGCATCATCCCGATATCACCGCGTCCTATGCCTGGGTCGAGGTAAGGCTGATGAATCACGCGGCCAAGGGCATCAGCGATAAGGACTTCGAGCTCGCCAAGAAGATCGAGGACGTGGTGTGTTGGCAGCCCGGTGGCGAGGGCGGCGCGCTGGAGGGCACGCCCGCCGACGATCAACGCTTCGCATATATCAAATACGATAAGCCAAAGGCTTAGGCGCCATTGCTGCGTGCCCATTGACTGAGCATGCAGCGCCGAAATCCATGATCGAGTGAAAGTTTGGTCTCGACGGGGCGATTATCCTTGGAGAGGCGCATTGCCGCGCTTGCCACCCCGGAGCCAGCTGTTTATGTCTGCGCTCAAGAAAGCGCAGGGGAGGAGACTGAACTTGGACAGCGCGCTCGAACGTGCCGCAGAACTGCTTGCCCGCGCGCGATTCCCCCTCTTCGGCGGTCTGTTTACCGACATCGACGGTGCCACGGCAGCACTCGCGCTCGCCCAGAAGCTTGGCGGCGTGATCGATCATGCGGCCAGCAGCGGACATTTGCGCGCCACCCGCGTGATGCGTGAGACCGGTGCGACCCCCGCAAGCTATGGCGAGGTGCGCAACCGCACCGACACGATCGTGGTGATCGGTAAGAGCCCGCTCACCCGCGATCCCGAACTTCTGAAGAAGCTGTTTCCAGGCGAGCCCGGTCTGCCGCGCCCCGGCAAGAACAAGCGCGAGCTGATCCTTCTAGGGCTCGACAAGCCCAGTGCGTCCACGATGCCCAAGGGTGTGCCGACGACTGCGATCAACGGCAAAGCGTCGTTGCCCGACCTCGTCGCGCTTCTCGCCGCGGCGACGCGGGAGGGGCGGTTCGACATCCGCGACAAGGCGCTGCGCGCCCAACTCGAGGCGGCAGGCAAGCGGTTGCGGAATTCGGCGTTCGCCGTGTTCGTTTATGACCCGGCCGAGCTCAACGAGCCGGTGCTTCACACCGTGCTTGAGACCGTGCGCCATCTCGTCAAGACCACGCGCGCGGCGACGTTCTCGCTCGCGGCCCCCGGCAATGGCGATGGCGTCAATCTCTGCGCCACGTGGACCTGCGGGCTTCCGGTGCGTACGAGCTTTGCCCGGAAAGTGCCGGAGAATAATCTCTGGGCCTATGACACCGGCCGTCTGCTCAAGAGCGGCGAGGCCGACGCCCTTGTGTGGATCGATGCCTTGGAGGGCGAGCCGGTCGAGCGGCCCAAGGACGCGCCCAAGGGCGCGCCCGCGATCGTGCTGACCTCGAAGCCAGCCAAGGCCGGGCGAGGCGACGTCGTGATCCAGGTAGGCTGCGCCGCACGCGACCACGACGCGGCGCTGTATCTGCCACCCATCGCAGGCATCGGCGTGGTCAAGGCCGCCAAGCCGAACAAGGACAACCCGACGGTCGCCGAAGTGCTGAATCGCATCGCCGAACTGATCGAGTCCAAGGGCCTCGGCAAAAAGGGAGCCGCCTGATGCTCATTCAGCTGAAAGGCGGCCGCGTCATCGATCCCGTGAACAATCGCGACGGGGTGGGCGATGTCTTCATCGAGGACGGCCGCATCGTCGGTAACACAGAAGGCCGCACCCCCGACGAAGTTCACGACGTCACCGGCAAGATCGTCATGGCCGGCGCCATCGACGTGCACTCCCATATCGCCGGCACCAATGTCACGCTCGGGCGCCAATTGATGCCGGAGCTGCCGCTGCTCGCCGCCGAAGGCGGACAGCCGATCCTGCCGTCGCCGGCCGCCTTGGGCTCATATGCGACCGGCATCCGTTATGCCGAGATGGGCTACACCACGGTGATCGAGCCGGCGATGATCCCCACGCATGCCATCGAGGCGCAGACCGAGCTTGCCGCGATCCCGATCATCGACACGGCCGGGCTCGTCATTCTCGGCAATGACGACTACACGCTGGAACTGTTGCGCGGCGGACGGGTCAAGAGCGACGAGTTGAAGGACTACGTTGCCTGGACGCTGTCGCACTCCAAGGCCATCGGGCTCAAGGTCATCAATGCCGGCGGCTCCGAGGCCTTTAAGTTCAACGCGCGCACCTTCGACCTCGACGAGGAGGTGCCGGATTACGGTGTAACCTCCCGCGGCATCGTCGATGCGATGCAGAAGGCGGTCGCCGATCTCGGCGTGCCGCACCCGCCGCATGTCCACTGCAACAACCTCGGTATCGCCGGAAATGTGGAGACGGCCGTCGCCACGCTGGAAGCGACGCAAGGCCTGCCCATCCATTTCGCCCACATCCAATTCTATGGCTACGGCGACGAAGGGGAGAAGGGCTTCTCCTCCGGCGCGGCGCGCCTCATGGAGGCCGTGAACAAGCACAAGAACGCCACGGTCGATGTCGGCCAGGTCATGTTCGGCCAGACCATCACCGTCTCCGGCGACATCCTGCGCCAGTTCGACGGGCGACGCGCGGCGAAGCCGAAGAAATGGGCGCTCAATCAGGGCGAGGGCAACGGCACCGGCGTGGTGCCGTACCACTACAAGTCCAAGAGCTTCGTCAACGCGATGCAATGGGCCATCGGGCTGGAGATCTTTCTTTTGGCTCAGGACCCCTGGCGGGTGTTGTTCTCGACCGATCATCCGAACGGCGCGCTGTTCGTGCGCTATCCGGAGATCATGCATCTGCTCATGGACAAGGACGAGCGCGCCCGTTGGCTGGACGGCCTGCCGGAAGCCGCCCGCCAGCACTCCAATCTCGCCGAGATCACGCGTGAGCTTACCCTGTCGGAGCTTGCCGTCATTACGCGCGGCGCTCCGGCGAAATTGCTGGGCCTCACCGACCGCGGTCATTTGGGGCCAGGCGCCATCGCCGACGTCGCCGTCTACACGGAGCAGAAGAACAAGACCAAGATGTTCTCTGCGGCCGACTTCGTGTTCAAGGCGGGCAACCTCGTGGTGCGCAAGGGGAACGTCGTGCGCGTCACCTGGGGCCGCTGCTATCACGTGGAGCCGGGCTTTGATGCGCAGATCGAGAAGCGCGTGAAGGCCTATTATGACCGCTATTTCGGCGTCGATCCGTCCTGGTTCGGCGTCACCGATGCCGTCACCCACCGTCCCGACCGTTTCGCGACAATCCCGTTAAAGAGCTGACATGCCAGAGCTGAAAGTCAAAGGCGTCACGATTGTTGAGACGTTTGCCGAGGCCTTCCCCATGGTCGGCACGCGCGTCATCATCACGGCGCCCACTCTCGAGTGGGCGATGATTTCCGCGCGCACCATGACCGGCTTCGCAACCTCGGTGATTGCCTGCGGTGCCGAGGGTGGTATCGAGCGCACGCTCTCCCGCAAGGAGACGCCGGACGGGCGCCCTGGCGTCGCCGTGCTGCTTTTCACCATGAACACCGACAAGCTTCAGACCCAGCTCAGGAACCGTGTCGGCCAATGCGTGCTGACCAGCCCGGGCTCGGCCTGCTTCGCCGGACTCGAAGGCGAGAAGAAGCTGAAGCTCGGCGCTTCGCTGCGCTTCTTCGGCGACGGCTGGCAGATGTCGAAAGTGCTCGGTGGCCGGCGCTATTGGCGCATTCCCGTGATGGGCGGCGAGTTCGTGTGCGAGGATACGACAGGCCTGACCAAGCAGGCGGTGGGCGGCGGCAATCTGCTGGTGCTCGGCAAGTCGCACGAAGCGGTGCTCGCCGCGTGCACCCGGGCGGTCAAGGCCATGGCCGAAATTCCCGACGTGATCACGCCGTTCCCCGGCGGCATCGTGCGCTCCGGGTCCAAGGTCGGCTCCCAATATAAAGGCCAGATCGCCTCGACCAACGATGCTTACGCGCCGAGCCTCAAAGGCGCGGTGAAATCCGATCTTGCGCTCAATATCGAGGCGGTGCTCGAGATCGTCATCGACGGCCTCAGCGCGGACGCGATTTCCGAAGCGATGCATGCGGGCATTCATGCGATCGCCAAGGGCGGGTCGCGCGAAGGTGTAACGCATATCACCGCCGGCAACTATGGCGGCAATCTCGGTCCACACCACTTCCACCTCAAGGAGATCGTCGGGTGAGCGCGCTGACCTTCGAGCTGAAGCACACGCCCGATCAGCGGCTCGACCTGTCGCCGCTGGTGCCGGCGAAGCTTGCCGGATTGAACCGGAAAGAGATCGAGGCGCTGGCCATCAACACGACGCGGGAAGCGCTCACCGTGGGCGATGCCTTCAAGGTGAAGGGCAAGGACGCCGAGAACATTCGCTTCGAGGGCACTGACGAGCGTTGCGACAAGATCGGGGCAGGGCTCGCCGGCGGCGTGATCCTTGTCGATGGCGACACGGGCACGCTGCTCGGCACCAAGATGAAAAGCGGCAAGATCGGCGTGACCGGGAGCGCTGGTATGCTCACGGGCGCGAGCATGTCGGGCGGCGAGATCTCGGTAAATCGCGATGTCGGCGATCAGGCGGCCGGCGTGGCCTTCGGCGAGACCATGGGCATGAAGGGCGGCTTCATCTCCATCGGCGGCGATGCCGGCGCGCTGCTCGGTGAGCGTCTGCGCCGCGGGCTCATCGTCGTCGGCGGCAAGGCGGGAGATTATGCGGGCGCGCGGATGATCGCAGGCACGCTGCTCTTGAAGCAAGGCGCCGGGCGCTACGCCGGCTACGGCAACCGCCGCGGCAGCCTCATCTTCCTGGAGAAGCCGAAGGACATTTTGCCCACATTCAGCGATAGCGGCGTGATGGAGTTCGATTATCTGCGCATCCTGGAGAAGTGGCTCCGCGAGCAAGGCCTGCGCATCAGATTTGGCGCCCGGGCGCGCCGCCTCATGGGCGACATGGCCGTACTCGGCAAGGGCGAGATGCTGATCCTCGTCTAGGGGCCGATCAACGCTCGATCAACGCTCGATCGGGTCTCGATGTTGACTCATCCAACGCCCATATTCGTTATTCTGGCTTCGTTCTCTGATCGGCGCATCTGATGACCGCTTTGCCATACGTGCTTCTCGACGACAGCCTGACACAAGGTGGACGCAGCCTGCTGTTCACCGTGCCGGAAGAGGTCGTCTCCGTCAGCGATCCAGCCGAGGTCGAGGCGGGGCTCAACAAGGTTTCCGAGGGTCTCGCGCGCGGGCTCCACGCCGTCGGCTATTTTGCCTATGAACTCGGCTATTGCCTGGAGCCGAAACTCCGGCATTTGCTGCCGGAGGAACGCCGCGCGCCACTCTTCTGGATCGCGCTGTTCGGAGAGCCGCGCGACCTCGACGACGAGGAGACCAGGACCTGGCTGGAGGCGCATGGCGGGGGAGAACGCGCCAAGGTCGGAAATCTCCGCCTGTCTTGGACGCGCGAGGAATATGCCGCCGCCTTCAACGCGGTGAAGGATTTCATCGCCGCGGGCGACGTCTACCAGATCAATCTCACCCAGAAATTTTTTTTCGACTTCGAAGGTGACGCGACCGCGCTCTACGCCGCGCTGCGCCGCAAGCAGCGCGTCGCCTACGGCGCGCTCATCGCCACGCCGGAGCTGAACGTACTGTCGCTGTCGCCGGAGCTGTTCTTCCGCCGTGAAGGTCAGCACATGTCGACGCGGCCCATGAAAGGCACCGCGCCGCGCGGGCGCACCCCGCGCGAGGACGCCCGCCTCAAGACTTGGCTCGCCATGGATGAGAAGCAGCGCGCCGAGAATCTGATGATCGTCGATCTGTTGCGCAACGATCTCGGCCGCGTCTCGCGCATCGGCTCCGTCGAGGTCACCGACCTGTTCACCGTGGAGACCTACCGCTCGGTGCATCAAATGACTTCGGGGATCAGCGCCGAATTGCGCTCCGACATGAAGCTCGCCGACATGCTGCGTGCGCTGTTCCCTTGCGGCTCCGTCACCGGCGCGCCCAAGGTCCGCGCCATGGAGATCATTCGCGAAATCGAGGGCGGGCCGCGCGGCGTTTATACCGGCGCCATCGGCCATATTGCGTCGTCCGGCGACTGCCAGTTCAACGTTGCGATCCGCACCGTCGTGCTCGAGGGCGCGCGGGGCGAGATGGGCATAGGCGGCGGCATCGTCGCCGACTCCAAGGAGGAGTCCGAATACGAGGAGTGCCTGTTGAAGGCGCATTTCCTGACCAAGGCCGATGCGCCCTTCGAGCTGATCGAGACTCTGCGCTACGAGAAGGAGAGGGGCTACCACCTTCTAGAGCGCCATCTGGCGCGGCTCCAGGCCTCGGCGCATCATTTCGGCTATCCCTTCTCGCGCGAGGCCGTGCTCGATGCGCTCAACGCCGAGGCCGCCCGCATCACGGCGGAGGTTGCGCTGGTGCGCCTGTTGCTGGCGGAGGACGGGACGATCACCGTCACCGCGCGGGAGATCGAGCTGCCGACCAAGGACACGGTCTGGCGCTTCGTCATCTCCGATAAGCGCGTCGATGAGAAGGACCCGCTCTTCTATCACAAGACCACGCGGCGGGAGTTTTACGACCAAGAGATGGAGCGGCAGAAGGCGCTGACCGGTTGCGACGAGGTGGTGTTTTTGAACACGCGCGGCGAGTTGACGGAGGGGACACGCACCACGTTGTTTCTGGAGCAAGACGGGCGCCTGTTCACGCCGGCGCTGGCCTGCGGGCTTCTGCCCGGCACGCTGCGGGAGGAATTGCTTGACCTGCCGCGTGCGGCGGCCAGCGAGGCCGTGCTGACACCGGCCGATTTGGCCCGGGCCGGGCGCATCTATCTCGGCAATTCCGTGCGCGGGCTCGTGCGGGCCGAACAGATGCAGCCGGCCGACGCCGGCACCCGAGAGCGGGTCCCCGCCAGCTGAACGCAAAGCCGGCCCGAACGCAAAAATGCCCGGGGCTCTGAAACCCCGGGCATTGTTCTAGGTGCAGGCTCTCTAAACTGTTAGCTCGTCTTGTGCGTCTCTTCGGCCGCTGCGGCTTTCTCCTTTTCGGTCCGAACCTTTTCGGCAGCCGTGCCAAACGAGGCGGCGATCTCCGACCAGGCGCGAATGAAGCCCTGACCAACCTCCTGCGCGCCCTGGCGCAGCGGCTCGGACCGTTCCCACATCTGCCGTGCTGTGTCCTTGGCCATTTCGGCGGACTTCATGCCGCTCTCGGTCAGCGTGTTTTGGGTCTGCGCAGCCTGCTCCATGGCGAGTTTGCGCAAGGACTCGAACTGCTCCTCCGTGGCGGAGCGGAAGCCGAGCGCGTGTGCGCGAACGTCTTGGAAACGGCTCTCCATATCCTTGACGACCGTCCCACCAAGGGCGGCGGTGTGCTCTTGAAGCGAGCTCAGCTGCGCACCCAGAGTGTCAAGGTCGCGCTGCAGATCGGCCCACTCTTTTTCGGCCTTTTCAAATTTCTGAGTTTCGTCGGTCATGGTCTCTTCTCTCTGACTTAGGGGAATTGACTAAACTTCGATTGGCTCGTCATGGCTGCCGGAATGCTGCTCAAGCCAGTCTTGAAGCCAATCCAATGCTTCGAGGGTCGTGCGGTGCATCGGCCCATGTGGCCTGTTGCGTCCAAACGTCGAGCTTAGCAGCAGCGTCCTCGCCAATCATGTCGAGTTTGGCTTTCTGCTCGTTTAACATCGCGCGCAAAGACTGAAGCTGGGCGGTCAAATCGGACTTGGCGTCGTCGATCGCCTCCTTGTTGTCCTCGACCATGCGCTGCGCCGCTTCGCTTGCGGCGGCGATCGCCCGCTCGCTCTTCTGTTTGAGCGTGGCGGCGGCGCTTTCAAGCTGCTCCTGGAACGAATTTGCTTGAGAATCTTGAGAGGCCGCATTAGCCGGGCTTGCGCCCAGCAAGGCTATCGTCGCAACGAGTGCGAAGCCAAAGCGGCCGATGATGCGGCCAGAACGAAATTCCATGGTTCAACTCCGTTGGCGGGAGGCGCCTTAACCATAGAGATTTGTGTTCCAAGCCCAGACATCAAGGGGTCAGACGCCCCAAGGAAGCGTAATCCAACCGAATCCAAGCGCGATTCCTGCGACGACAGCCAAGGCAAGAGATACGCCGAGCACCCAGATCACACCGGCATGCATTCCCTGCCGGGCTTCGGTCGTGGTCATCTCGGTATGGGCTTCGCCTTTGCGGTCGATCTTTGTCGTTGCCATGAACGCCCTCCTTTCGTGCTGAAGATGGACGGATAGTGCTGGGATAACGCGCAAATCGCGGAAAGGTTCCCGCGCAACGGGCGGAATCAATAAGGAAAAGCGGCAAGACCAGGGTTAGGGGCGGTCGAGCGTCTCCAGGGCCGCTTGGATCGCGGCCACGAGTTCGGCGGGGCTACGCCGGTTGTCGGAGCCCGGCATGCCTTCTTCCGTGGCCCGCATCAGGGCATCCGCGTCCACCTCCCAGCGGCGCAGGATCGCCTTCTTGTCCTCTGGCGAAAGCGCGGCGGCGAGCACCGCCTCCGGTTCCTGAAAGACCGAAGCGGGATCGAGCTTCGCCTGGTCGAGCTCCGCGTCTGAAAGGGTCTTCATGATGAGGTGAGCCTCCGACTGGTTAGATTTTCGCAACGGCCGCTATGTTCCATGCGGCCGTGGCGGGCAGGGTAGCCACCGCGAGCCATAAGAGCGGAGGGGTCAGGCGGACTTGGTGACCGGCGGAGGAAAGATACCTTGGTCCTCGTCGGTTTCGTCGAGCTGAAGCGTGTCAGCCAGACGATTGCGGGCGCGATTGACGCGGCTCTTGATGGTGCCGACGGCACAGCGTGAAATCTCTGCGGCCTCCTCGTAGGAGAATCCCGCCGCGCCCACCAGGATCAGCGCCTCGCGTTGATCGTCGGGAAGCTGCGAAAGCGCTTCCTGGAAGTCCCTCATGTCCATGTGGCCGTCTTGCTCAGGCCGGGAGGAGAGCCGTGCCGCGTAGCTGCCGTCGGCGTCTTCCACTTCGCGCTTTCGCTTGCGGCGTTCGGAAAAGTACGTGTTGCGCAAGATGGTGAAGAGCCAAGCCTTCAGGTTCGTCCCTTCCTTGAAGGAATCGAGATGGTTCCACGCTTTGAAGAGGGTCTCTTGGACAAGATCGTCCGCACGCTCGCGGTCGCCGCACAGGGAAACCGCGAACGCCCGCAAGCTACCGATTTGGGCCACGAGGTCGTCCCTTAGGCCCGAGGACACATTGCGCGGCAAACTACTTCTCTCCGCTTTGATCGAGATCCTCGAGCAGTCTCAAAAGGTGTTCGGGGACAGGCTCTTCCGCGACCTCGTCGAACACCGCGCGAACCTGGCGCCCGATATGGGCCTGGAGCGTTGGAGACATTCCTTCTGCCTCTGCTTGCGCGGCCTTGTCAGCGTCCTGACTCTCGCCCTTGGTCGGGTCTACCGTCATTCGCCGTTTGGCCTTTTTATTGTCATTGCGGTCCACAGCGGTTCCTTCGTGGCTTGGCTGCCGATAATCGCAGTCTAGCGGATTCCGCCGCACTTCAGACCCAAAAAACACAGGACTGTTCAAAAGGTTCCACCATCGGGGGAACCTTTCACTGCCAACACGCATTGATCGTTGGACGAGACGCCTGAATCTGTCACCCTCCCAGCAACTCTATGACATCATTGAATGACGCGGTTGCTTGCTGTCCAGAGAGAAAGTCAGAACGATGCCTCAGTCCAAAATGATCGCGCCACACCTCCCATATTTGCGGCGGTTTGGCCGCGCGCTCGCAGGCACGCAGAAGGCGGGCGATACCTATGTAGCCGCAACGCTGGAAATGTTGGCCGAGGACCCCTCGCTATACGACGCGACCCTCGATCCGCGAGTCGCGCTCTACCGGACCTTTCTCAGCCTGTGGAATTCGGTGGGGATCAATTTGAAGCCGGACATCTCTGAAGGCGGAGAGACCCTGATCGATCGCAAACTAGAGCAGATCACGCCGCTGCCGCGCCAGGCCTTCTTGCTGTGCTCCGTGGAGGGCTTCAGTGCCGAGGAGGCCGCGATCATCCTCAACACCAGCGCAGGGAATGTGGAGGCCTTGATCGACGACGCCGGACGCGAGATCGCGGCTCAAGTCGCAACCCACGTGCTGATCATCGAAGACGAGCCGATGATCGCCATGGATCTCGAAAGCATTGTCGAGGGACTGGGCCATCGTGTGGCCGGTGTCGCCCGCACCCACACCGAGGCGTTGAGTGCCGTCTCGAAAGAAAAGCCCGGGCTCGTCCTGGCCGACATTCAGCTCGCCGACGGGAGTTCAGGCCTCGATGCCGTCAACGAAATGCTCGTCTCGATGCAAGTGCCGGTGATCTTCATCACCGCCTATCCCGACCGGCTCTTAACCGGCGAGCGGCCGGAACCGGCCTTCCTCATCACCAAGCCGTACCAGCCGGACACGGTGAAGGCGATTGTGTCTCAAGCGCTATTCTTCGAGCGCCGAGCCCAGCTCAAGGATGAGCCGTCGGCAACCGCATAGGCGCGGGGCGCATAGGCCCGAACGCTAGCCTCTCGGCTAGATCATGTTCAGGAACATGAGCACGAGCAGGAGGAGGATAATCAACCCGACCAGACCTGAGGGAAACACCCCCCAGGCGCGGCTATAGGGCCACGCGGGCAGCACGGCGAGAAGAACGCCGATCAAGATGATGAGAAGAATCGTGGAGCCCATGGTTTCCCCCGAACAACGTCTGCTGAGCGCAGACCATAGCCCATTCCACGGGTAGAGCCAGACTGCCGCGCGCCGAGTGGAGGCTTATAGGCCTCCACCGGCGCGGCGGCGAGCGCGTGATGCGTTACACGTTCTGGAGCCAGTTATCGACCTGCTGCTCGGCCTCGTCCTTGCCGATGCCGTACCGCTCTTGGATCTTGCCGACCAGCTCGTCGCGGCGGCCTTCGACGACGTCCAAGTCGTCGTTGGTGAGCTTGCCCCACTGCTGCTGGGCTTTGCCGCTGAATTGCTTCCAATTGCCTTCAATTCGATCCCAATTCATGGAATTGTACTCCTTTCCGTTTTGGTCCTGGGGGGAGATGGACCGTTCACATAGGCCTATGAAACGCCTGACGCCGCGTCGGCGTTCCACGGCTTCCGGTGGCGTTGCTTTTGTGTGGTCCACGTCTCACGTGGCAAGCGTGCCAAAGCAGGAGGGGAGGTGACCGTGAATCCCATTCTCGTCGTCGAGGACGAGTTCCTCATCGCACTCGATATTGTCGCCGCGCTCGAGCAAGCGGGCGTACCGGTGTCCGGTCCGGCGAGCACGGTTAGCGATGCACTTGCCGCCATCGAGCGCGAGCCGCTGCGCGGCGCATTGCTCGATGCGCATCTTGCCGGCGAGTCGGCCGCGCGCATCGCCGATGCTCTTGTCGCGCGCGGGCTCCCCTTTGCGTTCGTAAGCGGCTATGGGCGCGAAAGCTTGCCGCCGGCCTATCGGACCGCCCCGCTCGTGAAAAAGCCGTTCACCGATCAGGATCTCCTCGCGGCAATCGCTGGGTTTTGATCGTGTTGCGTTGCAACGAAATCGCGCAGAGGAGCGTTTGCTCCAGAACATGGCAAGATGGAGCGCGGACTCCCGGAGGCATAGGTTGGAGATCGAAGGGGTGAGACATGCTGCTATATTGGGCGATCATCTTTGCCATCGTGGCCTTGGTGGCCGGGGTGTTCGGCTTCGGCGGTGTCGCGTCGGCCGCGGGCGGCGTGGCCCGGATTCTCTTCTTTATCTTCCTGATCGTCTTTCTCGTGACGCTGATCGCCGCAATCGTGTAGCCGAGGTGTGATGGCCGGGACGCCTGAACCTTTTGGACTTACGATGCTCCCAGCCGTCGCCGACGGCATCATCGCGGTTTGTCTACTGCTCATGGCGGCAGCCGCGCTTTACGTGTATCGGCGGCGGGGAGAGAGCGACCCCCGGACGAACTGGCCGATCATGCTGGGCATCCTTGCCATCGTCGCGGTGGCACTGGTTCATGGCGCCTCAGCGCTCGCACCCGTCCTGCCCGCGTTAGGGACATCTATCGTCTTGAAGGTGGCGGCGGCGATCCTCGCGCTTGCAGCCGCCGTTGTCGCGTGGCGGCTGGTGCCGCGTCTCATTAGCGTTCCGACCCATAACCAATTGCAGAGTGAAATCAGCGCCCATCGTGAAGCGAAGAAGGCGTTGAAGGATGCGCGGCTTCAACTCGAGGCCCGGGCCAGCGAGCGAAAGGCCAGCGAAGATCAGCTTCATCTGTTACTTCGGGAGTTGACCCACCGCTCCAAGAATCTTCTGGCGGTGATCAACGCCATCGCGCGCCAGACCGCCTCCCGCACCACTTCGATCGAAGAGTTTCTCAAGCGTTTCAGCGCCAGGCTCTACGCCATCGGCTCGTCCCACGATCTCCTCATCGCCGACGATTGGCACGGCGCCTCGCTCCGCACTCTGGTGGAGCAGCAATTGGAGACTCACGCGGAAGGCTTCGGCACGCGCATCGCCATCGAGGGCGACGACATCGTCTTGAAGCCGGAGGCCGTGCACAATCTCGGCTTGGCGCTACACGAGCTCGCCGTCAACGCGGAGAAATACGGTTCGCTCTCCGATCCCAACGGAGGCATCAGCATCAATTGGGATATGTGTGAAGCAGGCAAGATGCTGAAGCTCGTTTGGCAGGAGACCGGCGGCCCCAAGGTGCACGCGCCCGAGCGGTCCGGCTTCGGCCGGGCGATGCTCGAGAACGTCGTGGGCAAGGCGCTCGCCGGCGACGTGACGCTCTCTTTCCCGGCCAAGGGCGTGCACTGCGAGATCGTCATCCCGGCGTCGCATGTGACGTTGCGCGGTCAAAGCTCGCGCGCCGGGCGCTAGTCGATCCCGACCAAGCCGCGATGTTCGGCCGGAAGCGACTCCGGCACGACCACCGTCAGCCCGCGACGATTCACGGTGAACTCAGCCGGTGTCTCGGTCTTGATCTCGCCGTCAGCATTGACGTGACGAGGGCGCGACGTCGTCAAGGAGACATGCTCGGCGCAGCTTCGCTGCAACAACACTGGTGCGCTGAAGCCGAACTTCAGATGCGTGACGCAGGCCACGAGTTGCCACACCGGGCCGGGCGAGACGAGGTAGAGATCGAGCTTGCCGTCGTCGATGGCCGCGTGATCGGCGACGGTCAGGCCGCCGCCATGGAACCGGCCGTTCCCCACGCTGACCTGGTAGACCGGCCCCTTCCAGCGGCGCTTGTCGTCGACTTTTATCGTGACGACGAACGGCTTCGAATCCCGCGCCACGCGGAGCAGGCTGATCGGGTAGGCGAGTATGCGCCAGCGGCGCTTGCGCTCGGCGGTCTGGGCATGGGCCACACTGGCCGCCACCCCGATGCTTGCCACATTGAGGAAGGGATGGCCGTTGACGAGCCCGACATCGATCTCGTGCGGACGGCCGCCGAGAGCCACCTCCGAAGCGGGGACAACATCCACCGGCAGCCCGAGCGTATTGGCGAAATCGTTGGCGGTGCCGAGCGGGAGCACGGCGAGCGGCTTGCCAAGCGCCATCAGTTCCGGCAGGGCGCCGGAGATGGTCCCGTCGCCCCCGCCAATGACGATGCGGTCGGCCTGGGATCCTTGTTCGCTGAGGAGCCCCTTCAGTCCCTCTTGGGAGTCGGTGGTGACGAGGGTGGCGTCCGCGCGCTCGGCGAACCAGCCGGGCAGGGCGGCAAGCGCCGCTTCGGCCCGGGAAGCCTTCGGGTTGATGGCGATCAGTACGCGCAAAATTGAAACATCGCCTCCTTTAAGACGGTAAGACCTGGAGCGCCGGGCGCCTGATAAAACGCTCGTGAACGGCCGTGCGCGCAAGTTGAATTGAAGCTTCCGGCGGAATCCCTAGATTCAACATGAGATTTTAGCCCTCACGGGTAACGCACGAGGAGCCATCATGGTTACGCGACGAAACATTTTATTGGGCACCGCCGGCGTCGCCGCCGTTGCGGCGGCCGGCGTCGGCATCCTGAAATGGCGCGGCTCGGACGAGGCCACGGCGGCCACGGACGGCCACTTCGAGGTCACCAAGACGCCTGAAGAGTGGCGCGAAACGCTTACGCCACAGCAATACGCGGTTCTGCGCGAAGAGGATACCGAGCGCCCTTGGACGAGTCCGCTTAACAAAGAAAAGCGCAAGGGCACTTTCGCCTGCGCCGGCTGCGACCTGCCGCTCTTCAAGTCTGAAACCAAGTTCGAATCCGGCACGGGCTGGCCGAGCTTCTACGCGCCGATCGAAGGTGCGGTCGAGAAGAGCCAGGACTGGTCCTTCGGCATGCTCCGGGACGAGGTTCATTGCCGCCGCTGCGGCGGCCATCTCGGTCACGTGTTCAATGACGGCCCCAAGCCCACCGGCCTGCGCTACTGCATCAACGGCGTCTCGCTCAAGTTCATCCCCGCCTAGCCTCCCCCCTGCGCGGTCCCTTCCAGAAGGGGCCGCGCACCCCTTTTGGGCCGGCTGACATCGCTCAGAACAAACGGCGGAACCATCCCCCGGTCATGACGTTCTGGACTCCTGGCGGGGCCTGTTCTGCGTATCCCGCCCGCCGTACGGGTACGGGGGTGAAGGGGCCGGCAACGGCCCCTTTCGCTCATCAAGAAGGGTGAGGGCGCCCGCGCGGTGTCAAAGATCCAGTACGAGAGTGTGAATTTGATTGGCTCCCCGGGCCGGACTCGAACCAGCGACCCAGCGGTTAACAGGCGCTACATATAGGTAAACCAGGGCAACCTAGCGGTGCCTGAGCGCTCTTTCGGTTCCCTGTAAGCATTGATTTTACTGCATTCCGACGCTATATAGACATCTGCAGACAAACTCCGGGCTACACGGGCAACCATCCTATTTTGTAGCCCCATTAGCCGTTGGGGCTACAGGGTGAGCACAATGGTCAGCGAGCGCAAGAGGATCAACGACGCAATGCTACGAGGGCTAAAGCCCGCGCCCAAGGGCAAGCGGTATGAGGTCTGGGATGATCGCAAGACCGGCTTCGGCGTCAGGGTGACCGACAAAGGGACCAAGAGCTTTATCGTCTACACCCGGTTCAACGGCACGCCGACGCGCCGTTGGGTCGGCGACGCGACGAAAATGAGTGTTCGAGACGCGCGCAGGAAGGCTGGAGAGTGGCTTGAACTGGCTGAAGAGGGGAAAGACCCGAAGGCGGAGGAAAGGGCTGCCAGGGCCGCGCAAAAGGGCCGTGAGACGTTCTCCAGCGCCCTGGAGACCTACATCTCTAAGCACGTACTGAAAACGAGGCGGGCGAAGGACACCGAGCGTGAGCTTCGCAACTACCTATTGGCCGAATGGCGCGACAGACCACTTGAGGACATCACCAAAGCTGATGTTCGGAAGCTGATCGAGAACATTACGGATCGAGGAGCCGAGCGGCAGGCGCACAATATCTTCGGGCTAGCCCGAACCTTCTTCAACTGGTGCCTCGAAACTGATCGGCTAAGGGCTTCACCTTGCGCGGGTCTTCGACCCAGGAAGCTGATCGGTGAGAAGCGGGTGAGGACGAGGGTGCTTGACGACGCCGAGCTTCGGGCAGTCTGGAAGGCCGCGGAGGCGACGGCGTATCCGTACGGACCTTACGTCAGACTGTTGGTACTGAGCGGCGCTCGAAAAACCGAGGCCAGTGACGCCACCTGGTCCGAGTTCGACTTGGATAAAGCAATTTGGACGGTGCCCGAGGAACGTTTCAAGTCAGGTGTAACTCATAGGGTGCCGTTATCGAAGGAGGCAGTCGCGTTACTTAGCGACCTGCCCGGTTGGCCAGGCAGCGAGCTGGTCTTCAGCTTCGACGGCAAGAAGCCCATGAACGGTCACAGCAAGAGCAAGTCTCGGCTCGACGCTGCTGTAAACGAGATTCTTGGAAGCGAGTGTGATTGGCAAATCCACGATCTGCGAAGAACAGTGAGAACACGGCTCGCCGGTCTTGGCGTTCCCGACAGCGTCGCCGAACAGATCATTGGTCATGGGCGTAAAGGACTGCAACGCGTCTACGATCAGCACCAGTACGAACCCGAGCAGCGGGAGGCGTTGGAGCGGTGGTGCGCACGACTGCGCGACATTGTTACGCCACCGCCTGACAACGTCACCGATTTGGATAATGCGCGGAGGGCGCAGGTATGAGCGGTGCGGGTCTGACAGACGCCAAGACGTTTACGGTGTGGCGTAGCGCGATTATCGAGGTACTACAGACCAATCGGCGCAAGAAACAGAAGCTTTTGAAACTACTTCGGCGCGACGATATTGCGCAACTAATCACCCGCGACGCTGCCGAGTTTATCGCATGGCTGCTCGAACCGAGGAGCAAGCGTGGCGTACGACCGCTACCGCGCAAATTCAGGCTCTACCAAGAGATGGCGCGCGAGCCAGCATTATTTGATGCCCTTGACGAAATTCATCAACGCCGCGTTCTTGCCGGCGGCAGGCTTTCAAACTTGCAGCGTCACTATAAGGATGTCGCCAAAGCATTTGGCGTAAAACAGGCGCGGTTAGAGGTTGAGGACCGACGCTCACGCAAGAGCGGTCGGAGGATTGGCTACTAGATCTATCCCAACTCCTTCGACCACCAGTATTGGCCGCAATGGTGGCTGGCTACTCCCCAACAAACCTCACCTATCGTGGAGGCTCCTTAACTCACCGAAGGAGGCCTTGGGCCACTGAACGTGAGTTCGCACGATAAGCAGACAGGACGGGGTCTAGGACGGACTCCTCGCTGATCTGGAAACGAAAGGAGTCTTAAAGATGTTTGAAACCAAGCCCCCAAAGGGACGGATTTTCACCCTAGGGACGCTTCGCGATAAGGGCGTTCCCTTTAGCAAGAACCACATTCGGCGCCTTGTGCGGATGGGCAGATTCCCCAAACCATTTCGCCTATCCGAGCGCCGTCCGGCATGGACCGAGGCGCAGCTCGATGCGTGGGTCAGCGCGCGTGAGGCTGAGCGCGACCTCGAGTACCAGCTCGACCGCGACCGCGATGAGGCCAACCGCCTGGCACGGGAGGACTCTTAGCGATGGTTGATGGATCAAACCCAGGCTCCGAGCCTGATGACGTGCCAGCGATCGCCAAGCCCAGCGCTTTCGATCTCGATAAATTCAAGTCGAAGAGCGCCTCAGCGACGGCTGGCGTCGCGACGCTACAGTCGGCGCTGCCGGTTCTCAAGATCGCCGAAGCCAAGGACTTCGTTCGGCTGCACCCTGACGAGGGTACCTACTGGTCAGTCGAGCTCTGCTTCGTCAGCGTCCCGATTAAGGGACAGAAGCGCGATACGCTGCATCTGATCGAGGAAGATCTGGCGATGAAGCATTTGCCGTCGTCGCGCATCCAACGCTTTCGCTTGGCGCTGGCAGCAAAACCTTTCGACGTCTTCTTCCTCTGTTATGTGCCAACGCGGAACCTTGACAACACGTGGACCGCCTCAAACGTCCAGGCGTGCGAGCAGGCCAAGACGCTCTGGACGCAGGCAACAAGTCGGAAGGATGAAGGTGTCGAAGCCTACAAAGTTGACGTCGCGAGAGACGAAGCCGCATTCCCGGACCCCAAATGGCCATCACAGTCGCTCTACGAGCTGATCGAGGTCACGTTCGCCGGCCGCATGATCGAACGTGAGGACCATCCAGGCATCTTGCGTCTGATCGGCGCGCAGCAGTCAATGTCATGAGTGCCAACTTCGGCGCTGTCGTCGTCTGCGACTTCGAATACGAGGTCGCCGACGGCGATGTCCCCAATGTGCTTTGTATGGTTGCGCACGTGCTCGACGAAAACCTTCGGCACGTGCGCACCATCCGACTATGGCGTGGCGAATTTGGCGCGCGGCCGCCGTTTGACGTCGGCGACGACACGCTATTCGTCGCGTACAGCGCCTGGGCCGAGATGTCGTGTTTCCTGACGTTGGGCTGGCAATTCCCGACGCACGTCTTCGATCAACATACCGCTTACCTCGCGGCCTCGAACGTGCTGCTACCGCACGATCCGAACGAGAAGAGGAAGAAGCCGCGTAAGCGACTGCCCGACGCATGCCGCGCTTACGAGCTCGAGGGATGGGAGCGCCTCGACAAGACCGCCATCGCCAAGGACATTGGTGAGGGCCGCTGGGGCAACTACGGCCGCGAGCAAGTGTTCACCTACTGCGAGGAAGACGTGCTCATGTCGGCCAAGTTGCTCCGCGCGCAATTGCGCGGGCGCCCCGGTTTGCCGCCGGCTGACGTCGAGCGCGTGCTGCACTGGTCAAACTATGGCGCCAAGGCCGTCGCCATGATCCAGGCGCGCGGCATGCCGATCGACATGACGTTGTGGGATCTGATGCAGGAGAACAAAGATGCCGTGATCGGCGGCCTGCTTCGTCGGTTCGATCCAAGCTATGGCGACGACGATCCGATTTTCACGCCGAACGGCAAGTGGAGCTACGGCCGTTTTGAACAATGGCTCGTTCGCAACGGTGTACACGCCTGGCCGCGTCTTGAGAGTGGGCGACTCGACGTGAGCGCTGATGCGTTTCGTCTGATGGGTTACATCCCCGGGGTCGAGGGTATTCACGCTCTGCGCGACAGCCTCAGCTTTGTCAGCAAGGCCCGCCTGCCAATCGGCCGCGATGGACGCAATCGCCCCTCGCTCTTTCCATTCTGCACCGCCACCGGACGCAACGCCCACGCCAAGAGTCTGTTCAACGCCCACGCCGGCATGCGCTCGTTCATGGTCTTCCCGCGTGACATGATCGGCGCGTACCTCGACTGGAGGACCCAAGAGATCGCGGTCGCAGCTGCCTTGTCCGGCGACGCAGCCCTGATGCACGACTACACCGCCGGTGACATCTACTACGCTCTGGCACGCCTGTGCCGGCTAACCAACGACCCGGATCCAGTCCACTGGAAGAAGCAGAACCCGGAGCTGCGCCAGCACATGAAAGCGCTCCAGCTGGGCATCAACTACGGCATGGGCGTGCCGTCGCTGGCGCGCGGTTTGAGCCGTCACCCGCTCGTTGCGAGCGACATCATCGAGCGTCACAGGCGGGCATACGGACGCTTCTGGGAGTGGCGCGCCGAGATGGTGAACAGGGCGATGCTCGAGCGCCGAATTGAGAGCTGCTTTGGTTGGTCGTTGCATATCACCACGAGCCCTAACAAAAGGACGCTATTCAATTTTCCCATGCAAGCGGGTGGCGCCGAGATGCTGCGGCTAGCGGCATGGCGGCTGTGCGAGGTGGGAATAGTCCCGATCATGCTGGTCCACGACGGAATCCTGTTCGAGGAGACCGATGCCGAAAAGATCGAGACTGCCAAAGAGATCATGAGAGTCGCCGGGCGCGACGTCTGCGATGGCCTCGACGTGGGCGTCGACGTCGACCAGATGCTCAGAAATGGAGCGCGCTTCCGTGACAAGCGCCCCGTCGCCGGACAAATGTGGGACACAGTGGTTGGCGCGCTACAAGCCACTGGCGCCGTATCCGGGAGTGCGGCCGCATGAGCGCGCGGTACGTAATGAGCCATGGGCGGCAGATCGAGGTCGAGACCCTCGACACGGGCGTTGAGCCGCCCAAGGCGAGGCGGCGGGAACCAGGCTTGTTTATCAAAGTGCCAGTACCATCAGCGATAGCGATGACCGAAGCGACGAGGACCCCGAAGGCGCTTGTTGGGCTGTTGCTGCTGCATATGGCGTGGCGTTCCAGAAGCTCAAAGTTCTCCCTGTCAAACGAAATGCTTAAAAGGTTCGGGGTGACTCGCGAGACGAAGCGCCGCGCCCTGGCAGAACTGGAGGCTGCGGGCTTGATCAAGGTTGAACGGAGACGCGGTCGCGCGCCGGTCGTGACCGTGACTGGGCTATGACGCGTAGCAGCTTGGGATTGGATCAGGTTAGGGAGGTAGCTCCCCAACCTGGGGGCCGTACCTCCCCACACGCCTCACACCCGTGCCTTGTCTTAATTCTTCTTCCTATCTGTTAGTAGATTTCATCCCAGTATGGTTGAGGGGCAGACCCGGCCCCATCCGCCCCTTTAATCCGCAACAGAAACAGCCTTCAGCTTGAGGTTCCTGACCTCCGTCTCGCTGGCCTGCGAGTGGTCCCAGCCGCATAGACCTAGCGGTTTATTACCGCTGGGTCTAATGGAGGTCCTTGGTTCTCAAGGCTTTACGCTGCCTTAGTTTAGGTTTATATTTAGGGCTAAGAAAGAGATGTAGCCCCAAACGTAGCCCCAGAGTAGGTTGGGGCTACGGGGCTCGAAGAAGAACACGATTTTGGGTTTTGGGACCATGGGGCTAAGGGGACGAAAATGCAGCATATGCCAGCACCCGAAGCGAGCGTTGCTAGAGCTTGGGCTCGTGTTGGGTACACCCTTGCGGGTGCTGGCGTCGCGCTATGGTGCAAGCGTCACGGCACTACATAATCACAGGCACAACCACCTAACAGCCGTGCAGAAGGCCGCGATCCTGGCGGCGCACAAGCCTAGCGAGGTCGATCTAGAGGCGCTTCAGAGGTCCGAGAGCGAAGGGTTGCTCGGGGCCTTAATCGCTCAGAGGGCGAGGCTTCAACAGGCGATCGAGATCGCTTTGGACGAGGGCGACCTCGCCCGGTGCATCAGTGCGGAACGCGCGATCACTGAGAAATCTGAATCTCGTCGCCAAGCTGCTCGGCCAACTTGTCCAGCACCACCAAGTCACGCACGCGAGCGTTTTAATCACACCCGACTACATTCGGTTGCGGAAGGTCCTCTTAGACGCTCTACGACTGTTTCCTGATGCGGCTAAGGCCGTCAGTGCCGCACTAGCAACACTTGAGCAAGAGGCTGCGCAGACCCTCTCCAAACAGAAGGCTCCGCTAATGCTAGAGGCATCACCGTGTTGATGGCCTCGGATATCCGTGTCGGGCTCGACCCTGCGCTGATAGGTGAGAGGGTCGGTTTGCGGCTTGACGACTGGCAGGTGGAGGTGATCCGCGAACGTCCCCGGCGGGGTTTGTGGTTATGCGCGAGGCAGACAGGCAAGACAACCACGGCTCTTCTGACAACGCTCTGGACCGTTCTCTACCAAGCACCTGCGCTTTGTCTGATCGTATCGCCGAGCCTACGGCAGTCGAGCGAAGCCTTTCGATCTTTCATGTGGCTCTTTCACAAACTCGATGATGCACCAGCCGTGACGGCTAAGTCAGCACTGCGTTGTGAGTTGGCAAACGGTTCAAGGGTGGTGAGCCTACCCGGCACCGAAAGAACCGTCAGGGGGTACGCCGGTGCGAAGCTGATTGTCTGTGATGAGGCCAGCCGCGTCGATGATGCATTGATGGCTGCATTGCGTCCGATGATGGCGACGGTTGATGGCTCGTTCATTGCCCTCACCACACCAGCGGGTAAACGGGGATGGTTTTTTGAGGCGTGGCACAGTGGTGGGGACACATGGCGTCGTGTGAAGGTTCCGGCCTCAGCGTGCGCGCGCTTGTCGGAAGAGTTCCTCGACGAGGAACGGCGCGAGCTAGGCGCTATGCACTTCAGCGAAGAATACGAGTTGGAATTCCTTGAGGCGGACGAGTCGGTATTCCCGACGGCCATAATCGACGCAGCGTTCACAACAAAGGTTAGACCGCTATGGCACTAGCCTGCAAATCCTTCACTCACCGAGGTCAGACTTGGAAGCGATACTTCGCTCCACCACCACACGACACTTACGTCATGGGTGTTGATCTGGGGCAGAGCCAGGACCAACCGCTCTAGTGGTGTTGCGCCATACACGCGTGCGCTTAGACTTGGACGGTCAATGACAAAACTTGCACTACGCGACAAGATTTTGAGGAACGCTTCGATGTGGTGCACGCTGAACGCCTGGCCTTGGGAACCGCGTATCCCGCGGTCGTCGCCTATGTTGGCGAGGTGCTGAACCGTCCGCCGCTGCGCGACAATTGCATCTCGTGATCGACGATGGGCGTCGGCCGAGCGTTGGAGATATGTTCGACCAAACTGGTCTGTACGGGGTGCGCGTAAGTATCACGGCAGGCACAGACGCCACGAAAGTCAGCGGCCATCCCCGCCGCTGGAGCGTCTCAAGGCGTTGCTGATTTCAGGCGTCGATGCCGGTTGCACAGTGGTGAATTGCGTTTAGGCGGAACTTTCCGAAGGTAGTATAGCGAAGAACTGAAGACTTTGTCGCAACATACTGCGGCTGGCGGGCGACTTTTCAGGCGCGTGTGGCAAACACGAGATTTGGTTTTGGCGGTTGGATTTTTTGTGGTGGGCGACAGCCGCTTGCTCTACCAACTGAGCTACCGGGGAGCACAGCGCGCTTGTGATATTCAAGCGTCGCTGACCGGCTAGATAGCAAAACACCGGGTGGCTTTCCAGAGCTTTACGCGCCGCGGACGGCAAGAAATTCAAGCGCCTTGCGGCGCCTCGCCCAAGCCCCTATGTCGGTCATCCGGCCTCTTGAGACTGGATAAGCACTCTGGAAAGGCACATGGCCAACAAGGTCCGCGTCTTCAACAGCCAATGGCACCTGCCAAAGTCGAAGCCGCTGCGCATCGGCCTCGGCATCCTGCTGATCGGCTGCGGGCTTCTTGGTTTCCTCCCGATCCTCGGCTTCTGGATGATCCCTCTGGGGCTTCTCGTGCTCTCCGTCGATCTTCCTTCGGTGCGGCGTTGGCGGCGTCAGCTCACCGTTTGGTGGCATCGGCGGAACGAGCGCAACGGGGAAGCCGCGGGGTCGGTTGACGCCGGCTCGAAGCCGAAGGCAGAGTGAACCCTTGCGTGGCTTAAAGAGCCGAAACGGGCGAGGAGGCCGGGAACATGATTGGCATCGCCATTGCCGTTCTCAGCGTCGTTCTGCCTCTGCTCCATCTCGCGCTCACCCGCGCCCCGCGCACCAAGGCACGCATCGTCCGGATCCTCTTGCTCTATGCTCTGGTGATCGACGTCGGGGTGATGGGGTTCTTGTTCGGCTTCATTCCGCACGTCTTCTTTCCCGACCAAGCCGCCAAGGCGATCGGCTGGTCGCCCAGCCCGTTCCAGTTCGAGGTCGGCGTCCATGACGGCGCCTGGGGCGTCCTGGGCTTCTTGTGCATCTGGATCGGCGGGATGTTTTGGCTCGCCATCGGGCTCGGCTGGTCACTGTTCATGCTCGGCGCCGCGGGTGGCCACATCTACCAAACCGTCACCGCCGGCAATTACGCGCCGTATAATTTCCTGATGGTCTTTTCGGACGGCTTCATCGCCGTCTGGCTGCTGATGCTGCTTTACCTCTACCACCGCTACGGCGGCTTCTCGCAGCAGGGGCAATCGGGGAATGTGGGATGAAGGTATTGGAGGCCACGCCCGGAATCGAACCGGGGTATACGGATTTGCAGTCCGCTGCGTCACCACTCCGCCACGTGGCCAATCGGGCGAGTTCTAGCGCCAATCGCGCCAGTGTCCAGCCTTTCATGCCAGGGGGCATCATCGTTCGGCAAGAATGATGAACACGGACGATCTCGCTAATCGGTTGGGCGCACGGCGGACCGTGGCAATGTCCCGCACCGCAAACGGCCCTGAAAAAAGCCTGAGAGGAACGTTTTGAGCATGACCGGTTTCCAAGCGCGGCGGACCGCCATGGTGGAGTCTCAGCTCCGCCCCAACGAGGTTACTGACGTAAGTCTGCTCGCCGCCATGCGGACCTTGCCGCGCGAACGGTTCGTGCCCGAATCGTATCAGGGGCTCGCCTATATGGACGAAGGCATCGAGGTGCTGGCCGCGCGCGAGGATGCATCCGCGCGGTCCCTGCTTTCGCCCATGGTTCAGGCGCGCCTCATTCAGCTCGCCGAGATCGAGCCGCAGGACACGGTGCTCGATGTCGGCTGCGCCACCGGGTATTCGACGGCGATTCTAGCGCAGCTTGCCGTACGGGTGATCGGGCTCGAGCCGGAGCCGGAGCTCGCTAAGGCCGCCGCAGCCAACCTCGCCGCGCTCGGCCTCACCAACGCGACGATTGTCGCAGGCGATCTTTTTGCTGGATATGCCAAGGCCGGGCCATATGACGTCATCGTCATGGAAGGCAGCGTGCCAGACGTGCCCGAGAATTTGCTCGACCAGCTCAAAGAGGGCGGTCGCCTCGTCGTCGTACGAACGCGAGCGCCTAACATGCGGCAGGGCAAGGCTTATCTCTTCGTGCGCGTGGACGGTGAGGCCGGTGGGGTCGCGCATTTCGACGCAGGCGCAAGCCCGTTGCCGGGATTCGCGCCCGCGCCGGCCTTCACGTTCTAGCTGTCCGGCGCCGTTGTCGACACTGTTGCGCCGATCCCACAGTGCATTGAGTTTTTTGCCGAATCCGGTGCGCAACAGCTGTTCCTGGGTATCCCTGGCGCCTTGCGGTGCTCTATGGTTCTGCGAGCAGGAGGGGCGGGGGCGCTGCTGACTGCGGGAGAATGGTAGTGCTTGGTGAACAGGGCAGGCGCGAACTTTCGTGCTGCGCGACTTTCTCGCGGCGGTGGTTGCGTGCCGCGACGGCCCTGATTGCGATCGGGGTGGTGTCTTTTTCCGCTCCGGCCCACGCCGAGAGTTTGGAGCAGGCGCTCTCCGACGCGTATCTCCTCAATCCTGTTCTCAATGCCGAGCGCGCGCGGCTCAGGGCTATCGACGAGCAAGTGTCGGTCGCCAAGGCCGGCTTGCGCCCCTTTGTCGGCGCCACGGGCGATACGAACTACGTCAATCAGAACAGTGATCGGCGCGGCCTCGGCGGCGTCGACTTTGGCGCGGCCGGACTCACCACGGACGGCGTCACGCATCCGCGTGGTTATGCCGTGCAGCTGTCGCAGCCTTTGTTCGAGGGCTTCCAAAACCTCAACGCAGTCCGGCAGGCCAAGGCGCAGGTCCAGGCGCAGCGTGAGGCGCTGCGCAGCACGGAGCAAACCGTGTTGCTCGACGCCGCCACAGCCTATGTCAACGTTGTGCGCGATCAGGCCGTCGTCCGTCTGCGCGAGAACGACGTGAGCGTTCTCTCCGAGCAATTGAAAGCCACGCGCGATCGCTTCGAGGTGGGTGAGGTGACGCGGACCGACACAGCCCAAGCCGAAGCTCGCCGCTCCGAAGCGCTGGCGACCTTGGCCGTGGCGCAAGCCAATTTCAAGACCAGCCGTGCCGCTTACGAGCAGATCATAGGCCATCCGCCGGGCAATCTTCAGACGCCGCCGTCGATCCGCCATCTGCTGCCGCAGACCTTGGACACGGCCATGACGCTGGGCGATGGTGAGAACCCGGTCATCCTCACCTCGGTCTATAACGAAGAAGCGTCGCTTTACGCCGTCGAGCAGATCATGGGCGAACTGCTGCCCGAAGTGACTCTCGAAGCGCAATACGAGAAGCGCTTCGGCCAGAGCCAGGCCATCGATGAAATCGAGACGACGTCGGTCACCGGACGGGTCAACGTGCCGTTTTATCAAGGCGGCGGCGTTTCGGCCCGTGTCCGTCAAGCCAAGGAGACCAACAATCAGCTGAAGCGGGAAGTGGAGGACGCGCGGCTTCGGGTCCATGCCGACGTCATCGCCAATTGGGGCATCCTGCAATCCTCCGGTCCCGCCATCAACTCCGCGCAGTCCGCGGTCTCCGCCAACAAGATCGCGCTCACCGGCGTCCGCGAAGAGGAAAAGGTGGGTCAGCGCACCACGCTGGACGTGCTGGACGCCCAGCGCGAGCTGCTGAACTCGCAGATCGGCCTCGTCTCGGCGCTGCGCGATCGGGTGGTCGCGGAGTATTCGCTCTATGCCGCCATCGGCCGTATGGATGCCCAAACGCTAGGTCTGTCAGTGCCTTATTACGATCCGATCGAGCATTATGACATCGTCAAAAATAAATGGTTCGGCCTGCGACCCCCAACCCCGCCCGCGGCCGATAATTGAACCATTGCGGGGCTTTACCCGTTAACCATTGGGGTTATTCTCCAAGGCGGGTCGAGACGCGGGTCTTAACATCGTGTTAAGTTATTGAATGAGGTAACCCTGGTGTACACCGCGGGTGATGTCAGTTTGAAAAGCGGCAAGGGATCTAGTCATGAGCAGCACCGAGCGCGCTCCTGAGCCGACTATGGAGGAAATTCTTGCCTCCATTCGTCGGATCATCACGGACGACGAGGCCGGTCAGGCCAAAGCGCAAAATGCAACGGCACAAGCCCAGTCGGACGATGACGAGGGCGAGGCCGACAGCCAGATCATTGACGACATCGCGCGCGTCCTGAGTGGGGGCGCAGAAGCCCCAGCCAATGAGGAAGAGGAGATTCTCGACCTCACCTCCGAGTTGGGCGGACTTGAGATCGTCGAGGACGACGATGGCGATGCGGTCTTCGAAGTCGATGAAGAAGTTGTCGAGGTCTTGGAGCTGGAGGAGGTCGTTGAGGACGTTCCCGAGTTCACCGAGCCGGGCGACGCATCGATGATGGAGGTGGCGCCCCCCGAGCCACCGGCCCCGCCTCAGCCATCGCCCCCGCCGGAATACCAGGCCTCGCAAGAGCCGGCCCAAGACATGACGCCGCCTCAGATGGCAGCTCCTGAGCCGCCGGCCCCTCCCGCGCCGGAACCAGCCGCCGCGCCGAAGCAATCGGCGGGCGAGGAAGCCGCCTCCGCGCTGGAGCGTGCCATTGCCGCGCTGCGGGCCGGCCAAGTACCCACCTCCACGACACCGCAGGCCGAGCCGTTCCAATTCCAGGCCGCGCCACAGCCCGAGGCAATGACGGCTTCGGAGCCGGAGCAAACGGCCGAGCAGGAGCCCGAGCCCCTTCCCATGTCGGTGCCGATGGAAGAGCCCGCCGCCGAGGGTGAGACCCATCCGGAGCCGGAGCCTCAATACGGTGCGGAGCAGGCGGAGCCGAGCTTCGAGACAGAGCCCGACGTCGCTCCGACGCTCGATCCCATGACCAGCGATCCCATGGCCGTTGAACCCACGGACCTTGAACCTTCTGACCTTGAACCCATGGCCGAGGCCGAGCAGGAGCCCGAGCCCATGCTGGCCGAGGTTGAGGTGACCGCCGAGGCTGAAAGCGTCGAGGCCGAACCCGAGGCGGAGAATGCTCCGTTCTGGCCTGTCGAAGCGCAAGGCGAAGAGGAGCCTGCGGAATCCGAGCCCGTTTCCGAGCCGGAGCCGTCCTACGAGCCGGAGCCCGTCGCGGCCCAGGTCAACGGCAGTGGCGCGCATCATGACGTCGCAGGCAGGACGCTGGAAGACAGCATCAAGGACATGCTGCGGCCCATGCTTCGTCAATGGCTTGACGACAACATGCCCCGCATGATCCGCGACGAGCTCAACTCCGACCAAGTGCGCCGTCACCAGGACTAACCTTGCGAAAGTTGACAGCGCGGAAGCCGAAAGCGTAGGACGCGCGGCGACCCTTTTTTCGCCAACCGCCCGCGTTCATGCTCGATAAGACCTATCAACCGAAGAATTTCGAAGGCGACGTTTATCGCGCCTGGGAAGACGCGCGCGCGTTTGCGGCCGGCCGCGGCGATCGCGAGACGGCCAAGCCCTACACCATCGTCATCCCGCCGCCGAACGTCACCGGCTCGCTCCATATGGGGCATGCGCTCAACAACACGCTGCAAGACGTGCTGGTCCGCTTCGAGCGGATGCGCGGCCGCGATGTGCTGTGGCAGCCGGGCACCGACCACGCCGGCATCGCCACGCAGATGGTCGTCGAACGGCAATTGATGGAGCGCCAGGAGCCGAACCGGCGCGCGCTCGGCCGCGAGAAGTTCATCAAGCGCATCTGGCAATGGAAAGAAGAGTCCGGCAACACCATCGTTGGCCAGTTGAAGCGGCTGGGCTGCTCCTGCGATTGGTCGCGGCTGCGCTTCACCATGGACGACGGGCTGTCGAAGGCCGTGCGCAAGGTCTTTGTCGAGTTGCACCGCGCGGGCCTGATCTACAAGGACAAGCGGCTCGTCAATTGGGACCCGGACATGCGCACCGCCATCTCCGATCTCGAAGTGGAGCAAGTCGAGACCAACGGGCATCTATGGCATCTGCGCTATCCCATCGAAGGGGTGACCTTCGATCCGGAAGACCCGAGCACCTTCATCGTCGTCGCCACCACGCGGCCCGAGACCATGCTCGGCGATACCGCCGTGGCCGTTCATCCCGACGATGAACGCTACACGCAACTTGTCGGCAAGAACGTCATCTTGCCCATCGTCGGCCGACGCATCCCAATCATCGCCGACGAATATTCGGACCCGGAGAAGGGCTCCGGCGCAGTGAAGATCACCCCGGCGCACGACTTCAACGACTTCGAGGTGGGCAGGCGTCACGGGCTGCCCATGATCAACGTCCTCAGTCAGGACGCGCGGCTGTTGCTCCACCCCAATCCGGACTTCACGGAAGGTGTCGAGCTGTCGCCGCAACTCCATGCGACGATTCTCGAATTCAACGGTGTGTTCCGCTTCGCCGCGCGCACCATGATCGTCGATCGTTTGGAGGGCGAGGGCCTGGTCGAGAAGATTGAGGACTATGCCCACACCGTCCCTCACGGCGACCGCTCCGGCGCCGTCATCGAGCCGTACCTTACCGACCAGTGGTATGTGGATGCGCCAACTCTGGCGAAGCCCGCCATCGATGCGGTAAAGCGCGGCCGCACTACCTTCGTGCCCAAGACCTGGGAAAACACCTACTTCCACTGGATGGAAAACATTCAGCCCTGGTGCATCTCGCGCCAGCTCTGGTGGGGCCATCGAATCCCCGCTTGGTATGGCCCCGACGGTCAGGTCTTCGTCGCCGAGAGCGAAGCGGAAGCCAAAGCCGCCGCGAAAGCCCATTACGGTAAGGACGAGACGCTGACGCGCGACGAGGACGTGCTCGACACGTGGTTCTCCTCCGCGCTGTGGCCGTTCTCAACGCTCGGCTGGCCCGACAAGACGCCAGAGCTCGCGCGCTACTATCCGACCGACGTGCTCGTCACCGGCTTCGACATCATCTTCTTCTGGATTGCCCGCATGATGATGATGGGTCTGCACTTCATGGAGGAGGTGCCGTTCCGCGACATCTACATCCATGCGCTGGTCCGCGACGAGAAGGGCCAGAAGATGTCGAAGTCGAAGGGGAACGTCATCGATCCCCTCGAGCTGATCGACACCTATGGCGCCGATGCGCTGCGCTTCACGCTGGCCGCGATGGCCGCGCAGGGCCGCGACATCAAGCTCGCCGGTTCTCGGGTCGAGGGCTATAGGAACTTCGCCACCAAGCTGTGGAACGCCTCGCGCTTCGCGGCGATGAACGATTGCGTTCCGCAAGCCGGGTTCGATCCCGCCGCTGCGCAAGTCACTCTCAACCGTTGGATCGCCGGTGAGAGCGAGCGCACCACCGCCGCCGTCACCGAGGCGCTCGAAGCGTTCCGCTTCAACGATGCGGCGGGCGCCATCTACCACTTCATTTGGCACATCTACTGTGACTGGTACCTCGAGCTCAGCAAGCCGATCCTCATGGGCGAGGACGAGGCGGCGAAGGCCGAGACGCGTGCCATGGCCGCCTTTGTGCTCGACCGCGCGCTCCAGCTTTTGCATCCCTTCATGCCGTTCGTCACCGAGGAGCTGTGGCGGAAGAGGGTGCCCGAGGGCGAAGCCCGCGAGTGCCTTCTGATGCTGACCGAGTGGCCGACCCATATCGGGGCCCAGAACGCGCAAGCCGACGCCGAGATCGAATGGGTCATCCGCTTCGTCACCGAAGTGCGCTCGGTGCGCGCGGAGATGAATGTGCCGGCCGGCGCCAAGGTGCCGCTGGTCGTTGTCGGCGCGTCCGGCGAGACAAAGGCGCGGGTCGCCGCTCATGAGGGGACGCTGAAGCGGCTGGCCCGGATCGAGACCTTCGATTTCGCCGGCGCCCCGCCCACGGGCTCGGTCCAGATCGTCCTCGACGAGGCCACACTGGCGTTGCCGCTCCAAGGCGTCATCGATATCTGCGCGGAATCCGAGCGCCTGAAGCGCGAGATCGACAAGGTGGGATCGGAAATCGCCCAGATCACCGCCAAGCTCGCGAACGAGAAATTCGTCTCCCGCGCGCCCGAGCACGTGGTCGAGGAGCAGCGCGAGCGGAAGTCGGAGGCCGAAGCCACGGCGACCAAGCTGGCGCAGGCCCTGAAGCGTCTCGAAGCCGTGCTTTAGGGCTTAAGCGCGGCGCAGCCTCAGGATTTTGTTTGCATCTTTGCAACCACGTCCCGAGAAACCTTCGAACCTGTATCTAAATTACAACAGACTGAGGTATTTGCGCCTCCTTTGCGCCATAAAACTTTGGGAAATCCCTCCCATACAGAGGATCATTGGCCTCACAAGACACTCGCATCCGTAAGCGAGGGGGGCGGGCCTGGGAGCGACCCGGCTGTGGCGTAGAGCGATGACGGAAACGTCCGCTCATTGAAGTTCGGCCGGCATTGGTTGATGGACGCAAAGACGTTCGATAAATCCCGTTTGCCGAGCAGGCATGTGACGGAAGGGCCATCACGCGCCCCGCATCGCTCGTACTTGTACGCGATGGGGCTGTCGCGCGAGCAGATTCACCAGCCCTTGGTCGGCGTGGCCACCTGCTGGAACGAGGCGGCGCCCTGCAACATCTCGCTGATGCGTCAGGCCCAGGCCGTGAAACAGGGCGTTGCGGCCAAGTCCGGCACGCCGCGCGAATTCTGCACCATCACCGTCACCGACGGCATCGCCATGGGCCACCAGGGCATGAAGTCCTCGCTGCCCTCCCGCGAGGTCATCGCCGACTCGGTCGAGTTGACCATGCGCGGCCATTGCTACGACGCACTCATCGGCCTTGCCGGCTGCGACAAGTCGCTGCCCGGCATGATGATGGCCATGTGCCGGCTCAACGTGCCTTCGATCTTCATCTATGGCGGCTCGATCCTGCCGGGCTCCTTCAAGGGACGCCCCGTCACCGTGCAGGACCTGTTCGAGGCAGTCGGTGAGTACTCGGTCGGCAAGATGTCGTCGGAGGATCTCGACGAGCTGGAGCAGGTGGCCTGTCCGTCGGCGGGGGCGTGCGGAGCCCAGTTCACCGCCAACACCATGGCGACCGTCTCCGAGGCGATTGGCTTGGCGCTTCCTTATTCGGCCGGCGCGCCCGCGCCTTACGAGATCAGGGATAGACTTAACATGATGGCGGGCGAGAAGATCATGGATCTGATCGCGCTGAACATCCGCCCGCGCGACATCATCACCCTGAAGGCCTTGGAAAACGCTGCCGCCGTTGTCGCGGCCTCGGGCGGTTCGACCAACGCGGCACTGCATTTGCCGGCTATCGCCCATGAGTGCGGGATCGCGTTCGACCTGTTCGACGTGGCCGCGGTCATGAAAAGAACACCTTACATCGCGGATTTGAAACCTGGTGGCCGTTATGTTGCCAAGGATTTGTTCGAGGCTGGCGGCGTGCCACTCCTCATGAAAACACTCCTCGATAACGGCTATCTGAACGGCGACTGCCTGACCGTCACCGGCCGCACTATCGCCGAGAATCTTTCGAAGGTTTCGTGGAACCCGGACCAGGATGTTGTGCGTTCTGCTGACAATCCTCTGACGCCGACTGGCGGCGTCGTGGGGTTGAGGGGGACACTTGCGCCAGAGGGCGCCATCGTCAAGGTGGCCGGCTTGACCAACATGAAATTCCGTGGCCCCGCCCGCTGCTTCGACGGCGAGGAAGAGGCTTTCGCCGCCGTCAGCGCCAAGAAGTATGACGAGGGCGATGTCATCGTCATTCGTTACGAGGGCCCCAAGGGCGGCCCCGGCATGCGCGAGATGCTGTCGACCACCGCGGCCCTCTACGGCCAAGGCATGGGCGACAAGGTTGCGCTCATCACCGACGGACGGTTCTCCGGCGCCACGCGCGGTTTCTGCGTGGGGCATGTGGGACCCGAGGCCGCGGTGTGCGGGCCGATCGGCCTCGTGCGAGACGGCGACATGATCATGCTCGATGCCGAAGACGGCATCATCGACCTTGAGGTCGGCGAGGACGAGCTCGCCGCGCGCGCCAAGGACTGGAAAGTGCCGCCCACGGCATTCCAAAGCGGCTATCTGTGGAAATACGCCCAAGAGGTTGGCGCTGCGCGGACTGGCGCCGTGACCCATCCCGGTGGCGCCGCGGAAGGGGAGTGCTATGCCGATATTTAGCGCCTCTCACATCGGCAGCGCGCTTGCCGCCTTCATCGTCCTGACGCCCGCGGGTGTGGGCGGCGCCGACCAACCGCCTCCATACGCCTCGGCCACGGAAGCCTATCGTCAGGGCGCCAGCGCCATACAGTCGGGTGAGATTGCCGTCGCCGTACCGGCGCTTGAATACGCCGCGAAGCGCGGCGTGCTCGGCGCGCAGCTCAAGCTTGCGCGGCTCTATGCGGCCGGACGGGACTTGCCCAAGGACGAGGCCAAAGCGTTTTACAACTTCCAGAACATCGCGGATCAATACGCCGATATTCAGCCGTCGAGCCCGATTGCGAAATATGTCGGCGAGGCCTTCTGTGCCCTTGGCCGGTATTACGTGAATGGGATTGCCGCCATGCCGCTGCACCCCGATCCGGTGTATGCCGCGGGCTTGTTCCGTCATGCGGGCGCTTATTTCGGCAACGCCGAGGCGCAGTACGAGCTGGCCCGGCTCTATCTCGCAGGGTCGGGCGTCGAGATGAACCCGACCATCGCCGCCAATTGGCTGGCCATGGCTGCGCGCAAGCAGCACCCCGGGGCGCAGGCTATTTTGGGTGAGATGCTGTGGCGTGGCGACGGCATTTCCCAGCGGCAGGCGAGGGGGCTCGCCCTCCTGACGCTGGCCAATGAGAACGCCAGGATGGACGACAAGGACGCCGACTGGATCGGAAAACGCTACCAGGACGCCTTCGCGCTCGCGGACAAGGACACCCGCAAGGACGCCGAGGCGCTTCTCCCGCAGCTCGGCGGTCCGAACAAGGCGACGGCGAAGACGGTCAAGATCTCACCGACCGGCCGTGCGGCGCCGCCGACACGCGCATTGGCGAAGCAAACCAAGCCTGAGCCGTCGCTGTCTGCGAGAGACGAACCGCGCCTGGGTCCGGTGGATGTCATTCCGCCCGCGGCCATGGGCATGTCGGTCGGCTTCGGTGCCTCCGAGGACGGGCTTGGCGCGCTCCAGCCCTAACCGGGCTCCAGCCACAAGCCGGACGCCTCAGAGCGACAACTCCACGACAATCGGCACGTGATCGGACGGCTTCTCCCAGCTCCTGGGATCGGCGTCGATTTCGCACGCGACCAGCCGGTCGGCCGCTTGCGGCGAGAGCAGCAAATGATCGATGCGCAGGCCGTGGTTTTTTTGCCAGGCGCCGGCCTGGTAATCCCAGAACGTGAACTGATGCGGCTCGTCATGACACGCCCTAAACGCGTCCGTGAGCCCCAGATTGAGCAGGGCTTGAAACTGGGCGCGCGTCTCGGGCCGAAACAGCGCGTCGTTCATCCACGCTTGCGGATTGTAGACATCCTCAGGCGTGGGGATGACGTTGTAGTCCCCGGCGACGACGAAGGGCTCTTCGTAGGTGAGCAGCGTCTTCAGCCTTTCGCGCAACCGGCTCATCCAGGCGAGCTTATAGGCGAACTTCTCCGGTGAGCCGTTGCCGTTGGGGAGGTAGATGTTCACCACCCGCAATACACCGGACGGCACCGAGATCACCGCCTCGATATAGCGGGCCTGCACGTCTTCGCTATCGCCCGCGAGCCCGGAATTCACCTCGTCGAGCGGCAGCTTCGACAAGAGCGCCACGCCATTGAAGCCCTTCTGGCCGTGCACCGCGACGTTGTAGCCGAGGTCCTCGAACGCGCTCACCGGGAAGGCCTCGTCCATGCATTTGATCTCTTGCAGGCAGGCGATATCCGGCGCAGCCGATCTCAGCCAGGTCGTGGCGGCGTCGATGCGTGCCTTGACGCCGTTGATGTTCCAGGTGGCGATCTTCATCGACCCTCGTGTCCAGTAACCCAGGCAATCTTGTAGGCAAGCCTCGGCGATAATCCGAGTCCGGTGAATACTGGATTCCCGCCTGCGCCGGAATGAAAATGACGCAATGAGGGTGAACTAGATCGAAAAGCTGGTGCCGCAGCCGCAAGAGGCGGTGGCGTTCGGATTGCTGATCTTGAAATGGGCGCCGATCAGCTCGTCGACGAAGTCGATCTCCGAGCCGTTGACGAAATCGGCCGAAACCGGGTCGATCGCCACCGTGGCCCCGTCCCGTTTGATGAGAATGTCATCGGGGGCGGTATCGGTCGCCAGCTCGAACTTGTACTGGAAGCCCGAGCAGCCGCCACCCTCGACGCTGACGCGGAACAGGCTCGCCGCCTGATCCTCATTAACGAGCTCGTTGATGCGCTTGGCGGCGCGGGAACTGATGGTGATGTTTGCTTCGCTCATGTTCGGTATAGCCAATCTTCTCAGAGAAAGATAAGCCGGGCTCCTCAAAGATAAGCTTCCTAGAGGCCTTGTTCAATCGACCGGAACCGCAAAGCTCAGCGTGCTATTGACGCGGTTCGAGGCGCGCCCGCGAAGGGAAAGGCGCTTGCCGCCTATGCCGTCGATCAGCGGGAGAGCCGCGGCCGGCGCATCCCCGAGGCGCCAAGTCCGACCCGCACGCTCTATGCCCGCGATCGCGACCGGATCCTGCATTCGACCGCCTTCCGGCGGCTCAATTACAAAACCCAGGTCTTCATCTATCACGAAGGCGATCACTACCGCTCTCGGCTCACCCACACCCTGGAAGTGGCGCAGATCGCGCGCTCGATCGCACGTTCCCTTGAAGTGGACGAAGATCTCACCGAGGCGATCGCGCTCGCCCACGATCTCGGCCATCCCCCCTTCGGACATGCCGGCGAGCGGGCGCTTGATGCCGCGATGAGCCATGCCGGTGGCTTCGACCACAACGCCCAGTCCTTGCGCGTGGTCACTAAGCTCGAAAGAAAATACGCCCAGTTCGACGGGCTCAATCTGACATGGGAGACGCTGGAAGGCCTGGTGAAGCATAACGGCCCGCTCCGCGCGCCCGTGCCGGAGCCGGTGCGTGCTTATTGCGCCACACAGGATCTGGAGCTCGACACCTATCCTTCGGTGGAGGCGCAAGTCGCCGCGCTGTCCGACGACATCGCCTACAACGCCCACGATCTCGACGACGGCTATCGCGCCGGCTGCTTCTCTTTCGCCGGACTCTACGATGCGCCGATCGCCGGACGTCTCCTGAGCGAGGTCGATGCGGCTTATCCGGGGCTCGAGGACGCAAGACGTCTCTACGAGGTCAACCGGCGGCTGATCACGCTCCTGGTCAATGATTGCATCGCCGAGACGCGCGGCCGGCTGGCGGCGCTTGGCCCTTCGAGCGCGGACGCGGTGCGCCGGGCGGGCCGCGCCATGGTCGCGTTTTCGGACGGCATGAAAGCCGAACTCGATGATTTGCGCGGCTTCCTCTTCGCCCGCGTCTACCGTCACCCGCGCGTGATGCGCATCATGGGCGACGCCGAAGACGCGGTGGTCGAATTGTTCCGACGCTATGTGAGCGATAAGGACGCGTTGCCGCCCGAATGGTCGGACCAGGCGCCCGCCCATGACGCGCAAGCCTATGCCCGCCACGTCGCCGACTTCATCGCCGGTCAGACCGACCGCTACGCGCTGGCGGAGCACCGCCGGCTGTTTGACGCGACCCCGGATTTACGATAGTCGCGGCTCTCCCTTTTCCGGAGCTTCCATGGACGTTTTTGCAGGGTTTCACGGCCACGTATTGGCGGCTGTCCAGCAGCTTAAGCATGATGGCGTCGTGCCGTGTGAGGCGAGTGTGGACGGCATCACGCTCGGCAGTCCGAAGGACCCGACCCACGGCGATCTCGCCACCAATGCGGCCATGGTGCTCGCCAAGCCTGCCGGCGTCGCGCCGCGCGCCCTGGCCGAGCGCATCGTGCCCTTGATCGCGTCCGACCCCTATGTCGAGAAGGTCGAGATTGCCGGGCCCGGCTTCATCAACCTGACACTTGCCCATGCCTTCTGGCCGAGCGTGTTGCGCATGGTGTTGGAGCAGGGTGATGCGTTCGGGCGGAGTGCCATCGGCACGGGCAAAGCGGTGAACGTCGAGTACGTATCCGCCAACCCGACAGGCCCGATGCATGTGGGGCATTGCCGCGGCGCGGTGTTTGGCGACGCGCTCGCCAACCTGCTCGACTATGCAGGCTACGACGTGACCCGCGAGTATTACGTGAACGATGCCGGCGCCCAGGTCGACGTGCTCGCGCGGTCCGCCTTTCTGCGTTACCGCGAGGCGCTTGGCGAGGAGATCGGCGCGATCCCCGAAGGGCTCTACCCAGGCGATTATCTGAAGCCGGTGGGTGCCGAGCTCGCCGCCAATCATGGCCGCGATCTGTTGGACATGACCGAGGCCGACTGGCTGCCGCTGGTGCGCACCACCGCACTCAAGGCCATGCTCGGCATGATCGAGAGCGATCTCGCGCAGCTCGGCATCCGCCATGACGTGTTCTTCTCCGAGCGTTCGCTGACCGAAGGTCGGGACGAAGTGGGCGAGACCATCGCGGAGCTCCGCGCCAAGGGTCTGATCTACGAGGGGAGTCTGCCCCCGCCCAAGGGCAAGATCGACGAGGAGTGGGAAGACCGCGAGCAGCTTCTGTTCCGCGCCACGGAGTTCGGTGACGATCAGGACCGGCCGCTGATGAAATCGGACGGCTCATACACATATTTCGCTTCCGATATCGCCTATCACTTCGACAAGTTCAGACGCGGCTTTAAGTCGATGATCGATGTCTGGGGCGCCGACCATAGCGGCCATATCAAGCGCATGCAGGCGGCGCTGTCGGCGCTCACGGGCGGTGAATCCGATCTCGACGTTAAGATATGTCAGCTCGTCCGCTTGTTTCGGGCGGGTGAGCCTGTCAAAATGTCCAAGCGTGCCGGGACCTTCGTGACTCTGAGGGATGTCGTGGACGAGGTGGGCGCCGGGCCCGTCCGGTTCATGATGCTCTATCGGAAGAACGACGCGCCGCTCGATTTCGACTTTGCTAAAGTCACCGAGCAGTCGCGGGACAACCCGGTGTTTTATGTTCAGTACGCCCATGCCCGGGCGAGTTCAGTTCTGCGTAATGTGGTGGGGACCTTTGCGGACCTCGATGTTGCGGAGGGTGCGTTGGCGCAGGCCGATCTAAATCGGTTGAATGACGATGCGGAGCTCGCTCTGATCCGCCGTCTGGCGCAGTTTCCACGTATTGTGGATGGTGCGGCACAAGCACATGAGCCTCATCGCCTCGGATTCTATCTTTACGATCTTGCCGGAGACTTCCATGGTCTTTGGAACAGAGGCAAAGACTTGCCACAATTACGTTTTATTTACGATAGTGACCGAGAGTTAACACGTTCTCGTGTAGCGCTTGTAGCCGCCACGAAGCGTGTGTTGGCGTTGGGTTTGGGGATCCTCGGCGTTCATGCCATGCACGAGTTGCATTAGCCGGGCAAGGGCGCGGGGGGTGGTTCGAGGGAAGTAGCCATGTCAACGCGTTATGGCGGATACGGCGGCGGAGTCGGCCAATCCCCTGAGTTTGAATCAGATTTTGCCGATAGGCGAGACGCCGCAAGCGCACCGGGGGAGAGCTGGGACGCGGACGCGGCCAACATTCAAAAGAGTGAGGTATCTTTCATGGGTCAAGGAGCGGATCGGCCAGGTCAGCCAAATAGCGGACAACGCTCGATTTTCGGAAACGGCGGTCCGACTTTTGCGCAGATGCCCACCTATGCGCCGGTAACGCGGCCCAACCAGCCGTCGGCCCCGCAGCCCTCCCATCAGCAGCCAGCCGCAGCCGCGCAAGCGCCCCAGGCCGCAACGTCTTACCAGCCTCAGCCCCATCAGCCGCAAGCCTATGGCGGCGACCAGCAATACCAGCCGCAAGGTTACAACGCGCCGAGCGCGCCCCGACAGGCCTCTGGCGATCAGGACCTTCCCGATCTCAGCAATGCCGATCCGGGCTTTCCGGAGTCCATTTTCGGCGACTTCAAGTCGGCGGATGCGAGCTTCCCCGAGGCTGATTTCTCCGGTCACAGTGGCGCCCCCGATCACGGTCACGGCGACGCTGGCTTTCCCGAGCAGGGGGATGCGGGCTTCCCCGATCATATGCCCACGAGCGCCCACACGGCCTATGGCGGCGGTAGGGACAGCATTGGCCATGGCTTCGGAGCTGAAGACCCCAATTATCCGGCCGCGTCTCAGCCTCACGCCTATCAGCCGCAGGCCTATGCGCCCCAAGCGCCCCAGCAAGGTTACGCGCCCAACGACCAAGCCTCTCAGATCGATCCGCGCCGCCAGCTCCAGGCCTTCGATTCCGTCTACGATCAGCCGCCGCAGATCGCGCTGGGTGGTCAGCAAAGCCCGGCACCGCAGCCGCAGCAGGAGTATTACGAGGCCGATCGTGGCGATGCCGATTTCATGGATGAGAGCCAGCTCATTCCGCCCGCCGCCAAAGGTTCGAAGCTCGCCAACTCCTTGAGGGGGCGCAGCGCCTTCATGGTCGGCAGCGCCCTTCTCGGGGCCATCGCCCTCGGCGGCGCGTTGGCTTTCGCCTACAAGCAAAGCGGCGGCGGCATCGACGGCGAAACGCCGATGGTCACCGCGGATGCAACCCCGGTCAAGGAAGCCCCCGACCAACCGGGTGGCAAGGAATTTCCTCACAAAAACAAGCTGATATACGACCGTCTGACCAACGGGAATACACCGGAATCCGAGCGTCTCGTGCCGCGCCAAGAAAACGTGGCGGTGCCCGCCTTACCGCCGGCAACAGCCACCGCCGGTCTGCCCGCGCCCGTCGCGACCACGGATTTCGCCAACCCGGCGACGACCCAGTCCGTGGACGGCGCCGCGGACGATGGCGGACCGCGCAAGGTGAAGACGCTCGTTGTCCGTCCTGACGGCTCTGTCGAAGCGCCGGCCGTTGCGGACGCCGCAAACGCCGCTGCTGGTGCTGCCGCGCAAGCCGCCCAGGACGCCGCTCAAGCCACCGGCCAGACTGCCAATATGATGCCGGTCCCGATTCCCGATGGCCCCGTGCCGATGGCTGCTCCCGGCGCTGCGCCGCAGCAGGTGGCCGCCACCGATCCCAAGCCCGCGCCGGCTGCCGCCTCGAAATATCTGGTCCAGGTCGGCGCGCATAGGAGCCAGACCGAGGCTCTCGCGAATTACGCCGATATCCAGCAGAAATATCCCAAGCTGCTCGGGAGCTATCCGCCGGTCGTGCAGAAGGCCAGTGTCGACGGCGGCAGCATGTACCGCCTCCGGGTTGGCCCCATCGCCAGCAAGTCGTCTGCCTACAAGTTGTGTGGAGACTTGAAGGCGAAAGGAACCGACTGCTTCGTCGCGGTGCAGTAGGGTGCTTCACGGAGCGCTTGACCGCGACGCCCGCCGGGGCTAGCCCCCGGGCGTGACTTTTAAAGCTTTCATCTCAGGCTGCGCCGGCGCGGAGTTGACCGAGGCCGAGCACGACCTCTTCGCCGCCGAGCAGCCGTGCGGGCTCATTCTGTTCGCCCGCAATGTCGACAATCCGACGCAGCTGCGCGCGCTCGTCGACGACTTCAAGGACGCCGTCGGCAGCGACGAGGTCCTGATCCTCATCGACCAGGAAGGCGGCCGCGTGCAGCGTTTGCGTCCGCCGCATTGGCGCGCCATGCCGCCACAGCGATGCTATGGCGATCTCTATGCCACCGATCCGGAAGGCGCCAAGCGCGCTGCCTTTGCCGGCGCCAGGCTGATGGCCGCCGAGCTCCACGATTTGGGCATCAACGTCAATTGCACGCCCTGCATCGACGTGCCGCAACAAGGCGCTCACGACATTATCGGTGACCGCGGCTTCTCCACCGACCCGGACGTGGTGATCGCGCTGGGTCGCGCGGTAATGAATGGCACGCTCGCCGGCGGTGTGCTGCCTGTCATCAAGCACGTGCCGGGCCATGGCCGGGCTCTGGCCGACAGCCACAAATCGCTGCCCCGGATCGATGCCTCGATAGAGGAGCTGGAGAGGGTGGATTTCAGGCCGTTTGAGGCCCTGCACGATGCGCCGCTCGCCATGACCGCCCATGTTTTGCTGCCTGTTTTCGATGAGCGGCGACCCGCGACGCTCTCGCCCGCTATAATGGACAAAGTGATTCGAGATCAGATGGGGTTGACCGGCCTGATCATGAGCGACGACATCGGCATGAAGGCCCTCGAGGGGTCCTTCGCGGCGCGCACCCGTGGGGTGATGGGGGGCGGCTGCGATGTGGTGCTTCATTGCTCGGGCGATCTGACCGAGATGACCGAGGTGGCTGCCGCCACACCGGTGCTCGAGGGGATGTCTGCCGAGCGGTTCGCCCAGGCGCGGGCCTGTCTCCATAAGCCTGAGCCCTTCGATGAGGCTGAGGTGCTTGCCTTGGTGACGGACGCGGCAGAGACCCGCGTGGCGAGCCTTGGCCCCGACCCAACGGTGCAGGTATGAACGACGAAGACACACCAGTGACCGAAGAGCCGCGGGAGCCTGCCTCTGCGTCCGATTGGGAAAGCGGCGAGGAGCGCCTCGAGATCGAGGACGGCGAGCAGCTGCGGGTGGATGTTGGCGGTTTCGAGGGGCCGCTCGATCTTCTGCTTGCTTTGGCGCGCACCCAAAAAGTCGACATCACCAAGATTTCCGTCCTGGCGCTGGCCCAGCAATATCTCGATTTCATCGCCCAGGCGCGCGCCTTGCGGCTCGAAATCGCGGCCGACTATCTGGTGATGGCCGCGTGGCTGGCCTTCCTGAAGTCGAAGCTGTTGCTGCCGGCCGAGCCCTCGGAAGAGGGCGAGCCCACCGGCGAGGAGCTTGCGGCGCTACTGGCCTTCCGGCTGAAGCGCCTCGATGCGATGCGCGCTGCCGCCGCGAAACTGATGACGCGCAAGCGCCTCGGCCGTGACGTGTTCGGCCGCGGTTTGCCCGAGCCCATCCGGGTGACGCGGAACAACATCTACGAGGCGAATGTCTACGACCTCCTGAAGGCCTATTCTCAGCAGCGCCAGCGTAACGTCTCACGCACGCTTCATATGGAGAAGCGCACCGTGTGGTCGCTGAAGGAGGCGCGCGACGAGCTGGAGCGTCTGCTCGGCATTGCCTGCGATTGGGCGCCGCTCGACCAACTTCTTGCCGAGTTCTTGGTGGAGCCTGAAATCCGGCGCACGGCGCTCGCCTCGAGCTTCACCGCGACCTTGGAGATGACGCGCGAAGGGGCGCTGGAAATACGCCAATCGAAATCGTTTGCACCGCTTATGGTCCGCCGTCGCGGCCAGGCGGCGTGAGTCAGAAAAGCAGAGTTCAGTGGACGAAGTAAAAGGGATGACGGGCAGGAGCGTCAGTAAGGCCTGAAACGCTAAGGGGCACATCATGCCGAGACCCAAAATTTCGCCATCGAAACTTGATCGGGATATGCCGGCGAGGCGCAGGCCCGAAGCCGCGGCCGAGCCGAAACCGACCTTGACTTCGGTGCTGTCCGACATATCGAAGCTGTCGGAAGAGGAGGTCGAAGCCAAAGGCGGGTCGGCGCTGTTAAAGCTCGATCGGGCGATGCGTGCTGCGGTTGCGGAGCACACAAAGACAAAAAATGCGGGGATGCCAATGACAGTGAAGCCAGCGGAGAGGGCGGTTGAGATGACGGCAGAAGAGGACGAGCAGGGCGCGCAAGCGCCGATGCTGCCGCTTCCGTCAAACGTGATGGCGCTGCCCTCCGCGGACCGGCGGGAGAAGCTACGCATTGTCGAGGCTTTGCTGTTCGCCGCGCCTGAGCCCCTGAACGAGGCTGAGTTGGCGCAGCATTTCGGCCAGGGCGAGGACGTGAAGGCGCTGCTCGAGGAACTGCAAGGCCTCTATGGCGGCCGTGGGGTCAACCTGGTGCGGGTCGCCGGCAAATGGGCCTTCCGCACCGCCGATGACCTCTCCTTCCTTCTGGAGCGCCAGGCGGTAACCCAGCGGCGCCTGTCGCGCGCCGCCCTGGAGACGCTCGCCATCATTTCCTACCACCAGCCCGTGACGCGCGCCGAAATCGAGGAGATCCGCGGCGTTTCCACCTCCAAGGGGACGATCGACGTGCTGCTGGAGACCGGCTGGATCAAGCTCAGGGGCCGCCGCCGCGCCCCAGGCCGTCCGGTGACCTATGGCACCACGGAAGCTTTCCTCGAGCATTTCGGCTTTGAGCAGATCCAGGATCTGCCCGGGCTTGCCGAGCTCAAGGGCGCAGGACTGCTCGATTCCAATCTCCCCCCCGGCTTCTCCATGCCGAACCCGGACGATGCGCCGGATCTGCGCGAGGATGAGGACCCGCTGGAGGACGAGCCGCTGGGCGCCGGCGAGGACGACGATGGACCTCTCGAGCCCGACGAGGAGACCGGCCGGGGGGCGTGAGGGGGCGTGAGCCCGGCGCCCCGCGTCGATTGTGCAGAGCCTCGGACGTTGCGCTTTGACCCACCCGTCGCGTAGACCAGCCAGATGCTCGAGTTCTTGAAGACGCGGGGCCGCGCGCCCGATGAGGCGGCCATAGGGGCCAGAAGGCCTGCTCCGCAGGCCCGCGGCAAGGCCGCCGTGACCTTTGCGGCGCAGCTCGATTTCGAGCATGTCTCTCGCCGCTATGGCGAGGTTTACGCGCTTCACGATGTCACCCTGGAGGTGTCTCCGGGCAAGGTGTTGTGTCTGCTTGGTCCTTCGGGCTGCGGCAAGACCACGCTGCTCCGCATCGCCGCCGGCGTGGAGTGGCCGTCCGAGGGCCGCGTCCTGATCGACAAGCAAGAGGTCGCCGGCCCCAACCGCTTCGTGCCGCCCGAGAAGCGCGGCGTCGGCCTCATGTTCCAGGATTTCGCGCTGTTCCCCCATCTCACCATTCTCGACAACGTTGCCTTCGGCTTGCGCGCCCTGAGCAAGGTGGAAGCGCGCGCCGAGGCGCAGGCCGCGCTGGAGCGCGTCGGTCTTGGACAATACGCCCGCGACTACCCGCACATCCTGTCCGGCGGCGAACAACAGCGCGTGGCACTCGCCCGCGCCATCGCTCCGCGTCCGGGCGTTCTGCTCATGGACGAGCCGTTCTCCGGTCTCGACTCGCAGTTGCGCGAGAGCATGCGCGAGGACACGCTGGCGATTGTGCATGAGACACGCGCCACTTGCATCGTGGTCACCCACGACGCCGAGGAAGCCATGCGTATGGGGGACAGCGTCGCGCTCATGCGCAAAGGCCATGTCGTGCAGACCGGCACGGCGCCGGAGCTTTATCGCGCGCCTGAGACCATCTTCGCCGCGCGCACCTTCTCCGATCTCAACGAGATGGGCACGTGCATCGAGAGTGGACGGGCCGAAACCCCGCTCGGCACGTTTCCGGCGCAAGGGCTTGCCGATGGCACGGAGGCCATCGTATGCGTGCGCCAGGGCGGCGTGCGGTTGACCAAGCCGGGGCAGGGGACGCCGGGCCGCATTCTCGACACGCGCTTTCTCGGCGATGTGGGCCTTGTGGAGGTTGCGGTCGAAGGGCTGGACACGCCGGTCCTCGCCCGTGTGCGAGAGCCTGATGTCCCGGCGCAAGGCACGGAGGTTGGCGTGGGCGTCGACAAGGGCGCGGTTCTCATCTTCGAAGCCGAGGGCGGCGAGGCCGAGCCTTCGACTTAGGAGGCCTTCAGCTGGGAGGCTTCACCTTAAGGGGAGGTCGGCTTGCGAGCCGGCCTTCTTTGCTGTCATAGTGCCGCCGAACGATTGACACGCGGGCGGCTGGCGCGCGTTGGAGGCCTTTATGGGACCGAGCTGGTGGCAAATTCTGATCGTGCTGGTGCTGTTCGTGCTCCTATTCGGGCGCGGCAAGATCTCCGATCTGATGGGCGACGTCGCCAAGGGCATCAAGAGCTTCAAGACGGGCCTCGCCGACGACGATGAGGCGAAAGCCGAAGCGAAACCCGACGCCAAGGTGATCGAGCACGAGAGGCCCGCGCCGCAGCCCCGTTCGAAGCCCCGCGCGAAAGCCCCACGCAAGCAGAAGTCGGGCTAGACGCATTTCGCACCGCGCGCTCCCGCGCAGGGCCTCACATCGCTAACGCCTGAACCAAGCTCATGCTCGACATCGGATGGTCGGAACTTTTGGTGGTCGCCGTCGTGGCGATCGTCGTGGTGGGCCCGAAGGACCTGCCGAAGCTGATGCGCACGTTCGGCTTCTATGCCGGCAAGATCCGGCGCGCGGCGGGCGACTTCCAGCGTCAGTTCGAGGACGCCATGGCCGAGAGCGAGGCCGACGAGGTCCGCAAGAACATCGAGGCCATCCGCGCCAATATGGGCACCACGGACGACTTTAAGGCGCCCGCCGATAGGCCCCTGATGAGGCCGGCCGCCGAGCCCGCGCGCACTGCGCTCGGTGCGCCGCCACTCGGCACGCAGCCCGCGCGGGAGACCACCAAACGCAAGGCAGCACCGGCCAAGAACGCAGTCAAGAAAGCGACCAAGAAGGCTGCAAAGCCCAGCACAAGCACGGCATCGCGAAACACCAAGGCCAAAGCCAAGACCAAGACGCCGAGGAAGACGCCGGCAAGGGCCAAAGCCAGAGCCAAAACGAGGCGGAAGCGGTGAGCGAACCGGATGACATCGATGCGAGCAAGGCGCCGCTCATCGAGCATCTGATCGAGCTCCGGCGCCGATTGATGTGGTCGCTGGCGGCGATCTTTGCGGCCTTCGTTGTCTGTTTCTGGTTCGCCAAGCCCATCTACAATCTGTTGCTGTGGCCGTACCGGTTGGCCGCCGGCGTCGATGTGCCCATCGAGCTGATCTACACCGCGCCGCAGGAGTTCTTCTTCACGCAAGTGAAGCTCGCACTGTTCGGCGCCATCTTCATCGCCTTTCCGGTGATTGCCGCGCAGCTCTATATGTTCGTGGCGCCGGGGCTGTACCGGGCCGAGCGTAAGGCCTTCCTGCCGTTCCTCATCGCCACGCCGGTCTTGTTCTTGTTGGGCGCGGCGCTGGTCTATTTCGTCGCCATGCCGCTCGCCATGAAGTTCTTCCTGTCGATGCAAGAGACGGGCGACACGGGCGTGCAAATTCTGCTCACCGCCAAGGTCAGCGAATATCTATCGCTGATCATGATGCTGATGCTGGGCTTCGGTATCTGCTTCCAGTTGCCTGTCCTGCTCACGCTGCTCGCGCGCGCGGGGCTCGTCACCGCGGCGACCCTGAAGCACTACCGCAAGCATGCCATTCTCGGGGTGTTCCTCGCCGCGGCCATCCTTACGCCGCCGGACCCGATCAGCCAGATCGCGCTGGCGCTGCCAACGTTGCTTCTCTACGAGATCTCGATTTTCGCCGTGAAGATGGCGGAGAAGAAGCGCACCGCAGCCGATGCCGCCGGCGCGAATACAAGCTCAGCATAAAAATCAAACGGAGGAACACCCGATGGGCAATGAACAAAGTTTTGCGGAAGAGCTTAATGCGCTGATCAAAAAGTACATCGACGCAGGGGCCGACCCGCAGGATATCGTCGACGAGTTGACCCGAGAATCGAATCTCGTCTTCGGGCATTACAATCTGGAGATCTATCTGGAAGCGAAGCCCGTTGCCGGTGAATAGGCGCTGGCCTTCTCTGCGGCATGCGAAGGCCGATTGCTGCCGCGTCCGCTCTGTGGGCGGACGAAACTCTCTCCAGGCTCGTGCGTTGAATCGAACGCACAGCCTGAGCACGCAAGCAAAAGAAAAGCCTGGGAGAGTGACCGATGAGCTATGCCCGTTTCGGGGCCATGATCGTGACCGCCACGATCATCATGTTCGGCCTGATGTATCTCAACACCTACGCGCTGGACCACGTCTGGTTCAGCCAGACCCGTGCCTGGATGGCGCTGGTCATGGGCGCGGTGATGGCCGTGGTCATGCTCGCCTTCATGCTGAACATGTACAAGAGCAGCAAGGTCAATGTCGCCATTGCCGTGGTCAGCGTCGTGCTGTTTGCCGGCGCGCTATGGCTGGTCCGCAGTCAGGAGACCGTGGACGACGTGTCCTACATGAAGGCGATGATCCCGCATCACTCCATCGCGATTATGACCAGCCGCCGCGCCCATATCCGCGACCCGCGCGTGCGCAAGCTCGCCGACGAGATTATCGAGGCGCAGGTCCGCGAGATCGGTGAGATGGAGGCGCTGATTGCCGATCTGGAGAAGTCCCCGGTTCCGTCGGGGTCTCCCGATCTTCCACCCCGCTAAACTTCCGTGACGCCCAAACTCTGACAAGGCGATTGGCTTATTGCCAACCGCCTTTGAAGCCAGTGCCGGTGAGTCATACGTTAGGTGGTCAGTTCTTCTGACAAGACGGGTCGTCGGGATTGTTCTGGCACGGACACCAGTAGCCCTCGGCCTCTTTGCAGTTGTTGCCGATGGCAATCTTCTGCTTGGCGCCGCCAGCCCACTCGTCCTGGTCGATGCTGTTGTTGGTGTTCTTATCCATCATCGTGAAGGTTGGGTTCATCGTTGGATCGCCAACCTTCGACTCGCATGAGTTCCACTCGGAGCGGCTGACCGTGCCGCTGCCGTCGCCGTCACAGGTTTTGAAACCGTCACTCCAGCTAGCCGCCATGGCGGGTGTGGCCAAGAGCAACATTACCGAAACGAAAGCGGCCCAGTACTTGGTCATTGCGTTATCTCCCTAACACGTTGTTCTATCGACATGAGTTCGTCGCCCGGTGCGGGCAACGGGTCCTGCCGCCGCTTTTTTGGCGGCCTTACAACGGGGGCCTTCTTTCGAAGCTTATTCAATGGCAAACCTTCCAAATACAACCCGACAACATCTTCTCGACCAGGGCGTTGAACTCTCCGCGCCGGGATGCCAGAGGTGGCAGAGAGCCGTTGAGTTCTGCTTTGGGGGCGCGGCGGACGCCACGAGGCGGGCCATGACAAGGGCCTGATCGGGCCTTATACGGGGGCCACGCAACGCCCTCCGAGTCGATGAGAGAGAAGTCCAGCCGTGCTCGACGTCAAATGGATCCGTGACAACCAAGAGGCCTTTCTGAAGGGCCTGACCGATCGCGGCTTCGAGAGCCCCAACGGCACGCTGAATCATATTCTCAAGCTGGACGAAGAACGCCGCGAAACGATTCAAACTTTGGAGGAGGCGCAGGCCAGCGCCAACAGCGCCTCGAAAGCGATCGGGAAGGCCAAGCAAGCCAAGGACGAGGCGGAAGCACAGCGTCTTTTGGATGAGGTTGCCGGGTTGAAGACCATCATTCAGGACCGCGAGGCGGCTAAGCGTCTTCTGGAGACCAGTCTGCACGACCTCCTGGCCGGCATTCCCAACATGCCGGCGGATGACGTGCCGGTCGGTGAGGACGAGCGGGACAATGTGGAGCTGCGCAAAGTCGGCGACCCCCCGAAATTCGATTTTGTACCAAAGCAGCATTTCGAGATCGGCGAAGCCTTAGGGCTGATGGATTTCGAAACGGCGACCAAGCTTTCGGGTTCGCGGTTCGTTGTGTTGAAGGGCAGGCTGGCGCGTCTCGAACGTGCTCTGGCGCAATTCATGCTCGACCTGCACACCGATGAGCACGGCTACACCGAGATCAACCCACCGCTGCTGGTGCGCGACGACACCATGTTCGGCACCGCGCAACTGCCGAAATTCGAGGAGGATCAATTCCCCGCTGGAGATGGTTTCTGGCTCATCCCCACCGCCGAAGTGCCGCTCACCAATCTCGCGCGCGAGAACATCACCGACGAAGACAAGCTCCCCATGCGCGTGACGGCGGGCACGCCGTGCTTCCGGGCCGAGGCGGGCGCGGCTGGCAAAGATACCCGCGGCATGATCCGCCAGCATCAATTCTCGAAGGTCGAGCTCGTCTCGGTGACCACGCCGGAGCAGTCGGCGGAAGAACACGAGCGCATGACGCGATGCGCCGAGACCGTGCTGCAGAAGCTCGGTTTGCCGTATCGCGTCGTGGTGCTGTCCACCGGCGACATGGGCTTTGCGGCGCGGAAGACCTACGACATCGAGGTCTGGCTGCCGGGACAGGACACTTACCGCGAAATCTCCTCTTGCTCGGTGTGCGGCGACTTCCAGGCCCGCCGCATGAATGCGCGCTACCGCCCCAAGGATCAAAAGGCCACGCAGTTGGTTTATACCCTGAACGGCTCGGGCGTCGCCGTGGGCCGCGCGCTGATCGCGGTGCTGGAGAATTACCAGGAGGCAGACGGCAGCGTGCGCATCCCCGAGGTGCTGCAGCCTTATATGGGCGGGCTCACCAAGATCGAGGCGGCGAAGTGACTCAAAATAGGAACGCACCGGCGAAAGCCCCGAAAAGGACTCGCAAAGCGATGCGGATCCTTCTCACCAACGACGACGGAATCGAAGCGCCGGGCCTCGACGTCTTAGAGAAGATCGCCACCGATCTGACCGACGATGTCTGGGTGGTGGCGCCGGAGACCGACAATTCGGGCGCCTCGCATTCGCTCACTCTCGCCGAGCCCTTGCGGATGCGCGAGATCGGCAAGCGTCGCTACGCGGTGAAGGGCACGCCGACCGATTGCGTCATCATGGGCGTGCGCTTTCTTCTGAAGGACGACCCGCCGGACCTCGTGCTGTCGGGCGTCAATCGCGGCCAGAACCTCGCCGACGACGTGAACTATTCCGGCACCGTGGCCGGCGCCATCGAAGGGACGCTGCTCGGCATCCCGTCGATCGCGCTCAGCCTCGCGCTCGGCAATTACGATCACGGCACGCCGCTTTGGGAGACGCCCATGCATCACGGCGCCGATCTATTGCACAAGCTGCTCGAAGCGGGCTGGCCCGAGGGTACCGTGCTCAACGTCAACTTCCCCGATTGTCGGCCGGAGGAGGTCGAGGGCATGGTGGCGACGAAACAAGGCCTGCGCGATACGGCCCTGCTCGACATCGACGACCGCATGGATACGCGCGGCAAGGCCTATTACTGGATCGGCATCACCAAGCGTGGCCCCAACCCGCCCAAGGGGACCGATCTATGGGCGGTGGCCCACAAGCTCATCTCGGTCTCGCCGCTCTGCCTCGACTATACCGACCGGGGTACGCTGGACGAACTGGCCGCCGTTCTCGGCAAGAAAGGCAAATAGGTTTTAGGCGTTGGCCTGAGAATCGGCCAATACTCGCGGAAAACCCGCCTCGGAAGGAGGTGGACGGGATGGCGAGCGCACAAGACCAAGTCAGCCTTATCATGCAGCTCAGGCGTCGCGGGATCCGCGACACCAAGGTGCTGCGCGCCATCGAGCGGGTCCCGCGCGAGTTGTTCGTCGACGAGGCTTTCTCCGACCACGCCTATCAGGACATCGCGCTCCCCATCGAATGCGGGCAGACCATCTCGCAGCCTTTCGTGGTCGCCTTCATGACCGAGAAGCTGGAGTTGCAGCCGACGCACAAGGTGCTCGAAATCGGCACCGGGTCCGGCTATCAGGCGGCGGTCCTCTCGCATCTGTGCCGGCGCGTCTATTCCGTCGAGCGCTGGCGGGAGTTGCAGAAGGGCGCGGAAGCGCGCCTGGCCGAGCTCAAGATCAACAACGTCACCACGATCATCGGCGACGGCTGGCTCGGCTGGCCTCCGCAAGCGCCTTTCGACCGCATCATCGTGACAGCCGCGGCGCTCGATGCGCCCGCCGCCCTTCTCGATCAGTTGAAGGAAGGCGGCCGCATGATCATCCCGCTCGGCGAGACGCGGGACTCCCAGTCGCTGGTGCAGATCGACAAGACCGAGGAAGGGCTGGTGGAAACGCCGCTTCTGCCCGTGCGCTTCGTGCCGCTGGTGCACGGGCGCGTAAAGCGTGAGTGAGCCTTAGGAGGGGCCCAAGTCGTTGTTCTCTGATTCTTTTTTAGGCAGGCGGGTGAAGAGACTTAATGCGTTGTTTACCGCCTGGGCGCTTTACTTGCTGCAACGGGTATTGCGAGGGGGCCAACGAGGGATGCGCGTGGCGTTCTGGTCGGAGTATGCCCGCGGTGCATGTCGTGTAATCGCGGGTCTGAGTTTTGCGTTGGCTGTCGCGGGCTGTAGCTCGGGCGTCTCGCGCTTCGACTTTCCATCCTTAAATCTTGCCGAAGACGGGTCGGGCGACGCGGACATGACCACCACGTCATCGCTCCCGGTGCCGTCGGAACCCGTCTATGGCTCCGGCCGCTACAATTATTACGGCGATCGTTCGGCCAAGCCGACGCCGCAGTCCACGGCCGCCTATTCAACACGCCAGCCCCGCTATTACGGATCGCAGCAGACCCCGAAGGCTCCGGCGCCGCCGCCGATGTCTCAGGCATCGGGCCCGCGCATCAAGGTGCAAAGTGGCGATACGCTGTCCAGCCTGTCCCAGCGTTACGGCGTATCCATCGACAGGATTCAAACCGCCAACAACCTGCCTGACGCGCGGCTGCGCGTCGGCCAAACATTGATCATGCCTGGCGCCAAGGTGGCTGCCGCGCCTACAACGCCGAGGCCCGCTGCCTCCGCGCCGCGGGTGGCTGCGGCGACGCCCACGCCACGGGCGGGCGAGAGGGCCTACACCGTGCAGGCCGGCGACACGCCGCACAGCATTGCCGAGAAACTCGGCGCCAGCGAGAAAGCGATCCTTGTCCGCAACGACGTCCGCGCCGACTCGCTCCAGATCGGCCAGAAGCTGATCATTCCGGCAGGTGGCGCGCCTGCGGCCACCGCGCAAGCCGATCCCAAGCCTGGCGTGCGCACGGTCAAGACGAAGACCATCCCCGCGCCGGGTTCGGCCGAGACCACCCAAAGCACGGCCAAGACGTCGCCGGCGCCTGCGCCCACGCAACAGAAGGTGGCCAGCACCAAACAACTTCCGAATCCAGACCCCATGGCGGGCGGCAGCTTCCGCTGGCCGGTGAAGGGACGTGTCATCTCCGGTTTCGGCACCAAGCCCGACGGCGGGCACAACGACGGCGTCAACATCTCCGTGCCGCAAGGGACGCCCGTGAAGGCCGCGGAGAATGGCGTCGTGGCCTATGCCGGCAGCGAGCTGAAGGGTTATGGCAATCTCGTGCTGGTGCGCCACGCCAACAACTGGGTGTCGGCGTACGCCAACAACGAGCAGCTGCTGGTCAAGCGCGGCGACAAGGTGAGCCGCGGTCAGACCATCGCCAAAGCGGGCACCACGGGCTCTGTCAGCCAGCCGCAAGTGCATTTCGAGCTGCGCAAGGGCTCACGCCCCGTCGATCCGACGAAATATATGAGCAGCATGGCGGCGCAGGCCAACTAAGCTAACTGAGCCAATCAGCCGCCAGCGGCTAGAGCGTCGCGCCGAGCCGTCCCGCCAAGTCCTGAATGAATTGCCAGGCGACGCGGCCCGAGCGGCCGCCGCGCCCGCGTGACCATTCGAGGGCCTCGCGATCGAGCGTCTCTTGCGATACGTCGAGCCCGTAATGCGCCGCGTAACCGCGCACCATGGCGAGGTAGTCGTCCTGGCTGCAATTGTGGAAGCCGATCCATAAGCCGAAGCGGTCCGACAAAGAGAGTTTCTCCTCCACCGCCTCGGAGGGGTTGATCGCGGTCGAGCGTTCGTTCTCGACCATCTCCCGCGGCATCAGATGCCGCCGGTTCGAGGTGGCGTAGAGAAGCACATTGGCGGGCCGTCCCTCGATCCCCCCCTCGAGCACCGCTTTTAGCGACTTGTAGGACGTGTCGGCCGCCTCGAAGGAGAGGTCGTCGCAAAACAGGATGAAGCGGTGTTCGGGTGCCGCGCGCAGATGGGCGAGGAGCCGGGGCAGGGCCTGAATGTCCTCCCGGTGGATCTCCACCAGCTTGAGGCCGGGATGGGCACCGAGTACGGCCTTATGCACGGCCTTGATCAGGGAACTCTTGCCCATGCCCCTTGCGCCCCACAGAAGCGCATTGTTGGCCGGTAGCCCCTCGGCAAAGCGCTCCGTATTGGCAAGCAGCGCATCGCGGTTCCTGTCGATGCCTTTCAGAAGCGGCAAGGGCACCCGGTTTATGTCCCCGACGGGGATAAAGCGCCCGGATTCGGCCTGGAACACGAAGGCCTCGGCGCGTGAGAAATCCGGCGTTTCGGTCCGGGCCGGGCCAAGCCGCTCCAAGGCCTGGGCGATCCGCTCGATAAGCCCCGAAATTGGTTCCTGGAAGTTCATGCGAGGGCCCCGTTGCAAAGGCGTCCAAGCTCAGTATAGTCGCGCCCAATCGCGCGAAGAGCCCGCCTCGCACCGCTGCGAGAGGGGCCCGAACTGGCCGAAACCGGCCTTACCTAAGCCAAGCAGGGGATACGAGCAATGAATGGTTTCGCCTACGCTCAAGCCGGCTCCGGCGGCTTCGAGATGCTGAACAGCCTGCTCGTCCCGACTGTCCTCATCATCGGAATCATGTATTTCCTCATGATCCGGCCGCAGCAAAAGCGGATGAAGGAGCATCGCGAAATGATCGCCGCCATTCGCCGTGGCGACACCGTCGTGACTTCCGGCGGTATCCTTGGAAAGGTGACCAAGGTCGAGGAGAACGAGCTTCAGGTCGAGATCGCCGACGGCGTGCGGATCAAGGTTTTGCGGACGACAGTGTCCGAGGTGCGCGGCAAGGGGGACGGTGGCGGTGGCGCCTCGCAGGCGAAGACCGAGTCCAAGGCCAAGGCGTCGGATTAACAAGGCGTCGGATTAACATGGCGTCGGACTAACAAGTCGCCTGACTAGAAGAGCGCGCAACAGTCGTCTGATCTGGAGTTTCAATCCCGGCAATGCTGCATTTCCAAAAATGGAAGATGATCTTGGTGTTCGGCATCGTGCTTGCCGGCTTTCTGTTCGCCGCGCCGAATCTGTTTCCCGCGTCGTCACTACAAAATCTTCCGAGCTGGTTTCCTCACAAGCAGGTGAATCTCGGCCTTGACCTTCAGGGCGGCGCGCATCTGCTCTACCAGGTGGACGACAAGGAATTGATCGACGACTGGCTCGGCACTATTCGCGGTGACGTGCGCGAGACGCTGCGCAGCAACAGGATTGGTTACAACGACCTCGCGCAGAACGTGGCTGGCCGCAGTGTCTCGGTCCGCATTCGTAAGTCCGAGGATACGGAGAAGGGCTTCACGGAACTGAAGAAGCTCGCCGTGCCGATCGGCAACGACGTCTTCGGCGGGTTCTCCGGAAACGATCTCGACGTGGCCAGGGACGGCGACAAGATCACGCTCACCGTGACGGAAATCGGACTGACCGACCGCATCAACTCGGCCATCCAGGCCTCGATCGAGACAATCCGCCGCCGCGTGGATGCATTCGGCACCACGGAGCCCAGCATTCAGCGGGAAGGCCGCAACCGCATCCTCGTCCAGGTGCCGGGCGTCTCGGACGTGGAGCGGCTGAAGAATCTCATCGGCGAGACTGGAAAGCTCGAATTCAAGCTCGTCGATGCCACGGTCAATGCGGCGGAGGTCGCGGTCGACAAGAAGGTTCCGCCTGGCACCGAGCTGCTCTATTCCGAGGGTGAGCCGCGCGTGCCTTACGTGCTCAAGGATCGGGTCATGGTGAGCGGCGAGAACCTCGTCGATGCGCAGCCCGGTTTCGATTCCCGCAACGGCGAGCCCGTCGTGACCTTCCGCTTCGATTCCGCGGGCGCCAAACGTTTCGGCCGCGCGACCCAAGACAATGTCGGGCTGCCGTTCGCCATCGTTCTCGATAACAAGGTGATCTCCGCCCCGGTCATTCGCGAACCGATCTTAGGCGGCACGGGGCAAATCAGCGGAAGCTTCACCGTGCAGGAGGCGAACGATCTTTCGGTGCTGCTGCGCTCGGGCGCGCTGCCGGCCAAGCTCACCGTCATCGAGGAGCGGACCGTGGGCGCGAGCCTCGGTGCGGATTCCATCGAGAGCGGCAAGAACGCAGCCATTTTCGGTATGCTGCTGGTGGTGGGCTTCATGTTCGCCGCCTATGGCCTGTTCGGGCTGTTCGCCAATCTGGCGCTTCTCATCAACATCGCGCTCATCTTCGCCGTGCTGTCGCTCATGGGCGCCACGCTGACCTTGCCGGGCATCGCCGGCATCGTGCTCGTCATCGGTATCGCCGTGGATGCCAACGTGCTCATCAACGAACGTATCCGAGAGGAAATCAGGTCCGGTAAGTCGCCCTTTGCCGCCGTGGATTCAGGCTATTCGCGAGCGCTGGTGACCATCATCGACTCCAACGTCACGACTCTCATCGCGGTCTTGGTCCTGTTCTGGCTGGGCTCCGGCCCCGTGCGTGGATTTGCCGTGACGCTCACGATCGGCATCTTCGCCTCAATGTTCACCGCCGTCACCGTGACGCGCATGATGGTCGCTTTTTGGCTGCGCTGGTCGCGGCCGAAAACCTTGCCAATTTAGGATCAGCCAGAATGTTTCGCGGCATCACTCTCATACCCGCCGACACCAAGATCGACTTTGTCGGCCAGCGCGCCATCACCTGGTTCGTTTCAGCGTTCCTCACCGTAGTGCCACTCGTTCTGGTCGCAACGGTCGGGCTCAATATGGGCATCGACTTCCAGGGCGGCACCTTGATCGAGGTGAAGACCAAGGAGAGCCCGGCCAATCTCGGGGATATTCGCAGCACCATCAGCGGCTTGGGAATCGGCGAGGTGCAGATCCAGGAGTTCGGCGCCCCGGACGAGGTGCTGATCCGTATCGCGTCTCAGCCCAGCGAGGAGCAGCAGCAAGAATTTATTGCCAAGGTGAAGAAGGCGCTGGGCGACACGGTCGAATATCGGCGCACGGAAATCGTGGGGCCGACCATTTCTTCGGAGCTCATCGCCGGCGGCACGCTCGCCGTGGTCGTCGCCATGATCGGCATCATGATCTATGTCTGGTTCCGCTTCGAATGGCAGTTTGCCGTGGCGGCCATCGCCTCGCTGGTCCATGACGTTACCGCCACGATCGGCCTTTATGCTTTGCTTCAGCTCGAGTTCAACGTGTCGAGCATCGCCGCGATTCTCACCATCATCGGTTACTCGCTGAACGATAAGGTCGTGATCTTCGACCGCATCAGAGAGAACTTGCGGAAATACAAGAAGATGCCGTTGGTCCAGCTTCTCGATCTGTCCATCAACGAGATGCTGTCGCGGGCGGTGCTCACGCACGTGACGACCTTCCTGGCCATGCTGCCGTTCTTGTTCTTCGGCGGCGAGGCGATCTACGGCTTTGCCGTGGCGATGTGCTTCGGCATCGTCATCGGTGCGTACTCGTCGATCTTCGTGGCCTCGCCCATGCAGTTGATCCTCGGCGTGCGACGCGAGGCCTTCGCGCCGGGAGCTACGGTGCGCGCCTGAGCCATGAGGCATGGCCGTGCATGATGTCGGACGACATGACGCGGCGGTTAGACGTGTCGCGCGCGCCGGCGACCCGGACCGCGCCATCGCGGCCCTGTTCGCCCCGCCGCGATACCGCGACGATCTCTTCGCTCTTTATGCCTTCAACGCCGAGCTGACGAAGATCGCCGATCAGGTCACCGAGCCGGGCTTGGGCGCCATTCGCCTGCAATGGTGGCGCGAGGCCATCGACAAGGCCGCAAGCGGCGAGAGCACGGGCCATCCCGTGGCCGACGCCTTCGGGCAGGTCATGGCGCGCCGTGGGCTGTCTCGAGAGCGCATTGCCGGGTTGATCGATGCCAGGACCTTCGACGTGGGCGAAACCGTCATGCCCGACACGCGCACGCTAGACGCCTATCTGTTCGACACCACGGGCGGCATCTTCGCCTTGGCCGCTGAGATCGTCGGCGCGGAGGGGGAGAAGCGCGATGTCGTGGCCGAGACGGGCGGCCGTGCCTACGGCTTGGTGCGGGTCATGCGCAGCCTGCCGCTCCTTGCCGCCAAGGGCCGGACCTATTTGGCGGCCGACGCCTTGGCCCGGCACGACACCGCCCCCGATGACATCTTTGCCGGCGAGACTAGTGAAGGGCTGAAAGCGCTGCTGGGCGAGATGCGGGAGAGTGCGCGCGCTTCGTTGCGCGAAGCGGAGTTCCATCTCTACGGTCAGGGCATGACGGGAACCGGGTTGGATGAAGCGGGCCGCACGGTCTTTTTGCCGCTGAGCCTAGTCGAGCCCTATCTCAAGGCGTTGGCGAAGGTTGGCGATCCCTTGCGGCAGATCGCACGGATCAACCCGCTCACCCGGCTGTGGCGTCTGATGCGGTCCCGCTAGCGTGGGAGCTCTATTCGGCGGCGACGGAGGCCGGCCCCGATGTAGGCCCTTGCAGCCAGCCACCGAGATCGGCTAGCGCACGGGCCGACATGGCGCGCTTGCGCGCGAATGATTTGCTGTTTTTGGGGCCTTTGCCCCATGAATCGCGCGGCACGCTGATCGGCGGGAACAGGCCGAAATTCACATTCATCGGCTGGAAGCTGCGCGTGCCGCTTTCGCCATCGGCGCTGAGATGCCCGCCGGTGATGTGCGCGAGCAGCGCCCCAAGCGCTGTCGTCGGCGGTGGTGGCGCCACGGGTGCGCCCCGTTGCTCGGCCGCCGCGAAGCGTCCCGCGATCAGCCCGATGGCCGCGGACTCCACATAGCCCTCGACGCCGGTGATCTGTCCGGCGAAGCGCAGGCGCGGGGCTGCCTTGAGGCGCAAGCTTTGGTCCAGCAGTTTCGGACTGTTGAGGAAGGTGTTGCGGTGAAGCCCGCCAAGCCGGGCGAACTCCGCACCGGCCAGACCTGGGATCGTGCGAAAGACGCGCACCTGCTCGCCGTGCTTCAGCTTGGTCTGGAAGCCGACCATATTCCACAACGTGCCGAGCGCGTTGTCTTGGCGGAGCTGGACGATGGCGTGCGGCTTGACGTCGGGCTGATTCGGGTTGGTGAGCCCGACGGGCTTCATCGGACCGTAGCGCAGGGTGTCGCGCCCGCGCTCCGACATCACCTCGATGGGAAGGCAGCCCTCGAAATAGGGCGTTTTCTCGAAGTCCTTGAAGGCGGTCTTCTCGGCCGCGAGCAGCGCATCGATGAAGGCCTCGTATTGGTCCTTGTCGAGCGGACAGTTGATGTAGTCGGCGCCGCTGCCGCTGGGACCGACCTTGTCGTAACGGGACTGGCGCCAGCACACAGTCATGTCGATGGACTCGAAATGCACGATCGGCGCGATGGCGTCGAAGAAGGCGAGCTCCGCTTCGCCGGTTAGCGCCCTTACGGCGTCGGCAAGCGGCGGTGAGGTGAGGGGGCCGGTGGCCACGATCACGCTTTGCCAATTCTCGGGCGGCAGACCGGACACCTCTTCGCGGCTGATTTCGATCAGTTCGTGCTTGGTGAGCGCCGCGGTCACCGCTTGCGCGAAGCCTTCGCGGTCAACGGCGAGCGCGCCGCCCGCCGGCAGCTTGTGAGCGTCCGCGCAAGCCATGATGAGAGAGCCGGCCCGGCGCATCTCCTCATGCAGCAGGCCCACCGCATTGGTTTCACAGTCGTCGGAGCGGAAGGAATTGGAGCAGACAAGCTCGGCCAGAGCGTCCGTGTTGTGGGCTTCGGTCGGCCGTGCGGGGCGCATCTCGTGCAGCACCACCGGCACGTCGCTTTTGGCCAACTGCCAGGCCGCCTCGCTGCCCGCGAGCCCGCCGCCGATCACATGAACCCTGTCCGTCATGCGCGTAGCTTTCGCCTGCAAGCCGTCATGTTTCAAGCGGAACAACCGGACAAAGCGCCTCAATAAACGGCTATTTCTTGGGCAAAAGACTAATCATTGTTCAGTCTGGTGCCACTTTGGGCTATGCTCCGTGCCGGAAGCCGAATCGACCTGGCAATAATCAGGCTTCCGTAATGAGCCGGTGGATTGCCGGCATTCGGCGGATCCGCCCGCTCTCTTTGCACAAAAAGGGGGGTGAGATGTCCGCGAATACTGCACTTGCAATCAGCGTTGGTGTCCTTGGCGCCATTGCCACCTGGCTCTTCCTAGGGCCGCTCGGTGGAATGCTCGCGATTTGGGCCGCATTTATCGCCTGGGGCTGCTTTTTCCACTGCGGTGGCAAAGAGACAGGCCTGCAATCGGCCATTCTGGGGAATATCGCCGGCGCGGTGATCGCCGGGATTACCCTTTGGGCCGCGACCCAAACCGGGATAGGCGACAAGCTCGGCCTGCCCGTATGGGCCGGGATCTGCGTCGGCATCGGCGTCGCGGTCATGGTGCTCTTGGCCAATATCCCGATCTTCGCCGCCATCCCGGCTCAGGTTTACGGTTTTGCTTCCGTTGTGGCCCTGACGCTCCTCGGCAATGGCGCCGGGAATCTGACAGCCACCTCCATGGAGAATCCGGTGGTCGTCATCATCATCTCGATGATCGTCGGCGCCATCTTCGGTTGGGTGTCCGAGAAGATCGCCGGCTTGCTGGCGGGGTCCGGGCACGGCGCCCACGCCAAAGCTTAAAGCCTAAGCTGGCTAGAGGGCTCCGGGGCCCCTAGGCCCGGGGCTTCTATAGCCGATTGACGGCGTGGCCTTGCCGAGGGCCACGCCGTTTATTCTTTCGGGTGAAGTTCTAGGCAACCTTGTTTTCGTAAGTGACTTGCACGCAAGGCGGGACGGCTTCAAGGTGCCGACTTCCTGGGGGCCCAGCGCTGAGTATTCGCGCTTTTTCGGAGACGTTGTAAAAGCCATGTCTTGCGTCGACGTCGTTTGGAAAGGCAATTGCCGCAAGCCGGAAGTGCGCTACCGGTTGCTCAGCTATTTGCACCGCCTGGCCCATCTGAGCGATGGCTATCTGCGCCAGGGCGAGCGGCCGTTCTTGAGTCTGGTGGGTGAGGGGCATCGGCCTCCACGCCCCAATATCGAGATTGTCGACGAGACGGTCTCCGGCCCCATTTACATCCCGAGCACGATCGAACCCCATCCCGAAACCATTGTCGCGCGGGCCCGTGAAGCCGGACTGACCGTGATCGAGCCCGAGCACGGAAGACCGCATCTTCTCGTCCTCGATGAGGTTCGCCTGCGCGGCCTCAACTTCAAGCTCTTCGATCCCCGCGGCCTCTATCCCAGCGACGATCGGATGAGCTTCGTCTTCGTGGAATGTCCCGAGCACCACTTCCTCGACGGACGTCTGGTCGAGGTGAAGGAAGAGGCGGAAGGTGTCTATCTGACAACGCCGAGCATCCAGCTTCGGTCCTATCTCGAGGATTGGACGGACTGTCTGTTCGCCTGGATTCGCTTCTTCCTGGTCGGCGACTTCTGGTGGCAGCGTCGCGAAGAGCTGCAAGGCTACGCCGACTATCGCAGCGTGTTCGAGGAACTCCAGACCACGCGTGGCAGCGCGGAGGCCGAGGATGCGACCTTCGACGCAGTGCTCTCGACCTTCTCTCAGCACGCCGAGCATTCGATCGGCGAGGTTAGAAGCCTCGCCAAGGCCGGCAAAACGTAGGCTACGTCTTCGGCGGCCGTCCGAAGGCCATGCGTAGCTCGTCCTTTGCTTTCTCCAGACGCGCCCGGTCTTCCTCCGAGAGGTTCTTGCCGGCACGGTTGATGTAGAACACTAGCATCGACATTGCCGAGCGGAATGGATCAGCCTTGCGGCGCTTGCTCGCTTCCGCCGAGCGCTTCAAGGAAGCGGCGATCTCTTTCGGCTCCTCCAGCGCGAACACGCCCTTCTTGAGATCGAGCGCGTGGGAGTGCTCGGTAACGTCTTGCGACCAGCGTTTCGGCGTCTTCGCAGCCATGAAACGTTCCCGGATCTAGAAGCGCCCCTCGTCGGGGATGTTAAGCCGCGTGCCGCAGGCCTTGCAGAACACCGCATCCGCCTCGTGGCGCTGCAGGCCACATTCCGGGCAGGGGAAGCGCACCTTCTGCGGCCGTAGCAAGGTCTGGAGCAACCGCAAGAACAAAGTCACGCCGAAGATCATTATGACAACGGCAGTCAGCCGGCCGAGTGAGCCTTGCAGGGTGATGTCGCCGAAGCCGGTGGTGGTGAGCGCCGTCACGGTGAAATAGAGCGCGTCCACGTAATTGGCGATCGCCGGATTCCGCCAATGCTGCGTCTCGTAGACGATGCCCGTCATGACGAACACGAATACGATGAGATTGATGACCGCGGAAATGGCTTCCTCGTTTCGCCGGAAGAAGGTGCTGTCGGCGCGCAGCCGCGACACCAACTGATAAGTGTGCAGCAGGCGCAGCGTCCGCAGGATGCGCAAGAAGCCGAGGCCTTCACCGACGATGGGTGCAAGGAAGGAAAAGATTGCGACCATATCCGCCCAGGTCGCCGGATGGCCGAACTCGCGCACCGGGTGTGGGCTCACCCAGATGCGGGCGCAGAAATCGGCAAGGATCACCACGCCGAAGATCACGTCGAGATACTCGATCCATGGCTCGCGCGGAATGAACGAGGTGCCAACGATGAACAGGATGGTGAGGATGTCGAAGGCCAGCAGCGCGTAGCGGAAGCGGTGCGCCGTCAAGTTCCGGCCGTGATAGAGCAGCCGTATTCGCTCGCGCAGAGATGACGCGTCGTCATCCGCCTTGGAGGATGTCGATGTCTTGTCGTCGTCGGGTTTGGTCTTTTCGGTCTTCGCGGCGGTCATGCGGTTTCACTTATAGCGCAGCGCTTACGTCAAATCGCAACTCTGAAGCCGGAAACTTGACCAAAGGTGACCGATGCAGCTCCGTCAGGATCGCAATACGCCGAAGAGCTGCAGGATGAGCGCCGTGCCGAAGCCCCAGGCGCCGTTCACCGCCATCCCGATAAGGAAGCGGGGCCCCACCGCCTGCATCGGCTCGCCCTTCAGCGGCGGCACGACAAAAAAGGCGACAGCGGTAAGGGCCAATGCGCCAACCAAGATCCAGGCGCCCCAGTAGCTGGGGCCGCTCAGATGGATCAGGACGGGCGTCAGAGCCAGGCCCCAGAGGCCGCCCCAGAAGGCTTTGGACAAGACCGCCGGCACGCCGAATGGCGGGATGGGGTCGGTCGCCCACGCGGGGCGGTCGAGTGGGATAATGCCGGCCTGATTGAACAGGTACCAGAGCCCCTGATGAAAGATCAGCGTGGCGAGGAATCCGGCGACGAAACCGAGCAGAAGCAGCTTCAAGGACATGGAGAACTCCCTGCGTTCGCCCCATGATGCGCTGGGCGGCAGACGGCGCGCAAGAAGACGATTGGAGTTAGACACGAGATGTTGACCGCGATTTCAGGCGGACAGACCGGCATCGACCGCGCTGCCCTTGATGCCGCCATCGGCGCGGGGCTTGCGTATCGCGGCTGGTGTCCGAAGGGTGGCTGGGCCGAGGATCTGCCGAACCCGCCGGGCCTGTGCACGCTCTATCCTGACTTGCGCGAGACGCCGGATGCCGCGCCGGAACAGCGCACCGAGTGGAACGTGCGCGACGCCGACGCCTTGATGATACTCGTCGATGCGCGCGGGATCGCCTGTTCGAATGGAACCGCGCTTGCGTTGGCCCACGCGAAGTCATCCGGCACGCCCCACATTGTTATCGATCTCGATTTGGCGGATGCGATGCAAGCGGCGCTCGATTTTCTCAGCACAGATGCAAACATTTCCGTCTGTGTCGCTGGGCCTCGCGAGAGCGAGGCGCCGGGCATCTACGCGAAAGCCTTGACGCTTTTGTCGGGCCTCCTCTGCGGATTCTCTCCTCGGCGGAACGACGGCGCGCACAGCGGGTTTCAACGAGATGGCAAAGAATAAAAGCACCGACGCCCTCTATGTCGTGCGCGTCGAAGGCGGCAGCAGGTCCGATGCCGTGCCTGCCAAAACCGAGAGCATGACGCTGAGTTATGGCCTGTTCCTGGTGCGCACCAGCGCGACCCGGTCGCAGCTCTATCATGCCGTCAAGCGCCGGGTGCAGCCTGACGCGTTGTTCGTGGCCCGTCTGGACGGGGCTCCAAAGTTCAAGGGCATGGCCGAAGGCGCCCTGAAATGGGTGCGTGGCGCTTCTAAGTAAGGCGCTTTCGGTTTTGGAGGCTCTGCTCGCCCGGATCGGCCTACTTGCCGCCATTTAAGTGCGCCCGGCTAGCGCATTCTTCACCGAACCGGCAAAACACTCGTTGGTCGAGTTGACCTCGTAACCTAGACGACCCGATTGTTATTGCTTCGAGGCAGCGCTAAACGGATTTCATTCGATGGTTCATGGGCACGGCACGATGGCCGACACGACGCTTACGCCATCGCCATTGGCTATCCTCTTCGCCGAGGATAGCAGGGTGGCACGACGTCTCGTCCGTCACATGCTGACAAAGCGCGGACATGAGGTCGATACACGTCGCTGCCGGACCAGAGATGTCATACGACGGTGAAGAGCGCCGCGCTTCTTCGCGGACGAAAGTCGAGGGGGGAGACACACATCTCGTTCTCCAAAGCGGCGAAAGATTCGTGTGCCGTGTCACGAACTTGTCCCTTGGTGGCGCCGCGCTCGAGATCGAGACGCGTCCCCCCATCGGCGAGCTGGTGATCGTGGGTCGCGCGGTCGGCCGGGTCAGCCGGCACACGCCGACCGGGATCGCCCTGGATTTTGCTGACGCGTGACTTCCGACGCATCACGGTGTCTCGGCCAACGCAGCCTTCCATGTGGTCCCGTTGATTGCTTCGAGGACGAGCGTCTCTGGCACGTCGGCGCCGTTCCGATCGGACGGCGGAAGCGTGATCGTCGCACGCGCACCGGTCTGCCCACTGAAACCGATCGTCTCCGTTTTGAAATGTGACGCCCAGACGTAAGGGTAGAGGTTCTGGATGGCGCTTGCGGGCAAGCCCGCCAGTGTCGCACCGTCCCATTCGGCAACGGTGCCACCCGATGCATCGGTAAGCCGGGCGGCAACGACATAGGCCGCGCCCGTATCGGGGCCGGCGTCCACATAGGCCTTGAAAGTAACCGCACCATCAGCGGCAACGGCCGCATCGGTCAGCGCAATATTGTGACGATGGAAGCTGACCCGCGCATGCTGCGGCGACACCATCGCGCTGAACAGGATCTGGTAGCTGCCGACGATGAATACGACCGCGAAAGCGGCCAGGACGAGACCGAGCGTCTTGACGGTGTGGAGTGGAAGCGGGCCGCCGAAGAGCCAGTTGCTCCAAGTGTTGCGCTCGGCCCATTGGCTTCGACCGATGAAGCCGTCGAGAGACCAGGCACCGCCGCCGGCGAGAAAGATTGCGCTGCTCATCCCCGCGCCGGATACGGCCATGGTCCATTCGTCGAGGCAGGTGGAGCCCATCCAGCCGAAAATCAGCATCAGCGTAATGTTGAGACCGATGCTGACGAGCGCGAAGAGACGTGTACCCAGGCCGAAGATCAGGCCGAGTCCAACCATGAGCTCAGCCAATGTCCAGATCCACACCGAGGCGATGAGCAGATCGGGATGTTGCAGGGTCCATTCGAGCGGCGCCTGAATCCAAAGCGTTCCGGGCAGTGCATGGGTGAGTTTGTTGGCGACGAACGCGGCCGAGTCGAAGTCAAGTTTTGCGACGACCTCGGCGCCGTCGACCTCATGGAAATTGTACAGCAGCCGCCGGCTCGCCCCGCCCCAGAAGATGAAGCCCTGGACGAAGCGAGTGCCGAGGAGCACGAGGGCGAGCAGCGAGAAACAGGCGGCGAGGCCGGACGGCGTCCGGTCGATCGTGTGTCGTCTGCCATGGCGTTTGTCCCCTGGGTCGGATGCACCGGCAATCTAGCGCAAATTCGCCCTCGATCTGTGGAACTGGTCCTTCTCTCGGACATTGCACCTTGTGGTGAGGAGCGTATTTTGGGGGGGGCCGACCGAACCGGCCGGTTGCCTCGGTAGCGAGGAGGAGGCCAGGGACGTTATGACAGACACGACACGAATGATGCTTGTGGGCGCCATGTGTGGGCTTGGCGCTTCGCTCATCGATGTACCCTCGGCGGCCGCCATGGGCAGTTGGGTCGAAGGCGAAGGGACCGACGCCTGCGTGAACACCGACGGGGCCTTCGACGAGGCGGCCTTCGTCATCGCTACGGAGCCTGAAGCAGGCGAGCGCGTCGAGAGTGGCTTCGGAGTCGAAGGGTGCTCACGCAGCTTCGAGAGCAACGTGCAATGGAAACTCATCGCGCGCGACGGGGCGGTGCTGGCGAGCGGCAATACCCAAGGCGGCGGCGTGGACGGTCCGGCGGCGTTCTCTTTCACCATCCCCTATAGCGTGGACGCCCTGCAGATCGGCCATTTGGAAGTGTCTGCCGAGGATCCCTCCGACGGCGAAGGCTTCCCTCCGGGCCGCACGGTGCTGCCGCTGGTGCTGAAGCCTTGAGACGTGCTTTGATGCGCACGGCATGAAACCAGTTCTCATCATCCAGAACGATGCCAAGGAGGGCGCCGGTCAGCTCGCCACGCTGATTGCCGCGCGCGGCCTCGGGCAGGAGACAGTGTTCGGTTACGACACCGATTATGGCAAGCTCGCCTCGGATGAATACAGCGCGCTGGTGGTCCTGGGCGGCGCGCAAAGCGCCTACGAGACCGAGACCTATCCCTATCTCACCGACGAGATCGCGCTCTGCCACGACTTCATGCAGGCCGGGAAGCCTGTCGCCGGCTTCTGCCTGGGCGCGCAGATCCTGGCGCGCGCACTCGGCGGCGAGGTGGCGCCGGGTTCGCAGAAAGAGATCGGCTGGTATGACCTCGTGCTGAGCGAGGCGGCGGCCGACGACGCGATTCTCGAGACCCACCCCCAGACGCTGCTGGCTTATCATTTTCACGGCGACCGCATCGAGGACGTGCCGGGCGCGGTGACCCTGGCGTCCTCCGGGCTCACCTCCTGTCAGCTCTTTCGGTATGGGGCGAATGTGTACGGCTTCCAATACCACGCCGAGGTCGATCAGCCGCTGGTCGAGACCATGTGCCGGAACAACGCCGACTACATGGCTTCGAACGGTTTCGACGCCGAGGCCATCATCGCCGAGAGCCAGAAGAATCTGCCGACCTTCGCGGAAGCCTGCAAAGGCGCCTTAAATCGCTGGCTGGACCTGGTCACGATGCCGGGGCCAGCCTAGAGAAGAGCGGAAGGCCGCGGCCGCGACTCATGGTAGAGTCCGCCCCAATCTTCAGCGCAAGGGGGAACCATGCTGACTGCAATCATCATCATGCTCGTGGTCGGGGCCATCGCCGGCTGGCTGGCGGGTCTTGTCGTCTCCGGGACGGGATTCGGCCTCGTGGGCGATATCGTCATCGGCATTCTGGGCGCGCTCATCGCGGGCTTCCTGTTTCCCTATCTCGGGCTGACGCTCACCCTTGGCGGGGGCATCCTCGGGGCGATCATCATGGCCTTTATCGGCGCCGTGATCCTGCTTGTGGTGGTGAAAGTCATCAAGAGCATCGCCGCCTAGGGAAAACTCAGCGTTTTCAAGGTTTTATTCTGAGCCTTCATCGGCGCAGGGCCCATGGCCTTGCGGCGGTGGGCTTTGTGTCGGGTACAACTTCTGATTGAAGCGATATGTCGCACTATAATCTTGGTGTGACCACGGTTTCGTCACAAGCCGATCCTGCCCAGGACAGAATTCCCCAGCAAAAGCGCCGGCCTTAGCGGTCGTTCCCGCGCAAGTTTAACAAGTGTGAGGTACAAATGGGGGTTTGGGACTTTGTGAGCATGCGTGGGGGCATGCTTGTCTTGGCGTTTCTTGCGTTATTGGGGCCAGCCTGTGCTGAAGAAGCCGGCGATCAGTCCACAGATGCGGAGGCTTCGGCGACTGCCGTCACAAAGGACGGAATCGCATTGGCCGCGCTGGAGGTGGCTGCCCAAAGCAAGGGGCCGTATCACTACACGACGCATTCGGAGCGGGAGCTGCGCTGCCTCGCCGAAGGGATGTATTTCGAGGCCCGCGGCGAGCCGCTGCGGGGCCAGCTAGCCGTCGGCCGAGTCATCATGAACCGGGTCGCGAGCGACGCTTATCCCGACTCGATCTGCGACGTGGTCTATCAGAACGACCACATGCGCAATCGCTGCCAGTTCTCTTTCGCTTGCGACGGCAAGCCGGACAAGATCACCGAGTACGGAATCTGGTACGAGATCCGCGGCTACGCGGACTGGCTGCTGGCCAATGATCCCAAGCCGGGCGCCGAATATCAGGTGCTGGCCTCTCTCGAGACGGCGACCCACTACCATGCCGATTATGTAAACCCGCGATGGGCGAAGTTCCTGACCCTGACCATCCGAATCGGGCGTCACTACTTCTACGCCGACCCGGCCGCATAAGGCCTTGGCAAGGGGCGGCAAACCGCTGCTGCTCCTTGTATTCGGCGCTTTCGAGCATATCTCTAGGATTGGTTATGGCACGGCCACAGAATCCTGGGATTTGAGACCATGAAACGACTTCTGATCGTAATGCTGCCTCTAGCGCTCGCTGGCTGCGTGACCGAGCAGGCGCCGACCCTTCCCATGACCCTCGGGCCCAGCGCCGCGGCCGACGCCGCGTGTCTGACGTATGACGACACGCCCACATTCGGCGACTGCCAAGCCGAAATCGCGCCCCACAGCTCTCAAGAATAGTCTTCCAAGCGTGGCGAGACCCGCCCGATAAGCGTCCGATGGCGAGGTTGCCGGTGCGCCCCCTTTAAGGGTACGACACGCCCCGGGTTGACCGCAGCGGCCGGCGCCGCCGTAGGCGCTCGCGAAACGGGAGGAAGACGTGGCACGTCCCGTCATGTTCAGCAGCAAGCTGGCGCAGCGCCGAAAGGCGCGGCGCTTTGCGCTGCTGGTTGCGGTCACGGTCTTGCTGATCGGGCTGGCGTTGATCGCCGTCGTGGCCGTGCAGGGCTTCGACATGCTCGGCGTCGCGGAGGCCGATCGCATGCCGGTCGTGCTGGCCATTGGGGCCGCCTGTGGCGGTCTCCTCGTCTTTTCCATCGTTGCCTATGTCGCGGCCCGAATCATCAGCCGGGTTCCTTAGTCGTGAGCAAACAGGACGCCCCACACTTCGACGTCGTGGTGATCGGCGGCGGCCACAACGGACTTGTCTGCGCCGCCTATCTCGCCCGCGCCGGCCTGAAGGTGAAGGTCTTGGAGCGGCGCGAGATCGTCGGGGGCGCCGCCGTCACCGAGGAATTTCACCCCGGCTTCCGCAACTCGACAGCCTCTTACACGGTGAGCCTGCTGAACCCGAAGATCATCGAAGAGCTCGAACTGCACCGGCACGGGCTCCGAATCGTCGAGCGGCCGACGATGAACTTTTTACCGCTCCCCGACGGCGGCTATCTTCTGACAGGGGAGGGCCGCACCAAGGCCGAGATCGCCAAGTTCAGCCGCGCCGACGCCGAGCGCTATGACGATTATTGTGCGCAGCTCACGGCGATCGCCGACGTGCTCAGAGATTTGGTGCTCCGCGCGCCGCCCAACGTGGTGAAGGGCTTTGGCCTGCGCGGCGTGCGGGAACTCATACGAGCGGGCGCGCTCGGCAATTTGTTGCGCGGTCTTGATCTGGAGTCCCAGCGCCGTCTCGTCGATCTCTTCACCAAGTCGGCGGCTGACGTGCTGAATGAGTGGTTCGAGAGTGCGCCGCTCAAAGCCTTGCTCGGCTTCGACTCCATCGTTGGCAATTATGCGAGCCCCTTCGATCCCGGCACGGCCTATGTGCTGTTGCACCATGCCTTCGGCGAGGTGAACGGCAAGACGGGCGCCTGGGGCCATGCCATGGGCGGAATGGGCGCCATCACTCAGGCCATGGCGAAGGCGGCGACCGAGCATGGCGTGGACATCGAGACCGGCGCGGAGATAGCCGAGGTCTTGACCGAACAGGGCAGGGCGGTGGGCGTTGCCTTGAGCGACGGCCGGATCGTGAAGGGCCGCGCGCTCGTCGCCAATGTGAACCTCAAGCTGCTCTACACCCAGCTGATGCCAGAGGGCGCGTTACCGCCGGACTTCCTCACGCGCATGCGGAACTTCAAATGCGGCTCCGGTACGTTCCGCATGAATGTGGCGCTGTCCGAGCTGCCGGACTTCGCGGCGCTGCCTGGCAAGGAGCCGGGCCTTCATCACAGCGCCGGGATCATCATCGGCCCGAGCCTCGAATATATGGATCGCGCTTATCGCGATGCTCGCGACGTAGGCTGGAGCCGCGCGCCGATCATCGAGATGCTCATTCCCTCGACCCTCGACGACAGCCTGGCGCCGCCCGGCGCTCATGTGGCGAGCTTGTTTTGTCAGCACGTGGCACCGGAGCTGCCGGCGGGACGCTCCTGGGATGACGCCAAGGACGAGGTAGCCGATCTCATGATCGCGACGGTAGACGCCTATGCTCCTGGCTTTGCCAAAAGCGTCGTTGGCCGTCAGGCCCTGAGCCCGCTCGATCTGGAGCGCAAACTCGGCCTCGTGGGCGGCGATATCTTCCATGGGCAGCTGACGTTGAACCAGCTGTTCTCGGCTCGGCCCATGCTCGGCTACGCGGACTACCGCGGACCCGTTGACGGGCTCTATCACTGTGGATCGGGCGCCCATCCCGGCGGCGGCGTTACCGGCGCGCCGGGGCATAACGCGGCGCGGACGATCCTCGCCGACCTCAAGCCTTTTTCTTTTTCATCTTGGCTTTGACTTTCTTCCATTTCGTCTCCGGCATGCATTTGAGACAGCGGCAGCCGATCGGCTTGAGGAAGGAGTCGAAATAGTTCTTGCCGTAATTGTAGCCGAGCTCCTCGCCCGGATTGATCTTCCGCTTCGACATGACGAAGACACGCTTCTTGCGGATTTCGATCTCGCAGTTCGGTCGGCAGGAATGATTGATGTAGCGCGCGGTGTTCCTCTTGTTCCAGCCATCGATGGTTTTCTTCTTGGTGACCTCGAACAGATAGCGGCTGCGGCTCGTCTCCTCTTCCTTTGCCGTGAGTGTGCGCCCGACATACTCGATGATGCAGACGCCCTTCGGAATGGTCTCTTGGGCGAACAGGCCGCGTCCCGCACGCGCCTTCTTCACGGCGAGATCAAACCCGCCGGGAGTGAATTTCGATTTTCTCATGGGCCTCGTGACTGATTGGAATCGGTTGGCGCGTGGATGAGGTCATACCTCTAATCGCCGCGCCTCTAGACCTCAAGGCTCATGAGGCGGGACGTGAGAAGTGCTCCTCAAGGGCGATTTTCTTCATGGAGGTCTTTCGGGACGGTCTGAACGGCGTTGGGTCCGCTGGACGCAGCCCCGCTAAATCTCCGTTACGGCCCGCTTTTCAGCGCCGTGGCGTGATTGCCGACGATCGGGCTGGCGCGCGGCCCGCGACCGCATAAAATGGCGGCACCGGACGGGAAGTTCCGGATCAGCGAGGAGGGAATGCCAATCGATATCGCCAGCCTGTTGGTTCAGGTCGTCGCCGGCGCGGTCGGCGGCGCGGGTACGGGCGCCGCAGCCAAGCAATACTCGCTCGGCACGATCGGCAATGTGATTGCGGGCGCGGTCGGTGGCGGCATCACCGGCCAGCTGATCGGCAGTTTCGCCGGACAGATGATCGAAGGTTGGGTCGGCGATATCGCGGGGGGTGCCATCGGCGGCATCATCCTCACGCTCATCGCCGGCGTCATCAAGAGCATGATGGCGAAGTAGCACCGCGGGACGTGAGCTGACGCTCCCCTGGGGGCGTCAGGATTTCGCCATGAGAGCGTCGCGCTCCTTCATGAGCGCGTCGAGCTTCGCCTGCTGATCGGCGATGCGCTGCGCGTTGCGCTCCTCGTCGGCCGCGCCGGAATAGGCGGCCGCCTGCTCCACGAGCTCGCGGAGATTATCCTCGACGATCTGGATGCGGCGTTCGACTTCTTCGAGAGAGACTGGATTGGCCATGATGCCTCGTGCTGTGTGAAGGGATTTGTTTCGAGCCGGACTTTACCCAAATCCCGGCTGGCCGGAAGAGAGGATTTGCCTGTGTCTGAGGCCTCTGAGCCGGCATAGGTCAGCGCTTTGCCGCGTCGGCCTTGCAGGCGCCGAAATTCTGCAGGGCCTCGCCCAGCGATAGGCTGAGTTGAGCGGTCGCTTCGTCCATGAGGTGCGACCGGGCATCCCGGAGCTGAACGATAGTCGTGTCTACCGTGGCGAGCCTCTCGTTCAGCCTTTCGACCGCGGGGTCGAGAGATGCGAGCCCCTCGGCCGTCTTCTCTTGAAGCGTGGCTCTCAAAGCCTGAACGTCGGCCGAAACGCTATCGAGCTTTGCCAGGAGGCGGCGCGGCTTGACGCCGGTACGGGACAGGACCGCGTCGGTCATGGTCGCGGCGACGTCATTGGCCAGATGGGTGATCCTTGCGGTTGCAATAAGCGCCAGAACAGACGCGACGATCACCAGGACGGCAGTGCCGTTGAGCAGCGCCAACAGCAGCTGGCCGGGCAGTTTCCGCAGCCTTGCGGAATATCCGTTGTCTTCCGGGTCGGGCATGGGTCCTCCTTTCGGAGCACGGACAAGAGCATAGAGTATATCAGCACCAGCTGGCCTCGTTCTCGGGCGGCCGGCGCAATAGCTCCTGGACATTGGCTTCGAGCAGCCGGTAGCCGACATTGCCGAACAGCTTTTGTCTTCCGTTGTTCATTAGGAAGGTCGGGCTGCCTTCGATGCGGTTCTTCTGGCTCAGGTCGTAGTCGGCGGCGAGCTGCGCGACCGCCTCCGACGACCGGATCTTCTGATCGACGGCGCCGTAATCGATACCAATGCGCGCAGCGATCTCCCGGTGGACCTGCCAGTCGGAGATGTCCCGCGCCTGAGCAAAAAACGCCGAACGCATCTCCCAGGCGGCCCGCGTCGAGAGCCTGTCGAGATAGGGCGCTGCGGCGCTTCCTTCGTCGTCGCGTTCGACCAGCGCCACGGCCTTGAGGAATATGTGGGGGCTTGCGGAGGTCCTGGGCCGCGCCTTGAGCCACACCTCGTCGTCTACGACGATATGGGAAAAATTCTTGGCAACTTGTCTCAGGTGCCGATTAAAACCTTCGAAGCCGCCTTTGGCGCCCCAGGCCTTGTCGATCTTGCTCCAGGCATCCGGGAACACCGAACAAAAGCGCACGTCAATTGAAATCTTGTCGCCGAATTCCTTGGCCAGTTCCTCGATCCGCCGCTCGGCCACATAGGCCCAGATGCACAACACGTCGGAATAATACGAAATCTCGATCTTCGACATTGGCTTAGGTCTCTCCGAGCCGCGATTTTTGGTGCATGCAGACTACAGTGAATTTGGATTCACCGCCCGAAGCACGGTGCATTGCTCCGGTAATAAAAGCGACGGCGTCTGGATCAACTTCTAGTCGTCTGCCGAGATTGACTGTGGAAGAGGCGCGGCGTGAACCGCGCCTCTTTTGTGCGTGGGGGCGGCGTGTCGCCGCGACGTGATGCCCGCCTGGGAACGCCAAGAGCGGACGCGCGTTTTCCCGCCATGACACCGATACTGGAAGCATTGTTCGTGATAATCTCGGCCGGGTTATTGGGCTGGACGCTTTACGGCTTTCTTCAGGCGCTCTGGTCGGACGAGGACCGCTAGCCGACCGCGAGCGGCCGAACTAAAGGCGCAAGTGCCGAGCCCCGTATTCGCAACTGCGCGTGCCCAAGCGGTGCATGGTAAGCGATGCATGGAACGGCCTTGAACTCCCCGCGTTTAATCTTCGTGGCCTTAAGGGAGAGCACTCCATGCCGTATCTATCAGGCGTCCTGACCGGAATTATTCTCACCATCGTCCTCGTGTTCGTCATCGATCATGTCGATGACGAGCCGGCTTCTCAGGATATCGTCAATTGGGGCATGGTCGCAGACGGGCTCGGCAACACGGTGGCCGACGTCAACGAGCAGGTGCGCGAGGAAGTGCACGAGGCCACGGCGCCGGATGCCGAGACGCCCGCGTCCGAACCGGCGGCGCGCGAACCTGTGACGACCACGCCCCCCGCCACCACCAACGACACCACCGACATCCGATAGCGCCTGAACGCGACAAGCTTCTCAGAATAGCTCGGACTGCGTCTGCGACCGTTTTGGCAAACGAATTAGGAGTTGATAGGCCGGGCCTATGAAGCCTACACTTGGATCTTGAGCACGGGCAGAGGGAGAAGGCGATGCGCATCTCGAAGCTATTGGCAGCGCTGGCGATCACGGCGTCCACGCAGGCCTTTGCGTATGACGCGTTCGAGGCGGACTTCGCCACCTGCACCCAAGGCAACGACCGAGGGGCGGTCGTGGCGGCCTGCTCGCGGCTGATCGACAATGCGGCCAAGGAGAATTCCATGGTCGGGATGTTTTACGGCCTGAGGGCGGCGAACAATACCGACGCGGCGCAGAATTGTTCCGATGCCCGCAAGTCCTTCGAGCTGGCAGACGACGACGCCATCAAGAACCTCTCCCAAAAGCTGATCGACGCCAATTGCTAGCGTGACGGACGCGCCCAGCGCACCAGCGCATCCTTGTCTGCGCCACCGCTTCGTGACTTGAGCGCATGTTCGTTTGCCCTACCGGCCTTCGGCCTACTTGAGGGCAGGGGCTATTGTCTCGGCGCGGTGACCGCGCGAGCTCGCTTCTTGTCTGCGCTACCGGCCTCTGGCCTACTTGAGAGCAATCTCCCTACGTCTCCCAAACCAAACCCACGAAGTGGGGGACTGCGGGGCACCGAAGAGCCTGCGTCCGTTGCGCAAAGTGGGCAGCCTCTATAGGTGCCCCGCCGCGGCATCTTTTTAGAGCCTCGTATCGCCGCTTATCGCCAGTGGCATAGGCGCGGTGCGAAAAGCAGAGCGCGCCTTACCCGACGGCCCACGCGGTACCGCGCAGGCGGGCGAGGTAGAGACCCCCGAGGCTGGTCCGTTATCCTGACGCGGTTGTCCGGGCCTATCGGGAATGGTGCGTCCGAGATCAGCCCTTCCGTACCGCGCTACCCGGGCGCCGCGTCCCGCGTGACCATCAAGCTTGTATGGGTGCGCATGCCATCTGTTTTAAGTTCGCCAGCGCCAGATTTTGTTAGTAATAGATCATCCCAAATGGTCGTACCGGCATCTTTGAAGTCGCAAGTCGAAATCAAAGTACCAAGAGTTGGCAGCGATTTGCCCGCACCTTGCATCTTCCGTAGGGGCCTAGTGTCTACTCCGCGGCTTCGGCCTTCGCAGGACGCTTGCCACGCGACCCCGCACCACCCCGCCGATCCAAGAGCTGCTTGAGGTATTGGCCGGTATAGCTCGCAGCGACCTCGGCGACTTCTTCGGGCGTGCCGGTGGCCACGACTTCGCCGCCGGCGTCGCCGCCTTCGGGGCCGAGGTCGATGATGTGGTCCGCGGTCTTGATCACTTCGAGATTGTGCTCGATGACCACGACCGTGTTGCCCTGGTCGACCAGCTCGTGCAGCACCTCGAGCAGCTTGGCCACGTCGTGGAAGTGCAGCCCCGTGGTCGGCTCGTCGAGGATATAGAGCGTGCGGCCGGTGGCGCGCTTCGACAGCTCCTTCGACAGCTTGATGCGCTGCGCCTCGCCGCCCGACAGCGTCGTCGCCTGCTGGCCCACATGGATATAGCCGAGGCCTACGCGCTTTAGCGTCTCCAGCCTGTCGCGCACGGCGGGCACCGCCTTGAACAGCTCGGCCGCTTCCTCGACGGTCATGTCGAGCACGTCGGCGATCGACTTGCCCTTGAACTTGATCTCCAGCGTCTCGCGGTCGTAGCGCTTGCCCTTGCACACGTCGCAGGTGACGTAGATGTCGGGCAGAAAGTGCATCTCGATCTTGATGACGCCGTCGCCCTGGCAGGCCTCGCAGCGCCCGCCCTTGACGTTGAACGAGAAGCGCCCGGGCTTGTAGCCGCGCGTCTTGGCCTCGGGCAGCTCGGCGAACCATTCGCGGATGGGCGTGAAGGCGCCGGTATAGGTCGCGGGGTTGGAGCGCGGCGTGCGGCCGATGGGCGACTGGTCGATGTCGATGACCTTGTCGAGATGTTCGAGCCCCTCGATCTTCTCATGCGCGCCGGGCAGCTCGCGCGCATTGTTGAGCTTGCGCGCCACGGCGCGATACAGCGTCTCGATGAGGAAGGTGGACTTGCCGCCGCCCGAGACGCCGGTGACCGCCGTGAACAGGCCGAGCGGGATCGTGACGTCGATGTCCTTGAGATTGTTCTCGCTGGCGCCCATCAATTTAAGGCTGCGGCCCTTCTTGGCCTTGCGGCGCTCCTTGGGCAGCGGGATCTGCTTGAGCCCCACGAGATATTGCCCGGTGAGGCTGTCCGGGTTGGCCATGACCTCAGCGGGCGTGCCTTCGGCCACCACCGCCCCGCCATGCACGCCGGCGCCGGGGCCCATATCCACCACATAGTCGGCCTCGCGGATGGCCTCCTCGTCATGCTCGACCACGATCACGCTATTGCCGAGATCGCGGAGCGCCTTGAGGGTTTCCAGGAGCCGGGCGTTGTCGCGCTGATGCAGCCCGATGGAGGGCTCGTCCAGCACGTAGAGCACGCCGGTGAGCCCGGAGCCGATTTGGCTTGCGAGCCGGATGCGCTGGCTCTCGCCGCCGCTAAGCGTTCCGGATGCCCGCGACAGCGTCAGATATTCGAGACCGACATCGTTGAGGAAGGTCAGCCGCTCGCGGATCTCTTTGAGGATGCGCGCGGCGATCTCGTTCTGCTTGCTCGTGAGCGCGCCGGGCAGGGCGTCGAACCAGGCATGCGCCTCGCGGATCGACATGTCGGTGACCTCGCCGATATGAAGCCCTGCGATCTTCACGGCGAGTGCCTGTGGTTTCAGGCGCCAGCCGGTGCAGGCCTCGCACGGCTGGTCGGACTGATAGCGCTCCAGCTCCTCGCGCACCCAGTTGGACTCGGTCTCGCGCCAGCGCCGCTCGATATTGGTGATGACGCCTTCGAACGGCTTCTCCGTGGAGTAGTGCCGCACGCCGTCGTCATAGGTGAAGGTCACGTCATCGATGGAGCCGTAGAGCACGATCTCGCGGAAGTCCTCCGGCAGGTCCTTCCACGGTCTGGTCATCGGCTGCTTGTAGTGCTTGGCGAGCGACTCCAAGGTTTGCTGGTAATAGGGCGAGGTGGCGGATGTGCGCGCCCACGGTGCGATGGCCCCGCGGTTGAGCGACAGGGTTTCGTCCGGCACCACTAAGTCAGGCTCGAAAAAGAGCTCGGTGCCGAGCCCGTCGCATTCGGGGCACGCGCCGTACGGGTTGTTGAACGAGAACAGGCGCGGCTCGATCTCCTCGATGGTGAAGCCCGAGACCGGGCAGGCGAATTTCGCCGAGAAGATCAGCCGTTCGGCTGCGCTCTTGCCCTTGGTGGTCTTGGCCGGCGCGTCGGCGAACTCGGCGATGGCGATGCCGTCGCTTAAGCTCAGCGCCGTCTCGAGCGAATCCGCGAGCCGCGCCGAGGAGTCCGGCCGCACCACCACCCGATCCACCACCACGTCGATGTCGTGCTTCTGTTTCTTGTCGAGGACGGGGGCTTCCGAAATCTCGTAGAACGCATTGTCGATCTTAACCCGCTGGAAGCCTTTCTTTTGCAGCTCGGCGAGCTCTTTTTTGTATTCGCCTTTGCGGCCGCGCGCGATCGGCGCCAGCAAATAAAGCCGTGTGCCTTCGGGTAGGTCAAGCACCCGGTCCACCATCTGGCTCACGGTCTGGCTCTCGATGGGGAGCCCCGTGGCGGGCGAATAGGGGATGCCGACCCGCGCCCATAACAGGCGCATATAGTCGTAAATCTCCGTGACCGTGCCGACCGTGGAGCGCGGGTTCTTCGAGGTGGTCTTCTGCTCGATGGAGATCGCCGGCGAGAGGCCCTCGATATGGTCCACGTCGGGCTTCTGCATCATGTCGAGGAACTGCCGAGCATAGGCCGACAAGCTCTCCACATAGCGCCGCTGGCCCTCGGCATAGATCGTATCGAAGGCGAGGGAGGACTTGCCGGAGCCCGACAGCCCGGTCATCACCACCAGCGTCTCGCGCGGCAAATCGAGCGAGACGTTCTTGAGATTGTGCTCTCGGGCGCCGCGGATAGAGATGGATTTGGAGGTCATGCTGCTCAGCAATGTCGGGGGATGAGGGCCGTCCTGCAAGGCTTAAGCACCTCTCATACCCCCATAATAGGGACGCGCGGCGCTCAGATCAGGGCCAGCTTCTTGAGCCGCGACCTTATGGCGCCGGGCTTGCGGCCAAGCTCGGCGGCGATGGCGCCCACGCTCTCGCCCGCCTGATGGCGGCGGCGCAAATCCCGCTCCTCGCCCTCGGTCCAGGGGGCATAGGCACTGCCATGGCTCCGGCGCACGGCGGCCACGTCGTAGCGCTTCTCCGGACTGGCCTCCACCGCGCGTCCGCCGCAGGCCTCCAGAAACGCCGCCTGGCGCGCCTCGACCTCCTCCACTTCAAGGCGACCCAACATATCGAGGGCGCGATCGGACGCCATACGGAACTCGGCATCCTTCTCGATGGCTTGCGGGTGGACCTGCAAGGCCCGGTCGTTCAGCCCGAGGAGGTACAGCCCCGAGAGTTTGCGCAGGCGCGACAGCGCCACATAGCCCTGGCCGTATTCGAAGGCGCGAGACAGATCGATGACGGCGGCATCCAAAGACATGCCCTGGCTCTTATGCACGGTGATGGCCCAGGCGAGCCGCAACGGGATCTGCGTCACGCTCGCGTGCTCCTTGCCGTTCTCCTCGATCTTCCAGGTGACGGGCTCGACCACGATCTGCTTGCCGCTCCTTACGCGCACGACCGGGGACCCGGTTTCGGGATCGAAATCCTCGACCAGCCCGAGCGTGCCGTTGACGTAGCGGCCGGCCGGATCGTTCTTGGTGAACATCACCACCGCTTCGTGTTTCAGCGTGAGCGAGTTCTGGCGACAGGCAGCCGCGCTTCAGCGCTTCCACCGAATGCTGCGGACCTTTGCCGGTCATGGCGAAGTGGTGCGTCTCGCCGTCAAGCTTGGCCAATTGCTGCTGGTTGATGTCGTCCACCGCGGCGTTGTGCGTGAACAGCCGCGTACGCCTCGCCGGCAACTGATCGCGATCGACCATCCGCGCGGCAAGCTGCTCGCGGTGAACGCCGGTGCAAGCATTGGCACGAATGGCGTCGAGCACGTCGAGAAAGGGCTGGTCGTCTTGCCGGTGCTGCTCCGACAGATAACAGACGAGCGGATCGAGATCGCGCCAGGCGGACGAAGAATGGGCAAAGGCTGCGCCGAAGCCGTCGTCCTCATCGGCGAAGTCCAGCATGCCGGGCTCGGCGACGCGCCGGCGCGTCACCGGGGGCAACTGAAAGAAATCTCCGACCAGGACCACTTGCAGCCCGCCGAAGGGCGCGGCCGTTTCGCGGATGTGACGGCACACCGTGTCCACCAGGGTCAGGCTGCGCGCCGGCAGCATCGAGATCTCGTCGATGATCAGGACACTGGCCTTTTCGATTCGTCCGGCGAGCCGGCGGTTGGCGGCAAGCACATCCAGATCACGGCGGGTGAGCGCGTCGCGCACGCCGATGCCGCTCCAGGCGTGAATGGTGATGCCATGGCCATGCGTGGCGGCGATCCCGGTCGAGGCGGTATAGGCGTAGTCGACGCCGGACCGGGCCAGGTCCCGGAGATAGCGGTTGACCGTATGGGTCTTGCCGCTGCCGGGCTGGCCGGTGAGGAAGATGCTGGCCCCGGTCTTGAGCAGCGCCAGCGCCTCGTCTTGCGTCATTGCCTCTCCCATCCCCGCTCGTGTCCTTGCGCCGATTCGAGCATAACCGATGGCGCCGCCGCGAATCTCAGCCCATAGGAAAGCACATGACCATGACCCGGACCCAGCTCGCCAGTGTCGCCGGCATCATCCTCGTGGCGGCTGTCGCGCTTTACGCCATGGGCCACCCGCTCATCTGCAAATGCGGATATGTGAAGCTCTGGCATTTTGACGTGGTGAGCTCGGAGAACTCCCAGCACATCTTCGACTGGTACACGCCGTCTCACGTCATCCACGGCTTTCTGTTCTACGCGCTGTTCTGGCTGATCGCGCCGCGTGCCTCGTTCGGCACCCGCCTGATTCTGGCAGTGCTCGTGGAGGCAAGCTGGGAGGTGGTCGAGAACACCGACTTCGTCATCAACCACTATCGGGAGATGACCATCTCGCTCGACTATTACGGCGACAGCGTGCTGAATTCGGTCAGCGACATTCTTTTCATGATTGTAGGCTTCGTTCTGGCAGCGCGGCTGCCCGTCTGGCTCACGATTGTGATCGCCGTCGCGCTGGAGGTGTTCATCGGCGTCATGATCCGCGACGGCCTCACGCTGAACGTGATCATGTTCGTGTGGCCGCAGGACGCGATCCTGCAATGGCAGCAGGGGCGATAACCTCAACCCTCACACGGAAATGCCTAGAGCGGTACGCGGATCCCGAAGATCATGATCAGCATCAGCCACGTGAAAGCGGCGACCGTCGGATAGAAGGTGAGGCCGAAGCCGAAGGCGCGCAAATACGGGTTTTTGTGATAGCCCACCCAGAACAGGATGCGGCCGAGCACGAACAGCGCCGTGAGGATCGGAAGCGTGCGTGCCTCCCCGATCGGGCAGTACATCGCCAAACCGGCATTGGCGATGAAATACGCCGTGAACTGCTCGAACGTATTGAGGATGAACCGGTTGTTGATGTCGACCGGCGAGTTCGGCTTCGGCACGCGGCCGACGAACATGGAGGGGTCGAGGCGCTGCGCGGCGACGATGCAGATGCCGATGATGCCGGGCGTCAGGGCGACGACGGCGTCCTTGATCACCAGCGCGAGGCGATCGGCGATGCCCCAGGCCTCCGGGGTCCACGTCCAAAAGTACTTCGCAAGTGCGAAGAAGGCGGCCGCGAACAGCCAGTTCCCCACCAGCGTGGCGATGAAGGGCCACTGCATGGCTGTAAAGCCGAAATGTTTGACGCGCGGGTCGCGCCGTTTAGCCTTCCGGCGCCCAGATGTTTGCCGCTGATCGACGGACCGCTGCATGATTTCCTTCACTGTGTTTTAGAGGCGCCCAACGCGTGTGACGTCGCGCGCAGCCGTTAATAACCCGGTAAATGACCTTGGGTTCGTTTTCTTAGCCATAGGGCGCGCGTTGCGAAACCACAAGAGGGGGACATGGTAGACGAGGGAGAACAAAACAGGTACAACAGCCCATCTGTCCCCGAGTGTAGCCATATTGCCTCACGCCTGTGGACAGGATCGACGAGGTTTTGGAGCAGCCTGGATGCGAGGGCCGTCCGGGCGTAAGACTGGCCAAAGCATTGTGACGCACACGCGCGGGAGGTCCAAACATGGCCGGATCGGTCAACAAAGTCATTCTCATCGGTAATCTCGGGGCCGATCCCGAAGTCCGCCATACGCAAGATGGCCGGCCCATCGTCAATCTGCGCATCGCCACCAGCGATAGCTGGCGCGACAAAGCGACCGGCGAGCGGCGCGAGAAGACCGAGTGGCACCGCGTAGTGATCTTCAGCGAGGGGTTGGCGAAAATCGCCGAGCAATACCTGAAGAAGGGCTCGAAAGTGTATCTTGAGGGTTCGCTGCAAACCCGCAAATGGGAGGATCAGTCGGGCCAGGAGCGCTACACCACGGAGGTGGTGCTCCAAGGCTTCAATTCCACGCTCACCATGCTCGACGGCCGGCAGCGCGAGGGCGGCGAGGGGGCATCGAGCGGGGGTGGCGACTTCGGACGCACCAAGCCTCTTAGCGGCGGTGGTGGAGGCTCCTTCAACAAGGAGCTCGACGACGAGATCCCGTTCTAGCGGCGCGATAAGGAAAGCCCGGCCCGCCGGGGAGAAGGCAGACCGGGCTTCTACGCAGCACACCGAAACGTCCACGGTCTAGTAGATGCCGGGGTCGCTCGGAACGCTATCGTCCTTCTGGATGTCCGTGGTGTTCTCACCGACGGTCACGGACTGCTCGTTCAAGCGCTGGTAGTCCGGCGCCGCATTGAGCATTGCGCTGCTCAGATTGGTGCCGATCCGTATACTCTGGTCCTCCGCGCGCGAGAACGTCAGGTCTTCATAGCGCACGGCGACGTCTTTCTCGCCGAGACCAAGAAAACCGCCGACGCCGACCAGCACGGCAACCACTTCGCCGTTCTCGTTGGTGACCAGGTCATTGATATCGCCAATGGTTTCGTCACCGGCATTCATCACGGGCTGGCCCACCAGATTGCTCGCAAGCCATTCATCGGAGGCCTGCTTGCCGGCGAACATGGGCTGATCCAGCGACGCGGACTCCTCGATGGCGTCTTCCGCTTCCTCAGGGGAGATCGGCTTGTCGAGCGTTGCGGTCGACGGGCGATCAAGCATCAATTCGCTGTCCGGCGACATTTGCGATGACCGGTCCGAGGACACACCCGGTATCGGCTCGCCAGGCTCCGACGGTTCCATCGGCACAGCCTCGGATGGGGACGCGGGCTGCTCCAGCGCAGGGGGGGACTGGGTCTCGTCGGTGAGCATGTCTGTCTGTGCAAGAGCCGGGGTCACGCCTAACAGGAGGCCCGCGGCGGTCGTCGTAAGAAGTCTTGTCATGAGTCTTCTCCTTCTACCGTTTCGAATGGCGCGTGATGCGCCGCAAAGGAAGCGCCGGGCCCTGCGCCGCCTTTTGTCGAGAACGTCGGGAGAGTCTCGTTCGTTCCTGTCCAAACATGGCCGGAATGGGGTCATTTTGGGGAGCCGCGAACAGGCTCTTTTTGGCCTCCCTAAGCGTGCTGATAAATCATTGTTTTTATGGGGAAAAACTAACCTGTTTTGAGCTCCAAATCGGTTGCGAAACCGCCCCCAAATCAGCTATAGAAAAGCGATTCCTTCGAACGCGTTTTGCATCGGTCGAGAGGCCTATCTCCCCTCCCGCGAAGCGGCGTTCGTCAGGCGTCTGACATTCTTTTAGAAGGCTTCCTCCTTCCTTGGCTGACGAAGAAGACACTGGCGTCGAGGGCCCGTCTCCCTCTGACATAAGACCCGTATCGCTCATCGAAGAGATGAAGCGGTCCTATCTCGATTACGCGATGAGCGTGATTGTGTCCCGCGCGCTGCCCGATGTGCGCGACGGGCTGAAGCCGGTGCATCGGCGCGTCCTCTACTCGATGCGCGAGAACAATTACACGCCGGACCGGCCGTACAACAAATCGGCGCGCGTCACCGGCGACACCATGGGTAAGTATCACCCCCACGGCAATCAGGCGATCTACGACGCACTGGTGCGCTTGGCGCAGGACTTCTCCATGCGCCTGCCGCTGCTCGACGGGCAGGGAAACTTCGGGTCCGTCGACGGCGATCCGCCGGCGGCCGAACGCTATACCGAGGTGCGCCTCGCCAAACCGGCCATGGCGCTGCTCGACGATCTCGAGAACGACACGGTCGACTTTCAGCCGAACTATGACGGCCGCGAGAAAGAGCCGATCGTTCTGCCGGCGAAGTTCCCAAATCTTTTGGTCAACGGCGCGGGCGGCATCGCCGTCGGCATGGCCACCAATATCCCGCCGCATAATCTTGGCGAGGTGATCGACGCCTGCATCGCCTATCTCGACAATCCGGCCATCGATGTCGGCGAACTGATCGAGATCGTGCCAGGCCCCGACTTTCCGACGGGCGGCCTCATTCTCGGACGGCAGGGGATTCGCTCCGCCTATCACAAGGGCCGCGGCTCGGTCCTGATGCGCGGCCGCGTCGCCGTCGAGGAGGTCCGCAAAGATCGTGACGCGCTTGTCATCACCGAGATTCCCTACCAGGTGAACAAGGCCTCGATGGTCGAGAAGATCGCCGAGTTGGTGCGCGAGAAGCGGATCGAGGGCATCTCGGACATTCGCGACGAGTTGGACCGCCAGGGGATGCGCGTGGTCATCGAGCTGAAGCGCGATGCCATGGCCGACGTGGTGCTGAACCAGCTCTACCGCTACTCCCCGTTGCAGTCGACGTTCGGCTGCAACATGGTGGCGCTCAACGGCGGCCGCCCGGAAATTCTCAATCTGAAGGACATGATCGCCGCCTTCACCGACTTCCGCGAGGAAGTGGTCGGCCGCAGGATCAAGTACCTCCTGCGCAAGGCCCGCGACCGCGCCCATGTGCTTGTTGGCCTGGCGATCGCCGTGGCCAATATCGATGAGGTGATCGCGCTGATCCGCAAAGCGCCCGACCCCGCCACCGCGCGCGAACAATTGATGGCGCGCGACTGGCCGGCTAAGGACGTGGTCGCGCTCGTCGAATTGATCGCGGACCCCCGCCACAAGGTCTCGGCGGAAGGGACCTATCGTCTGTCCGAGGAACAGGCCAAGGCCATTCTCGATCTGCGGCTGCAACGCCTGACCGGGCTTGGCCGCGACGAGATCGGCGAAGAGCTGAAGGGCCTCGGCGACCAGATCGCCGATTATCTCGACATCCTGCGCTCGCGCGGGCGCATCGTCGATATCATCAAGGGCGAGCTGAACGAGCTCAAAGAGCAGTTCGGCACGCCGCGGCGGACCGAGATCCTTGAAATGGTGGGCGAGGTCGAGGACGAGGATCTCATCCAGCGCGAGGACATGGTCGTGACCGTGTCTCACAAGGGTTACATCAAGCGCGTGCCGCTGTCGGCCTATCGCGCGCAGCGGCGCGGTGGCAAGGGACGCGCCGGCATGGCGACGCGCGACGAGGATTTCGTCACCCGCATCTTCATCGCCAGCACGCACACGCCGGTCTTGTTCTTCTCCTCGCGCGGTATGGCCTACAAGATGAAGGTCTGGCGGTTGCCGCATGCCGCGCCGCAAGCGCGCGGCAAGGCGCTGGTCAATCTGCTGCCGCTCGGCAAGGACGAGATCATCACGACCATTCTGCCGTTGACCGAGGACGAGACGACCTGGGCGAAGCTCGATGTGATGTTCGCGACGAATTACGGCAGCGTCCGGCGCAACAAGCTCTCCGATTTCATCGAAGTACGCCAGAACGGCAAGATCGCCATGAAGCTCGACGAAGGCGACCAAATCGTCGGCGTGGAGATCTGCAACGAGCAAAAAGACGTGCTGCTCACCTCGCGCGACGGCCAGGCGATCCGCTTCCCCGTCACCGATGTGCGCGTGTTCAAGGGCCGCGAATCCGCCGGCGTGCGCGGGATCAAACTGGGCAAGGACGACGAGCTGATCTCCATCGCGATCCTGACCCATGTCGTGGCCGAGGCCGCCGAGCGCGCAACCTATGTGCGCCAGGCCAACATGGTGCGCCGCGGCGGAGTCGACCACGAGCCCGAGATCGAGCCGGAAGAGGGGGCGGATGAAACCGTGCAGTTGACCCCGGAACGCTACGCCGAGCTCAGCGCCCATGAGGAGTTCGTGCTGACCCTGTCCGAGAATGGCTACGGCAAGCGCTCGAGTGCTTACGAGTACCGGGTGTCGGGGCGCGGCGGCAAAGGCATCATCGGCATGGTGGTCAATCAGCGCAACGGCAAGCTCGTGGCGTCGTTCCCCGCCGACGACAGCGACCAGATCATGCTCGTCACCGACCGCGGCAAGCTCATCCGCATCCCGGTGGACGGTATCTCCGTCATGGGCCGCTCGACCCAAGGCGTGATCGTGTTCGACACCGGCGAAGACGAACGCGTGGTGTCCGTCGAGCACATCCCGGAAGAGAACGACAGCGGCGCCGAGGTTGGTGTCGCGGGCGTGGACGATGAGGATGTTCCGGACGCGGATAGCCCGGACGAGAGCGATCCGGACGAGGATGCCCCGGACGAGGCGTAAGGCCGTTTAGCTGGTCTTGCGAAGGGCGTCGTCGCCGCACAACGCCCGCAGCGAGGCTGCGGCCGGCGATAGCGCGGCGAGCGCCTCGAAATCACGAACCAGGGCGCGGTGCCGCTCGGGATGGCTCAAAAGCCCAGACGCGCGCAAGCGCGACATGGTCCTGGAAAGCGTGTCGGCGTTGAGTCCCAGATAATCCGCCATATCGGTCCGACTGAGCGGCATCTCGAAGGCGAGCCCACCATTGGGGGCCCGCGCGCCGGTCCGCAGGGCAAGTTCCGTGAGGAAGGTCGCGACCCGCTGCTGGCAGTCGAAGCGGCCAATGGCGGTGGTGTGAATGGCTTGCAGCGCGGTTTGCTGGGCGGTCCGGTCGTCGTAATAGCGCTGGACGGCCGGGGTCGAAGCCGCGAAGTCCCGAAAGGCGCTCCAGCGGAAGCGCAGAACCTCGCCACGGCTGACCGCGGTGAGATGCGCGGATGCGGCTTGTGGGGCGAAGGCACCGCGAAACACGTCGCCGGGTTGGAGCACACTCACCACCTGCCGCAGCCCCTGGGGCACGGTGAGGTGGAGCATGAGCGCGCCGGAGCGGACCACGAAGACGGCCTCGCTGGCATCGATGCTTAAGGGAAGGGTCTGCCCCCGCCGGGTCCGCACCACGGCGCCATGTCCGGCCAGGACATCCGGAACGGGCTCAGGCATAGCAGCCGTTTCCGAGGGCGTTGCCTGGGCCGCTCGGGCCGTTCCCACTGCGCTCAAGGTGGATGTCGTTGCCAAGTGTTGTCCCGCGGGCGACCGGTTTTGTGATCAAGAGACAAGCTGTCGGTCACGCGGGCGAGTCGCGCTTTGATATCGATCAAGCCTGGGGGGCCGCGACACTGTGTCAACGCGGACACGCTACCCGCAACGGTTTGACCCAAATCAATAAAAACCGTTGCGTCACCGCAACAGTCGGCCTGGGATACGCCCTGGGCTGATTTCAGTCAGCCCACCCGGTCGATCCGTGCTGGAGCCTGACGGCCCGCCGCCCCAACAATAGGGAAGAACACAGGCGGCGCCGCTATGCGGCTGCTCGCCGCTTAAAGGGGGACGTTGAAATGAACAGATTCATGACAGTTGCGGTGGCACTTGCCCTCACAGCCGGAGCCGCGGTCATGTCTTTGCCGGCTATGTCTTCGCTGGCGATGGCCGGCGACAATCATGGAAACTTCATGATCCGGGGGCTCGTTACCGGGGTTCTCCCCGATACCGATGCCACGGTGCGCGCCGGCGGTGCTGTCATTCCCGGCGCCGATGCCGATGTCAGCGACGAGATCGTCCCGGCGACCACGCTCACCTATTTCTTGAACGACAATTTGGCGGTCGAGCTGTTCTGCTGCTTCGCCAAGCACTCCGTCGACGGGACGGGCAGTATCTCGGGGCTTGGCGAGATCGCCGACACTTGGATCTTCCCGCCGGCGCTGACCGCGCAGTACCACTTCAACACGGATGGCAAGTTCAAGCCGTATGTGGGTGCGGGCCTTCAATACATTGCCTTTTTCGATGAGGGCACGGGCCAGAACCGGCTCGGCGCCACCAGCGTCAGCATCGACGAGGCGGTGGGCTTCACCCTCCAGGCGGGCATCGACGTCGCCATGGGCAATGGCTGGTACCTCAACGCCGATGTGAAGAAGACGTGGCTGGATACGGAGATCTCATGGCGTGGGACCGGGGTGACCGCCGACGCTGATCTTGATCCGCTGATCGTCTCGGCCGGATTTGGCTACCGCTTCAATCTCAGCGACGTCTTCGGTCACAGCCCACAGACCGCCTCAATAGATCTCAAGTAATAAACAGTAAGTTGGGGTGGGGAAGGGCCTGGCATGCGCCGGGCCCTTTTTCTTTGGGCGCCGCGAAAGGTAAAGGCGCCGCAGCTTCCGCCTTGCCGATAGCGCGCCCGCGCGGCTAGAAGGGGCCCTGGTGCTTTGAGAGCCCATCCATCCTGGATGCCGCCGGAAGCGCCTGGAGCGTGAGCGGCATGCGCGTTGGCCTTTACCCCGGCAGCTTCGATCCGGTGACCTTGGGGCACGTCGATATCGTGCGCCGGGCGGCCCATCTCGTGGACCGGCTGGTGATTGCCGTAGGCACCCACCACGACAAGCATCCGCTGTTCTCGGCCGAAGAGCGTCTCGCGCTCGCCCGCGAAGTGCTCGAACCCGTCGCCAAGGAGCTCGGGATGGGGCTGTCGGTCACAACCTATGACAGCCTGACCGTCGAAGCGGCCAAGACGGCCAAGGCCGCCGTCGTCATTCGGGGGCTTCGCGACGCCGGCGATTTCGATTACGAGATGCAGATGGCCGGCATGAACGCCGCGCTGGCGCCGGAAATAGAGACGGTGTTTCTGGCCTCGACGCCCGGCACGCGCCATATCGCAGCCAGCCTCGTCCGTCAGATCGCCGCAATGGGCGGGGATGTTTCAAGCTTCGTCCCGCCCATCGTCGGCGCGGCCCTCAAACAGAAGTTCAGCAAATAGCCAGCATCAATAACCCGCGAGGAAATCCCATGACCACTAGGGCCATTGTCCTTTTCGCAGCCGCGTTGTTGTTCGGCGCCTTGAGCGCGCAAACCCCCGCGCACGCCGCCAATCTCGGCGATCCGTCATCGCTCAACGAGAAGGCGCCGCCCATCTACAAGGCGAAGTTCGAAACCAGCAAAGGCACCTTCGTCATCGAGGTTCACCGCGATTGGTCGCCCAACGGCGCCGACCGCTTCTACAATCTGGTGAAGAACGGCTTCTACAACGATGCGCGGTTCTTCCGCGTCATCGACGGCTTCATGGTGCAGTTCGGCATCAGCGGCAACCCGGATCTCTCCGCGGTGTGGCGCGAGGCACGGATCCCGGATGACCCGGTGAAAGAGAACAATGGCCGTGGCATGGTGAGCTTCGCCACCGCCGGTCCCGGCACGCGCACCACGCAGGTGTTCATCAATTTCGGTGACAATTCCATGCTGGATGGACAGGGCTTTTCGCCCTTCGGTCAGGTTGTCTCCGGCATGGACGTCGTCGACTCGCTCTACAGCGGCTATGGCGAGGGCGCGCCGCGCGGCGACGGACCGGACCAAGGACGCGTCCAGAGCCAGGGCAACGCCTATCTGATCACAGACTTCCCCAAGCTCGACTACATCAAGAAGGCCACCATCGAGCAGTAGCTGAAACCGATACGGAAAAAGGAGCCAACACACGTGGCAAATCCGGAAGACACGCTCATCCTCGAGACGAGCAAGGGCAACGTCGTGGTGGAACTCCGCCCCGACCTGGCCCCCAATCACGTGACGCGCATCAAGGAACTGGCGCGTCAGGGATTCTATGACGGTGTCCCGTTCCATCGTGTGATCGAAGGCTTCATGGCCCAGACCGGCGACCCCACGGGAACCGGCACTGGCGGTTCCGGCCAAAAGCTCAACGCAGAGTTCAACGCCGAGCCGCATACCCGCGGTGCGGTGTCGATGGCGCGTGCTCAATCGCCCGACTCCGCCGACAGCCAGTTCTTCATCGTGTTCGACGACGCCACCTTCCTCGACCGGAAATACACTGTCTGGGGCCGCGTGATCGAAGGCATGGAGAATGTCGATGAGATCAACAAGGGCGAGCCGCCGGCAAGCCCCGACAAGATCGTATCGGCGAAAATCGGCGCCGACGCGTAGAGGCTGACGATGCAACAAGGGGGAACGCCCATGTGGTTGCCAGGTCTTCTATTCACGCTGGTGGCGCTCGTCGCCGGCGGCATGATTGCCTTGCAAGCCCCCATCAACGCCGAGGCGGCGACCCGCCTCGGGCACCCGATCTCCGCGGCCACCATGTCGTTTTGCGTTGGCACGATCGCGCTGATCGCATTGACGGTGCTGTTCGCGCGGAACAGCACCAATCTCGGTGTCTTGCAGACCATGCCGCTTTACATGCTTCTCGGCGGCGGTCTGCTCGGCGCGGTCTATGTCACCGTGAACCTGGTGCTGGCGCCGAAGATTGGTGTGGCCGCGATCATGGCACTCGGCATTGCCGGCCAACTGGTCACCGCGCTCCTGCTCGACCGCTTCGGCATGTTCGAGCTTTTGGCGCGCGAAATGAGCGTGGGCCGCGTGACCGGCGCCGTCTTGGTTTTGGTCGGCGCGCTCATGGTGCGGCTACTCTAGCCGGCACGTCCCCTTGCGCACAGACCTTTTCGATTTCGAACTTCCCGAAGAGCTGATCGCGCTCAGGCCCGCGCAGCCGCGCGATGCCGCGCGATTGCTCGTGATCGAACCGGGCGCGCAGGCGCAGCTGGCCGACAAGCGCATGACGGATCTGCCGAACCTGCTGGCATCAGGCGACGCGCTGGTATTCAACGACACCCGCGTGATTCCCGCGGCCTTGAAGGGCGTACGCGCGCGGGGCGAGACGACGGCCCAAATCTCGGCGACACTGATCGAACGCCTGGATGACCATCGCTGGCAGGCCTTGGCGCGGCCCGCCAAGCGGCTCGAGCCGGGCGACCGTATCCAGTTCGGCGAGAACGGGAAGGCATGCGCGCTTGGATGCCTCGACGCGACAGTGGAAGCGAAGGGCGCGGACGGTGAGGTGACTTTGGCCTTCGAGCTAAGCGGGCCGGCGCTGCATGATGCTATCGAAGCGCAAGGCGCCATGCCGCTGCCGCCCTATATCGCTGCGCGGCGTGCGGCGGACGACCAGGATCGCAGCGACTATCAGACCACCTTTGCGCGGGAAGAGGGGGCCGTGGCCGCGCCCACCGCGGGGCTGCATTTCACCGATGCCCTGATGCAAGAACTCGAGGCACGGGGAAACTCCTGCCAGTTCGTGACCCTGCATGTGGGCCCTGGCACCTTTCTACCCGTGCGTGCCGAGGACACGGAAGAGCACAAGATGCATGCCGAATACGGCGTCGTGAGTAATGAGGTCGCCTTTGCTCTGAACGCGATAAAATCGCGCGGCAACAAGATCGTTGCCGTCGGCACGACTGCCTTGCGGCTGCTGGAAAGTGCGTCCGATGAGTTCGGCACCCTGAAGCCGTTCGCGGGCGAAACCGACATCTTCATCACGCCGGGCTATCGGTTTCGCTTCGTGGATCGCCTGGTGACGAATTTCCACTTGCCGCGCTCGACCTTGTTCATGCTGGTGGCCGCGTTCTCGGGGCTGGACACCATGAAGCAGGCTTATGCCCATGCGGTGCGTGAGCGTTATCGCTTCTATTCTTACGGCGATGCCTGCCTGCTCACCCCGGCGGACGGCGCATGAGCGATGCATTCACCTTCTCGGTGACGGCACGGGACGGATGCGCGCGCACCGGCGCCATCACCACCCCGCGCGGGGTGGTCCGCACACCGGCCTTCATGCCGGTCGGCACCGGCGCCACGGTCAAGGCGATGTTTCCCGAAGACGTGGCCGCAACCGGCGCCGACATCATTCTCGGCAACACCTATCATTTGATGCTTCGGCCGGGTGCGGAGCGGATCGCACGGCTCGGCGGCTTGCACAAGTTCATGCATTGGGACAAGCCGATCCTCACCGATAGCGGCGGCTATCAGGTGATGTCGCTGTCCAAGCTCCGGAAGATCACGGAAGAGGGGGTCACCTTTCAGTCGCATTTGGACGGCGCCACCATTGCGCTGACGCCGGAGCGGGCCATCGAGGTGCAATGTTTGCTGGGCTCAGACATCCAGATGGTGCTGGACGAGTGCACGCCGTTTCCGGCGACCCGCGACGAGGCAAAGAAGTCCTTGGATCTGTCCATGCGCTGGGCGGCACGCTCGAAGACCGCCTTCAAGGCGCTGAGCGCGCCGGGCCAGGCCTTGTTCGGCATCGTGCAAGGCAGCGTCTATCCAGAACTGCGCGAAGAAAGCGCCAACGCGCTCATCGACATTGGTTTTCCCGGCTATGCGGTCGGTGGGCTTGCGGTGGGAGAGGGCCAAGAGGCCATGTTCGACATGGTCGAGGTCACCACCGCGTTTCTTCCCGAAGACCGACCGCGCTATCTGATGGGTGTCGGCACGCCCCAAGACATGCTCGGCGCCATCGCCCGCGGGATCGACATGTTCGACTGCGTGATGCCGACGCGGGCAGGGCGGCATGGCCAGGCGTTCACTTGGGCCGGGCGTGTGAATTTGCGCAATGCCTGTCACGCCGACGATGCAAGCCCGCTCGATTCTGAAATCAACTGCCCCGCCGCGCAGTATAGCCGCGCCTATCTGCATCACCTGGTCAAGTCAGGCGAGTCGCTCGGCGGCATGCTGCTCACCTACGCCAATGTTCAATTCTACCAAGAGCTCATGGCGCGCGCGCGCGAGGCCATCGCGGCAGGGAATTTCGCCGCCTTCGCCGAGGACGTGTGCCGCCGCTACGCAAACGCCGCCGAAGACGACTAGGCCTATTGCGGTTTGACCTGCGAGGCGGGGCCGCCTTTCGAGGTCGCCCGCCGCTCGCGTGCGAACAGGTAGAGACCGGCAAGGATGACGATGGCGCCGCCGCCCAGGGTCCAGGGCGTGGGCACGTCGCCGAACACCAAGAAGCCGCCGACCGACATCCAGATCAGCCCGAGATAGATGTAAGGCGCGAGCACCGCCGCCGGCGCCATCCTGTGGGCCAGGATGAGCAGCCAATGGCCCAGCCCACCCCAAAAGCCGAGCGTGGCGAAGAGAAACCACAGCCACCAATCGTCGGGCGACTGCCAATTGACGACGGCAAAGGGTGTCATCAACAGCACGCCGACCAATGGCGTATAGGTCTGCGTCACCGCGGCCGGGTCGTGGGCGGCGAGATAGCGCGTGGCGATGTTGTAAAGCGCATAGCCGCAGGTTGCCCCCAGCACGAGCAGCATGGCCCAATGCATATGACCCAGCCCCGGATGCATCACCACGAGCACACCGACGAAGCCGGCGAGGATGGCGAGCATGCGGTGCCAGCCGACCCATTCGCCAAGCAGCGGTCCGGCAAGCAAGGCGACCAGAAGCGGTGTGAGAAAGAAGATGGTGACCGTCTGGTCGAGCTGAAGATATTTCAGCGCGACGAAGTTGAGCGCCGTGGTGAGGATCATGAACACGGAGCGGATCAGCTGGATCAGAGGTTTCGCCGAGCGGAGAGACGGGCGCAGCGCGAACGGCCACAGCACCACCGCGCTGAACACCACGTGACCGGCAAAACGCAGCCATGTCGCTTGGCTTGTCGGCACGCCGTGGTCGTCGACGAGGTATTTGACGGTGGTGTCGAGCAGCGCGAAGCAGGCCGTGGCCAGCACCATCAGGCCGATCGCCTTGAAGACATTGGCATGGTCGGCGGAGGCGGTCAGGGAAGGGCGTGGGGTCATCGGCGTTGGATCATGGGTGACCGCCTATGTGCACCAATCTTTGCGTTCGCGCCATCCGCCGATAAAAGGAGTGACCGATTCTCGTGGAGGACAAATTGGCTGACATTCGCGCCATATGCGCCATTGGCTTGCAGGGGCAGCTCGGGCTCAAGGGCCATCTGCCCTGGGAGGGGAACAAGGGACGCGAGTATGTCGACGACGTGGCCCGGTTCTTCGAGGTGACACGCGGTCACGTAATCATCGCGGGCCCAACGACCATCGGCGCGATCCCGCCTTTCGCCTATGAGGACCGGACCATTTGCGAGATCCGCTCGAGCCACCATCCCGAAGAGGTGTTTGCCTGGTTTCCCGACCGCGTGGTCTATGTGGGCGGCGGCCCGCCGGTGTGGGATGTGTACGCGCCCTATATCCGCCATTGGGACATCAACCGGCTGCCTTACGACGGCGAAGCCGACCGCTGGTTCGACCCCGCCTGGCTGGTCGCCACGCTCGACGGCGACTAGGCGCACCGCACCGCGCCGCGAAGCCCGCCGTTTTGCCGATAAACTTCCCGCGAACAAGCCCGAAATCGCCGCAATTCGGCTATATCGCACTTGCGAAAAGATGTTTCGCGTTGAAACGGCGAGGGCTAAAATTTGAGCGCAAGAGCCGGAGGCGGGGCACCTTTCGGTTCGGCGCAAAGGAACCTAATCCCAAATGCTGATGGACGCCCCTGCGCTCGCCAAGGAGACAGCCATAGCTGCCACCGAACCAGAGTACAGTGCCGAACAGGTCGGCTGGCGTTTCGCGCTCGGCAGCGTCATTCTGGTCGGCGCCTATATCGCCTGGCCGATGATTCCCTTGGTCATGGCCGCAGATCTCGACCCGGGTGTCAAAGCGGGGCTCTCGGGCTTGCTCGGCGCAACGCCCTTTCTCTCCAAGTTCATTGCCATCGCCGTGATGGGCCGTCCGGCCTATTATTTCCTGAAGCGCACGGTCTACGCGCGCTTGCGGCGCCGCTTTGCCGGAACGCCGGCCGAATAATCGCGCTCGCCGAGCCAACATGCGGCAACACGCACGCAGATCTCACATTTCGGAAACGTGATCTCCAGGTCACCGCGCTTCACGTGATGGTTAGCCAAACGTGTCAAATTTTGCCGGAGAGTTGAGTTCATTGTTACCGGCCTGAGGTGTTCTCTGTGCGGCGTGAGGCAATCATGCCTCCGCAAAAGGAGTGACCCCCCATGAAGAAACTTCTGATCGCAACGACATTGGTCTTTGCCTTCGCAGCCCCGGCTCTGGCCATGGGCCCGTTCTATATCGTCTTCGATAAGTCGGCCGGAAAGTGCACGATGGTCCGCGAGGCGCCCAGTGACACCGCCAAGTTCGCCATGATGGGCGAGTACGCGTCCGAGAAGGATGCGCACATGGCGATGACGGGCATGACCAAGTGTAAGTAAGCTGTCGTCACTCTTGGTCGTCCTTCGACCAAACTTCAGTTACACAGCCGCTCTCTTCCCTGAGGGCGGCTGTGTTGCGTTGGGCGACATAGTGCCGGCACGCCACCGTCACGCGCGTGCCTTAAAGCGACGCGTGAGCGCTTTGACGGAACACGGTCCTGCAGCTCGCGTTTCCTACGGAGCATGTAATGATCAAATCTATGGTGTTGGCGGCCGGCGTTTCGCTCGCCATCGTCTCGAGCGCCGCTGCCGTTACGCCCCCCTCGAAACCGGGGGCCACGGTCTCCTCAGACGTGGTGCAGGTCAAGCGGCGGTGGCAGAACGACGGCTGGCGCTGGAACAAGCGCAAACATTGGCGGCACAATTACAACCGCCGTCACTATGGGCATCCGCCCCGGGGCTGGAATCGGTATCACCGCCGCCCGTGGGGCTGGAAACGTCGTGGCTGTCTCTCGATAGGTCCGGTCTGGTACTGCCCGTAAGCCGGAATCGCTTCCCAAACTGTAGGCAATAAAAACCCCGGCCGGGAAGACCCGGCCGGGGCTGGCATTTGCCGGAGAGATAGATCTTGAAGGGCTATCTCGTCGTCAATTAGCCGAGCTTAAGCGGCTCCATCACAACAGCCTTCTCGTGGTGGCCGAAGCAACCGCCGAGGCCGATGGTGGCCGAGATGATGATGGCACAAGCAATAAACAGACGCATGGTTGGTCCCCCGTTTCTTTCTGTCGATTCTGTCGATGACTATATCGGGCTTTCCCGGGAAATGCTGTGACGTTTAAGCCACGCTTTGGCTCAAAAAAGCACAAAGCCATTTGAGGGCAAAACCTCGCAAATCAGCCATTCTCGCGCTCCCAAGGCCCCCCAAGGGGCTGTGGTCCCTGCCGGAGTGTGGGCCCGGAGAGGCCCCCCGGGGCTTTCCGCGCTGGCGGGGGAGCGGCCGGGCGATAAAAAACCCCGGCCAGGGGGTACCTGACCGGGGCTGGCATTTGCCGGAGAGATAGATTGAAGGGCTATCTCGTCGTCTATGTTTAGCCGAGCTTCAACGGCTCAACATAGACGGCTTTCTCGTGGTGGCCAAAGCAACCGCCGAGGCCGATCGTGGCCGAAATGATGATCGCGGAAGCGATAAAGAGTCTCATGGTTGAATCCCCCAAAGTCCCTGCAGAATTGACGTTATGAGAGAGGACTATAGCCTGCCGGGCCCGCCCAGGCTGTACCCTGGATGCAACAGTTCAAAAACTTTGATCACCGGCGGACATGGTTCCCTCCATCGATCGGAGGGGTGGGCAAGAGACCAAAGGCCGGAAGTCCTTGAGTTATATGGTGAGCGCGCTGGGACTCGAACCCAGGACCCTCTGATTAAAAGTCAGATGCTCTACCGGCTGAGCTACGCGCTCCCACGAGGCGACCATATGGGCCGCTGAGGCGGAGAGGTCAACAAACAAGGGCATTTCGGCCCCGGTCTTTCGCTGCAGTCGGTCTCTTCGGGACCGAAGACCTGAAAAGCCCTTCGCGATTCCCCGAGGCTTTCAGTATGGTCCCGGCCGATCCGAGGAAACGGGATTGGGGGATCGGGACATGGCCGGCAAGGGAAAGAGAGGGCTTTTCGCGCGGTATTGGCCGCGCTTTCTGCTGATCATCCCCTTTGCGCTCGTGGCCTACGTGCCCTTCTACAACCGCCTCGAGCCCGCGCTCGGCGGCATCCCCTTCTTCTATTGGTATCAGCTCTCCGCAATCATTCTGGGGGCGGCCGTCGCCCTCACGGTCTATTTCCTCGAAACGCGCATCACGCACACCACGGATAGCAAGCCGGCCGACGTCAATTCCTCCGGGACGCCGGGAGACATCCTGTGAGCTTCAACGTCACCGCCGCAAGCGTCTTTATCGCGCTGTTCCTGTTCGTCACCTGGGTTGGCTTTATCGCCGCGCGCTGGCGGAAAGCGGACCTCAACCTGCTGCACGAATGGGGCTTGGGCGGCCGGCGATTCGGCACGGTGGTCACCTGGTTCCTGCTCGGGGGCGATCTCTATACGGCCTACACCTTCATCGCCGTGCCGGCGCTGGTCTATGGCGCGGGCGCCATGGGCTTTTTCGCCGTGCCCTACACGATCATGATCTACCCGATCCTGTTCCTGGTGTTTCCCCGGCTTTGGGCCATCGCGCGTGAACGCGGCCATGTGACCGCGGCCGACTACGTGCGCGAGCGCTTCGACTCGCGGCTTCTCGCGCTCGCCGTGGCCCTCACGGGCCTGCTGGCGACGATGCCCTATATCGCGCTTCAGCTCGTCGGCATGGAGGTGGTGATCGGCGCCCTCGGTTTTCCGAGCGGCGGCTTCACCGGACATATCCCGTTGATCATCGCCTTCGTCATTCTCGCCGCGTTCACCTATACCAGCGGCTTGCGGGCACCGGCGCTCATCGCGGTGGTGAAGGACATGCTGATCTTCATCACCATCTTCGCCGCGATCGTCATCATCCCGGCGAAGCTCGGCGGCTACGGCGCGATCTTCGCGAGCGTCCCGCAAGAAAAGCTCCTCTTGAAGCCGCCGTCAGGCGGGAGCTTCGGCGACTACAGCGCGTATTTCACGCTCGCGCTCGGCTCGGCCATGGCGCTGTTCCTGTATCCGCATTCCATGACCGGAATCCTCAGCGCCTCATCCGGCAAAGTCATCCGCCGCAACGCCGCGGCGCTGTCGGCCTATTCCTTCGTACTGGGACTGATCGCGCTTCTCGGCTACATGGCGATCGCCGCCGGCGTCGATAAAAACCCGCTGCACGCAGAGGGCTTCGCGCAATACGGCGCGAACTTCGCCGTGCCCGCGCTGTTCCTAGACATGTTCCCGTCGTGGTTCGTGGGCGTTGCCTTCGCCGCGATCGCGATCGGCGCGCTGGTGCCCGCGGCGATCATGTCGATCGCCTGCGCGAACTTGTTCACGCGCAATCTCTACAAGGAGTATTGGAAGCCGCACTGCACCGACGCCGAGGAGGCGCGCGTGGCGAAGATCGTCTCGCTCGTGGTGAAGGTCGGGGCCGTGGTCTTTATCCTGTCGATCCCGCAAGCCTACGCAATCCAGCTGCAATTGCTTGGCGGTATCTGGATCATCCAGCTCCTGCCGGCGATCCTGCTCGGCCTTTTCACGCAGCGCTTCAATGCGCATGCGCTTCTGCTGGGCTGGGCGGCCGGGACCGCGCTCGGCACATACATGGCCGCCACGCGTGGCTTTGTGTCCTCGATCTATCCGCTCGAGATCTTCGGCGTGACCATGCCGGGATACGCGGCGCTCTACTCGGTCATCGTGAACTTTCTCGTGGCCGCCGCGTTGAGCCCTGCGCTCAACCGCCTCACAAGGCGCGCGGGCGTGTCTTGATCTGGCCGTGGTCTCGTTTTAGGGGCTTGCCTTGACGCCACTCGACCGCGCCCTGATTCGCCGATAGGTTGTTCACATCGCGTCGACTCAAGTGCGCGAGGGAGGAACTCACATGGCACAACACAACCCGGGGAGCCGTGCATTTCTGCTCATCGTCTTGGGCGGCATCGTGATTGGCTTTGTGATTGCAGCGTATCTGCTGGGCGGCAATGACAGCGAGACGGGCGCCAAGATGGACAAGGAGCAGCCCGCCATCGTGGCACCGGTCGAGCAAGCGCCCGCGGCGCCGGCAGCGGACGACATGTCTGACGACATGACGCCGCCGGATGAGATGTCCGATGGCGTGACGCCGCCCGACGAAATGTCAGACGACATGACGCCGCCACCAGACGAAATGTCCGATGACATGATGCCACCCGATGAAATGTCCGATGACTTGATGTCGCCGGACGAGGGTATGCCGGACGACGCGATGCCCGATGAGTCCATGCCGGACGACGCGATGCCGGACGAAGCACCGGATGAGGTCATGCCGGAAGAAACTCCGGAAGAGGCGGTGCCGGAGAACCCGCCACCGGCGCCGAACCCTTAGAGCGACGTTTGCCGAGAGGGGCCGTGTTTCGCTGCAATGAGGGATGGTGCCGCAGGCGGTGTGCACAAAAGAAGAGCCCCGGCGCGGGGAGGGCCGAGGCTCGTACGCATTACACAGAACGCACTACCTGCCCAGACCGAACTCAACTGGGCACGTGGAGAATGCCTATCCCCTATGGCAGTTCTGTGACGATTCCTTGTCAGTATCTTTAATAGCAACAAGGATTTGCGGGTTCAGTCTCATCCAATCTGGCGCAAATCCGCGACTCCCACAGAACGCCTCTTCAAGGCGCGCGCGCCTCGCGCGGCGAGACCCCGACAGCCTTGTGCAGCATCCGCCTCCATGCACAATGCCAATGGTTTAGGCGTAAGCTGGCAAGGACAGTGCGATGCGGTGGCGCGGGCAGAGACAAAGCGACAATATCGAGGACCGGCGCGGTCAACGTCGCGGCTTCGGCTTTCCGTTTCCCGGCAGGGGCATGCGCTTTCCCTCCAGCGGCGGCGGCGGCGGTGGCGGCCGGCGCGGTGGCGGCATCGGCATTATCGGCATCCTCATTATCCTCGGCCTCATGCTGTTCTTCGGGATCGATCCCTCCGTGCTCCTGAAGGGTCAAGCGCCGGGGTCGGGCGGCGGCACAGGCTTTCCGGATATTCAGCTGCCAAAGCAAAGGCCCGACGCCACGAACTTTCCCGCGCCCGGTCGCCAGGCCCAGATCGAGCGGCCGCAATCGACCGGCGACGACGATCTCAAGAGCTTCATCGCCGTGGTTCTCGCCACCACCGAGGACACCTGGACCGAGACCTTCCGGCAGCTCGGCGCGCGGTATCGCGAGCCGAAGCTCGTCCTCTTCAGCGGCTATGTGCGCTCGGCCTGCGGTACAGGGATGTCGGCCATGGGGCCCTTCTACTGTCCCGGCGACGAAAAAGTATATGTCGATCTCGACTTCTACCGGGAGCTGAAGAACCGCTTCAAGGCGCCAGGCGATTTTGCCCAAGCCTATGTGGTCGCGCATGAGGTCGGCCATCACGTGCAGAAGCTGCTCGGCATCGCCGAGAAGGTCGAGGCGGCCAAGCGCAGGATGAGCCGGAGCGGCGGCAACGCCCTGCAAGTCCGTATGGAGCTTCAGGCGGACTGCTTTGCCGGCGTGTGGGCAAATCAGATGCAGGAACAAGGCTTGATCGAGGCCGGGGACATCGACGAGGCGCTGCGCGCCGCGAGCGCGATCGGCGACGACCGCATCCAGAAGCAAACCCAAGGCTACGTGGTCCCCGATTCGTTCACCCACGGCTCGTCCGAGCAGCGGGCACGCTGGTTTCGCAAGGGCTTCCAGGCCGGCCGGTTGCAATCCTGCGATACCTTCAACGCGGAAACCCTGTGATTTTCGGGGGTTAGCGTCCGCTCTTTCGAGGGCGATCGTGCTGACAAGGATGCGCGACCGCGAAAGAGGGCGTAGGCTTATGCCGTAAAGAGATTCGGAAAGCGGCGGGGGTCTCTGACGTGTCGGCTTTGCGAGGGCTTTTAGCGGGTATCTTCTGTGTCGTGCTCGTCGGCAGCGCAGAAATCGCTCTGTGTTCCGACGATATCATCGTCCTTGGCGCGGCCGTGTCCCTGACGGGAAAATACGCGCTGAACGGCGCCAACACCAAGAACGGCTACGATCTCGCCGTCCGCCAAATCAACGATAAGGGCGGGGTCAAGATCGGTGACACGGCCTACAAATTCGAGATCAACTATTACGACGATGAATCGACGCCGGCGCGTGGCACCGAGCTCGTCGAGCGTCTGATCCAGCAGGACGGCGTCAAGTTCATCCTCGGGCCGTACGGCTCGGGACTGACCAAGGCGATCTTGCCGATCATCGAGCGGCATAAGGTGCCGATGGTCGAGGCAAACGGCGCGGCGCGCGAGCTGTTCACCAAGGGCTACCGCTACATCTTCGCCGTGCTGTCGACATCGGACCAGTATCTCACCCCCGCGATCGATCTGGCAGCCGAGCACGCCTACAAGCTCGGCAAGACCCCGGGCGAGCTCCGTGTCGCCATGGTGATGGAGAACGATCCCTTCGCGCAGGATGTGCGTGCCGGTGTGCTCGCCGATACACAGCGTCACGGCATGAATTGCGTAATCGACGACCAGCTCCCGCCCGAGCTCAACGACATGTCTATGACGTTGACCAAGGTGAAGGCGCTGAAGCCTGACCTGCTCGTCGTCTCCGGTCACGAGAAGGGGGCGCTTACCGCCGTCAACCAGATCGAGGCGTTACGCGTCGACGTACCAGTGATCGCGCTGACCCATTGCGATTCCGCGCAGCTCGCCAACAAACTGCCCAAGGCGTCCCAACATGTATTTTGTGCGCATCAATGGCATCGTTCGATGAAGCATAAGGGAGAGCTGTTCGGCTCCGCGGAGGACTTCGCCCAGCTGTTCAAGAAGACCTATGGCTACGAGGCGCCGTACCAAGCCGCACAGTCGGCCGCGGCGGTCTACGTCTTCGCCGATGCCTTCACCCGCGCCCAGAGCCTCGACCCGGAGAAGGTGCGCGATGCCATCTCGGCGACGGACCTGCCGACCTTCTACGGTCCGATCAAGTTCGACGAGACCGGCAAGAACGTCGCCAAGCCGATGGTTCTCACGCAGATCATCGACGGTGAATATGTCGTCGTGGCGCCCGACAAATGGGCCACCAAAGACCCCGTGATCCCGCGCCCGCCCCATTAGCGGTCGACGGGCCCCCCTTTGCTTTGTAAAGCAGAGTAGTTGAGCGGCCTGGGAAGAGGCAGCGGACGCGGGGGGCATGGTCAGCAATCTTCTCATTCTTTATGAAGCGCCGGCGCTTGGGCTTCAGCTCGCCATCGACGGCCTGTTGATCGGTGCCGTGTTCGCGCTTGCCGCCTATGGCATGGCGCTGGTCTGGGGTGTCACCAACATCATCAACGTGGCGCAGGGCGAGTTCGTCATGCTCGGCGGGCTTCTGGCGGTGTACGCCGCGGAGCAGGGCGCTCCGGTGCTTCTCGCGGTCCCGCTCGCCGCGCTGTGCCTCTATGTGCTCGGCTGGATCCTCTACTACACGATCATCGTGCATCTGGTCGGACGCGACATGTTCAACTCGGTGCTTGCCACGTTCGGGATCGCCATCGTGCTGCAACAGCTCATGGCCCATGTCTTCGGTGGCGCGGACCGTATCGCCGCGAGCACCCTCGGCAGCTGGTTCCTGTTCGACGGCTTGGTGGCCATCGACAAGATGAAGGTCTTGGTGTTCGCCGCTTGCATCATCCTTGGGGTGACGCTGTCGGTGTTTCTGTTGCGCTCACGCCAAGGCCAGGCCATCCGCGCCGTGGCCCAGAAGCCGGAGGCCGCAAGCGTTCTCGGCATCGATACGAAGAGAGTCTATGGCCTCACCTATGCAGTGAACGCCGCGATCTGCGGCGCGGCCGGCGCGCTCGCCGCGACCGCCTATACCATCCACCCTTATGGGGGGCTGTCCTACACCATTCGCTCTTTCATGATCGTGGTCGTCGCCGGCCTCGGCAATCTCGGCGGGGTCATTTGGGCGGCGCTGTCGTTGGGCGTCGCCGAGAGCTTCGCCGGATTCATTTTCGGGGCGCAGTATCAAATCGCCTTCGTCTTCGCACTGCTTGTGGCCGTGCTCGTCTTCCGCAACTGGCGCCTGAAGCGCCAGCGCCGCTATCTCGCCTGACCCATGGACGGGACCCGCGCGCTCACCCCCAAGCGATGTCTGATGATCGCCGGCCTGCTTGCGGTCGGCGGCGTGGCGCCCGTGCTTTTGCCCGCCTACCAGCTCCAGCTCACCGAGCTTCTGCTGTTCATGGTCTTCGCCCTGTGCTGGGACCTGGTCGGCGGACAGATGGGCTACAACTCCTTCGGCAATGTGCTGTTCGTCGGGCTCGGCATGTATGCGGCGGCCATCGTCCAGGTCGGGTTGTTCTACGACGTCGGGCTCTACAACGATGCCCGCGGCGGCGGCACAGATTTCGTCTTCAACGAGTCGCAGTTTCTGACCGGGCTTGCCCTCGGCATCCCTGCGGCGGCGCTTGTCTCAGGCCTCGCCGCTTGGCTGCTCGGTTCCCTGGTGCTCACCATGCGCGGGCACTATTTCGCCATCTGCACGCTCGGGCTCGGCATAGCGGCGGGCCAGATCGCCGCCGGCATCCCCTGGATCGGCGCCGGCTCGGGCATGCTCACGCCCAACCCGCCGGAGAGCCTCGAGCATGTCTCGCTGCTGCTCTATTACCTGGCGCTGGGGCTCGCGGTGCTGTGCACGCTGACGTTCGCCTGGCTATTGTCGACGCGGTTTGGCCTCACCCTCAACGCCATCCGGGACGACGAGGACAAGGCCGAGGCCATGGGCATCAAGACTCATGCCGCCAAGGTGACCGCCTGGGTCGTCGCCGCCGGCTTTCTCGGTGCCGCCGGAGCGCTTTACGGCAACATGGTGCGCTTCATCGATCCCATCCAGACGGCCTTTGCCGGGGCCACGATCGGCGTGTGGATGATCCTCATGGCGCTTCTGGGCGGGAAGGGCACTTTGGCCGGACCGATCGTCGGCGCCATCGTGTTCCAGCTCACCAAGGAATTGTTCTGGACCTACCTGCTGGGCTGGCAGCGCGTGGCGCTCGGCCTGCTCATCATCCTGGTCGCCGTATTCTTCCCCTCGGGCCTGGTCGGCTTCGTGCGCGACCGCAAACGTGCCGAGGGCAAGCCATGACGCCGTTTCTGAAAGAGCAAGCCATGACATTGCTCTTGGAAGCCGTCGGCGTGACCAAGGCCTTTGGCGGCGTGGTGGCTAATGACGAGGTCAGCCTTGCCGTGCCCGAAGGCTCCATTGTCGGGCTGATCGGACCGAATGGCTCGGGCAAGACCACGCTGTTCAACGCCATCACCGGCGCGATCCCGATCGATGCGGGCGCCATCCGCTTCAAGGGCGACGACGTCTCACGCCTGCTCGCCGGCGACATCGCCCGCGCCGGCATTATCCGCACCTATCAGCAGCCGCGCATCTATGGCGGGCTTACCACCCGCGACAACGTCATCGTGTCGACCGCCATGCGCACGGCCTCTTTCGCGAGCCTGTTCGGCCGCGCGCGAAGCCATGCGGAGGATAAGGTGGAGCAACTCCTCGACTTCGTGGACCTCACCGGCAAAGCGGAGATGCTGGCGGGCGAGCTCTCCTTCGGGCAGCAGAAATTGCTGGAGCTCGCCATGGCGCTCGCCAACGAGCCGGATCTTCTTTTGCTGGACGAGCCCACCGCGGGTATCAACCCGACGCTGATCAACGACCTGATCGACCGCCTGAAGGTGGCGAACAACGCCCTCGGCATCACGCTGCTCATCATCGAGCACAACATGCCGGTGATCATGGATCTCGCCGAGCATATCTATTGTCTGGCACATGGACGGCTGCTTGCTGAGGGCCCGCCGGACGCGATCCAAAACGATGCCCGCGTGTTCGACGCCTATTTGGGGGCGGCGTGATGGAGGACGTGCCCATCGCGGAGCTAGACCGTCTCGCCGGGGGCAAGCCGCTCGTCGCCATTGACGGTCTCGAGGCCGGCTACGGGCGTGCGCGCATTCTGCACGGCGTCTCCTTACGGCTCGCGCGGCGCCAGGCGTTGTGTCTCGTCGGCCCGAACGGCGCGGGCAAGTCGACGGTGCTGAATGCCATGTACGGGTTCGCCAAGGTGTTCGCGGGCGCGATCACCGTGGGCGGTCATGATCTCACCAAGATGCCTTCTAGTGGGAAATTAAAAGCCGCGCGTCTCGCTTATGTGCTGCAGGGCGACTCCGTGTTTCCGAACATGACCGTGGAAGAGAACCTGCTCATGGGCGGTTATCTCCTGGAGCACCGCTCTCAAGCCAAGGCGATGGCCGAAGCGATCCTCGATCAATATCCGCCCCTGCAAGCGCGGCGGGCGGAAAAGGCGCGGGTGCTGTCGGGCGGTGAGCGGCGGCTTCTTGAGATATCGCGCGCGCTGATCATGGAACCGGACGTACTCCTCATCGACGAGCCGTCCATAGGGCTCGAGCCCCGGGCCATCGACATGGTGTTCGAGATGCTGAAGGTGTTGCGGGACGAGCGCGGCAAGACGCTCATCCTGGTGGAGCAGAACGCGCGCAAAGGGCTCGACTTTGCAGACGTCGGCTATGTGATGGTGGCGGGACGGTTGGCGAAGGCCGGCACGGGCCAGGCGTTGCTCGACGATCCCGAGATGGGCCGGCTGTTTCTCGGTGGGAAGTGAAGCGCTACAGCGCGTCGCCCGCATAGACCGTGGCGGCGCAGGGCCGGTCGGCCTTCTTGAACAGAGAGCAGGCGCCCTCGGCGTCCTGGGCGTTGGCGAAGGGGCCGGCGATGAGCCGCCATTTCTGGTCAGGGGCGAGAACGCGCCGGGGCTGCAGCCCCGCCACGAGCGCGGCATGCTTGGTCAGATATTCGCGCCACAAGGGACGCAGGTCGTCGCGCTTGGGCACCGTGCCGATCTCGATGCCGTAGCGGGTCGAGCCGTCATTGGCGGCAGCCGGTAGGGTGACGGGATCGAACGCGGCGATATCAACTTCTTCTTGGGCGACGGCGACGTCCGGTTCTGCCGGCGCGGGTTCGGGTTCGTCGGCAACCGCGACAGGCGGCGGAGTAGGGGATTCCGGTTCAGGCTCGGGCGCGGCCTCGGCAACCGGTTCCGGCTCTGGTTCAGGCTCGGGCGCGGCGGCCACGGGGGGACGCGGCGGTGCCGGTGGCGGCGTCTCCACCACGGTCTCCTCGACCACTTCTTCTTCGGGCTCGGGTTCTGGCTCGGGGGCCGCAGCAACGGGTTGGGGTGGGGCCGCTTGCGGCCGGGGCGGAGAGGTGGATACGGACGCGGACGGCGGCAGGGCGGCGACGGGGCCGATGAAATGCTCGATGGGCTTTAGCCGGGCATCCAGCGTGGCCAATTGCTGGGACAGATTGCGGACCGTGCCCTCGAGCGCGGTCACCTCGGCGGAATCGGCGCCGCTGGCCATCGAGGCCTGAGGCGCGGGCGCTGCCGGCGCCGGCGCAGGGCCGGCATCGTCCGGGAGGTCGGTGACCTGGGTGGCCTGATTGCCAAGGGCCGTCGGATCGGTGAAGAGCGTGAACAAATAGAAGCCGGAAACGCCCCCAAGCGCGATCCAGAACGCCGCGAAAACGTTTCGCGCCATGCCTCTCCCACCGGTGCGCCGCCGTTTTGTCATGGATCAGACCTTCCAGATGCGAGGTTTTCGGCGCAAAAGCGACCTGAATATAACTTCGATTCAGATTGCCCCGCCGCTTCTGAGCGAGATTACTCGCTTCATCCGTATGGTCAATTTCCGCGTAAACATTTCGGGCGGTACGGCGGGTGGCCCTCCGCCGCGCTTTGGACTAGACAGTCCGCGTTTAGGGAAACTTCGTATCAAGATGCGATCTTCGGCCGCCCAAGACCCAGCAATAATGACAGCATGACCCAATCATCGGCTCTCGCTATCGTCCTTGCCGCCGGCAAGGGCACACGCATGAAATCGGATCTGCCGAAGGTGCTGCACCGCCTGGCCGGGGCGCCCATGCTTGCCCATGTGTTGCGCGCCGCCGCCGCCGCCGGCATCTCCCGGGCAAGTCTCGTGGTGGGGCCCGGCATGGAGGCGGTCGGCGAGGCCGGCCTCGCGCTCAATCCACAAGCCGACGCGTTCGTTCAAGCAGACCAGCTCGGCACGGCGGATGCGGTCAAGGCGGCATCGCCTGCTTTCGAGACCGCGAAGGGTCCGGTGATCGTGCTTTACGGCGATACGCCGCTGTTGCGCGCCGAGACGCTGAAAGCCGTGCTCGGCGAACTCGATGCCGGGGCCGATCTCGTCGTGATTGGATTCGAAGCGCAGGACCCGACCGGCTATGGCCGCTTGCTGTTCGACTCCCATGGACGGCTTTCCGGCATCCGCGAGGAAAAGGACGCAAGTGCCGCCGAGCGCGCGCTCACCTTGTGCAATTCCGGCATCATGGCGTTCCGCACTGCCGCGACACTTTCGGGGCTCCTTGCGCGGATCGGCAACGACAACGCCAAGCAGGAGTATTACCTCACCGATGCGGTGGCACTGGCGCGCGCCGATGATCTTACGGCGCGTGTGGTTCTATCCAACGCGGAGGACGTCGTCGGCGTGAATTCGCGCGCCGAACTCGCGACCGCCGAAAGTCTGATGCAGCGGCGCTTGCGCACAGCCGCCATGGACAATGGCGCCACGCTCGTGTCACCGGACACGGTGTTCTTCAGCTACGACACGGGCATCGGCCGCGACGTGACCATCGAGCCCAATGTCGTGATCGGCCCTGGCGTCACCATCGAAGACGGCGCCACTATCAGAGCTTTTTGTCACATCGAGCAAGCGAGCATCGGACCCGGCGCCAGCATTGGGCCATTTGCCAGGCTCAGACCTGGTGCCGCGCTCGCCAAGAACGCGCATGTCGGCAACTTCGTCGAGATCAAGAATGCGCAGGTCCACGAAGGCGCCAAGGTTAACCACCTCACTTATATCGGCGATGCCAGCGTGGGCGCGAAGGCTAACATCGGCGCCGGCACCATCACCTGCAATTACGACGGCTCCGCCAAGCATCGCACCGAGATCGGCGCGGGCGCCTTCATCGGCTCCAACAGCTCGCTTGTGGCGCCGGTCACGATCGGCGACGGCGCCTATATCGGTTCGGGGAGCGTCATCACCAAGGATGTGCCGGCCGATGCGCTGGCCGTCAGCCGCGCTCCGCAAGAGGAGCGCGCCGGGTGGGCCGCCAAGGTGCGTGCGCGCCGCAATCGCGACAAGGCGAAGTAGGCTCACGGGGCGAACCCATCGTAACAACACGTCATCGCAACAAAGGGATACAGCTCGTGAATTGCGACACACCGCCGGTCGATTTAGGCAAGACCTTGGGATCGAGGGAGTAGGGGGCAATGTGCGGCATTGTTGGCGTCCTCGGTAAGGGGCCGGTAGCTGAACTGCTCGTCGACGCGCTGAAGCGTCTCGAATATCGCGGCTACGACTCCGCCGGCGTGGCGACCCTGGAGCAGGGCCGCATCGACCGGCGCCGCGCCGAAGGCAAGCTGCGCAATCTCGAGGAACTGCTGAAGGTCGAGCCGCTCCACGGCGACACCGGCATCGGTCACACGCGCTGGGCGACGCACGGCAAGCCGAGCGAGGCCAACGCCCATCCGCACATGACCGAGGATGTCGCGGTCGTACATAACGGCATCATCGAGAATTTCCGCGAGCTGAAGGCGCAGCTCATGGCCGAGGGTGCGCCGTTCTCCAGCGACACGGACACCGAGGTCATCGCCCACCTCATCACGCGCGAGCTCCGGGCCGGCAAGGATCCGGTGGCCGCGGTCTATCAAGCCCTCAGCCATCTCCAGGGCGCCTTCGCGCTCGCCATGATCTTCCGCGGCTACGACAATCTCATGGTCGTGGCCCGCCAAGGCAGTCCGCTCGCCCTCGGTTACGGCGACGGTGAGATGTTCGTCGGCTCCGACGCCATCGCGCTCGCGCCATTCACCGACCGGATCGCTTATCTCGAGGACGGCGATTGGGCGGTCATCACCCGCGAAGGCGTCGCCATCCGGGACCGCACGGGCGCAGGCGTCGAGCGGCCCGTGGCCAAGTCGTTGGCCGCCGGTCTGGTTGTGGACAAGGGCAATTACCGCCACTTCATGGCGAAGGAGATCCACGAGCAGCCGGAAGTGGTCGGCCATACGCTGGCGCATTATCTCGATCTCGCCACCTATCAGGTGGCGTTGCCGGCGCTGCCGCTGGACTTTTCGCGGGTGAGCCGACTGTCTTTGTCAGCGTGCGGCACCGCGTTCTATGCCTGCCTCGTCGCCAAATATTGGTTCGAGCGCTGGGCCGGACTGCCCGTCGATGTCGATATCGCAAGCGAGTTCCGCTACCGGGAGATTGGCATGGAGCCCGGCGGCGCGGCGCTGTTCGTGTCGCAGTCCGGCGAGACCGCCGACACACTGGCCTCGCTGCGCTACTGCCGGGCGCAGCGTCAGCATGTGCTGTCCGTCGTCAACGTCCAGGAATCTTCCATTGCGCGCGAGTCGGACGCGGTGTTGCCGACTCTGGGCGGGCCGGAGATCGGCGTGGCCTCCACCAAGGCCTTCACCTGTCAGCTTACCGTGCTCGCCTGTCTTGCCATTGCCGCGGGAAAAGCGCGCGGCGTGATCGGCCCCGAGCTGGAAGCGGAGCTGGTCAAGGCCCTGGTCGAGGTGCCGCGCCATATGGCAACGATCCTGCGCGACGAGAGCCCGTACGAGACGTTAGCGCATAGCCTGTCGAAGGCGCGCGACGTGCTCTATCTCGGGCGCGGCACGAGCTACCCGATCGCGCTCGAAGGCGCGCTCAAGTTGAAAGAGATCTCTTATATCCATGCCGAGGGTTATGCCGCCGGCGAACTGAAGCATGGGCCTATCGCGCTGATCGACGAGAGCGTGCCTGTGATTGTCATCGCACCGCGCGACGAGCTCTTCGACAAGACCGTCTCGAACATGCAAGAAGTGGCGGCGCGGGAGGGTAAGATCGTCTTGGTGAGCGACGTGGACCCGGCCAGCACCGGGTGTGTGGTCCAGACCATGTTGACCGTACCGTCCGTGCATCCCTTCGTGACGCCGCTCGTTTATGCGCTTCCCGTGCAGCTGATCGCCTATTACACCGCCGTTTTCATGGGTACGGATGTAGATCAGCCACGAAACCTCGCAAAATCCGTGACTGTGGAATAGTCTACAGCCTCGGATTTGCCCGATTTCTTTGCTTGAGCAAGGACATGGCGGATCATCGAAAGTCATTCCGGCCGCGCCGTCTTATCTTTGGCGGGCGCCTTCTTTCTCACGGCTCCCTTATCGGTGCCGCGCTGCTGCTTGTTGGCGCGCTGGCGACCGCGCCGGCCTTGGCGAATCTGGGCCTGAAGAATGGCGAAGCGTCCCTGGACGCCGGCAAGTATGAGATGGCCACGCGGCAGCTCTCCGCCACGGTGAACGACAAGGACTCCACCACGGACGAGGCGGCCAAGGCGCTCTATCTGCGGGGCATCGCCTACCGGAAGCTCGGCCAGCCCGCCCGTGCCATCTCCGATCTCGGCGCCGCCGTGTGGCTCGGCCTGGGGTCGTCCGACAAGGCGCGCGCGCTCGTGAACAAGGGGCTCGCCTACAGAGCGGTCGGCATGTCGAGCCAGGCCGAAGACGCGCTCAGCCAAGCACGCCGCGCCTCAAGCGCCGGCGAGGTCGACCGGCTGATCGCCAAGGACGGCTCGAGCGCGGTCGCAAACGCCGGATCGGTCGAGGATGTCTCCTCAAGCGGCGGCGTCTGGGACCGGTTGGTGCCCAGCTTCGGCTCATCGAGTAGCGAGACACCGCCGCCCCCTTCACCTGAGCCCGAGGCCGCACCCGCACAGCAGTCCACCCAGACCGCCGCCGCGCCGTCGAGCGGCTGGAACGCCGAGGTCAGTGACGAGAGTACGGAATCGAGCGGAAACAGCGTGAGCCGCTGGTTCGGCTCTTTCACCGGGGACAGCGCGCCGGCACCCACCGCCACCAACCCGGTTCCGGCGCCAGCCACCACGACCGCCTCCCGGAGCACCACGACCGCCCAGCGGACCCCGACGCCACCCCCAACCGCAGCGGCCCCGCCGTCCGCGGCAAGCTGGGCGGCCAATACGGAGACGCAGAAGGTGGCATCGGAAAGCGACGGCACGGCAATCGGGCGCTGGTTCTCGCGCCAGACCAGCTCCGAACCGGCGCCTGCACCCAGTGCGAGCCAAGCGGCGCAAGGCTCCGGCTATACCGTGCAACTCGCCAATAGCCGCTCCAAGGCGGAGGCCGAGGCCCTATGGACAAAGGCCCGTGGCGCGAATTCGCAACTGGCCAGCGCCTCCTCCCGGATCGAAAAGGTGGATATCGGCAGCTTCGGCACCTTCTACAGCGTCAAGATCGGGCCGTTCGCCAGCCAGGCCGAAAGCAGCAAGGTCTGCAATGCCTTGAAGCGGGGCGGTACGGATTGCTCCGTGGTCGCGCCCGAGGGGCCCTAGCGGCTGAAAGCGCACTTGCCAGCCCGCCCGCATTCCGCCATGCCTCACCTCTATAAGCCGGCTGGGGTCGGAACCGCCGCCCTGAGTTCGCTGTTGCTCAACCATCCCCATCCTCCTGCACATTCAGAGATCGCATGACCGCCGAAGATCCCAAAAAGAAGAGCGCCGACGAAACCCCGAGACCGACGAGCGATCTGGACGACGATCTCAGCCTGTTCAGCGCGCTGGAGCCGACCTCGTCGCATTTCCTGGCGCGGCTGCGCGGCTATTTTCTCACCGGGCTCATCATCGTCGGCCCCGTCGCCATCACCATCTACGTGGTGTGGTGGTTCATCAACCTGGTCGACGGCTGGGTGAAGCCGCTCATTCCGCAGAGCTACCTGCCGGACAACTTTCTGCCCTACAACATTCCGGGCGTCGGCCTGGTCGTCGGCATTTTTGCCTTGATGCTGATCGGCGCGCTCGCCGCCAATCTGTTCGGACGTACCGTCGTCAGCTACGGCGAGATGATGCTCGACCGCATGCCCGTGGTGCGCGGTGTCTATCGCTTGTTGAAGCAGATCTTCACCACCGTGTTCTCCAAATCAGGCACGTCGTTCAAGCGCGTGGGGATCATCGAGTTTCCCCGCCGCGGCCTCTACGCCGTGGTCTTCGTTTCCGGCGAGCCGCCGCACGAGGTAAAGGACAAGCTCGGCAACGGCGAATTGATGACCGTGTTCATGCCGAACGCGCCGAACCCGACCACGGGCTTCGTTCTGTTCATGCCGGCAAAGGATGTCATCTTGCTCGACATGCCGATCGACGATGCGGCCAAGCTCGTCATCTCGGCAGGGCTGGTGGCGCCGCCGCAAGACAAGCTCAAGGCCCTTGCCCAGCAGGCCCAAGACAAGAAGCCCGTCCCGGAAGAAGAGCCCGTCGTCTAGACGCGCTTGGCCTAGACGCGCCGGCTATCCTCGATCTCCAAGGTGACAAGCCGGGCGAGCAACGTGGCCGGATAGAGCTGCCCGATCATGGCCTCCACGAGGACGACGCTGCGCGCAACCGGGTGCAGCGCCATGATGTCGCCGGAGCCGATGCCGGTCAGTGCCCCGAAGCTGAAATAGATCATCGTGTCCGCGAGGGTCGCGCTGTCCTTGACGACGAAGCCCGAGAACGCAACGGGGGAGGCGGCGCCGATGAACGTGAACAGCGCGGCGAAGGCCAAGCCCATGGCGAGATAGAGCAACACCGCGCCAAGCACGCGGTGATAGGTGACGCGTCCGGGACCGAAGACCACGCGCCCCACTTCCACGATGAGCGCCAGGCTGATCAGCAGCCACGCCGTGGCATCGAGGTACACGTCCAAGATGGAAGGCTGATAGAGCCGGTGAATCGCGGCGATGGCGGCAAGCAGGATGGCCGTCAGCAGAGCCCAGATGGCAAACCGTTTTCCGGAGAGGATCAGCACGGCGCCCGTGAGAACGGCGACGAGCGCGAATCCGATTTCCTGGGCGCCTGGAATTTGCTCCGCACGAAGCGGCGCGAGGACAAACATCAAAAGGGCGAGCATTATGGTCAGAGCGGTGAGAAGCGGGTCCCGCCAACGCTCGCGCAGATCGTTCAGGTTCTGGCCCATTTCGTGTCCCTCGGCCCAGTTAGGCTAGGCCGGGCTCGTCGTGTCCGCAACATGCTTGGCGTTGAGAAGCGGTGGTGGTGCGGCCACGCGCGGCCGCACCACGCAAGCCTGTTGTCTAGTCCGCCTTGGTCACGGGCGGCGGGTTCCACTTCCCCGTGAGCGCCTCGGACTTTGGCGCGTAAAGACGCATGGTCAGATTGAACGGTCCCTTGGGTGCCGGTAGCCAATTCGCTTCTTTGCCCTTACCCGGGCTCTCGTTCTGGAAATTCAGGTCCAGCGACCCATCGTCGTTGTATTTGAACTTCATCCAATCGGAGAGCGCAAAGCGGTTCAGCGTATTGGGAACCTGGTAGCCCTGTGTGTCGTAAAGCGTGACGGACCAGAAGGCGTTGACGGGCGGGATATCGTCCTTGTCGAAGTGGATGGTGTAGCTGTTGGCGCCGTCCAACGGCTTGCCCTCCTTGTCGCCGAGGTTCAGCGGATAGACCGCGTCCTCGGGCTGATTGGCGCCAAGACCGAGCTGGGTGACGATAGCGCGTTTCAAATAGTAGTTGCCGTATGCGCCCATCGTGTCCGTGTTCATCGACCAGTAGTTCTCGACGGCGGCGAGCCTCGGCGTTTTCCACGCCATGAGTTCCTGCGCGGCTTTCGGCGCTTGCTCGAGGGTCAGTTTGGCTGCGAGACAGACGGGATCACGATCGACCGGGAGATTCTCGACTTGCCGATCAACTTAGGGGGGGCAGCGCGCCCGACGCCGCCGATCCCGTCGAGACGGCGGCAAGTTTGGCTGCGTTCGTGAGGGAGATGCTGCCCTAGCGGGGTCACCCTCGAACACGTCGCCGGATATTTGCACAAAAGCACGCGGACGCTGCAACGGCGCTTGCGGGATTTCGGCTTCTCGTTCGAGGAGATAATCGACGACGTGAGACGCGTCGAAGCCATCCGCAGAGTTGTCAGTGGCGAGTGCTCGGCGATCGAGATCGCCTTCATGCTGGGCTACTCCGGTCAGGCACATTTCAGCCGGGCCTTCAAACGCTGGATGGGCATGTCGCCCCGTGACTACGCCAGGCGTATCTAGCCCGCGCGCATCAGCTTTACCGCATCGTCCCGTTCGAACAGATAGAGCAGGAGGCGCAAGCGCTCGCCGTCCTCACCTTGGAGCGTCGGGTTGCGCGAGAGGGTGAGCCGTGCGGCGTCGCGCGCGGCCTCCAGCAAGTCCTGATGCTCCGGCAGGGTGGCGATGCGGAAGGCGGGGAGGCCGCTTTGCCGCGTGCCCAGCACCTCGCCGCCGCCCCTGAGACGCAGATCCTCCTCGGCAATGACGAAGCCGTCCTCGGTGTCGCGCATCACGTTCAAGCGTTCGCGGGCCGTCTCGCCGAGCGGCTGCTTGTACAGCAGAATGCAAGAGGACTCCGCCGCACCGCGTCCCACACGCCCGCGCAACTGATGCAGTTGTGCCAGGCCGAAGCGCTCGGCGTGCTCGATGATCATGATGGTGGCGTTCGGCACGTCCACGCCAACCTCGATGACCGTGGTCGAGACGAGGATGGAAAGCTCGCCCGAAGCAAAGCGCGCCATCACCGCGTCCTTCTCCTTGCCCGTGAGCTTGCCGTGCACGAGGCCAACTGAATCGCCGAAGCGGGCCCGGAGCGCCGCGTAACGCTCTTCCGCCGCCGCCACATCCAGCACTTCGGACTCGGCGACGAGCGGGCACACCCAATAAATTTGGGCGCCTCTCTCGACGGCGCGCGCGACGCTCTCGGTCACCTCGTCGATTCGATCGAGCGGCACGGTCCGCGTGACGATGGGTTTGCGGCCCGGGGGCTTCTCGTCGAGCCGCGACACGTCCATGTCGCCATAGCTGGTCAGCAGCAGCGTGCGGGGAATAGGCGTCGCCGTCATCACCAGAAGTTCCGCGCCCGTGCCGGTGCCCTTTTCTTGCAGGGCGAGACGTTGGTGCACCCCAAACCGGTGCTGCTCGTCGATGACCACCAGCCCGAGATCGCGGAATTGGATAGTTTCTTGGAATAGCGCGTGGGTGCCGATGAGGATGTCGATCTCACCGGCGTTCAGCGCCGCGAGGATCGCGCTGCGGTCCTTGCCACGCTCACGTCCCGTGAGCAGGGCCACGCGCAACCCAACAGCCTTGGCGAAACCGCTGATGGTGGCGAGGTGCTGGCGCGCCAGGAGCTCGGTCGGCGCCATGAAGGCAGCTTGCGCGCCGACCTCGACGGCGGTCGCCATGGCCAGCAACGCGACGATGGTCTTGCCGCTGCCGACGTCGCCTTGCAGGAGACGCAACATGCGGTTGGGGGTTGCCATGTCCGCGTCGATCTCGGCGAGCGCGCGGGTCTGCGCAGCCGTCAGCGCGAAAGGCAGCGCCGCGGCGATCGCTTTCCGGATACGGCCCGGCGCGCGAAGGGTCCGTCCGCTGCGCTTCTTCAGGCGCTGACGAATGATGGCGAGCGCCAGCTGGTTGGCGAGGAGCTCGTCATAGGCGAGCCGCGTGCGTGCCGGCGCCGACGCCAGAAGATCGGCTTCTCCGTCGGGGGCGTGGAGCTGCCGGATGGCGTCGGCGAAGGACGGCCAGTCTTGTTTGGCCAGATATGCGGCGTCGATCCATTCCGGGAGAGCGGCGAGTTGGCGGAGCGCGCCGTCAATGGCCTTGCGCAAGGTCGTGTTGGAGAGTCCGGCCGTGAGCGGATAAACCGGCTCGATGAGGGGGAGCGCACCGTCTTTGTCCACCGCAGCCACATGATCCGGATGCGGCATCTGCAAGTAACTGTCGTACAATTCGATCCGCCCCGAGATGAGCCGCTTTTCGCCAACCGGCAGAAGCCTCTTGAGATAGCGGTCGTCGGCCTTGAAGTAGACGAGTTCCAGCGCGCCGCTCTCGTCCTCGACCAAGATGCGATAGGGCGCGCGCCGACCCTGCCGCCCGCCGCCGGGCCGATGCTCACGGACCGTGACCTCGAGCGTGGCGAGGCCTCCCAGTTCAGCCTCGGCAATCGACGGCACTCGGGTCCGGTCGACGAGGCCGACGGGCAAGTGCCAGAGGAGATCGATGGCGCGCGCATGGGCGCCTGCGTATCGGGGGGCCACAAGCTTGTTGAGCAGGGCCTCGATTCGGGGCCCCACGCCCTTCAGGGCGCGGACCGTGGCGAACAGGGGAGCGAGTTGGGCAGGGCGCATGAGCTAGTTTAGCGCGGGAAAGGCCGCGCCCTTGACATCGCTAGGGCCGCTCGCTCTAACCCTCGGGCTAAGATTGGAAGTTTGGATCATGACGAGTGATCTTGGAATGCGCCGGCGTCGGGCGCTGTGGCGGGCAACTCATCGGGGCTCTAAGGAGATGGACTATCTGCTCGGCCGCTTCACCGAGCAAGCCATCGACAGCATGAATGCCGACGAGATCGCCGTGTTGGAGCGCCTGATCGAGATGCCGGACCCGCAGATCGAGTTGTCCGTCTATGAGGGCTACTCGCTGGGCGAGCGCGACCTCGACACGCTGGTCGCACGCATGCGGGACTTCCACGGCCTTCCCGCAGCCGGCTGATAACCTAAAAGCGCCATGAGTTCCGCGTCCAAGCTTTCTTCTCTGCCGGTTGACCGCCTGCTTCAAGCGCCCCACGCCATTGCCGGCGGCGTCCCGGAAGGCGTCGACGCACTTCTTCTTGGTGAGCTGGCGCGGCATACGGGCGCGCCCGTCCTGCACGTGGCGCGCGACGGCAACCGGCTCGCGACGTTGCAAGAGGCGATTTCATTCTTTGCGCCAGACGTGAAGGTGCTCAGCTTCCCGGCCTGGGACAGCGTGCCCTATGACCGCGTGGCGCCCAACGCCGAGATCATCGCCGACCGCATCGAAGCGCTTTCGGCTCTGGCCGACCGCGCAGGCGACGACAAGACGCCGCTCGTGCTGCTCACCTCCGTAAATGCCGTGGTGCAGCGGGTGCCGCCGCGGAACTTCATTGCGGGGTCGAGTCTCAAGCTCGTCTCCGGCAATATGATGAACATGCAGGCGCTGATCGAGCGGCTGGAGACCTCCGGCTATGCGCGCGCCGGCACCGTGACGGACCCCGGACAATATGCGGTGCGCGGCGGCATTCTCGATCTCTATCCGCCGGGCGGCCAGCCGGTGCGTCTCGACTTCTTCGGTGACACGCTCGAATCGATCCGCGCTTTCGATCCCGAGACCCAGCGCACGGAAGCGCGGCTTGAGGCGGTCCATTTTCTGCCCATGAGCGAGGTGTCCCTGACGCCGGATGTGCGACGGCAGTTCCGCCAGCGCTATGTGGCGCTGTTCGGCCCCGTGACCGGCGACGACCCGCTCTACAAGGCGATCTCGGCGGGCCATCAGCATCAGGGCATGGAGCACTGGCTGCCGCTGTTCCACGATGAGCTGGCCACGCTCTTTGATTACCTGCCGAATGCCGTGGTCACACTCGATCCGCTCGCCGACGATGCCCGGCAAAGCCGGTTCGAGCAGATCGTCGACCATTATGAGGCGCGCGCCGCGGCCCTGGAGCGCAAGGCCTTCGGCGCGCCGCCCTATCATCCCGTACCGGCGGACAGCATGTTTCTGGACGAGGCGGAGTGGAAGCTTCTGCTCGATACCGCCCAGCACGTGATCGCCCTGGACAACTTCGAACGGCCGGAGGGCGAGGGTGCTCAAGTCGTCTCCTTCGGCGGGCGGCAGGGCCGCTCGTTTGCGCCGGAGCGCCAGACCGAAGGCGCCAACGTGTTCGACGCCGTGGTGGCGCATGCCAAGAAGCTCGTGGGCGACAAGAAGATCGTCATCATCGCCTGCTGGAGCATCGGCGCGCGGGAGCGCCTGGCCACGCTCCTGACCGAGCATGGCCTGAGCGACACGGTCCGCGCGGAAACTTTCCCCGAGGCCGTCGCCGCGCCAGCGAACGCCACGTCCGTCGCAGTGCTGCCGCTCGAAACGGGCTTCGAGGCGCCTGGCATTGCGGTGATCGGCGAGCAAGACATTCTCGGCGACCGCCTGGTGCGCAAGGCCCGCGTCAAGAAGGGCAGCGATGCGCTCACCGAGGCCGCGAGCCTCGCCGTCGGCGATCTCGTGGTCCATGCCGATCACGGCATCGGCCGCTTTGTCGGGTTGACCACTATTGAGGCGGCGGGGGAGCCGCACGATTGCCTCGAGCTCCATTACCAAGGCGGCGACAAGCTCTATTTGCCGGTCGAGAATATCGAGCTCTTGACCCGCTATGGCTCCGACGAATCCGGAGTGGTCCTCGACAAGCTCGGCGGCGTTGCCTGGCAATCCCGCAAAGCGAAGCTCAAGCAGCGCATTCGCGACATGGCCGAGAAGCTGATCAAGGTCGCCGCCATGCGCGAACTGCGCACCGCGCCGATCCTCAGTCCGCCCGAGGGCACCTATGACGAGTTCGCCGCGCGCTTTCCCTATGAGGAGACCGAGGACCAGGTCACCAGCATCGACGCGGTGCTCGAGGACCTGGCGAGCGGCCGGCCCATGGACCGGCTCATCTGCGGCGATGTCGGCTTCGGCAAGACGGAAGTCGCGTTGCGCGCGAGCCTCATCGCCGTGCTTGAGGGCAAACAGGTCGCCGTCGTGGTGCCAACCACGCTGCTGGCGCGCCAGCACTTCCATACCTTCACCGAGCGCTTTCGCGGTCTCCCCGTCAAAATCGCGCAAGCCTCGCGTCTCGTGACGGGCAAGGACTTGACCGCGGTGAAGCAGGGGCTGAAGGACGGCGCGATCGATATCGTCATCGGCACCCACGCGCTGCTCGGCAAGGCCATCGGCTTCGCCGATCTCGGCCTGCTCATCGTCGACGAGGAGCAGCATTTCGGCGTGAAGCACAAGGAACGCCTCAAGCAGCTCCGCGAGGATGTGCATGTGCTGACGCTGACCGCCACGCCGATCCCGCGCACGCTGCAATTGGCGTTGTCCGGGGTGCGCGAGATGTCGCTGATCTCCACGCCGCCGGTCGACCGCCTTGCGGTGCGCACCTACGTCGCCCCGTTCGACCCCATGACCTTGCGCGAGGCACTGCTGCGTGAGCGCTTCCGGGGCGGGCAGACGTTTTTTGTGGTGCCGCGCATCTCCGATCTCGAAGAGGCCGCCGCCTTCCTGCAAGAGCATGTGCCGGAGCTGAAAGTGGCCCGCGCCCACGGCCAGATGCCGAGCACCGAGCTCGACCAGGTGATGAACGCTTTCTACGACCGGCAATATGATGTGCTGCTGTCCACCACTATCGTGGAGAGTGGCCTTGATATCCCGTCGGCCAACACGCTCATTGTCTACCGCGCCGACCGCTTCGGGCTGGCACAGCTCTATCAGTTGCGGGGCCGGGTGGGGCGCTCGAAAATCCGCGCCTATGCCTATTTCACCATTCCGGCGGATGCGCGCATCACGCCGGCCGCGGCGAAGCGCCTCAAAGTGCTGCAATCACTCGATACGTTGGGCGCCGGCTTTATCCTTGCCAGCCACGATCTCGATATCAGAGGCGCCGGAAATCTACTGGGCGAGGAGCAGTCCGGGCACATTCGAGAAGTGGGCTTCGAACTGTATCAGTCCATGCTGGAAGAGGCGGTCGCCGCCTTGAAGGGCGGGGAAGGCGTGATCGAGGATCAGTGGAGCCCGCGCATCAATCTCGGCACCTCGGTGCTCATCCCCGAGGACTATGTGCTCGACCTGCAAGTGCGGCTTGGGCTCTACCGCCGCTTGTCGGGCGTGGAGACGGCCGAGGCCATCGAGGCCTTCGCCGCCGAGCTGATCGACCGCTTCGGACCGTTGCCCGAGGAGGTGCGGCATTTGCTCGACGTGGTCGAGATCAAGGCGCTGTGCCGCCAGGCGGGCATCGAGCAGATCGACGCCGGGCCGAAAGGCGCCGTCATGGCCTTCCGCAACAACGCCTTCGCCAATCCGGAAGGGCTGATCGAGTTTATCAACAACGCCGGCAAGCAGGTGAAGCTGCAGCCCGATCACAAGCTGATCTACTACGCCAACTGGCCGGACCCGGAAGACCGCTTGAACGGCACGCGCGATCTTCTGAAACGCTTGGCGAAGATCGCAGGCACCGTGAAGGAAGCGGCTTAGGGTTGGCCGTCACCCTGAGGTGGCCGCCTGAGGTGGCCCTCGAAGGGTGACAACGGAAGGTCATCCTTCGAGGCTCGCTGCGCTCGCACCTCGGGATGACGAGTTAGACCTGCGCCAGAATCTCCGCGCGCACGATATCTCCTTGCGCATCGCGCGGGATCTCCTTCACCACGAGCAGCTTGTCCGGGAATTTGTAGGGCGCCACGCCGCGCTCCATGAGGAAGCGGTGCAACGCCTCCAGTGACACGGGCACATTCGGCGAGGGCGCCACGGCGCCGAACAGGCGATCACCGACGATCGGGTCGGGCAGGACGAAGCAGGCCGCGTCCAGAAACCCCGGAAAGGCCTGGTAGAGCCCGTCGAGTTCCGATGCCGCGATGGTGAAGCCGCAATGATGGATCAGGGCGTCATCACGCTTGAGCCGCAAACGGGCCGTTTGCTCCGCGCTGCCACGCAACCCCGTCGCGACGAAGCCGTCGTGATCGCGTGCCACAGGACCGTTCGACCGGCCTTGCGGCACCACGGGCCCCCGCAACAAAAGCTCGCCGCTGTCCTCGGCAAGCTTGGTCTCCGCGAAGACGGTGCCGCCGCCATCCTCCCCGATAGGCACGGGCCCAAGCGGCAGCGCAGCGCGGTCGGCAGCCGGAGCGGGACGCAGCAAAAGACTGGCGAGATCGCCTAGCGGGTAGAGATCGAACACCGGCCGGCTCAAATTTTCCATGGCCATGTGGTTCAGCGGTGCTCTCGGATCCGCGAGTTCCGGAGGCGACCAGACGCGGCCCACGCGCCGGAGCTTACATTGCGGGTCCATCAGCACGCGGTCCGCGCCAAGCTCGGCGAGAATGGCGCTCGGCATCGCCGTCACCGTCGCGTCCGACGTAAGGATCTGCTGCACGAACACCCCATAGTCAAAAGGGTGATGCTGCACGAGCGTGGCGCCACCGATAAGCCAAGGCGCAAGCCCCAGTTCCAGTCCAATGGGTCCGGTGAACGGATAGGCATTGAGGATGGTATCGCTGCGGTCGAGCGCGAGCGACAGCACGGCCATGGCCCCTTGGGCCAGGATTTCATCCTCTTGGCGGAACAGCGGAACCAGAGCCTTGCCAGCACGCGCCGTGAAGGTGATGAGCGAAGGACCCGCGTGATGCCGCGGTTCGAAGTCGGAGACGGGACACGCGCCCATCGCCGTGTCGAGAGACACCACGCCGTCCGGCAGGTCCGAACCGAAGCCAAGCACGAAGCGCACCGACATGCGCGTGGCCGCGACGCCGTGCAAGCGCTCGGCGGGGGAATCCCCGGCAAAACGCGAGACCCCGACCAACGCCTTGGGCTCTACAGCGTCGCACACCCGCGCGATCTCGGAGGCCCGCCACAGCATGGGGACCGCGGCGACAGTGAGTCCGGCACGCCAGGCGCCGAGCAGCGCCAGCGGCGCCTCGACGAAATTGGGAAGCTGCAACACGATACGGTCGCCCGGCGCCAAACCCAGATCGGTAAAGACGGCAGCCAGCGCGTCCACCATCGTGTTGGCGGCGCCATAGGTGAGGCTGCGCGGCTGCGCGAGATCGAGCATTTGCCGGTTGGGCGGATCGCGCAGCGCGACGGCATCGGCCTTCTGGCGTGCGCGGCGGCGCAGCAGCCCATCGGCGGTGATGGGTCCACTCTCCTCGCGCGTCTCCACGTCCGGTACAGCAAGTGTGCTCATGCGGGCGGGCTCATGTGGAGGCTCATGGCTTCACCGCATGCTCACCGCCGTCGCCTACCGCAGATGGGTCGTGCCACCAGGCATCGATCTGATAGCCATAGAGCGGCGTCTTCTCGGGGCGGTTCAGCGTCCGCCAATAGGCCACCCATTGTCCGGGGAGGTAGAACAGCGGCACCACATAGTCTCCGGACAGGAGCACGCGGTCGAGCGCGCGCGCGGCCGAGACGAAGTCTTCACGGGTCTCCGCCGCGAGCAGCGCCGCGATCATGGCGTCGACCGCCTCGCTCTCGACGCCCGCGTAATTGTATGAGCCCTCGGTCTTGGCCGCCCCGCTGCCCCAGCGGAACGATTGCTCGTTTCCCGGCGAGAGCGATACCGGCCAAAAATATTGGATCATGTCGAAATCGTAAGTCTGCTTGCGCCGTTGGTATTGAGCGGAGTCAACCTGCCGGATTCGGGCCTCGATGCCCACCTGTTTCAAGGCGCGTGCGTAGGTCAGCAGCAGCCGCTCTTGCGCGCGCGTGGCGGCCAGGATCTCGAACTCGAACGGTTCGCCGGTCTCGACATTGACGAGCTTGCCGTCCCTGAGCTGGTAGCCGGCATCCTCCAAAAGCTGCAAAGCTTCCACCCGGCCTTCGCGGTTCTGCCCCGTGCCGTCGCTCACGGGGAAGGAAAAGCTGCCGTCCATGATGGCGGGGGTCACGGCATCCGGGTAGGGCGCCAGCAGGGCGCGTTCGGTGGCGTCGGCCGGACGGCCATGGGAGGAGAGCTCGGAGCGTGCGAAGTAGCTTTCCGTGCGCGCATACTGGCCGTGATAGAGCGTGCGGTTCACCCATTCGAAGTCGAACAGCTTGATCAGCGCTTGGCGCACGCGCGGATCGGCGAAGAGCGGGCGGCGCGTGTTGAACACCAGCGCCGACATGCCAGCGGGCGTTTCCACGGGCAGCGTTTCCTTCACCACGCGGCCATCGCGCAAGGCCGGGAAGTTGTAGCCCTCCGTCCAGCGCGTCGGGTCGTCCTCGTTGCGCAGCTCCACCAATCCGGACTTGAAGGCTTCGAACAGGCTGCCGGCATCGCGGTAGTAGTCGATGCTGATCTCGTCGAAATTGTAGAGCCCGCGGTTCACGGGGAGATCGCGGCCCCAATAATCAGGATCGCGGCGGTAGGTGATGCTCTTGCCGGGATCGACGGCCTCGACCACGTAAGGACCGCTGCCGATGGGTGGCTGAAGCGTCGTCTTCTCGAAGCTTTCCGGGGTGAACAGGTGGCGCGGCAGAACGGGCATCAGCCCCATGATGAGCGGCATCTCTCGGTCGCCGGAAGCATCGAACGTGAAGCGCACTTTCCGGTCGCCGGTCTTCTCCACCGTCTTGACCTTCTTGTAGTAGGAGCGGTGGTTCGGCCGGCCGCGATCGCGCAACACCGCATGGGAGAAGATTACGTCCTCGACGGTGATGGGGGTGCCGTCGGAGAACTTGGCCTTCGGGTTCAAGGTGAAGTCGACCCAAGACCGGTCGGGCGGCGTCTCCACCGCTTCGGCGATGAGGCCGTAAAGGGTGAAGGGCTCGTCGTAAGCCCGCGCCATCAGGCTCTCGTAGAGATATTCGCGAATTCCGTCGGCCGAGACGCCCTTGACGATGAGGGGGTTCAGGCTGTCGAACGACCCTTGCTTTGCGAACCGGGCCCGGCCGCCTTTGGGCGCATCGGGGTTCACATAGGGGAAATGGCTGAAATCCGCCGTTTCACTTCGGCTGCCATGCATGGCAAGCCCGGCTTGGGGCTCGGCCCAGGCACTGCAGGGAGCCAGCAGCAACCCGAAGATGAGCAGTGAAATAAGGGCTTTCAAGGAAGTCCCGGCATGGCTATAGATGCCCACGCATTCCACCATAAGGTTAAGGGTAGCACCCCTGGTAATCCAATCCGACGCCGCAAGCTATTCCATGCCGTTGATAAAGGGATGGAATGGCGCAGAGCGGCCGAGAAAGTCCGGTAGTCGAGGTTACAAAGCCACGCCTACGCCGCATTTCGGGTATTGACCCTAGTTTTAGGGAGCGGGCGCGGGGTATATCTGGCACGCCTGAGCCAGCCCGCAAAAAGAGGAAAGGTCTATTGATGATCTGGTCCAAGGATCTTTGGAACACGCTGAGCCGCAGCGCGGGTCGTTGGATGCTGGGAGTGGGCGCCGCCGCGCTTGCTCTGGCTCTTGTTGCGCCCGAAACGATGGCCCAACAGGCCCAGCCGAAATCCTCGGCGGCTCCGAAAAGGAGCGCACCGGCCACTGCCGCGGCACCGGCCGCCGGCCAGGTGGCGCAAGATGCCTGGGTCAAGCTCTGCATGAACAACCAGCAGACCGCCGGCAAGGAGATCTGCCTGATCAACCATGAGGGCCTCGAGCCGAACACCGGCATGGTTCTGATCGCCGCCGCCGTCCGTAAGGCGGAAGGCGACGAAAAACAGCAGCTTCTCATTCGCGTGCCCACGGCTTACGCGCTCGTCATTCCCGCTGGCGTTCAGCTTCGGATCGACGAGGAGAAGCCGATTCAGCTGCAATACTCGATTTGCTTCCCGACCAGCTGCCAAGTGCAGATGGAGCTGACCGACGATCTTTATCAGAAGATGCGATCCGGCAAGCAGATGGTCGTGGCGGCCATGAACATCCAGCAGAAGACCATGGGCTTCCCGGTCCCGCTGACGGGTTTCAGCAAGGCGTATGATGGTCCGGCCGTCGACAACAAGAAATACGAGGAACAGCGCCGTCAGCTGATGGAAGTGTTCCGCAAGCGCCAGGCCGAACTCGCCGCGAAGGCGAAGCAGGGGCAAGGGCAAGCCGCCCCGCAGCAGGCTCCGGCCGCCGCGGCCCCACCGGCGACGCGCTGACGCAAGTCTCGATCGTACGACATTGAAAAGGCCGCTCCCGAGTTCGGGGCGGCCTTTTTCATGCGGCAATGAAATTTGATGCAGGATGCAGTGCGTAACGGCTCAGTGTTCCTGCAAGAAGCGGAACCGGTACACGCCGGCCCTCAAATCCTCAAACAACTCTGGCACTTGCGGGTGGCGTAACGGTTCGTCGGACTCATCGGCCACGAGATTCTGCTCCGACACGTAAGCGATGTACTCGGTATCGGCGTTCTCGGCGAGCAGGTGGTAAAATGGCTGATCCTTCGCCGGCCGGACGTCACGGGGAATCGACGCGTACCACTCCTCGGTATTCGAGAAGGTCGGATCCACGTCGAAGATGACACCGCGAAACGGGTATAGCCGGTGGCGCACCACCTGCCCGATTTGAAACCTGGCGTTGCGGATAGCAGACATAATACGAAACCCTATCCCCGAGTCTTTGTGACGATAAGATCGCGGCCCGATGAGGCTGTCAATGCGGTTAAACCCACGGCTATGACCAGCGGCGGTTCGACCACATGAACTGTTCCGGGTTCTCGCGAATCCATGATTCGAAGTAGCGCTGGATCGCAGCGGTGATGGAACGGATGTCCTCGGCCTGATTCTGCGTCCGCGGAATCCTGAGCTCGTTGACATTGACGTCGAACACGGCGCGATTGCCGACGCGCACGCAGCGGCCGATCCAAATGCGGGCGCCGACACGCCGCGCGATCATCGCGGCAATAGGCATGCTCTTGGCGGGATGGCCGAAGAACGGAACCGCGATGCCGTTGGAGTCGTAGAGATCGGAAATGAATCCGAGGCGGCCCCCTTGGCGCACATAGTCCATGATCAGGCGCGCGGTCTTTTGCGTTTCGTCTTGGCCCGCGGTCCGTCCGCGGCCGAACAACCCGCCCGGATAAAGGCTCTCACGTTGCGCGCGCAGGTAGCTGTCGACGTAAGGGTTCTTCACGCTCCGATAGACGCCGGCGGGCTTCACGCCGGCCAGCATGACCGGCCACATGCCGAGTTCCCAATTGCCCATATGCATGGTGACGATCAGGGCGGGGCCCATCTTGTTCTTGTAGCGGCCGATCCAATGGCCGTTGGTCACGTGAAGCCGCCCGGGGTCCTTGAGGATCTTGTCGATATTCATGGTCTCGACCATGACGCGGCCGAGATTGTCCCAAGCGGCGAGCGCGATGCGCTCCCGTTCCTCGGGCGTCTTTTCCGGGAAGGCGCGCTCCAGATTTCCCAGAGCACGCTTGTGCCGCCGGTTGCGTTTGCCGAGGACGCGCCAGAAAAACGCCGAGACATCGCACGCCGTATCGAGCGGGACCGCGCGCACGAGCCCGATCAGAAAGCGCAAGCCGGCATATTCGAGCCGGTAGCGCAGATCCAGGCTGGCAGGCAGATTGTAGCGGTTGGCCACGGAGGGCTTCTCTTTGTTTTCTAGGGTGCGATTTTCGAGTGCGGCCTCGGGCTTAGAACGCCATCCTCATGGCCAAACTGAGGTGATGCGTCAAGCATCCACATAGTCTGGAGGGACGGGACGCATGAGCCTCGGCAGCGCCTCGGGCGGTGCGAGCCCCGCCCGCATGACCATACGGCGTAACGGTGCGAACGCGTTGAGCCCGGCGAGCACGACGCCGCGGGCCGCCTGTACGGGCAGAAGGCTCGTCAGCAGTGACCGGTTGAGCAGATCCACGCCTACGGTGCGCGACATCACGTCGAGCTGACGGGCCCGGACATAGGCGGCCAGCACCGCCAAGCCGCCGGGGTCGTGACCCTGGCGCAGCGCATCCGCCACAGAATCCGCAAGGGTCGCGGCATCGCGCAGGCCGAGATTGAGTCCCTGCGCGCCGATCGGCGGCAAGATGTGGGCGGCTTCGCCGATCAAAGCCGTGCGGTGTTGGGCAAGCGGTTTCGCGGTAAGCCCGGCGACGGGAAAAAAGGCGCGCGGCCCGATATCGGAAATGGCGCCCAGCGTGTCGCCCAATCGGTCCTGGAGTTCGGCGGCGAATTGCGCGGCATCGCAAGCCATGAGCACGTCGATGTCCGAGGCCGTGCCGACCCAGATAAGGCTCGAGGTGAGGGGATCGGGTGTCGGGACCGTGGTGAGGGAGCCTAGTTCCCTATGGAGCTCGGTCGAGACGCCGTCATGAGGAAGGGTATGGTGGAAGCTGGTGGAGATCGCGCCCTGGTCGTAGCGCCACTCGGACGTCTCGATGCGCGCGGCGTCTCGGCAGATTGAGCGTCGCCCGTCCGCCCCGGCCACAAGCCTGGCCTCGATGATGCGCCCGTCGCTCAGGGTGAGCTGCGCCATGCGATCACCGATCTCGATGGCCTGGACGCTTTCAGAAATGAGGTGGCCCACCACGTCTTGCGCGCGGGCATAGAGCGCCGCGTTGAGCGCCGTGTTGGCAATGTTGTAGCCGAAGGCGTCGAGCCCGAGCTCACGCGCATCGAAGGCGATGTCCGGCGACCGTAACAGGTTGCGAGAGGCATCGACGATGCGGACGACTTTCAGCGGCGCCGCGTGCGGGACCAGGGGCGCCCACACTTGAAGCCGCTTCAGGAAATCGACGGAACTCGTCAGCAACGCCGCGGTGCGCGTCTCCGGGCGCCCTGTTTCTGCCTTGGGAGGAGGCGGCCCGATCAGCGCGACATTGGCCCCCACATGCGTGAGCGCTAGGGCAGCCGCGATCCCGGCCGGGCCGGCACCGACGACAGCCACGTCGAAGGTTCTGCCCCTGCTCTCTGCTTCAACCATGCGTCGTCCTGTCGTTCTTGGGGCCTGCCGGCTGGTGATAGCCTAGCGGGGTTCGTCAGGCACTGCCATTTGTGCGAAGGGCATCGAAATGTTCGGAAAGCTCAGGTTCCGGACCCATATCGCGGTCGTTCTGGCCGTGGCTTTCGGCGCGGCCTCGCAACCCGCCTTCGGCGCAGACAGGGGGCCGACAGTATTTGCTGCGGCAAGCCTCAAGAACGCGCTCGATACCGTCGCCGACGGCTGGCAGGACAAGACCGGCCACGAGGCCGTGATCTCCTACGCGGCGACCTCCGCGCTGGCAAAGCAGATCGAACAAGGGGCAGAGGCCGACATCTTCATCTCCGCCGATCAGGCCTGGATGGACTATGTGGCCGAAAGCGGTCTGGTTCTGCCGGAAAGCCGCTTCGACCTCCTCACCAACCGCCTGGTGCTGATCGCCCCCGCCGACTCCGACCTGACGGCGGAGATCGCGCCCGGCTTTCCGATCGCCAAGCTTCTCGGCGACGGAAGGCTCGCTGTCGCCGGCGTGGATGCGGTGCCGGCGGGCAAATACGCCAAGGCCTCGCTGCAGAGCCTGGGCGTTTGGGACCAGGTGAAGGACAAGCTCGCCCAGTCGGAGAATGTGCGTGCCGCCTTGCGGCTCGTCTCGCGGGGTGAGGTGCCTCTCGGCATCGTCTACGCGAGCGGTGCCAAAGCCGATCCCAAAGTGAAGATCCTCGGTGTGTTCCCTGAGGACAGCCATCCGCTGATCGTCTACCCGGCCGCCAAGCTGAAGGCCTCGACCTCATCCGAGGCGAGCGCCTTTTTAAACTATCTGCGCGCGCCGGAGGCGGCCCAGGGATTCGAGCTGAACGGCTTCTCGGTGGTCAAACTCGCCGGACGCTGACCAGGGTCAGAAAGCCCGCAGATCGCGCCTGCCGAGAATCCAGAGGACGACCCGTCTAAGCGAATTTTCTCTTGTTCTTTGGGGGCATAAACTCCGCGTCAGGGCGCAGGAGGGCGGCCCGACACATCATCTTCAGTCTGAGCGTGTCGTGGCAGATGAGCAACAGTGGTCCACGAAATCCTTATCGTCTTCTGACTGTCACAAGCGCGTCATTGGCCAGGAAATAGAACGGTATGGGTCGCTCACGGCAACGGAGCGGAACGGTTTTCATCGGGAGACAGAGAATTCTCCTAAACGACTGAACGGCTTGAAAAAAAGCAACTCAACAGAGTGGAGAGGGGTCATGATCGGGGGACTTCGGAAAACCAGCATCTACTTGCTCGCCGGCGCCAGCGCGCTGGGCATTCTCGCGTCTGGCGGTACGGCCGCCAAGGCAGAGAATATCGAGCAGCTTCAGGCACAAATGCGGGCGATGCAGGCTCAGATGCAAGAGCTGCAGCGCCAAGTGAACGAGGCCAAGGCCACGTCGGGGTCCTCCGGCGGTGGCGACGACCTTGATCTCAAGGTCAAGTGGAAGGGTGCGCCGCAGCTTTCCAGCCGTGACGGCAAGTTCAAATTCAAGGTCCGTGGCCGCATCAACTTGGATTACAGCAGCATCGATCAGGACAAGGCGATCACGGGCGTGGACGATGTCAACGCTGTCGAGTTGCGCCGCGGTCGTATCGGCGTCGAGGGCGTTGTCTATTACGACTGGAAATACAAGTTCGAGGTCGACTTCGCCGGTGACGAGACGGCGATCAAAGACGCCTATATCGCCTACGCCAATTGGGGGCCGTGGAATAAGTCCGAGATAATTCTCGGTAACCACTTTGTCGCCAATTCGCTTGAAGAGATGACGAGCTCGCGCTTCATCACATTTTTGGAACGGGCCGCATTTATCGAGGCTTTCGAGCTTGACCGACGTCTCGGTGCTGGCGTGTGGGTCGGCGACAAGCATTGGTCGTTTCAGACAGGCTATTACGGCGCCACACCGAGCGATCAGGAGTCCTTCTCCGACGATACAACGGCAGCCTCGGTTCGCGGCACCATCGCGCCCATCAACACCGACACCACTGTCGTTCATCTTGGTGCCAGCTACCGTCACCGGAATGCCGGGACTTTAGAAGACACGGGTATTGCGGATCTATTCCGCTACAGGGCACGCGGCGCGGATTTGCACTTGGCGGATCGCTTTGTCGCGACGCCAAACTTCGCTGAGGACGACGATATGTTCGTGCTCGAAGGTGCGTTCGTCTACAACCGCTTCTCAGTGCAAGGCGAGTACGCGCATCTTGAGGCCAACGCGCCGTCGGCCGTTGCCAATGCCAGCCCGACCTATGACGGTTGGTATGTCAGTGGGAGTCTCTTCCTCACAGACGACATGCGCAACTACAAAGCCGAAACGGGCGGGTTCGGCCGCCAGAAGGTCAACAACCCGTTCAGTTTCCGCAACGGTGGTTGGGGCGCCTGGGAGATCGCCGGCCGCTACGACGTGATCGACCTAAGCGACGGGGCTGCAACCATCAACGCGTCAACGGCGCGCGGTGCGGTCATGTGTGTCGATTGCGGTGAGCAGGAGACGTGGCTCATCGGTCTGAACTGGTGGATCAACGATTACACGGCGCTCAAGCTCAACGTCAATCAGTCCGAAATCTCCGGTGGGGCCAACAACGGTGCTCATATCACAGGTGTCGGTCTCCGCGCTCAGGTTGATTGGTAGACGTCCAGAAAAAAAGTCCGCTTTTCAATAACTGCCGCCGTCCCTTGTCCAGGGCGGCGGCCCTTTTTTTGAGCAAGGGCCGCAAAGTGCGACGCCATAGAGTGGACCTATGGGTTTTATCGGTTTGGCCGATGAGCTTCCATATTGCGGTGCTCAGCATGTTGAAGATAGATTACCCGCCTATAACTTGCCAAACTCCCTGACCCCCCCAAGGAGAGACATCTATGCATCGCTTATTCACGCTCGTGTTTTCAATCTGCATCTCAGTCATGATGGTGTCCAACACGGCCGTCGCCGAGGGACCGCCATCGAAGGGCGCTGAAGGGATGCCCGGCGCGCTTGGCACATTCAAGTTTAAGCCCAGCGACTGGAAAGAGGGCGAGCTTACCTGGTGGAAGGATACCGACGGGATCGACCCGGCGGTTGCCGGATGCCATATCGCTACGGACGAGGACGGCAAGCCGATTGGCCGGTCCTTTCCGGAGGCCTGCTTAGACGAGACGACTTTGGTAGAGTCCAATCCGGGTATTGACGAGGTTCATAGCCACAAGAACGATATCGGGAACCCCGATAAGTTTGACTGTAATGCGTGGTGTGTCGGGAAGGGATCGTCCGCAGGCATATGCAAGGCGGCACCTGCGCCACCTTGCGAACAAGAATCGGCAATGTGTGTCTGCAGCTAATCTGAGGCAAGACAACGCTCTAGAAGCCGTACAGTTTATGGGCCGCGTTGGGCATCTGCCTGGCGCGGCCCTTTGACTAGGACAATTGAAGACGCTGCCGAGAGTGGGTCTGTTCTTCTGAGGACGGGTCGAGGCTGCGTCGAGGGCCGCCTTCATGCATGGAGCCGTTGCGTGAGTGGTCGCTTCAGGGCAGCATCGGTCCACATCCTCACCGCCATCGGCGCGGTGCTGGCGCTCTTGGCGCTGCGTGCCGCCCACCAGGCCGAATGGCAGATCATGTTCGTGTGGCTCGGCGTTGCGCTCCTGGTTGACGCGGTCGACGGCCCCTTGGCGCGGCTCTTCGACGTGAAGGCCGTGCTACCGCGCTTCAGCGGCGAGCGGCTCGACCTCATCGTCGACTATCTCACCTATGTGGCGACCCCGGCCTTCGTGCTTTCCGAGGCGGACCTGCTGCCTGATGGCTTTCGACTGCCCGCGGCGATCGCTATCCTTCTCTCGGGCCTGTTCCACGTCTCCGACGTGGATAGCAAGACGGACGAGGGGTACTTCGTCGGGTTCCCCGCGATCTGGAACATCGTCCTGCTCTATCTCTTCGTGCTCGGCTTGCCACCCTATGGCGCGCTTGCCGTGGTCGCCGGGCTTGTGGGGCTCACCTTCGTGCCCATTCTGTTTGTGCATCCGTTCCGGGTCGTGCGGCTGCGCCTGATCACGGGGCTCGTGGTACTGCTGTGGGCGGTGACGGCCGCTGTCGCCGTCGCCAACCCGTTCCCGTCGGCGCTGTGGGTCAAGATCGTGCTGCTCGCCGCGGCCGCCTATTTCACGGCCGTCGGGCTGGGACGTTGGCTCCGTCGCGCCATATGACGCAACGGGCGATGGACCAGGCGGGGCTTCTTGCGTTATTAGCCTCCGAGACACCGCAATCGCCACGCTGATTCCTCTCCATGACTTTCGTCGAATTCCTCACCGATCCGCAAGTTTGGGCAAGCTTCCTTGCTTTGAGCGCGATGGAAATCGTGCTCGGCATCGACAACGTCGTTTTCATCTCCGTCATGGTGCAGCGGCTGCCGAAAGAGCAGCAGTTGATGGCGCGGCGCATCGGCCTGTCCCTGGCCCTGATTTTCCGCATCATCATGCTGGCGTTCATCGCCTGGTTCATCCACATGAGGGTGCCGATCTTCACGGTCGGCGAGTACGCCTTCTCCTGGCGCGATCTGATCCTCCTGGCGGGCGGCCTGTTCCTCCTGTTCAAGGGGACGCGCGAGATTCACGACGGCATCGAAGGCGAGGAAGGCGAGCACGGCGCCAACCCGGTGGTACAGTCGCTGACCGCCGCCATCGTACAAATCGGTATCATCGACCTGGTGTTCTCGGTCGATTCCATCATCACCGCCGTGGGCATGGCCGAGCACGTGGAGGTGATGATCGCCGCCGTGGCGGTGGCCATTGGCGTCATGTATTTCGCCTCTGGCCCGGTGGCCGCGTTCATCGAACGTCACCCGACGACCAAGATGCTGGCGCTGTCCTTCTTGCTGCTGATCGGCGCGGCGCTCGTGGCAGACGCCTTCCACTTCCACATCCCGCGCGGCTACATCTACTTCGCCATGGCATTCTCGGCCGCCGTCGAGATCATCAACGTCCTGGCAATGCGGAAACGCCGGAAGGCGAAAGCCACGGAGAAGAAGAAGGCGAAGCGGGCCGCGAGGGGTTAAGGGCAGGGCTCCGGGGCCGGCGGCCAGTCCCTCAAAACCGCCCTTCACAATGCCCCTTAACTTTGTCACGCAATGCCCTTTGCTTAGCCCAAAATTGACCACGTTTTCAGACCCGTATGCCGCACATGTCAATTGCAAGACAATATGGGGAAGTGATGAAGACGACTGGAGCACTCCTTTTGGCCGCGGGTCTGACCCTGACGGCAAATTCCGCCCTCGGCGCCGAGTTTGGAAAGCTCGTTGGCGATGAGCTCAAGCAGGCCATCGTCGGCAAGACGGTCTACCTCAACGTTTCGGGGTTTGAGCTTCCCATCCGCTATGCGGCCAATGGCCGGATGACGGGCAAGATGGGAACGGTCGCGGCGAGCTTATCCCGCGGCGACGGCGCATCCGATTCCGGCAAGTGGTGGGTCGCGGACGATCAGCTCTGCCAGAAGTGGACGAGCTGGATGGACAGCAAGCAATATTGCTACAAGCTCACCCGCAAGGGCGCGACCGTGCGCTGGGTGCGCAATGACGGCCGCTCCGGCACGGCCCGTATCGGCGGCTAACCACGGGCTGAGCCGCAGGCGCCACAGTCAAGTCCAAAGGTCTTTCAAGAGCCGCCGCCGAGGCGGCTCTTTTTGTTTGCGCGCCAATGTGAGGGCGGCAGCGCCGCCTATTTAATGCGCACTACGGAAACGCTTGTGCCTTTCGCCGGCGGTGCATTACGTTTGCAGCATCGCGCCGTGCATTACGGTTCATGCGTATCATTTGTCGCGTTGTGTCAGTTGCGTTCAGCGTTGTAAGCCTGCGGTGTGAGTGCGGATTCCGAACATATTGAGCTGTTGCGTCGCGGCTCGCGGCCGTGGAACGAGTGGCGGGCAGAGAACCCATCCATCGTGCCGAACCTCGTCGGCATCGCTCTCAGCGTTGGCGACCGTCAATTGGGGCCCATCAACGGCGGCCCCATCAACCTCGCCCATGCCCGTCTGCGCCATGCGTCTCTCCGCTACGCCACACTGACCGGCGCCGATCTGCGGGGCGCCGATCTCGCCGATAGTGATCTCAGTGACGCGCGCCTCGAAGGCGCCGATCTGTCGGGTGCCGATTTGAGCGATGCCGTTCTCGCGTGCGCCGATTTACGGGGCGCCGATCTCTCCGCGACAAATCTCTGTGGTGTGAACCTCGCCGAGGCGCGCAATCTCACCACGGCGCGATTGTACGGGGCCGAAGGGGATGCCAGGACGATGCTGCCCGCGAATGTCGAGCGGCCGCTGATCTGGACGGTCGCGCAAGCGGTAGACAGTCAGCCGGTTGTGGTCAGGCAGGCCCTGGGCCGTTTGGCGGACCCCCGCGAAGAAGAATCTCCGCAAGGGAGCCAGCACATCAGCTGGTTTATTGGCGGCCCGCGCGGCCTCGGCCGCCCCTCACGCTCCGAAGACACGTCGTTCGGCGAGCCTGGCGGCGTCTAGCGCGTCGGGGGCTTGGTCGGGGGACTGGTTTTGGGCTCTTGGCGGAGGGGGTGGGATTCGAACCCACGAGACGCTCGCGCGCCTGCCGGTTTTCAAGACCGGTGCCTTCAACCACTCGGCCACCCCTCCTTGTCTTTATTTTCAGCCAGTTAGATGTCTCGCATAAAGCAACAAAGTAAGAACTGGAACCCATTTGGAACCCAATCGGGACAAAATTTCAGACAAATAGTCCTTCGATGGCCTTAGCAGCGGCGGCATCTGCTCCAACAACAAGATGCCCATACACGTCCAAGGTTATTGCGGCCTTGCTGTGGCCCAAGCGGCGGCTAATGGTGAGAATGTCCACGCCCGCATTGATAAGCATCGAAACGTGCGTGTGACGAAGACTGTGTAAGCTAACGCGGGGTAGGGAGTGTGAGGTTACAAGCCGCCACCAAGCCTTGCTTACGTTGCGAGGGCGCATTAGCCCGCCCTCGATGTTGCTAAAGACCAGTGTGTCAGTCCTGACTTGGCCTTGTCCTAAAACAAGGCGGGTTTCCATCTGCTGCACCTTCCGTGCACGAAGCATCGTGACGGCCTCGGAGGGTAATGAAATGTTGCGTCTCCCTCGCTTTGTCTTCGGAGGTTTGAGGCGCAATCCGGCGCTGGTTTCCTCAACCGCCCGTTCGACCTTTAGAGTGCCGCTCTCTAAGTCTATATCGCCCCATTGAAGGCCAAGAAGTTCGCCGCGCCTCATTCCGGTAGCGAGTGCCAGCGACACAATGGCGAACAGCGCATTGCCCTCTAGCGCCGTGAGCACGTCCACCACTTGTTCGGACGTGAGGATCTCAATCTCAGTATCTTCCGCTTTCGGCGGCTGATGCACGCCAACGACATTGCGCGCCAACGTGCCGTTCTTGACCGCTACTCCTAGAACCTTGTTCAAGAGCCGGTGCGCATGGCCGATAGTGCGTGGCGCAAGGCCGCTGTCCAACAAGCGCCTATGCCAAGCTTGAACATGCTCAGGCTTTAGCTTCTGTAGCTTGATGCCGCCAAGGTGCGGAACTATTTGGTTCGCCACTAGCTCGCGGTAACGCTCCAAAGTTTTGGGGCTTTGCTCATGCGTCATACCTAGCCACGCGGTCAGGTACTCTCCGACCGTTTGGTGATTGGGCTCAGGCAACGTGCCTTTGTCAGCGTCGTGAAGCAGCTCGCGGAGGCGCTTGTGCGCATCGGACTTAGTGCCGTGGAAAGTCTCATAGCGTTGCTGGCGTTTGCCGTTGATCGGCTCGGCGTCAAACTTAATCCGCCACCCCTTACCACGCTTGATGACTGAGCCGCGTTTCATTTGCTTTGCTCCTTTTCATCCAGCCGCTTCTCTAGTTCCTCCAGCCGCTCCAGCGCGTCCATAATGTCGTCATAGAGGCTGAACAACGCATCGCTGTGAGCGTTGGTCTTGGCGCGAAGATCACCCACAAACTCATAAAACAGAGAGTTCCGAAGGCGAGCGACCAGCTCTGCGTTTATCGATACACCGTGTCTTTCGGCTTGTTGCTCCAGCATCACCTTCAACTCGCTTGGCAGTCTGAGCAGAAAGGGCTTCATCTCTTCTCCTGCCCTCTTTGCCGCCTTCCTTGTCGCTTTTGCCGCCTTCTTTGTCGCCAAACGTAAGCCTCCTTTTCCCCAGAACACTATCAAAAACGTACAAGTGATATTGTATTGTATGCTCCTTTTGGTAATATCACAATACCATAGGCGATATTAAAGGTGCAGCAGATGATTGACGAGCAACCTAAGACCCTCAGCATTGAGGAAGCGGGGAGGCGCTACTTCGGCATTAGCAGAACTGCGGCCTATAAGGCCGCCCGCAATGGCGACATTCCGACAATCCGCATTGGCAAGCTTTGGCGCGTGCCAGTCGTGAGGCTGGAAAAGATGATGGAGGGCAAGTGAGCGCCGGTCTTGCCCGTTGGTTGGAGCGCAACAAGGTGACTGATACGGCGGCGGGCGCCCGGCTGGGGAAGGCCAATGATAGCAGCCTTTCGTTGGCCATCGGGGCGGGCCGCCGACTAGGATCAAGTAGCAAGGTTGGGGCAAGGTTCTGCGGCAGCTTAGCTTGTCCTTGGTAGCATCGGCCGACGGCTTCAAAAGCCTAATGACCAGGGACGGCTCTACAAGATCGCCTCATAGCTGCTTGTAAATCCTGGGATGAATTCTGGGAGCGGGCAGGGAAACTTCCGGCAAGTGCGAAAGGCGCCGCATTCGAGCGCCTTACCCAAATTTATCTGCAGACTGAGCCCGAATATCAGTCGAAGCTCAAGCAGGTCTAGCTGGTTCGCGATGTGCCTCCTGCGCTCAGAAGGCGGCTTAATCTCCCGTCGCTTGATGAAGGCATTGACCTCATTGCGTGCACGAAGGACGGCGAGTATTGGGGAATTCAGTCCAAGTTCCGTACTGAGAGCAATAAGCCTCTTACGCGCCGCGCCCGCGTCGTCTGTCATAGGCAGCCCCTCTGTGCTTCCCCCGCGCAGGCTGAGCATAGCAGCCCGGAGCAATCCAAAAAAAGACCGGCCGCGACTTTCTTGCGGGACCGCATAGGCAGGAAAAGCTATAATTAGATGATCGCAGTAGGCTCCTCAGACGGGTCTCAAGCCGACCCCATTGGAGCCCGTCCCTAGAGGATGCACACGCTTGAGGAACTGTTGAGGGAGGTGTTCATGATCCGCAGTTCGATACGCGGCGCGATTTTCATAACGCTTGCCATCGCGTTTCAAATGTTGGCACAGCCCCATGCCGCCAGCGCTCAGAGCAATTCACTTGCAAACCGTGCTGGCGGCGGCGGTGGTGCAACTGCTTTCGATGCATGCTGTGCGACTTGCACGGAGGTCAACAAAAAAACTGGTGAGGTTCTATGTGACAATTGCACGAGTTCGTCACATAGGCACTGCGGCGCCGGACAAGATGTACACGCTACCTGCTCAGTAAACGGCGATATTACCGTCTGCAAGCCCGCAAAGTCGGCTAGCAAAAGCCTTACAACCAAGCAGCCTACCCAAAAGGGCGTGGTTCCAACAATCCATGAAGGCTGTTGTGAAACTTGCGGGAACAAGTCTGGATCTAGCTGTAGCGACTGTTCTGACCTAAGTCACAACGATTGCAAAGGAGCGGGCGGCATTAGTGCCAATTGCTATTTATTGAACCAAGTATACACATGCACGAAAGATAAACGGTTGAAGCCTGGGTTCACGTCAACTCCGCCGAAGAAAAAACCAGGGCTAACAAGCACACCGCCCGCAAAAAATTAGCACCGTCCCCCGCGCAGGCCAAACATAGCAGCCTGGGGTTATGCGCCAAGGTTGTGGACTGCACCGCAATCAGTATGGCTCGGCGCATTGCTCTACTCCCGTGACAAGTCATCCGAGCTGCCAAACTTGACCTTCCATGCGGAGCGCAACTCGGGTTTCAGATGCTCAGAAACCTCCTGAGATCATCAAAGAGGAAGCAATACATTTGCTCTCTCTCTAAGTCTCCGATCTTCTCGTTCGCGACGGTTGTCCGAGCCTCGGTAAGGTGAGAAATCTGCTTGTTGATCTTCGCAAAGATAGAGCGCCTCACTTGATCGTTGTCGGGTGGCTTATACGCGGACGTGGTGAAGCCGCTTGCTCTGAGCGTGTCATCTCTGCCGTTTTCGAGAAAGAACTCATTGAGGTTTCGTGCGTGGATGCAGAAGGCCTCGATCATGGCATTCTTCGTGGGCTGATCGCCGTCCTCCCCAGAGCGCATGATGTTGCGCAGTTCACCAAGCATCCAAACCTCGTAAAAGAGGTGTCCGACGAGTTGCTCTGGCGTGATGCTCACTGTGGCGCTCTTATGCCCCCAACAACTCAGGCAGCCTAGCAACATTCACAGCAATGCGCCGTGCCTCATCGAAGGTCAGCACACCAGCGATGTTCGCCTCGTTGCGTGTCTCGCGAGCATAGACGTAGACGAGAGCCTGCCCGTTCGCATCCAGCACCTTGAAGCCGCCCGGTATCTGCTCGACTTGCCAAGGTGGCGGGAAGCGGTGTTGTGATGTCATTGGACCGCTTAAACTTGCCACTTACCCTCAAAGGTGTTTGAAGGTCACGACATACTGTGTCGGCTCCCTTACTTTCCTTAGAGGCGCAAGCTCATGAATAACAAACCAAATGATCCACTATCGCAATTCGCGGACTTACAGAAGCAAGCGTTTCAACCCTTCGCCGCGCTCATGGAGTGGCAGAAGGCTTTCCAGTCGTTTGCCGCGCAAATGACAGAGTGGCAGAAGGCTTTTTACCCCTTCGCCGCGCAAATGACAGAATGGCAGAAGGCCTTTTACCCCTTTGCCGCGCAAATGACAGAGTGGCGGAAGGCTTCCCAACCCATGGAGGAATGGCAGAAGGCTTTCAAACCCTTCGCTGCGCAAATGGCGGAGTGGCAGAAGGCGTCCCAAGCCTCTGCCATCCAGATGGCGGAGTGGCAGAAGGCGTTCCAACCCATCTCCGAGCAAATGGCGGAGTGGCAGAAGACTGTCCAACCCTTCACTGCGCAAATGGACAGCTTACAAAAAGCTTTCCAACCCTCTGCTGCGCAGATGAAGGAGTTGCAGAACACGGTGAAAACCTTTGCTGCGCAAGTGGAGAGTTTGCAAAATGCTTTCCAACCCTCTGCGGCGCAAATGAAAGAGTGGCAGAAGGTTTTCCAGCCTCCTACGGCGCAAATGCAGGAGTTGCAAAAGACCTTGAAGGCCTTTTCTACTCAAATGGAGAGCGTGCAGGGGGCTCTGCAAAAGATAGCTGGACAACTAGCGTAGGGTCAGAAACCTGCAAAGGGACGGTCTGCTCGCTCGTAGCTATGCGCACTCATGAGCAATGAGCTAGTCGTCGTGCGTGGCTTTGACCTGTTGCGATCAACCCAGGCAGCTTAGCAACATTCACAGCAATACGCCGCGCTTCATCGAAGGTCAGCACGCCAGCGATATACACGCCTAGTTCCAGATTTGTCTGACCTGCTCGACTAGGGTGCTAACGCCGGAAAGCAGGGCAAGATATGGATCGCCATGGTCGGCGTAGGCCCGCGCTGACGAAATGCCAGCCCAAATTAAGAAGCCTAAGCCGAACATGGTGGCCAGTCCTCTTGCTCTGCGCCAAATGAGCCAAGCCACGAAAAGCACCACCAACGGGTACTCAAACCAGTCGGGCAGCCAGCTGACGAGGTTAGCGATGGGGGCAAAAAGATCAGACGTGACAGCCCACTCCTGTTGCTTTTGGCCAAGCATAGCAGCCTGGGGTGATGCGCCAAGATGGCGACGGCAAGCCTAGGTAACGCTCGATGGCTACCTCACTGTCAAGCATAGCAGCCTGGGGTCATGCGCCAAGGATGTGGGCTACACGGCAATCAGTATGGGTCGGCGCATTGCTCTAACTTCCTGAGAAGACGTAGCGTAAAGTTCGGCCAATGAGCCAAACGACAAAGCCAAGGATTAAGGCTCCGAGCCAGTGGCTTTCGGGGGCGATGAAAGCGTAAAACAGCCCGATAAGGGCAAGTAGACCTGCAACGATGCACGCGGCCCAATAAAGAACCCAGCCTAGGCGATAGCCCATTCCACCTGCACGGATTGTTGCCGTGCCCTTGGAAGCCTCGGCCCCAAGCTGGCGTCTCAAACGAAGATTTTCTTGAAGTGCCTCTTCGAGGTCGTCTTTGTCGGAGGTCATAAGCCCACTCCCAAGCCCACCAAGCATAGCAGCCTATGGTCATGCGCCAAGGTTGGGGACCAATCGCAAAAAGGCCCGCCGACCGAAGTCGGACGGGCCATGCTTACGTCGTTGTGCGAACTAATAGCCGCTGCTCTTTCGCTTCCTCTCGACGCACGTCTTAGTGGCAATCTTCCACTTGCCGCCCATTTCCTTGCATTCCGCTTTGGTGGTTGCCTTCGTCAGGTCACCGGCAAACGCTGGCCCGGTGAAGGCTACTGCGAGCGACACGACAAGGGTCAATACGAGGTTTTTCATATGAACTCTCCCTTACTGTGTCATGGGGTCAGGTCTGCAAAACTCGTCATTCGTGTCGCGGTTCCAGGCGATGCGCAATCTGTCGCCCCCAACACTCCGGCAACTTAGCAACATTCACAGCAATCCGCCGCGCCTCATCGAAGGTCAGCACCTTAGCGATGATGGCTTTCCTCAACCCGGCTCCCCCTTAAGCGCCCCCAAACGTGAGCGGTCTCCGATGGGAGGCTGAAAAGGGACCGGCTATGACATCCAGCCAAAACATGCTAGTTTCATTTAATGCGAGAAGTCATGCTGATAGCAGGAGCGCTTGTCGTGGCATTGTCGAGCACCTTGGCCTTCGCCACCGAGCAGACCATGGGAGCAAGACCCCACGCCACGGAACTCGGCATCTGGAAATCCTTCTCGGCAAAAGGCTTGCACGGTGAGTTCAACAACTACGATCCTGTGGGGCTCATGGCGGGCGATCTGATCCATACTGATTGCGCGATAAACTACACGGACGCAGACACTCACAAGACGTATTGCTTCAATAGCGCCACATCCCAAGTGTACTTTGCAAACTGGCCAAAGACCTACGCTGAAAAGGCGGCGGCGGCTTATCAAGAAATAATGAAAAGCGTCCCCACTCAGTAACAGTGGAAGCGGCCCGCGCATAGCCGCACAGGATAATGCGCCAAGGTCGTGGGCGGGTAACCGACCGGTATGTGCTCGACCATCCAAGGCGGTGGGAACCGGCGTGATTTCTCAGCCCCACGTCTAAGAGAAAATTTGGAGAACCTCGTCTTCGGTTAGCACTGGGGTGATTTGGTTAAAATTCAGGTCGGTCCAATGCTTCTGGATTTCACCTAGCGAGGTCGCATCTTCTGCTTCTACTACGCACCAGCACTCCAGCATGGTTGCCGAGTACCAGATGCTCACAAGTTTGACATTCTCCGGGACGCCCGGCCCCGATGCCTTGAGCCTCGCGACGTTCTCGTCGCGCTTCTCAGGATCAATCTCACAATAAATCAGAAATTTCATGTGTTTCAGTCTCCTGAACGGCGGGATTTCAAAGGCCGACCCAAACACTAAAAAGAAAAGCCAAAGCGATGCCTAAGCCGATTGGCAAAAGGGCCGTTGCTTCCCAGGTCGCGTCATACCCAAATTTTAACGCAGTTAGCTTCGCGAAAATCTCTCCTAACTCGCCCTCCCCAAACCAAAGGAACTCTCTCATCATTTCACCCCTAGCAAACCCGGCAGCTTAGCAACATTCACCGCAATGCGCCGAGCCTCATCGAACGTCAGCTCCTTCGCTATGTCGGAGCATCCGCACCAAGGCCTGGATCAAAAAAAAGATCCCACCTAGGGCAAGAAGTAAGGGGACCAGGGTGAAAGAGGCAATCAACAGAGTGTTGCTGGCCGTGTTCGCAGCGACTTGGACCAGAGATGACGCGCACGCGATGCTGTCTCCGCTTTGCGTGCAACCGCCAAACGACATCGCAGACATGAGGGCGACAACACTGCCCGCCACTACCACCAGCGCGAGATAGCAGACGATACGAAGAATGAGAAATAGGCCTCGGCCCAGTTTTACCACCTTCAACGAACTCCTTGGTGCCCTAAACCATCATCTCCCCAGCAACCCCGGCAGCTTAGCAACATTCACAGCAATGCGCCGCGCTTCATCCACGGTCAGCACACCGGCGATGTTGGCGTCGTTTGATGTCTCGCGAGCGTAGACGTAGACGAGCGCCTGACCGTTAGCGTCCAGCACCTTAAACCCTCCAGGCGTCTGCTCGACTTGCCAAGGTGGGGGAACGGCGGCGGGGCATGGGTGGAAAGCAAAAGGGAGGCACATACAGGTAAGGGGCAACCCGAAGGTCACCCCTTTCCTGACTACCCATTTCTGGACGGTCAACGCCTCACCCGAAGGCGAGACGAGCGATCATTCCACTCCCGTAAAGCATCGCTGTCAATCCTGCACCGCAGCAACGCTTAGCCGCCTGTGGACAAAGGGCGCCAAGGTTGCGGGATGGGGGACAAAGAAAAGCCCCGCACGGGGGAAAGCGGAGCTTTTCGGGTTCCTGTAGGGGGGAACCATAGATGGGCGGGGGAACCCATCGATGACTTTAGATACCTCCAGCCGCATGATAGGTTCCAATACCGATTTCTTATTGTCGCTATAAGAAAAAGTTATCGTTGTGGCAGCTCAAACAACGCTCACTTCGCACCTCTAAGCTCCGGCAACCTAGCAACATTCACAGCAATGCGCTGTGCCTCGTCGAAGGTGAGCTGCTTGCGTAATGTCGGTTTGCGGCAACTGGCGCTTAGGGCGGACCATCGCCTTCGCTGGCAGGCTTCAAGTCCTCGACCCTGTCCATGCTTTTGAGAATGTTGAACACGTAAGCGGCAAGGTGATCCGGAAGTCGACCCGGGTACGTGGTCCAATCGACCCCTTCGACCGTCGTATGAACGCTTAGGCGTTTTGAAGGATGCTCCAAGATCATGCGTGGATTGGCACCGCTCGCGATAGCCTGATCGACCCACTCTTGGGCAGCTTGCTTCATGGCATCTGTGGAACTGGTCATGGCGATCTTCCCGACCTAATGATGACAGAGGTTCCCTTCTAGGCGAGCATATCACCATCGTATCATCGCCAAGGTGGTCGCCAACGGTCTGCGGCTAACGCGCTAATAGTTCCGGCAGCTTCGCCACGTTGACGGCAACGCGCCGCGCCTCATTCAAGAGACAAGAGCCGCTATCATACTACTGGCTGTTGGACGGTCCTTCATCATTGGAACTCAAGATGTAGGCCACCAGGTCAATCAGTTCCTCCCGCTCCATTGGAATGTTCGGCATGTTGGGATGTACGGCCTGTATCCGCTCAATTACAGTTTCTGAGGAACTCTCCGCCTGATTGGCGATTTCATCAAAAGTTGGGGCCTTAGGCACAGGGGAGGTTTCATTGGAAGCAATTGCATGACAATTAGCGCAAACCGCTTTGGCGTACACAAACCCCTCTTGGGCATCGCCCACCCCTAGCGGATCCGCCCTCAGGCCGGTTGCAACTGCGAGCAAGATTGTCGAACTCAGTAATACAAGTTTCATTCGACCCTCCGTGCGGTAGTTGGCAGCTTTGGCAGCTTAGCAACATTCACAGCAATGCGCCGCCTCATCGAAGTTGAGTACCTTCCTTGGCGAAAGTGACCGCGATGAGGAGGCTGATGGTGTGTTAAACTCAATACTCTAGCAGTTCACTTGGCAGCATAAGGGAGGCTAGAAATGATAGATAAATTCGCTAAAGCAAGCGCCATCATAGCAGCGGTGGCGACATTAGGATTTGCCGGGAACGCGGTGGCGCAAGAACAAACGGAGGAGGAGGTACAGACACGGCCAAATCCTGAGGAGTCTTCGTCCTCGCAGCCGGGAACGGGAAATGAAAGAAAGGGCATCATCGTCGAAGAACAACCGCCCCAGGTCAACCCTGCGACGCAAGGGTTGGTGCGCAAAGGCTTCAATCCCCAGCCGGAGCCTCCTGAGAAAAATGGGTCCGAAACGATGAGGAAGCCCGATCCAACACTGAACACACAGAAGCTCGATACCTTAAAGAACAGTCCGAACATGCAGAAGTAGCTTCATTACCAAATGAAGGATCCGGCGCGCGCGAGCCCTCGGCGCGTCAATGCGTGCGCATGGGCAGGGCGGTGTGTGGCTGTAGAGCGTGTGTGCTGTAGCTCGCGTTTGGCGTCAGCGTATTTAGTCATTGGGAGCCGCCTCGAAGCTCCCCCCGCACTGTAACCCGTTCTGCAACCCAAACGGCTAAAGCCTTGCCTAGGGTTTGTTTGAAGGCCCCGGATTATCAACGCTTACAAAGCAGGTGAGGGTGCTGCGAAACACTGGAAAAACGGTCGGTTCCGCTTTTCAAGACCGGTGCCTTCAACCACTCGGCCACCCCTCCAGATACGGCATCAGGGACACTCTATTGCAGGTTCCTTAGAGCACCGTCAATTGTCCGGAGGTTCCCGTTAATCGGTCAGGATGTCTCGCAAGCGCTCGGCGGCCTCGGCCCGCGATATCCTCCGGCGCAACCGGTCCAACAGAACCTCCGCGCATGCGAACGCCGCCTCGTTGCCTCTGACTTCCACCGCTGATTCCATGCGGCCCCTGGCAGCCTGCCTCACATCCACCCGATGCATAAGCCAACTCGCGAGCATTCCCGGCCAGCCAAGAAACCGGCAACCAATATGGAATTGCAGATGCCGGTAGAACTGGCCCGCCTGCCCATGCGCGACCAGACTCTTCCTGATCCCATCGACCGGGAGTTGCCGTGCAGAACTCCCCGGCAAGGACGCGTCATACGCCCGCCTCAAGAACGACACCCCCAGCTTAAGCCGGCTGCAAGCGCCTTCGCGCTCCCCGTAACGCACCAGCCGCCCCACCAGTCGATCGCAGGCTGTTCGTTCGTTCGCCGTGTCCATGCCGAACACCTCTATGCCGCACGGTATCTTTTCAACCGCGCGCAGAGCCGGCAAGCGGCATCGAGGTGTGCCGTATGCTCAATGGACGAATAACTGTGAGGCGACGTTACTGGACCTGTGAGACGGGTGAGGGTGGGGCGGGGATCGTCGCAGGTCCGTCGGCGGCTAGATTTTGCCCAGCAGCAGAAGGATCAGGACGATGACGACCAACAAACCCAGAAGTCCTGAGGGACCACGGCCCCATGATCTGCTGTAGTCCCACGTCGGAAGCGCTCCGATCAGCAAGAGCACCAAGATAATCAGAAGAATTGTTCCTAACATCGCATATCCTCCATGGGTCAATCATCGAAACCTGCGGGAATAAGCGCCGAACGCCTCTCAATGTTCCCTCGTGGCCGACATGGTGCGGCTGTGCCGGCGTCTTCGCGGAAACCTGCTCTTAGGGCTTGGGCATTATCTGCTTGTCTTCCGAGCGCTCAACGATCCTTCATAGGACATGAACCGCAAGCCAGACTCTCAGGGCCGTGAGGCCACGCGTCGTCACATTCCGCTTAAGGGATGGTGGCAGATCGTGAAAAGAGTGGGCAGCAAGATCGTCAGCGACAATCTCCAAGTGGTTACGGCGGGCTGCGCCTTCTACGCGCTGTTCGCCATCTTCCCGGCACTTTGGGCCTCGATTTCGCTGTTCGGGCTGACCACCGATCCGGACACGGTGGAGCGGCAATTCGGTATGCTTGCCACGGTGCTGCCGCCGCAGGCCTACGACATCGTCATCGGTGAGATCCGCAGAATCGCCGAGACGCCGCATCAGGCATTGGGCTGGGGTTTTGCCGTCGGCCTCGGCATTGCCCTGTGGAGCGCCAATCTCGGAACGCAGGCCATGTTCTCCGCGCTCAACATCACATATGGTGAGCCCGAGCATCGCAGCGTGCTGCGGAGGTATCTGAACGCCTTCGCCGGCACCATCCTCGGCATCATCGGCGTCGTCGCCATGCTGTTCGCCGTCGTCTATGTGCCAATCCTGTTTGACGATACCGGACATGCGGGCGCGTATGAGACGGTCGTCAGAGTGGGACGCTGGCCATTCCTCGCGCTTCTCGTGATGTCGCTTCTCGCCTTGATATACCGCTTCGGACCGAGCCGCCGTGGCGCCGAGTGGCGCTGGATCAGCGTCGGCGCGATCTTCGCCACGACCGTGTGGCTGCTCGCGTCCGCCGGCTTCTCCTATTACGTCACGAACTTCTCTGCCAATTACGGCCGCATGTACGGCTCTCTGGGCGCGGTGATTGTCCTGCTGTTCTGGCTCTATCTCATCTTCTTCATCCTGCTGGTGGGGGCCGAGATCAACGCCGTGCTCGAATTGGAAACGGAGCAGGACACAAGCAAGCCAAGTGGTCGGCGCGCGCAAAAAGAGTAGGGGGCCTTGTGCCTTAGGGGCGCTTTGACTCAGGCTTCGTCCGGTGCGCTGCGCCGCCATCGGCGGCGCAAGAGCCCAACGGCGAGCACAAAGATCGCGCCGACGGCGGCGCAGGCCATGTGGACGGTATGCCCCGCTGCCGGGTCGATATAACCGGCGAAAAGCGGATCCTTGGAAATGATCTCGCCGGCGATCCACCCGAGCAGCGCGGCGCCCGCCCACACGATGATCGGAAAGCGCTCCGACAGCGCCATGACGATTGCCGCGCCCGCCATGATCAGCGGGATGCTGACCGCAAGGCCGAACATGAGGAGCGCATAGCTGCCGCGCGCGGCCATGGCGATGGCGATGACATTGTCGAGGCTCATCACCGCGTCGGCGATGGCGATGATTTTGACGGCTTGCCAGAGGCTGGTCGACGACTCCACCTGGTCGCAGCCGTTATCCTCTTCGCCGGTAAGCAGCTTGATCGCGATCCAAATGAGGAGCACGCCGCCGATGAGCTTCACATAGGGCATGGTCATCAGCGTCGTCACCACGCCGGTGAACACGATGCGAAGACCGATGGCGACGAGCGTGCCGAGGGCGATACCCATGGCCCGCTGGCTGGCCGGGAGCTTGCTGCACGCAAGCGCAATGACGACAGCGTTGTCGCCCGACAACAAGAGGTCGATCCAGATGATCTGCAATACTGCCAGCCAAAATGCTGGATCGTCCACAGTCATGCCGCGGCCTACCCCCTTGATTCTTCGAGTGCTTGCCGGCCCCCTCAGACCCGGACGAAGCTCTACCCTTTGCTAGTAAAAACGGCAAAGGCAAGACAAGCCATGACAGTCGCTCCGGGTCCTGTTTGAAGGAGGACAGATGACCGTGGAAAGGGCTCCTGACATGGGTTTGCGGATAGGACAAGGCCTTACGGATCGCCTATGCTCTGGCCTGTCGGACGAATCGGGCAGCCGCCCTACACGGAGAGAAACTTTGCCAGCCATGGATCCCGTTCTGCTGAACCCATTGATCGCCCTCATCGCTGGAATTCTCATCCTGCTGATGCCGCGCCTTCTTAACTACGTCGTGGCGATCTATCTGATCGCCATCGGCATCATCGGGCTCGCGCACCACCTCCAGTAGTTCTTCGGGGACAATCTTCCCGGACGGCAGGTAGACGTGCCCCGGATACTGGGGCGCGTCACCGCATGCTTGGGCCTATTGGCGGCAATAGTAATCTGGAACTCCCTCCTTCTATGGCCTATAGTTTCTTCTTCACGCTCACTTGCGAGGGGGAGGGCGCGTCCAAAGCGCTCAAGCAGACCACCTGCGGGGCCTTTGACCTACCGGGCCAAAGCGCTTGGAGCCCTTCGTGAACGTGCCGAGCGACATTACGGTTTTAAGCATGACGACCGGATCAAGTGACCGAGAGGGTTGATGGGGCAGAGCAACCAGGTTAGGCGGCGGACCGGAAGAGACCGGCTTGCATCGCGCGCCGTCCTGCCGGTCCTCCTCACGCTCGTACTGATCGTGCTGGTCATGGGCGGCGCTTGTGGCGCCTATGCGGGTTTCTATCCCGATCCAACCTGGCGTCCGGTTGCGGCGGCGGCATCATTGCTCGAACGAACCGAGAGCAAGGAAAAGCTGCGCGCGGCGGGCTATGTCTGGACGGCCTTGCGCGGTGACTCCGGTCTCAAGCTGCGGGGCGCGGTTCCCTCCGAGGAAGACCGCCGAACCCTGCTCGGCATGGTCAAGGCGCATTTTCCCGATCTAAAGGTCGAGGAGCGGTTGAAAATCGTCGAAGGCGGTCCTCCGCGGGAGCAATGGCTCGGCGCGGTTAGCTTCGGCTTACAGCAGCTCTCCCACCTCAAGCGCGGCGCCGTGCGCCTGACCAACTCCAACCTTAAAGTTTCCGGCGTGGCCCAAAGCGCCGAAGACTATGTCGAGATCAAGAGGGCGCTGGCGGGGCCGCTGCCGGCTGGCCTCTCCATCAAAGGCGACGACGTGCGGGCACCGGTCGCCGACCCGTTTGTGTTCACCGCCGACCTTGGCGTCAATGCGCTGAGCCTCGCGGGCAGCGTGCCGAGCGAGAACTCACGCAAGCAATTGCGCGAGCTGTCGCGGCAGCTCTTCGAAAAGCCCGGTCTCGACGACCGTTTGGAGGTTGCCTCCGGAGCGCCTAAAGACTGGGACGAGGCGGTGATGGCCGCACTACGCGCCCTGAGTCAGTTGGAAACCGGGAAGGTCGCACTCTCGGGCCTCGCCGTGACCATCGAAGGTGTTGCGCCCGACCAAGGCACAGCCGTGGCCGTGTCTTACCAGTTGCGGCGCGATCTCCCCCGGCTGTTCTCGACATCCGAGAGCATCAAGTGGAAGCAGGCCAGTGCCTCGCGCGACGTCGCCGCAACGGTCGTTCCCCGCATCAAGGCCTATGTGGAAACCAACGGTGAATGGGCGGACGGCAAACTGCCGCCGCTGAGCCCGCCACGCGATGCGCGATAGCGGCGGCGATCTTCCGTCGCACTAATCGTTGACTGCGAAAAAACCGCCGATCGCCTCGACGGGTTCTTGTTCTTGCAGCATCGGCGCGTGGCCTTGCTCGGGAATCGTCATCGCCCGCAAGTTCGGATGCCGTTCGATCATCTCTTCCAATGTATCGGCGCTGAGGATATCCGAATGCTCCCCGCGCACCACGAAAGCGGGAACCTGACCGAGCGCCACGAACTGGGGCCAGAGATCCGGCACCGGCCGGCTTAGATCCACGGTGCCGATGGCCTTGGCAAGCTTGCGGTCGTAAGAGAGGACGAGCCGGCCTTTGCGCTCCTCGAACACGCCGCGCGCCATCTGATCCCACTGCGCGTCGCTGAACTCCGGAAATCCCCGGCCATTGATCTCACGCATGATTTGCACCGCGTCCGCCCAAGTCTTCGGGATAGGCATACGGCCCACATAGCCGACGATACGGGCCAGCCCGCGCGTCTCGATCACCGGGCCAATATCGTTCAAGACGACGGCGCCCATCGCCGTTGGCCGGAGCGCAGCCATCATCATGGCAATGATGCCGCCGCGCGACGTCCCGACGATGCCGACCCTGTGCAAGCCCCGAACGGTCAGGAAATCGAGCACGTCGAGGAGCTCGGTATAGGGAACGTAGTTGCGCCAGTTCGTGTCGTACTGCGATCGCCCGCGGCCCCGATAGTCTAGACAATAGACATTGCGCGGCTTCTCGGGGTGCGTGGAGAGATACGTGGCTAGCGTGTGGAAGTCGCTGGAATTGCGAGTGAGGCCCGGCAAGCAGATCACGCTCCGGAATGTCTCATCCGGAGCCGGATAGTGGCGAGCGTAGAGTCTAAGATCGTCGAAAAACTCATAGAAAATGTCTCGCCACGGCTTGCTGTCAAGCTCAGGCATCGTCAACCAACCGACCTTGGGAGCGTATTCGGGTTAAAGCTCGCGCGCTGGACGCGCTCGGGCTCGCAGTGTTTCGCAAACTTGATGGGGGGACAAGCCTGGCAAAGTCAATCGGGCACCTTGAGCATATTTCAGGGTGTCTTGATTTCAGGTGTCTTGGGGAATGGAACGACGGCCACCGACGCGGTCTCCGAAGGCGGAACCTTCCGGCCGCGATTGAGATCCTGAACAAGATGGAGAGCTCCTTCAGGACCGGACAGTCGGGACCGGTAAAGTTGCAGCGTCTCCATGATCTTGATCACGTAGCGCCTCGTCTCGGTGAAAGGAATGCGCTCGATCCAGTCGATCGGATCGACATCCGGGTTGCGCGGATCGCCGTAGATCTCCATCCACTCCTTCACCCGGCCAGGACCGGCGTTATAGGCGGCAAGCGCGAGGAAGTAGGAGCCGTTATAGCTGTCGATCAAATCGCCCAAGAAGGCTTCGCCGAGTTGCGTGTTGTAAGCCGGATTGGCGGTCAACTGCGACTGAGAGTACTGCACCTTGTAGCGCCGCGCGACGCCGCGCGCGGTGGCCGGCATCAGCTGCATCAATCCGCTGGCGCCAACCGGACTCTTGGCCGAAGCGTTGAACTCGCTCTCCTGACGAGACAGCGCATGCACCAAGGCGGGATCGATCCGTTCCTCGAGAAGGGTCTTGAACGAGGGCATGACGCCGACGGGGAGCGCGTAGTCGCCCATCGGCAGATCCCTGTTGAAGGCGATCTTCGACAAGCGAAGGGCGATCTGGTTGCGGTCATACAGCTTTGCCAGCTCGGCAAGCAGCACCACTTCGGCGGCATTATCCAGCGTGCGCGATAACGCTAGGAAGAACTGCGGCGTCACCCATTCGAGCCTGGCCGCGCGCGCCACGCCAATCGCGCGCACGGCGTCACGCGCCATGAAGCGGTCGATATCGGCTTGGGTCGGAACCGGCGTGGACGTTACCGCGAGCCGGGCAGGGCGCGGGTCGAGGGACTGCCGCCCGAGCTGCCCGTAGAAATACTGTGGGTACTTGGCCGCCCCGTGAAAATAAATCACGGCTGAGCCACGGTCCCCAAGCTCAAGAGCCGTGCGGCCGAGCCAGTACTCGCCGCGTGCGATGTTTCGCGAATCCGTCGCGGCTTTGCGCAGCGCAAGGAAATGCCGGAGTGCCGCTTGCGGCTTATTCAGATAGCGCAGCGCGACCCAGCCCGCCAAGAACTCGGCCTCGATGTAGGAATCCCCGGATTCCAAACCGTGCTTGGCCGCGATCTGGTAAGCCGTTGCGGGGTGACCGTCATTGAGCGCGGCGCGAACGTTGACGCGCCGCTCGATCCACCACTCATTGAGATCGAGCAGGATGTTCGGCTCAAGCGGCGCATCGAGCAGAAGTTTCCAGGCCAGCAGCCGCTGCTCCTTGTCCTTGGTGCGCCTGAGCCACTGAATGTTGTTGAACCGCAAGCCGATGTCATCCTCGACCGCATCGTCAGGCAAGGCGTCAAGCAGCTTGCCGGCATTGTCGCCGCGCTTGATGACGGCGATGCGGGCATTGACCTTCTTCTGCTCTTCCTCGGGAAGCAGCTTGGCCACGCGAAGCGCCGCGGGCGTGGCGGACGCCTTATCCGGATAAAGCAGCACGTCGATGCGGGCACGGTGATGCTCCTCGGTGAGCATCGATCCGTATTTGTCGAGGATCTTCTTCTCGACGTCTTCGTTGAGCCGGTGGTCGCGCCAGGCCGACACGATGAGATCCTTGGCAGCGGCGTCGTTGCCTTCGGTCAGGTAGACGCTGGCGAGCGCCGCCTTGCCGGCCCCGGTCTGCGGCGCCGAGGCGCCGAAGAACGCCTTGATCTGCTCAGGAGTCGTGTCTCCGAGGAATAAAGAAGCTTCCGCCTTCTCACGGAGATCGTCCTGGCTCGGCCAACCGGGATGGCTCAGGCGGAAGGCCTCGACGTCCTTCGCGTTCAGATACGTGCTCTTGTTGTGCTTGTAGCGGTACCAAAGTCCGAAGGCGAGCACGGCCCGGTCGGTGATCTTCTCCGCGGTTTCGTCGATCGTGCCTCTGTTTCGCATCACGAAGCGCAGGCGGCTCTCATCGCCGGAGCTCAACTCATAGGAGAGCAGCGGCTTCAAGATGGACGCGTAGTCGAGCGCGGGCTTCGGCGCCTTGGGGGTCATCGGATCGCGGTTCGGATTGATGTCCGGCAGCGGCGCGTCGTCAGGCGGGTTGAAGGGACCCTCCGTCACCTCGGCCGTTTCCGTATCGTCCTCCTTCACGGCATCGCCTGTGGTGGCATCATCGCGTGCAGGCGCAGCGGTCGAAGGCGGTTTTTCGGGATTGCGCTGCGGGGCAGGGATCGCCGCGACCGTCGTCGTGTTGGCGTCGGAGGCCGGCGTCTCGTCCGCGGTGGCCTTCGGCGTGGTCTTTGGCGTTGCATTCGGTGTATCGGCCACGGTCTCCGGCATGGCGGGGTCCGTGTCCGGCGCGGTTGCCGACTTGGGCTCGGACTCCGCTGCGACTTCGGGAGATGGGGTTTCTGCCGCGGCGGCGACCGCGCGTTCTGGGTTGCGCGCGGGAAGGGGAATAGGCTCGGCCTTCGCGGTGGCGGACCCCGGCGCGGCGCACGCCAAGGCGACAAGGCACGCCAAGGCAACAAGGCGAGCCAAGACAAAAGGGAATGACAAATGGTGCGCGCGAATGCGTTTCATTTCGTCGATCGGTACCGGTTACGACCTGCGTCTTAGCGGTCAGGACGTCCCCCGACCGGGGAGCCGCGACGATAAAGGTCAGATGAGTGTACCCAAATTGAACACTGTCTGAAAGATTCCGGCGGAAAAATGACTGCCTTGAGCTTGTCCCAGGTCAGCGACGCGTTGAGACGACGCGTGTAAGCCATTCTCTGCTATGGTATTTTTCAAGGTCTGAAATCGGCGGTTTCGACCGGCGGCATACTTAACGGGAAGGGCTCGGCCCAGTCCCCATCGGCTTGCCGCCTCAACCCCGAAACCTTATTGTCCGCCCGGCTTTCCGTCGCATTCCCGCGTACCTGCCTCGCCAAGGAGCTTTCGCTTTGCCCATGCCGCCGTTTCAAGGCTCGATTACGGCCCTCATCACGCCCTTCCGGGATGGCTCAGTGGACGAGGCGGCCTTTCGCAAACTCGTGGAGTGGCAGATCGACCAAGGCACCCACGGTCTGGTGCCCTGCGGCACCACCGGCAAGTCCCCGACCCTCAACCACGACGAGCACCGCCGCGTGATCGAGCTGTGCATCGAGGCGGCGGCGGGACGCGTCCCGGTGATCGCAGGAACCGGTTCCAATTCAACGGCCGAGGCGGTCGAGCTGACGCGCCATGCGAAGGCGGCCGGCGCCGACGGCGTTCTCCTCGTGACGCCCTATTACAACAAGCCGACGCAAGAAGGGCTCTACCTCCACTACAAGGCGGTCAACGACGCCGTCGACATCCCGATCGTCATCTACAACATCCCCGGGCGCAGCATCGTCGACATGTCCGTCGAGACCATGGCGCGCCTGTTCAAGCTCAAGAACATCGTCGGCGTGAAGGATGCGACCGCAAACATGGCGCGTGTGAGCCAGCAGCGCGCGGCCATGGGCCACGAATTCATCCAACTCTCCGGCGAAGATGCCACCGCGCTCGGCTTCATGGCCCATGGCGGCGTCGGCTGCATTTCGGTGTCTGCCAACGTCGCTCCGGCGCTGTGCTCGGAGTTTCAGCTCGCCTGCCTTGGCGGAAACTTCAAGCGGGCGCTCGAGATACAAGATCGTCTGATGCCGCTGCATGACGCCTTGTTCGTCGAATCCAATCCCGGTCCGGTGAAGTACGCGGCGGCGAAGATCGGGTTATGTTCGGGCGAGACGCGGCTGCCGCTGGCGCCGATCGGCGAGGCTACGCGCAAGCGCGTGGATGAGGCGATCGCGGCAGTCGGTCTCGCGACCGTTTAAGTTTCGAAGGGTTTCAATCATGGCGCCGAAGCGCGAGAGCGGGAAGCTCGTCGCCGAAAACCGCAAAGCCCGCTACAGCTACGAGATCGAGGATACGATCGAAGCCGGTATCGTGTTGACCGGCTCGGAAGTGAAGTCGATGCGGACCGGCAAGGCGAACATTGCCGAGTCCTATGCCTCGAATGAAGGCGGCGAACTTTTTCTGATTAACGCCCATGTCGCCGAGTACAAAGGCGCCGCCCGCGACGGCCACGATCCGACGCGCCACCGCAAGCTTCTTCTGCATAAGAAAGAACTGGGCCGGCTGCTCGGCGCAATCCAGCGCGAGGGCATGGCCTTGGTGCCGCTCAGGCTCTACTTCAACGCGCGCGGGATTGCCAAGCTGCAGCTTGGGCTTGGCCGTGGCAAGAAAATCTACGACAAGCGCGAGACGGAAAAGAAGCGCGACTGGGAGCGGCAGAAGGGCCGGCTCATGCGCGAGAAGGGGTAAGCGTGGACGACGCCGCGCTGAACCACGTGACACCGGGCATGGTGTTGCCTCACGTGACGCTGCCGTCGACGGACGGAGGCGACATCGCGCCGGCCGCGCTCCCGGGACGGAGCATTATCGCCTGCTATCCGTGGACCGGGCGTCCTGGTCAGCCGAACCCGCCCCATTGGGACGACATCCCAGGCGCCCACGGCTCGACGCCCGAACTCGAAGGCTTCCGGGATCTCCATGCCCGTTTCGCGCGGGCCGATACGCGCATCTTCGCCCTCAGTCCCCAAACGCAGGACTACCAGCTTGAGGTGGTGGAGCGTTTGCACCTGCCGTTCCCGATCTTGAGCGATGCGGACTGGGTTTTCGCGGAGGCCCTGGCCTTGCCGACTTTCTCAACCGACGGCGAAAGTTACCTGAAACAACTCACACTTGCGGTGAACGACGGCCATGTGGAGTCGGTATTCTATCCCGTGACCAACTCGGCCGGCCACGCGGGCGAGGTCCTGCATTGGCTCGAGACGTTGGCCTAAGCGCCTTAGTCACCCATGGCGTCGTCTTCGGCGTCCTCCACCGAGTAGCCGAGCTTGTCGAGCGCCTCCTCCAGATAGTCCGGCAGAAGCGGTATGCCGAGCAGATAATCCTCGGTCCGGCTGGTGCGCTCGGCGCGCGCGGTCTCAAGCGCGTCCTCGAGTTCATCGGGGCCGAACGAACCCCGTCCGATCCAAGCGAGCGCTACCAGGCTGATTTGCTCGTCTTCGTTGAGATCGTGGATGAACTCCTTCAACTCGCCGAGGGTGGAGTCGTCGGAGAAATCCTCCAGGATGGATTCCGCGTCATGGTCCGAAGTCGCGCCTTCGTCCCAGGCGCCGACCTTGGCGCCGAGCTCCCGGGCTTTCAGGATGACAAATCCGACTTTGGTGGACGAGATTTCCAGCCCCGCCATGGGACCTCCTCGGTCGAGGTTTTGCGTGTAGAAAGCATGCCCGACTTGCCGGGCGCCAGCAACTCAGTCTTTCAGACTTCGGTCTTTCAGGCTTCAGTCTTTCAGACTTGCGGCAGCCTCTCTTACAACCGTCTCGAACATCTCCGTGGTGAGACGGCCCGTATTTGTGTTCTGGCGGGAGCAGTGATAGGTGTCGAACAGGACGAGGCCGTTCGGCAGCGTGTGGCGCGCACCGTGGGCAAACGGAAAGTCGCGTTTCCGCAAGGCAAACGTATCGAGAAGGGCGTCATGGGCGATGCGGCCGATGGCCAGCAGCGTGCGTAAGTTGGGCTGCGCCGCTATGCGGCCGATGAGGAAGTGCCGGCACTCTCTGATCTCTTCCGGCTTCGGCTTATTCTGCGGCGGCACACAGCGTACCGCATTGGTGATCATGCAGTCGACGAGTGAAAGCGCCTCGGGCTCCGATACGTCGTGGTGGCCGCGCGCAAGACCGACTTTTAAAAGCGTGCCGTAGAGCAGCACGCCGGCATGGTCGCCCCAAAACGGGCGTCCCGTCCGGTTCGCACCCTTGAGGCCGGGGGCAAGCCCGACAATCAGCAGTCGCGCCGTCTCCGGCCCAAACGAGGGCACCGCGCCATTGAACCAATCCGAATGCGCAGCTTCGTTATTGTGCCGGAACGCTACGAGGCGTGGGCAGAGGGGGCAGTCCGCTGCAGGCTCAGGTGGAGGCACGTCTGGAGCGATCGAGTCACGGGCGGTATAGAGCGCCACGACGTCAGTCCCGGCGGTCCGGATCGAGCACGGTCGGCGCGCCCGACTCGCGTTTGGCCAGCAGGGCGATGGCCGACCAGTCGAGATCCGCGCCGCCGGACTCGATGAGCGTCAGAAAACGACCGGCAATGAGGGTCGCAAGGGGCATATTCACCTCGAGTGTCTGCGCCGCCTCCAGTGCAAGACCGACATCTTTATACCCCAAGGCAGCCTTGAAGCCTGCAGGCTCGTAGCGCTCCTCGGCGATCAGCCCGCCATAGGTCTTGTATACGGGCGCACCGAACAGCGTGCTGACCAGAAGGTCGAGATATTGGTCGCGGTCGATACCGGCCTTGTCGATCAGCGCGAACGCTTCCCCCAAGGCTTCGATGACAGACATGATCAGGAAATTGCCGCTGAGCTTCACCAGATTGGCGTTGGGCGCATGCTCCGACACATTGAAGGTGCGCTGACCGAGTGTGTCGAACACGGTTTGAAGATTGGCGATCACTTCCGGCGCGCCAGCCGCGACGATGAAGAGCTTCCTTGCCGCCGCCGCATCGGGGCGCCCGAACTTAGGCGCGGAGACGAAATGCTGTCCCTTCTCGGCGTGGGCATGGGCGAGGCGTTCGGCAAGCCCAACACTGATCGTGCTCATGGAAACATGGGTTGCGCCGGGCGGAAGCGCATCGAGGATGCCGTCTTAGGCGAAAACGGCGGCTTCCACCGCGTCGTCGTCCGCCAGCATAGTTATGACGGCCTCGCCGCCCGCGGCCTGTCCTGGTGTTTTGGCGTGCGTGGCGCCGGCGCTCACAAGCGGCGCGGTCTTGGCGGCGGTGCGATTGTGCACGGCAAGGGCATGCGGGGCCTCAAGCAGATTGGCCGCCATGGCGCTTCCCATACGGCCGAGTCCAACGAAGCCGAGTTCCATCGCCTTGCCTCCTTCGTCGATAACGGTCTTGCCGGCCGCAAGGTTCAGGAATCGATCAGGTCGCCGGGCTCGAACTCGTCGAGCCGTTCGGGCTCTGATCGCCGGCGCTGTTCACGGTGCGCCCGATCGGCCGGATCGCGGCCGATCTCGTCCTGGAGGTTGACGAGGTCGATGAACTGGTCGGCCTGGCGTCGCAGTTCGTCGGCAACCATCGGGGGGTTCGTGGTGAGCGTCGAGACGACGCTCACGCGCTTGCCCTTGAACTGCAGGGCCTCGACCAGAGAGCGAAAATCGCCGTCGCCCGAGAACAGGACAAGGTGATCGAGATGGTCGGCGAGCTGCATTGCATCGACCGCGAGCTCGATATCCATATTGCCTTTGATCTTCTTCCGTCCCGTGGCGTCGACGAACTCCTTGGTCGGCTTCGTCACCATGGTGTAGCCGTTGTAATCGAGCCAATCGATCAGCGGCCGGATCGAGGAATATTCCTGATCCTCGGCAAGCGCGGTGTAGTAGAGCGCGCGCACGAGCTGACCTTTGGTGCGGAACATCGTCAGGAGGCGTTTGTAATCGATATCGAAGGAAAGAGACTTAGCCGCCGCATATAGATTGGCGCCATCCACGAACAGAGCGATGCGCTCGTTAGGATAGAAATGCATTTTGCGTCCTAACACTGAAAAATATGGTGGTCTGCGTTACAACAATCACTGATTACGCAACCAAGTAGACGACATACGAAGCACAAGGTCGCTCCGCAATTGGTCGCAGCCGCGCAGACACTGGTAGGTTTAGGTTCAAATTGTCCCGGGCCGTGGGGGAGTCCTGCCGAAACCATCACCCGGGCGCTGCGCGAATTGAGCCGCGCGGGCATCGCCGTGGGAGCGGTCTCCGCGTATTACGAAACTGCGGCGGTGGGTCGCGCGGGCCAGCCGCCTTACGTGAATGCCGTCGCCGCGATCGATACGAGGCTTCCGGCCGACGCACTGCTCCGGCGTCTGAAGCGAATCGAGCGGGCATCGGGCCGTCGCGGCGGCACCCCATGGGGGCCACGCACCCTCGATATGGACATTCTCGACTACAAGGGCCGCGTTAAGCATTGGCGGGGAGGCCGTCCGTGCTTTGCCCGGCCAGGCGCACGGCCTCTTGTTCTGCCCCATCCATGGATTGAAAAACGGCCATTCGTGCTGCGCCCACTGCTCGACGTGGCCCCGGATTGGCGCCATCCGGTCAGCAAAATGACGGCTCAACAGCTGTGGCGGAGGGTCGCGCAGGACCGGGAAGGGCAAGTCATGCGAAAGCTTTAGCCCTGCTTCGCCTTGCCAGCGCGGCGCAAACTGAATACATAGGGTCTAAATTCGACCCATTTTAAAAGGACTCCCAGATGGCTCGCGTCACCGTCGAGGACTGCGTCGACAAGATTCCGAACCGTTTTGAGCTCGTGCTCCTGGCGGCCCACCGCGCTCGTACGATCTCCGCCGGCGCCCAGATTGCCGTGCAGCGGGACAACGACAAGAACCCCGTTGTGGCTCTCCGTGAGCTTGCCGACAAGAAGATCGCGCCGGACGACCTCAAAGAAGATTTCATCCACTCGATGCAGAAATATGTCGAGGTGGATGAGCCCGAGGCAGAGGCCGTGCCGATGCTGTCGAACGATACGCGGATGCCCGTGCTCGCCCAGGATGACCAGTCGACCGATACGGTCATCGACAGGATGTCCGAGGAAGAGCTCCTGCGTCGGATGGCGACCCAGTCGCCTTCGGATGGTTCGAATGCGGGACCGCGCGCACGCTGAGCATGACGGGACATTGAGGCGCGGCACGTTTTCGATTGCCTCGCCGCGACGTCATTACGGCGAAGGCCGCAACCCAATACTGACCTATTCCGCGCTGGCCCCGCTCCCGGTTTATAACGGGATGACGGACGTGTTGCGTCCGCTCTTCCTTGTGGGGCTCGCGTCATGACCCGGCAATACGAATTGGTCGAGCGCGTGCTGAGTTATCAGCCCAGCGCCAACGAGGCGATGCTGAACCGCGCCTACGTTTATGCCATGCGGGCCCATGGCAATCAGAAGCGTGCGTCCGGCGCGCCGTATTTCTCCCATCCGCTCGAAGTCGCCGCCATCCTTGCGGAGATGCGCCTGGACGACGCCACGATCGCCACCGCGCTTCTTCACGACACGATCGAAGATACCGCTGCCACGCGGTCCGAAATCGACACGCTGTTCGGCGCGGAGATTGGCACGCTGGTCGACGGTCTCACCAAGATCAAAAAGCTCGACCTCGTGACCAAGAAGGTCGAGCAGGCCGAGAACTTCCGCAAATTGCTGCTGGCCATCTCCACCGACATTCGCGTGTTGTTGGTGAAGCTCGCCGACCGCCTGCACAACATGCGCACGCTCAAGCACATGAGGCCGGCAAAGCGCAAGGTCATCGCCGAAGAGACCATGGACATCTATGCGCCGCTCGCCGGCCGCATGGGCATGCAGTGGGTGCGCGAAGAGCTGGAAGATCACGCGTTTCGCTGGCTGAACCCGGAGGCCTATGCCGCCGTCGTCGAACGCCTCAAGATTCTGCGCGAGCGTAACCAAGGTCTCATTGACGAGATTGAAGGCGCTCTTACCACCAAGCTGAAAGAGGCGAAGGTCAAGGGCGTGGTCGGGGGCCGCGAAAAGAAGCCCTATGCCATCTGGAACAAGATGGAGCGGAAGCAGATCTCGCTCGAACAACTCTCCGATATTTACGGCTTCCGCATCGTCGTGCCGAAGCTGCCCGACTGCTACCATGCGCTTGCCGTCGTGCACACGACGTGGCACGCGGTGCCCGGACGCTTCAAGGATTACATCTCGAACCCCAAGCAGAACGACTATCAGTCGATTCACACGACCATCGTCGGGCCGCGCCACCAGCGCGTGGAACTGCAGATCCGCACCGAGCTGATGCACTCGGTGGCCGAATATGGCGTCGCCGCCCACGGACTCTACAAGGACCTCAACGGCGCCAATGGCAAAAGCAAGGTCCCCTCACAAGACTCCAACGCCTATCGCTGGCTGCGCCATCTCATCGGCATGCTGTTGGAGGGCGACAACCCGGAAGAGTTCCTCGAGCACACCAAGCTCGAACTGTTCCAGGACCAGGTGTTCTGCTTCACGCCAAAAGGACGGCTCATCGCGCTGCCCCGCGGCGCAAACGGCATCGACTTCGCCTACGCGGTCCACACCGGCGTCGGCAATACCTGCGTCGGCGTCAAGATCAATGGCCGTCCCATGCCGCTTTCGACTCCGCTCAGAAACGGCGACGAGGTCGAGATCATTTGCTCCGAAGTCCAGCAACCACCCGTGGCCTGGCAGAGTTTGGCCGTGACGGGTAAGGCGCGTTCGGCGATCCGGCGCGCCACGCGCGACGCGGTGCGGGCGCAATACGGCAAGCTTGGCCGGGAGATCCTCGACCGGGCCTTTCAGCGCCGGGGCAAGACGTTCAGCGAAGAGTCGCTCGGGGCGGGCCTCGGACGGCTGTCACAAAAGACCGCCGATGACGTTATGGCGGCGGTGGGACGTGGCGAGCTGGCTTCGGCCGACGTCATACGCGCGGTGTTCCCGGAGGAGGGTCCGCCGGAGCCGCCGAAGCGGCGGCGCGAGGTGAAGCGTGCCGAGGAAGGCTGGTTCGGGCTCGGCAAGGTCATGGGGCTCAAGTTTCGCTGGCCCGGATCGGCCGGGCGAGGGCGCCCTGGCGGGCCAAGCGGCATCCCCATCCGGGGCTTGCGCGGCGAACTGCCGGTGAATTTCGCCGAAGGCGGCGCGGTTCCCGGCGACCGTATCGTCGGCATCCTCACGACGGGCCAAGGCATCACCATCTACCCCATTCACGCGAATGCCCTGAAGGCGTTCGACGAGGAGCCCGAGCGCTGGATCGACGTCACCTGGGACATCGACGAGGACAATCCGCAACGGTTCCCCGCCAAAATTGCCGTCACGGCGATGAACGAGCCCGGAAGCCTCGCGCAAGTGGCCTCGGTGATCGGCGAGGGCGATGGGAATATCGAAAACATCAAGCTGACCAACCGCGTGCCGGACTACACCGAGATGTTGATCGATCTCGAGGTCTGGGACCTCCAGCATCTGAACGAGATACTGGCCGGCTTGCGGGCCAAGGACGTGGTGAGCAGCGCCGCCCGGGCCGAAGGCTAGGGCCTTGCCTAGATGAAGCCCCGACCTTGGCACATAACAGCTTCGCGCCCCTGGCATATAAACGTAGCCCAAATATGGTAGGGCTCAGTCGCCCAAGGGACCGGCATCATCCGCGCCGATCGCCGGGTCTTGGAACGAGGTAGTGATGCTGTTCAGGCGCCGCGAGGCGGAGAGCTTTTTCGAGCGGTTGCGTGTGCATCTTTGGCCGCGCCGCAGTTGGAGCCGCTCGACCCGCTATATTGTCCATCGCGTGCGCCGCCTCAGCGCCACGCCGCATGCGGTTGCGCTGGGCTTCGCCGCCGGGGTCTTCGTCTCCGCAACCCCGTTCATTGGTGTCCATATGCTGATGTCGGCGGCTCTGGCGTGGATCATCGGCGGTAGCATCGTCGCCGCCATCCTCGGCACCTTCGTCGGCAACCCGCTGACCTATCCGCTGTTTTGGGTGTCCACCTTCGAGGTCGGCCGTCTGATGCTGGGCGGGGCGTCGGACAAGCTGCGGATCGACCTGTCGAGCGGCATCTTCCAGACGGACAAGCTTTGGCCGCTCCTGAAACCTATGACGCTCGGCGCGCTGCCCGTCGGGCTTGTGCTGGCAACGCTCAGCTATGTCCTGGTCAGGCCCGCGGTGAACGCCTACCAGCACCGCCGCCGCGCACTCAGATCCCCCGTGGAGCTGCAATGACCGTTCCTCCGATCCGGCTCGGCATCAATATCGATCACGTGGCCACGTTGCGGAACGCGCGCGGCGGGTTTCATCCCGATCCCGAGCGCGCGGCCAAGCTCGCGGTAGAGGCCGGTGCCGACAACATCACCGCCCATCTCAGGGAAGACCGCCGTCACATTCGCGATGACGATATCGCCCGCCTCATGGCCGAGCTCGACTGTCCGTTGAACCTCGAAATGGCGGCGACGGACGAAATGAAGGCGATCGCGCTGAAAACCCGGCCGCACGCCGCCTGCCTTGTGCCGGAGAAGCGCATGGAGCGGACGACCGAGGGCGGCCTGGACGTGGTGGCCCAACACAACATGCTCGCCCCGGTCGTCGCCGAACTGGTCGATGCCGGCATTCACGTCTCCCTGTTCATTGCCGCCGAGCGGCGGCAGATCGAGGCGGCTTCGCGCTTACGAGCCCCGGCAATTGAAATCCATGTCGGCTCCTGGTGCGACGCGCTGGCCGAAGGCCGCTTCGAGGACGCGGAGGCCGAGTGGCGGTGCATCAACGACGGCGCGCATCTCGCTCATGGACTGGGGCTTGAGGTCCATGCCGGTCACGGCCTCAACTACGAGACGGCTGAGACCATCTCCGCGCTGCCGGAGATCGTCGAGCTCAATATCGGCCACTTTCTCATTGGCGAGGCGGTGTTCGAGGGTCTTGACGAGACCGTGCGCCGCATGCGGCAAGCCATGGACAAGGGGCGCCGAACCCTGCGCCGGCACGCCCCGGAGGGAACGGATCACGCGTGATGATTCTTGGTCTCGGCAACGACATCATCGATATCCGCCGCGTCGAGAAGACCATCGACCGCTACGGCGAGCGCTTTCTGCTGCGCGTCTTCACGGACACGGAGCGCCGGAAATCCGAGGCGCGAACATTGCGCGCGGCCTCCTATGCCAAGCGCTTTGCCGCCAAGGAGGCCTGTGCGAAGGCCCTCGGCACGGGATTTCGCAACGGCGTCTTCTGGCGTGACATGGGTGTCGTAAATTTGCCGTCTGGGCGACCCACCCTGGAATTGACCGGAGGCGCCGCGCGCGTGCTCCAAGAATTGACGCCCGAAGGACACGAGGTCCGCATCGATCTCACCATCACCGACGACTTCCCGACCGCCCAGGCGATCGTCATCATCTCTGCCTTGAAGGTTTCGGCGCGCGACTGAGCCGTTTGCCTGAACCTTGAGGAGGGTCTATAGGGGCGCCTGTCCCCAGAGAACGGGGCGTGGGACGGGGGCCAGCCGGATATCGAACCGAGGAGAGCTTCCGCATGAGCGTGGACGCCGAAAAGATGGAAGCAAAAGGCAGCGCCAAGGATACGGTCCGCATCATTGTACATGCGCTGATCCTTGCACTTATCGTGCGGGTCTTCCTCTTCCAGCCATTCAATATTCCTTCGGGCTCGATGATCCCGACGCTTCTGATCGGCGACTATTTGTTCGTCTCGAAATACAGCTACGGCTACAGCCGCTACTCGTTTCCCTTAGGCTTCAACCTGTTTCCCGGGCGGGTCTGGGCGACCGAGCCCGATCGCGGCGACGTGGTCGTGTTCAAACTGCCGCGCGACAACGAGACGGACTACATCAAACGCGTGATCGGTCTTCCCGGCGACGAGATCCAGATGTTGCACGGCGTGTTGCACATCAATGGCCAGGCAGTCGAAAAGGTGAAGGTCGACGATTACGTCGTGATGGGCCCGAACGGCCGCGAGCGTCACATGGCGCGGTACAAGGAGACCTTGCCCAACGGCGTGAGCTATCCCGTGCTTGATCTCGTGAACGAAGGCTATGGCGACAACACCGAGGTCTACAAAGTGCCCGAAGAGCATTTTTTCATGATGGGCGACAACCGCGACAATTCCACCGACAGCCGCTTTCTATCGGAGGTGGGCTTCGTGCCCTTCGTCAATCTGGTGGGGAAGGCGCAAGTGATCTTCTTCTCCATCGACGAGAAGTCGAGCTTCTGGGAATTCTGGGACTGGCCCACGGAAGTCCGCTGGGACCGCCTCTTCAAGGTGGTGCACTAAAGCCTTGGCCAAACGGCGGACCACGGATCTCGGTCAACTCTCCGCCCGGCTCGGGCACGATTTCGCAAAGCCGGCGCTTCTCAAGCTGGCCTTGACGCATGCCAGCGCGCATCCCGGCTCACAGCCCAACGATGACAATGAGCGGCTCGAATTTTTGGGCGACCGTGTTCTGGGCCTGGCCGTGGCGGAACTGCTCATCGGTCGCTTTGCGAACGCGAGCGAGGGTGAGTTGGCGCGCTGGTTTAATCTCCTGGTGCGCACCGAGACCTGCGCGGACGTCGCCGAAAACTGGAAGCTTGGAGATTTCATTGTGATGAGCGCGGGTGAGGCGGGCTCCGGCGGACGCCGAAAGAAGACCATCCTGGCCAATGCGTGCGAGGCTGTGCTCGGGGCTGTCGTCTCCGATGCCGGCTATGAGGTGGCCCGCGCCGTGGTTTGGCGCAATTGGGAGCCTTATCTCGGCGAGCTCGATCAGGCCGCGCCCGACGCCAAGTCCGTGCTGCAGGAATGGGCGCAAGGCCAGCAGTTGCCGCTGCCGCGCTACGTGGAAATTGCCCGCGAGGGCCCCGACCATGCGCCGCGCTTTACGGCGGAGGTGCAGGTGGAAGGCGTCGAGGCACAACGAGGCGAGGGGGCGAATAAGCGGGAAGCCGAGCAGGCGGCTGCTCTCGCCATGCTCATGCGCGAAGGCGTGTGGCGTCCGGCTGCCGATGACTGAGACAGCCAACCAAGAGACGCGCTGCGGTTTCGTCGCCCTGATCGGCGCGCCCAATAGCGGCAAATCCACCCTCACCAACGGGCTGGTGGGCGCCAAGGTCTCGATTGTCACCCACAAGGCGCAGACCACGCGCGGTCCCGTGCGCGGCCTGTTCCTGGCCGGCGATGCGCAAGTTATTCTCGTGGATACGCCCGGCATCTTTCAACCCAAGCGCAAGCTCGACCGCGCCATGGCTCAAACCGCCTGGGACCGCGCGGCCGATGCCGACATCGTGGCGCTGGTCATCGATGCCGCGCGCGGTCTCGACAACAAGCTGGCGCCGATCATCGAGCATCTGCCCGACATCAAGCGGCCCACCATCGCCATCCTCAGCAAGATCGATCTGGTGAAAAAACCGGACCTGCTGAGACTGACCGCGGAACTTCTGGCGCTGAAAGCCTTCGACGAGGTGTTCATGGTCTCGGCACTCACCGGCGACGGCGTCGGTGAACTGAAGACATATTTCGCGGAGGCCGTGGCCCCGGGCCCGTGGCTCTTTCCCGAGGATCAGCTGTCGGATGCGAGCCTGCGCCAGACCGCCGCCGAGATCACCCGCGAGAAGCTGTTCCTGCGGCTCCATGAAGAGCTGCCTTATGCGCTCACCGTCGAGACCACCGAGTGGAAGGAGCTGAGAGACGGCAGCATCCGCATCGAGCAGACCATCTATGTGGAGCGCGAGAGCCAGCGCCGCATCGTGCTCGGCGCCAAAGGCACCATGATCAAGGAGATCGGCTCCGCCGCCCGCAGCGAGATCGCGGAGATCGCCGGCGTGCCCGTGCATCTGTTCCTGTTCGTCAAGGTGCGCGAGCGCTGGGGAGAGGACCCCGAGCGTTTCCGCGAAATGGGCCTGGACTATCCAAAAGGATAGCGCAAGCTAGGTCCATGGACTGGAGCGACGAAGGCATCTTCCTGGGCGGCAGGCCACTGGGCGAAGCGAATCTCATCGCCGAGATCCTGACGCTCGAGCATGGCCGGCATCTTGGGCTCGTGCGCGGCGGCCGATCAAGACGCATCCGGCCCACGCTCCAGCCCGGCAATCTCGTCCGGGTCACCTGGCGGGCGCGCCTCGCCGAACATCTTGGCGGTTTCAACGTGGAGCTGATGGAGGCCCACGGCGCCCGCGTGTTGGACGATCCGCGCGCACTCGCGGCCATCGGCACGCTTGGCGAACTCGTCAAGCTGCTGCCGGAGCGCGACCCGCATCCGGGGCTCTACGCCAACACGCTGCACGTGCTGCGCTCTTTTGGAGAACCCGACATCTGGCCCGCGCTGCTCGTTTCCTGGGAGTTCCAGCTTCTGGCCGAGTTGGGCTTCGGCCTCGACCTCACGGCCTGCGCGGCGACCGGAACCCTTGATGAGCTGGTCTATGTCTCGCCGCGCTCGGGCCGCGCCGTGTCGCGGGAGGCGGGCGAACCGTACGGCGACAAGCTGCTGGCGCTGCCCGGTTTTCTCTTGGATGAGAGAGCGCCGCTGCGCGAGGCGGACATCGTCGCCGGTTTTGCGCTCACCGGCTTCTTCCTCGAACGCGACGTGCTGGAGCCCCACGGCCTCAAACTGCCCGCTGCACGGGAGCGATTGCTCGACTTGCTGTCGCGGAAGCCGCGCGCCGCTTGAGCGGACGCACCCGATGCGCTAAGCGCGAGATATGGGAAAACGCGCAATGCCCCGTGATTCGGGCCCGATCGAACCAGTCAATCTGAGGGACGCGCTGGAAGAGCGCTATCTCGCCTACGCGCTCTCCACCATCATGCATCGGGCGCTGCCGGATGTGCGCGACGGGCTGAAGCCCGTCCACCGTCGGCTGCTCTACGCCATGCAGCAATTGCGCCTTGGGCCCCAAGGCGAATTCCGCAAATGCGCCAAGATCGTCGGCGACACCATGGGCAACTTCCATCCCCACGGAAACCAGGCGATCTACGACGCGCTGGCGCGTCTCGCTCAAGACTTCGCCGTCCGTTATCCGCTCATCGACGGCCAAGGCAATTTCGGCAATATCGATGGGGATAACCCCGCCGCCGACCGTTACACCGAGGCGCGGCTCACGGAAGTCGCCGCCCGGCTGCTCGAAGGCATCGACGAGGACACGGTCGATTTCCGCCCCAATTACGACGGGCGCGAGCTAGAACCCTCGGTCTTGCCCGCGAACTTCCCGAATCTCTTGGCGAATGGCGCGTCGGGCATCGCTGTCGGCATGGCGACCAACATCCCGCCCCACAATGTCGGCGAGCTGTGCGACGCGGCGCTGCACCTCATCAAGTTTCCCAAGGCGACCGCCGACAAATTGGTGACCTTCGTGCCGGGACCGGACCTTCCCACCGGCGGCATCATCGTCGAGCCGCGCGAGAACATCGTGCAGGCCTACAAGACGGGCCGCGGGTCTTTCCGCCTGCGCGCCCGCTGGGAGCAAGAAGACACCGGCCGCGGCACCTACCAGATTGTCGTCACCGAGATTCCCTATCAGGTGCCCAAGGCGCGCCTTGTCGCCCGCATCGCCGAGCTGCTCCAAGCTAAGAAGCTGCCTCTGCTCGCCGATGTCCGCGACGAGTCGGCCGAAGACGTGCGCCTCATATTGGAGCCCAAGAGCCGCACGGTCGATCCCGCATTGCTCATGGAGCAGATGTTTAAGCTGACCGAGCTCGAGACGCGGGTGCCGCTCAACATGAACGTGCTGAGCCACGGCAAGATCCCGAACGTGCTGGGCATGCGTCAGGTGCTGCAGGAGTGGCTGGACCACCGTCTGGAGGTCTTGGTCCGACGCTCGACGTTTCGGCTCGCCAAGATCGATCACCGGCTCGAAGTGCTGGCCGGCTACCTCATCGTCTATTTGAACCTCGACAAGGTCATCAAGATCATCCGTGAAAAGGACGAACCGAAGCCGGCGCTCATCAGGGCGTTCAAGCTCACGGACGTCCAAGCCGAAGCCATTCTCAATATGCGCCTGCGATCCTTGCGCAAGCTCGAAGAGATGGAGCTAAGGCGCGAGCACGACGATCTCACCAAGGAGCGCAAGGAGCTGAATGCGCTGCTGCGGTCCAAGGACAAGCAGTGGAAGCGCATCGGCGACGAGATCAACGGGCTCAAGGACCAGTTCGGCCAGAAAACCGAGGCCGGTCGCCGCCGCTCGAGCTTCGCCGACGCACCGGAAGACGTCGCCATCGAGCTCGCCGAAGCGATGATCGAGAAGGAACCGATCACCGTCGTACTCTCGGAGAAGGGCTGGATCCGCACCATCAAGGGCCACAGCACCGAAGCCTCAAGCCTATCCTTCAAGGAAGGCGACCGGCTGAAGCGCTTCATCCGCGCGCAGACCACGGACACGCTGCTGCTATTCGCCACCAATGGCCGTTTCTATTCGCTGGTTGCCGACAAGCTGCCGGGGGGCAGGGGACACGGCGAGCCCTTCCGCCTGATGGTGGACATCGAGGATGCCGGCGATAGCGTCGAGCTCTTCGTCTATGAGCCGGATCGCAAGCTGTTGGTCGCGAGCGAGAGCGGTCACGGCTTCATCGTGGCCGAAGACGAGGTCGTCGCCATGACGCGCAAGGGCAAGCAGATCCTGAACGTGAAGGGCGACGACGAGGCGGCCGTTTGCGTGCCGGTCGAGGGCGACAGCGTCGCGGTGATCGGCAACAACCGGAAGCTGCTTCTGTTCCCCCTGAAGGAGCTGCCCGAGATGCCGCGCGGCAAGGGCGTGCGCCTCCAGCGCTATAAGGATGGCGGGCTGGCCGACGCCAAGACCTTCTCCAAGAAAGAAGGCCTGACCTATGTCGACGCCGCCGGCCGGACCTTCACACTTGCCTCCGCTGAACTCCGCGATTGGTGGGGGGCCCGCGCCCAAGCCGGTCGCCTGCCGCCGCGCGGCTTTCCGAAGTCCGGCAAGTTCGGGGACCGGTTCTGATCACGCCTGTCATCCCCGCGAAGACGGGGATCCAGTAATCGGGACGCTCGCGACTCCCTCCAGCATCCATGGATACTGGATTGCCCGGTCAAGCCGGGCAATGACGAGGAACGGAAGCTAGCTGCGCACCCAGCCTTTGGCGGTGAGGCGCTCTTGGGGCTGGAAGCGGTCCTTGTAGCGCATCTTGCGCGAGCCCTCGATCCAGTAGCCGAGATAGACGAACGGATAGCCTTGGCGGCGCGCGAACGCGACATGGTCGAGGATCATGTAAGTCCCGAGGCTGCGCGCCGGCACGTCCGGATCGTAGAAACTGTAGACCATGGAGATGCCGTCGCTGAGCCGGTCGCACAGCGACACGGCGATGAGCGGCGACTCCCCACGCTCGTCGGGCTTCCGCCGGTACTCGGTAACGAAGGTCTCCACCACGCTGTCCTCGACCATGAGCGAGTAGTCGAGCACGCTCATCTCGGCCATGCCGCCATCGGCGTGCCGCGCCTCGATATAGTCGCGGAACAGAGAATATTGCTCAGAGCTCGGGGCCGCCGGCATGCGCGTGGCCACCAGATCGAGATTGTCCCGGGCAATGCGCCGCAAGGAACGCTTGGGCTCGAACTCGTCCACCAGGATGCGCACCGGCACGCAAGCCGAGCAGGCGTCGCAATAAGGCATGTAGGCGATGTTCTGGCTCCGCCGGAACCCGCCTTTCAATAGATTGTCGATGAGGAAGCCCGGCTTGTCCCGCGTCAGATGCGTGAACAGCTTCCGCTCCAGCCGGCCCGGCAGATAAGGGCAGGGCTGCGGCGCGGTGATGTAGAACTCCGGAAAATTGCTTTTATGTTCGGTCACGAGCCACCGACCTGAAGCGAATCCAAGGTCATCCAGGCCCAAGCTTAGGCGATCGGAGGCGGGGCGCGCAATCCGCCAAGGCTGTCACAATGCCGCGAAATCAACTTTGAATGGCTCCAACCTATTGCCGGTTGATGACGAGCACGCCCGCGAGGATGTCATGGAGGCAGCGCTTGCGCTGGTCGAAAAAGGCCCAGAGCAGGATCGGGAAGAAGATCACCAGGGAGAACCAGAACAGGAGCGCATGGAAGGCCGCGATCAGCGGTGTGACCTTGCCGCCATACCACATGGGCACGGTGAGCCCCATCATGCGCTGACCCACCGTTGCCGACTTGGGGCCGCCGATGGTGAGCGCGTTGTAGCCAAGGCCGACCGCCGGAAAGATCAGCCCGAAGAGCAACCAGGCGAGGCCGAGGGTGAGGACGCCGAGGATCGTGACCGCGATCACGGCGACGGCCCAGAGGATCCCGATGATGATCGCGTCGATGACGAAAGCGACGCAGCGTTTGCGGATGACGGCATCGAACAGCTGCGGCTGCGTCACCGGATTGAAGACGTGGGGCTGCGCGCCAAAATCGGCGCTCGCGCCGGTGGAAGAAGAGTCTTGATCGGTCATGGTTTCTCCGAATCGGGGGCCAAATGGGCATACGGAACATGGGGGCGAGAGCGCGCACAAACAACAGTGCCGCCGTTGATACGGGCCAAGCTAGTGGCGGAACGGGCGCTTAGGTTGCCGAGTTCCGGTGGACGGTTTAAGGATTCTCTTTGAACACCATGAGGCTTACGGGGAGCCGGATGCGGACAACGGTGTTAGGGCTTGCGATCGTGAGCCTGCTCTTCGCCCTTGGCGATCAGGCGTTAGCCTGTGACGGCAGCAAGCTCATCTTCGAAGACACGTTCGAGTACGACGCCGGCGGCTGGTCGCATAAGGACACTGTCGAGGTGAAGGACGGCTCCTTAATTTTCAAACTGCCCGTCGACGACATGCAGTCCAACCTCAACGTCACCTTCACCCTCGAGGATGCCGATATCTGCACCGAGGCGGTATGGCCGTCAGGCGGCGATCAGCCGGTGCTGGGCGCAGGGCTTCTGTTCTGGGGCGAGGATAACCGCAGCTACTACCAGTTCGGCATTTTGAACAATGGCCGCTTCTGGATCGCGCGCAAGCAAGACGGCGCTTGGATCGGCACCATCGCAGCCAATGTCGACTCCCCAGCGATCAAGAAATCCCCCGGCGCCTCGAACACGCTGCGCGTCGACGCCAAAGGCAACACGCTTGCCTTCTACATCAACGGCACCAAGGTGCGGGAACTGAGGGGGCAGGCGCCAAGCAGCGGCTGGCGGTTCGGCGTTTCCGGTGACAATTTCGACAAGAGCAAGGACGCCACCGTCCTCTTCACCAGCATGAAGGTGACCGACTAGCCGCCGTCTTTCAGGCGCCGGGCGACCTCGGGCGCGAAATAGGTGAAGATCGCGTCGGCCCCGGCGCGCTTGAAGGCCAGCAGGTTTTCCAGGATCACGCGGTCGCGGTCGAGCCAGCCGCGTTCCGCGGCCGCCGCCAGCATCGCGTACTCACCGGAGGTCTGGTAGACGAAGGTCGGCAGCTTGAAGGCCTCCTTCACCCGCCACACGATGTCGAGATAGGCGATCCCCGGTTTGACCATCACCATGTCGGCCCCTTCGGCGATGTCGAGCGCGACTTCGCGCAAGGCTTCATCGCCGTTGGCCGGATCCATCTGATAGGTCTTCTTGTCACCGCGGAGCTGCGCGCCCGAACCCACCGCGTCGCGGAACGGTCCATAGAAGGCGGAGGCGTATTTCGCCGCGTAGCTCAGAATCTGCGTGTCGATGAAGCCGTTCGCTTCCAGCGCGGCCCGGATGGCGCCGATGCGGCCATCCATCATGTCGGACGGCGCCAAAATATCACAGCCGGCCTCGGCCTGAACCAGCGCCTGGGTGACAAGCGCCTCGAGTGTCCTGTCGTTGTCGACCCTGCCGTCCTCGTCGAGAAGCCCATCGTGGCCGTGGCTCGTATAGGGGTCGAGAGCCACGTCGCAGATGATGCCGATCTCCGGCACCGCGGCCTTGATGGCGCGCACGGCCCGGCACACAAGATTACCTGGATTGAAAGCCTGGCTCGCCGTCTCGTCGCGAAGCGCGGGGTCGGTGTTGGGAAAGAGCGCAATTGCGGCGAGTCCAATGGCCGCCGCGTCCTCGGCTGCTTTGACGGCCAAGTCGATCGACAGCCGCGCCACGCCCGGCATCGCCGCGACTTCCGAGCGTTCCCGCTCGCCGTCGATGACGAACAGCGGCCAGATCAGATCATCGGGCGTGAGAATGGTTTCGCGCACGAGACGCCTCGACCAGTCGGCGCGCCGGTTCCGCCGCAGCCGTGTCGCGGGGTAGCCTGGCTTGAGCGCATCGGCAGGCGTTGCGCCCTTGCGCTTGGCACGCTCGGTCCGCAACGAAACGGTCTGATCTTTGGACGGTGAGGCCACGCCGCGAAATCCTCAAACTCTACTGAACCGGGAGAGGGTACCACTCCGGGCCGCCTGCTGCCAGAAGCGGCATGAAACATGGTTTGCCGCACAAATGCGGGCTTACTCGCAAATCTTCACGTACCGACGCTTCTTCATGTCGAAGTGAAAATGATCTCTATGGGCGGCGTTGGCTTCGGGCCCGAGCACCGTCTCGAACGTCTTGCAGGCATCGTCATGGACGGCCCGCATGAAGGACCCTGCGTCCTCAGGATCGAGTTTGCGCGAGGCCGGAAGCTCGGCGGCTCCTTCGTCCGCCGGCGCGGTCTTCTTCGCATCCTTTTCGGGTTCCGGTTCATGAAGATCGGTGCGCGGCGGGGGCAGCGGGCTGATGAAGGGGTTTGACCCAACCTGATTGACTGCGCTTCTCGTACGTTTTGGGGTGGCAGACTTGGCAGCTGTCCGAGGCGCCGGGGAGCGCGGTGCTTGGGCTTCGGGAGGCGGCGTTGGCCGGACGAATGGATTGGTTTTCACTCTGGTGATTGCCACGATCGCCTTTCCCACCGACTGGTCCTTGGCAGGAGCGATGAAGGCGCCCGTCGTTTCGCCGGCCAGAGTGGAATCCCGGACGAGGAGGGCGGCAGCATTACGCTTTGGGTTTGGGAGCGGTAGCGTAGGCGCAAGCGCGGCAACGCTGGTAGGCGCGCCGTACGGCCAATTCCCCAAGATTTTGAGCCGCTGCCCCGAAGCGAACTCGAACGCGGAGATGTCGAGGGCATTGGCGAGCGCATGCTCGCTGATTTTCGTGTTGGTGCCGCTATAGCGGTTCCGGCACTTGTATGAGGAGGCGTTGCGCAGCTTCACCACCTGCGAGCCGAGAACCGACGCGGCCGGTTGCACCGTCTCTTTCAGCCAAGTGTCGAGCGCCACTGCCAGCGTGAACCGCATGGTGGCGGGAGGCGAAATCGCCACCGCGGGATCCGACCCGATCGACTTCACCAAGATCGGCGCGGGCGCACCGCATAGCCCCTTCTTGATGGGATCCAACTGTTCGAACTCGATTGTTATGTCGGCCAGCATCTCGTCGCAGGCTTCTCGCGCGGCCGTCACCTTCGGGTCGGTCCAGGCGACCGTGGGCTTGTCGCCGGGAAGATTCGGCTTCACTTTGGGGACAGGTTCGGCGGTGTCGGTGGAAGGAACGGGAGCCTTTTCCGGACTCCGCTCGGGCAGCGGCGGCGTGGCCTCTTGTCCATACGCCAGCGGCGTAGCAACAACGAGGGCGGCCAGAACGAGCCAAGGTCTCAAGTCGCGGGTCACGTATTTCACTTGAGTCTTCACCGGAGCTTGTGGTTTGGGCTTCGGGATGGTAGCTGCGCCGAGCTTCTTCTAAAGCGGGAATTGGACAATTTTGGTAGGGAATTCACGTTGTCCGAACTTGGTATCACCTTCGAAGAAATCGATCGCGCTGGGGTCGTCACCCTTGATCGACCCGATAGACTAAACGCGCTCACGCGCGAAATGTTCGACGCTTTGAGCGCCAACTATCAGCGCTGGGCGCCAGCGCCGCAGATCTATGGCGTGGTAATGCAATCCTCCCACCCCACTGTTTTTTGTAGCGGCGGCGATCTCAAAGTCCTGAACGCGCTGAACCAGCAAGGCGCCACCGAGGCCATCCGGGAATTCTACCGCAGCGCCTACAGCCATGTCTGGGTACTGGAGAAATTTATCCGGCCGAACGTTCCGCTGATCAACGGGCTCGCCTATGGCGGCGGTATAGGCATCTCGCTGCTCGGCACACATTGCGTTGCCGGCGAAGGCTATCGCTTCGCCATGCCGCAAGTGGGCATCGGCTTTCTGCCGGATATTGGGGGCACGTATTTCCTCCCGAGGCTCATGGGCTGGATGGGCACCTATTTGGCGCTCACGGGCGCCAGCATCGGTCCGGCGGACGCCCATCGCCTACGCCTCGTCAGCCACACCATCCCCTCCAGCGATTTCGGCGTGATCAAGAGCGCCTTGGCCGACAACCATCCGATCGACAGGCTTCTCGACGGGCTTCACCGCGACCCGGGCGAGGGCGAGCTCGTGCATCACACCCCCACGATCAACCGTGCGTTCTCCGCAAGCTCCGTGGAAGAGATCCTGGCCCGTCTTGATGCCGAAGAGGGCGAAGACGCCGATTGGGCAAAGGAGACCGCGGCCGAGCTGCGCAAGAAATCACCCACATCCCTCAAGATCGCCCTGGCGCAAATGCAGGCCGGCAAGTCGCTCAGTCTTGCCGAGGCGCTCAAGCTGGAGTTCCGGCTGGCCTCGCGCCTGGTCCAAAGCCACGATTTTCGCGAAGGGATCGATGCGCGGATCGCGGGCAAAGGGCGGGTGCCTCAGTGGGACCCGGCAACGCTTGAGGAGGTCGACGATCAGGAGATCGCGAAACTCTTCTCAACGCCGGTCGAAGGCGAACTCAAACTCGACGAGCTCGAGCCCGGCCCGTAAGATTTGGCGGAAAAGCGCCAACATCAACAAGAATTAATACTAGAATTTCATGCAATCTTAAGCGTCTCGCTTAAGGTCATTTTAGGTCAGCCAAGCCTATAGTCCTCATCAAGTTGGGGTTTAACAACAACTAATGAGGGTAGGCGATGAATGTAGCCCTGAATATAGGGACACATGTGAGCACCGATGGGGCGGAAGACCTCAAAGGGCGTTATCTTGTTTCCTTAAAGCTCGTTGAGCGGCTTCACCGATTGCTGCTTGATGTCATCAAAGACGAATTCGAGCGCCTCGGCCGCGCCGATGTGAACAGCGTCCAGGCTCTGCTGCTGTACAATATCGGCGATGCCGAGCTGACCGCCGGCGAGCTCACGAGCCGCGGCTACTATCTCGGTTCGAACGTCTCGTACAATCTCAAGAAGCTGGTCGATGCCGGTTATATCCATCACCAGCGTTCGACCACCGACCGCCGCTCCGTGCGGGTGAGCCTGACCGACAAGGGCCAGGAGGTCTCCAAGGTGGTCAACGGTCTGTTCCAGCGCCAGCTGCGCTCTTTGGAGCAGGTCGGCGGCATCGGCCAGGACGACCTGGAAGTGCTCAACAAGGCCCTGATCCGGCTCGAGCGCTTTTGGACGGACCAGATCCGGTATCAGCTCTAAGAAGCGCTTCGCGAACTGCAATTTTGCGCCTCGGTGGACGGAGATCCGCCGGGGCGTTTCCCTTGCGGTCAACGTCGCAGCGCAAATTCGCCCTAATTCTCAGGAATATTAAAGATTGAGAGTCGCCGCATCATGTATCCATGACGGCAGGGGCCTTAGATGAGGGAAGCATTCCAAGGTAACTAGCGGCTTTCTTTGCCGCCAGCCGGCCAGAAGCGCCCACGCAACTCAGTCTTGGTTAAAGAATTTGTGAAACCAAGCTGAAGTTCATCAGGCTCGAAACCAGTAGAGCGGCCGGTCCAAAGCGCTTATAGTTAAGCTCGGACCCAGAGGCCGCAAGGACGGGAGCGGCGCATGCCCAAGACAACGGACGTCATCAGATGCGGCGCGGGGATCGCGGCGGCGGGTCTCGCGGCAACAATCCTAATTGCGACGGTCCAGCCCTCGGGCGCCGGTCCTTTCGGCCTATTCAACGGTAGGGACAACAATCAGGCCCGCGAGGCGCCCCAGTCCGGCGGCAATTCCGGCGGCGGCGGACTCTTTGGCGGCCTGTTCCGCGGCGGTAATTCTCTCCGAACCGAAAGCCACAACTCGCACAAATCGGAATTGCCTCAGGGAGATCCCGAGGTCGCGATGATCGTCAATCCGGCGTTGGGCACGCCCACGCTGGCCAAGCAGAACATCGCAGCGACCCAGGCCGCCATCCAGAAATACAAGGGCATCGTCGCGCAAGGCGGTTGGCCCAGGGTTCCCGCCGTGGCCATGAAGCCGGGCTCGAGCGGTCCTGAGATCGTCACCCTGCATCGCCGCCTCGAGATTAGCGGCGACCTTGTCGGCATGAGCGTGCCCGAGCAGTACGACGCCGCGGTCGTGGCGGCGGTGAAACGCTTTCAAGCGCGCCACGGTCTGCCGCCCACGGGTGTCGTCGACTCCAAGGCGACGGTGGAAGCGCTCAATGTGCCGGCCAACGTACGTTTGGCCCAGCTTCAGGGCAGCTTGAAGCGCCTACGGAAGATCGCGCCGAGAACCGGCAATCGGTACGTGCTGGTCAACATCCCAGCGGCGCAGGTGGAAGCCGTCGAAGGCGGACGCGTGGCGCAGCGCCATGCCGCCGTGGTCGGCAAGATCGAACGGCCGACGCCAGAGCTGTCCAGCAAGATCAACCAGGTGAAGTTCAATCCGTATTGGTATGTGCCCCGCAGCATCATCCACAAAGATCTCGTCCCCAAGGGCCGCCAATTCGCGCAGCAGGGCCAGGACATGCTCGCGGCCTACCGCATGGAGGCCTTCGACAGCCAAGGCAATCCGCTCGATCCGCGGCAGATCGATTGGTTCGGCGAGGCCGTCTACACCTATAATTTCCGCCAGCGTCCCTGGGATGAGAACTCCCTCGGCTTCGTGAAGATCGACTTCCCCAATAAGGACGCGGTCTATTTGCACGACACACCGCTGAAGAGCCTGTTCGGCAAGGCGGTGCGCTTCGAGAGCTCGGGTTGCGTGCGCGTGCACAATGTCGATCACCTCGTCGCGTGGATTTTGCGCGGCAATCCGGACTGGAACCTCGCCCGCATCGATTCCATGAAGCACAACGGGCAGCAGGTAAACGTGCCCACGCCGAAGATCCCCGTCCATCTCGCCTATATCAGCGCTTGGGCAACGCCGAACGGGCAGGTGCATTTCCGTCCCGATATCTACAATCACGACACGGCGGGCGCCTACGCCTCGGCCTACTAGGCCCACGCAAGACAGCGCGGATTTGAAGACAGCGCAGATTTCAAGAAGGCCATCCAGGCTTCTGGATGGCCTTCTTGCGTAGGTGCACGTCGGGGGAGCCGACGCACACCCGCTTCCGGACGAGCCCTTAGGCCGAGAGCTTCACCGGGATTTTGAGATACTGAATCCCATTCGGGTCGGGCGGCGGCAGATGTCCGGCGCGCATATTGACCTGGATCGACGGCATCAGCAGCTGGGGCGCGGCAAGCGTGGCGTCACGCGCCTCGCGCATGGCGACGAACGCATCCTCGCTGACGTCGTCCTTGACGTGGGCGTTGTGCTCACGCTCCTCGCCCACCGTGGTCTCCCAGGCATACTGGTCCCGGCCCGGCGCCTTGTAGTCGTGGCACATGAAGAGCCGCGTCTCGGACGGCAAAGTCAGGAGCCGCCTGATCGACCGATAGAGGGTCCGTGCATCGCCACCCGGAAAGTCGGCGCGGGCCGTGCCGTAATCCGGCATGAACAGCGTGTCGCCGACAAACACCGCGTCACCGATCTTGTAGGCGATGTCCGCAGGCGTGTGTCCGGGGACATGCATGACCTCGACCTCGAGCGAGCCGAGCGAAAAACGCTCGCCATCGGCAAACAGGCGATCGAACTCGCTGCCGTCACCGCTCATGTCGGTGGCATTGAACACCGGCCGAAAGATCTTCTGCACGTCACGGATATGCTCGCCGATGCCGACTTTGGCACCGGTCTTGAGCTTGATGTAGGGTGCACCCGACAAATGGTCGGCATGGGCGTGGGTCTCTAAGACCCAGTCGATCGTCAGGCCGGCCTGGTCGGCGGCATCGAGGATGGTGTCGGCCGATCTGGTCGAGGCCTTGCCGCTGGCGTGATTGTAGTCGAGCACCGGGTCGACGATCGCCGCGCGCTTCGTCGCCGGATCGGCCACGAGATAGCTCACCGTATTGGTCGGCTCGTCGAAGAAAGCTCGGATGGTGGGGGTGTCGGACATTTTCGGAAGGCTCCTTTCTTGAAGGAAATTGTCGATCTCTGTTGACTAATATATTAGTGGGCCCTAAATTAGCAAGAGCTAATAGAGAGGAGCCTTCGATCCATGCCGCACGCCCCAGCCGATCTCGCCACGTTCGAGGCCAACGCCACCATGGTGGCGGGCATCCTGCGGACGCTCGCCAACGAGCGCCGGCTCATGGTGCTGTGCAAGCTGGTGGAGTGGGGCGAGGCCAGCGTGGGTGCGTTGGCCGAGGCGGCGGGACTCTCCCAATCCGCCACGTCCCAGCATCTCGCCAAGATGCGCGAGGAGGGGCTCGTCGAGTTCCGCCGCGAGGGCCAGACGCTCTGGTACCGGATCGCCGAGCCGCGCACCGAGCTTCTGCTTGGCTTCCTTCAGAAGCTCTACTGCAGCGACACCTAATCCAGAAACACATACAGCACACGGAGCGCCCCATGAGCCTTCCCACCATAGACCCGACCGACGCCAAGCGCCTCATTGAGCAAGGCGCGACCCTGATCGACATTCGCGGCGCCGACGAGCGCGCCCGCGAGCACATTCCCGGTTCGCATCATGGGCCGCTCGCACAAATGACCAATTACGCGGGCGTCAATGCCCCGATCATCTTCCATTGCCGCTCCGGCATGCGGACCGCCAACAACGCGGCCCGCTTGAAGGAGGCCGCGCCATGCGAGGCCTATATCCTCTCCGGCGGCATCGATGCCTGGAAGCAGGCGGGGTTGCCGGTGGTCACCGACAAGAGCCAGCCCATCGAGATCTTCCGCCAAGTCATGATTGGGGCCGGCAGCCTAATCCTCGCTTTCGTGCTGCTGGGCGCCTTCGCCGCGCCCGCCTTCTACGGGCTGGCGGGGCTCGTCGGCGTGGGGCTGGTGTTCGGCGGGGTCTCCGGCTGGTGCGGCATGGCGAAACTTCTCGAAGTCATGCCCTGGAACCGCCCCGCGGTCGGGGCCTGAGGTCCATGCCGCTCGCAGCCATGCCACTAGTTGCTATGCCGCTCGGCGTCCTGCCCGTGGTGCTGCTCTTGGGCTCCGGCGCTCTTGTCGGCATCACTTTGGGCCTCATCGGCGGCGGCGGATCGGTGCTCGCCGTACCGCTGCTCGTCTATGTCGTGGGGGTGCCTTCGGCACATGTGGCCATCGGCTCGGCGGCGGTCGCGGTCGCCTTCAACGCCGGCGCAGGGCTGGCAACCCACGCACGCCTCGGCACGGTGAAATGGCCGTGTGCGCTGGTCTTCACCGCGGCGGGCGTTGCCGGGGCCTTCGCCGGCGCGAGCCTCGGCAAGCAACTCGGCGGCGCGGAGCTGCTTGCGCTGTTCGGTGTGGTGATGATCGGCGTCGGCATCTATATGCTCACTGTAAAGCCAAAGCGGGCCGGCCACGACGTGCGCCTCACGCCGGAAAGCGCAGGGCGTCTCTTGCCGCGTCTGCTTCTGTTCGGGGCAGGGGTCGGGCTCCTGTCAGGGTTCTTCGGCATTGGCGGCGGGTTCCTCATCGTGCCTGGCCTAGTGCTCGCCACCGGCATGGCCCTGCAGAACGCCATCGGCACTTCGCTCTTCGCGGTGACCGCCTTCGGTCTCGCAACCGCCACGAGTTACGCCTTCTCAGGCCTCGTGGATTGGCGGCTCGCGGCCTTGGTCATCGTCGGCGGAGTTCTGGGTACGCTGCTCGGCACGCGGGTCAACGCGCAGCTTGCGACCCACAAGCGGGCGCTCGCCGGCACCTTTGCCGCCATCGTCATCTCCGTCGGCCTCTATATCGTCACGAGCGGCATCCTGAAGCTCGTGGCCGCGAGTTGACGCAAAATTCCGCACACGCATTCTCTCTAAGAGTCTGTAGGACCGTTGGTTTTTCACCGCGCGCGGGTTAGGCTGGTCAATTCGATCTATCGCTTGGGCGTTACTGGCGCGCCCGCGCGACATATGGTAAGGCCAGCCAAACGTGCCTGGAGGCGCCGCGCGGGAGAATAACCCGAGGGCATCCGGCCTCTGGGCCAGGCGGGATCATATTGAGCTCGAGGAGCAGTAAGCCATGACGGCCAGTGATATTCGGCGCGCGGAGGCGCGTGAGACCGACTTTTTCACCAAGCACTTGGAAGACACCGATCCCGAAGTTTGGGATGCCATCGAGAACGAGCACGAGCGTCAGCAGAACGAAATCGAGCTGATCGCTTCGGAGAATATCGTCTCGCGCGCCGTGCTTGACGCGGTCGGAACGCTCCTCACCAACAAATACGCTGAAGGCTATCCGGGGCGTCGCTATTACGGCGGCTGCCAGTATGTGGACGTCGTCGAGCAAATCGCCATCGATCGCGCCAAGCGGCTGTTCAACTGCAAATTCGCCAACGTTCAGGTCCACTCGGGCTCGCAGGCCAATCAGGCCGTGTTTCTGGCGCTCCTCAAGCCGGGCGACACCGTGCTCGGCATGAGCCTGGCAGCCGGCGGCCACTTGACCCACGGCGCGCCGCCGAACATGTCCGGCAAATGGTTCAACGCCGTCCAATATGGCGTGACCAAGGATACGAACCTCATCGACTACGACGAAGTCGAGCGGCTCGCAAAGGAGCACAAGCCGGCCCTCATCATTGCCGGTGGTTCCGCCTATCCGCGCCAAATCGACTTTAAGCGCTTCCGCGAGATTGCCGATTCCGTTGGCGCCTATCTGCTGGTCGACATGGCTCACTTCGCCGGCCTCGTTGCTGCGGGCCTCCATCCGAGCCCGCTGCCGCATGCCCATGTCTGCACCACGACCACGCACAAGACGCTGCGCGGTCCCCGCTCGGGCATGGTCGTTTCCAATGACGAAGACCTCGGCAAGAAGATCAACTCCGCCGTATTCCCCGGCCTGCAAGGCGGTCCGCTGATGCATGTCATCGCCGGCAAGGCGGTGGCCTTCGGCGAGGCGCTCCAGCCGTCCTTCAAGCTTTACGCCCAGAGCGTCATCGACAACGCCAAGGCGCTCGGCGAGACCCTGGTCAAGGGCGGGCTTGCGCTCGTCTCCGGCGGCACCGATACGCATCTGATCCTGGTGGATCTCCGGCCGAAGAAGCTGACCGGCAAGGTCGCGGAGATCGCGCTCGGCCGCGCCCACATCACTTGCAACAAGAATGGCGTGCCCTTCGATCCGGAGAAGCCGATGATCACCTCGGGCATCCGTCTTGGCTCGCCGGCGGGCACCACGCGCGGCTTCGGCGTCGCCGAGTTTCAGTCGATCGGCGATATGATCCTCGAAGTGCTCGACGGTCTCGCCGCCAATGGCGACGAGGGCAATGCGAGCGTCGAGGAGAATGTGAAGCAGCGCGCCATCGAACTCTGCGAGCGTCATCCGATCTACGAGTAAGCCTCGAGCCTGACGGTGAACAAGGGGAGGGCGGTGGCGCATGCGGTGCCCCTATTGCGGCAGCGGCAACACGCAGGTGAAGGATTCTCGCCCGAGCGAGGATAACACCACGATCAGGCGCCGCCGTATCTGTGCGGATTGCGGTGGCCGCTTCACCACATTCGAACGGGTGCAGCTGCGCGAGCTGACGGTGATCAAGCGCAGCAGCCGCCGGATTCCCTTCGACCGCGATAAGCTGATGCGCTCCGTGCAGATCGCGCTGCGCAAGCGGCCCGTGGATCCGGAGCGGATCGAGCGCATGGTCAGCGGCATCGTGCGCCGCCTCGAGAATATGGGCGAGAGCGACATTCGCTCCGAGACCATCGGCCATCTGGTGATGGAAGCGCTGAAAGGCCTCGACGACGTGGCCTATGTGCGCTTTGCCTCGGTCTATAAGAACTTCCGCGAGGCCAAGGATTTCGAGGCGCTGCTCGGCGAGCTTGCCGGGACCGAAGGCGAGGACGACGATGCCGATGCCGACCCAGCCACCGCTGCCGAAGATTAAGCCGGACCCGATTCCATGCCCATGACTGACGAGGAGCACATGGCGCAAGCCGTCGTGCTTGCGCGGCGCGGGTTGGGGCAGGCCTGGCCGAATCCGTCGGTCGGGGCCCTTGTGGTCATGCCGTCCGGGGAGATTGCCGGGCGCGGCTGGACGGCGCCGGGCGGGCGGCCGCATGCCGAGGCTATCGCCTTGGAGCAGGCCGGCGCCAAGTCGGAAGGCAGCACCATCTATGTGACCTTGGAGCCCTGCGCTCACGACAGCGGCCGCGGGCTCGCCTGCAGTGATGTGATTGTCGCGGCAAGGCCCGAACGCGTCGTCATCGGCTTGCGCGATCCCGATCCCAGAACCGAAGGACGCGGCATCGAGCGCTTGAAAGCCGCCGGCATCGCGGTCAACGAAGGCGTGCTCTCAAACGAGGCTGCTGCCGTCACCCTCGGTCATCTGATGCGCGTCACCTACGGCCGCCCCGCTGTCACGCTGAAGGTTGCCGTCGGCGCCGACGGGCTCATGCCCGAAGGCCACGGCGCGCCGGTCTGGATCACTGGTGAAGACGCCCGCGCCCATGGACACCTCTTACGCGCAAGGAACGATGCGATCCTAGTTGGCCGCGGCACCATCGCCGCCGACAATCCGACGCTCACCTGCCGTCTGCCCGGCATGTCCTGCCGCTCGCCCGTGCGCGTGGTTCTCGACGGGCGCTTGCGTACGCCGCTGGACGCCAAGCTCTTCGACGACACCATGGTGCCCGTTTGGCTTGTTTGCGCCGCGGGGGGCTCTCACGCGAACGCCGATCCGCTGCATGCCCATGGCGCCGAAATCGTTCCCGTACCGATGGACGACCACGGCCTGATCGACATCCAAGATGCGTTGGAAACGCTGGCCCATCGTGGCATCACCCGCGTGTTGGTGGAGGGCGGACCATCCGTGGCGCGCGCCTTCCTCGATGGCGACTTTGTTGACGACGCGGTGATCTATCAGGGGCCTGAGCCCGCCGGCACCGACGGTCTCACGCCGTTTGCCGGCGACGGGCTTGATCGTCTCACGGCAAGCGGCCATTTCACTCTCACAGCCGCACGATCCTTCGGACCCGACCGAATGACGTGGTGGCGCCGGATACGAACATGTTCACTGGCATTATCAGCGGCATAGGAACGCTTATGGCGCAGCAAGACTCGCGCTTTGTGATCCGCGCGCCGTACAAGCCCAAGAGCCTGGAGGAGGGCGCCTCGGTCGCCTGCGACGGGTGCTGCCTGACCTTGATCGAGATCGACAAGGCCAAGGGCAAAGGGAGCGTCTTCTCCGTTGGAGTCTCCAACGAAACGCTTGGCCATACGACACTCGGCGACTGGCAGGTCGGGCAGAAAATCAATCTCGAACGCGCGCTCAGCCTCGGTGAAGAACTCGGCGGGCATATCGTCACAGGACATGTGGATGGCCGCGCGAAAGTGGTCTCACGCTATCCCGACGGCGACAGCGTCAGGGTCCTGATCGAGGCCCCGGCCGGACTGGCCGGTTTCATTGCACCGAAAGGCTCTATCGCGCTGAACGGCGTTTCGCTCACCGTTAACGAGGTCGACGGCCAACGCTTCGGCGTGAACATCATTCCTTACACTTTGACCCATACCACCTGGGGAGACCGTCAGCCCGGCGATCTGGTAAACCTTGAAGTCGACCTGCTCGCGCGCTACGCCGCGCGCCTGGCGCAGTATGAAGGCCCGAGGCCGTGACCGCTTTGAGTAAGACATCGAGTAGAACCTCGCACCGGCAATTCCTCTCGCCGATCGAGGAGGTGGTCGAGGACGCCCGCAACGGCAAGATGTTTATCCTCGTCGATGCCGAGGAGCGCGAGAACGAGGGCGATCTCGTCATCCCCGCACAGATGGCCACGCCTGACGCCATCAACTTCATGGCCAAGCACGGCCGGGGCCTCATCTGCCTCGCGCTGACGCCGGACCGAGCAAAGCAACTCCGTCTCGAATTGATGTCGCGCTCCAACCGCTCACGCCACTCGACCGCGTTCACCGTGTCAATCGAGGCGCGGGAAGGGGTCTCGACCGGCATCTCCGCCCATGACCGGTCGCACACCATCTCCGTGGCCATCGATCCGACCAAGGATCATCGCGATGTCGTGACGCCCGGCCACGTCTTCCCGCTGCTCGCCAAGGAGGGTGGCGTTCTTGTCCGCGCCGGGCATACCGAAGCGGCCGTCGATCTCGCCCGCCTCGCCGGTCTCTATCCGGCTGGCGTCATCTGCGAGATCATGAACGACGACGGCACCATGGCGCGGCTGCCCGATCTCGTGACCTTCGCCCAAACCCATGGGCTCAAGATCGCCACCATCGCCGATCTCATCGCCTATCGCCTGCGCTACGACCACCTGGTCAACGTCGTGGCGGAGACTACGCTGGACAGTCCCTTTGGCGGAGAGTTCCAGGCCAAGGTCTATGCCACGACGGTCGATCCGGCCGAGCATGTCGCTTTGGTCAAAGGCGACGTGTCCTCCGGCGGCCCGGTGCTGGTGCGCGTGCATGCCATGAACACCCTCGACGATCTCTTGGCCTCTGGCGGCGACCATGAGACGCCGCTGCACAAGGCCATGGACATCATTGGTAAGGAAGGCCGCGGCGTGATCGTGTTGATCCGGGAGTCCCGGCCAGACGCCATCTCCGCGCGCTTCAACCAAGCGGCCAACGGCAAAGACTTGCCGCGGCTGATGGAGTACGGCATCGGCGCGCAGATCCTGCTCGATCTCGGTGTACGGGAGATGGTGCTCCTGTCGAACTCGCCGGCGCGCAAGATCGTCGGCCTCGAAGGCTATGGCCTGAAGGTCGCCGGACAGCGCGGGCTGGAGCAGACGCCATGACCCGCAAAGGGACGAATTCGGTTCTCATCGTCGAAGCCCGCTTCTACGAGGACATCGCCGACGAGCTCGCCCGCGGCGCCATTGATGAGCTGCGCGGCAACCAAATCGAATATGAGCGGATCGCTGTGCCTGGCGCGCTCGAGATCCCGTTGGCACTCAGCCTGGCGCTCGCCAACGGCTTTGTCGGCCGCGCCGGGCGCCACCGGGCCTGCATTGCGCTCGGTTGCGTCATCCGCGGCAAGACGAGCCATTACGAGATCGTGGCGCGAGAATCTGCCGCCGGGCTCAATCAGCTTGCCATCGAGCATGGCGTGCCGATCGGGTCGGGGATCATCACCTGTGAGAGCCGCGAACAGGCCTGGGAGCGCGCATCCGTGGATGGACGCAACAAAGGCGGTGATGCGGCACGCGCCTGTCTCACCCTGATGCGCCTCGAGCAGCATTTCTCCTCCGCGAGCCGGCGCTAGCCCGCATGGCCGAACGCTCCGCAACACCAAACCGAGCCGCCACGCGCAGCGCCGCGCGCCTTGCGGCCGTCCAGGCCCTCTATCAGATGGACATGACGGGCATCGACCTGAACGAGGTCGTTGCCGAGTTCGAAGCGCACCGCCTCGGCCAGGAGGTCGAAGGGGATCAGTATTGCGACGCCGAGGCCGTCTTCTTTCGCGATCTCGTCGAAGGGGTGGTCAGCGAGCAGCGCCAGCTCGACCCCCAGATCGACCAGCAACTGGCCGAAGGCTGGCAACTCACCCGCGTCGATTCCATCCTGCGCGCGATTCTGCGCTCCGGCGCCTTTGAACTTTTCATGCGCAGCGACGTTCCAGCCCGTGTGGTCATCACCGAATATGTCGACATCGCCCATGCCTTCTTTGGCGAGGACGAGCCCAAGGTCGTGAACGGCATTCTCGACCGTCTTGCTCGCAAGGCACGGCCACAAGATTTTGCCCCGCGCGGCGCAGACGCAAAGTAGAGGGAAAACATGCCTGAAGAAGGCGAGTTCGACATCATCGCGCGGATCTTCGCACCGCTCGCCAGGGAGACGGGCGCGCTGGGCCTACGCGATGATGCCGCCGTGCTAATGGTCACCGAAGGTCACGAACTCGTCGTCACCTGCGACACGCTGGTCGAGGGCGTGCACTTTCTGAAAGACGATCCGGCAGAGTCCGTGGGGCATAAAGCCCTGGCGGTGAACCTCTCGGACCTGACCGCGAAGGGCGCCCGGGGTTATACCTATACATTGTCGCTCGCGCTTCCGACCGACACCTCCACGGAATGGCTCGAAGGCTTTGCTGCCGGGCTTCGCGACGTCCAAGCGCAAACCGGCATTAGCCTGATCGGCGGCGACACCACGGCGTCACCCGGACCTCGGACCATCACCATAACGGCTCTTGGCCTGGTCTCGCATCAGCACGCCGTCTTGCGCCTTGGCGCAAAACCCGGCGACCGGCTCTATGTGAGTGGCACCATCGGCGATGCCTATCTCGGTCTGCGGCTCTTGCGCGAACCGGAGCTTGCCAAGACATGGGGACTGACGGACGAGAACGTCGCCGTCCTCGTCGATCGCTATCGCCGCCCAGCAGCGAGCGGGGCGCTTGCAATTCTCGTCCGCAATTTTGCCCAAGCCGCGATCGACGTCTCCGATGGGCTCGTGGGCGACACGGAGAAGCTCTGTGAAGTGTCACATGTCGGTGCGCGGATCGAAGCCGCGCATGTGCCGTTCTCCGGCCCGGCCCAGAAAGTCCTCTCGCACGAGCCCGGACTGCTCCCCACGCTCATGACCGCCGGCGACGATTACGGGGTCGTGGTCGCGGTATCGGAGAAGTCCGCGCCCGGCTTCGAATCGGAGGCAGAGGCCAATGGCGCCGCCTTCACCCGTCTCGGGACGGTCTTGCCGGCGGAGGAGGGGCTGACCGTGCTGGACGGCAAGGGGCACCCCCTTGAGCTAAAACACAAGGGATTCAGCCACTTCTGAGGGCGCGGAAAATCCTTTTGATCAAAATGCCGCTTGATGCGGCAGTCTGTTGCTAACGCCTCACAACTTTGGCATTTTCCGCCCGGCTTAAGTTCGCTTCGGGGGCAACGCAGTGCCGACACGGGTAACCGTGTCATCGTCGCAGCCGCGCATCGCTCGTTTCCAAATCAACCCAATAAACGGGGACTATCATGACCTGGGTTCTCTATCTGATTATCGCTTGCGGTGCGCTTTCCATCGCGTACGGCGTCTGGACAACCAGGGCCGTTCTCGCCGCGGATCCAGGCACGGCCCGCATGCAAGAGATCGCCGCGGCGATCCAAGAGGGCGCGCAAGCTTATCTCAACCGTCAGTATCAAGCCGTTGCCATTGTTGGCGTGCTGATTTTCATCGCCCTTTACTTCCTACTCGGCCTCCCGCAGGCGATCGGCTTCGCTGTGGGCGCCATCCTGTCGGGCGCCGCCGGCTTCGTCGGCATGAATGTCTCCGTGCGCGCCAATGTCAGAACCGCGCAAGCCGCCACCAAGAGCTTGGCCGGTGGCTTGAGCATCGCCTTCCGCGCCGGCGCCATTACCGGACTGCTTGTGGCCGGACTCGCGCTTCTCGGCGTTGCGATCTATTTCCTCGTTCTCACACAAGGGATGGGTTACTCCCCCGCATCGCGGCAAGTTATCGACGCGCTCGTGGCCCTTGGCTTCGGTGCTTCGCTGATCTCCATCTTCGCCCGTCTTGGCGGCGGCATCTTCACCAAAGGTGCGGACGTGGGCGGCGATCTCGTCGGCAAGGTCGAGGCCGGCATCCCCGAGGACGATCCGCGCAACCCGGCCACCATCGCCGACAATGTCGGCGACAATGTCGGTGACTGCGCCGGTATGGCGGCGGATCTGTTCGAGACCTATGTGGTGACCGTGGTGGCCACCATGGTCCTTGCCTCGATCTATTTCGCCGGCGGCGACCGCGTCATGGAGATGATGATCTATCCGATGGCGATTGGCGCGGTGTGCGTCATCACCTCGATCATCGGCACTTATTTCGTCCGCCTCGGCTCGAGCCAGTCGATCATGGGCGCCCTCTACAAGGGCGTGATCGCCACCGGCGTGCTGTCTCTCATCGCGCTCTGGCCGCTCACTGCGTGGCTCGTGGGCATGGACACGGCAATGAAGGTCGGCGACGTGAGCTTTACCGGTCAGTCGCTTTACTTCTGCGGTGCGGTCGGCCTTGTCGTGACCGCACTGATCGTGGTCATCACCGAATACTACACCGGCACGAACTATCGTCCGGTGCAGTCCATCGCCAAGGCCTCCGTCACCGGCCACGGCACCAACGTTATTCAGGGCCTCGCGATCTCGCTGGAATCCACGGCGATCCCCGCGTTGATCATTGTCGGCGCGATCATCGTCGCCTACACCCTGGCCGGCTTGTTCGGCATCGCCATCGCGGTCACCACCATGCTGGCGCTCGCCGGTATGATCGTGGCCCTCGATGCCTTCGGCCCGGTCACCGACAATGCCGGCGGCATTGCCGAGATGGCTGGGTTGCCCGAGGATACCCGCAAGACCACCGATGCGCTCGATGCCGTCGGCAACACGACCAAGGCGGTGACCAAGGGTTACGCCATCGGCTCGGCCGGCCTTGGCGCCCTGGTGCTGTTCGCGGCCTATACCGAGGACCTCAAATACTTCGCCGCCAATGCCGATAGGTTCCCGTATTTCGGCGGCGTCGATGCCACCTTCAGCCTGTCCAATCCTTATGTCGTCGTGGGTCTCTTCCTCGGCGGCCTGCTGCCATACCTGTTCAGTGGCATCGCCATGACGGCGGTCGGGCGTGCGGCCTCGGCCATCGTCGAGGAGGTGCGCCGTCAGTTCAAGGAGAAGCCCGGCATCATGAAGGGCACCGAACGTCCGGACTATGGGCGTGCGGTCGACCTGCTCACCAAGGCGGCGATCAAGGAGATGATCGTCCCATCGCTGCTGCCTGTGCTGTCGCCGGTCGTGTTCTTCTTCGTCATCAACTGGATTGCCGGCAAGAGCGCCGCGTTCTCGGCGCTGGGCGCCATGCTGCTCGGCGTGATCGTCACGGGCCTCTTCGTCGCCATCTCCATGACGGCCGGCGGCGGCGCCTGGGACAACGCCAAAAAGTACATCGAGGACGGCAATTACGGCGGCAAGGGCTCGGAAGCCCATAAGGCAGCGGTGACCGGCGATACGGTCGGCGATCCTTACAAGGATACGGCCGGGCCTGCGGTCAACCCGATGATCAAGATCACCAACATCGTGGCGCTGCTGCTGCTCGCGGTCCTCGCCCACCACTAGGCGAAGCAACGACAGCCAGAAGCTGAAAGGACCTCGCTCCGGATAGGGCGAGGCCCTTTTTGCATCGAACCGAATGAAGTGTGATCTGCCCGGACGAGAGCGTTGCGCGCTAGATGCCCGGAATGCCGCTTGGGCCGCCTCTGCCGCCCCCTTGCTGCTGATCCTTGAACATCTTGCGGTTGGAGATGTTGCCGAAGATCTGCTCGATGAGGGTGAGATCCTTGCCGCGGGCCGGCGTCTCGCCCTTGTAGTAGTCGACCACGATACCGTCCTTCATGCCGTAATGCGCGACCTTCCGGACGCTTTCGGTCCCGTCGAAATACACGGCGACCACCTGGCGGTCGATCTCGCGAGGCTTGAGGAAGGCGACGGTCTTGGTCGTGGTAGAGATGTAGTAGTAGGCGTCGCCGCCGATCGTGCTCGTCGTGTCGGGCGAGCCGAGGACGGTCTTGACCTGTTCTTTCGACATGCCGGGCTGAATCTGATCGAGGTCCACATCGATGAAGACGTGGCCATGCCGATCGATCTGCGCACCACAGCCCGCCATTGGTGCCGCGCCCAAAAGAAGCGCCGCAAGCACGGGCAGGGGAGCCCAGGCAGATGCCAGCTTCGTCTTTCGCAAGATTCGGGCGTCCCCTCGGTCAGACCCGCTCGCCAAGCAGGCCGAAATTTGTCATGAAGCTAAACGAAATGGCCCTGTCCTTGAAGCCTCTCGCCGCCTTGCTGCCCTGGCGCAGCACGGCGCCCCATGCAGATGAACTCTATGGCGCGATTGTGGCGCAGGCACGGCTTCCCGTTTTCTATCAGGGATTTGGGGTGCCGGACACGCTTGAGGGCCGGTTCGTGGCGCTGTCGCTGCATCTCTTCGCCGTGCTCCATCGCCTGAAACAAGAGCCGGGCGCGGAGGCAAGCCGCTTGGCCCAAGCATTGACTGACCGCTTCACCGCGGACATGGAGACCGTGCTGAGGGAGCTTGGAGTCTCCGATATGGCCATCCCCAAACGGATGCGGAAGCTTGCCGCCGCCGGCGGCGCGCAGGTTCAGGAATTCGAAGAGGCTCTGCCAAAGGGTGAAGCGACCCTCGCAAACGTCATCGCCTCTGTCTTGCCTGGGCAGGAGGGCGCCGCAAAAGCTGCAAGCGAGCGCCTGGCGCCTTATCTACTAGGGGTGGTTCGGCACCTAGAAGCCGAACCCATTCAAGACCTTTACGCCGGAATCTTGAGTTTTCCGGAGATCCGAAGCGAAAATCGCGGAACCATTCTATGAACCAGGAGCAAGAAGGCCCTCCACTGACGCGAAAAATCCGTGTGTCCGAGATCGAGGAGAACGTCGAGCACACGATCGTGCTTACGGAGGCCGAACGTGAGGCGATCAAGTGGTTGCTGGAGCTCGTCGAGCTCGAAGATCTGCGTTTCGACTACCGGTTGCGCTTAGGCGCGGGCGGCAAGGTCTATCTCTCAGGCCGCCTCAAGGCAGACACCGTTCAGACCTGCGTCGTGTCCCTTGAGCCGATTCCCGGGCCCGTCGACGTGCCACTGGACGTCGAATTTTGGCCCGCGGCCCTGATCGAGGATCTTGCGAAAAAAGCCGAGGATCCAAACCAAGCCGCGGTGGAAGACTGGCCTGAGCCGATCACCGCCGGGACCATCGATCTTGGACCAATTGTCTACGAAACCTTGGCGACCGCACTCGATCCGTACCCGAAAAAGGCCGGCGCAAGCTTCCAATGGTCGCAAGCCGAACCTGAGGCAGAAGTCCCGGAAAGTGGCCCCTTTGCGGCACTCAAACAGCTGAAGAAATCTTGAGGTCCACATTTTTAGGGCAAAACAGGTTGTCACTGGCCGTCATTTAAGTCTATTCGGGGTCGGTTTCCGGGGGTTGCTGCAGTGCCGAACGCTGCGGCGAACGCAACATTTTCCTGCTCGGTGAGGAATGGGTTCTCCAGTCACCATAGCGCTTGACGCCATGGGCGGGGACCACGGTCCAACCGTGGTCATTCCGGCCGCCGCGATTGCGCTCGTCCGCCATCCGGACATCCGCTTCATCCTGGTGGGCGACGAGGCCAAGATCACGCATGAACTCGAGGTCCATCCGGGCCTCGCGGAACGATGCGAGGTCGTCCACACCGACGTGGCCGTCTCCATGGACGCAAAGCCCAGCCAGGCCCTGCGCAGCGGCCGCTGGAAGTCGAGCATGTGGCTTGCCATCCAGGCCGTCCGCGATGGGAACGCCGATGTCGTGGTGTCCGCCGGCAATACGGGCGCGCTGATGGTCATGGCCAAATTCTGCCTGAAGACCATCAAGGGCATCGACCGCCCGGCCATCGCCGCCATCTGGCCCACCGTCGATGCCGAATGCATCGTGCTCGACGTCGGGGCGAATGTCGGGGCGGATTCCCGTCAGATCATCGAGTTTGCCCTCATGGGCGCCGCCATGGCCCGTGCGCTGTTCGGCACCGAGAAGCCATCCGTCGGTCTCCTCAACATCGGGGTCGAGGAGGTGAAGGGCGTCGAGGAGATCAAGGACGCCGCCGCGGTGCTGCGGGTGGCGCCGCTGCCCATCCACTATCGCGGCTTCGTCGAGGGCAACGATATCGGCCATGGTTCCGTGGACGTGGTGGTCACCGACGGCTTCACCGGGAACATCGCCTTGAAGACTGCCGAGGGAACGGCTAAGCAAATCGGCGAGTATTTGCGCGCCGCCATGGGACGGTCGCTCCTCGCCCGCCTCGGGGCCATCCTGGCTCAAGGCGCCTTCCGTGCACTCAAGGAGAAGATGGACCCTCGCCAGATGAACGGCGGTATCTTCCTTGGGCTGAACGGTATTGTCGTCAAGAGCCATGGTGGAACCGATGCCACGGGCTTCGCGAGCGCCATCGATCTTGCCTATGAGATGGCGTCGAGCGGCCTCGTGAAGCGGCTTGGGGACGACGTGACCCATTTCCACACCAAGCTTGAGCTTGAAGGTGCGGCGTAGGCTTGGGAGTGCCTGAAGTGGTGGACACCGTACGGTCAGTCGTTAGAGGCGTGGGCGGCTATCTACCGGCTCGCGTCGTCACCAATGACGACCTGGCGAAGTTTCTGGACACCTCCGACGATTGGATTGCCGCCAGGACGGGCATTCGCGAGCGCCATATCGTTGCCGACGGCGAGCTCACCTCGTCCATGGGCGCGGCGGCCGCCCGGGCGGCGCTGGCCGACGCAGGGCTGGAGCCCGCGGATATCGATCTGATCATCCTCGCCACCTCGACCCCCGACCAGACATTCCCGGCGACAGCCACAGCCATTCAAGCGGAGCTCGGCATCACCCATGGCGCCGCCTTCGACATGCAGGCGGTCTGCTCGGGCTTCGTCTTCGCCTTATCCACCGCGGATAACTATCTGAAGAGCGGTCAATTCAATCGCGCGCTGGTGATCGGGGCGGAGGCGTTTTCGCGCATCCTGGATTGGGAGGACCGTTCGACCTGCGTGCTGTTCGGTGACGGCGCCGGCGCCGTGGTGGTGGAAGCGCAGAAACTCAACGGCACCACGACCGACAGGGGCGTTCTGGCGACCTGTCTACGGTCGGACGGCCGCTACCGGGACAAGCTCTACGTCGATGGCGGCCCATCTTCAACCGGGACCGTCGGCCATCTCCGCATGGATGGCCCGGAAGTCTTTCGTCACGCCGTGACAAAGATCAGCGAAGTCATCGGGGAGACCTTGGCTAAGTCCGGCTACCAAAGCTCCGATATCGATTGGTTTGTGCCGCACCAAGCCAACAAGCGTATCTTAGATGGAGCGGCGAGGAAGCTCGGTCTCGATCCCGAGCGCGTGGTCATCACTGTCGATAAACACGCCAATACATCGGCCGCCTCTATTCCCCTTGCTCTTATGACAGCCTGTTCTGACGGGCGGATCAAGAAAGGGGATCTGGTGCTCCTGGAAGCGATGGGTGGGGGATTTACCTGGGGGGCGTTGCTTATTCGTTGGTGACGTACCGGGAATGTCACACTTCACCGGAAAATGACGTTAAATCAGGAATTTGATTGCACTGAAGATTGACCCCTGAGCACCCGCTCGGCTAGCATCTTGCTTCGTCCCGCGACTTTGGGGGAGCCGTAGTACGATGAGCGGGAAGACGCTAACTCGGGCCGACCTCGCAGAGGCCGTGTTCCAGAAAGTCGGTCTGCCTCGAAACGAGTTTGCCGAGATCGTGGAGCTTGTGCTCCGCGAGATCGTGGCGAGTCTCGAGCGAGGAGACCCGGTAAAGTTGTCGTCGTTCGGATCCTTCGGCATTCGGGACAAGGGTGAGCGCATCGGCCGCAATCCGAAAACCGGGCAGGAAGTTCCGATCACACCGCGGCGGGTGCTGGTGTTCCGCGCAAGCAACATCATGAAACAGCGCATCAACGAGGCGCTCTCTCGGAACACGAAAGCGGCCGAGTAGCCGTGGGGACTTTGACGCTAGGAGGACGAGCGTTGGAGAAGGCCCCCGAGGCGTTTCGCACCATCAGTGAGGTCGCTGACGAGCTCGAAGTTCCCAAGCACGTTCTACGTTTTTGGGAGGCGAAATTCGCCCAGCTCAAGCCGATGAAGCGCGGCGGCGGGCGCCGCTACTATCGCCCCGAGGACGTCGCGCTCCTGCGCGGAATTCGCTTTCTGCTCTACAACGACGGCTACACCATTCGCGGCGTGCAGAAGATCCTGCGCGAGAACGGCCCGCGCTATGTCATGGACTACCGGCGTCTTGCCGAGGATGCCGATGGCGAGGAGCTCGCCGGGCCCGACATTCCCGACATTCCCGACGTGGCCGCCGAAGCCTCCCTGGGTGGCGGACTCCTGGCCCGCGGAGCCCGAGAGCTGGACGAGGAGACGCTGGGCGCGCTGCTTGAGGAAATCGAGACCTGCCACAAGATCCTCAGCACGGCCGACGCCAAGGACTAACCGAGCCCAGCCTTGCGCTTTGGCTTGTTTCCTAGGCTCGAACGAGTATATGCAGGTGCCCTGATCAGCGAGATGTCGGAGCGTGGCGCAGCCCGGTTAGCGCACCGGTCTGGGGGACCGGGGGTCGGGAGTTCAAATCTCCCCGCTCCGACCACTTCGCACTATGATCGTGCGCGCTCCCAGGCGCGGCGTGCCAAGGCCATCCCCACACCATCGCCATGATGAGATAGAAGTACCGCCAGTGATCCGTATCGATCACAGCACCTTCCAGCGCCATCCCGAAAGAGGCCGCGACCGGGACCGCAATCACCCCGTCGCCACCGCGATCGCCCAGCACGAGCTTCAGGCCCAAGACCAGCGTGGTCAGCACCAGGAATAGATAGAGCGTTCCCCCGATCCAGCCGGTGTTCAGGTACATGTTGAGATAGACCTGATGCACGTCCTCATGGTGGTAGACGCGACCGAACTCGAGCGCGCCGATCCCAAACGGATGCGTGGCGACGAGATTCGCCGCCTTCTCCTGGCCCCCGAACCGGCCTTCGGGCCAACATCGTAAGACTGCTCGAAGGTGGCGCGCTCTCCTATGATCTCCGCCACTTCCGGAATGCTCTGGGCCGCCGCCAGGATACCGACGGCGCACACGCCGGCAAGCACCATCGAGATGATCAGTTTGATGCGCTCACGGTTGGTGGCCGCGGTGAGGAAGATGAAGCCGCTGTAGATAAGCAGCGAGATCACAAGATTGAGCCAGGCACTGCGCGACACGCTGAGTAGCGTACCAAACAGAAGGAGCGGGATGGCGATGGACCACAGGCTGGCGCGCGCGAAACGCGCCGTGAGCACGACGTTGAAGGCGTAGAGCAGGGCGGGGACGAGGAAAGCCCCGAGCACGTTCGGGTCCTTGAACGTCCCCCGCGCCCGGCCGAATTCGGTGAAGATGTCGTAGAGCCCAGGGATAATGTCGAAACAGCCGATGAGTGCGGCGATTGCGGCGACCAGGGCGGCGACCATGTAGGCCGACATGATGAGCCGCACATGCGGGCCCGGGTTGTGCGCGACAAAGGCGGCGATGACCACGGAGGAAATGGCCAAGTAAAGCGTGATGGTGACATGGGTCACCGGGGCGCCGAGCGTGCCAGCCTGCGTCGTCGCGATCGCGCAAACTCGACAAGCTGATTGATATCGCCAAGCTTCGGATATCCGGCCACGGGGGGCGACACGCGGTCGGGTCCGGCTCGACCTATGGTTAAGAGGTCGTTTCGGAGGTCAATTCCGGCAGCTTGTGAATACCGGCTCCGAGTTCCGAAATGTAGAAATCGACCACGTCTCGGGTCATCGCCTCCACGGTGAAATGCTGCGCGACCTGTCTCTGAAGCTCGGCGGCGCGTCGGAGGAAGGGCTTCGGATCGGCGAGGAAGGCACGCAGCTGGCTTGCCAGAGCATCCACGTCACCAGGCGGGATCAACGGCATGGGCACGTCCCCCATGATCTCGGGGACGCCGCCGACATTGGTGGCGATCATCGGCATCTGCGCCGCCGCTGCTTCGAGCACGATGTAGGGGAAAGACTCGGCGAGGCTTGGCACCACCACGCAGCGCGCGCGTACAAAGGCCGTGCGCGCCGGCTGGGGGCCCGAAAAGATCACGCGAGAGGTCAGCCCGAGCCTGCGGGCCATGCGCTTGAAGTGTTTCTCGTCCGGCCCCGAGCCCACGATAATCGCGCGGCCGGGGAAGATCGACTGATGCGCGGCCAGCGCCTCGAGGAACACATCGACGCCTTTGAGCTTGCGCAGTTCGCCGACGAACACGAAGTCGGCCGCATCGTCGGCAAGCAGCGACTCGTAGAACTCGTGGCGGTGAAGACCGTTGTAGATAACCCGCGCCGGGCAGGGCGGCGGTCCGACCAGCTCGACATAGGTGTTGCCCGCATACATGCTCTCGAAGGTCATGCCGTCGGTGAGCGGCGCCAGCTTTCGCTCCATGCCGAGAAACAGCCGCCCCTGCAAGGTGGACGGCCCGTAGTGCAACACACCGCCGTGGGGCGTGTAGACCATCTTGGTGCCTTTGCGCTTCCGCAGACTCCGCCCGGCGAGCCGGGCATAGGCGCCGCCGTTGGCGCCATGGCCGTGCAGCACGTCAAGATCGAGCTTTCGGCCGAGCTTGGCGATCTTGCGGTAAACGTGCCAGTCGTTGAGACCCGGATTGCGCGTCATGGGAATCCGCGTGACCCCGAGCGCGCAATTGTCCTTTAGCCGACTCAAGGCGACGTCGATCTCGCTGCCGCCGGTGCGGGAATCGCACACGACCCCGACCTCGGCCCCGAACTCGGCCTGCCCGAGGGCAAGATCGTGCACGTGACGGAACAGCCCTCCGACCGGTGCGCGTAGACAATGGAGGATGCGGAAGTTGGAGCTCACGAGACCCGGATGCGGTAAGCGGGAAGGTTCCCTATGAGCTTTAGAAGAAGCGTTCGAGGACGTAAATAGTGTCTCCGGGTTGGACGGGATAATCGGCGGGGACCATGACGGTGGACATGACGCCGCCGAATTGCCTGGTAAGGCGGACGAAGCGGTTTTTGGCGCGCTCGGTATAACCTTCGGAGATGGCCACGGCGGCCTCGACGGTCATGGCGTTGATGTAGGGTATTGGCCGGGCTTGTTGACTTCGCCCAAGATAAAGAAGGGCCGGTAGGTGGCCACTTCGACGGTGACCTTGGGGTCCTTGACTTATTTGCGGTGGAGCTTGCTGGCGATCTCGTTCGACAGCTCGAAGGTGGTAAGACCGCGGGCGCGGACCGGTCCGATCAGGGGCAGCGCCACGGCGCCCGAGCCATCGACGACATAGACGTTGGAGAGATTGTCCTGGCCGAAGACGATGACGCGGACGCGGTCGCCGGAATCGAGCGTATAGATGGCGTTGGGGGCGACGGGAACACCCGGGGGCGCGGAGCCTGCGCCGGCGGGATAAGCCTCGCCGGGGCCGGGCAGCGGCGCGGGCGTGGAGAGCGCGAAGTCGGGCGTCGTTAACTTGGCACGGCGCTTCCCTTGCAGCCGCCGAGCGCGGCGGCGAAGAACACTGCAAAGAGAACGAGAATGAGGACGCTTCGAGACCCGGACATGGTCAGAAGCTAAGCCCGCCATGGTTAACGAATACTGAGCGTCCGTGCCGAAGCGGCGCGGCACTTAAGGCTTTGGTTACGACAATCAGGCCTTAATGGCCCCCGCAGTTCAGGTGAGTACTTTCAAGTTCAGGCCAAGTGAGTCTTTAGCCCGTGAGCAAGTCCCGCAAGATGCATCCCACCGACGATATCGACCTGGCCACGCTGGGCGCCGCGCTATGGTGGGCCAAGGGGTGGATACTCGGCCTGGCGATCGGGGCGGGGCTGGTCACCTTTATCGGGCTGTCGATGATGCGGCCGCTCTATACCTCCGAAGCGCGCATTCTGGTGCAGAACGAGGAATCGGCCTTCACCCGGCCGACCTCGGAGCAAGGGCGCGAGGCGATGCGCTCGACGCTGGATGAGCAGGCGGTGCAGAGCCAGGTGCAGGTGCTCACCTCCCGGGATCTCATTCTGCAAGTGGTACGCGATCTCGATCTCATCGACAATCCGGTGTTCGCTCGCGATGCTGGCCAGACCCTGCTCGGACGCCTGCTGTCGCGGGTGGGGCTTGGGCTCGGCACTCCTGAGTCCAAGGAGGAGCGGGCGGCGAATGCGCTGGCCGATCATCTGGACGTGTTCCAGCTGTCGAAGTCCTCCGTGATCGCGGTGGAATACACCTCCGGCGATCCTGAGCTTGCCGCGAAGATCGCCAACCAGCTGGCGGACGTCTATATCGGCTGGCAGCGCACCGCCAAGATCGATCAGACCAAGGACGCCACCGCTTGGCTCGATGAGCAGATCAAGGCCTTGCGCAAGGCCACGGCCTCGTCCGAAGAGGCGGTGGAGAAGTTCAAGGCCTCGGAAGGCCTTTATGCCGGCTCCAACAACGTCACGCTCAACGCCCAGCAGCTCTCCGAACTCAACAGCCAGCTGATCCTGGCGTCCGCGCAAGAATCGGAAGCGCGCGCCCGAGCCAAGCTGATCCAGCAGATGCTCGCTGACAACGGCGACATCAACGCCACGCCCGAAGTGCTTAAGTCGCAGCTAATCATCAATCTGATCGAGCAGCGGGACGAGGTGCAGCGGCGGCTGGCCGAGCTGTCGGCGACGCTGCTGTCGTCCCATCCGCGCATCCAGCAGCTCAAGTCGGAGCTGGCCGATGTGCGCGCCCAGATCCGCGACGAGGCGAAGAAGGTGATTCAGAGCCTGGAGAACGAGGCCCAAATGGCCGCGGCGCGGGAAGCCTCGTTGCGCACCAGCCTCAATACGGCCAAGTCGCAGTCGGCCGGCCTTGGCAACTCGGAGATCAAGCTCCGCGCGCTGGAACGCGAAGCCAAGGCCAACCGCGATCTCCTGGAATCCTACATGGCCCGCTACCGCGACGCGAGCGCGCGCCACGACATGGGCGCCGTTCCCGCCCAAGCCGCCATCGTCTCCAGAGCGCATGCCTCCGTGCTGCCGTCCTTCCCCAAGAAAGGGCCGCTCACCGCCCTGGTCATGGCCGCGACCGCGCTCCTCGCATTCGCCTCGACTCTCGCGAAAGAACTGATTGGCGGTGAAACGCGGGCGCCGGTATCACGCGCGCAAGAGCCACGCGTGCGACAACGCCAGCGCCGCCAGCCGACCCAGCCGCCAAGATACGAACCCGCCGCCCAGCAGTGCGGGTCTTCCATTCCGTCATCGAAGCTGCGCCCAGCGTCGCCGCCGCCATCTCCCGCCCCTGTACCGCCGGAGCCTGCCGTAGCGGTCGTCCCGCCCGCGCGGAAACTGCCCGTCGTGATTCCGGAGCCTGTGCCTGCCAAGACCGCGCAGGCTAAGCCTGAGCCCAAGCCGGAGCCCAGGCAGGCGCCACAACTGCCCACGCCTTCAGAGCCACAAGTCGCAACCGCACCGGCGTCGACGCAAGAGGAACCACCGAGCACGCCACCATCCTGGCAAGCCGAAAAGCCGGCCAAGCGGCCGAGCTGGCTTCAGGTCAAAACACCGCGCCGACCACAGACCGCCCCTGAAACCGAGATATCGACCTGGTCGGCGGCGACGGCCGCCAAACAGCTTCAGCCGGACCCGGCCGCGGAAGACACCGCGGCGGAACCAGAACCAGAGCTCGAACTGGTGCAGACGGCGGCCGCCGCAGGACTGCTGAACCGGCTACTAAAGGAGTTTTCCGGCGGTCCGAGCGAGCCGACATCACGCCCGCCAGAGAAGGCGCCCCGCCAAAAGGTCGGCTTCTTGGACCGCTTTCGCCGCCTCAGCACCGAGCCGAACGCGTCCGATGTGGCGTTTAAGCCACCAATGAAAGGTGTCGAGATGGCCTCGCTGAGCCCCAACGATCTTCGCCACTACCTAACCCAACGGATTGCGACCTCCGAACTGGACGAGGCGGGCGGCAAGATCTCCAAGTCCAAAACTTTCGCATCGAAGATTTCCAAAGCCGGCAAAGGCGCAAGCGTCCCCGTTCTCAAGTCTCTCGACGCGGTCCTGGATAAAGTCCTCGCCGCCGCCACGGGTGGCGTGCCGCGGGCGCTCCTGGTGACCGGAACCTCACCCAAGGCAGACGCAACGCATGTGGCGATCAATCTCGCTCGTGCGCTCGTCGATCAAAACGAGCAGGTCGTGCTCGTCGATCTGGCAAAAGGCGCCTCCGCCGTCTCTGGTCCGCTCGGTATGCCGCGCGTGCCGGGATTCGCCGATCTCGCCGCGGGGCACGCCAGCTTCTCCGATGTTATCCGGGTCGACGACGAGTCGTCCATGCAGGTCATCCCCGCCGGCAATCCGACTACGCGCGGGACAGAGCCCGAGCCAGATTGCTTCATGCGGGTGTTCGAAGCGTTGACCCAAGCCTATGGCTGCGTCGTCCTTCATGCCGACCGCGACGCCATCGAAGCCCTGATGCCCGCTTTGAAATTTGAGTTCCCGGTGATGGTCGCCGTGCTGCCGTCACGTGCCAGCGTCGACAGCCAGGACGAGGCCTTGTCGACCTTCCAGGTTCTGGGATGTCCGGTCATCGTCTACGAGGGAAGCGGCAAGCAGCGCCGCAGCGGATTGTTCGGCCGCATCGCCGCCGTCTGAGCAGCTCTGCTATCCGTCGCGGCTGAACAGGCGTTTCCGCACGGCTTGCGCAAGGCTCCAAAGATAGGGATTCGACTTGACGACCGTTTGAGGCGAGCGGCACCCGCGAGCGGAAGCGACGACAGAAGCCCGTGAGGTTTGAAGGCAATGATGCTGTCGAACAGCTCATAGACAGTGTTGCACCAGTCATCCTTGTGGCGCGCCTGGCCCACACCGAGATCGTAATAGGTAAGCCTCGCGTCGGAGGCCTCCCGGATCTGATGCCGCAAGAGAAGCGCCCCTGGCGATTGCCGCTGTGTATGGCCCTCCGCGAGAGAGGACAGCGCCACACTCAAACGGTCGTGACAGATGAATCCGCTGAAGGTCGCGAGGATGGCGCCATCGAGCTTCACATAGGCCAACCGCAATCGGCTTGGATTGTCGCCGTCGAGAAGCGCAAGCGCGCGATACAACGCGCTGGTGTCGGCATCGAAGACATTCGTAATGCCCATTGCGGCGAACTGCTTCGCCTTCTGCTCGAAGAAGGCCTCGAGCACGGCCAGCTTCTCTTCGCGCGTCTCGGCCCAGCCATATTCGAGCCGTCCCATTTCGGCGAGCCGGTGTTCCTTTCGCTGCAGCGTAGGTCGATGCGGCCTGACCGGAGTCATTGATTTGGATCAGTCCGGCCGTTGCATCCAGCGGATGAGAAGGCCCGCTGGAATCACCCAGAGCAGCCCCGCCACCAGGAAATAGGCGAGTTGCACGTGGCCATGGGCTTCCGTGATGCGGCCCGAGCCGATCGCCGCCGCCAGCCACGCATAGAGAACGAGGAACACAAGCAGCACCACCGTGCCCACCAGCTTGCGGGTGCGGACGCTCATGCCGCCCGCCGCTGCGGCATCGGGGCAGGGGGTCGGCGATTGAGTTGCGGGCCCGCGCCCGCTATCACCGCTACCATGACCTCGGCCGTTGCCCAAAGCCTCGAGAAACCGGCCCAAGACCCTGCCATGCCGGCCCGGCACGTGCGGGCTCTGCGCATTTGGCTCGGTATCGTTGCGTTTCTCATCTTCGCCATGATCCTGGTTGGCGGGGCCACGCGGCTCACCGATTCCGGTCTGTCTATCACGGAGTGGCAGCCGATTATCGGCGCCATCCCGCCTTTATCGGACGCTCATTGGCAAGAGGCGTTCGACGCCTACAAGACAATCCCCGAATACTCGCAAGTCAACCAAGGCATGAGCCTCGATGGGTTCAAAACCATCTATTGGTGGGAATGGGCGCATCGCTTTCTCGGCCGCTTTATCGGCGTCGTCTTCCTTCTGCCCTTCATCGGCTTCTGGATCGCGGGCTACATCCCGCGCACGTTGATGCCGCGCCTCCTCGGTCTGTTTGTCCTCGGTGGCCTCCAGGGCGCGCTTGGCTGGTACATGGTCAAAAGCGGTCTCGTCGACCGGGTGGATGTCAGCCAGTACCGGCTCACCGCGCATTTCGGCGTGGCCGTACTGATCTTCGGCTACACAGTATGGCTGATGCTTGGACTTGGCGCGGACAGGCGGCACCGCTTCGGCGCGCCTGCCGTCATCGCGGCCTTGGTGCTTCTCCTCGTCTTCGTGCAACTCCTGGCCGGCGCGCTGGTGGCGGGCATCGACGGCGGGCTCGGCTTCAACACCTGGCCGCTCATGAACGGGGCCTTTATCCCGAACGGGCTCGGCCAAGCCTCGCCTTGGTATCTCAACCTGTTCGAGAACCCGCTCACCGTGCAGTTCGACCACCGTATGCTGGGCTATGCCGTCGTCGTCGCAACGATCCTGCAAGCGGTGTGGCTGGCTCTGAAAGACGCCGGCCAACAATATGTGGGGAGCGCGCTGACCCTGGCCGTGCTCGCACTGCTGCAAGCTACGCTCGGCGTGTGGACGCTGCTCCTGGCTGTGCCGATCCAACTCGGCCTGGCCCATCAGGCAGGCGCCATCCTCGTCTTCGCCGTGGCGCTCTATCATCTATGGCGCACCACGCACGAGGGTCGGCCCGCGGAGGTTCAGACAGCCGCAAGCGCCTGATCGAGGTCGGCGATGATGTCATCGACATTCTCCAGCCCGATCGACAGCCGCACCACGTCGGCGCCGGCGCCCGCACGCTCACGATGCTCATCGGACAGCTGCCGGTGGGTCGTCGAGGCCGGATGGATGATGAGGCTGCACGTATCGCCGATATTGGCGAGATGGCTGAACAGCTCAACTTTACTGACAAGCGCAATGCCGGCGTCATAGCCGCCTTTCAGCCCGAAGGTGAACACCGCGCCGGCGCCGTTCGCGCAATAGTGCTTGGCGAGCCGGTGAAACGCATTTGTGGGGATTCCCGCATAGTTCACCCAAGCCACCTTGTCATGACCGGACAGCCACTCGGCGACTTGCAGCGCGTTCTCGCAATGGCGCTGCATGCGAAGGGGAAGCGTTTCGATCCCCGTGAGAATAAGGAACGCATTCATCGGCGCGATTGCCGGTCCCAAATCGCGCAAGGCGAGCACGCGGCAAGCAATTGCGAAGGCGAAATCGCCGAACGTCTCGGCCAACGTGATGCCGTGATAGCTCGGGGTAGGGGCGGTGAGCGAGGGATAGCGTCCGCTGCCCATCCAATCGAACGTGCCGCAATCCACGATCACGCCGCCGATCGAGTTACCGTGGCCGCCGAGGAACTTCGTCAGCGAATGCACGATGATGTCGGCGCCATACTCTTTAGGCTTCGTGAGGTAGGGCGTAGCCAGCGTGTTGTCGACGATCAGCGGCACGCCGGCTTCCTTGGCCACGGCTGAGATCGCTTCGAGATCGGTGACGATGCCGCCGGGATTGGCGATCGACTCTACGAAGATTGCGCGCGTCTTCGGCGTGACCTGAGCCCGGAACGACTCCGCGTCCGTGGTGTCGGCCCACTTCACGTGCCAGTCGAATTTCTTGAACGCCTCGCCGAATTGGTTGATCGAGCCGCCATAGAGCTGCCGCGCGGCGATGAATTCATCCCCCGGCTCGAGCAGCGTATGGAACACGATCGCCTGCGCCGCATGGCCTGAGGCCACGGCAAGCGCTGCCGTGCCGCCTTCAAGCGCGGCCATGCGCTCTTCGAGAACCGCCTGTGTGGGGTTCATGATGCGGCTATAGATGTTGCCGAAGATCTCGAGATTGAACAGCGCCGCCGCATGATCCGCGTCGTCGAAGACGAAGGAGGTTGTCTGGTAAATCGGCGTGACCCGCGCCCCTGTGGAAGGATCCGGCTGGGCGCCGGCGTGGATGGCAAGCGTGTTGAAACCGGGCGTACGCTCTTCGGACATCGATAACCTCCCTGAGCCTCTAAAAGTCGCGGTGGAGACTATAGCAGAGCACGCGGCACGGGAATGACGCCGCTAGTCTTCGCGCAAGGCTCTCTGCTGACCGCCTTTTGAACCGAGCACCGCTCGCCTGCTGGACAGCACCCGCGAGTTGACCCCGGCCCAGCCGATCTCGCCCGAGAGCCGTCCATATTCGATTTTCGGGCAACGGTTCATCACCACTTTGAGGCCGGCATCTTCCGCAAGACTTGCCGCCGCGTCGTTGCGCACGCCGAGCTGCATCCACACCACCTTGGCGCCGATGCGAATAGCCTCTTTGGCGATCGGCAGCACGGCCTCCGAGTTACGAAAAACGTCGACGATCTCGACGGGCCGGTCGATATCGCCCAACGAGCCGAACACGCTCTGGCCGAGGATGGTCTTGCCTGCGTGCCCCGGATTGACGGGGATTACCTCAAAGCCTTTGGTCAGCAGATACTTCATCACGAAAAAGCTCGGCCGCTGTTCCTTCGGGCTTGCGCCGACCGTGGCGATCACGCGGTGGCGCACGAGAATGTCGCGGATATAGGCGTCCGTGTAGCTGTCGTGATCCATGGCTTGCGGGTGGAGAAGGGCGCTTCGCTGCACGTCAGAGCGGCCAGTTGGGCTCGCGCTTGTCGAGAAAGGCGCCGATGCCTTCTTCGGCTTCCGAGTCGAGCATGTTCTCGACCATGACGTCCGCCGTATAGCGATAGGCCTCCTCGAGCGGCATTTCGAGCTGCTTGTAGAAGGCGTCCTTGCCGATCTTCAGCGTGCGGGTTGGCTTCGCGGCGATCTTCCGCCCGAACTCCATGGCCTCGTTGACGACGCGATCGGCCTCGACCACGCGATTGACGAGGCCCATGGCGTGCGCGTCTTGCGCGCTCACCATCTCTCCGAGCAGCAGCATCTCCATCGCGCCTTTGCGCGACACGTTGCGGCTGAGCGCGACCATTGGCGTCGAACAGAACAGCCCGATATTGACGCCGGGCGTCGCGAGACGCGCATCCACCGCCGCCACCGCCAAATCGCAGCTCGCCACCAGCTGGCAGCCGGCCGCCGTGGCGATGCCGTTCACCGCGGCGATGACCGGCTTCGGCGAGCGCACGATGGCGAGCATCATGTCGGCGCAGATGCGCATGGTCTTCTCATAGAACGCGCGGCCCTTGTCCGGATCGTTGCGGTGCGCCGTGAGCTCTTTGAGGTCATGACCCGAGGAGAAGGCGGGCCCGGCGCCGGTCAGCACCACGGCGCGCACGGATTGGGTCTCGCCGGCCTCGCGAACCGCACCGTGCAGTGCGGTCATCAGGTCCATGGATAGGCAATTGCGCGCGTTCGGCCGATTGAGGGTAAGGAGCCTCACGGCGTCGCGGTCCTCACCAAGCAGGCTGTCGTGTCCGTCCATTTTTGCTCGATCCGTGGGCTTTCTTCGCTTCCGCCAACCGCTTACAGGAAACTCCGCAAAACGCACGGGAATTCAGTCGGCTTCGGTCGGGTAGGATAGTACCACATAACTAAGTCACTGATTTAGAGTAAGAACAGCAATTCGCTTGACCTCACCAAACCGAGCCGTTAGAAGCGCCGATCTTTACAAGACCGAAGTGATGCGAGCCATGAAAACCTTTTCCGCCACGCCTAAGGACATCGAGAAGTCCTGGGTCCTTATCGATGCCAGCGGCCTTGTGGTCGGCCGGCTTGCGGCGCTGATCGCGACGCGGCTGCGCGGCAAGCACAAGCCCGGCTTCACGCCGCATATGGACGACGGCGACAACATCATCGTCGTCAATGCAGGCAATGTGGTCTTCTCGGGCAATAAGCGCGCGGACAAGCAGTATTACTGGCACACCGGCTATCCGGGCGGCATCAAGAGCCGTACCGCCGAGAAGATCCTCGACGGCAAGCACCCCGAGCGGGTGCTGCAGAAGGCTGTCGAGCGCATGCTGCCCAAGGGGCCGCTGGCCCGTCAGCAGATGAAGAACCTCAAAGTCTATGCAGGGCCCGAGCATCCGCACGCGGCGCAGAACCCCGAGCCGCTCGATGTCGCCGCCCTCAACCCGAAGAACGCAAGGAGCGCTTAGGAGCCATGAGCGAGACGACAACGCTGGAAGATCTGGCTCAATTGAAAGGCGAGGGCGAAGCGCCTGTGCCTGAGCGCGTCTACGAGAAAAAGATCGATCCCCAAGGCCGCGCCTATGCCACCGGCAAGCGCAAGGATGCCGTCGCCCGCGTTTGGGTGAAGCAGGGCCCCGGCAAGATCATCGTCAATGGCAAGGACCACTCGGCTTATTTTGCGCGCCCAGTGCTCCAGATGATCCTGAAGCAGCCTCTCGTCACGGCTGCCCGCGAGGGCCAGTTCGACGTGATCTGCACCGTGTCCGGCGGCGGGCTTTCGGGCCAGGCCGGCGCCGTGCGCCATGGCATCTCCAAGGCGCTCACGCGCTACGAGCCGGAGCTGCGCGGCGTGCTGAAGAAGGCAGGCTTCCTGACCCGCGACGCCCGAACCGTCGAGCGCAAGAAGTACGGCAAGGCCAAGGCGCGGAAGAGTTTCCAGTTCTCCAAGCGCTAGGGCATTTTTCCAACAGCTCTTGTCATGCCCGCGCTTGACGCGGGCATCCATGCCGTTGCACCTCCCTTTGGGGCAGCGCCAATGGAATGGATTGCCGGGTCAAGCCCGGCAATGACGGAAAGCATGTGACGCACATGGCAAACAGCAAATCCATCCGGGCCGCCGTGCTCGGCGCTTCCGGTTACACCGGCGCCGATCTCATCCGGCTTGCCGCACGCCATCCATCCATCGACATCACCGCGCTGATCGCCAAGGGCCATGCCGGCCAGCCGCTCGCGCAAGTGTTCCCCCATCTTGCGAGTCTGGACCTGCCGCAGCTCGTCACCTCCGATGAGGCCGACTGGGACAGCGTCGACGTCGCCTTTTGCGGACTGCCGCACGGGACCGCCCATGCCGAAATCGCTAAGCTCCCTGCGCGCATCAAGGTCATCGACATGTCCGCGGACTTTCGTCTGCGCGATCTCGACACCTATGCCGAATGGTATGGCGGCGCCCATAAAGCCCCGGAGCTTCTAGAAGGGGCCGTCTACGGCCTCACAGAGCTTTATCGCGACGACATCAAGAGCGCGCGCCTCGTGGCCTGTCCCGGCTGCTACCCGACCGCCGTCCTGCTCGCGCTCCAGCCGCTCGTCAAAGGCAAGCTCATCGCGGCCGAAGACATCATCATCGATGCCAAGTCGGGCGTGTCCGGCGCCGGCCGTGCGCTCAAGCAGAACATTCTCTTCTCCGAGGCGGGCGAGGGGCTTTCCCCTTATGGCATTGGCAGCCACCGCCATGTGCCGGAAATCGAGCAAGAGCTCGGCCTGGCGTCAGGCACCGATCTGAAGGTCAATTTCACGCCCCATCTGGCGCCCATGACCCGCGGAGAGTTGTGCACGTCCTATGTGCGGCTTGCCGGCAAGACCGCGGCCGCCGATCTAAGGACGGCGCTCATCGAAGCCCATGCCGCGAGCCCCTTCGTGCGCGTGATGGAGGAGGGGGTCATCCCCGCGACCCAACACGTGCGGGGCTCGAACTACTGCAATATCGGCGTGTTCGCCGACCGGATTCCCGGACGTGCCATCGTGGTCTCGGCCATCGACAATCTGGTCAAGGGCTCCGCCGGCCAGGCGCTTCAGAACTTCAATCTGATGCATGGGCTCGAGGAGACGCTGGCGCTCGAGCAGCTTCCGCTGTTTCCTTAGGCTTTGGTGCTGCTCTTCACGAAGGAACCCGGCGCATCCTCGATGGGCTTGAGCGGGCCTGCGGCTGGATCGCGGGCCGGCACCTTCTCGCCGGAACGCTCGGCAAGCCAATTGGCCCAGTCCGGCCACCACGAGCCTGCGGTCTCGGTGGCCTGTTCGATCCAGGCTTCGAGCGTGTCGGCCGGTGCGCCGCTCCAATACTGATATTTCTTCTTGGCCGGTGGGTTCACCACACCTGCGATATGGCCGGAGCCCGCCATCACGTGGCGCACGGGACCGCTGAACAGCTTGCTGCCGCGAAAGACGGAAAGCGCCGGTGCGATGTGGTCCTCGCGGGTGAACAGCTCGTAGATCGGGATGTTCACCTTGGACACGTCCAGCTTCACGCCGCCGAGTTCCATCTCACCCTTGCTTAAACGGTTCTCGTAATAGAACTCGCGAAGATAGAAGGCATGGTTGGCCGCTGGCAGACGCGTTGAGTCCGCGTTCCAGAACAGCAGATCGAACGGGAACGGCTTCTTCCCGAGCAGATAGTTGTTGACCACGTAAGGCCAGATCAAATCGCGCGGGCGGAGCATGTTGAATACGGCCGACATGCGCGAACCGTCGAGATAGCCTTGCTCGGCCATCATCTCTTCCAGCGATTTGAGCTGCGTATCGTCGATGAAGATCAGCAGATCGCCCGCCTCGCTGAAATCGACCTGCGCCGTGAGGAAGCTCGACGACGCGATACGGTCATCCCCTTTTGCGGCGTTATAAGCGAGGGTGGAGGCGAGTAGCGTGCCGCCGACGCAATAGCCGAGCATATTGACGTGGTGCAGACCGAGCTGCCGGTTCACCGCCTCGACGGCCGCGAGAATGCCCTCGTGCATGTAGTCTTCGAAGGTCTTCTGCGCGAGCGTTTCATCCGGGTTGACCCAGGAAATCATAAAGACGGTGAAGCCCTGGTCGACCGCGTATTTGACGAACGACTTCTCCGGCTTGAGATCGAGGATGTAGAACTTGTTGATCCATGGCGGCGCGATAATCAGAGGCCGCTCATAGACTTGCTCCGTCGTCGGAGAATACTGGATGAGCTGGATCAGGTCGTTCTGGAAGATGACCTTGCCGGGCGTGATGGCTAGATCGCGGCCCACCTCAAACGCCGACAGATCCGTCTGGCTGACGCGCAGGAGATCCTTCGAGTGCTCAAGGTCATGCGCGAAATGCTCCATGCCTTGCACGAGGTTCTCCGCATTGGTCTCAAGCGTCGCCCGCACGACCTCCGGGTTGGTGAAGGGATAGTTGGAAGGCGAAAGTGCCGCTAGCATCTGCTCCAGATAAAATAGCGCCTTCTTGCGCGTCTTCTCGTCGACGCCATCGGTATTCTTGGTGACGTCTTCGGCCCAACGCGACGTAATCAGATAGGCCTGTTTCCAAAAGTCGAAATACTGGCTGTCGGACCACTCCGGATCCTTGAAGCGATTGTCACCGGGCTCAGGCTCGGCCACGGGTTCGACATCCTCGCCAAAGAAGCGGCGAAAGGAGCGGCCCCAGAGATCCGCGTAGCTCTGAAACAGCTCACCTTGCGCTGCCGCAAGCTTGCCGGGATCCGAGACCCAGACGCTGGCCACCTGACCAAGCGTCTTGGCGGCTTCGCCGACCTCCGCAGCCATGCTGTAGGGGCCGTTTCCATTGGAACTGGTTTGTTCGGCCAGGGTCGAGAACACCTTGGTCCCCTGATCGAACAGGCGCACCATGTTCCGGGCGAATTCGTCCAATTGGGTGGTTTGGCAGCTGTCCGCGGCGGTTTCTCCGGCGTCTGTATTTCGCTCCTGCATCGAAATGTCCTTGTTTGACCCCCAACTCACCATGCTCGTGCCTGCTTGGGCGGGGAATACCCGCCGTGCGGCTTCCGCAACAGTGGTCATTGTGCTATGCAATATAGACGTGAGGCGATGGTAATCGCCAGGGGAAAGTCCACAAGAGCCAACATCTTACCGATGTTTTCGCGATCAGCTTATTGCCTCGTGGCGGTCCTGCCTGTGCTTTTTCTGGGCGGATGCGCCGATAGCATGCCCGATGGCACGCGCCTCAAGCGATTTACGGAGGTGATCCGCGGCTATGACAGCACCCTGACGAAATCCGAGAGAGAAGCCGCAATCTCGGAGCTCCAGGAGGAGAAGGAGCGCCAACAGAAACAGGCCAGCCAAGCGCAGGGCGCACCAAAAGCTAACTAAATCAACGCTGACCGGCCAGGCTCAACGCGTGAGCCGCTTGCCGGGCAGCCCCTTTTCGTGTTTCAACAGCGGACTCCCGTCTAGAGTCCGATCGGGTGGGGATAACCGTCCGTGTATAACGACTTTCATAGAATTAAGCGGCTGCCGCCCTATGTCTTCGAGCAGGTCAACAAGCTCAAGGCCGAGGCGCGCGCGCGCGGCGACGACATCATAGACTTCGGCATGGGCAATCCCGACATGCCGACGCCGCCGCATATCGTCGATAAGCTCGTTGAGACCGTGCGCAACCCGCGCACCAACCGCTACTCGGCCTCGAAAGGCATCGGCGGTCTGCGCCGCGCACAGGCTGCCTATTACGACCGGCGCTTCGGGGTAAAGCTCAATCCCGAGACCCAGGTCGTGGCGACGCTCGGCTCCAAGGAGGGCTTCGCCAACGTCGCTCAGGCCATCACCGCGCCCGGGGATGTGATCCTGGTGCCCAACCCGACCTATCCGATCCACGAGTTCGGCTTCATCATGTCGGGCGGCGTGATCCGGCACCTGCCGGCCAGCACCGACTCTCAGTTCATGGTGTCGCTGGACAAGGCCGTGCGCCATTCGGTGCCCAAGCCCTCGGCGCTCGTCCTGAACTATCCGGCCAACCCGACCGCCGTGGTGGCCAATCGGGACTTTTATCGGGAGATCGTCGCCTTCGCCAAAAAGAACGACCTGATCGTGCTCTCCGATCTGGCCTACGCGGAGATCTATTTCGAGGGCGAGCCGCCGCCCTCCATATTGGAAATTCCCGGTGCGATGGATATCGCCGTGGAGTTCACCTCGCTCTCCAAGACCTATTCCATGCCCGGATGGCGCATGGGTTTCGCCGTCGGCAACGAGCGGCTGATCCAGGCCCTGACGCGGGTGAAATCCTATCTCGACTATGGCGCCTTCACTCCAATCCAGGTCGCCGCGACTGCAGCACTCAACGGACCGCAAGGCTGCATCGATGAGATCCGCGGCGTCTATCGGCGCCGCCGCGATTGCCTCGTCAATTCCCTCTCGCGCGCCGGATGGCCGATCCCGTCGCCGCCTGCGACCATGTTCGCCTGGGCACCGATCCCGGACATGTTTGCGCATGTCGGTTCGCTCGAGTTCTCCAAGCTGCTCTTGGAGAAAGCCGAGGTCGCGGTGTCGCCCGGCGTCGGCTTCGGCGAATACGGCGAAGGCTATGTGCGCATCGCGCTGGTCGAGAACGAACAGCGCATTCGTCAGGGCGCGCGCAATATCCGGAAATTCCTCACCGAGTTCAGCGAATTCGCTGCAAAACGTCATTCCCATTGCCTCAAAGGCGAATCGGACGTTCTGATCTCTTCCGATGGCTGATGTATTCAAGCTAGGACTGGCCGGTATCGGCACTGTCGGCGGCGGCCTGCTGCGGCTCATCGAGTCACGGCGGGGCGTGCTGCCTACGCGCGCGGGCCGGCCGATCGAGGTGGTCGCCGTTTCCGCGCGCAACAAGCGCAAGAAGCGCGGCGTCGACCTGTCCGGCGTCCGGTTCGTGGCAGACTCGGTCGCCCTTGCCACGGATCCGGAGATCGACGTCTTCGTCGAACTGATCGGCGGGGAGGAGGGTGTCGCCAAGGAGGCGGTCGAGGCGGCGTTGCGCGCCGGTAAACATGTGGTCACCGCCAATAAGGCCCTGCTCGCCCGTCACGGCGCAAGTCTTGCCGCGCTCGCCGAAAAACACGGTGCCGCGCTCAACTTCGAGGGCGCCGTCGCCGGCGGCATTCCCGTGGTCAAGGTGATCCGCGAGGGCCTCCAAGGCAACGACATCGCCCGCGTCTACGGCATCCTAAACGGCACCTGCAATTACATCCTCACTTTGATGGAGCGCGAAGGGCGGAGCTTCGCCGACGTGCTGAAAGAAGCGCAGGCGCAAGGCTACGCCGAAGCCGATCCCACCTTCGACATTGGCGGCTTCGACACCGCGCATAAACTTGCATTGCTGACGAGCCTCGCATTCGGCACGCGCCCGAAATTCGACGCCATCTATGTCGAGGGCATTGAGACCATCACGCCCGCCGACATCGAGGCGGCTTGCGATCTCGGCTACCGCATCAAGCTGCTTGGCGTGGCGCTCCGCACCGACAGCGGCATCGAGCAACGCGTGCACCCGACCATGGTGCCCAAGGACACGGCCATCGCCAATGTGGACGGTGTGTCGAACTGCGTGGCCATCGACGGGGACTTCGTCGGCGATGTCATGTTGATCGGTCCGGGCGCCGGCGCCGGCCCGACGGCATCCGCGGTAATGAGCGACATCGTGGATATTGCCCGCGGCTCTGTGTTGCACCCCTTCGGCATCAAGACCAAGGACTTGAAGCCCTACAAGAAAGCGCAGATGCAAGCACATGAGGGCGGCTACTACATCCGGCTGTCCGTCCACGACCGCACCGGCGCTTTCGCCGCCATCGCCCAGCGCATGGCCGCGCAAGGGATCTCCCTCGAAAGCATCGTCCAGCGGCGCCCCCACACCGAACTGGCGGGGCACGGCAGCCGCCCGAGCGGGCCGGCCGCTGTCGTCATGGTGACACACCAAACGACGGAAGCTGCCGTCCGCAAGGCGCTCGCAGCCATCGAGCGGGACGGTCATGTGGATGCCAAACCGCAGATGATCCGCATCGAAAAACTGTGATAGGGAGTCTCTATTAAGACGCGTGAGCACACGCGCGGGCGTTAGGGAGGATCCGAGGTGCCAGAGGCTGCGGCGAAGACCGAGCTCGACCGTGCGCTTGCGCTCGACATCGTGCGCGTGACCGAGGCGACCGCCGTGGCTGCTGCGCGCTGGCGCGGCCGGGGCGATGAGGCCGCTGCCGACGAAGCCGCCATGGACGCCATGTATCGCGAACTGGCGCGGCTGCCCGTGGAGGGCGTGGTCGTCGTGGGTGAGGGCGACCAGAACGAAAGCCCGCTGCTTTACATGGGTGAGACAATCGGCGCAGGCGGCATCCAGGTGGATATCGCGGTCGATCCCGTTGACGGGGTCAATCTCTGCGCCAAGGCGCTGCCCAACGCGCTCACAGCCCTTGCCATCGCCAAACGCGGCAGCCTCGTGCGTATGCCGGCGGTCTATATGGACAAGATCGCGGTTGGACCGGGCTATGTGGACGGCCTCGTCGATCTGGATGCGCCCGCCGCCGTGAACATCAAGGCCCTCGCCGACGCCAAGGGCGTGTCCGTCGACGAAATTACCGTCTGCATCCTCGATCGCCCGCGCCACGCCAAGCTTGTCGACGACGTGCGCGCGTCCGGCGCCGCCTTGCGCCTGATTGGCGACGGCGACATCGCCGGCGTGATCCACGTCACCAAGTCGCTCGAGACCGGCATCGACCTGTACATGGGCATTGGCGGTGCGCCCGAGGGCGTGCTCGGGGCGGCCGCGTTGGCGTGTATCGGCGGCCAGATCCAAGGCCGGCTGATCACCCAAAATGACGAGCATCGGGCGCGGGCACGCGCCGCGGGCATCCAGGATCTCAACCGCAAATACACCCTGAGCGACCTGGTGACGGGGGACCTCAGTTTCGCCGCCACCGGCATTACCAACGGGTCGCTGCTGGAGGGCGTACAGTTCGCCAAAGGCATTGTGTGCACCCATAGCGTGGTCATGCGGGGCTCCACCCGTACGGTGCGGTGGATCCGCACGGAGCATCCCGCGATAGGCAAGTTCGACTAGGCAAACTCCTACTGACACGGACAAGTCCGCCGACGGGAAGCGGCAGCGAATCGGCTACACTCTGGACCCCTCAACAAGGATCGTTCGAGTGAGACGCGCGTGACGGCAGCCCTGAAATTGAACACCAATGACATAGCGCCGGCCTTCCTCGGCGTGGAACGCTCCGTCCGTGGACGCCGCTGGATCGAGCGGCTGGATCCTGGCCGGAGCCATACCGCCGCGGCGATTGCCCAAAGCCATGGCCTCCCGGAACTGCTCGGCCGCGTGCTAGCGGCGCGCGGCGCGGAGATCCAGACCGCCGAGCGATTTCTCGACCCGTCTCTCAAGACCTTGCTGCCCGATCCCTTACGTCTCCAGGATATGGAGCGCTCGGCGGCACGGCTCGCGCAAGCCATCCAAGCCGGCGAGCCAATTGCCGTGTTCGGCGATTACGACGTGGATGGAGCCTGCTCTGTTGCACTCCTGGAGCGCTTTCTGCAGGCCCATGGGCGCACCTGCACCACCTACATTCCCGATCGCCTTACCGAGGGCTATGGACCTTCGCCCGAGGCGCTCAGCGGTCTGGTCGAGGAGGGCGCGCGCCTCATCCTCACGGTCGATTGTGGGACAACCTCCGAACGCGCCATCGCCGCTGCGAACGCATCCAGCGCCGAAGTCATCGTCATAGACCACCATCAGGCGGACGAAGCGCTGCCGCCGGCCTTTGCCGTGGTCAATCCTAACCGCCAGGACGATCTCTCGGGCCAGGGCCATCTCGCGGCCGCCGGCGTCGTCTTTCTGTTTTTGGTGGCGACACTCGGCAAACTGCGCGCCGAGGGCTTCTATCGAGACCGCCCCGAGCCCGACCTTCTCGGACTGTTGGATCTCGTCGCACTGGCAACGGTGTGCGATGTGGTGCCCCTCAAGGATGTCAATCGCGCCTTCGTGGCAAAGGGCCTGCAGGTCCTGCGGTTGCGAAACAATGTGGGTTTGCGCGCGCTGGCCGACGCGGCCCGGCTCGACGAGGCACCCTCCACCTATAGCCTTGGCTTCATCCTCGGCCCGCGGATCAATGCCGGTGGACGCATCGGCGCAGCGGGGCTCGGCGCACGGCTTCTCGCCACCGACGACGAAGTGGAGGCACGCGCCATCGCCGCCAAGCTCGATGCACTCAACGCCGAGCGCAAGACGATAGAGGCCATGACGCTGGAGGATGCCGTCGCGCGCGCCGAAGCCGCGATCGCCGAGATGCCCGACCGGCCGCTCATATTCCTCAGCGACGAGGGCTGGCACAAAGGTCTGGTCGGACTTGTCGCCGGACGACTCGCCGATCAGTTTCACCGGCCGGCCTTCGTCACAGCGATCGAGAAGGACGGCACCGCGACCGGCTCGGCCCGCTCGCTACCCTCTGTCGATCTCGGCGTCGTGGTGCGCGCGGCCGTGGAAGAGGGGCTCTTTATCAAAGGCGGCGGCCACGCCATGGCGGCGGGCTTCACGCTGGAGCTCACCAAGCAGGAGGCCGTACGCGCTTTCCTCGAAAGCCGCCTGGCGGATCCCGTGGCCCACGCGGTGGCCACCCGCCAACTCGCACTCGATGGCGCGCTGTCGGCCCGTGGCGCCACGCTTCCAATGATCGATCTTCTGGATCGTGCCGGACCTTACGGACCGGGTCACCCGAAGCCCCGCTTCGTGTTTCCCGCCCATCGCGTGACCCGGTTGCGCATCATGGGAGAGATTCACTTGCGCTGCACGCTGCTCGCCTCGGACGGCGGGCGTATCGAGGCCTGCGCCTTCAGGGTCGTCGGCACGCCCCTTGGCGATCTCTTCGCCAAGGCCGAGGGCGCAGCCCTGCACGTGGCGGGACATTTGCGCCGCTCGGTGTGGCAGGGCCGTGAAACCGTAGAGCTGATCATCGAGGACGCCGCCCCCTGCGGCGAGGGGCCGTAAGCGCCGTTCTTGCGAGTGCTCGAAAAGCTTTCTATATGACTGGGCTCAAGCGGTACGCTCCCTTCGTCTAATGGTTAGGACGCCAGGTTTTCAACCTGGAAACAGGGGTTCAATTCCCCTAGGGAGTACCACCTCCGGCCGCTCAGGGCTTTGAGGCCCCTACCAGCTCCCCGTGTTTTCCATGGACGCCCAAGGCTCTTGCTTCGGCTTTGGGCCGCCCTTCTGCAACAGCTCGATCGAGATGTTGTCGGGAGACCGGATAAAGGCCATGTAGCCGTCCCGCGGGGGCCGGTTGATGGTGACGCCGTTCTTCATCAGGTGATCGCAAGTGGCATAGATGTCGTCGACCTCGTAGGCAAGGTGGCCGAAGTTGCGACCCTCGCCATAGGCTTCCGGGTCCCAGTTATGGGTGAGCTCGACTTGGGCGTCTTCGTCGCCCGGGGCAGCCAGATAGATCAGGGTAAAGCGCCCTTGCTCGCTCTCCATGCGCTTGACCTCTTTGAGGCCTAGCTTGTTGCAGTAGAAGTCAAGCGACTTATCGACATCGGAAACGCGCACCATGGTGTGCAGATACTTCATTGGGTCGCCTCCTCTTTGTGGTGTTTCGGCTCTCGGCCGAACCTAAAGCCGCGCGCGCGGGCCTGGCAAGTAGGGCGCCTCGCTTTGCGCCGCCTTCAGGCATGTCGATTTGCCTTCGATTGTTGCACGGTGTCCACAGCACCGCGCGCGCGTCGGAACAAACCAGAATTTGCTCGTTGCCAGAAACGCTTGCCTCGGCGTCATCGAGATTTTGCGCCCCTTGCCCTGAGGCCGGCGCACGCGAGCGAATTGCAACGGATTCTCTTGCCGATCAGATGCTTGCACGCACCTTTGCGTACGCGTCACGAACTTCTCGGCGCATTGTGGAGAAGGGATTGCGCTTCGGAAATTCCTCTGGTCACGTTAGGCCGCGATGCTATGTTGGAAAGAGAGTATTCCAGCCGATTCGTTAGTGAGGCGCGTCGGATCGGCTGATGAAAGTTAAGCGGGGGAATGCGGCATGGGGGCGAAAGAACCGCCACTTCTAGAGGAACAACACACCCAACGCGACGAAGACGCCACAGTCGATGTGTTCGAAGTTTCAGGGTCGATCAAGTGGTTCGATGCGTCAAAGGGTTATGGATTTATCGTCCCAGACGAAGACCTTCCCGACGTACTTCTGCATGTGACGGTTCTCAGGCGCGACGGGCACCAGACCGCCTACGAAGGCGCGCGGATTGTCTGCGAAGTTCTGCGGCGCCCGAAAGGGTTGCAAGCCTTTCGCATCCTCGAGATGGACGATTCTACCGCGATCCATCCCTCGGAATTGCCGCAGCGCACCCATGTCGTGGTGATCCCGGAAAGCGATTGGGAACGCGCCATGGTGAAATGGTTCAATCGTCTGCGCGGTTTCGGATTTCTGACGCGCGGCCCAGCCTCTCCCGACATCTTCGTCCACATGGAGACCTTACGGCGTTGCGGCTTCACCGAGCTCAGGCCCGGGCAATCTTTGCTCGTGCGTTTTGGCCGTGGTCCCAAAGGTCTCATGGCGGCAGAGCTCAAGCCGGACGGCGCGAACGGTCCGGCCTCTCACTGACAAACACGTCTTTGCTCCAACGCATCCTCATCGCGGGCTTCGTTGCGCTCGCGGTTCCGATATTGCTTGGCTCGGCCATCGCTGCGGGCACCGGCACGCTCATCCTCAAGACGAAGAGCGGGGAGCATCGTTATACCGTGGAGATTGCCACCACCAACGGTGAGCGCGCCAAGGGCCTGATGTTCCGGCGCTCGCTCCCCGAGGACAGTGGCATGCTTTTTATCTACGACCCACCCCAGCCCGTGGGTATGTGGATGCGGAATACGTATATCCCGCTCGACATGGTCTTCATCAATGACGAGGGCACGGTCCGGCGCGTCGAGGCCAACACGGAGCCGTTCTCCACCGACCTCATCAACTCAGGCGGCGATGTGGCCGCCGTGCTCGAGCTGAACGCGGGCCAAGCCGCAAAAATCGGTGTGAGGCCGGGCGACCAAGTTATCTTTCCCGGGCTCGGAGGCGCGCCCTAGACATGATGACGCGGGCTTAACGCCTTGGGCACTAGTGTCTTGGCACTAGCCTGGCCCCGCCGGCACAATTATGTAGTAGGAGAAGAGGCTCCGGGCTCGACTGTCTTGCCCGGGTCATCGGCCAGAGATTTACTCGGGGCATAGCGCAGCCTGGTAGCGCACCTGCTTTGGGAGCAGGGGGTCGCAAGTTCGAATCTTGCTGCCCCGACCAAATCGCTCTTGGCGAAATGAGAGCTCGACGAAACGAGAGGACGACAATGGCGGCCCGGATCTTCAAGCCCGCCCAGAATGTGATGCAGCAAGGCAAGGGCGCATCCCAGGACTGGGTCTTGGAATACCTGCCAGACCAGCCGCGCGTCATCGAGCCGCTGATGGGCTGGACCAGCTCCGGCGACACAAGACGCCAAGTCCGCATGACCTTCGCCACCAAGGACGAGGCCGTCGCCTTCGCCACGCGGAACGGCATCGCCTTCCGCATCGAAGAGCCGCCGGCGACCAAGCTCCGGCCGAAGTCATATGCGGAGAACTTCAAGTATGGCCGGCCCGATCGCTGGACGCACTGAGCAAACCATTTCGCGGTATACTCAAGTTTGCGTGGTCCCGTAGCTCAATGGATAGAGCACCTGCCTTCTAAGCAGGGGGTTGCAGGTTCGAGTCCTGCCGGGATCACCACCTACCTTTATCTTCTCATCTCTGCTCTGAGCGGTCAGCGCCATCGCCTTGGCGGAGGCAACCCTTTACGATGAGCAGAGTTCAAATTGAGAGTCCCTACCCGGGACGCAATTTGTTGTTAGGCACCAAGCGTCTGCTTAGTGAGGAAACATGCGCTCTATTCTTGCCCTTCTCCTGACCGCCGTTCTAGCGAGCGCCACCGCCGCGGCCGAGCCGAAGCTCCTCTGGGAGGCCAAGGGTTTGGCGGGGCCGGAATCCGTGGTCTACGATCCGGTCACCGATGTCCTCTATGTCAGCAACATCAACGGCGCCGTTATGCAGAAGGACGGCAACGGCTTCATTGCCAGACTGAAACCCGATGGGACACTGCTCGAGCGGCAATGGGTCGAGGGGCTGAACTCCCCCACAGGGCTCGCCCTCAGCGGCCGTACGCTCTATGTCGCCGACGTCGACCAGCTGGTCGAAATCAATGCCGCCTCGGGCGAGGTTATCAAGCGCCACAACACCAAAGGCGCGATCTTCTTGAACGACGTCGCCATGGCCGAAGACGGCACCGTCTATGTCTCCGACACGCCCATGAACACGATCTGGCGTCTCAAGGACGGTGTCTTCGAACCTTGGCTTGCCCATGACGATCTGAACGGCCCCAACGGTCTCCTCGTGCAAGGCGACAAGCTGATCGTGGCCTCCTTCGGCAGGATGCCGGGCGAGGGCCAGAAGCAGGACTTGGCCGGCCTGCTCGCGGTGAACCTGGAGGATCAATCCATCGCGCCGCTGGGGAAGGGGGAGCCGGTCGGCAATCTCGATGGGCTCGAGCCGCGCAACTCCGGCGACTATCTCGTCACCGACTGGGCCAACGGCGCGCTCTACACGATCGACACCAAGGGCAAGGTCAATCAATTGATCGATCTCAATCAGGGCAGCGCAGACCTGACCTACTTTGCCGACACCGATACGGTGCTGATCCCGATGATGCTGGACAATACGCTTGCCGCCTATCGCCTGAGTGTGCCTGCGCCCAAAGCCGCGGAAAAGAAAAAGTAGCCTCCGAAGCGCCGGCTGCGGTGTCTTACCCACTTGGCTGACCGCGACGTTCCACCCTATAAGCCCAGGCACTCGACCAACTCCCGCCTCGCAACGGTCCGCTAAGCGGTTTCCCACCAAGTCCCTCCATCAAGAACAGGAATGCCGGTTTGATCGCGGCCCTCTCGCAACTTCCCATCCCCGTCACCCTCGCGCTCTTCCTGGGCGCCGCTACCGGCGTCTGGTTCGCCGGCAGCCGGCTTGCCATCTATGCCGACGCCATCGCCGACCGGAAGCGCATCGGCCAGGCCTTCATGGGGTTGGTGTTCGTCGCGGCCGCGACCTCGCTGCCTGAAATGGTGACGACGCTCTATGGCGCGCTCGCCGGCGAGGCCGCGCTCGTGCTCGGCAACATGTTTGGCGGCATCACCATGCAGACGGCGATCCTCGCCATCGCCGATGTTTCCTTCGCCGCCGTCGCGCTCACCTCCTATCCCCGGGGACCGAATTCAGCGTTGGAAGCCACCCTGCTCATTGCGCTGCTCGCCATGCTGCTTGGCCTCCATGCGGTGGGAGAATTCGCCCTCCCCTTCGGCGTGGGGTTAGGCACGCTGTTTCTTGGTCTCGCCTATGTGGGCATTGTGCTGATGTTGCGCGAATTCGGGAAGAATGAGTCTTGGGTGCCGGTCACGGTGCCAGAGACCGATGAGCCTCTCATCGGCGACGTCATACCGAAGGAGCTCGACCGCGCCCCATACCCATCCCTTGTTTGGGGCTTTGCGCTCCTGGCCCTGGTCATTCTCGTCTGCGGCCTCGTGCTCACCTCGAGTGCCGCGGCCATCGCCGAGCAGACCGGGCTGAACTCGAGCTTCATCGGCGTGACCCTGCTGGCGAGCGCCACCTCGTTGCCGGAGGTGAGCACAACGCTGGCGGCCGTACGCATCGGCGCCCACAGCATGGCCATCTCGAATGTCTTCGGCAGCAATCTCCTGATGGTCGCGCTCGTGCTGCCCGCGGATATCGCCTATAGCGGCGCGCCCGTGCTGGGCGCCATCGATCAGGCCACGGCCTTCGCGCTCGTTTCCGGCGTGCTGGTGACGGCGATCTACCTTGCGGGTCTTCTCATCCGCTCGCGCCGTACGATCCTCGGCATGGGAATCAACTCCGCGCTCGTGCTCGTCGTCTACGCCATGACGCTCGTGGTCTTTTACCACTTCAGCTAAACAATACTCCGCACCACGCCGCCATCGACGCGCAGTGAAGCGCCGGTGATGGCCGAGGAGCCTTCGCCGCAGAGAAACACGACGAGGTTGGCAACTTCCTCAGTCTCCGCAAACCGGCCGATGAGGGAGGAGGGGCGCATCGTCTTGACGAAGTCCTCCTTGAAGCTCCCTTTGTCCACGCCCTGATCGTCCGCCAACCTATCGACGAACTTTTCGACGCCTTCCGAACGCGTAGGCCCCGGCAGCACGGCATTGGACGTCACCCCGGTTCCCGCCACGCTCTCCGCGATGCCGCGCGACAGTGCGAGCTGCGCGGTCTTGGTGACACCATAGTGGACCATCTCCTGTGGCGTCTGCACACCCGACTCGCTGGAGATGAAAATAATGCGGCCCCATTTGCGCGCGACCATGCCCGGCACGAGCGCACGGCTGAGCCGCACGCCGCTCATGACGTTGACATCAAGGATTTCCTGCCATTCCGCGTCGGTGATCTCGGTGAAGGGAACAGGTGCGAAGATGCCGACATTGTTGACGAGGATGTCGACATCGCCGGCTTCCTTTAGAAGACGCGATGCACCGTCCGCCGTGCCGAGATCGGCCGCAATGCCGATCGCCTCGCCACCGCCATCGACGATCTTCCGGGCGGCTTCCGCCGCGCGCTCCGCACTGCGCCCGTTGACGATCACCTTCGCGCCTTCGCGCGCAAGCCCCTCGGCGATGGCAAAGCCGATACCCGCAGTCGATCCGGTGACAAGCGCGCGCTTGCCGTCCAGCCTCAAATCCATGTCGTGCCTCGAATGTGTTGGAGAACGGCTTAAGCCGCCGCGAGCCTCGCAAAACCGGCATCGAGGTCCGCCTTCAGATCCTCAACGTCCTCCAAGCCGATATGGAGACGCAAGGCCGGGCCTTCCACCTGCCAGGTCGTCGCACTCCGGTAAGTCCTTGGGTCGAAGGGCAAAATCAGGCTCTCATAGCCGCCCCAAGAATATCCCATGCCGAACAGCTCGAGATGATCGAGCATGGCCGCGAGCGCATCGTGGGAGGCGGGCTTGAGCACGATCGCGAACAGCCCCGAGGCGCCGGTAAAGTCGCGCTGCCAGAGAGCGTGACCGGCATCGCCCGGCAGGGCAGGGTGGATCACACGCTCAACCTCGGGGCGCGCGGCGAGCCATTCGGCGACCGCCAAGCCCGACTCTTGATGCCGCGCGAGCCGCACGCTCAAGGAGCGCAACCCGCGCAAGCCGAGATAGACGTCTTCCGGGCCGGGACACAGGCCAAGCTCATCGTGCGTGCGGGCAACAAGCGACGTCGTCTTCTTGTTCGTGGTGATGGCGCCCAGCATGGCGTCCGCGTGCCCGACGATATATTTGGTCGCGGCCTGGATGGACACGTCGGCGCCGTGCGCAAACGGCTTTAAGTAGAGCGGCGTGGCCCAGGTATTATCCAATACGACAACGGCACCCCGCGCATGCGCCGCCTCCGCGATGGCTGGAATATCCTGCACCTCGAAGGTCTGCGAGCCAGGCGACTCGGTGAACACGAGCTTCGTCTTGTCGGTGATGAGCTCGGCAATGCGGCCGCCGATCAACGGATCGTAATAGGTCGTGGTGACGCCGAGGCGCTTCAGCACGTTGTCGCAAAACCGGCGCGTGGGCCGATAGACGCTGTCGGAGACGAGGATGTGGTCGCCGCTCGAAACAAAACTCAGCAGCGTGGCCGAAATCGCCGCGAGGCCCGACGGAGTCAGCAGCGTGGCATATCCCCCCTCGAGTTCGGCGATCGCAGTCTGAAGCGCGTCGACCGTCGGCGTGCCGAGCCGCCCATAGCTGTAGTCCTGGGCGTTGTCTTCGATGCATTGAAGCGTCGGATAGAGCACCGTCGAGCCGCGATAGATCGGCGTGTTGACGAAGCCGTCGAACCGCGCGGGATCCCGGCCGGCATGGGCGAGCCGTGTATCCTGCTTCTTCGGATCTTTGGATTTGGTCATGGGGGCCTCTGCGCGAGGCTAAGCCTTAGCTCGTCTCGATGGGAAGGGATTCGTCGGCGCCCCATTCCGCCCACGAGCCGTCATAGACCGACGTGCGGCGATGGCCCGTCTCCGCAAGCGCGAGCGCGAGCACGCAGGCCGTGATTCCGGAGCCGCAACTCGTCACCACCGGCTTGTGCGGATCGACGCCGGCCGCCTCGAACACTTGGTTGAGGGCATCGGTCGACTTCAGCGTGCCATCGGCGTTGAGCAGCTGGCCATAAGGGACGTTCTGCGACCCGGGAATGTGGCCCGCGCGCAAGCCCTCTCGAGGCTCGGGCGCCTGACCGGCAAATCGCTCCGGCGAGCGCGCATCGACAATGGCCGCCGATTTGTCGTGGATGAGCGCCTTCATGTCGTCCCGGTCGCGCACCAGGTCGAGATTGCGGCGTGCCGTGAAATGCCTTGAGGTCCGAGGCGTAGGCTCGCCCATCACCAACGGACGTCCCTCGCGCTTCCATTTCGGCAAACCGCCGTTCAGGACGCTGACGTCTTCCACCCCCATAACCCGGAACATCCACCACACGCGCGGCGCGCTGAACATCCCCTCACGGTCGTAGACCACAATGCGCTGACCGTCTCCGATACCCATCTTGCGCATCCGCGAGGAGAACTTCTCCGGCGCCGGCAGCATATGGGGCGGGGCGGCACCGGTGTCGGCAATCTCGTCGATGTCGAAGAAGATCGCGCCGGGGATATGCTCGGACAAATACTCCGCCTTGGCGTCCTTGCCTTGGTCCGGCATGTACCAGGTGGCGTCGATAATCACGAAATCAGGGGCATCGAGCTCGCGTTCGAGCTCGTCGGTCTCAATCAGCCATGTCTTCGGCGTCGACAAATTCACTTCTCCAATTTTTCGCTCAAACGAACACACTTGGCGCGGCGGGCTGGCTCTGGTCGAGCCATCCGGGTGCCGGCAGACCTTTTTCGCGCAAGAAGTCCGGGTTGAACAGCCTGCTTTGATAGCGCGTGCCGTAATCGCAGAGCACCGTGACGATGGTGTGGCCTGGCCCCAGCTTCCGGGCAAGCCGGATCGCGCCCGCGACATTGATGCCGCTCGATCCGCCAAGGCACAGCCCTTCCTCGCTGAGGAGGTCGAACACGACCGGCAGGGCCTCCGCGTCGGGAATCTGGAAGGCCTCGTCGATCTTGGCCCCTTCGAGATTGGCAGTGATGCGCCCCTGGCCGATGCCCTCGGTGATCGAGCTGCCCTCGGACTTGAGCGCGCCGTGCTTGTAGTAGTTGTAGAGCGCAGCCCCCATGGGATCGGCGAGCCCAATCACCACATCCGGGTTGTGCTCCTTGAGCCCCATGGAGACGCCGGCGAGCGTGCCGCCGGTACCGACGGCGCAGATGAAGCCATCGACCTTGCCGTCGAGATCGCGCCAAATCTCCTGGGCCGTCGTTTCGATATGGCCTTGGCGGTTCGCCACGTTGTCGAACTGGTTGGCCCAGATCGCGCCGTTCGCCTCGGACTTGGCAAGTTCCTCGGCCAGCCGGCCGGAATATTTCACGTAGTTGTTGTCGTTCTTGTAGGGAACTGCGGGAACCTCGATCAGCTCCGCGCCCGCAAGGCGCAGCATGTCCTTCTTCTCGTCCGACTGGGTCTCGGGGATGACGATGACGGTCTTGAGACCCAAGGCGTTGCCCACAAGCGCGAGCCCGATTCCGGTATTCCCGGCCGTCCCTTCGACAACCGTGCCGCCGGGATTGAGCCGGCACGAATTCAGGGCGTCACGGATGATGAAGAGCGCCGCGCGATCCTTGACCGACTGCCCGGGGTTCATGAACTCGGCCTTGCCGAGAATGGTGCAGCCGGTCTCTTCGGACGCGCGTTTTAGCTTGATCAGCGGCGTGTTGCCGATCGCCTCGATAATGCCGTTGCGGTAGGACACTGGGGGGAAGCCTTTGGAAACTTGTTCTCGTGCAACCTAATGACGGTGGCGAACCCCCGCAAGTCGGGGAAATTGCACGAAAGCCGCGCCCCGAAGCATGCGGTTCCATGGGCACCGGTATTGCGAGCATGGAGAGGTTTGCGGCCCGTACACCATGTCCGAGACCTGGGGGGCGGTCCCCGGAACCACTTGCGCAACATTGCCTCCCGGGCTAGCAGCCGAACAACCCGCTGTGTATAAGACCCGCGAGATGCGGCCATGCGGGGCATATGTGAATTCCTGAGAGCGGGCGTGGTGGAACTGGTAGACACGCCAGATTTAGGTTCTGGTGGCTTCGGCCGTGGGGGTTCAACTCCCTCCGCCCGCACCAACCAACTCCGTTGGATGGTCTGAAATAGTGGAAGCGCCGCGCGGCGCTGCAAGATGGTGGATTGAGACGAATGAACGTCACCGAGACAAATACGGAAGGGTTGCACCGCGAGCTGAAAGTGGTGGTCGGCGCCGATGAGTTGGAGCAGCGGCTCTCCTCGCGCCTGGACGAGCTCAAGGGCAAAGCGCGGATCAAGGGCTTCAGGCCCGGCCATGTGCCGAAGGAGCATTTGCGCAAAGTGTACGGCCGCTCGGTGATGGCCGAGGTCGTGCAGCAGGCGGTTGCCGAGACCAGCCGCGAAGCCCTGACCCAGCGCGAGGAGCGCCCGGCATTCCAGCCCAAGGTGGCGCTGCCCGAGGATGAGAAGGAGATCAATCAGATCTTCGACGGCACCGCCGATCTGGCCTACACGCTCACCTTCGAGGTGCTGCCCAAGGTCGAGGTGATGGACCTCAGCACGCTCGAGCTGGAGCGGCCGACGACCGCGGTGACGGAAAAGGATATCGACGAGGCGGTCGACCGGATCCTCGCCACCAATCAGAACTACAAGCCCAAGGATGGTGCGGCCACGAAGGCCGACCGTGTCACCATCGACTTCGTGGGCAAGCTAGACGGCGAGCCCTTCGAGGGCGGGACAGCGCAAGACGCGCCGATCACGCTCGGCGCCGGCGGCTTCATCCCGGGCTTCGAAGATGGCCTGATGGGTGTGAAGGCCGGCGAGGAAAATGTGATCGAGGCCACCTTCCCGGATGAGTATCCAGAGGCCAAGCTGGCCGGCAAGACCGTTCAGTTCGAGGTGACGGTGAAGGAGGTTGCAGCCCCTGAGACCCCCACGCTCGACGACGAGTTCGCCAAGAGTCTTGGCGTCGAAACGGTGGCTGATATCCGCGAGACCGTGAAGACGCGCATGGAGCAGGATCGCGCCATGGCCTCGCGCCTCAAGGTGAAGCGGGAGCTGTTGGATGCTCTCAACGAAGGCCACAGCTTCGAGCTCCCGCCCACGCTGGTCGATAACGAGTTCCAGGCGATCTGGGACCAGGTCACCAAGGACCTAGAGCAGTCGAAGAAGACCTTCGAGGACGAGGGCACGACGAAAGACAAGGCGAAAGAAGATTATCGCGATATCGCCACCCGTCGCGTCCGGCTTGGTCTCTTGCTTTCGGAGATCGGCTCACGCAACGAGATCACCGTGACCGACGAGGAGGTCAACAAGGCCCTCATCGAGCGCATCCGGCAATTCCCGGGGCAAGAACGCGAAGTCTATGACTTCTACCGCAACACGCCGGAGGCGTTGGCCGAGTTGAGGGCACCGATCTACGAGGACAAGGTCGTCGATTATGTTCTCGAGCTGGCCAAGGTGACCGACAAGCCGGTCAGCGTAGAGGAGCTTTACGCCGATCCCGATGGCGACCACGACCATCACCACGATCATGATCACGATCATGACCACGGTCACAAGCACGACTGAGCAGGCTGAAGGGCGGACCGCGGGAGGCAATCTGGCCTCTTCCGTTTCGTCGCCCGACCCCATATGTAGGGGATGATCCCGGCAGAATCGCTGGTCGGTCCCGGCCGGCCTCAAGCCCTAAACGCAGGACATTCATGAGCAATCCGGTCGAGACATATATGAACACGCTCGTTCCCATGGTCGTCGAGCAGACCAACCGTGGCGAGCGCGCCTACGACATCTTTTCCCGCCTGCTGAAGGAGCGGATCATCTTCGTCACCGGCGTGATCGAGGATCACATGGCCTCGCTGATCACCGCGCAGCTTCTGTTCTTGGAGGCGGAGAACCCCAAGAAGGAAATCTCGATGTACATCAATTCGCCCGGTGGCGTGGTGACGTCGGGCATGGGCATCTATGACACCATGCAGTTCGTGCGGCCGCCCGTGGCGACGCTCTGCATGGGGCAGGCGGCGTCCATGGCCTCGCTGCTGCTCTGCGCGGGCGAGAAGGGCATGCGCTATGCCTTGCCCAATGCGCGCGTCATGCTCCATCAGCCCTCTGGCGGCTTTCAGGGTCAAGCCAGCGACATCGAACGGCATGCCGAGGACATCATCAAGATGAAGCGTCGGCTCAACGAGGCCTATGTCCACCACACCGGCCAGGACTACGAGACCGTTGAGAAGACGCTCGATCGTGATTACTTCCTGTCTGCGGAGGATGCCCGGAAGTTCGGCATCGTGGATGAGGTGATCTCCAAGCGGAATCCGCTCACGGACAAAGGCGAGACGCCCGCGACCTAAGGCCTCAGACGTCCCCCTCCGGTCCCGTTAGGGCTAACCGGCAAATTCCAAGAGGGGGCCTTGCTGGCGCCCACGGCATGATCCATGCAGTGTCATCAAACGGTTGGGGATGGTGTGCCCCACGGGGATTCGCGGGATTAATCAATCCTTGATCAGTGCCGCCATAGCATGCTCAGATTGTGCGTCGAGCAACTTTCCCAAGGAGTCGCTCACACTTGCTAAGCGGGAAAAGGATTTCGAGTGCGCAGGCGGGCGGCCACCAGCGCTGAGCAGGAACTAAAAAGAATCGGATGAGAGAATGAGCAAGGTGAGCGGAACAGATTCGAAAAACACCCTCTACTGCTCTTTCTGCGGCAAGAGTCAGCACGAGGTTCGCAAGCTTATTGCGGGACCCACCGTGTTCATCTGTGATGAATGCGTTGAGCTTTGCATGGATATTATTCGCGAGGAGAACAAGAGTTCTCTCGTGAAGTCCCGCGACGGCGTGCCCACGCCCATGGAGATCTGCGCGGTCCTCGATGACTATGTCATCGGCCAGGACTACGCCAAGCGCGTGCTCTCGGTGGCGGTCCACAATCACTACAAGCGGCTCAACCACTCTGGCAAGAATTCGGACGTCGAACTCGCCAAGTCCAACATTCTTCTGATCGGGCCCACGGGCTGTGGCAAGACGCTGCTCGCCCAGACGCTGGCCCGCATCCTCGACGTGCCCTTCACCATGGCCGACGCGACAACGCTCACCGAGGCCGGCTATGTGGGTGAAGACGTCGAGAACATCATTCTGAAGCTGCTCCAGTCAGCCGACTACAACGTCGAGCGCGCCCAGCGCGGCATCGTCTATATCGACGAGGTCGATAAGATCAGCCGGAAGTCCGACAATCCGTCCATCACCCGCGACGTCTCGGGCGAGGGCGTGCAGCAGGCGCTTCTGAAGATCATGGAAGGCACCGTTGCCTCGGTGCCCCCGCAAGGCGGACGCAAGCACCCGCAGCAGGAGTTCCTCCAGGTCGACACCACGAACATTCTATTCGTGTGCGGCGGCGCTTTTGCCGGGCTCGAGAAGATCATCTCCGCGCGCGGCCGGTCCACCTCGATTGGCTTCGGGGCCAATGTGGAGCCTGTCGATGAGCGCCGCACCGGCGACGTCCTGCGGGGAATCGAGCCCGAGGATTTGCTCAAGTTCGGCCTCATCCCGGAGTTCATCGGCCGTGTGCCTGTGATCGCGACCCTCGACGACCTCGACGAAGAGTCCCTGGTCCGCATCCTGACCGAGCCGAAGAACGCGCTTGTGCGCCAGTATCAGCGTCTCTTCGAGATGGAAGACGTGCAGCTTTCGTTTGCCGAAGAGGCCTTGCTCGCCATCTCCAAAAAGGCGATCGAGCGGAAGACCGGCGCCCGTGGCCTCAGGTCGATCATGGAGGGCATTCTGCTCGACACCATGTTCGAGCTGCCCAGCATGCGCGGCGTCGAAGAGGTCGTCATCAGCGCCGAAGTGGTGGATGGCCAGGCCCGGCCCTTGCGGATCTATTCCGAGCGCCACGAGGAAGTCGGCTCCAGCGCCTAACCACAAGCTTATTCCTGGCTTGATGGAAGGCGCGAATCCCACTCAAATCGTGGGAAATCGGCCTTTGTCGCCTTAATCGGTGCGTCCACTTGACGACGACAGGGCCGGTCGCCACCTCTCGGGGCCTGGCGGGCCAAGATGACGCAGTGCCCGTCTCGGCAAATGCCGGGACAATGCATACAGGAACGGTCCTTTGGGGAGGGGAACTGAGGCAGGTATTTCGCGGAACGGCGTTCGGTCCGCCTAAAAAGAAAGTGACGGAACTATCATGACAGAGAAGCACCCGTCCGAGACCATGGAAGCCGGCCCGGAGCTGTACCCGGTCCTGCCGCTCCGCGACATCGTCGTTTTCCCATACATGATCGTGCCGCTTTTCGTCGGCCGCGAGAAATCGATCGCCGCCCTCGAAGAGGTGATGCGCACCGACAAGCAGATTCTGCTCGTCGCCCAGAAGAACGCCTCGGACGATGAGCCAACCGCCGACGGCATCTACGAAATGGGCACGCTAGCCTCGGTGCTGCAGCTGTTGAAGCTTCCCGACGGCACCGTGAAAGTCCTGGTCGAAGGCGCGCGCCGCGCCACCATTGCCCGCTACACGGACAACGAGAACTATTTCGAGGCTGAGATCGCGCCGGTCGAGGAGACCGTTGGCGCCGAGGACGAGATCGAGGCGCTGGCCCGCTCGGTCGTCTCTCAGTTCGAAAGCTATGTGAAGCTCAACAAGAAGATATCGCCCGAGGTGCTCGGCACCGCGAGCCAGATCGAGGATTATTCCAAGCTCGCCGACACCATCGCCTCGCACTTGGCCATCAAGATCGCCGAGAAGCAGCAGATCCTCGAGGTCACGTCGGTCTCGGATCGGCTGGAGCGCGTCTTCACCCTGATGGAGAGCGAGATCTCCGTCCTACAGGTCGAGCGCAAGATCCGGAGTCGCGTGAAGCGTCAGATGGAGAAGACGCAGCGCGAGTACTATCTGAACGAGCAGATGAAGGCGATCCAGAAGGAGCTCGGCGACGGCGACGAGGGCCGGGACGATCTGGCCGAGCTCGAACACAAGATCGAGAAAACCAAGCTTTCCAAGGAAGCCCGCGAGAAGGCCATGGCGGAGTTCAAGAAACTGCGCCAGATGAGCCCCATGTCTGCCGAAGCCACCGTGGTCCGGAACTATCTCGACTGGCTGTTGGCGATCCCGTGGGGCGTCAAGGGCCGCGTCAAGCGTGACTTGGACGACGCGCAGAAGGTCCTCGACCAAGACCATTACGGCCTGGAGAAAGTCAAGGACCGCATCGTCGAGTACCTTGCCGTCCAGAACCGCACCAACATGCTGAAAGGCCCGATCCTCTGCCTGGTCGGCCCTCCCGGCGTCGGCAAGACCTCGCTTGGCAAGTCGATCGCCAAATCCACGGGCCGCGAGTTCGTCCGCATGAGCCTTGGCGGCGTGCGCGACGAGGCGGAAATCCGCGGCCATCGGCGCACTTATATCGGCTCGATGCCCGGCAAGGTCATCCAGTCCATGAAGAAGGCGAAGAAGGTCAATCCGCTGTTCCTGTTCGACGAGATCGACAAGATGGGTGCCGATTTCCGCGGTGACCCGGCTTCGGCCCTGCTCGAGGTGCTTGATCCGGAGCAGAACCACACCTTCAACGACCACTACCTGGAAGTGGACTACGACCTCTCCAACGTGATGTTCGTGACCACGGCGAACACCTTGAACATTCCGCCGGCCCTGATGGACCGGATGGAGATCATCCGCATCGCCGGCTACACCGAGGACGAGAAGACCGAGATCGCCCGGCGGCATTTGATCCCCGAGCAGGTCAAGAACCACGGCCTGGAGTTGGAAGAGTTCGCCCTCGATGAAGACGCGCTGAAGGAAGTCATTCGCCGTTACACCCGCGAGGCCGGCGTGCGCAGTCTCGAGCGCGAGATCGCCAAGCTGTCCCGCAAGTCGGTGAAGGAGCTTCTGACCACCGAGAACAAGACGGTTCACATCACGCGCGAGAATCTGTCCGATTATCTCGGCGTACCGAAATACCGCTACGGTGAGGCCGAGCTGGAAGATCAGGTTGGCGTGGTCACCGGCCTTGCCTGGACCGAGGTCGGCGGCGAGATCCTCACCGTCGAAGGCGTGATGATGCCGGGCAAGGGCAAGATGACCGTGACCGGCAATTTGCGCGATGTCATGAAAGAATCGATTCAGGCCGCGAATGCCTATGCGCGCGCCCGGTCAGTCGATTTCGGCATCGAGCCGCCACTTTTCGAGAAGCGGGATATCCACGTTCACGTGCCCGAAGGGGCCACCCCCAAGGATGGTCCGTCCGCCGGCGTCGCCATGGCGACCGCCATCATCTCGCTGATGACCGGAATCCCGGTCAAACGTGAGGTCGCGATGACCGGTGAAATCACCTTGCGTGGCCGCGTTCTGCCCATTGGCGGCCTCAAGGAGAAGATGCTTGCGGCGCTCCGGGCCGGCATCAAGACGGTGATCATCCCCGAGGAAAACGTCAAGGATCTCGCGGAGATACCGGATAGCCTTAAGAGTAAGCTTGAAATTCTCCCCGTCTCGCGTGTGGAGGAGGTGCTGAAAATCGCCCTTACCCGGCCGCCCCAGCCCATCGTCTGGGAAGAAGAGGGTGAGGGGGCAGCGCAAGTCGTCCCGGCTAAGGACGAGCCGTCGACCGGTCTTACGGCGCACTAAGCCCTGCCAGGGCATAACTGCCGTCGATTTGCCTCAATCGCGTAGTCCGACCTTATGCACCGAGTTGGCCAAATTTGTTGATTTTCCGCGTTTTTTGCTCCAGTCATACACCATATGTTTGTGAATCGGAGCGTACCCAAAGCGGCCTTGAGGGTTGAATTCACGCCCTGCGATCAGGGCCTAGCGAAAGGATGGAAACCCGTGAACAAAGCTGAGCTGGTCGCCAATGTGGCGAAAGAATCCGAGCTGTCGAAGGATGCGGCCGAGAAGGCCGTGGACGCGACGTTCAAGAACATCGAGAAGGCCCTGCAGGGCGGAGACGTCGTCCGCATCGTTGGCTTTGGCAACTTCCAGGTTGCACAGCGCAAGGCCTCGGTCGGACGCAATCCGCGCACTGGCGCCGAGGTGCAGATCCCGGCGTCCAAAGTACCGAAGTTCCGGGCCGGCAAGGCTCTCAAAGAGGCCTGCAACGCCTAGGCAAAGCAGCATTTGAAATTTTGGGCGAAGCCTCGCCACTTGCGTGAGGCTTCGCCTTTCTTATTTTCAAGCTCTTGTTTGCAAGGTCTACCGATAGGCACCGGTCAGTCCTTGCTCTAACGCTTCCCAGATATGGGGCGGTTAGCTCAGTTGGTAGAGCGCCACGTTTACACCGTGGATGTCGGCAGTTCGAGACTGTCACCGCCCACCATTCTCGTTTTGGGAGGTGTTCATGCGCCGCGTCATCGCTGTTTTCGCAAACAGTTTGTCCTTGTCACTATCCGCGTGGGCCGGCGCCTTTGCCGCCCCCCCGAACGCGGCCGTCGAGGGCGTGACGCCGGAAGCGCTTTGCGACCGTGTGGCCGCCGATCCTTTCGCCGGCTTCGGTCCGGACGAATGGAGCCATCCTTTCAGCAGGGTCGACTATTACCGGGCGCTGCCCGCCTGCACCGAGGCGCTCGAAGCCCATCCGCAAGAGCAGCGCTTCGCGCTGGGCGTAGCCATGGCGAACGTCGCCGGCAAGAAGCTTGACGCCGCTAAGCCGCAGCTCAAAGAGCTGATTGCCAAGGACAACACCTCAGCCATGCTCGTCCTCGCCTATATCTCGCCGGACCCGGAAGCCGCCAAGCTCATGGAACAGGCAGCCGATACGGGAAATGCCAATGCCATGATGCTCTATGGCATGACCTTGATGACTGGTAAGGGCGTGCCAAAAGATACGCTTGCCGGCGTGCGCCTGGTCCGCCGCGCGGCCGACGCGGGCTCCACGCGCGCCATGCTGCTCATGGCCAATTTCTACAATCAGGGTGCCTATGGCGTCGGTCTGAACCAGGGGGAGGCCACCGACCTCATCATCGAGGCCGCCCGTCTCGGCGATCCGGCCGCCAGGAACCTCCTGGTCGACCTCCAAAAGGGCGGCACCACGCCGCAATGACCCGGCAACGGTCTTGGCGTGGCTCGCCTTGACTTGGGGAATCCCAGGCCGTACATGCTGAACATCGCCTCCGGCCGTGCTTTTACGGGCCGGTAGGGGGTGTAGCTCAGTTGGTTAGAGCGCCGGCCTGTCACGCCGGAGGCCGCGGGTTCGAGTCCCGTCACTCCCGCCATTTTGGCCCCGTGAACGCAAACAAGAAGGCTTCCGAAAAGCCATGGGCCAGCTACTCCTCGATTACCTGCCACTCGTCATCTTCATCGGCATCGCCTTCGTCATCGGCACGATCCTGCTTGTCGTGCCGTTCGTCATCGCCGTCCGCAAGCCGGATCCCGAAAAGGTCTCGACCTATGAATGCGGCTTCGAAGCCTTCGACGACGCACGCATGAAATTTGACGTCCGCTTCTATCTCGTGTCGCTTCTTTTTATTATCTTCGATCTCGAGGTGGCGTTTCTGTTTCCCTGGGCGGTGGCTTTCGATGAGGTCGGCGCGCTCGGGTTCTGGGCGATGATCGTCTTCTTGGCCGTTCTCACCATCGGCTTCATCTATGAGTGGCGGAAAGGCGCGCTCGAATGGGATTAATTCCCGACGTCAAGTTCGAGACCGAAGGGAAGGGCGGCGGCCTGATCTCCAGCGGTGCCACGTCGTTCAGCACCTTTTCCGACGAGCTCGCCGATAAGGGATTCCTGCTCACCACGGCCGACGATCTCATCAACTGGGCGCGCACCGGCTCGCTCATGTGGATGACGTTCGGATTGGCGTGTTGCGCCGTGGAAATGATGCAGGCATCGATGCCGCGCTACGATTTGGAGCGGTTCGGTTTCGCCCCGCGCGGCAGCCCGCGTCAGTCCGATGTCATGATCGTTGCCGGCACGCTGTGCAACAAGATGGCGCCTGCTTTGCGCAAGGTCTACGACCAGATGCCGGAGCCTCGCTACGTCATCTCCATGGGCTCTTGTGCCAATGGTGGCGGCTACTATCACTATTCCTATTCTGTTGTCCGCGGCTGCGATCGCATCGTGCCGGTGGATATCTATGTTCCGGGTTGCCCGCCGACGGCCGAAGCGCTGGTCTACGGCGTGCTGCTCCTACAGAAGAAGATCAGGCGGACGGGCACCATCGAACGCTAAACCCGCTCTGATCCTGGAGCCTTGATGGACAACGCGCTGAATAAGCTGGGCGCTTATCTCACTGGAAAGCTCGGGCCAAAGCTCGTGCGGTTCGATGTTGCGTTCGACGAACTCACCATCGAGGTGAAACGCGATGCCGTGCCCGAGGTCATCGCCTTCCTGCGGGACGATGAGCGCTGCCGCTTCGGCTGCCTCACCGACATTTGCGGCGTGGACTATCCCGAACGCGAAGAGCGCTTCGACGTCGTCTATCATCTCCTTAGTCCGTGGCTGAACCAGCGCATTCGCGTGCGCGCGACGGCGACTGCCGAAACGCCGGTGCCGAGCATCGTGGAGATCTTTCCGGCGGCCAACTGGTTCGAGCGCGAGGCCTTCGACCTCTACGGCATCCTGTTCGAAGGGCACCCGGACCTGCGCCGCATTCTGACCGATTACGGCTTCCAGGGTCATCCCTTGCGCAAGGACTTCCCGCTCACCGGCTTCGTGGAGCTACGCTACGACGACGAGCTGAAACGCGTCGTCTACGAGCCGGTGAAGTTGATGCAGGAGTTCCGCAATTTCGACTTTCTCAGCCCGTGGGAGGCCATGGATACCGCCATCCCTGGCGACGAGAAGGCGGGTCTGGCGCCCGACCGGAAGGAGGACACGTGATGAAGCCCTCCCTTAAGGCCGGCCTGAAGCACAGCTTCTCCTACACGGTCCCGGAGACCAAGACGGTGCCGTATCTCTATGACGAGGCGCCGCAACTTGCCGTCATGCCCGAAGTCTTCGCCACGGGCTTCATGGTCGGGCTCATGGAGTGGACTTGCGTGCAATTGATGGAGCCGCATCTCGATGCGGGCGAGGGGAGCCTCGGCACTCATATCGACGTGTCCCATAAATCCGCCACCCCGGTTGGCTTCACCGTGACCGTGGAGGCGGAGTGCATCGAGCTGCGCGGGCCACGGGCGCGCTTCAAGGTCAGCGCCCATGATGGCGTGGACGAGATCGGCTCAGGCACCCATGAGCGTTTCATCGTTGGCTGGGACAGGTTCAACAAGGGTATGGACGCCAAACGCGCCAAGACGGCAGCGGAGGCGAGCGCCTGATGGCCGACACCGAGACCAAAACCGCCGAGATCGATACCGGCAAGCGCGAAGGCGACGACCGCCGCTTCACCATCAATTTCGGCCCCCAACATCCGGCCGCTCACGGTGTGTTGCGTCTGGTGCTGGAGCTCGACGGCGAGGTGGTCGAGCGCGTCGATCCGCATATCGGCCTGCTCCACCGCGGCACCGAAAAACTCATCGAGCACAAGACCTATCTCCAGGCCGTGCCCTATTTCGACCGGCTCGACTATGTCGCGCCTATGAACCAGGAGCATGCCTTCGCGCTCGCCGTGGAGAAGCTGCTCGGGCTGACAGTCCCGAAGCGTGCCCAGCTCATCCGCGTGCTCTACTCCGAGATCGGGCGTTTGCTCTCGCATCTCCTCAACATCACCACCCAGGCGCTCGACGTCGGCGCGCTCACCCCGCCGCTCTGGGGGTTTGAGGAGCGCGAGAAGCTCATGGTGTTCTATGAACGCGCCTCCGGCTCCCGCATGCATGCGGCCTATGTGCGCCCCGGCGGTGTGCATAAGGACCTGCCGCCCCAGCTCGTCAAAGACATCTACGCCTTCTGCGATCCGTTTCTTCAGGTCTGCGACCACATCGAGACCCTGCTCACCGACAATCGCATCTTCAAGCAGCGCAATGTCGATATCGGCGTGGTCACCCAGGAGGAGGCCTGGGCGCATGGCTTCAGCGGTGTCATGATCCGCGGCACCGGTGCCGCCTGGGATTTGCGCAAGGCCCAGCCCTATGAGTGCTACGACGAGCTGGAATTCGACATCCCCATCGGCAAGAACGGCGACTGCTACGACCGCTATCTCATCCGCATGGAGGAGATGCGTCAGTCCGTTCGCCTTATGAAGCAGGCTTGCGCGCTCCTCACCACCACGTCGGGGCCGGTCACCGTCGACAATCACAAGATGGTGCCACCGAGCCGGGCCCGGATGAAGGGTTCCATGGAGGCCCTGATCCACCACTTTAAGCTGTATACCGAAGGCTACCACGTCCCGAAAGGCGAAGCGTACGCCGCCGTGGAGGCCCCCAAGGGCGAATTCGGCGTCTATCTCGTCGCCGACGGCTCCAACCGGCCCTATCGCTGCAAGATCCGGGCGCCGAGCTTCGTCCACCTCGCGGCGCTCGAATTCCTCTGCCGCGGCCACATGCTGGCGGATGTGTCGGCCGTCCTCGGGTCCATCGATATTGTCTTTGGAGAATGTGACCGGTAGCCGTTGTGCAGTTGCGAAATGGAGCGGAGTCGGTAAAACTCTCCAGCCCTTACGGAAGTCAGTTAGGAGCAATTCGCGCAAAGTCTGGGCAACACCTCGCGCGAGACTCAAGAAGATAGAGATGAGCGTCCGACGCCTCGCCGCTGAACAGCCAGAAGGCTTTGCCTTCACACCCGAGAACCTCGATTGGGCCAAGGCTGAAATCAAGAAATACCCGGAAGGCCGCCAGGCGTCCGCCGTGCTCTCGCTGCTGTGGCGGGCGCAAGAGCAGATCGGCGGCTGGATTTCGGAGCCGGCGCTCCGCGCCATCGCCGACATGCTGGGCATGGCCTATATCCGCGTCTACGAGATCGTGACCTTCTACACGATGTTCAATCTCGCGCCGGTGGGCCGCCACTACGTGCAAGTCTGCGGCACGACGCCATGCATGTTGAACGGCGCCGACGACATCAAGGAGGCCTGCCGCAAACATATCGGGCCGAAGGACACGGTCAGCGCGGACGGCATGTTCTCCTGGACCGAGGTCGAATGCCTCGGCGCCTGCGTGAATGCGCCCATGGCCCAGATCAACAAGTACTATTTCGAGGACCTTACGCCGGACAATTTCGAGTCGATCCTCGAGAAGCTCCGCAAGGGCGAGCCGGTCGAGCCCGGCCCGCAGAACGGCCGGCAAGGCGCCGCGCCGGTAAGCGGTCCCAACACGCTCACCGATGCCGAGATCTACAGCAAGGATACCTCCGGACCGGAGCCCGGTTACGGCGGTGCTGCCCTCATGGATGCAGAGGCGAAACGTCCGGGCGCCGCGGCCAATACGCGTGCGGAAGCGGGCGAGAAGACTTCATCCAAGACCGCCCCATCCAAAGCCGCCCCAAAGAAGACGCCGAGGTCCCGCTGATGCTGCAAGACAAGGACCGCATTTTCACGAACCTCTACGGCCTTCACAGCTGGCGCTTGAAAGCCGCGCGCGCCCGTGGCGCCTGGGACGGCACCAAGGAGATGATCGCGCGCGGACACGACGCCGTCATCGACGAGGTGAAGGCGTCGGGCTTGCGCGGCCGTGGCGGCGCAGGCTTCCCGACCGGCCTCAAATGGTCGTTCATGCCGAAGAACGATCCGCGGCCGAGCTACCTTGCCGTCAATGCCGATGAGTCCGAGCCCGGCACCTGCAAGGACCGGGAGATCATGCGCCATGATCCGCATCTTTTGATCGAAGGCGCGCTGCTCGCCGCCTTCGCCATGCGGGCGCATACCTCATACATCTACATCCGCGGCGAGTTCATCGCCGAGCGTGAGATCCTGCAAGCGGCCATCGACGAGGCCTATGACGCCAAGCTGATCGGCAAGGACAACGTCAACGACTGGGACTTCGATCTCTACGTCCATCACGGGGCGGGCGCCTATATCTGCGGCGAGGAAACGGCGATGCTCGAAAGCCTCGAAGGCAAGAAGGGTCAGCCGCGTCTCAAGCCGCCATTCCCTGCCAATTGCGGTCTCTACGGCGCGCCCACCACCGTCAACAATGTCGAGACCATCGCCTCGGTGCCCGACATTTTGCGGCGCGGCGCCACCTGGTATGCGGCGATCGGCCGGCCCAACAACACCGGCACCAAGCTCTATTGCATCTCCGGCCACGTCAACGAGCCTTGCACGGTCGAAGAAGAAATGAGCGTGCCGTTGCGCGAGCTCATCGATCGCTATGCCGGAGGCGTGCGCGGCGGCTGGGACAATCTCCTGGCGGTCATTCCCGGCGGCTCGTCCGTGCCGTGCATTACGGCCGAAGTCTGCGACGACGTGTTGATGGACTACGACAGTCTGAAAGAGGCGGGCACCGCGCTCGGCACGGGCGGCATCATCGTCATGGACAAGTCCACGGACATCATCCGCGCCATCGGCCGCATCTCTTATTTCTACAAGCACGAGTCTTGCGGCCAGTGCACACCCTGCCGCGAAGGCACGGGCTGGATGTGGCGCGTGCTGGAGCGCATGGCGAACGGCGACGCGGAGAAGGCCGAGATTCAGATGCTGCTCGACGTCAGCAAACAGGTCGAAGGCCACACCATCTGCGCGCTCGGCGACGCCGCAGCTTGGCCGGTGCAAGGGCTCATCAAGAACTTCCGCCATGTGATCGAAGAACGCATCGACGCGAAAGCGACCAAGCCGATTTCGCCATCCGTGCCAGTGGCGGCGGAGTAGGGACCTCATGCCGAAGATCATCATCGACGATACCGAGCACGACTTCCCGGACGGCATCACGCTGATTCAGGCCTGCGAAATGGCCGGCGTCGAGATCCCGCGCTTCTGCTACCACGAGCGTCTGTCCATCGCCGGCAATTGCCGCATGTGCCTGGTGGAAGTCGTCGGCATGCCGAAGCCCGTGGCCTCCTGCGCCATGTCCGTGAACGATCTCAGACCGGGACGCGACGGCACGCTGCCGACTGTGCTCACCCACTCCGAGACCACGCGAAAATCCCAAGAAGGCACGCTCGAATTTCTGCTCATCAATCATCCGCTGGACTGTCCGATCTGCGACCAAGGCGGCGAGTGCGATCTGCAAGACCAGACCATGGCCTTCGGCTTCGACGCGGGCCGCTTCCAGGACAACAAGCGCGCCGTCGACGACAAATATCTCGGCCCGCTGATCAAGACCTACATGACGCGCTGCATCCACTGCACCCGCTGCGTCCGCTTTATGAGCGAGGTCGCCGGCGTTCAGGAGCTGGGCGCCATTGGCCGCGGCGAGGACATGGAGATCACCACCTATCTCGAGCACGGCATGAACTCGAACCTGTCGGGCAATGTGGTCGATCTCTGCCCCGTCGGCGCGCTGACCGCCAAGCCTTACGCTTTCGTTGCGCGACCCTGGGAGCTCACCAAGACCCCGTCCATTGACGTCATGGATGCGCTGGGCTCGGCCATACGCGTCGATGCCCGCGGGCGTGAAGTTTTGCGCATCCTGCCGCGCATCAATGACGCCGTGAACGAGGAATGGGTCTCCGACAAGGCGCGCCATGTCTGGGACGGGTTGCGCACCCAGCGTCTCGACCGCCCATATCTGCGGCGCAACGGGAAACTCGAGCCCTGCACCTGGGACGAGGCCTTCGCCGCCATTGCCGCCAAGCTGAAAGGGCTCGATGGGAAACGTTTCGGCGCTATCGCCGGCGATCTCGCCGCTGCCGAAGAGATGTTCGCGCTCAAGAAGCTTGCGGAAGGATTGGGCTCGCCGAACATCGATTGCCGCCAGGACGGCGCCAAGCTCGATCCTGCGCAGGGGCGCGCGAGCTATCTCTTCAACACGACCATTGGCGGCATCGAGAGCGCCGACGCGGTCCTGTTTATCGGTACTGATCCCCGCATCGAAGCACCCGTGCTCAATGCGCGTTTCCTCAAGCGCTGGCATCAGTTGGAAGGGCGGTTTCCCGTCGGCCTGATCGGCATGGAAGTCGATCTCACCTATCCTTATGACTATCTCGGCGGCGGGCCGGAGACCTTGGCCAAGATCGCCGACGGCTCGCACGCCTTCGCCAAGACGCTGCAAGACGCCGCGAAGCCCATGATCGTCGTGGGCCAGGCCGCACTGGCAAGACCCGACGGCGCCGCGGTCTTGGCGCTTGCCGCCAAGGCCGCAAAACAGATTGGCGCGCTCAAGGACGGCTGGAACGGCTTCAACGTGCTCCATACGGCCGCCGCCCGCGTGGCCGGCCTCGATCTCGGCTTCGTGCCGGGGAAGGCTGGCCTTGACGTGGAAGCCATGCTCGAGGCCGCGGGCAAGGGCGATCTGGATGTCGTGTATCTGCTTGGCGCCGACGAGATCGCCGCCGAAAGATTCGGCGATGCGTTTGCCATCTATCAGGGCAGCCATGGCGACCGCGGCGCGCACCGCGCCGATGTGATCCTGCCGGGTACCGCCTACACCGAGAAGGACGGCACCTACGTCAACACCGAAGGCCGCGCGCAGATGACGTCCCGCGCCATCTTCCCGCCCGGCGAGGCCCGCGAGGACTGGACCATCCTGCGCGCGCTGTCCGCCATCCTCGGACAAACGCTGCCATTCGATTCAATGCAGGCGCTACGGTCGCAGATGTATCAGGCGTGTCCCCATCTTGCGTTGCTCGATCTCGTCGAGCCGGCGGAAGCCGGTACCATCGACAAGCTCGCCGGCAAGCCTGCCAAAGCGGGCAAGGATCGCTTCGGCCTTGTGATCGACGATTACTATCTCTCCAACCCGGTCGCGCGCGCCTCCGCCATCATGGCGTCTTTGAGCGCGATGCACGCCGGATCCGAGAAGGCGACCGGCACCGATGGTTGAGTTCTGGACCGATTACGGTTTGCCGACCGTACTCATCGTGGCGCACAGCGTCGCGTTGATCGTGGTCCTTCTGATCGTCGTTGCCTTCGTTCTGTATGCGGACCGCAAAGTGTGGGCTGCCGTGCAGATGCGGCGCGGGCCGAACGTGGTCGGTCCCTTCGGCCTATGGCAGTCCTTCGCCGACCTGCTCAAATTCGTGTTCAAGGAAGTCATCGTTCCGGCCGGCTCCAACAAGGGCCTGTTCCTCATGGCCCCCATCATCACGGCTGGGCTCGCCATTTCCGCTTGGGCGGTCATTCCCGTCGACAAGGGATGGGCCGTGGCCGACATCAATGTCGGCGTGCTCTACATCTTCGCCATCTCGAGCCTGCAGGTCTATGGCGTGATCATCGCCGGCTGGGCGTCCAACTCGAAATACGCTTTCCTCGCCGCCCTGCGCTCGGCCGCGCAGATGGTGTCCTACGAAGTCTCCATCGGCTTTGTCATCATCACGGCGCTGCTCGCCGCCGGGTCCCTCAACCTGACGGAGATCGTCATGGCCCAGGATCGGGGCTTGGGGCTCTTCGGCTGGTACTGGCTGCCTCTGCTGCCGATGTTCGTCATCTACTTCATCTCGATGCTGGCGGAGACCAACCGGCCGCCGTTCGACCTACTGGAGGCGGAATCGGAGCTCGTGGCGGGCTTCATGGTCGAATATTCCTCGACCCCCTACATGCTCTTCATGCTGGGCGAGTATGTCGCCATCCTCCTGCTTTGCAGCCTTGGAACCGTGCTTTTCCTGGGTGGCTGGCTGCCGCCCTTCCAGGTGGCGCCCTTCACGTGGATACCCGGCGTGCTATGGTTCGTCCTGAAGGTCGGCTTCCTGTTCTTCCTGGTCTCCATGGTCAAGGCCATGGTGCCGCGTTATCGCTACGATCAGCTGATGCGGCTTGGCTGGAAGGTGTTTCTACCCTTGTCCCTTGCCGCCGTCGTGGTCGTCGCCGCGGTGTTGCGGCTTTGGCAATACGGTCTCTAGAGGAGTGGACGCGTCATGCGCGTTGCCCAAGCTGCCAAGTCTCTGCTGCTGATAGAGTTCGTGTCAGCCTTCTGGCTCGCCATGAAGTATTTCGTGGGGCCGAAGGCGACGCTGAACTACCCCTATGAGAAGGGTCCGCTCTCGCCGCGCTTCCGGGGCGAGCACGCCCTTCGCCGCTATCCCAACGGCGAGGAGCGGTGCATCGCCTGCAAGCTGTGCGAGGCTATCTGCCCGGCGCAGGCCATCACCATCGAGGCGGGGCCGCGGCGCAATGACGGCACGCGCCGCACCACGCGTTACGACATCGACATGGTGAAGTGCATCTATTGCGGCTTCTGCCAGGAAGCCTGTCCCGTCGAGGCCATCGTCGAGGGGCCGAATTTCGAGTTCGCCACGGAGACCCGCGAGGAGCTCTATTACGACAAGGACCGGCTGCTCGCGAACGGAGACCGGTGGGAGCGCGAGATCGCTAGAAATATCGCGCTCGATGCGCCTTATCGATGAGGGGCGTGTGGGGGCAAGTTCTTTGGCGGGAAGTTCTTTGGCGACATCATTCCGAGCGCCCGGCCATCGCGCCAGGGTCGGCTTTGACGTTCTAGTCAGCACGAAGAAGGCTGCATGATGGTGTCCGCGCTGTTTTTCTACCTCTTTGCCATCATGTGCATCGGTGCGGGCTTCATGGTCGTGGCGACGAAGAACCCCGTGCACGCGGTACTGTTTCTGATCCTCGCCTTCTTCAACGCTGCCGGCCTGTTCGTGCTGCTCGGCGCCGAGTTCCTCGCCATGATCCTGGTCGTCGTCTATGTCGGCGCGGTGATGGTGCTGTTCCTGTTCGTGGTGATGATGCTCGACGTCGATTTCGCCGAGCTGCGCGCGGGCTTCATCAAATATCTGCCGGTCGGCGCCGTGGTCGGGCTGCTTCTGCTCGTGGAGCTGGTGTTCGTGGCCACCACTTGGATCACCGCACCGGAGCTCATTCGTGACGCGCCGACGCCGCCCGTGGCTGAGGTGAGCAACACCCAGGCCCTCGGCGCGGTGCTCTATACTCGCTACGTCTATCTGTTCGAGGCGGCGGGCCTCATTCTCCTGGTGGCCATGATCGGCGCCATCGTCCTCACCCTGCACCACAAGCGCGACGTGCGCCGGCAGTCCGTCGCCGCGCAAGTCGGTCGCACGCGCGAGACGGCCATCGAGGTCGTCGAGGTCGAGTCGGGGAGGGGTCTCAAATGACCATCGGTCTTTCCCACTACCTCACCGTGGCCGCCGTGCTGTTCACCATCGGCATCTTCGGCATCTTCCTCAATCGCAAGAACGTCATCGTAATCTTGATGTCGATCGAGCTGATGCTGCTCGCGGTCAACCTCAACCTGGTGGCCTTCTCCGCCTTCCATGGCGATCTCGTCGGCCAGGTCTTCGCACTGATCGTGCTCACCGTAGCGGCGGCCGAGGCGGCAATCGGCCTTGCCATCGTCGTCGTCTATTTCCGCAACCGCGGCACGATCGACGTCGCCGAAATCGATCTTCTGAAAGGCTGACGGCAGAGCGCGCGATGTACCAGGCGATCCTCTTCCTGCCCCTGATCGGGGCCATCTTCGCGGGCTTCTTCGGCCGCCTGGTGGGCGCGCGTGCCTGCGAGGTGGTGACCATCTCGCTGATGGTCGTCGCCGCCTTCCTGTCGTGGATCGCCTTCTACCAAGTCGCCATCCAAGGCCAGGACGTCCGCATCGAGCTGATCAGCTGGATCCATTCCGGCGAACTCAAGACATTCTGGTCGATCCGTGTCGACACGCTCACCGCCGTGATGCTCGTGGTGGTGAACACGGTGTCCTCCGTGGTGCACCTCTACTCCGTCGGCTACATGGACGAGGACCCGCACAAGGAGCGCTTCTTCGCGTATCTGTCCTTGTTCACCTTTGCCATGCTGTCGCTGGTGACGTCCGATGATCTGTTGCAGTTGTTCTTCGGCTGGGAAGGCGTCGGCCTCGCCTCCTATCTCCTGATCGGCTTTTGGTACCGCAAGCCCGCGCCCAACGCCGCCGCCATCAAGGCCTTCATCGTCAACCGCGTCGGCGATTTCGGCTTCGCACTCGGCATCTTCGCCATCTTCGTCGCGTTCGGCGCCGTGCAATACGACTCCATCTTCGCCGCCGCCCCCGATCAGGTGGGCAAGACCATGACCTTCCTCGCCTGGGAGCTCCCGGTGCTGGAGGTGATCTGCTTCCTCTTGTTCATGGGCGCCATGGGCAAGTCGGCCCAGTTCCTGCTCCACACCTGGCTGCCCGACGCCATGGAAGGCCCGACGCCCGTCTCGGCCCTGATCCATGCCGCGACCATGGTCACCGCCGGCGTGTTCATGGTGGCGCGCCTGTCACCGTTGTTCGAGCTCGCGCCTTACGCGCTCGCCTTCGTCGCCTTTATCGGCGCCACATCCGCCTTCTTCGCCGCCACCGCCGCCGTAGTGCAGACCGACATCAAGCGCGTCATCGCTTACTCGACCTGCTCGCAGCTCGGATACATGTTCGCCGCCGAAGGCGTCGGCGCCTTCAATGCCGGCATGTTCCATCTCTTCACCCATGCCTGCTTCAAGGCGCTGCTGTTCCTATGCGCCGGCTGCATCACCCACGCACTTGCCGACAATCGCGACATGCGCCGCATGGGCGGCTTGCGCCAGAAGATGCCCTTCGTCTGGGTGATGATGCTGATCGGCTCGCTGGCGCTCACCGCCTTTCCGCTGACTTCGGGCTTCGTCTCGAAGGACTTCATCATCGAGACCACTTGGTTCGATCACACGCTCATCGGCCAATACACCTATTGGATGACGCTGATCGCCGCCTTCCTCACCGCGCTCTACACCTGGCGGCTGATGTTCATGACCTTCGAGGGCAATTTCAAAGGCGGCAAGGCGCTCGCCGAGCATATCCACGAGCCGCCCTGGACCATGAACGTGCCGCTTCTGGTGCTTGGCGCCGGTGCGCTGTTCGCCGGGCTCGGCTTCCGGCATCTCTTCATCGGCGCCGACGATGTCGGCTTCTGGCGCGACTCCATCATCCTGTCGGACGCCCATCACGACGTGCCGTTCTGGCTCATCCTGTCGCCGACGCTTGCCATGACGGCGGGCTTCCTCATCGCTTGGTACTTCTATATGTGGCAGCCGCTCTATCCGTTTGGCCTGCTCAAGCGCTTTCCGGCGGTCAATCAGTTCTTCCTCCACGCCTGGTATTTCGATGCGCTTTACGACCGCATATTCGTGCGCCCCGCCAAATGGCTCGGCAACTTTCTCTGGCGCTACGGTGATGGCGCCGTCATCGACGGCATCGGCCCCAATGGCGTCGCCACGCGTGTCATGGACATCAGTAACCGCGTGGTGCGCCTGCAGACCGGCTATATCTATCACTACGCCTTCATCATGCTGATCGGCGTGGCGGCTCTCATCACCTATTTCATTGTGGCGGGAGGCGCGCTGACCCCATGAGCTATGGCTGGCCAATCCTCTCCACGGTAACCTTCCTGCCGCTTCTCGGCGCGCTGCTGATTTTGCTGTTGCGCGGCAACGACGAGAGCGCCTTCCGCAACGCGCGCTACATCGCGCTGTGGACGACGCTCATCACCTTCGGCATCTCGCTGCTGCTGTGGCGCGATTTCGATCTCGCCACCGCGCAGTTCCAGTTCGTGGAACTGAGACCCTGGCTCGGCCCCATCACCTTCCATATGGGCCTCGACGGCATCTCCATGCCCTTCGTGGTGCTCACCACACTTTTGATGCCGCTGACCATCCTGTCGAGCTTCGGCGCCATCAAGGTGCGGGTGAAGGAATTCATGATCGCCTTCCTCGTGCTCGAGACCTTGATGCTCGGCGTGTTCTGCTCTCTCGACCTCGTGATGTTCTACCTGTTCTTCGAGGGCGGCCTCATTCCGATGTTCCTCATCATCGGCATTTGGGGCGGGCCGCGCCGCGTCTATTCGAGCTTCAAGTTTTTCCTCTACACGCTCACCGGCTCGCTGCTGATGCTGCTCGCCATCATGGCAATCTATTGGGAGGCGGGGACCACCAACATCCCGGCGCTGCTCACCCACGACTTCCCGCCCGGGATGCAGACCTGGCTGTGGTTCGCCTTCCTCGCCTCCTTCGCGGTGAAGCTTCCCATGTGGCCGGTCCACACCTGGCTGCCCGACGCTCACGTGGAGGCGCCCACGGCCGGCTCCGTGATCCTCGCCGGCATTCTTTTGAAGCTCGGCGGCTACGGCTTCTTGCGTTTCTCCATCCCCATGTTTCCGCTGGCCTCGGCCGAGTTCGCGCCGCTCATCTTCGCGCTGTCGGTGATCGCCATCGTCTACACCTCGCTCGTGGCGCTCGCCCAGACAGACATGAAGAAGCTCATTGCCTATTCGTCGATCGCCCATATGGGCTTCGTCACCATGGGCATCTTCACCATCACCATGCAGGGTCTGCAGGGCGGCATCTTCTTGATGCTCTCCCACGGCATCGTCTCCGCCGCGCTCTTCCTCTGCGTCGGCGTCATCTACGACCGCATGCACACGCACGAGATCTCGGTGTTCGGCGGTCTGGTCAACCGAATGCCGCTCTATGCCGCGGTGTTCATGGTATTCACCATGGCCAATGTCGGCTTGCCCGGCACGAGCGGCTTCGTCGGCGAATTCCTGACCCTGCTCGCCGCCTTCGAGGTCAACACCTGGGTCGCGCTGTTCGCCACCACCGGCATCATCCTATCGGCGGGCTATGCGCTATGGCTCTACCGCCGCATCATCTTCGGCACCATCACCAATCCCGCGCTGAAGCACATCAAAGATCTCTCCTGGCGGGAGATCGCGATCATGGTGCCGCTCATCGTCATTACGATTTGGTTCGGGTTCCATCCCAACCCCATCCTCGACATCTCGGCCACCTCGGTCGAGGCGCTGATGGCCGACTTCAAAGCGAGCCTTGCCGCCGCCGAACAGGCGCGGTTCGCGCTCACGCCGTAGAGGACGCACGCCCGTGATCGAGCAACTCAATCTCGTTGCGATGCTGCCCGAGCTCACTCTGGCAATCGGGGCCATGGCGCTGCTCATGGTAGGCGCGTTCTCGCGGCCGGATCGTGGCGAGCTGGTGCTGTGGCTCGCGGTCGGCGTATTCGCGCTCGCCGGTGTCTTCGTCGCGATGGGTGAGGGGACCGTCACCCTGTTCAGCGGCAGCTTCATCGTCGACCCCTACGCGCGCCTGTTGAAACTCATGGCGCTCGTGGGTGCGGCGATCGCGCTCATCATGTCGATCGATTTCTGGCGCGATACCGATGGCGGGCTGAAATTCGAATATCCGGTGCTCGCGCTGCTTGCCACGACCGGCATGATGATGATGATCTCGGCTTACGACCTCATCGCGCTTTATGTCGGCCTGGAGCTGCAAAGTCTCGCGCTCTATGTGGTCGCGGCCTTCAAGCGGGATTCCGCACGCTCCTCGGAAGCCGGCCTCAAATATTTCGTCCTCGGCGCGCTGTCCTCCGGCATGCTGCTTTACGGCGCTTCGCTCGTCTACGGCTTCACCGGTTCGACCGAATTCTCACAGATCGCTTCGGCCGTGCAACCCTCCGGCGCCAATCTCGGTCTCATTTTCGGGCTCGTGTTCCTGATGGCCGGTTTCGCTTTCAAGATCTCCGCCGTGCCCTTCCACATGTGGACGCCAGATGTTTACGAAGGCGCGCCGACCCCGGTGACCGCCTTCTTCGCCGCGGCGCCGAAGATCGCCGCCATGGCCTTGTTCGTGCGCGTGGTCATCTCGGCCTTTCCCGCCGTCACCATGGAGTGGCAGCAGATCGTCATCTTCCTGGCGATCGCCTCAATGGCGCTCGGCTCGTTCGCGGCGATCGGCCAACACAACATCAAACGCCTGATGGCCTATAGCTCGATTGGGCATATGGGCTATGCGCTGGTCGGCCTTGCCGCCGGTACGGCGGAAGGCGTGCAGGGCGTCATTGTCTATCTCGCCATCTACCTTGTCATGACCCTTGGCACCTTCGCCTGCATCCTGGCGCTGAGGCGCGACGGCAAGATGGTCGAGGAGATCAGCCAGCTTTCGGGGCTCTCGCGCACGAGCCCGGCAATGGCGCTGATGCTCGCGGTTCTGTTGTTCTCGCTCGCCGGGATTCCGCCCCTTGCGGGTTTCTTCGCCAAGTTCTACGTCTTTTTGGCCGCCATCGAATCCGGGCTCTACGTGCTCGCCGTCATCGGTGTGCTGTTGAGCGTGGTGGGCGCGTTCTATTACCTGCGGATCGTCAAGATCATGTATTTTGACGATCCCGTTGAACGCTTTGAGCCGATGCCGGGGACGCTTGCCGCCGTGCTCGGGGCAAGCGGGCTTTTGATCATGTTCTACTTCGTCTACCCGGCACCGCTGGTCGCGGCTGCCGGAGTGGCCGCCAAATCATTGTTCTAAATGACTTATGTTGCGTCTCCGTCACCTAAGATGCCCACCGGCTACCGCTTGGTCCGGCTGGATACGGTCGACTCCACCAATGCAGAAGCGCAGCGGCGCGCCGATATGGGCGAGCCGGGCCCCTTGTGGATCAGCTCGGTCCGCCAATCCAAGGGCCGCGGCCGTGCCGGGCGGGAATGGACCTCCCAGGTCGGCAATCTCTTCGCCAGCCTTCTGATCCGGCTGAACTGCCCGATCCAAACCGCAAGCCAACTCGCGCTCGTCGCAGGGGTCATCACCTACGAGACGGTCGCCAAGCTCATCGCCTATGAGGGCCGCTCGGAGCTTCTGCTCAAATGGCCCAATGATGTGCTGCTCGCGGAGGAAAAAGTCGCCGGCATGCTCCTGGAGAACGTCGGGAGCCCGAACAACAAGGGCTCCGTTGTCGTGATCGGCACCGGCATCAATCTCGCCAACTATCCCGAGAACTTGCCGCAGCCCGCGATCAGCCTAGACGCCTACGGCCTCACGGTCACGCCGGCGCAAGCGCTTCAAGTCTTGGCGGCGACGACCCACGAATGGCTTCAGCGGTGGGGGGAGGGCGCGACCTTCTCCACGATCCGGCGCGCCTGGCTCGACCGCGCCGGTCCGCTCGGGCGGCCATTGGTCGTCCGGGTCAACGGCGTCGAGACCGAGGGCACCTACGCGGGTCTCGATTCCGAAGGGGCGCTCAGGCTTCGCACGGCAGATGGTGAGCAGCGCATCACGGCCGGCGATGTCTTCTTCGCGAGCTGATAGGGCGCATTGAACCTCGTGTCTTCGAAATCCACTCGCAACGGCGACGCGCTCGTCTTCGTGCCTCTCGGCGGCGTCGGCGAGATCGGCATGAATCTGTATCTCTACGGCTATGGCCGTCGCGGCGCCTATACCTGGCTCATCGTCGACATGGGCGTGACCTTCGGCGGGGAGTACGAGCCCGGCATCGACGTCATCCTGCCCGACATCAGTTTCCTCGAAGAAGAGCGCCACAACATTGCCGGGCTTCTTCTGACCCACGCGCATGAAGATCACTACGGCGCCATACCCGATCTATGGCCGCTGCTCGGCCACGTGCCAATCTACGCGACGCCCTTCACCGCCGAGATGCTCCGCGCCAAGCTCGGCGAGATGCGCATGAACGTCGAAGATCTGCCGCTGGAAGTCGTGCCCATGGGCGCGAAGCGCAGCATCGGTCCCTTCGACATCGAGCTGATCTCCATGTCGCATTCGATCCCCGAACCGAACGCCGTTGCCATCACCACGAAGCTGGGGACGGTGCTCCACACCGGCGATTGGAAACTCGACAAGCAGCCGTTGACCAGCGCGCCGACCGACGAAGCGCGCTTGCGCGAGATCGGCCGCGACGGGCTCGCCGCGCTGATTTGCAATTCGACCAACGCCATCCGCGACGGTGTCTCGCCTTCGGAGGCCGAGGTCGCGGTGGGCCTGGAACAGCTTATCGCCAAGGCGCCCAATTGCGTCGCGGTCACCACTTTCGCCTCCAACGTCGCGCGCGTCGTTTCGGTGGCGAAAGCCGCCAAGGCGGCAGGCCGCGAGCTTGTCGTCGCCGGCCGCGCCATGTATCGGGTCATCGAGGCGGCGCAGGCCACCGGCTATCTCGATCCGGAACTCTCCTTCCATCAGGAGACGGCGTTCGCCCAGTTCCCCCCGGACAAGGTCGTGGCGCTGTGCACCGGCAGCCAGGGCGAGGCGCGCGCGGCCCTGGCCCGCATCGCGTCCGGCGAGCATCCGAGCATTTCCTTGAAGGCCGGCGACTGGGTGATCTTCTCCTCCCGCACCATTCCCGGAAACGAGAAGGCCGTCGGCCGCGTGCAGAATGCGCTGTCGGACAACAAGATCGAGATCCTCACCGACCAGGACGCGCTGGTTCACGTCTCCGGTCACCCCCGTCGTGGTGAGCTGGAACAGCTCTATGACTGGCTGAAACCGGATATCGCCGTCCCGATGCATGGGGAAGGCCGGCACCTCGAAGCCCATGCGGAGTTGGCCGAACACCTCGGCATCAAACAGGTGATCCGTGCACGGAACGGTACCATGGTGCACCTCCTGCCACAGCCCGCCGCCATCGTCGCCGATGTGCCCACCGGCCGTCTTTATCGCGACGGCAACATCCTCACCTCCGCCGACGACGGCCAGGTGCGCGACCGCCGCAAGTTGAGTTATGCCGGCATCGTCTCGGTGTCTCTGATCCTCACCACCAAGGGTGAGCTCGTCGCCGATCCGGAGATCGCGCTGAAGGGCCTGCCTGAGGAGGACAATCAGGGGATACCGCTGTGGGAGATCGCGCGCGACGCCGCCATCGGCACGGTTCAGAGCATTCCGCGTCCAAGGCGCAAAGACCCCGCGCTGGTGGCCGAGGCGGTGCGGCGCGGGGTGCGCGCGGCGCTTGCTCAGACCTGGGGCAAGAAGCCGGTGTGCACGGTGCTGCTCACGGTGCTATAGGGCCGCAACAAGGGTGCTATTCGGCACCCGAAAAGCCCATATCCGGGCATAATAGTTCCACACCTTTTCGAGCTGGAGCAGCGTTTGATGATTGGCCGTTTGAACCATGTCGCCATTGCCGTGCCCGACTTGAAGGCCGCCACCGCGGTCTATCGCGACACTCTGGGCGCCACCGTGTCGGCGGAAGAAGAACAGCCGGAACATGGGGTTAGCACCGTCTTCATCGAGCTGCCCAACACCAAGGTCGAGCTTCTCGGCGTGCTCGGCGAAGGCTCGCCCATCGCCGCCTTCTTGGAGCGCAACCCCAATGGCGGCATCCATCACCTCTGCTACGAAGTCCCTGATATCAAAGAGGCGCGCGACCAATTGGTGAGGGAAGGTGCCCGCGTGCTCGGCTCCGGCGAGCTTAAGATCGGCGCCCACGGCAAGCCGGTTTTATTCCTGCATCCCAAGGACTTCTGCGGCACCCTGGTCGAGCTCGAGGAGGCTTGATCCCATGAGCTTGATCCCATGAGCCTGGCCTTCGGCCTCGCCATCTATTTCATCATCTGGTGGATCGTGCTGTTCGCCATGCTGCCCATCGGCGTGCGCACCACCGAAGAGGTCGGCGAGGAAGCATCCCCCGGCAATGCGGACAGCGCCCCCCATCGGCCCCGCCTCCTGCCCAAGATGCTGGCGACAACCGTGGTCGCGGGCCTAGTCTTCGCCGGTGTCTACGCGATCATCGTGCATCACGTGATCGCGCTCGACGATATCCCATTCTTCCCGCGCTACGAGTCGGTGCAGGAGCGCTAGCTGCGCCGACACGCCGGAGCCCGGAGCCTGGACAAAAAAAAGCAAGGTCGAACCCGACCTTGCTCTTCAGTATCGTGACTCCTTCTCCCTTCGGCCTTCCCAGCTCGCCGTCACACGGACAATCGAGTTTCGGCTGAAGAGCGGCGGCGCCCATGCATTCGCATGATTAGCGCGCCTGGAGTACTTCCTCCCAAGACTTGGACCTAGTCCAATCTCTCAACGCGTAACTCCCGAGATCGCTACCGGTCCGGAACGCTCTCACGTTGTGTCGGGACACTAGCCCAGGCACGCTAAATTGTCACCATGATTGTGACCCGTCGCCGCAGAATAATGCGACATTCTTACCTCCCTAGTGAAGGCAAGACGAAGGGCGACAGTTCTTCAGTGTCGCGCGCCAGTAATGCTGCACAAGACACAGGCACGATTTCGGGGTGCCCGATTGTGAAGCACTAAACTTGCACCACCGGCCGTTGTACCAGCGAATGCTTCTCCCCGGGGCCGCAGGCACCGTCTCGCCTTGAGAATCACGCAAGTCCTTGGAATTCGTGATCAGGGTTGATTGCCTAGGCCCGCGATCTTGGTTATTAGCCGCGGCAGGGGGCCCGGCGGGGCGGTTTTTTGAGCCTTCCGCCATGCATGGCTCATCGCAAACGGGCAGGAGGCATCAAAACACCTGCTCTCAACGCCATCAGAGCACTTCAATGCGCCTCAGCCGCTACTTTCTCCCTCTCTTGCGCGACGATCCCAAGGAAGCGGAGATCGTCTCCCACCGGCTGATGCTGCGCGCCGGCATGATCCGCCAATCGAGCGCGGGGATCTATTCCTGGCTGCCGCTTGGCCACCGCGTTCTCCGCAAGATCGAGCAAATCGTGCGCGAGGAGCAGGACCGCGCCGGCGCCATAGAGCTCCTGATGCCGACGATCCAGCCCGCCGAGTTATGGCGGGAAAGCGGACGCTACGAGGCCTACGGCAAGGAAATGCTGCGGATCAGCGATCGCCATGAGCGCGACATGCTCTACGGGCCGACCAACGAAGAGATGATCACCGAGATTTTCCGGGCCGGCGCGAAGTCCTACAAGGACGTGCCGCGCATCCTCTATCATATCCAATGGAAATTTCGCGACGAGGTCAGGCCGCGCTTCGGCGTGATGCGCGGACGCGAGTTTCTGATGAAGGATTCCTACTCGTTCGACCTCGACAAAGCAGGCGCCGTCAAATCCTACAACAAGATGTTCGTCTCCTATCTGCGCACCTTCGCTCGCATGGGACTTCGCGCAGTGCCGATGCGCGCCGAGACGGGCCCGATCGGCGGCGACCTCTCCCACGAGTTCATCATCCTGGCAGAGACCGGCGAGTCCCAAGTGTACTGCCACAAGGAGCTGATCGAGATGCCCGCGCCGCCGGCGGACGTGGACTACGAATCCGATCTCACGTCCTATGTCAGTCAGCGCACCGCACTCTATGCCGCCACCGAAGACGTACACGATGCCGAGCGCTTCTCGCAAGACGTCCCCGCCGACATGCAGTTGTCGGCGCGCGGCATCGAGGTTGGACAGGTCTTCTATTTCGGCACCAAATATTCGCAAGCCATGGGCGCCAAGGTGCAAGGCCCGAATGGCGAGCTGGTCGCGGTGGAGATGGGTTCCTATGGCATCGGCGTATCACGGCTCGTGGGCGCCATCATCGAGGCCTCCCACGACGAGGCGGGTATCATCTGGCCGCAAGCCGTGGCGCCGTTCGATGTCGGCCTCATCAATTTGAAAGCCGGCGACGCGGAGACCGACGCGGCATGCGAAGAGTTCTACGCCAAGCTGGGGGCGGCGGGATTAGACGTCCTCTATGATGACCGGGACGACCGGGCGGGAGCCAAGTTCACTGCCATGGATCTTATCGGGGTTCCCTGGCAGCTCATCGTCGGGCCCAAGGGGCTGAAAGCCGGTGAGATCGAGCTGAAGGAGCGCGCGACCGGCGCCCGCCATAGTCTTACCTTCGATGCCGCGTTGACTAAGCTCATCGCCTCGGCAGAGACGGCGAGAAAGGAATCAGCATGAGCGCGACCACGAGCACACGGGCATTTGCGCCCTTCGAATGGATGGTGGCGTTGCGCTATTTGCGAGCCCGCCGGAAAGAAGGCTTCATCTCGGTGATTGCCGGCTTTTCATTCATCGGGATCACCCTTGGCGTCGCGACCCTGATCATCGTCATGGCGGTGATGAACGGCTTCCGCCAGGAGCTCTTCGACAAGATGCTTGGCCTCAACGGCCACGTGGTGGTGCACAGTCTCGGCGAGTTCACCGATTACGACGAAGTGGCGAACCGTGTCCGCGAGGTCGAGGGCGTGAAATACGTGCTGCCCTTGGTCGAAGGACAGGTCCTGATCTCGACGCCCTACACGTCCAGCGGCGCACTGGTGCGGGGCCTCCGCGAAGCCGACCTCAAGAGCCTCAAGGCCATCTCCAGCAATATCCGCTTCGGCACGCTGGACGGCTTCGACGGCAAGCCCGGGCTGGCCCTCGGCAGCCGCATGGCCAACGATCTGAACGTCAAGGTCGGCGATGAGGTTTCGATCCTGACCCCGAGAGGCCCGTCGACCGCGCTCGGCACCGCGCCGCGTGTGAAGCGCTATCCCGTCGCGGCCACCTTCGAGATCGGCATGTCGGAATATGACGCGAGCATCCTGTTCATGCCGCTCAGCGAGGCACAGCGCTATTTCAGCCAGCGCGAGACCGTCACGGTATTGGAGGTCGTCCTCGATTCGCCGGACGAAGTGGCAGAGCTTGTGCCCAAGATCATAACCGCCGGCGGGCCGACCATTTATGTCAGCGATTGGCGTCAACGGAACGCGACCTTCTTCACCGCGCTTCAGGTCGAACGCAATGTCATGTTCCTCATCCTGGCGCTCATCGTGCTGGTCGCCGCTCTCAACATCATCTCCGGCCTTATCATGCTGGTGAAGGACAAGGGCCGCGACATCGCCATCCTGCGCACCATGGGCACCACGCGCGGCGCCGTGATGCGCATCTTCTTCATCACCGGTGCGTCGATCGGAATCGTGGGCACGCTTGCGGGCCTCGCGCTCGGCGTACTCGTTTGCCTCAACATCGACCGCATCCGTGGGGTCATCGCCTGGCTTACCAATACGGAGCTGTTCCCCGCCGAGCTCTATTATCTGTCTAAGCTTCCCGCCGAGATGGACACGGGCGAGACCAGTTCCGTCGTCATCATGGCGCTGATCCTGTCGGTGCTCGCCACGGTCTACCCGTCCTGGCGGGCCTCGCGTCTCGATCCTGTCGAAGCGCTTCGCTACGAGTAGGGGGAGCGGTGGACAATCCTGAAAGATCGCCGGCCCTGCGCCTTGAGAACCTCGACCGCGGCTTCACCCAAGGTGATCGCCGCATCGACGTACTCAAGGACGCGTCTGCCACCTTCTATCCCGGCGAGACCGTGTCGCTGCTCGGCCCCTCGGGCGCGGGCAAATCGACTCTGCTGCACATTGCCGGGCTGCTCGAGCGGCCGGATGCCGGCGCTGTAATTCTCAATGGGGTCGATTGCGGCACGCTGTCCGACGCCGAGCGCACAAGGGTTCGCCGCCTGGAGGTGGGGTTCGTCTATCAGTTCCATCATCTGCTGCCGGAGTTCTCGGCGCTGGAGAACGTCATGCTGCCGCAGCTCATCCTGGGCCGGACCAAGGCCGAGGCCGAGGCGCGGGCCAAGGACCTGCTGGGCATGCTCGGCTTGAAAGATCGCTGGGACCACCGCCCGGCGGAACTCTCCGGCGGCGAGCAGCAACGCGTGGCCATCGCCCGCGCCGTGGCCAACCAGCCCAAAGTGCTGCTGGCGGACGAGCCCACGGGCAATCTCGACCCCAACACCGCCGAGCGCGTGTTCGAGGAGCTCTTGCGGCTCGTGAGCGATGAGGGCGTGGCGGCCGTGGTCGCCACCCATAATCTCGAGCTTGCCGCCCGTATGGACCGCACGCTGCGCTTGGCAGACGGCCATCTCGTCGAGGAAGAGGTCGTCGTAGTCGAAGCAAAAAGCTAGGCTTTCCTTGCTTTTTCCACGTATCCCGTTAAGAACATAGAGAGAACACACCCCGCAGCGACACAGGGCATCGGCTCGGACCGGCCCGCGTGGCCTGCGGCGTGTGTAACGTTGAAAAGCGGAGATAAGCCTCGAACGAATTGTCCGCATCCGGGAGTGTAGGGACCAGCCGCCGCCTCTGACGGGAGACACCTGAAGCTTGACCGAGCGCCCCCAACCCTTCGTGCACCTTCGCGCGCACTCGGCCTATTCGCTGCTCGAAGGGGCGCTGACCGTTCCCCGCCTGCTCGAGCTTGCCAAGGCCGACGAAGCACCGGCGCTGGCGCTGACGGATTCCAACAATCTATTCGGCGCGCTTGAATTCTCCGAAGCCATGGCCGGGGCCGGCATCCAACCCATCATAGGCTGCACGCTGGCGCTGGCGTTTGCCGCAGAGCGGGAGCCCACGCCCGGCGCCGACCTGCGTGGACCCAAAGCGGACGGCCGGCTCGCCCTCCTTGCCAAAGACGAGGTCGGCTACGCCAACCTGATGCGGCTCTCCACCAAGGCCTATTTCACCGCGGCCGAAACCGGCGAGGCGATCGTCACGCTCGAGGCGCTTTCAGCCCATGCCGACGGCCTGATCGCGCTCACCGGTGGACCCGAAGGTGTCATCGATTGCGCATTCGCCGACGGAAACCCGGACCTGGCGCGTGGCCGCCTGGAGGCGCTCCAGGCGCTGTTCGGCGACCGGCTCTATGTCGAACTCCAGCGCCATGGCCTGGCGCAGGAGAGGGCGGTCGAGCCTCATCTGGTCAGGCTGGCCTATGACATGGCGCTGCCGCTGGTCGCCACCAACGAGCCGTTCTTCGCCACCCGAGACGATTTCGAAGCCCATGATGCGCTGATCTGCATCGCGCAAGGCAGCTATGTGGCGGTCGATGAGCGGCGGCGCTTGAGCCCCGATCATTACTTCAAGACGGCGAACGAGATGCAGGTGCTGTTCACCGATCTGCCCGAGGCGATTGAGAACACCGTAGAGATCGCCCAGCGCTGCGCCTATCGCCCCGTAACGCGCGATCCCATCCTGCCCGCCTTTCTCTCTGGCGAGAAGGCGACGAGCGCGCTGGCCGAGACTGAGGCCGCCGAGCTGAGACGGCAGGCGGAAGCGGGCTTGCAGGAGCGGGTTGCTCTGCACGGCACCGCGCCAGGCCACGACGAAACGTCCTATCGGGAGCGCCTCGCCTTCGAGCTCGATGTCATCACCGGCATGAACTATCAGGGCTACTTCCTAATCGTTGCCGACTTCATCAAGTGGACCAAGGGGCAGGGCATTCCCGTCGGTCCCGGCCGTGGCTCCGGCGCGGGCTCGCTCGTCGCTTACGCGCTCACCATCACGGATCTCGATCCGATCCGCTTCGGGCTTCTTTTCGAGCGCTTCTTGAACCCCGAACGCGTGTCCATGCCCGACTTCGATATCGACTTCTGCCAAGACCGGCGCGACGAGGTGATCGCCTATGTCCGCGAGCGCTACGGCGAGGACCGCGTGGCCCACATCATCACCTTCGGTAAGCTGCAAGCGCGCGCGGTGTTACGCGACGTCGGCCGCGTTCTACAGATGCCGTATGGCCAGGTGGACCGGCTTTGCAAGCTCGTGCCGATGAACCCGGCGAATCCGGTGACGCTGCCGCAGGCCATTGCCGGCGAGCCACGCCTTCAAGAGGAGCGTGACCGGGAGCCCATCGTCGCCAAGCTGCTCGATATTGGCCAGCGGCTCGAAGGCCTCTACCGCCACGCCTCGACCCACGCGGCCGGCGTCGTCATCGCCGACCGCCCCCTGATCGACCTGGTGCCACTCTATCGAGATTCGCGTGCTCAGCTGCCCGCCACCCAATTCAACATGAAATGGGCCGAAGCGGCCGGCCTGGTGAAATTCGACTTTCTCGGCCTCAAGACCCTGACGGGCATCGACACGGCGCGGAAGCTCATTGCGCGTCAGGGGATCGAAATCGATGTCTCGACGATCCCCCTCGACGATGCGGCCGCCTACGAACTCATGCAGCGCGGCGACACGGTCGGCGTGTTCCAGCTCGAAGGACAGGGCATGCGTGATGCGCTTCGCAAGCTCAAGCCCGACCGGTTCGAGGACATCATCGCCATCGTGGCGCTCTACCGCCCGGGACCGATGGACAACATCGACACCTATGTGAACCGCAAGCATGGACGAGAGGAGATCGAGAGCCTCCATCCCACCATCGAACCGATCCTGGCGGAAACCTACGGTGTAATCATCTACCAGGAACAGGTGATGCAGATCGCGCAAGTCCTGTCCGGCTATTCGCTGGGCGAGGCCGACCTGCTGCGCCGCGCAATGGGTAAGAAGATCAAGGCCGAGATGAACAAGCAGCGGAAGCGCTTCGTCGACGGCGCTGTCCGGAACGGCGTGGACAAGGGCCGCGCCGAGTACATCTTCGAGCTGGTGGCGAAGTTTGCCGGCTACGGCTTCAACAAGTCCCACGCCGCGGCCTATGCCCTGATCGCCTATCAGACCGCCTATCTCAAGGCGAACCACCCGACGGAGTTCGTTGCAGCCTCCATGACCTTGGACATGGGCAATGCCGACAAGCTCAACGGCTTCGCCCAAGAAGCCCGCCGGCTCGGCATTCCCTTGCAGCCGCCCTCGGTCAATCGCTCCGAAGTGGGCTTCATCCCCAATGACGGCGCTATTCGTTACTCGCTCGCGGCGCTGAAGAATGTCGGCCGCCAGGCCGTCGAGTTCATCTGCACCGAGCGCACGGAGAACGGCTCGTTCAACGACGTGTCCGACTTTGCGCGCCGCCTCAATCCGCGCCTCGTCAACAAGCGCGCCATGGAGACTTTGGCCGCGGCGGGGGCGCTCGACGATCTTGGGATCGATCGCGCCACCGCCTACGCCAATGTCGACCTCATGATCGCCACCGGGAACCGTTCGCTGGAGACGAGGGCGGAAGGCCAGGAGGACCTGTTCTCCGGCGCGCGTCATGCGCCGCCTCCCGTCGAGCTTCGCGCGGCAAGTCCGTGGGTCCCCACCGACAAACTGTCGAAGGAATTCGAAGCCGTGGGCTTCTTCCTCACGGGCCATCCGCTCGACGACTATGTGGAGGTTCTGGAGGGCCTTGGCGCCGAGACCTGGGCGGAGTTCGAGGCCAAAGCGCGGGTGCGCCGCGTGGTGGGAACGCTTGCCGGCACAGTCCTCTCCGCGCGCGAACGCCAGGGCAAGAGCGGCAATCCTTACGCCTTCGTGGCCTTCTCCGACGCCACCGGCCAGTTCGAAGCCGTGGTCTTCTCCGAGGCACTGATCGCCGCCCGGCACTTGCTGGAGCCCGGCACCGCCGTCTTGCTCGACGTGGAGGCGGAGGCCGACGGAGAGACGGTGCGCGTACGGGTACAGCAAATTACGTCTCTCGACGGCGCCGCAGAAGGCCGCTCCTCGGGCATGAAGGTCTTCGTGGAGGATGTGCGCGCGCTTGCCCCGCTGGCCGAGCAACTGGGCTCCAAGGGCGGAGAGGGGAAGTTCCGTCTGGTGGTCCGCCTGGACGAAATTGCCAAGGAGGTCGAGTTCGAGTTGCCCCAAGGGGTCGACACCACGCCTCGCCAACGCAGCGAACTCAAACTGGTCCAAGGGGTGGCCTCGATCAGCGCGCTTTAGCGCTTGCGATCCTCTAGCCCTTAAGGTCCCTGGCGTTCCGGGCTTTTCCGCCCTTGCCAAGGGCAGGTGGCACCCCTATAACGCGCACCATCTCACACGCGGGGATTAAGCGTCACGAAGGTCTTCTAGCCTTTGCGCTCGCTCCGGTGACCGGTTCCGGCCGGTCTCTTCACCCCGCGGCGGCAGAACCGGAAAAAGGAGTAAAGCAGTCCCATGGCACTGCCCGATATCACTATGCGCCAGCTCCTCGAGTCTGGCGTGCACTTTGGTCACCAGACCCACCGCTGGAACCCGAAGATGGCGCCGTATATTTACGGCTCCCGCAACAACATCCACATCATCGATCTGACCCAGACGGTACCGCTGCTGCATCAGGCGCTCGTCACGGTCTCCGACGTCGTGGCCAAAGGCGGCCGCGTGCTGTTCGTCGGCACCAAGCGCCAGGCCTCCGAAGCGGTCGCCGACGCGGCCAAATCGTGCGCCCAGTACTTCATCAATCACCGTTGGCTTGGCGGTACGCTGACCAATTGGCGAACCATCTCCAACTCCATCAAGCGGCTGAAGACGCTTGAGGAGCTTCTCGAGGGCGACCATCACGGTCTCACCAAGAAGGAGCTGCTGCAGCTCACCCGCGAGAAGGACAAGCTCGAGCGCTCCTTGGGCGGCATCAAGGATATGGGCGCGCCACCGGACCTCATGTTCGTGATCGACACCAACAAGGAATCGATCGCGATCGCCGAGGCCTGCAAGCTTGGCATGCCCGTCGTTGCCATCGTCGACTCCAATTCCGATCCGGACGGCATCAGCCACCCCATCCCGGGCAATGACGACGCAGGCCGCGCCATCACGCTTTACACCGATCTCATCGCGCGCGCCGCGATCGACGGCATCGAGCGCGCGCAAGGCTCCTCCGGCGTCGATCTCGGCGAGGCGGAAGAGCCCATGGGCGAGCCGAGCCTCGAAAACGGGGACGCTACGAAAGCCCCCGAGGCGGCTCCGGAAAAGAAGCCGGCCAAGGCAAAGTCAACCGCACGGAAGAAGAAGGCCGAGGCCGACACCTCTGAGCCCGAGGCCCCTGAGGCCAAGGCCGAGACCCCTGAGGGCAAGACCCCTGAGGCCGAGACCCCCGAGGCCGAGGCCAAGGCAGACGCGTAATAACGCATACGCGTAACGAGAGGCCCATTCGGCAAGACGAGACTTAGTAAAGAGGAACGTATGGCCACGATAACTGCAGCCACGGTCAAGGAGCTCCGCGACAAGACCGGCGCGGGCATGATGGATTGTAAAGCAGCCCTCAACCAGAACGCTGGGGACATGGAGGCGGCCGTCGACTGGCTGCGCGCCAAGGGTCTCTCCAAGGCGGCCAAGAAGGCCGGACGCGTCGCGGCCGAAGGCCTCATTGGCATGTCCGGAGACGACAAGTCTGTCGCTCTCGTCGAGGTGAATTCCGAAACCGACTTCGTCGCCCGCAACCCGGCGTTCCAAGACATGGTCGCGGAGATCGCCGCCGCTGCTTTGGGCGCCAAGGGCGATTTGGATAAGCTCGGCGCGGCCGGTTATGGCAGCAAAGGCGCGACGGTCGCCGACACGCTGAAGGAAATGGTCGGTTCGATCGGCGAGAACATGACGCTCCGCCGCACGGCCTACCTTGCCGCCGATAACGGCGTGGTGGCGACCTACATGCACAACCAGGCCGCGCCAGGTCTTGGCAAGATTGGCGTTGTGGTCGCGCTCGACTCCACGGGCGATCCGGAAGCGGTGAAGGCATTTGGCAAGCAGGTCGCCATGCACATCGCCGCGGCCAATCCGCAATCGGTCGACACGGACAGTTTGGATCAGGATCTCGTCGAACGAGAGCGCGCGGTGCTCACCGAGCAGGCCAAGGAGTCCGGCAAGCCGGAGGAAGTCATCGCCAAGATGGTCGAAGGCCGCCTGCGGAAATTCTACGAGGAGGTCGTGCTGCTCCATCAGCCCTTCGTCCACGATCCCGACAACACGGTGGCCAAGGCCATGGAGGCCGCGGGCAAGGACGTCGGTTCGCCGATCAAGATCACCAGGTTCTACCGGTTTGCACTGGGCGAAGGCATCGACAAGGGCGAGAGCGATTTCGCCGCCGAGGTCGCCGCAGCCGCATCGGGTTCTTAAGGGCCGGCGCGGCGTCTCTCATGAGCCGCCGTGAGGACCCTACCGTGAAGACGCCGCATCGCCACCGGAGTTTGCGCTGATGGTCAAGTCACCTGCGACTTCCAAGCTTCGCTACGGACGTGTGCTGGTCAAGCTCTCCGGTGAAGCGCTCGCCGGTGACAAAGGCTACGGCATCGATCTCGGCGTCATCGAACCCATCGCCAAGGACGTCGCCGAGGCGGCCCGTATGGGCGTCCAAATCTGCCTCGTCGTTGGCGGCGGCAATATCTTTCGCGGCCTTATGGCGGCGGAGAGCGGCATGGATCGCGCCCGCGCCGACTATATGGGCATGCTCGCCACCGTGATGAACGCCCTTGCGCTTCAAACGGCGGTCGAGCGCGCCGGCTCCACGGCCCGGGTCCTGTCGGCCATCCCGATGCCCACGGTCTGCGAGCCCTATATTCGGGACAAGGCGCTCGATCATTTGGAGAAGGGCCGGGTGGTGATCTTCGCCGGAGGGACGGGCAACCCGTTCTTCACCACCGATTCCGCCGCGGCGCTCAGAGCCGCCGAGATGCACTGCCAAGCCCTATACAAGGCCACGCAGGTGGATGGCGTCTACAGCGCCGACCCGCGCAAGGTCCCCGATGCAAAGCGCTATGACCGCTTGAGCTATGCTGATGTACTGAAGCAGGATCTGAAGATCATGGACGGCGCGGCGATCGCCCTTGCCCGAGACAGTCGGATTCCGATAATTGTGTTCTCCATCAAGGGCCAAGGCAGCCTGGCTCTTGAGTTGCAAGGGGAGGGCGCCTCGACCACCATAGATGGTGGGTAGGGAACTCTGGCGAGCGCTCGCAAACGCGAAACAGAGCTCAGGCCGCGCCCGGTTCACACAGAGCCGCGCGAGAGGCGGGCAGGGAAGGCAAGATGTCTAGCTTCGACTTGGACGAGATCGAACGGCGGATGCGCGGCGCGCACGGCGTACTCAAGCAAGAGTTCAGTGGCCTGCGCACCGGCCGTGCCAGTGCGAGCCTGCTGGATCCGATCATGGTGATGGCCTATGGCAATCCCATGCCGCTCAATCAGGTTGCGACCGTCAACGTGCCGGAGGCCCGCATGATCACGGTGCAGGTCTGGGATAAGAGCCAGGTGAACGCCGTCGACAAGGCCATCCGGGAATCGGACCTTGGGCTTAATCCGGTGATCGAGGGACAGCTCTTGCGCCTGCCGATCCCGGAACTCAACGAGGAGCGCCGGCAAGAGATCGCCAAGATCGCTCATAAATATGCCGAACAGGCCCGCGTCGCGGTGCGCAATGTGCGCCGGGACGGCATGGAGCACCTGAAGAAGGCCGAAAAGGATGGTGATATGGGCAAGGATGAACACCATACTCTGGCAACCAAGGTGCAGGATTTGACCGATAAGGTCATCAAGGAGATTGACGAGGCCCTTGCCGCCAAGGAAGCCGAGATTATGCAGGTCTGACGAGGCATCATGCATATCCTACTTTCAGCCTTGCTGCGGAGACACCGACCGTGACACTCGCGATGGACAACAAATGGGGCGACGCCGATAGGCCCGTTGCGCGCCATGTCGCGATCATCATGGACGGCAATGGCCGCTGGGCCGCGGAGCGGGGCCTGCCGCGCATCGAAGGTCACCGCCAAGGCGTCGAGACGGTCAGACAGGTCGTCGAGACCGCCGCGGAACTCGGCATCACGCATCTCACGCTGTTCAGCTTCTCGTCGGAGAACTGGTCTCGACCCAAACAGGAGATCTACGACCTCTTCGGTCTGCTGCGCCGCTTCGTACGCCGCGACCTCGCCGAGCTGCACAAGAACAATGTTAAGATCCGTGTCATTGGATCACGCGTTGGCCTGGAGGATGACATCCTGCGCATGCTCGACGACGCCGTAGCCCTCACCAAAGACAACACGGCGCTCAATCTGACCATCGCGTTCAATTACGGCGCGCGCGACGAGATCGCCCGGGCCACCAAGCGCATCGCCGAGGACGTCAAAGCCGGTCGCATTGCGCCCGAAAAAATCACGCAAGACCGCTTCGCGGCTTACCTCGATACCGCCGATCTACCCGATCCGGATCTCCTGATTCGCACTTCGGGCGAACACCGCCTGTCGAATTTCCTGCTTTGGCAGCTGGCTTACGCCGAGTTCGTCTTTGTCGACGCCTATTGGCCCGATTTCACGAAAGAGGTCTTCGAATCGGCCATCGCCGAATATCAGCGGCGCAGCCGCCGGTTCGGCGGCACGTCGGCGAGATCGACCGCGTGAACTCTTCCGCGGCGCCCTCCGGCAACAATCAGCCCCGCGTAGAGTCTCGTTCCGCCCCGGAACTCTTGAAGCGCGTGGCCTCGGCCCTCGTGCTTGCGGCGATCGCACTCGCCGGCGTCATCGTCAGCCCATGGAGCTTCCTGGCTCTTGTGGTCATTGGTGCCGGGTTGCTGGCCTGGGAGTGGGGCAGCCTCACGCGCGGAAACGGTTTCGACGGCACATCCCTGATCCAGGCGGTCAGTGTCACCGCGCTCGCCATCTTCACCGCGCTCGACCGCTTCGACCTGGTCGCCTTCATTCTAGCCGCCGCCGCCATCGCCATCACCTTTTCCAGGACCGACCGGAGCCGCGGGCACTGGGCCCTAGCTGGTCTTGTCTATGTCGCACTCCCGGCTTGCGCGCTGGTCTGGCTGCGAAGCGACCCGGCATTCGGGCTCATCGCTGTGCTCTATCTGCTCGCGATCGTCTGGACCACGGACACCGCCTCGTATATCGCCGGCCGAAGCCTCGGCGGACCGAAATTTGCCCCTCAAATCTCGCCCAAGAAGACCTGGAGCGGGTTGCTTGTCGGAACCCTCACGCCGGCCCTTGTGGGGTATGCTTTCGGCGTCTACCTCGGCGGCACGTCTCCCTGGATCTTGGCGCTGGTGAGCATAGGTCTTGCGCTCGCCTGCCAGATGGGGGACTTGCTTGAGAGTGCGGTGAAGCGGCATTTCAAGGCGAAGGACATGAGCCAACTCATTCCAGGCCACGGCGGATTGTTCGACCGGATCGACAGTCTTCTCCTGGCCGCTGTCGTGGCCGGCCTCATTGCCTTGCGCAATCCGGCCGCGCCAGGCGCCGGCCTTCTTATCTGGTAGAGGCGTCTCCTGATTCCGCTTCGGACATCCCCGGAAAACGAACCGCGCCGTGAGGCCAAGCGGCCAAAGCGTATCACCATCCTCGGCGCGACCGGCTCCATCGGCAAGAGCACGCTCGATCTCGTGGGCACGGACCCGGACGCCTACGAGGTCGTTGCGCTCACCGGCTGCAAGAATGCGGCGCGGCTCGCCGAGCTCGCGATCCTGCATCGGGCGAAGCTCGCGGTTGTCGCCGATCAGGACAGCTACGCAGACTTAAAGAGCGCACTCGCGGGAACCGGCATCGAGGCGGCCGCCGGGCAGAAGGCCCTGCTCGATGCCGCAAGCCGCCCGGCCGACTGGGTGATGGCCGCGATCGTCGGCGCGGCCGGCCTGAAGCCGACCTTGCGCGCCGTACGCCAGGGCACGGCCACCGCACTTGCCAACAAGGAGTGCCTGGTCACGGCCGGCACGATCTTCATGGCGGAAGTGGCAAAGCACGGCACGACGCTGCTTCCGGTGGATTCCGAGCATTCGGCCGCACTTCAGGCCATGGTCGGAACAGCGCCGGAGCGGATCGAACGCGTCTGCCTGACGGCCTCGGGCGGCCCCTTCCGCACCTGGAGCCTGGAGCAGATGGCCGATGCCAGCCCCGAACAGGCCCTGAAGCACCCCAACTGGTCGATGGGTGCGAAGGTCACCATCGATTCCGCCACGCTGATGAACAAGGGCCTTGAGCTGCTGGAGGCCCACCATCTCTTCGCGCTCCCGCCTGAGAAGCTCAATGCCTTGGTGCACCCGCAATCCATTGTGCACTGCCTCGTCCACATGAGCGACGGCGCCGTCATCGCGCAATTGAGCTGCCCAGATATGCGCACGCCCATCGCCTACAGCCTGGCTTGGCCGGAACGCATGCATGTTTCCAATAAGCGTCTCGATCTCGCGGAGATCGGCTCGCTCACATTCGAGGTGCCGGACCCGGTCCGCTTCCCCGCATTGCGTCTCGCCAAAGAGGTGCTCGCCGCGGGCGGCAGCGCGGGCACGGTGCTCAACGCCGCCAACGAGGTCGCCGTTGCGGCCTTTCTCGACAAGCGCCTCGGCTTCCTCGCGATCGCCGGCTTAGTCGAATCGATCCTCGCGGCCTGTCCCGATCTGATCGGTGTCACGCCGCAAACCGCGGACGATGTGCTGGAAATCGACGAGGAAGCACGGCGGCGCGCGCGGGGCTGGCTGCCCCGGATTGCATAAGCCCTGATCGCGGGCTAAGAAGGGCCAAATTCTCTAGGTAACGAGGCTTATGGACACAATAAATCTGTTTTCGGGCCTCGGCAGCACCATCCTAAGCTACCTCCTTCCGTTCCTGTTTGTGCTGACCGTCGTGGTCTTCATCCACGAACTTGGGCACTTCCTGGTCGCGCGGTGGTGTGGCGTTGCCGTCAAGGTCTTTTCGATCGGCTTCGGCCCAGAGATCTTCGGATTCTACGACCGTCATGGAACCCGTTGGCGCGTGTCGTGGATCCCCCTCGGGGGCTACGTGAAGTTTATCGACGACGAGAATGTCGCGAGCGCGTCGGGCCGCAAAGCGTTCGACGCGTTGCCTGAGGAGGAGCGCAAACGCAGCTTCCAAGGCAAGACGCTCGCGCAACGGGCGGCCATTGTCGCCGCCGGCCCCATTGCCAATTTCGTCCTGGCAGTAGTCATCTTCACGGTCATTTTCAGCGTCTTCGGCGAGCGGATCACCGCCGCCAAAGTCGACGCCGTCAATCCGGGCAGCGCCGCGGAGCGCGCGGGCTTTAAGCCGGGCGACCGGGTGCTCAGCATTGACGGATCGGAGATCAACAATTTCGCGGCCATGCAGCGGATCGTGGCCATGAGCCCCGAACAATCGATGCATTTCGTGGTCGACCGCGGTGGCGCCAATGTCGACATCACCGCCACCCCGGAACGCAAGGAGATCACCGACCGCTTCGGCAACACGATGCGAATCGGGCTTCTGGGTATCCAGCGCAGTGCCTCACCCGACGATTGGACCCTGGAACGGCACAATCCGGCGACCGCGCTCGTTATGGCCGTCAAGGAGTGCTATTTCGTCGTCTCCCGCTCCCTCGGCTATCTCTACGATGTGGTGATCGGCCGAGAATCCGCAGATCAACTCGGTGGCCCGATCCGTATCGCCCAAGTATCGGGGCAGGTCGCGACCGCAGGGTTTGTCGCGTTGCTCAACCTCGCTGCCATTATTTCCGTCAGTATCGGTCTAATAAATCTCTTCCCAATACCTATGCTCGACGGTGGTCATCTTTTGTTCTACGGCATAGAGGCAGTAAGAGGGCGCCCCTTGAGCAAATCCACACAAGAAATGAGTTTCCGTATTGGCCTTGCCTTCGTGCTCATGCTAATGATCTTCGCGACCTGGAACGATCTGATTCACTTGAAGTTTCTGTGATCCTAGGTTGCAGGGATACACGCTTAGCGGGGGCCGGGAAGCCCCCGTACGGTTAACAGAAGACTACCAAAAATCGGCCACAAACAAATGGCCAGTTGCGACTTCAGGCGCTTTGCCTACGGGGTCGGCTTGAGGGAAAGACACCAGCAATGGTGCGGTGGACGTTGGAAAGAGGGCTGCTCGCGGCCCTTCTGGTGTTAAGTAGCGTCCCGCTTTCGCTGGGTCTCAGCGCGAGTCTTGGCGAGCTCTCGGCCTCTGCCCAAGGCGCCGTCATCCGCTCTATCGTCGTTGAAGGCAACCGCCGCGTAGAGCCCGAAACGGTTCGCTCCTATCTTACCTTTTCCTCCGGCGACACCTACGACCCCTCCGAGGTCAACCAGTCCCTCAAGACCCTGTTTGCCACGGGCCTCTTCCAAGACGTCCGCATCCGCCGGCAGGGCGCGACCATCATCGTCATCGTGGTCGAAAACCCGATCGTCAGCCGCGTCGCCTTCGAGGGAAACCGCGAGATCGAGGACGACACGCTCGCCTCGGAAGTGCAGCTCAAGCCGCGTGCTGTCTACACGCGCGCGCGGGTTCAGGCCGACGTACAGCGCATTCTGAACCTGTATCGGCGCCAAGGTCTCTACGCCGCGCAAGTTGAACCCAAGATTATCAATCTCGACAGCAACCGTATCGACGTGGTCTTCGAAATCACCGAGGGGTCGACCACCAAGGTTCGGGCGATCAACTTCATCGGCAACCACGCCTTCAGCGATTCACAGCTCCGCTACGTGATCACCACGACGCGCACCAATTGGCTGAGCTTCCTCAAGAGCACGAACATCTACGATCCCGACCGGCTCGCTCTCGACCGCGAGCTGGTGCGCCAATTCTATCTCAAGAACGGCTACGCCGACGCCCGGGTCCTATCGGCGACCGTGGATCTGGACGCCGACGGGAAAGGGTTTTTCATCACCTTCACCATCGAGGAAGGCGAGCGATACCGGTTTGGCTATATCGACATCGAAAGCGCGTTGCCGTCACTGAACGTCGATGCCCTGCGCGGCGCGATCTTGACCAGACCCGGACGCCGCTACAACGCCGAGAAGGTGGAGAAAACGGTTGAAGCCTTGACCGTGAAGGTCTCCGAACAAGGCTATGCCTTTGGACAGGTACGCCCGCGCTTCGAGCGCGATCAGGCGACCCACACGATGAACATCATCTATGTCATCGACGAGGGCCCGCGCGTCTACATTGAACGCATCAACATCGTCGGTAACTTCCGCACCGTGGACAAGGTTATCCGGCGGCAATTCCGTCTCGCCGAAGGCGATGCCTATAACCGGCTGCTTGTCGAGGCGGCTCGTAAGCGATTGCGATCATTGGGTTTCTTCAAATCCGTGGAGATCGAGACGGAGCCAGGCAGTGCGCCCGATCGCGTGGTCCTTGTGGTCACGGTGGTCGAGCAACCCACCGGAGAACTGTCCTTTGGCGCAGGCTACTCAACGACGGAAGGCATCATCGGCGACATCAGCATCACCGAGCGCAATCTCATGGGCCGGGGGCAATATGTCCGTCTCGGCTTCTCTGGAAGCCTCGAGCGCGCCCAGGTCGATTTCAGTTTCACGGAGCCGAATTTTCTTGATCGCAACATGGCCGCCGGCTTCGATCTTTTCCACAAAGAGGTCGACTTGCGCGACGTCGCATCGTTCCGCCAGCGCGATACCGGTGCCAATTTCCGCGTCGGTTTCCCCATCGCCGACAACACACAGCTCGGTCTGCGCTATCGAATTCAGCGTGAGGAAATTTACGACGCGACGTCGAACGCTTCGCTGGCCGTGAAGGAGGCCGCCGAAGAGGGTGAAGTCATTGTGTCCAGCACGGGCTACACCATCGCCTATGACACCCGAAACCTGCCCCAGGCCCCCACCGAGGGACTCTTCGCCTCGTTCTCCCAAGATGTTGCTGGTCTTGGTGGTGACGTGAATTACATCCGCTCGGTGGCCGATGCGCGGGCCTATTACCCGATTACCAACAACATCACCCTCGTTGGCCGCGTCCAGGGCGGCGCGATCGAGGGATGGGGCGGCGAGGATCTGCGCCTTACGGATCTGTTCTTCAAAGGCGGCGAAACGATCCGTGGTTTCGACCGCGCTGGCTACGGCCCGCGTGACGCGTGCGAAAGCCCCACGACGGGGATTCGCGTGCCGGATTGTCAGCGCGATTCTCTTGGCGGCAAATACTACTGGGCGACGACCGCGGAAGTTCGCTTCCCATTCCCCCTCATTCCGGACAGTCTCGGCATGCAGGGCGCCGTCTTCGTCGACGCCGGCTCGCTCTGGGATCCGAGCCAAACCGCGATCGATGCGGTCTATCCGGCGCCGCCCGACGGCGAGGGGAGTTTTATCTACGACAGCTCTCAGGTTCGCCTGTCCACCGGCTTCAGCATTATTTGGCAGTCGCCCCTTGGCCCACTTCGCGCCGATATCGCCGAAGCGCTTCTCAAGGCCGATTTCGACCGGACCGAACTTTTTCGCTTCGGCGCTTCAACGAACTTCTAAAGGCAGCCACTTCGGTTTAAGGCTACGCGCATGGTTGCCGCGCCGCCGACCGCTGGAGATTTAATGGAACACCCGGGTTTTTTTGAGCGGGCCGGTCCGTTCTCCTTGCGTGCCGTAGCCGAGGCTACGGGCTCCGAGATGGCGGCGGATAGCGATCCCGCTCTTGAGATCAAGGACGTCTGTCCTCTGGACGCAGCCTCGGTAGGCGATCTGTCCTTCGTCGATAATCCGAAATATTTGTCCGTCCTTGCCGAAACCGGCGCAAGCGCGTGCATCGTCGCCCCAAAATTCGCGCGGAAAGTTCCCAAAGGCACCGCCAGTCTCACCATGGTCGATCCCTATCGCGGATTCGCCAAGGCGCTGGCCTTGTTCTACCCCGGCTACCTCCGGCCGATGACCGTTGGAGAGCGTGCGTCGGCCGCCGATAACCACATCCATCCGAGTGCCCAACTGGAACCGGACGTTGTTGTGGGGCCAGGCGCCGTGATCGGTCCGGAAGTGCATATCGGCCAGGGGACGACCATCGCCTCGGGTGCCGTCATCGGCTATCGGGTGCATATAGGCCGGGACACCAATGTCGGGCCGAATGCATCGATCACCCATGCCCTGATTGGCAATCGGGTCACTGTCCACGCTGGCGTCGTCATCGGCCAGGATGGCTTCGGCTTTGCCATGGGCAAGTCCGGCCACCTCAAAGTGCCTCAAATTGGCCGGGTGATCATTCAAGACGATGTGGAAATCGGCGCAAATTCGACTATTGATCGTGGAGCCCTCCGCGACACCATTATCGGTGAGGGCACGAAAATTGATAATCTCGTGCAAATCGGGCACAACGTTATCGTCGGAAGGCATTGCATAATTGTGTCCCAGACCGGTATTTCGGGCAGTACTGAACTCGGTGACTTCGTTGCTCTTGGCGGCCAGGTCGGGATCTTGGGGCACCTCAAGATCGGCGCTGGCGCCCAGATCGCCGGGAGCAGCAACGTCAGGAGTGACGTGCCAGCAGGCGCCCGTTGGGGTGGCACTCCAGCGAAGCCTGTGCGGCTCTGGTTCAGAGAAGTCACTGTTTTGCGGCAACTTGCCGAACGTAAGGATGTGAAGGTTGACAAAGGTGAAGGCGGAGAAGGCGCGTAGCGCAAAGTCCGCATCGAAGGAGCCAGTCCGCATGAACGAGAGCGGGTTCGCAACGAAGCCTGATGCCAAGGCCGCTGACTCCATGGAGGCGGCCGACATCATGAAGCTTCTGCCGCATCGCTATCCATTTCTCCTTGTCGACCGCATCGTTGACATGGATGGCGATCGCTCTGCGACCGGCATCAAGAATGTCACGGCCAATGAGCCGTACTTCCAAGGACACTTCCCAGGTAATCCCGTGATGCCCGGCGTGCTCCTGGTAGAGGGCATGGCGCAAACGGCCGGCGCGTTGTGCATGCGCTTTATCGACGCGTACGCGGAGCCGCCGCTTGTCTATTTCATGGCGATCGACAAGGCTCGTTTCCGCCGTCCCGTCATTCCCGGAGATACCATCTATTATTTCGTTCAAAAGATGCGCAATCGCGGTCGCGTCTGGCGCTTCCGCGCCCAGGCCATCGTTGACGACAACGTGGTTGCCGAAGCCGAGGTCAGCGCCGTGATCGTCGATCCTATCGAGACCTAGCCGGGCGCTTCATGTCCAATATTCATGTGACCGCGCAGGTCGATCCAAGCGCCAAACTTGGAACGAATGTCGATGTCGGCGCATTTTGCGTCGTCGGCCCCCACGCCGAGCTTGGCGATGATGTCGTCTTGCATCCTCATGTCGTGGTCGATGGCCATACGACAGTTGGCGCCGGCTGCAAGATCTTCCCCTTTGCCTCGGTCGGGCAGGCGCCCCAAGACATCAAATATGGGAACGAGCCGAGCAAGCTCACGATCGGGCCAAACACGCTGGTCCGCGAGCATGTCACCATCCATCGCGGCACCAAAAGCGGGCATATGGAAACGCATGTCGGCGCCAATTGCTTTCTCATGATCGGCGCTCATATCGCCCATGATTGCGACATTGGTGACAACGTGACCCTGGTCAACGGCGTGACCCTCGGCGGTCACGTCTCGGTCGGAGACGGCGCGATTATCGGCGGCCTTTCCGCGGTCCATCAATTCGTGCGCATCGGCGCCTATTCTTTCGTGGGGGGCATGTCGGGCGTCGCCGCCGATCTCATTCCCTACGGCATGGCGCTTGGCAACCGGGCCAATTTGAACGGCCTCAACATTGTCGGCCTCAAGCGCAAAGGTTGTCCACGCGAGCAGATCCACGAACTCCGTAAGGCCTATCGTATGCTGTTCTCCAGTGAGGGGACGCTGAAGGAGCGGCTCGAGGACGTCGACAGCATGTTCTCGAAGAACCCGCTGGCCAAACAGATCATCGACTTCATCAAGAGCGATTCTGACCGGTCTTTTTGCGTGCCAAACAATGTCTCAACGCCAAGCCGCTGATAGGTCGATATTCGTGCCCGGGACCAAGAAGGTTGAAGGCACACTCGGCATCATAGCCGGGCGAGGCTCCTTGCCGTCCGTGATCGCCCGTGCCGCGATGGCAAGCGAGATTCCAATTCACCTCGTCGCGATACGCGGTGAAACATCCGAAGAGATCGAACGCTTTCCCCACACATGGATCCAATGGGGGGAGATCGGCAAGCTGTTAGCCGCGCTGAAGGACAACACTTGCACCGACCTCGTGATCATTGGCGGCGTCAATCGCCCCGATTTCGATAATGTCCGCTTGGACCTCGGCGCCATCAAGACGCTGCCGTTCCTGCTCAGCCTCGCCAAAGGCGGCGACGATCATGTGCTGTCGCGGGTCGTCCGTTTCTTCGAGGAAAAGGGCTATCACATTCATGGTGCCGGGCAGGTGCTGCCGGAGCTTCTAGCGGGTGAGGGGAAGCTCAGCACCAAGGCGCCCTCCGCCGAGGACAAGGGCGACATCGCAACCGGTTTTGAGGTCGTTCGTGCCCTGGGACGTCACGACATCGGGCAAGCCGCCGTCGTGGCCAGGGGCCGCGTGCTCGCGGTCGAAGCGGCCGAGGGCACCGACGCCATGCTTCAACGCTGCGCGGAGCTGCGCAAGTCGGGCAGGGCGCGCGGCGCCTTGACCGGCGTGCTGGTCAAAGCGCCAAAGCCTGGACAGGAAGAGCGGATCGACATGCCGACGATCGGCCCTGAGACGATGCGGTTGGCCGCAGCAGCCGGGCTCTCAGGCCTCGCCGTGGCGGCGCGACAAGTTCTCATGGCCGAGCGCAGCGAGACAATTGCCGCGGCCAATGCCAACAAGCTGTTCCTTATCGGGGAACGCTGGGACGCCGACGCAGATCCCGTGTCAGGCGAATAAGGCGCTTAAAGCGCCCCTAGCAAGGCCGAACTCTAGCGGTCTTCCATCGGGATATAACCCCGCTCCGTAGCGCCGGTATAGAGCTGCCGCGGCCGGCCGATACGCTGGCCCGGATCCTCGATCATCTCCATCCACTGGGCAATCCAGCCCACCGTCCTCGCGATGGCAAACAACACCGTGAACATGTCGGTGGGGAAGCCCAGCGCCTTGAGCGTGATGCCCGAATAGAAATCGATATTTGGATAGAGCTTCTTCTGGACGAAGTAATCGTCGGAGAGCGCGATACGCTCGAGCTCGAGCGCGACTTTCAGGATCGGATCGTCCTTGTGGCCCACCGCCTCGAGCACCTCGTGGCAGGTCTTCTGCATGATCTTGGCCCGGGGGTCGTAATTCTTGTAGACCCGGTGGCCGAAGCCCATCAGCCGGAAGGGGTCGTTCTTATCCTTGGCCCGCTGGATGTATTCGGGAATGCGGTCGACCGAACCGATCTCTTCCAGCATCGTGAGCGCTGCCTCGTTGGCGCCGCCATGCGCGGGGCCCCACAAACACGCGATGCCGGCCGATATGCACGCGAATGGGTTGGCCCCCGACGAGCCGGCCAGACGCACCGTCGATGTCGAGGCATTCTGCTCGTGGTCCGCATGCAGAATGAAGATGCGCCGCATGGCCCGCGTCAGCACGGGGTCGACCTCGTACTCCTCGCACGGAACAGCGAAGCACATCCGCAGGAAGTTCGCCGAGTAATCGAGATCGTTCTTGGGATACACGAAGGGCTGGCCGACGGAGTATTTATAGGCCATGGCCGCGATGGTCGGCATCTTGGCGATCATCCGGATGCTCGCCATCTCGCGCTGCCACGCATCCTTGATGTCGATGAAGTCGTGATAGAAGGCCGAGAGCGCCCCCACAACGCCGACCATGATCGCCATGGGATGCGCGTCGCGGCGGAAGCCGGTGTAGAACCGGTTCATCTGCTCATGCACCATCGTGTGCTTGGTGATGCGGTGTTTGAAACCCGCATATTGCTCGGCAGTCGGCAACTCGCCATAGAGCAGCAGATATGCGGTCTCGAGAAACGTGCAGTGCTCGGCGAGCTGATCAATCGGATAACCGCGATAGAGCAGCACGCCCTTGTCGCCGTCGATATAGGTGATCTTCGACTCGCAGCTCGCTGTCGACGTAAAGCCCGGGTCGTAGGTAAAGCAGCCGGTGTCCTGATAGAGCGAGGTGATATCGATCACATCAGGACCGATCGTGCCCCGGCGCACGGGCAGGTCGTGCTGCGCGCCCCGGAGCGTGAGGGAGGCCTCGTCAGTTTCCTCGGGCCGAATATCCTCTGCGACACTCATCTCAAACCTCCTGGCCCTCTCAGGGGCGACGGGACCCAACGCACCGACAGCTTACGAATATGTGGTGAACGGTTCCGGTCCACGAATATGGATTTTTGCACTGCCGCATAATCGCGTCGAATCTACCGCAGTGCAACACAGATACCTGCTCAAATGTTAAGCACGTTCAAGCTTTGAAGTCTGGTCTGAAATACGCCCCAACGCTTCCTCACGTCCAAGAACCACAAGCACATCAAAGATTCCTGGTGATGTCGAGCGGCCGGTAAGTGCCGCCCGTAAGGGTTGAGCGACTTTACCAAGCTTGCGTCCAGTCGCCTCAGCGAAGTCGCGGACGCACGCCTCCAAGGTCTCCGGCGTCCACGGCTCCGCAGCCTCGAGCGCAGGGAATAGGGCGGAGAGTGTCTCTCCACCAGCCTCATCGAGCAGCTTCTGCGCCTTGTCGTCCAGCGTGAGTGGCCGGGCCGCGAACAGATAATCAGCACTGTCCAGGAGCTCGATCAGCGTCTTGGCGCGCTCCTTCAACCCCGGCATGGCCCGCTCCAGCTTGGCCCAGCCGTCTTCCCCGATCCGCGCCGCAAGCACATCGCCATCCGGCAGGTCCGGAACAAGCGCTTTCAGCTGGCCGACGAGCGCCGCATCCGGCATCTCCCGCAGATAGTGACCGTTCAGATTTTCGAGCTTGGCAAAGTCGAACCGCGCGGCCGAGCGGCCAATGGCATCGACGTCGAACCATTCAATCATCTCGTCGGTCGAGATGATCTCCGCATCGCCATGGCTCCAGCCAAGCCGCACGAGATAGTTGCGCAGCGCCACCGGCAAATAGCCCATCTCCCGATACGCTTCGACGCCGAGCGCGCCGTGCCGCTTGGAGAGCTTGGCGCCGTCGGGCCCGTGGATCAGCGGCACATGGGCATAGACGGGCGTCTGCCAATCGAGTGCCTTCAAGATCTGGCTCTGCCGCGCGGCATTGGTCAGATGATCGTCGCCGCGGATGACATTGGTAATGCCCATGTCGTGATCGTCGACGACGACCGAAAGCATGTAGGTCGGGGAGCCGTCGCTCCGCAACAAAACGAGATCGTCGAGATCCTTGTTGGCAAAGGTGACGCGGCCTTGCACCTGATCCTCGATGACCGTCTCGCCTTCACGCGGGGCCTTGAAGCGTATTGCCGGCGCGACCTCGGCGGGCGCCTCGCCGTGGTCGCGGTCACGCCAGGTTCCGTCATACCCGGGCGCACGGCCCTCGGCGCGGGCCTTGTCGCGCATGGCCTGGAGCTCTTCGGGCGTCGCATAGCAGCGATAGGCTTTCCCCTCGGCGAGCAACTGCTCGGCGATCTTCCGATGCCGCTCGGCGCGCGCAAGCTGATAGACAGGCTCCCCGTCCCAATCGAGTTCGAGCCAGCGCAGCCCATCGAGAATGGCGAGGATAGCCCCTTCGGTCGAGCGCGCCTGATCGGTGTCCTCGATCCGCAGCAGCATCTTGCCGCCCTTGGCCTTGGCGTAGAGCCAGTTGAACAGGGCCGTGCGGGCCCCGCCGATATGAAGGTAGCCGGTCGGCGACGGCGCAAAGCGCGTGATAACAGTCTCACTCATCGATGGGATCAGGGCTTTTTTTGCGGGTGGGGACAAAGTTCGGCGTGGTGATAGCATAAGCACCAGATGCGGGTAAGGGCAGGGCGGGGGAGCCATGCCGAACCGGGACGAAGACGTCTGGGGCGGGCACGAAAGCCCCCAGCGGCGCGGAACTCTGGCGAGAGCGGCGGGGATCGCCGTTCGGGCGCTCGAGGCCGAGGCCGAGCGCTGGTTCCTTTGGCTCCCGGTGCTGTTCGCCGCAGGCATCGTCACCTATTTCGCCCTGTCGACGGAACCGGCCCCGCGCGTCGCCGTGGCGCTCCTGCTGGCCGCGCTCGGGCTTCTTCTCACCGTACGGCGGATTCCGGTTGGGCTCGCTTTGGGCGGCGCCTGTCTCGCCTTCGCGCTCGGCTTCGCCACCGCCCAGTTGCACACGGAGGCGGTCCGGGCGCCCGTGCTGGCGAGCGAGCTTCGCCATGTCTCGGTCGCCGGGTTTGTCGAAAAGTTCGAGACGCGCCGCGATAAGAGGAACCGTCTCACGCTGCGGGTGATTGCCGTGGGCGATCTCGGTCCTGATAAGCGACCCTATCGCGTGCGCATCAGCACAGCGTCCAAGAAAACCGCGCCCCGGACAGGCGATGCGGTGACCTTGCGCGCGACCTTGCGTCCGCCACCCGAGCCCGTGGAGCCGGGGGGATTCGACTTCGCGCGTCGCGCCTGGTTCGACCGGCTCGGCGCCACCGGCTATGCCACCGGCCGGATCGAACCGCTCGCGGCCCCGCCGCAACCCCCCTGGGATATCAGCCTCTGGGCCGCCATCAATTCCTTGCGGGGAAGCGTAAATGACCGCGTGCGGGCCGCGCTCCCCGGCGAGACCGGCGGGATCGCCATTGCCCTCATCACCGGCGAGCGCGGCGGCATTCCGCAACAAATGACAGAGGCCATGCGCGATTCAGGCCTCGCCCACGTGCTGGCGATCTCGGGCCTGCACATGGTGATCATAGCAGACACCGTGTTCTGGCTTGCCCGTGCGTTGCTGGCGCTCGTCCCCGGCCTGGCGCTGCGTTTCCCAATCAAAAAATGGGCGGCGGCCATCGCCCTTCTTGCTGGCGCCTTCTACCTTGCTCTGTCCGGCGCGGCCGTCCCCACGGTGCGCGCCTAGATGATGATGAGCATCTTCCTCATCGCCGTGATGGCGGACCGGCCGGCGATCACCATGCGCAACGTAGCGCTTGCCGCGCTCGCGATCCTTGCCGTGGCCCCTGAATCCCTGTTCGAACCGAGCTTCGAGATGTCCTTCGCCGCCGTGATCGGCCTTGTGGCGCTCTACGAGTGGCTCGCCGCCCGCAAACGATACGGTCTCTTCGATGTCAGTCGCCTATGGCGTGGTCTGCGCTGGGGGGTGCCTTCATCTTCGGGGCGGCCATCACCACGCTCATCGCCGTGGGGGCGCTCGAGGAGGACTGCCGCGTAGCCGACATCGTCATCGCCCCTTCACAGTCGGCAGAAGCTGCCGGGCGGCGCGGGCCATCATCGACCGCCGCAAGCTCAAAGACGGCGGCGCGCATGCGCTCTATATCGAAGGCTTGTCCATCCGTACCGAAACGGTCGCCGAAGCGCGGGGCCAACGGCCTTGGAACCGCCATAGCGACGGCAATCCCGACGAATAGGACGGACGATCAGTAGCGGCGGATCAGACCGACGAGCCGCCCCTGCACGCGCACCCGGTCGGGCCCAAAGATGCGGGTCTCGTAGGCTGGGTTGGCGGCTTCCAGCGCGATGGAGTCGCCGCGGCGGCGCAGGCGCTTGAGGGTTGCTTCCTCCTCGTCCACCAGCGCCACGACGATGTCGCCGTTGGTGGCATCCTCGCAGCGGCGCACGATAATGGTGTCGCCCTCCAGGATGCCGGCCTCGATCATGGAGTCGCCTTTGACCTCGAGCGCGTAGTGCTCACCCTTGGCGAGCAGCTCCGGCGGCACTTCGATGGTGGAAAGCCGGGTCTGAATGGCCTCGACGGGCACGCCCGCCGCGATCCGGCCCATAACCGGCACGGCGACGGTCTGAGGCGTCGCCTCGCCTTCGGCGACCTGGGGGACCCGACCGAGGCTCCCCTCGATCACGCTCGGCGAGAAGCCGCGAGAGCGGGCCGTAAGGGCCTGCGGGACGGATTCCGGCAGCCTGATGATCTCCATGGCACGGGCCCGGTGGGGCAGGCGGCGTACGAAGCCGCGCTCCTCAAGCGCCGTGATCAGCCGGTGAATGCCCGATTTCGACTTGAGGTCGAGCGCCTTCTTCATCTCATCGAAGGAGGGCGGTACGCCTGTCTCCTTCAACCGCTCATGGATGAACATGAGAAGCTCTTTCTGCTTCAGTGTGAGCATCTGGTCCCCTTTGAGCGATCAGGAATCGGGCTGACTGAGCCTGAGAACATTTTCGCCCCGCCTGTACAAATCATGAACAGTATAAATGTTCTATTTGTGTTCTGCAAGGTCAATGGCCACAAAATGCAGTGGCCACGCGCCTCGAACGTTGGAAATCGCGTGATTCTGGTTTCCGCTGTCTTAATCAGTCCGCGAACGGAAGGATTTTCACTTGCGCACCCTCCGGCAAGGCATCTGCGCCCGGCTTCCGAACGATGAGGCAGTCGGCTCTGTACAGAGCCGCCACGAGGGCGGAGTCCTGCGAGGGCACCGGCGAGACCACCCGCGTACCGTCCTCGCGCCAGGTCGAAATGGCACGGAGATAGTGCTGACGCTCGCCATTTTTGGGCAACGCTTCGCCAAGCACGGCCTCGGGCTGCGGTGCTTGCGCCTCGGAAACGCCGAGCATGGTCCGGAGCATTGGCAACAGGAACACGTAACCGCAGAGCAGTGCGGAGGCCGGATTGCCCGGCAGGCCGAGAAACCGTTGCGCGCCGAGCCGTCCGAAGAGGACCGGCTTGCCCGGCCGCATGGCCACCTTGGCGAAATCGAGGTCCAGCCCTTCCTTGGCGAGCGCACGCGCCACCAAGTCTCGCTCGCCGACCGACGCACCGCCGATGGTGACGAGAATATCGGCGCCCGCACCGGTGCCGGCGAGGGTGATAATGCTGTCGACATCGTCGGCCGCGATCCCGAGATGGATCGCTTCACCACCGTGCGCCTCGATCAGCGCCGCGAGCCCGTAAGGCGCCGACGAAACAATCTCGTCCGGCCCGAGCTCGGAGCCCGGCGGCACGACCTCGTCGCCCGTGGCGAGGATGGCAATCTGGGGCTTGCGGCGCACGGGCAGTTCGGCGTGATTCATGGACGCGGCCAACATGAGTGCGCGGGCATCGAGCCTGGTGCCTTGCCTCAGCAACACCGCGCCTTGTTCGAAATCTTGCCCGCGCGGACGGATATGGCGTCCCGGTCTCTCGGCATCCTTGATCTGAACGGTCGCCCCGTCCGCATCCGCGTCTTCCTGGATGACGATCGTGTCGGCACCTTCGGGCACAGGGGCGCCAGTGAAGATACGGACGGCTTGGCCCGGCTCGACGCGGCCGGAAAAGCGCGCGCCGGCGGCAGCCTCTCCGACGATGTCCAACGTGACGGGAAGTGTCGCGACATCGGACGCACGCACCGCATAGCCGTCCATGGCCGAGGCATCGAATGGCGGTTGCGTCAGCGTGGCGGCGAGATCGTCGGCCAACACCCGGCCATTCGCCTCGCCAAGGGGGATCCGCTCGACGTCGAGCGGGCCCAGCCCCTTCAGCACGCGGGCAAGCGCATCGTCCAAGGGGAGCAGGGCCATCGGATCAGGGCGCGCGGAAGGCGCCGGAGCGGCCGCCGGTCTTCTCGATCAGCCGAATGCCGGAGAAGGTCATGCTCCGGTCCACCGCCTTGCACATGTCGTAGAGGGTGAGGCACGCCACCGTAACCGCGGTCAGCGCTTCCATCTCCACGCCCGTCTTGCCTTCAACTTTGGCCGTGGCTTCCACGCGCAGACTGACGGGGTCCGCTTGAGGCGTGAAGTCGAGCGTGACTTGCGTGAGGGGCAGGGGATGGCAGAGCGGGATGAGCTCGGCGGTCCTCTTCGCGCCCATGATGCCGGCGATACGCGCCGTTGCGAGCACGTCACCCTTCTCGGCCTTACCTTTGAGGATGAGCGAAATCGTTTCAGGCGCCATGAGCACGAAGCCTTCAGCGATCGCCGTGCGCGACGTGACCGCCTTCTCGGAGACGTCCACCATGCGCGCCTCGCCCTTGTCATTGAGATGCGAAAGGTGCGCGCTCATGACGCCGCCTCCGCGGACGCGGGCGCCCCCGTCAGAAGAGCACGGGTGGCGGCGGCCACATCGCTCTGGCGCATCAAGCTTTCGCCGACCAGAAAGGTCCGCACGCCCGACTGCGCGAGCCGCGTCACGTCCGCATGTGTGGCGATGCCACTCTCAGCCACGACCATGCGATCTTGGGGAACGCGCGGGGCCAACCGCTCCGTCGTGGCAAGCGTCGTATCGAATGTTTTGAGATCGCGGTTGTTGATGCCGATCAGTTTTGTTCCCAGATGAAGCGCGCGATCGAGCTCGGCCTCGTCATGCACTTCGGCCAGAAGGTCCATGCCGCAGGTCCGCGCGGCCCACTCCAGATCGCGCGCCAGCGCGGCGTCAACGGCCGCCATGATGACGAGTATACAGTCCGCGCCGAGACTGCGCGCCTCGAACACCTGATAGGCGTCGATCATGAAATCCTTGCGCAGAGCAGGCAGGGCGCAAGCCTCGCGCGCCATGGTCAGGTATTCGGAACACCCCTGGAACGACGGGCCGTCCGTCAGCACCGACAGGCACGCCGCGCCGCCTGTCTCATACGCAACCGCAAGCGTCGGCGGATCGAAATCGGCCCGGATCAGGCCCTTCGAGGGGCTCGCCTTCTTGATTTCCGCGATCAGCGCGAAATTTCCATCAGCCACGCGCGACCGCAGCGCTTTGTAGAAGGGCCGCACCGGCGCGGCGTTCTCGGCCCGGGCGCGCATCTCCACCTCGGGCACGGCTTTCTTCGCCGCTTCAATCTCTTCGCGCTTGTAGCTGAGGATTTTGTCGAGCACGTGCGCCATGCCTCAAACCTTATCATGGCTGAGTTGAACGAGCGCCTCCAACACGCCGATAGCCTTACCACTCTCGATGGACTCGGCGGCCAGCGCCACGCCGTCACGCAAAGACTTGGCCTTGCCGGCGACCATCAGGGCGGCGGCGGCATTCAGAAGGGCGATATCGCGCAACGGCCCTTGGTTGCCTTGCAAGACAGCACGGATATGCGCGGCGTTTTCCGCCGCATCACCGCCGACAAGATCCTCGGCCTTTGCGTCGGCGAGCCCGGCATTGCGCGGTGAAATTTTGAAGGTCGAGACCTTGCCGTGGTCAAGCGCCGCCACATAGCTGATGTTTGTCGTCGTCAACTCATCGAGACCGTCGGCGCCATGCACCACCCAGGCCCGCTCGACACCGAGCATCCCAAGCACGTGTGCCATCGGCTCAACCCACTTCTCATCGAACACCCCCACCACTTGGAACTTGGTCGTCGCAGGGTTTGCCAGCGGCCCCAGCAAATTGAAGATGGTGCGCACACCGAGCTCGCCGCGCACCTTCGCCACATGACGCATCGCTGCGTGATGGGACGGCGCGAACATGAAGCCGAGCCCGCATTCGGCGATGCAGCGCTCGATGGTCTCAGGCGAGCATTCGAGATTGACCCCGAGCGCCGCCAGGACGTCCGCCGAACCGGACCGCGAGGAGATCGAACGATTGCCGTGCTTGGCGACGGGAACGCCCGCGCCCGCCACCACGAAGGCGGTGCAGGTGGAGATATTGTGCGTGCCCTTGGCGTCGCCGCCCGTCCCGCATGTATCGATGGCGCCTTCCGGCGCGCGCACGGACAACGCCTTGGCCCGCAGCACACCCGCGGCGCCTGCGATCTCATCCACAGTCTCACCGCGCACCTGCATGCCCATCAGGAGCGCGCCGATCTGCGCATCGGTGGCGCCGCCCGACATGATCACCTCGAAAGTGCGCGCGGCTTCGGTTTGCGAGAGGGTTTCGCCCGCCGCCACCGTCTTGATGGCCGCGCGGAGATCATCAGGCCCCGCGTCGCCGGCAGGCGAGGGACTAGAGGGCACCGACGGCGTCTCTTTGCGTGCTGTCCCGCGCACGCCGTTCGACGCGGGCAAGGTCGAGAAAGTTGGCCAGCAATTGATGCCCGTGCTCCGAGGCGATGCTCTCGGGATGAAACTGGACCCCGTGGACCGGGTAGCTTTTGTGCTGCACGCCCATGATGATGCCGTCCGCCGTCTCCGCGGTGATCTCCAGATCCTCGGGAAGCGTTTCGCGCTCGACCACGAGCGAGTGATAGCGCGTCGCCGAGAAGTCCTGGGGCAGGCCAGCGAACAAGCCCTTGCCGGTGTGGTGCACCTTGGAGAGCTTGCCGTGCATCAGGTAGGGGGCCCGCACCACGCGTCCGCCATACACCTGACCGATGGCCTGATGGCCGAGACAGACACCCAAGATGGGCACGGTGGGGCCTGCACGCTCGATCAGCTCGAGGCAAATACCGGCACGGTCGGGGTCGCACGGCCCCGGCGACAGCACGATGGCCTCCGGCCCGTCCGCCAGCACCTCGTCCACGGTCACCTTGTCGTTGCGGTAGACCTGCGTGCCTGCGCCCAATTCCCCAAGAAAATGAACGAGGTTGTAGGTGAAGCTGTCGTAGTTATCGATCAGGGTCAGCATAGCTTGGTGTTACGCCTCGTGCCGATAGGCCGTCAAGTTCAAGGCTCTAGGGCGCCCGCAGTTCCTTTGGCGTGAGGAACAGGTTCAAATTGCCGCTATTGACGGCGATGCTCGACCAAAGCCCCGCCGCGAAGTTGATAACGGCAAGTCCCGAGGTGGGATATTTGTCCTGCAGACGGTCCCGCATGTGCCTAGAGCCCGAGCTGATGAGTTTGAGCGCCAGCACCTGAATTTCCGGATTATGGCCCACGATCATGACCCGGCGTGCACCGGGCTGGAGGGCCCGCAACATCTCCAGCATCTCCGCCGGGCTCGCATGATATAGCGCATCTTCGTAGACGACCTTGGGCTCCACTTTCAGTTCGGGCAGCACCAGCGCCAGCGTGTCCACCGTGCGGCGCGCCGATGAGCACAGGACGAGTTCAGGGTCAATACCGTGCTCCGTCATGGCGCGCCCCATCACGGGCGCATCGGCCATGCCCCGCGTAGAGAGCGCCCGTTCGCGGTCGGGCAAGGACGGGTTCTTCCAACTCGATTTGGCGTGACGCAGGAGGCTAAGCGTAAGCATGCTGGGCGCCTCCCGCGCGTCCTACTGTCCGCGCTTGGCGCGCGCGGCGAAACGCACGGCCTCGTCGGCCGCCTTGAACAGCGCGCCGGCTTTGCTCACGCATTCGGCCTGCTCACGCTCCGGAACGGAATCGGCAACGACGCCGGCACCGGCCTGCACATACATGACGCCATCCTTCACCACCGAAGTCCTGAGCACGATGCAGCTGTCCATTTCGCCGTCCGCGGAGAAGTACCCGACGCAGCCGGCATAGATGCCGCGCGCCTCTTCCTCGAGCTCGTCGATGATCTCCATGGCGCGCACCTTCGGGGCGCCCGAAACAGTGCCCGCCGGAAAGCCCGCCATCAGCGCATCGACCACATCGAATTTCGAATCGAGTTTCCCTTCGACATTGGAAACGATGTGCATCACCTGGCTGTAATATTCCAGAAAGAAGCTGTCGGTGACGCGCACGCTGCCGACCTCCGCCACGCGACCGACATCGTTGCGGCCGAGATCGAGCAACATCAAATGTTCGGCGCGCTCCTTGGTGTCGGCAAGCAGCTCTGCGGCGAGCGCTTTGTCTTCGTCCGGCGTGGCGCCGCGCGGCCGCGTGCCGGCAATGGGACGGATCGTGACTTCGCTCTTGCGGACGCGCACCAGGATCTCCGGGCTCGAACCCACCACGGCGAAATCGCCGAAGTTCAAGAAATACAGAAACGGCGAGGGGTTCACCCGCCGCAGCGCACGGTAGAGCGCGAACGAGGGCAACTCGAACGGCGCCTCGAAACGCTGGCTGAGCACCACCTGAAAGATGTCACCTGCCGCGATGTACTCCTTGGCGCGCACCACCTTCGCCATATACGCGTCTGGCGCGGTCGTGGCTTTCGGCGCGGGATGAGCGGCATCGGCGCCGAGCTCGCTGGCATGCGGCAACGGTTGTTCCAGCCGCTCCATGACGACGTTGAGCCGCTCCGCGGCGCGCGCATAGGCCGACTTGGCGCTCACGCCTGGCGCGGGCCGCACCGGCGTCACCACGGTCATCTCATTTTTGACGCTGTCGAAGATCACGATCAGCGTCGGCCGCACCATGATGCTGTCCGGCAGATCGAGCGGGTCGAACTTGTCGCCGGACAGATCCTCGATCAGGCGCATGGTGTCATAGCCCATGTAGCCGAAAATGCCCGCCGCCATCGGCGGGAGCTGATGGGGTAGGGCGATAGACGATTCCGCGAGCAGCGCACGGAGCGAAGCCAAGGCGGGTTGAGGCGCGGAGGCAAACCCGTTCGGATCCACCTGAGGACTCCGATTGATCTCCGCCTTGTTTCCCTCGGCGCGCCAGATCAGGTCAGGCTCGCAGCCGATGATGGAATACCGGCCGCGCATGGCCCCGCCCTCCACGGACTCCAGAAGGAAACTGTTGGGGCGCTCATGGGCCACTTTGAGCATGGCTGAAACCGGCGTCTCCAGATCGGCGACAAGCCTCGTCCACACCACCTGCGGCACACCGTCGTCATAGAGGCGCGCGAAGGCGGAAAAGTCGGGCTCGATCGAAGTCGAGCCGCCGTCATGCGGAAATGGTGTCACCGAGGCTGACGCCGCGCTCATGGCTCCTCGCTGGTGCCCACGAGCTTGGCGAGTGCCTGTTGGTTGATGCTGACGCCGTAGCGGCTCTCCAGCGCGCCGAAATATTCCGCGATCGTATCCTCGCTGAGGAGGAGTCCGATCTGACCGTTGAGCCGTTTCATAGCCCGCTCGTCGACCGCAGGCGGCTCCACGATCTCATCGACCTGGAACACGATGCGGCCTTCGTCGACGCCCGAGGCGGCGGAGCCGAACCCGCCCTGGGGCAGGGTAAAGGCTTGCGACACGGCCGGCGGCAGCACGTTGACGGTGATGTCGTCGCGCTTCAGCGCCGAAGTCGGCAGGACTTCCGTGTCGAGTTCCTTGGCCACGTCCTCGAGCGTCTTGCTTCCGCTGTTCAGGGCGGTGACCAGCCCTTGCGCGAACTTGGCGGCCTGGTTGCGCGTCTCTTGGGCGCGCCAGCCTTTTTCGACCTCGACGCGGACTTCATCGAACGGCTTCAACTGCTCCGGCGTCACGCCCAGCACTTCGTACCAGATGACGCCTTCGTCCCGCGCATCGATCGGATCGTTCTCGATCCCGGCATCGGTGGCAAAGATACCGTTCAGCAAATCCTTTTGCGCCGGCAAGGTGACGGTTGACCCCTCAGGCTTGCGTCCTTCGCGATCGACCTGATCGACCACCTGATAGTCGAGCCCGAGCTTGGAGGCGGCTTCCTCAAGCGTACCTCCCGCCGCGAGTTCGTCCTCGACGCGATCATGCTTGTCGAAGATGGCGCCCGAGGCGCGATCCTTCACGATCCCCTTTTCGAGATCGGCCTTGGCGTCCTCGAAGGTTGGGATCTTGCCGGGTTCGATCTCCGTCACGCGGATCAGAACCACGCCGCCGAGCTTGCCGGTGATCGGCTCGCTTACACCGTCTTTCTCCAGTTTGAAGGCTTCCTCGGCGATCGTGGGATCGGCGAGGTCCTTGCGCGACACAGTCCCGAGATCGATATCGGTTTCGCTCAAGCCCAGCTCTTTGGCGACCGCGACGAAGTCCGTCCCGGACTTGATCTTCTCGGAGGCCTTCTTCGCGGCGTCCATGTCGGGCAGGGCGATCTGCTGCACATGACGGCGCTCGGGCGCGCCGAGCGTGTCTTTCTTCGCCTCGTAGGTCGCCTTGAGCTCGGCTTCGGTGATGTTGATCTCGTCTTTGACGGTCTCCGGTGTCACCGCGAGAACACCGACCCTGCGATATTCCGGCTGCGTGAACGTGGCCTGATGGTTGTCGTAATATTTCTTCAGCTGCTCGTCTGTGGGCGTACCCACTTCGGAGGCCGCGGATTTCGGCACGAGCACATATTTCAGGACACGCCGCTCCTCGTTGAATTTGTTGAGCGCGTCTATCAACGCCCTGGGGCTGCTCGCCACCTCGCCAACCGTGACCAGGAGTTGACGCCTCAGGTTTTGTTCCCGCAGCGAATAGAGATAACCCGCTTCGGTCATGCCGATATTGCGCAACGCGGATTGGAAGGCGAGGGGGCTGAAATTCCCCGACCCATCCTGAAAGGACGGGTCCTTCATGATCTGCGCGAGCAGAGCATCGTCGCTGACGCCGAGGCCCAAATGCTTGGCATGTGTATCGACGGCCGCGCCGCCGACGAGGCGCTCCAGCACCCGCGTATCGAGACCGGCCGCACGGGCTTCCTGCAAGCTCATGCTGCGTCCGGCCTGCTGGCTCATGGACCGCAGCACCTCTTGCTGCGCCCGCTGGTAGTCTTGCGGAGTGATGTCGGTATCGCCGACGCGGATCAAAGTCTGCTGGCCATAGCCCGTGAAGATGTCGGCGATGCCCCAAACGGCAAAGCTCACCACGAGGAGAGCGACCAGGATCAAACCGAGAGTTCTTGCCGCGCCTTTGCGCAATGTGTCGAGTGCCACGCCTCGAAAACCTTCTCTATCAAGATTTGCCAAATCCACGCCGGCGTCCGATGGTAGGACCGTCCGGCGCGGCGCGCGCATCATAGGTAGCAAGCGCCAGCGCGGCAACACGCAGAAATACCGGAAAAACCGCTTTACGCGGACACCGTAAAGGCGCGAACGGGGGAATCAGAACGTGACCGCGATCAGGCCGCTTGTCGCCGGCAATTGGAAAATGAACGGCCTGGGCAGCGCGCTGGCCGAGTTGGTCGCCCTGCGCGAGCGTCTGGTGCAAACCCCGGTGCCCGGGGCCGACGTCATGGTCTGCCCGCCGGCGACGCTCCTCAGCCGGGCCGCCCAGGTCCTCGAAGGCTCCGAAATCGCGCTTGCTGCCCAGGATTGCCATCCGCTGGCCTCCGGCGCCCACACGGGCGACATCTCCGGCGAAATGCTGGCCGACGCGGGCGCCTCGGCCGTCATCGTCGGCCATTCGGAACGGCGCATCGACCACGGGGAACCCGATGCGCTGGTCAATGCCAAGGCTTTGGCCGCCTATCGGGCAGGCCTCACCGCCATCATCTGCATCGGCGAGACCGAGGCCCAACACCGCGACGGCAAGACTTTGGACGTCCTTTGCGGTCAGCTTCAAGGCTCGGTGCCGGAGGAGGCTCGCGCCGCGGATACCACCATCGCTTACGAGCCGGTTTGGGCCATCGGCTCCGGCCTCACGCCCACGCCCGCGGATGTGGCGGACGTCCATGGCTTCATCCGCTCGGTCCTTGGCCAGCTGCTGGGGGAGGCGGAGAGCAGCGCCATGCGGATTCTCTATGGCGGATCGGTCAAGCCGGTTAACGCGGCCGATCTCCTCTTCGTGCCCGACGTGAACGGCGCCCTTGTGGGCGGGGCAAGCCTAAAGGCCTCGGATTTCTACGGAATCCTGTCAGTCTACTGTGACCCTCCGGCCACGTGAGACGCTTGAAAACCTTGGGTACGGGGTTGCAAATCAGATAGGCTTCGTCATTCTGCCGAAATGGCAAGGCAGGGGGGACGACTTTCCTGATGCTAAAGCTACGCCTCATCGCCATGGCGCTGCTTGTTGCAAGCGCGGCCGCGCCGTTCGGCCTCGGCGCGCGGGCCGAGCCGCTCGAGCGCGAGGAATGCAAAGAGCTCAAGGCGCAGCAGCGCTCGCTCCTGACGCCGGACGTCAAAGCCGCCCTGACCCGTGGGCCGGACTGGGTCAAAGAGCATCTTTACGAGATGGATCATATCGAGAAGGTCCGGGAGTATCTGTCTGTCGAGGAAAAGGTGGCCTTCCGCTGCCGCACCAATGGTGTCCGGATCCCCAAACCCATGCCTCCGCCGCTTCCCGACCGAAAGCCACCCGTACCGACATATGTGGTCGAGGGATCGCCCAAGGTTCTCGCTGGCATTGCCGCCACGTCCTTCCTTCCCTTGCGTAAGCCCTCTGTGTCGGCGCCCGAGACCGCCGAGGGCGACGACACAGGAGAGGAGGCAATCGCCGAACAGGCCGGCGACATCGACGAGCCGGACACCGCAACGGTGGAAGAGGCCGGTGACATCGATGAACCCGCCACGACCGCCACTGCCATGGACAGCGAAAGACCGAATCAGGGCCTAGCCAAGCGGTAGCGGAGTCGGATAAGACAGCGCCTCCTGAGAATAAGGCGACGCAATGAGTACTGTTCTTCTTCTGATTCACGTCATGATTGCCGTGGCGATGGTCGGCGTCATTCTGCTCCAACGGTCCGAGGGCGGTGCGCTCGGCATCGGTGGTGGTGGCGGTGGCGGCGGCGGCGGTGGCTTCATGAGCGGCCGCAGCGCCGGCAATGCCTTGACCAAGGCAACGGCCGTCCTGGCGGCTTGCTTCTTTCTGACCAGCATGAGCCTGTCGATTCTGGCCACCCATCAGCGCGGCAGCGCGCCGTCGATCCTGCCGTCCAGCGGTGGAGAGGGCGGACTCACGCCACTTTCGATCCCGGCGGCACCGGCGCCTGCGACACCAGATACGCCTGCGGCACCGCAAGCCCCGCAATCCGAGTAGTTTCTCACAAGAAATCCTGCGCCAAGACCTCTCCCCAGGCATGTTTGGGGGTACGCCTCGGCGCGGACTCGGTATAGGGTCGAGGCCCATGGCGCGGTACGTCTTCATTACCGGCGGCGTGGTTTCCTCACTTGGTAAGGGGCTCGCTTCGGCAGCGCTCGGAGCGCTTTTACAGGCGCGCGGCTTTCGCGTGCGTCTGTGCAAGCTCGACCCCTACCTGAATGTCGACCCGGGAACCATGAGCCCCTATCAGCACGGCGAGGTGTTCGTCACCGACGACGGCGCTGAAACCGATCTCGACCTCGGCCATTACGAGCGCTTTACCGGGCGCCCGGCGAGCCAAGCCGACAACATTACCACCGGCCGCATCTATCAGGAGATCATCGCCAAGGAACGGCGCGGCGATTACCTCGGCTCGACCGTCCAGGTCATTCCCCACGTCACCGAGGCCATCAAGGAATTCGTCACGACCGGCAACGAGGGCGTCGACTTCGTCTTGTGCGAGATCGGCGGCACTGTGGGCGACATCGAGGGTTTGCCCTTCTTCGAGGCCATCCGCCAGCTCGGCAACGAGCTGCCACGCGGGGACAGCGCCTTCATCCATTTGACGCTCGTGCCGTTCATCCCGAGCGCAGGCGAACTGAAGACCAAGCCCACGCAGCACTCGGTCAAGGAACTGCGCTCCATCGGTATCCAACCCGACGTCTTGCTGTGCCGTACCGACCGACCGCTGCCGTCGGACGAGCGGCGCAAGATCGCACTGTTCTGCAACGTGCGGCCCGAAGCCGTGATTCAGGCGCTCGATGTGTCGAGTATCTACGACGTTCCGATCGCCTATCACGAGGAAGGGCTCGACCGTGAATTGCTCGCGGCCTTCGGCATCACCAACGCACCGGCGCCCGACCTTCGCATGTGGCAGGACATCTCCGAGACCATCGCCGAACCCGATGGCGAGGTGACCGTCGCCATCGTCGGCAAGTACACGGGGCTGAAGGACGCCTACAAGTCGCTGAACGAGGCGCTGGTCCATGGCGGTATCGCCAACAAGGTGAAGGTCAATCTCGAATGGATCGAAGCGCAAGTGTTCGAGAGCCAGGACGCCGCCGCCTACCTTGAGGACGTCAACGGCATTCTCGTGCCCGGCGGCTTCGGCGAACGCGGCGCCGAAGGCAAGATTCACGCGGCACGCTACGCGCGGATGCGCAAGCTGCCCTATTTCGGCATCTGCTTCGGCATGCAGATGGCGGTGGTCGAGGTCGCGCGCGATCTTGCCGGCATCGAGAGCGCAAGCTCGACCGAGTTCGGTCCGACCGACGAGCCGGTGATCGGCCTCATGACCGAGTGGATGAAGGGCGACGAGTTGGAGCGCCGGGAGCAGAACGGCAATCTCGGCGGCACCATGCGGCTTGGCGCGTTCGATGCCGTGCTCGCCAAGGGCAGCCAGGTCGCGGACATCTACGGCGGCACCCATATCTCAGAGCGTCACCGTCACCGCTACGAGGTGAACATGCGCTACCGCAACAAGCTCGAAGCGGCAGGCTTGCGCTTCTCTGGGCTGTCGCCGGACGGGCTCTTGCCGGAGATCGTCGAGATCCCGGAGCACCCCTGGTTCGTCGGCGTGCAATTCCATCCCGAACTCAAGTCGCGGCCCTTCGCCCCGCACCCGCTGTTCAAATCCTTCATCGGCGCCGCGGTGGAGCAGAGCCGTCTCGTCTAGCGCTGACGTATCAGAAGATGTCCAACACCATCCTCAAAGGCGGATGCGCTTGCGGCCAAGTACGGGTCGAGGCGCTGGGCGAGCCCTATCGCGTCGGCGTGTGCCACTGCCTGACCTGCCGGAAGGCCCATGGCGCGCCGTTCAACCTTTACGCGGTGTTTCCGCCTGAGGCCGTGAGCTTCACAGGCAACGTCATCGAATTCGCCAGCTCTGACCACGCGCGGCGCTATGCGTGCCGCGCATGCGGCGCACCGGTCTATTCGACCTATGGACGCGAGGATGAGTTCTATGTGTATCCCGGCTCGTTCGACGAGCCCGGGCTCTTCGCGCCCACCTATGAGCTTTGGACCATCCGCCGCGAGCCGTGGCTGCCGCCGTTTCCCTCCGTCAACCACCGCTACAAAAAGAACCGCACAGCATGGCGGCGCCGGGAAGACTAGCGCTTCCCCGTTGACGCTATGGTGGCGGGGGGCCATGGTCCGGCCAGGAAACACGCCATGAATGAAGCCATGAAACCCGCCCCAGCGGCCGCTGTCGCCGTCGGAAACGCCAAGTTCGGCAACGACTTGCCGTTTGCCTTGTTGGCGGGACCGTGCGTCTTGGAGAGCCGGGCGCACGCGCTCGAGACGGCGACGGCGCTAAAGGAGATCGCCGACCGGCTTGGCCTCGGGCTCGTCTACAAATCCTCGTTCGACAAGGCGAACCGCACCAGCGTCACGAGCGCGCGCGGCCTCGGGCTTAAAGAGGCGCTGCCCATCTTCGCGGAGATCCGCGAGGCCACGGGACTGCCCGTCGTCACCGACGTGCACGAGCCCGACCAATGCGCGCCCGCCGCCGAAGCCGTCGACATGCTTCAGATCCCCGCCTTCCTCTGCCGCCAAACCGATCTTCTCGTGGCGGCCGCCAAGACGGGCAGAGCGGTGAACGTGAAGAAGGGGCAGTTTCTGGCGCCCTGGGACATGCGTCACGTGGTGGCGAAGGTCGTCGGCGCCGGCAACCCCAACGTGCTCGTCACAGAGCGCGGCGTATCCTTCGGCTACAACACGCTTGTTTCCGACATGCGCGCGCTGCCCATTTTAGCCGAGACCGGCGCGCCGGTGATCTTCGACGCCACCCACTCGGTGCAGCAGCCGGGCGGGCAGGGAGGCACGAGCGGCGGTGAGCGCCGCTTCGTGCCGGTGCTGGCGCGAGCCGCGGTCGCTGTGGGTGTCGCCGGGCTCTTCATCGAGACCCACCAGGATCCCGACCATGCGCCCTCCGACGGCCCCAATATGGTGCCGCTGAAGGAACTCGAGCCGCTGCTCGGCGAATTGATGGACATCGACCGTTTGACCAAGCGCTCCGGACGCTCTCACTAAACCCGAACGCGTCGGATGTCAGTGCGGCGGGGGGATAAGCGTCTCGGCTTCGCCGTCCCAACGCCACAACTGATCGTCGGTGAGATGGGTGCCGCCCCACCAGCGATCCACGCGGTGATGCTCGGTCCAATCGGCGCCGCCGGCCAACACGGCCTTGCCGAGCGAGGTGAGAGTCAGCCGGCTTGTGGCATAGGCCTTGGCCAGCTCGGGATCTTCACGGTTGAACGGCGCCGCCTCGAGCCCCGCGATCAGCGGCTCCTCGGCAAGCGCCAGACCGTCGAGCAACTTCCAGAAGCTCCAGTCGCCCATGAACTCGGCGTCTTCCATTTTCTGCACGGCGATGAACAGCGCAATCGCGGTGACCAACTCGCCGCCCTCGATGGTCGCGAGCATCTGCCGCTCGGTCCGCGACAAGCCGTCAGGTCCGGGCAGTTCCTCCAGCATGCGGATCACCGCCGCGCGCAAGAATGGCAGTGCAGACAGGTCCTGCTTGAGGAGTCCCGCCCACGCCTCCGGTGTCGGCTGCCGAAGCGCGGCCCAGGCGTGGCTGGCAAGCTTGAGCTGGGCTTGGCTGAGGGGCCTTGCGGTCGCCGCAAGGTCGGAGATCGCTTCAGGCTCTAGGCGCCCGATATAGTCGTCAACTTGGACAAGCAGCAGCGTTCCGGGCTCGCGCGGATTGGCTGCGAACCAATCGAGCACCTGAAGCAACTGAAGCTGGTCGTAGAGATCGTGCTCGAACCACAGCATCACGCGGTCGAACTCGCCGTTCACGGCCAGCCCCCGGTAGCGCGCGGCGAATTCGAATTCGATCGCACCGATCTCGCCGCCGCCCGCGCCCGCAAGATACTCGACCCGCGCGGCGGTCAGATCCTCGATCGTATCGGTGAGGGGGACGGGGCCCTCGTGCAGCACGTCGCGCCACGGCAGGACCTCGGATCCGTGCAGCGTACGGCGTAGCAATTCGCCGGCGGCGTCGCCGTTGGTGATGACGAGATCGACCGTGACGTCACCCGCGCCCGCGATACGGCGCGACGCCCTGATCCGGAATCCACACGCCCTCGGGCGGCGTGCCATGCTGCCAAAACACATCGATTGGCATGCCGCCACGTGGGTACCAATATCCGCCGATCCGAAACCAAGACGGCTCGATCAGATCGACAATCCGCTTGCCGACGGTGAGTGTCGCATCCTCATGGAAGGCGGATGCATTGCGGAAGCTCGCCAGTAACAGCTTGAACGACTTCGACTCCAACAGCCACGGACCCGGCGCATAGTCGACCACGAGATGGGCGAAGTCCGGCTGGCCCGTGACAGGACAGAGACAGGTGAACTCCGGCGCGGTGAACCGCGCCACATAGGCCGTGTCAGCATGCGGATTGGGGACGCGCTCGAGCTCGGCCTCGTCAGGCGAAGCCGGGACGGGCGTCTCGTGCCCAAGTTGCCTCAGGCCTGTGATCTTGCGCGTCATGGTTTACTCCGCTGCAAGCCGCATCGGCGGCCCATGATAGACGCAGCCTTCGTGGCAAGAATCGCGTGCCACCACGATTTCGCTCAGGCCCGGCAGGCGATTGTGCAGCCTGTCCCACAGCCACATGGCGATGCGCTCCAGCGTCGGGAAGGCAAGGCCCTCCACGTCGTTGAGCATGCGGTGGTCCAGCGCGTCGCGGGCGTCCGCCACGGCGGCTTCCAGATCGTCGAAATGCACGATGATGCCGGTGTCCTCGTCGGGCTCGCCGTCCACGGTCACGCGCGCACGGAACGAATGACCGTGCACCCTTGAATTCGGGTGGCCGGGCGGAGCCGACGGCAGAAAATGCGCCGCCTCGAAGAAGAATTCCTTGTAGATACGCATGGGGCTGTTTAGGCGATTTTGCGTGGCACGGCCAGGGTTTGTGACCCTCAAAAAGGTTAAGGCAGGCCGAGCAATTTATGGGTCTGCAGGCTCAACCGCCATTTGGGATGGGCCAGGCAATAATCAACAGCGGCGCGCACATTTGCCGGATCGCCCGATCCATCGTCGAGCGGTTGCAGGAGAAAGTGGGTGAAGTCGAGCGCCTGAACCTCTTCCGGCCGCAACGTGCCTTGCGGATAGACGAGCTTCAGCTCATCGCCCGACTGCTGCCGCAACGGCGCACCCGCCTTGGGGCTCACACACACCCAGTCGATGGAAGGAAGCACGGGGAGCGTGCCGTTGGTCTCGATGGCCACTTCGAAGCCAGCCGTATGCAACCCCGCAACCAGCGCCTCGTCCACTTGCAACATAGGCTCGCCGCCGGTCAGCACGACGAAGGGTGGGGTGCCTGAGTTGCCGCGCCAGGTCTCGCGGCAGGCGCGGGCGAGCTTGTCGGCGTCGGCGAACTTGCCGCCACCGGGGCCGTCCACACCGACAAAGTCGGTGTCGCAGAAATCACAGACCGCAGCGGCGCGATCTTCCTCGCGCCCCGACCACAAATTGCAGCCCGCGAAACGGCAGAACACGGCCGAACGCCCGGCCTGGGCGCCTTCGCCTTGCAGCGTGTAGTAAATTTCCTTGACCGCATACATGCGCGGAACTTGGTCCTTTCACGGATGAGACGCAAGGCACGCAACGTTTCACCACCGAAATGGAACTTGCCACAGTCTCGCCACGTTACAGAACCGAGTGCAACGACAGCAGAAAGTGCCATGCTCTATATACTCTGAATTATCCTGATCGGATTTCTCGCCGGCGTGATCGCCAAGTTCATCATGCCGGGCGATAACGAGCCGCAAGGCTTCATTCTCACCATGATCCTCGGCATCGTCGGCGCGTTCGTCGCGACCTATCTCGGTCAGGCGATCGGCTGGTACGACGCGGACGATTCCGCAGGGCTGATCGGCGCCACGGTCGGCGCGATCATCGTGCTCGCGGTGTGGGGCTTCTTCGCCAGACGGAACGCCTAAGATGCCGCGGAGAACGAACATGCGCCCGTGGATTTCCCGTTCCCTGCTCGTTCGTTCTCCTCGTATGGGCATCGCCCTCGCAGGCGGAAGCCGGATCGCAGGAAACCATCGACCTGCAGGTCCGGCTTGCGCGCGCGCATGCCTCGCCCGGGCCCATCGACGGCCTGATGGGTAAGAACACCCGCAACGCATTTCGGCCTTCCAGCGCATTCAGGGTCTGGAGCAGACCGGAAAGTTGGATGAGGAGACCCGGAAGACGCTCGAGGGCCTCGGCGACGCGCCGACCATGCGCGATTACGAAATCACGGAAGCGGACGTGAAGGGACCGTTTCTCGATAAGATTCCGGATCGGATGGTCGACAGGGCAAAGCTCGAACGGCTGTCCTATACGAGCCCCCGCGAGTTGCTGGCCGAGAAATTCCACATGGACCGGGACTTTCTTCAGAGCCTCAACCCCGGCAAGAGCCTCGATAGCGCCGGCACGACAATCCGCGTCACGAACCTCGAGGGGTTCTTGGCCATCGAGGCGCCCGTAAAGCGCGTCGAGGTCCACACGGAACGGCATACGGTCGACGCTTACGACGAAGCGGACAAGCTCGTCGCGGTCTACCCCGCAACGATTGGCAGCACCGAAACTCCTTCGCCCGAAGGCACGCACGAGATTACCGGGATCGCCGAAGAGCCGACCTATACGTATGACCCCGAGAAGCTCGACTTCGAGGGTGTGGACTCCGACAAGGAGTTCACGATCCCCCCGGGGCCGAACAACCCGGTCGGGCTCGTGTGGATCGGGCTGAACGCGCCGGGCTATGGGATCCACGGCTCGCCACTCCCTGAGAAGATCAGGCGTCAGCAATCCCACGGCTGCGTCCGGATGACGAATTGGGACGCTCTGGCGCTGGCCCACGCGGTCAAGCCGGGGACCCCCGTCGCCTTCGTGCCGAACCAGTCAGCCAGTGGCGGCGAGAACGCCGGCGACACCGACGCGCGCTGACGAACAATCACCACGCCGCGAAGCAAATCGCCCGGCACGGGGGCCGGGCGATGTACTTTAAGTCGTGAGGATTTCTACTCCGCCGGCTTGTCTCCGGGCGGGGAATAGCGTCCGGGGATCACCTTCTCCGGCGGGTTGGTCCCCTCCGGATTGATCGACCGAATAAAGGAAATAATTTTCCAGAGATGGTCGGACGTCTTGATGACGTGGCCCATTTCCGGCATCGGCGCCTTTACGGTGCCCCACTGGATGCGCGTGAAGCCTTGCTCCTCCAATGCCTTCGAGCCCATCGCGATGAGCCGGAACAGCACGTCGTCGGTGTTGCCCCAGAACCAGACGCCCTGGCTCAGCGCGGGGCAAAAGCCGCCGCCGCCGCCGCCGCCATGACACTCGTTACAGCCCGGCAGGCGGAACTGCTTGACGAGATAGTCCTCAGGCGAGTCGGCCACCAGCTTCTTCCAGTCGTAGGGATTGTGCAGACCGCCCGGCGGCACTTGCTGCACCAGCTCCAGAGGCGGTGTTTCGTCGCCCTCTCTGCAGCAAAGGTCTTCGCTAGCCGCAGCGGCTTCCTCGGCGGCGCCGGCCGCTTCGCTCTCCGCCTCGGCGGCTTCCTCTTCAGCCGCCGCGGCTTCTGACTTGCTCTCCGCGGCTTCCTCTTCGGCGGTGGGCGCATCGTCGGCGGCGGCGATTTCGGACGGTGGTTCGTCTGCCGGCTTCGAGACTGCGTCATCAGCGGCCTCGGCTGGCGCGGCATCCGCGGTTTCAGAGGATTCCTCCTCCATGGCGCCGGCAGGCATCGCATCCGCGACCTCGGTCGGTGCTTCTTCGGCGGGCTCCGACGGCTCCGCCGTGGCGGATTCGGATGTCATTGCCTGCTCGACGTCTGCGTGCGCAATTCTTTCTTGGAATGGCTTGCTCGTAACCACGGCGAGCCCAACGATAAAGAGGCCAGCCACGAACAGGCCGAGCATCGTCATCCACGAACTTCGTTTCCCTTGATCCATCAGTATCCCCTTAGTTGACGCCACCTGGAGTCAGAACGGCCAGGCCAAGCGCCTCTATAGCACGTCGGCGCAATTTGCCTTGGGGGACGCGGCAAAAAACCAAGCGATTGCCCGGCAGAATTGCCGGGCAATGCAGGCTCAGGTCTTGGAAGAGGAGATCAGCACGGGCCGCCGAACAGGGCGCGCTTGCGCACGAACGTTTCGGACTGCGCGGCGCCCTTGGAGGTCGAGCGGCACCACTCATAGTGACCGTCGTACCAATTGTGCCAGCGGAAACCGGTGCAGGCGAGGCCCAGATTCTGGGCCTGATGGGCCTGATTCACGGCAATATTCGCGTAATTCCGGCAGAACTGTGTTGGCGCGGCCATGGCGGTCGAGGTGAAGGCGGCGCCCATCACGGCGGCAACGGAAATCAGGATCGTGCGGTTGAGCTTGGTCATGGGTTACTCCATCTGTTCACGCATCCCCGAGCCCGGATAAGTCCATTGTTTCTCGGTTGATGGCCGGAGTTTGCCGCAAGGCTGCTGAACCCGTTTTGAACCGGTGGTTGTCTGACGTTCAGGTTCAATCGAGCGAGCGTATAAGCGCGAACTTTGGTCGCAGCCGGACGGCGCCAGCATGCACGATATCAGGACCACGAGCGCGCGCTGAGTTTCCCTGGACCTGTGACGCCTTCACGCCATTCCCAATAGCCTTTGGCGCGGAGTTCGCAGGCCGGGCATTCGCCGCAGCCATAGCCCCAGTCGTAGCGGGTGCCGCGCTCGCCCTGGTAGCAGGTGTGGGTCTGTTCTATCACGAGCGTCACTAACGCATCGCCGCCGAGCTCCTGGGCCAGCGACCAGGTCTCAGCCTTCGTGCGGAACATCAGCGGCGTCTCGATCTCGAAAGCCAAGTCCGTGCCGAGCCGGATGGTCTCTTGCAGCGCCCGCAAGGTGGCATCGCGGCAATCGGGATAGCTGGAAAAGTCTGTTTCGCACATGCCGCCGACGAGCCGATGCAAACCCCGCCGGTAACCGAGCGCAGCCGCATAGACGAAGAACACGAGGTTGCGTCCCGGCACGAAGGTCGACGGCAAACCGGACTCCAGCATGACGATGTCGGCGTCGGAGGTGAGGGATGTCTCGCCAATGGCGCCAAAACTCGAAATGTCGATCAAGCGATCCGGTCCGAGCCGTTCGCCCCATTGGGGGAAGCGGCGGGCGATGTCGGTACGCACGCGGCTCCGGCAGTCGAGCTCGACGCCGTGACGCTGGCCGTAATTGAAGCCGACCGTCTCCACGCGCGCGTAGCGGTCGAGCGCGTAGGCCAAGCAGACGGTCGAATCCTGCCCGCCCGAGAACAGCACCAGGGCGCCGGCCTCGCCATTTTCAGGTTCCGCCGTCATCGGAGTATTCCTTCGGGCAATCTCATCACCCGCACATATACGCCTTCACGTTGACTGCCGCCTAGGCTAAGACGGCCCAAAATGCGTTAGGGGGATTCCCGTATGACAGCCATTGTCACCATTATCGGCCGTGAAATCCTGGATAGCCGCGGCAATCCGACCGTCGAGGTCGATGTCGTGCTCGAGGACGGCCATCACGGCCGCGCGGCCGTGCCATCGGGCGCATCGACCGGCGCGCATGAAGCCCATGAGCTTCGCGACGGCGGCTCCCGTTATGGTGGCAAGGGTGTGCAGAAGGCCGTGGAGGCGGTCAACGGCGAAATGCGCAAGGCGCTCGACGGCTTCGACGCCGACGATCAGCGCGGCCTCGATCAGCTCCTGTGCGACCTCGACGGTACCGAGAACAAGAAGCGCCTCGGCGCCAACGCCATTCTCGGCGTGTCGCTTGCCGCGGCCAATGCGGCGGCGGACTCCCATGAGCAACCGCTCTACCGCTATCTCGGCGGCGAGGAGGCGACGCTGCTGCCGGTCCCGATGATGAACATCGTCAACGGCGGCATGCATGCCGACAACCCCATCGACTTCCAGGAGTTCATGATTGTGCCGGTAGGCGCGCCGAGCATTGCCGAGGCCGTGCACATGGGCGCCGAGGTGTTTCATGTCCTCAAAAAGGCCCTGCACGACGCCGGTTACGGCACGGCGGTCGGCGACGAGGGCGGCTTTGCGCCCAATATCGAATCCACGCGCGCCGCGCTGGATTTCGTCATGGGGGCGATCACCACGGCCGGCTATGAACCCGGCAAAGACATGTATCTCGCGCTCGACGTGGCGGCGACAGAGTTCTTCAAAGCTGGAAGCTACGTGCTCGCAGGTGAGAACCGCTCGCTCTCATCCGGAGAGATGGCGGACTATCTCGCCGATCTCGTCTCCAGCTATCCGATCTTCTCTATTGAAGATGGCATGTCGGAGGACGATTGGGAGGGTTGGCGTATCCTCACCGAAGCGATTGGCGATCGCGTGCAGCTCGTCGGCGACGACCTCTTCGTCACCAACGTCACGCGCCTGAAAGAAGGCATCGACAAGCACATCGCCAATGCCATTCTCATCAAGGTCAATCAGATCGGCACGCTGTCCGAAACGCTGGATGCGGTGCGCATGGCCCATGATGCGGGCTACGCGGCGGTGATGTCCCACCGCTCCGGCGAAACCGAAGACACCACGATCGCAGACCTCGCCGTCGCCACCAATTGCGGGCAGATCAAGACGGGCTCGCTCGCCCGCTCCGACCGGGTGGCGAAATACAACCAGCTCATCCGCATCGAGGAGGAGCTTGGGCCGCGCGCCCGCTATGCCGGGGCCGCCGTGCTGAAACGCTAAGAAGCGCGACCATAGTAACTGCGGGTTAACCCCTCCCAACCGATCCTCGCGATTCGCTGCGCGGGGAGGGCACATGCGATTCACGGCCTTTATCTTTCCACTGCTTGCCTTGAGTGCGGGCGGGTATTTCGGCTACCACCTGCAAAACGGTGATCACGGCCTGAAGTCCCGCACCGAGCTCCAGCGGCGTGCCGATGTGCTCGAGGGTGAACTCGCCGGGCTCACCGAGGTGCGCCAGCGGATCGAGCGTGACGTCGCGCTGCTGCGGCCGGAGAGCCTGGACCCGGACATGCTGGACGAGCGGGCCCGTGCCATCCTGAACCTGGCCCATCGCGACGATCTCATCATGAAGAAGCGCCGCGAGCCGGATCCGACCGGGCCACTGATTAAGCGCTGACCGCCCTCACGCATCGCGCTCAGGGGCCGCACGCCTAAACTTCCAGCCTGCTTTGAACTCGTGCTAGCTTTTGCGCGCGCGTAGCTTTGAGTTGTAGGAGGCCGGAGTGACCAGCCCAAGCTTGACACCGGGAGCCACCAATTTTTGGCTGGATCAGGCGCGCGAGCGGCAGGCCGCTGAGGCCAATAAGCCGCGCCTCACCCCGGACGAGGAGCTCGAAGCCTATCGCGACATGCTGTTGATCCGCCGCTTCGAGGAGAAGGCGGGACAGCTTTACGGCATGGGCTTCATCGGCGGCTTCTGTCACCTCTATATCGGCCAGGAAGCGGTCGTAACCGGCATGATGATGGCCAAGCGCGACGGTGATCAGGTCATCACCGCCTATCGCGACCACGGCCATATGCTGGCGACCGGCATGGACCCGAAGGGCGTCATGGCCGAACTCACGGGGCGCCGCAGCGGTTACTCCAAGGGCAAGGGCGGCTCCATGCACATGTTCTCGGTCGAAAAGCAATTCTACGGCGGCCACGGTATCGTCGGCACGCCGGCGCCGCTCGGCTCAGGAATTGCCTTCGCCAACAAATATCGCGGCAACGACAATGTGTGCCTGACCTTCTTCGGCGAGGGCGCCGCCAATCAGGGCCAAGTCTACGAGAGCTTCAACATGGCCTCGCTATGGAAGCTCCCCGTCGTCTACATCATCGAGAACAACCACTACGCCATGGGCACGTCGGTGGAACGGGCATCCGCCCAGGCCAAGGAACTCCATAACCGCGGACGCGCTTTCGGCATTCCTGGCGAGGAGATCGACGGCATGGACGTAGCGGCAGTCAAGGCCGCGGGCCAGCGGGCGCTTGAGCACGCCCGCACCGGCAAAGGCCCCATGATCCTCGAAGCCCTGACCTACCGCTATCGCGGCCATTCCATGTCCGACCCGGCGAAGTACCGCACGCGCGAGGAGGTGAAGGACATGCGCCAGCATCACGACCCGATCGAGCTGGTGCATAAGCATCTCATCGATGCAGGACGCAGCGAGGACGAGCTGAAGGCCATCGACCGGGACATACGCGCCATCGTCAACGAAGCGGCCGACTTCGCGCAAGAAGATCCAGAGCCCAACCCGGACGAGTTGTGGACCGACGTGGTGGCAACGTGAGTTTGAGTTCCTAATGCCGACCGAAATTCTCATGCCCGCACTCTCGCCCACCATGGAGGAGGGCACGCTCGCCAAATGGCATGTGCACGAGGGCGACGCGGTGCAAACCGGCGACGTGATCGCCGAGATCGAAACCGATAAGGCGACCATGGAAGTGGAAGCCATCGACGACGGCACCATGGGCAAGATCTTAGTGGCCGAGGGCACCGAGCACATCCCGGTCAACAAGCCCATCGCGCTTCTACTGGCGGAAGGGGAGGACGCTGGAACCGACGGCAACGGTGCAGCAAGCGCCAGCTCTCTCGAGCGTGGAGAGGTCGCTTCGCACGGCGAGGCGGGTGCGGGGACTCGCACACCACCGGATTCATTTTCCTCCTCACCCCAGCCCTCTCCTGAACCGGGAGAGAGGGAAGCGGCACCAGCCGATCCATTCAGCGCCAAAATGCCCGGCGAGGCGCCCCACGACGAGAAACCGGCGCCGGAGTCCGGCGAGACAGAGCCGTTGGTCGAAGAGGCGCCCGCAGGGCCGCAAGACGCGCCACGAGAAACGGCGCCCCAGCCGGAGATCGAACCTGGCACCGAGATGGTCACCATGACCGTGCGCGAGGCCTTGCGCGACGCCATGGCCGAGGAGATGCGCCGCGACGGCGAGGTCTTTGTGATGGGGGAAGAGGTGGCCGAGTATCAGGGCGCCTACAAAATCACCCAAGGCCTGCTCGAAGAGTTCGGCGCGCGCCGGGTGATCGACACGCCCATCACGGAATACGGCCTTGCCGGAGTCGGAGTCGGTGCGGGCTTCGCGGGCCTGCGGCCCATCGTGGAGTTCATGACCTGGAACTTCGCCATGCAGGCGATCGACCACATCGTCAACTCAGCAGCCAAGACGCTCTATATGTCCGGCGGACAGATGCATTGCCCCATCGTGTTCCGCGGACCCAATGGCGCGGCTGCCCGCGTCGCAGCCCAGCACAGCCAGGACTATTCGTCGTGGTATGCGCATGTGCCCGGGCTGAAGGTGATCGCGCCTTATACGGCCGCCGACGCCAAAGGCCTGCTCAAGGCCGCCATCCGCGACAACAGTCCGGTCATTTTTCTCGAAAATGAAATTCTCTACGGGCAGAGCTTCGAGGTGCCGAAGCACGACGACTTCGTGCTGCCCATCGGCAAAGCGCGCATCGCACGTGAAGGCGCCGACGTGACGCTTGTCTCCTATTCGCGAGGGCTGGCTTACACGCTTCAGGCCGCGGAACAGCTGGCGGGTGAGGGGATCGAGGCCGAGATCATCGATCTGCGTACCTTGCGGCCGCTCGACATCGCCACCGTCGTCGCCTCGGTGAAGAAGACGAACCGCCTCGTCACCGTCGAGGAAGGCTGGGCCGCCTGCTCCATCGGCTCGGAGATCTGTTCGCAAGTTACGGCGGAGGCCTTCGATCATCTCGATGCGCCGCCCTTGAAGATCACCGGCGCCGACGTGCCGATGCCGTACGCTGCCAATCTCGAGAAGCTGGCGCTGCCGTCCGTCGAATTGGTCGTGAAGGCGGCCAAAGCCGTCTGTTACCGGGAGTAGGGCGCGTGACCTTCTGGCTCACGGACGAGGAAATGGACAGCGAGATCGCGGCGAACATGGAGGCGTGTGCGCGCTACGACACGTTCGACTGCAACGATGCCGGCTGGGATGAGATCTGGAACGGGCTGTTCGCCATGTTGATCGAGCAGAAACAGGGCGTCCGCGCCGTGTTCGGACTCGATCCCCGGAAGTCCACGCTGTTCGAGGCACATCCGCATCTGCTATGGGCCGCCTGCGATCCGCAGCAGCCAGTCCTCTATTCGCCCGCCTTCCGCGAATTCGGGTTTCCCGTGTTCGACGGGGGTCCCGCCGTGACGGCCATCGATTTCGACCCGTGGACGGGGACGGCGTTACCGCCATCGGTGCGCGATGCCTATTTCGAGGAGGCCGAGAAGCTGCTTGGCCAGGAGGTCGGCCTTCTCGACGACGCGCTCGATACGCTGCCGCAAGATTTCGACGGCGAAGCCTGGTGGATCGAGAGGGGGCTCTGACCATGATCACGCCGCCCGGACAAGACACCGAAGGCCCCGAGCATGTGATGAACCGGATCGCCGAGCAGATCCGCGCCAACGGCAACGGCCACGGCAAGCGCGTGTTCGCCTCGCCCTTGGCCCGGCGCATCGCGCGCGAGAAGGGCATCGATCTCGCGGCGTTGGACGGCTCAGGCCCCCATGGCCGCATCGTGCTGGCGGACGTCGAGCAGGCCGTTCCCGGAACGACCGCCCCCGAGACGGTGTCAGGTGCGATGCCGGAAACGCCAGCACAGGCGGAGCCCACGCATAGCGAGCCGTCCCACGGCGAGCCGTCGCGCGGCGAGATCATGCGTGCGCCGGCGCCATCGGGAACGCAAGGCCTGTCGAACAAACAAGTGCTGGCAATGTACCAGCCGGGCACGTACGAGCTGGTGCCCCACGACACCATGCGCCGCTTCATCGCCGAGCGGCTGACGCTCGCCAAGCAGACCATCCCGCATTTCTATCTGAGTATCGAGTGTGAGCTCAATGCGCTGCTTGCCGCGCGCAAACGCCTCAACGGCATGGCGCCGGAGGACGGTCCACGCCGCTTCAAACTCTCGGTCAACGACTTCATCATCAAGGCAATGGCCATGGCGCTGCAAACCGTGCGGCAGGCCAACGCCACCTGGACGGAGAAGGGCATCTTGTACCATCGCGCCTCCGACATCGCCGTCGCCGTGGCGCTGGAAGGCGGCGGCCTGCATACGCCGGTGATCCGAGATGCCGAGGTGAAGAGCCTGTCGGAGATCTCCAACGAGATGCGCGATCTCGCCGACCGGGCGCGGTCCAAACGGCTCGCGCCCCACGAATATCAAGGCGGCAGCACCTCCATATCCAATCTCGGCATGTACGGAATCGACAGCTTCGAGGCGGTGATCAATCCGCCCCAGGCCTCGATCCTCGCGGTGGGCCGCGCCGAGAAGAAGCCGGTGATCAAGGACGATGCGGTGAAGATCGCCACCATGATGAGCGTGACGCTGTCCGTCGATCACCGCGTTATCGACGGCGCGCTCGGCGCCGAACTGCTCGCCGCCTTCAAGGCCTATCTCGAAGACCCGGTGACCATGCTGGTGTAAGGCGGGATCAGGCCTCGCCGTCGTTCACGCCATCGTCCAGGAAATCGAGATTGGGCGTGAGGCGGTTGCCTCGCTCCCCAAGTTCCTCGCCGCGCTGCACGACCTTGCCGCCGAAGCGCTCGGCAAGCGCATCGAGCGCGACCTCGAGCTGCCGCCGGCGCCCGAACGTATCGAAGAGGCCGGCCTGCGCCACACCGCCCGCAGGCGCGAGATTATAGGCGGTCATGCCCACGAGCCGGAACGGACCGGGATGCTCGAAGGCGTCGAGCAGTTCCACGCCGACGGTATAGAGCTGCTCCGCCACATCGGTGGGCTCAGACAGATGATGCTGCCGCGTGAGCGACTTGAAGTCCGCCGTCTTGAGCTTGACGCCGACACCGGACGCGACCAACCCCTTGGCGCGGAGGCGCCGCGCGATCTTGTCGGCCGAGCGGCGCAAATGCAGCTTTATCTCGGTCTTGTCGCGCACGTCGCGCGCCAGCGTGTTTTCCGAACCGATGCTTTTCGACTTCCTCTGCCCTTCGACGCGCCTTGGGTCTTGCGCCTGGGCCAAGGTGTAAAAGTGGATACCGAGCTTGCCGAGTTTGTCGGCGAGAAGTCTGGGGTCGGCGGCCGCGACATCGCCGATCGTGCGCAAGCCCAAGGCATGGAGCCGCGGCTCGGTTTTCTCGCCCGCGCCCCAAAGACGCGACACCGGCATCGGTGCCAGCCAGGCCTTGGCCGTCTCGGGCGGCACCACCGTCAACCCGTCGGGCTTTTGGTAGGCGCTTGCCACCTTGGCCACATATTTCGTGGCGGAGATCCCGACCGATGCGGACAAGCCGCCGGTCGCCGCGCGCACCGCTTCCTTCAAGCGGCGTCCCATGGTCCGGGGATCGCCGAACAGCCGCTCGGCGCCGGTCATGTCGATGAAGGCCTCGTCGAGGCTCAGCGGTTCGACCACGGGAGAGAATTCGCCGAAGGCCCGCATGATCGCGGCGGAGATTTCTCGGTACCGCTCGAAGCGCGGCGGCACGATGAGCGCGTCGGGACACAAACGCCGCGCCTTCACCATCGGCATGGCGCTGCCGACGCCAAACGGCCGCGCCTCATAGCTCGCGGTCAACACGACGCCGCGCGGGCTCGCCCCACCGACCAGCAGAGGCTTTCCTTGCAATGTCGGGTCGTCGAGCTGCTCGACCGCCGCGTAGAAGGCATCCATGTCGGCGTGGGCGACGATCCGCGGCCAATCCCCGTGTGAGCGACTCATGCCGAGAGTTTAGCCCAACCTGCGGCGACTTTCCCGGCTTGGCCTGTCACGGGGCTGGTGTAGGGTCGCGGTCGATGGCAATCAAACCGACATTCCGCCCGGCGACGCTCGCGGACGCCTCCGCGCTCGCTGTCCTGGTCGACATTGCCGGCGAAGGCGCCCCCAACTGGCTGTGGCGCGGCCTGGCCGCACCGGGCCAATCGGCGCTGGAGGTGGGCCGGGAGCGCGCCCGCCGCGAGGAGGGGGGCTTCTCCTATCGTCACGCGACTCTTGCCGAAGTCGGCGACGAGATCGCCGCCTGTCTGATCGTGTACCCGCTAGACGATCCTTACGATCTGAGCGGCCTCGACGACATGCCGCCCCTTGTCCGGCCGCTCCTGCGGCTCGAAGCGCAGGCACCGGGGTCTTGGTATGTCAACGCGCTCGCGGCCTTTCCAGAGTTCCGGGGCCAGGGGATCGGCACCAAGCTCCTGAACGTTGCCGAAGCAAAAGGACGCGAGGCGGGTGCCAAAACGATGAGCATTATCGTCGGCTCATGGAATGTCGGCGCCATCGCCTTGTACGCAAACGCGGGCTATATCGCCAAGGCCACCGAACGCGCCGTTCTGCCGCCGGACGTCCCGCAAAGCGGAGACTGGATTCTCCTGACACGGCCGATTGCATAGATGAGCGACACCGAATTCGATCTCGTGGTGATTGGCGCCGGCCCCGGCGGTTATGTCGCCGCGATTCGCGCCGCGCAGCTCGGCATAAAAACGGCCATCGTCGAACGCGAGCATCTCGGCGGGATTTGCCTCAACTGGGGCTGCATCCCCACCAAGGCGCTGTTGCGCACCTCCGAGGTCTATCACCTCATGCAGAATGCGGAGTCCTTCGGGCTGCGCGCAGAGAATATCGGCTTCGACCTGGCAAAGGTCGTCGCGCGGAGCCGCAAGGTCGCCGAGAAATTGTCGAGCGGCGTCGCTTATCTGATGAAGAAGAACAAGATCGAGGTGATCGACGGCACCGCGAAGCTCGAAGGGCAGGGACGTATTGCCATCACCGGCAAGTACGGCGACACGCTGCCGTCGATTTCCGCCAAGCACATTATCATCGCTACCGGCGCGCGCGCCAAGACGCTGCCAGGGTTCGAGCCCGACGGCAAGCGTGTGTGGACCTACAAGGAGGCGATGGTCCCGGAGCATTTCCCAAGGTCGTTGCTGATCGTCGGCTCCGGCGCCATCGGCATCGAGTTCGCCAGCTTCTACCGCACTCTCGGGGCGCAAGTGACCGTGGTCGAGGCGATGGACCGCATCCTGCCGGCCGAGGACAAGGAGATCTCGCAGGCAGCTCAGAAGGCGTTCGCCAAGCAAGGCATCACCATCCGCACCGGCACCACCGTGGAACGGCTAGTCACGACGGATGACGGCGTCACCGCGACGCTCAAGACGCCTGACGGCGGCACGATTGAAGGCACCGTCGACCGCGTCATTCTCGCCGTCGGCATCACCGGCAACGTGGAAGGGATCGGTCTGGAAGAGCAGGGGGTCAAGATCGACAAAGGACACATAGTCGTCGACGAGTGGTGGGGTACCGGCGTCCCCGGTCTCTACGCCATCGGTGACGTGGTGGGGCCGCCATGGCTCGCGCATAAGGCGATGCACGAAGGCGTCCTGTGCGTGGAGAGGATCGCCGGCGTCGACGGCGTGCTCCCGATGGACAAGACCAACATCCCGGCCTGCACCTATTGCACGCCGCAAGTGGCGAGCCTCGGCTTGACGGAAGCCGCGGCGCGCGAGGCCGGTTACGAAATAAAAATTGGCCGCTATCCCTATTCGGCCAACGGCAAGGCCATGGCTTTGGGCGAGACGGAAGGCCTGGTCAAAACGATTTTCGATGCAAAGACAGGGGCTTTACTCGGCGCGCACATGATCGGCGCGGAGGTCACCGAGCTCATTCAGGGCTTCGCCATCGGCAAGACCCTCGAAACCACCGAGGCGGAATTGATCGCCACCATCTTCCCCCATCCCACATTGTCGGAGATGATGCACGAATCGGTGCTCGACGCCTTCGGGCGCGCCCTCCACACCTAGTCCGTCCCAGTCGGGAGCGCTATCGAGCCCAGCCAACAATGGGAGGACCACTATGAGCCTACTTATTTTTCTCGTTATCGGCCTGATCGCGGGCGTGCTCGCCTCTTACATCATGGGGCGGCAGCAAGATCTCCTGATCAACCTGCTCATCGGTATTATCGGTGCCGTGGTCGGCGGTCTGCTGGCCGGCCTGGTCGGCATCGCCGCCTACGGGCTGATCGGGCAGATCATTATCGCCACGATCGGCGCGGTGATCTGCCTCTGGGTGTGGCAACGCATGCGCTGAGCACACCAGCGGCAAAGAAGAGAGGAGGCTACGAATGGAAGGTCATGGCCTATTGTCCATGCCGGGGGTCGGCTTCATTGGCATGCTGATTATCGGCCTTATCGCCGGTTACATTGCCGAGAAGGTGACATCCAGCGATCATGGGATGCTGACCAACCTCCTGGTGGGCATAGCCGGCTCGTTTGTCGGCGGCACGCTCGCCGGTCTATTGAACATCGAGTTCTATGGCTGGCTCGGCAATCTGATCGTCGCGTCCATCGGCGCAATCCTGCTGATTTGGATTTGGCGAAAGGTCCAAGGGCACGAGGAAAGTTAAGCGTTTCGCATGGTAACAGTGCTCGATACGGTTCATGAGGTGAAGGCGCGGCCGCGACATCCCGAGAAGGCGCGGCTGCCCGACACCCCTTTCATGCCCAAACCGCCGTGGATCCGGGTCAAGTCGCCCGGCGCGCACGCTTTCGACGCAACGCGCAAGACCTTGCGCGCCCATCGCCTGCATACGGTCTGCGAGGAAGCGGCCTGTCCCAATATCGGCGAATGTTGGGACAAGCGGCATGCGACGGTGATGATCCTGGGCGATGTCTGCACACGCGCCTGCGCCTTCTGCAACGTTGCCACGGGCAAACCGGGCGCGCTCGACGCGGACGAGCCCGCCCGTGTCGGCGACGCCATCACAGCGCTCGAACTCAACCACGTCGTCATCACCTCGGTTGACCGCGACGATCTAGCGGACGGCGGCGCGGCGCATTTCGCGCACACCATCGCCGCGATCAGACACTCTTCGCCGAACACGACCGTCGAGGTTCTGACACCCGACTTCATGCGCAAAGCCGGTGCGCTTCAGACCGTCATCGAAGCCCGTCCCGACGTATTCAATCACAATGTCGAAACGGTCCCTTCGCTTTACCGGACAATCCGTCCGGGTGCGGACTATCGGCATTCTGTGGCGCTGCTAAAGGAAGCCAAGCAGCTCGATCCGATGATCTTCACCAAGTCCGGCATCATGGTGGGGCTCGGCGAGAGCGACGAAGAGATCGAAGGCGTCATGGATGACCTTCGCACAGCCGAGGTCGATTTCCTCACCATCGGCCAATATCTTCAGCCGACGCGCAAACATGTGGCCATAGACCGCTTTGTCACGCCGGAAGGCTTCCAATCGTATAGGCGCATCGCCGACGACAAGGGATTTCTTCTGGTGGCCGCGAGCCCGCTGACCCGCTCTTCCTATCACGCCGCCGAGGATTTCGCGGCGCTCAAGGCCGCCCGCGAATCTGCCGTCGGCGCCTGAGGCGACGTCCACTCATGCACGTTTTCGAGACCAAGCATCCCGTCGCCCATTCCGCGGACGACATGTATGCGCTGATCGCGCGCGTGGAGGACTATCCGAAATACTTGCCGCTTTGCGAAGCGCTTCAAGTCAAGCGCCGGGACATGATCGACGGGAAGGAGGTTCTCGTCGCGACCATGCAGGTCGGCTACAAGCTCATCCGCGAACGCTTCACCACCAAGGTGACCCTCGATCCCGCGACGCGGACGATCTTCGTTGAGTATCTCGACGGACCATTTTCGCATCTGGAGAACCGCTGGCGATTCATCCCGCGCGCCGACGGTGGCTCGGATATCGATTTCTATATTGCCTACAGCTTTCGCTCGCGCCTGATCGAACGGGTCATGGGTGGGCTCTTCGATAAGGCCGTGCAAAAATACACAAGTGCTTTCGAGGCCCGCGCCGACGCGGTCTACGGCAGGAAGACGCTGGCGCTGGCCTCACAAGATCGAGCGTAAGAGCGACAGCGCACGCTCGACGCTACGCCGCCTGACCTCCGCCCGGCCGAGATCGCCGAACACCACACGCTCATGATGCATCGGCCCGTCGGGACGGCCGGCGGCGAAATGCACCAGCCCGACAGGCTTCTCGGCCGTGCCGCCCCCTGGACCGGCAATGCCGGTCACGGCAACCGCAAGGCTCGCATTGGAGTGGGTCAACGCGCCCCCGGCCATGGCCCGGGCGACGTCCTCACTCACCGCGCCATGCTTCTCGATCAGCCAGTAGGGCACACCCAGAATCTCGCTCTTGGCGGTGTTGGAGTAGGTGACGAAGCCCCGGTCGAAGACGTCCGAAGAGCCGGCGACCGCCGTCAACGCTGCCGAGACGAGCCCGCCGGTGCAGGACTCCGCGGTGGTGATGAGATCGCCTTTTGCCCGGGCCCGATCGAGTATTTCCGCCGCGAGCGACATCAAACGTTCATCGAAATCGATCCGCTCCGTCATGGCAGCCGCACCGTCGCACTCGCCATGGCCGCGATCCCTTCGCCGCGGCCGACGAAGCCAAGCCCCTCGTTGGTGGTGGCCTTGACGCTCACCTGGTCCACCTCGATGCCAAGAGTTGCGGCCATGGCGACGCGCATGGCATCGCGATGCGGACCGATGCGCGGCGCCTCGCATAGAAGCGTCACGTCCACATGCACGATCTCGCCGCCACGGGCCTTGATCTTGTCGGCGGCCGCCTTGAGAAAGGTGTCGGAGGCCGCGCCGCGCCAACGCGCGTCGGATGGCGGGAAATGCGTGCCGATATCGCCATCGGCGATCGTGCCGAGCAGCGCGTCGGTGAGCGCGTGAAGCCCCACATCGGCATCGCTGTGACCGACAAGTGTCTTGGTATGAGGGATACTCACGCCGCACAGAATCACTGCATCTCCGGGGCCGAGCGCATGCACATCATAGCCGGTGCCGACCCGGATCGTACCGGCCGCACTTTCGCGTTCCGTCCGCAACATTTCGTCAGCGATCTTCAGATCCTCCGCCGTGGTCAGCTTTCGATTATGCTCGGAGCCTTCGACCAGCGCCACATCGAGGCCGAACCATTCGGCCACGGCGGCGTCGTCGGTAAATTCGAGCGTGGAGTTTTTGGCCGCCGCGCGATGTGCCGCAAGGATCGCATCGAACTTGAAGCCTTGCGGCGTCTGCGCCCGCCACAGGCCCGCGCGCGGCACCGTACCGGCAACCCGTCCATCCTCGCCGCGCTTCAACGTGTCGGTCACCGGCAAACAGGGCAGGGCGCCGGTCTGGTCCTCAAGCGTGGCGATCACCCGGGAGATCAGCGCATCCTCCACGAAGGGCCGTGCCGCATCGTGGATCAGAACGAAATCTGGGCCCGTCGCCTCGAGCGCTTCGAGCCCCGCGCGCACGCTGTCCTGCCGCCGCAACCCGCCCATAACAGGCGCCATAAGACGGGCATTCAAGATGCGGCTTGCGGCCTCATAAAGCGCCATATCGTCCGCGTGGATAACCACCAGGATGTCAGTGATGCCCGGATGCGCCGAAAACGCCGAAAGCGTGTGCGTTAGCATCGCTTCGGCGCCAATCCGGCAATATTGCTTGGGTTTTCCGGCTTCTGCCGCCGCCCGCGCTCCGCGGCCGGCGGCCACGATCAGAGCCGCGCCCCTCACTGAGGAAGCCTCTGAAACTGGCAACAATTCCGGGATGTTTTGCCGTTAAGCCTCCGGCGAACTTTATTGTTGCACTGCGGCAAAAGGAATATTGCTCCCACGTGCAAACCCTCGTATCGTGCCCAATAATAGTTCATGGGGTGGTCGTGCATAAAATTTATGCAAGCTAGTTGGCCATCCTTCGCGCGGCCGCGAGGATATACACTTTGGGCGTCTCGACCAAAAAGCCCGGCGATCGTCGCAAGGCGGACCCTCCGTCGATCCCCTGCGACGCGTTGCTCGATACCTTGCCCCATCCGCTCCTCGTGATCGGCGAGGGGCTTGCCATCGAGTACGCCAATACGGTGGCCGAAGACTTCTTTCAAATGAGCGCCGGCGTTCTCTGCCGTAACAGCCTTCCCGACGTGGTCGCCTTTGGCTGCCCGCTGATCGCTCTCGTGGAGCAAGTCCAACGCAACGGCACCACCGTGAACGAGTATGGCGTCGAACTCGGCTCTTTCCGCTTCGAAGCGGCGAAGCTCGTGGACCTTTATGGGGGACCGCTCTCCGAATATCCCGACCGCGTCGTGGTTATGCTTCAACAGCGCAGCATGGCGCAGATGATCGAGCGCCAGCTCACCCATCGCGGCGCCGCGCGATCTGTCTCCGGTCTTGCTGCCGTACTCGCTCACGAGATCAAAAACCCGCTGTCTGGAATAAGGGGCGCAGCCCAACTCTTGGAAAGCGACCGCACCGACGGGGACCGCACCCTGACGCAGCTCATCTGCTCGGAGTCGGACCGCATCTGCAAACTCGTCGATCGTATGGAAATCTTCGGCGACGAACGCCCGATCCAGCGCGAGCCCGTGAACATTCACGATGTCCTCAATCACGTAAAGCAACTCGCCTCCACCGGCTTCGCGCGGCACATCAAGATTGTCGAGAACTACGATCCCTCACTGCCGGCGGTCCCGGGTAGCCGAGACAAGCTGGTCCAGGTTTTCCTCAATCTCGTCAAGAATGCCGCCGAGGCGATCGGTGAGGACCGCAACGATGGTCAGATCACGCTATCCACCGCGTTCCGTCCCGGCGTGCGGCTTTCGGTGCCCGGCAGTCAGGCGCGTGTCAGCCTGCCGCTTGAGATCGCCGTGGAAGACAACGGCGGTGGCGTACCGACCGACCTCATTCAACATCTTTTCGATCCCTTCGTGTCCACCAAGCCGTCCGGCACCGGACTCGGTCTTGCCTTGGTGGCGAAAATCATCGGCGATCATGGGGGAATCATAGAATGCGACTCGCGACCCCGACACACGGTCTTTCGCGCGCTGATGCCGATGGCCGAAAGCGAAGCGATAAAAGTGACAGCGGGAGCTCAGGCGTAAAAACAATGGGGAAGGGCAACATACTCATTGCTGACGACGACGCGGCGATCAGAACGGTCCTCAATCAGGCGCTGGCCCGGGCAGGCTACGCGCCGCGCGCAACCGGCAACGCCGCCACGTTGTGGCGCTGGATCAGCCAAGGTGAGGGCGACCTCATCATCACCGACGTGGTCATGCCGGACGAAAATGCTTTCGATCTCATCCCGCGCGTGAAGAAGCTCAGACCCGACCTGCCGATCATCGTCATGAGCGCTCAGAACACGTTTATGACAGCGATCACCGCGGCCGAGCGGGGCGCCTACGAATATCTGCCCAAACCCTTCGACCTGAACGAGCTCATCTCAGTCGTCGGGCGCGCCCTCGCCGAGCCACGCAAAAAGGCGCACCGCCTTTCGGCGGAATCAAGCGACGGCATGCCCTTGATCGGCCGTTGTCCGGCCATGCAGGACATCTATCGCGTGCTGGCGCGCCTCACCCAGACCGACTTGACCGTGATGATCACAGGCGAGTCCGGCACCGGAAAGGAGCTCGTCGCCCGCGCACTCCACGAATACGGCAAACGCCGCAACGGACCCTTCGTCGCCATCAACATGGCCGCGATCCCCCGCGAGCTCATCGAGTCCGAGCTGTTCGGTCATGAGAAGGGCGCCTTCACCGGAGCTCAGACTCGCCATGTCGGCCGCTTCGAGCAGGCCGAAGGGGGCACGCTGTTTCTCGACGAGATTGGCGACATGCCGATGGAGGCGCAGACGCGGCTCCTCCGCGTCCTGCAAGAAGGCGAATACACAACGGTCGGCGGCCGCGTGCCGATCAGGACGAATGTGAGGATCATCGCCGCCACCAATCGCGAACTTCAGCAGCAGATCGACCAGGGCCTGTTCCGCGAGGATCTCTATTACCGGCTGAACGTCGTACCGTTACGGCTACCGCCCTTGCGCGAGCGGCTCGAGGACATTCCAGACTTGGTGCGCCATTTCCTGTCCATCGCGGAGAAAGAGGGGCTGCCGCCCAAGAGCTTCGAGCCCGCGGCCATCGAGCGGATCAAGCGCTATCATTGGCCCGGCAATGTGCGCGAACTGGAGAACCTGGTGCGGCGCTTGTCGGCGATCTATGCCCAGGACATTGTGACCATCGAGATGGTGGAGAGCGAGCTTGCCACCGCCGCGCGCGCCCCGTTCCCCGATGCCGCCGAGTCGACGGGCGATTTGTCGGAATCCGTCGAGCGCCATCTCAGCGATTATTTTATGGGCTTTGGGCAGGACCTTCCGCCGGCCGGCCTCTACACGCGGATTTTGCGGAAGGTTGAGTTTCCTCTCATCACCGCCGCGCTCGCGGCCACGCGCGGCAACCAGATCCGCGCCGCCGATCTGCTTGGGCTCAACCGCAACACGTTGCGCAAGAAGATCCGAGATCTTGGGATCAAAGTGATCCGCACCCCAAGCGCCTGATCTGGTTAATCCACGAGCAATCCCCATATCCCGTTAGCCGAGGCGGCTGACGGGCCGGAATACGTACGCCCCGGGCTGTCGCCAAAGCGCCACATTGTGATTTTATTGCACCACCATGAGGCGGACACTCCACAAGGGAGAACCCGGCAGCGACCGGGTGTCCCAGGGGGAAGGCAGGGGAAAGCGGTTGCGCAGCGTCTTCCAAACCTCCCAAAAGCCCACAAAGAACAAGCGCTTCTTGCCTGCTTCGGCCACCGAGAGCCCAAGTGGGAAGGCGATCCGGCCGCCCGACGCGCATGCCCGCCGCCGCCGTCTGCCGTTCACGCTCGGCCTGATCACCATGGTGCTCGCGCTCTGCTCGGGCCTGGCCACTTATCTGATCCTCACCGGGCTGACTCCCATCGTGCCCACCCAGGCCGTGGTGGTGGGGGTGCTGCTGATCAATCTGGTCCTCGTCCTGGCCATGGTGGGGATCATAGCCTGGCAGGTGACCGGCCTTTGGCTGGACAGACGCCGCCACGTCGCAGGTGCTCAGCTTCATGTGCGCATCGTCAGCCTGTTCAGTGTCATCGCCGTCGTCCCGGCGATTCTGCTCGCGGTTTTCGCCAGCGTTTCGCTCGATCGCGGCCTCGACCATTGGTTCTCCGACCGGACCAAATCGATCATTCAGAATTCCATCGATGTCGCCACGGCCTATCTCCAGGAGCACGGCCAGGTGATCCGTGCCGACACGCTCGGTATGGCCAAGGATATCGACGAGGCCGTCGAGTTGGTCCGGGCGCGACCGCAAGGCTTCGGCAACTTCCTAAAGGCTCAGGCCGCTATCCGGTCGCTGCCGGCCGCTTACTTGATCGATGGCAGCGGCAAGGTTCTCGCGACGGCCGCCTCGGCGCCTGAGCTGACATATCGGGCGCCACCAAAGGAGGCGATGGAGCTTGCTAAAGAAGGCCAGGTCATCGTCATCGCCCCCGGCCAGACCAGCATGGTCGGCGCCATCAAAACCCTCGCCAATTTCGACGATACCTTTCTCTACGTGATCCGGCCGGTGAACGCGCGCGTCCTCCAGCAGCTCCGCGCAACCCGCGCAAATGTCGCCGAGTACCAATTGCTCGAGCAGCGCCGCGCTGGCGTGCAGGTCGCCTTCGGCCTGATGTACGTGGCGATCGCGCTCACCCTTTTATTGTCTGCGATTTGGATCGGCATGTGGTTCGCCAATCGTCTCGTGGCGCCAATCGGCCAGCTGATGGGCGCGGCCGAGGAGATCAGCCAAGGCAATCTCGACGTCCAAGTGGGAGTCGATCGCGCTGACGGCGATCTCGCGGTTCTCGGTTCCACCTTCAACACCATGGCGTCCGAGCTCAAAACCCAGCGGGATGAGCTGGTGGGCGCCAACGAGACCCTCGATGAGCGCAACCGCTTCATGGAAGCCGTGCTCTCCGGCGTCACGGCCGGTGTCGTGGGCGTGGACGCCGACGGCACCGTCAATCTCGTCAACCGCTCCGCGGAAGATTTGCTCGGCGTGAAGGACGGGAAGCTTGTCGGCAATAAGCTGGCCGACGCCGTGCCCGAATTTGGCCCTCAAATGAAACGGGCCCAGAAACAGGGACGGCGGCTTCCCACCGATCAGATCACTCTGCGCCGGCGCGGATCCGAGCGCAGCTTTGCCGTCCGGGTTACAAGCGAGGGTGCGGGCATGGGCTACGTCGTAACCTTCGATGACATCACCGAACTGGTGAGCGCCCAGCGGAGCACCGCATGGGCCGATGTGGCGCGGCGCATCGCCCACGAGATCAAGAACCCGCTGACACCGATTCAGCTCTCGGCGGAGCGCATCCGACGCAAATACGGCAGCGCCATCACCAAGGATCGGGAGATCTTCGATCAGTGCACCGACACCATCATTCGCCAAGTGTCCGACATTGGGCGCATGGTGGATGAGTTCTCCGCCTTCGCGCGCATGCCCAAGCCCGTCATGGAAATGCACGACGTGCGCGAGATCGTGCGCGAGGCGGTATTCCTGTTTCAGGTAAGCCGGCCCGATATCGAGTTCGAGCTCGACCTGCCCAACAAGCCCATCAGGACGATGTCGGACCAACGCCTGCTAACCCAGGCGGTGACCAATCTGGTCAAGAACGCGAGCGAAGGCATCGACAGCGCGGTGGAAGCCGATCCCGAGCGCGCGGGCACCGGCCAAATCACCGCGAAGGTGACAACCAAAGGCGACCACATCCACGTCACCATCATCGACAATGGCTGCGGCCTGCCGCAGGAGAACCGCGACCGCTTGGTCGAGCCCTACATGACCACCCGCGTCAAGGGCACCGGACTTGGACTGGCCATCGTGCAACGCATCACCGAGCAGCATGGCGGCAAACTGCAACTGGCCGATGCGCCCAAGCGGAACGGCAAAGTCGAAGGGGCGTCAGTGCGAATGGACTTGCCGATCATCGGCGCGGAGGAGGCGGAGTTGGACGCGGCGTCCAAGACCGCCTCGAGCGCCAAGACGAGCAGTTCCGAGCCGGCCGAGGAGGAAGAGGGAGTAACCGATGGCGTCTGACATCCTGGTTGTCGACGACGAAACTGATATCAGGGAGCTTATTTCCGGCATCCTTGAGGATGAAGGGCACGCCACGCGGCTCGCCAAAGATAGCGACGAGACGCTTCAGGCGATCGAGGAGCGGCGCCCCTCGCTCGTGATTCTCGACATCTGGCTACAGGGCTCGAAGCTAGACGGCCTTGATTTGCTCGATCGCATCAAGGAGGCCCATCCTGACCTGCCGGTCATCATCATCAGTGGTCACGGCAATATCGAAACGGCCGTGGCGGCCATCCAGCGAGGCGCCTACGACTATATCGAGAAGCCGTTCAAGGCCGACCGGCTCGTTCTCATCACCACGCGTGCGCTGGAGGCTTCCCGGCTGAGGCGCGAGAACCGCGAACTGCGCGAGCGCAGCACCTATTCTTTCGAGATGATCGGCAAATCCGCGGCCATCAACCAGCTGCGCCAAGCCATCGATAAGGTCGCGCCCACCAATAGCCGCGTGTTGATCACCGGGCCCTCTGGCTGCGGCAAGGAACTCGCCGCGCGCGTGATGCATGCAAAGTCCGCACGCGCGGACGGACCTTTCGTGGTCCTGAACGCCGCAGCCATGGTGCCCGACCGCATGGAGCTTGAACTCTTCGGTACCGAGGAGGGGACCGGCTCAGGCCCCCGCAAAGTCGGCGCCCTCGAAGAAGCCCATGGCGGCACGCTCTATATCGACGAAGTCGCCGACATGCCCATGGAGACTCAGGCCAAGATTCTCCGCGTGCTTGTGGAGCAGCGGTTTCAGCGCATTGGCGGGGGAACAAAAGTGCATGTGGATGTGCGCGTGGTGTCCTCCACGAGCCACGAACTTGAGAAGGAGATCAGCGCCGGCCGGCTTCGCGAGGACCTATACCACCGGCTGAATGTGGTGCCGGTCCGGGTTCCCGGTCTCACCGAACGGCGCGAGGACGTGCCGGACCTTGTGCGCTATTTCGTCCAGACGATTTCCGTCGCTTCGGGCCTCCCGACGCGGCGCCTCGGCGAGGACGCCCTGGCCGCGCTTCAATCCCATGAATGGCCGGGCAATGTCCGCCAACTCCGCAACAATGTCGAACGTCTGATGATTCTCGTCGGCGGCGACAGCGATACCATCGTCACAGCCGACATGCTGCCGGACGAGATCGTGTCGCCCGTGCCGCTGTCGCCCAACGGGGCAGGGGGAGAGCATTTGATGTCGCTGCCCTTGCGCGACGCCCGGGAAATCTTCGAGCGCGAATATCTGCTCGCGCAGGTCAATCGCTTTGGCGGAAATATCTCTCGAACGGCCGAATTCGTCGGCATGGAGCGCTCCGCGCTCCACCGGAAACTTCGGGCGCTCGGCGTCAATTCGAATGAAAGAAGCGCCGCCATGCGCTAGCATGGCGGGTGACTCGCTTCGCTTGGGGGACACGCTCGCAAAACCATCCGCATCAGAGACCTTGCGGAGTAGCCTTGCAATCGCGTCTAATGCATACTGTGGCCGGTGGAGCGAGAGTCCGGCGCCATCCAACAAGCGTAAGCGTGGACCAAAGGGACGGGGAAGCCCATGGCGACAGAACGCACGCAGAGCCTACAAGACACATTTCTCAATCACGTCCGTAAGCAAAAGACACCACTGACCATTTTTTTGGTGAATGGCGTTAAACTTCAAGGGGTTGTGACCTGGTTTGACAATTTCTGCGTACTCTTGCGCCGGGACGGTCATTCACAGCTCGTCTATAAGCACGCCATATCGACCATCATGCCCGGTCAGCCCATCCAGCTTGCCGATATCACCGACGCGGAAGGTGCCGCTGAGTAATTGCGTCCAACCGACCCGAAAGAGCTAAAGCGCAAGAAGGGGAGTGGGGGACGCAAGGACGCGCGCGCCGATGGGCGCGTGAGAACGGTCGTCTTTGCGCCGATGCTTGAGAGAAAGCCGGCCAAAGCCGCCCACGGCCGGGGGCTGGATGCCCCTGATCGGACCCCGCAAGCACGCCTCGATGAGGTGGTCGGTCTGGCCGCCGCAATCGATCTCGATGTCCGGGCGAGCGGGCTTGTCCCCGTTCCGCAACCAAAGCCGGCGACGTTGTTTGGCTCAGGCAAGGTCGAGGAACTGGCCGGTGTCGTCCGCGTGGAAGACGCCGAGCTCGTGGTCGTCGACCATCCGCTGACGCCCGTGCAGCAACGCAATCTCGAGACCGCCTGGAACGCAAAGGTGCTTGATCGCACGGGGCTTATCCTGGAGATCTTCGGCGAACGCGCGCGCACGCGGGAAGGGCGCTTGCAGGTCGAGCTCGCCCATCTCGTCTATCAGAAGAGCCGGCTGGTCCGCTCCTGGACTCACTTGGAACGTCAGCGCGGCGGCATCGGTTTCCTCGGCGGCCCGGGCGAAACCCAGATCGAGACCGACCGTCGACTGTTGGGCGAGCGCATCGACGGCCTCCGCAAGGAGCTTGCTCAAGTGCGCCGCACGCGGGCGCTGCATCGCAAGTCCCGACAGCGGGTGCCATACCCGGCCGCAGCCCTCGTCGGATACACCAATGCCGGCAAATCCACGCTGTTCAACACGCTCACCGGCGCCGACGTCTTGGCCCAGGACATCTTGTTCGCAACACTCGATCCGACAATCCGGGCGCTTTCTCTCCCCAATGGTTCAAAAGCTGTCTTGTCAGACACGGTGGGCTTCATCTCCGATCTGCCCACCACCTTGGTAGCGGCCTTCCGCGCCACCTTGGAAGAGGTGCAAGAGGCTGATCTCATCGTCCATGTGCGCGACATCTCCGACCCGGCAAGCGCAAGCCAGCGCGCCGACGTCAACGCGGTTCTGGCGGCTCTCGGCATCAATGCCGAGGCGGAGCCGGACCGCGTGCTTGAAGTATGGAACAAAGCCGATCTCCTTGACCCGATGGCGCAGGAGCACGCGGAGAACGAGGCCAAACGCTACGGCGCCATCCTCGTTTCCGCGGTCAGCGGATTCGGTTTAGAGACTCTCTTGGCCGAGATCGAGGGGCGCCTCAACAGCCGCCGCCAGACCGTGGAAATAGCAGTCCAACCGCAAGAAGGCGCACTGTCGAACTGGATCTACGAGAATTGCGAGGTCATCGCCCGCGCCGATCTCGGCGACGGCGTCACGTCCTTGCGCATTCGAGTGGCACCCGAGAAACGCGACAAGCTTGCCCGCGTGGCCGGCGCCGCTAGGCTGCAAACCGCAGCCGAGTAGGGGGAACCCTAGCCTTTATTCTCGTCCCGTTTGGCCGCGTCCCACAACGCGTCCATCTCCTCAAGCGTCGCATCGCTCGGATCGCGCCCTTGCGTGGCAAGCGCCGCCTCAATGCTTTCGAAGCGCCGAACGAACTTCGCATTGGCGCCGCGCAACGCGGCTTCCGGATCGACGCCGAGATGCCGCGCAACGTTCGCCATGACGAAGAGCAGATCGCCGAACTCTTCGGCGGCACGCGCCTCTGACAGCGTGGTATCATCCGCGGCCAAAACTTCTTTCAGCTCCGCCAACTCTTCATCGACCTTCGCCAACACAGGCACGAGGTTTGGCCAATCGAACCCCACCTTGGCGGCGCGCTTCTGAAGCTTCACCGCGCGCGTCAGTCCCGGGAGACCCACGGGCACATCGGCGAGCATGCTCTTCGCATGGACATCCTCGCCGCGCTCGGCCTTCTCTTGCGTCTTGATGCGATCCCACAGATCGGTGGTCATGAACTCCTCGCGCCGCGAGCCGTCCTCGAACACGTGCGGATGCCGCCGGATCATCTTGCGGGTAATGGCGTCCACGACGTCGGCGAAGACGAAGCGCTCATCCTCGGAAGCCATCTGGGCGTGATACACGACCTGGAGGAGGAGGTCGCCCAACTCGTCCTTGAGCCCGTCTGTGTCGTCGCGCGCGATAGCGTCGGCCACCTCGTAGGCTTCCTCAATGGTGTAGGGCGCGATCGTCTCGAAGCTCTGCTTCACGTCCCAGGGGCAGCCCGTGTCGGGATCGCGCAAGCGCGCCATGACGGCCAGGAGATCATCGAGATCGTGCTTCTTGGGCGTGTCGTCAGCCATGACAGCGTGCGCCGGGGCGCCTTATGAAAATTGTAGGGAAATCAGAGAGATGGCGAAAACGCTGCATCCTGAACCCCGACATCCTAGATTCGCATAAGGTATATTATGGAAAATATTGAAATGGGTTGGATGAGACCATGGCGCGCCACGCTCAGCTAACGGCGCTCGTAATGATCCCGGATCAGCCTATCGAGGAGCCGCACGCCGAAGCCCGAACCCCAGCTACGATTGATGTCGCTATCGCCCGAGGCCATGGCCGTACCGGCGATATCGAGATGCGCCCACGGCGTACTTTCCTTGACGAAACGCTGAAGGAACTGCGCAGCGGAGATTGAACCACCCCACCGTCCACCCGTGTTCTTGATGTCGGCGACCTTCGAGTCGATCAGCTTGTCGTATTTGGGTCCGAGCGGAAGACGCCACAGCTTCTCCCCTGTCTCCTTGCCAGCAGTGGTGAGACGCTCCGACAGCTCATCATTGTTCGAGAACAGGCCGGCATGCTCCTTACCGAGCGCTACCATGACGGCGCCGGTCAGGGTGGCGAGGTTAATCATCGCCTTCGGCTTGAACTTGTCCTGCGCGTACCAGAGACAGTCGGCGAGCACCATGCGCCCTTCCGCGTCCGTGTTGAGCACCTCGATGGTCGTCCCCGACATGGCTTCGACCACATCGCCGGGACGCGTGGCACCGCCGCTCGGCATGTTCTCCACAAGACCGATGACGCCGACCGCGTTGACCTTCGCCTTGCGCTCGGCAAGCGTCAGCATAAGACCGGCGACGCAGGCCGCGCCCGCCATGTCGCCCTTCATGTCTTCCATGCCGGCGGCGGGCTTAAGCGAGATGCCGCCCGTATCGAACGTCACGCCCTTGCCGACGATGGCGACCGGCGCGCCGCCCTTCGGACCGCCACCCTTCCACTGCATCACCACCACATGGCTCGGCTTGTCGCTGCCTTGGCCGACAGCGAGCAGCGCGCCCATGCCATGGCGCTTCAGCGTGGCTTCGCTCATCACCTCGACCTGCACGCCCGCCTTGGTGAGCGCTTTGACCTTCGCGGCAAACTCGGCCGGGCCAAGCACGTTGGCCGGCTCGTTGACGAGATCGCGCGCCAAGTTCACGCCGTCGAGGACGGCGCGTTCCGGATTGAACGCCTGACCTGCCGCGCGAGGATCTGCGCAATGCACGATGAGCTTCTTGAGTGTCTTCTCGTCGTCGGCCTTACCGTTGGCGCTCTTGCTTGCGCTCTTCGTGGGCGTCTTCTTCGACTTGTACTTGTCGAACTTGTAGCCGCGAAGCTGTGCGCCCAGCGCGAAAGCCGCCGTATCGGTCGGCGTCACGTCGCCTTTGACGGTCTCGAGATAGACATGCGCCGCAGCCCCTTCCCGCCCGGTGAGCTTTGCCCGAGTCGTGCCACCGAGATTGAGCCAGTCTTCGTGCTTGAACTCGGCGGGTTTGCCGAGACCGACGACCACGATGCGTCCGAACTTCACCCCCTGCGGCGCGAGTACGTCGACGCTTGTTCCCTTCTTGCCTTTGAATGTGGTGATCTGAGCCGCCTTGGTCAGGAGCCCCTTGGTCTTCTTGTCGAGATCCTGCGCGGCGGAAGTGAGCTTGGGGCCCTCCTCGGCAAACACCACGGCGACACCGTCGGCAGCGGCGGATGGACTGGCAAAGGACAGGGCGGTCTGATCGGTCACGGCAAGCTCCATTGATGTGTGACGCCGCCCGGCTCCAATCAGCCGACCAAACGTGCACCGACGACGGGCGCCCGCGCGCTCCGTGGTGCAGTTTTGCAACAGCGGCAGGAAATACGTCTGCCTACGTAAGTCCTGCGCAGAGGGAAAGCAACCTATTCTAAATGGCCGAAATTCCGCCATCTTGGACTGGTCAGAATCGTAATTGGTTCCAGCCGGTTGACGCTTTTCGGATGGCGTCTCAGGGGCCCGGCGCAAGGACCATTTGTGGGGGACCTCGGAAAAGGGTCATGACACTCTTCAGCCGATACATGTTTCGGCAGGTGACGAATGCGTTCCTCGTCATGCTGCTGACGCTGACGGCCATCGTCTGGCTCGCTACAGCATTGAAAGAGCTAGATCTTATCACCTCGCAAGGTCAGGGCCTGGCGCTGTTTTTCCAGATGACGATGCTCAGCCTGCCGAGCCTCGTGACCCTGATCGCGCCGAATGCGGTGCTCATGGCCGCGCTCTACACCCTCGACCGCATGAACGGCGACAGCGAGATCATCGTCATGACGGCCGCCGGCGCGCCGGTTTGGCGGATCTGTAGCTCCCTTGTCGCCCTCGCCGCCATCGTGAGCGTCCTGATTCTGCTGGTGAACGTCTACTTGAACCCCGCCTGCATGCGCGCGCTGCGCGACCTCATCACAGAAGTCCGCGCCGACCTGATCTCGCAAGTCCTTCAACCAGGCCGTTTTTCCAGCCCCGAGCAAGGCCTCACATTCCACATTCGAGACCGCAGCCCGACCGGCGAATTGGAAGGGCTGCTGGTCCATGACGAGCGCGACGAGACGCAGGTGATGAGCTACCTCGCCGCACGCGGCCGCATCGTCAGCAACGACGAGGGGTCTTACCTCGTCATGTTTGACGGTTACGTTCACCGTTACAATACGGAAGACAAAGAAAAAACGGTTCAGATTGTAGCCTACGAGCAGAACATGCTCGATATATCCCAGTTCGCCCCAAAGGATAAGGACGGAAAAGACCTAAGGCCCAAAGAACGCTCTATTAGCGAACTGCTATACCCTGCTGCAGATGATGAGATAGCCCTAAAGAATTATGGATTATTGCGTTCCGAGCTACATGAAAGGCTAGCAACGCCTCTGTATCCGATCGTTTTTATATTTGTGGCTATTGCCCTGATGGGCCAGGCGCGCACCACGCGAGAGAATCGTTGGGGCCAGATTTTGGCGGCTTTCTGCATCGCTATTGGCCTGAGAGTTGCGGGACTTACGGTCGGGAATCTGGTCGTTCTCAATGCGTGGGCCGTGGTCCTCGTATATGCTATTCCGGTGGGGGCGATTCTAATTGCGGCATGGACAGCGCACGTTAGAATGTCGCCAGAACTGCGGTCCAAGCTAAGCTTTGAGCTCAAGCTTCAGCCAAAAAACATAAAGTTTTGGACCAGTAGAGGGATGCAGACGGAGTGAAAGCGCAGATGCGAGGCATCAGTGCAGGGGGAACTCTCGCGCGCTATTTTTCAGCGCGGTTTCTCGTCGCCATGGTGGCGATGTTCCTAGTCTGCTGCGTGCTGATCTTCTTCGTCGACTTCATCGAGATGCTGCGTCGTTCCGGTAAGTACTCAGGCGACGTGTCGGGAATTCTTTTGGCATGGATGACGCTTCTGCGTTTGCCGTCCTTCTCCGAACTCACCCTGCCCTTCGCCGTTCTCATCGGCACGATCGCGATCTTCCTGATGCTGAGCCGATCCTCGGAGCTCGTCGTGTTGCGCGCGGCGGGAGTCTCGGTGTGGCAGTTCATTTTGCCTGCGATCGCCGTCGCCTTCCTGCTCGGTGTAGTCTTCGTCCTGGCATACAACCCGATAGCGGCCATGGCGCGCGGCGAAGCCGAACGCCTCTACTCGGCCGCGTTCGACAAAAGCGAGTCCTTCCTCAAAACGAATAGCCGCACAGGCGCGTGGTTACGCGAGGATGGAACCGACGGACCATCCGTTGTTCACGCACTCCAAAGTCTCAACCAGGGCCTCGAGTTGAAGGGCGTCACCGTGTTTCAGTACGACGCGGGTCATGCATTGACGGAGCGCATCGAAGCCAAGCGTGCCGTGCTGAAAAACGGACGCTGGGAGCTTGAGGACGCCTGGGTCAGCGCGATCGGGCAAGAGCCCACCTTCTACGAAGAATACCTGTTGAGCACCTATCTCACGCCAACACAGGTCCGGGACAGTCTTGGTACAGTGTTCTCGATCTCGTTCTGGGAGTTGCCCAACTTCATCCAGATCGCCGAGCGCGCCGGCCTTCCTGCAACACAGTACCGCGTGCAATACCACCTCCTCCTATCGAGACCGTTCCTCCTGGTCACGATGGTGCTCATCGCCGCGACGTGTTCCCTGAAAGGCTTCCGTTTCGGCAACGTCCAGATCAATGCGATCTTTGGACTCGCCGCGGGCTTCGGCTTCTTCGTGTTCTCCGAAGTGTCGCGTAATTTCGCTATGTCGGGGCTAACCTCCGCCGCCGCCGCGGCTTGGATCCCGGTGATCGTCGCAGCTTCGCTCGCCCTCACCGTGCTCTTGTACAAAGAGGACGGATGATGAAGCGCGCAGCGACATTTCTGCGATTGACGCGCCGGGCCTTGCCCGGCCCCGCGTCTTACGGGGGTCCGTTCGCCCCGTCCCTTGGCGTCGCCATCGCAACTCTCCTTGCGGTCTGTTCGGTGCTCTTGGCGCCGCTCGACAGGGCTTTCGCCCAAGCTCAGACCGGACTTGAGCAGATCATCGCACCGCCCGACGTCGGCTCTGGAGAGCCGATGTTGTTGCAGGCGGACGAGATGATCTACGAGAACAACAACGCCCGCATCCGCGCCAAGGGCAATGTCGAGATCTATTACGGCAACTACACGTTGCTCGCCGACCAGGTCGTCTACAATCGCAATTCGAACACGCTAGCCGCCGAAGGCAATGTCCGCATGAAGGACCCCGACGGCGCGGTCATCACAGCCGACCAGCTCACCTTGACGGACGACTTCCGCGACGGCTTTATCGACGCGTTGAAACTCGTCACCAAGGACGAGACGCGCATCGTCGCCCAGTCGGCCTCCCGCGAGGCAGGCAACGTCACCGTGTTCCGCAAAGGCTGGTTCACCCCCTGTAAGCTCTGTGAGGAGGATCCCAGTAAGCCGCCGACCTGGCGCATCCGTGCCGGCAAGATCACACACAAGCGCGACCAAGCGGTCATCACGTACAAGGACGCTGCATTCGATCTGTTCGGCGTGCCGGTGCTGTGGCTGCCCTACTTCCAAACCGCCGATCCGACCGTGAAGCGGAAATCCGGTTTCCTAATGCCGAGCTACAGCCACTCGAACGAACTCGGAAACACGGTCCAAGTCCCCTACTACTTCGCCTTGTCCGATCACTATGATTTCACCTTTGCCCCCATGTGGACGGAGAAGGCCGGAACCGTGCTGCTCGGCGATTGGCGGCAACGCACGGCAAACGGCGGCTACCGCGTCGAACTCGCCGGCGTGTTCGACAATATCGAGGATCCGTTGAGTCCCGCCGACGGCGAGGACTTCCGTGGCAGCATCAAGACGCAAGGCCGGTTCGCGCTCGACCCGTATTACTCCTGGGGCTGGGATATCATTGCGGAGACCGACGAGACTTTCCGCCGCTTCTACAATCTCGACTCTCGGCTCAAGACCGACCGCCTTTCCCAGGTCTATCTCGAGGGACTGCGCGGTCGGAACTACATGTCGACGCGCTTCTACAACACCGACAGCCTACTTGAGCCCGACGAGAAGTTCTCCGAAGCGACCGTCTATCCGATCATAGATTACGATTACATCGTCGACACCCCAATCGTCGGCGGCGAACTCAGCTTCAACTCCAACACCATGGTCTTCTCCGGCGGAGACGGCACCGAACTCGAACCGCTTCATCCTCGAGGCCAATTGGCGCCGCCAGATGATCGACGGAATCGGTCAGGTGTTCACGCCCTTCGGCCGCCTGCGCGGCGACGTCTATGGCGTCGACCAGCCGAGAATGCTTATGCTCACCGGCAGCGAAGACATCGTGACCCCGGATCCGGAAGACGGCACGATCTGGCGGGGCAACGCGGTGGGCGGTCTCGAATACCGGTATCCGTTCATTACGACCACCGGCGCCCTCACTCATACGTTGGAACCGATCGGCCAAATCGTCGCGCGGCCCAACTCGGTGGGCGACCAGCAGGAGATTCCGAACGAGGACGCTTTAAGCCTCGTGTTCGACGACACCATCCTCTTCGATATCGACAAGTTCTCCGGCTATGACCGTGTCGAGACCGGCACACGCGTCAATGTCGGTGCGCGCTACACCGCTCAGCTTCCCTCCGGCGCCTACGCTCAGGCCGTGTTCGGTCAGAGCTATCAGATTGCCGGCCAGAACGAGTTCGACACCGACTTCTATCGGACGAGCGGTCTTGCGAGCGACGACTCCGATTACGTGTCGGGTGTCTACCTGCAGGCGACGAGCAACGTCTCCTTCACCGCTCAGTCGCGTTTCGATCAGGACACGTTCGACATCGAGCGAACCGATCTCGGATCTTGGGTTCGATATGGACCGCTGCAAGCGCGGGTGAACTATGCCGATGTTCCAGGTGACGTTCCCACGGCCACTCCAGACGACATCGTGACCAACGACGACCGCGAAGAAATTCTCGCGGCCGGCGCACTGGCCATCACCAACGATTGGTGGCTGCTCGGCAATCTCCGCTATGACATCCAAGCAGACCAGACAATCACGGACGGCCTGGGCATCCGCTATCAAGACGACTGCTTCATGGTGGATGTCACCTATCAACGGTCCTTCATCAAGGACCAGGACATCGAGCCGGATGAGCGTTTCCTCGTGAACTTCTCGCTGAAATATCTCGGCAGCTACGGCGTGACGTCGGAGTCGGTCGGCGGGTTTGGTACGGATGGATCTGACAGCAACTAGTGCAGCACACCGCGTTTGCCAGGCAGCATTGCTCGTTGCAATCGCATTCGCCATGAGCGCGCTGGGCGCAAGCCTCGGGCTTGGCCAGGAACTCTCCATCAAGGTGCTGGTCAACGATGACCCGATTTCGGACTACGACATCGCCCAGCGTGAGCGCTTTCTCGCACTGACCACGAAGGCCAAACCGGGCCCTGAATTGAAGAAGAAGTCCACCGACCTGCTCATCGACGAGCGGTTACAAATGCAGGCCGGCCGAGAATTCGGCTACACAGCCGACGAGGAAGAGGTCAACAAAGTCCTCTCCGACATGGCATCCAAGAACAATCTCGATCTCGCGGGGCTGACCAAGGCTCTCGGAAGCGCCGGCGTCAACATCAAGACGCTCAAGGACCGGGTCCGAGCGCAGTTGGTGTGGCAGGATGTGGTGCGGCGCAAGTTCCGGCACCAGGTTCAGATTGGCGATGTCGACGTAGATCGGGCCTTGGAGTCTTCGGGTGAGGATGGGGCGACGCAAAGCTCGCTACAGCTCCGTCAGGTAAGGCTTGCCCTGTCCAGCACCGATCAGCGCGCAGTCGCGGCAAAGCTCGCCGCAGCCGAAGCGTTGCGCGCGAAGTTCAGCAGTTGTGCCGGCGTCGCGGATCTAGCCAAGGGTGTTGACGGCGCCAGTGTCCGGACAATCCCGGAGCAGCAGGCCTCCACCCTGCCCCAGCCCGCCCGGCTTCTCGTTCAGAATGCGAAAACGGGGCAGATGACGCCGCCGACAATTTCGCGATCTGGAGTCGAGCTTTACGCCGTGTGCGGCAAACGTTCGGCGACCGGCAATACTGACATACGCGAGACGACGCAGCGCAAGCTCTTGGGCGAAGAAATGATGATTCGCGCTGAGCGCCTGTTGCGCGACCTTCGCCAAGACGCCTTCATCGAGTACCGCTGAGCCAGATTTTCATGCTAGGCCCTTTCCCATGGGCCGAACCCCAAAACCCCTTGCTCTCACCCTCGGCGATCCCGCCGGCATCGGGCCTGATGTCACCCTTCTCGCCTACGCCGCACGCGAGAGAGATGGGATTCCACCTTTTGTTTTGATCGGTGACGAGAGCGTGCTTGCGCAGCGCGCGAAGGCACTCGGTCTGTCTGTTCCCATCGCCAAAGTCGCGGAACCGGGTGACGCGACCGGCGTCTTTCAAGATGCTCTTCCCGTGCTTCCCATGGGGGGCGCCGGCACGGTCAAGGCAGGACACCCAAGCGTCGCGGCCATGGACGCCGTGAAGCGGTCCATCGAGACCGCGTTCACGCTGGTGCAGGATGGCGAGGCACGCGCCGTGGTCACCAATCCCGTGTCCAAGTCTCACCTGTATCAGGCAGGCTTCGAATTTCCAGGGCATACGGAGTATCTCGCCGCTCTGGCGTCCGGCGACGGCAAGCGCCTGCACCCGGTGATGATGTTGGTGGCGGGACCGTTCAAGGTGGTGCCCACGACCATCCATATTCCACTGAAGGATGTCGAGCGCAAGCTCACGCGAGACCTGCTGCTAGAGACCATCGAGATCACCGACCGGGATCTCCGCCGCTTCTTCGGCTATGCCCACCCGCGCCTCTCGGTGAGCGGCCTCAACCCCCATGCAGGGGAAGAGGGCAGCCTGGGCCGTGAAGAGGTCGAAACGATCGAACCGGCCCTTGCGGCCGCGCGTGCCAAAGGCATTGACGTCTCCGGCCCTTACCCTGCCGACACCTTGTTCCATGCGGCCGCCCGCGAACGCTATGACGCGGCGATCTGCATGTATCACGACCAGGCGCTCGTTCCTTTTAAGACGCTCGCCTTCGAGGAAGGGGTCAACGTCACCCTTGGGCTCCCCTTCGTGCGGACCTCGCCCGATCACGGGACGGCCTTCGACATCGCCGGAACCGGCCGAGCGAACCCGCGAAGCCTCATCGAGGCGCTGCGACTGGCCGATGCCATGAGCGAGACGGCCGCGGATGGGGACTAAGGCGTGACGGCGCCCGACGGCCTTCCCCCGCTTCGCGAGGTCATCCGCGATCTCGGTCTGACGGCCAAGAAGAGCCTCGGCCAGAACTTCCTGCTCGATCTCAATTTGACCCGCAAGATCGCGCGCGCCGCGGGTCCCTTGGAAGGTGCGACCGTCGTCGAAATCGGCCCCGGCCCTGGCGGTCTGACCCGGGCGCTTCTCCTGGAAGGCGCCACACGCGTCATTTCCATCGAGCGCGACGAGCGGTGTCTCGCCGCCCTCCAAGCCATCGCGGCAGCCTATCCCGGGCGGCTCGAGATCGTTGCCGCCGACGCTCGCACTGTCGACTACAGCCCGCTCTCGCTGGCCCCTCCGGCGCGTATCGTCGCCAACCTGCCTTATAGCGTCGGCACCGCCCTGCTCATCGATTGGCTCAAGACAGAGCCCTGGCCGCCGTGGTTCGACCGGCTCGTGTTGATGTTCCAGCGCGAGGTCGCCGATCGCATCGTGGCCAAGCCGCGCACCAAGGATTATGGACGTCTGGCTGTCCTTGCCCAATGGCGCACCGCGCCCCGCATCGTGTTGACCCTGCCTCCCGACGCCTTCACGCCAAAGCCCAAGATCGCCTCCGCCGTGGTCGAGTTCGTGCCCAGGACGGTGCTCGAACCTCAGTGCAACGTGCGCCAATTGGAGAAGGTCACGGCCGCCGCGTTCGGACAGCGGCGCAAGATGTTGCGCGCGAGCCTGCGCCAGATCACGCCCGATGCCGAAACCTTGCTCGAAGGGCTCGGCCTCGACCCGAAGGCGCGCGCGGAAGAACTGCAAATCGCCGATTTCTGCCGGATCGCCAATGCCCTTGAGCAGCGTTAGAGCTGCTTCAAGAGGCCCTGCACGAACCCATCCAGGCCCGTAAGCCGGGCCCCCTTGAGACGCTCGGCGGCCAGGATGGCGTGCACCGCGGCCACGGACTGGTCCACGTCGAAATTGACCACCACGTAGTCGTACGCGTCCCAGTGCTGGATTTCGTTGCTGGCACCGCGCATGCGCCGCAACACCACTTCGTCGGAATCCTGCGCGCGTGTTTTCAAGCGCTCTTCCAACGCGCCCGCCGAAGGCGGCAGCACAAAGACCGACACCACGTCATCCTTGGCGGACTCGCGCAGCGCCGTGGCGCCTTGCCAATCAACGTCGAACAAGACGTCGCGGCCCACCTGCAACGCCTGCTCGACCGGCGCGCGCGTGGTGCCATAGTAATTGTCGAAAACCACGGCCCATTCCAGAAACGCGGCTTGATCGCGCATCCGGCCGAACGTGTCCTTGTCGACGAAGTGGTAGTCCTTGCCGTCCACTTCCCCTCTGCGCTTCTCGCGAGTGGTGTGCGAGACCGATGGGGCGATGGCCTCGTCCTCCTCAACCAAGCGCCGGGCGATCGTCGTCTTGCCGGCGCCTGACGGTGACGACAACACAAGCATGAGTCCTCTACGGGCAATCGTCTCCATGGGAGGCCTCACTCAATGTTTTGGACCTGCTCGCGAACCTGGTCGATGACCGACTTGAGCTCGAGCCCTGTCCGGCTGATCTCCACATCGGAGGCCTTGGAGCAAATCGTGTTGGCCTCGCGATTAAACTCTTGCGCCAAGAATTCGAGCTTGCGGCCTGCAGGCTCGCCGCTCGCGATCAATTCATTGGCCGCAGCGACATGGGCCCGCAAGCGATCGAGCTCTTCTTGGATGTCGGCCTTGGCCGCCAGGAGTAGCGCTTCTTGATGCAGTCGCTCCGGGTCGAGCGTGGCACCGGCTTCGCTCAACCGTCCAATCTGTTCGCGAAGCCGACCGGCCAGCAGTTTCGGCTGACGCGCGACCGCGGCTGCTGCCCGGGCGATCAGGTCCTCGATAGAAGCAAGCTGCTTTTCGATCACGCGCTGCAGACGCTCGCCTTCCGCGGCGCGGACGCTTACGAGCTGGTCCAAGGCGTCAGCAAGACCGGCGAGCAACGCTTGAGTCAGCGCCGCCTGCTGCTCCTCGCTTTCCTCGGGCTCGGCGGTCTCCACAACTCCCCGCATGCCGAGAAGCGTATCGAGTCGCGCAGATTTGAGACCGGTGAGGCCCTTGGCCCGCTTCGCCACGGCAAGCGCTTGGGCCAGCGCCGTCTCATTCAGGCGGATTTCCATCTGCCCGCTCTCGCGCTTCACCCCAAGACTCACAGTACAATTGCCGCGCGCCAATCTTTCCTGGCAGAAGCTCCGCGATCCTGCCTCGAGCTGTTCAAGCCCAGACGGCAACCGCAAGCGCAGGTCGAGCGAGCGCCCATTGACGCTGCGGACCTCCCAGAACCAGCTCGTGTCGCCATGCACCCCATCGGTGCGGGCAAAGCCGGTCATACTTTTCAGGGTCATGGCTCTCGCCTCGTCGGTTGGAGCTGCCTCCGCGTCGGCTTTATAGCCGAGTCGCGAGTGAAATCAGGCCCTAGGCCTCGCAAAGCACAGAATGAGGTGAAGAAGGTATAGCAGCAGGCCTAGCGCGTCGGATTGCGTCTGGGCAACGGGATCGGTCCCCCGGCTTCAGCCAAGCCAACCTCACCCTCCGGCAACAGTGCGCCGAGGTCCTCCACCGCGGCCGCAGCGGCGGCCTCCTCGGCTTGACGGGCTCTGATCTCGCGCTCGATCTTGCGCCATTTCACGACATTGCTGTTGTGCTGGGCCAAAGTCGTCGCGAACGCGTGACCGCCTGACCCATTGGCGACGAAGTAGAGATCCTTGGTCTTGGCTGGCTTGAGAACGGCTTCGATCGCGGCCCGACCAGGATTGCCGATCGGCGTCGGGGGCAAGCCGTTGATCTTGTACGTATTGTAGGGGTTCTCGCGCGCCAGCTCCTCTTGCGTGATCGGATGATCGCGCATGCCAGAGCCGCCAAAAATGCCGTAGATGATCGTGGGGTCGGACTGCAGACGCATCCGCTTCCTCAGCCGGTTATGGAACACGCTGGCGATCCGCGGCCGCTCCTCCGCAACACCCGTCTCCTTCTCCACGATAGACGCCAGGATGACCGCCTCTTCAGGCGTCTTGACCATGATCTCGGGATCGCGTTCTTCCCACACCTTGTCGAGAAACTTCTGATGGGCGACCTGCATTCGCTGGATGATGTCCTGGCGGGTATCCTTCGAGCCGAAGCTATACGTGTCCGGCAGCAGGGAGCCCTCTGCCGGGACTTCAGGCACGGGACCATCTAGCTCAGGATTGGCTGCCAAGCGCTCCACAATCTGCTGGCTGGTCCACCCTTCGGGGAAAGTCACCTTGTACGAAATGGACTTGCCCTCGACCAGGGTGTCGAGAACTTGGCGCATGGTCGCGTGCTTATCGAACTGATACTCGCCGGCCTTGAGCGTCCCCTGCCCCTTCAAATGCATGAAGTAGAAGATGCTGGTCATGAAGATCCGGCGGTCCGCGATAATGCCTTCGGCCGCGAGCCGATCCGCGATGGCGGTGGTGCTTTCGCCTTTCGGCACCACGAGCACCGCCGAGACCTCGAGCGGGCCCGGCCGGTCGAATTCCAGGCGCACGAAATAGAAGACCACGGCGCCCACGCAGACAAGCATGAAGATGAAATTGAGGAGACCGTCGAACATCCGCAGGAAAGGATGCGGATCGTCCTCATACTCTTCTTGGGCCGGCGGCTCAGGCGGCCGCTGGGGCTCCAAAGCTTCCGTCGGACTGCGAGGCAATACGTTGCCCACGGGACGCCCAGCCACGTGCGCTGCCGGCGGACGCGCCGGCACCGGGCCTGGCATGCGACCGCCTGGCGGATTGCCCGGAGGTGGTGGACTACCCGGGGGCGGCGGCGGTGGTGGTGGTGTGTTCCTCGAAGAAGTCATACCCGACTAGCGCGCGCCCCCACGGATAACTTAAGCCACTTTGCTTCAAAATATGGCGAAAGGCAGGTTCGCCTGACAAGCAAAGGGTATCCGATCAAGCGGCGTATCGGCGCATGACCAACGAGGCGTTGGTCCCGCCGAACCCGAAGGAGTTGGACAGCACCGTATCGATCGTGCGCCGGCGTGCCTGGTGCGGCACCAAATCGATCGCTGTCGTCACCGACGGGTTGTCGAGATTGAGGGTCGGCGGCGCCACATTGTCGCGAATCGCCAGCACCGAGAAAATCGCCTCGACCGCGCCGGCCGCGCCAAGCAGATGCCCGGTCGCAGACTTCGTGGACGACATCGAGACCTTGCCGGCGGCGTTGCCGAACAGCCGCTCCACGGCCGCCAATTCGACCTCGTCCCCCATCGGCGTCGAGGTGCCATGGGCGTTGATGTAGTCGATATCGGCCGGATCTATCCCGGCGCGCTTCACCGCCGCCGACATGCAGCGGAAGGCGCCGTCGCCATCCTCCGAGGGGGCGGTAATGTGGTAGGCATCGCCCGACAGTCCATAGCCAACGATCTCGGCGTAGATATTCGCCCCTCTCGCCTTGGCATGCTCCAGCTCCTCGATCACCACGATGCCGGCGCCCTCGCCCATCACGAACCCATCGCGGTCGCGATCGTAAGGGCGTGACGCCTTCTGCGGCTGATCGTTGAAGTTGGTGGAAAGCGCCCGGCATGCAGCAAAGCCCGCGAGCGCCAAACGGCAGATCGGTGATTCCGATCCGCCGGCAAGCATCACGTCCGCATCGCCGAAAGCCACGAGCCGCGAGGCATCGCCGATGGCATGCGCGCCCGTCGAGCAGGCGGTGACCACGGCGTGGTTCGGACCCTTCAGCCCGTGCTCGATGGAGACATAACCGGAGGCAAGATTGATCAGACGCCCGGGAATAAAGAACGGGCTCAACCGCCGCGGCCCCTTGGCGGCAAACAGCAGCGAGTTCTTCTCGATGCCCTGAAGACCGCCAATGCCCGAGCCGATCAAGACGCCCGTACGGATCTGATCCTCGTACGCCGTCGGCTTCCAACCAGCGTCGGCCAGCGCCTGGGTCGCCGCCCCCATCGCATAGATGATGAAGTCATCGACCTTGCGCTGCTCCTTGTGCTCCATCCAATCACTAGGATTAAAGGTGCCACCGGTGCCGTCGCCGCGCGGAATCTGGCAAGCCACTTGGCACGACAGATCCGAGACGTCGAACTCGTCGATCCGCCTCGCCGAGTTCTCGCCAGCGGTCAGACGTTGCCACGCAACCTCGTGACCGGAGCCGAGAGGGGAGACGAGACCCAGACCTGTGATGACGACACGTCGCATCGCGCCTTCGCGTGACCCTTTAGAGTAATAGATGACGAGCCGTTAGAGGCTTCGTTCGTCACACCGCGCGGGCGGCCGAACGCATCCGCGCGAAGTCGGCGTTAGGCCGCCGTGTTCTTTTCAAGGAACTTGATGGCATCGCCGACGGTGAGAATGGTCTCTGCGGCATCATCCGGGATCTCGCACCCGAACTCCTCCTCGAACGCCATCACCAGCTCGACGGTGTCGAGACTGTCAGCCCCAAGGTCGTCGATAAAGCTTGCGTTCTCAGTGACCTTATCGGCCTCAACGCCGAGATGCTCCACCACGATCTTCTTTACGCGCTCCGAGATATCGCTCATGTCCTCCTCACCGTCCCTTAACTGTCGTCCCTACGCCTCGCACCCCAGAGCTTGCGGCTCTTTGGCCTAACACACCCCCGAGCGGTAAGTTAGGTGGTTGATCGCGGTGGGATTGCCCTTTGTCAAGCCCCATAAAGCGGCCGTTTGGGTAGCATACTATATGTGACTTTGCCAGACGCCCTCAGTAGGGAAAACCGCTTGCCAGATCTTCTCAAGCCGTTTTTCCAACCCTTTGTTCAACAAGCATTTAGACCATTATCATGCCACCGTTCACGTGCATCGTCTCGCCCGTGACGTAGGCTGCTTCGTCGCTTGCGAAGAAAACTGCCGCCGCAGCGATGTCCTCGGGCTTGCCGAAGGTCTGCGCCGGGATCGCGGCGGCAATAGCCTCCACTTGCTTCTCCGTCAAGGCATCGGTCATCGCAGTCGAGATGAATCCGGGCGAGATGCAGTTGGCCGTGATGCCCCGCGACGCCACTTCCCGGGCCAAGGACTTGGTCATGCCGACCAGCCCAGCCTTGGAAGCCGCGTAGTTTCCCTGTCCCGGATTGCCGAACACGCCCGAGATCGAGGCGATATTGACGATGCGTCCTGCGCGGCGGCGCATCATGCCGCGCAAAATTCCGCGGGTCAGAACGAACACGGACGAAAGATTGACCGCGATGACGTCGTCCCACTCCTCGTCCTTCATGCGCATGAAGAGATTGTCGTGGGTGATGCCCGCGTTGTTCACCAGGATATCGACCTGACCGAGAGTCTTCTCGGCGGTCTCGGCGAGCTGCGCCACCGCCGGCCGGTTGCGAAGATCGCACGGCAGCACGAACACCCGCTCGCCGAGCTCCGTCGCCAGCGTCTCGAGCTTCTCCGCATTCGTGCCGGAGAGCGCCACCGCAGCGCCTTGCCCATGCAGTGCCTTGGCGATGGCCCCGCCAATACCGCCGGTGGCGCCTGTCACGAGTGCATTTTTTCCTTTGAGATCGAACATGTCGAAACTCTCCTTTCCTGAGGCGCTTTAGCCTTGCAGCGCCGCCGCCGCGGCCTCGAGTTCGTCGGGTGTGCCGACGCTGCGGGCCTCGAAGCCATCGAAGCGCCTGGCAATGCCGGTCAACACGCGCCCGGCGCCCACCTCGTAGACGCTCGTCACATCCTGGTTCGCGAGATAGGTCATGGTCTCACGCCACCGCACCATGCCGGTCACCTGCTCGACCAGCCGAGCTCTGATCTCTTCAGGGTCCGTGACCGGCGCGGCCAGCACATTGGCGACCACCGGAACCACCGGCGCATTGATCTGGACGCCCGCAAGGGCTTCGCGCATCGCGTCCGCCGCCGGCTGCATCAACGCACAATGAAACGGCGCGCTCACCGGGAGTAACACCGCACGCCGCGCGCCGTAATCCGGGGCCAGTTTCACGGCCCGTTCGATTGCGCTGCGCGCACCAGAGATCACCACCTGGCCCGGGGCATTGTCGTTCGCTGCCTCGCAGACTTCGCCTTCGCTCGCCGCCTTGGCCAAGTCCTGGGCTTGCGCGAGATCCGCGCCCAGCAGCGCCGCCATGGCCCCCTCGCCCACAGGCACCGCCTGCTGCATGGCGTGGCCACGGGTCTTCAACAGCCGCGCCGTATCGGCGAGGCTGAGAGCGCCAGCGGCTGCGAGAGCGGAATATTCGCCAAGCGAGTGGCCGGCGACAAAAGCGACGCGGCCTTCTAACGGCAAGCCCTTCGTCTCGGCAAGCACCCGCATGGCCGCCAGCGACACCGCCATCAGAGCGGGCTGGGCATTCTCGGTCAGCGTCAGATCGGCCTCCGGCCCCTCCCACATCAAGGTGGAGAGCTTCTGCCCGAGAGCCTCATCGACCTCGGAGAAGACGGCTTGGGCGGCGGGGTAAGCCTTGGCCAGCTCGGCGCCCATGCCGACTGCCTGGCTCCCTTGACCCGGGAAGATGAAAGCAATGCTCATGATGCTGGAAAAGTTTGGGTTGATCGAAGGGGGCCAAAGACACTGTTTCAATCTTGCCTGTCAAGCCAAGGCAGTCGTGCGTGAGGCGCCGCCGGCGGATGAACAAAGAGGCCAGCGAACCAATAACAAACCCCCGCGTTACAACCCCAAGTGCTAAAAGCACGTTTGGCTGACGACCACCCCAGAAACCCCAGCGGAGTTCTTGCATGAAAAGCCCTGTCGCCATCGGCGTTGTAATTGGCTGTGTCACCGTGTTCACCAGTGTTTCCCTTCTTGCAGCCGAGACGCGGTCCTGGCCGTGGATGGACAAGGCCCCCGTCGACCCGGCGCTCGCGTTGCTCTCCAAGGTCGAGACACTCAAGGTGGCCATTACAGGGCTAAAGAAAACACCGACTTTGAACATCATGGTTGAGGCACAGGCGCCAGGCCCCGGTTTTACTGAGGTAAAACTGACGCCACGCATGGGCGACCCGAGGGATCTGATATTCGCCTTCGACGTCAGGGGCCGCAGGCCACAGGAAATGTCCAGCCAGGTCCTCACCCCTGTGGCCATCAATGTGGAGTACACGGATGCACCGCTCGCCTCGGTAGGAATCGTCGAGGTTTATGCAAAGGAGAACTGCAAGGCCTTCAATCTCAAGGACAAGACCGAGGCGGAATGCACCATGAATCCCGGCTCCCAGGACATTCCCTAGGAACACGACATCCGACACGGCGGCCTTGCAAACCGCTCGCGACACACTATAAAGCGCCCACCAGCAACCGCTCCGGTCGGAGGCTGAACGGAGGACCGCCCGCAAGGCCGGCAGGCGAAAAGCCGCCCTCCCGTGTCTCCGCTCTCAAGGGCTTTCGCTCTCAAGAGCATATCTTGGGCCTTTCCTTCTAAAGCGCCCATGTGAGGCTTCGCGCCGGAGCAAAGAAGAAGGAAAGGCATTCATGCCTCTCTATGAGCATGTGTTCCTGGCGCGCCAGGACATTTCCACGCAGCAGGTCGAAGGCCTGCAGCAGACCTTCCGCTCCCTCGTCGAGGAGAACGGCGGAACGGTCGGCAAGACCGAGTATTGGGGGCTCAAATCCCTCACCTATCGGATCAAGAAAAACCGCAAGGCCCATTACACGCTGATGGACATCGATGCCCCGCATGAGGCGGTGGCGGAGATGGAACGGCAGATGGGTCTGTCCACCGATGTCATTCGTTTTCTGACCATCAAGGTCGACGAGCACGAAGCCGGACCGTCGGCGATGATGCGCCGCTCCGATCGCGACGACCGCGGCGATCGCGGAGACCGTGGTGACCGGGACGGACGCCGTGGGCCCCGCCGCGACCGCGACAGTGGACCGCGCGAGGATCGCGACAGCAGCCCGCGTGAAAATCGCGACGAGGCTAAGAGCAAGACCAGCGAGGAGACCGGCGAATGAGTTCGAGCACCATGCAAGCCCGCCGCCCGTTCTATCGCCGGCGCAAGACCTGTCCGTTCTCCGGCGATAAGGCGCCGAAGATCGACTACAAGGATGTGAAGCTGTTGCAGCGTTACGTGTCCGAGCGCGGCAAGATGGTGCCGAGCCGGATAACGGCCGTCTCCGCCAAGAAGCAGCGCGAGCTCGCGCGCGCGATCAAGCGCGCAAGATTCCTCGGGCTGTTACCTTATCTCATCCAGTAGTCGGAGAGACTGAGCTAGAAAGCTCGCGTGACTCTTTAAGCAGAAGTTGGGGTGGGCCCAGGCCCTCCCCTAACCGCTTTGAAGGAGCGGGACAGCGAAACCGATGCCCACACATCTCCTCATTGGCGCAGGCGCAGGCCTGGTTTCAGCAGCGCTGTTTGCGTCGGCTGCGACCGCGGGCGTGCTCGCAGGCATTCCCTTTTATCTTTCACCGTTGCCGCTATGCCTCGCCGGGCTCGGCTGGGGCCGGTCCGCGGTCTTGGTCGCGGTCCTATCGGGGACGGTCGTTATCGCCGTGGCCCTTGGCCCAGTCTTGGCCCTAGGTTTTGGGCTGACCTTCGCTCTGCCGATCGCCACACTGATCCACCTTTTGCTCATGGCCCGGCCCTTGACGACGCCTGAAGGCGAGGCCACCGAAGCGGTCGAATGGTATCCCGCCGGCAGGCTCGTGGGCTGGGCGGCGGTGATGGCTGGAGTCCTCGCAGGCGTGCTCATGCTGGCGCTTGGTCCCGATTACGAGACCTATCAGCAGTCGATCGGCGGGCTCCTCAAGCCGGAAACCCTTGAGGCGCTCGATCCAGACGGCTCGGTCTTCACGCCGGAGACCATCGAGAGCCTGAAGGTCTTGCTGGCCAAAGCCTTGCCCGCGGCCTTCGCCATCGTCTGGCTCACCATCGTGCTCTTCAATCTGTGGCTTGCCGGAATCATCGTCGCGGCATCGGGGCGGGCGCTGCGCCCTTGGCCCGATCTGCATGACCTCGAAGTCCCAAACATCTTCGTCGCCGTCTTCGCCGTCGCAATGGTTCTGACGTTCCTGCCCGGCATGATCGGCTTGCTCGCTACGGGCTTCTCCGGCGCGTTGCTGTTCGCCTATGTGCTGCAAGGCTTGGCCGTGATTCACGTCTATAGCCTCGGCGTGACGTTCCGCCCGCTTCTGCTGGCGGTGGTCTATCTCGGAATTCTGTTTTTGGGTTGGGTCGCAATCCTGGTCGCCATTGTCGGCCTGGGAGAGCCGCTGTTCGGCTTGCGCGCACGCAGCAAGGCGGCCGGGCCCCCACCCCCTGGAAACGACGACACAAACTGACAACGAATAGGAGTATGGATCATGGAAGTCATTCTGCTGGAGCGCATTGGCCGCATTGGCCAAATGGGTGACGTCGTCACGGTCAAGGACGGCTACGCCCGCAACTTTCTCCTCCCGCGCGGCAAGGCACTTCGCGCCACTGACGCCAACCGCAAACGCTTCGAGAGCGAGCGCGCGCAACTCGAGGCCCACGACCTCGAGCGCAAGTCGGACGCCGAGGGGGTCGCCGGCAAGCTCAACGGCGAAAACTTCATCGTCATCCGCCAGGCTGGCGAAAACGGTCAGCTCTACGGCTCGGTCTCGACCCGCGATATCGCCACGGCGATCAGCGAAGGCGGCTTCACCATCGACCGGCGGCAGGTGATGCTGGACCGGCCGATCAAGGCGCTCGGCCTCCACGAGGTTCGGATCCATCTCCATGGCGAGGTGGAGCCGCACGTTGTCATCAATGTCGCCCGTTCGGAAGATGAAGCGGCGCGTCAGGCCCGCGGCGAGGACGTCACGCGGACCTTGACCGAAGAGGAAGAGGACGCCGAGGCCGCCCGCATTGCCGCCGAAGAGCTTTTCGAGGAAGGCGCAACCCCCGACGAGGCGATCGAGGGCGAAGGCAAGGCCGCCGCAGAGGCAAAAGCGGAGCCGGAGGAAGACAACGCTTCTTAGGAGAGACACTCTCAAGGAACGGGAAGCGAGGTTATTGTCTTGCCTACTTCCTGTTCCTAGAATGCTTCAGGCTCACCTTCGGCGAATTGATGGAGCCTGAAGCCATGACTTGGCGAGCGATTTAACTGCTGGGCGGCCCGCGACCACCTGCTCGACGCTGAACGAGAGCTTCGTGCCCACGACGGCCTACTGGGCGCCTCGCGCCAACGCCAAACCGCCGGGAACCTGTCTTCTCTTCCTGGCGCTCGTTTGCTGCGTTGCGGCTGTGTACAGCGTTGATGAAAATAATATCCACAAGCTGCGCGGTTCCGCTGAGCTTCCGAATCGTCGCCTAGTGTCCACAACAGAAACGCAGGATCACCCACTCTCCGCACATGGCTAACCCACTCATCCGCCCCGTTCCGGAGACACCCGTCTTCCGCGAAGCCCCGCACAATCTCGAGGCGGAGCAAGCGCTGCTGGGTGCCATCCTCGTCAACAACGAGGCCGTGGACCGGGTCTCGGGTTTCTTGAAGCTGGTCCATTTCTTCGACCCGCTCCACGGACGCATTTTCGAGGCCGCCTCCAAACTCATCATGGGCGGGAAGCGCGCCACACCGATCACGCTGAAGACGTTCTTCCAGAATGATGAGCCCGTGGGCGACCTCAGCGTCCCGCAATATCTCGGGCGGCTCGCGGCCAACGCCACTACCATCATCAACGCCGAGGACTATGGCCGCACCGTCTACGACCTCGCCGTGCGCCGTCAGCTCATCGACATCGGCGAGGAGATGGTCAACACCGCCTACGATTCGCCGATCGATGCGCCGCCCGCCACCCAGATCGAAGGCGCCGAGCAACAACTCTACGAACTGGCCGAGACCGGCAAATACGGCACAGGCTTCGAGCCCTTTTCCGCGGCGCTCACCGACGCCATCGACATGGCCGCGAACGCCTACCGGCGCGACGGCGGCTTGTCGGGTATCGCCACCGGCTTCGCCGACCTCGATCAGCGCATGGGCGGGTTGCAGGCTTCCGATCTCGTCATCATCGCCGGCCGGCCTTCCATGGGAAAGACGGCGCTCGCCACCAACATCGCCTATCACGTGGCCAAGGCTTACACAGCCAATGCCGATGGCGAAACGCCGCTGGACGGCGCGGTCGTCGGCTTCTTTTCACTCGAAATGTCGGCCGAGCAACTCGCCACCCGCATTATCGCCGAGCAGTCCCAGATCCCCTCGGAGCGCATCCGCCGTGGGCGCATCGATTCCGACGAGTTCGACCGCATCGTCGAGGTCTCTCAAGAACTCCAGAACCTGCCGCTCTTTATCGACCAGACCGGCGGCATCACCGTGGCCCAGCTCGCCGCACGCGCGCGGCGGCTAAAGCGCCAGAGGGGGCTCGGCTTCGTCGTGGTGGACTACCTACAGCTCCTGTCCGGCTCCTCCAGGCGGGCCCAGGAAGGCCGCGTTCAGGAGGTCTCCGAGATCACCACGGGGCTGAAAGCCCTTGCCAAGGAGCTTCACGTGCCCGTTCTGGCCCTCTCCCAGCTCTCCCGCCAGGTGGAGCAGCGGGAGGACAAGCGGCCGCAATTGGCCGATTTGCGTGAATCGGGCTCCATCGAACAGGATGCGGATGTGGTAATGTTCGTGTTCCGCGAGGAATACTATCTCGAGCGCAACCAACCCCGCGAGAACACCGACGAGCACCGGCAGTGGCAACAGGACATGGAAGCGGTCACCGGCAAGGCCGACGTGATCATAGGCAAGCAGCGCCACGGGCCGACCGGAACGGTGACGCTGCAGTTCACGCCGGAGTTCACGAGGTTCTCCAACCTCGCCGCGTCGGAGCGTCTGCCGGAGCGCATGGAGTGAACCACGCGCGCCCGCGCGCGATCACCCAGGACGAGCCCGAGGCCAAAGCGGCCGAGACCGCCATCCTCACCATCGATCTTGATGCTCTTGCCGCCAACTACCGTGAGCTGCGTGACCTGGCCGCGCCGGCCGAATGCGCCGCGGTGGTCAAGGCCGACGCCTACGGGCTTGGCATGGGACACGCCGCGCCAGCCCTGTGGCGCTCTGGCTGCAAAACCTTCTTCGTGGCGACGCTCACCGAGGCGGAAGACTTGCGCGCGCTCCTGCCCGAGGCGGTCATCTACGTGTTCAACGGGCTTCTGCCGGGGACAGCGGACAGGTTCCACACATACGCGCTTCGCCCCGTCCTCAACAGCGCCGATGAGATCAAGGAATGGGCGGGCTATTGCGCAGGGGTGGGCGAGAGACTGCCCTGCGCGGTCCATCTCGACAGCGGCATGAACCGTCTCGGCTTGTCGCCTTCTGAGGTCGACGTCACGGCTCAGGCGCTTGAACTCTGGTCGGCGATGTCGCTCACATTGGTAATGAGCCACCTCGCTTGCGCCGACGATGCAGCGCACGCCAAGAACGTGGCCCAGCGCGACCTGTTCGATACGCTGCGTGCGCGGCTTCCCGAGGCAATGACGAGCTTGGCAAATTCGGCGGGCATTTTGCTCGGTCCCGATTTCGCTTACGACCTCGTGCGGCCGGGCATCGCGCTTTATGGCGGCCACCCCCAGCGGCGCGGCGAGAACCCGTTCCGCCCGGTGGTGCATCTCAAAGGGCGCATTCTTCAAGTTCGCGACGTGGCCGCCGGCGAGACGGTCGGCTATGGTGCGACGCGCACGCTGACCCGCCCCTCGCGTGTCGCTGTGGTCTCCGCAGGCTATGCGGACGGCCTCTTTCGCGCGCTATCCACCAAGGACGGCGAGAACGGGTTGGCCGTCTATCTCGGACCCCATGCCGCGCCCATCCTCGGCCGCATCTCCATGGACCTCATCACCATCGATGTGACCGATGTCCCAGAGACGCTGTCCCGGCGTGGCGCATGGGTGGAGTTACTCGGTCCCAATGTCAGCGCGCACGCCCTTGCCGCGCACGCAGGCACCATCGACTACGAAGTGCTCACCAGCCTCGGCCAGCGCGCCGCGCGGCGTTATATCGGCGGGTAGCGTCTCGAACGATGGCCAAAGCATCCAAAGCCTATGTCTGCCAATCTTGCGGCGCGGTCACTGCCCGGTGGACGGGAAAGTGCCCGTCCTGTGGCGAGTGGAACTCGATCATCGAGGAGGCGACCACCACCACGACGAGTTCGCCTGCCCTCGTGGCCATCAAGGGCGGCAAGGGGCGCCTCGCCAAATTCGAGACGCTGAATGCCGAGACACCGGATGCGCCGCGACTCAAGACGGGCATCGCCGAGCTCGATCGGGTGCTGGGCGGTGGGATGGTGCCCGGTGCGGCCGTGCTCGTGGGCGGCGATCCGGGGATCGGCAAGTCGACACTTCTGTTGCAGGCGGCCGCCGAGCTCGCCCAAGACGGCATGCGCGTCGTCTACCTGTCCGGCGAAGAAGCTCCCGCCCAAGTGCGGATGCGTGCGGGGCGTCTCGGGCTGGCGGAAGCGCCCGTAGCGCTCGGCACCGAAACCAATATCGCTAATATCATCGCCACCCTCGGCAGCGGCTCGACCCCTGCCCTCGTCGTCATCGATTCGGTGCAGACGCTGTGGTCCGAGGGAATCGAGTCTGCACCCGGCACCATTTCGCAGCTGCGCGGTTGCGCCGCGGCCCTCATCAGCTACGCCAAGACCAGCGGCGCCACGCTCGTGCTTGTCGGCCACGTCACCAAGGACGGCCAAATCGCAGGCCCCAAGGTGATCGAGCACATGGTGGACACGGTTCTCTATTTCGAGAGCCTGAGCGGCCATCAGTTCCGCATCTTGCGGGCGGTCAAGAACCGCTTCGGGCCCACCGACGAGATCGGCGTCTTCGAAATGCGATTCGAGGGCCTCAAGCAAGTCGACAACCCGTCCGCCCTGTTTCTCAACGACGCCGACCGCGGTACGCCGGGCACCGCCGTCCTCGCCGGCATGGAAGGCACAAGGCCGATCCTTGTCGAAATCCAGGCCCTGGTTGCGCCGAGCGCGCTCGGCACCCCGCGACGCGCCGTGGTCGGCTGGGATCCCAATCGCCTGTCCATGCTGCTTGCGGTCTTGGAGGCCCGCTGTGGCGTGCGACTCGGCAGCCACGATGTCTATCTGAACGTTGCCGGGGGCTTGCGCCTAGCCGAGCCCGCCGCCGATCTCGCCGCCGCCGCAGCGCTGCTCTCCTCCTTCACCGGACGCGCGGCGCCGGAGGATACGGTCTATTTCGGCGAAGTGAGCCTCACCGGAGCAATCCGCGCCGTGGGGCATAAGGAACCGCGGCTGAAGGAGGCGGCCAAGCTCGGCTTTGCCCGCGCGATCGTGCCGGCCGCGTCCTTAAACAACGACCGGGAGCTTGAGGGCATTTCCCTGAGCCCGGTAACGCAGTTGGAAGAGCTCGTGGCCTGGTTCGCGCTGCCGGCGGAGTAGGTTGTCCTGCGACAATGCGGCAAGTGTTGCAGCAGAATCATTGCTCGCCGGGGCCATTTGTGCTTCATCCCGGGGAATCGTGATAGTCTGACGTCTTCTACCCGAGGGAGCCTCGCGGCATGCCAATCTCCTGGCTCGATATCATTTTGATCGTCATCATGCTCATCTCGGCCTTCCTGGCGATGGTGCGCGGATTCACCCGCGAGGTCCTGTCGATTTTCTCTTGGGCCATGGCCGCCGTGGCGGCGCTGTACTTAACGCCCCGCTATTACGAAGTTTTGCTGCCCTATATCGACAACCCCAGCATCGCGCAGATCGCCTTTGCCGCCGGCGTTTTCATCATTACCCTGATCATCGTGAGCCTGATCACCTTCCGGATCTCCGACAAGGTGCTGGACAGCCGCGTGGGCGCCCTCGATCGGACCTTGGGCTTCGTCTTCGGACTGGCACGCGGCTTCCTGCTCGTCGCCATCGTCTTTATCCTGTTCACCGCGCTTGCCAGGGACCAGCCAGACTGGGTCCGCAATGCGCGCTCCTATCCAATTCTCCAGCGGACGCAGGTCGCCATCGAATCCCTGCTCCCGATGCAGCCCGAGGAGTACCTACCTAGCGGCGAGCCGGACCAGCCGGACGCTCAGCCTGGAACCGAAGGCGTGCCGGCTGACCCTGAGCAGCCGTAGAGCGTAAGGTAAAGAGTTGCGTGGCATTGAAGCCCTCACCAGGGCGCCTATTTATAAAGAGGAGGCCGTGCCCGTGACCAGACAGACTGAGACCGACCCCGACTTGAGCTGGCTTGAGGAAGACCGGCTGCACGAGGAGTGCGGCGTCTTCGGGATATTCAATCATCCCGACGCCGCGGCGCTGACGGCGCTCGGTCTGCACGCCCTCCAGCATCGCGGCCAAGAGGCCGCCGGTATCGTCAGTTTCGACGGCGAGCACTTCCACACCGAACGCCGGCTTGGCCTCGTCGGCGACCATTTCACCTCTCGCCCCGTGATCGATCGCCTGAAGGGTGACATGGCCGTGGGCCACGTCCGCTACTCCACCTGCGGCGACGCGGTGTTGCGTAATGTCCAACCGCTCTTCGTCGATCTCGAATCCGGCGGCTTCTCCCTTTGTCACAACGGCAACCTCACCAACGCGCTGACCTTGCGCGAATCCCTCATCCAAAAAGGCGCCATCTGCCAGTCGACCACCGACACCGAGGTGATCCTCCATTTGGTGGCCCGCAGTGAGAAACGCCAATTCGTCGAACGCTTCATCGAGGCGCTGCTTCAAGTCGAAGGCGCCTACGCTTTCGTCGGCATGACCAACAAGAAGCTCATCGGTGCCCGCGACCCCTTCGGCATCCGCCCGCTCGTCCTCGGCCGGCTCGGCGAGTCCTGGGTCATGGCCTCGGAGACCTGTGCCCTCGATATTATCGGCGCGGAGTTCGTGCGCGAGGTGGAGAACGGCGAGGTCGTCGTCTGCACGCGCGAGGGGATCGAGAGCCACCGATTCGTGCCCAAGCATCCGCCGCGGCTGTGCATCTTCGAATACATCTATTTCGCGCGCCCCGATTCCATCATCGGCGGCCGCTCGGTCTACGATGTGCGCAAAGCGATGGGCCGGCAATTGGCCGAAGAGTTGCCGGCCGATGCGGACATGGTTGTGCCGATTCCCGATAGCGGCGTGCCGGCCGCGGTCGGGTATGCCCAAGCGTCCGGCCTCCCCTTCGAGTTCGGCATTATCCGGAACCACTATGTGGGCCGCACCTTCATCGAGCCCGAGCAACGCATCCGCCAGCTTGGCGTCAAGCTGAAGCACAGTGCCAACGAGCTTCAGGTGAAAGGCAAAAGCATCGTCCTGATCGACGACAGCGTGGTGCGCGGCACCACCTCTGTGAAGATCGTACAGATGATGCGCGAAGCCGGCGCCAAAGAGGTGCATATGCGCATCTCGAGCCCGCCGATCACCCATCCGGACTTCTACGGCATCGACACGCCGGAACAGGACAAGCTGCTCGCCGCCAATCGTACGATCGAGGAGATGCGCGAATTTATCGGCGCCGACTCGCTGGCCTTCATCTCCGTCGACGGCATCTACCGGGCCATGGGCTATGAAGGCCGCGACGATGACCATCCCCAATTCACCGACCACTGCTTCACCGGCGAATACCCGACCAGGCTTCGCGATCAAGAGGGACCGCCCCAGCAGAAGCAGCTCTCCTTCCTCGCCGAGGTCGGTTGAGCGACAAACGTCTCAAGGATCGTATCGCGCTGATTACCGGAGCCTCGCGGGGCATCGGCCGCGCCACGGCGCTGCTCTTCGCCCGGGAAGGTGCCCATGTCCTTCTACTGGCGCGCACGCAAAAATCACTCGAAGCCGTCGACGACGCGATCAAGAAGGACGGCGGCAAGGCCTCGCTCGTTCCGCTCAATCTGGAGGACGGCAAGACCATCGATGCGCTCGGCCCTTCGCTTTATGAGCGCTTCGGCCGGCTCGACATTTTCGTCGGCAATGCGGGACTGCTTGGGGGCTTGCGCCCACTCACGCACATTTCCGCGGAGACTTGGGAGCGCGTGCTGTCGGTCAACCTCACGGCCAATTGGCGCCTCATCCGCACGCTCGATCCCTTGCTGCGGCAGTCCGATGCCGGCCGCGTGGTCTTCGCGACCTCCTCGCGCGTTGCCCAACAGGGCCGCGCCTATTGGGCGCCCTACTCCGTCTCCAAGGCGGCGCTCGAGACGCTGGCCAGGACCTACGCCAACGAGACTGCGGACAGCACTGTAAGGGTGAACATCGTCGATCCCGGCGCCACGGCGACCGCGATGCGCGCAGAAGCCTATCCCGGCGAGGATCAAGCCAATTTGCAGCGCCCTGAAGACGTGGCGGAGGTCATTCTGCGCCTTGTTCTGCCAAGCTACGAAAAGACCGGGGAAATCGTCGGGGTATAGCCCTTACGGGGTCGTCAGCACCATGCCGTCAAAGGCGGGCTCGACCCCCTCCGGCAACTGACCCGCCAGAAGTCTCGTAATCGAGATCCACATGCATGTGGGTCAGCACGGATCGCGCCGGTTTGAGCCGCTCGATCCAGGCCAGCGCCTGCTCCACCGATAAATGGCTTGGATGGCCCGTGTAGCGGAGGGTGTCGAGAATCCACAGATCAAGTCCTTCCAGATGCGGCAAGGACTCGTCCGGAAAATCGCTGACATCGGGCGAATAGGCGATCCCATCGAAGCGGAATCCAAGCGTGTCGGTCTGCCCGTGCTTTTGAAGGAAGGGAATTGCCTCGATGACGCCGCCGGGGCCCTCGATGCTGACCATTTCGCCAGGAGAGATGTCGTGCGCACTCAACACGGCCGGGTACTCGCTGCCTTCCGGTGTTTCGAAGCAATAGGCAAACCGCTCGCGCAAGACCTGGCCCGCCGTCTTGTCGTGATACACATCGACACGACGCCGTCCGTTATAGGCGACCATCCGCAAGTCATCGATGCCGTGACAGTGATCCGCATGGTCGTGCGTGAAAAGCACGCCGTCGAGCAATCCGACGCCCACATCGATCAGCTGCTCGCGCAGATCGGGCGGCGTGTCCACCAGGACCCGCGTCACCCCTTCGGCGCCATGCCGCTCGACAAGAATGGCGCAGCGCCGCCGCTGGTTCTTCGGATTTGCTGGATCGCAAGCCCCCCACTCATTGCCGATGCGGGGAACGCCACCGGAGGTGCCGCAGCCGAGGATGGTGACGTTCAAGGTCATGCGGCGCTGGACTGCGCTCTCAGCGCCGCAGGCGGTACCTTGTTAAAGAGACGGAAGAAATTCTCGGTCGTCGTCCGCGCAATCTCGTCCTCCGAGGCCCCGCGCAAATCCGCAAGCCGCGCCGCGGTCTTGACCACATAGGACGGCTCGTTGGTCTTGCCGCGATAGGGTTCCGGCGCGAGATACGGCGCGTCGGTCTCCACCAGAATTCTGTCGTAAGGCATCGCAAGCGCAATATCGCGCAGGGCCTCCGATTTCTTGAAGGTCACTACGCCGGAGAACGAGATATAGCCGCCGAGAGCCAGTCCGCGATGAGCGAGGTCGGGGCCACTCGTGAAGCAATGCAGCACGAACGGAAACGCGCCCGCCTCGCTTTCCTCCTCGAGGATGCGCGCAACATCCGCGTCGGCTTCACGGGCATGAATGACAAGCGGCAGACCCGTCTCGCGCGCCGCGGCGATATGGGTGCGGAAGCACTTCTTCTGCACATCGCGCGGACTGTAATCGTAGTGATAATCGAGACCGGCCTCGCCGATAGCGACAACTTTGGGGTGCCGCGAAATCTCAACGAGTTCCTCGACGGTGATGTCCGGCTCTTCGGCGGCATTGTGCGGGTGCGTACCGATCGAACAGAACACATTGTCATGCGCTTCAACGATCTCCTTCAGATCGTTGAACTTCGCGAACTCTTGTCGAGATCGTCACCATCAGGCCGACACCGGCGTCACCGGCGCGCGCAAGAACCGCGCCCAGCTCACTGTTGAGCTCGGGAAAATCCAGATGACAGTGGCTATCGATCACCATCACGCCGCCGTCTCCTCCTCCACGTAGCGTGGGAACACCGGGGTTGGGGCCGGCAACTCGGCCCCTGGCGTGAGCCGACCGGTCGGCCCGAGCGCGGCAAAGTCGCGGGCGTTCTCGGGTACACCGAGCTGGTCGAGCAGCTTTGCTCCGCTCGTAGGCATGACCGCCTGCACGAGTATAGCGATCTGGCGGGTCACCTCCGCCGTCACATAGAGGATCGTACCCATGCGCTCGGGATCGGTCTTCTTGTGGGCCCATGGCTCTTCGCCGGCGAAATATCGGTTCGAGTCCGCGATCAGAACCCAGATGATCTCCAGCGCGCGATGAATGGCGTAGGCATCCATCGCCTCCTCGACCCGCGGCAGCACACCATCGGCTGTCGCCAGGATCGCCTCGTCGGCGCTCGTGAGTTGGCCTGGATTCGGCACCTTGCCTCCGCAATTCTTGGCGATCATCGACAGCGAGCGTTGCGCCAGGTTCCCGAGATCGTTGGCGAGATCGGCATTGATCCGCTGCGTAATGCCATCGCGGCTGTAATTGCCATCCTGGCCGAACGGCACCTCGCGCAGCAGGAAGTACCGAATCTGGTCCACCCCGAAATCGGCGGCCAGCACGAAGGGATCGACGACGTTGCCGACCGACTTCGACATCTTCTCTCCGCGGTTATAGAGGAAGCCGTGACCGTACACCTGCTTCGGCAGCGCCACGCCGGCCGACATCAAGAATGCAGGCCAATAGACGGCATGGAACCGGATGATGTCCTTGCCGATGATATGGACATCCGCCGGCCAGTATTTCTTGAACGTCTCCGAGGCTTCATCGGGAAAGCCCACCCCGGTGATGTAATTCGTCAGCGCGTCCACCCAGACATACATGATGTGCTTTGGTTCGCCGGGCACCGGTACGCCCCAGTCAAACGTGGTGCGCGATACGGAGAGATCTTGTAGCCCGCCGCGCACGAAGCTCTTGACCTCGTTGGCACGCGTCTCCGGGCCGATGAAGGCTGGGTTTGCCTCGTAGTGGGCGAGCAGCCGCTCCTGGAACGTCGACAGGCGGAAGAAATAGCTCTCCTCCTCGACCCACTCGACGGGCGTGCCTTGGGGCGACAGCTTCTGGCCGTCGGGCCCTTCCTTCAGCTCACTCTCGTCGTAATAGGCTTCGTCGCGCACAGAATACCAGCCGGCATATTTGCCGAGATAGATATCCCCGGCCTCCTGCATGCGGCGCCACAAGTCCTGCGCGGCGCGCTCATGGCGCTCTTCGCGCGTCGTGATGAAATCATCGTTGGAGCAGTTGAGCTCCCGTACCATGTCGCGGAATTTTGGCGTGTTACGGTCGGCGAGCTCCGCCGCGGTGATGCCTTGCGCCCGCGCTGTCTGGAGCATCTTGATGCCGTGCTCGTCGGTGCCGGTCAGGAAGAACACGTCCATCCCCTGCAGGCGCCGAAAACGCGCGAGCGCATCCGTCGCGACCGCCTCATAGGCATGCCCGATATGGGGGGCGTCGTTCGGATAGGAGATCGCCGTGGTGATGTAATAGGGCCGTTTCTCAGCCATGGCGGAGACATAACCTTGGGCGTGGCCCCCGGCAAGCGCGGTCAACCGACGCTCTAAACAGGATGCTCACGGACAAGCCTCTGGAGGCGGAACCAGGCATCGAGCACCAGGAGGCTGCGGTCCAGATTGAGAGCGAAGGCTTCCGTCTTGGCCTCCGAAATCGCCTCCCACGCATCCGCCCACTGGGCCAAATTTTCCTTCGAAACAAAGCGCTTGGCGAGCTCCTCTTCCCTGTCGGCGCCCCCCTCTCCAGTGGCGCCCAGACGGACGAACCGTTCGATCACGCCGAGCAGCAGCGCCAGATAGAGTTCCAGACGTTCCCCCTCGCTCGCGCCTGAAAGCCGTTCCACTTGCTTGTGTAACGCGCCGCCGTCGAGCTGAGGGAGTGCGGCCATATGTTCGAGGATCCCGTCATAAAGCTCGATGCCATCGCCCGAGACAAGCTCGAGCGCGCGGCGCACGCTTCCCTGGCTCAGCTCCAAGGCAAGTTGAAGGGTCTCGGCTTTGGCCTCGACGCCGTCACGCTCGAGCGCCGCGCGGACGGCCTTCTCTAAGGACGTCTCGTTCAGCGCCGATGCGCGCAGCACCCGTGCGCGTGAGCGTATGGTGACCGGGAGGCGCCCCTCGGCGCTCGAGATCAGGAGGAATAATGTGCGCGGCGGCGGCTCCTCCAACGCCTTGAGCAAGGCGTTTGCCGCGTTCTGATTGAGTTCGTCGGCGCGATCGACGATCACCACGCGCCAAGCCGCCTCGCCCGCGGTATTGCCGAGAAATGCTCTCAAGCGCCGCACCTCGTCGACACCGATCCATTGCGAGTAGCGCTTCGACTTCTCGATCCACGATCGCCGGATCAGCAGCAGGTTCGGGTGTGCCAGACCGGCCACCTTGCGGAACACGGGATGGTCCGCCGGGACATCTTGCACCGCCTCATCGGTCTTGCCTTGAGCAAGGACCGTGCGAGCAAAACGATAGGCCAACGTTGCCTTGCCAACTCCTTCGGGACCGACCAAGAGCCACGCATGGTGCAAACGCCCGCTTTGCAGCGCGTTCTCGAACTCTGCAACGGTCGCGTCCTGACCGAAGACTCGATCGACTTCTCGCGGCGCGGAAAATGGATCGAGGCGGTCGGGTTCCACGGCGGCGCTCCGCGAACGCTCGGCGGCGAGGCTCATGGATCAAGGCTCATGGATCCAGACTCATGGGTTCAGTCGCTGGAGAACCGCTTCCCAAACATCCTCGGCCACCATGGCTTCGGGCTGACTTGCGTCGACCACGATGCAGCGGGCCGGCTCCTCCTCGGCGATGTCGAGAAAGGCCCGTCGCACCCGCTCATGCATCATGAGTTCCTGCCCTTCGAAGCGGTCGGGTTCGGCACCCTCCGCCCGCTCGCGCGCCCGCGCCAGCCCTTCCTCGGCCGGAATATCGAGGATGAAGGTAATGTCCGGCGACAGCGCGCCGACGGTCAGCCGCTCCAGCGCGCCAATCAGCCCACGCGGCACCCCGGCGGTTGTTCCCTGATAGGCCCGGGTGGAATCGAAGAACCGGTCGCACACCACCCATTTGCCCTCCTGGAGGGAGTCCTTGATCACCGTGTCGACGTGATCCGCGCGCGCCACGGAGAACAGGACAGCTTCCGCCAGGGGCCCGTATTGCGCAACTTGGCCGGAGAGCAGCACCTCGCGGATCGCTTCGGCATCCGGCGATCCTCCTGGCTCTCTTGTCGCAAAAACAGGCCGTCCGGCCCGCGCCAGGCGGTTGGCAAGAATGCCCGCTTGGGTCGACTTGCCCGAGCCCTCGCCGCCCTCGAAGGTGATGAACCTGCCGATTTCGATGCCGCGTTGCATGTCGCTGGCTATAGCAGCCAACCAAACGCGAGCACCAGCAGGGAGTCGATGCCGCGCATGGCAAAGCTGCTGCTGCCGATGTCCTCGCCCGCATAGAGCGGGATCTCGTTGGTCGCGGTCGATTCCGCGGCGTTGACGCGCAACGTCGCGATCTGGTCGCCCTTCTTGATCGGCGCCTTGATCGGGCCTTCGTAGATAATTTCCGCCGACACGGCGCCCGTCGCGGTCGCGGGCAGCAAGAGGTCGACAGCGCCATCGCCGACCAGCGGCACGTAATGTTGGGTGCCGCCCCAAACGAGCGCCTCGCTCACTTTCTCGCCCTCGTCGAACAGTCGGAATGGCCTGAAGCTCTTGAAACCCCATTCCAGCATCCGGCGGGACTCCGATTCTCGATCGTTTGGCGATTCCAAACCATTGACCACGAGGATCAAGCGCTGGTCGCCGCGCTTTGCACTGGAGACGAGCCCATATCCCGATTCTTTGAGGTGGCCGGTCTTCAGACCGTCAACACCGATATCCGCCCAGACGAGTGGATTGCGGTTCCGGAACGTGAACTTGTCCCGGTACCTGAATTCCTTCTGCCCAAAGTAGTGGTAGTACTCCGGATAGGTATCGATCAGGTGCTTGGCCAGAATCGCAAGATCCCGCGCCGTCGTTAGGTGACCCTCGGCCGGTAGACCATTCGTATTCACGAAGGCCGACTGGGTCATGCCAATCTCCTTGGCGTAATCGTTCATCATCTTGACGAAGGCTTCTTCGGTGCCGGCAATTCCTTCGGCCAGGATGATGGTGGCGTCGTTGCCCGACTGCACCGTGACGCCTTGGATGAGATCGCTGATGGTGATCGGATCGCCAAGCGGCGCGAACATCGCTGCGGTACCCGAGGGCGCGCCCCCCGTGCGCCAGGCATGCTCACTGACGACGAACGTATCGTCGAGCGTGAGACGCCCAGCCTTCATCTCCCGGAACACGACAGCCAGCGTCATGAGCTTGCTCATGCTCGCAGGCACCATCTGCGCGTCGGCATCCTTCTCATAGAGAACAGTGTCCGCGCCCGAATCCAAGAGAATGGCATATGGAGCCTTGGCGTCGAAAGCGTCGCCGCTCTTCGAAGCGGCAGCCGCAAGGCCAGCCGCTGCCGCCACGACGACCGTCACAAAGGCGCAGGCCAAGACGGATTTCATCAATCTACGCAGAGCGCACACCAGTGTTGGAGCTTATCGATGTGTTGGAATGCCGCTCATCAGCTGCGGCAGCCTCTATTCACTATCGAACGCCAGCGCTGAAAAATCAACCGGCAGCCCGGCAACGCTCAGTTCTGCTTGATAATTTTCGCGCCGAGATAGCCCGCTTCCGTTATCCGGGGCAACGCCGCGACCGCCTCGATGGCATCGGCGAATGGGCCCACACGAACCCGATAGAAGATCTCGCCGCCGACATCCACCTCGGCCACATCCACCGGGCCGATAAACGAAAGGGCGGACCTGGCGCGCTCAGCATTATCTCTCATTCTGAAAGACCCGGCCTGGATGGCCGGACCATCGGGCGGTGCTACGGGGTGTGGGGCCGGTTGTTCGAGCGGCGCAATCGAACCCGTCTCGTCCGGAGCGCCGCGCAATTCCGGGCGCCAGGTCGCCACGGCGACCGTCTCGGGTTGCGGTGCAGGATTCGGCTCAGGCGTCGGTGCGGGCAAGGCAGCAACGGCCACCGAGCGGTCGGGCCGGTCGGGCAATGGTGGCAACGCCGGCTCTATCGGCAGGCCGGCCAGCGCGATCGGGTCCAGCTCCGGCGGAACGGCTTGCGGCATCGCCGCGTAGCGATGATAGCCGCGGCTCACGAGATATTTCCGCTCGTAGCTGTCGTCGCCGTCCAGCGGGGCGCGGCGCAAGTATTTCACGCGCACTTGCGCGGTGCCGCTCTTGCGGAACCCGAGCACCTCCGCGGAGCGTCGCGACAGATCGATGATGCGATCGTTTTTGAACGGGCCACGGTCGTTGACGCGGACGACGAGCGACCGGCCGTTCTGGAGATTTGTCACCTGCACATAAATCGGCAACGGCAGGGTCGGATGCGCTGCCGACAATCGGTCCATATCGTAGATTTCTCCATTGGCCGTATAGCGGCCATGGAACAGCTCTCCGTACCATGACGCCTGACCCGTCCGGTCGTAGCTGGTATCCTCGTGCGGCGTATACTGAACGCCCGCGATTTCGTATGGCTGGCCCACCTGATAGCGGCCGCCGCCTTTGGGCACCGGCTGACCGATTGGAATGACACGCTCGCCGAGCCCCGGGCTCTCATCGCGGCCGCAGGCAGAGATAGCCAAAGTCAAACTAGCAAGGAGAAGCGCGCCCAGCACGGCGCGTGCGGGATCACGACTGTCAAAAAGCCTCTGAAGTCCGCCCGCACCGAGTGCAAAGCAGGACTGACCCACCCCACGCAACGTCCCATCCCCCGAAAGGGCCAACGAAAAATGCGCCGGAGAGACCTCGAACGCAAAACCCAAGCGGGTCCCTCCAGCGCGACACCACTGTCGGCTGAAGTGCGTTAGCAAAGAATGAATCCCCAAACCAATCCTCAACGCTCCATCCGATCGAGGCACCGCGCGGCCACGTCCTCGACAGAGCCGCTTGCATCGATGATATCGAAATCCATCGCCCCAAGATCGTAGGCGAGTTGCGCGTCCACAACTTGTGGCGTTGCATCGGAGACATCGCCGCTTCGTTGCGCGACGCGTACGCGCATCACCTCCGGCGGCACATCGAGCCACAAGCCGGTGAACGCGGCGCCGTGTGCCGCGGCGAGCGCCTCCACGGCTTCGCGCTCCGCCGGCTTCGCATGAACTGCATCGATGATCGTCACTCGCCCGGCTTCGAGCGCGAGCGCAGCGCGTTTGCGGCATGTGGCATAGACCTGATCCGAGATGCTCTGCGTGTAGGCGTCTTCCGGCAGAGGCGAATCCGGCGCCACGGCGAACAGACGCTTGCGCTCCACGTCGCTGCGCACGATCACCGCTCCCGGGAATGCGCCGATATCGGGCGCAATCGCCCGGGCGATCACCGACTTGCCGCTCCCCGACAGACCGCCGATGGCGATGAGATGCGGCGGCGGCGGCGCGAGGTAACCGCAAGCCAAATCGAAATAAACGCGCACGTCATCGAGATCGCGTTCGCCCTCGCCGGGCGACGCGGTTTGCGCGCGCAACAACGCCACCTTGGCGCGGATCATCGCGCGCAGCGACAAGAACAGCGGCAGCGCCGCGAGCCCGAGAAGATTCCCAGTGTCGGCCTCGTCGAGATAGGCGTTGAGCACGGCATTGGCGTGCGCGCCGAGCCCCCGCTTGCCGAGATCCATCAAGAGAAACGCGAGGTCGTACAAGACATCGATGGTGGCGAGGTCGTCGTCGAACTCCAACGCGTCGAACAGCACGGGCTTGCCGTCGATCTCCACGATGTTGCGCAGATGGAGGTCACCATGGCAGTGCCGCGCATAGCCTCCATGGGCCCGGGCTCGCAACAATTCCGAAATATTTTCAACGGCTTCGCGCGTCCTGCAGACAAAAAGCTTCGCGGCCTCGGGCGGAAAGATCCCGGAATTCTGGGCGAGCACCTCTTCATGCTCGGCAATGATCCCGCGAAGCGCCGCAACCGCTTGATTTCCAATGAGAATACGGTCCGCCCCCGCATGCAGATCGGCAATGGCCGTTGCCAGCGGACCCATGATCTTCAACGATAATCGCCTATCCTCGGCCATGCGGTCGAGGAGCGCCTCTTGCGCGAATCGGCGCATCTTGAGCACCCATTCTATGGGCATATTATCACCGCCCAGGTGCAGACCCCCGCCCGGATCCTCGGTGATGGGCATAACGGCGAGATAGAGCTGAGGCGCCGTCCGCCGGTTGAGTCGTAGCTCGTTCAGGCACGCGGCATGGCGCCTGTCGAGCGTGGAGAAGTCCAAAAACGGGTACTTGACCGCCCGCTTCACCTTGTACGCGAAATTTCCCGCTAGGAAGACATACGAGGCGTGCGTCTCGATGCGCTCAACAATTGCAGGCGCCGGATCGTACGTTTCCGGACACATCATGTAATCCAATAACTTAGCCTGCCGCAATCGGGCCTCCCCGCCAGATGTTAACCATAGAATGACAATCCCGTGCCCCCAAAGACACAGGCTCATTGAAAACACTCAAGAAACGCGCACCGCCACTTGTCGGGGAAAGGTTAACTGGCTAACTTTTCTGCGGATGGGCGGGCTTGTGGGATTTCCTTGCAGAATCGCCTCTCGGAAAGGCCGAGCGGTCTGGTCATGAGGTTGCGGGCAAAGTTGGCGATCGCCTTGGCGGTGGCCGCTCTGATGGTGGGCGGGCACAGCTCTGGCTTCGCGGCGGAAGCGAGCGAGCAGCGGCGCGAAGCCTTGCTGCAGCAGATGCTCGCGCGTCCCTACGGGAGCCAACCAATTCGGTGGCACTCTCACTGGCTCCAACTTAACGGGAAAGGCCAATGGTTCCTTCGTGAGGGGGCCGGCCAGTCCAGCCCAGGGGGTAATCGGGAACTGGAATGTACGAAGCAACGGCTATTCGGGGGCCGGCATCTTCGCGGGCTCCGGCGTGCCGGTGAACGGCAAATGAATTCTGCGTAAGAACGGAAGCTCCACGCCGCCGATTTTGAAGGCGCGGAGCGACATCATGCCAGCACCGGCCCACGAAGCCGCTGATCTCTAATCAAGATGACGCGGCGGCATCGCGGACTAACCCTTACAAGCCTCTAGTCCTCACGCCCTTGCAGGATGTTCTCCCGCAGCATGCTCCCCTTGCAGGATACGCCTGGAAAACCCAGATATAGGGGCCTTCCTGCGGCACTGTGCGCCAATTGGTTTGATGTGCCTCACGCCACGGGGCCTTTGCTGGACGTTAACATCGATCAGGCAAAGCGGACTGACGACCAATAGCGAGGCACGATGCGTGATCCGAAAAACCAGATGTTCGCGGAGGCCTGCGCCATGCTCAAGCAGGCCGAACAGCTCCACCGCCAATTCTTCGAGCCCTCTCAAGGGGCCCGCGCCGCCCGCTGGGAGCCGCCGGTCGACGTGCTGGAGACCGAAGGCGAAATCCTGATTATCGCCGCGCTGCCCGGCGTCGCCCCCGAGGCCGTGCGCGCCGAGGTCGAGAACGACGTGCTGATCATCACCGGCACGCGGGCCCTGCCCACCGGGAGGATCGTGCGGCTCGAGATTCCGTATGGCCGCTTCGAGCGGCACATCGCGCTGTCCAGCCGGCTCGAGTTGGCGGGCCGCGAACTCACTAATGGTTGCCTCGTATTGACCTTTACGAAGACCGGCTAACCTTAAGACCGAAGTCCAGACCATGAACGACAGAGAACAAAGTCTGAAAACAGAGCAGGCGGAGCCGGCCGACGAGCCGGTGAGTGCGCCATCGGGCGCCCCGGCCTCACATCCGGAGCTTCCGGACGACGCGCTGATCCTGCTGCCGACCCGCAACGCCGTGCTCTTTCCGGGCATCGTGGCGCCGCTTACGCTCGGCCGACCGCAGTCCATCGCCGCCGCCCAGACCGGCGCGCAGAACGACAAACCGATCGGCATTTTGTTGCAGAGCGATCCGGGCGTCGATGCGCCGGGGCCCGATCAACTCAATCGCGTCGGCACCATCGCCGACATCATGCGCTATGTGACGGCGCCCGACGGCAGCCATCACGTGGTGGTGCGCGGCACAAGGCGCTTCAAGGTCGTCGAATTCCTGGACAGCTATCCGTACCTCGCCGCGCGCATCGAGGAGATCGGCGAGGCGGAGGTCTATTCCACCGAGCTTGCCGCGCGCGTCCATCAGCTGCGCGAGCGGGCGCGCGAGGCCGTCAACCTGCTACCCAACGTGCCGGCCGAGATCGCCGGCGCCATCGAGCAGCTGCAGTCGCCCGCGCAGTTGGCCGATTTCATCGCCAATGTGGTCGACATCACCCCGCCCGAGAAGCAGGCCCTGCTCGAGACCTTCGATGTCTCGGAGCGCATCGACAAGCTCCTGCGCGAGCTGGCCCAGCAGATCGAGGTGTTGCGCCTGTCGAAACAGATCGGAGAGCAAACCCAAGAGACGTTGTCGGGCCGTCAGCGCGAGCACATCCTGCGCGAGCAGCTGCGCCAGATTCAAAAAGAGCTCGGCGATGGCGAGGACGGCGCCGCCGAGATCGTGGAGCTGCGCGAGGCGATCGACAAGGCCGGTATGTCGGAAGAGGCCGAGAAGCAGGCGAAGAAGGAGCTGAAGCGGCTGGAGCGCATGCCCGAGGTTTCCGCCGAGCACGGCATGATCCGCAGCTATCTCGACTGGCTGATCGAACTGCCGTGGGTGAAGCTCTCCGACGAGCAGATCGACATCGCCGAGGCGCGCCGCATCCTCGACGAGGACCATTACGGCCTGCCCAAGGTCAAGCAGCGCATCCTCGAATATCTCGCCGTGCGCAAGCTGAACCCGGACGGCAAGAGCCCGATCCTGTGCTTCGTCGGTCCGCCCGGCGTGGGCAAGACCTCGCTCGGCCAGTCCATCGCGCGCGCCATGGGGCGGAAGTTCGGCCGCATCAGCCTAGGTGGCGTGCATGACGAGGCCGAAATCCGCGGGCACCGGCGCACCTATATCGGCGCGCTGCCGGGCAATATCGTGCAAGCCCTGCGCAAGGCGGAGACGCGGAACCCCGTGTTCATGCTCGACGAAATGGACAAGCTCAGCGCCAGTTTTCATGGCGACCCGAGCGCGGCCCTGCTCGAAGTGCTCGACCCGGCGCAAAACGGCACCTTCCGCGACAACTATCTCGCGGTTCCCTTCGACCTTTCGAAGGTGATGTTCATCGGCACAGCAAACGTGCTCGACCAGATCCCGGGCCCCTTGCGCGACCGCATGGAGGTCATCGAGATCCCCGGCTACACGGAGGAGGAGAAGGTCGAGATCGCGAAGCGCTATTTGGTGAAGCGCCAGCTCGAGGACGCAGGACTCAGCCCTGAGCAGTGCGCCATCACCGAGGAGGCGATCCGCGCCGTCATCGACGGCTACACGCGTGAGGCCGGCGTGCGCAATCTCGAGCGCGAGATCGGCGCCATCTGCCATCACGTGGCCATGCGCATCGCCGAGGACCCCGACACAACCATGCGCATCGACGCCAAGGACCTCCACGACATCCTCGGCGCACGCAAATTCGAGAACGAGGTCGCCATGCGGACATCCCTGCCAGGTGTGGCAACGGGTCTCGCCTGGACGCCAACCGGCGGCGACATCCTGTTTATCGAATGCGCGCGCGTGCCCGGCTCAGGCAAGCTGATCCTGACCGGCCAGCTCGGCGACGTGATGAAGGAGAGCGCGCAAGCCGCGCTCAGCCTAGTGAAGGCACGCGCCGAGATGCTGGGCATCGATCAGAGCCTGTTCGAGAAATCGGATATCCATCTGCACGTACCGGCCGGTGCCATCCCCAAAGACGGCCCATCGGCAGGCGTGGCCATGTTCATCGCGCTGGTCTCGTTGCTCACCGGGCGCACCGTGCGCAACGACGTGGCCATGACCGGCGAGATCTCGCTGCGCGGCCTCGTGCTGCCCATCGGCGGCGTGAAGAACAAGGTACTGGCCGCGGTCCGCGCCGGCATCACCACGGTGATGCTGCCCGCGCGCAACAAGAAGGACTATGAGGACGTGCCGGAGTCCGCGCGCGAGGAAGTCAAGTTCGTGTGGATGTCAAACGTCGACGACGCCATCGCCGCGGCGCTGGAGCCTGCAAGCCAAGCCGACAAAGCGGCGGTTCCCGACCTCCCCGACGACCACCGCCGCTCGGCCTGACGCCAACGTGCTTTCACGGGCGCGCATTAAAGCTGACATCCGGGAACTCGGCGTGATCCCAGGTGACACCGTCATGGTTCACGCCTCGCTCCGTGCGGCCGGACCCGTGGATGGAGGCGCCGAAGGCGTTCTCGAGGCACTCGACCGTGCGGTCGGTCCCGACGGAACGCTTCTCATGATCCTGGGGGCGGAGATCGCCGAGGATTGGGTCAACGAACGGCCCGAATCCGAGCGCGCAACCCTACTGGCCGACGCGCCGCCCTTCGATACCAAACCGCGCCGGCCTTCCACGAGGTCGGCTACCTTGCTGAAGTCTTCCGCCGTGCTCCGGGGACGCACGTGACAGACAACCCGAGTGGCCGCTTCGGGGCGCGAGGAGAACGCGCGGAAGCGCTTCTCGCGAATGCGCCCTGGAACGATTATTACGGGCCAAACTCGCCGCTTGAGCATCTCTGCAAGCTCGGCGGAAAAATCCTGCGTATCGGAGCTGACCCCGACACCACGACCGTGCTGCACTACGCGGAATATCTTGCCGAGGTGCCCCGAAAAAGCGTCGCGTGCGTCGACACTACCGGTGCCTGGGCAACGATGGACCAATCATTCGCGCGGTGGAATGCCTAAACGACAGTGACGGGATTGTCTCCTGGGAGGGCGAGGACTATTTCGCAATTATTCTGGAGGCGTATCTCGCTAGCGGCCGCGGAACACGGGGTCGTGTCGGCAACGCCGAGAGCGAACTGATCGCGGCCCAAGATTTGGTGACTTTTGGGACAGCTTGGATGACTGAGCGGCTGTCCGCACATTTTGCCGAGTCGCGTAATAGCAAACCCGGGAAACGGGAGTTCAGGCCATTACATGGGTGATGGCGGCGCGGCCATACTCGTTGCCTGACCGGTAGTGGTCGATCCGCAGCACGCAGACTGAGATCGGCAGCAGTTGCCGACGAGATCGACGCATGCGCCGCCACAAGCGCGGGGGCGTCGTTGAGCCCGTCGCCGACCACCGCCGCAGCGCCTAGCGCGGGTCCACCTCTTCGTCCGGGGGTTCGTCTTCGAGTGCGCGGTAGGCGGCGCCTTCCATGTCTTCGAACTGGCCCGACCGCAGCGCCCATAGGAAAGCAACGAGACCGAGGGCGCCGAGGAACAGCGCCACAGGGATCAACCAGGCCAGCGCCGTCATGGCCGCCCTCCCGCCGCGAGACGCGACGCGTTCAGCGTTACCAGGATCGAGGACGTCGACATGACGATGGCGGCGATCAACGGCGTCACGAAGCCGAGCATGGCGAGCGGCACGCAAATCGCGTTGTAGAGCGCCGCCACGCCGAAATTCTGGAAGGCCATGCGGTGCGCCCGGCGGCCCACATCGATCGCCTCGACGATGGGCGCAAGCTTGATGCCTTGGAAAACGAAGTCGGCCGCCCGCTGGCTGATATCGGCGGCACTCGCCGGCGAGATCGACGCATAAGCCGCGGCCAGCGCCGGCGCGTCGTTGAGCCCATCGCCCGCCATCAGCACTTTGCGGCCTGGCCCTTTGCCCTCTTGCCTTTGTCGGTTCTCCAACCAAGCAATCTTGTCGGCCGGCTTCATGTCCGCATGCCACGTGTCGATACCCGCCGCCTCCGCGATCCGCTCCACGACCCCGCGCCGGTCGCCGGAAAGGAGCGCCACATCGAACCCCTGCCGCTTCAGTGCGCGCACCGTCTCGGGCGCGTCCGGCCGCATGGCATCCGCGAAGCGGAAACACACCGGCATTTCGCTGTCGCGCCGGTACCACACTTCTGCGCCCTCGCTATCGCCGCTGTCGACGCCACACCAGGATGCCGAGCCGACCCGCTCCTCCATGCCGTCACGCAATGATTGCGCCAAGCCTTCGCCAGGCGTTTCCACGACCTCCGTGGCCGGGGCCACACTGCCCAAGCGCTGCTCGGCCGCGGCGACGAGCGCCCTGGCGTAAGGGTGACGGCTGGCCGCGGCGAGAGACGCGGCCGACCCCAACACATCGTCTGAAAGCTCTTCATCTTCAATGAGTTGTGGCTTCCCGAGGGTGAGCGTGCCGGTCTTGTCGAACACCACCATGTCAATCTCAGCAATGCGCTCGAGCCCGTCCGGCGCTTTGACCATGATGCCCCGCTTGAATAGACGGCTGGCGGCGGCGATCTGCACCGCAGGCACCGCGAGCGCCAGCGCGCATGGGCAGGTGATGATTAGCACCGCAATGGCATAGGTGAGCGCCGTCTGCCACGAGGCGCCGAATGCGAGCCAGCCGATAAACGTCGCGGCGCCCAAGCCGTGCACCGCCGGCGCATAGATCTGCGCCGCCCGGTCGGCGAGCCGCCGATAGCGGGCCTTGCCCTGCTCGGCCGCTATCATTAGCCGGCCGATCTCAGCGAGAAGTGTCGCGCTGTCGGCAGCCGTCACCTCGATCTCGAGCGCGCGGGTCAGATTGAGCGTGCCCGCATAAACCTGATCGCCGGTCCTTACGGTCGCCGGTGCCGTCTCGCCGGTGATGAGGCTTTGATCGATCTGCCCCTTCCCGGTGTGCACGACGCCATCGGCGGCAATACGCTCGCCCGCCGCGACCAGCAGACGGTCGCCCGGCTGAAGCGCGTGCGCGGCGACCCTCCGTTGCGTGCCGTCCTTGTCGAACACGGTGGCGATGCCGCTCTGCAGGCTTAATAAATTCTGCGCCTCGCCCCGCGCGCGCACCCGCAAGGACTCGTCGAGATAGCGCCCGACTAAAAGAAAGAACAACAGCGTGACGGCGGCATCGAAATAGACCTGCTCATTGTTGAGCATGGTCTGATACAGGCTCATGCCCGTCGCCAGGACGATTGCGAGCGAGATGGGCACGTCCATGTTGAGCCGCCGCCCCTTGAGGGCCGCGAGGCCTGAGATAAAGAAAGGCTGGCCAGCATAGACCACGGTCGGCAACGCGATCAGCGCCGACAGCCAGCGGAACAGGGAGACCAAGGCCGGGTCCATGTCGCCCCCCTCCCCGGACCACACGGCGATCGAGATGAGCATGATATTCATGGCGGCGAAGCCCGCCACGGCCACGCGCCGCAGCAGATATTTCTGCCGTGCATCGCCGCGATCCTGTTTCGCCGTCTCGATGGGCGCCGCCGCGAAGCCGATGCGGTCGAGCGCGGCGATCACGTCGACCTCGCCTGTACGGTTGGCGTCGTAGGTGACGGACAGCCGCCTGGCGGCGAGAGAGGCCCGGGCACTGTCGACGCCGGAAACGCGCAGCGCCGCCCGCTCCACCGAGCGCAGGCAGGCACCACAATGCATCTCATCCACGGCGAGCACGAGGGTGGCAGGCGTGGCGACCGGCACCTGCTTCGCAAGTTCGGTCGGATGGGCGGTCATGGCCGGTGTGGGACGATCAGGCGCCGCTTCATGCGGTAGGTCGGATCGCCGCCTTCATGCTCCAGGGACTCGACGGTCAAAACCCAGTTCCCCGGGTCGAGCGTCACATCGGCAGCATAGACGCCTTGCGCGATTTCCGTGACGTCGAGGGTGTGGTCCTCACGGTTCGTTGCCGGACGGGTCAGCGTGGCGGCAAGCCTCAAACCTGTCACCGGAGTCTGCGCGCGATCGACGAAGCGCAAGGTCAGTCTGTCAGCTTCCGCATCGTAGGCCAACTCGGCCTGCCAGCCGAGAGTGGCCTGGTGTTCCGCAGCCGCAATCGTCTCATTGTAATTGAGACCGCTGCGGTAAGGATCGGGCCTCTCGCCACCGCTGAACGTATCGAGCGCGTAGTAGACGAGCGCGGAGTTGGCGGCGAGCATCACACCGAAAAACACGATAAGCCCGATGAGAACATGGCGCCCTTCGATGCCGTTGGCGAACCAGCCTTGTCCCGACCGTCCCTGGCTCCTCATCGCGAAGCCCCTTTCGACGGCCCTTGGGAAGGGCCCTGGAATGTCACCGCGTGCTCCGTCCGCGCGTTGTTGGCGATATCGGTGATCACGAAATTGAACGGCGTTGCCGCACCGGGCAGCGCGGTCACGCTCGCCTTGTCCAAAGTCACATAGAGCCGGACCGACTGCATGTTGTCCGGCGGAACAGGTACCACCGCCCCGCCCTCGTGACCGATGAGATCGATCTTCGCGTCCGGCAGTCCCTCCACGCCAATGCTGAAGGCCCGCGGTAGATATAGTTTGTTGAGCAGCTTGATGGTGTAGCCGTTGCGCACGCCGCCGTCCGACAGCCGGACATAGAGCGGGTTGCGATCATGCAGCACGTTCACCTCGAGCTCGGGCCGCGTCACCAGCGCGATCAGCATGATGAGGCCCACCACGGCGATCGCTACACCGTAGAGGATGACCCGCGGACGGATGAGATGGATGGGCTCCGCGTTGTCCGCGCCCGCATTGAGATTGCGGACGGTGTCATAGGCGATCAGATCACGGGGACGTCCAACCTTGTCCATGATTTCGTTGCAGGCATCGATGCACAGCGCGCACTGGATGCATTCCATCTGAGGTCCGTCGCGAATATCGATACCCACCGGACACACGGCAACGCATTGCCGGCAGTCGATGCAATCGCCACGCCCCTCCCACGACTCTCCTGTTTTGTGCGGACCATTCGGCTCGCCGCGCCACGCGCGGTACGAGATCAAAAGCGAATCCCGGTCGAACATGGCGCCCTGGATGCGCGGCCACGGACACATATAGATGCAGACCTGCTCGCGGGCGATGCCGCCCAGCACATAGGTCGTCGCCGTAAAGATGCCGATGAACAGATAGGCCGTCACCGGCGCATCGAAGGTCACTAACTCTTTGGCCAAGGTCGGCGCGTCGGCGAAGTAGAAAACCCAGGCGCCGCCTGTCGCCACGGCAATGGCAAGCCAGCTTAGATGCGTTGCGGTCTTCTTCGACAGGGTCTCAAACGCATAGGGGTGCTTGTCGAGCTTGAGGCGCGCATTGCGATCGCCCTGCCAGAAGCGCTCGACGGCGATCATCAGATCGGTCCACACCGTCTGGGGGCAGGTATAGCCGCACCACACGCGGCCCGCGATCGAAGTCACGAGGAACAGCGCGAGCGCCGCCAGCACCAACAGGCCGGTGACGAAGTAGAATTCCTGTGGCCAGATTTCGAGGAAGAAGAAGTAGAAGCGCCGCGCTGGCAAATCCATGAGCACGGCTTGGTCGGGCAGATAAGGCCCGCGGTCCCAGCGGATCCACGGCAGGATGTAATAGATACCGAGCGTGACCGCCATGACGATCCACTTGACCGTCCGGAACGTGCCATGCGCCTCTTTCGGGTAGACTTTGACCCGGCCCGCATAGAGGGACTCCCTCTCGCCGGTGACGGTGGGCGCGTCGCTGCGCAGCACGCCAGGCGCGGCCTCGACGGGACGCGACTCCTCATCGGAGCGTCCAACGGACGCGCTGGTTGGTGCGTGTAGGTCGATCATGTTCACGTCTAGAGCCTAAGGGCTACTTACTCGCCACCGCCGAGCGAGTGGACATAGATGGCAAGCTCCTTGACCGTCGCAGGATCGAGGCGCTCGCTCCAAGCCGGCATCATGCCGCTGCGGCTATTGGTAATCGTTTCAACGACGGTCGACTTGTCTCCACCATAAAGCCAAAGCTCGTCGGAGAGGTTCGGCGCACCGAGCGCCTGGTTCCCTTTCCCGTCCGGGCCGTGGCAGGCGGCGCAATTGGCGGCGAAGATCTTGGCACCGCGATCCGCGGCCGCTTGATCCCCGGCATTGCCGGACAGCGAAAGAACATACTCAGCCGTGTCGCTGACCTGATCCGGCTTCAGCATACCAAGCTTGCCGAAAGCCGGCATCTGGCTATTCCGCGTCCCGGAATCGTCGGCGCGAATACCGTGCTGGATGGTCTGATGAATATCATCCAGCGAACCACCCCACAGCCATGCGTCGTCGCGCAAATTCGGATAGCCGGGAAAGCCTTGCGCGCCGCGGCCATGACAGGGCGCGCAGTTGTCGCCGAACGCCGCCGCGCCGCCGGCAAGCGCGAAATTCAAGAGCTCCGGATCGGCCTGAATCGTAGCGAGATCGCTTTCAGCGATCCGATCCCGGAAATCGGCCTTCGCCGTCTGGGCCTGAGCCAGATCCTCGGCAACCTTCTCCCGCTGGCTATAGCCGAAATAGCCCTTGGTATAGCTCGAGACGAGCGGCCAGGTGGGGTAGACGATCCAATAGCCGACGGCCCAGATGATGCAGGCATAGAACGTGTAGAGCCACCATTTGGGCAGCGGCTTGTTCAGCTCCTCGATGCCGTCCCACTCATGACCGGTCGTCCCGACATCGTCTGTCGTGTCTTTCTTGGCCATGGCTCAGTCGTCTTTCTTGGTCTTTGGCTCGGGATCGTCCTCGAGAGGCAGCTTGGCAGCCTCGTCGAAGCGTTTCTTGTTGCCGGGCCAGAATGCGTAGATCACGACGCCGGCGAACAACGCGATGAAAAACAGCAGCGCCGCTACCTGGCTGATGGATGCCACTTGTTCGTAGGTCATCGCGTGCTCCTCATCGTAGATTAGGCCCAGCGGCGTCGAACGTTGCGAAATCCACAAGCGTGCCCAGCATCTGCAAATAAGCGATCAGCGCATCGAGCTCGGAGACATAGCCCGGGTCCCCATCGAACGAACGCACCTGAGCCTTGGGATAACGCGCCAGGAACGTTTCGAGCCCCTCGGCATCGGCACCCGCCTGCAACTCGACGTCAGCCTTGGCCGCCTCGATCATCTCTTCGGTGTAGGGCACACCGACAATGGCATTGACTTTCAACTTCTCGGCGATGTCACCATAGTCCAGCTCCCGCTCGGCCAAGAACGGATAGCCCGGCATGACCGACTCCGGCACCACGGCCCGCGGGTCGATCATATGGGCGCGATGCCACTCGTCGGAATACTTGCCGCCAAGCCGGGCAAGATCGGGACCCGTGCGTTTCGAACCCCATTGGAAGGGATGGTCGTACATGCTCTCGGCCGCGAGGCTGTAATGGCCGTAACGCTCGACCTCGTCCTTGAGCGAGCGGACCATCTGGCTGTGGCAAAGGTAACAGCCTTCGCGCACATAGATGTCACGCCCGGCGAGCTCCAGCGGCGTGTAGGGCCGCATCCCTTGTACCTTCTCGATGGTCGAGCTCAGCCAGAACAGCGGCGCAATCTCGATCAGGCCGCCAATGGCCACCACGACCAGAATGCCGATCAAAAGGACGATCGAGCTCTTTTCGAAGATTTCGTGCTTTGCCCAGCTCATCGGATCCCCCTACTCCGCCGGCGCCGGCGCGGTGTACTCGCCCGGCCGGAATTCTGGAGCCGCGGCAACGACCGGCTGTTCGACCTCGTCGAGCGATTCATCGCCGCGCGCCGTGCGCCACAAATTGTAGGTCATCAGCAAGGCCCCGATAAGGAACAGCAGACCTCCCGTGGCGCGGATCACATAGAAGGGATGCATCGCCTCGACCGTCTCGACGAACGAGTACTCCAGGAAGCCGAGAGAGTCGTAGGCCCGCCACATCAGTCCTTGAAGGATGCCCGACACCCACATGGACGTGATGTAGAGCACGATGCCGAGCGTCGAGATCCAGAAGTGCCACTCGACCAGCCTCTGGGAATAGAGCGCCTTGCGATGCCATAGCCACGGCACCAGGCAATAGAGCGCGCCGAAGGTGATATAGGCGACCCAACCGAGCGCACCGGAGTGCACATGGCCGATCGTCCAGTCGGTGTAATGCGATAAGGCGTTCACCGACTTGATGCTCATCAGCGGCCCTTCGAAGGTCGACATGCCGTAGAACGCGACGGACACGATCAGCATACGGATGACCGGATCGGTCCTGAGCTTGTCCCACGCGCCGGACAGCGTCATCAGACCGTTGATCATGCCACCCCAAGACGGCATCCACAGAATGATGGAGAACGTCATGCCGAGCGTCTGGGCCCAGTCGGGCAGCGCCGTGTAATGCAGATGGTGCGGACCGGCCCAGATATAAATGAAGATCAGCGACCAGAAATGCACCACCGAGAGCCGGTAGGAATAAATCGGCCGCTCGGCGCGCTTCGGCACGAAGTAATACATCATGCCGAGGAAGCCCGCGGTGAGGAAGAAGCCCACCGCGTTGTGGCCGTACCACCACTGGGTCATGGCGTCTTGGACGCCCGAATAGATGATGTAGCTTTTCGAGCCGACCAATGAGACCGGCACCGCCAGGTTGTTGACGATATGCAACATGGCGACGGTGACGATGAAGGCGAGATAGAACCAGTTGGCGACGTAGATATGCGGTTCACGCCGCTTGGCGATGGTGGCGATAAAGACAAGGAGGTAGACGACCCAGACCACCGTGAGCCACAGATCGACGTACCACTCCGGCTCGGCATACTCCTTGGATTGCGTGACGCCCAGGATGTAGCCGGTCGCGGCCAGCACGAGGAAGAGCTGGTAGCCCCAGAACACAAACCATGGCGACCATTTGCCCGCGAGACGCGCGCGGCAGGTCCGCTGCACGACATAGAAGGACGTCGCAATAAGCGCATTGCCGCCGAAGGCGAAGATGACAGCTGAGGTATGGACCGGGCGGAGCCGGCCGAAATTGGTCCAGGGTAGATCGAAATTGAAGACCGGGTAGGCCAACTGCCAGGCGATGACATCCCCGATAAGGAAGCCTGCCAGTCCCCAAAACACCGTGGCGATGACGCCCGCGCGCACGACGCCGTCGGCGTAGATCGTCGCGTCGTGCGTTTCCTTCTTCTCGATGACCTGGGTAAGGACAAAGAGGAAGGCCAGCGCCGCCGCCCCAAGCAGCACGCAGCCGTGGAAGGCAATGACCCTGTCCTCACCGGCGAGCGCCAGGATGAGGCCTATGATGACGCAAAAACCAGCACCGCCGAGCGCCAAAAAGTCAGAAAACGCTTTCCACTCGTCACGCTCGAGCAATGCTGCCATCGCCAGTCCCCTCTCTAGCCGAGATTTGCGCCAGGCCAGGGCGGCCAACCTTGACAAAGATCAAACTCCGGCTTGGAGACCCTGCGACACAGCGCCCGAACTGGGCCCGGATCTCGCCCCCAGGGCGAGGACCGGAGCGGTAACAACCTGACGAAGATCGTCCCCGGTGAACGCAATCCGGCTTCCTCTCAAGGCCCGAGCGCCCTATGATTGGGGAGGTTTTCGGAGGGGTTCCATGCGTTTTCTTCTCGGTGTCTTGGTCGGCATAGTGCTCACGATCGTCGCCGTCTTCTTCCTCGATCAGGGGACGGGCGGCGAGGAGCAAAAGAGTATGGTCAATTGGGACGTGGTCGGCGAAAAGCTCGGCACAGTGACCTCCGAGGCCCGCGAGGTCTGGGCCGACTTCACCCGCGAGATGACGGGTCCCCCGTAGGCCGCTCTCCCCTCTTCCCAGGCGCCCTTCTCCACAGGCGCTTCAAGGCCAGCGTCCCGGGCCTCTCACGCCCGAGGATTGGCGGGTGCAACGACGCAAATTGGCTTGTTTTGGGCCCCTTTAGAGAGACGCGCGGCGCACCTGTTCAAGCACGCCAATAAAGGATACAGGTCCCGCCCATACCCAATTTCTTGCGCTGCCGAGCGGGGGCTGAGAGCGCCGCAATTTTCGAGGGAAGGCGTTGATGACGGCTGGTTTCGGACTGGAGAAGATTGGGCTGATTTCTCTGCGCCACCCGTGGATCTGCCTGATCTTTGTTGCCCTCCTAACGCCAATAATGATCTACGGGGCCAGCCAGCTCCAATATTCAAGCGACATACGCGAGATCTTTCGTTCGGACGACCCCGCCTTTGTCCAGCTTGATGCCCTCAACAAACTTTTTCCGGATAGTCAGCCGGATCTGCAAGTCGTCGTCGAATCAGACACGTCCTTCAACCTGAAGGATTTGGAGGCTCTGCGGACGCTTGATGACAAGCTCAAGACCGTCGACGGCGTCACAGGCGTGCTGTCGATGTTCTCAGCCGTCACCGCGCCCGAGGAAGGCGACCCCAAGCCTCTGTTTCCCGAAGACCTTTCACAAATAGAGAACTCGCCAGAGCTTCGCAGCCAGGTGACCGACCATCCCCTGATCGCCGGCAAGCTCCTGAGCAAGGATTGGCGCATTGCGCTCTTCGCCCTGTCGCTGCGCCAGGAGGGACAGGACGGCGAGCGCGCGCTCGTGACCGCGGTCGGAAAGGCGGTCGACGAGACCTTGGCCGGCACCGATCTGACGGCCCGCTTGACCGGGGTCGCGGTCATACGGGACGAGATCCTCTCGGGCCTCGCCCGAGACCAGCGTACCTTCGGGCTCGTCGCGGTCGGCCTGGGCCTGTTCCTATGCTGGGTCTTCCTCCGCAGAGTGTCACTCATCATCGTGGCCGCGATTCCCGCCGTTGTTGCCGTGATGTGGCTTCGCGGCGGCATGTGGCTGTTCGGCCAGGACATCAATCTTCTGACGGGCATCGCACCGACGATCATCCTCGTCATCGTGCTTTCGGACTGCCTGCATCTGCTTTCCGCAATCCGCGACGCGATACGCTCGGGCGACGCTCTCGAACCCGCCATCGAAAAGGCCGTAAGAGAGGTCGGGCCGGCCTGCGTGCTGACATCCCTCACCACGGCCTTGGCCATGGCCTCTCTTATTTGGATGCCTCACACCTTCATCGCGCACTTTGGGATCACCACGGCAGCCGGCGCCGCGGGTGCCCTGTTCGTCACGCTCTTGCTGGTTCCTGCGCTCTCCGCGATTTTGCTGCGCGGCTTCGCCAAGCAGAACCAAGGCAAGAAGGAAACGGACGCCGTCCGCAAAGGGATCGACGCGACCTGCCGCAAAGCCGCGAACGCCGTGGCCGCCGCGCCCCGCGCGATTGCTCTCGTCGGGGTGTTGCTCGTCGTGGCGGGGTTCTGGCTGCACCTGTTGAACCAGCCGCAATACAGCTACATGAGCAATTTGCCGCCGAGTAGCGAGGCTCTCAAAGCCATCCAGGACCTCGATAAAAAACTCGCCGGGGCCAACACGCTGGAAGTGATGCTCGATTGGCCGGAAAAGCACGCGCTGAAATCGTTCAAGACCCTGGAAGTCATTCGCCAGGTGCACGAGATCCTGGCCAACGAACCCGCATTCGGTGCGGTGACCTCGCTGCATACGGTCGAGGAGTGGTTGGGCGGCGGCGTGGAGGGCGAAGATCGGCTTCTTGGCTTTCTGGAGTCCAAAACAGCCGAGTCCTTTGCCAAGAATTTCGTCGCGCTCAAGGAGAAGTCCATCCGCGTCTCAGCGCAGTTCCACGACCTGACGTCCGACGAGCTCGAGCCCATTCTCGATCGCGTGAAACGCCGCATGAGGCGCGTCGAGGCGGCAAACCCGGGGCTGAATATTTCGGTGACGGGCATCGTTCCCGTTTCATCGCGGGCCAGCCATGAGATGATCCGGCAGCTCAACAGGAGCTTGATCCTCGCCATCGGCACGATCCTCATCCTCATAGGCGTCGGCATGCGATCGGTCCGGGCCGGCCTTGCCAGCGTTCTTCCCAATCTGTTTCCGATTGCGATGGGCGGCGCCTATCTTCAGCTCGTCGAAGGCGGGCTGGAATTCACCAGCCTCGTCGCCTTCTCCGTCGGGTTCGGCATTGCCGTCGACAGCACGATCCACTTCTTGACCCGCTATCGCCTGGAGCGGACGGACGAGGCAGGGGCGAACGCCGCTCTCCAGAGAACCATCATGACAGTCGGCCCCGTGGTGATCATGAGCACCGTGCTGATCGCCAGTGGCATCGGCACGACGATGTTGAGTGCTTTGCCCACGGTGCAGCTTTACGGAACGATCGTCGTGATCGTGCTCATGTCCGCCGTACTGGGGACGTTGCTGTTCCTCCCCGCCGTGATGTCGACGATGGAGCGCTATTGGGCCTCTCGGTGGAGACGGCAGACGCAGCAGAAGCAACAGAAGCAACAGAAGCAGACCCGGCCCGCCTAATCAGCGCGTCCGCGGGATCCCCAAATAGCGCGTCGTTCCTCTGCGAATGACGCGGCTCGGCACCTTCCCGCGCATGAGGTGGTCCAGCCGGGCAAAAAACCCGACCGGGTAGCGGAACCGCGGACGGCGTGCTTCGAGCGCCCCGGCGATGACCTTGGCCACCTCTCTTGGATCGCGCGCGGTCTTGTCCGCGTGCTGGTCGGCGCCCCGGAACACGCCACGCACCCAGGGCGTGTAGGCACCCCCGGCAGGGGCCACACGCTCCGTGGTGGTCCAGATCTCTGTCCGGTAAGGGCCGGGCTCGATCAGAATCATGTCGATACCGAAGCATTCGAGCTCATAGGCGACCAACTCGGCCCATCCCTCCAGGGCCCATTTCGAGGCGCAGTAGATGGAATTTGCCGGTTGGCCGGCAAACGCCGACTGGCTCGAAACCAGAACGATGCGGCCGTGTCGTTGGGCGCGAAACGTCGGCAGCAGCGCCCGCGTCAACGCCAGCACGCCGAAGAAGTTCGTCTCCATTACGCGCCTGATTTCAGCGTCCGGCAAATCCTCATGGGCCCCGGCAATGGCCACACCGGCGTTGTGGACGACGGCGTCGAGCCTGTTCTCCGCCTGCGCAAGGATGGAGGCGGCCGCGCGCTCGATCGAGGCCGGGTCGTTGACATCGAGTGCCTCGATCGTGACCTGCTGCGCCACCCCCGCCTCTTCCAACGCGCGCTCCAGCGGTCCCTTTTTCTCCAGATTTCGCATCGTGGCGAATACGCGCCAGCCTTTGGCCGCAAGGGCCTCGGCCGTGACCCGGCCGATTCCTGTCGAAGTGCCCGTAATGAGAACGTTTGGCATTGGGTCCTCGCCCCCGCTGGGCCTTGAAGAGGCCGCGATACGCATCCTGCGCAATGAGATTATCGTAACGTCCACACATGGATCTTATCTAGGCCACCTCCGCGACCGAGGTCGATGGTTTCAGCTTAATGGGCGCATCAGGCCGACATAGACGCGAGGTAACGGGCGTTTCCCGGTTTTGCCTTGCACTCGTTGGGCAAGCGATAAATGCCGGTCTCTTCGGCGCTAGGAAAGGCAAACACTTTTGAGGTAATTACGGCGTCAGATTGGGGGTCAATCTACAAACATTCAAAAAATCATAGTAAAATCAATGAGTAGTGGCGGAGACGGGCGAAAACGGTCAAAGAAAACAGTGCTGTATAAAGAGGGTGTAGACCCTTATTTCGTGGTCAAAAGCTTCGGAGTCGAGACACCTTCGACCAGCGACATTGATCCTCAATTGGTCCGCCACATCGTCAAGGTCGAGCGCGGGGAGGGATAAGGATCACTCGTCCGCTTTAGCCAGCAAAGCAGACATCGCATTCAAGACCACGAATGTCGGCTAAGTGCCAATTCCAGACCTCGCGCGTTCGCGTTAGCCGTATCGCGCCTCGCTTCAGTCCTTTTTCTGCAGACCAACCGGGTCGCGCAGTTTGGCCGCCCTGAGTGCGGCAAGATCCGCGGACCCTGTGCAAAAGCAAGATATGCGCAACTCCTCGATGATCAACCGAAACCGCTTTGTTAGGGCAGCCGGTGAATGGTTTGCCGCCTCTAATACGCCCGCGGCCATACCGGCGATGTCCGCCCCGAGGCGCACCGCTTTGGCAACGTCAATGCCAGATTTCATGCCGCCAGACGCGATGATTGTCGCGTTCGGGCAGGCGCTGCGGACCTCCATGACGGCCTCGGCAGTGGGGATCCCCCAATCGACGAACGCGTTGGCGAGCGAGGCCCGTCCGGGGTCTTCGATGCGAGCGGCTTCGACCGCCGCCCAGCTGGTGCCGCCTGCACCCGCTACGTCGATGATGTCTATCCCCGCCTCGGTGAAGCGCCGGGCGAGGCCGGCGGATAGACCTCCCCCCACCTCCTTAACGGCGAGTGGCACTGGAAGCGCCTGCGCAACCGCTACGATTTTGTCGAAAAGGCCCGCCCAATTCCGGTTGCCTTCAGGCTGCACGGCCTCCTGCAGAGGATTAAGGTGGATATAGAGGGCGTCCGCTTCGATCATTTCGACCGCGCGTTTGGCCTCCTCCGCCCCGAAGCCGAGATTTAACTGCGCAGCTCCCAGATTGCCGATAATCGGCACAGATGGCGCGATGGCGCGCAGCTTTTGTCCCAGTCCACCCGCACCGCCTTCCTCAAGCGCGACCCGCTGCGAACCAATCGCGAAAGGCAGTTTCAGCTCCTCACAAGCCGCCGCGATGGTTTCATTGATCGCCCCCGATCGAGCCGGGCCGCCGGTCATGGAACTGACAAGCAGGGGTGCGCTGATCTTTTTTCCGAGAAACCACGTACTAAGATCGATAAGATCCAGATCAAGTTCGGGGAGCGCGCAATGAACGAAGTTTATTTTGTCGAAGCCAGTTGTTTCTCTGGGTCTTTCGTATCGACGCCCCAGTACGACGGACAGATGTTCATTCTTTCTGTCTGAAAGAACTCTGCCGGAGCCTGATTGTTCACCCATGTATATCCCTAACCCTAATAATAACAGAAACAAGTAATGACAAATCCAGAGCAGATCGGGTCGGCGTACCTCTCGGCTTACGAACGCACCCGATGAGAGGCAGTCGCTTTGAAACCATCAAACCAGCACTCCGCCATGAATTTACACTTGTCTGAAACGCATGAAGACATCGATTTGGATCAGCATGTGGCGCTGCTGCGGGATGAGGTGAATGCGCGTCTCGACTTGATCCTGCAGTTTTTGCCCGCGCAGCAGACCGGACTCTGTAGCGCGATGCGCTACAGTCTACTGGGGTCGGGCAAGCGACTCCGCCCCATCCTCTGTATTCTGGTGAGCGAGGCAGCTGGCGGCAGGGGGCGTGCCTTCGCGCTCGATGCGGGCTGCGCGATCGAATTGGTACACGCTGCCTCGCTCATTCTCGATGACCTTCCCTGCATGGATGCTGCCACGACACGGCGCGGCCGCCCCGCTACTTATAAGAAATTCGGCGACGCCACTGCCATCCTAGCATCAATCGGATTGCTCAATCGCGCGTATGAGGTGATCGCCGAACACTCTAGCACGGACGATGCAATTCGGACCGCAGCCATCAGGGTGCTCGCGACAGCCGTCGGCACGGACGGACTTGTGGCGGGTCAGGAAATAGATCTCAACGAACGTTCCGCTTTCACCGATGCTAGCCGCGTTGAAGGGCTCAACTGGCTCAAAACAGGCGTCTTGTTTTCGGCGGCAGCTGAAATTGGCGCTATCGCAGCAGAACTGGAACCGGATGCCATCCGTGCCGTAAAGCGGTTCTCCAGGCACGTCGGAGTGGCGTTCCAAACCGCCGACGACCTGATCGATCAAGAGGGTGAACTCCAATCGGCGGGCAAAGATGTGAGGCAGGATGATTATAAGCCAACCCTAGTCTCACTTATGGGCAAAGATGCTGCGAGGTACTCTTGTCGCCAACGCTTGGAGGAGGCCCGTGCTGCCCTAGCCGAAAGCAATCTGGACGGCGCCCTGTTGAAAAGTTTTGTTGACAGTATTCTCGCGCATAGGACTCAGGGCTAGCGAGGCTTGATCAGAATGGATGCATCTGTCGGCGAGTCTCACCCTGTGCTGAGTGTCGATCAGCTTAATGTGAACTACCGCGGGCGTCCGGTGCTCAAGAACCTCGATCTCACGATCGACCCCGGAGAAATTTTCGGACTGCTTGGGCCGAATGGTGCGGGAAAAACGACGCTGATCCGCACGATCTGCGCCCGCATTAAGCCCGCTTCTGGCAAGATCTTGATTGGAGGCAAAGAGCACTCGCAGCGTCAGGCCCTCCGTCAAATCGGCCTGGTGCCGCAGGAGATCGCGCTTTATCCGCATATGACGGCGCGTGAGAACCTAATGGTGTTCGCCCGTCTCGCGGGCCTGTCCCATGCGCAGGCGCTGGATGCCCTCGACTACGCCATTGAGGCCTGCAAGCTCACATATCAGGTTGATGACTATGTCCATACGCTCTCAGGAGGCTGGAAGCGGCGCGCCAACCTTGCCGCTGCCATCCTGCACCGCCCAACCTTGCTCATTCTCGACGAACCGACTGTTGGCGTTGACATCGATGCACGCAATGCCTTGAACGGAGTCATCAAGGATCTGAGCGCAGATAGGCTCGCCGTGCTGCTCGCAACACACGACATGGATCAGGCTGAGACTCTCTGCGGTTCGGTCGGGTTCCTGCATGACGGAGCGCTCGCTCCTGTGGGTAATCCGGCCCAATTGCTGCACACTGCTTACGGCGAGCGTCAGGAAGTTTTGGTCCGGCTACGCGAGCCGGCCTCGCCGGAAGTCTGCAAGATGTTGTCCGACCTTGGCTTCTCGAACGACAGGAACAAGCTCGAACGACGCCAGCTTCTCAAAATCACTGCTGCGCAGCAGACGCGACTGACGAAGATGCTTGAGGCGAGCCCACTGCGAATTAGGGAAATACGGTTTCGCAAGCCCGGCCTGGACTTGCTGTTCCTAAAGATCAAGAACGAGCAGCACCCGACATGATCGCCGCGCTGCTCAAAGTTATGATTTTGGGCCTGGTACGTGATCGGGGCGCTCTGGCGATGACGTTCCTTTTGCCGCCACTGATCTTCATGATCTTTGCCGCCATCTTCTCTGGTGTCAGCGGCGACGAAATGCGCCTCAAGATCGCAATCGTTGATAAGGCTCAGACAGACGAGTCCGTGCAGCTCGTGACCGCATTGCGGGAAGAGCCCTCGCTCAGGGTCTACGGCGGACAACTCAATGATGAGGATAGCCTGCGCCGGGCGGTCGCGCTCGGCGAAGTCGATGTGGGACTTTATATCCGGAGCAGCCTGACATCGGATACCGGCACCGCCCCGATTTTGATTGTCGCCGATGCTGGCCGCGCCATGGCAGGCCCCATCCTGTCTGGCCATGTCCAGCGGCTTATCGCCCGTAAGATGCCTGGGGTCACGCTTCATCGCCTCGTGCCAACGATTGAGACGCTCAGTGGCGGACTCACGGGTGCGCAGCGCGTCCGCCTCGACGCCAGCATTCAAGCCATGAACCAAGGCAAGGAGAATGCGGCTGCCGAGGAAGAATCGAGCGAGGGCCCGCTCGTTGCCATTGATACACTTGACATACGGGGCGGCAATTCCGCGGTGAGCTACTATGCTGGCGCTATTGCCATCCTGTTTTTGCTGCTCTCGGCCATGCAAGGCGCGGCCACGCTCATAGAGGAGCGCAACTCCGGTATCGTGGACCGGCTCGCTGTCGGCTCCGCTGGCGTCGACGTGGTGGTGATCGCCAAGTTTCTGTTTTTGACGCTTCAAGGCATGTTTCAGGTCGGACTGATCTTCCTACTAGCGTGGCTCATCTACAGCGTGAGTTTCCCGGGACATTTCGGTCTTTGGCTGTTGACCACAGTCCTCGCTGCGGCTGCTGCGTCGGGCCTAGGGCTCTCCGTGGCGGCAGCCTGTGCAACGAAACAGCAGGCGAACACAATCTCGGGTTTTCTGGTCCTCATCATCTCCGCGGTGGGTGGTTCGATGGTGCCCCGCTTCATGATGCCGCCCTGGCTTCAGGACATAGGCTGGTACACACCAAACGCTTGGGCAATTGAGGCTTATCAGGGACTACTCTGGCGTGACGCCGATTTGCAGGCCCTGCTACCTTCCATGTGGCCATTAGCGCTGGTCGGCATTGTTGGGCTTTTGGCAGCACTTGCCTTATCGCGTCATCGGCTGAAACTGGGATAATGTTATATTTATCGCGATATCAACTGTGGACGACCACGCGATGAACACGCTTGAACGCGGCCCTAATGGAGGCCTGCAATGAGTGCTTGGCTCGTGCCCATCCTCATTATCGTAGCGACCGTGGCGTTCATGGAGTTCTTCGCCTGGTGGGCGCACAAATACATCATGCATGGGTGGGGATGGGTTTGGCACAAGTCCCATCACGAGCCCCATCACGACAAGCTTGAGAAGAACGATCTTTATGTCGCCGTGTTTGCCGGCATCTCGATCCTGATGTTCTGGATCGGCACCTATCACTGGATGCCACTGTTCTGGATTGCCCTCGGCACCACCATCTACGGCATGCTCTATTTTCTCGCTCATGACGGGCTGGTGCACCAGCGCTGGCCGTTCCGCTATGTGCCAAAGAGAGGGTACCTGAAACGTCTCTATCAGGCGCACCGGCTGCATCATGCGGTGAAAGGTAAAGACGGCTGCGTCTCCTTCGGCTTCATATGGGCACGCCCTGTGGACAGCCTGAAGGCTGAACTCTCCCGCAATCGGCAGGATATGAACCTCGCAATGTATGAAAGTGAGGACGAAGCTCTACGCGCTCCGCGCTAGAGCGGTCGCTGATACAAGCCAATCCGGCCCGCTGCATCATCGGCACGGGTAAATCTCGTCATGGCAACGTCTTTTAGGGACAGGACCAACAGCCATATCTTGCGCGCCTTTGTCGTCGCCACACGGCCTTCCCACGCCGATGGACCGTCATTGCGCAGTTTTTCGCCGATATCCCGATAGACGCGCCGTGCCGCGACGATCGCCCAGGCTGAACGCCAGGGAAGCGCTGCGATGCCCTTGTAAGCAGAGAAGTAGTACGGCTCGGCGTGATCCAGAAGCCGCATAGCGAGACCGTGTAAAACGACCTGATGGTCTTGCTGGTCAGGATTAATGCTGGACAGACCCGCCTCGTTCAGCCATTGGGCCGGCAGATAAATTCGGCCGACACGCGCGTCGTCGATAATGTCGCGCGCAATGTTGGTGAGCTGGAAAGCAATGCCAAGATCACTTGCCCGATCCAGCACAGTCTCGTCCCGGGCATCCATGATCATGGACATCATGACGCCCACGACGCCAGCTACGTGGTAGCAGTAGTCGAGCGTGTCATCGAGCGTGTCGTAAACGCGACCCTCGGCATCCATCTCGAACCCCCGCACAAGTTCAAGTGGATGGCGGCGAGGTATTTGGTGCTTCTCCACTACTCGATACAGCGCCTCGAAAACCTTGTCCTTCGCATAGGCTCCATCGAGCGTGGCCTCGGTCGCCTCACGCAACGCCCGCAGGCGATCGCGCTGACCGTCGCGATAATCCACCTGCTGGTCGTGGCCCAAGGTCTGCCCATCGATCAGATCGTCGGCATGGCGGCACCAGGCATAGAGCATCACCGCGTCCTTGCGTGTGTCGGGTGCGAACAGGCGGGCCGCGGCAGCGAAACTCTTTGATCCCCGTACAATTGACTCTTCGCTCAACTGCACCAAATCTCTCCGGGCCTCATGCTGAGCGGCAGCCGTCATGATCTCGCGGCCTCAACTTGTCCGGCGTCTCCGAGCATCAGCCGCGCGGTTGCCTTGGCCGAGCTGACGACGCCAGGAACGCCGGCTCCGGGATGCGTGCCAGCACCGACGATGTAGAGATTCGGAATCTTGTCGTCACGATTGTGCGGTCTGAACCAGGCACTCTGAGTAAGGATCGGTTCGACCGAAAACGCGGACCCCAAATGGGCGTTGAGCTCATCGCGAAAATCGAAGGGCGTGAAAATGCGGCTGCAGACGAGATCCTTCTTCAGCCCCGGGATGTAACGCGCATCGAGATAATCGAGAATCCGATCACGGTATCGCGGCCCTTCCTCGGCCCAGTCGATATCGGCGGTGCCAAGATGTGGCACAGGCGAAAGAACATAATACGCGCTATGGCCCGGCGGTGCGAGAGTCTCATCGGTGACCGAAGGACAGTGCAGATAAAGCGAGAAGTCCTCGGCCAACGCATTGGCACTGAATATCTCGTTGATCAGCTCGCGGTAGCGCGGGCCGAATAGCACCATGTGGTGCTTCAGATCGGGCCGCAGCCCCTTGAGGCCGAAATAAATGACAAACAGAGACATCGAAAACCGCTTCTTCCGGAGCGCTTCGACATGCTTCCCACGCGGATCGTCGCGCAGCAGGTCACCATACGTGTGCACGACATCGGCGTTGCTAGCCACCATATCAGCGTGTATGCGCTTGCCTCGGCTTACAACGCCTGTGACTTTGCCGGCCTCGGTTGTGATCTGATCTACCGGCGCTTCTGTTCTGAGAGTACCACCAAGGTCCTCGAACAACGTCGCCATGCCGCGCACGAGTGCGCCCGTGCCACCCTTTGCGAACCACACGCCGCCCTTGCGTTCTAGGGCATGGATTAGCGCGTAGATGGATGACGCCTGAAACGGGTTCCCGCCCACCAACAAGGAATGGAACGAGAAAGCCTGCCGCAAGTGCTCGTCCGTGATGTAACTGGCAACCTTGGAGTACACACTGCGCTGGCTTTGCAAACGTGCGAGTTTCGGAGCGGCCTTGACCATACTCCATATAGTTTGGAACGGCACCGCTCCCAATTTCTCGTAGCCTTCGCGATACAGGTCCTTGGAGTACTCCAAAAAACGTCTGTAGCCCTCGACATCCTCCGGCGACTTGTCCCGAATTTGTCGGTCGAGTGCCTCCTGATCGTTCACGTAATTGAAGCGGTATCCGTCCTCCCAGCAAAGTTGATAAAACGGCGTGATCGGCAGCAACGTGACGTAGTCGTCCATGTCACGCCCTGAAAGCACCCACAACTCACGCAGCGAGGCAGGATCCGTAATGACCGTCGGCCCGGCATCGAAAATAAAGCCGTCTTCCTCATAGACGTAGGCGCGTCCGCCAGGCTTGTCGCGCTTCTCAAGAAGTGTGCATTGGATACCGGCGCTTTGCAGGCGGATGGCAAGCGCAAGGCCGCCAAACCCGGCTCCAATGACGACAGCTTCTTTCGTTGTGGATTCAATTGAGGATGTCTGCATGTTGGGCTAACTTTCCTCAATTGCTCGCGCTTCAGATACGCACGCCAGTGCCTTTCGGATCGGTACCGGCGGCTTGCCCACGAGAATGCGCAGCTTGTCTCCCGTCGTCAGGTTGCCCGCATAAAACCGCTCGATTAGGCCCTGCGGCAGGCGATAGAACCGCTGCAAGACCAGATAGCGCTCTTCCGGTTCTGTGGCCTGAAATAGCATGCGGTTCAACAAGCGGTAAAAACCCTGAGTCCGGGCGCGTTTCCTGGCATGGGCGTATACAGCGCTCAAGACAGTCTGAGTCGTTAGCGGATGGCAGTCATTTGCAATTATGTTCGCAACCCGCACTGCTTCGGGCAGGCTGTAGCCGGTTGTGGGTTGAAAAAGCCCTGCCCGTAGCCCGACAGGTGCCGCACCGGTTATGCGCTCTTGCCAGAAGAGGTCTACGTCTACGGCAAGTGTCACCGGTAGTACGCCATGCTCCTCGCGGAGGACTTTGCGAACCACCCAACCCTGCTTCGCAGCATAGGCTTGTATCGCATCCCGAAACTCAGAGTCGTCCAAGTCGCCTCCATCGCTGTAGCGCGTGTCCTCAATCAGCAAGTGTGAGGGCGACAGGGGGAGCACGTAGACAAACCGGTAGCCATCGCGTTGCGCGACGCGCGCATCCATGATCGTCGGCAACGTCTCGCTATGCGCTTGGGCGAGTTCGACTTCCTGACCAAGGAACTTCTGATAACCGAGCTTTATGGCAGCGTGCGGCTCGAAACCACGGGCATCAATCACGCATGGAGCCCAAAGCGTTTTGCCGTTCGTCAGAACGACCTTGGAGGGGTGCAGGCTAGCAACCGGCGTCTTCTCGCGGATATCGAGGCCTTGAAGCGCATAGACGGCCTCACGCAGCGTTTTGGATGCAATCGAGGCGTAGCGGGTGGACAGCGTCCGCTCAAAAGACGGAAAAATCACTCTCTGACCTGGCCAGACATGACCGATTAACGGCTCGACGTGCCGAAAGTCTTGCTTCGAAACGTCGGTTTGGTGGAAGGACCAAGTGTGGTTGCCGCAAATGCGGTCTCCGGCCTCAACGATAACGACCCGCTTGCCCGGTTGGTACTCGGCAAGCAACAACACAATCAGGCAGCCGGATAGCCCTCCGCCGACGAGGATCACATCTGCGTCGCCGCTCGCCTTTTCAGCGCTCATACGACATCCCCTCTTGGCTCACGGCTCGTGCATTCCACTATTCGGCATCAGAACTCCGGTAGTCTGAGAATATATAACTCCAAGCAAATTTGTGATGACTGCTTTGCTGCTCAAAGCCAACATGCGTAAAGGCGGTCCAAGTAGACTTACGTACAGGGTAACAAGCCGCGAGGTGTCCACGGGGAATCATAGTTTAAGGTCCCTTATCGTCTTACATAAGGAGCGGCGTCCGCACTGCAGCTTGAAACATGGAGACCTTTTCGCTCTGCTGAGTTGAACCCGGCTAACGTTTTGATGCGCCCTCTTATCGTCGTGGAGGTCCGCTTTACCCCCAAAAGCAGACCTGATTGGCACTCGTCCCGATTGAGCTTCAAATGTCATCTGACGGGGCTCGAAGCGAGCGACCAGTCAGCTAGGTTTAATCCTTGATGTTAAGGCAGAAAGCGTGTGTCCCTCGACCCTCTGGAATTAGTAGGATCAATGCCCCCAGGGATTGCCGAAACGCCGACCTAGCCGAGCCTGGTCGTAATTTACATGCCCTAGAGGAATGTTCGCTGTCTTGTAGTCAGTGCATGCTTGTAGCTAAGTGCCTGATACGCATGCGGTACAAAGCGGACCGCGAGCTGTCAGGTAACTGTCAGGTAACATGTGTGTCTCGACGAGCATAGGCAATGAGGTCTCGGCTCATGACGGAAGAAGACACGTCTAGTAGCCCGTACTGCCACGAGTGTAAGCGCCCTCTGATGGCCATAGACCATTACGGCGAGCACCTGAAGGGGTGCCTAACCTGCAACATCTGGTGGGCGCCTGACGGCACTAAGAAGAGGCTATCTGAAGAGAACCTTTGTGCGCTGCATGACATGATGCATCTCTCGCATCGGAACGATTGAGAGAAGACGGGGCTGCTAAGGGACCCCTATCTTCTGCCCGCCCGTAGTTACTCCGGCAGATGGTGGTCAGTACCTATCTGCTTGGCACCTTCCCTACCCTACCCGTACACAATTTCCAAGTGGCTCAGGGTTAGTAGGAGTGCATATGTCCGGCGCTGTGATAGAATAGGGTAAGAGCCTTACCCGAAAGGAGGTCGCCATGGCCTGCGACCTTGTTTACCGAATACTTCCGGCTTCCGCTGTCGCAATCGCTTGGTTCCTTACGCCGGCCACAGCTGACGAGTTCTGCTCCCAGTGGTACGGACCAGCCCATAAGTACTACCAATCGACCCAAAGCGGTGGGAAGAAACCTTCCTCACAGGCAAAGACCTCGGCCCCAAATGAGGAGGCTCATCGTGGCTCGAACAAGGGCGCCGCGATAACAAGCAGCGCAATTATGGGTCATACGGGCGGGCGTGGCGACGGATCTGCAAAGGGCGCCGGGAAGCACATATACAAATATCACTCAAGTCCGAGTGAATGAGCTGCTAAAGCCGTCACCATCGTCAGTCATCGGGAGCCTCCCTCTTGGCTCCCCCGCAGCAGCCTAGCAACATTCAAAGCTATGCGCCGCGCCTCATCTAAGGTTAGCGCGCTAGCGATGGCACAAGCGGCGCTCAAAGCTTGGGGTGGCGACAACCGGCTACTTTTGCTCGTAATCTTTGTCCTTATCTAAGGCGTGCCGTGTGAACAAAGAGATCACCTTCCCATCCTCGAATATTTGCTTGAGCAGCGCGGGCACCGTAATTATCCCGGCGGCAGTGCTTGCTACGTGGTCACAAGGCGCCTGGTCTCCCGAGACGGCGCAACAGGCTCCGGGGTCGCTGCTGTTGGCACAGTCGGCTACCAACTCATCGAAACTACCGATGTCGCAGTAAGTCAGTCCTTTATTTTTGCCGTGCTCGATGGTCACGCATGTTGTTTCCTCTTCTTCGGCTGAGGCGTACTGTGGGACAGCAGCAATGACCATAGAGCAAAAAATAATTTTCAAAAGCTTGGGCATGAGACACCTCCACAAAATAAGAGGGATGCAGAGCAGGCAGCACAGTAAGATAAAATTGTTTATGTCATTTGGCTCCCCAACAGCCCCGGCAGCCTAGCAACATTCACAGCAATGCGCCGTGCACCTGCCGTCAACGGAGCACCTCGCAAAAATACTCTCCCGAAATAGCAGAGCGCAAAGCATCCTTGTTGTAAGGCGCAAGGACCTCCTCGCACACAGCGAGATTGTTGGGGTAACCGTGAACCGTTGCAAAGTACGTGACGGTACCGAGGGAACGCTTCTTCATGGCAACGGCATTGCTTCCTTCGATTGTGTGCTGGCGAAAGAAGTTCTCGACATCGGTCTCACTGAGGTCGTTGCCTTGGGCAACGGCATGGTCGTCCTCCCCGTTGCAGCCCAAAAGAAGAATCACGGCAATAACCTGAGCGAGTACAGCGAGGATTAGATTGCTAGCCATGACAACCTCCCGAATAGGACGCATCCAACAATCCCGGCAGCTTAGCAACATTCACAGCATGCGCCTCGCTTAGTCGAAGGTGGAAACTTTTGGATCGTTGCCTAATGGCAGTGCACGCGACCGACGCTCTTATCCATATGGCAGCACATTCCAGTTGGCGAACTTTTACGACATCCGCCGCCATGCGCTTGAGCCAATGTGGGACCAAGAACGACAACGAGACTTAATGCAAAGATGATTCTCTTCATATTCGCACTCCTCTCGACACTCCCTATGGCCGTAGGCCTACTCAGTCGACGGTTGCATCCATAGGACCGGTGGTCAACAATTCGGCCTGATGGCTGAATATCTGAGCTTTGGGTCAGATGATTAAGACGATTGCTTGCCTAGTCGGATTCTTAATCACATCTCCGGCGTTGGCTAGGGCGCCTTCGGCAGAGAATGTGTGCGTCAATTACGGGCCGTGCCCGCTTAATCTCTCGTCTTTCGTCTGCACTGACACACCTCAAAGCAGCTTCGTCCGACGCATCTGCTACGACGCCCCCAAGTCATTCATGGCCATCAATTTGCAGGGCACTTGGTATCCGTACTGTGAGATTGATGCTGGTACGGTGAACGCTCTAATCACTGCTAGTTCTGTGGGACGTTTCTATAATCAGAATATTCGGAGCCGCCGCGATGGAACACGCGGTCCATTTGATTGCCGCGACCATCCGCTGCCAGATTATTAGCCGGACTCGGACTTCTCGGTCAGAAGGGGGCTACTAGCGTTCGTCGAAGCCCCGACAGAAGGAGGTTCCAATGAGGGCAGCGAATTTACTCGCCAGCGTGGCGATGGTAACCGCCATTTCATCAATGACCACAGCCTGCGATGACGGCAGCAAAATCGACAATGAAATAATGCAGCTGATGTACCCGGAGTCATTTCGTCCGGGGAACCCAGAATATCTGGAGAGGGATTTGGAGGCGGGGGCAGACTTTATCTGCATGAGATCGAAATACATTATGGGCGCGACATCTGCGCTGAGCCAAAGATTAAGTGGCGAGGGTAAGTTACAATTCGCCGAACTGGAGATGTTCGCATGAGACCCTGCGACCCTGCTTTTTCGACGAAAAGCCCTTCGTACTAGTAGCCATTAATCGATGCGCCCGGCCTTACGATCTTCATTGCATGCGATTACTCCCGCAGTCTGACCATCCGCATAACCTCGTGCATAGTGAGAATTCCCAAAGGCCCCCTCAACCAGCGTCGCTCTAATCTCACACGCCGTATTGTAACCGACTGCGTATCCGTCGTCGTATCCTGCATCATAGCGTTCGTCAGTTATCACACGCTGTGAGTGCGAGGACTATGAGTACGAGCCCTAGGCGGTGGAAGCTGCTTTTCACTTTTAGCGACGCGCCCATTCGACTCCGCCGCTGTTCATGGGAGCAGCCCTCCCAACGCCAAGCATAGCAGCCTGGCGTCATGCGCCAAAATTGGGGACCAATCGCAAAAAGGCCCGCCGACCGAAGTCGGACGGGCCATGCTCACGTCGTTGTAGGGCTTGCGAACTAATAGCCGGTGCTCTTTCGCTTCCTCTCGACGCACGTCTTAGTGGCAATCTTCCACTTGCCGCCCATTTCCTTGCATTCCGCTTTGGTGGTTGCCTTCGTCAGGTCACCGGCAAACGCTGGCCCGGTGAAGGCTACTGCGAGCGCCACGACAAGGGTCAATACGAGGGTTTTCATATGAACTCTCCCTTACTGTGACATGGGGTCGGGTCTGCAAAACTCGTCACTCGTGTCGCGGTTCCAGGCGATGCTCAATCTGTCGCCCCCGACACTCGGGTAACTTAGCAACATTCACAGCAATGCGCCGAGGTCATCGAGGGTCGCGTCGGGCCGAGCTTAGGCAAGCCACACCTGTCTATCGTGACGCGTTATCAACCGTCGGTCTTCTGCAAACCGGAGACCGCTATCGAAGCCGTGTGCGGTCCCGTTGCTTCTTTCGAAGACATCCCGAAGTTCATCGGTGATCATGGTGAAAGGCACTACTCGTCCCCCACGCTTTGCTAGGATAGCGCAGATGGAGCGGGCGGCTTGTTCCTCTGTCATGAAACGCCTCTCACTCGCAAGAAGATCGATCCACAGAAGCCAGAAGGCGGTCGATGCCCCGCTTGGCTGCGGCCACCGCGGATTGCTTCCTAGGTGCCAAAGTGTCGAGAGTAGGTTGCGCAATGAAAGGTAGATCAGATCGGGTGGGATACGCCTCTGGACACCATCTTTCCCACTGGCGCATTGGCACGATATTGTATCCGCGATATTGCTGAGTTTCTGTCGTCGCCATTTTGGGGCCTCATGGCTAATGGGACCCCCCGTACCAAAACAATATAGTTATGCTGGGTCTGCGAAACTAGGGTAGGCGCTGAAGGGCAAAACTCGACATCCTCTCCGCGTTAAAATGAGTAACTCTCCTCACCGGGCAGGTTCGCCACGTTCACAGCAAAGCGCCGCGCCTCATCGAAGGACAGCGCGCCAGCGATGTTCGCCTAGGGTTGCGTCGACTGAGGGGTTGTTTCGGTTGGACCAACGCCATAGCCCGGCGGGTCACCCTCGCGCTCTCCAAAGCCACCCATAGAATTAGCAATCAAGGCAACGCCTATGAGTGCCGCGACGGCCCCAGCCACCATCATCAGAAGATTAAATCGTGACATGGGTATTCGTCACAAATTTCAGTGTCATTAGACGTCCTCCCTTCGGCCTAGCAACTCCGGCAGCTTAGCAACATTCACAGCAAAGCGCCGCGCCTCATCGAAGGTCAGCGCTTTCGCCGCTTCCACTTGCTGCTGTGTCTCTCTTGCGTAGACGTAGACAAGGGCCTGACCGTTGGCGTCCAGAACCTTGAAGCCACCAGGTATCTGCTCGACTTGCCAGGAGGATGAGGACTCAAACCCCGCCCGAGCATATCGAGAAATTGCCAAGCGCATCTCTTACCGAACGGGGTTTAGGCTCCATTGTGGCGACCGCGCCGCGAGTTTGATTTTCGGGGCGAGACCATCCAAGATTGAGGTACCTCTTCGAGGGCCTTTCCACACAACGTCTCCGCGGTGTCACCAGTGCGCGCTAACATAAAAAGTGTTTCACGAAGCGCCTGTTCGCGCCTTTCGCGTGCTGCTTCGTCGGGAAAAGGTTTAAGCGCAAGCTTTTCACGTGCAAGCTTATAGGCGTGCTCAACGATCTGTAGTTCGGGGGGACCAAACACTTTGGAGAACATCGCTACTCTCCCTGGGCTCAGGCGGGAGCCTGGAAACGCTCTCTGTCACCGCGGCGCCTGTTGTTATAATGTGTCGGTGATGGAATAATTTGCGCCTCGCCCTCCAAAAAAGCCAGCCCCCTGTCTCGCGGTGCAGCAAATCTCTAGCGATCCTAACGGCGTGTTCACTAGACCGCCGCTCAGCGTAGTGTGCTTGTCTCCGTAGGACGGCTCGCCTTTGCGCTCCCAGATGCCGCGGTCTCACAAATGAGGTCGGTAGGTGAACCTTTTTTCACTGCCCGGGTTAAAGTAACGGGGTAGGGGACGGAAGGAGACGCAAAATGAAGGCAAAGCTGATCCTGATCGGATGCGCCCTCCTCTTCGTGAGCAACGTCGCTGATGCTCAAGAAGCGAACGCGCCGACCAGTGCACAAGAGCAAGAAGCGCCCACGGCCAAGATGACCGGTGAAGACATGATGGGGCACAAAAGCGGCATGATGGGCGGCGGCATGATGGGCCGCGGCATGATGTGTGGCGACAAGATGAGCGACGGCATGATGGGCAGTGGCATGATGGGCCGCGGCATGTGCATGCGGGTCATGTTCGCCCTCATGGATGCCGACGGTGACGGTGGTCTCTCGCTTGAGGAATTTCAGACGGCTCATGCCAAGATCTTCAAAGCGGTTGATGCCAACGAAGACGGAAAGGTCACAGCGGCAGAGCTGCGAACTTTCATGAGCGGTGGCTCTCCAACGTCACCTCAGTAGTTACGTGCCTTTCTGAGGACCCAAATTATTGAGCGACTTGTTTCTACGAGGTAGGTTCCGGTGCCCGCTCCAGGATCGAGCGTAATCACATCTTCATCCGCAAATGAAAATCGGCGTTGGAATCTCTCCCGGAGCAATTGGGAAACCAGTCTGACCTGACAGTGAACGATCTGTGCTGGGGTGTAGTAGACGCCATAGTCCCGAGCCAGATCCGGATCGTAGGCATGAAGAAAATTCTCATAGAAATATAGCCACAAGTCTCTGCCTGGACGGCGCAGGCTGGCCGCATCAATGGCCCCAATTGCGCGCTGTAAAACTTCGAGCCCTAAACGAACATCGTCATAGGCTTCTTCTTGCCCGAGAATCTCAAGAAGGCGCTCGAGCAAGGTATTCCGCGCACGAAGTGTCCTCGCAGCGGCGCGCGGGGAAAGGTCTTCTGCGCCATCCAAGCGCGCGAGAAGCATCGCGTAGGTCAATGTCTGGGCATAAGCATCCGCAAATTGGTCGTCAGTGAGCTCGGGCATCAGAAAGGCCCGCAGCTCGTCACGTAGGCCAATCAAGGTTTCCGCGTTTCGAACCAATGCCTCGTGCACATCGTCTCGCAACAGGCGCGTGAGAGGGGCAAGGAATCGAGCGAGCCCAGGCGGATCGTTCGGTACGATCGGCTTCCATCGATAGTACGCCAGCAGCAGCTGCGCGAGGTCTTGCGCGTTTTGCTCTGAAACCGCGTCGGCCCCCACTTCCGCTGGATCACCATCCAGCCTAATTACCTCTCCCACCGCATCTCCTTCGCGGTAAAGCCGCCATTCGTGTCCGTTTGTGTAGATGAGGTTGGGAAGCCGTTGGAACTTCTGCCATTGCGTCCGGTCATGTCCCCGAAATTGGCGGGGATTTACCGTATGTCCGGGAGCTTTGGTTTCCAAATGCCCACAAAGAAGACCGCCAATCAGGATGCCAACGTCTGGCCGTCCAACGATCTCGCGCACTTCCGTTCGAGCTTCGGCCTGAATGCCTAGTTCGTTAGCTGCAGCTTCTAGGAAATCTGCTACAGCCCGCTTCAATTGATCTTCGAGTTGCCTGTGACATCCACCACCACTAATCGACCAATGCCACGATAGACAACTTCGGGATCTGCTGCGCGAAGTCGCTCTCGAAAAAAGTCGTAGTTGTCGCGGATGCGATCCGATGGCGGATCTGGAAGTTCAGTGCTATCTAGCAGTGCTCGCAACGTTGCTTGGTCGTGCCGTCGTAGTACCAACTTATGCTGACGGCTGCCGCGCTCCTGGAGGTTTTTTAGGAAGTCTGATTCTACGCGCCTTCCCGTTGGTCCGTCTTCTGATCCTTCCCAACCTGTTTCAGTGATGTGATCTCGTAAAGCTGTCAACAACAGTATCAAAGTCGTCACACGCTGCTGACCATCTATCAGCATCCATTGTGTGAAGCCAGCCGTAGAGGCCCCAGTAGGTATATAGACAACCGGGCCGAGGAAGTGGCCTCGATCAGATGGGGCCGCTGCCACCTTCATTATATCTCGCCATAACTGATCACAGTTTGCTTCTGTCCAGCTGTAGTCGCGTTGGAATACCGGAATTATAAATTGAGTGGTGCCATTAATGATTTTCGTAAAGTTACGATCTATAGCCTTCATAGTCAGTCTCCGCGTTGGATGCGGCCCTCGATGATATCGCGCAAGCTTCCTTTGTAACGAACGAGCTTCCCAGCAGCTTGTCGCTCGAACGTCGCAAGGCTGATTTTAGTGGGATTTGGTAAGACCTCTCCTGGCTTCGCAAGGACATAAATCTTTACGTGGCTCTCAGCTTGGCTGCGGAAGAATTCCCCAAATGCGAGCCAAACCAAAAAATCGGCGTCGATGTCTTTCTTCCCGAAATACTGAAACGCCTGTTGCCCAGTCGCCTTAACCTCCACCTTTTTGGTGAGCTGACCTACTTCAAACAAGATATCAGCGACCGCTCCGCCGCGCCGTAGGTTCTGTGCATTCGGAAAAATGGCGGGACCACAATGCAGCACGAGCGACTCTGAAAAGATGCTCGGCAGCTTTGGATATTGGATGGGAGCAGCTGCTGGATTTTGAGCCTTTAGCTGAGAAATGAAGTCGAAGACCTGGCGCAATAGGATCGGGAGCTCGGTTAGCTCCTCTTTGGTGAGTGCATGTCGTGCCGTTTTCAGCATTGCCTAATGAATGCTTTTTGCTTTGCGCGTGGCCTTGGCCGTAGCCTGAAATTGTCTTCGAAGTCCGCCATGCCATGGCCGCCTGAAGGCGCCGGCGAGGTCAGAGGGCGGATCGGCCAAGCTAAAAGCTTATGGACAAAGAACCCGCGTTCTTTGCCTCATAGGAGCGCGCCAACGCCACGCCACCAGGAATGATAAATATTCGGCGGGTCGGGCAGCCTTCACCCGGCAAAATCACAATCGCAAGCCAATCGAATACATCGTTGTTGCTATAACCAACGAAGCTCCCGCTCCTCGCAAACGTTCGTGTTTTCACCGAGATGCGCTGTGTCCCCCTCTTCGGACACTCCGCAATGACATCATAACCAGGCCAGTTGTCAGGAACGGTCAAAGCTGGGATGCCATGCAGGGTGAGTTCGGCGGCCACCAACATTTCGCCGGCGTCTCCCATTTGCTTTGAAGTGTAGGATCTTTTGGCCATGTCCCCCCGTGGCGTCGGACCTGCCCCTTCAGCGCCATCTTAGAGCATACGACGCATCAGACCCGCAGATTTGCGATGTAACGGGCATTTCTCGGCTTTGCCGTGTCAGCGGTGGGCAAACAATAAACGGCGTTTACACCGGCGCTATGAAGGGCATGACCTCCGAGGTCATTGACGGTGTCAGATCGGGGCTCAATCTACAGAAATTTGAAATACCCCCATAAAATCAATGATAAATGGCGGAGACGGGGGGATTCGAACCCCCGATACGGCTTTATACCGTATAACGGTTTAGCAAACCGCCGCCTTCAGCCTCTCGGCCACGTCTCCACTCGGCGCAAAGCCTTACTGATCCGCTGGTAGACGGTCAACACGCCTGACCCAATTCCGCCTCTTGGGGCCGGTATTGTCCCTCCCTTCAATGTGATAGGCTCGGGGGAAACGCCAAGGGGAAGGCAAACGTTTTGGGTCGGCACTTCCATTCGGGAATGCTTTGGTCCGCGGCGCTAGGCGCTGCCGCGCTGGGCCTGCTTGTCTCCGCCGCCGAAGCCGCCGACTATTGCGTCACCTGCACGGGCCCGGACGAAACCTATCGCTGCCGGATCACCGGCGCGGGGGCAAAGCCCAACGATGCGCTGAAGCTCTACTGCGTGATCCGCACCGCCAAGGAGGGCAATCACGCCTCCTGCTCGGCGCAGAAGGCGACCGCGGAGTGTGTGGGCCTCGTGAAGGTGTATACCTATGACGGGCCGAGCCTGCCCGACGAGCTGACCTCCGACCCGCGGCTCCGCGAGCTCAATCGCAAGGTCGAACGCAACCAGCAGACTTTCGAGGAGCCGAAAGGCGCCGAGCCGAAATCCTTGTTCGAACTGGGCGGCCGCGCGGTCGATGCCTCGCGCAAAGGCTTGCGCAATGCCGGCTCGGCGATCGGCATCGGATCGACCGGCAGTGAACCCGCGCCCCAGGCCGCGCCGGCCCCACCCGCTGCAAGGCAAGCGGCCGCGTCTCCGCCAACACCGGCGCAACCCACGCGCAAGAGCCTCGCGCGCAGAGGCTATGACTGCATGCTCTCACTGTTCCGCGATTGCAGCGGAAGCGAGTGAGTTGGAGCGCTGGACATCAGTCCAGCACCCCTCCCCTTGGCAAAATTGAAGTTTGAAACACTGGCGGGTCTCAGACCCTAGTGGGTCTGAAGCCACTCGCGCGCGGCCTTCTGGGCCTCGGCGACCTGATCCGCCGTCATCTCCCGGGCAAGCTCGACGCGATAGGTCAGAGCCAACTCGTTGCCCCGCGCGGCGGCGAGATTGAACCACTTATGCGCCGACACGAGATCCGCATCCACGTCGCGGCCGGTGGCGTACAGCATGCCCAGTTCGAAGAGAGCATCGGGCGCCCCTGTTTGCGCCGCGAGCTCCATGTAGCCACTCAGCCCCGTCGAGATATCCAGTCGAGCCATTTTACGTCCCCCTTGTCACTCGCCTTGGAGCCTTGCATTTCCCCCGCAAGGCTCATCGAGTGTTGTTCAACTTCAGTACGGGAGATGATGGCGAAGCACTTTCAACAACGTCTGAAGAGGCGTGGTGAATGCGAAAGCAAGGAAGATAAAATCTGCGGTAACTTTGGTTTACATTACACGCGTGTGCGCGGCCCAAAGATTAAGATCGGCGTTTTGCAAGACTTCTTTGACCATTCGCGGTCACACGCCGATAACCACGCCAAAACTTGGGCGCAGAAAAAGATTTCGCGTTCTACGGGATGAGCAGCGTCGATCCCGTGGTCAGCCGGCCTTCCAGCTCGCGATGCGCGCGCTCGGCGTCTTGAAGCGGATAGGTCTGGTTGACCGCGATCCTCACCTTGCCCTTGGCGACGACGCCGAACAGATCATTGGCGGTGGAGACGAGCTCTTTTCGCGTGGCGATATAGTCGCCGAGCGCCGGCCGCGTGGCGAATAGCGAGCCCTTCTGCGCCAGGAGGTTGATCCGGAACTCCGGAACCGGCCCCGACGCCTGACCGAAGCTCACCCACATGCCGCGCCGCTTCAGGCAGCCGAGCGACGCCGGGAACGTATCCTTGCCGATCGAATCGTAGACCACGTCGACGCCCTCGCCCTTGGTGTAGTCCTTCACCTTGGCGACCACGTCCTCCTCGCGATAATTGATGACATGGGTGCAGCCGTGGGAGCGGGCGATCAGCGCCTTGCCCGCCGAGCCCACCGTGCCGATCACCGTGGCACCGAGCGCCGCCGCCCATTGGCAGGCGATCATGCCGACTCCGCCGGCCGCCGCATGGAACAGAAGCGTGGTTTCCGGACCGACCTTGTAGGTGCGCCGCAGGAGATATTGCGCGGTCATGCCTTTGAGCATGATGGCCGCCGCCGTCTCGTCGTCCACGCTCTCGGGAATGCGCACCACGCGGTCGGCCGCGATCAGCCGCTCTTGCGCGTAGGCCCCGATCGGGCCGGCATAGGCCACGCGGCGACCGACTTTCAGATCGCGCACGCCATCGCCCACAGCCGTGACAACGCCCGCCCCTTCCATGCCGGGGATGAAGGGGAGCTCATCCTGCGGGTAGAGTCCGGTCCGGCCATAAACGTCGATGAAGTTGAGGCCGACGGCCGTCTGCTTGATACGGATCTGTCCAGGACCGGGATCGCCGACCTTGACCTCTTCCCAGGTCAGAACCTCGGGGTCGCCGTACTCATGAACGCGAATGGCGTGGGTCATGTGGTGGATGCCGCTCGCAAGGCGCTCTATTCGATGCCGAGCTTGGACTTGAGCAGTTCGTTGACGGCCTGCGGGCTGGCCTTGCCTTGGGTCGCCTTCATCACCTGTCCCACGAACCAGCCGATCAGCGCGGGCTTGGCCTTGGCCTGCTCGACCTTGTCCGGGTTCGCGGCGATGACCTCGTCGACCGCGGTCTCGATGGCGCCCATATCGGTGACCTGCTTCAGACCGCGCGCCTCGACGATCTCGGCGGGCTCCCCGCCTTCGGTCCAAACGATGTCGAACACGTCCTTGGCGATCTTGCCGGAGATGGTGCCTTCCGTGATGAGATCGAGGATGCCGCCCAGCTGCGCCGCCGAGATCGGGCTGTCGAGGATGGTCTGGCCTTCCTTGTTGAGACGGCCGAACAACTCGTTGATCACCCAGTTCGCGGCTTGCTTGGCGTCACGGCCCGCAGCCACCGCTTCGAAATAATCCACACTCTCACGTTCCGCGACCAGCACGTCGGCGTCGTACGGCGTCAATCCGTAATCGGCGATGAAGCGCGCGCGCTTTTCGTCAGGGAGCTCGGAGAGGCTCGCGGCGATGTCATCGACAAAGTCTTGGGTCAGTTCGAGCGGTAGCAAGTCCGGATCCGGGAAATAGCGATAGTCATGCGCCTCTTCCTTGGAGCGCATCGATCGCGTCTCGCCGTTCTTCGCATCGAACAGCCGCGTCTCTTGAGTGATCTCGCCGCCGTCCTCGATAATCTCGATCTGCCGGCGTGCCTCGTACTCGATGGCCTGGCCGATGAAGCGGATCGAATTGACGTTCTTGATCTCGCAGCGCGTACCCAAGTCTTCGCCCGGACGCCGCACCGACACATTCACGTCGGCGCGCAAACTGCCCTCCTCCATATTGCCGTCGCAGGTCCCGAGATAACGCAGGATGGTGCGGAGCTTCGACACGTAGGCCTTGGCCTGCTCGGACGAGCGTAGATCGGGCTTGGACACGATCTCCATCAGCGCCACGCCGGAGCGGTTGAGATCCACATAGGAGTTCTGCGGGTGCTGGTCGTGCAGGCTTTTCCCTGCGTCCTGCTCCAGATGCAGCCGCTCGATGCCGACGATGACGCGCTCGCCGCTCAAGAGATCGACGATGACCTCCCCCTCGCCCACGATCGGGTTCTTGTACTGAGAGATCTGATAGCCCTGGGGCAGGTCCGGATAGAAATAATTCTTCCGGTCGAAGATGGAATAGAGATTGATCTGCGCCTTGAGACCAAGCCCGGTGCGGATGGCCTTTTCGACGCAACCCCCATTGATCACCGGCAGCATGCCGGGCATCGCAGCGTCGACCAGGCTGACATGCGAATTGGGGTCCCCGCCGAACGCCGTGGAGGCGCCGGAGAACAGCTTGGCTTCCGAGCTGACCTGGGCATGGACTTCCATGCCGATGATCACCTCCCAAGGGCCGGTGTCGCCTTCGATCAGGTTCGATTTTTCCGTCTTGGCGTCCATGGCGCCGCCGCTACTCCTTTGACCCCGACTTGCGGAGCCGCTCTTCCTCATATTGGATGAACCAGCCGATCATTTGACGCCACAGCGCCTCGACCAGTTCCGGCGGCAGATTGTTTTCGGCCGCCCGCGCTTTCACCTTGTCGATCACCTGCTGGATACGCCACGGCACGCGGGCATCCGCCGGCGCGTTCTTGAGCTGCCAGGCTCGGTCCACATAGGCGAAGCGCTCGCAGATGAGATCCACCATCGCCTGGTCTATGCGGTCGATCTCGACACGCACCTCGTCCATGCTCTCGCACTTCTCGGCTTCGCGGGTCGCCATTATACCCCCTTGCTCCACCAGTCGGCGGGCTTCGGCGAAAGACCGGCCGCCTCCTCGATCACTTGGCCTGCGCGGAACAACGTCTCCTCGTCGAAGGCCCGGCCGATGAGCTGAAGCCCGAGCGGCGTGCCTTCCGACGACAGCCCCGCCGGCACCGACATGCCGGGTAGCCCGGCCATGTTCACCGTCACCGTGAAAATGTCGTTCAAATACATTTCCAGCGGGTCTCCGGATTTCTCGCCGAGTGCAAAGGCCGGCCCCGGCGTGGTCGGCGTCAGGATCGCATCGACGCCCTCGAAGGCTTGATCGAAATCGCGCTTGATCAGGGTCCGCACCTTCTGCGCCTTGAGATAGTAAGCGTCGTAATAGCCCGCCGACAGCACATAGGTGCCGATCAGAACGCGCCGTTTGACCTCGGCGCCGAAGCCAGCCTCCCGCGTATTCTCATACATGGAGATCACGTCGGAGCCGGGCTCGCGCAAGCCGTAGCGTACGCCGTCATAGCGGGCGAGGTTGGACGAGGCTTCCGCCGGCGCCACAATATAATAAGACGGCAGCGCGTATTTGGTATGCGGCAGGCTCACCTCTTTGATTTCGGCGCCCGCGTCCTTCAGCCAAGCAATGCCCTGCTGCCACAGCGCCTCGATCTCCGGCGCCATGCCCTCGACGCGATATTCCTTCGGGATGCCGATGGTCAGCCCCTTGACGCCCTGGCCCACCGCCGCCTCGAAGTCGGGCACCGGCAGATCGGCGCTGGTGGTGTCTTTCGGATCGTGGCTCGACATGGCTTTCAGCAAAATAGCGGCATCGCGCACGGTCCGCGCGATCGGCCCCGCCTGATCGAGCGACGAGGCGAAGGCAACGATGCCCCAGCGCGAACAGCGGCCATAGGTTGGCTTGACGCCGACCGTGCCCGTGATGGCGGCGGGCTGGCGGATCGAGCCGCCCGTATCGGTGGCCGTGGCCCCCATGCACAGCCGCGCCGCGACGGCGGCCGCCGAGCCGCCCGAGGAACCGCCAGGTACGAGCTTGGCGTCGGAGCCGTCGCGGCGCCACGGATTGACCGCCGGGCCGTAAAAGCTCGTCTCGTTGGACGAGCCCATGGCGAATTCGTCATTGTTGAGCTTGCCGAGCATCACCGCGCCTTCAGCCCAGAGATTGGCCGTGACCGTCGACTCATAAGGCGGCGTGAAGCCGTCGAGGATGTGCGAGCAGGCCGTGGTGCGAACATCCTTGGTGCAGAACAGATCCTTGATGCCGAGCGGGATGCCCTCGAGCGCGCCCCCCTCGCCTTTGGCAAGAAGCGCATCGCTTGCCGCTGCCATGTCGAGCGCGCGCTCCGATGTCGGCAGCACATAGACGTTGAGCGCGTCGTTCGCCGTCTCGATTGCTTCGAGATGCGCTTGCGTCAGCTCCCGCGAGGAGAAGGTCTTCCCGCTTAAGCCCTCGCGCGCATCTGCGATGGTGAGCTCTGTCAATTTGGTCACAGGCTTACTCGACGATCTTCGGCACGACGAAATAGTGATCGTCCACCGCGGGCGCGTTCTTGACGATATCGTCGGCGCAGAACCCGTCCGTCACTTTGTCCTCGCGCTTCTTCATGGTCATGGCCTCCACCCGCGTCATGGGCTCCACATTGGACGTGTCGAGCTCATTGAGTTGGGCCACCCAATCGAGGATCCCGGACAACTCGGTCTCAAGCCGCGCCGCCTCCTCATCGGTGATGGCGATGCGGGCAAGGCGAGCAATACGGCGGACAGTGGCGCGATCGACGGACATGGCTTCTGGCAGGTTTCTCGAGGAGTATGCGTTGCGGCGTTCCTAGCACCGGTCCGAAAAACCGGCAACTTGGCGTGTCGCCACGCTTCGGACCACGGTTTAGGCCTCGAACGGCACGCCGACCTCCGGCACCAAGACCCGGTTTCCGGCCATTTCGGCCACGAACTTGTCCGCCGTCTGGTCGATGACCGGGAAGGTCCCGTAGTGGCAAGGCACCACCGTCTCGAACTCGAAGAAGCGCTTGCAGGCGAGCGCGGCGGACTTGGCCCCCATGGTGTATCGGTCGCCGATGGGCACGATGCCGATCTGCGGCTGATGCAGCTCGTTGATCAGCGCCATGTCGGAGAAGATATCCGTATCTCCCATATGATAGAGGGTCTTGCCGTCGCGCGCGGCGATCACGACCCCACACGGATTTCCGAGATAGACGGGCTTCCCGTCCACCATATGCGAGGCCGAATGCCAGGCCGGAACGAAGGTCAAATCGAAGTCCTCATGGGGGACCATCCCGCCCGTATTGCCCGGATCGGTGTTCTCGACCCCGAGAGCCGCGAGATAGCCGGCAAGCTCATGCACGGCGATGACAATGGCGCCGGTCTCCTTGGCGATGTCGACGGTATCGCCGGTATGGTCCTCGTGACCGTGGGTCAGGGCCACATGCGTCGCGCCTTCGATCGCCTTCTCCCGTGGAATCCCCGCCTTCTCGAAGGTGGCATTGTGGGTCAGGAAAGGATCAATCAGGATGCGGCTGGCGCCGGTCTCGACGCGAAAGCAGGAATGGCCGAACCACGTAATCTTCATCGTCTCACCCTTTAGATTGACCTTGTGACAACAACACAGCCCCTTCCTATCGAAGACTTGGCCGAGAGGCTACAGCCCGGCATGCGTCTGCTGGGGCTCGACGTCGGCACCAAGACCGTTGGCCTGGCGCTGTCCGACGTCACCCGGTCGATTGCCACGCCTTACGAGACCATCCGACGCACCAAGTTCACCGCCGATGCCAAGGCCATCGCCGCCATCGCCGCCAAGGAAGGCGTCGGCGCGCTGGTGATCGGCATGCCGTTCAATCTCGACGGCAGTGAAGGACCGCGGGCGCAATCGACACGCGCCTTCGCCCGGAATCTTGCCGGCCATGTCGACTTGCCCATGGCTTTCTGGGACGAGCGCTTGTCGACCGCCGCCGTGGAGCGGCACCTGATCGAGGCGGATGCTTCCAGAAAGCGCCGCGCCGAAGTGATCGACCGCATGGCCGCCGCCTACATCTTGCAGGGCGCGCTCGACCGGCTCAGGAACCTCGCCGCGCAAACCCGCTAGGTCGGCGTGGTGTGGAACAGCATGTAGTCTTTAGGACTCTCGGGGCAGAAGCCAGCGCCGCACAGCGCGATGGTCGAGAATATATTGGCGATAGCCAGCACCAGAAACAACAGAAGCACCGACAACGGCAGCGGCTTCAGGCGGACAGACATGGGCTCGGCTCGCGAGAACTGCCGATCGTCCAAAAGCATGATGCCACAGCCCACGACGATCAGGGTCGATGCAATGAAAGCCCAGGTATAGAGGTGAAGCCCGAACACCGCATCGCCGTACGAGCCCGTGCCTGGAACGATGTGCAGCAGAATCTGCCGCATGGAAATGGCGCCACCGGCCACCGCGCCGATAATGGCCATACCGTAATGGCTCGGCTTCGGGCCGAAGATGAGATTGAGCGCGATGCCGAAGCCGGCGGCGAAGAAGCCCGCCCGTTGCAGGATGCATAACGGACAGGGCAGCTCGCCGAACCAGATCTGATCGACGAAGGCAAGCGCCAGCACCGTACCGATGCCGAGGAGCCCAATGGCGTTTAGCAGCCGCGACAGGTCGGCGGACATGCCCCACTCCCGGTCAGAGTTGGATGCTCAAGACTTCGGTGACGTGGACGCGGAACAACACGAGCATCGTTACGAGACCCACGAGCCAAAAGCCCATGGCCACGCCCCGCTGCCGCAACCAAGCGGCGCCGAGCGCACAGGCAAAGAGAACAAAGGGTAAGCTCATCATTGTTTAGCCCTCCCGATTGTCCCCCAGCCGGCTACATCGTTCCCTCAGCCGGCCAATCGATCTTGTTGATTCGATTACCAGCAAGGTATTGAAGTTCCACCCCGCCTGACAAGCCCTCGCGCGGGACGATCTCCGAATCCAACACACGCCCCCTTCAAGACCTCGAGGGCGGCGACGCGCCAAAGCTCCGTTAGGGCGGGCTTACCTTAATTGTGCGCGCATGCTTGATGCTTGCCCCACGCGGCCTTATACAGTGCCCTTTAATGAGCATCGCGGCAGAAGCTCCCACAGCCTCTTTTCCTCATCGCCATTTGCTTGGAATCGAAGGCCTTTCGCGCGCCGAAATTACGGCGCTGCTCGACCTTTCCGAGGACGCCGCCAAACTTGGCCGCCAGGTCAACAAGAAGCGCGACGATCTCCGCGGCCGCACCCTGATCAATCTGTTCTTCGAAGCCTCGACCAGGACCCAGAGCTCCTTCGAGCTGGCGGGCAAACGGCTTGGCGCCGACGTGATGAACATGTCGATCCCAACCTCGTCGGTCAAAAAGGGCGAGACGCTGATCGATACGGCCGTGACGCTGAACGCCATGCGCCCCGATCTCTTGGTGGTCCGCCATCACGCGGCCGGCGCGGTCGAGCTGCTGTCACAGAAAGTCGACTGCTCGGTAATCAATGCCGGCGACGGCAGCCACGAGCACCCGACCCAGGCGCTTCTCGATGCGTTGACCATCCGCCGCCACAAGGACCGGATCGAAGGGCTGACCGTGGCGATCTGCGGCGACATTCTCCATTCCCGCGTCGCCCGCTCGAATATTCTTCTGCTCAACACGCTCGGCGCCCGCGTCCGCGTCATCGCGCCCTCCACCCTGCTCGGCGCCGGCATCGACCGACTCGGCGCCGAGGTCTACACCTCGATGCCGGAGGGGCTGAAAGATGTGGATGTCGTCATGATGCTGCGCCTCCAGCGCGAGCGCATGGTATCGAGCCTGATCCCGAGCCAACGGGAATATTTCCATTTTTACGGTCTCGACTACGACAAGCTCGCCCGCGCCAAGCCGGACGCGCTGATCATGCATCCAGGCCCGATGAACCGCGGCGTGGAGATCGACTCGAACGTGGCCGACGACGCGCGCAGCGTCATCCGCGAGCAAGTGGAGATGGGCGTCGCCGTGCGCATCGCCGTGCTCCAAGCGCTTGCGCGTCATCTGCCGAACCAATGAGCGCCATGCACGACGATCACGATCATCGCCGCCAACACCGGCCCCTCACCCTGGTCAATGCGCGGCTGATCGATCCCGCCACCGGGCTCGACGCCTTTGGCGGGCTGTTGATCGAAAACGGCGTCATCGCCGATCTCGGCATGCACATCATGGACGGCTCGGTCGAAGGTGCCGAATCTCTGGATTGCGGTGGCCGGACCGTGGCGCCCGGCCTTATCGACATGATGGTCTTCGCCGGTGAACCGGGTCACGAGCACCGCGAGACGCTCGCCACCGCAAGCCGCGCCGCCGCGGCGGGCGGGATCACCACGATGCTCGTCATGCCCAACACCGATCCCGTGATCGACGACGTGGCGCTGGTCGATTTCATCCTGCGCCGCGCGCGCGACACGGCCCTCGTCCAGGTCCATCCCATGGCCGCCATGACGCGGGACTTGAAGGGCGAGGAGATGGCGGAGATCGGTCTTCTGCGCGAGGCCGGCGCCATTGCCTTCACCAACGGCAAGACGAGCGTGGCCGACGCAAGGCTCATGCGCAACGTCCTGTCCTACGCCAAGGACTATGACGCCCTCGTCGTGCATCACCTCGAAGATGCCTCCCTCACCCAGGATGGGGTGATGAACGAAGGCGAGGTCGCGACGCGGCTGGGCTTGAGGGGCATTTCTTCGGCCGCCGAGACCATCGTGCTTGAGCGCGACATCCGCCTGGTGGAGTTGACCGGCGCCCGCTACCACGCGGGCCAAATTTCCTGCCGCGCCTCGCTCGAAGTGATCCGCGCCGCCAAGGCGCACGGCCTGCCCGTCACCTGCGGCGTCTCCATCAATCATCTCACGCTCAACGAGAACGACATCGGCCCCTACCGCACCTTCTTCAAGATGAAGCCGCCGCTTCGCACCGAAGAGGACCGGCAAGCCATGGTCGAGGGCGTTGCGCGCGGCGATATCGACGTGATCGTCTCCGCCCACGATCCGCGCGGCGCGGAAGGAAAGCGCCGCCCCTTCGCGGAGGCCAATGACGGCGCGGTGGGGCTTGAGACACTGCTGGGCGCCGCCTTGCGGCTCTACCACAACGGCGAGGTCACCCTGCACCGGCTACTCGAAGCCATGTCCGCCAATCCCGCCAGACTGCTGGGCCTTGGCGGCGGCCGCTTGGCCAAGGGCGCGCCCGCGGATCTCGTGCTCATCGATCTCGAAATGCCATGGACCGTCGAACCCGAGCAGCTTTGCTCAAAATCCAAGAACACTCCGTTTGACGGAGCCCGCCTCGAAGGCCGGGCGCTCGTGACATTCGTTGCCGGACGGCCCGTGTATCACTACGGTTGACCGGGCTTGCGGCGCAACGGAGGGGTGAGCGATGCCGCCTTCTGGGGACTGGGGAACCGATCTTGCGTTCGGACTCTTTAGCCTGGCTTTCGGCTACCTGCTCGGTTCCATCCCGTTCGGCCTGATCCTCACCCATCTTTCAGGCGCGGGCGATGTCCGCAAGATCGGCTCCGGCAATATCGGCGCCACCAATGTCTTGCGGACCGGCAATAAGGGTCTTGCCGCCCTCACCCTCCTCTTCGATGTCCTCAAGGGCACGGGCGCGGTTTGGCTCGGCGCGCAACTCGGCCCCATGGCGGCGATGCTCGGGGGCCTCGGCGCGTTTCTCGGCCACCTCTTCCCGGTTTGGCTCGGCTTCCGCGGCGGCAAGGGCGTGGCCACCTATATCGGCGTGGCGCTGGGGCTCTATTGGCCGGCAGCAATTGCGTTCTGCGTCACGTGGCTTCTGGTCGCGATCACCACACGCTATTCGTCGCTCGCGGCATTGATCGCAAGCGCGGCGACCGTGGGCGCGCTCGCCGTCATCAAGAATTGGCCACTCGTGGGGTTGTTCGGTCTTCTCACCGTCCTTCTCTACATCCGACATGCCGCGAATATCAGACGGCTCGCGCACGGCGAGGAGACGCGCATTGGCGAGAGCAAGCAAGAAGCCTGAGGCCGGCAAGCGCCTCAACGATACTCAGCGCCTGGCTTGGCTGCGCTTGATCCGCAGCGAGAATGTCGGACCCGCTACGTTCCGTGCGCTCGTCAATCAATTCGGCGGCGCGCAAAATGCGATCGAGGCCCTGCCCACGCTGTCTCGCCGCGGCGGCCGCGCCCAAGACATTCGCCTGTGCTCCACAAGAGAAGCCGAAGCGGAACTCGAAGCGGCAGAACGGATCGGCGCGACTCTCGCGGCGCTCGGAGAGGCTGGCTATCCCGCAGCCCTCGCCCAGGTCGATGCGCCGCCGCCGCTCATCTTCGTCAAAGGCCGGCTTGCGCTTGCCGACCTTCCGATCGTCGCCATTGTCGGCGCGCGCAACGGCTCCGCCGTCGGCCAGAAATTCACCCGCCAGATTGCCAGCGCGCTCGGCGTCCAAGGATTCGTGGTCGTCTCGGGCATAGCGCGCGGCATCGACACCGCCGCGCATAATGCGGCGCTGGAGCATGGCACCATCGCCGTGGTCGCCGGCGGCATCGATATCGTCTATCCACCCGAGAATGCAGCGCTCCAAAATGCCATCGGCGAACGCGGCCTGCTGCTGAGCGAACGCGCGCCCGGGTTCTCGCCGCGCGGCAAGGATTTTCCCCGACGCAACAGGTTGATCTCGGGCATCGCACTGGGCGTCGTCGTGATCGAAGCGGCGGAGCGCTCGGGCTCCCTCATCACCGCGCGGCTTGCCGGCAAACAGGGCCGCGAAGTCTTCGCCGTGCCTGGCAGTCCGCTCGACCCGCGCGCCGCCGGCACCAATAATCTCCTGAAGCAAGGCGCGACGCTCGTCACCGATGTGAGCGATATCTTGGACACGCTCGCGCCTATTCTCAGACGCCCCACACCGCCGCCCAGCGAGCTTGCCTCATCCGACGAGACATTCCCGGCCCCTCTCCCCGATATCGGCCAGACGGAACGGGATCGCGTGATAGAGGCGCTTGGGTCCGAGCCCCGTCGATATCGATGAATTGATCCGGGCCACGGGCTTGGCGGCGCGGAAGGTTCATATCGTTCTGCTCGAGCTTGATCTCGCGGGACGCCTGCAACGCCACGGGCAGCAGCTCGTCTCTCTCACCGAACCATGATACGGCTCAGTCGCGCTTTTTCTTTTTGTTATTCGCTTCTTCGACCGCCACGCTGATCAAATAGGACAGAAAGGGTAGTTGGGCCTGATTGGCCACACGCCGCAAACCATCGAGCATGGCTGCAATATATTCAGCGGCCTCCCTGGCGTGACGGCGCCAAGTCCTTGCCGGGGGGACCTTGCGTCTACCGGAGGCTGAGCGCCCGACCCTGCCATCCCATTCCGCCTTGTATTGCGCCCATTGGCCCCTATGGTCGCCTCCAACAAATCGCAGCATCCGGCGGCGGTTGGCGCACCAAGAACACACTTCAGATTAACACCATATAGTTGTACTTAGTTATTATAGACACCCATAACTTGTAAATCGTCCGTTCGCTGAATTTGACAGCGGCGTATGGAAACACCATTTTCGCCGCATGCCGGGGTCGATTCCGGCCCGACAGCCCCCAGCCGAACGCATTTTGGCGCGGCTAGAAAAAGTCTCAATGAACATCGTCATCGTCGAATCGCCAGCGAAGGCCAAGACCGTCAACAAATATCTGGGCCCCGATTATCGGGTCCTGGCGTCGTACGGCCATGTCCGCGATCTGCCCTCGAAGAACGGCTCGGTCCTGCCCGACGAGGACTTCGAGATGCATTGGGACGTGGACCCCAAATCGGCGAAACGCCTGAACGAGATCGCCCAAGCTCTGAAAGGCGCCGACAAGCTGATCCTCGCGACCGACCCGGACCGCGAGGGCGAGGCCATCTCCTGGCACGTGCTCCAGATCCTCGACCGCAAGAAGCTCTTGAACAAGATCCCGGTCGAACGCGTCGTGTTCAACGCCGTGACCAAAGAAGCGGTGCTCGAGGCCATGCGCCATCCGCGCGAGATCGACGAACCCCTGGTCAACGCCTATCTGGCCCGCCGCGCGCTCGACTATCTCGTCGGCTTCACGCTGTCGCCGGTTCTGTGGCGCAAGCTCCCCGGCGCAAGATCGGCCGGCCGCGTCCAGTCGGTCGCGCTCCGTCTCGTCTGCGACCGCGAGTTGGAGATCGAGAAGTTTAAGGCTCAGGAATATTGGTCGATCGCCGCCGAACTCGCCACCGGCAAAAACGAAAACTTCCAGGCCAGGCTCGTCTCCGCCGAAGGCAAGAAACTCGAGAAGTTCGACATCCCCAACGAGACGCATGCCGAGCAGTTGAAGACGGCACTCGAGGGCGGACGCTTCTCCGTCGCCAATATCGAGAGCAAGTCGCAGCGCCGCAATCCCGCCGCGCCCTTCACCACATCGACACTTCAGCAGGAGGCCTCGCGCAAGCTCGGCTTCTCGCCGCGCCAGACCATGCAGCTCGCCCAGCGCCTCTATGAAGGCATCGATCTCGGCGGCGAGGCCGAAGGTCTCATTACTTATATGCGGACGGACGGCGTGCAGATCGTGCCCGAAGCCATCTCCGCCATCCGCAAATTGGTCACCGGCCGCTACGGCGACCGCTACGTGCCGCCCTCCCCGCGCCAATACGAGGCCAAGGCCAAGAACGCACAGGAAGCCCACGAGGCCATCCGCCCCACCGATTTCAACAACGCGCCGGACAAGATTGCCCGCTATCTCGAACCAGATGCCTTGAAGCTCTACAAGCTGATCTGGCAGCGCACCCTCGCAAGCCAAGCTTCCGGCGCCGAGATCGAACGCACCAGCGTGGACATCGACGTCGCGGGGAGCGACGGCAAGTCATACGGCGTTCGCGCCACCGGCTCGGTCATCCGCTTCGACGGCTTTCTGAAGATCTACGAGGAAGGCGTCGACGATGCCGTCGGCGAGGACGGCGCGCTGCCCGCCATGACCCAGGGCGAAGCGCTCAACCTCCACACCGTCGAGGCGAAGCAGCACTTCACCGAGCCGCCCCCGCGCTACAGCGAAGCCACCCTCATCAAGAAGTTGGAAGAGCTCGGCATCGGCCGCCCGTCCACTTATGCCTCGACCCTGAACGTGCTGCGCGAGCGCGACTATGTCCGCGTCGACAAGAAACGTCTCTACCCCGAGGATAAAGGCCGGCTCGTCACCGCCTTCCTCGAAAGCTTCTTCAAGCGCTATGTCGAGTACGACTTCACGGCCGATCTGGAAGAGAAGCTCGACCTCATCTCGAACGGCGAGCTTCAGTGGAAAGATGTGCTGCGCGACTTCTGGCGCGACTTCATTGGTGCCGTGGACGATATCGGCGATCTCAGGATCACCCAGGTGCTCGACGCCCTGAACGAGCTGCTCGGGCCGCACGTCTTCCCGGACACGGGCGACGGCGAGCCCCGGAAATGTCCGTCGTGCGGCGAAGGCCAGCTCAGTCTCAAGGTGGGCAAGTTCGGCGCCTTTGTCGGCTGCTCCAACTATCCCGACTGCCGCTTCACGCGCCAGCTTGCCGAGACCGGCGACAAGGCTGCGCTCGCCGACGGCAAGGTGCTCGGCACCGATACAGAGACCGGGCTCGAGGTGAGCGTCCGCACCGGCCGCTTCGGACCTTACATTCAGCTCGGTGAGGCCGTGGACGGCGAGAAGCCGAAGCGCGCCTCGATCCCGAAGGGCAATGATCCCGACGCCGTCGATCTCCCGCGGGCGCTGCAGCTCCTATCCCTGCCGCGCGAGGTGGGTGTGCATCCCGAAACCGGAAAGCCGATCCTGGCCGGCTATGGCCGCTATGGACCCTATGTCCTCCATGACGGGAAATATGCGAGCCTGAGCACGCCGGAAGAAGTCTTCGAAGTGGGCGCCAATCGCGCCATCAGCCTCCTGGCCGAGAAGGCCGCGAACCGTAGCCCGCGCGGTGCCACCGTTATCAAGGACCTTGGCGAGCACCCCGAAGGCGGCGGCAAGATCCAGGTTCTGAGCGGCCGCTACGGTCCTTACGTGAAGCACGCCAAAATCAACGCCACGATTCCGAAGGACCGCGATCCCGAGCAGGTCTCGCTCACGGAGGCCGTCGAGCTGATCGCCGCGCGCGCCGCGAAAGGTCCGGCGAAAAAGAAGCCGGCCAAAAAAGCCGCGAAAAAAGCGCTCGCCAAGAAGACGGCCAAGAAGGCCGCGAAAAAAACACCGGCCAAGAAATCCACGCGTAAAAGAGTGAAAGACGAGGAGGCCGCCGAGGAGGCGGCAAGCTAAGCGGCGCACGTGGCAAACACCAAGAAGCCTGCCCCGAAAAAGAAGAAGCCATCCGCCAAGAAGGTAGCGGCGGCCGGAAAGCTCCCCTCCAAGCAAGAAATTCTCGACTTCCTGGAGACCTCGACCGCGCAGACGGGCAAGCGGGAGATCGCACGCGCCTTCGGCGTGAAAGGGTCCGACCGCATCACCCTGAAAAATCTCCTGCGCGACATGGCCGAGGACGGCCTCATCGCTGGGTCCCGACGCAAGCTGTCGCGCCCCGGCGCGCTGCCCCCCGTCACCGTGATCGAGATCACCGGACGCGATTCCGACGGCGAGTTCGTCGCCCGACCCGCGACCTGGGACGAGGAACATGGCCCGGCGCCTCGCATCCTCATGACCGAGAGCAAACGCGATCAAGGGCCGTCCGCCAGCATCGGCGATCGCGTGCTCGCGCGCATCACCCCAATGGGGGCCGACGCCGACTATCCTTACCAGGCCCGCACCATCAAGCGTTTGCCGCGGACCACGTCACGGAGCCTGCTCGGCATCTTCCGCTCCCTCAAGGACGGCCGTGGCGTCATCGATCCGATCGACAAGAAGCAATTGAAAGAGTGGACGGTGCCGCGCGGCGCGACCGGTGAGGCCGAGGATGGCGAACTGGTCCGCTTCGAGATGGCGGCACGCTCGGCGCGCTATGGCGTGCCCACCGCGCGCATTGTCGAGCGTCTCGGCAATCCGCAAGCGCAGCAAGCCGTCAGCCTTATCGCAATCCACGCCCACGGCATTCCCGATGTTTTCCCGCAAGCCGTCCTCGAGGAGGCCAATGCCGCCAAGGAAGCCGAACTCGGACGCGGCGAGGATTTGCGGGACATCCTGCTCCTCACCATCGACCCTTCCGATGCACGAGACCATGACGACGCGGTTTGGGCGGAGGCGGACCCGGACCCCAAGAACCGCGGGGGGTGGGTGGTGATCGTCGCCATCGCCGATGTGGCCCACTACGTCACGCCTGGGAGCGCGTTAGACAAAGAAGCCCGCAAGCGCGGCAACTCGGTCTACTTCCCCGACCGCGTCGTGCCGATGCTGCCCGAGCGTATCTCGAACGATCTGTGTTCCTTGAAGGAGCACGAGTCCCGCCCCTGCCTCGCCGTCCGCATGGTCTTCGACAAGGCCGGACGCAAGCTCAGCCACCGCTTCTTACGCGGCCTGATGCGCTCCGCCGCGAGCGTGAGCTACGAGCAAGCGCAAGCCGCCATCGACGGGCGCACCGACGAGGTCACCGGGCCCCTGCTCGACACCGTGCTGCGGCCGCTATGGGGCGCCTATGGCAGCCTTGTTCTGGCACGCACCGAGCGCGGCCCGCTCGATCTTGATCTGCCCGAGCGCAAGATCCTCCTCGACGAAAAAGGCCAGGTGCGTGCCGTCGCCGCCCCACCCCGGCTCAATGCCCACCGGCTGATCGAAGAATTCATGATCGCCGCCAACGTGGCCGCCGCCGAGACTCTGGAGGCCAAGCGCTCTTCCCTCATCTATCGCGTTCACGACGCCCCCTCGAAGGAGAAGCTCGTAAGTCTCGGCGAGTTCCTTGCGACCATCGGCATGAAGCTGCCCAAGGCAGGCACGCTGAAGCCGGCCCAGTTCAACCACATCCTCGCCGAGACGCGCGCCACGCCGAACGCCGAGCTTGTCGGCGAGGTGGTGCTGCGCAGCCAATCGCAAGCGGAATACAACCCGCACAATTTCGGGCATTTCGGCCTCAATCTGCGCCGCTACGCCCACTTCACCTCGCCGATCCGCCGCTATGCCGATCTCATCGTGCATCGCGCGCTGATCCGGGCTCTGGGCCTGGGCGCCGGCGGCTTGACCGATAACGAGATGGAAGTCTTGGACGAGATCGCCAGCGCTATCTCGGATACCGAACGCCGGGCCATGGCGGCCGAGCGGGACACCGTGGACCGTCTCATTGCCGCTTATCTCGCCGACCGTATCGGTGCTGAATTTCCGGCCCGCGTCTCGGGCCTCGTGCGCTCCGGTCTGTTCGTGCGGCTCGCCGAAACCGGGGCGGACGGGTTCGTGCCAGCCTCAGGGATCGGGCACGAATATTTCTACCATGACGAGGTCCGCAAAGCCTTGGTGGGCGAGGATACGGGGCTTGCCTACCAGCTCGGCGACACGGTCCAGGTCCGCCTGGTCGAGGCGATCCCCACCGCCGGGGCGCTACGCTTTGACATGTTGAGTGAGGGGCGCCAGATCGGTATCAAGGCCGGACGCGCTCCGGGAAAAGGATCCAGAGGCCGCCCCAAGGGCAAAGGCGGCAAACCCCGTGGTGGCAAGCCCCGCGGAGGCAAATCTCGAGGGGCCAAATCTGGGGCAGCTAAATCTCGGGCAGCGAAGCCCGGCAAGCGCCGCTAGGAAAGGGTGAAGTGATGCAGCAGAGTTCTGGGTCCGCAAGGCCTCATCGGCATGATGGCCGGTCCACGGGACCCCGCCCGATTCTGCAGGCTATGCTGCGCGGCGCCTGGCAGAAATGCCCGGCCTGCGGCGTGGGAAGCATGTTCTATCGCTACCTGAAAGTCGCCGATAACTGTCCCCATTGCAGCGAGGCCCTGCATCATCAGCGGGCCGACGACGCCCCCGCCTATTTCACCATCGTCATCGTCGGCCACGTGGTGGTCAGCTTGGTCCTGGCCGTGGAAATGGCCTATAGGCCGCCTTTATGGCTCCACGCGGCGTTGTGGCTGCCTGTGACGGTGATCATCACCTTGCTGGCGCTGCCGCTGCTCAAGGGCTCCCTCGTGGGCCTGCAATGGGCCTTGCTGATGCACGGGTTCGACCCAGAGGCAAAAGAAGAGCTTGGTGACCAACTGGCCCCGCCGTCAGCTTGACTTCCGGCCGCGACCCATTAGTTTCGCGCAAAATTCACTGTTAGTGTTCATCCGAGGACGATATGGCCAAGTCCGTCACCCAAAAGATCAAGCTCGTGAGTAGCGCCGGTACGGGCTACTACTACGTGACCAAGAAGAATCCGCGCAATCAGACCGAGAAGCTCATCTTCAAGAAGTACGATCCGGTCGCGCGCAAGCACGTCGAGTTCAAGGAAGCCAAAATCAAGTAGCGGGCCGGCCGTAAAACCGGCCTTCCCGGCGCTCCCAACGATGGGCTGGGTGCGCAGAGCCTAGGCGCGCCTCAAGGGCACCACCACCACTCAGAAAATCGATTTTGGAAACGGGCCGCCTATTAAGGTGGCCGGTCGAAACGCGGCGCTAACGAGGAGGCCACTCAACCACGCCCCGACCGGCCAAACCCCACGGACCCAGGAGATGCGGCGGACCTGAGCACTCCGTAGGGTTGTTCTGATCTCTTGGAAAGACAAAGACTGGGGTGGCGAGCGCTCTAGTCCGCGCGCGCGCCCTCTCGCACTCTCTTGCCTCCCAAGCCAGTTCCTCAAAACTGAGTCAAATCATAAAAACAACCGCCAGAGGAACGAAATCAATCGTCTCCCTTTGCTTAATACGACAAAATGTAAGCCATTGTAAATCGTTAAGCACCGGGCCTCAGTTACCGGATAAGCCAAAAAATCGAGGTAACGCGCGCGCAAACGGGTCCCTGAGGGCCAGTCTAGTACAAGTGATTCGCCTGGAGCGGCGCGTCTGCAACCCACAGGACGTAATGCATTGATGTGATTGGAGACGTTCGGGTTAGGCCGCGTCTGAAACGACGCGATTACGCCCATCGCGCTTGGCGCAATAGAGCGCTTGATCCGCCCGCTTCAGGATGATGTCAGGCGTGTCCTCGGGGAATTCCAGCGCGGCCACCCCGACGCTGGCCGTGACCTCGAGCCCGCCGACCGCCTCGCCGGCATAGAAGGGCGCGGTGGCAATACACTGCCTCAGGCGCTCTCCGACAAGATAGGCCTTAGCCAGATCCGTATCCGGCATCACCACGACGAACTCCTCCCCGCCGAGGCGGCAGGCCAGATCGATCCCGCGGATATTCCGTTTGAGACGCATGGCAAATTCGCGCAGCACTGAATCGCCGGCGTCATGCCCATGGCTGTCGTTGATCGTCTTGAAGTGATCGATATCCAACACCAGCACCGATAGCGGATTACCGCGATGGGCCGACTCCTCGAACAAAGTCTTCAAATGGCTGGTCATATACCGGCGATTATGGAGCGCGGTGAGAGGGTTGAGGATCGCCATTTCGACGGTCTCTTCGAGCCGCGTCCGCAAGAAATCGGTGTAGCGCTTGCGTTTGATCTGCGTGCGGACGCGCGCCAAGAGCTCGTTCGGGTCCACGGGCCGCACGATGTAATCGTTGACGCCCATGTCGAGGCCCCGGAGGAGACGCGACTCCTCGCCGGATTCGACGACAATCATGATGGGCAGATGCCGCGTCCGATCGAGTGAGCGCACATGCGAGCATAGACGCAAGCCGTCGGCGTCTTGCAGATTGAGGCTGACGATCAAGAGGTCGAAATCGCCGTCTGGAACGTCGAGCAAGGCGCGCGCCAGATCGGACTCTCGCTGCACATGATGTTCCGTCTCCAGCGCCGCGATCATGCGCTCGGCGGCGCGTTCGCGGTCATCGACTAACATAATGCGGCCGTCGCGCCCGGCGTCCTCGAGCTCCGCGCTCATCGCCGCGGCAAAACCCATCTGCTCCTCGGTCGCCGCGCGCATGAGCATTTCGTCGGTCAGCAGCTTGAGCCGTGCCAGGTTCTTCACCCGGGTTATCAGCGCGATGTCGTCGACCGGCTTTGTGAGGAAATCGTCGGCACCGCCTCAAACCCCCTCACCATGTCGGCAGGCTGGTCAAGCGCCGTCACCATGATGACCGGAATGTGCTACGTGCGTGGCTCGCACTTAAGTCTGCGGCAAACTTCGAACCCGTCCATGCCGGGCATCATCACGTCGAGCAAGACGACATCCGGCCCCTCGCGCGTGCAAATCTGTAGAGCGTCGGGACCGTTATGCGCGGTTCGAACTTCGAAATACTCGGTCGTGAGCCAGCTTCGAGCAATTTCACATTGGCGTCGACATCGTCGACTACGAGAATGCGCGCCGTCATGATCCCCTACCGTGCTTCGCCGATGAACTGTTTGACGGTGTCGAGAAACATCGTCACGGAGATCGGCTTCGAGATATAGGCCTCGCACCCGCCCTCGCGAATACGCTCTTCGTCGCCCTTCATGGCAAAGGCGGTTACGGCCACGATGGGAATCTCCCGAAGATGATCGTCTTCCTTCAGCCACTTCGTCACTTCGAGGCCTGACACCTCGGGAAGCTGAATATCCATCAGGATGAGGTCGGGTTGGTGCTCGCGAGCAAGCTCAAGGGCCTCCATGCCGTTGCGGGTCTGGAGCGTCTTATAGCCGTGCGCGTCGAGGAGGTCGTGGAAGAGCTTCATGTTCAGCTCGTTATCCTCGACAATCAATACGGTCTTGGTCATTGGCATCGGCCCCGGCGATTCGGTCCGTCCATGATCGGCGATCTGATCATAATGCGCCATGGCAGCCGGAGCCGGGCTGGCCCTCCAGAACATCGTGTTTCATCCCCCTCTTGAGGGGGCGAGTGTCGCTGCAAACCTGTAACCAAACCCTTTAGAGGCGAGGCAAAACGGCGTGGAAATCAGGGATTTTTGCGGGATACGCGTGTCCCTGCGCATGGCCCCCATAGCCCACACGCTCCACATGGTTTCGTGCGGCCAAGGCTAATTGCACGCTTTGGCTTTGAGATATTCCAGGGATTTCAGCGTGCCGTGGATCGAGAAGTCGCCGTAATCGATGAGAAGCTCGCGGCTGACACCATTCTCGTAGAGCCGGAAATCGATCTGGTAGCTTGGCGTCAGGTCGCCGGACTTCGGCTCGAAATAGCCGATCGACACGGGCCATGAGGGAAGCTCCCCAAGCTCTTTCTCCTTCGCCGGCGCTTCGAGCGTCGCAAGTTCGCTACCAGGTTTCACCTCCAAACCGATGAAGGCGGTGGTCTCATAGACCTTCCGCCCCTTCTCGGAGCCGTCATAGATCCTCGCCTGGAACAGCTTCTTTCCGGCGAGCGCCGTTTCGATCAGCGCAATGCTGTGCTGCGTGGGAAAGAAGATTTGCCCATTCAAGTTGATCTCGCTCCGCGACGGCTGACTGAGCTTGACTTCGACCTGATCGCTGGGCGCGCCGCGCACCGCACGTCCCATAGTCACGGCGCCGAGCTTGTCGTTTAGATACTGCGCCGATTGGAAGCGGAACTTCTTGCCGTCCGCTTGTTCCCAGGTCGACGACCGCAGATCGGTCAGATTGGTCTGCCCCTGAAGTCCGTCATCTGCGTGACCATTCGCATGTTGAGCGAATAGCCATCGCAAGGAGACCCGGTGAACTCGAACACCATACGCCCATCGATGCCCGTGACCCCGGACGCCGAGCGCGCCTCTTCGAGGGTCATCTCGTAGATCGCACGATGCGGCACGAGCTCGCTTGCGGCAAACGCGAGCGCCTGGTGAGGTATCGCGCAGACAAGCGCCAGTCCGGCTCCCGCGAGCCACCATCCAAAAAATGCGCCCCTCATTCTTGGTCTTGTCTCCTTCGATTGCCGCAAACCTGCGGGGGGCGATTCTTGGCACCAACCGGTGCCCCCGACAAGAGCCAGTTGATAGGTGAAATCCCTTAAGGACGCTTGCAGGATGGCGCGATTCGCTCAAATCTCGGAATAACTTCGTATGAGGGAGGATCCATTGGAGAAATCATGGCAGGCGACATAGAAGCACGGTTGAAAGCGCTGGGCCTCGCCCTTCCCGAGGCCAAGGCCGCGATCGGCACCTATGTTCCCTTCGTCCATCTCGGCGGTCAGCTCATGATCTCCGGACAGCTGCCCATGAAGGACGGCGCGATCGCGATTGCCGGGACGCTCGGCGACGGCATCGATGTTGCCCAGGGTCAGGAGGCGGCGCGGCTGTGCGCCCTGAATATCCTGGCCCAGGCCAAGGCGGCCTTGGGCGATTTTGACCGCATCGCGCAGCTCATGCGCCTCAACGGCTTCGTCAGCGCCGCGCCCGGCTTCGCCGATCACCCGAAGGTGATCAACGGCGCCTCCGACCTGATGGTGGAGATTCTCGGGGACAAGGGGCGCCATACCCGCATTGCCGTCGGCTGCTCCAGCCTGCCTCTGAACGCCGCCGTCGAAATTGATGCCGTTTTTGCCATAGACTAGTCCCCAACAGGGGACCCCTCATGGCCGAGCTCTACTGGTTGAAACGGCCGATCTGCCATCGCGGGCTCCACGACGCCGCGAAGGGCATCATCGAGAACAGCGCGTCGGCTGTGAAGGCCGCCTTGTGCCATGGCTACGCCGTTGAGGTCGACCTGCAATGCGCCGCCGGCAACAAGCCAGTCGTATTCCACGATGCCACCCTGGACCGCCTCACCAATGAGACAGGCCCCGTGGCCGAACGCGACGTCGAGGCGCTCGGCGAGATCACTCTGAAAAACAGCACCGACCGCATCGTGTCGCTCACCGATCTGCTTGCGCTTGTCGGCGGCTACGTGCCGCTCCTGCTCGAGGTGAAGAGCACCTGGCGCGGCGACGGCCAATTCGAAGCGCATATCGCTGAAGCGCTTGCGTCCTACCCAGGGCCCGTCGCGGTGATGTCCTTCGATCCCCATTCCGTCGCGGCGTTCCGGGAGGCGGCGCCGGCCCTGCCCCGCGGTCTCATCGCCGACCGCTTTAACGACACCGACTATTGGCGAGATCTTTCTCCCCTGCAGCGTTTCGCCATGCGGCATCTGCTCACATCCACCTTCGCACGGCCCCATTTCATCGCGTACGATGTCAAAGCGCTGCCGGCATTTGCGCCGTTGATCGCAAAGACCGTCTTCGGGCTGCCGCTGTTGACCTGGACGGTCCGGACGCAAGCCGACCGTGAACGTGCGCTTCGTTATGCCGACGCGATGATCTTCGAAGGGATCGAGCCCTGACGCCCATGGGCGATGTTGAGAGACATCCCGCGGACCCTGCCACCGACGACGACCGCGTCGTGGTGCGGGTCGCCACGCGCATCGCAGGCGTGCCCCAGGCAGCATGGGACGCCTGCGCCGCTGGTGGCGGAGAGCTCCAGAAAGACTCAGTCCGCCCGGCTAACCCATTCGTCTCGCATGCTTTTCTAAAGGCGATCGAGGACAGCGGCTCGGCCGCGCGCGAGACCGGCTGGCTCCCGCAGCACCTCCTTTACGAGGATGGCGACGGCCGCTTGCTCGCCTGCATGCCCTGCTATCTGAAGTCCCATAGCCAAGGCGAGTACGTGTTCGATCACGGCTGGGCGGAGGCCTATATGCGGGCGGGCGGCCGCTACTATCCAAAGCTCCAGGCCTCGGTGCCGTTCACGCCTGTCACCGGCCCTCGCCTCCTTGCGCGCGCCGGCACGGACCCCATCCAACGCCAAGCGATTCTGCTTGAAGCCGGCCGCACGCTGAGTGAAGAGCTCGGTGTCTCCTCGCTTCACCTCACTTTCATGACCCGCGAGGAGTGGGACCTGGCGGGCCGGCGCGGCTATCTGCAACGCACCGACCAGCAATTCCACTGGCGCAACGAAGGCTACGAAGGCTTCGAGGATTTTCTCGCCGTGCTGTCCTCACGCAAGCGCAAGACGATCAGGAAAGAGCGGCGCGCGGCGCTGGAAGACGGCATCGAGATCGAATGGATCACCGGCCGCGATCTGACCGAGGCGCACTGGGATGCCTTCTTCGCCTTCTACATGGACACCGGCGCGCGCAAATGGGGCACGCCCTATCTCACGCGCGAATGCTTCAGCCTGCTCGGGCAAAGCATGGCCGAGCAGCTGCTGCTCGTGCTCGCCAAACGCGACGGCGACTACATCGCCGGCGCCCTCAACGTCATTGGCGCGGACACGCTCTATGGCCGTTATTGGGGCACGACCGAAATGCACGACTTCCTGCATTTCGAGGTTTGCTACTACCAGGCCATCGACTACGCGATCGAGAACAGGCTGGCTTGCGTCGAGGCCGGGGCGCAAGGCGCCCACAAGCTCGCTCGCGGCTATATGCCGGTCGAGACCTATAGCGCGCACTACATCGCCGACCCGGGCCTGCGCCGCGCCGTCGCCGACTATCTCGAGCGCGAAAGGCGCGCCGTCGCGCACGAAGCGGCGCTCCTCACCGAGGAGTCGCCGTATCGGCGCGATAGAGGCTAGAGCGTTGTCGCGCCGCTAGTCGAGCACGAAGGAGATCTTACCGTTGATGCGGTACTTCTTGATCTTGCCGCCCTCGACCTGCGCCTCGAGATTCTTGATGTAGATCGACTTGATGTTGCGCACGCTCTTGCCGGCGGTATCGACGGCGTATTGCGCGGCGTCCTCCCAACTCTTGTCGAACTCGGCCAGGACCTCGATCACTTTGAGCATGGACATGAGGGCTCTCCTTGGTTCTGGGTTTGAAAAATCTTTGTGTTTCCTACCGTTAGGTAGTTGAGCACTAAATTCTCGGCTTTGATAGGGATCAATCGAATGAAGCGCCGATCGTTCCCGCATAGCCTCATTATCCGGTTGACCTCGCGTCACTAAGGAATCGAAATGATTCCGAAAAATGCGCGTGAAGGGCAGGAAGGGAGGACCAATGGCGGCCTACGATCCGGACAATATCTTCGCCAAGATGCTGAAGGGCGAAATCCCCTGCCACAAGCTCTACGAGGACGACGACACCCTCGCCTTCCTCGACATCATGCCGCGCACCGAGGGCCACACGCTGGTGATCACCAAGGAGCCGGCGGCGGATCTGTTCCGCGTCTCGCCCGAGGGGCTGTCGAAGCTCATGGCCGTGGTGCAGAAGCTCGCGCCCAAGATCAAGCAAACGGTCGGCGCGGACGGCGTGCTGATCCAGCAATTCAACGGCGCCGCGGCGGGACAGACCGTGTTCCATCTCCACGTCCATATCGTGCCGCGCAAAGAGGGCGAGCCGATGCGGCCCGAGGGCGCAAAGACGGCCGAGCCGGACAAGCTGGCGGAGACGGCGGAGAAAATCAGAGCCGCAATTACCGGTTAGTACAGTAGCTGCCCAAAACGTCGATGGCCGGGACAAGCCCGGCCATGACACGTCTCACCAAAAAATGTCGCAGAAGCGACTAGCTTTCGCTTAAGGGAACCTTCGGCACGGCACTGGGGCCCGCCTTGGCGCCACCGCCGCGCGGTTTGCGGCCCTTCTTGGCGCGCGGCTTGGAAGCCTTCGCGCCGCCTTCGGGATCGCGCGGCTTGATCGGCGTATCGGCCTTGATGTAGTCGAAGCCGAGGCCCTTCTCGCCGTCCTTCTCCTCAACCAGCACGCGCACAGTGCCGCCATCCTTCAGCGCGCCGAACAGGATCTCTTCGGCCAGCGGCTTCTTGATGTACTCCTGGATGACACGGGACAGCGGACGGGCGCCGAACTTGTCGTCGTAACCCTTCTCCGCCAGCCAAATATTGGCCTCCGGCGTGAGCTCGATCGTGATGTTGCGGTCGCCGAGCTGAGCCTCCAGCTGGAACACGAACTTCTCCACCACCTGCGAGATGACCTCCGGCGGCAGCGCGCCGAAGGGGATGACCGCGTCGAGCCGGTTGCGGAACTCCGGCGAGAACATGCGATTGATCGCCTCCTCGTCGTCGCCCTCGCGCTTGGACCGGTTGAAGCCGATGGCCGCCTTGGCCATGTCGGTGGCGCCCGCATTCGTGGTCATGATCAGGATGACGTTCTGGAAGTCGACATGCTTGCCGTTATGGTCGGTGAGCTTGCCGTGATCCATTACCTGCAGAAGGATGTTGAACAGGTCCGGATGCGCCTTCTCGATCTCATCGAGCAGCAGCACCGAATGCGGATGCTGATCGATGCCGTCGGTTAGGAGACCGCCCTGGTCGAAACCCACATAGCCGGGAGGCGCGCCGATCAGGCGCGACACGGTGTGGCGCTCCATGTACTCGCTCATGTCGAAGCGCAGCAGCTCCACGCCGAGCAGCGTGGCGAGCTGGCGTGCGACCTCTGTCTTTCCGACGCCCGTGGGGCCGGAGAACATGTAGCAACCGATGGGCTTGCCGGGCTCGCGTAGCCCCGCGCGGGAGAGCTTGATCGCCGCGCCCAATGCCTCAATGGCCTTGTCCTGCCCGAAGACGACGCGCTTCAGGTCGTCGTCGATCCCGCGCAGCACTTCGGCATCGGTCTTGGAGATCGTCTTGGGCGGAATCCGCGCCATGGTCGCGATGGTCGACTCGACCTCTTTCACGCCGATGGTCTTGCGCCGCTGGCGCTCGGGCACCAGCATCTGCGAGGCACCCGTCTCGTCGATGACGTCGATCGCCTTGTCCGGCAGCTTGCGGTCGTGGATGTACTTCGCCGACAGCTCCACCGCCGACTTGATGGCCTGGTTGGTGTAGCGGATGCGATGGAAGTCCTCGAAATAGGGCTTCAGACCTTTCAGGATCTCGATCGTATCCGGCACCGACGGTTCGTTCACGTCGATCTTCTGGAAGCGGCGCACCAACGCCCGGTCCTTCTCGAAGTGCTGGCGGTATTCCTTATAGGTGGTCGAGCCGATGCAGCGCAGCGATCCGGACTGGAGCGCCGGCTTCAACAGGTTGGAGGCATCCATGGCGCCGCCCGAGGTGGCGCCCGCGCCGATCACCGTATGGATCTCGTCGATGAACATGATGGCGCCGGGGAAGTTCTCGATCTCGCGCATCACCGCCTTCAGGCGCTCCTCGAAGTCACCGCGATAGCGGGTGCCGGCGAGCAGCGCGCCCATGTCGAGCTGGAAGATGGTGGCATCCATGAGGACTTCGGGCACATCGCCCATGACGATACGGCGCGCCAAACCTTCGGCGATGGCCGTTTTGCCCACGCCGGGATCGCCCACGAAGAGCGGGTTGTTCTTCTGGCGGCGGCATAACACCTGGATGGTGCGCTGGACCTCGGATCCACGCCCGATCAGAGGATCGATACGGCCGGAACGCGCCTTCTGGTTCAGGTTGACGCAGTAGACCTCGAGCGCATCGGCGCCGCGCTTCTTCTCTTCCGCGCCTTCCACGGTCGCCGCGTCGTCGTCGACACCGCGCACCGTGCGCGGCTCGGACGCCCCGCCCCGCTTGGCGATGCCGTGACTGATGTAGTTGACCGCGTCGAAGCGGGTCATGTGCTGCTCTTGCAGGAAGAAAGCCGCATGGCTCTCCCGCTCGGCGAAAATGGCGACGAGCACGTTGGCGCCGGTCACCTCCTCGCGGCCGGAAGACTGCACATGGGCCACGGCGCGGTGGATCACCCGCTGGAAGCCGGCGGTCGGCTGGGCGTCGCCATGGGTGTCGAGCACCAGACCCGAAAGCTCGTTGTCGATATAGGTGGTGAGTTTGTCGCGCAGGAGGTCGAGATCCACGTCGCAGGCGCGCATCACGGCGGCTGCGTCGCGGTCATCGAGCAAAGACAGCAGCAGATGCTCTAGGGTCGCGTATTCATGGCTGCGCTCGTTCGCATATTGCAGAGCGCGCCTCAAAGCCTGCTCAAGACTGGTCGAAAACGAAGCCACTTAAGTCCTACTCTTTCTCCATGGTGCACTGGAGCGGATGCTCATTCTGACGGGCGAAGCTCGTCACCTGCGCTACCTTAGTCTCGGCCACCTCGTATGTGTAGACCCCGCAGATACCCACGCCTTTTTGATGCACGTGCAGCATGATACGGGTCGCCTCTTCGGGAGGCTTGTTGAAGAACCGCTCGAGCACGTACACGACGAAGTCCATCGGCGTGTAGTCGTCGTTGAGCAGCAACACCTTGTAGAGGCTCGGCCGTTTGGTCTTCGGCCGTGTCTTGGTGATGATGTGGGTGCCGGTGTCGTCGTCCCGGCGATTGTCGCCGTTTCGCGCCATCGTCAACCTCTATGTGGCGTTGCAAGTCTCATCTGCCAAGAGAGCAATCGCTCATTTAAAGACCATCCAGCGGCCATTTTAGCTTCATCGCACTCGACGGGGCAAACCGGCGAGTTGCCTCAGGCCTAGCATAGGATGAGTTGCCGACAGGAAAACGGCAAAAAAAAAGACCCGGGGGACAACCCCGGGCCTTTTCGATCGGAAAGGTGGAGCGTGTTACACGCTAGACAGCCTTTTTGGTCATGGCAGCCTCGACCGGCTTATAGGCGTCCTTGGCCAGACCGACATACATCTCGCCGATCTTGGACATCTCGGCCATGTAGGTGTCGTAGGCCTTCTTGGCGTACTGAGACTGAATTTCGATAGCCTGCTCGATCGACTTGGCGCCGACCAGCTGCTCGAAAGCGCGAGTGGAATCTTCAAACGCCTTCTTGGAATAGTCAGTCATCTCAGCCGCAATGGCCTGGAAGCCCTTGTTCATCTCGCCGAACGAACGCACGGCGGTGTCAAAGCCGTCTTTGCCAACTTTCTGGAACTCTTCAAAACCTTTGAGCATCTGGCCCTCTTCTAGAATCGGGTTTGGGTGGGATTTGCTGCGAACGCGAACACAAATATATGCAATGCACAAAAAACGTCAATGGAAAATTTTGCACTGCACAAAAGCGACGCAAGCGCCAGCTTAACGCTTTGGCAATCTGCCGATTTTAGCCTTCCCCCTCAATTGGTCTTAAAAGCCGCCAGATTTCGGGCAGCCAGCAAGGCCGGAGGCGCGCCGAGCGCGCTTGCGGGGAAGTCATACGGGGGAAGGCGCAGCCTTCAGGTGTTCGTGGAAGTCAGTAAGCGTAGTTTCTGGGCGCCGGGGCGCCGTATCATCTGCCTTAGTCTTGTGCTGCTGATCGCCTTTGGAGCAGTGCTGGGTCCTATTGGCGAGGCCACCGCCAACTCGAGGGTCAAGGCTGCGATCATCGTCGACGCGAACACGAATAATGTTCTCTACTCCGACGATGCCGACGTCCTGCGCTCGCCGGCCTCTCTCACCAAGATCATGACGCTCTACGTCCTGTTCGCCTATCTGCGGGCGGGCAAGGTCACCTACGAGACCGAATTCAAAGTCACGCCGCACGCCGCCGGCCAGTCCCCGACCAAGCTTGGCCTGAAGCCCGGCTCCACCATCAAGGTCAAAGATGCCATCAAGGCGCTGGTGACCAAGTCCGCCAACGACGCGGCCGCCGTGATCGCCGAGAATCTCGCGGGCACCGAGCCCAATTTCGGCCGCCTGATGACCCAGACGGCGCGGAATCTCGGCATGAAGAACACGACCTTCCGCAATGCCTCGGGACTGCCCAACGACGAGCAGCTCACCACCGCGCGCGACATGGCGATCCTCGCCATGCACATCATGCGCGACTACCCGCAATATTACGAAGTCTTCGAGACCAAATATTTCACCTACAAGGGGCGCCGCTACCGCAACCACAACCGGCTGCTGTTCGGCTATCGCGGAACCGACGGCATCAAGACCGGCTACACGCGCGCCAGCGGCTTCAACCTCACCGCGTCCGTGAAGCGCGGTGACAAGCATCTCGTCGGCGTGGTGCTCGGCGGCCGCACAGGCGCCCGGCGCGACGCGGCCATGCGGGCGCTGTTCGACCAGCACTGGTCCAAGGCCTCCAGCCGCAAGCCGAAGACCACGTCGTTTATCGCCTCACTTCTTGGTCCGCCCGAACCTCCGGCGCCGCCACCGCCGTCTCGCAAACCCGTTTATGCGCTGGCAAGCGCGGCCCCTGCGGCACGTGCCCGTGTGATGCCCGTCCCCGCTATCGCGCAAGGCGATAAGAGCAGCCCCGGTGATACGGTGCGGACCAGCCTGTCGCCGAACCGGCCGAGCCCACGTGGCGCCTATGCCGGCACCTATCATGTGCAGGTGGGCGCCTTCACCTCCCAATCGGATGCGCAGAATCGCTTGGGCATGGTCCAGCAGCGGGCCTCGAGGCTGCTCGATGGGCACCTCGCCTTCACTGCCACCTTCATGCGGGGCTCCACCGAATGGTACCGCGCCCGCTTCGCCGGTTTTTCCAAGACCGATGCCCAGTCGACCTGCGAGGCCCTGAAGCGCCTGCGGCTCGAATGTATCGCCATGGCTGCGGAGTAATGACCGCTAAGTAGTGGCTGCTGAATAAAGGCCGTCGGATAAAGCCGCCTAGCTGCCGAGTAAGACTTCCTTCGCCTCGTTGATCCGGGCCGCGAGATAGGTCGAACCCCCGTGATCGGGGTGCATCTTCTTCATCAAGCGGCGATGGGCCTGACGGATGTCGTCCTCCGAGGCATCCGGCCCCAGTTCAAGCACCGCCCGGGCTTCCTCCCGGCTCATCCGCCCGCTTTTGGACCGCGCCCGGCCGCGCGCCGCCCCCTCGGTCTCATCGGCGCGCTCGCGCCAATCGGCGACACGCCAATCCAGATAGGCTTCCATCAGAGCCGCCTCCTTCAGGCCGTCCGTGGCGAACTCCTGATAGAGCTCGATCGCCTCCCGGTCGCTCAAGAACGAGAGCGAGCGGCCAGCAAACCGCCCGGCAAGACACTTTCCGTCCATGTAGCCGCTGTCATGATCGAGCTCCATCTCCAGCCGTTCGGTCTCCACATGAGAGCTCTGCCCGGACGATTTCTGTGCCGTCCCGAACGCGCCACCGAGACCCGTACCGCTTCCGCCGCTGACCAGAGCCAAGGCGAAGGCCGCGAGAGGAATGGCGATGGGAAGAGCCCCGCGGAGCGCGAGGAAGCCTGCGACGCCGAACAGCGCCACGCCGCCCACCTTCCGCAAACCGAAGGCAAGCTTCCGCGGGTCCACATGCGCGACGAGCCGCGCGCCCAGGATCAGAACGACGAGAAGTGCGCATCCGGCCAGAAAATAGACCATGCTAAACCGTCATCCGAGCTGCTCGAGCAGACGGACCGCCGCGCCGCTTTTTGAGGTCTCGAGCGCCTTGCGCCCGCCGGTGGCATAGACCGCCACGGCCGTCAGGAGCTCCCGGAGCTGAGCGGCCGAGCCCGCATCGAACCGGCAATGGGCGCCGCGCGACAACCGCGCGATCTCCTTGAACGCCCGCGCGGCCCGTGGGTCGTCACCTTCCTGAAACAGGAACACAGGCACGCCAACCAGCCCAAGCTCACCAGCCAGCTGGCTCAAATGGTCGACATCCTCTTCCATGCAGTCGCCCACATAGACGAGCGCGTTGACCTTCCGCTTTTCGTTCTCCTGGCGCGCATGGGACAGCACCTTGCGGATCTGGGTATGGCCGCCCTCGCAATGGACCTGGCGCATGAGGCTCGCCAACGCATCGGTGTCGCCCACCCAGCGGCTGGCCCGGCACTCGTTGAAGCCACGAAAATACATGAGCTGGATGTCGAGGCCGCCCACTTCCTTCACCGCGCTGAACAGCTCGCTCTGAAGCGAGAGCGCCAGATCCCAAGTCGGCTGACGGCTCATGGTCGCGTCCATGGCGAAGATCAGCCGGCCACGCCCGGACGCCGCGGGCTGCAAGCCCCGCACCTGGTTCAGAAAGGCATCGACCTCGGTGCGCGAGGACGGCTTTCCCGCCACCTCGCCGGTCTTGGTCTTCGCTGGGGCCTTAGCTGGGGCCTTGGGCTCTGCCACGAACACGCTCCGCCATGCTGCTCAAATCCTCAGAAAATCTAGCCTCCTGGGTATAGATGGACCCTTAAAGCGCCAACGACAATGCCGCAGGCCTCAAGCCTCCTCGCCGCCCGCCGCCAACAGGCTGGCATTGCCACCCGAGGCGGTGAGATTGGTCGTCCGCACCCGTTCCAAGGCAAAGGCTTCCAGATAACGCGGGCCACCCGCCTTGGGTCCGGTGCCCGACAGCCCCTCGCCGCCGAAGGGTTGGACGCCGACCACGGCGCCGATCTGGTTCCGGTTCACATAGAGATTGCCGACTTTGACGCGTTCCGCGACGAAGTCTGCGGTGGCCTTGATGCGGCTGTGGAGCCCGAGCGTCAGCCCGTAGCCCGTTTCGTTGATGGCGGCGCAGACCTCGGCCAGGTGATCCCCGTCGAAACGGACCACGTGGAGGATGGGCCCAAAGACCTCCTCCTTGAGTATTCCGATCGCCGGGATCTCGTATATGGCGGGACTGACGAAGGTGCCGTGGCCGTCTCGCGAAGGCGGGTCGAACAGCACGCGGGCGTCTTTCCGCATCTTCGCCTTATGGGCCTCCAACCCCGATTTGGCGTCGGCGTCGATCACCGGCCCGATATCCGTGGCGTAGTCGAGCGGGTCGCCGACCACGAGTTCCCGCGCGGCACCGACCAGCATCTCGATGGTCGCATCGGCAATGTCCTCTTGCAGAAACAAGACGCGAACTGCTGAGCAGCGCTGGCCGGCACTGTCGAAAGCCGAGACAAGCGCATCGTCCACGACCTGTTCGGGCAGTGCCGATGAATCCACGATCATGGCATTGAGCCCGCCGGTCTCGGCGATGAGCTTGGGGATCGGTCCGTCACGCGCCGCGAGCGTCCGGTTGATGGCGCGGCCGGTGTCGGTGCCGCCGGTGAACACGACCCCATCGACGCGTGCGTCGGCCACGAGCGCCGCTCCCACCACGTCGCCACGGCCCGGCAGAAGATGCAGCACATCATCGGGAATGCCGGCCCGGTGCAAGAGCCGTACCGCATGCGCCGCCACCAAGGGCGTTTGTTCGGCGGGCTTTGCCACCACCGCGTTGCCGGCCGCGAGCGCGCCTGTGATTTGGCCGGTGAAGATGGCGAGCGGGAAGTTCCACGGCGAGATGGCTGCGAACACGCCCCGTCCATGAAGCGAGATCTCGTTGCGCTCGCCAGTCGGACCGACAAATGCGCGCGGCATTTCGAACTTGGCGCGCGCCTCCGCCGCGTAATAGCGCAAAAAGTCCACCGCCTCGCGCAAGTCCGCTTGGGCATTGGGGTGCGTTTTCCCGGCTTCGCGTACCATGAGCGCCATGAGGTGCGCGCGATCCGCCTCGAACAGATCGGCCGCGCGTTCCAACAATTCGGCACGCGCGACACCGCCTCGGCCGTCCCAGGCGTCAGAGGCACTTTTGGCCGCATCGAGCGCCGCGTCGATGGCCGCCTGGTCGGCGGTGCGGCAGGTTCCAACCACCACGCGGCGATCATGAGGCGACGTAATCTCGATCACATCCCCGCCGGTCTCAACCGCCTTGCCTGAGACGATGGGGTTGGCGGCCGCCGGCGCCGCCAACGCATCCTTGATGGACCGCAGCAGCGGCGCGCGCGTGTCGGAGTCCCACAGCGGTAGGCCGAGACTGTTCTTTCGTGCCGGCGCAAACAGCTTCGGCGGCGGTGGAATCAGCGGATTGGCTTTCTCCGTTAGCGCCGCGGCTTTCTCGACCGGATCGGCGATGATGGCTTCGATCGGCGCCTCATCGTCCGCCAGGCGATTGACGAAGGAGGTGTTGGCGCCGTTCTCCAGCAGCCGCCGCACCAGATAGGCCAGCAGATCCCGGTGTCCGCCGACAGGCGCATAGATGCGGCACGGCTTGCCCAGGGAGTCTGGGTCCACGACCGCGCTATGCAGCGCCTGACCCATGCCGTGGAGCCGCTGGAACTCGTAAGGGTGCTCGCCGGCAAGCTCGGCCACGGCCGCAATGGTCTGCGCATTGTGGGTGGCGAATTGCGAAAAAAAACAATCGGGCCGCGCCAACAGCGTCCGCGCGGCGGCGAGATAGGCGACGTCCGTGTTCACCTTGCGCGTGAACACAGGGTAGTCGGATAGGCCCTGCTCCTGCGCCCACTTGATCTCGCTGTCCCAGTAGGCGCCCTTGACCAGACGCACCGGGATGCGGCGCCCCGTAACCTCCGCCACGCCCGCCAGCCAATCGATCAACGGCAGAGTACGCTTGGAATAGGCTTGCACCGCAAGCCCCAGGCCGTTCCAACCGGCCAGATCGGGATCGGTGAACAGCGGTTCCAACAGCGAAAGCGACAGGTCGAGCCGCTCCGCCTCCTCCGCATCGATGGTCAGCTGCAGCCACGCCTCGCGCATGGCCCGGGCAAGGGACGTCAACCGCGGCACCAACTCTTCACGAAGCTGGGCCTCCTGCGAGGGGACATAACGGGGATGCAGCGCCGAGAGCTTCACCGACAGACCCGGGCGGGCGTGCAGCGTTTCGTCCGTGCGCGCCTCTGGCACACCGGCCCACGCGGCAATGGCCGTTGCGGCGTCCGCATAGCGTGCAGCGTAGCGGTCCGCGTCCTCGGCGGTGCGCGCCGCCTCACCCAGCATGTCGAAGGAAAAGCGGTAGCCTTGGCTCCGCTCATAAGCGGCGGTGTTCAACGCCGCTTCGATGGTCTCGCCGAGCACGAACTGGTTGCTTAGGATGCGCATGGCCCGGCGCATCGCCTCGCGGATCACGGGCTCTCCGCTCCGGGCGATCAGGCGCTGCAGCCGGGCGCCGAGATCGGTCCCGCCGTCCTCGCCCCAATCGACCATATGGCCGGTCAGCATCAGCCCCCAGGTGGAAGCATTGACCAGCACCGACTCCGAATGACCGAGATGCCCTGCCCAATCGCCCAGGCCGATCGTGCCGGCGATCAGGCGGTCGGCGGTGGCCGCATCAGGAATGCGCAGCAAGGCTTCGGCGAGGCAGAGCAGCAGCACGCCTTCCTCGCTGGAAAGCCCGTACTCGGCAAGGAATGAGTCGACGCCACCACCTTCGTGCCGCCCGGCGCGCGCCGCCTCGACGAGGCGAGTGGCGACCGCCTCGATACGCCGGCGCTCCTTGTCGCTGAAACGCGCCCCCTCGATCAGCGCCGCGACCAGCGCGTCCTCGTCCGCCAGCAAAGCCCCGCTGATAGCCTCGCGGCCAAGCAACGGGGCAGTGGCGGCAATGTCCATTCGAGGCGCGCCCATAGGGTCAATTTAGCCCTTCCGGCCCCATCCTACGAGACGCTATGGTCGCGGCCCTCCGGAGACCCATTTATGACGCGCGCCATCGATACCGTCAGAACCGTCCGAGACGTGCGGGCCCATACCGCCGCTTGGAGAGAGGCCGGCGAGAGGATCGCGCTGGTGCCCACCATGGGGGCGATCCATGACGGGCATCTGTCTCTAGTGAAGCTAGCCAAGACGCTCGCAGACCGCATGGTCACGTCTTTGTTCGTGAACCCGCTCCAGTTCGGCCCGCGCGAGGATTTTCATGCCTACCCCCGCGACGAGACGCGCGATGCCACGGTTCTCGCCGCGGCAGGCAGCGACCTCCTCTATGCGCCGGACGCAGCCGAGATGTACCCGCCGCATTTTTCCACCAAGGTCCATGTGGGCGATCTCACCGAGGATCTGTGCGGCGGCAGCCGGCCCAACCATTTCGACGGCGTCGCCACCGTGGTGACCAAGCTTCTCATGCAATGCGCGCCGGACACGGCCATCTTCGGCGAGAAGGACTATCAGCAACTCCTCGTCATCAAGCGCTTTGTCCGGGACTTGAACATTCCGGTCGAAATCGTCGGCGGGGCGATCATGCGCGAGGCGGACGGGGTCGCGCTGTCCTCCCGCAACGCCTATCTTTCGGCCAGCGAACGCAAGATCGCGCCGCAACTCTATGAGATCATAAGCCAGGTGGCGGTGGACCTGGCGCAAGGGCGCGGCGCCGACGACGCCTCGGAAGCCGCACGCTTCAAGCTCGAAGCGGTAGGCTTTCGTGTCGACTATGTGGCGGTGCGCGATCCCGAGACCCTGGCGCCCCTGCACGGGCCGGTGGAGATTGCGCGCGTGCTGGCGGCCGTGCATCTCGGCAAGACGCGCCTTATCGACAACGTGGCCGTGCCGCTTAACACGTGACTTGTCATTCCCGCGAAGGCGGGAATCCAGTAATCCCCGGCCTTGGTGAATTTCGACAGTGAGGTGTTTACTGGATTGCCCGGTCAAGCCGGGCAATGACAACGATCACCAATCGATCAAACGCAGCTCGCGCAATTCCTCGCGCATGCCCGGCGGCATGTCGTCGGCAGCATCCTCCGGCATGCGGTCATCCGCGGGCGCATCGGCGGCTTCGAGATAACGCCAGCCCTGAAAGGCCCGGCGCGGATGAGGCCGCGTGGGCACGAGCTCCGGATCGAGAATAATGGCGCAACACGGTGTGCCGTCATCCTTGGTAGCCTCTTTCAGATCGACGATGCGCTGGCGCACCAGGACCAGCCCCTTGATCACCCAATAGAGCGAGCCGCCAGCCAGGAGCTCATGCCGCCGCCGCGGAGTTTGTCGCGTGGGGTGGCGCAGCTCTGGCGTCTCGCCCGCCCGCGCCAGCATCTTGAGCCGTTCCGCCTGCCAGTCCCGCAAGTCCTGAACGGTCTCGACGCCGACACAGAGCTTCACCAGATGAACCGTCATGGAAGCCTCAATGCGCCATGAACAGAGGGACGTTCGCTTCCTCGAGCATGGTGAGCGTCACGCCGCCGAGGATGAACTCCCGCCAGCGCGAATGATGGAAGGCACCCATCACGATCATGTCGGCCTTCGCCTCCTTCGCTTGCGAAAGAATAAGCCGGCCGATATTACCTTCGCTTGCCGGCACCTGCGCCAGCTCCACATTCACGCCATGCCGCGTCAGATGCGCCACCATGTCGTCGGTCGCCGGCGCGGCGCCCTCGTCCGCGCCGTCCAAGACGCCCACCAGCAGCACCACGCGCTTGGCCGGCGCGAGGAAGGTGAGCGCATCGTTGAAGGCGCGCGCCGCCTCCGCGCTTCCGTCCCACGCGGCAACAATCGTACCGTCGAGCGTCATCTCGGCGGGCGTGGCCGGGACGATCATCACCGGGCGCCCCGAGGAGAACAGACAGCGCTCCACCAGCGCGTATTGACCGACGAGCGGGTCGCCATCGCGGGGTTGGCCTAGGATCGTGAGATCGACTTGGCGCGCCAGGGAGGCAAAGTCATGCGGGAACTCCTCGCTCATGCCTTGCATGAACCTGACCTGGGCCTCGATGCCGGCGGCGGCCGCGCACGCCTTGAAGCCTTCGAGCGCCGCCTGCCCTTGTGCCTTCACGCCGTCCAGCACCCCGCTCATATCCGCAAGCCCGAAATCGGCACCGTAGAGCGGCAGCAGCGCCTTCGGGGCAAAGGCCACACCGATGAGGTCGGCGTCTTGCGCCTTGGCGAGCGCCACGGAGAACGTCACCCGTGCTTTGGACGCCTCCGTGCCATCGACATAGACGATGATATCTTTGAAGCTCATCCACTCCCCTCCAGGCACGGATCATAGCGGGCCGGCCTTCGAACCGATATCGCCGATGGCCGGTTATGCAAGGCCACGCGCCTTTGAACCGGGGGTGGCGACCGAGTCACGCAGGCTTGAACAGGCGTGACGCAAGGCCCCAATGGATCAGCGTTAGGCTCGATCTTGGCCAATCGCGCCACGAAACGGAACTCATTCTCAAGGAGAGGACTATGAAGCTCAACCACAAGTCTGGCGCCAAGATCGCCATCACCGCCGCCGCCTTGATCGTCTCCGGCACGCTCGCCACCTCGGCGTTCGCCGCTGGCGGCACGGAAGGAAAGTGCTTCGGCGTGAACGGCTGTAAGGGCCAGGGCGCCTGCAAGACCGCGCAGAATGACTGCAAGGGCCACAATGCCTGCAAGGGCAAGGGCTTTATTGTCATGACGGATACCGAATGCGCCGAGAAGAGCGGCGAGTTCGAGGGCTAAGACGAACGAGAGACGCCGTGGGCCGGCCGCGACGAGCGGCCGGCCTCCCCAACACCCGAATACGGAGCGGCCATGACCGATCACAAGCCCCCCTATCTCGGCTTTGGGCTGGGCCTTCGTCCCCAGCACTACGAGGAGATCCTCTCCGGCAATCCCGCCGTCGACTGGTTCGAGGTGATCTCCGAGAACTACATGATCCCCGGCGGCCAGCCGCTGCGCATTTTTGATCAGATCCGCGAGCGCTATCCCGTGGTGATGCACGGCGTGTCGCTGTCCATCGCCTCCACGGCGCCGCTGGATACGGAGTACCTCACCGCGCTGAAGGGCTTGGCGGACCGGATCGAACCCAAATGGATCTCGGACCATCTTTGCTGGACGGGCGTGCATGGCGTGAACCTGCATGACCTGCTCCCCGTTCCCTATACGCAGGAAGCGCTGGACCACGTGGTCGACCGCGTGCGCCAAGTGCAGGATTTCTTAGGACGCCGCCTGACGCTCGAGAACGTGTCGAGCTATGTCACCTTCGGCCAATCGGAGATGACCGAGTGGGAGTTCGTCACTGAGGTGGCGAACCGCGCCGATTGCTGGCTATTGTTCGACGTCAACAATGTCTATGTCAACGCCTTCAATCACGGCTTCTCGACAGACGAATTTCTGCATGGCGTACCGCAGGACCGCATCGTCCAGTTCCACGTGGCCGGTCACAGCGAGGAGGAAGGTCACATCGTCGATACGCATGACCATCCGGTCTGCGACGAGGTGTGGGATTTCTACCGTGAAGCGGTGACCCATTTCGGACCCGTGTCGACCATGATCGAGCGCGACGACAACATCCCGCCGCTGGCCGAGGTCGTGGCGGAACTGGACATTGCGCGGAAGATCGCCCGTGAGCTCCAGGACGGCGCGCGGCTCTCGGCGGCGGAATGACAAGCCTCAAAGAGCTTCAGGCGCGTTTTCAGGCCGGCATTCTTACCGGCGACGACACCATCCTGGATGAAGTCAAGGACAGCCCGCGCGAGCAGCGTACCGTCCTGTTCGGCGTCTACCGCCACTCCTATGTGGCGCGGCTCGCCGAAGTGCTCGCCAACGATTACGAGTTGCTGCACACCTATCTGGGTGACGCGAGCTTCGCCGAACTGGCGAAGGCCTATATCGATGCGAACCCGTCGGATCAGCGCAGCGCGCGCTGGTTCGGCCGTCACCTGGCCCGCTTTGCAAAAGAGACCGCGCCGTTCGCAAGCCATCCCGAGATAAGCGAGATCGCGGCCCTCGAAAAGGCGCTTGCCGATGCCTTCGATGGACCCGACGCGACCCCGCTCAGCGTCACGGACCTTGCCGCCACCCCGCCCGAAGACTGGCCAAGGCTCATTCTTGAGCCTCATCCAACCGCGATCCGCCTCACCTTCACCTCCAATGCGGCGGACATCTGGTCGGCCTTGAAAGAAGAAACACAACCGCCGGCGCCGTCGCATCTGCCGGAACCGCAAGCCCTGATCGTTTGGCGGCAGGGTTTCATGGCACGCTTCAGGCCGCTTGCGGCCGAAGAGGCCATGATGTGGAACGAGGCCGCCAAGGGTGTGCGCTTCGGCGTGCTGTGCGAGATGGTCGCCACTTTCGCCGGCGAGGACGGCGCCGAAATTCGCACCGCCACCTATCTCAAAGACTGGATCGATGCCGACATGCTCGCCGGCTCTCGCCTCGAACCGGCTCACGCTTCCTTGGAAGGCGCCGGGAACAGCGTATCGGTGCGGCCCGTCAACCAATAAGCGAGCAGGCCCACCCATTCCCGCATCGCCGTATCCACGCGCCGCAGCCCCTCCGACACTTTGTCGAACGGCCGCGTGAGGTCTTCCGGCCCGCGCGTGCGGTAGTCCACGGGCCACGGCTCTACGTCGAAGCCAGCCTCTCGGAACGCGCCGATCGAGCGCGGCATGTGATAGGCGCTAGTAACGAGAAGCCAGCGCTTGGCCGGATCGAGAGCGCCTTCCCGCTCCAGTTCCTTCTTGAGGAACGCCGCGTTTTCGTACGTGTCCCGCGCGTCGGTTTCGAGGATCAGGCGGTCGCGCGCGATGCCGAGCTTCGTCAGGATGGCCGCCGCCCCTTCCGCCTCGTTATCGGATTTATAGAGAATGCCGGCATCGCCGCCGGAAAAGGCAATCTTCGCCTCGGGAAATCTGTGCGCCAGGATGGCCCCTTCCAACAAGCGCTCGCCCGCCTCGTTCAAGGTCGGTGCCTTGCGCGCGCTGCCCACCAGGCGGTTCTCCGCCCCACCGAGGATGATGATTCCCGTGGGCGCAGGCGGGGATGAGAGATCGGCGCGCGGGAAACGATCCTCGAGCGGCAGGATCAGCACATTGCCGAGCGGCGACAGCCCCACGATGAGCAGCAGCAGCGCCCCAATGGAGACAAAGCGCCGGCCCCAGCGCGCCCAGCCCGTCCAGATCAAAATGGCCCCGTAGCCGATCAGCAGCGCGATCAGCGTGGACGGCTGGAGGACGAACCAAACCGCCTTAGCGATATAGAAGAACATGAAGCCCCCTCGTCCCTAAACTAACCACAAAGCAGCAAGCCCAAGGAAGGCGAAGAAGCCCACCACATCGGTCACCGTGGTGACGAAAACGCCCGACGCGATGGCCGGATCGAGGTCGAACTCCTCGAGGCCCAGCGGGATGAGGATGCCGGCAAGCGCCGCGGCGAAGAGATTGACGACCATCGCCACCCCGATGACGAGCCCGAGTTCGTCGCTGCCGAACCAGAAATAAGCGATCCCCGCCATGATCACGGCGAACAACATGCCGTTGAGCAGACCGACGGCGGACTCGCGCAAGATCACGCGCATGGCGTTGGCGCGGCCGAGATCCTGCGTGGCGAGCGCGCGCACCGCGACCGTCATGGTCTGGGTGCCCGCATTACCGCCCATGGAAGCCACGATGGGCATGAGCACCGCAAGCGCCACCATCTGCTCGATGGTCGCCTCGAACATGCTAATCACCAAGGATGCCAGAATGGCGGTGAAGAGATTGGCGAACAGCCACGTGAAGCGCAGCCGCGTGGTTTCCCAAACGGTGTCGCTGACGGATTCGCCGCCAACACCACCCATCGCCAAGATGTCTTCCGACGCCTCTTCCTGCACGACCTCGACCACGTCGTCGGCCGTGATCACGCCCACGAGCCTTCGGTCCTGATCGATGACCGGTGCCGAGGTCAGATTGTAGCGCTCGAACTGCCGCGCCACCTCCTCCTGGTCGGACTCGACGGGGATCGGGCGGATCTCCTCGTCGGTAATCGATTCGATCGTCGTCGGCCGCCTGGAGCGCAACAGCCGGTTGAGCGCCACCGAGCCGATCAGGTGATACGCCGGATCGACCACGAAGATCTCATAGAAGCGCTCCGGCAGGTCTTCCGCAACGCGCATATAGTCGATCGTCTGCCCAACGGACCAGAACGGCGGCACGGCGATGAGATCGGTCTGCATGATGCGGCCGGCGGAGTCTTCCGGATATTCCAGGCTCCGCTGCAGCGCGATCCGCTCGAAATACGGAAGCTTGGCGAGAATGTCCTTCTGCTCGTCCTTGTCGAGGTCCTCGAGCAGATAGACGGCTTCGTCGGAATCGAGCTGTTGCAGCGCCTCGGCGACCTGCTCGGGCGGCATGTCCTCGAGCACTTGGTCACGCACCGCCTCGTCGAGTTCGGGCAGAGCCGCGGCTTTGAAGTCCTGCCCAAGCGCCTTGATGAGTTCGGCGCGCTCGTCCTGGCGCAGCAACTGAATCAGGTCGGCGAGATCGGCCTCGTGCAGCTCCAGCGTGAGCGCCCGCGCCCGTGCGACATCGTCCGCCTCCAGCGCGTCCGAGACTGCGTGGAGGAAGTCGGAGCGGATGCCCCCTTCCTCGTCGCGCAGTTGAACCTCGGTTGCGGCGTCCTGCATCGCCTGTCCAATCGCTGGGCTTGTAAGCTTCAAGCTGGAAAGAGCACGACTCTTCGACAGCGGCACCCCGCAGTCGGCAACTCGCGAATTGCCGCTCCGCCTGTGATATCAGGCCAACAGCGCCGTGCCTATGGCGCCGCTTACCGCATGATTGGAGAGAAAAGTGGTGCGGTCGAGAAGACTCGAACTTCCACGGGAGTTACCCCACAGCGACCTCAACGCTGCGCGTCTACCAATTCCGCCACGACCGCAAAAAATCCGGAAACTCTGCCCCGGATATGGCGATAAACCACCCCGTCGGCAAGCATTTCCAAGAGGCCCGCTGCCTTAGCAAACCTGCCCCAGAGGTGCAAGGTTTGCCCTAGGATGGCCCTATGACCGGTTCAGCCTCCAAAGCCGCTTCTTCGTCCGCTGCGCCCGAATGGCTCGTGAGCGAAACGCCCGTCCCCTATGAGGCGGCGCTTGCGGCCATGGACGCCCGCGTGGACGCCATCGCGGGCGGTGACGCGCCCGAATGCGTCTGGCTGCTGGAACACGCGTCCCTCTATACCGCGGGCACCAGCGCCGATGCCGCGGAACTCCGCGATCCGGATCGGTTCCCCGTGTTCAAGACCGGGCGCGGCGGGCGCTACACCTATCACGGCCCGGGCCAGCGCGTGGCCTATGTTATGGTCGACCTCACCGCCCGCGGACCCGATGTGCGCGCCTATGTGGCCGCGCTCGAGGATTGGCTGATCGACACCCTTACGCGCCTCGGTGTTGAAGGGAAAAGGCGCCCCGGCGCGGTGGGCATCTTCGTGGGTAACGCCAAGATTGCCTCGATCGGCGTGCGCGTGCGCCGCTGGGTGACGCTGCACGGGGTGAGCCTGAACGTGACCCCCGACCTCGAACATTTCTCGGGCATCGTGCCGTGCGGTCTGGAAGGCACACCCGTCACCAGCCTCGCTGCGCTCGGCGCCGAGACCGATATGGCCCGGGTCGACGAGGTGCTGCGTCAAAGTTTCGATGAGGTATTCGCCCGCCCGCTAATGGGTCGGCAGCACGTGGAAGCCTGAACGCGGCGCTCCGCCTTCATTGGTAACGGTAACTTTGGTGACTTTTGCGTCCGGAGGGCCCTCGGCGCAGCGCCGCAGCATCTCGTCCACCTGGATCTCGGGACCTGAGAACACGGCCTCGACACTGCCGTCGCGCCGGTTGCGCACCCAGCCGTCGAGCTCGAAGCGCCGCGCCGTCTGCTCGGTCCAGGCGCGGTAATAGACACCTTGCACCCGGCCTTCGATCCTGACCGTCACGGTCTTCAGAGTGAGGCCTTACTCGAATTCCAGAATAACCGCGTCGACATTGAGGCTGTCGCCGGGCTTAGCGAGGATCTTGGAGACCGTTCCGTCGCGCTCCGCCTTGAGCACGTTCTCCATCTTCATCGCCTCGACGACGCACAGCGTATCGCCGGCCGCCACCTCATCGCCTTCCTCCACCTCGAGCGACATGACGAGACCCGGCATGGGGCACAGCAGCAGCTTCGAGGTATCCGGCTTCTCCTTAACCGGCATCAAGGCGAGAAGCTCGGCCTCGCGTTCCGTGAACACTCGGACCGGGACCTCGACGCCTTGCGAAATCAGCAGCACGCCGTTCACGATCGAGCGGACCTGCACCGCGACCTGCTCGCCGTTAATGGTGCCTTCCCAGACGGGCTCGCCGAACCACCACGACGAGGCAACCTCGATCTCGCGGCGCTTCTCGCCTGTTCCGGCTCCACCCAAGGCCACGGTCATCGGATAGTCGCGGCCCGCCACGCTGACCGAGATAAGCTCCTCGCCGAGCTCCACCACGCGAACCTCGGAGAATTTCACCGGCTCGCCGTGCATCTGCTGGGTGATCATGCGGCGGCGCTGATTGGACAGATGATCGATGGTGGCGGCCACGGCCACCAATTCATCGCGCACCGCGCCTTCCGGGACCGGCGGCTGAAACCCGTCGGGGAATTCCTCGGCGATGAACTTGGTCGAGATGTCGCCGTCCCGCCACCGCTCGTTCCGCATCAACACGGCAAGGAACGGAATGTTGTGACGGAAGCCGTCGATGGCGAACGCATCGAGCGCGTGGCCCATACGCTCGATGGCCTCGATCCGCTTCGGCGCATGCGTCACCAGCTTGGCGATCATCGGATCGTAATAGACCGAGATTTCACCGCCCTCCTCCACGCCGGTATCGAGCCGCGTGGTGACGCCGTCCTCGGTGCCAAGCTCAGGCGGCCTGAAACGCACCAGCCGCCCCGTGGACGGCAAGAAGTTCCGCACCGGATCTTCCGCGTAGATGCGCGACTCGATCGCCGAGCCTTTGAGCTTCACGTCTTTCTGCTTGATGGCGAGCTTCTCGCCCGCCGCGACCTTCAGCATCTGCTCGACGAGATCGAGCCCGGTGACCAGCTCTGTCACGGGATGCTCCACCTGGAGGCGGGTGTTCATCTCCAGGAAGTAGAAGTTGCAGTTCTTGTCGACAATGAACTCGACGGTGCCGGCGGAATCGTAATCCACCGCCTTGGCCAGAGCCACGGCCTCCGCGCCCATCGCCTCGCGGGTCTTGGCATCGAGGAATGGGCTGGGCGCCTCTTCGATGACTTTCTGATTGCGCCGCTGGATGGAGCACTCGCGCTCACCGAGATGGATGACATTGCCGTGCTTGTCGCCCAGCACCTGAATCTCGATATGCCGCGGCTCCTCGATATATTTCTCGATGAACACGCGGTCGTCGCCGAAGCTCGATTTCGCTTCCGACTTCGACGAGGCAAAGCCTTCGGCCACTTCTTTCCGGCTATAGGCGATGCGCATGCCCTTGCCGCCACCGCCCGCCGACGCCTTGATCATCACGGGATAGCCGATGTCGTCGGCGATCTTGGCCGCTTCCTCGGCGTCCTTGATCACGCCGAGATAGCCCGGAACCGTCGAGACCTTCGCCTCGGCCGCGAGCTTCTTGGACTCGATCTTGTCGCCCATGGCCTCGATGGCCCCGGGATTGGGACCGACGAAGACGATGCCCTCGTCCTTCAGTCTCTTGGCGAAAGCGGCGTTCTCCGACAGGAACCCGTAGCCGGGATGGATCGCCTCGGCGCCGGTCTCTTTCGCGGCAGCGATGATCTTGTCCATGTCGAGATAGGATTGCGCGGCGGCCGCCGGCCCGATTGCGACCGCCTCGTCGGCCATGTCCACATGGAGCGCGTCGCGGTCCGCCTCGGAATAAACCGCCACGGTTGCAATGCCGAGCCGTTTCGCGGTCCGGATGACCCGGCAGGCGATTTCTCCGCGATTGGCGATCAGAAGCTTTTTGAACATCGGTCCCCAGCCCGTTTTTGCTCAAGCTTTCTAGAGGCAAGCCGAAGCCGAGTAAACTAGGCGGGTGCTCTATTCCGCCGCCTCGGGCAGGCTTCCCTTCTTGCGCCGCGGCCGGCGCTGCGGCTTTTTGGGACCGCTCTTGCGGGCAGACCGCGCAGGCTTGGCCTTTTGCGGCGCTTTTTCGGCCTCCGGCTCTTCCTCTTCCGCCGAAAACAGCACGCCGGCCTCGGCCGCGGCGTCGAGTTCCGCCATCTCCGCCTTCGTCGGCCCTTTCCCCCGCGCGTCGGCCTCGCGCGCCCGCACCTTCTGGTGATCCCGCGCCAGGAAAGTGTAGACCGTCGGCGTCACGAACAGGGTGAACAGGGTGCCGATCGTCATGCCGGCGGCGATGACGATGCCGATATTGAAACGGGCCGCGGCGCCGGCGCCACTCGCGATCAAGAGCGGCACCATCGCCACCACCGTTGCCGCGGTGGTCATCAGGATGGGCCGCAGGCGAATCGCGGCGGCATGCTCGATGGCGTCGGCGCGCGTGTAGCCCTCCTCCTCCTGGAGCTTGTTGGCGAAGTCCACCATCAGAATGCCGTGCTTGGCGATCAGCCCGATCAAGCAGACGAGACCGATCTGCGTGTAGATATTGATGGTGGCGAGCCCGAGATTGAGCGGCAGCAGCGCGCCGAAGATCGACGTCGGCAGCGCGATCAGAATAATGAACGGGTCGCAGAAGCTCTCATATTGCGCCGCGAGCACCAGATAGATGACCACGAGCGCGAAAATGAACGTGTAGACGAGCGTTCCGCCCTCTTGCACGAACTGCCGGCTCTCGCCTTGCCAATCGTAGGTGAAGCCTTCCGGGAAGCTCGTCGCTTTCTCTTTCAGGAACGCGACTGCTTCGCCCACGGTGCGCCCGGGAAACGGCACCGCGGTCAACGTCGCCGAGTTGAGCTGCTGAAAATTGGTGAGGGAGTTCGGCTGCACCGTCCGCGTCACCGTCGCCACGTTGGAAAGCGGCACCAGATCGCCGGAATTCGTGCGGATCTGATAGCGGGTGAGCCAATCCTCATCGAGCCTGAACTCGCGCGGCACCTGCGGGATCACGCGGTAGCTCCGGCCATAGAGGTCGAACAGATTGATGTAGTTGCCGCCGAGCAAGGTCGCGAGCGAGTTGCCGACATCGGCCATGGTGATGCCGAGGCTGTTCGCCTTGTCGTGATCGATATGAAATTCGATCTGCGGTGTTTGAAACCGCAAATCCGAGTCGGAGAAGATAAACAGCCCGCTCTCTTTCGCCGACTTTTCGACATCCGCGAGCACCTCCGCAAGCTGCTCGAAGTCATGTGTCGTGGTGATGACGAATTGCACCGGAGGACCGCCGACCGAGCCCGGCAAAGCCGGCGGAGAGAACGAGATCGCCTGCGCGGTGGCCAAATTGCTGATGCGCGGCGACAGCTCTTGCAGGATCTCTTTCTGATTGCGGTCACGCTCCCCCCAAGGCTTCAGCAACAGTCCGGCGAAGGCTTGGTGCGCGTCACCCATCCCGTTGATGGTGAAGACGTGATCCTTCTCAGGCACCGTGCTGTAAGCCGCGTAGAGCTGCTGGGTCGCGTCCTCCAAATAGTCGAGGTTCGCGTATTGCGGCGTCTTGACCACGGTGAAGAGAATGCCCTGGTCCTCCTCCGGCGCCAGCTCCCGCTGGCTCGTCATATAGAGGAGACCGGTGGCCACCAACACACCGGCAAGCACCAGGACGGTGACCGGGCGGTAATTGAGCGTCCCATGCAGGCGCCGCTGATAGCGGTTCTTGAGCCCGTCGAAGCGCCGGTCGAGCCAAGCCGTAAAACCGCCGCTGCCCTTGGTCTCGCTTTTTCCCTTGAGCAGCTTCGAGCACATCATCGGCGACAGCGTGAGCGCCACGAAACCGGACACCACGACCGCGCCGGCCAGCGTAAAGGCGAACTCCCGGAACAGCTCGCCCGTCAGCCCCGAGACGAACGCGATTGGCGCGAACACCGCGGCCAGCGTGATGGTCATGGCGATGACCGGATAGACGATCTCGCGCGCACCTTGCAGCGCCGCGTCGAAGGGCCGTTTGCCCTCTTCGATATGCCGGTAGATGTTCTCCACAACGACGATGGCGTCGTCCACCACCAGGCCGATTGCCAGCACGAGGGCCAGCAGCGTCATCAGGTTGATCGAGTAGCCGAGCGCCAGCAGCAGGACGAGTACGCCCACCAGGGACAGAGGAATGGTCACGATGGGAATGATCGTGGAGCGCAGATTCCCCAGAAACAGAAAGATCACGACGATGACGATGATTGCCGCCTCGCCCAGCGTCTTCACCACTTCCCAAAGCGAGGCGCGGATGAACTTGGTGGCGTCATAGGCGATCGCCGCGTCAAGCCCCGGCGGCAGATCCGCCTGGATCTTGGGAAACGCCTTGCGCACGTCGTTGATGACCGTGAGGGGGTTGGCCGTGGGTGTGGCGTAAACGCCGATAAACACCGCCTTCAACCCATCGAAGACGGACGAGGAATCCGCGTTCTCGGGTCCGAGCTCGATCTCGGCAACCTCACCCAAGCGCACCAACGAGTCTCCACGGGTGAGCACCACGAGGCGCCCAAAGGCCTCCGGATCGCTGAGCGAGGTCTTGGCGTCGATATTGGTTTGGACAAAATCGCCCTTCACCTGGCCCGGGGCCGAAGTAAAGTTGTTGTCGGCGAGCGCCTTGCGTACGTCGAGCGGCGTCACCCCCAGTGCGGCCATGCGGTCCGGATCGAGCCAGATGCGCATGGAGAAGACTTGCCCCCCAAGCATCTCGGCTTGGGCGACGCCTTCGATCGTCTGCAGTTGGGGCTGCACCACGCGCTGAAGAAAGTCGCTGATCTGCGACGAGGTCATTACGTCCGAATTGAACGAGAGATAGAGCAGCGCGTAGCCCTCTCCCGTATTCTTGGTGATGATGGAGTTGTTCGCCTCGCGCGGCAGAATGCTCTTCACCTGAGCCAGCTTCGACAGGACGTCGGTCATCGCCCGGTCCGGATCCGCGTTGAGCTTCAAGTTCAACGTGACCGTGCTCACATTCTGGCTCGACGACGCGGTCAGCGTGTCGATGCCCTCGGCGCTCGCCACCGCCTGTTGAATCGGCACGGTGATGAAGCCTTGGATCAGATCGGCATTGGCGCCCGGATAGGTCGTTATGACCGTGATCGTCGTGTTGGAGAGTTCCGGATATTGCCGGATCGGCAGCTTGAGCCCGGCCTGCGCGCCAACGAGCAGGATCAGCAGGCTGATCACCGTGGCAAGCACGGGCCTCTTGATGAAGAGATCTGTGAAGCTCATGGCGCCTACTGCTTCGGCATCACCGCCGGTGCTTTCATGGCATCGGCGTTGTCGATTTTGATGGCGGCGCCAGGCTGCAATTTGAGCTGACCGCTCGTCACCACCTGCTCTCCGGCTTTGACGCCCTCAATGAGGGCGACGCGATTCGCCTGCACCGGTCCCACCCGGACGAAGCGGCGTTCCACCGTGAGCTTCGGCCCATCGGCCTTGGCCTCCTCGGCTTCGGCCTCTTCCGGCGCATCCGCGGCAATCGCCGTACCGGCCTCCGCGGATGCCGTCGGGTCCGCCTCAGACTCAGGCTCGGCCTCCGTCGCCACCCAGACGCTGTCCCCATAAAGCGTGTAGGTGATGGCGGTGCGCGGCACGGTCACGAGCTCCTTCGGTTCGCCGGCCAGCACGGAGACCTCGGCGAACATACCCGGCAGCAGCTTATGGTCGGGGTTCTTGAGCCGTCCCCGCACCATGAGCGTGCGGTTATCCTTGCTGAGGCGGGCGTCGAAGGCTTCGACTTCGCCATCGAACACCTTGTCCTCATAGGTATCGACCGTCAGCTCGATCTTTGCGCCCACCTTGAACTTGTCGACATCGCTCTCCGGCACGGGAAAGTCGACCCAGATCGGATCGAGTGCCTGGAGCCAAACCAGCGCCTGGCCGGGCGACACATATTGCCCCTTCTCCACGCGGCGCAGTCCGAGTTGCCCGGCGAAGGGCGCATCGATGGTCTTCTGGGCGATCAGGGCCTCGATGCGCTCGAGCTCCGCCAGGGCGGTGTCTCGCTTGGAGACAGCGGTTTCAAGGGTTGCGTAGGAGGAGACGTTGCGCTGCACCAGACTTTCGTGGCGCGCGAGGTTGAGCTCGGCTTCCTGAAGCACGGCCTTTTGCTTCTTCAGGTCGGCCGCCTCGACCGAGGTGTCGAGCTCGAGCAAACGCTGTCCCTTTTCGGCGTTCTGACCGCTGTCGAAATTGTAGTTGCTGACGATTCCGCCGACTTCGGTCGCCACTTCCACGCCCTCGATGGCGATCAGCGTCCCCACCGCGTGCACGCGTTCCGGTCAGCTTTCGAGCTTCGCCGCCTCGGCCGTCACCGTCACCGCAGGCGGCGCCATCTTGCCCACGAAGTCGGCGATCATCTTCGGCTTGAAGATGAGGTTGAACCACCAGATCCCCGTCAGTAACAGGCCGATAATAATGCCGGCGATGAGGAGGCGCTTAAACATGACCGTTAAAGGTGTTGCCAAGGCTCCGTAAAGGGCACGAGTGCCGAGGCTTCTAGCCTTGGGACCGGGCGAAGTTGCGCCCTCGAAGCCCCGGAATTCAGGGAATAGCAGCCTCTTCGGCGTTTGGAAACCGGCGCGTGTGCGCCTCTCAACATCGCCAAAAGGTGGTGCCTAGGACAGCCCCGGACAAGACCGCGCTAGTTGTCCAAAACCCCAAGCGAATTCTGAAAACCGCCGCCGCTTCTGTTTCCGGAAGGCACGGTGGAGGCAACGCTCCTGCTGCGGGATTTGGGCTCCGGCGGCGGCTCCGGAAAACCCTCCGACTCCCCGAACAGCACTTCAGCCTGCTCGCGGTCGAGCCCGTAAAGATCCTTGAATACTGAGACCTTGCCGTCATCGTCGACCGCCGCCGTGAAATAGGTCGTGTGGACCGGCGGCTTACTTTCAATGGTCACCGACTTGTTGACGCCCTTGTCCCACAGCTCTTTGACCTTGCTCTTCGGCATGTCCTGGTCCTCGGCGAGCACCAGCTCGGCGAATTCCAGCGGCTTAGCCATGCGCACGCAGCCATAGCCGATCGCCCGTGTCTCTTCGTCGAAGATCTTGCGCCGGTAGGGAAGCGTATCGTGCATGTAGACGATGTGCTTGTTGGGATAGAGGAACTTGGCCTTGCCAAGCACGTTCTTCGGTCCCGATTTTTGGCTGAAGGTGAATCTGTGAATGTTCACCCGCCGCCAATCGATCTTCGTCGGGTCGATGCGCTTGCCGTTATAGCTGACCCGGAGCTTGTTGGACTTGAGGATGTTGAAGTGCTTGCGCTTCAACGCGGGCCACAGCTTGTCTTTCAGGACCGACGGCGGTGCCACCCAGTCCGGATTGAAGACGATGCTTTCCATCTCGTCGGAGAACACCGGCGTCGGATAGCCGATGGTGCCCACCAGCGTCTTGTCCTCGAAGATCGTCTTTCCGTCCTTCACCACGTAGAGCATGAATTCCGGCGTATTGAGCCACACATAGAGCGCGCCCAAGTCCTCCGGCATCCACCGCCAGCGCTCCATGTTGATGATGAGGCGCCTGATGTCGGTCTCGTTCGGTTTCTCCGCCGCGCGCGCTTCGAGCAGCGCTTCGCGGAGCCGGCCGAACTGCGTGTGTTGCGGATGCAGCGACTGGAGATAGGCGCCGGGCGCCTCCGCCGTGGCGATATCAGCCATCACCGTCTTGGGATCGCGCAGAACCGGGGTCTGATCGAACAGATCGCTGACGACGGACGGCGCCTCATGTCCCCTGCGCGCGATGCGCGCATATTTCAGCACGGCAAGGTCGAGCGTGATCTCGGCAAGCGCCTCAGCATCTTCGTTCTCAGGCAACACGTTGGGCTTGGGCAGCGCAAAGGCTTCCGCATCGAGCCCCCAATCGCCCGCCCCTTCGATCTCGAACAGGGCCGCTTGTCCCTTGGCCGAGAAGCCCATCTCCGTGATCCACAAAGGCGGCCCGCTCCGCGCCCGGTAAAAGGCTTGAAGCGCGGCGATATCGTCAGCCTCGGCGCCCTTGGTCACGGCGGGGTCGGCGAGCTTTTCACGGATGATGACCACGACGGGATGCGGCGGCGCGGGCGCCGCTGTGGCGCTGGCCAAGTCGTCTGCCGCCTCTTCGGCCGTCTCCTCGACCGACTTTGTGCCGGCCTCCGGAGCGGCCTCTTCGGACGCCGGCGCCGCATCCGGGGTTGTCTCAGGCTTCGAGGCAGCGTCTTCAGCGTCCACCTTGGGAGCCCTCTCCGAAGCGGGCGGCAGGGTATCGGATTTGGATTCCCACGGAAGCCCCCTGCTGACCGAGGGCCGCTCGGACGTCTCGGGGCTGGTCTCGGCGCGCGCAAACCCGATGCCAGCAAGGCTCAAGGCCTGGGACAAGCAGCACAGGGCAATGGTGAGGAAAGATACGCGCAAAAACCCCTACCCCTCAGAGACTGCCGGGAAATCTACGCGAGACGGCCCCTTTCGGCCACCCCTTGTAGGCTTTACCCGAAGGCGGTGGGGCCGGCGCCTTGCGGCATCGCCTCGGCGCGCGCGGGGCTTGTATTGAGGATCGCGGCCAGCTCGTCCAGCGCCACGAGAATGTCGTTCAGGGCGCCGGTCACCTCATCGGCCTGCGCCGCGACCATGTCGTCTGCGAAGGAATAGTCCTCCAGGATCTCCAGCGCCCGCTCCAGGAAGAGGATCGAGGCCTCATGCTTCTTGATGTGATTTTGGATCGCCAGCTCGTGCCAATCGAGCACCCGGGCCACGAGATTGTCGTTGCCTTCGGCCTTCCGCTTGGTGCGGGCGCGAAGCTTGGCCAACCGTTCCCCGGCCCGCTGCTGATGAGCAACGCTGGTTTTACGGGCGGCGATGTCCTCGCGAATCGCCTGCTCGATCAGCGCCCCCACATCCATGGTGGCGAGGTCGTGCTCCGCATGGATCACGAGGCCGAGCTTCTCGGCGACGATCTCGATGGCCCCGCCGTCAAAATTGTCGGGCCGCGGCGGATCGATCTCGCCGGTCTCGTCGTAGCGGGTCCGGCGTTTGTCATCCGTGAGCACGGAGTAGGCCACGACCAGCTCGTTGAAGGCTTCCACGGAGCCGCCGCTATCGGGATGCGCCGTCTTGGCCTTCTTCCGATAGGCTTTGTGAATGTCTTTGCGGGCTGCGGTCCGCTTCACGCCCAAAATCGTGTAGAGGTCAGTCACCCTCTTCCCCACCGCAAGATCCAAGCGGCCGTCGCGCCCCGATTCCCCGGGGGCGGCAGGCCTTGAATTCCTTAATCTCTCATGACGATGGTTTGTGTCTTGCTAATGGCAAGAAGGCAACCCGCCCGGATGCAGCAAGGGCGCGGGGCCGGAAAACCGGCCGCCCACGCCCTTGCCACGCAGATCCTTGCCACGCAGATCCTTGCCACGCAGATCTATGTGGGATCAGCTTACGGATAGATCAGCCTCAGCAACTGCCGGCCGTAGGGAGTCTGAAGCTCCCTCAGATCGATCGTGCCGTCCTCGTCGGGATTGGCTGCCCTGAACGTCGCCTTGACCAGGGCCTTGTATTCTCTCCAGGTCAACGTGCCATCGTCGTCCGGGTCGGCGGCCGCGAGGCCTGCCGGGCTGAGGCGGCCCCTCAACTCTGCCGCGTCGACGGTCCTGTCCTTGTCGGGATTGATCATCTTGAACACCCGCTTGGCGCCCTTGATGGCCTCCCGCATGTCGATCGTGCCGTCGTTGTCGGGATCGAGGTTCCTGAGTGCCCCGGCGGTATCGACGGCGGCGAAAGAGGGGGAACCGGCCAAGAACAGAGCGGTCGCGGCAATTGCAGAAATTTGAGCGAGTTTGCGCATGTGAGTCTCCTTGATGCCTCCTCAAGCTTGGACAATACCTTTGCAAACCTAGAGCAACGCCTGAAGTTCCAATGGCAATGTCGATAGGAACACTGGTAATAATTCTTGGGACCAGCTGTGAAGATGTCTCGCACGCCGAGGGTGAACAAGGGACCAAGTAAACCCCAGCATTACCTGCCAATATTGCCCGAATTCATTCACGGCCCCGCAAGGAACGATGTCGGTCGCGGCCCAAGAACGCAAAATGGCCGGGACACTCCCTGCCATCGCCAATGCGTTGCACTAAGTCCCGTTGCGAAGACTACTCGGCCTTTTGAAGCTTGTGCCCCCAGCGCTGGGTCGCACGTTGGAAACTCACCTCGCCCGAATTCACGAGAGTGACGACACATCTGTTCGACAGGCTCGGGCCGGCTTTATCCATGCACTTGCGCAGGCCCGGATCGTCGAGCGCGTAGACCCCGCAATAGCGTTTGTAGTCGTTCTTGCATGCGCCTTTGACCGCAGATGAGAACTGGGCGGCGGCGGGCCCCGCAAAGGCGGTCAGCACGGCAATCAAAACAAGCGAGGGAACAAATCTCCCGGACATCATCATCTCCAATTGGTTGGCCTCGGCGCCGGGGGGCATTCGCGCCCGCCCAAGACAGCCCCCACACTTAAGGCCATTTACGCCGTCTATCAAGGATTGGCCGGTCCACAAAAGTCGATACTTGGCCTCATGGGGACGGGACGCCTTGCTCGTCTTCGATCTCTTCGCGCAGCAGCTCGAGCCGCAGCCAGGCTTCCTCGGCGGCGGCAAGGTCTTCTTGCGCCTTGGTCAGCGCATCGCCCGCCGCCGTGAACGCCTTCCGGTCCCGGGCATAAAGATCCGGGTCCGCCAGCAACCGTTCCAGCCGCCCGATCTCGTCGTGACGCGCGGCGATGCGCGCAGGCAAGGTCTTCAAGGCGTGCTGGTCGGTCGGGCTTAAGCGCTTGCGCGGTCCCGCGCCACGCTGTTCGGCCGCCCCCGGCTTTGCCGCGCTCTTCGACTTCGGTGCATCCTTCGACTTCGGTGCGTCTTGGGCCAGGTCTGGCGCCACGTCCGCGACACCATGGCCACGCTGGGCCACCATGTCGGAATAGCCACCGGCATACTCGGTCCACTGACCATCGCCTTCCGCCACCACCACCGAGGTGACCGTGCGGTCCAGGAAATCGCGGTCGTGACTGACGAGCAGCACGGTGCCGGGATAGCTGGCCAGCATCTCCTGAAGCACGTCCAGGGTCTCCAGATCGAGATCGTTGGTGGGCTCGTCCAGCACAAGCAGGTTCGAGGGATGCGCCAGCGCCACCGCGAGCATCAGCCGCCCCCGCTCTCCGCCCGACAGCGCCTTCACCGGCGTTCCCGCCTGCTTCGGCGCGAATAGAAAGTCTTTCATGTAGCTGATGACGTGGCGCTGCTCGCCGTTGATGATCACCGCATCGCCGCTGCCGTCGGTGAGCGTCGCGGAAACGCTGCGCTCCGGATCGAGCTTTTCGCGGCGCTGATCGAGACTCGCCACTTCGAGATTGGTGCCGAGCTTGACGGTGCCGGCATCGGGCTTCAACGCCCCCGTCAGCATATTGATCAGCGTGGTTTTGCCGGCGCCGTTGGGCCCCACGATGCCGACCCGGTCGCCGCGTGCGATTTTGATGCTGAACTCCCGCACAAGAGCGAGATCGCCATAGCTCTTGGCGAGGCCATGCGCCTCGATGATCTTGCGTCCCGCCTCGCCCGCCTCGTGCGCCGTCAGCTTCACGTCGGCTTGGATGCGATTCTGCTTCGCGCGGACCCGGTCGCCGCGCAAGGAGAGCAATCCTTCGAGCCGCCGCTGGTTGCGCTTGCGTCGGGCACTGACGCCATAGCGCAGCCAATGTTCCTCGCGCACGATCTGCCGCTCGAGCTTGTGGTGCGCGGTCGCCTCATCTTCGAGGATGCCGTCCCGCCACGCCTCGAAGGCGCCGAAGCCTTGCTCGAGCCGCCGTGTCGTGCCGCGGTCGAGCCAGACCGTGGCTTGCGACAGGTCTTCCAGGAATCGGCGGTCATGGCTGATGAGTACGAGCGCCGTGCGCGAAGCCGAAAGCACCGCTTCTAGCTCCTCGATGGCCATCACATCCAGATGGTTGGTCGGCTCGTCCAACAGCAGAATGTCGGGATCGGGCGCGAGCACCTGGGCAAGCGCCGCGCGCCGCGTCTCGCCGCCCGACAGGCGGCCGGGCTCCTCATCCCCGGTGAGCCCAAGGCTCTCCAACAGATAGCGCGCCCGGTGGGGATCGTCGCCGGGGCCCAAACCCGCCGCGACGAAGTCACCCGTCGTGGCGTATCGCGACAGATCCGGGTCTTGCGCCAGATAGCGGATGGTCACGCCGGGCTGGACGAAGCGGCTGCCGTGATCGGGCTCGATCTCGCCCGAGGCGATCTTGAGCAGCGTGGACTTGCCCGAGCCGTTGCGCCCCACCAGACACAGCCGCTCCGAAGCGCCGATGGACAGCGTGGCGCCGTCCAGCAGCGGCTTGCCGCCGAAGGACAGCACAATATCTTTGAGAAGGAGGAGCGGCGGCGGGGGCATGTGGGCGTCAGTCTACATTTACCGGGGTTTCATACGGTCTTCGCTATCCTTGAGGCGGAGACTTTCTTTGGGGATAGCCCATGATGACGAACACGATGCGGGACCATGACAAGGCACGGATGAGCCCCGAAGACTATCGGCGCTTGCGAGAGCTCCGGGCGCAAAATCCCGCTCGCCACGCGCCCAAATTCTCGCCCACGCGCGGCGCGGTCGTCGCCGACTGGTTTGCCAGAACCGTCGGCTCCTGGCGCTTTATCATCATCCAGTCCATCGTCCTCGGCGCATGGATCATCTTGAACTTCATAGCGCATTTCAGTCACTGGGACCCTTATCCCTTTATCCTGCTGAACTTGGTCCTGTCCTTCCAAGCCGCCTATGCCGCGCCGATCATCATGATGAGCCAAAACCGGCAATCGGAGATCGACCGCAGGCACGCTGAATACGACTACCGCATCAACGTCAAGGCGGAGCTCGAAATCGAGCTGCTCCATAACAAGCAAGATCGACGCCCTGCGCGAACAAGAGATCGTCAGGCTCACCAACGTCATCGAGCGGTTGTCGGCACATCTCGCGCCGGAGCTTGTCGCCGCTGCCAAAGAGCCCAAGGACAACCCGGCCTAGCGAGTCCTTTAGGACGCCGCAGACTCGCCGTCTCCCTCCGGGTCTGGAACGAGCTCCCGGTACGCACGCCAGCTCGCAAGGCCGAGCCACGGGAAGACGACAATGAAGGCGATAAAACCCGTGGCCGCGGCGAACAGAGTAAGAATGAGAATGATCGCCGCCCAGAGAACCATCGGCCAGAAATTCTCGACCACCGCCGTGACGCTCGTGGCGATCGCCGCGAAAACACCTGTCCTTTGGTCGAGCAACATCGGCGCGGATATGACGACCATGCAATAGGTGAAAAAGGCGATGACGCCGCCGACGATCGAGCCGGTGATCAGCATGTTTTGCCCGTCCGGCGTGCCGATGGCGAACTCGATAAAGTCGGCGACCGTCCGGTGCAGCTGATAGGTCGACAGACCGTAGACGATCTGCGCGATGCGTCCCCAAAACAGATAGATCAGCACCAGCGCGAGCCCGAGATAGGCAATGTCCTGCCGAAGCGCCGAACGAACGAAGAGCATGCCGCCGAGCGTCGGCTTCTCGCCGTGTTCGATCAGCCGCCCCGCCTCATAGAGCCCCATGGCCAGCATGGGCGCGACGAAGACGAAGCCGACCGTCAAGGACAGGACCCAGAACGCCGCGTCTGCGGCAACCAGCGCGTAGCAGAGCGCGAAGCTGATCAGCGCCAGGATCAGTCCATAAGCCAAGCACGGACCGGGCGCCCTCCACAGATCGCTCCAAGCGCCCCCGAGCCACCTGAACGGGGCCCCCATATCGATCGTGCTGACGGCAGGCAGCCCGCCCGACGACTCCACGGCATCCCTTCCCATGTGCTTCCTCCCAGCCGTTTGCCCGGTGGACCCGGGATTTGTTCCTAAATTTTATAGGAAGGCATCGGCATAAGTCCTTGATAGGACTCAAAAGGCCAAGCGGGTTTCCGGCGCCGGTAGGCGGATTTTCACGGTTTCCCGATAGTTTTGGTCGTGCTCGTGCCACGGTTCTAGGGCATTGTGGGGCTTCATAGAGACGAACGTGGGGGCACAAGTTGGATCTGCTCGTTGCCGGCGTCGTTTTTGTTCTCCTGTTCGTTGCGACTTACAGCCAGCGCAGGACCTGGATCACGCTCGGCTCGGCGGCGCTGTCAATTGCCCTGGTCGCCGCCTGTGTATTCTTCTCGACCGCCCAAGGCTCTAGCCAAATCCATAACGGCCTGACCCAACTGGCGAAGGCGCTCCCGGCCGGATGGGACCGCCCCGCGCTGCACGTCGCCACAGCCATCGAGCAGGCCGCGACGTCCTTGGCGCGCGCCAGGAAAGACGCCGCCGCGCACGAGGCCCAGCCGGTGATGACAGCCTCGGTGGCGGATTGGTTCTCCTGGGGATCTTGGTTCAAGGGCGAGCCGGACGCCGAGCGGACGGCCGCGCCTGACGCCGACCCTGAAACCGAAGCAGAGGCCGGGACGGACATGGACGCGGGCGCCGGTGCGCCGATCAAATGGTTCCTCAACGCGCCCTCATCCGCCGCAAACGACGCCTTTGCGGTGAGCGGCGCCAATGTGTCGGACCAGCCTTTGAAAGTGGTGCGCGCGGTCCTCAAGCCGGATTCAGGCGCCGGCAAGCTGAAACTCACACTCGATGTCGAAGGCCATGATCGCGCGCAAGGCGCGGTGGTCCCGCCCGGCGCGCGGTTTCATCTCAAGGCCGAAGAACTTACGGCAAGCCAAGCGGAAGAGCTCGGCGGCGCGATCCTGTCCGTGGCCTATGAACTGGCCGGACGGCGCAAGACCTCGATCATGTATTTGACGCCGGCCACGCTCACCGCAAGCGACTAGCCACCAGCAGCTGCACAAGCCCTTACTGGATGGCGAGGCAGTCCTTGAAGGTGATGTTGTCGTCCGAGCCCTCGGCGATGAAGGCGGTGTCGCCCTTGCTAAAGAACTGGAAGCTCTCGTCCGCATTGGCATAGCGCGTGCCGGAGCCGGAGATCACTTGCAACAGGTCCAGGCTGCGCCCGTCAGTCAGCGTGATATCCACGGAATCGGGATAGTAGGTAGCGTCGATCCCCTTATCCCCCTCGCATCTGTAGATGGCCGTGGCGATGGGCGTTTCGGCGAAGGCGGGCGCCGCCACAAGCGCGGCAAGACCGAGCACCGCGAACCTCAGTGACGTCTGGGACTTAAGGGACTTAATGATCGACCTCCTTCAGCGGGGCCGTGAGGGCGCACCCGTCGAAGGACAGTCTACCGCCCTTACTGCTCGCTCGCAGCCGTTTCGACCTCTTGCGCCTTGTTCAGGAGATCCCGCAAAGACTGACGGCAAAACGGCCGCAAGCCCCCGCCGCTCCGCGCCATGATCCGGAAGCCCTCGTCCTTATCGGCAACCGCCCTTTTCTGAAGGCTCTCCGTGTCGATCGAGGGGTCCCGCTTCAGATAATAGGCCTCGATCTTGTCGATCGCCGCCTCGGCCGCGTCGGCGTCCTCGGTGCTGAGACGCTCCTGCACCTCGCACTCGATGACGATCTCAAACTCCGCATAGTAATTCTTGAGCCCGTCCGACAGGCTAACGGCGAAGGCACTGCCCGGCATCAAGAAGACACTGACCGACATCAACATGGCACAAACGGCCAGACTCCACCCACACGCGCCAAGACGCATCTTCTGCCCCCTCGAAGTTCCGCAGGATTGAATGCCGTTTGTTATACGAGCTGCCGTTAACGCGCAATTGCAGCGCAGCAACACTCGCGAGAATCTCGTTGGCTCTCGGGGTCCACACGCCCCCGTAGCCCAACCGATCGGCAACGCGGGCCGTTTTTGCACATATTCCCGTCCATTTTCAGGGTTAATCCCTTCCTTGACAGTGACCGGAATGGCACGCGTTGAAAAACGCCGCCCGGAGAGAGCCATGCAGCCGTCCCCCGATTGGAAACTCGACACCCTATTTTCGCCCCTCGATGAGCCTGTGGCGCAGGGCGATGCGCTGGAGGGTCCTGTTGAGGCTTCAAGCCCTTCGAGCCCGGACCTTGCGACGCTGCTTGAACGCTTCAACGAGCCGCTGAGCGGCGCGACCGCCCGGCCCCCGGTCCCCGCGAAGCCGGCCGCCGCACCCGCCCTCGGCATCGCGCCGCCGAGACAGGAAAATGCCGCTGCGCCGACTCAGGCGCCCGCGCGCCTGCCTGCGCCGGCCCCGAAAAAGTCCGGCCTGCCCCTCGGCGGCCTGATCGCCGGGCTGGCGGGCTTGGCCCTCGTGCCGATGTCGTTTGTCTTCTTCTTATGGTGGCAGGACGGAGAACAACCCGTTTCTCCCGATGGGGGAGCGGGTGCCGTCGGGGAACTCGAATTGGCCGTGACCGGCGCGCCGGCCTCTTCCGGCGCAACGCAATCCCAGCACAGCGCGCGGTCCGGGGACATCGCGCTCTCCTCACCGAACCGGGTCGAGGCCACCGAAGGCGGGGCCGTCGCCTTCCCCATCGCCATCGACGCAGGCGCGGTGCTTCCCGCCCGCAGCCTGGTCGCCGTCAGTGCCCTGCCCCAAGGCGCCTCGTTCTCGCAAGGCCGCCCCTATGGCGACAGCGGCTGGAGCCTACGTCCCGACGAGCTCACCGGCTTGCAGTTGCGGCTGCCGGCGCAGAGCGGCAGCACCGATTTGCGTCTCGAGCTTATTTCCGGGGACGGCACCGTGCTGTCGCACGCCGCGACGGCGCTGAGCATCACGCCCCCTCAAGTCGCCGCGGTCGACCCGGTCGGAATCACGCCCGCCGCGCAGATCGCATCAGCCGAACAGACGGCATTAGCCGAACCGACCGCGTCGATTGAGCAGAGCGCATCGATTGAACAGAGCGCATCGACCGCAGACACCGCGTCGACCGAAGAAACCACGTCCGCCGACGAGACAGCGTCCGCCGAACTCAAAGGTCCGGTGGCCGACCCGGCGCCCGCGCCGCAGCGCAAGCCCGCAGCCACGGCGACGCCTGAGCCCGAGGTGAAGGTCAACACCGTCAAGACCGTCACGGTCCAGCCGCCGCGTCCGACGAAGCCCTATGACGGCGCTTATGCCCTGGGCGTGCCGGCGGACGAGTGGATGGAGACCAAGACCGCGGTCGACATGCACGCGCGCGCCGAGCAGAAGTCGGAGACGGTGAAGGTCGCCGACGGCGGTCTCAAGGTCCGCGTCACGGCGCGCGACAAGAACTGGATCCAGGTCACTGATCCGGAGAGCTCGACCACCGGGTGGATCTACAACCGCTTCCTCAAGCCGGCTGAGGCGCCGGCGCAATAGCGCCCGCACCGAAAGGAAACAACATGGATGCCCGGATCAAGTCCGGGCATGACGAGGGAGAACGGGCGCGCGCCATCGTCTCGCCGCGGCGGTCCGCGCGAGTTCGCTCTTAGTTTGCGCTACCGCGCTTCGCGCTACATGAGCGCGTTGTTCCCTACTTCTCTCGACGCAAAGCCTTGAAGAGGGGGACAGCGAGGCACCGATCGGCCGCGAGTCCGTATGCGCAAAAAAGGGCAGCCTTTCGGCGCCCCGCCCACGGCATCCTTTTAGAGCCTCATACCGCCGCTTATCGCCAGTGGCACAGGCATGCGGCAAAAGAGATCGCATGCCTCACCCGATGGCCCACGCGTTACAGCGCAGGCGGGCGGAGTAGAGACCCCCGAGGCTGGTCCGAGCCGTGACGCGGTGGTCCGGGCCGGGTGGCACTTCCGTCCACGATGGGCCCATGCGTACCGCGCCACCTCGGGCGCCGCGTCCCTCACCCCGAGACACAGACGGTCTGCAGCTCGCGTCCTCTTGAGCGAGGGATGCATGCATTTTACCGTAGGTTTGGAGCGCGGGGATAACCTGTACGGACGAAGGAACCCACTCCAGCGTTATTCATTAGCCTTTAATCCCACCAACACGTTCTCTCAGCCGATATTCATGCCCTTAAAACGCAGCCTCGGATTCTGGCAGCTTGTCTTCTACGGAACAGGTACGATTCTCGGCGCGGGCATCTTTGTCGTCATCGGCGAAGTCCTCGGCGAAGCGGGAACGTTGGCGCCGCTGTCCTATCTGCTTGCCGCGGTGGTCGCCGTCACCTCAGCGCTTTCCTTCGCCGAGATGGCGGCGCGAATTCCGACCGCCGGCGGTCCGATCGACTATGTGGAGCAGGCCTTTGGGCACCGCTGGCTAGGGTCGTCGATCGGCTGGATGCTGATCGCAGCCAACACGGTCTCGGCCGCAACCATCGTGACCGGCTTCGTGAGCTACCTCTCGACTTTCGTGCCCGTGCCCTCCTACGCGGCGACGATTGTGCTGGTTCTCGTTCTGGCCGGCGTCGCGGCGGCAGGCATGAAGGCGAGCGCCTGGATGATGACGGCGACGACAGCCATCGGCATGGTTACGTTGTTAGCGGTATTGTGGGCGCTCCGGGATGGGCTCGCCGCAGCACCGGGACTTGTCTGGGACGCCACGCTCAACTTCCATCAAGCGGCTCTCGCAGGATTGATGGGCGGCGCCTTCCTGGCGGTCTACTCCTTCATCGGCTTCGGCGACATGGCGCAAACGGCCGAGGAGGTCAGGGACGTTAAACGCACCCTCCCCCGGGCGATGGTCGGCGCCTTATGCTTGGTATTCGTGTTCTACCTGGCGGTCTCCGCGGCTTTGGTCGGCACGCAGTCGATTCCCGAGATCGCAGACGCGAAAGCGCCCTTGGTGGCGGCGGTTGCGCTGGAGGGATGGCCGAGGCTTCCTGTCGCCGTGGCGAGCCTCTTCGTGATCGTCAACGGGGCGCTTGCGCAAATCATTGCGTCATCGCGGCTACTATTTGACATCGGTCGCGACCGGCGCGGCGCCCCGCCCTTCTTCGGACATGTCAACGCGACGACGCACACGCCTCTGCGCGCGACCTTCGTGGTTGCCGCCTGCGTTCTCGCCCTCGCTCTTCTCGTGCCGCTGAAGGCGTTGGCCCAGATCACAAGCCTCGCCATACTGCTGGTCTTTATCGGTGTGAACGCCTCGCTGATCGTTCTGAAGCGGATAAGTCAGCCTGCGGACGTCCCGGACGTGAACATCGCGGTCCCAGTCATCGGCGCCGTGAGCTGTAGCGCGGCGGTCCTCGCCCAGCTCGCGGTCACGCTGATGCAGGCGCCTTGAGGCGCGCGCGGCTTTCCGCGATCAGCCCATCCGTCCCGCGCCCGCCCGAGCGCCGTCCCTCACCCCGAACGACAGATGTTTGGATGCTGAGCTTGCGTCCGCTCTGGGTTAAGAGTGATGTTTGCCGTGGAAAGGATGGAATGCCCATGACCTACTCGATACTTGCCCGCGATGTCCGCACAGGCGAGATGGGCGTGGCCACCGAATCTCAGGCGTTCGCTGTGGGCCGCAGCGTCCCGTGGGCGATGCCGGGCTTTGGCGTGATCGCGACGCAATCAATGGGTGAACCAGCCTATGGCGAAGTTGGACTCGACGTTCTGCGGGCCGGGCTCACAGCCGAAGAAGCGCTCGCCGCGGTGAGCACCGTCGACCCGCATCCCGAGCGCAGGCAAGTGGCCATGATCGACGGCGAGGGCAAGATTTCGGCTTACACCGGAAGCGCCTGCATGGCCGCGGCGGGCCAATGCATTGGCGACACCTGCGTCGCGGTGGCGAACATGATGAAGACCGAGGGCGTGTGGGACGTCATGGTCGATGCGTTTGAACGCAGCCGCGGCCCGCTTGCCACGCGATTGATGACGGCGCTGCACGCGGCAGACGAGACGGGCGGCGATTTTCGCGGTAAGCGTTCGGCCGCGATCAAGGTCGTTCGCGAAGCACGCAGCGGCCGGCCCTGGCGCGATGAAGTGGTGGACCTGCGCGTCGACGATCATGACACGCCCGTTGCGATTCTGGACGGCTTGGTCGAGAAGAGCGCCCGGTATAATCGCATGGTCTCGGCATTCGAGCGTGCCCTAGACGGACAGGCTCAGCAGGCCGCCGAGGACGTGGACGAACTGCCAGTCGAGAAAGCAGAGGACGAGGCGGATCTTTTGACGTGGCGGGCGGCTATCCTCACGCTTGCCGGACGGGAAGAAGAGGCCGCAGCTGCGTTGGCCAGAATACAGCGAGAGGCCCCGGTCTTTATTGAAGTGTTTTGCCAACTCGAGACGACAGGTCTCGTTGATCAGGCGCGCGCCTGGGAGCGCGTCCTACGAAGCTTGTAAGCAGCTAGTCGAACGCCCGCCTTTGTCAAAGGCAGACAAACGGATCCGTCCTGGGAACGTGACCCTCACAACGGAATGTTGTCGTGCTTCTTCCAGGGGTTCTCGACATGCTTGTTGCGCAGCATCTGTAGCGCCCGGCAGACCCGCATGCGCGTGCCGCGCGGGGCGATGACCTCGTCGATATAGCCCCGCTCCGCCGCCACGAAGGGATTGGCGAAGCGTTCCTGATAATCGTCGATGCGCTTCTTGACCTTCTCCGGGTCGCCTAGATCGGCGCGATACAAAATCTCGACCGCGCCCTTGGCGCCCATCACCGCGATCTCGGCCGTGGGCCAGGCATAGTTCACGTCGCCGCGAATGTGCTTTGAAGACATAACGTCATAGGCGCCGCCATAGGCCTTGCGGGTGATGACGGTGACTTTCGGCACGGTGGCCTCGGTGAAGGCGAACAGAAGCTTCGCCCCGTGCTTGATGAGGCCTCCGTATTCCTGGTCCGTGCCCGGCAGAAAGCCCGGCACGTCGACGAAGGTGATGATCGGGATCGAGAAGCAATCACAAAAGCGGACAAAGCGCGCGGCCTTGCGCGAGGCGTCACTGTCGAGCACGCCGGCCAGCACCATGGGCTGGTTGGCGACGATGCCCACCGTGCGTCCTTCCATGCGCGCGAATCCGGTGACGATGTTGCGGGCGAACGTCTCCTGGATCTCGAAGAAGTCGCCCTCGTCCACGACCTTATGGATCAGCTCCTTGATGTCGTAGGGCTTGTTCGGGTTGTTGGGGATCAGCGTATCGAGCGAGGACTCGCAGCGGTCCCACGGGTCGCGCGTCGGCAGCTCCGGCACGCCGGACAGATTGGAGGACGGCAAATAGTCCATCAGCCTGCGCATTTGCAAGAGCGCCTCGACATCGTTGTCATAGGCGCCGTCGGCGATAGACGACTTGGTGGTGTGGACGACGGCGCCGCCGAGCTGTTCGGCGGTCACCTCTTCCTTGGTCACCGTCTTCACCACGTCGGGGCCGGTGACGAACATGTAGGAGGTGTCTTTGACCATGAAGATGAAGTCGGTCATGGCGGGGGAATAGACGTCGCCGCCGGCGCACGGGCCCATAATGACGCTGATCTGCGGGATGACGCCGGAGGCGAGCACGTTGCGGGTGAACACCTCGCCGTAACCGCCGAGCGCCGCCACGCCCTCCTGGATGCGCGCACCGCCCGCGTCGAACAGACCGATCACGGGCGCGCGGGCCCGGATGGCCATATCCTGAACTTTCAGCATCTTGTTGGCGTGGGCTTCCGACAGGGAGCCGCCGAACACGGTGAAATCCTTGGCGAAGACGTAGACCACCCGGCCGTTGATGGTGCCCCAGCCGGTCACCACGCCGTCGCCCGGCACCTTGGTCTGCTCCATGCCGAAATCGATGCAGCGATGCTCGACATACATGTCGAACTCCTCGAAGGAGCCGTCGTCCAGAAGGAGCTGAAGCCGCTCGCGCGCGGTCAGCTTGCCGCGCTTATGCTGCGCCTCGATCCGCCGCTCGCCCCCGCCCATGCGGGCCTTGGCGCGGCGCATTTCAAGCTCTTCAAGGACTTCTTTCATTGAGGGCTCCCCAGGGATGGCACTTTGCCAAGGTGAATAGCATGGGGCGGAAAAGAGGCAAGTGGCTCCGGGAGCTTATCGCCAGGCTCATAGCCGGCAATGCCCCTGTCGCCGGCGATAGGCTCGACTGGGGTCGGAAGCCGGCGCCCTAACCAATTCTCAGGATTCGGAAAGTTCGAGCGCCCGGGCCGCGGCATCAAAACCGGCTTTCCGGGCGTCGCGGCGCGCTTTGGCCTCGGCGTCCTCGCCCCATCGGCCGATCTGGAAGTCCTCGTCCACATGGGCCGCGTCCCAGGCCTCGTCCGGGGTCAGGCGCTTGAGCACCACGGCCAGGCCGAGCAGCGCCGAGCCCGTGAGCGCGGTCATGACATGGAGCGCCGCGAGCCCGACCGTGTCGAGCTTCTCGGCTTCCTTGCGCAGCGCGGCGATGGAGGCGTCCGGCTGGGCCACATGAGCCACGCCCTCCGACAAGGCGAGCGGGGCATGAAGCGCCTCCTTGGCCCAGGCGAGGACCGGGTCCCAATGCTTGGCCTGCTGCGCCAACAGCCCTTCCGGCCCGCGCGCCCGGTAGCAGAGAAGATCGGCCTTCGCATGCGCCACGATATCGTCGATCACTTCTTCCGCGCGTCCTTCGACCCCGTCGATCGCGGTGTTGGCGAGCTTGGTGAGCGGCATGGTGCGGGGATCGATATGGTCGCCTTGCGCCCGCCACTCTTCGGCGATGGCCTCAGCCAGCGGTTTGCTGCGCACGGCGAGCGGCGCCTTGGCCGGGGTGCGCACCGGCTTGCCGTCGAGCAGAAGCGCGGCCTGCCCGCCCTCCTCCTTCACCGTAACGTCCTTGTAGAAGCGCTTGGGCAGACTCGGCTTTTGGACGGCCGGGCCCTTGCCTTGTCCGGCACCCGGCGCCGGGGGATCGTTGTCGTTCACACCAACCGCCTTGCTGTCGAAATGCTGTCGCCGTCATTCATGGCACATTCAGGTCTATCCTGCTTATTGCGGTGAATGGAGAGGCAATCATTAGGAGACCCCCCATGTTTACCATTCGTGGATTTGCTCTTTTCTTGGTTTCGGCCCTTGCCATTCTTGGCGCCAATGTCACGGCACAGACCGCCAACGCCCAGTTCTGCGACGCCTATGCCAAGCAGGCCTTCAAGGCCGCCAAGCAGAACAACAAATTCAATTGCGGCCTCCAGGGCCCGCGCTGGATCCTCGACCTGAACGGACGCCGGTTCTGGTGCTCGATCGCATCGGAAGCCCAGGCCAACGCCGAAACCGCCGCCCGTCAGTCCGAGATGAGCGGCTGCGTCTGCAATTGGTACGCGGACAAGGCATTCGCGCAGGTCCAGAAGGCTAAGCAGCGGAACTGCGTTTTCAACGGCCTGCGCTGGATCGACAGCCGTCAGGGGCACCACGATCGGTGCACCAATTTCAATCCCGGGCTTCCTGCCATGAAGGGCGAGATCGCCACCAGGAAGGCCATGCTTCAGCAGCAGTGCTGAACACTCAATCGAGCGCGTCGAGTGCGTCAGGCTCGCTGTTAAGCAAAAAGCCGAACGCCTCGAAGGCCTGTTCCATATGTGGGGACAAGGGTGCCGTCACATCGACGACGCCCTTCCCGCTTGGATGGGCGAAGCTGATCCGCCTGGCGTGAAGATGAAGCTTCCGGGCAATCCCCTCGGGCAACTCGATGCCGCTCGGATATTTCTCATCACCCAGGATCGGATGGCCGAGGATCGCCATATGGGCACGGAGCTGATGCTGCCGCCCGGTCACCGGCTTCAGCGACACGCGCGCCACCTGATAGGCGGCGCGGTCCGTTACCGCATAATAGGTGACCGCGCTTTGCGCCTTGTCCTGCTCGCCCGGACGCGCCTTGCGCACACGGTCGCCGTCCCGGCCCGCCGCCTTCACCAGCGCCACGTCGAGCTTGCCTTGCGGCGGCTTCGGCACCCCATGTACCAGCGCCCAATAGATCTTGCGCACCGAGCGCGTCTGGAAGGCGCGGCCGAGCTTCGCCGCCACGCTGCGCCGCTTGGCGATGACCAGAACGCCGGAGGTATCCCGGTCGAGACGATGCACCAGCCGGGGCCGCGTCTCGGGCCCCTCGACCATGCCTTCCAGCAGCCGGTCGATATGCTGCGTGGTCTTGGAGCCGCCCTGCACGGCGATGCCTGAGGGCTTGTTGAGGATGAGGAGATCGTCGTCCTCATAGAGGGTGATGTGTTTCAGGAAATCGCGGTCGGCCTTGGTCAGCGATGCCCTTACGCCCGCTGGCGGCGGCGCATCGGGCAGCGGCGGCACGCGTATGCTTTGGCCGGACTCGAGACGCGTGCTCGCCTTGGCCCGTCCCCCGTCCACCCGAATTTGGCCCGTGCGCAGCAGCTTCTCCAGCCGGCTGTGCGGCAGGGTCGCGTAATGGGTCTTGAACCAGCGGTCGAGCCGCATGCCCTCCTCGTCGTCCGTGACCCTGCGGGTTTCGACGGGCATCGCTAAAGCGCGCGCACGACGGCGAGCCCCGCAAACAAGGCGGCGATGGAGAGACCAACGGAGGCAAAGAGATAGAGCCCGGCGCTCACATAGGCGTCGCGCTCGTAAAGGAGCGCGAAGTCGGCGGAGAAGGCCGAAAAGGTGGTGAAGCCGCCGAGCAGCCCCACGGTGAGGAAGGCGCGCAGCTCGTTGGAGACGCTCCAGCGCAACGCCATGGCCTCGATCAGAAGTCCCATGAGAAAGCAGCCGAGCACATTGACGGTGAGCGTGCCCCACGGAAAGCCGAAGCCAAGCAGACGTCCCGACGCCACGCCCACGAGGTAGCGCGCGCTAGCGCCAACGGCTCCGCCCGCCGCCACGAACAGCATCGTCTTCACCATCAAGCCCCCTTCGAATCCCTCTTGGCGCGGCGTTTAAGCGCCATCACGCCGCTTGGCCCTGAGCTCCGCCCAGCGCTCGAGCCGGTCCTTGATCTCACGCTCGAACCCGCGCCCCGTCGGCGTATAGAAATGTTGCCGCTCCACGCCATCCGGAAAATAGTTCTGGCCGGAGAACGCCTCTTTCTCATTGTGGTCGTAGGCGTAGTCGTGCCCGTAGCCTTCCTGCTTCATCAGCGTCGTGGGCGCATTCAGAATGTGCTTCGGCGGCAGCAGCGATCCGCTCTCCTTGGCCACGCGCATGGCGGCATTGTAGGCCATGTAGGCGGCATTCGATTTCGGCGCGGAGGCGAGATAGACGGTGGCTTGCGCCAGCGCGAGCTCTCCTTCCGGCGAGCCGAGAAAATCGTAGGTATCCTTCGCGGCGTTGGCTTGCAGCAGCGCGGCCGGGTCCGCAAGTCCGATGTCCTCCACCGCCATGCGCACGAGACGGCGCGCGATATAGAGTGGGTCCTCGCCGCCGGCCAGCATGCGCGCCAGCCAATAGAGCGCCGCATCGGGGTCCGAGCCCCGCACGGACTTGTGCAGCGCGCTGATGAGGTTGTAGTGGCCATCCTGGCTCTTGTCGTAGAGCGGCGCGCGCCGCTGCACGAGCTGCGTAAGCGTCTCGCGGTCGATCGGCGCCGCCGTGTTTTTGCCCGTCGAGAGGAACACGTCCTCGGCCAGGTTGATGAGCCCGCGCCCATCGCCATCGGCCATGCCAATCAATGCTGTGCGCGCATCTTCCGTGAGCGGCAGCTTGCGCCCTTCGTGGGCTTCGGCGCGCTCCAGGAGAGCTTCGAGGGCATCGTCGTCGAGCCGCTTGAAGGTGAGCACGCTCGCCCGGGACAAAAGCGCCGAGTTCAGCTCGAAAGACGGGTTCTCCGTGGTCGCGCCGACGAGCACGATGGTGCCGTCCTCCACATGCGGCAGGAAGGCATCCTGCTGGGACCGGTTGAAGCGATGGATCTCGTCGATGAACAGCAGCGTGCCCCGGCCCTCCTCGCGCCGCGCCCGCGCCGCGTCAAACACCTTACGCAAGTCCGACACGCCGGACTGGATGGCGGAGAGCTGCTCGAAATGGAGGTCGGTGACTTCCGCCAAGAGACGGGCCACGGTGGTCTTGCCGGTACCGGGCGGCCCCCAAAAGATCACCGAGCCGAGGCGCCCAGCGCGCACCATGCGCCCCAACATACCCTCGCCGAGGAGATGGTCCTGGCCGATCACCTCCTCCAGCGCCGCAGGCCGCAAGCGGTCGGCAAGCGGCCGGGGCGCCCCATCGGCCAGCCCCGCAGCCTCGAACAAATTGGCCGCGCTCTTGGTCATGCGTGGGCCCTCATGGATTAGTCTTCATCGATTAGCCTTGGATGGCGAGATTGAAGACCTTTCCGCCGCGCTCGATTGACAGCCGCCAACCGCCGCCCTGCACGTCCAGCAACACGGCAAGCGCCTTGACCGACGAAACCTTCTCTTGGTTGACGCCAACGATGATATCGCCGCGGCGCAAGCCGAGCCGGCCGGCGTTCGAGCGGCGCTCGACCTTGACCACGACGACGCCCGCCTTGGTATCGTCCTGCAACCCAAGCTCCTCGCTCACCGCCGGCGAAAGATTGGCGACCGTGCTGCCGGAAAGCGGATGCGGGCCGCGCAGATCGCGCGTGTCGCGGGGCGGATCCTCAAGCGGCGGAATCAAGGAGATCGACGCCCGAAATCTCTCGCCCTTGCGGTACAGGCCAAGGTCCGCCGTGCCGCCGACGCCCTTGGTGACGAACCGGTATTCGAAAGCCTCCGGATCTTCGACGGGTTGATCGTCGACGCTGACCACGACGTCCCCGACCTGGAGTCCGGCGACGCGCGCCGGTCCTTTTTCGTTCAGGCCCGTCACCATCGCCCCTCTGGGCCGGTCAAGCCCCACCGACTCGGCGATGTCGGGGGTCAAGGCCTGCAGCGAGGCGCCAAACCAGGGACGCTGGACCTTGCCGTCTTTGAGCGCCGAGTGAACCACAAGCCGCACCATGTTGGAAGGAATTGCGAATCCAATGCCGTGCGAACCGCCGCTCTTGGAGAAGATGGCCGTGTTGATGCCGATCAAGCGCCCGTCCATATCGACAAGCGCGCCGCCGGAATTGCCCGGATTGATCGCCGCGTCCGTCTGGATGAAATATTGGTAGTCGGACAGGCCGACTTTGGTGCGGGCCAGCGCCGAGACGATGCCGCTCGTCACCGTCTGCCCCACGCCGAACGGATCGCCGATGGCCAGAACGAGATCGCCCACTTCGAGACCGTCGGAATTGGCGAACTTGATCGAGGGGAACGTCGCGCCATCGCCATCAAGCTTCAGCACGGCAAGATCGGTCTGCTCGTCCTTGAGGACGAGTTCGGCGGTGAACTCCCGCCCGTCATTGAGCGCGACCTTTATCGCCGCATCGCCGCTGCCCCGGATCACGTGATAATTGGTGACCACCACCCCTTCCGGCCTGACGAGAACGCCCGACCCCAGCGAATTCTGGATGCGCTCCCGGGGCACGCCAAACCGCTCGCCGAAGAAGCGGCGAAAGAAGGGATCGTTGGCAAAGGGCGACACCATCTGCTTGACCCGGTGGCGGACATAGACGTTCACCACCGCGGGCGCGGCCTGCTTCACCACCGGCGAGAAGGACTGCTTGATCGCCGCCTGGCTCTTCGGCACCGCGATCTGCGGCTCGGCCGCGGCCGCAAACGGCACGCTCAAGACCAGGGTCACGGCCAGGAACCGGACAATGCCAGTCTTACTGAAGAAATTTTCCAAACGCCTCATCGTCCGCCCTGTTAGGCAAGAGAAGGCCAAAAGCACAGCCCGGATATACCAGCTTGGGAACGTGCTCTCCCAAAGAAAACTGGCCTTCTTGCGGCGGAAATCCAAGGGAACGCGGTTGTCGCCCAAACCGTTTGAACTAAGATGCCCGCCAGCGTCAAAAACGCCCATAACAGCGAAAAATTGGAGAGAAACGCATGCGAGTTTTCAAGCTGACCCTGGTCGCTCTGGCCGCCACTTTTGCCTGGAGCGCCGCAGCCGAAGCCATCGAGGTCAAGAAGAGAAGAGAAGCGCCCGGCAAGCCCGCCGAGGTCTGGGCCGTGGTCGGCGATTTCTGCGCCATCAAGGATTGGCACCCGGCCGTTGCCGAATGCGAGCAAATGGAGGAGAGCGGCGACACATACCGTATCCTGACGCTGGGCGACGGCGGCAAGATCAAGGAGAAGCTCACCGATACCGACGAGACCGGCTACAGCTACGAGATCGTCGAGAGCCCTCTTCCCGTCAAGAATTACTCGGCAACGATCGAGGTGGGCGAGGATGACGAGGATGATCGCGTCGAGATCGAATGGGAGGCCGAGTTTGACGCCGCTGACGGCACGGAAGACGCCGACGCCAAGAAGGTCATCGTGGGCATCTTCAATGCCGGCGTGAGCGGCATCAAGAAGAAGGCCATCGAGGCCTACGACAAGCGCGAAGCCGCAGCCGGCCGGCCGGTTAAGACGGGCCGGGACCGCGACGACGACTAGGCCAGAACCTCAAGACGCAAAAAAGGGCGCGCTGCTGAGAGCGGCGCGCCCTTTTTTATAAGATCGAGGTGAGACCCTACGCGGCGGCCTGCGCGGCCTCCTCGTCGGAGTCCTGGACCGGGCCGGAGTCGAGGCCCTTGGCATCCTCATCGCGGTCGACCAGCTCGATAACGGCCATCGGCGCACAATCGCCATGGCGGAAACCCGCCTTCAGCACCCGCGTATAGCCCCCGGGGCGGTCCGCATAGCGCGGGCCCAAGGTCTCGAACAGCTTCGACACCATGGCATCGTCCCGAATGCGGGAGGACGCCATGCGACGCGCGTGGAGATCCCCACGCTTGGCGAGCGAAATCAGCCTATCGGCGACCCGGCGCAATTCCTTCGCCTTGGGCAGCGTGGTGGCGATCTGCTCATGCTTGATCAGCGCGGAGGCGAGACTAGCCATCAGCGCGGTGCGATGCGTGGAGGTCCGGTTGAGCTTCCGGCCTGCTTTGCGATGACGCATTTAAGTCGTCTCCCCTTCACGGAGTGCGTTGGACCGCGGTCGCGGCCGGACCGCCTAGTAGTGGTCTTCGAACCGCTTGGCCAGCTCTTCGATATTCTCCGGCGGCCAATCCGGCACTTCCATGCCGAGGTGCAAGCCCATGGAGGCCAACACTTCCTTGATCTCGTTGAGCGACTTGCGGCCGAAATTCGGCGTCCGCAGCATCTCGGCCTCGGTCTTCTGGATGAGGTCGCCGATATAGACGATGTTGTCGTTCTTCAAGCAGTTGGCCGAACGGACGGAAAGCTCCAGCTCGTCGACCTTCTTGAGCAGCGCCGCGTTGAACACGAGTTCGGGCTGCCGCTCGTAGGTCTGCTCTTTCTTCGGCTCTTCGAAATTGACGAACACCGAAAGCTGATCCTGAACGATGCGCGCGGCGAGTGCGATCGAATCCTCAGGCCGAACTGAGCCGTCGGTCTCGATATCCATGCTGAGCTTGTCGTAGTCGAGGATCTGTCCCTCGCGTGTGTTCTCCACGCGATAGGAGATCTTGCGCACCGGGCTGAACAAAGAGTCGACGGGAATGAACCCGATCGGCGCATCGTCGGGACGATTACGCTCGGCCGGCACGTAGCCCTTGCCCGACGCGGACGTGAACTCCATGTGGATCGAAGCGCCCTCGTCGAGCGTGCAGATCACATGCTCCGGATTGAGGATCTCGATATCGGCACCGCCCTGAATGTCGCCGGCGGTCGCCATGCCCGGACCCTCCTTCTGGAGCACCATGCGCTTGATGCCCTCGGAATGCTGGCTCAGAGCGATCTCCTTGATGTTGAGGACGATGTTGGTCACGTCCTCACGCACGCCGGGGATCGAAGAGAACTCATGCAGCACGCCATCGATATGCACGGACGTGATGGCGGCGCCCTGCAGTGAGGACAGCAGCACACGGCGAAGCGCGTTGCCCAGAGTCAGTCCGAAGCCGCGCTCCAGCGGCTCGGCGACGACCGTGGCAAAGCGAGCCGGGTCACGCCCAGGAATAACGTTGAGCTTGGTGGGCTTGATAAGATCTTGCCAGTTCTTTTGCAGCACCGGGTTAGCCCTTTCTTGATCGTTGAGCGGGGCCGCAGGCCCCAGCTTCCGAATATCCTCGTGCAACATCGTTTGGATGGTCCGCCTCCTTGTTAGACGCGACGGCGCTTGCGCGGCCGGCAGCCATTATGCGGGATAGGTGTCACATCGCGGATCGAGACGATATTGAAGCCCGAGGCCTGGAGCGCCCGCAGAGCGGACTCGCGTCCCGAACCTGGACCTCGCACCTCGATCTCGAGGTTCTTCATGCCGTGGTCCGCCGCCTTCTTGCCGGCGTCCTCGGCCGCCACCTGCGCCGCATATGGCGTGGACTTGCGTGACCCCTTGAAACCCATGGCACCGGCCGACGACCAGGAAATCGTGTTTCCTTGCGCGTCGGTGATGGTGATCATTGTATTGTTGAAGCTCGCCTGCACATGGGCGACGCCGGAAGTGATGTTCTTCTTTTCGCGGCGACGAACCCGCGTCTTTTCCTTGGCCATGCTCTATTCCCGAAATTTACGAATTGGCGCCAGCGAAAGCCTCAAAACCAGAGCTTGGCCGCGCGCGGACCTGACTACTTCTTCTTACCGGCAATTGGTTTCGCCGGGCCCTTACGCGTACGTGCGTTTGTATGCGTGCGTTGACCGTGGACCGGAAGCCCACGGCGGTGCCTTAAGCCGCGATAGCAGCCAAGGTCCATCAAACGTTTGATATTCATCGAAACTTCGCGCCTGAGATCGCCTTCGACGACATAGTCGCGGTCGATGACTTCACGAATCTGGATGACCTCGGATTCGGTGAGCTCATTCACCCGCCGTTCGGCCGGGATCGCCACCTTGCCGCAGATATGCTTGGCATAGGTGTCGCCGATGCCATGGATATAAGTCAGCGCCACCTCGACCCGCTTATTGGTCGGGATATTCACGCCTGCAATTCGGGCCACGTCGTCGCCTCCTCGCGCACGTCCTAACGTGCTGAAATTAAAGCCGGATTACCCTGTTGAAACACAACAAGACCGACCGCGGACAAGGCTCTACCCCCGGGACCGGTCAGTCCTTCAAGCAATGGACGCCGTTATGTAGCGATTCCGCTTGACAAGGTCAACTGGCCTCGGTTCCGGCCAGCTTGAATCTTGCCTCACGCCGCATCCAGCGCCTGATCGATCTCCTTTTGTACCGTCTCAATATCGGCCATGCCGTCGACCGCTCTAACCTTGCCCTGGGCCCCGTAGTAGCCGATCAGAGGCTCCGTTTGAGCGTGATAAGCCTTGAGCCTGGACCGTACGACCTCTTCGGTATCGTCGCGCCGCCGGGTAAAATCGGTGGAGCCGCAAGCATCGCAAACGCCCTCGACCTTGGGCTTCTTGAACAGGTCGTGATAGCCCTCGCCGCATTTGGCGCAGGTGAAGCGCCCGGTAATGCGGGCCACGAGCGCATCGTCATTCACCTCGATCACCACCACCCGGTCGACGTCCTTGCCGCGCGTCTCGAGCAGCTTATCCAGCGCCTCCGCCTGACCGATGGTGCGCGGAAAGCCGTCGAGGATGAAACCCGTCCCATTCATGTCCGCGTCCATCCGCTCGGCGATGAGACCGATTACGATCTCGTCGGGCACAAGCTCGCCGCGCTCCATGATGTCGCCGGCCCTCTGGCCGAGCTCCGAACCGGCCGCCACCGCCGCCCGCAGCATGTCTCCGGTGGAGAGATGCACAAGCGCGCGCATGTCTTGAAGCCGCTTTGCCTGGGTCCCCTTACCTGCACCGGGAGGGCCAAGGAGGACCAGGATCATCTCCGCCGCGCTCCCCTGAGCTTGGCCTTCTTGATCAGCCCCTCATATTGATGGGCCAGCAAGTGACTCTGGATCTGCGCCACGGTGTCCATGGTGACGCTCACCACGATCAGGAGCGAAGTGCCACCGAAATAGAAGGGCACGCCCCAAGAGGAGATGAGGATCTCCGGCAGGACGCAAACGGCGGCGAGATACATCGCGCCCACCACGGTGATCCGCGTGAGCACATAGTCGATATATTCCGCCGTGCGCTCGCCGGGCCGGATGCCGGGCAGAAAGCCGCCATATTTTTTCAGATTTTCGGCCGTGTCCTTCGGATTGAAAACCACCGCGGTATAGAAGAAGGCGAAGAAGACGATCAGCGACACATAAAGCAGAATGTGCAGCGGCTGACCCCGGCCGAGCATGGCCGTGATCGTGTTCAGGAAATCGGGCCCCTGGCCGGCCGAGAAATTGGCCATGGTGATCGGCAGCAGCAGCAGCGATGACGCGAAGATCGGCGGGATGACGCCCGCGGTGTTGAGCTTCAACGGCAGATGTGAGGCGTCGCCCTGGAACATGCGGTTGCCCACTTGTCGCTTCGGGTACTGCACCAGAAGTCGCCGCTGGGCCCGCTCCATGTAGACGATGAACGCGATGACTCCGATCGCCATGACAAACAGGGCGATGATCAAGCCGATCGACAGCGCGCCCTGACGGCCAAGCTCAAGCGTGCCGACCAAGGCTGAAGGCAGCTCCGCGATGATGCCGGCGAAGATGATGAGCGAGATACCGTTGCCGACGCCGCGCGCCGTGATCTGCTCACCGAGCCACATCAGGAACACGGTGCCGCCCACCAAGGTGATGACGGTGGTGATGCGGAAGAACCAGCCCGGGTCGGTGACGATATTGCCCGCGCCTTCGAGCCCCACGGCGATGCCGTAGCCCTGAAGCGTCGCGAGCAGCACCGTGCCGTAGCGGGTGTACTGGTTGATCTGACGCCGTCCTTGCTCGCCTTCTTTCTTGAGTTGCTCGAGATGCGGCGAGACGGTGGTCAGAAGCTGAATGATAATCGACGCCGAGATGTACGGCATGATGTTGAGCGCGAAGATCGCCATGCGCCCGACCGCGCCACCCGAGAACATGTTGAACATGCCCAGGATGCCGGACTGCTGCTGCCGGAACACGTCGGCGAGCGCCTCCGGGTTGATGCCCGGAATCGGGATATAAGTTCCCAGCCGATAGATGATGAGCGCGCCGAGTGTGAACCAGATGCGCTTCTTGAGCTCGTCCGCCTTCGCGAAAGCTGCGAAGTTCAAATTGGAGACGAGCTGTTCAGCGGCAGAAACCATAGGCGCTCTTCCCTTCTCCGAGACTGTCAGGCGGCTCTCTCAAACGAGCCGCCTCCCCTCACTCGGACGTGTCTTTCTTGGCGCGGGTCTTCTTCGCCGCAGCCTTCTTCGCCGGCGCGGCCTTGGCCGTTTTCGGCTTATCGGACTTTGCCGCGGCCGTGCGTTCTTTTTTTGGAGAGCCCTCGCCGTCAGGCTTTGGCGCCCGTCGCGGCATCGGCGTCATGGTGACGGAGCCGCCGGCGGCCTCGACCGCCTTGACCGCGCCGCTGGACGCGCCCGTGACCTCGAAGGCCACCTTGGTCTTGAGTTCGCCATGACCGAGCAGGCGCACACCGTCGCGCACGCGGCGGATGATGCCCGCATCGAGCAGTGCCTGAACCGTAACCGGGTTCTTGGGGTCCAGCGTCTTGGCGTCGATCGCGGTCTGAACCCGGCCGATATTCACCTCGTTGAAATGCTTGGCGAAGATGTTGTTGAAGCCACGCTTCGGCAAACGCCGATGGAGCGGCATCTGGCCGCCTTCGAAGCCCTTGATGGCCACGCCGGAGCGGGATTTCTGACCCTTCTGGCCACGGCCCGACGTCTTGCCCAGGCCTGAGCCTATGCCACGGCCCAACCGCTTCTTCGCCTTGGTCGCACCCGGCAGGTCGCTGATCTCGTTTAGTCTCATAATAGTCTTCCTTAGGCTCCGGCCTCGTCCTCGACGATGCGCACCAAGTGGCTTACCTTGGCCACCATGCCGCGCACCTCAGGCGTATCGACCAGGGTCCGCCGCTTGTGCATCTTGTTGAGGCCGAGCCCAATGAGGGTCGCGCGTTGCTTGTCGGGACGGCGGATTGGGCTACCAATCTGCTCCACGACGATTGTCTTCTTCTTGTCGGCCATCTCTCTTCAACCTTGCTCTTGAGGCTTAAGCCTGCGCCTCGACGCCCTCGCCGGCCTGATCACGGCGGCGGGACACGATCTCGCTGACCTTCTTGCCACGCCGCGCGGCAACGCCACGTGGGCTGTCCTCATGGCGCAGCGCGTCGAACGTAGCGCGCACCATGTTGTAGGGATTGGAGCTGCCGAGCGACTTGGCCACCACGTCCTGGATGCCAAGCGTCTCGAATACCGCGCGCATCGGACCGCCGGCGATGATGCCGGTGCCGGGAGGCGCCGCGCGCAAGACGACCTTGCCCGCGCCATGCTGCCCACGCACGTCATGGTGCAGCGTACGGCCTTCGCGTAAGGGCACCTTGACCAGGCTGCGCTTCGCTGCCTCGGTGGCCTTACGGATAGCCTCGGGCACCTCGCGCGCCTTGCCGTGACCGAAACCGACCCGGCCCTTCTGATCGCCGACCACGACCAGCGCGGCAAAGCCGAAGCGCCGGCCGCCCTTGACCACCTTGGCGACGCGATTGATGTGAACGAGCTTGTCGACAAACTCCGGATCGCGATCGTCCCGGTCTCTACCGTGCGAACCGCGTGATTGGGGACCTCGTGCCACGTGTAGACCCTTTCCTAAACCTAGAAGTTCAGACCGGCCTCGCGGGCCGCGTCTGCGAGCGCCTTGACGCGCCCATGATAGATGTAGCCACCGCGATCAAACACGACGTCCTTGATGCCGGCCTTGACCGCACGTTCCGCGACGAGCTTGCCGACGGCTTCCGCCGCGGACAGGTCGCTTCCCTTCGGCAACTTGAGATCCTTCTCGAGGCTCGATGCCGCCGCCACGGTCTTCCCTTCGCCGTCGTCGATCACCTGCGCATAGATATGCTTCGAAGAGCGGAACACCGACAGGCGCGCACGTCCGCGGGCCGCTCGCTTCAGCGTGTGGCGAACCCGGCGCGACCGCCGCGAAAATGTATCTTTCAACGCGCTCATCTTTGATCCCGCTACTTCTTCTTGCCTTCCTTACGGAGGATGTACTCGCCCGCATACCGGACGCCCTTGCCCTTATAGGGCTCCGGCGGCCTGTACCGCCGAATCTCCGCCGCAACTTGGCCAACCTGCTGCTTGTCGATGCCGCTGATCACGATCTCCGTCGGCTTCGGGCATTGCACCTGAATGCCTTGGGGGATCGGATAGTTGACGTCGTGACTGTAACCGAGCTGGAGCTGCAGGTTCTGGCCCTGCACCGCCGCGCGGTAACCGACACCGGTGATCTCGAGCGTCCTGGTGAAGCCGTCGGTGACGCCGGTGACCAGATTGGCCACGAGAGTCCGCGACATGCCCCACATGGCGCGCGCCTCTTTCGAGTCCTCGCGCATGGCGATCTCGATACCATTATCGCCGGCCTTGGCGATGACCTCGTCGACGAGCACGTGCTTGAGCTCGCCCTTGGGGCCCTTCACCTTGACCTCTTGGCCATCGATCGCGGCGGTGACGCCGCCGGGGATTGCCACTGGTTGTTTGCCGATGCGCGACATTGATCAAACCTTCGTTTCAATAAGCTCCGCTAGAACACGTTACAGAGAATCTCTCCACCGACATTCTCAGTGCGCGCCTGCGAATCCGACATGACGCCCTTTGGCGTCGACAGAATGGCTACACCGAGGCCGTTGGCAACCGTCGGCAAATCTCTGACCGAGGAGTACACGCGCCGGCCCGGCGTCGACACCCGCCTGATGTCCTTGATGACCGGCTCGCCATCGAAATATTTAAGCTCGATCTCGAACTCGGACTTGCCGCTGTCGAAATCGACCCGCGCGTAGCCGCGGATATAGCCCTCCTCCGCCAGCACGTCGAGCACATGCTCGCGCAACTTGGAAGCAGGCGTTGTCACCTTGGACTTTTGCCGCATCTGCGCATTGCGGATGCGGGTCAACATGTCTCCAAGAGGATCGTTGATGCTCATCGATCGTCCTTACCAGCTAGACTTGACCAAACCGGGGATCAGCCCGTTGCTACCCAGATCGCGCAAGGCAATGCGCGACATGCGAAGCTTGCGATAGTACCCGCGCGGACGCCCACTGAGATCACAACGGTTGCGAATGCGCGTCGGCGAGGAGTTGCGCGGCAGCTCGGCGAGCTGAAGCCGCGCCGCAAAGCGCTCCTCGGCAGGCAGCGTGCGGTCGGAGGCAATCTCCTTCAGCCGCGTGCGCCGATAATTGTATTTTTTCGCAAGGCGGCGGCGCTTCTTGTCCCGCTCGATCATGCTCGTCTTAGCCATTCAGTCCTCCTGTCGCGGCCAGTGTTGCCTAGCCACGGAACGGAAAATTCAAACCCTTCAACAAGGCGCGGGCTTCGTCATCGGTTGGCGCGGTGGTGCAAACGATGATGTCCATGCCCAGCACGTCTTCCACTTTGTCGTAATTGATCTCGGGGAAGATGATGTGCTCTTTTAGCCCCATCGAGTAATTACCTCTTCCGTCGAAGCTTTTCGGGTTCAGCCCACGGAAGTCCCGGACTCGCGGCAGCGCGATATTCACGAGCCTGTCCAGGAACTCGTACATACGATCCTTGCGCAGCGTCACCTTGGCGCCGACAGCCATGCCCTCGCGCAGCTTGAAGGTTGCGACGGATTTGCGCGCCTTGGTGATGACCGGCCGCTGGCCGGCGATCAGTCCGAGGTCGGCGGCCGCGGCCGTCACCTTCTTGGAATCGGCAACGCCCTCGCCCACGCCCATGTTGAGCACCACCTTGTCGAGGCGGGGCACCTGCATGACGTTCTTGTAACCGAACTCCTTGGTAAGCTCGCCCTTGATGACGTCGTTATACTGCAGTTTCAGCCGCGGAATATAAGCCTGCTCAGGCATCGATAACCTCGCCCGAACGCCTGGCGAAACGCACCTTGCGCCCGTCCTTTAGAAACTTGTAGCCAACGCGCGTCGGGCTCCCATCCTTGGGATCCTCCAGCGCGATATTCGAAATCTCGATCGGGGCTTCCTTGGTGATGATGCCCCCCTCTTCGCTCGCGGTCTGACGCTGATGACGACGCACCAACGACACGCCCTTGACGATGGCGCGGTTCTCCGCAGGCAGCACCTTGAGCACCTCGCCGCGCTTGCCCTTATCCTTGCCGGTGATCACCACGACGTGGTCGCCCTTTTTGATCTTCAGCTTAGGCATTCTCAGAGCACCTCCGGTGCGAGCGATACGATCTTCATGTGCTTCTTCGCCCGCAATTCACGAGTCACCGGCCCGAAGATACGTGTCCCTACCGGCTCGCCTTGCGGATTCACCAAGACCGCCGCATTGCGGTCGAAGCGGATCAGCGAACCATCGGGACGGCGCACACCGCTCGCGGTGCGCACGATCACGGCCTTCATCACTTGGCCCTTCTTCACGCGTCCGCGCGGGATCGCCTCTTTGACGCTGACCACAACAGTGTCGCCGATCGAAGCGTATTTCCGCTTCGAGCCGCCGAGCACCTTGATGCACTGCACGCGCTTTGCACCGGAGTTGTCGGCGACGTCTAAATTGGTCTGCATCTGAATCATGGCATTCGCCTTTGTTCAGGCCCTATCCGGGCCAGCACATCTAACTTTTTAAACCGCTGCCTGCTCGCGCGGCAGCACTTTCCATTTCTTCTGTCGCGAGATCGGTGCACATTCTTCGATCCAGACCTTCTCGCCCACCTTGAAATCGTTGCTCTCGTCATGGGCGTGATAATTCTTGGTCCGGCGCACCGTCTTCTTGAACAGGGGATGCGTGAAGCGACGCTCGACCTTGACCACGACGGTCTTGTCGTTCTTGTCGCTGACCACGACCCCGAGCAAAATTCGTTTTGGCATCGTCTGTACCTTTATGCCTTGGCAGCCGCGCTCTTCGCGCGTGCAACCGTCTTGATGCGCGCGATATCGCGCCGGATCTGTCTCACCCGCGCGGTGTTCTCAAGCTGGCCTGAGGCCGCCTGAAAGCGCAGGTTGAACTTCTCTTTCTTCAGCTTGACCAGCTCATCGCCGAGCTGATCGACCGTCATATCGTGCACTTGGCTCGCCTTCATCGCTTAGCCCTCGATACGTGCGACAACGCGCGTTTTGATCGGCAGCTTGGCGGCGGCGAGACGCAGAGATTCCCGCGCCACCGGCTCACTCACGCCGTCGATCTCGAACATGATCCGGCCGGGCTTGACCCTGGCCGCCCAAAACTCGGGCGACCCCTTACCCTTACCCATGCGCACCTCGGTCGGCTTCTTCGACACCGGCAAGTCGGGGAAGATGCGGATCCACACACGGCCCGCACGCTTCATCTGGCGGGTCATGGCGCGCCGCGCCGCCTCGATCTGCCGCGCGGTGACGCGCGCAGGCTCCTGGGCCTTCAGGCCGAACGTACCGAAGTTGAGATCGGTCCCGCCCTTGGCGACGCCCTTCATGCGCCCCTTGTGGGCCTTCCGGAACTTTGTGCGTTTCGGTTGCAGCATAACTTAAACCTTGTCCTCGCCCTTAGCCCTGCGCCTGAGCGGGTTCGCGGCGCCCTGTCGAGCGGCCGCCTTCCTGTGCCTCAAGAGCCTTGTTCTCCTGGGCCATGGGGTCGTGCTCCATGATCTCGCCCTTGAAGATCCAAACCTTGATGCCGATGATTCCATAGGCCGTGCGCCCTAGCGCCGTGCCGTAATCGATATTGGCGCGCAGTGTGTGCAGCGGCACGCGCCCCTCGCGGTACCACTCCATGCGCGCGATCTCCGCGCCGCCGAGCCGGCCCGAGCAATTGATGCGGATGCCGAGCGCGCCCATGCGGATCGCCGACTGCACCGCCCGCTTCATCGCCCGGCGGAACGCCACGCGGCGCTCGAGCTGCTGGGCAATACCTTCCGCCACCAGCGTGGCGTCGACTTCCGGCTTGCGCACCTCGACAATATTCAGGTGCACCTCGGAGTCGGTCATGCCGGCGACTTCGCGGCGAAGCTTCTCGATATCGGCGCCCTTTTTGCCGATGAGAATGCCCGGGCGTGCGGTGTACACCGTCACCCGGCACTTCTTGTGCGGACGCTCGATGACCACCTTGGAGATACCGGCCTGCTTGCGGGACTTGAGGATATGATCGCGGATTTTCAAGTCCTCGTGCAGGAGCTGCGCGTATTCGGCCCCCGACGCGAACCACCGCGAATCCCAGGTGCGATTGACGCCGAGCCTCAGCCCGATCGGATTGACCTTCTGTCCCATCAGGCAAACTCCTCGACCTGGCGCACGACCACGGTCATTTGCGAAAAAGGTTTCAAGATGCGCGAGGCCCGGCCGCGCGCGCGCGCCCGAAGGCGCTTCATCACGAGATTCTTGCCGACATAGGCCTCGGCCACGACCAGGGCGTCCACGTCGAGAGAGTGATTGTTCTCGGCGTTGGCAACGGCCGACTCCAAAGTCTTTTTCACGTCCTTGGCGATGCGCTTGCGCGAGAACGACAGATCGGCGAGCGCGCGATCGACCTTCTTGCCCCGTATCAGCTGGGCAACCAGGTTGAGTTTCTGCGGGCTCACGCGAATGAGCCGGGTCACGGCCTTCGCCTCGGTGTCTTTGAGCGTGCGCTCGCGTTGCGGCTTACCCATTACTTGGTCCTCTTCGCCTTACGGTCGGCGGTATGACCGTGATAGGTCCGCGTCGGCGAGAACTCGCCAAATTTGTGTCCCACCATGTCCTCGGTCACGAGCACCGGAATGTGCTTCTGGCCGTTATGGACGCCGAAAGTCAGTCCCACGAACTGCGGCAGGATGGTCGAGCGGCGCGACCACATCTTAATGATGGCGTTGGAGCCGCTGGTGCGCGCCTTCTCCGCCTTCTTCAAGAGATAGCCGTCGACGAACGGGCCTTTCCAAATCGAACGTGACACGTGCGTTACCCCTTCTTCTTCTTCTGATGGCGGCTGCGCAGAATGAACTTGCTGCTCGCCTTGTTGGAGCGCGTCCGCATGCCCTTGGTCGACTTACCCCAAGGGGTAACCGGATGCCGGCCGCCGGAAGTGCGCCCCTCGCCACCACCATGAGGATGGTCAATCGGATTCATCGCCACGCCGCGAACCACGGGCTTGCGGCCCTTCCAGCGCATGCGTCCGGCCTTGGCCATCGATGTGTTCGAGTTATCCGGGTTGGATACCGCACCCACCGTCGCCATACAGGCCGCCGGCACCATGCGGGTTTCGCCCGAGTTCAGCCGCAAAATCGCATAGCCGGCGTCACGGCCGACCAGCTGAACGTAAGCGCCGGCCGCGCGCGCCATCTGCCCGCCCTTGCCCGGCTTCATCTCCACATTGTGGACGATGGTGCCGATCGGCATGCTGGCCAGCGGCATTGCGTTGCCCGGCTTCACGTCAGCTTTTTCATCGGCGATCACGCTGTCGCCCGGCGCCAGACGCTGCGGCGCCAGGATGTAGGCCAGCTCGCCGTCCTCATATTTGATGAGAGCGATGAACGCAGTCCGATTGGGATCGTATTCCAGCCGCTCCACGGTCGCCCGCATGCCGCGCTTCGTCCGCTTGAAATCCACCATGCGGTAGGAGCGCTTGTGACCGCCGCCGCGATGCCACACGGAGATCCGGCCCGTGTTGTTGCGGCCGCCGGACTTGCTCAAGCCCTCGGTCAGCGCCTTGACGGGCTTGCCCTTCCACAGATTGCTGCGGTCCACGAGCACTAGCTGACGCTGGCTCGCCGTGGTCGGTTTGAAATTCTTCAAAGCCATCTCGTCAGATCCCCGTCGTCACGTCGATCTTCTCGCCCTCGGCGAGCTTGACGACTGCCTTCTTCACGTTCTTCTGCCGCCCCTCAATCCCGCGGAAGCGCTTGGTCTTGCCCTTGCGGGTCAGCGTATTGACCGCCAGGACCTTGACTTTGAACAGCTTCTCGACCGCGTCCTTGATCTGAGGCTTGGTCGCATCAAGGCGCACCTTGAACACCACCTGGTTTGCTTCCGACACGGCGCTCGATTTCTCGGTGATCACCGGCGACAGGATCACGTCATATGCAGTCAACAAACTCATTTGAACCGAGCCTCCAGCGCCTCAAGCGCGGCCTTCGTCAGCACGAGCTTGTCATGCCGCAAAATGTCGTAAACGTTGATGCCCTGTACTGGCAGCACATCGACCTTCGGGATGTTGCGCGCGGCACGGGCGAAACTGTCTTGAAGCTCGGCACCGTCGACAATCAGCGCCGATCCGAAGCCGAGCTTGTCGAAGCGCGACTTCAGCGCCTTGGTCTTGGCTTCCTTCAGCTCGCACGAGTTGAGCACGATCAGCGCGTCCGCCTTGGCCTTGGACGAAAGCGCATGGCGAAGCGCCAGTGCCCGGACCTTCTTCGGCAACTCGATGGCATGGCTGCGCGGCTTCGGCCCGAACGACTTACCACCGCCCCGGAAGATGGTCGGCTTCGCGCTACCGTGGCGCGCACGCCCCGTGCCCTTCTGCCGGTACATCTTGGCCGTGGTCGCGGTAATCTCCGACCGGTCCTTCACCGAGACCGTACCGCCACGCCGCTTGGCGAGCTGATAGCGCACCATGCGATGCAGCAAATCGGCGCGCGGCTCCAGCCCGAACAAATCGTCCGAAAGCTCCACGGTGCCCGCCTTCTTGGCGTCGAGCGTTGTTACATCCGCCTTCATCACGCGCTATCCCCTGCCGGCTCGGCGCTCTGCGCCTCGGCCGCCTCTGGCACAGCCTGCTGGGCTGGCTTCTGATCCTCGCCATTCTTGCGGAACGCGCCTGGCTTCGGCGCCGCCTCGGGCAAGGCCCGCTTCACGGCGTCGCGCAGCAGCACCCAACCGCCCTTGGCGCCCGGAACGGCGCCCCGGATCATGATCAGGCCGCGCTCGACATCCGTCTTCACCACCCGCAGATTCTGCGTGGTGACGCTTACATCACCCATGTGGCCGGCCATCTTTTTGCCCTTGAAGACCTTACCCGGGTCCTGGCACTGACCGGTCGAGCCCAGGCTTCTGTGGTTGATCGACACGCCGTGGCTGGCCCGCAAGCCGCCAAAGCCGTGGCGCTTCATGCCGCCGGCGAAACCCTTACCGATCGACGTGCCGGAGGCATCCACGTACTGCCCTTCGACGAAGTGGTCGGCGGTAATCTCCGTGCCCACATCGATCATGTTGTCCGGGCTCACGCGGAACTCAGCAACCTTGCGCTTCGGCTCCACATTGGCCACGGCAAAGCTGCCGCGCTCCGCGCGCGTCAAACGCTTCACCTTTGACCGGCCGGCGCCAAGCTGAAGCGCCGTGTAGCCGTTCTTCTCAGAGGTGCGCTGGCCGAGAACCTGACAATTCTCCAGGCGCAACACCGTGACGGGAATGTGCTCCCCGGCATCGGTGAAGATCCTGGTCATGCCGACCTTTTGCGCGATGACACCTGATCGCATCGAACTTGTTCCTTGCCTCGTCCCGCGCTCTACAGCTTGATTTCGACGTCTACGCCAGCGGCGAGATCGAGCTTCATCAGCGCGTCGACTGTCTGCGGCGTGGGATCGACGATGTCGAGCAGTCGCTTATGCGTACGCATTTCGAACTGCTCGCGGCTCTTCTTGTCAATATGCGGCGAGCGGTTCACGGTGAACTTCTCGATGCGGGTCGGCAGCGGGATGGGCCCGCGGACTTCCGCACCGGTGCGTTTCGCCGTGTTCACGATCTCCTTGGTCGACACATCGAGAATGCGATGGTCGAAGGCTTTCAGCCTAATTCTTATGTTCTGGCTCTGCATCTCGACGGCCTTAAGTTGGGAAACGCGCCGCCCTACCGGACGACGCGCCCCTGATCCCCATTACTCGATGATCGACGCTACTACGCCGGCGCCGACGGTCCGGCCGCCTTCACGGATGGCGAAGCGAAGCTTCTCCTCCATGGCGATCGGCACGATCAACGTCACTTCCATGGCCACGCTGTCGCCCGGCATCACCATCTCGGTGCCTTCCGGCAGCTCAACCACACCGGTCACGTCGGTGGTGCGGAAATAGAACTGCGGACGGTAGTTGCCGAAGAACGGCGTGTGGCGGCCACCCTCTTCCTTGGTGAGGATGTAGGCCTCGGCCTTGAACTTGGTGTGCGGCTTGACCGAACCCGGCTTGCACAGCACCTGGCCGCGCTCCACGCCCTCGCGATCGACACCGCGCAGCAGACAGCCGACATTGTCGCCCGCCTGGCCCTGATCGAGCAGCTTGCGGAACATCTCGACGCCGGTGACGGTCGTCTTGCTCGTGGGCTTGATGCCGACGATCTCGACTTCCTCGCCGACCTTAACCACGCCGCGCTCGATACGGCCGGTGACCACGGTGCCGCGACCCGAGATCGAGAACACGTCCTCGATCGGCATCAGGAACGGCTTGTCGATCGGACGATCGGGCTGCGGAATGTAGGAGTTGACGGCCTCCATCAGCTCAAGGATGGCCTTCTTGCCAATCTCTTCGTTGCTGTCTTCGAGAGAGGCGAGCGCCGAGCCCTTGACGATCGGAATTTCGTCACCCGGGAACTCGTACTTGGACAGAAGCTCGCGAACTTCGAGCTCGACCAAGTCCAACAGCTCCGGATCGTCGACCTGATCGACCTTGTTCATGAACACCACCAGAGCCGGCACGCCGACCTGACGGGCGAGCAGGATGTGCTCGCGGGTCTGCGGCATGGGGCCGTCGGCGGCGGACACCACGAGAATGGCGCCGTCCATCTGCGCCGCGCCCGTGATCATGTTCTTCACATAGTCGGCGTGACCGGGACAATCGACGTGGGCATAATGCCGGTTCGCGGTCTCGTATTCGACATGCGCGGTCGAAATGGTGATGCCGCGCGCCTTCTCTTCAGGCGCCTTGTCGATTTGATCATAAGCAGTGAACGTCGCACCGCCGGTCTCAGCCAAGGTCTTGGTGATCGCAGCGGTCAGGGTCGTCTTGCCGTGATCGACGTGACCGATGGTCCCGATGTTACAATGCGGCTTTGACCGATCGAATTTCTCTTTAGCCATGTTGGCTCTCCATTCTTCTCACCAAAAGCTAACTCTAACGCCCAATGACTTAGGCGAACTTTGCTTGCACTTCTTCCGCAACCGCCTGGGGCACTTGCGCGTAGCTATCGAACTGCATCGTGAACTGAGCGCGGCCCTGACTCATGGACCGCAGCGTGTTCACGTAGCCGAACATATTGGCCAGCGGCACCATGGCGTTGATCACCGTGGCGTTGCCGCGTGACTCCTGGCCGCGCACCTGACCACGGCGGCTCGTCAAATCACCGATGATGCCGCCCACATAGTCTTCCGGAGTCACCACCTCGACCTTCATGATCGGCTCGAGCAGCTTCGGCGCCGCTTTGAGCGCACCCTCACGGAAGGCCGCGCGCGAGGCGATCTCAAACGCCATGACGCTCGAGTCCACATCGTGCGATGCACCGTCGACCAGCGTCGCCTTGACGTCCAGGATCGGGAAGCCGGCCAGCACGCCGGCGTCGACGACGCTCTGAATGCCCTTCTGAACGCCCGGGATGAATTCCCGCGGCACGTTGCCGCCGACGACCTTGTTGACGAACTCGAAGCCGGCACCCTGCTCGTTCGGCTCGATGATGAGCTTCACGCGGGCGAACTGACCCGAACCGCCGGTCTGCTTCTTATGGGTGTAGTCGATCTCAGTCAGCTTAGACACGGTCTCGCGATAGGCGACCTGCGGCGCGCCGACATTGGCCTCGACCTTAAACTCGCGCTTCATGCGATCGACGATGATGTCGAGATGAAGCTCACCCATGCCCTTAATGATCGTCTGCCCAGACTCATGATCGACCGAGACGCGGAACGACGGATCCTCTTGAGCGAGACGATTGAGCGCCACGCCGAGCTTCTCCTGATCGCTCTTGGTCTTGGGCTCTACCGCGACCTCGATAACCGGCTCGGGGAACTCCATGCGCTCCAGGATCACGGCCTTGTTGGGATCGCACAGCGTGTCACCCGTGGTGGTGTCCTTGAGCCCGGCAATGGCGACGATGTCGCCCGCATAGGCGTCCTTGATATCCTCGCGGTGATTGGAGTGCATGAGCAGCATACGGCCGATGCGCTCTTTCTTATCCTTCACCGTGTTGAGCAGGCTCATGCCCGTCTCGACCTTGCCCGAGTAGATGCGGCAGAAGGTCAGTGAACCGACGAACGGGTCGTTCATGATCTTGAAGGCGAGCATGGACAGCGGCGCGTCGTCGGAGGCCGGACGGGCCACCTCTTCCTCGGTCTTCACGTCGATCGCCTTGATTGGCGGCACATCGAGCGGCGACGGCAGATAGTCGACGACGGCGTCGAGCAGCGGCTGTACGCCCTTGTTCTTGAACGCCGAGCCGCACAGCACAGGTACGAACTCGAGATCGCACGTGCCCTTGCGGATCAAAGCTTTGAGCTTCTCGTTCGGGACTTCCTTGCCCTCGAGGTAAGCCTCCATGGCCTCCTCGTCGAGCTCGACCGCCTGTTCCACCAGCTTGTCGCGATACTCCTTGGCGACATCGGCGAGATCGGCCGGGATGTCCTCGTCGTGGAAGGTCGCGCCGAGCCCCTCGTCGTCCCAAATAACCGCCTTCATGCGAAGAAGATCGATGATGCCCGCGAATTTCGACTCCGCGCCGATCGGCAGCTGGATCACGAGCGGGTTGGCACCGAGGCGCTCCCTGATCATCTTCACCGACATGAAGAAGTCGGCGCCGATCTTGTCCATCTTGTTGACGAAGATCATGCGCGGCACTTTGTACTTGTCGGCCTGACGCCAAACCGTCTCGGTCTGCGGCTCTACGCCTTGGTTGGCGTCGAGCAGCGCCACCGCGCCGTCGAGCACGCGAAGCGAGCGCTCCACCTCGATGGTGAAGTCCACGTGGCCCGGCGTGTCGATGATGTTGACGCGCTTGTCCTTCCAGAAAGCGGTCGTCGCGGCCGACGTGATGGTAATGCCGCGCTCCTGCTCCTGCTCCATCCAGTCCATGGTGGCAGCGCCGTCGTGGACCTCACCGATCTTGTGGCTCTTACCCGTGTAGTAGAGCACACGCTCGGTGGTCGTGGTCTTGCCGGCGTCGATATGCGCCATGATACCGATATTGCGGTAGTCCTCGAGGGGGGTCGTGCGGGGCATCGTTCGAATTCCTTGAGAGGTTACCAGCGATAATGCGAGAAGGCCCGATTGGCCTCCGCCATCCGGTGCGTATCCTCACGCTTCTTCACCGCGGAACCGCGGTTGTTGACGGCATCGAGCAGCTCACCGGAGAGCCGCTCCACCATCGTGTTCTCGTTGCGGCCGCGCGCCGCGGAAATGATCCAGCGAATGGCCAGCGCCTGACGGCGGTCCAGCCGAACCTCCACCGGCACCTGATAGGTGGCGCCACCAACGCGGCGGGAGCGAACCTCGAGCGCCGGCATGACGTTCGTCAGGGCCTGGTGGAACAGCTCGATCGGGTTTTGCTTGACCTTGTCTTCCATCTGGTCGAGGGCGCCGTAGACGATCCGCTCGGCGGCCGACTTCTTGCCTTCCTTCATGATGGAATTCATGAATTTGGTGAGCACGATGTCCCCGAACTTGGGATCGGGAATGATCTCGCGCTTATCAGCTCTGTGCCGCCTCGACATATCGCCTAATCCGTTTCCTTAAGACGCAAAAAGCGACCCACTATTTGGGCCGCTTAGCTCCGTATTTCGAACGCCGCTGCCGACGGGCGCTGACGCCTTGGGTGTCGAGCACGCCGCGAATGATGTGATAGCGCACGCCGGGAAGGTCTTTCACGCGACCGCCGCGGATCATCACCACCGAGTGCTCCTGAAGATTGTGGCCCTCGCCGGGAATGTAGCTCGTGACTTCCTGCTGATTGGTCAGGCGCACGCGCGCGACCTTCCGGAGCGCCGAGTTCGGCTTCTTCGGCGTCGTCGTGTAGACGCGTGTGCAGACCCCGCGCTTCTGCGGGCAGGCCTGCATGGCCGGAACTTTATTGCGCTTCACCGGCTTTTGGCGCGGCTTGCGGATCAATTGCTGAATCGTTGGCATGTTAGCCCTAACGTCCAATCATTCCTTGGCGCGAACGCCTGATACATCCAATGGGCAAAAGCCCACATCACAAGAGCCGAAGTTGCGAGCGACCTCGCGTCCTTCAGCGCCTCAGTACAGAGGATCTTGGAGGGTGACCCCCAAGATCTTGACCCCGATTTGATCCCGGTTAGTCCAGCAGCGTCTAACCCGAGCCCTTAGGCAACCAAAAGTGGGCTACCGCCTGCCGAGAGAGTAGGCGGGTTTTATCAGGCAGATTCTTCTATCGTCAAGGGGAGAAGTGCCGGATTTCAGGGGCCAAGCGCCAGATGTCGACCCATCTGGCAACCTGGCACCCGATTTATCCAAAACACTAGGCTGAGGCGCCTTCCTCGGTCTCTTCGGCCCCCTCGCCTTCCTCGCCTTCCTCGCCTTCCTCCTGCACGATCGCCTCCTGAGCGGCGCGCTGCCGCTCCTCGAGGATCAGATCGTCACGATGGGAGGCGATCCGGTTGAGCCTGGAAAGCAGGGCGCCCGTACCGGCCGGAATCAGCCGGCCGACGATGACATTCTCCTTCAGGCCGTCGAGGGGATCCGATTTGCCGTTCACAGCGGCATCCGTGAGCACCCTTGTGGTCTCCTGGAACGAAGCCGCCGAGAAGAACGACCGCGTCTGCAGGCTTGCCTTGGTGATGCCGAGCAAGACCGGCTGGCCCGTGGCAGGCCGGCCGCCATTGGCCTCGGCCGCGATGTTGGCGTCCTCGAGGTCGATACGGTCCACCTGCTCGCCCTTAAGGAACTCCGTATCGCCCGGGTCCTCTACTTCGGTCTTCTGGAGCATCTGCCGGACGATCACCTCAATATGCTTGTCGTTGATCGTCACGCCCTGGAGCCGGTAGACCTCTTGGATCTCGTTCACCAGGTAGTTGGCAAGCTCCTCCACGCCCTTAATGGCCAGGATGTCGTGCGGCGCGGGATGGCCGTCGAGCAGGTACTCGCCCTTCTCGATGCGATCGCCCTCTTGCACTGTCAGATGCCGGCCCTTGGGGATCAGGAACTCAACCGGCTCCGAGCCCTCTTCATCCGGAAGGATGCTGATGCGCCGCTTGTTCTTGTAGTCGCGGCCAAGCTGCACGATGCCGGAGATCTCCGCGATGATCGCGTGATCCTTCGGCCGGCGTGCCTCGAACAGCTCGGCGACACGCGGCAAACCACCCGTAATGTCGCGCGTCTTGGCGCTTTCCATGGGGATACGGGCCAGAACGTCGCCGGCCTTCACGTCACTGCCAGGCTCCACCGACAGCACCGCATCGACAGGAAGCAGATAACGCGCCTCGCCGCCTCGTGACAGCTTGCCGATCTCGCCCTTCTTGTCCTTGATCACCATTGCCGGCCGCAAGTCGGCACCGCGGGGCGACGCGCGCCAATCGATGATCACGCTGTTGGTGATACCGGTCGACTCATCGCGCTGCTCCAAGACGGACACGCCTTCGACCAGATCCTCGAACTCGACCGTGCCCTCGATTTCCGTGAGCACAGGGCGCGTGTAAGGATCCCACTCGGCGAGACGATCGCCGCGCTTGACCTTGTCGCCCTCGTCCACCCGAAGATGCGTACCGTAAGGCAGCCGGTGAACGGCCAGCTCCGCGCCCTCGTCGTCAACGACGACGATCGTCGTGTTCCGGCCCATGACCATGTGCCGGCCTTGCGAGTCGGCCACCACGTTGCGCTGCTTGATCTTCACGATGCCGTCGAAATTCGACTCGAGCGACGACTGATCGACGACCTTGGAACTCGCCACGCCGCCCAAATGGAAGGTCCGCATGGTGAGCTGGGTCCCCGGCTCGCCGATCGACTGCGCCGCGATGACACCGACGGCCTCCCCCATGTTCACGGGCGTGCCACGGGCCAAATCGCGGCCGTAGCACTTGCCGCAAATTCCGTTGCGGGTTTCGCAGGTCAGCGCCGAACGGATGCGGATCTCCTGGACCCGCGCGTTCTCGATGATCTCGACATGCTCTTCCTCGATCAGCTCGCCGGCCTTGAGGATAACCTCGCCCGTGGCCGGGCTCTTCACGTTGTCGACGGTGGTCCGGCCAAGCACGCGCTGGCCGAGCGACACGGTGACCTCGCCGGCATCCAGGATGGCGCGTGCCGTGATGCCCTCCTCGGTACCGCAATCTTCCTCGGTGACGATGCAATCCTGCGCCACGTCGACGAGACGCCGCGTCAGGTATCCGGAGTTGGCCGTCTTCAGAGCCGTATCGGCTAGACCCTTACGGGCACCATGGGTCGAGTTGAAGTACTCGAGAACCGACAGGCCCTCCTTGAAGTTGGAGATGATCGGCGTCTCGATGATCTCGCCCGACGGCTTGGTCATCAGACCGCGCATACCGGCAAGCTGCTTCATCTGGGCGGGCGAACCACGCGCACCGGAATGCGACATCATGTAGATCGAGTTGATCGCCTTCTCGCGGCCGGTCTCCTCGTCCACCTGCACCGACGAAATGCGCTTCATCATCTCCTTGGCGACGAGTTCCGTGCACTCCGTCCAGGTGTCGACCACCTTGTTGTACTTCTCGCCCCGGGTGATGAGGCCGTCATTGTACTGCTGCTCGTACTCGCGCACGAGTTCGGTCGTCTTGTGAACGATGTCGTCCTTGGTCTCCGGGATCACCATGTCGTCCTTGCCGAACGAGATGCCGGCGCGGCAGGCATAGCGGAAGCCGAGGCCCATGATCTTGTCGCAGAAGATGACCGTCTCCTTCTGACCGCAGTGGCGATAGACCACGTCGATCAAGTTGGAGATCTCCTTCTTGGTGAGGAGCCGGTTGACGTAATCGAAGCTCACCTCGTGCCGGCGCGGCAGAAGCTCGCCGAGCAGCATGCGGCCGGGCGTAGTGTCGTAGATATACGCGACCCACTCGCCGTTCTCGTCCTTGGTGATAAAGCGGCCCTTGACCTTGGCGTGAAGGCTGACGGCCTTGGAGTTCGAGCGCGTGCTGAATCTCGGCAATATTGCCGAACAGCATGCCCTCGCCTGGTTCATTGTCCATGACCAGCGACAGATAATAGAGGCCGAGCACAATATCCTGGGACGGCACGATGATCGGCAAGCCGTTGGCCGGATGCAGGATGTTGTTGGTCGACATCATCAGGACGCGCGCTTCGAGCTGCGCCTCAAGCGACAGCGGCACGTGCACGGCCATTTGGTCACCGTCGAAGTCGGCGTTGAACGCCGCGCAGACAAGCGGATGAAGCTGAATGGCCTTGCCCTCGATGAGCACCGGCTCGAAGGCCTGAATGCCAAGTCGATGGAGCGTCGGCGCGCGGTTGAGCAGCACCGGGTGCTCGCGGATGACCTCATCGAGGATATCCCACACCTCCGGCTTCTCTTTCTCGACCAGCTTCTTGGCCTGCTTCACGGTCGCGGCGTGGCCCTTGGCGTCGAGCCGCGAGTAGATGAACGGCTTGAACAGCTCGAGCGCCATCTTCTTCGGCAGACCGCACTGATGCAGCTTCAGCTCAGGCCCGACCACGATGACCGACCGGCCCGAATAGTCGACGCGCTTGCCGAGCAGATTCTGGCGGAAGCGGCCCTGCTTGCCCTTGAGCATGTCGGCGAGCGACTTCAAAGGACGCTTGTTGGCGCCGGTGATGACGCGGCCGCGGCGGCCGTTGTCGAACAGCGCGTCGACCAACTCCTGCAGCATGCGCTTCTCGTTCCGGATGATGATGTCCGGCGCGCGCAGCTCCATGAGCCGCTTCAGACGGTTGTTGCGGTTGATGACGCGGCGATAGAGGTCGTTGAGGTCGGACGTGGCGAAGCGGCCGCCGTCCAGCGGAACCAAAGGCCGAAGCTCCGGCGGGATCACCGGCACCACGGTCAGGATCATCCACTCGGGCTTGTTGCCTGACATGATGAAGGCCTCGACCACCTTCAGACGCTTGGCGAGCTTCTTGGGCTTAAGCTCCGATGTCGATTCAGCAATCTCGACGCGCAGGTCGGCCGCGATCTTTTCCAGATCGAGCCCCTTCATGAGCTCGCGGATAGCCTCGGCGCCAATCGACGCGGTGAAGGAATCCTCGCCGAACTCTTCCTGCGCCTGGAGATGCTCGTCCTCCGACAGGAGCTGCAGCGGCTTGAGCGAGGTGAGCCCTGGCTCCAGCACGATGTAGTTCTCGAAATAGAGGACGCGCTCCAGGTCCTTCAGCGTCATGTCGAGCAGAAGGCCGATGCGCGAGGGGAGCGACTTCAGGAACCAGATATGCGCGACCGGCGCCGCGAGCTCGATATGGCCCATGCGCTCGCGCCGGACCTTGGCCAGCGTCACCTCGACGCCGCACTTCTCGCAGATCACGCCCTTGTACTTCATGCGCTTGTACTTGCCGCACAAGCACTCGTAGTCCTTCACCGGGCCGAAGATGCGCGCGCAGAACAGACCGTCACGCTCCGGCTTGAAGGTCCGATAGTTGATCGTCTCCGGCTTCTTGATCTCGCCAAACGACCACGACAGAATCTTCTCCGGGCTCGCGATGCCGATCCGGATCTGGTCGAAATTCTGTTGCTGCGTCTGTGGGCTAAACAGGTTGACGATATCTTGGTTCATTGTCTTGTCTCCCAATGGGCGGGCCTGCCGCCCTTCGGTTTCGTCGATCGTTGATGCACGTCTCGAGCCTTAGGGGCTTCAGGCTTACTCAGCCGCAGGTCGGGGCAACTGCGCGCGTTGCGGCTGCACCTCCTCCGGTTTTGGCTGCACCAACTCGACATTCAGTCCCAATGCACGCATTTCCTTGACGAGGACGTTGAACAACTCGGGGATACCCGCCTCGAACGTATCGTCGCCGCGGACGATCGCCTCGTACACCTTGGTACGGCCGGCGACGTCGTCGGATTTCACCGTCAGCATCTCCTGCAGCGTGTAGGCGGCGCCGTAGGCTTCCAGTGCCCACACCTCCATCTCGCCGAAACGCTGGCCGCCGAACTGCGCCTTACCGCCCAGCGGCTGCTGGGTGACCAGGCTGTACGGACCGATCGAACGCGCGTGGATCTTGTCGTCCACAAGATGGTGGAGCTTCAGCATATAGATGTAGCCCACGGTCACCTTGCGCTCGAACTCTTCGCCCGAACGGCCGTCGTAAAGCGTCACCTGCCCCGACGAATCGAGACCCGCCGCGACGAGCAGCTCCGACACATCGGACTCGTGCGCGCCGTCGAACACAGGCGTCGCCACCGGCACGCCGTACGATAGATCCTGACTCACCTCGATGAGCTGATCGTCCCGGAGCGCCGCGACCGCCTTGTCGTCGCCGTAGATCGACTTGAGCAGATCCTTCAGCGGCTTCGGCTTGTTCAATTCCTGGTAGGCGTGCAGAGCCTCGCCCACCTTGACGCCCAAGCCACGGCAAGCCCAGCCCAGATGCGTCTCCAGGATCTGACCGACATTCATGCGGCTCGGCACGCCGAGCGGGTTCAGCACGATATCGACCGGAGTACCGTCCTCGAGATAGGGCATGTCCTCGATCGGCACGATCTGACTGATCACGCCCTTATTACCGTGCCGGCCGGCCATCTTGTCGCCCGGCTGAATCTTGCGCTTCACTGCGACGAAGACCTTGACCATCTTCATCACGCCAGGCGGCAGCTCATCGCCGCGCTGCAACTTGTCGACCTTGTCGACGAAGCGCTGCTCCAGCCGCTTCTTGGCTTCTTCATACTGGCGGCCGATGGCCTCGACCTCGGCCATGGCCTTGTCGTTCTTGAGCGCGATCTCCCACCACTGACTGCGCGGGATGTCGTCCAGGATCGCCTCGGTGATCTTGGAGTCCTTCTTGAGATCCTTCGGACCCTTAGCCACCACTTTGTGCATCAGGACATCGCGCAGACGGCCGTAAACGTTACGGTCAAGAATTGCCATCTCGTCGTCGCGGTCCTTGGCAAGGCGCTCGATCTCCTCGCGCTCGATCGCCATCGCGCGCTCGTCCTTCTCTATGCCGTGGCGGTTGAACACCCGCACCTCGACCACCGTACCGGCCACGCCGGGCGGCAGCTTGAGCGAGGTGTCGCGCACGTCGGAAGCCTTCTCGCCGAAAATGGCACGCAGCAGCTTCTCTTCCGGGGTCATCGGGCTCTCGCCCTTGGGCGTTATCTTGCCCACCAGGATGTCGCCCGGCTGCACCTCGGCGCCGATATAGACGATGCCCGCCTCGTCGAGATTCTTGAGCGCCTCTTCGGAGACATTCGGAATGTCGCGCGTGATTTCCTCCGGCCCAAGCTTGGTGTCGCGGGCCATGACCTCGAACTCCTCGATATGGATCGAGGTGAACACGTCATCGCGCACGACGCGCTCGGAGATGAGGATGGAGTCCTCGAAGTTGTAGCCCATCCACGGCATGAACGCGACGAGCACGTTGCGGCCAAGCGCCAGTTCGCCCAGATCGGTGGACGGACCGTCGGCGATAATCTCGCCGGCCTGGACATTATCGCCCATGCGCACCAGCGGCCGCTGGTTGATGCAAGTGTTCTGGTTGGAGCGCTGGAACTTGCGCAGATTATAGATGTCGACGCCCGACTTCGACGGATCGGTCTCCTCCGTCGCCCGGACGACGATACGGGTGGCATCCACCTGATCGACCACGCCGGTACGGCGCGCACCGATAGCGGCGCCAGAATCGCGCGCCACGACTTCTTCCATGCCGGTACCGACCAGCGGCGCTTCCGCCGTGATCAGCGGCACGGCCTGACGCTGCATGTTCGAGCCCATCAGCGCGCGGTTGGCGTCATCGTTCTCAAGGAACGGGATCAGCGCCGCGGCGACCGACACCAGCTGCTTCGGCGACACGTCGATAAGGTCGACCCTCTCGCGGGGATAAAGCTCCACATCGCCCGCATGACGGCAGACGACGAGGTCCTCGACGAAGGTGCCATTCGCGTTCAGTTGCGCATTGGCTTGCGCGATGATGTAGCGCGCCTCTTCCATGGCCGAGAGATAGACCACCTCGTCGGTCACCTTGGACTTTGCCACGCGCCGGTAGGGGCTCTCGATGAAGCCGTACTTGTTCACCCGCGCGAATGTCGCCAGCGAATTGATGAGGCCGATATTCGGACCTTCCGGCGTCTCGATCGGGCAGATGCGGCCGTAATGGGTCGGATGCACGTCGCGCACCTCGAAGCCGGCGCGTTCGCGCGTCAGACCGCCCGGGCCAAGCGCCGACAGGCGCCGCTTATGGGTGATCTCCGACAGCGGATTGGTCTGGTCCATGAACTGCGAGAGCTGCGAGGAGCCGAAGAACTCGCGCACCGCGGCGGCCGCGGGCTTGGCGTTGATCAGATCCTGCGGCATCACCGTGTCGATATCGACGGAGCTCATGCGCTCCTTGATGGCGCGCTCCATGCGCAGCAGACCGACGCGGTACTGGTTCTCCATGAGTTCGCCCACCGAGCGCACCCGGCGGTTGCCGAGGTGATCGATGTCGTCGATCTCGCCCTTGCCGTCCCGCAAACCCACCAAGGTCTTGATGACCGCGAGGATGTCCTCCTTGCGCAGCGTGCGCATGGTGTCGGGCGCGTCGAGGTCGAGACGCATATTCATCTTCACCCGGCCCACGGCAGACAGGTCGTAGCGCTCGGAATCGAAGAAGATGCCGTTGAACAATGTCTGCGCGGCTTCCGGCGTCGGCGGCTCGCCCGGGCGCATCACCCGGTACACGTCGAGCAGCGCCTCCTCGGTATTCGAGTTCTTGTCGACGGCGAGCGTGTTGCGAATGAACGCGCCGATATTCACGTGGTCGATGTCGAGGATCGGGATCTCTTTCAGCCCCAGTTCCTTCAACGTCTCGAGCAGCTTCTCCTCGATCTCTTCGCCGGCCTCACCGTAGATCTCACCGCTCTCCAGATTGACGATGTCCTGGGCCAGGTAGCGGCCATAGAGGTCCTCGTCCTTGATGAGCAGCTCTTTGAGGCCTTCATCGGCAAGCTTGTTGGCGAGACGCGCGGTGACCTTGCGGCCGGCCTCGATCGCCACCTTTCCCGTCTTGGCGTCGATCAGGTCGGTGGTCGGCTTGATGCCGCGCATACGATCGGGACGGAACGGCATACGCCATCCCCCCTTCGCCGCCTTGAGGACGATGTTGTCGTAGAAGATCGACAGGATCTCCTCGTGGTCGAGGCCCAGCGCAAAGAGAAGCGTCGTCACCGGCAGCTTGCGCCGGCGATCGATACGCACAAAGACCACGTCCTTGGCGTCGAACTCGAAGTCGAGCCACGAGCCGCGATAGGGAATGATGCGCGCGGCGAACAGAAGCTTGCCCGAGGAGTGCGTCTTGCCGCGGTCGTGATCGAAGAACACGCCGGGCGAGCGATGCATTTGCGAGACGATGACGCGCTCGGTGCCGTTGATGACGAACGTGCCGTTCATCGTCATCAGTGGCATGTCGCCCATATAGACGTCCTGCTCTTTGATGTCCTTGACCGACCGCGCGCCGGTCTCCTCGTTGACATCGAACACGATCAGACGAAGCGTCACTTTCAGCGGCGCGGCGAAGGTCATGCCCCGCTGCTGGCACTCCTCGACATCGTATTTCGGCGCCTCGAACGCATAGCGCACGAACTCGAGCTGGGCCCGCTCGCCGAAATCCTTGATCGGGAACACAGAGCGAAAGACGGACTGCAGCCCCTCATCCAGACGCCCACCTTCGGGCTCGTCCATCATGAGGAATTGATCGTAAGACTGCTTCTGAACCTCAATGAGGTTCGGCATCTCAGCCACTTCGGTGATGTGGCCGAAAAACTTCCGATATCGCTTGTGACCGTTAGTCTGCGCCATGTGGGTCCTCTCAAAGGCTCGTCGCGACCGCTCACCGGAAACCCCGCCGGGCGAAGCGGAGACCCTGGAGAACTGTCACGTCACACGAATTAAAGTGGGTTAGATGCCCGGGCGAACTCAGCTATATGGGGTCCGCCCGGACGTCTTGCAACCCAAGCTACTTCAGCTCGACACTCGCGCCTGCATCTTCGAGCTGCTTCTTGATCTTATCGGCCTCGTCCTTCGGCACGCCTTCCTTGATCGCCTTTGGCGCGCTTTCGACGAGGTCCTTGGCTTCCTTGAGGCCGAGGCTGGTAACCGCCCGAACCTCTTTAATAACGTTGATCTTTTGGGCACCCGCCGCCGTCAGGATGACGTCGAACTCGGTCTTTTCCTCGGCTACCGCGGCTTCCCCGCCACCAGCACCCGCGGCCGCCATGGCGACCGGCGCCGCGGCGGAAACGCCCCACTTCTCTTCGAGCATCTTGGCGAGCTCGGCCGCCTCGAGCACCGTCAGGCCCGAAAGGTCGTCTGCAATTTTCTGGAGATCTGCCATTGTCTTATCCTCGTACGTTCAACTCTTGTATTGGTTTGGTTTCAAAGGCTCAGGCCGCATCCTTCGCGCCATAAGCGCCGAAAACCCGCGCAAGCTGGGCTGCGGGCTCATTCAATGTGCGGGCGATCTTGGTCGCCGGCGCCTGAACGAGGCCGATCAACTTGCCGCGGAGCTCATCGAGCGAAGGCAGCTCGGCGAGCGAACTCACCGCGTTGGCATCCAGGACCGTGGCGCCCATCGTGCCGCCGAGGATCACGAACTTGTCGTTCCCCTTGGCGAACTTAACGGCCACCTTCGGTGCCGCCACGGGATCGTCGGAAAACGCGAGGCAGGTCGGCCCCGTCATCAGCTCCGAAATTCCCTTGGCGTCGGTCCCTTCGAGCGCGAGCCTCACGAGCCTGTTCTTCGCCACTTTGACACGACCGCCAGCGTCTCTCATGTCGCTGCGCAGCTTGGTCATTTGGGCGACGGACAGACCCGAATAGTGAGCCACGACGACCACGCCGGTCTCGGCGAAGACATCGTGAAGCGCAGACACGACTTCGCGCTTCTCAGCTCTTTCCATGCTCACTCCGTCTATTCAAAGCCGCGAAGCTCGCGGCCTTAGGCCACACCGTGCCGCGCGATATGCGGGGCGAGGCAAGAAGCCACCCCGCGTCCCACGCGGCGCTCTGTTGCCTGTCCCGCTCGCCGCGCGAACTCGCGCGAGAGCCACATACGAGGTTCAAACCAATCTCTGGGTTGCGGAAAGCCGCAAATCCATCGAACCGGTCGTCTCCCGTCTCATGCAGGCCCAAAAGGCTTAAGCGGTTTCCCGCACCTGCAATCTCGGACAGGTTTGGACCGCTTGGATTTCCCAAGCGACCCTTCGGGACCGAAGTCCCGAAACTCTTAAACTCAAGCGCTGCCGAGACTGGCAGGCTCGACATGCACGCCAGGCCCCATGGTGGAGGTCACGGCGATACGCTTCACAAACGTGCCCTTGGCACCGGAGGGCTTGGCCTTGTTCACCGCAGTCGTGAAAGCGCGGATATTATCGACCAGCGCTTCCTCGGTGAAACTCGCCTTGCCCACACCGGCGTGAATGACGCCGGCCTTCTCGACACGAAACTCCACGGCACCGCCCTTGGCCGCCGCGACGGCGGCGGTGACATCGGCGGTAACCGTGCCGACCTTCGGGTTCGGCATCAGGCCGCGGGGGCCGAGCACCTTACCGAGACGGCCGACGAGCGGCATCATGTCGGGCGTGGCGATACAGCGATCGAATTCAATCACGCCCTTCTGCACCTGCTCCACGAGGTCCTCGGCACCGACCACATCGGCACCGGCCTTCTTGGCTTCCTCGGCCTTGTCGCCCTTGGCGAACACGCCGACGCGGACCGTACGGCCCGAGCCATGCGGCAGCTGGCAAACGCCGCGCACCATCTGATCGGCGTGGCGCGGATCGACGCCGAGATTCATCGCGATCTCGATGGTCTCGTCGAACTTGGCTTTCGCCCCGCCCTTGACCAGCTTCACTGCCTCTTCGACGCCGTAGAGCTTGTCGCGCTCGACCGTGTCGGCGGCGGTACGGAACCTCTTACCGGGCTTGCTCATCGTTTACTCCTGCACCTCAAGACCCATCGAGCGGGCGGAGCCGGCGACGATCTTCATCGCTTGCTCGATCGTGTTGGCGTTCAAATCCTGCATCTTGACCTCGGCGATCTCGCGCAACTGGCTCTGCGTCACGCGGCCCGCCTTGGCGCGGCCAGGCTCCTTGGAGCCCTTGCCGACCTTCGCCGCCTTCTTCAGAAGATAGGACGCTGGCGGCGTCTTCATCTCGAAGGTGAACGACCGGTCGGCATAGACCGTGATGACCGTCGGGATCGGCGAGCCCGGCTCGAGGTTTTGCGTGGCCGCGTTGAACGTCTTGCAGAACTCGGGGATGTTCACCCCGCGCTGACCCAATGCAGGCCCGATCGGCGGCGAGGGATTCGCCTTCCCTGCCGGCACCTGCAGCTTGATATAACCGTCAATCTTCTTCGCCATCAGTTACACGTCCCGCGTTTCCGCTTACCTCGCGCCCGAAGCCTAGAGCTTCTCCACCTGCGCATATTCCAGTTCGACCGGTGTAGCCCGGCCAAAAATAGACACCGCAACCTTGAGCCGCGCCCGCTCCTCGTCGACCTCTTCGACCAGGCCGTTGAACGAAGCGAACGGACCGTCGGCCACGCGCACCTGCTCGCCGATCTCGAAGCTCACCGACGGCTTAGGCCGCTCCACGCCTTCCTGCACCTGCTGCAGGATGCGCCCGGCCTCTTCCTCGGTGATCGCGATCGGCTTGTTGTCCGTACCGAGAAAACCAGTGACCTTGGGCGTGTTCTTGATCAGGTGATAGGTCTCGTCGTCGAGTTCCATCTTGACCAGCACATAGCCCGGAAAGAATTTCCGCTCCGAGGCGATCTTCCGCCCGCGCCGCATCTCCACGACCTCTTCCATGGGAACGAGCACTTCCTCGAACTTCTCGCCGAAACCGGCGGCGGCGGCGCGCTCCTTAATGGATTCGGCGACCTTCCGCTCGAAGTTCGAGTAGGCGTGGACGATGTACCAGCGCATAGCCATCAGACGAAGCTTTGAACCTCCTAGAATCGCATGCCGAGGATGGTCTGCACGACCGTTCCCAGCACCCAGTCCACCCCGAGAAAGAACAGTGCGGCGGCAACCGACATCACCATCACCATGAACGTGGTGATGATGGTCTCCCGGCGGGTCGGCCAGGTGACTTTCGACACCTCGGCACGCACCTGCTGGATAAACTCGAAGGGATTCGTTCTCGCCATTTCAGTCCTTATGCCCGCCGCCACTTACGGGCCGTTCCTTCTTCTTGAGCTCCTGGCTCTCTCCGCTCCGCAACCTGGCAGGAGTGGAGGGACTCGAACCCCCAACCCCCGGTTTTGGAGACCGGTGCTCTAGCCAGTTGAGCTACACTCCTATCGCGCTTGCATCCTTAAATTCATTTCAAAATCAGAGCTCTAGCGGCCTAACTTGCTGGAGCGGGTGAAGGGAATCGAACCCTCGTCCTCAGCTTGGAAGGCTGCTGCTCTACCATTGAGCTACACCCGCATGATCCGTCTCATTAAGGAGTGTTGGTGGAGGGGGTTGGATTCGAACCAACGTAGGCATAGCCAACGGGTTTACAGCCCGTCCCCTTTAGCCACTCGGGCACCCCTCCTTGAAGAGTTCAGATTGACTGGTGATTGTAACCAAGCAAAAACACCCCGCCGTCGGCCGGCAGGGTCCGCAATAGCTGCCGTTTATGAGTAGCCATTCGGTCTCTGTCAACTGTAAATCAGGACGAGCCGACTGGGATTCCAAGGTTTTATCGTACGGCCCGCACCGCTTCCACTCCGTTCCGCAGAAGGGCCGAACCCATCATGCCGCGTCAAAAACCGAAGCATTCCAAGCCCTTCACGCATGGCCAGCGCCGGCCTTCACGGCGCAAGTTTGAGACCGACGGTCTCACAATCTTCGGCCTTCACGCGGTCGAAGCCGCACTTTCCAACCCGAACCGGCCCCTGTTGCGCCTCCTGGCCACCGAAAACGCCGCCCATAGACTGGGGGCCCTGATCGCCAAGCGGAACCTGACCCCCGAGCCGGTCCTGCCGAAGGATCTCGACCGTCTACTCGGCCCCGACACGGTGCACCAGGGCGTGCTGCTGGAGGCCGGGCCGTTGCCCCCCGTCTCGCTCGACGACGTCGACGCAGGCGGCATCTTGCTCGTACTCGATCAGGTGACGGACCCGCACAATGTCGGCGCGGCGCTTCGCTCGGCCGCAGCCTTCGGCGCCACGGGGCTCGTTGTCACGGAACGCCACAGCCCGCCGCTGTCCGGTGTGCTCGCCAAGGCGGCAAGCGGGGCGTTGGACCTGGTGCCGATCATCGAAGTGAAGAACCTCGCCCAAGCGCTTGCCGAGCTCGGCGAACGCGGCGTGATGCGGCTTGGGCTCGCCGAGCAAGCAGACCTTGCGATCGAGGAGATCGAGATGACGCGTCCCGTAGCGCTTGTTCTCGGCGCCGAAGGCAAAGGCTTACGCCAACTCACGCGCGACCGGTGCGATTCTCTGTGCAGGATTTCGACGGCCAGCACCCTGGCGAGCCTCAACGTATCGAACGCCGCGGCCATCGCCATGCATTGGGCGCGCCTCAAGACCAAGGACGCTTGAGATAAAGGACGCTTGAGCCTGAACGAACGCGAGGGAGAAGGCGCCGAAGCCCCCTCCCCCTCGAGTCCGGGAATCAACCAGCTTGCGCCGGAAGCTCTGAGATTAGTTGCAGAAGCGGCGGCCGAACGAATTGTACCAGCAGTTCCTGCGCCAATAGGTGTTGCAGGTGCTTAGGCCGCAATCACCCGCATAAGCGGGCTGCTTGAGCTAGGCGTAATAGTTGGGCGACCGGTAACGGTACGCAGTCGGGCCCGGCGGCAGACCACACGGCGAGACGCAAGGCGCCGGTGCCACGGCGACGCGACGGCCGCACGGCTGAACGCAAGGCGCCGGCGCCACAACGCGCGGCCGCATACGCCGCAGCGGAATGGGATTTGGCGCCGGAACGAAAACGGCTTGGTTGCAGCGCCAGCCGACACGGCATCCAGCGTCGGCATCGGCGACGGACGTCAGGCTGAAGCCAAACGCCAGTGCCGCGACGGCGGCAACACACATCAGGAATTTCATCTTCGAACTCCACTCGGGACTAGGGGCACCCCCCGGCTGGCGCATGTCCGGCCAGCGGTAGGTTGATCCGAAGATTAAGCGGAGCAAGTATCCGTAAAGTTAATGAGGCCCTGTTTGGCCCAATAAATCCATTAAACAGACACTAACGACTGGCACAAAATGTAACAACGCGGCCACAAGGCAGTATTGTCGGGAAATAGACTAGAGGAGTCTTGTGCGCAATTACTTGATATAGGAATCGCGAGGAGCCTCGCCGCGTCCGTAGGCAGGCTCCAAATAGTGGAAATAGGGCTCACACCGCGGCAAGTCCTCCTGCGCCGTGGTGTAGGGCCGGTAGAACCACCAATAATTCCGCCGCAAGCAATAGACGCTCTGCGCGCGCTTGCCGTGATGGAAGCGCCGCCCCTCTTGGGCGACCTCGGTCACGATCGAGGGATGCGCAGTGCGGAGCGCGCCTTCGGGCAGGAACGGCGCGGCCTGCGCCGTGCCGTGCGATACGGCCGCAAACAGGCAAGCGGCGCCAAGCGCGACGAGTCCCAACCTCTTACCGGCCATGCCCAAATTCCCCCTGAGGCACCCCTCTTAAGCAATCAGACTTTAAACGAAGAGAGAGGCCTGAGCAATGCAAGGCTCCAGCAAGAAATGCCCGTGCATTGTTCACCGACAAAACTTGACAGTGACATCACAGCGTCCATCAACTCAGTTATGAAGGGCGTTGTCTTGCTCCGCGCCCGGAACAAGATCCCGTAGCAAGAGTTGATCTCAAGACACCGAAACCCCAAACATTTTTAGGGAGGCCCCCCATGGCAACCGGTAAAGACACTGAAGAGCTGAATGCTCAGATCGAGGCCATCCGCGCCGACATGCAGAATCTCAGCTCCACCGTCAGCAGCATCGCCAGCAAGCAGATGAACCGCGCCCAGAACAAGGCGATGGAGACGAAGGAAGACGCCGAGGAAGCGATCAAGGGCAATCCGCTTCAGGCCGTCGCCATTGCCGCAGGTCTCGGCTTTCTGTTCGGCGTCTTCACGCGCCGCTAGGAGAGCCCTTTCATGCTTCGGCTCGTGCTGACAGCCGTCTCCTCTTTACAGATCGGGACGCGCATCAAGGATGCCATTGAACGATCGGTGAAGAAGGCGGTGATCATCGCCATCGCCGCCGTGATCGCACTGTTCGCGATCGCTTTCGGCTTGGTGGCCGGCTATCAGGCGCTCCTGATGTACGGATTCATCCCGGTTGCGGCGGCAGGCATCGTGGCCGGTGCGCTGGTCGCGCTCGCCCTGATCGTTCTGGCGTTCATTCCCGTGGTGACCCGTGAGAAGAAGACGCAGCCGCAGAGCTTGATGGAAGCGCCGGCGGAGGGCATGGCCATGATCGACCAAGGCGTCGGCAAGGCCATGAAGCAGGTGGGGCCCTTGACGTTGCTGGTCGCCGCCTTTGCGGCCGGTCTGCTGGCAAGCCGGCGCCGCTAAACGTGCCAATTCGGCACGCTCCTTAATCCCGTCTTAACCAAGCCCCTTGCACCCTCGGGGATAAGCGAAACGCTTATCCACCAAGGGGCGAGGCAAAGATTCATGCTGAGGGCTTCTAGTCTGACGCTGCTAGCGTGGGCCGTCATGGCCGGCGGCGCGCAGGCGCAGGTCATCGACGTGCCCAAGACCTATCCTATTCCGCTGCCGCCCCTGTCCAATGCCCAGCCCCAATGGGAGCTCGGCTTGCGCTACTGGTACAGCGAGGGCAGTACGCGCTTCGACATCAACTCGCAGCGGTAATGCAGCTTCTACGGCAACCCCAACTCAACCCTCACCTATGACGGCATCGACGCCAACTCCCTCGAGTTCGTCTTCGCCGTGCGCAACGAGACCGAGACCTTTTTCAAGGGCTTTGTCGGTGGCGGCTGGTTCGACGGCGGCAGCCTCGACGACGAAGACTTTTTCGACGGTCAAATCAAATTCTCCGACACCTATAGCCGGCTCGATGGCCACAGCTTGGTCTACGGCACCATGGACGTGGGCCAGGACTTCACGCTGCTCGACCGCAAGGCCAACGTGGTGCTGAGCCCCTTTATCAGATTCAACTTTTGGTACGAGAAGGTCAAGTCCTACGGCGGCCGCTGCAACGCCGATGATGTCGGCGGCTTCTTCTGTGGACCGCCCGGCTCCATCCAGGTTCCTTTTTCAACGAGATTTATCGGCAACGAGTCCAACTGGGCCTCGCTCAGACTGGGCACGGAATTGAAAGTGAAGCTCTGGGACGCCTGACGCTTCGCGGGGACGCGGCCGTTCTCCCGGTGGCCTATCTGTGGAACGAGGACTCCCACTATCTCCGCACGGATCTCGGTCCCACGCCAAATATCGAGGACAGCGGCACCGGCTGGGGCTATCAGCTCGAAGGCGAAGTCCGTCTCGACCTGACGCAATATTGGGCCGTCGGCGCGGGTGTCCGCTATTGGTACGCCGAGACCAACGGCGAGAGCGAATTTATCAATATCGGCGCGACCTCCGAGCTTCAGGATTTCACCAGCGAACGCTTCGGCGTGTTCGGCAACGTCACCTACCGGTTCGCCACCTTCTAGGACGCGTCTTGCAAGCGCGGCGCTTGAGTGCTCAGCCGAAAGTGGCATAAAGGGCTGGATCGTGAAGCGTGCCGGCTTAGCTCAGTTGGTAGAGCGGCTGATTTGTAATCAGTAGGTCGGGGGTTCGAATCCTCCAGCCGGCACCACTCCTTCGCGAGAAGCGCGCTTGCCAAGAACCGCGGTCGGGAGTTTGACCTATGACCCTTAGATCCTTACTTGCCGTCGTCGCCCCTGACAATCGCGGGATGCCTGAGCGCGCCGCAATTGGCGCACGCCCAAGACGCTATGGAACAAGACGGCATGGAAGAAGACGACGATTATTCGTTCGAGGACTTTTTGGGCGAGATCGAGGAAGACAAGTAAGACCAGAAGCGTTGCGAGGGGAACGGAGACGTATCGCGCGCGGCGCAACGCGAGGCCTGCACGCGGCTCATTGAAGACGCACCTTACGAGAACGACCTGGTCGGCACCTACTAAATCAATCGCGCGACGACCTACAAAGACGCGGCCGGGCAGTGCAAAGACGTGAGCAAGGGCATCGAAATTATCGAGCGCGAGAAGTCGAACATCTACGGCAAGGGCTTCCTCGGCGCGGCCCGAAACCTCGAAGAGGCCGCCTGCCGGTAGAGATCCCGTTTGCGATGGTCGCTCCACCAACCGGCACCGCGCGCCCGAATGTCTGACGCTGTGGCATCTGCATCACAGCCTTCATCGGCCAAAGCGTCCATAACCAGCCCAAACAAACCTCGGACAAGGATGCATCCCCATGGCCTATCGACTCAGCCCGCCGACCCAGGTGGTGTTCATCATCTCGCTCGTGCTCGCCATCCTGGCGTTGCTCGCGCAATACACGACCGTCACCATTCCGGTGATCGCCGGCCACGCCTTCGAGACGTTGCTCATTGCCTTCCTGCTCTTGCTCGCAGGAAACCTCCTCCGCAACTTTTAGGGCTCTTACCGGGGGGCGTTGGTTTCGGTCGGAGCCCGCCACTCGTCCTCGACCTCCATGCCGGCCGACGCCATCATCGCGGCCGCGGCGATCTCGTTCTTGAAGCAAACGAGCATCTGCTCGTAGCGCGCGTCCGGCATCGATTTCCGCGATCATGTCGTCGATGGGCCTCCCGCCAATCTCGACCTGCCCACCGCTTCGACATGCGGCAAGCTTGAGATGCAGGGCCATCTTGGCGCGAATGATTTGCTCAACGAGTTCTGTCGGCGACTTCATGGCTTGAGGGTTTCGCGAACCGATGAATAATCCCCTAATGGTTGCAACGGCGGCGATTACTCCTCGATAATATTGACGTTTTCCGCGTCGATGCCGTCGGCGATTTCGGAGGCGCGGATCGTGAGCGTGCCCTCCCCGTCGCCGTCCTGCACGACCTCGAGCCCCGTCTTGTCGCCGTCGTCGTTGTTCCCGGTCTTGGTGTGATCGACCACAACGGTGAGATCGCCCGCATCGCGCTGCTCGAACACGGCGCCCTTGCCGCCATTGTCCGTCGAGGCGACGCCGTGGAGCAGCCCTTCGACGCTGCCGGCCTCGCTCTCGACGATCTTGATGCCGTCGTCGAAATTGTCCTTGGTGGTTGTGCGCCACACCGCGATCTTGATGCCGCCCTCGTCCTCCTCGCCGAAGTCCAAGCCCTCGTCGAGATTTCCATGGACGGAGGACCCCACGATCAGCGCCCAAAGGTCGCCGGGGCCGGCCTCGTCGATATCGAACCCTTCATCCGTATCGATGCCGAACTCATACTCTTTCACCGAACCGGAGTCGTACAGCTCCACCTCGCGCTCGATGCAAGCATCGTCCGGCGAGCCTTTGACCGCGCCCGGAATGTCAGCTTCGGCCGTCTTGCCGTCCTTGAACTTGCCTTCGTCCGTCTCCGGCATGAAGGCTTTGAGGATCTTGGGATCGCAATAGGCGCCGTTGTCGTTGAACTTGGAATCCACGGCGGTGGCGAACACGCCGCCCTCTTGGCCCTCGTCCAGCTCCACACCGTCCGCGCCAACCTTGGTGAAGGTCGAATCCTGCGCGTAGAAAAAGATGTCGCCGGCGCTGCGCTCATCCACACGCATGCCGTCCGCGTCGAACCGGCCGTTGCCCACGTCGGAAATCTCCACATCGGTCAGCCGCACGACAATCGATGCCGGCGAGCCGCCCCCCTTGCCGCCCCGGCCCGCGCCGCAATCGTCCGCCAGGTCGCAATCGGAGATGTGGACCCCGTGATAGGCCACGCCGGAAACCGTGACGTCTTCCAAGGCGAGCGTGACGACGCCGGTCTGATCGGGGCGCATGTCGATGAAGATGCCCTTGCCCGCCTTACCCCGGTTCTTGATGCTAAAACCGCCCGTACCTTTGAAGTTGAGGCTGTTCACCGTCAGGTCGGCGCCTTCGCTCAGCGTCAGCAAGGTCGTATCGGTCTTGGTCATGACCGTTTGCCCCTTGCCGTAAATGAACAGCGGCGCGGTGCCCGCATAGGTGAGCGTCGAAGAGATCTCGATATCCCCGTCCGTCACGATGAGGATCTGGCCCGGCGCGTCCTGCTTCGAAAGCGAGTCCAAGGCGGCCCGCAGCGAGCCTTCGCCGCTGTCACTCCCGCTCGTGACCAAAAGCGGCCCGTCCGCGCCGGCCGAACTGGCCAGGCTGATCGCCGCCAAAGCGGCCAAGGCAAGCATCGATAGGCAGTTCAGCTTATTGGTCACGTGCGTGTCCCCAGAAATGACATCCGACAAGGCCCGATTGGTAGACGGCCAATGCGATGGTTTCGTAACAATGGTTTCGCTGGGGCGCGCCGTGCGTCATGATGCCGGCGCGGGTCGGGGTTCGAATCCTCCGGCCGGCACCATAAGATGAGCGCCGCCTGGCCAAGAGCGGTCAAAAGCGGCCAAGATGGCGCGTCAGATCCAAGCGGCGGGGTAGCAAATCAAATGATGAAGATCGTGCTGCTCGGGCTCGGGCTTCTGCTGGCGGCATCCGCGGTGCAGGCGCAGACGGCCGCACCCTTTCAGTCGCTGAAGGAGACGCCGTCGGCCTGTACCCTCGGCAGCCAAAGCCTCAGGGTCTGCAATAACGGCCTCCAGTCCTGCAACGATGTCTGCGCCGCCAGGGCGCTTGACGTGAATTCCGACATCGCCGGCTGCACCACGGCCTGCTGCAATCAATACAATGTGTGCTTGAGCCAGCGCGGCTGCCGCTCGCGGGTCCTCAACTGCAACTAGAGGCGCGGCAGCGTTACGACTTCCGCCGCGTCGCCCGCTTCAGAGCGGTTTCCGTCTCGGAGTCCGTTGTCAGTTCCTCGTCCCGCGTGATCATGGCGCCGCCTTGGGGCAGCTCATCAACCCGCAACGCGCGCGCGGCGCGCGTCTGGCGCTGGGTGTCGGGATCTTCCGGACGGCTGACGGCCTGATTGGCCTTACGGGTCGGCTGGCTTTTCGGTGTTTTGCTGCTCATCGTATCGGTCCCTTCCTGGAGGATAAAACGCCCTGAGGCGGCTTCTCGTTCCTGAAAGCGGACACGACTAACCATCCGCTGCGGGCGCGGAGACCTCCTCGAGTTGCGCCTTGAGCAGATCAGGCCCGAGATATTGGATGAGCGATTTCTCCGCCCCGTCAACCTCGTAACGGACCTTGAGCAGCAGGCCGCCATAGGAGTCGAAAAACTCCTCCACGGTGATGCCGTCCGCGTCGTCCATGGCCTCGGGCGGGAACGGGAAAATAAGACGGAACGGCGCACGGGCCGGTACGGTCCCCTCTGCCACGACGGCCAGGGCCTGACCTTCCGCCCGACCCGCCGCCTGGTCCGCCGCGGCTGCCTTGTCGACCTGAAGACTGAGCTTGAGATCAGGCCGCTGCACGTCCGGTTTCAACACGGCCTCGATCCCCGTCAGCGGCTGATCCGACAAATTCACGCCGCTCACCGACAGCCCATTGATCCGGAAGGACTCCGGCGTGCCGGACAGCGTGAAGATCGCACGCTCCGCCAAGGGGCGGTCGGGCTCGTCGAACGTCCAGGCGATGCCGGAGACGCTTTCCTCCTCGGGCGCTTGCACCGTCGTCGTTCCGGCTCCGGCCCGCAAGAACAGCCCGCCTCCGACCAGAAGCCCGCCACACACCAACAACACAGCACCTGCAATGATCATCATTTGACTGAGATCGATATCCCTCGTTCGAGCCCAAGATTGCAGCCGGCCCCAGTGCTGCATTTCGGCTAGGGTTTTCGCCCAAGACTGCGTTGCGGCCCAAGACCGCGCACGCGACGCTTGCGACCCCACCCAAGCACCGGCATCGCCCGCGGACAACCGCGCCTGCGTGCCGAAAGCCGCCACACGCGCCCCGGCAGCATGCGCCCAGGAGGATAGCGCGGTTTCCGTCCCGGCCCGAGGGGCAGCGAATTGTGGGTCGGGGGCCGTGACCGGCTCATTTGCCGAGACGCCTTCGACCCAGAACCCTTCATAGAACGGCCCGTAAATGTCGGTGATCTGCGTCGCCGCTTGCGGCTCGGGAGACGGCGTCCACGGACCGTTGGCCGGGCGACCGAAGAGCTCAACGTGCTCCCGATGCGGTCCGTAGACCTCGATGACATGGACGGACGCCGCGGCAGGCATGCTTGCGGATACCGGGGGCACGGACACCGGCCGTGGCGTTACCGGCTTGGCACCGGCGCTTCGTGTACGGGCATAATGTTCGGCCTGCCGGCCGAGCTTGGCCATGCGCACGTAAACAGCAGGTCCGACGGCGCCCGCATGTCTCTTGGTCCAGCCGTAGCTGCTCGCAAGCCCCCGCTTGCTCGCCGCGCCGAGCACCGAAGCCTTGTTCCCGAGAACCGCAAGCCCGCGCGACGCGGCTCGGCCCGTGGTGGCGGCAAGCGCCGAACTGCCGGATGCCGCGGCGGAGACGCCACTGCCCAGCGACCGCCCCGCCGACTGGGACAATCGGCCCGTCTTGGAGGCGACGACCGATGAGCTCGATGCCAGCACCGTCCCTCCGGCCTTGGCCGAGGCGCGCATCTTGGCGCCACTCCAGGCCGCGCTTGCCGAAAGGCCCTGGCCTGCACGGCGCACCGCCGATCCGAGCGTGGCGCCGCTCCATGCCGCGCCTGCCCCCAGTCCCTGACCGGACCGCCGCGCCAACAGTCCGAGACCGGAGAGCACCCAGCGCACGCCGGCGGCGATCTGCTGCCCCACAAAGCTGGCGCCGCGCGCAATGAGATGACCCGTGTATCGACAGCCGGCCCCGATCCTACCGATCACGAACAAGACCCAGGAGCGGACGAACAACATCCCCGCCCAGCCGGCCTGTTGTATCGCCCGGAAGGCACGCTGCCGCATGAGCTGGCGGCGGCGACGCTGACGGTCTTTCCGGGCAGACGCCAAGCGATGATCCCGCTGGCGCTGCAACCAGCGTTCATGCCGCCGGCGGTCGCGCTCCACGGCGACGCTCTGAGCCTGAAGCCAGCGCCGATGGTCCGTCAGATCTGATTTCGCGGAGGAGAGAAACGCGTCGGACTTGGCCGCGGTATCCTTGGCGGCCGCAACAGAGGCCTCGAACGCCGCAGTCTCTTGGGACTCGGCGTCGTCCTCCCGCGTTGACCAGGCACGTTTCTTACGCATCGGAACGGCCATGCCGTGAGGCTCCGCTAGAGACCGGATCCAGGTCGAGCCTCATGAGAACACAAGACTCCCAGGGTGCCACCATGGAGAGCATAGATACGCGACGCCAAGCGAAGCTCCCGCCCCCCACTGGAGCCTCGGCCACGAAGAGCGTCCACCTCTGTACCGCCCGAAACGAGCGAGCCTCCTGGCGCTCTTCCCTAAACTCCGACATGGGCCGGATTTCGGGGCGCTCAGCAAGACTGCCGGCTTGCAGCTCTCCGCTCACCTCAGCTTAGCGGTCAAACCGACCCTGGCCAACGGCGAAACCCGGCCCGCCAAACACTTTGTCTTTAGAGGTGTGGCCTATTCAGCGATCAACGATCGTCGAGACCGCCCAGAACCCGGTCGAAATCGCGCGCCTTCTGGTAGTCGATATTCTCCTGCCGCGCCCGTTCAGCCGCCAAATTCTGGCGGCAGGCGGTATAGGGCGGCGTGCCCTTCTCGCCTTCGGAACGGCATCTTGCGTCGTCTTCGGCGTCCGTGGTCACTTGCTGGGCCGCGCGGTCGGCACGGATCTCCTCCCGGCTGGCGCAGGCGAAAAGGCCAAGCCCCAGAGGCAGCAACACGGCCAGGCTCAAGGCGTTTCTGGTCATAAATGCGTTGCTGCACGTTAATGATGGCGTGGTCATGTTCAGGAGAAGCGTCCGAGCGACGCCTTGAGACTGCCCACCTCACTGCCTAAGTCTGAAGCAGCCGAACGGGTTGGGATCGCGTTTTCTAACACAGGACCAGGATCAATAGTGACAGACGCTTTCCGAGCTTTCGCCGGCGCCCTCTGCCTCGGCGCCCTTCTCGCCCTCCTCGCCCAAGCCCCCACCGCCTTCGCCGAAGACGCCAGCGCGCCGAAGACGGAGCAAACGGCCGAAAAGAAGCAGACGGCTGAAAAGAACGAGGCCGAGCGGGAGCCGGTCCTGCGCCTGCCGCCCACGGCGATCACATTCCATAGCATGACCCTGGACGGCCAGACGGTGCCCTATAGCGCCGTGGCGGGCGCCATCAAGCCCCGGGACGACCAGGGCAAACCCATCGCGGAAATCTTCTACACCGCCTACGCGAAAAACCCCGAGGACGCCGCACGGCCGATCACCTTCGTCTTCAATGGCGGACCCGGCGCGGCATCGGCGTATCTCCATCTCGGCGCTATCGGTCCGAAGGTCGTGGAGACCACCGGCACCGGCGAGCTCATCGGCCCGCCGCCGCGCCTCCTCGCGAACGATGCGAGCTGGCTCGACTTTACCGACCTCGTCTTCGTCGATCCCGTGGGCACCGGTTACAGCCGCGCCGTCGGCAAGAAGAAGGAAAGCGATTTTTGGGGCGTCGAGCAGGACACGGAATCGCTTGCCGAGTTTATCCGCCTCTATTTGATCGAGGCGGGGCGCATGATCTCGCCCGTGTTCCTGACCGGCGAGAGTTACGGCGCCTTCCGGGCCGCGACCATCACGCGCCAACTGCAAAAGACGAGCGGCATCTCGCCGAGCGGCCTCGTGCTCGTCTCGCCCGCGCTCGAATTCGCCATGCTGCACGCCGAGGATTACTACCCCATCCCTTGGGCGCTCGCTCTGCCCTCTTATGCAGCGGTGAGACTGGAGAGCGAAGGCGTTACTACCAGAGAGGGTCTGACCGAGGCGCTGAAGGAGGTCGAGGACTACGCCCTCACCGATTATCTCGTGGCGCTCGCGTCGGGGGCAGAGCAAGGCGGCAAAGCGGCCTCCGCGCGCGTGGCGGAGCTGACCGGCCTGCCGCTTGCCAAGGTGGAGCAATACCGCGCCCGCATCACCTCATCGATTTTCATCAAGGAGTTCGATCGCGACGGCGGCCAACTTCTCAGCCGCTATGACGGGAGTGTCAGCGGACCGGATCCAAATCCGTCGAGCGCCTGGCCGCGCGGGCCGGATCCCGTGCTCAACTCCACGGTGCCGCTTTGGACCTCGGCCTTCGTGAGCTACGCCCAAGACGAGCTCAGCTTTAAGACCGAGCTGCCCTACAAGCTTCTCAATCGCAAGGTGCGCGGCAAATGGGATTTCGGCACCAGCCCGAGCCGGCAAGGCTATGCCGGCGTTGTCGACGACATTCAGGAGGCCCGCGCCGCCAACCGCGCGCTCGAGGTGATGATCACCACCGGCTATACCGATCTGATCACGCCCTACATGGTGCCGACCTATCTGATGCAGCAGCTCCCGCCGCTGGATGGCGCGACCCCCATTACCATCGAGGACTATGCCGGCGGACACATGCTGTATCTGCGGCCCTCGACCCGGCGCGCGCTGAAAGCCGACGTGGAAGCCATGTACCAGCGGGCGCTCAAATCCGCCCCCACCCAAGGCTGACGATCAACTGCGGGCGGACCGCACGTGGAGATAGCGCCACAATACGGGAATGGCGCTGACGACAAGAATCGCCACGAGCACGATCACGAACTCGGTCGGGCCGAGGGAAACTAACTGCCGGCCGATGGCGACGAGGAGCACCGTGTAGGGCAGAAGGGCGCCAAAGGTCGCCAAACAGAAGCGCCACATCGCAATCGGCGTTACCCCGGCGACATAGCTCAAGGCATCGAGATTGATGCCGGGAATAAGCCGGCAATAGAACACCGCCGCCATGAGGCGTGTTTGTGAGGTCTGTTCATCGAGCAGCCAGCCTCCGAATTTTGTCTTGGCGAGCGAGTCCATCCATCCCCGGCGCGCGACGAAATCGCGCCCCAGGTGCCGCCCGATCAGAAAAGCGATGACCGCCCCGAGCATCGCACCGGTCAACACGTAGACGCTTCCGAGAAGAATGCCTTCGGTCGCGCCGGCGGCCAGCAAGACCGGTGAACTCGGTATGACGCCGAACAAGGCGGCAAGCATGCGCAAGCCGATGATGGCAATCGGTCCCCACACGCCAAGCGAAGGCAAGTCGCGCTCCACGTCGAAGCCGGCAATCGCCAAGGCCATCGCATCCGACGAGACCGCGAGACCGCCGAAGATCGCCAACAGGGAGAGCACCAGCAAGAAGAGCGCGCGCGTCATGTCTGGCTAACCGTTTCCTCTGCGACGCGATCAGCTGCTGCCAGGGACGCGGCGCCGGTCTCCGCCCAGCTGCGCGCCGCCACGACCAGCGCGCGGTACAACCTCTGTTGGGGACGCGAAAACACCAGCAACTCGGGATGCCATTGAACGCCGATCAAAAAATCATGGCCATCTGCCTCGACGGCCTGCACGACGCCCGCCTCGTCTCTCCCAACGATCCGCAAGCCCTCGCCGAGCCGATCGACCGACTGGTGGTGCAGCGCATTCACCCGGCAAGGATTGCAGCGCAGCAGCCGGGCAAGGTGGCTGTCCTCAACGAGCGTAACGCTTTTGCGCGGCAACACTGTCCGCATTTTCGGCGCATCCTTGAAGACCTCATGGATATCGCTGTAGAGCGAGCCGCCGAGATGGACATTGAGGATCTGCGCGCCGCGACAGATGCCGAGAATCGGCATGCGCACCGCAAGCGCCTTCTCCAGGAGCGACAGTTCCAACTCATCGCGCGCCGGATCAATGCGGACGTCCGGTGTCGGCACGCCGCCATAGAGTTCCGCGCCGATGTCGTCCCCGCCGCCAATAATGAGACCCGACAGCCCCTCGAGCGTCACGTCATCGCCGGGAGTGAAGCGCACGGCCTTCGCGCCCGCCCGCCACAACGCCAGGCGGTTCATCGTGAAGCTGCGCCAACCGCCGCGGCGCGAGCTGGTAACGCCAATGCTCGGTTTCATGCGACCTCGAGGTCTTCAAGACGGGCAGCCCATTCCTCCCGTCCTCCTTGATAGCCGAGATAATCGCGGCAGAGAGCCTGGAGCCGCGCATCGTCGGCCGCGATGCGTTCCATCGCGACCCAGCGGTTCCACTCGCGGGCCAGCCCCCATTCGGGGTCGTCGAGCTGCGTATTGGGAAGGCGGTAGTGGAAGGTCGGGCGTGAATTGATCTTCTCTTCGGGCAATTTCTTCCGCACGCGATCTTCGTCGAGAAACGCGAAGAGCGGGAGCAGGTCCAGATCGCGATTTCGCGTCGGATTCCATGCCAGGTAGTCATCGATGAGGGCTGGTATCTCCGGCCAATAATCCTCTGCCGCCAACAGCCGCACATACTCGTCGGGAAAGGGTTCGGCGAAGCTCAGCAGCCGGCGCGTCATATCCGGGTCGATAGTACGCCACAACCATGGGCCGACCATGGCGTAGGCCTTCACGATGGCGGTGATGGTTCGCGCATCGCGCCGCGGTGTCTCAGGATTGAGATGGACACCGAACGCGAAAAACGGACTCGCTTCGGTGCCGGATGCGCCGGCTTGCCGGAGACGCGCCATCAAGCATTCGATCTCGGGGAGTTGACGAATCTTCACCGGCGGCGCTTCGACCTCGAACGGCACCACGAGGCTTGCCGCCGCACCGAACAAATTGCCGAGCTCCACCTTGATCTCATCCAAAAAGTCGTCAGCGTTCTCGTTGTAACTGGAAAATCGCGTATCGAGCTTCACCGAAAAGTCGCCAAGCGAAGATCCTTCAACGTCGAAAGCGTTCGGGTTGTGCTTCACGAGCGAACCGCCGAACAACGTCTTGACCAATTGGGCGGCGTCCTCCGCGCCCACACCGCCGAACTCGATCTCGACGCCGACGGTCCTCTCCTGGCCATCGGCGTTCGTGCTCATCGGTGGAGGGTCAAATCGATCTTGGCGGGTCATTTGAAATTTTCATAGGTCGGGGGTGTAACTACGGAACGACTGGGACTGCCCTGAGTTCCGGCTCTTCTAAGTCTTGTAAGTCTTGCGCGTGATTGAGCCCTATTGTTCGGCTAGACTCGCGATTCTCTACCGCCAGAGATGCAAGGGACCGGCGATGCCATTTCGACGTTTCACACTCGCTGCGTTCGCGCTTTTCGTACTCGCCATGCCGGCCTTCGCGGAGGACGCAGCGGACACGGAAGCGCCTCAACCGCCCCAATGGCGTGAGTACCACTTTTCAGACCGTGGCTTCGTGACTTCGTTTCCCGGTGTGACGGAGAAGCCGAAATCCGTGAGCACACCAGTCTCCGGGCAGAACCCGCTGCTGCAGCACAATTATCAAGTGACGACCCGCAATGACACCGTCTACAGCGTCGTGGTGTTCGAATATCCCGAGGGACGCGCGCCGAACCCGCCCAAGCCCGACTATTTCGAGAAGGTCGTTGCGGCCTACGCCAAGGGGAGCCACACCCGCGTCCGCGCCCAAAAGTCTAAGACGATCCATGGTCGCCCCGGTTACGGAGCCATTGCCGAGGACAGCGGGGGCAAGCGCAACCACCTGCTCACGCTCGTGGCCAATGGCGACCGCATCTACATGCTTGTTTCGGCCGGCCCCAAGGGTCACGCCAACAGCGAGGATGCGGAGCGCTTCCGCAACGGCTTCCGCCTCCTGGGCGGACCGCCGCCGCCAGAAACCGCGGCCAGCGAGGCGGACTAGCGCTTCTCGATTTTAAGCCGCCCGCGTTCGCAGGCCGTCGACAAAACGCTGCACGTCTTGCGACGGCGCCCGGGTGAACAGGCTCACCCCGATCATGACGAGAAAGCCGACCGGCACGGCGAACAGTCCGGCAAATGCCCCACGCACGCCCCACCAATTGGCGATCGGCCGCACCGACTTGTCCCACGCCGCCAGCACCGCGTCTTTCGCCGCCGGATCCGCCGCGAGGTAATAGTCGTGGCGCAGAGCCTCGTAAGTGGAGACCTGCGCATCTGTCGCGTTGGAGAAGAAGCTGGACAATTCGTAGAACACGAACGGAATCGTGTGCGGCCCGATCATGTAATAGAGACACACGATAAGGCCGGCGACCATGCCGGCGAGCGCGGCGTCGCCGCTGGCGCGCTTCCACCACACTCCGAGCACCAGCACGGGCAAGAAGGCGCTGGCCGCAAGCGAGAACATGGCGGTCGCTCCCGTCACAATCTCTTGCGGCGCGGCGACCGCGGCAACGCCGGCAAGCCCCGTGACGACGATCAGCGACAGGCGCGCCACGAGAAGCTGACGGGCTACCGAAGCGGCCGGCTGCAAACTCTTGTAATAGACGTCGTAGGACAGCGCGTTACCGATCGAAAGTGTGAGCGCCGTGCCCGCGGCCAACAGGCCGGCGAGAGCCGCCAAGGTCAGCGTGCCTTCGGCAAGCATGGAGAGGGCATCGCCGGCTCTCAACGAGGCTGCCTCATAGAGCGCGGCGAAAGCAGGCAGCGCGAGGCAGAGCACGCCTAAGAAGATCGGAGCCATAAGAAACGACACGCGCGCGTCACCGGGCGAGGGTGTGGTGAAGCTCCGCATCAGGAGATAGGGCAAGGACGCGGTCCCGGTCGCCAGGCAGAAGACAAGCGCCGCGCGGTTGGCGGCGCTGCTCTGCGCAAATATCTCGAGCCCCAGGCTTAGCACCACCTCGTCGAGGAGCAAGCTCTCCGTGGCAAACAAAGTCCCCGTCTGCCACAGCACGACGACGACGGCGGCGACGGACGCGACCAGCAGCACCGCAAAATAGGCGAGCTGCGAGAGGCTCAAGGACCGCATACCGCCGATCAAGGTGGCGATGAGGATCAGGAAGACGCCCGCGCCAACACCAATGCCAAGGGGCAAATTCAGCACGGCCATCGTGAGCAGCCCCACCCCAAGCAGCACCGCGGCAAGCGCGGGAAAGGCACACAAGACGATAGCGAGCACCGCAGGCGGCCGCACCTTGTCGCCGTCGAACCGCTCGGCCAGGAAATCGGGCAATGTGTAGCCACCGAACTGACGCAGGTAGGGCGCAAGAAAGAGGCCGCCGACGACCAGCCCCAGGTTTCCGCCCAACAGCACGGCATCAAGACCCTCCCAAGCCGGCCCGACGGCGCCGGCCGCGCCGACAAACACGAGAGCCGCCATGAGAGACGCCGTGAGCGCCAAGCTGTTGAACAACGCGGGCATCAGCCGGTTCGCCACATAGAAGTCGGAGACCGGCCGCACGACGTGCACGAGCCCTGCCCTGGCGAAAACCAAGAACGCCATCAAAATCGAGAGTTGGGTGCTTAGCGTTTTCGGCCTCCCTTCTTGCGTGGCTTTGTCGCCCGCGGTTTTGGCAGAACATCACGCAATAGCTGGCCGAACTGCGCGAACTCGGCCTTGCGTGGTGAGGTCTTGCGCCAAGCGAGACCAATTTCGCGTTTCGGCTCCGGTACGGCAAAGCGCAACAAACGGATATCGCCGCCGCGATGGATTTCGCCGGAGATGGCCATCTCCGGCAGAAGCGTGATGCCATAGCCATTGGCGACCATCTGCACAATGGTAGCGAGGCTCGAGGCGCCAAAACTCTCGCGCGCCTCACGCGTCATCATGTGACAATAGGACAGCGCCTGCTCGCGCAAACAATGGCCCTCCTCCAAGAGCAGCAGCCGCTCATCCGAAAGCATGTCCGGCGTCGCCTCACGCACGCGCGCATTGTCGGGTGTCGCCTTGGCCGCCAGGATGAAGACATCGTCGAACAAATGATGGGTCTCCACTTCCGCATCCTCGATCGGCAAGGCGACGAGAATAACGTCGAGATCGCCGCTCACAAGCTCTCGCACGAGATTCTCGGTCAGTGTCTCGCGCAACTGCAGGGAAAGCGCGGGAAACCGCCGCTGCAGCTCGGGCAGAGCCGCAGGCAAAAGATAGGGCGCGATCGAGGGGATGGCGCCAAGCTTGAGGACGCCCGAGAGCACGCCCTCCTGCCCCTTGGCGTAATCGACGAGATCGCGGACCGAGGCGAGGATCGTGCGCGCCCGCCGGGCCACCTCCTCCCCCTTCTCGGTGAGCGCGACGCCGGATTTGCGCCGTTCCACCAAGCGCAGCTTGAGCTCATCCTCGAGCTCCTTGATCTGCATGCTGAGCGCCGGCTGGCTGACGGCGCAAGCCTCCGCCGCATGGCCGAAGTGCCGGGACTCGGCCAGAGATTCCAGATAGCGCAACTGTCTAAGCGAAACCATTTAAGCGAAACCATGGGCGATAAGCAGGGCTTATGCTCTCTATTAGGAAAAACGATTGGTAATTATCATGACCCGATCGCATATTCCAATCGCAGAGTCGGGCGGTCTTCGGGTTCGCAAAACTAATGGCCGCCCCGACCATGCTTGGTCTTAAACTCGCGAAAGGAGAACATCATGCGTGAGTGGCACACGCCGACGGTCGAGGAGACGGAGTCCGGTATGGAGGTGACGAGTTACCTGCCGGCCGAGCTGGCCCGCGCTTAATCCGGCTTTTCCTCATCTCGGAAAATCGCGAAGCGGCGATCCGGCGAATGCCAGGTCGCCGTTTTGCATTCGCCAGTCTTTGCGCTCCTGGGTCGCCAATGGCGCCAGTCCCGCCTTTCGTCTACGATGGCCCCTATGTCCGATTTGCTTTTCAGATGATCTTAATCCGGCATCAAGACAGTGTTCATGAACGAGTCATGAAAATCTCACTCGGTCTCCCCATGTTTCACCATGGTATAGACCGTTTCGAAGGTGCCGCTCAGAAGCACCAATAGTCGACAAATATTTGAGGATTGACGCGCATCAAGAAGGCGGCAGCGGCGCCCAGCTACGTTATCCTCTTCATCAACGGTTGAGATCGAGGAATACGCCGTGTCCAAGATTATGAGCCCTGAGGAACTCGAGCAGGAGCTACGCGCCATTGGCGCCGCTCAGTATCACGACAAGCATCCGTTTCATCAGCTGCTGCATGGCGGCAAGCTGAACAAGGGCCAAGTGCAAGCCTGGGCCTTGAATCGCTATTGCTACCAATCGGCCGTGCCGCGGAAGGACGCGGCCCTGATCAGCCGTTGCCACGACCGCGAGCTTCGCCGCGAGTGGCTCCACCGCATCATGGATCACGACGGCTATGGCGAGGAGGAAGGCGGCATCGAGCGCTGGCTCGTTCTCACCGATGGCCTCGGACTCGATCGCGACTACGTCATTTCCCGCAAGGGCGCCCTGCCCGAGACGGTGTTCGCCGTCGAGGCCTATGTGAACTTCGTGCGCGACAAGACGCTCGTGGAGGCCGTGGCCTCGTCCCTCACCGAGCTGTTCGCGCCGAACATCCACAAGGCGCGCATCTCCGGCATGCTGGAGAATTACGATTTCATCAGCGACGACGTGATGGCGTATTTCAAGCGCCGCCTCACGCAAGCCCCGCGCGATGCAGACTTCGCTCTTGAATATGTGAAGCAGAACGCGCGCACGCCGGAAGCGCAGCAAGGCGTGCTGGATGCGCTCCGCTTCAAGACGCATGTGTTGTGGGCGCAGCTCGATGCGCTTCACCTAGCCTATGTCGACCCGGGCATGATTCCGCCCGGCGCCTTCGTGCCCGGCGAAGCATGAGTGGCGCAACGACGTCTCCCGGCCGGCTGGTCGTCGGCCGCGAGACGAAGCCGAAACTGCCGCCCTACCTGAAGCTCCGCCATGACGCGGGGCGCGGGCGATGGGTGCTCCTGGCGCCGGAACGGGTTCTGACGCCGGATCAGACTGCCGTCGCGGTCCTGCAACTCTGCGACGGAGAAAAAACCGTGGAGGAGATCGCAGCCAAGCTCGCGGAGGAGTATTCGGCACCGGTCGACGTCATTACCACCGACGTGCTCGACCTGCTCCAAGGCTTGGCAGATAAGGGATACGTAAAGGGATGACCGAGGAGCTCAAAGGTAACGGACATATCGAGTCGTTCGTCGTCGACGACGAGCCGACCGAAGGTGTGGTTGGCAGCGAAGATGCCACCGCGGAATTATGCGCGCTCGCGCCCGTGGGCCTGCTCGCCGAGCTGACCCACCGCTGTCCGCTGCAATGTCCTTATTGCTCCAACCCCGTTGCGCTCGAGGGCGCCAAGAACGAGCTGACCACCGAGGAGTGGTGCTCGGTGATGCGCCAAGCCGGTGAGATGGGCATTCTGCAAATTCACTTGTCCGGCGGCGAACCCTGTGCGCGGAAGGATCTCGAAGACATCGTCAAGGCCGCCTCGGACGCCGGTCTTTATTCGAATCTGATCACCGCCGCCGTCACCCTGACGCGCGAGCGTCTGGAGACCCTTCAGAAGCTCGGCCTCGACCACGTCCAGATCTCGTTCCAGGACGTCGATCCTGCTGGCGCCGACAAGATCGGCGCCTACCCCGGCGCATTGCAGAAGAAGCTCGACGTCGCCCGCTGGGTGACCGAGTTGGGCATGCCGCTCACCATCAACGCGCCGATTCACCGCCACAACATCCATAACGTGCCGCGCTACATCGACATGTCCGTCGAGCTTGGCGCGCAGCGTCTCGAAGTCGCCCATGCGCAATATTACGGCTGGGCTTTTCTCAACCGTGCTGCGCTGATCCCGACCTACGAAGAGACGCTCGCCTCCATCGAATATGTCGAGGCGGCGCGCGAACGCCTCAAAGGCGTGCTCACCATCGACATGGTCGTGCCCGACTATTACGCCAAGCGCCCGAAGCCTTGCATGGGCGGCTGGGCCAAGGGCTTCATGAACATCACGCCGGCCGGCAAGGTCCTGCCCTGCCACGCCGCCGAGTCCATCCCCGAACTTGCCTTCGACAACGTGCGCGACCGTGAGCTGCGCGACATCTGGATGAACTCGGACGCCTTCAACGCCTTCCGCGGCAGCGACTGGATGAAGGAGCCCTGCCGCTCCTGCGCCTTCAAGGAGGTCGACTTCGGCGGCTGCCGCTGCCAAGCCATGGCGATCACCCGCGACCCCCGCAACACCGATCCGGCTTGCGCGCTGTCGCCCTATCACAACGAGATGGTGAAGGTGGCCAAGGAGGAAGCGGCCAAGCCCGCGACCGAGTTCGTATACCGGAATCCGCGCAATGCCGCGGAGGCGCTGAAAACCAAGGACGAGCCGCTCGTCCCGGCCGAGTAGACGCGACGCAGACCGCTTGATCAAAGGCGCCCCGACTTGGGGCGCCTTTTTTGTATGTGGAGACTTTCTTGCGAGGCCGCTAGGGAGCGAGCCGTGCATCCACCGGGACAGCCGTCGGCCCGTCGTAGCCGGACAAGACCCGATAAGCATGCGTGAAGGCGAGTGTCGCGACCGGGATGGCGACCAGAAGGCCAACGCCCAAAGCGAGAGCGCCCACCATGCCGATCAGGAACAGCACAACGATAAGGCCCAGCAGCTGCCACCGGTGACCAGCGGTAATGCGCATGCTCTCTTTCATGGCCTCAATGGGACCGAGCCCCTTATCGATCACGATGAAGGTCCAGAACATGAACAGCAGCATGGCAATGATCCCCGGCACCACCAACAGAACGAAGCCGACGATGATGGCCAGCGTGGCCAGTAAAGACGTGCCGAGAAACTTCCAGAACGGCTGGGGATGCCACAACAAGGACAGCTCCGCCGTCTCGGGATTGTCGTGCGCGGCGAGGTAGAAGGCCGTGACCCCCATGCCGATAAGCGCGCCCAAAAGGTAGTTGACGATTTGGCCTGGGAGGGTGGCCTCCTCCAGCGAGCCGCCGAAGATCTGGTCGACAATCCCACTGACAATCCCGGCCGCAACATAAATGACGGCAATGATGACAGTGGTGCCCACGAAGAACCAGGGGCGCCTCTTGAACGTCTCCCACCCGAAGCGGATGGCCGATCCCACCGTGAATTGCATTGCAGGACGCTAGCATCCTCGCGACAATTCGGGGAGCGCCAACGATCCGAACCCACAGATTCGCGCAAAATCGCCTTTCAGCCGCTTTCGGCAATTCTATTTGGCAAAATAGCCTGCCTAGGTTTCCACCTTGCAATGCCTATTTTCTTATCGGTACCATGCGCCCGATCACTCGGCTGGCCCTCTTGAACCCGCCGGCGAGGGCCTTTTCGGGTTCTGACGCAACGCGTAACCGGCGCGAACGGTCCCATTATGCAGATCAGTTGGGCTCATCAGCCCCTTTCCCGTCTTCTGGTCCTCACCACGCTCTCACTTGGAAGCCTCACGATGGGACCGGCGTTGGCCGCCGACACGGGCCACCCCTCGAAGGAGCGCGAAGGCGGCGTCAGGATGGAGATGCCGCAATCCCCCGAGATGAAGCCCGTCGATATCGGCTATCTGCGGGAGGAGGTGCCGCATCCGCGGCCCGCGTCCCGTCTCGATGCGGAGCCCGAAGACGCCGGAATCGCCGGCGCGAAGATGGGCCTCGAGGAGAACAATGCCGGCGGCCGGTTCATGGGCCATCTCTATGGTCTCGAGGTGGAGACGGCGTCATCGCCGGAAGATGCGGTAACGGCGCTCAATAAGCTCTACGATTCGAAGCACAACTACATCATCGTGGACGCGTCCGCGCCCACGCTGATGAAGCTAGCCGACTGGGCGAAGGACAAGGATATTCTCTTGTTCAATGTGCGCGCCACCGACGTGTCGCTCCGCCAAGAGGATTGCCGCGCCAACGTCATGCATATCGTACCGGACCGCTACATGCTGGCCGACGCCCTCGCCCAATATCTCGTCAAGATGAACTGGAAGGACTGGCTCGTCATCCACGGTTCGACGCAAGGCGATCTCGCCTATGCGGATGCCGTCAAGCGCGCGGCCGAGCGCTTCGGCGCCAATATCGTGGACGCCCGGGAATATGTGGACGTCTCCGGCGGACGCCGCGACAGTGTGGGACCGGTCCCGCCCGCGAAACCCCGCAAAGAGGCGAGCGTCGACAAGACAGTCGTCCCGAGCGCCGGCTACGACGTCATCATGGTGGCGGACGAAGATCAGGTGTTCGGCCCTCTCATCCCCTATCGCGGCGGCGCCGCGCCGCGCATCGTGGCGGGCACCACCGGTCTCTTTGCCACCACCTGGAGCCCCGGCCATGAGAAATGGGGCGCGACCCAGGCCAACAACAATTTCGAGAAGGACTTCGACCGGATCATGCGGCCGATCGATCACCAGGCCTATGTCGCGGCCCGGACCATCGGCGAAGCGGTGACGCGCAACCCCGACAATGATTTTACCACCGTGTCGGCGTTCATCCACGGCCCCGATCTTCAGCTCGCGCCCTTCAAGGGCATCAAGCAGCAATTCCGACCCTGGGACGGGCAGTTCCGCCAGCCGATCCTGATCGCGACGGAGAAGGTGCCGGTCTCGGTCTCACCGCAACGCGGCTTCCCGCATGCAAGTCATCCTGAGATCGAGGTGGATACGCTTGGCATCGACGAGCCGGAGAGCATCTGCAAGATGTAGGCTCAGCGGCCGGCGGTGCCAGAGGCGACCCGCTCGCCCTTCTGGTTGAGAAGCGGCACGTCGTAGCCTTGGAGGATCACGTTGATGTCGTGCTGGTTGTCCGCGAGCACCTTGTTGATCTCATGCTTGAACTGGGGCTCGTTCGGCCTCACCCCCATGGTGATCCCGTAGAAGGTGGTGGGCCCCGCGCTCTCCTTGACCAGCGGTACGACCGATAGCGGCACCTCGGCCCGCTGCGCGTAGTAGCCGCCAACCGGACCCCACAACAGCCCCGCATCCAACTTGCCCGAGGCAATCTCCTCGATCATGTCTTCCGCGGCCTTGGCCTGGCTCTCGCCCGCATAGGCCTCGAAGGGCTTGGCGTCCGCCGTCAATCCATGCATGGCCAGAATGCTCGCCGGCGGCGTGCGCGCGAAGAGACCGATGCGCTTCCGCTTGAGGCGCGGGTCCGACAACGTGTCGACGCCTTTCAGCTGAGGATCGTCCTCGCGCGTGATGAGCACATAGGACGTGTAGTAATAGGGGTTGGTATCCTCGATCAGCCCGGTGCCTTGCGCATATCCCATGACGAGATCGCAAGCACCAGCGCCCACCGTATTCGGTACGAGACCGGTGTTCTCAGTGAACCAGGCATATTCCAGCTCGTCCCCGAGGCGTTCGGCGATGAGCTCGGCGAGCTTATTCTCGAAGCCCTCCCCCTTCGCGTTGGAGAACGGCATGTTGTCGGGATCGGCGCATACGCGCAGGACCTGCGCGGCGCCCGCGCGACCCATAGGCGTCAACACGAGGACCGCTGCGCAAAGCACGGCCATCAACGAACTCAGCCATACGCTTGCCGCTACGCGGCGCATTATGAACGCGTTACGGATCACCGCCGCCTCTTCATCATCTCGGAGCCCACACTATAGCACGCCGGAACCAGCGCTGGCTTGAGCGCCATGTCCCTCGAAGATATGGAGATTCGAGGCCGGCTCTGCCAGCCCTCATTCGATCAGGGCGGCGCAGCCGACGATATTGTCGGACCGCTCGATCCCGGTCGGATAGTACGCGCCCGTCGGTTTCGTGCCAAACAGCGCCATGGCGGCGCGTCCCGCCTCGATCCCATCGAGATCGTGCCGCTCCCGCAGCAGTTTGACGGCGCAGCAATCCGCCTCGAGCTCCAGTCGCTTCAACGCCGGCGCGAGAGAAAAGTAGGCCCGCGGCCCCACATGGTTCAGCTCCTTCTTGAAGTTCGCCACATGGCCGAGCGTGTGATGGCAGCACTCATGCGCCAGGAGGAACTTGCCGTATGAAGGCCGATGGCGAAGGGTCAGCGTGTTCACAACGATGACCGGACGACCCTGGCGGTCCGTCATGGACGACGCCTGCTCCGCAACGTCGCGGAGCGCATAGGTCTTAACCGGGCAATAGGGATTCTCGACCTCCGGCAGCCAACGCCCGGCCTGCACGGAGCCGCTCGTCAGCCCAATCACGGTAAGGGCAATGGCGACACTCCCAAACCGCCGCCAAAACAACGATGTGTTCGTCTGGTCCATGGCCGCCATTTTACGACGAGGACTCATTTATGGGAATAAATACCGCGTTATCTGACGGTTAACGCCAGGATCCGGCACTGGGAACCGGGCATAGGCACCGGCCCCTCCCCGCGGCCGGCCCCGAAAATCCGGCAAATTTTCCGGTGCCCTCCCAGGGACGACACCATTCAGGCCCGGTTCATCCGGCCGTGGATAAAAAGGCCCTTCCGATGCGCCCCCACACGTCCAAGAGGGGCATTGAACGCCAATGTTGATTGCAGGTCCTGCACTCCCCACATGAGGGCTGCCGCGATTAGCTGTCGGCGATTTTGTGAGACCATGGAGGTACCCAAATGCTGAAGCAGCTCACCGTTCCGGTTCTTGGGCTGGCCGTCTTGGCCGCCACCGCCGCCCCCGCCGCGGCCGACAGAAACAGGACGCGTTGGATCGAGCCCGCGCCGCAATACACATACGACGCTCAGCCCACCAAGCGGGCCGTGACCACCAGTCAGCCGCGGAAATATAAGCGCAAGTTCGACCCCAAACTCGACTTCGAGACCGAGGCTGTTTGGCGTAACCTGCGTCCCGAATGGTTCGTCGGCGGTAACTAAAAACCGAGGCTGGCCGCTTAGGGGCTCTTCACCGGCCTCGGATAGTGGAGAAGGCTGAGCCAAGCTTTGAAGCGGCAGCACCGGAGACGCGCAGTGCTCACGCATCTTGCCACCGCCTTTATTAGCCTTGTCGTCCTCGTCTCGGCGCTGGAGCCTGCCAGTGCCGAGCGCCGCGTGGCGCTCGTCATCGGCAACTCCGCCTACAACAATACTGCCCCCCTCAAGAACCCGAGCAACGACGCGGTCGACATCGCCGAGACGCTGCGGCAACTCGATTTCGAAGTGATCGACGGCACGGATCTCTCCAAGCGTGAAATGGAGAAGCGTATCCGTGCTTTCGCCGACAAGCTCGTCGGCGCCGACGCTGCGTCTGATTGACAGGCGAGCGCCAGTGGCTAGGGTCTGCCCACCGCCGGCCAGGCCGGCACGGCCGGGAAAAGGCAGAAAAGCAGCGGATGGGTCCACGGTTTCTCTATGCCCTTATCGTGGGGGCAGTGATTGTCGCTTCTCTTGCCTTGCGGGTTTGGGACCCGAGTCCGGTCGCCCGCATGCGAGCGCTTGTCTTCGACGCCTATCAACGCGTGAGCCCGCTCCAATTCGATCCGCAGCAGCCCGTTCGCATCGTCGATATCGGCGAGGAGTCGCTTCAAAAGCTCGGCCAATGGCCGTGGCCCCGCACCCTGCTCGCCCAGCTCGTCGAGAAGCTCGTCGCCGACGGCGCAGCGGCGATCGCCTTCGACATGATCTTCCCGGAACCGGACCGCATGTCGCCGGCCAATGCCATCCAGTATTGGCCGCACACGCCGCTGATTGATACGCTGAAGCCCGAGCTGGAAAAGCTGCCCACCAACGATCAGGTGCTGGCGGACGCCATTGCCGAGGCGCCCGTGGTGCTCGGCTTCATTGCCTCCCCGCAAACGAGCACACAGCCGGAGACCAAGGCGGGGTTTTCGTATGGCGGTGACGACCCCCGGTTGTTCGCGCCTTATTATCCGGGCGCCGCGGCAAGCCTGACGGTGTTGCAGACTCCCGCGCAAGGCGCCGGCGCGCTCAACTGGATTCCCGAGTTCGACCAGATCATCCGCCGCATGCCGATGGTGGTCCGCATCGAAGACACGCTCTATCCCTCATTGGTCGCCGACGTGCTGCGCCTGGCACAAGGCGCCTCGACCTATGTGATCAAGTCTTCCGGCGCGAGCGGCGACACTGCGTTCGGCGAGAAGACCGGGATCGTCAAGATCCGCGTTGGCGACTTCGAAGTGCCGACCGAAGCCAACGGTCAGATGTGGGTGCGCTTCTCGCATCAGTCCCGCGATCGTTACCTCCCCGCCTGGAAAGTGCTGAACGGCGAGATCGGTGCGGACGAAATCGCGGGCCGCATCATTCTTATCGGTACGAGCGCCGCCGGTCTCCTCGATCTTCGGGCGACGCCGCTCGAGGCCTCCGTCCCCGGAGTCGAGCTTCACGCCCAAGCCATCGAGCAGATCCTGAAAGGCGAGTATCTGTTGCGGCCGGACTTCGCCACGCCCGCCGAGCTTCTCTACATTCTCGTGCTCGGCATCATCATCGCCATCCTCATCTATCGGACGGGCGCACTAGGCAGCGCGATCGTCGGCGCCGTGGCGGTCGCCGGCGTCATCGCGATCTCTTGGTATGCCTTCGACGCTCTCGGCTGGCTTGTCGACCCTGTCTACCCGGCGATCGCGCTGACCGCGATCTATCTCGCCGGCACTTCCTTCGTGTTCTTGAGGACTGAACGCGAGCGCAACCGCGTGCGCAACGCTTTCTCCCATTACATGGCGCCCGCGCTTGTCGAGCGATTGGCCGACGAGCCCGAACGGCTGAAGCTCGGCGGCGAAACGCGCGACATGACGCTTTTGTTCAGCGACGTGCGCGGCTTCACCACCATCTCCGAGGGTCTCGATGCCGAGGAACTCACACGATTTCTCAACAGCCTGTTCACGCCGCTCAGCAACATCATCCTCGAAGAGCAAGGAACCATCGACAAGTTCATGGGCGATGCTGTGATGGCGTTTTGGAATGCGCCGCTGGACGACCCCGACCATCCAAGCCACGCCTGCCGCGCGGCTCTGCGCCTCATGGACGAGATGAAAACGCTGAACGAACGCTGGCAAATTGAAGCCGAAGAGAACGGGCGGGAGTACAAGGAAGTGAAGCTTGGCATCGGCCTCAACACAGGCTCATGCTGCGTCGGCAATCTCGGTTCGGAAACGCGCTTCGATTACTCGGTGATCGGCGACAATGTGAATATTGCCTCGCGCATCGAAGGACAATCGAAGACCTACGACGTCATGACTATTGTCGGCGAGGAGACCGTATCGCGTGCGCCCGAATTCGCCTTTCTCGAGCTCGATCTGCTGAAAATGAAGGGCAAGACGGCCGCGACGCGCATCTTCGCGCTTCTGGGCGACGGAAAGATCAAAGAAGACCAAGCCTTCATCGCTCTCTCGGACAAGCATCGCGATTTTCTGGCCCGGTACCGCGCGCAGGACTGGGACGCGGCGAACAGCCTGAGCGTAGAGTGCGAAAACATGGCTGGCACGCAATTGAAAGGTCTGTATACGCTGTATCGAGACCGCATCTCGGCCTTCCGTGTCACGCCACCTCCGTCCGACTGGGATGGCACAGCCCAAGCCCTGTCGAAATAGCGCCCATGCCCAAGCCAGAGATTCTTGTCCTTGCCGCCGTCGGCGTTCTGATGCTGAAGCACACGGCCGCCGATTTCTTTCTTCAGACGCCCTACCAATATTGCAACAAGGGCATCTACGGGCATCCCGGGGGCCTGCTGCATGCAGGCATCCACACGGCTCTGACTCCCCTCGTCTATCTGGTGTTCGCGCCCGTGTCGCTGCTTCTTGCCGCCGCTATCGCGCTCGGCGAGTTCGCGGTCCACTACCATATCGACTGGGCGAAGGAGCAGATCACCCGCCGCAACGCCTACACGCCGCAAACGCCGGGCTTCTGGCATACGCTGGGCATCGATCAACTTCTGCACGGGCTGACCTATCTCGGGATCGTCGCCGTGCTGCTCTGGGCCGCAAGCTAAAGCAGCGCGGAAATCTCGCGATTGGCGAATTCGAGCCGATCCGACAACAGCCGAATGATCAGCTTGTGCAGCGCCGCCGCCGCGGCCGGGTCTTTCTCCTGCATGCGATCAAACGCGTCGCGCGTCAGCCGGTAGACGACGGTCGGCTCCTCCGCGACCACGTTGGCCGTGCGCGGCATGTGGCGGTAGAAGCCCATCTCGCCCACCACGGTATGGCCGATCATGCGCCGCAAGCGGATGGAGCGGCCATGCTCGTCGGTGATGGTGATGGCCACACAGCCCGAAGCCTGAAACACGACGGAGTCCGACGGCTCGCCTTGCTTGAACAGGAAGGACCCGTTGTCGAGCTCCTGCTTCTCCATGAAGGCTGAGATGCGATCGAAATCGATCAAGCCGTCGAATTCGTTGTGCAACCACGTCTCGAAGTTGTGCGCCGAAGCATCGCCGACCTCGTGATAGAGGAGCAGCATGTCCTCGCACCATTCGATCGCCTCGTTGCGGCTGCCAAACCTTTGGTGCGGCCGGTTGGCGCCGAAGAACCCGGCGCCGTCGAACGCCGCGCGCATGGCATCGCTGAGCCCGCTGAAGGCAAGCGCCACGTCCTTCTCCTCGCAGTAATTGCGCAGCTTGACCAGGCTCAACACGGCCGACGTATCAAGCCCCTGCACGCCGCTGAAGTCGAGCACGATGTAGCCCACCGGCTTCTCTGTCTGCCCCTCGATCACCCGCTTGATGCGCTCGAACAGGCCGTTCGATGAGCCGAAGAAGATGAAGCCGGAAAGCCAGAACACATGGACGCGCTTGCCTTCCTCATGCAGCAGCCGCGTTTGCTCGGGCGAGCGCTCCACATTGGAAGAGAACTCGTAGCGCGTGAGGTGCCGGCGGATCACGCCGATACGGCTATAGGAAAGCGCGAACAAGAGACAGGCGCCGATCACGCCGAGCACCACGCCGACGAGATAGCCGAAATACAAGATGACCAGGGCAATGGCGATGGCCAGCCCCAGATCGGTGCCGGAGCGCTGTGCCGGCGAGCGCACAAGAGCTTCGATAAGGATCATCACACCGAGATAGGCCAGCATGCCGCCGAGGATCGCCTTCGGCACGATGCTGCCGATATCGGCTCCGGCGAACAGCACCAGCCCGCAAACGATGGCGACCGACACACCGCTCAGCCGCGTCACAGCACCGGCCTGTTGTAACAAGAGGCTATTGTTCAGCGACAAGTTTCCGGCCACGCCGCCGAGAATGGACGCGAGCAGGTTAGCGAGCCCGTTGGTGCGGAATTCCTTGTCGAGATTGGCCGACTTTTGCCGCGCCACTTCCAGGCTCGACACGTCGAGCAGCATGGAGATAGCGGTGACGCCGCAAACCGCGCCGATCTCGGCACTGCTTCGCGCCATCACGCCCCAATCGATGTCGTGCTCGACCATAGCCTCGAGCGGCCACCATAGCTGAAGTGCGCCGACGGCCTTCAGGAACCACACACTACGCGTGCCTTCGTCCGGCACGAAGCCGAACAGGATGATGTCCATCGTCACGAGGAAGACGATGAAGGCCACCGGCAGCGTGAGGAAATCGTCCATCCATCGCTTCAAGAGAACGATGAAACACGCGAAGGCAAGTCCCACACCGATCTGCGGCGCATAGCGCGAATCCCAAATGGACATCCAGCTCGACGGAGACAGCGTGAGATTGTTTCCGATGATGACCTCGACGCCACCGGTAATGAGGAGGCACCCCGAGGCGGCGAGGAAGCCGCCGATGACCGGGTAAGGCACAAAGCGCAGCCATTGACCGAGCTTGAGCGCACCGACCCCGAACAGCAGCGCACCGGTGAGGAACGTGCTGACCGAGATGGCGACCAGCACGTTGATCACCATGGTCTCGGCGTCCGCGCCCTTGGCTGCGAGGCCCGCGGCCACGGTGGCTGCGAGCACGCTCATGACGGCCACGGCCGGCGTATCGGGACCCGCATCGGCGGGAACCAGCGTGGTGGTCAAGGCCACGACCACGCCGGTCACCACGGTGCCCATGATGAGCGCCGCGAGCCCGAGCGGGAAACCGGCCGCAATCGAGCCCTGGAAGATCAGCGCGCTAAAAGAAATGCAGTAGGCGATGTTGACGATCGCCGAGATCGTCCCCGCCAAAGCATCCCGCCCGAGCGTTGACGCTTCGATGTTGGGCGGGCGCTTAAGCGCCAAATTCGCAAGCAGCGACAAGGGCAATTACGGGAAGTTTGAGGGTTGAGGTCAGGGCCGATCATGGCCGGGGTCAGCCACAATGCAAGGCAAAAATGGTGAAAGACGGGGCCATCCCCGCGACACGTCAGCCGCGGAGAACCGCCGACCGCCGGAGGCGATCCGCCAGCGTACGCATGACGGCGATGGCGAAGAACGGGGTCTCGTGCACGAGGAACAGAAAGCTCTTCTCGTTGATGGGGGCGACCTCGGCGTCCGTCTTGGCCCGGGCCGTGGCGCTGCGCGGCGAGCCGTCGATCAACGCCATCTCCCCGAAGATGCCGCCGCCGGACAAGGTCTCGACCACCTTGCCGTCTCGTTCGATCTCGACCTCACCGGAGCGGACCACGTACATGTAATCGCCCGGGTCGCCCGTGGTGAAGATTGTATCGCCCGGCGCGAACGTGGCCAACGGAAAGCCCGCATTGGCAAGCATGTTGAGCTCGATACCGGCAATGCTCATGAGACGTGCACCTCGACCCGTCGCCAGTCGCCGCTTTGAAAGGATGCTACCTCACGCGGCACCTAGGACGATAGCGTGAAGTGCTCCGGCTCACCCGGCTTCGCCTGGCCGGTGCCCGGAAATTTCGGGTTCCAGCGTGCGGGGTCGAGGCCCATTTCCACCGTCCAATTGCCGACGCGGCTCGGCTCTTGCGTGGCTTTCGACAGCAGCCCGTTGAAAGCGAAGCGCGGGACCACGAGGAAGCCGAGCTGGCTCAACTGTCCGTTCATGCGCTTGCCGTCGTTGAGTGCGAAGCCCCAGTGCTGGAGATGGCAGCTCAACGTCACGAATCCGACGCTTGCGGCGTCGCGCTCCCGCGAGAACATGGTCTCGGTGAAAAAAGCATGCCCGATCGCAAGACCGAAGAGACCGCCGGCAAGACGCCCCGCGCGATCCCACACTTCGACGGAATGGGCGTAACCTTCTGCGTGCAACGCGTTGAACGCATCGGCCAGCTCAGGCTCCGGGGCGCATGCCCGCACGACGCCGGCGAAGTCCTCATCGAAACTTACCCCATAGGTGCGCGTTTGAAGGAGGCGCCACACGCGCTTCGACACATAGGCGTTCTCGGGAAATGAGACCATGCGCTCCGCCGGAGCCCACCATTTCTTGTTCTCGGGATAGAGACCCTTGGCATAGGCCGCGATCAAGGTCGGCACGCTCAAATCGTTGCACGTTCCCGCAAGCCCCGCGGGTTGCGGCAGCGCCTTTTCCGGGTCGGGCAGGCCGCGGCCGAAGCCGACGAAATGCTTGGCAAGGATGGCAAGCGCCGAGGGCTTGCCCGAAAGCCCCGAGGCCATGAGGCTACGCGATACCTGACTCAACACCTTACCCACTCCCCATGCCTTGCGTTACTCATGCGGCTCTTTCGGCGCCGGAATGCCCGGGGTGCCAATCGGCCACAACTTTCGGATCTACTTCGACCGTCCAGCGTCCGGGTTCCCCGCCCTCGCTCGCATCCTTACCGAGGATGTGCAGGAACTCGCTGCGCGGAGTCATGCGGAAACCCATGCCGAGAATGGTCGGCGTCGGCCATTTGCCGTCGTTCAGAACGTAACCCCAATGGGCGAGGTGCCAGTTAAGCACCGAGAAGCCGAGCTTCGAGGTGTTGTCCTCGTGGCTGAACTGAGACTCGGTGAAGAACACCCGGCCGATGGCGACACCGTAACCGTCGCCGACCAGTTCACCGTCGCGATTCCAAACCTCAAAGGAATGCACGATCCCCGCATCATGGAGGGCCGCAAAGGCGCGCATGATGCGCGGCGTGATCCAGGTCAGATGCCAGCGCCCTTCCCGCTTGCCCGCGCAAGCCTTGATCACCCCCTCGAAGTCGCGGTCGAAGGTGACGGTGTAGGCGTCTTGACGCATGAAGCGCCGCAGCCGCTTCGAAATGTGAAAGTCCTCGAAGAACAGCACGCAACGCTCCGGCGGCGAGAGCCATTTCGTGGGTCCGAAATGCGCGTGCGGAAACAGCCCGCGTTCGTAAGCTTCCTCCAAGTTCGCCGCGGAGAGATCGTCGGCGATGCCGACCAGTTCGCCCGCATCGGGCGTCTTGGTGAGATCGGGAAGCTTGTCGCTTGGCTCGAAGAGGTGCGCGATTGAGAGCTTGGCAAGCGGTACAAGCCGATCGATACGTTCCGGCTGAAGCGACCATGCCGTGCCGAGCACCACACGCTGGAGCGTCTCGGCGAGCGTCTCTTGAAACAAGGCATCGCGCCGCGCCTGACGATCCGCCTGTGGGGCGACGTCTGGCCCGATCAGGGCACCCTCCGGGAGAGGACTGAGCACGGACACCTTCTACTCCAACGCAAAATACACAGCGGACGGGATCGAAAGGCCAGAGCCCGCCGCGCGGCCGAGCTTGCCTCCAAAAGGATTCCTAACGGGTTAACGCTTGAAAGCCTTGGTTTTTAGACCCTACAGGCGACCCCATTAAGACTCTGAAATGGCCTTACGCCCCGCCGCTGCGCACCCGCGCCACGGCCTCGAGCCAGCCCGCATAGCGGGCCTCGCGTTCGGACGCGCCCATCCGCGGATCGTAGACTTTCGCCGGGGCCCAGGTTTCGCTGAGCACCGCATCGTCTTCATAGAAGCCCACCGCCTGGCCGGCGTGATAGGCGGCACCGAGCGCCGTGGTCTCCGGAATGGCCGCGACCTCGACGGTTTCACCCAAGATGTCGGCAAGCCGTTGCATCGCCCAGCCGTTGACCGTCATGCCGCCATCGACACGAAGCGTGCCCGCCGAACCGATGCCGCTCACGGCCATGTCCTGACGCATGGCGCCCAAAAGATCGCGGGTCTGGAAGGCGACCGCCTCGAGCCCCGCGGCCACGATATCGGCCTTCGAGGCCGCGCGACTCAAGCCCACGATGGCCGCTTTCGCGTCCGCATCCCAGAACGGCGCGCCGAGACCTTGGAAGGCCGGAACGAGATAAACGCCCGCGTTCGGATCGGCGTGGCGCGCCAGCGTCTCGCTCTCCTCAGCCGTTGCAATGAGACCAAGATTGTCCCGCAACCATTGCACGGTGGCGCCCGCCATGAAGATCGCGCCCTCGAGCGCGAAAGTCCGCACGCCGTCGCGCTGATGCAGGATCGTCGACAACATGCGCGTCGCCGACGCGATCTTTTCAGCGCCGGTATTGGCGACGACGAAGCAGCCCGTGCCATAGGTCGCCTTCACCATACCGGGCCGGACGCAGGCGTGACCGTGGGCGGCCGCCTGCTGGTCGCCGGCGACGCCTCTGATGGGAAGCGTCGCACCAAAATCGGATGCGAGCGTGCTCCCGAAATCGCTCTGGCTATCGCGCACCTCCGGCAGCATGGCGCGCGGGATTGCGAACCGGTCCAAGAGCCGCGCGTCCCACCGCCCCGTTCTGATGTCGAACAGCTTGGTACGCGCGGCATTGGTAGCGTCGGTCACATGCAGCGCCCCGCCCGTAAGCTTGAACAGCAGGAAGCTGTCGATCGTGCCGAAGCACACCTCGCCGCGCGCCGCGCGCTCGCGCAAGTCCGGCATATTGTCGAGAAGCCAGGCGAGCTTCGTCGCCGAGAAATAGGGATCGATAACGAGCCCCGTGGTCTCGGCAACATGCGCGGCCCAACCTTCGCGCTCGAGCGCGGCACAGAGCGGGGTTGTGCGCCGGTCCTGCCAGACGATGGCGTTGGCGAGCGGCTTGCCGGTCGCCCGATCCCACACCACCGTCGTTTCACGCTGGTTGGTGATGCCGACCGCGACGATCTCGTGGGTACCGGCCTCGCTCAAGACCGCGCGGCAGACTTCGAGCACGGAACGCCAGATCTCCTCGGGGTCATGCTCCACCTGCCCCGGCGCCGGATAAATCTGCCTCAAGGGCACCGCGGCCGTGGCCTGAGGCCGTCCGGCTTTATCGAAAAGAATGGCGCGCGTGCTCGTCGTCCCTTGGTCGATCGCAAGCACATAGCCCGCGCTCATGGCCCGCTCCCGCCTCCGGTCTCGCCGGCGATCCAGGCGCAATAGTCCTCGCTCCCGCCCTCCGTCGGCAGGACGAGCAACGCGGGCACGTCATAAGGATGCAGCCGCTTGGTTTCAGCCATGACCTGCTCCGTTAGCCCGGCGCGGGTCTTGATGATCATGGCGACTTCGTTCGCCTGCTCCCGCGCGCCGTCCCACTCATAGATGGAAATCATGCCCGGAAAGGCGTTCACGCAGGCCGCAAGCCGGGCCGCCACCAACGCTTCGCCCACACGCTTTGCCTCGTCGAGGCTCGGAAAGGTCGTATAAATCACGACCGGCCGGTCTTCGTTCCGTACGGAGGTCATTGTTCACCGTCCCTTGAGACACTTGCATGACCGTGTCAGCACAGCTTTATAGTGCCTTGTTCCAAGGACCGGTCCAAGCGCATCAGATTAATCATGTCACGTTTCGAAAAGATCGCCTTCGTTGCCAGCGAAACCACGGAGGCGAAAGATGCATTCAAGGCGCTTACCAAGCGCTACGGTGACGTCGCGGCCGAACAAGCCGACGCCATCGTTGCGCTCGGGGGCGACGGCCTGATGCTCCAGACCATGCATGAGCACCTCAATAGCCACATCCCGATCTACGGCATGAACCGGGGCTCTGTCGGCTTCCTGCTCAACGATTACACCGAGAACAGGCTGAAAGATCGCCTGGAGGCGGCCGAAGTCACCGTCATCCATCCCTTGCGCATGACGGTGCGCGACGTGAACGGCGCCACCCGCGAGGCGCTCGCCATCAACGAGGTGTCGCTGTTCCGGCAGATCCACCAAGCGGCCAAGCTGAAAATCGTCGTCGATGGCACCACGCGGCTCGAAGAGCTGATCTGCGACGGCGTTCTGGTCGCCACCCCCGCCGGCAGTACGGCCTACAATCTTTCCGCGCACGGACCGATCCTGCCCATCACCGCACCACTGCTCGCCCTGACCCCCATCAGCCCCTTCCGGCCACGGCGCTGGCGCGGCGCCCTCCTGCCGAACGAAGCGCGGGTCAATATCGAGGTGCGCGAGCCGAGCAAACGGCCAGTGAGCGCGGTGGCCGACCATACGGAGTTCCGCGACGTGGTCGCGGTGGAAGTGAAGGAAGAGAGCGGCATCGACATCTTCATGATGTTCGATCCCGGTCATACGCTTGCCGAGCGCATCCTGGCCGAGCAGTTCGACTATTAGGGACGCGACAGCTCGAACACCTCGTCGATCACCGCATAATCGCCATAGCCGAGCCGCGCGATGGGCTTGAGCCTGGTCACGTCGACCTTGTCGCCCACAATGGCCGCGTCGTCGATATGCACGCCGACCACCTGGCCGAGCACGATGGCGTGCGTGCCGGGGCCGCCGTCGGGACCGGGAAGCTCGATCGTGCGCCAATATTTGCACTCGAAGGCGACGGGCGACTCCGCCACGCGCGGCGGCGCCACAAGCTTGGAGGGTGCGGGCGTCAGTCCGGCGAGGGCCATCTCGTCCACCTCGGGCGCCACGTGCTGTGAGGTGCGGTTCATGGCATCGCGGAGATCGTAGGTGGCGAGCGAGCACACGAACTCGCCCGTCTCTTCCGCGTTGCGTTGGCTGTCTTTGCGGCCGCCGGACGAGAACATCACATAATGCGGGTCCGTCGAGACGGCGTTGAAGAAGCTGTAGGGCGCAAGGTTGACCACACCGTTCGCGCCCAGCGTCGAAATCCAACCGATGGGCCGCGGGCTCACCAGCGCCTTGAACGGATCCCAGCGAAGGCCGTGCGTGTTGGCAACCGCATCATAGAACATGGGCAGCGATCCTACGGGGGTCCGTGCGCGTTTCAAGCCTGCCAGGCGGTGACGATGTCGGACAGCTCGGGCCGCTTGCGCTCATCGGGCTTCTCCTTAGGCGTCCCAATATAGACGAAACCGGCCACGCGCTCGCCCTCGGCGAGATGCAAAGCCTGCCGCACGCCCTCGCTATAGGCGTACCACTCCGTGATCCATTGGGCGCCGAAGCCGAGCGCCGTCGCCGCCACGAGCAGATTTTGACAGGCCGCGCCGGCGGAGAGCACCTGCTCCCATTCCGGCGCCGCGTAGTTCTTGGTGATCCGGGAGATCACGGCAATGACGACGGGGGCCCGCAAGAAGCGCTTGGCTTCCGTTTCGAGGCGAAAGGCGCCCGCGTTCGGCTCTTCCGCGCCGCACACCTCCGACAGCACACGCCCGAAAGCCTCCCGCGCCGCGCCCTCAAACAGGACGAATCGCCAGGGCACCAGCTTTTTATGGTCCGGCACCCGGGCGGCGGCCGTGAGGATCTGGGTGAGTTCGGCCGCGTCGGGGCCCGGCTCGGCAAGGGCGTTCGCCGAGACCGAGCGGCGGCTCAGAAGATGATCGAGAGTTGGGTTTGACATGGCCTGATGATATTTGGCTAAGGTCATGCTCCATATCGTGAAACGGCCATTCCAACAATGTTCGTCTGTTGCGGCCAAAAGCTCGTCTGGCTCCAAAAATCGGCCTCATTCGCGGCCAAATTTCGAAGCGTTATGGCCGCCCGAAGCCCGGAGAAGCTTGTATAACGGTCGGGCGGTCGACTGAATCGGATGAGAAACGCCATGCGGGGGAAATTCTTCGCGGTGCTGAAGCTCTTGCTTTTGCCCGCTATCTTCCTTGGCGCGGGGACCGCCGCGGCCGAGGATACCCCTGCGCCCGCTCCAGACCCCGATCGGCCTGCCGCCGTCCTCGTGTTCGATGCGTCGAAGCCCATGGGGGACAAGATCGGCGAGACGGCCAAGATCGACGTGGTGCTTAGCGCGCTCACCGAGGCGATTCCCGGCCAGGCCGAACAACTCTCATTGGGTGTGGTGGCCTTCGGGCACCGCAAAGAATCGAACTGCGCCGACAGCGAGATCCTGGCCAAGCCCGGCGCGCTCGACGGCGGCAGCTATGCAAAACTTTTGGGCGGCATCAAACCAAAGGGGCAAGCGCCCATCGCCGCGGCGATCAGCGACGCCGCCTCCCTTGCAGCCGACGGCAAGCCACTCGACGTCGTACTCATCGCCGGTGGCGCCGATACCTGCGACGCCGATCTCTGCGTCACCGCCGATGCGCTCAAACAGAAGACTAAGGGGTTGCGCATCCATGTGCTGAGTTTGAGCGGCAAAACCGAGGAGCTTCAACCGCTCGCCTGCGTGGCCGCGGCGACCGGCGGCAAGTTTGTCGCGGCAACGAGCGAGACCGCCTTCAAGGACGGGCTGGACATGGTGTTCGGCGCTATCGCAAATCCGACACCGCCAAGCGAGCCCGTCGCCAGCGCTGCCGCACCGGAGCAGGCTCCGATCGCCGCCCCGGCACCGGTCCAAGGAGAGAGCGCCATCAAGAAATCCGCCGGTGCGACCGCAGCCCAGCGCACGCTCCCCGTCTCTCCGCCGCCCGCTGAACCGGAGCCGCAGCGGCCCGTGCCCGTAAGCTTCGAAGCGCTCGTCACCGAAGGCGGCGCCAAGCTGCAATCGGGCCTCATCTGGCGGGTCTACAATGCCAAGGCCACCGCCGACGGCCAGTTCGAGCTGATCAGCACCCATCGCGAGTCCAATCCCACGGCCGCTCTCCTCCCCGGCGAGTATCTCGTCAATGCCGCCTATGGGCTTTCCAACCTCACCAAGAAGATCAAAGTCGAAAGCGGCAGATCGCTCGACGAGACATTCGTGCTCAACACAGGCGGTCTCGCGCTGCGGGCCATCCTTGCCAGCGGCGAAGAATGCCCCGAAGAAAGTATCCGCTTCGACATTCTTTCCGACGAGGAAGATCAGTTCGGCAAGCGCCAAACCATTCTGGCCGACGCCAAGCCACGTGCCGTCATCAGGCTCAATGCCGGCGCCTATCACATCGAGAGTCTCTATGGCGATGCGAATGCCAGTGTCGGCGTCGACGTCACGGTGGAGCCGGGCCGCGTCACCGAAGCGACCATCAAGCATACGGGCGCGAAGATCACCTTCCGCCTGGTCCAGAAGCTCGGCGGCGAGGCGCTGGCCAATACGAAATGGACCATCCTCACCTCCGCGGGCGACACGGTGAAATCGAACGCCGGCGCACTGCCCACTCACATCCTCGCGGCCGGGAGCTACGCCGTCGTTGCCGACCATGGCGGCCAGAGTTTTACGCGGCGGTTCTCCATTGAGCCTGGCGGCGACAAGCAGATCGAAGTCGCTGTCCAGGACGGCCCCACCTCGCCGGAAGCCTTGAAGGCGCTGCTTAATCCACCGGAAGCGCCAACGCCGGGAACGGGCACATTGGCCGGCGAAGGCGCCGGCGGCGCGATGGGCTTCGATGGATTCTCGTCACGGCCCGCCGATCCCAACGCACCGCTGCTCAATCCCGGCACCCTGTTCCGGCCCTCGACGCCTTAAGTTACGCGGCCTCGGCTTTCGTGCCGGACTTGCGCATGTCGGGCGGCACCGCCTCGTCGACGAGCATCTTCACCGCCTCGTCGAGTTTCAGGACCTCTTGCTTCTGCGAGCCGAGCCGGCGCACCGACACGGTGCCCTCCTCCGCCTCGCGCGTGCCGGCCACGAGCAGCACCGGCACCTTGGCCATCGAATGCTCGCGGACCTTGTAGTTGATCTTCTCGTTGCGAAGATCCGCCTCGGCACGCAAGCCCGCCTCTTTCAGCCGCGCCAGCACCGTCTCGGCGTATTCGTCCGCGTCTGAGACGATGGTGGCGACCACGGCCTGCGTCGGCGCCAGCCAAAGCGGCAAATGCCCGGCATGGTGCTCGATGAGAATGCCCGTAAAGCGCTCCAGCGAGCCGAACATGGCGCGGTGGATCATCACCGGCGCCGCCTTCTCGCCATCGGGCCCGATATAGAAAGCGCCGAGCCGCTCAGGCATGTTGAGGTCGACCTGGATCGTGCCGCACTGCCAGTCGCGGCCGATGGCATCGCGCAGGACATATTCGAGCTTCGGCCCGTAGAACGCGCCCTCGCCCGGATTGAGCTCGTAAGAGAGCCCCGCCGCCTCGACCGCGCGCTTCAGCGCAACCTCTGCCTTGTCCCACACCTCATCGGCGCCGACACGCTTGGCGGGCCGGTCCGAGAACTTGATGCGCACGTCCTCAAAGCCGAAGTCGCGATAGATGGAGAGCATCTGCTCGTTGAGCTTCACGCACTCCGCGGTGATCTGATCCTCGGTGCAGAAAATATGCGCGTCGTCTTGCGTGAAGTGCCGCACGCGGAGCAGCCCGTGCAACGCACCCGACGGCTCATAGCGATGCACTTTGCCGAATTCGGCAATCCGCAACGGGAGATCGCGATAGCTCTTGAGACCATGCTTGAAGATCTGCACATGGCCGGGACAGTTCATCGGCTTACAGCAGAACACACGGTCATCGGGCGTCTCGGCGATATACATGTTCTCGGCGAACTTTTCCCAATGGCCCGACTGCTCCCACAGCGTGCGCTCCATCATGTCGGGCGAGTTCACCTCCACATAGCCCCAGTCGTTCTGGCGCCGGCGCATGTAACCGATCAGCGCCTGGAACAGCGCCCAGCCCTTTGCGTGCCAAAACACGGCGCCCGGCGCCTCCTCCTGGAAGTGGAACAGGTCCATCTCGCGGCCCAAGCGGCGATGATCCCGCTTCTCGGCTTCCTCGAGCTGATGGAGATAGGCCTTGAGGTCGTCCTCACTTGCCCAGGCCGTGCCGTAGATGCGCTGGAGCATGGGGTTATTGCTGTCGCCGCGCCAATAAGCGCCCGCGATCTTGAGCAGCTTGAAGCCCTTGCCGACCTTGCCCGTGGACGTCATATGCGGGCCGCGGCACAGATCGAACCACTCCCGCTGCGAGTAGATCTTGAGATCCTCGCTTTCCGGGATCGCGTCGATCAGCTCGATCTTGTAATCCTCGCCCATGTCGCGGAAGAGCTTCTTCGCGGCATCGCGCTCCACGACTTCATAGGAGAACTGCGAGTCGCGCTTGATGATCTCGTGCATCTTCGCTTCGATCTTCGGCAGATCGTCGGGCGTGAACGGCTCTTCGCGGGCGAAGTCGTAATAAAACCCGTTCTCGATCACGGGACCGATGGTGACTTGCGTGCCGGGATAGAGCTCCTGCACGGCCTCGGCCATCACGTGCGCAGCATCATGGCGGATCAGCGCCAGAGCGTCCGGGTCGTCGCGCGTGATGATACGGATCTCGGCATCGCTCTTGATCGGCTCGTACAGATCGCGCACCTGGCCGTCGAGCGCCATGGCCACGGCCTTCTTGGCGAGCGATTTGGCGATGGATTCGGCAACCTGGCGCCCCGTGACTCCAGATTCGAAGTAGCGCGCGGAACCATCGGGAAACTTGAGGGAAATCATGTGTCGCACCTCTCACTCCTGCGTACCAGCGCAGGTAAGATGGATTGTCTTGAACGCCGCCGCTTTTATCGGGAATCGGCGGCCGCGTCACCCGTACTTAGGCGCCAGCGCCCGTAGCGCCAAGGTGCAAAGGGGTGGCGGACCTGTTGGAGGTCAGGCACCGGATCGAGTCCGTGGCTGCCCCAAGGGTGGCAGCGGCAGAGCCGCGCCAACGTGAGCCAGCCCCCCTTCCACGCGCCGTTCGTCTCGATGGCCTCGCGCGCGTAGTCGGAGCAGGTCGGCAGATGCCGGCAATGGGCGCCGACCAGCGCCGAGAGCGTGTAGCGGTAGGCCAGGATCGGCGCGAGCATCACCGCCTTGGCGACGTCGTGCGCGATGCCGCGATCCCCGGGCACGCTAAACGTCGCCCGCCGTTGCGTCGGCCTCGGCGGACGTAGCGTTGCGCTTGGCCTCGATCTGACGAAGAGCATCCTCCACAGCGTCGAACACCAGCAAGGTCGAGGGGTGGCGCGCCTTGTAGTCGCGCACCGGCTCGAGCAGCGCGAGATCGGCCCATTTGCCGGCCGGCGCCGGTCCGTCTTCCTTCAGCATTTTCCGCATCGCCGCGCCGATCTCACGGAGCTCCGCCGCCGTTGAGCCTATAATCTCGCGGCCCATGATCGAGGCCGCGGTCTGGCCCAAGAGGCAAGCCCGGACCGTTTGGCCATAATCGGTCACCACGTCCCCATCCACCACGAGGTCGATTTCCACGCGGCTCCCGCACAACTTGGAATGGGCCTTGGCGGTGGCCTGAGGCGTCTGCAACCGTTCCGTGCGGGGCATGGCTGCAGCCAATTCAAGCAGTTGCTGACTATAAATATCGTCCGGCAGGGTCATCTCTCCATCCTAAGGGGACCGGGCTCGCCTTGCAGGCGGAATTCACGCATTATATATGCACCGGAGGGCCGGTCGGCCACGCGCCCCACGTCGCACCTATGTGGCACCTCATAATCGGCGCTAAACGCGTTAGCAGATAAGGAAAGCTTCACGTCATGGACGCCACAACGAAGGATCGGGGCACGCAGCTCTATGCGGGCATTGAAATTGGCCGTGGCCCGCAGATCACCCGCCCTTCACGCGAGAAGGCCGAGGAGGCCGTCCGCACGCTCATCGCCTATGCGGGCGACGATCCTCAGCGGGAAGGCCTGCGTGACACGCCACGCCGCGTGACATCCGCCTATGACGAGTTCTTCGCCGGGTATGACGAAGACCCTTTCGAGGTCCTGTCCCGGACTTTCGACGAGGTGGCGGGCTATGACGACATCGTCATGCTGCGCGACATCGAGCTCCACTCCCATTGCGAGCACCATATGATCCCCTTCATCGGGAAGGCGCATATCGCCTATTTCCCGACGGACCGCGTGGTCGGCCTCTCCAAGCTCGCCCGCGTGGTCGAAGTGTTCGCACGCCGTCTGCAGACGCAGGAGACCATGACCGCCCAGATCGCCGAAACCATCGATCGGGTGCTGAAGCCCAAGGGCGTGGCGGTGATGATCGAGGCGGTCCATCAGTGCATGTCGATCCGCGGTGTCAGGAAGCCCGACGTGGCCACTATCACCACGCAGTTCACCGGCATCTTCAAAGAGGACCCGGCGCAGCAGGCGCGCTTCATGCAGTTGGCGACCGAGCGCGGCCGTTCGTAAACACCGCTTCGGCCGCGAAGGACAAATCGCGGTGACCACAGCCGACGACTTTCCCAAGATCGACGACAAGACCGCGCGCGAGGAAGGCGACGTGTTCGCCCCGGAATTCGACGCGCACGGCCTCCTGCCCGTCATCGTCACCTCCGCCGAGACCGGCGAGGTGCTGATGTTCGCCTACATGAACGCGCTCGCACTGGCGCGATCCATGGAGACGGGCGAGGCGCATTATTGGTCGCGGTCGCGCAAGGCGCTATGGCGCAAAGGCGAGACCAGCGGCAATGTGCAGCGCATCGTCGAGATGCGCACCGACTGCGATCAGGACGTGCTGTGGCTCACTGTGGAAATGTCAGGCTCGGGCGCCTGCTGCCACACCGGCCGCGTGTCGTGTTTCTATCGCAGCGTTCCCTTCGGCGAGAAGGCAGGTCAAAAGCTCCTCCCCGTCGGCGCCGAGCGCAAGTTCGACCCGGAGGCGGTCTACGGCCACAACGCCGCCGCAAAGGGAACCTTAAAGAGTTCATAGTACTGATCTAAAAGGACAAAGACTCGCATCCGGCCGTCGTTGGAGCTTCCGAGTACGGCCGCTTGCGGTTTTACGGTACAGGGCCATATGTCCTGTATGAGGCATTAAGTATGGCAAGACCGACGATCGGTTTGGCTCTTGGTGGAGGTGCCGCACGCGGCTGGGCGCATATCGGCGTGCTGCGCACGCTGGTTGCGGCGGGCCTCGAGCCCGACATTGTCGCCGGCACTTCGATCGGCGCCGTCGCCGGCGCTTGCTACGTCACCGACAGGTTGGCCGCCCTCGAGGATTTCGCCACGACGCTCACGCGGCGGCGGATCTTCGGCTTTCTCGATTTCAACTTCGCCGGCTCCGGCCTGATCAGCGGGCAACGTCTGAGCGGCCGTCTCGAGAAGCACCTCAAGAATGTCTCCATCGAAGGGCTTGAGCGCCGTTTCGTGGCGGTCGCCACGGAGCTCGGCACGGGGCATGAGGTCTGGCTGAACAAGGGCGACCTAGTGACCGCCTTGAAAGCCTCTTTCGCGCTTCCCGGCATCTTTCGCCCCGTGCAGATCAACGGCCGCTGGCTGATCGACGGTGCGCTGGTCAATCCAATTCCGGTTTCGGTGTGCCGCGCCTATGGCGCCCGCATCGTCATCGCCGTCAATCTGAACTGCGATCTGTTCGGCAAAGGCGGCGTGATCCACGATCAGGAAGCCTTCGCCGAGCCCTCCGGCGCCGACGACGCCGCTCTTCTCGAAGGCAATGGCCGCGCCGCCGTGCATCTCCTGCACCGGCAGATCTTCGGGCGGAGCAACGGCGCACCGGGCATGTCGGCGGTGATGATGGATGCGATCAATATCACCCAAGACCGCATCGCCCGGTCGCGGCTTGCCGGCGACCCGCCCGACATCACGATCGGCCCGAAGACCGGCCGGATCGGCTTGTTCGACTTCCACCGTGCCGAAGAGGCGATCAACGCCGGCGCCAAAGCCGCTGAAGCCCAGCTCGACGAGATCAGAATGGCCGTGCGGGCGCTCGCCGCCTAGGCGAACGCCACGCAAGAGCGATGGGGGCGTCAGCCGGTCGCGATATACTCGCGCATGGCCGCGGCTTCCAGTTCGGCCTCGGCAATCCGCATCCGCACCACGTCGCCAATCGACACGAGCCCGATCAGGCGCCCGCGATCAACCACGGGCATGTGGCGGAACCGGTGCGCGGTCATCTCGCCCATCAGCCGGTCCATCGTATCCGACTCCCGGCAACTGATGACCGACTTGGTCATGAAGGCATCGACCGGCTCGTCCAGCACCTCGGCGCCCGCCCGCGCGATCTCGCGGACGATATCCCGCTCCGAAACGATGCCGGCAACCTTGCCGTCGGCCTCGGCGATAACGATGCAACCGATCTTGTGCGTTCCGAGAAGCCGGGCAATCTCAAGCAAGGACGTATCGGGAGTCGCCGTAATGACCTCCCTGCCCTTCAGTTTAAGGATTGCTGCGACGTTCATTTGCGTTTCCTCCAGCCCGGGGACTTTGGCCCCGTTTGCTGCGTCATCATGTCCTGGAGTGAAACACCGTGCAAGAGAGTGCGGAATCAATCGCAAATTCCGTCGCTTACTGCACTTGCGAAATGTCGGCGACGGGACTCGCTTTGTCGAAGAAGCCAAAAATCAAAAGCCCGCAAAGGAAGCCACCGATATGCGCTTCCCAGGCAATCGCGCCCTCTGCCCCGCCGAACGAGACCGCGGTCAGCCCGAAATAGGCGTTGATCACCACCCAGAACACGAGAAAGCCCATGATGCGGTGGTCGCGTAGGGTTTCGCTGAGGCTGGCCAGCGGCGCGTTGACAAAGTCCGGAGTCCGCTCTCCGGGCGCGCGACGGGCGAAAAAGAGGAAACGGAGCGTCCCCGCCATCTGTCCTGAAATGGCAGCCGAGGCCCCCACCATGGGTCCCATTTCGCCCCAATGAAAGACAAGATGGGTCAGCGCGCCCGCGATACCGCACAGAATTGAGAATTCGTAGAAGCCGCGGGTCCCGATTCGCCGCGCCACGGCCGTTCCGAACGCCAGCATCCACAGCACGTTTACCAAGAGATGCATCCAGCTGCCATGCACCACCATATACGTCACGAATGAGCTGACGGCGGTGAGATAGCCTCCGGGGAGTTCGGCCGCCGCCCCGCTGTAGCGGGCCGGAATGAAGGCCAAAGACAAGAGAACCGTGATGTCGATCTCGTCCGGGAGCAGGCTCCGGACCACCTGAATCGCGATCATCACGCCCGCGGCCACCACGACGGCGCGCGGGACGTTCAGCATCGGTTCGTCTGTGGCCATTGGAAAATTTACCGGAACGGACAGTGTCTGTGGGGCGCGGCAACCTTAATGACCGCCAAGCCGCAGCGCGACCCCGTTCTCCAAGACGCTGGCACGCTCCCTGCTTGCCAAACTATGAGCATGCCCGGATAACCGTGCCAAGACGGGATTTTCCCTGGTTTGGCCCAAGGATATGCGGGCTCGTAGTAAGGTGTAGCGTTTTGCGTCGGGTGGGACATGCAGCAGCCAACGAGTAGGCAGCTTCTTGCGTATTGGGACGGTATGCGCAACGGACGAGTTGCGCCGCGCCGTTTCGAGATCGAACCGGCGAAGATTGCCGATATCTTGCGCGAGACCTTCATTGCCGAATGCATAGGCTTGCTCGGGTTCCGCTTCCGCCTGGCGGGTACGCGGATCTGTCAGCAATTCGGCCACGAACTTCGTGGCGTCGACTTCCTCAGCCTCTGGTCGTTTCAGGACCGTGACGCGATCGCCTCGTTGGTGCGCAATGTTCTCAATTCAGAAGCGCGAGCGAATCGCCAATCATGAGCGCTTTGAGCCGCGCATCGCCACGCAGAAGCTGATCCTGCCAAATGGCGACGTTCACGACTGCCGCGTGATTGACGTCTCCCTGAGCGGGGCTTCCGTCGCCACGCGGGTCAAGCCGCCGTTGAAGTCTGTCGTCGTTCTCGGCCGTTTGCGCGGCAGCGTCGTGCGCCACCACGACCAAGGCGTCGGAATTCAGTTCGCCGAAATTCAAGACCCCCGACAGCCTCGCTCGGACCTTCGGCT
>CAWGTS010000004.1:0-187454 GCA_963825655.1 uncultured Alphaproteobacteria bacterium
AAGCGTTCGACGCTCTCCGGATGCGCCACGGTGAAGGCCGTGGCCACCTCGCCACCCATGGAATGGCCGATCACCACGGCGCGCGCGACGCCGAGCTTATCGAGCACCGCCTTGACCAGCGCCGCTTGCCGCGGAATCGCATAGCCGGAGCCCGGCGCTGCCGTGCCGCCATGACCGATTAGATCGAGCCGGATTACCGTGTGGCCGCCCGACAATTGTGGGGCAATTTCGTCCCACCAATCGAGCGCGGCGCCAAAGCCGTAAATCAGAACAACCGGTGGGCCGTCGCCCTCCACTTTCACATTGGCGGTGACGATGTCGGTCTCCATTAACGACCCGCCGCTGCGCGCCATGGCCGGCCGCGTTTCGAGGTCGACGAAGATGGAGTTGACGGCGAGCACAGCGGCGATCGTCAGAACGATCACGGTCAGCGTTATGAGCCAACGTCCCATCTTCTCGTCCCCCCAACTGCCGACCCTAGATAGCACGGCGCGTGCTGTCGCGTTGCCGGGGAGCGCGCTTCCGACATTAGCAACACAATAAGCAAGCCGACGCCTCACCCCCTAAGCGTCACAGATCTGAGCTATGGTCCCGACGCTCACCGGCGTCTCCCCCAACTCCATCGTCTTCGCCGACCGGCCCGTCCATGCCGCGGGGCACGTGCTGACCGCCCACTTCATTAAAGAATGGGATGAAGGCATCGAGAGCTTCGCCAAGAGCCCGCCCAACGCCACCATTTCGGTGTTCAGCGAGGAAGGCGACACCCTGCCCGGCCTATTAGGGCCTTTTCCGCCAGTGGCAAGCCGTCCCATACGAAGGGGCTCTGGCCAAAATGTGGTTGTGAACTCATGGCGTGAAGAGTGCCGGGACGCGCCGTTGGCGCGCCTGGCGGCACGGGAGCGGCATGACCGGAGCACGACCACAGCAGCCAGACCGGAAACCGCTCGTGGCGCTCACCGGCGCGGCGGGACTTATCGGCCAGCATCTGCTGAGAAGCCTCTCCGCCCGCGGCTATCGCTTGCGTGTGCTGTTGCGGCGCCCGACCATGATACCGGACAGCTGCGCGAGCGTTCTCATCGGCGATCTCGCCAAGCCCTCAACATGTCGGAAGCCTTGGCCGGCGTGGACGCGGTGATCCCGTTCCCGCGGGATCCCCCATGCTATGTCGGGCCTGCCCGAGGACGACTATCGCCTGCTCAACACCGAGGCGACGGTACACTTCGCCCGCGCCGCCGAGCGCGCACGCGTGAAGCGCTTCGTCTTCTTGTCGTCGATCCGGGCGCAGGCGGGCTCCACCGCAGACAGCGTTCTGACCGAGGACCGGACGCCCGAACCAACCGACGCCTATGGACGCTCGAAGCTTGAAGCCGAAAAAGGGCTCGCCGAGACCAACCTCGATTGGACGGCGCTTAGGCTCGCGCTCGTCTATGGACCTGGCGCTCAAGGCAATGTCGCTCGGCTTATCAAGCTCGCGCGATCGCCCTACCCGCTACCGCTCGCGGGGCTAAAGGCGCGGCACTCGCTGCTTGGGCTCGACAATCTCGTGGACGCGGTCGACCGCATTCTCACGGCCCCCGCCCCGCTGAAACGTCCTTTCATCGTCGCCGATCCAAAGCCGCTCACCATTGGCGAGATCATTGCCGCCTTGCGTCAGGGGACTCGGACGGCGCGCCGGACTGTTTTATGTCCCCCGGCCCATGCTCAAAGCCGCGTTGCGCGCCTCGGGACAGAGCGCTGGCGCCGAACCACTTTTCGGTTCGCTCATCGCCAATTCTTCTGCGCTCGAAAGTCTCGACTGGGCACCCTCTGTTGCAACGCAACAAGGATTGGCGTCGCTCGCACAACAATCGCCGCGCTAATGCTGCACTGCGCAACGCTCAGATTTTTAAGCGCTTTCTAGCCTCGGGTCTTATCATCGTCGCAATCGACTGCTACAAGTGGTTGCAGGCTGACGTGGGGGTCGCCGCAGGGAATGACGCCCAGAACAAATTCGTCTCTGACGCCATACGATCAGAGTGGATTTCTAGGGCGGCGCAAATGGAGGCGGTAATGGCACTCCCGAGGATTGTCGTGCGCGGCAAGAAGGTGATCCTTCTGAGCGGCTACAAGGATGACGGCAACGGCACGGACGAGACACGCCACGGCGTGATTGTCGACGCCAAGCACAAGCTCGTGCTTGCCGCCAAGCGGAACCCCGACGCGGTGGCCTTTGGCTATGTGGCCGGCGAGTGGGTTGCCTCGGCCTAGAGCTTGAAGCTGCGATCATAATAAAAGAGTAGCGGGCGCCCTGCCCGTGCAGGGATGGCTGAGCGCCCGAAAATTTACCGCGGCCTCTGAAAACCTCGTCCTGACCATCTTCCACCTGACCATCCCCCTCCCATCCCCGCCGGCGCCCCTTGCCGGACGCCGCCCGCCCCCCATAACTCCGCTTCGAAAAGCCCGCTCGTGTCGGGCCCCGCGTCAACGCCCCACCGGAGCGGTGTTTTCGTAACCGCGCCCCTTATGACGATCTCACCCGCATGACCCTGTCCTTGACCGCGCAAGCCCTCGCCATGCCGCCCGAATGGGCGCCGCAGAAGGCGATCTGGACCGCCTGGCCCGCTGACGCCGCGGAGTGGAACCATGACCTCGATGCCCCACGCGCCGACGTGGCGGCGATGGTGCGCGCGCTTCACGAGACCAACACGGTCCGCCTGCTGGTCAACGGTGCCGAAGCCGAAGCCTCGGCCCGCGAAGCGGTCGGCGACGCGGCCGAGATCGTGCCAGCGAAATATGGGGACATCTGGCTGCGCGACACGGGCCCCATCTTCGCGCGCGGGACCAATGGCCATGTGGCGCTCCGCTTCAAGACCAACGGCTGGGGCGGCAAGTTCGACCTCGCCGGTGACGACACGGTCGGAGGCGACATCGCAGGCTTCGCCGGAACGCCGACCAAGCCGTTCGACTTCGTGCTCGAAGGTGGCGCCATCGATCACGACGGCCAAGGCACATTCCTCACCACGCGCCGAACTCTGCTGAACGCCAACCGCAATGGCTGGACCAAGGCGCAAGCCGAAATCTGCTTTCACCACCGCGCTCGACGCAAGAAAGGTCATCTGGATCGACGAAGGCCTCGAAGGCGACCATACCGACGGGCACGTGGACAATATCGCGCAGATCTCGTACGGACAGCTCGATCGCGTGGTGGTCTACCAGAACGCCGGCGAACGCGGCATTCCGAACGCGACCGTGCTCGACGCCATCGCGCACCGCCTCGGAACGGCGACCGATGCCAAAGGGCGGACCCTGCAGGTCGTTCACATCCCGAGCCCAGGCCGCGTCGTGAATGCCCATGGCGAAATCGCGCCCGCCTCACACATGAATTTCGTCATCGCCAACGGCGTCGTCGTCGTGCCGGTCTACGGCACGGCGACGGAAGACGTCCGCGCTTCAAGCCTTGCAAGCCGTCTTCGCCGGACCGCAAGGTGATCGGCCTCTCGCCTTTGGCCTGCTCGGCGCAGGGACCGCCGGCGGCGGCGCGTTCCACTGCATCACCCGCGAGGAACCTCAACTGTGACGCGCCATCTTTCCGTCGCGGCCGTCCAAGCGGCCTTCGGGCACGACATGAAGGCGAACCTCGACAAGGTCGAGGCGCTCATTTGCGACGCGGCCAAGCAGAACGCACGCGGTGATTTGCCGCCCGAGCTATTCCAGGGCATCTATTTCCCCACGCGCCAGGATCCGAAATGGTTCGAGACCGCCTATGGGGTGGGCGAACATCCATGCGTGCGCGCGCTGCAGAAGATCGCCAAGACGCTTCAAGTGGTCATCCCCATCTCGTTCTTCGAAAAGGACGGCCCGCGCTATTACAACAGCGTGGCTATCTGCGATGCGGACGGCGAGATCCTGGGCGTCTACCGCCGAAGAGCCACATCCCCGACGGCCCCGGCTATCAGGAGAAATATTATTTCCGCCCCGGCGACACGGGCTTCAAGACGTGGAAGACGCAGCACGGCGTAATCGGCGTCGGCATTTGCTGGGACCAATGGTATCCGGAAGCCGCCCGCGTGATGGTGCTCGAAGGTGCCGAGGTGTTGCTCTACCCCACGGCCATCGGCTCGGAACCTTACGACGACGCGCTCGACACCCATGCGCGCTGGCAGCGCGTGATGCAGGGCCATGCGGTGGCGAACGCCGTGCCGATCGTCGCCGCGAACCGCATCGGCGTGGAGGACAATGACGGCGTGACCCAGAAATATTACGGGCACTCCTTCATCGCCGACCATACCGGCGAAATCGTCAGCGCGCTCAAAGAGACGGACGAAGGCGTCATCGTCGCCAAGTTCACGCCCGACGCCATCGCCGCCTATCGCGCCGACTGGGGTTTCTTTCGCGACCGCCGCACCGACCTTTACGGGAAGGCCATTCAATGACCGCAGTCCCGAACCCGCTCGACGACCCCACCACGACGCGGATCGCCTCGGGAGGTACAGACGCGGTCTTCGTGCCGGGCCACGGCATGCTCGGCATTTCCCTGCGCCACGAGGGCGTGGAGTTCCTGCGGCGCATCGACGACCTTAAGACCTATGCCGCGCTGAACCGCACGGCAGGAATTCCATTCCTGTTTCCCTGGGCCAATCGTTTGGCCGGCTTTCAATATGAGGTGGCCGGGCGCGGCGTGACCTTGAGCCCGCACTCGACGCTGCTGCGCTATGACGAGAACAGGCTGCCCATGCACGGCATGATGTGGCCGCATCTTAAATGGCAGATCGCCAAAACCGCGCCCGACAGCCTGACCGCAAGCTTCGACTGGTCCCACCCGAAATGTCTCGTGGTCTTTCCCTATCCCTGCCGGCTGACCATGACCGCGACCGTTAGCCCTGCAAGCCTCACCATCGAGACGGCGCTCATCGCGACCAGCGACATAGCCGTGCCGGTGAGCTTCGGCTTTCATCCTTATCTCGGCCTGCCCGACGTGCCGCGCGAAGAGTGGCGGGTGCACCTGCCGCCCATGCGCCACCTAACCCTCGATGCGCGCAAGATCCCGACAGGCGCGGCGGAACCGTTCGGCGGTCTCGAGGAAAAGCTTGGCACACGCGCCTTCGATGACGGCTTCGCCCTGCTCGGCGAGCAGGTCACCTTATCAGTGGCGGCAGGAAATCAGCGCCTCTCCGTGGACCTGCTGGAAGGCTATCCCTACACACAGGTCTACGCGCCGCTCGGCCACGACTATCTCGCCTTCGAGCCGATGACCGCTCCGGCCAACGCCCTCATCAGCGACGACCATTTGCGCCTGATCCAGCCCGGCGACACGTTCAGCGCCAAGTTTCGGTTCAGGATCGACTAGGGACGACTTTTCCTGGTACAGACCGCGTCGCTTGGCCTAAGTCCGGGGTCCAAGAAAATCGCCAAGAGATCGTCAAGAGATCCCCAAGAGCCCCGGGCAAGACGGGCCGCGAAGGAGTTTGCATGAGCCGGCAGGAGCCGTTGATCTTTATCGTCGCCGGCGAAGCCTCCGGCGACAACCTCGCCGGCCGGCTGATGGGCGCGCTGAAGGAGCAGACGCAAGGCCGCGTCAGGTTTGCCGGCGTTGGCGGTCCGCAAAGCGCCGCCCAAGGGCTCGAAAGCCTTTATCCCATGCAGGAACTGTCTCTCATGGGTCTGGCCGAGGTGGTGCCCCATTTGCCCCGCCTCATCAAACGGCTCAATCAAACCGCGGCCGCGGCGCGCGACCTGAAGCCCGACGTGGTGATCACGGTCGATGCACCGAGCTTCACCCTTCGCGTTGCCCAAAAGCTTCGTGGCTCGGGCATCCCGGTCGTGCACTACGTCGCGCCCCAGCTTTGGGCCTGGCGGGTGGGACGCGCGAAGAAACTTGGGAAGCGCGTGGATCACCTCATGGCGCTGCTGCCGTTCGAGGTCCCGTTTTTCGCCGACTACGGCATCCCTTGCACCTATGTCGGCCATTCGGCCATCGAGGCGGGCGCCACGGAGGGCGACGGCAAGGCCTTCCGCGAGCGGCATGGCCTGCCCTTGGACGTTCCGGTGCTCTGTGTCGCCCCCGGAAGCCGGGGCGGCGAGGTGCGGCACATTGTGCCGGTGTTCACCGAAGCGGTGTCGATCCTGAAGGAACGCTATCCCGATTTACACGTGGTGATTCCGGTAGCCTCCATTGTCGCCGAGCAAGTCGAGGCGGCGACCAAAGACTGGCCGCTTCCCGTCACCTTGGTGACGGATGCGCAAGAGCGTTTCGACGCGTTCGCCGCCTGCGACGCGGCCATGACCAAGTCTGGCACGATCACTTTCGAGCTCGCGCTCGCAAAGGTTCCCATGGTGGTCGCCTACAAGGTCAATGCCCTGACCGCCTTCATCGTGCAGCGCATGACGATCAGCGTTGAGCACGCGTCTCTGGTGAACTTGCTCGCCGGCCACCCGGTCGTGCCGGAGCTGCTGCAAGACGATTGCACCGGTGAGAAACTTGCCGCCGCGACAGACGAGCTGCTCGGCTCGGAAGAAGCGCGCGACCGGCAGCGAGAGGGCTTCCGCGAGATGATGGATGCACTCGGAGAGAACACGCCCGCGCCGAGCGCGCGGGCCGCCAAGGTCGTGCTCGATATGGTCCGCGTTCGCTCGGTCGTCTAGGACGCGCCGCTAGCCCTTCGCCGCCATGGCGACGGGATCGCCGGAAGTGTATCCGCCCCGAACTTTCTTCAACTGCGTGTCGATGCTCTCGTTGATCATCACCGCGACGCGCAGCGCCTCCGCGCCCGCATGACCGTCGACGAACGGCTTCTTGCCTGTCGCCACGCAATCGAGGAAGTCCGCGACCTCATTGCCGAGACTGTCTTCATGTGGAATGTCGATCGTGTCGGTGGCGATCGCGGCGAGCCCTTGGGTCATGGGATCGCCCTTGAGGCTGTAGCCGAAGATCTTCCGCTCGCCGAGATCGCAGTTCAGATAGTTGTTGCTGGCAAAGATGCGCAAACGCCGCTCGGTCTTGTAGCTGACCCGGCTTGCGGTGACATTGGCGACGCAGCCGGACTCGAAGTTGATGCGCGCATTGGCGATATCGATCTTGCGGCCCATCACCGGCGTGCCCACCGCGTCCACCTTGGTGACCGGCGCGCCGACAAGGCCGATGATCATGTCGATGTCGTGGATCATCAGGTCGAGGATCACATCGACCTCGACGCCGCGGCTCTTCCACGGCGCGATACGATAGCCCTCGAGATAAAGCGGATGCTCGATCTTGCTTGAGATCACGCGGTAAGCGGCGGAGTAGCGCTCGATATGCCCCACCTGCAGCACGCGCCCACGCGCCTCGGCGAGCTGCGTGAGGGTGTTGGCTTCTTCAACCGTGACCGTGATCGGCTTCTCGATCAGCACATGCAGGCCCGCCTCGATGAGCTCGCGCGCCACGTTGAAATGTAACGGCGTCGGTACGGCGATGCTCACCGCATCGACCTTGTCGAGAATCTGCCGATGGTCGGTCACGGCCTCGGCGCCGAACTCCTCGGCCACGGCCCGTCCGCGCGCCTCGTCCGCATCGACCACGGCGACGAGCTTTGCGTTCGGATTCTTGGAATAGTGATTGGCGTGGAAACGCCCGAAATAGCCCGCGCCCACAACCGCCGTGCGAATTTGCTCTGCCATATGCTTTCCCGTTCAAACCCTCTTGCCCGGCTTTTTGTCGCAAAAACCGCCCCTCCGCCACCCCTCAAGGCGCGAAGGGGCGCCGCAGGCGGAAATTCAGGGATGAAACGGCCGGCGACTCCGGTTAAGCCCTTGCCACGCTTGACCGTTGGGAGGGACTGAATGCTGCAATCGCTGTCGTCCGAAGCGCCGTTTCGCTGCCTCCGTCCGCGTGCCCGGTAACGCCATGCTGCTCGGCTCCGAACGGCTTCTCGCCTCCTCCCGGCTCAACGGGCTCAAGGTCGGCATCCTGGCCAACCCGGCCTCGGTCGACCAGGCCTTTCGCCATATCGTCGATCAGCTCGGCGAGGCGTCCGACTTCACGCTCGCCGCGATCTTCGGGCCCCAGCACGGGTTCCGCTCCGATCTCCAGGACAACATGATCGAGACGCCGCATGGGACGGACCCGCGGCGGAACGTGCCGATCTTCTCGCTCTATAGCGAGACCCGCGAGCCCACCAAGGAGATGCTCGATCTCATCGACGTCCTCGTGATCGATCTCCAGGACGTAGGCGCCCGCATCTACACCTTCATCTACACCATGGCCAATTGCCTGCGCGCCGCGGCGAAGACGGGCACGCAAGTCATTGTCTGCGACCGCCCCAACCCGATCGGCGGCTTGCAAGTCGAAGGACCGATGCTGGAGCCCGGATTTGAATCTTTCGTCGGCCAGTTTCCCATCCCCATGCGCCACGGCATGACGGTGGGCGAGCTGGCGCGCCTGTTCAACGAGCATCACGACATCGGCGCCCCGCTCGAGATCATTCCCATGGAAGGCTGGTCGCGCGATTTCTATTTCGACGATACCGAGATCCCTTGGATCATGCCCTCCCCCAACATGCCGACGCTGGAGACGGCAATCGTCTACCCCGGCACGGTTCTGTTCGAGGGCACCATGGTGTCGGAAGGCCGCGGCACCACCCGCCCGTTTGAGCTGATCGGCGCGCCATGGATCGACGGCGCGGCGCTTACCGCAAACCTGAACCAAACCGGCCTTAGCGGCGTTCGCTTTCGTGAGGTGATGTTCGAACCGACCTTTCAGAAGCACGCACGCGTGCCGTGCGGCGGCTGCCAGATCCACGTCACCTCGCGTTGGGACTTCGAGCCGGTCAAAGCGGGCGTCGCGGTCATGCGCGCGTGCTACGGGCTCGGTCCCGACCAGTTCAAATGGCGTGAGCCGCCGTATGAGTATGAGCACGACAAAATGCCGATCGATATTCTGGCCGGGTCCACCGAATTGCGCGAGCAGATAGAGCAGCAAGTCCCCATCGAGGACATCGCCGCAAGCTGGCGCGACGGCGTGAAGGATTTCGAGGAAGTCCGGAAGCAATATCTGCTCTATTGAGTACGGGCCGGACGCACACGAGGGCGCATGTTTCCCATCGCAGACGACAATCCGCGCATCGAAACGCCCATGGTCACCTGGACGTTCATCGCCGTGTGCGTGCTCGTCTTCTTCTGGCAGCTGTCGCTGGGACCGAATGGCGGAGAGATCGCCGTCTATCAGTTCGGCATGATCCCCGCACGCCTGTTCGGGAGCGCCTCGCTCGATCCGGACCTCGTCGCGGTGCCCGCCTGGGCGACCGTGCTCACCTCCATGTTCATGCATGGCGGCTGGATGCATCTTCGGCTTCAACATGCTGTTCCTCTGGATCTTCGGCGACAATGTCGAGGACTCCATGGGCCACGGCCGCTATCTCGTCTTCTATCTGCTGTGCGGCATTGCTGCGGCAATGGCGCAAGCTTTCGTCAATCCGGGTTCGACCGTCCCCATGGTGGGCGCGAGCGGCGCAATCTCCGGCGTGCTCGGCGCCTATCTGTTGCTGCACCCGCACGCCACGGTGCGCACCGTCATCTTTCTCGGCATCTTCGTCACCATGATGCACCTGCCGGCGCTGGTCGTGCTCGGCCTGTGGATCCTGCTGCAACTGGTGAGCGCCGCCTTTTCCAGCTCAGGCGAGCCGGGCGTGGCCTTCTGGGCGCATATCGGCGGTTTCGTCGCCGGCATGGCTCTCGTGCCGCTGTTCAAGAAGAGGGATGTGAGCCTGTTTCAGCCGGCCCGGCACCGGGCCTTCCAGGTGGAACGCCGTCATGGGCCGTGGGGTAGTGGCTAGTGGCTAATCGCTAGCGCATGAGGCTCGTGAGCGGCCGCGGCAGTTTCGACATCATGGGGCATCCGAGCGTCTTCTCGAACGCCTGGACGAGTTCTTCCTGATTCTCCGCCGTGATGTAGAGACCGCCCGTTTCCTCGGCGAGACATTTGACGTCGAGCGCGCTCTGCGCCCCGGTCCAGAAGGCCGTCATGCGAAACCCGATGACATGGACTGTGAGCTGCACGCCCTCCGCCTTAAGCCGCTTGCCGAGATCGCACGGCGCGCCGTCGCAGGTTTCCTCGCCGTCGGTCAGCAGCACGACCACACCGGGGTCGGTCTTGTAGTCCAAGACCTCCGCCGCCTGCTCCACGCCCGCCGTCAACGGCGTCTTGCCCGACGGATTCAACGTACTCACATCATGCAAGATGCGCTGTGCCGCGTTGGGCATCGGCCGCAGATTTAGCTCGACATTGCATTGCTTGTAGGAGCCCGGCCCATAGGTGATGAGACCGATCCGGCGATAATGCATAACGCGCGGCAAAGCCTGCGCCAGCGCTTTGCGCACCTCATCGATGCGCCGGACCTTGGCCCCGATGCCTTCGGCCAGACTGCCGGCCATGGAGCCGGACGCATCGAAGACGATCATGGCGTCTTCGGTGCAGGGCGTCGGCGTCTCATCGGCCGCTACAGCCATCGCCGGTCCGGCGAGAAGCGCGATCAGCGCCAAGGCGCCAAACCGCACGGTTTGTGGGAGCCCCCTCATGGCCGGACCATAGCCGAGAACTCCGGACTTCGCGCAAGTTTTATTGCCCCTGGAGGGCGTGTTCAGCCCTTGTCCCAATGCGACATCATGGGGCAGCCGAGCGTCTTCTCGAACGCCTGGACGAGTTCTTCCTGGTCCACCGCGGTGATGTAGAGACCGCCGGTCTCTTCGGCCAGACACCTGACATCGAGGAGGCTCTGTTCGCCCGTCCACAGGAAGTTCTTCATCTGGAAGCCGATGACATGCACGGTGAGATCGGCGCCTTCAGCATGAAGTCTCTTGCCGAGCGCGCAGGGCGTGCCGCCGCAGGTCTCCTCCCCATCGGTGAGCACGATGACGACGCCGGGCTCGGTGCGAAAGTCCAGAACCTCCGCCGCTTGCTCCACGGCCTCCGACAGCGGCGTCTTGCCGGCGGGATTGAGCAGATTCACGTCGTGCATGATGCGGCGCGCCGCATCCGGTAGGGGCCGCAGATTGAGCTCGACATTGCATTGCTGATAAGGCCCGGGCCCGTAGGTGATGAGCCCCACGCGCCGAAACCGCGTGACGCCGGGGAGCACACGGCCGAGCGCCTTGCGCACCTCGTTGATGCGCGGGAGCGTCGTTGCGATCCCCTGGTTCATATTACCCGCCATGGACCCTGACGCATCGAACACGATCATGGCGTCCTCGGTGCACGGCGCGGGCTCGTTGCCGCCCGCGGCCGCGGCCACCGCAACATGAAAGACGATCGCGGCCATGGCGAGGGCAGAGGCCGCGGCCTGCTTTAGCGTAATGCCCTTGGTCAGGCTCATTGGCCAGCTCCCATTGAACATCTCACCCTATCGCAAATGGCGGCTTTCCGCAGCGGATCGACGCCGGAGAAAAGCTATGGCGCAGACCGCCGCCATCGGCGAAGCTGGACGCCGGCGAATAAGCCGCTGAAAACACGAATTAACGGTGGGGACGCTAATGCCTGCGGCGGACCGCACAACTTTAAGTATGCTCGCTATGTGCACGGCGATTCTCGTCGTCATAGCGCTCTATCTCGCAAGCTCGATCTTCGCGCCGCTGACCTTCGGCCTCTTTATCCTGGCGCTGGTCTGGCCCATGCATCGGGCTCTTCAGGATCGTTTACCGAGAGCCCTGGCGCTCTTCGTTACGCTCGCCGTAACGATCGTCGTCTTCTTGGCGTTCGCCTCGATGATCGCCTGGGCCTTAAGTGCCATCGCCAACTGGCTCGTCAGCAACATCCAGAGATTCCAAACTTTGTATGTGCAAGGCACGGATTGGCTCGAGCAGCATGGAATTTTCGTCGCCGGCACTTTGGCCGACACGTTCGACGTGGCGTGGCTTATCCGGATGTTCCAGGAAGTGGCGCGCCGTCTCAACTTGCTCGCCGGCTTCGGAATCCTCGTCTTTGTCTTTCTAATGCTGGCGCTTCTCGAGACCGAGGAGTTCAAGCAGCGTCTTGCCGAACTCGGCAAGAAAGACAGCGCCGGCAAGCTGATCAAAGCCGCAACGGAGATCGCCGCGAAGTTTCGCAAATATATGATCGTTCGCACGCAGCTCAGCATTCTCACCGGTCTCGCCGTTTGGGGCTTCGCGAGCCTTGCCGGTGTTGAGCCCGCACCCGCTTGGGGCCTTTTGGCCTTTGCGCTGAACTACATTCCCTTCATCGGCTCGTTCATCGCCACCCTTCTTCCCGGCCTCTTCGCCATGGCGCAGCTGGACACGTGGCAGGCCATCATCATCGTTTTCGCAGGCTTGGCGGTAATCCAGTTCTTGATCGGCAACTATTTGGAGCCTCTCGTTGCCGGGGCGGCGCTGTCCATCTCACCGTTTGCCGTGGTGTTCGCGGTGTTCTTCTGGGGATTCTTATGGGGCATTCCCGGCGCATTCATCGGCGTGCCCATCCTCATCGTCATCATCCAGATCTGCGCGCAGTATCCATCGAGCCGATGGATCGCGGAGCTGCTGTCGGGCAACGCACCGAAAACCATCGATAAGGACTAGTCCGGTCTGATGGCGCACAAACGTCAGGTGAAGGAAGCAAGCCTCACGCAGATCGTCGATCCGCGCACAGGGGATATCGAGGACGATGCCTCGAGCACCAAGCGCCGTTCTATGCTGTCGCTCGCGGGCAGCCTTCTGGTCGAGATCAGCCTGCCGAAGCTGATCGTAGCCTGGGTCCTGCTTCTTGTCGTCCCGGGTTTGTTGCTCGGACTTGCGCCGCTGGTGATCACCTCCTGGCTCGGCATCGTCGCCAACAAATTCACATCTGCCCTTATCGGCGTGTGGTCGGCGCTCCTCTTTCTCGCCGTCATCGCATTCGGCTGGTTCGGCTGGCGCAGCCTGTTCCGCATGATCGAGAAGAACTTCTGGGCCTTGAACTCCATCGTGGTCGAGCCCGGCTACGCCGCCGTGCGCGAAGTGCTGCGCCACTTCACCGAGAAGCTTTTTGCCAAGACGGTCGGCGAGGCCACGCGCGCACGCTTGCGCGCGGCCTGCGCCGCCGTCGCGGGGGTCATCGTGGCGGGTCTCGCTCTCCTCGTGCTGTGGCAGGTGTGGCCCGCGGCGCATCTGGTCGGCCACATCTCCGAAATCAGCAGCTGGCGCGATCTTGTTCCCGTGGCGCTGGCCAACAGCGTCGTCCTTGTCGCCGGATATTTCGCGGCCGCCGCGCTCGTCTGGGGCGTGGCCGACGCCACCATGGCGCAGCCGAAAAGCCTCGAAACTTTCTATGCGGGCAAGACCAAGGGGCCGCAATGGCGCGTGGTCCATCTGTCGGACATCCATATCGTGGGCGGGCGCTACGGGTTCCGCATCGAGAGTGGGCGGTCGGGCCCACGAGGGAACGAGCGGCTCAAGAAATTGATGGCGCAGCTGGAGAAGATCGACGCCAAGGAGGCGTTGGACGTCGTGCTCATCACCGGGGACATGACCGATGCCGGCATCTCCACCGAGTGGGCTGCATTCTTCGAAATCTTGGACGCGCATCCCAAACTCGCGGGCCGCGTTCTAATGCTGCCGGGCAATCACGATCTCAACATCATCGACCGCGCCAATCCGGCGCGCATGGATTTGCCGACAAGCCCCGACCGGCGCCTGCGCCAGATCCGGTCGCTATCCGCAATGAACGCCGTGCAGGGCCCGCGGGTCCAGGTCGTCGACCTCGACGCCGGGCGCCTGGGCGGCACACTCCAAGACCTGCTGAAGCCGCATTTGGCCGAGATCAAGCGCTTCGCCGACGTGGCGCGGCCGCAATTCTCAAACGCACTCTCGCAACTCTGGGCCAAAGCCTACCCCATGGTCGTCCCGCCCGCGCGCAAGGACGGTCTCGGCATCATTCTCCTGAACTCCAATGCGGACACGCATTTCTCGTTCACGAACGCGCTCGGGATGGTTTCGGCGGCACAGCTGCGCGGGATCAAGATCGCCTGCGAAGCCTATCCAAAGGCCAGCTGGATCATCGCCCTGCATCACCATGTGATCGAGTATCCCTGGGCGGCGAAGGCGCTGTCGGAGCGCATTGGCACCGCGCTGATCAACGGCAATTGGTTTATCCGCAGCCTCAAACCGCTGCAGGGGCGTGCGATCCTGATACACGGACACCGGCATATCGATTGGATCGGTGAGTGCGCGGGGCTGCCGATCATCTCCGCGCCCTCTCCCGTCATGGAAGTGACCAACGAGAAGCCGACGGCGTTCTACATCCACACTTTGGCGATCGGCGCCGACGGGCAGCTCGAACTGCTGTCCCCTGAGCGCGTCGTCGTCGACGGCGAACAGATTGCGGACGAGCGTTGAGCAGGATGAGACGATGACCGACAGCGAGCCGACCCTTATCGATCTCGCGCTGCAAGGTGGCGGGTCGCACGGGGCCTTTACCTGGGGCGTCTTGGACCGGCTTCTCGAAGAAACGAAATTCACCATCGAAGGTATCTCCGGAACCTCGGCCGGCGCCATGAACGCCGCAATTCTTGCGGACGGCATGGCGAGGAGCGGCGCATCCCGAGCACGCACCGCTCTCGAAACATTCTGGCGAAAGGTCTCGGACGCGGCGAGGCTCAGCCCATTCCAACGGGGTCCACTCGACATCCTATTCGGAAATTGGACGCTCGACTATTCGCCCGCGTTCGTCGTCATGGATATCATGTCGCGACTGGTCTCCACTTACGAGCTCAATCCTCACGACCACAATCCCTTGCGCGACATCCTCGATCAATGCATCGACTTCGAGCATTTGTCGCGCAGTCCGATAAAGCTCTTCGTGACCGCCACGAGCGTCCGAACCGGCCGCGCGCATATTTTTCGCAACAACGATTTGACGCCGGATGCATTGCTTGCGTCCGCCTGCCTTCCCACCATGTTTCAAGCCGTAGAGATCGACGGCGAGAGCTATTGGGACGGCGGGTATTCGGGCAACCCGACAATCACGCCGCTCATCCGCGAATGCCGATCCAAAGACACGATCCTCGTTCAAATCAATCCCATCGAGCGGAAGGGCACGCCCCGCTCAGCCCGCAACATCCTGAACCGGCTCAATGAGATTTCGTTCAATAGTGTTCTCTTGAAAGAGCTGCGCATGATCGCGCTTCTCCGGCAGGTCTCAGATCCGGGAGACAGCGAAGGGGCACGCTGGGCCAGCATGCGCATGCACCGCATATCGAGCGATGTTTTGTTGAAGCTCGGACACTCGTCGAAGCTCAACGCGGAATGGCAATTTCTCTGCATGCTGCGCGATCAAGGCCGCGCGGCCGCCGACGAATTTCTCCGCACCTACAGCGGCGACATCGGACAGCATTCGTCGCTCGATCTCGATGTCCTCCTAGAAGGAGTCTGAGACGCGACTTGTCGAGTGGAGAGAGGGTCGCGAGCCTCAGGCAAGCGACCCTCCCCGGCAGCTTAGCGTCGGACGCGGAACGCCCAAATAATCAGGATCACACCCTGGACGAGCAGGAGAATGCCGAACACCAACGGCACCGCAAGCGCGGCCATCATCGGCGAGCCAAGCAAGATCAGGCCGATGATGAAGTTGACGAGGCCGAAGATAAAGGAGCCCACGCCGCCGCCGGTGAAACCGCCGATCATGGCGAACACACCGATCACGAGGCCAAGCACGCCGAGCCACACCACAATCGCGGTCGGCAGCACGACGGCCGCGAAGAGCGGGTGTCTCAGCACAATGATACCGGCGATGATGCCCAGAACGCCGATCAGCAACGACCAATACCAAGGCACGGAGTCGTCGACAAAGACGCGCACCAGCTCGAGCACACCAACGAACAGCCAGTAGAACCCGAGGAAAATAACCAGCGCGACCAAGGTCGACCCAGGGTTCGTAATTAGCAGTATGCCGAAGATGATTGCCGCGATGCCTTCGAGCAGGAATACCCACCAGACACTCGACTGATCTTTATGCGCCATGGCTGCAGCCATTTCGTAGTCCTCCCTATTTGCCGCCGCTGTTTTTAAAAGCCGGCGCGTGGGCAGCAACCCGGCCGGCAACTCGCGTACGGTCAAGGCTCCAATTATACCTTTTCTGTTGCAGGAATACCGTGGGGCCTCGGTTCCCCTTGGTTTTCGCGGGTTTCGGCGCGGGGAATCCGGGTGGCAGAGGCCGCCCGCTTGACCTATTTAGAAGGTGATTCTCAGTCCCGGCGCGAGGCGCCATAGACGGAGCCAGCTCAATGCCGCCACCTGTCCAACGTGTTCCCAGTGCCATCTGGCGCGCCACGGGCGTGACCGAGGGAACACGCGCGATTCCCGAGGAGACGGCGGTCGCCTTCACCTTCAACACTGCGTCCTATGCGGTGATGATGGCGACGCCACAAGATGTCGAGGATTTCGCCGTCGGCTTTGCTCTGACCGAAGGCGTCGTCTCCTCCCTCGACGCCATTGAGAGCATCGAGGTCGTCGAGGAAGACATGGGCATCGAGCTTCGCGTCTGGCTCAAGGCGAAAGACGCCGCCGAGTTTCTGGGGCGCCGGCGCAAGATGGCCGGCCCCACGGGCTGCGGCCTTTGCGGCATCGAGAGCCTCATCGAGGCCATGCGCCCGCCGCCGCAGGTCGGCGAGGGCCAGGTGCTGACGCCAAGCCAGATCATGACGGCTGTGAACTCACTGTTTCCGCAACAGGCGCTCAATCGTGAAACCCGCGCCGTGCATGCCGCGGGCTTCTGGGACCCGACGCGAAACCTGGTGGCGGTGCGCGAGGATGTCGGCCGTCACAACGCGCTCGACAAGCTGGCCGGCGCGCTGGCACGCGATGGCGCGACCGCCGAACAGGGGCTCGTCGTGCTGACGAGCCGCGTCTCGGTGGAGATGGTGCAGAAATCCGCCGCCATCGGTGCGCCCATCATTGCGGCGGTGTCCGCCCCAACGGCCCTTGCCGTGCGCATGGCGGACGCGTGTGGCATGACGCTGGCCGCGATCGCGCGGAAAGACGGCTTCGAGGTCTTCACCCATCCCCATCGCATCAAGGGGAAGCTCGAAAGCGACGTGGCCTAGGACGCCGAAGGCGTTCCCTTCACGAGCCTCGGCGGCGGCAAGATCCTCCGACGATTGATATTGAAGCTCCGCAACAAAGCCAAGATCGAGCAAGGCTCGGTGTTCGAGCTTCCCGAACGGCGGTGGGATGCGGCGACGATGTTTTTCTGCGCCGAATCGATCACCGAGCGCCAGGATGAGTTCGAAGCGGCCTGCGTCGCCTTCGCCCGGTGCGTGAAACCGGGCGGCGCCCTCATCGCCGCCTTCCTTGTGCACTCCGCGGTCTACGTGGTGGCCGACCGGCCCTTCCCGGTGCTTCGCCTGTCACCGAACTCGATCCAAACCGTCTTCGCCGCGCACGCCGATCAGGTCCAGGCCCAGCAGATCGGCATCGTCGAGCGCGAGATTCGCAGCGGCTATTCCGGCTTCATCTTCCTCACCGGCATCGCGCGCTGAACAGCGTTTTCGGGTAAGCCCCGCCGCCGCCATAATGTCGGTCTAGGGGCAAAAGGGTTCGGGGGAACTCTTCAAGAGGATCTGCGCACATGAAAGCCTCAATCGCCCACCTGCTTGCCATCGCCCTCTTCGCCGGCACGCTGCTCGCGCCAACATCCGCCGTCCTCGCGGCCTCCGGGGCGGAAATTGAGCGCGACGCGAACGAGACGCTTCACAGCTTTGTCCGTCAAATCAGCGGCGCCAGGGAGCTGGCCAACAAGGCTGTCGGGATCCTGGTCTTTCCGTCCGTGATCAAGGCCGGATTTGGCGTGGGTGGGGAATATGGCGAAGGGATCTTGATCGTCAATCAGCGGCCCTCCGGGTACTACAATATGATCTCGGCCTCTTTCGGCTTTCAGCTCGGCGCCCAAGAGCGGGCCGTCATCATCATGTTCATGACCAAGGAAGCCCTGGATCAGTTTCACAGGCTGGCAGGCTGGAAGGTCGGCGTGGACGCATCGGTCGCCATCATCACCGTCGGCGTCGGCGGCTCGATCGACACCGACAAGGTCACCCAACCGGTAATCGGCTTCATCCTCGATCAGAAGGGCCTGATGTACAATTTGTCCCTCGAAGGCTCGAAGATCAGCAAGATCGAGCGCTAGACGGGGGCTCTCTGGACAGAACGCAGTCACACCAGAACGCAGTCTCGGCAGATCCAAGCCGCGAACCGCTAGTCGACGGAGAGGTGATTCACGTCCTGGCGCGGGCGCGCGTCGTCCTTGAGGGCCGCGTCGGGCGGTGCCATGCGGAAGGCCTTCATGGGCACCTCCACGGCGCAGCCGGCGGCCGACAGAGCGATGAGACAGACGAGAAGTCATTGAAGTCAGTTTGGTCATGGAATCAGTGGCGTCCTCTAGTTGCCGAAATATGTGGCACACAAACGCGGCAAAAGTTTGAACCCGGGATAGTTTGGAAGCGAGAAGTGCCAACGCAATTTGATGCGTCTCAACGTTCCCGTGCCGGCGCCTCCTACAATTCGCACGTTGGATTGAACGGAGCGAAACATGGCACGGGTATTGGCAGCAATTTCGATTTCGACTTTGGTGAGCTCAGTAGCCGCCGCGGACGAGTTGCATGATCAGGCATCAGCCTTGTTCAAACCGCTGCCGTCGACCATCCCGAGCGTGAAAGACAACAAAATCACGCCGCAAAAGATCGAGCTCGGCGAGGCCCTGTTCTCGACCCGAGGCTGTCCGCATCGGGCGTGTTCAGCTGCAACTCATGTCACAATCTGGGAACCGGGGGCGATGACAATCTCGAGACCTCGATCGGTCACGGCTGGCAGAGGGGCCCGCGCAACGCGCCGACGGTCCTAAACTCCGTGCTCAACCAAGCCCAATTTTGGGACGGCCGCGCCGAGGATCTGAAGGCGCAAGCGAAGGGACCCGTCCAAGCCGGCGTGGAGATGGCCAATACGCCCGACGCCGTCGTGATAACCCTCAAGAGCATGCCCTAATATAGCGAATGGTTCGAGCAGGCCTTCCCAGGCGAAGCGGACCCCGTGACCTTTGACAATATGGCCAAGGCCATCGAGGCCTATGAGGCGACCTTGATTACGCCGGCGCCGTTCGACGCCTATCTCAACGGCGATGAAAACGCCCTGACAGCCGATCAGAAGGAAGGCTTGGCGCTCTTTATGGGGAAGGGCTGCGCCGCGTGCCACAACGGCGTGAATGTCGGCGGCCACGGCTATTACCCGTTCGGCGTCGTCGAGAGGCCGGGCGCGGATATCTTGCCGACGACCGACAAGGGCCGCTTCGCCGTGACCAAGACCGCGACTGACGAGTACGTGTTCCGCGCATCACCCTTGCGCAACATCGCGCTGACCGCGCCCTATTTCCATTCAGGCAAGGTGTGGGATCTGAACCAGGCCGTAGCGATCATGGGCAGCGCGCAACTCGGTCAGGAATCGAACGACGATGAGGTATAGAAGATCACCGCCTTCCTCAACGCGCTGACCGGGAAGATGCCGGAGGTTGTCTATCCCGTGTAGCCCGCGGAAACGGCGACCACGCCGCGTCCCAACATCGAGCTCATGCAAAAACAATAAGGGCGCGAGGCCATCAGCACTTATTGCCGAGGGTCACGACGCAACCGACACCCTTGCCGGTTTCCTTGAGGACGGTGCCGCCGCCTTTCACCACGCCCTTGCCCACCGTGCCGGCGCCCTTCGCGACGCCCTTGCCGGTTTCGACCGTGCCGCCGACAACACCCTTGCCGACCGCGACGGTGCCCTTGCCGATCCCTTTGACGGCACCGACCGGGCCTTCGCTTACGCCCTCACCGATGTCCTGAACGCCTTCGACGACACCGCCGCCGACTTCGCCGGCGCCTTTGGCCACGCCCTTGCCGGCCTCCACGGTGCCGCCCACCGCGCCGCTGCCGACCTCACCAGCGCCCTTGACCACGCCCTTGCCGGTGGTGGCCGTACCTTTGACCGCGCCCTCGACGGGCTTCACCTCTTGCGCATGGGCCTCAAAGGAAGTGACCCCAAAGGACATGGCCGCTGCGGCGACAATCGAGACGGAATAATGCATCTTATGATCCTCCTGAGCAGATCGGTGGACGGATCCACCAAATTGGCGTTGGAGCGCAGCTAGCACGCCTTTTTGCCCTCAGTGCGGCAGGGCGCGCCCCATGGTTTTCTACCGAAATTCAGGGATGGATTGCCGGTCCCATCCTTAAGCCTGTAAGAGAAACGCCTGGAGACGCCATGTTGTTTCGCCCGCTTATCCTCGCCCTGCTCCTGCTGCCTGCAGTCTTGCCCGCCACAGTCTTGCCCACCCAAGTCCTGGCCGGCGCCAAGGATCGCGTGGCGGCGCTTGCACCCTCGGGCCTCGTATTTGTGATGGACGAACAGGGCGACGTGCTGATCGCCCAGAATGCCGATAAGCCGTTCGTCCCGGCGTCCGTCACCAAGATCGTGACCGCCTGGCTGGCCATGGAAGTGCTGGGGCCGGATTACCGCTTCCAGACCCGCTTCTACCTGGACAAGGACCGGATGTTGTATGTGCGCGGGGGCGGCGATCCTTTTTTGATCTCGGAGGAGCTGGCACTGCTCGCGCCGGAGCTGGTCGCAGCGATCGGCAAGGAGCCGATCACCGGCATCGTGCTCGATGCGAGCTATTACCCCGCCGATCTCACAATTCCGGGTATCGAGGACACCAACGAGGCCTACGACGCGCTGAACTCGGCCCTCGCGGTGAATTTCAACACCATCCACGCCGTGCGCAGCGGCAACAGCGTGCGCTCGGCCGAGAAACAGACGCCGATCACGCCACTGGCGATCAGCCAGTTCCGGACGCGGGGACCCAAGGGCCGCAGCCGCATCAGCCTGGCCCAGGACCCCGAAGTGAGCCTGCTCTATGCCGGCGAGCTGCTCGCCGCGTTCATCGATCAAGCCGGCGGCAGCGTGAAGGGCGAGATCACTGTCGGACCCTTGCCGGAGGGCTTGACGCCCGTGTACGTGCACAAGCAATCGCGCGCGCTGTCCGAAGTGCTGACCCAGATGCTGCTGGGCTCGAACAACTACATCGCCAACCAAGTCTTCCTGGAGGTCGGCAGCACCCTGGGCGGGTCCGTCAGCTTGGAGAAATCCCTAAAGGTCGCGAACGGGATGCTCGCGCTGCACGGCCTTGAAGAGTCCATCCACCTGGAGGAGGGCTCCGGCATCAGCCGCGGCACCAGCTTCACAGCCCGCGGGCTCGCGAAGCTGCTCCACCTCTTCGAGCCCCACGCCGACCTGCTCAAGGGCCGCAACTCCAAATACAAGACCGGCACGCTGAGCGGCGTGCGCACGCTGGCGGGCTACGCCCAAACCGCCAAACACGGGCGGGTGCGCTTCGTGATCGCGCTCAAGGGCAATACGGGGCGGCTGCGCTACCGGCTGCTGCGGGAGATCGAGCGCGGGCTATAGCAAGTTGGAGGAGACATCCGCATGACCAATCCCACGCTGCGCACGCTGACAGGCATGGACCCTGACCCTGCGCCGATCTCCAAAAGCGCGCTGGTGCTGATCGATTGCCAGCAGACCTATCGCGAAGGTGTCATGCAGCTGGAGAATGTCGAGCCGGCATTGCAGGAAGCCGCCGCGCTCCTGAAGCGGTTCCGCCAGGCCGGGCGCCCCGTGATCCACGTCATGCACGACGCGGGCGCCGGCACGCCCTACGACGTCACCGCGCCGATCGGTCAGATCGCCGAGTTTGTGGCGCCGATCGACGGCGAGCCGGTCATCGTCAAAAGGTTCCCCTCCGCCTTCGAGCAGACGGAACTCGACGCGGAACTCAAGAAGCGCGGCGTCGAGAACGTCGTCTATATCGGCTTCATGACTCATATGTGCGTGAACTCGACCACGCGCGCCTCGTTCAACCACGGTTACGGCAACACGGTTGTCGCCAGCGCCACGGCGACGCGCGCGATCCCCAACCCCGCGACCGGCGCAGATATGCCCGCGCAGCAATTGCAGGATGCGAGCCTGTCGGCGCTCGCCGACATGTTTGCCGTGGTGGTTCCAACCACAGACGGCGTGCCGGATTAGCGGCGCACGCAAAGAGGATTTTGCTTCGAGATCCGCTCGCAGCTTCTTCCAGCGCGAGCGATTGACGCAAAGCGCACTGGTCACAGGATCGACGGACATGACCCCCCAAAGATCGATCACCACCCGCAGTGCATTGTTGCTCATGCTGTTGGCGATCGTCTTTTTGATATCCGCTTCGATTCTGGTCGTCGTGGATCTAGGAGCCCGGCGAACCATTCGCGACTTTTCGCAGCGCTACATCGAGCAAACCGCGGATCAGGTCGACGCCGAAATGGGCCACTTTTTTGGTTCGATCGAAGAATTTCTGAACAGCTCTCGAGCGTGATGGGAGGCCGGCCTGCTCGACTACGACGGCCGCACGGACCTGCAACGTTTGAACGCCCTGTACATCCCGCTCCTCGACCAACATCGCCAGATCACCTCGATGATGCTCGTTCGGGACGATGGCTTGGAATATCTCCTGTTCCGTGACCTGCGCGGCGGCGATGATTACGAATGGTACAATCGCCTTGTCTGGGCCGACGTAGGATCGGAAGCCGGTTACGTCGTTCGCTGGACCGGCGATCTAGACCTTTACTCGGAAGAGCCGTTACCCGAAGACGCACGGACGTACGATCCCCGCCGCCGACCGTTCTATACCGGCGCGGACCTTGAAAAGACTCATTGGACCTCGCCCTACTATTTCTTCATCACCAAAGATGCCGGGCTGACCGTATCCCAAAAGTGGCGCCATCAAGCGTCCGGACAAACCCGACTCGTCGCGTTCGATCTTCTTCTCAGAGATTTATCTGACTTTACCTCGAGGCTCCGTCCAAGCCCGAACGGCAAGGCATTCGTGCTCCACGAGAATGGGTCCTTGATCGCCGATTGTTTTTGAAGTTTAGGAAATTGAGGAAATCGTCCCTCGAAAGTTTTGGCAGGTTCTCAGCTTGAAAAATTGGTTGGAAGCGATCGCGCACGGTCGGGCCCGCCTCGATCATCGTAGTCAGATCAGGGTTGCCGGACGCGAGAATGTGGCGGAGCTTTTGGAGACCTTCTTGCCGCGACAACTCATCTGTCATGCCAGGCCCTCAAGTTGCTTTGTTAGCGGGGGCCACGGGCTTGTTTGTTATTCCCCCGACCGCACCTCTTCGTTCATTATAGGGGTCGTTGGGATCTGAAAGACACGCAGCCGCTGAAATGCCCACCGCGCAGCGCTACCTTCTCAGTTTCAATAACCGGCCTCACATTGCCTGATACATTGCCTCCACACCAATCGCCTCTTTGCGGATTTGGCCTAAGTCATTGATTTTATTGGTAGCGGAGGAGGGACTCGAACCCCCGACACGCGGATTATGATTCCGCTGCTCTAACCGGCTGAGCTACTCCGCCCCAAGACCATCGCGCCAAGCCTGTCGCCCTGCCCTTTATATAAGTCCGCGCGGCGGCGTGGCGCTATTCGGCCAATTGGCTTTGAAGTCGGCGATATAGAGACCGCCAGTAATTACTGTCAAGCAAACGCCGCGCATGGACGAGACCGCGGCCGACCGACCACTTGATGCGGACCCGCAAGGGCTCCACCCGGCGTGCGCCGAGGCTGGTCCGGTCCTTGGCCCGTGAGAGCATCTCGCGGGCGGCTTGGGGCGCCATGCCGAAGCCCGGCTCCTTGATGAAGCGGAGCATGGTGAACAGGCCGAATGGCCGCAGCGAACGGCGCTCGGCGAGACGAAGATCGTCACAGATCAGGACCCGGTCGATCTCGAACACCGCGTGCCAGCCGAGAAGATCGGCGAACGGCGCCATCTTCTGTTCGACAAACCCGCGCACGCCCTCTTCCTGGCTGAAATGATTCACCAAAATCACCTCGCCGCCCGGCGCGCAGACGCGCTCCAGCTCGCGCATCACCTTGTCCGGATCCGGCACCACGGTCAGCACATACATGGCGACGACCGTGTCGAAGCTCTCATCGGCGAAGGCGAGCGCGCCCGCATCCATCTCGTGCAGGCCGTCGACATGGCTGAGCTTCTTGCGCGTGACTTTCTCTTGCGCCTTTTCCAGCATCTCCGGCGACAGATCGATCCCGGTGACGGTCAGATGCGCGCCATAGCAAGGCAGCGACAGGCCAGTGCCGACACCAACCTCCAACACGCGGCCCTTCCGCTTATTGATGATCTCGACGGCATGCTTGCGCCCCGCTTCGGCCACCTGGCCGAAGGTGTAGTCGTAGACCGGTGCCCAGCGGCGATACGCATGACGCACGCTGTCCGAATCCATCACATGAACTTTCGAAGGCAACGCTGTACCCTCCCCGAGGCTGAAGACCGCTTGTTCGCTTCGCGGCCTTAACGTGACCCAGCCAAAAACGCCTCGGCGGGCCGCTGCTCTAAAGGCGCCGCAAAATCATCTCTGGCCATCCAGGCTCCTCTTTCGGCGGACTTGATCCATCCGCCACCGAGAAGCCGCTCCCCGCCGCCTGTCGCGGCATAAAACACACAGGCCTGTCCTGGGGACACGCCCTCCTCGCCCTCGGCGAGCTCGACCGTCACTGTATCATCAACCAGGCTGACCGTCGCCGGCTGCAAGGGACCCGTCGAACGGATCCGCGCCAGCACCTCGACACCCTGGCCTGCGGCGGCCTCAAAGGCCTCGTCGCCGAGCCAGTTCACGTCGCGCAAAGTGAGCGTGCGGGCGCGCAAGGCCTCCCGCGGGCCGACTACCACCTCGCGGCGCGCCGCATCGAGCGCGATCACGTAAAGCGGCTCCGGCGCGGCCACGCCAATGCCCCGCCGCTGACCGATCGTGTAATTGATGATGCCGCTATGGCGGCCGAGCACCCGCCCGTCCACGTGGACGATCGTGCCCGGCTCCGCAGCGCCGGGCCGCAGACGCTCGATCACTTGCGTGTAGCGTCCCGTCGGCACGAAACAGATATCCTGACTGTCCGACTTCTCGGCGACCGTGAGCCCAAAGGCGCGCGCAAGCTTGCGGGTCTCTTCCTTCGGGCGGTCGCCCAAGGGAAAGCGCAAGAACGAAAGCTGCTTCGGCGTGGTGGCGAACAGGAAATAGCTCTGGTCGCGCTCCTTGTCCTGGGCGCGGTGAAGCTCCCACCCTGCCCTGCCGGGCAAGCTCTTCACGTAGTGTCCGGTGGCGAGCGCCGCGGCGCCAAGGCCCTCGGCCGTCTCCAAGAGATCGTGGAACTTGATTTTCTGATTGCAGGCGACGCACGGCACCGGCGTTTCGCCGTTGAGATAGCTATCGGCGAATTCGCCCATCACCGCCTGCTTGAAGCGGGCCTCGTAGTCGAGGACGTAATGGGGAATGCCAAGCCGCTCCGCCACAAGGCGCGCATCCTGGATATCCTGGCCCGCGCAGCACGTGCCCTTCCGCCCCACGGCCTGGCCGTGGTCGTAGAGCTGCAACGTGATGCCGACCACGTCATAGCCTTCGGAGGCCAGGAGGGCCGCGACAACGGAGGAATCGACGCCCCCAGACATGGCGACGACCACACGGGTCTCGGCCGGGCGGCCCGGCAGGTGCAGACTGTTAAGCATTCTCGGCTTCAATGATGTGACGAAAGTCAAAAAGCAGTGGCTCGAATGTCTTGAAAGGATAGGCCGGCGATGGCCTTGCGTGCGGCGCAGTATAAACGGTCCAAGACCGCCTCACGCCAATTTCTTTGCCATCCTCAGTCCGGGCTGAACATAGGCATGAGGCCCATAGGACGCAAGCGGCGCTGGGCCCATCAAAGCCCAGAAAACCTAGTGTCTCCGACGCGAAGTCTCAGTGAATTCAGCAAGTTTTGGCTATTTCCTTGCCGCTTCTTTTACCTGACAGCTTAGGCAATTCTTAAATGGGCCTCTGCTAGCTTCCCCCCAGAAAGAATTGAAACTCTTCGAGTTTGTGAGTGTTGCGTACGATGACTGAGCATTACAGGCCGCGTGTCAGATATGTGATTGGACCGGACGGCAGCCCGCTGACCGTCGCCGATCTGCCGCCCAAGGATACCAACCGCTGGGTCATCCGTCGTAAGGCCGAGGTTGTGGCCGCCGTACGCGGTGGGCTGATCAGCCTCGAAGAGGCCTGCGAGCGCTATACGCTCACGGTCGACGAGTTCCTGAGCTGGCAGCGCTCCATCGACAAGCATGGCCTGCCGGGCCTGCGCGCCACCCGCATCCAGGACTATCGCGCCGGCTAATCGCGCGGCTCCTCATCCAAGATCTTCGTCATGGCCGGGTCCGTCCCGGCCATTGGCATGTCTGGGGTCGGCTATTGCGCGACGGGCTGCGCCACCACTTTCGGCATTTCCTTGCTGCAATTCGTCTGACCGCTCTTCCAGCGATTGATATCGAACTGCATCTTGGCCGCCTGCTGGGGCGTCATGGTCAAGTTCTTCGTGGTGACAATCGTGCTCGCACCTTGCTGGTGGAAATCGATCGTGTAGGCGAGCTTGCCGGCCCGGCCGAGATTGCGCTTGTCGTGGATGGTGATCTTCACCTTCTCGCCGTCCGGGGCAACATCAGCGCGGTAGACATGGTCGGGAAACAGCGGCGAGCTCGGATTGAACCAGCAGGTTTTAGCGCGGCCGCCGAGCATCACATAGGCATCGACCGGCTTGGCCGTGGCGACCGACATCCGGCTCGTATTGTAAGCCGGCACCGCGCCGACGCTCTCGGTCGGGGCCACGCTTGCGGTGCCCGTGGAGCCACCGCCGCCGCCGCAGGCCGTGAGCATGAGCCCCATGCCCGCGAGCGCCATCGTGATGGCAGCCAGCCTCCGTATCCAATGTCCCCTTAGAAGCATCCGTGCCTCAATCGCGAAAGTTCACGTATTGCAGCGGCTGCTCGATTGAAAGCCCCTTCAGGTGCGAGATCACCGCCTGCAGATCATCGCGCTTCTTGCCGGTGACCCTGAGCTCGTCGCCCTGGATGGCGGCCTGCACCTTGAACTTCCCGTCCTTGATCTCTTTGACGAGGCGCTTGGCCAGCTCCTTCTCGATGCCCTGGCGGACCACCGCCTTCTGCCGAACGGACTGGCCGGCCGCCTTCTCCACGGTTTTATAGTCGATGGCGCCTGCGTCGATTTTGCGGCGCGCCAGATGGCCCTGGAACAGCTCATGCATCTGCTTGAGCTTCAGGTCGTCATCGGCATGGATGATGATCTCCGCCTCTTTCCGCTCGATTTTGGACTGCGACCCCTTGAAGTCGTAACGCTGGCTCATCTCGCGCACCATATTGGCGAGGGCGTTGTCGACCTCTTCCAGGTCGGTCTTGGATACGATATCAAAAGACGGCATGGCCCTATTCCGCAGCTACTCAGGATTTTCCCGACAATAGCATCTAAGACGCCGGCCGCGAGCAGCTCACGGCCGCTCCCGGCAGCGACTTCGATGTCTTATTTGTCCGGCTAGCTAGCTGCGCGATGGGCGCCGACGGCGATCAGCTCCGCTGGCGACGGGCTCTCGACCCGCAACCGCTCGGCGTCCCGCTCCTGGAGGAGCTCGATCTTCTTAAGATCCTCACCCGCTTCGTCCAACTCCCCGCGCGCCATAGCCAGCTTGGCCTCGAGGCCCGCGACGGACTCCGCCAGATTGTCCCGTCTCTGGATGGCCGCCTTGGCGAAGGTCGGATAGGCGTAATGATTGACGTCGGAAACGCCGGCGCGTTCCTGCTCGATGGCGATCTGCCGATCGAGATCAGTGGCCATGGTGTTGAACTCACCGATCATGGCCTCAATCTCTTCAACCTTGCGGCGCTTCTCGTCGACTTCGAAGCGCTTCAAGCGGATGACTGCGTCGCGTGACTTCATGACTCAATACCCTCAGCCTGCTCGGTCCCCGTTCAGGGATACAATTACCATGCCAGTGACACGCTCTGACCGGGCCGATCGCCTCAAAAGCAATCCCCACCCGTAAACGAACCAAGGCCTTTTTCGAGGACCGGTCCCCCTGCCCCTCAAGCCCCGATCATGGCTGACAGCCCTTAAGGCTCAGTAAACCATATGGGTTGCATTTAAAGGATACGGAGACCCCAGTGGTGTAGGGATGGTTAGCGGACGTGGTTAGCGCTCGCCTTGAGCTTAGCTTTTGTTAACTATTGGCCATTAATTTGTTGATTCGAGTTAACCAATCTGCGTCCGACGTATTGGGTCAGGGGATAACCAGGGATTCTGAGAAGACGGGGGATTTAAAATGCGGGTTCTTCTGATCGAGGACGACAGCGCCACGGCTCAGAGCATTGAGCTAATGCTGCAGTCGGAAGGCTTTAACGTCTACAAGACTGATCTGGGCGAAGAGGGTGTCGATCTCGGCAAGATCTACGACTACGACATTATCCTCCTCGACCTGAACCTTCCGGATATGAGCGGTTACGAGGTCTTGAAGACCTTGCGCGTCAGCAAGGTGCAGACCCCGATCCTGATCCTCTCCGGGTTGGCCGGGATTGAGGATAAGGTCCGGGGCCTGGGCTTCGGCGCTGACGACTACATGACCAAGCCCTTCCATAAGGATGAGCTTGTCGCCCGCATCCACGCCATCGTGCGGCGCTCCAAGGGCCATGCCCAGTCCGTCATCCAAACCGGCGGCCTGAAGGTTAATCTGGACACCAAGACCGTCGACGTGAACGGCCAGCGCGTCCACTTGACTGGCAAGGAATACCAAATGCTCGAGCTGCTCTCCCTGCGGAAGGGCACCACCCTTACCAAGGAGATGTTCCTGAACCATCTCTACGGGGGCATGGACGAGCCGGAACTCAAGATCATCGACGTCTTCATCTGCAAGCTGCGCAAGAAGCTCGCCGCGGCGACAGGCGGCAAGCACTATATCGAGACGGTCTGGGGCCGCGGCTACGTGCTGCGCAATCCCGACGACGAGGCGGACACCGGCGAAGCCGCCGCCTAACGTCTCGCAGCAGATCTCAGAGAGTTTTGATGGCCGGGCTTGTCCCGGCCATTTCTATTTGGACGCCAGAGCCAGATCCCCGGAAACCTAGTCCCGGCCTGGCTTGAGCTCGGCCGCTCTTCCCCGGCTTGGGCCTCCGAGACCGCGTACTCCGTCAGCAGCTCCGCGAGCGTCATGCCTCGCGCCCGGGCCCGCGCCTCGAGCATCTCCGCCGTAGCCTGATGGAGCTTGACCTCGCGCACAGTTGGATCGCTCACGGCGACCGGCTCCGCGCTGCGCGTGACCGTGGCGGCCAGCGGCGCGGCGTGCAGATGTTTGGCCTGGCGCCGCATCGCAGCGGCATCGGGCGTCAAACAAAAGATTCCATGATGGTTTTCCGGCACGGGCATGAAGTCGGGCGACATCCCCGAAGTGGTCTCCGCGGCGCCGAGCACCAGATAACCGTCCATCGCCAGCTGCCCTGCGAGACGCGACAGCACGGCGCTTTTTAGTCGCTCGTTGAAATAGATCAGCACATTCCGGCAGAAGATGATGTCGAAGCGGCCGAGCTTCTGACAATCGTTGAGGAGATTGTGCTCCTGGAAGACAACTCTATCTCTCAGCCCCTGCTTGACCTGCCAGCCAGTGCCCACCTTGTCGAAATATTTGACGAGATTGGAGACGGGTAGCCCGCGCTGGACCTCGAACTGGCTATACAATCCGCTCCTCGCCCTACGCAGCGCTTCCTCGGAGAAGTCCGTCGCCACGACCTCAATGTTCCAACCGTCGAGCCTGTGTCCAGCGTCGGACAAAAGCATGGCCAGCGAATAGGGCTCTTGGCCGGTCGACGACGCCGCGCACCAGATCCTGATCCGGCGCTGCGTCGGGCGCCGCTCCATGAGACGGGGCAGCATGACGTCGGAGAAGTACTGAAACGGCGTCTTGAAGTCGGGCCTAGATCAGCCCAACCTCATAAAACTTGGCTTCGATGATGTCACGATCGAACGGCTTCATGATGTACTCGTTGGCCCCGGCCGTGATAGCCCGCGTGATGTGCTCGACGTCGTTCTCGGTGGTGCAGAAAATGACTTTGGGCTCATCGCCGCCGCTCTCCCTGCGGAGGGCGACCAGGAAGGCGATGCCGTCCATTACTGGCATGTTCCAGTCGAGCAGCACCGCATCGGGCATGGCCTCACGGCATTTATCGAGGGCATCGCGACCATTCTCCGCTTCCGACGATGAGAAGCTCAGCTCGTCGAGAATACGTCTCGCCACCTTGCGAATGACAGCGCTGTCATCCACGACCAAACAATGTTTCATGCGTCCTCCTCTCTGGCACGCCGCCTCAAGCCGCACCTACGCGGCAGCACAAAGCGCACGAGATTGGCGTCGAGCTCATCGAGGCGCTCGACCGTCTCGGTCAGAAATTCTTCCAGTAATTCGTCCATGACCCACCTTTGACGCGAATCAAAGACCGATTCGCGCCTCAGCACCCCGCAGGCTTTGCCGGGCGATTGTGATGAGTTCGGTTTACGCTTCGTTGACCAGACCAGAAGATTACGCCCTGAAGCGGCGGATTTCTGGGAATTAGGCAGCCTTGAAGGTGACCTCTTCGCCTTCGACCGTCGTGGTCAAGGCCAAGCCGGCCGCCGTGGCCACCCGCCGGGCGTAGTAGGGCTGGATCGAGTGGGCATCGACTTCGCCGCCGTTCCCGCCGGTCAGCAGAGCCGCCACCTGGTCGTTAAGGCGCGCCGCGGTGCCCTTTGCGCGAACCGTAAATCCGACATCGGGCGGCGTGCCGGTGATTTCGACACTCACGGTCCCGCCGCGCGGCAACGCCACGACGCCGAGCGCCACGAGATTGAGCAGGAGCTTGACCTTGTTCTTCGGCAGCGTGACCGGAGGACCTTCCCACACGACCTCGTGCTTGCCGGTTCCTTGCACGAAATCGCGCGCTACCTTCTCCGCGTCGCGCAGATCGATCTCGGCCCCTGCGGACCCCGCGGCGCCAAAGGCGAGGCGGGCGAACTGAAGCTTGGCGGAGGCCTGGAACGCGCTCTTGCGGATGAGGTCCATGGCCGCCTCGCGCATGTCGGCGTCCTGCTCCTCCCCGATTATCTCCAAGCCATTCGAGATGGCCGAGACCGGATTGATGACATCGTGACAAATGCGGCTGGAAACCAGCGCCGCTAGGTCAAGATCGCCGAGTGCCGTCGGCTCTGTCATGGCTGCTCCTTTTGCTTCCGCAAGCCTCACGCGGAGATGACGTGGCCCTCACACAAATTTCTGATACAGGAGGGGCAATCCTCGCCATACCGCGCACGGCCGAAAGCGCGAATCACTATCTGTTTGGAGCATCTTGCCTTGTCCGCACCAAGACACACAACAGCGCTCGTTTCCGAGAAGACCGCCGATTTCGACTTGGGCCATGCCGCCTCGGCTCTCACGGACGCTGCCGCCAAGGCCGGCGCCGCCATCATGGCGCACTACGCCGGGCCCACGGAGGTCGAGACCAAGGACGACGATTCTCCCGTCACCAAAGCCGACCGCGATGCCGAAATCGTCCTTCTCGCCGTGCTGAAGGAGTTTGCGCCCAACATTCCCATCGTGTCCGAGGAAACCGCCGCCGACCGGACCGCAGCGCTTGGCCCGCGCTTCTTCCTGGTCGATCCGCTGGACGGCACGAAGGAATTCATCAAGAAACGCTCTGATTTCACCGTGAATGTCGCGCTGATCGAAGAAGGGTACCCGCGCTTCGGCCTCGTTTTTGCGCCGGCACGGTCGCTTCTCGCCGTGACGACGGCCGATGGCGTGGCCATCGAAGCGACGATGGCGCCGGATGCAAACGGTGCCGACCTCGGCGCCCTCGAGCAAAAACGTCTCCATGCGCGCAGCGCCGACCCCGAGGCCCTGACAGCGCTCGTGAGCCTGTCCCATCTCGATCCCGAGACCGAGAAATTCCTCGAAGGCTTCAATATTGCCGAGCGGTCGGGCGCCGGCTCCTCGGTCAAATTCCTCGAGATCGCGCGCGGCAAGGCAGACGTCTATCCCCGGCTCGGGCCGACAATGGAGTGGGACACCGCTGCCGGACAGGCCGTTCTGGAGGCCGCGGGCGGCCATGTCGTCGATGCCACGGGGGCACGGTTCCGGTATGGCAAGACGCAGGATGGCTTGCGCAATCCGAGCTTCGTTGCCTGGGGACGCTCCGTCTTAACGCCCCGGTAACCCTTCCACCCTTTGGTAACTGTTTCAGTAAACCATAGCGGTGGGGCTCTTGGCCCCGCCGGCCGGCCGGGCACGCCGGCTTCGAGCCCGAGGGCATAGTCATGCGTTTGTTCAGCACCGCGATTGCCGTGGTTTCGGCGATCTTTTTGTACTGTTTCTCTTTATCGCCAGCATCGGCCCAAGACGACACCATGGTCATCACCCCGGAGTCGTACGCCGACATGCTCAACGACTCCGAGCCGAAGACCGTGCCCCCGCCCTCCGTGGGGGGCGCGCCGACTCCCTATACGCCAGGCGCTTACCCGCAAAATGGCAGCGCGGCACCGCCTTACCAGCCCGGCCAAGGCTATGCCTCGGAGAAGCTCCCCGACAATGATCAGGGCACCTTCTCCATGGACGAGATCAAAGGCACCGGACATCGGTTCTTCGGCAAGGTCTCGGTCGGCTTCGCCAAAGTGGTGGAATATGCGTTCCAGCGCTCAGGCCGCCCCAACGGCTACATCTTGGGCGAGGAAGCGGGCGGCGCCTTCGTCGCCGGTCTGCGCTATGGCGAAGGCGTCCTCTACACGAAGGACGCGGGCGAAACCCGGGTCTTCTGGCAAGGACCGTCCGTCGGCTACGATTTCGGTGCGGCAGGTTCGAAAACCATGGTCCTAGTCTACAATCTCGGCAGCCCCGGCCAGATTTACAACAGATTCGCCGGGGTCGACGGTTCCGCCTATTTCATTGGCGGCGTCGGGATCACCTATCTGGCCCGAGACGACCTGGTTCTGGCGCCAATTCGCTCCGGCGTCGGCCTTAGGTTGGGCGCAAATATCGGCTACCTGAAATATACGCGCCAGCCCACCTGGAATCCGTTCTAGATTGGCGCTAAGGAAGCGAGAGCCAAGGGTCTTGGCCGTTGCCCGTTGGTCGGCGGCCAAGTGCGTTTGGGCTCGCTCGATGCGCGTCTGACGATGCGCCAGCAATAATTTCGGGGATCGCAGGCCTTGATGATCGAGTGGTTCATGTTCGGGGCGTTGGGCTTCTTCCTGGGATGCCTGCTCGGCCTCATGCTCGCCCCGCCGCTGTGGAACCGCGCCGTCAAGCTCACCACGCGAAAGCTCGAGGCGACGATGCCGATGTCGCTCGCCGACATTCAGGCTGACAAGGACCAGCTGCGCGCCGAGTTCGCCATCGAGCTCCGCAAGGTGGAGGTGGCCCTTGAGAAATCCAAGGAAAAGGCCGCCCGCGAGCTGATCGAGGCCAACAAGCGCCGGGTGGAGATTCAGGTGCTGAACACCGAGCTCGGCGGCACCAAGAGTCAGCTCCAGGAGAGCCAAAACGAGAACCGCGTCCTCCAGCAGACCATCAAGCGGCGCCTGCCGGATCTCGACTCCAAACTCAAGGCAGCAAAAAAAGCCCTGTCCGACCTTGAGACCGTCAATTCCGAGCTCCGCAACACGGTGGCTTCGCAGTCCGAGGCGCTCAAGATCGCCCGCGCCACAGTGCACAATCAGCGGGCCGACATCGACCGCTTGCGCATGTCGCTGGAGAGCGGCAGTGCGGCTGCCATGCGCGGGTCCTCGAAGTCCGATGGCCGAGCTGCTGCCGAAAGCCAGCGCCTTGCCGCGGAGCTGTCGCGGACCCAAGAGGAGCTTGAGCGCGCCAAGACCAGCGCCGAGGAGTTTGCCTTCCTGCGCCGCGAGCTGACCCGGCTTGCCGGCCAGATCTTCACCGCCGCGCGAGACCAGGCGATCCAGCAACAGCCCGCCGCCGAAGCCCCGCAAGGGGAGACCGGGTATACGCGGATGGAGATCGCCGAGACGGAGGTCGCTCAGGAACCCGGCTGGGACAAAAACGCTCATGCCGCCAACGGTGCAGATGCGGACTCTGCGCTTGAGCAGGCCGAGGCGCGCGAGATGGCCTATGCCGAGGCTTCCGAGCACTATGCCGAAGCCCCGCACGAAGACCACGATGCACCGCACGAGGAAATCGAAGACGACATCGACAGCGGTGACGATCAGGAGACGCAGGAGCCGGAGGAAAACGGCTTGGCGCAGCGCTTCGCCGCGCGCCGCGCCAAACGCCACGCCGAGAAGGCTGGCGGCGGAAGCCTGACCAGCCGGCTGCGCGGCCTGGTGGCCGACGCTCCCGAAACGCGGGCATAACCCTCACGTCTGCAGAAAACTCTGATTTCCGTTCTCGAGTCTTAGCGCCGTTAGCCGGCCGCTGAACACGGCGCCCGTGTCGATGCCGATGCGGTTGGGCCTGATCACCGGGGCTTGCGTGGGCGTGTGCCCATGCACCACCACCTTGCCGAAGGGCTCGGTGGCGTCGAGGAATTCGTCGCGGATCCAGATGAGGTCGTTCTCGGCCTGCGCATCGAGCGGCACGCCGGGCCGCACACCCGCATGGACGAAGAGGTAATCGCCCATGGGCAGCTGGAGGCGCAAGTGCCGGAGGAAGTCGAAATGCGCCGTGGGAAGCGCCGCCATAAAGGCCTCGCGCCAAGCCTCGGGTCGCGCCTGGGTCTCTCTCAGGCGCTGCACATCGACCCCATAGGAGACCATCGTCTCTTCTCCACCGTTCATGCGCCAGTGGTCGAGGCGGTGGGCATCGTCGAGAAAATCGAGCAGCAGCGCCTCGTGATTGCCTTTCAGGAAATGAACGGAGAAGCCTTGCGGAAGACCTTTGAGCAGCATCTCGATGACGCCGCAGCTGTCCCGCCCGCGGTCCACATAATCGCCGACAAAGACGAGTGTCTTCTTCGCCGCATCGTGCCGCGCGGCATCCGCTTCGATCTCTTCGAGCAACCCAGCTAAGAGGTCTGACCGGCCATGAATATCGCCAATGGCGTAGATCAGCTCACCCTCTGCGACTTTGGCGGTCACCGGTCCGTCAAGCGGCGCCGGACACGGTGATGAGTTCGCGGTAGAGCCGCACCGGGAAGCTGAAGACGGTACTTACACAATTAGACTTAAGCCCAATGAACAACACCGTCTTGCCGTCGCGCAGCTGATCGTCTTCGGTGATGACGTAAAGCGTGTCGATCCTTAAGGGCGGCAGGCCCTTGAGATGCGCGGCACGCTGCTCGAAGGCTTCGAGCTGCTCGCCGCCGAAGTGATCGAACTTGGCATGGACACGGGCGATGGCCGTGCGAATGTCGCTTTCGGACTTGCACGGCACCGGCACGACCGGCGGGCCCGAGCCGTTGTAATAGGTCGTGCCATAGGTCTGGATGATCGGACCGAGCTTCTCGGAATAGGCCTTGAAGCCCACGAAACCGAGCAAGGTGATGGCGAGCACGAGCCCGGCCGTAATCCTCGACCAGAGTGGCATGGCCAAGTCCTCCCTGAAGGAGTCCTCCAACCGAAACGGGAGCCTAGGAGGTTTGCCTAGATCTCCGCGTCGACCTCACAGCGCACCGTATCCCGGTGGCCGCATTCAGGCATCTTCCAGGCGATGACATCCCCGGTCCGGGTATCGACAATCGGCACGGGACACGCCACGCGCCAGAACCGATAGGACGATCCCCGATGTCCGGCATCCCACTGGGTGCCGAGCATTATACCCGATCTTTGGCATCGTTGCAGGTTGAACGGCTGGGCCGCCGCGCCCATGGATTCCGACTGATCGAAAAGCTGAACCTCCTGGCGCCGGCACACCATCATGGAGTGCTCCGTGGCCCACTCGCGGTTCTCGTAGCCGGTATAGGCCGCATTTTGGTCCGCCGGTCCGGCGACGAAGGTTTTGCAGACGATCAGGACGACGGCTGCTGGCATGGGTACTGGCATGGCTCACGCCCCCCGCTCTAGATTGGCGCCCTCGAAGGGCCTGACCCAGCTCGCCGTCCAGGCGAACGCATCATCCTCGGCGAAACGCCGGCCCGCGAGCATGAACAAACCACCATGGTGGTTTCTGGTTTTTTCGATCTCGACCGCGGCATAACCAACGTAACGGCCGCAGACTTCCGCACCGGCGGCCTTGTTCACGAGGTTGACGGCGATGGTCTCGGTCCTGCCGGAAGCCATGCTCTGAGCGAGCGCGATGGCCTGGGCTTCGGACTGACACAGAACGGCGTTGAGCTTCTGCGGTGGTGCAGTGGGCGGCTGCTTCACCGCTTGCACCGGAAGGAGTAGGCTAGCCATCACGGCTAGGGTAAGAGTCGTCGGCATTGTGGCCCCCTCTTCAAGGTTGCACCTAACGCCACTCCCTGGGGTCCCGAAGGACCTGAATACCTCCCCTAAATCCCTAGACCGGCTGGAACTGCCTTAATTGCATCTGGGCAATGGTGCATTGCACCATAGACCTGGATGGTCCCACGCACTTGAGTATGGGCACCTGCAAGTTTCATGCAAGGTAAACGCCCTGCGGCAGAGTGCCACTAAGTAGGTGGATTCGCGCCTCATTTCGCAATTCCGTTCTCCGGTGCGAAGGCCCGAAATGCGGCATTAGCGCCTTGACCAGCCTTCGTAATCGAATGCTGCACCGCAAAAAAATGATTCGCAAGACTGACATAAGCCTACGCCTATCGATCCCACCCCGATAGAGCAGGACGGCAACACAGGGGGGACGATTGGCAAGCCCTTGGCCAAATGCCGGGGCAAAATGCTCAAGATTCGAGCAGTCTTGGCGCTAGGTTTTGCGCGCGAGGCCGTTCCGTCGAAGGGCGCGACCCAGTTTGCCGTCCAGCCGAGGCGCCCGTCTTCGACAAAGCGCAGGCCCGCCAGCATGAAGAGCCCGCCATTGCGGTTCTTGGTCTTCTCGATCTCGACCACGGCATTGCAGCGGAACACGACAGTTTAATGTCAAAGCGCCCGCATCTCGTGTCTGCTTTTGGCACTTAACGGACATCGAGTTCGATGCCCAGGTCGCCCCTCCCAAATCTCCGCTGAGTGAAGAGTTTCTTCAAGGTCAGCGAAGATTCGATGGTCGGTCTTAGGGCCTTGCAATATTCTGGGTGATTTACCGACAACTTCCGCTCTGGACCACCCTGTGATCCTCTCGAATGCGGGATTTACGTAAACGATTGAAGGACCCGGCGCGTCGAGTTCGGCGGTGGTTATCAATATGCTTTCCGCCGCGGCTTCGATGGCCGCGGCCGCGTCAAACTCGAAACTCGCATCGACCTTCGGCATGACACCCGCTCAAGTTTGACGTCGGATTGCGCAGGGCGCGCACATGGGAGACAGACTTCCTAAGACGACGATCTAGCAATCTCGACCTGCACTTCGTTGCGCCGGAGGAAAGGTAGCGTCCAGGGCGGATTGTAAAAAGCGTAAGTCGGCGACGACAGCGGCATCAGGTTCCTCGTGCCGAGAAAGTCATTCAACTCTTGAGTGTAGCGCTCAAGAGTGTCTTTTCCGCCCGTCCCCGAAAAACGAATCACCGCGAAACGCTGGACGGGAACTTTTTTTAGCTCGACGGCGGAATTATTTGGCTTAGGCAGCGTCTCCATTGTGAAACTGGACGGCATGATAAAGCGCACGCGCCAATTCTTACCGTCGCCTTGCTGCGTTACCGGCGCAGTCATGGCGATCTTTTCGCTGCTCTGCTGTGTGACGGGCGCAGTCATCGCCACTTTCTCTGAGGTAGTGTTATTGCCGAAGATATAGTCGGCGATAATGCGAAAGCCCTCGTTGATAGCTTCGCGGCGCTCGCCCTTGACTTCGGCTTCAGCGACGATCATCGGCGCGTAATCGCGTATCTCGATATTAGCGCTTCGTTCCACTACCGTGTACTTCGGTTGTTCGACGTTGCTCACGATCGGTCCCCACAGAGCCGCGCCGAGCAACAGCACGGCTGCTATACCGACAAGCCACCACACCACTTTCTTGCTCTTTTTCACGCTATCTCCTGCTGAATTGTACCGCTTGGCGCGCTAGAGACTTTGGTCTCGCGCAGGAGGTTTTCAAGTGCGCAAAAGGTCTACCAAAGCTCGGTGCCGCGCGCGCCTTTGGGTATTCCTTCGAGGTTGGGTGTCACCCAGCCGCCATAGAAATCGCCGGGCTGAGGGGCTGCGCGATGGTCTCCAATGCGGCATTCCTCCATCAAACCCGGGTAGAAGGCCAGATATCCAGCGATCGGCGCGAACCGCTCTGTCGGCTCATTGTAACTCCACGCGGCTTGTTTAACGGCCGTGGAGCCAGCGATCACGTCGAAATACTGGGCGGTCCCTTTCCACTCACAAAGGCTCCTCCCCGACGCCGGGATCAACGTGGCGGAGACATCTTCAGGTGGGATGTAATAGGTAGGTGCGTGATGAGTTTCGAGAACACGCATCGCTCGGGTGGAGTCGGCAATGACTTTGCCTCCGAGACGCACGCTAACGCGCTGTTCCACGGGTTCCAGCGCTGGTGGGCGAGGGTATGACTGAACGTTCTCCCTTGGAAGGTCTTTCATGTCGGCGGCCTACATATCGCGCATTTCCTGACGCCGCATCGGCATCGCATCAATTAAGGAGAACAGTTCTTCAAGGCTTATCGGCATCTTTGAGCGAAGCTTAACGCCACCGTCTTTGCCAATCAGAATAATCTCGAACTCATCAATCTGGAGCGTTTCGCGAAGTTGGCCGCTCCCGAGGTCGCCTATGTCACCGAGTACCAGGATGTCCCTTTCGGCAAGGCCACTCCTGTCTGCCTCAAGAATTTTTATCTGTAGACGATATGCTTCGTCACTCTCAGATGGCGCGAACAATAAGACCGGCCGATTGGTCCAGCGGTACTGATCTAGCGTCTCTTGAGCCAAAGGCAGAGTTTTGAAGAGCTGGCCTGTCTTAGAAACTGCCTGATACGAGAACACAGCGGTCAAGGCGAACGCGACGATGCTCACCAATCGAATTGGCTTCTTCATCCTGACAGTTTGCCCAAAACGGTCCTAATAGCCAGAGTATCGACGTCGTGTCTACTGACTTTGGAGGGAGCTATAATCTCGGCTTCCTTTATGCGGGGCCTCGTTCTGTTTAAGTAGTGGTCGAGAGCGAGCTTTGGCAGTCGCGTGCGGCCGCCTCTCAAGCTGCTGCCTTAGACAGATGTGTTGGTCGCACTCCATCTGCCTACAGGCCCAGCAATAGTGCTCGCGGATGGTGCTTTGTAACCGGCGATTAGCGAGTCCGCTTTGGGTCAGAAGCGGACTCTTTGACCAGCACGATTTAGGTCCGCTCTAGCCTCGGAAGCGGACACCCACCACGCGCGGGACCAACCATCAGTCAGTTGCCTGAATGGCCAGCTGCAGGGTTAAGTGAAGCCAGAAAGGCGCGCACTTTCTCCCAAGCGCCATGGTCGAACAAATCGACATGGCCGCCGTTCGGAAACAACTCGATCTCCTTCGGTTCGTTAGCCGCTCGATAGACGCGCCGACCCATTTCCACCGGGATTACCCTATCCTGTTCTCCATGCAGAACGACTACCGGTGCCGTCACCAAGCGGATGTTGCGCGCGTTGTCGTATTTATCCGTGATTAGAAGGCGGAGTGGCAGCCAAAAGTACGTCGTCTGGGCCACCTCGACCGTCGATGTGAGTGGTGATTCCAGCACGATCGCGGCCACCGGCCTCGTTGCCGCAAGCCGTATCGCTTGGCCCGAGCCGAGTGACTCGCCATAGACGACGATTTGCTCCGGTGAGACCCCTTGCTCAACCAGATAGTCGTAGGCGGCGATCGCATCGGCAACGTTGTTCTCTTCCGTCGGCCGCCCGCCGGAGCCGCCATAGCCACGGTTGTTCAGGTAGAAGACGCCAAAGCCGTCTTGCCCCATGGCTGCGATTCTGGGAGCCCGATCGGGGGCGTTGGCACCATTGCCATGGAAATAGAGGATTGTCGGCTTGTCGTCCTTGGCCGGCGTCTGCCAGGCGACTAGCATGGTGCCGTCAGTGGCTGAGATCTCGACCTCATCAACGCCGTCCAGGCCAGCCTCCTCCGGGGCGATGCGGGCCGGATCGGGAAAGTACATGAACTGGCGGTTGCCGAAATAGGCCGCCACGCAGATTGCGGCATAGACCGCTAGGATCGAGAGGATGAGTCCCATGTTTTTCTGTCTGAAGCTTCCGAGCCAGACTCGAACTCGCTCCGGGTCATAGGTCACTGCCGACGACTCCAGCCTGCGAGAAAGGATCGTCCATCCTCCCTAAGATGTGTCGTCGTGTCATTCAAGGTTCTGGCCTCTCCAGCAGACTGCCACGATGAACCGTGAGGAGGCTAGCGGCCGGGAATTTGTGGTCGATTGCAGATCCGGCAAATGTGCGAGGCGTCAAAGATCTGCTCGGCCAGACAAGCTTCGGGACAACTGAGAAGCACTACATCGGAGCGCAATCGCGTTTGGCAGGCCGTGCGCTTGCAGGCGCGCTAAAATCCCCTAGGCGCTAACAGTAACAAACGCAGTTCCGAGTTGATCTTGGCCTCGGAGCCCGAGAGCACGAGATTCCTAATCTGAGGGTCGCAGGTTCGAATCCTGCCGGGGTCACCAGCTTTTGCAGTGGGGGTAGTGCCGGTGTCCAACACTTGCCCAACGTCTCGTTTTGCGCGGCCCACATATTGGGCATCCGTTGGGCAATCTCCGACGCCAGCAGCTTAAGTGTCTGATTTTGTTGGCGCCCCGTAGGGGTTTCGAACCCCTGTTTCCGGCGTGAGAGGCCAGCGTCCTAGGCCACTAGACGAACGGGGCGTTTGGGCCAGACAGGACCAAAGCTATTACTTGGGCCTGAGAACAGGATCAAGACCTATTGCGCCAAAACCTATTGTAGAGGCCTATCGCGCCTTGAGAGCGATGCGGGACAGCACCTTGCCGGTGGTGACGTCGATCACGGCGATTTCCGGTCCCGTCTCGGTCTGGAGATGGAGGGCCAGCCGGTCGCCATCAAGGGCCATCGAGGTGATCGTCGCGTCCGCCGGGATGACCAGCTCCGACAGAGCCGCCACCGCGGGCGGGGGCGCATCGGATGTCTTTTCTCCCAGCTTCGAAGCCTGATAGACGATGGCCGCCATCACGAAGGCGAAGCCGCCAACCAAAAGGATGCCCATGACGATCACGGCAATCTTGAGCACGCGCACCTGGCGCGGTGTAAATACCGTCCCCGGCAAAGGCGTATTGTCAGGCTCGCTCGTTACCGCCATCGTCTAGAAGACCCTTATGCCGCAATCACATCAGCCAGATGCCGAGCCCCTCAGCGCCGAAGTGGACGAGAGCCATGAAGGCCAGCGGCTCGACCGCTTCTTGAGCGAGACCCTGCCGCAGTTGAGCCGCACCCGGGTGCAGGCTCTGATCCGGAGCGGCCACGTCGCCTCAAGCGGCGCGACCATAGAGGACGTGAAATATAGGGTCAAACCAGGCGAAAGCTTCGAACTTTGCCTGCCGCCCGCGGCCGAAACGACGCTTCGGGGCGAAGACATCGCCCTCAACGTGGTTTACGAGGACGACGCGCTCATCGTCATCGACAAGCCTGCCGGCCTCGTCGTGCATCCCGGCGCGGGCCAACCGGACGGGACGCTGGTCAACGCGCTCATCGCGCATTGCGGCACGTCACTCTCGGGCATCAGCGGCGTGGCGCGGCCGGGCATCGTTCACCGTCTCGACAAGGACACCAGCGGGCTGATGGTGGTGGCCAAGACCGACCAGGCGCACCGCGCGCTCGCCGCGCAATTCGCCGATCATGGCCGCACCGGCGAGATGGAGCGTGGCTACCTTGCGCTTGTCTGGGGCGCGCCGTCGCGACCGCACGGGCGCATCAAGGCGCCACTGGGACGCCACCCCACGAACCGGACCAAGATGGCGGTTCTCCGGGAGGACAAAGGACGTCACGCCGTGACCCAGTGGCGCCTGGCGGAGACCTACGGCCACGATAAGGACGGACCTATCGCCTCTCTTGTCGCGTGCATTCTCGAGACCGGACGCACCCACCAGGTCCGCGTGCACATGGCCCATATCGGGCACCCGCTGATCGGCGATCCGCTCTATGGCCGCGGGTTTAAGACAAAACTGCGCAAGCTCCCTGAGAGTGCGCAAACCAAGCTTGAAACTCTCGACCGGCAAGCTCTTCATGCGGAACGGCTTGCATTTGTTCATCCCGTGACTGGCACCTTACTAGAATTTAATAGTCCGCTACCTGACGATCTCGCCGAGATTGCCGATACACTCAAGCAACTGTGATAACGTGTCGTCTTTCGTATATGGGACAAAGGTCCTATAGACGAAGGTCGCCGGGGGGCAGTACGAACGGGAAAGCGCGGCCGCTCAAGGCTGCGAGAGACGGGTTCCATGGCCACCAGAAGTTTGCCGAGCGTGAGCGCCCATGGCGGGCTCACACGCTACCTCGAAGAAATCAGACAGTTTCCGATGCTGGAGCCGCAGCAGGAGTTCATGCTCGCCAAGAGTTGGCGCGAGCATGGCGACCGCGACGCCGCGCACCAGCTCGTCACCTCGCATTTGCGACTCGTGGCGCGCATCGCCATGGGCTATCGCGGCTACGGCCTGCCGATCGGCGAAGTCATGTCCGAAGGCAATGTCGGCCTGATGCAAGCGGTGAAGCGTTTCGATCCCGACAAGGGCTTCCGGCTCGCGACCTACGCCATGTGGTGGATCCGCGCCGCGATCCAGGAATACATCCTGCGCTCGTGGAGCCTGGTGAAGATGGGCACCACCGCGTCCCAGAAAAAGCTCTTCTTCAACCTGCGTAAGATCAAAGGCCAGCTCAAGGCCCTCGAAGAAGGCGACCTGCACCCCGACAACGTGAAGAAGATCGCGACCCGGCTCGGCGTGAGCGAGGACGACGTCGTCTCCATGAACCGGCGGCTCTCGGGCGACTCATCGCTCAACGCGCCCGTGCGCAACGATGCGGAGAGCGGCGAGTGGATGGACTGGCTCTCCGACGATGACGCCGTCGACCAGGAAACGGCCCTTGCCGAGTCCGAGGAGAAGGAGCAGCGCCACGACATGCTGCAAGACGCGCTCGAAACGCTGAACGAGCGCGAGCGCCGCGTGTTCGAAGCCCGCCGCCTGTCAGAGGACCCCCTGACGCTGGAGCAGCTGTCCACTGAGTTCGGCGTCTCCCGCGAACGCATCCGCCAGATCGAGGTCCGCGCCTTCGAGAAAGTGCAGAAGGCCGTGCAGAAGGCCGCCAAAGCGGCCGAGCTTGAGCCGGAGCCGGCGGACTAGCTTTTCCATCACGCCTGGGCTGAACCATCCGCCGCTCGCGCGGGTGGGACAGCGCACGCGAACCGGTTAGAGTGTGCGCCGCCAGCGGACATGCGCGGGGGGCAAAGAACCGGTGAAAAAGCTGACAGTCGGCGGAGTCGAGATCGTCTATCTCGACGAGGGTAAGGGACCGTGCGTCATGCTCGGTCATTGCTCCAGCGCCTCGCACAAAGAATGGCTACCGCTGATCGAGACGCTGAAGGAGGAGTGGCGCGTGCTCGCGCCGGACTTCATCGGCTACGGACAATCCGATCCCTGGCCCATCGACACACCGTTCAGCATCCAAGCCGACGTGAAGGTTATGCTCGCGCTCGCCAAGAAGACCCGGGGGCCGCTTCATCTCGTCGGTCATTCCTATGGGGCGGCGCTGGCGCTCGAAGCCGCACGCACGCTCGGCAAGCGGATCAAGAGCCTCACTCTGGTCGAGCCCGTGTCCTTCCATCTGCTGAGACTCGAGAACCGTCCCGAGTGGAAGGACGTCGAGAAGCTGGGCATCTCGGTGCTCGACCCTGTCGCCAAAGGAGACGACCGCAAAGCCGCAGGCGCCTTCATGAGCTATTGGCTCGGCCGCTGGCGTTGGTGGTTGTCGCCGGCGCGCTTCAAGGACGCCATTGCCACCACCATTCCGAAAGTCGCGCTGGAGTTCTCCATCGCCATCGATGCGCAGACCACACTCTCCGACTATGCCGAGATCACCGCGCCGACTCTCTTGATTGTCGGCACTAAGACACCCCCGCCGACCCGCGCCGTCGTCGAGCTGCTCAGCAGCGCGCTGCCGAACGCAACGGTGGAGACGCTGAAAGGCGCGGGCCATATGAGCCCGTTCACCCACCCCGCCGAGCTCAATCGGATGATCCTCGCCCATCTCGCGGCGGTGCGCTGACAGAGGCGCCGTCCTCGTCGGGCAGCTCTTCAATGTCTCGCGCAAACAGCTCCTCCAGTTCCTTCGCCTGGGTTTGCGCGTTGGCGCGGACCTTCTCCAGATCCGTGTAATACTGGTAGTCCTCGTAGAGCCGCTTCTCGTCCAGTCGTTTGAAAGTCTGGGTCAACCGCTTCGCCTCGCTCGGTTTGAAGCCGAGCCCGCGCAACAGCCGCGTCGTCAGCTCAAGTGCGGCGAGGAACGTCTCGCGCTCGATGATGGTGACGCCGAGATCCATCAGCTTGTGAACATGCGTCCGGTCCCGCGCCCGCGCATAGATCGGCAAGTCCGGAAAGTGCTCGCGCACAATCTCGGCGACGCGAATGGAGTGCTCGACATTATCGATTGCCAGAACGAAGCCCTTGGCCTTGTGCGCCCCGGCGGCCCGCAAGATGTCGAGCCGCCCCGCATCGCCGTAGTAGATCTCCGCGCCGAAGCGTTTGACGAAGTCCACTTGAGCGACATTGCTGTCGAGCGCGGTAAAGGGAATACGCCGTCCTCGCAGGACGCGGGCGACGATCTGACCGAAACGCCCGAAGCCCGCGATGATGACGTGTTGGTCTCCGTCGGGCGGCATTTCATAGTCCGGGGCCGCCGGCTGCAGCGCGCGCGCAATCCGGTCGTCCACCAGCAGAAGAAGCGGCGTGGCCGCCATGGACAGCGTGACCGCGAGCGTCAGCAGGCTTGCCAGCTCGCGGCCGATCACGCCTTCGGACATGCCGACCGAGAACAGGACAAAGGCAAATTCGCCGCCCTGACTGAGCACAATCCCCAAGCGCCGGGCCTGCGCGTTGCCCAATCCCCACCAGCGGCCAAGCCCGAAAAGGATGGAGCCTTTCACCAGCAACAGGCCGGCGACGATGGCCAGAAGCGCGCCGGGTTGCGCGACCAGCACCGAAAGATCGACGGACATGCCGACCGCGATGAAGAACACCGCCAGCAGCAGACCCTCGAACGGTGCGATGTCGGCTTCGATCTGGTGGCGATATTCGGAGTCCGCCAGAAGGGCGCCGGCGATGAACGAGCCGAGCGCTGCGGAAAGCCCGACCGCCTCCATGATCAGCGCCACGCCCACAACCGTGAGCAGCGCGCTGGCGGTCATGGCTTCACGGACGCCCGTGGCGGCAACCAAGCGATAGAGCCGGCTCAACAGAAAGCGCCCGACCACGATGACGCCGAGAATCGTGCCGATCGCGATCGCCGCGCTCGTGAGATCCATCTTCGGCTCTTCGCCGCCGAGCGCGAAGAGCGGCACCAGCGCGATCAGCGGAATGGCCGCCAGGTCCTGGAACAGCAGCACGGAGAAGGCGAGCCGGCCGTGGCGCGTGGTGAGCTCGCCCTTCTCCTCGAGCACCTGGAGCGCGAAGGCCGTCGACGACAGGGAGAGCGCAAGCCCGATGAACAGCGCTTGCGCAAACGTGACCTGGAGGCCGAGGGCAATCCCCGCGAGCACAATGGCCGTAAGGACAAGCTGCGCCGTCCCCAGCACGAAGATCGACGAACGCATCGACCAAAGCCGAATGGGACGCAGCTCGAGCCCGATTACGAACAAGAGCAGGACGACACCGAACTCGCCGAAATGCAGGACCTGGTCCGCGTCTTCGAAGGCGTAGTACCGGCCGAGCACATAAGGCCCAATGACGACGCCGGCCGCGAGGTAGCCCAGCACGGCACCGATACCGAGAAACCGGCCGATAGGGGCTGCAATGGCGGCGGCGGCCAGAAACACAACCACCTGAATCAACGCCGTCGTCATGCTCGTCGAATATCCTCCTGCTGTTGGGTATCACGCGAATCGCCGGGCAGCCAGAACCAGCGTCGGCGCCGATTGCTTGTGACGGTCCCGGCCTCTAGGAGTAGGCGGCCATGACCGCTGCCCAAGACACGCCCGCCGCTCAAGACACGCCCGCCCCCTCGTTTCGCCAAGCGCTTCCCGTCTGGGGCAAGATTGGGGTGATGTCCTTCGGCGGACCCGCCGGGCAGATCGCGCTCATGCATCGCATCCTGGTCGAGGAACGGCGCTGGATTGGCCAGGAGCGTTTCCTCCATGCGCTGAATTTCTGCATGCTGCTGCCCGGACCCGAGGCCATGCAGCTTGCCACCTATGTCGGCTGGCGGCTCCATGGCACCCTCGGCGGGCTCGCCGCCGGACTGCTCTTCGTCCTGCCCGGCGCATCCGTGGTGCTCGCCTTGAGCATCGCCTATGCCTGGTTCGGTCAAGTGCCGCTGGTCGAGGCCGCCTTTGTGGGCATCAAGGCCGCCGTCCTCGTCATTGTCATCGAAGCCCTGCTCAAGGTGGCGCGGCGTACGCTCCACCAGTCCCATGACTGGGCAATCGCCGCCGCGGCCTTCGTCGCCATTTTCTTTCTGGACGCGCCCTTCCCGCTGATCGTCGCCGGCGCGGGCCTGGCGGGCTACCTGCTCGCCTTTGTCTATCCACCGGACGTGCCGCCGCCGCTCGAGACGCGGCCCGTATCCTTGGTCCGCACCGTCCGCACCGCAGGCCTGTGGCTCGCCATTTGGATCGTACCGCTTATTGCCGTGAGCACCGCGTCCGCCGACACGCCCGTCATCGCCGACATCTCGCTGTTTTTCTCCAAGCTCGCGGTCGTGACCTTCGGCGGCGCTTATGCGGTGCTCGCCTATATGGCCCAACAGGCCGTCGAGACCTATGGCTGGCTGAGCGCGGGCGAGATGCTCGATGGACTGGGGCTCGCCGAGACCACGCCCGGACCGCTCATTCTCGTCACCGAGTTCGTCGGCTTTCTCGGAAGCTATCGCAATGGCGGCGCCCCTCAACTCGCCTTCGGCCTGCTCGGCGCCGCCGTCACGCTGTGGGCGACCTTTGCGCCGTGCTTCTTATGGATTTTCGTCGGCGCGCCCTATGTGGAGCGGCTTGCGTCGAACGTAAAGCTCGCCGGCGCACTCCGTGGCGTCACCGCGTCGGTGGTCGGCGTGATCTTGAATTTAAGCCTGTGGTTCGCGCTGCATGTCATCTTCGGCAAGCTCGAGGCCGTATGGTACGGGCCCTTGCGCCTGTGGACGCCAGACCTGACAACCTTCGACTTGGAAGCCGCGCTCCTTGCCGTGCTCGCCGCGATCCTCCTGCTTGGCGTGCGCCTCGGCATTCTGACCACGCTGGCAATCACCGCATGCGCCGCGCTGGGCATTCATCTCCTCGCCGGCGCATAAAAAAAGCGCGCACTCTCGCCCGCGCTTTTCCAAACCGTAATGTGCCCGAAAAAACTAGTTGCGGGGCACCCACAAATTCACGAACGGCGCGCGGACCCACGTGCCGCGCCGGCTCTTGCGGACCGTGGTGAACGGCGCGTCGACAGCCGTATCGGCGTTGTTCGTCCGCACCGACGTGGTCGGCGCATCGACCTCGGTGTCGTAACCGTTGCTGCGCCACCAGCGGCGGTTCCGCCAACCGGCCTCTTGCACCAGCGCGGTCTCGGCCGAGGGCTTCGCGAGCCCCGCGGGACCGGCGGACGCCGGGGCGGGCAGGAACATGGCGGCGGCGAAGAACGCCGCGGTGAAACCGGAAATAATCAAACGGGTCATCCTTTTCCTCCTTTTCGGGGGTTCAGGGTATTAACTGTGATCGTCTCTTGAAAGGTATGAGGCCAATGTGGCGGCAGCATGTGCCTCACGCAACCCCTAAACTACAGCCACCCTTTGTGCTTGAAGTAAGCATAGGGCAACACGGCAAAAAGGACCATTAACGCGAGCGCCAAGGGGTAGCCGAATAGCCAATCGAGCTCCGGCATCGTGTGGAAATTCATGCCGTAAATTGAGGCAATCAGGGTCGGCGGCAGAAACACCACCGCGGCCACCGAGAAAATCTTGATGATGTCGTTCTGCTGGATCTGGATCATGCCCAGCGTCGCATCGAGCAGGAAAATAATCTTACCCGACAAGAACGTAGCGTGGTCGGTCAGCGAATTCACGTCGCGCACGGCCGCCCGCACGCGCGCATAAACGGGCTTCCCCTCTTTGCGCTCGTTGACGACGAATGCCAGGAACGTCAGCAGGCGCCCCAAGGAGTGACAGCTCTCCCGCGCCTTGGAGGCAATCTCACCCTCGCGCCCGATCGATTGCAGCACCACGTCGAAGCGCCGCTGGCGTGCCGCGACGGCGCCCTTGTTCTCGAACACCGAGTGGGACAGCGTCTCGACTTGCCCCTGAATGCGCTCGATGAAGTCGGCGAGACGATCGACGATCGTATCGAGCAGGCCGGCCAGAACGACGGTGCCTGTGGTGAGATTCGGTTCCTGCCGGTTACAGCGCGCGGCGAAGATGGCAAAGGCGCGGGGCTCCGCGTAGCGGACCGTCACCAGCCTTGTGCCCGCGAGAATGAAACTGACCGGCGTCGTCGTCGCCTGGGAGCCTTCCCCTTGAAACAGCAGCGTCGCGGTCATGAAGTAGGCGCCGTCTTCTTGATAGAGGCGGCTCGAAGCCTCGATCTCCTGCTGTTCCTCGCGCGTGGGGACGTCGATCTTGAGCGATTTCTCGACGATCGCCTCTTCGTCCCGCGTGGGGTTCAGAAGGTCGAGCCAAACCGTTTCCTCGGTGAACCGGTTTAAGCCGGTCTGGGCCGTCAGCGCGCCCTCGCGAAATTCGTAGATGGTGAGCATCGCCCTCTCTTATATGGCCCCGCCTCCCCCATAAGAAGCCCCTCATAGACCGCAGAGAATGACCGGGGTGAGACAATGCGGTCCAAAGTCGGCTTTGACAGGCCACCGACTGCAGCCTACGAATTTGCTATGGGCTGGCTGCGCAAAGAAAGAGACCTCATCGGCCTCGTTGTCGTCTGGACGATTCTGCTCCAGTCGATCGTGCTCCCGTTCACCACCGGACTCCATGCCGCGACGCTCATCTCAGGATCTGCGGAAGCCGGCATCATCTGCGCCTCCAGAGGCACGGCCGTCACGCCGGAAAGCCCTGCGCAGAAGAATCAAGGGTCTGACTGCCAGTGCTGCCACATGTCCTGCCGCCAAGGCTGCAGCGGAATGGGCAGCGGCATTCTGCCAACCTTCGTACGCGTGCGCTTGCCGTCTTCGCCGGTCATCGCCGCCACAGTGCCGAGCAGCGATACGCTTGCGCCGCAGCTGGCGAAGCACGCCACAATACAACCCCGCGCGCCCCCGCTCACCTAACTCCTAAGCACAACCGCCGTCTCGCAGTCGCCTCTGCATCAAGGGCGCAGCACGGCGCGTGCGCAACCATCCAAGTCAAGATCAACAAGGGGCGATTCCGGCTCCAAAAGAGTCCGGCGCCCATCGGGGGGTTATCACAATGCGTTCCACGTCTTCACGCGCCGCCGTCCCGGCGCTTTGCCTGGGGGCCGTGCTTGCGGCCTTGCCGGGCGTCTCTCTTGCCGACTCCGATCATGGCACCGGACCGCTCGCCGACACCCATGCTCCGGCCGGTGTCATGTTCGACCACATGCACAAGGCCGGCGAGTTCATGGTCGGCTTCCGCTACGCCTATACGAGCGCCGGCGGCGACATGCTGCACGGGTCGGACAAGGCATCCGATCAGGAGGTCATCGACAAGGGCTGTAAGCCACACAGCTGTTCCATGGCGCCCAGCGATATGGCCATGAAGATGTACATGCTGGACATTATGTATGCGCCGACCGATTGGATGACGCTGATGGTGATGCCGATGTACATGTCCCACGACATGACCATGCGGCCGCTCACCTCATCCATGAGCGGCATGGACCATATGGGCCACATGGACATGGACATACCGATGGAAGAGCACGGTGCACACATGCATAGCGGCGGTCATTCCCATGGCACCGATGGCTGGGGCGACACAATCTTCGGCCCAGAGCTCAAGATCGCCGACGGTCCCGGCTATCACGTTCAGGTGGCGCCGATGTTCAGCGCGCCGACCGGCGACGTGGACAACAAAATGAACGGCGCCTTCACGCATTACATGATGCAGCCGGGCTCCGGCACTTGGGACTTCATCCCGAGCATTACCTATACGGGCCGGGCCGACCGCATCACCTGGGGCTCGCAACTGCTCGGCGTGGTGCGCATGGAAAAGGAGAACGACAGCGGCTACCAGCTGGGCAACGTCTTCCAGGCCACCGGTTGGGGTAGCTATCGCTTCGCCAACTGGATCTCCGCTTCGATCCGCGGCCTTTACACCGACCAAGAAAAGATCGAGGGCCACTACAACGGCGCGCACAATCATGCGAGCCCGCCCGACCTCCAGTTCAACTATGGAGGCCAGTTCTGGTACATCGGCTTCGGCGTCAACACCGTGGTGCCCGATGGGGCCTTGAAGGGCCTGCGCCTCAGCGCCGAATGGCTCCAGCCCGTCTATGACGATCCCAACGGCTATCAGCTCGAGCGCGAAGGCACGCTCTGGGCGAACGCCAGTATGGCATTCTAGGGCGGACCGGCGGCCGCCCCTCCCGCTTCTTGGGGCGGCCGCTAATTCTTCTGCACGATACAGGCGCCGCCGTCTTTTCTGAGCGCGGCGCAAATTTCTCGGGCATCCGTGCGGCTATCCGCGCCGATCTGCACCATGTAGAGCGCGCGGCGTCCGCGGCTGAGATTGCGCTGCGGCAGCACGAACGGTTCGCGATCGGCGAGCACCGAGCCATGCGCGTGCCTGAGCCGCGCGAACTTCGCCAGTGCCGTGCCTTTGGAGAAAGCACTCGACACATGCGCGCCCCAAGGACGCCACGCCCCGCTCGCCGTCAGCGGCTCGGTCTCGTAGACGGCGCGCACCACGAGCGGCGCGAGAGTCCTGCAAGAACTCCTGCACCCCATCGCCCTCCGTCTTGAGAGACTCCGGAAGGTCGGTTTCCGGCAACTTCCATTCCTCGGCGGCCCGGCCAGTCACGAACATGACGTAGCGGCGTGTCTCTCCGGGTAGGACCCGGTTGCCCGCGAGCCAACCGCGCACCCGCTCCTCGCCCGCGTTGTAAGCGGCAGCGGCGAGCCCGAAATTTCCGAATTCTTTTCTGAGATCCGATAGCAGGCTGGCCGAGTGGACAATCGCCGATTTTGGTTCGAACGGATTGTCGAGGCCGCGATCCGCCGCCGTACCGGGCATGAACTGGGCGATGCCTTGCGCGCCCTTGGGGCTGACGGCGTTTGGATTGAAGCGGCTCTCCCGCCAGATCAGCCGCACGAAGGGCATCGGCGGAAGCCCCCGCGCCTCGGCTTGCTGTTGCATCAGCGGACAGACAATCTCGACGAAGGGCTTCGGCCCGGCCGCCGCCAACCCCGCGGCCTTGATACCGGACGCGACACCGGTGATCGCGCTCGCGTCCGCGGCGCGCGCCGCGTTGGCCACGATCCCCATGGCGCCCACGACCGCCACGCTCATTGTTAGAATGCGCAGCGCTCGGCGCATGGCATCAGGTCTTCTGAACGATACAGGCGCCGCCCGCCGCTTGCAGCTTGTTGCAGAGCTTGTCGGCGGCGTCGCGCTTATCGAGCACGACGCGGGCGGAATAGCGCAAGTCGGTGCCCATACTGAGATCGCACACCGCGACAACGGTCGCGCTGTAGTCACCGAGAATGTCGGAATAGTCCTTCTTGGCTTGCGAGAACGCATCGAGCGCGTCTTGCTTGCTGAAGGACGACGCGATCTCGACACTCCAGCCCGTGGCGGACGGCACGAGGTCCTCGGGCGGCTTCCGACCGTCGAGGCAGGGCGCGAGCGGATTTCCGTTTTCAATCGGCTCGGCCAGGGCCGGGCTCGCGGCAAAAACCGCGCAGAACGCTGCCAAGCATAGTGGTCTCATGCGCTAGTCCTCGCGGCGGATTCGCCTGACGTCAGCATACCTCAACCGGGCCAAACGCGGAGCGCCATGTCGGCGACGCGTTCGAGCTCCTTGCGGCTCGCTCCGGCCGCCGCCTGGATCGCCATGCCTTGGGTCACTGTGGAGAAATATCGGGCCAGCGCGGCCGGGTCGGCGTCGTCGGGAAGCTCGCCTTCGTCCTTCGCCTGCTTGAAACGATCCCGGACCGCTTTCTGTGTCGCCGCGCGCCTAGCATTGAGCTCGTCACGGATACATTGCGCGTGCTCGCCCGCCCCGGCAATGCCTTGGACGAGAAGGCAGCCTGCCGGGTTGGATTTGTCCGTCAGCGATCGGGCGGTGCCGTACAAGATGGCGGCGATCCCCGCCCGGGCGGATGGCGCCGCGAGCGCCTCGTGGATGACAGCGCCCTTCGTGGTGACATAGCGGTCGAGCGCCCGGCAAAACAGCGACTCCTTGTTGCCGAAGGCGGCATAGAGGCTCGGCGGGTTGATGCCCATGGCCTCGGTCAGGTCGCAGATGCTCGCGCCCTCGTAGCCCTTGCGCCAGAACACCTCCAGCGCGCGGTCAAGCGCCTGATCCACATCGAAGTTTCTGGGGCGGCCAACGGCCACGGGGCCCTCTCCAAGCTGTTTTCCGATGCCTATCATCTCCCATCTTTGTAGCGTTCGTTATATAATGCTCTTGACGCCGTGGGTCCAGGTGTACATATGTAGCGTCCGTTACATAACTCAATGGAGAGTGGACCCATGTCTAAGAAACTCACAGGAAAAGTCGCCCTGGTAACGGGCGGCTCGCGCGGTATCGGGGCCGCGATCGCCCGGGCGCTGGCCGAGGACGGCGCCGATGTCGCTATCAGCTACGCGTCCTCCGAGGACAAGGCCAAGACCGTGGTCGACGATCTGCTCGCCAAGGGCGTTCGCGCCCATGCCTTCAAAGCCGATCAAGCCGACACCGACGAAGTGACCGGTCTGATCCAGGCCGTGGTCGAGCGCTTCGGCCGCCTGGACATCCTCGTGAACAATGCCGGCGTGTTCACGCTGGGCCAGGTGCATGATCGCGCCAATAATCTTGTCGAACTCGACCGTATGTTCGCCGTCAACGTCAGCGGCGTCGCCACGGCCGTGCGTGCCGCAGCGCCCTTAATGGGTGACGGCGGACGCATCATCTCGATTGGTTCGGTCGTGGGTGAAAGCACCCCGTTTGCGGGCGCTGCCGACTACAGCGCAACCAAGGCCGCGCTGCTCGGTTACACGCGCGGTTGGGCGCGCGATCTCGGCCCCAAGGGCATTACCGTCAATACGGTGCAGCCCGGCCCGATCGACACTGACATGAACCCGGACGGCAACGGCGAGTTCTCGGACACGCAAAAGGGATTCACCGCGCTGGGCCGCTATGGCACGGCCGATGAAGTCGCGGCAGCGGTCGCATTCCTCGCGAGCCCGAACGCCGGCTACATCACCGGAACAACACTGACCGTGGACGGCGGCTTCAACGCCTAGCCCCCGGTCAAAAGAGTAGGAGGTTTGTTATGATTGAAGTCAGACCCTTCGACACGCTCGGCGGCGCCGACCACGGTTGGCTCAAGGCCAAGCATCACTTCGCCTTCGCGCGCTATTTCGACCCGAAGCGTGTGAACCACGGCGCCTTGCGCGTCTGGAACGATGACGAGATCGCGCCGAACACCGGCTTCCCGCCCCATCCGCACGCCGAGATGGAAATCATCACCTATGTGCGCAAGGGCGCGATCACCCATGAGGACAGCCTGGGCAACAAAGGCCGCACCGAGGCCGGCGACGTTCAGGTCATGAGTGCCGGAAGCGGCGTGCGTCACGCGGAATATAACCGCGAGGACGAGCCGACCACGCTGTTTCAGATCTGGATCGAGCCCGGCGTCAAAGGCGGCGAGCCGTCTTGGGGCGCCAAGCCCTTTCCGCGGGACCAGCGCTCCGGCCAGTTCGTGGCTTTGGCGTCCGGCTTTAGCGGCGACGGCGATGCGCTGCCGATCCGCGCCGACGCACGCGTGCTCGGCGCCACGTTGAAGGCCGGCGAGACGGCCGAATATCGCCTCGGCACGGCGCGGCACGCTTATCTCGTGCCGGCTGCCGGAAAAATCGAGGTGAATGGCGTCACGGTGAACGCCCGCGACGGCGTCGCGATCGAGAACGAGACCGCGCTGACGGTCAAAGCCCTCGAGGACGCGGAGATCGTTTTGGTCGACGCGGCCTAACCTGCGAGACGGGGCGGCACCTTTCGAGGTTGTCGCCCCGCCCCCAAACTCTAGATCGAGATCAGGACCACGCCGACAACAGCGGGGATCAGCCCGAGCACGCGATGCCAAGGCATCGCCTCGCCAAGCACCACCACGCCGAGCAACGCGCCGCCGACAATGAACATGCCGTAGACCGGCACCACTATATTGGCCGGACCCAATGCCAGGGCGTGGAACAGGGAGCTGACCGCGACGGTGAGCGCAATGCCGCCGGCAATGGCCCAAAGTAGCGGCGGCGTCTCGAACTCGAACAGCATCGCCTTGAGCTCACCGCGCCAAGCGACCATGGCAATGGCGAAGATCGCCACGATCGTGGTCGACACCGCCAGCACTTGGTACGTGGTGACATTGCCGCTGCGCTCGGCAAGCTTCACGAACAGCGTCATGAGCGAGTAGCCGGCCATGCCGAGCAACGCCCACAGAATATAGGAATGGATCACCGCGCCCTCCCGCGTCTCTGCCCCGAAGAGTTCAGGTGTCAGAGACCGCGATCGCCGCGACGTGTCAACTCGCGGGCTTTGCGAAACCTGCGCGCCTAGTCGTCTTCGACGGCGGTTTGCGGGCGATCGCTGCCGGGATCGAGCTCCTCATGCCACTTGCCATCGGCCGTCTCATATTGGATGCCGACGGTCTCGCCGGGCACTTTCTGCTCGCCCGCCGCGCGCTTGGCCGCTTCGAGCGCAGCCTCATGGGTGGGAAAGGTCTCCGAGATTGTGCCCCGCGCCTGGTAGGCCCAACCGTTCTCATGTTTGATGATCTTGTAGACGACTTTCGACATAGGCTTCTCCTCGCGCTCATCGGTCTCGCACAACAGCCTTTACGATGAATGGTGAGAGCACGGCAAGGAACGCAAGCATGTCCCTTAAAATTATCGGTGCGGGGTTCGGGCGCACCGGCACCTTATCTCTCAAACTTGCCCTGGAGCAGCTTGGGTTTGGCCCCTGCTACCACATGATCGAGACGCGTGCGCATCCTGAGCATGACGCGCTGTGGCTTGCACTGGCGCGCGGCGAAACCAACGATTGGCGCGCCATTCTGAAAGACTATTCCGCCACCGTCGACTGGCCGGGCGTCTTTATCTGGAAGGATCTGGCGGACGCGAACCCGGACGCAAAGGTTATCCTCAGCATCCGCGATCCCGAGAGCTGGTACGACAGCGCCTCCAAAACCATCTTTGCCCGCATGCGCGACTTTGCCGATGCTCTTGAGAACACCGAGGCGGAACCTGCCGACCCGGAGCACCGGGCGCATATGCGCATGGTCAACACCGTGGTGATGGATAACACCTTCGAAGGCGATATCGGGCGCGCGCACGCCATCGACGTGTTCAAGGCCCACAACGCCGAGGTGCGCCGCACCGTCCCGCCCGAGAGACTCCTGACCTATGAGCCGGGCGAAGGTTGGGAGAGGCTTTGCGCCTTCTTGGGCGTGGCCGTGCCGGATAGCCCCTACCCCAAGGTCAACAGCACCGCGGACTTCGCCGCGCGCTTTCCGCAACGCTCTTAGACGTGCTTAAGCGTCGGCGCGAGCCTCCCTCGGGCGCAATGCCGCCGACTTGCGTATGCACTCACCAAGCGAGGCAAACACTGAACGCTTAATCACGGCATGGTCCCGAAAGCCCTGGCGCTCCATCAGCGCTTGGTGCAGTTCCGGCAACCGGTAGAACGGTACGCTCGGATACCAATGGTGCTCAAGATGGTAACCGATATTGCACGGCAGGATGAACATCGATTCCAGCCATGTGGGAATCGTGGTGCGCGTGATCGAATACTCTTCCTCGTCGCTCTCGACCGCGCTGTGTTCGCATATCAGTCGGATGTACTGCGTCGCGATGTGCCACGTGCAGAACGGCACGATCCAATAAAGTAGGAACGCCATCCACCCGCCGTAATACGTCAAGGCGGCGGCAATGCCGGCATAGAACACAACGCGCGCGGCGCGCATCCACCCAGGCGAAGGGATCAGCGTCGCGCCGATTAGGCCGCGCACGATCCAAAACAACCCAGTGTAGAAGGCCGCGCGGCGCAACAGCACCCACGCGAGTCCCAGGCGGGTTTTGGGAAACTCCCAATCGGGGGCGAGCTCGCCCGCGGCATCGTGCGTGTACCAAATGTGGCGGTTCCCGTCGTCGGGAAGGCTTGTGTATTGGTGATGCGTGCCGTGAAACTTTCGAAAGCCCTCGACCGAGGCGAAAGTCGGCCACATCAAAAAGACGTTGGCGAACAGATCGTTTTGCCAGCGCACCCGCAGGGTACGGAAATGCGCGGCATCGTGGCCAAGGACCAGCAAGGCATGCTGGCGCGCGCCAATGACGAGAATCGCGAGCACGTACACGACCGGATGCCAAAAATTGGCACACACCGCGATGGCCGTGGCGATCACGGCCCACTGGCCACCCGTTGCCAACACGGCTCTCACCGGCTGGAGTTGAGATAACTCTTTGATTTTCGCCGGCGACAGCCGCTCCGGGATGGTCCTGGAAGTGTTGTGCGGATGCTTGACGACGGGATTGTTCGAGATGTCCGCCGCCGGGATCTCCTCCCGGAGATAAGCGAGGGCACTATTGATCTTAGCGAAATCCGGCATCTTTTTTCTACTGACTTCCACAAGGCATAATTAGCGTTGCCCTGTGTCCATTCCTGGGCGCAGGTGTGTCGACGACTTGTCAGAAGTTCCCGAAGGCGTGCCACATTTGTTCTCGCCACGACGGTCGCGAGAGGGTGTCAAAGCGAGAGGACAGCGGGGCACCGATCGGCCGCGAGTCCGTTTGCGCAATATAATGGGCAGCCTTTCGGCACCCCGCTCACGGCATCTTTTTAGAGCCTCATACCGCCGCTTATCGCCTGTGGCACAGGCATGCGCATGGAGATCGCATGCCTCACCCGAAGGCCCATGCGTTACATCGCAGGCGGGCGGAGTAGAGACCCCCGAGGCTGGTCCGTTAGCCATGGCGCGGTGCTCCGGGCCTATCGGGAATGGTGCGTCCGAGATCAGCCCTTCCGTACCGCGCCACCTCGGGCGCCGCGCCCCTCACCCCGGCAGCACCGCGGACTTCGCCGCGCTTTCCGAGGCGGGCATAGGATAAGGTAGACGAATCCGGTATTTTTTCTGCTCATTAGGAGAAGGATCAATGAATGGACTGCCGAACGGATTGCGGCATTGGCTATTGATAAGGTGAAGTCACTCCGGGACAACGCAAAGCGCCTAGGCAGCAACGGTGTTGTAGAGCTCTGTGACCTCGACCTTACGCAGCGAGCGGAAAGTCGCAGGTCGCGCCGCTTAGTGAGCACCCCGACGAAGTCAAAAAGTGCCTTCGTAATCGGATTTCATTTTGTTTGCCCCGATGAGAAAGGCGTTACCCGCAATCCGGAAGGTACGATCTGGACTGGAACATGGGTAGTCGACGCCAAACACGCTCAGCATGGATCAAAGATTGACGCATACGTAGCACTTCATTCGGCAAAGTCAGAACCATCGTACCTCCAAGGAACCATCAAGGATTGGCGTCGCGCAACTCGAGAATCGGAATGCGCAGAGGGGCGAGAGGTCAAAATAGACTTTGGAATTGACTTCCTTTTCGAGCCCACAGACGAGACATATGAATGGCGTGGCGATGGTGCAGGTGAAAAGGGTTATGCCTGAGAATAGCGGCTGGTTCGCCTAAAACTGCAGGGTTGCTTCGCGTGGAGCGCGGCGGCCTCGCATGCGCACTCGCCGACGCCAGGCGCAGCGGAGAAAGCCAATGCCGGTTCGTTTCAAATCGTATCGAGTCTTTCGCGCCGCCGTCAGCGCCTTGTGTGCGCTCGGTCTCGCGTCGGCTTTGGCCGCCGGATCAACGTTCGCCGAAGATGCGCCGAAGCTCCTAAAGGCCCCAGTGTCTCCGGTGCCGCCGCTGTTCGATTCCGCGGCTATCGACAAGGCTACCGCCGCGCTGGACGGCATCGTCGAAACGGCGATGAAGCGGACCGGCCTGCCCGGCCTTGCCGTCGGCGTCGTCTATAAGGACGAGGTGATTTACGCGGAAGGCTTCGGCGTGCGCGAGGTGGGAAAGCCCGGCAAGATCGACGCGGACACCGTGTTCCTGCTGGCCTCGGTGTCGAAGCCCATCGCTTCCACCATTGTCGCCAAACTCGTCGGCGGAGACGTGGTCGACTGGCACGGTACGGCGAAAAGCTATAATCCTGCGTTCGCGCTGAGCGACCCGTACGTCACCGAGAACGCCACCATCGCCGATCTCATGTCGCATAGGAGCGGCTTGCGCACAGGCTCCGGCGATCTTCTCGAAGACCTCGGCTTCGACCGCGACTACATTCTTTCGCATCTCTACCAGCAGCCGCTCGATCCGTTCCGCGCCACCTATCACTACAGCAATTTCGGCTACACCGCCGGCGGCATCGCCGCTTCGACGGCTGCCGGCAAGACCTGGGAAGACCTGGCACAGGAAACGCTGTTCAAGCCCGCCGGCATGGCCACCGCGAGCTACCGCCATGCCGACTATCTCAGCCACGAGGACCGGGCGCACATCCATGCGCGCCTTGCGGACGGCACGTGGGCGGCGAAGCACGACCGCAACGCGGATGCGGAGGCGCCGGCCGGCGGCGCCAACGCCTCCCTCAACGACATGCTGCGCTTCCTGCGGCTCCAGCTCCGCGGCGGCACGCTCGACGGTAAGGAGATCGTCAAGGCGGATGCGCTGGCCGCGGCGCACGTGCCGCAAATGATCCCCGGCCCGCCGCGCTCGCCCGCAGCGCGTGCGGGCTTCTACGGTTTCGGCTGGAACGTCGGTTATGACGACGAAGGCCGCACGCGCATCAGCCATTCCGGCGCGTTCGAGCTCGGCACCGCGACCTATATCGCTTTCATGCCCGGCGAAGATCTCGGCATCGTCGTGCTGACCAACGGCATGCCGATCGGCGTGGCGGAGGCCGTCGGCGCGGCCTTTTTCGACGTGGCCCAGAACGGTAAGCAGACTGTCGACTGGGTCGACTTTCTCGGCGGCATATTCGATCAAATGCGCGCGGCGGAGGCGCCCGAAATCGACTACACGAAGGCGCCTGCGAGCCCGAAGCCCGCGCAAGACCTCGCCGCCTATACGGGCTCTTACGGCAATTCCTATTACGGGCTGCTCGCCGTCAGCGCCGATGGCGGCAAGCTGTCGATGACCATGGGACCGGAAGGCGCGCCCACGACCTTCGCGCTCAGCCATTTCGATGGCGACACCTTCAGTTTCGAGACCGTCGGCGAAAACGCCAACGGCCTTGCCGGTGCGATCTTCACGCGCGGCGACGACGGCAAGGCGGAGAAGGTGGTGCTCGATTATTACGACAAAACCGGGCTTGGCACTTTCATCCGCGAGTGAGCGCCCAGGATGGGGGTCGGTTCCCGGGCCGATCTGGACAATTCCTTGCCGTTGGTCTTGGAGTTCGGCATCCTGCCCACTAAGGTCCGTTGAAATGGATCGGAGTAGGAGGAAACCCCATGAAGCGACTGTGTCTAGCATTGTGTTGCGCCGCCGCCATTCTCATGGCCGGGGCAATAACGGCATCTGTTCACGCACAAACGGCGCCCGGCCGGGCCTTGTTGATCTACAAGGAAGGCGTGACGCCGGAACAGGAGAACAGGGACCGCGCGGCTTGTAACGAATGGGCCATCGAGCAGAGCGGCTTCGATCCATCGGCCATTTACACGGCGCAAGTCGCCGGCGTACGCACCAGGACGATCATCGAGGTCGCTTCGAAGCTGGACACCGCGTCCGGCGGTACGGATCCGCGTTGGGGCTCCGGCGCCTTCGGGGGTGCGAGCACCTCCGCCGACAGGCGCCGCATGAACGAGCTGTACGCAAGTTACATCCGGGCCGGGGCGCTCTGCCTTGAGGGTCGCGGCTACACAGTTGCTAAATAGGAGCCAAACGATGCGATCGATTTCTAAAGCGGGCCTTGGGCTCCTCTGTCTGTTCACTATGCCGGCCGCCGCTTCGGCGGCTGAAGGCACATTTATGTGCGCCTTCACCGATATCTTCGAGTGCGTCGACGTAGCGGGCTGCAAGCGCGTCCCCAACGACTACGTCAATCTTCCGCCCGTGCTCAAACTCGACTTCGACAAAAAGGTCATGACCTCGGACGATCTCGAGAAAGATCCTACGGAGATCGACATCAAAGACATGGTGGAGACCGGTGACATCGTTCTGTTGCACGGCATAGGCCGGAACGATATTTCACCTCGGTCTTTCAGTGCCGCCATTTCCACGAAGACCGGCAAGTTTCACGCGGGCATAACGACCGGGGACGCGACGCTCGCCTTGGTCGGCGACTGCGTGGACGGTCTCTAAGGCTTAGGCCCTCCGGGAGATAAGACGGGACCACGGCGCGGGGAGCGATGAGACGCCTCTCGCGCCTAGCCCGTCGCACCGCCACATCCTACTGGCCCTTATCGTAGCACTTCTTCTTGAAGAACCCGCGGTTCATGTAGCGAGGATTGCGCATGAACGGCGGGGCCGTGAGGACGCAGTTCTTTTTGGACTGGGCGCCCGTGGCCTTTTTGCCGCTCTGCTTCTTCACGATGGTGCCATCGGCGGTCTGATACTTTTTCGCAAACGCCGGACCGGCGCCGGCCACCAGCACCGCCGCGATCAAAACGTGCGCCAGGGTCTTGCTGTACGTCATTTCCGCACCTCCGCTATTCGTGACCGCCAAACTGTCGGCGCCAAGACTGAAGACAAGACTAAAAAATGGGGTTACCCGCGAGCCCAAACAACCCACTTTCGAGCCCGCGGGGTGTCTGGCGAATGAACCCCCACGCGCCGGCGCGCGCTTTACCCTTGAGATATGGCCACGCTTTCCAAGATTGTCTCCGCGCTCGTGCTGTCGGCGCTTGCCGCTCTTGTCGCCGTCCGCCTCGGCCTCATCACCGAAGCGCAGAGTCTCTTCAGCCCGCTATCGCTCGAGACGCGCAACCAGTGGTTTGTCGGCCTCAAGCTTGGCGCCCTGCGCGACGATTCCGAACTCTGCCGTTCCGTGCTGGCGCCGCGCATCATCGACGCCGTGGCAGTTGCGGATCGGCCGCCGCGCAACGGCTGCGGATGGCGGAACGCGGTCGCCTTCAATCAAATCGACGGCACCAGGATGAACGTGCGGCCCCTCACCTGCGCTATGGCAGCAGCCACGGCGCTTTGGGTGATCGACTCGGTCCAGCCCGCGGCCCGCGCCGCGTTCGGCAGCGGTCTCGCCGAAATCCATCACTTCGGCACCTATAGCTGCCGCAACATCGCCGGCCGCAACCGGCGCAGCCAGCATGCCAGAGCAAATGCCATCGATATTTCCGGCTTCACACTCGAAGACGGCCGATCCGTGTCGGTTCTCAGGCACTGGAACGGTGCCGGTCCCAAGGGCGCCTTCCTGCACCAGATTTTCGACGGCGCCCGTCCCTATTTCCGCATCACGCTCGGCCCGGACTACAACGCCGCCCATGCCGACCATTTCCACTTCGACCGCGGCGGCTTTTGGGGGTTCGGCCGCGGCTAGCTTACGGGACGCCCAGGGAACGCAACGGCGAGGAGCGGCGTTGTGAGAGCAGCGACAGTTCATATGCGGCAAGGATTTTCCCATGACAGCAGCCCCCTCCAGCCCACATTCTCCAACAGGCCCGACAGCGGGCCATAACCGCTACGGCTCAGAGCCCTTGTTGGACGAGACCCTTGCGCAGATCGAAGAGAGCACGATGCGCAAACCCTTGGCGGCGGTCGCTATCGCAGCGGGCGCGGGCTTTCTGATCAGCAAGTTGAGGGCCGACAAGGCGGCCTGGAAACTCGGCCTGTTCCCGATCATCGCCAGCGCGGCCTTCGGCTATTGGATGAAGCCGCGGTAGCTAAGCGCCAGGCGACAAACTTAGTTGTCGCGATCGAGAGATGCGCGGTTATTCACGCGCGGGCGCCGCTGACCGCCTAGGTGCTAGAGATCTCAGCCTTAAGCTTAGACAGTCGCGATTTCGTCGTGATCGGTCATTTCTCACATCTCCCTTTCGAGGCGATCACTCCTCCTCGACATAGACCTCGGCACCCATCTCGCGGAACTTCTCGCTCATCTCGTCCATGCCTTTTTGGCGCTGGGCCTCAGTAAGCGCGGGCTCCTCTGCTGAAGCATCCTCGCCCGAAGCGCCCGCACCTGACGGGTCGTTGAGCTTGGCGGCGTAGTCGCGCACTTCGCGCGTGATCTCCATGGAGCAGAATTTGGGTCCGCACATCGAGCAGAAATGTGCGAGCTTGTGCGCTTCCTTGGGCAAGGTCTCGTCGTGATAGGAGCGCGCGGTTTCCGGATCTAGCGACAGGTTGAATTGGTCCTCCCAGCGGAAGCCGAAGCGCGCCTCCGATAGCGCGTTGTCCCGCTCCACGGCGATCGGGTGCCCCTTGGCGAGGTCTGAGGCGTGGGCTGCGATCTTGTAGGTGATCACGCCCGTCTTGACATCGTCGCGGTTCGGCAGACCCAGATGCTCCTTCGGCGTCACATAGCAAAGCATCGCCGTGCCGAACCAGCCGATCATCGCCGCACCGATCGCACTCGTAATGTGGTCATAGGCCGGCGCGATATCGGTGACCAAAGGCCCGAGCGTATAGAACGGCGCCTCGCCGCATTCCTTCAGCTGCTTCTCCACATTGACCTTGATCTTATGCAGCGGCACATGGCCCGGCCCCTCGATCATCACCTGGCAGCCGTGATCCCAGGCAACTTTCGTGAGCTCGCCCAACGTCTCGAGCTCAGCGAACTGCGCGCGGTCGTTGGCATCAGCGATAGACCCTGGACGAAGTCCATCGCCCAGCGAGAATGACACGTCGTATTTCCGCATGATCTCGCAAATGTCGGCGAAGTGCTCGTAGAGAAAACTCTCCTTGTGATGCGCCAGGCACCACTTGGCCATGATCGAGCCGCCGCGCGAGACGATGCCGGTGACGCGATCCGCGGTGAGATGGATATAACCGAGACGTACGCCCGCATGGATGGTGAAATAGTCGACGCCCTGCTCGCACTGCTCGATCAGCGTGTCCTTGTAGACCTCCCAATCGAGCTTGACGGGATCGCCGTCCACCTTCTCCAAGGCTTGATAGATCGGCACCGTGCCGATGGGCACCGCGGAATTTCGGATGATCCATTCCCGCGTGGTGTGAATATTGCGGCCCGTGGATAAATCCATGACCGTGTCGGCGCCCCAACGGGTGGCCCACACCATCTTCTCCACTTCCTCTTCGACGGACGAGGTCACGGCGGAGTTGCCGATATTGGCATTGATCTTGGTGAGAAAGTTGCGGCCGATGATCATCGGCTCACTCTCGGGATGATTGATGTTGGCCGGGATGATGGCGCGGCCCCGCGCCACCTCGCTCCGCACGAACTCCGGCGTGACAAAGGCGGGCATCCCGGCGCCGAAATTCTCGCCGTCGTCGAGCCGGGCGTGCGCTTCTTCTGCTGCACGCTGCCGCCCGACATTCTCGCGGTGGGCGATATAAACCATCTCGCTGGTGACGATGCCGGCGCGGGCAAATTCCAATTGGGTGACGGGCTTGCCCGGAATCCCGCGCAAAGGTTGGCGTTCGACCTTGAATTCACGCGCCAGATGCGCCGCGCCTACATTGCCGTTGTCTTCCGGCTTCACGTCACGGCCTTGGTATGGCTCGACACCGCTTCGGGCTTCGATCCAGGGGGCGCGTAACGGTTCGAGCCCGCGCTTCACGTCGATGGTGACGTCGTCGTCGGTGTACGGCCCGGACGGGTCGTAGACCTGAAAAGAGTTGCCGGTTGTGAGCGCGATGGCGCGAAACGGCACGCGCACATCGTCGTGGCCGTCCGGCGACGAATAGACTTTTTGGCTGCCCACGAGCGAGCCCGTGCTCACCTCGGGCGTGGCGGCATCGCCAAGCGACTTGTCGTGAATGTTCATGGCCTCGAACTCCCAGTCGGGCGGGCCACAGGCAAAGAAGGAGGAGGTCGGTTCCTATCCCTTCGCCGGCATGACCCGGATCAGGTTCGAAGGGTCTCCGCTTCGGTTCTCTGCCGAGAACAACGGACTCTCAGCCCCTGCCTGGGGCTCCCCTCGGAACACATCCAATGTAGACCCGTATGGGCCCGGCTGAAAGGGCCGCGGCCGTCTTTTACCTGCGCTTGCGGGCCACACGCGCCTTCTTGGCCGGTCGTTTCGCCGGTGCGCGTTTGGTCGTTTTCCGGGACGTGGCGGCTTTCCGGGCCGCGGTCTTGCGGGGCGCAGCCTTCCGCGCCGTGCGTGCCCGCGCCGGCTTCACCGGCTCGAGCTTTGGCTCCAGCTCCCCTTCCCAAAGATCCTGGTAGGCACACCAAGACAGAACCGCGCCGATCACCAGCGCGACGATCCCGCCGATGAGCATGGCAGACGGGCTCGCGACCATGTTCGCCCCGAGCGCCTGCACCTGACCTGGAAGCAGCACGCGGATCACGCCGCCGATGACCGAAAGCCAGCCCAAGATGGTGATGATCACACGCCAGTCCGAGACCCACAGATTGTGGTTGTTGACGATAGCCAAGCCGGCAACCAGCGTCAGTATGCCGGCCAGGTAGATCAGCGAGAGATTGCTCAGGAACTCAGCAGACAGCGCCCGGACCGCATTGGTCTCGGCCACCATGCCGAGCCCCATGACCAGGAACAGCGGCCCGATCAGCCGCGCGATGATTTTCGATGTGCTCATTCTATCTTCCCCCCAAGGCACCGGGTCGCACTGTTGTGCTGTCCTCACGGCGCCTTCGACAGGCCCTAATCTGCGCCCGATCCAAACAGGAAGGCAAGTCGTACGGCGCCAACCTCAAGACCGGGGCGAGATCGCGAAAGGATCGAGCCGCCCCATTGCGGTGATAGGTAGCATTCGCGTGCGATCCCGCGTGGTTATGACAGGAGAAATGACTGGGCCGGGGCGGCAAAGCCAAGGAATTCTTGCCCGTGACAGCCAAGCGGTTTAAGCCCTCGTCATCATTCTGCCTTCCTTCACCTTGAACTGCGGGTCCTGAAACCTCCCCCGTCCACCAGCCGCCGCCGAACCCGAGGTAGATAAAGACGTGAACCAGGACGCCACGACCGCAAAAGCGACCTCGAAGACCAAATCGACCCGCCGCCGCTGGATCATCCTTGTCGCCCTGCTGGTGGTCACGGTAGTCGGCGTGCTCGGCTATTGGCGCTACGCGGAGATCTACCCCTCCACCGACAACGCCTATACCGGGGCGGACATCGTGCGCATCGCGCCTCAGGTCTCAGGGCCGGTCGCCGACATTTACGTCACCGAGGACGAGAAGGTCTCCAAGGGCGATCCGCTGTTCGACATCGACCCCACTCCCTACGAAGCGGCGCTGCGCGCCGCGCGCGCACAATTCGATGCCGCCGTGAACGCCACTGGTACCGCCGGTGAAGATCTAAAGAGCGCAGCGGACGAGATGGAAGCCAAGCGCGACGCGCTCGGCGAGGCCCTGACGAAATATCGTGAGACGGTAAGCGCCCGGGATGAGGGGGAAGCCCCCTCGCCACAGACCATGGATGCTCTGGCGGTGGTGCATGAGGCGCAGGGCGCCTATGACGAAGCGCAGCGCGCGTTCAGTGACGCGCAAGATCAGGACCTAGTGGTGACGACACCCACCGTGAAGCTCCGCGCCGCCGCAGCTCAGCTCGACAAGGCCACCCAAGACCGCGTGAAGACGCATGTCGTGGCGCCGGACACCGGCTGGGTCTCCAATGTGCGGCTCCGCCCGGGAACGGTCGTCCAGGCCGGCACTCCCGTATTCGCACTTATTGAGAACGGCGAGTGGTGGGTGAGCGCGAACTTCAAGGAAACGGATCTCGGCCGCATCAAGCCGGGCCAACCGGCGAGCATCGGTCTGGACATGTATCCCGGCCTCGAGCTCGAAGGCACGGTTGAGAGCATCAGCCCAGGCTCGGGCGCCAGCTTCTCGGTGCTGCCGCCGGAGAATGCCACCGGCAACTGGGTCAAGGTCACCCAGCGCTTTCCCGTGCGCATCAAGATCACCAGCGCGCCTGATCCCGACAAGCCCTTGCGCGTCGGCGCCAGCGCCGACGTCACCGTCGACACGACCGGGAACCGCGCCGAAGGCGAAGAATGAGCCGTCAAAAAGCGGCGGCCGGTAAAGGCCGAGGCGCGAAACCTCCCGCGAAGCGGACCCCGCCGCCTCCACCCCCGCCACCCGCGCCGGAATTTGTGCGCCCGCCGATCCCCCTCGTCATCGCCGTGGTGCTGACGGCGGTGCTCGAAGTGCTGGACATCACCATCGTCAACGTGGCGATGCCCCATATGCTTGGCGCCTTCGGCGCGACGCCCGATCAAATCACCTGGGTGCTCACCTCCTATATCGTCGCCGCCGCCGTGGTCATGCCGCTCACCGGCTTTCTCTCCAATTGGCTGGGGCGGCGGCGTCTGCTCCTGCTGTCCATCACCGGCTTCACCGCGTCGTCGATCGCCTGCGGCATGGCCTGGAATCTGGAGAGCATCGTCTTCTTCCGGCTGGCCCAAGGCGTGTTCGGCGCGCCGCTGGTGCCTTTGAGCCAAGCCATCCTGCTCGATGCCTTCCCGCGCGAGAAGCATGGTCAGGCGCTTGCGATTTTCGGCCTCGGTATCATGGTGGCGCCGGTCATCGGGCCGGCGCTGGGCGGCTATCTGACCGAGACCTATTCCTGGCGGATGGTGTTCTACATCAACATCCCCATCGGCATGATCGCGCTGCTGCTGTCGGTGGGCTATCTGCCCCAACGCGCCATCAGGGATATCAAGACTGATTGGCTCGGCCTGGGGCTTCTTGTCGTCGCGGTCGGCGCGCTGCAATTCGTGCTCGACCAGGGCCAGATGCGCGACTGGTTCAACTCCAAGGTGATCGTGGTGGGCACGATCATCACTGTGTTCACCACAGCCGCCTTCTTCCTGCGCGGTTGGAACAAGCCGGACAACATCATCGATCTGTCGCTGCTCAAGGACCGCAACTTCGTCGCCGGCACGCTTGCCATCACGCTTTACGGCATCAGCCTGTTCGGCATCATGGCGCTCATGCCGCTATTCACCCAGCGCCTGCTCGGCTATCCGGCAGACGTCGCTGGCACAATATTCATTCCGCGCGGCCTCATCAGCGCCATTACGCTGGCGATCACCGGCGGCTTGCTAATCCGCATCTTCGATCCCCGCTGGCTCGTGGCGTCGGGTCTGGTGCTGACCGCGGCCGGCACGCTGCTCATGTCGCATTTCACGCTGTATGTTGACTATTGGGGCATCGCCACGCCGAACATGGTGGCCGGCGTCGGTACCGGCCTGTTCTTCGTGCCGCTTACCGCCGTCGCGTTCGCCAGCGTTGCATCCGCCAAATACGACGAGGCGTCGGGCATCTATTCCTTGATGCGCGGCATTGGCGGCTCGGCCGGCATTGCCGTGGTGAGCTGGCTGTTCGTACGCCAGACCCATATTCACTTCGCCGAGCTGACCGCCCACGTGACGCCCTACAACGCGGAGCTCGTGCCCTATCTGGCGGAGCGTGGACTGAACCCGTTTTCGCCGCAGGCCGGACCGATGATCGGGCATGAGCTCGCCCGCCAAGCCCAGATGCTCGCCTTCAACGACATGTTCTGGTTCATCGGCATCGTCACGCTGGCCATTACGCCGGTGCTGTTCTTCATGACTCGCCCGAAAGTGGTCTCGCTGGTGCCCGCGCATTAGCCTTACGCACCTCGTCATGCGCGCTTGCTCCGCGCACATGCAAAGTCCTCCCCGGAAGCACACGGCCTCCAGGGCAGGTTGGCTTTAGAGTTCAGCGAAGCTCAGGCTACCAGCAGATCTTGGCGCCCGAGGTGCACACCGACGGCGACACCACGCCGGACCAGCACACCGTGTAGGACTGCCGCGTCACCACATCCGGCTTCTGGTACAGATGCGACGAGACCGTGTCGCGCCAATAAGGCTGCGGCCGGGCCCGCATGGCGCTGATGCTCACATTGCGAATCCGCTTCTGCGCCTTGAAATCTTGAATCGCCGTGGCCAACGCGTTCTGCGCGCGAGACACCGCCGTTGGCCGATCAAATCCGTCGGCGGTGCCGGACAGTCCAACGCAACCGGCCTGCGCCGTCGTGCCTTGAGCTAGGCAAAGTCCCACCGCCGTCAATGCCAGCGCAAAGCCACGCCAATACGACTTCATCGAAGCCTCCCTCAGCTTATCTAGAGTGCCGGGATTATCGCGGTCGGCGCACATTGTTTCCAGCGTCTTGCGCTGTCTAAAACGCGTTCCGCGAATCCTGTTACCTTTGTGCCACAGTGCATCGGCAATTTGGCGTCAGTATGGAACCAAGCGCCGCGGAGCATGTGGAGGGCCGGCGATGACGTCGAAATTGGTATTGATAACAGGCGCTTCGAGCGGCATTGGCGAGGCCGCGGCGAAACGCTACGGGGCCGCAGGCGCCCATGTGCTGCTGCTGGCCCGCAACGCCGAGCGCCTTTTCAGCGTGGCCCACGCTATTCGCGAGGCCGGCGGCACCGCCACGGCCCTTCCCATCGACCTCGTGGACCTGGAGGCGACCAAGGAGGTCACCACCCGCATCGAGGGCGAAATCGGTACCCCGGATGTCCTGGTCAACAATGCGGGCGCGGGCCGCTGGCTGCCCCTGATCGACACCAGCCCCGAAGAGGCCCGCACGATGATCGACGTGCCCTATCTGGCGGCCTTCAACCTCACCCGCGCTTTCACCCCCGCCATGATCGCGCGCGCGCGCGGCAGCCTCGTCTTCATCACTTCGCCCGCCTCCTATCTCGCCTGGCCGAACGCATCCGCCTATATCGCCGCACGCCGCGCCCTGGCTGGGTTCGCCGAGGCCTTGCAAAGCGAACTGAAGGGGACTGGCGTCTCGGTGACGCTGGTGGTGCTCGGCACCGTCGAGACCCCCTATTGGGGGAACAACCCCGGTAGCCGCGAGAATCTCCCTGCGACCGACCCGCGCCTCATCCCCACGCTGACTCCAGAGCAGGCGGCACAGGCAATCTTCGCCGGAGCGGAAGCGAAAAGGCCTTTCGTGGTCAAACCCGCGATCTATCGGGCCCTGTTCGTGATGAACGCGCTATTTCCGAAGACGGTCGCCAGCCAGCTTCGCCGCGCCGCCAAGAAAGCGCGAGCCAAGAACCGCTAGCGCCGCCAAGGCCCGAACACTTCACGACCCGAGGACGAGCTCATCCAGAACCCTAGCCGAGACACCGGCTTGCGGTCTTGCTCCAGAATGCGCTGCCTTGGCCATGGTAGTCGACCTTTGTCTGGCTGTTGACGTCGCGCGAGACGATGTAGCGGCGCAGCGCCGCCAACCCGCTCGAAGACAAGTTCATGCGCCGCAACGCGCAGCAATTGGCGGCGATCTCGTTGCTGTTGCCGAGATGGTGGCAACACTCGTGATGTCTGACGAACCCCTTAAAGTAGGCGGGCACCGCGCTGTAGCGGCTGTAGTAGATGATCTGCGGCCGGCCGGTCCCGGGATCGTGCGTGGCTTGCGCGAAATATCGCTTGGGGTGAGTGCCGCCATAGATCTCGTGCACGGCCTGACGCTGCTTGGTCTTGCTGTTGGTGCCGTAGCAGGCCGCCGCAGCCGGCGCGCACGCAAGCGCGTACACAGAGAAAGCAGCAAGGATTGCCAAACCCGCACGCATGGCTCGCTCCTCCGGCAGGAACGGTAGCCAACCCCGCCGGATGGGACCACAGGGGCACGCGACCTTTGCTTAACGGTGTTCTTCGACGCTCGCCTGGATTAGCGCCTTATTGAACATAGAAAGCGCCCTAGCCTGGCTCGCCCAGCCGACGATCTTGCTCCGGTCGCGGGGATCGACCACGGGCAGCCGTTCCAAGCCCATCGTGTCGAATGCGCGCAGCGCCGTCTCCAGAGTCTCGTCGGATTGCAGCGCCCGCTCGCGCTCACCTTCGGGCAACACTGTCGGGTCGCCCTCATTCAGCGGCCGCATGACGTTGCGGACGCGAATATCTCTCATCACCGTACGATGCGGCCCCTCATGCAAAACGATACCCCGGGACTCGAGCTGCGCTTGGAAGAAGGAGCGGCCGAGGATCATCTGGTTGATGCCGTTGGCAATCGCGACGGTAAGCATGAGCGCGAGGCTGAGCGCGAAGCCGCCGGTGAGCTCGAACACCATCACCGTGGTCGAGATGGGTGCGCCGAGCACCGCGGCGGCCACGGCCCCCATGCCGAGAATGGCATAGAGCCCCTCGCTGGACCCAACTTCCGGGAAGATACCGGCGGCGATGAGACCGAAGGCGCCGCCGGTCATGGCGCCGAGATAAAGCGCCGGCGAAAATACTCCGCCGCCGAAGCGCGAGCCGAGCGCGATCGCCGTCGCGATGATCTTCAAGACGATGAGAATGATCATCATGTGGATGGCCAACTGATCCTTCAGCGCCGCATCCGTGGTGTCGTAGCCGACGCCCAGCACTTCGGGGAACCAGATGGCGATGATGCCGATGAGAAGGCCGCCCACCACGGGGCGGGAGACGAGCGGCATCTTCAGGTTGCGCGCGAACCAATCCACCGACAGCACCGTGAGCTGGAAAGCGACCGCAACACCGGCGGCGACCACGCCGAGCAGCACGAAGGCCGGCACTTCAAGATAGGACGCGATGCGATAGCTGGGCACCACGAAGGCGGCCACGTCGCCAAACCACCATTGCGACATGATGGTGGCGATTACCGAAGACAGCACCAGCGGCACGAAAGTGGTGATCGAGAAATGACCGAGGATCACCTCCTGCGCGAACAGGACGCCGGCGATCGGCGCGTTGAACGAGGCGGCGACGGCACCCGCAGCGCCAGAGGCGAGCAGCGTGCGCCGCGCGGCATTGGGCAGGTTGAGCCGGTTCGAGGCGGAAGCGGCGACGACCGCGCCGAGATGAACGATCGGCCCCTCGCGCCCGGCGCTGGCCCCTGCCCCCAGCGAAAGCGCGCTGGCGAGGGCGCTGAGCAGCCCCTGCTTGAGGTCCAGCCCCCTGCCCGCATTGACCCGCGCCTCCATGACGTCGGGCACGGCGTCCGTGCGCTTGGCGGTGAGCACGTAGCGCAGCATGAGCCCGACCAGGAGCCCACCGACCGCAGGCGCCAGCATGACGACCCACCAGGGCTGCTCGCGCGCGGCTGCCGCGACGTGCTCGGACATATTGTGAAGCCAGGGCCATTGAAACCCGCCGATGGCGAGCCGGAAGACGATGGCTGCGATCCCGGTCAAGAGCCCGATGATTGGCGCCAAGAGCCACACCGTCGGTTGGCGGCTCTCCTGGAACTGCTTGAAATTGGGGATCGTCCAGCGTCTCGCCGTATCCAGAAGCCTGACGCGTCTCAGGGCCATGAATTGGGTTTAAAGACGCGAACGAGTTGGCTCAAGCATTAGCGGTGGGCGGCGCCCGCCGTTGCACCCCTTGGCAGGCGCAGGTCTTGCCGGAACGCGCGGCGCCTCCAAACGTTTTGCCTGGGCCACGGGCGCGAGGCCGCCTCATCCCTTTGCGGTCTTTCGGGGAAGCCTTGACCCGCCGGCCGCGCGACCTTTAAGACCCACGCGCGCCTGCAGACCTGAAATATCAGGTTTTTCCGAGCTCTAAAAGTTTTTGTGCGGTGCACAAAAAATCCCTTGAAATTAATGGTGCAGTGCAATATCTCCTGGTTATGAGCTTGAAACGCTCATGGAGAGAGAGGAACTGAAATGTTTGATCAATTTGAAAAAGCCACCAAGGACTTTCAGCAAGTCACCAAGAGCAACTACGACGCGATGCTTCGCTCCTACGGAGAGCTGAACCGCGGCATTCAGGACATCGGCGCGCAGGTCAACAGCTATTCGAAGCAGGCTTTCGCAGACGCCACGGGCACCTTCGAGAAGCTGGTCGGCGCCAAGTCGCTCGAGCAGCTTGTCGAGATCCAGTCCCAGGCCGCCAAGAAGGCCTATGACAGCTGGGTCGCCGAGGCTTCGAAGATTAGCGAGATGTACGCCTCCGTCGCCCGCGACGCCTACAAGCCGGTCGAGAAGGCCGTGTCGCAGACCGCGACCGTTGCCAAGGAGTCGGCCACGCCGACTTCGTAAGCATCGTCTGATCTAACAAGCAAAAGGACCCGGAAGTCGCTTCCGGGTCTTTTTGTATCTGCCGTCGGGAGGCCCTAGGAAGCGAGCTTGAGCTTTTCGGTTTGGGCCTCGTCTGCGCTCTCGCCCATGGTGCGCATCTCCTGCTCCGGCGGGGCGCAGGGGCCAAACTTTTTGAGCAGCTTCGCCATGTAACGGCGGAAGCGCAAATGCTGGATCTCGTATCTGTGCCAGGGCGTGTCCTGAGGCTTGAGGCCGTGGCCGATATCGGGATTAGCGTGAGCCTTTAGCTTGCGGAACCAATCCGCGCGTTTCGGATCCTCTTCCTGGGCCGTGATGAAGGCCGCGATCAGCCGCGCCTGATAATCGGCGATCTGCCACACGCCGCCCTCGGCCGGCTCGAACAGGCCGCAGACGAAGAAGTCATCCCACTGCCGATGGAAGGTGTGGATGAAGAGCTTCGGCCAGCCCTTCTCGTCGAGCACGTAAGAGTCGTCCATGAACGGGAATTGGACGCGGAAACCCGTGGCCCAAATGAGCAGATCGACCTCTTCGGAGGTTTCATCCTCGTCGTCGAAGGTGACGCGCTTGCCTTCAATCCGCTTGATGCCGGGCTTCGCCGCGATGCGCCCGTGGACGATATGATCGAGATAGGTCGTGCAGGCGGTCGGATGCGCCTCGAACAAATCGTGGTCGGGTGCCGGCAGCCCGTAACGCTTATGCGAGCCGATCAAGATCTTCATGCCGAGCTTGTAGAGCGCATACATGAAGTGACGCGGCAGAGGCCATGTGCTCAAACGGTCAATAACGGCGTCGGTCGGCTTGCCGAACAGCATCTTCGGGAAGAAGTAATAGGTGCGGCGCATGGAGTGGGTGGCGGCCTTTCCGTCCAGTGCCGCATCGGACAGAATATCGACCGCCGAGTTGCCGGCGCCGACCACGAGAACGCGCTTGTCCTTGAGTTGCGCCCGCGACTTCACATCGTGGGAGTGAAGCATCTCGCCGTCGAATGTCCCATAGTCGGGCGCGTAAGGGTGCCAATGGTGGCCGTTGGCGACGACGACCCCGTCATAGATGCGCGGCTTGCTCTCGCCTTCCAGGGTTACGCGCCAGCCCTTGTCGGCGCGCTCGACGGAGCTTACGCGGGTGTTGAAGGTGATGCGGTCGTAGACGCCGTATTCCGCGGCATAAGCGCGCAAATAATCTTGCGCCTGCGTTGCGCTGACATAGATGGGCATCTCGTCCGGGAACCTGAAATCGGGATAGCGCGACAGCTTCTTCGAGGAGTTCAGATGGGTCGAGCCATAGACGGCATGGGGACTTTTCGGGTTCCAAATCCCCCCGACATCCCCCTCGGCCTCGAAGCAATCGAAGGCAATGCCCCGCTCGGCGAAGGTCTTGGCCACAGCCAGGCCGCAAGCCCCGGCCCCGATGATACAGAAGCGCTTCACGACCCTCTCAGACCTCTCGAAACGTAAATTGGTCCCCGGGAATAACTGCAAATTGCGGCAGACCTAAGCACTCCCTTAAGCCCGCTTCAACCCATACGATCCTGCCGCCGCCTCATTGATCTGTATCAAGTCCTTGAGGAGCGGAGCACATCTTCATTGGCGCATGCGGCCCACTTGCTTCGAGCCTGGATTCGCGGGCTCATTCCGCTATGGTTTGCGCCGCCAAAGTTGAGGGAACTTTATGGACAGCCAGCAGGACGTCACCATCAAGAGCTGGGACGGCACTTGGACCTATCACCCACGGGTGAAGGTGACGCCGGAGAGTGTCGAGGACCTGGCCGACATCATCACCGACACGGTTCGGTTCCCCTCCCCCGTGCGTCCGGCCGGTTCCATGCATTCGACCGCGCGCATGAACGGCGACGACGAGGGCGGCACCATGGTCGACATGAAGGCCATGAACCGCATCCTGCACTTCACCGACGATACGGTCACGGTTGAGGCCGGCGTGACGCACGACCAACTCGCCAAGGCTTTGAAAGAGCGCGGGCTACAGCCATACATCACCACCGAGATCGGCAACACGACCCTCGCCGCCATGGCTTGCGCCGCGACCAAGGATAGCTCCTTTCCCGGTGGCTTCGGTCAGATCAGCTCCTACGTCACCGCCGTGCGCCTCGTCACGCCGCAAGGCGAGATCCGCGAAATCTCCGAGGCCGACAACCCGAAGGAGATGCAGCTTGTCCGCTCGAGCTACGGCCTGTTCGGCATCATCTTCGAGGTGACCATCAAGGTCAGGCCGACCACGGCCATGTCGGTGCGTCACTACTCGCTGAGCCTGGAGAACTTCCGCAAGTACTTCCCCGTCTACAAGGCGCGCGGCTACGCGGTGATGTACTACATCTTTCCCTACGCCAAGCGCGTCGTGGTCGAGCTGCGCAAGGACAATCCGGATGTCGAGCCCAAATCGCGGCTGCGCTGGTCCTACCGCAATCGCTTCTGGCGCAAATACGCACCGGCCGTCGCCATCTGGATTGACAAGAACATCAAGAACCCGCAATGGCGCGCGCGTGCACAGGACACGTTCTTCTACTTCCTGCGGCATCTGATGGTGTTGTTCGTGCGGTCCGAACGCACGTGGCCACACGCGCAGATCATCAACTACCCGCGCGATCCCGGCGAGACCAAATATTTGTTCAGCATGTGGTCGTTCCGCGAGAGCGCCTATTTCGACATCCTCGAGGAGTATTGCGACTTCTGCATCGCCTACGAGGCCCATACCGGTTTCCGCTGCAACCTGCCGAGCGTGGGTTATGCCATCTGCCGGGACGTCGAGGCGCTGTTCTCCTACACCTGGGAGGGCCCGGGCATGAGCATCGACCCGGCCTCAACCGGCGGCCCGGAATGGGAGGAATTCCTCCACGCTTACAATGACTTCTGCGCGGAGCGTGGCGGCGTGCCGCTGTTCAACCAGACCCCCTTCCTGACCCGCGAAATGGTGCGCCGCGCCTTCGGCACGCGCCTCCAGCAATTCGCTGCGCGCCGCAAGGAGATCGACCCCCAGGACCGCTTGCTCGACCAGCATTTTCGCGAATTCTTGTCTTAAGGGCGCGGGCTCCGGGCAGACCGTCTCACCCCCTTATCGCGCGCGGGCACCTTTTTCATCTGAGACGTTTACCCGGAACATCAACGCGAAGGGGCTTGCGACATGGAGCACCTAAAAATTGCCGGCTTGCCCTTCGAGGCCTCGCGCATCGCTCTCGGCACGTGGGCGATCGGCGGCTGGATGTGGGGCGGCACCGAAGAGAAGGACGCCGTCGCCACCATCCATCATGCGCTCGATCTCGGTATCAACCTCGTCGACACTGCGCCGGTCTACGGCTTCGGTCAGTCCGAGGAGATCGTGGGCAAGGCGCTTCAGGGCCGGCGCGACAAGACGCTGATCGCCACCAAGGCCGGCCTCGATTGGAGCGGCGAAGGGATCGTCCGCAATTCGACGCCCGCCCGGCTGCAACAAGAGCTCGACGACTCACTGCGGCGGCTGAACACCGACGTCATCGACATCTACCAGATCCACTGGCCGGACGAAGCAACCGCATTCGAGAAGACGGCGAAGACACTCGAAGGCTTCCGGCGCGATGGGAAGATCCGCGCTATCGGCGTCAGCAATTTTGCGCCCGCGCACATGGATAGCTTCATGAAGGAAGCACCGCTGGCGACGATCCAACCGCCTTACAATCTGTTCGAGCGCGGCATCGAGGACGACGTGCTCCCTTACGCGAAGAAGCGTGACATCGTCGTTCTCGCCTATGGTGCGCTGTGCCGCGGGCTCCTCTCGGGCAAGATCACCGCAGACACGACGTTCGACGGCGACGATCTGCGCAACAACGACCCGAAGTTCCAACCGGCCCGCCGCGCGGACTATCTTGCCGCCGTGGCCAAGCTCGATGCGCTGGCCAAGGAAAAATTCGGTAAGTCCGTGCTGGCGCTCGCGGTGCGTTGGATTCTGGACCGCGGCGACACGATTGCGCTATGGGGCGCGCGGAAGCCCTGTCAGCTCGACGCCATCGAAGACGTCATGGGCTGGCATATCGACGCCGGCAACATGACGGAGATCGATACGCTTCTCGACGAGACGGTGAAGGACCCGGTGGGACCGGAGTTCATGGCGCCGGCGCGCACGAAGGCCGCATAGGCTTCGGGCGCCGCCCCCACGCGAATGAGGGGCGCCGCGCCGCGGCACCCCTCACAAAGTTTCGAGACGGCCTCGTTTAGAAGCCGATCCAGGCGCCGCCGCGATAATAGCCGCGGCCTTCGCCGGCCTCGCGCCAGCGATAGCCCTCACCCGGCTCCCAGTCGTCGCCATAGATGCGGAGGTTCACACCTGCGGGGTAGTCATGCGTTCTCTTGACCCGCCAGCAATCTCCATCGCCGTTGCACACCACCGCGGCCGAAGCAGTGGTCGAAAAGGCAAACACACTCAGAACCAAAACAGCACTTCCCAGATGTTTCATAGCCAGTCTCCTTCTTCCTACGAAGTCGCAAACGTGCGACCGGCATTCGGGTTGCGCAGCGCGAAACACCCTTGCCCAGTAAGATAAAGGAGCTTTCAAGCGAATGGATACCATTTGGCCTAAGCACCCATCACTTTGATGAACCAGCGCACGACCGGGAAGGACGCAGCGCGCGGCATGTTGCGCACGGTCTTGAGGAAGCCTTCGACTTGGCTTGGGAAGGCGATCTCGTAAGGCCGCTTCGGCAGCTTCTCGAGGATCTTCCGCGCGCAGCGTTCCTTCGACATGACGAAGAGCTTCTTCTTCGGGTCGTAAGAGGCGTTCAGCGGTGTATCGACGAAGCCCGGACTGATCAGCGTCAGGTCGACACCGGTGCCCCGAAGCTCCAATTTGAGGCTCTCGGCGAGATTGATCACCGCCGCCTTGCTCGCCCCGTAGCTGCCATTGCCGGGCCAGCCCGCATAGCCGAACAGTGAGCCCATGATGGCGAGCTGGCCTTCGCGCCGCTCCAGCATCTGCGGCAGCACCGCGGCAGCGCCGTTGATCACGCCGTCCACGTTGAGAGCCATGGTCTGGCGGAAGCCCTCGAGATCGATGTTGCGAATGTCGAAGGGCACGTACATCCCGGCGCCCAACAACGCGAGATCGATTGGCCCGAGCTCGGCCTCGACCTTGGCGGCGCAGGCTTTCAGCTCGTCGGGCTTGAGCACGTCGGCGGGAAACGCCGTGATGTGCTCGCTCGAGGCGGCAAGCGCGTCGAGCCTGTGGCTTGGCCGCGCCGTGGCGGCGATCTTCACGCCGGCGCCCGCCAACCTCTTGGCGATCTCGCCGCAGATCGCGCCCGAGGCGCCCGTGATCCAAGCCACCTTCCAGGGATATGTCTTCTCGGCCAATTCTGCCTCCCTAGCCCACAAAAGGATCATGCACGAGGATGGTGTCCTCGCGGTTGGGGCTGGTGGAGAGCAGCGCCACGGGCACGCCGACGAGTTCCTCGAGCCGGCGGACATATTTGATGCACTGGGCCGGTAGCTCCGCCCAGGACCGCGCCCCGCGTGTCGACTGGTTCCAGCCTTCCATGATCTCGTATTTGGGCTCCACCCGGGCCTGCTGGCCTTGCGCCGCCGGCAAATACTCGATCTCGGTTCCGTCGAGCGTATAGCCGACACAGATCTTGAGCTCCGGCAGGGTGTCGAGCACGTCGAGCTTGGTCAGCGCGATGCCGTTGATGCCGGCCACGGTGCAGGCCTGGCGCACGAGGCAGGCGTCGAACCAGCCGCAGCGCCGCGCCCGGCCCGTCACCGTACCAAACTCCGCCCCACGCTCGCCGAGCTCCTTGCCAACCGCGTCTGTAAGCTCGGTGGGGAATGGCCCCTCGCCCACCCGCGTGGTGTAGGCCTTGGTGATGCCGAGCACATAGTTGATGGCGCCCGGCCCAACGCCAGAGCCTGTGGCGGCCTGCGCCGCCACGGTGTTCGACGAGGTGACGAACGGATAGGTACCATGGTCGATATCGAGCAGCGCCCCTTGTGCGCCTTCGAACAGAATGCGCTTGCCGGCCCGGCGCTCGTTGTCGAGCAGCTTCCACACCGTATCCACGTAGGGCAGCACTTTGGGCGCGATCGCCGTGAGCTCGCCGCAGAGTTCATCGGCGCTGATCTCCGGCTCGCCCAAGCCCCGGCGCAAAGGATTGTGATGGGCCAGGATGCGCTCGATCTTCGGCTTCAGGCTCTGAAGATCCGCAAGATCCATGACGCGCACGGCGCGGCGGCCGACCTTGTCCTCATAGGCAGGGCCGATGCCGCGCTTGGTGGTCCCGATCTTGCCGGCGCCCGCGGCGGCTTCGCGCAGCGCGTCGAGCTCGCGGTGAAGCGGCAGGATCAGGGTCGCGTTCTCCGCGATACGCAGATTATCTCGTGAGATGGCGACGCCAAGCTCTTCGATGCGGGCGATCTCTTCCGCCAGCGCCCAAGGATCGACCACCACGCCGTTCCCGATCACGGCCAGCTTGTTCTTGCGGACCACGCCCGAGGGAAGGAGCGACAATTTGTAGGTCTTGCCGTCGATGACAAGCGTGTGGCCGGCATTGTGGCCGCCCTGGAAGCGCACCACGACATCGGCGCGCTCCGACAGCCAATCGACGATCTTGCCCTTGCCTTCGTCACCCCATTGGGAGCCGACGACCACGACATTGGCCACGATGAAATCCCCTAAATCTTGAAGAAAAACGAAGAAACGGCCCCGCGGAAGCGCAGGGCCGTGTCTGGTTATAGCGTGGTGGCGCGCCCGATGCGAGCCCTTGCCTCGCGACTCAGGCCGCCTTGGCCAACGCCTGTTTCTGGGCAGCGTAAGCCCAGTCGAGCCACGGCATCAGGGCTTCGACGTCCGAACGCTCCACCGTGGACCCCGTCCAGATACGAAGACCAGGCGGGGCGGTGCGATAGGACGCGATGTCGAAAGCCACGCCTTCTTGCGCCAGACGCTCGGCCATGGCCCGCGGAAACGCCTTGCGCTGTTCGGGCGGAAGGGCGGCGATGTCCGGATCGACGATCTTCAAACAAACCGAGGTATTGGAACGCGTCTGGGGCACGGTTGCCACGAAATCCACCCACGGGGTTTTTGTCACCCAATCCGCGATGGCTTTTGCGTTGGCGTCGGCGCGGGCCATGGCGCCTTTAAGCCCTCCGATGCTTTCGACGAACGCCAGCGCATCCATATAGTCCTCGAGGCAGAGCATCGACGGCGTGTTGATCGTCGCGCCCTCGAACAAATCTTCGATGATCTTGCCGTCCTTCGTCATGCGGAACAGCTTCGGCATGGGCCACGGCGGCGTGTGGTTCTCAAGACGCGCAATGGCGCGCGGCGAGAGTATCAGCATGCCGTGCTGCGCCTCCCCGCCCAGCACCTTCTGCCAGGAGAATGTCGCCGCATCGATCTTGCCCCAATCGATGTCTTGCGCGAATACCGCCGAGGTCGCATCGCAGATGGTCAGCCCCTCGCGATCGGCCGCGATCCAATTGGCGTTGGGCACACGCACGCCCGACGTTGTGCCGTTCCAGGCGAACACCACGTCGCGGCCGGACTCGACCTGCGCGAGATCGGGCAGTTCCCCGTAGGGCGCCGTCAGCGCGCGCACATCGGAAAGTTTCAGTTGCTCGACGATGTCGGTGACCCAGTCCGCGCTGAACGCGTCCCAGGCGAGCACATCGACGCCACGTGGGCCGAGCAGCGACCACAGCGCCATTTCCACCGCGCCGGTGTCCGAGGCCGGCACCAGCGCCACCCGGTAGCCCTCCGGCAGCGCGAGCAGTTCGCGGGTCTTGAGCAGCGCCGCCTCGATGCGCGCCTTGGTATCCGGCTGACGGTGATTGCGGCCGAGCAGCGCCCCTTTCAGGGCCTCCACGGTCCACCCATTGTGCTTGGTGCACGGGCCCGAGGAAAAGCGGGGATTTTCTGGCCGTTTGGCGGGCTTTGGCGGCAAAGTCACGGGGGGTCTCCAGGAACAGCAGCAGATGGCCTAACTGGCCATACGGCCGGGGCAAATCGCCGTCAAGATGGCCCACAGCGGGCCGCCGCAAACAAAAACCGCCCGTCCAAAGGACGGGCGGTAGGGCTGGCAGTCGGCTTGGTGGATGGGCTATTTGAAAGCGACAGGCATCGGCGCGGCGGCTTCATGGCCAAGCTTCCAACACACGCCGAGCATCAAATCGTGCGAATGGATGTCGTCGATGTTCAAGCCGGCATAAGAGCTTGAGCCATCGTAGGACGTCACCTGGCCGCTGCTCGCATCGCCGAGATCCAGATAGCGATAGGAGAGGTCGAGTGTGACAGACGGGTTCACGTCATAGGCAAGACCGCCGTACACGGCCCAGGCGAAGTTCGTGGCCGTGTTGTCGGCGCCGTAAGCGACACCGCCGTTCGGCACGTTCACGTCCTTGAGGCCGAGCACGGAGATCGACGCAAGGCCGATACCGCCGCCGACATAGGGCGTGATGCACAACACGGTGGGAAGATCGACATAGGCGTTGGCGAGGCCAACCCAGCTTTCGATGTCGGCGGTGTATTCGTTGGTGCCGGGAAAGAAAGTCCCGTCAATAGAATTGCTCTCGCGGCTGAAAGTGCCGTTACCGCTCGGATAGCGATCCTGGGCAATGAACAGCGACTTACATTGAACTGGTAGCCGAAGCCGATGCCGAAGAACGGCGTGCTCTTGATGTCCTCGTGAGACACCTCGAAGTCGTTGAACTCGAAGAGTTCGCTCGCTAACAGTCTGAAAATGCGTTATTTTATTTGAGTTGTGCGTGGGCAGCTTTAGGCCGCGGCAGCGTCCGAAAGAGCGTGCACGATGTCCGAGACCACGGTTTTGACCAGCCCCTCGTCGTCGCCTTCCGCCATCACCCGAATCACCGGCTCCGTACCGGACGGGCGAATGACCAAGCGGCCCGCATTGCCGAGCTTGGACTTGCCGTCGTTGATCGCCCGCTGGACGCCGAGATTGTCGAGCGGCTGGCCGTCCTTGTAGCGCACGTTCTCCAGGATTTGCGGCAACGGCTCGAAGCGGTTGCACACCTCGCTCACCGGCTTGCCGCTCTGAACCACCACGGCGAGGATTTGCAGCGCCGTGACCAGGCCATCGCCCGTGGTGGAGAAGTCCGACAACACGATATGGCCGGACTGCTCGCCGCCCACATTGTAGCCGTGCTGGCGCATGTGCTCGACCACGTAGCGGTCGCCCACCGGCGTGCGTGGGAGCCCCAGGCCAAGATCTTCCATGTAGCGCTCGAGACCGAGATTGGACATCACCGTGGCGACGACGCCGCCGCCAGCAAGCCGTCCGCGCCGAAGCCAGAACTCGCCGATGACCGCCATGAGCTGGTCGCCGTCGATGATGCAGCCCTTCTCGTCCACGATGACCACCCGGTCCGCATCGCCGTCGAGCGCGATGCCGATATCGGCGCGCACTTCCTGGACCTTGCGGATCAAGTTCTGCGGCGCGGTCGAGCCGCAATCCTTGTTGATGTTGAGACCGTTCGGATCGACGCCGATCTTGATGACCTCGGCGCCGAGCTCCCAAAGGGCTTGCGGCGCTACTTTGTAGCCAGCGCCATTGGCGCAATCGATCACCACGCGGAGGCCGTCGAAGCGCAAGTTCCGAGGCAGCGTGCGCTTGGCGAACTCAATATAGCGCTCGCGCGCGCTTTCGATCCGGGTGGCGCGGCCGATCCTCTCTGGCTGGGCGAGCAGCCCCATGCTGTCGCCTTCCATCAAGCCTTCGATGTCGGACTCCTCCCCATCGGACAGCTTGTAGCCATCGGGCCCGAACAGCTTGATGCCGTTGTCGATATAGGGGTTGTGCGAGGCGGAGATCATCACGCCGAGATCAGCCCGCAACGACCGGGTCAGCATGGCCACCGCCGGTGTGGGCATCGGGCCGAGCTGGAACACGTCCATGCCAACGGAGGTGAAGCCCGACACGAGCGCGGACTCGATCATATAGCCCGACAGGCGCGTGTCCTTACCGATCACTACCCGGTGGCGATGGGGGCCATTGGTGAAGAGCTTGCCGGCCGCCATGCCGACCTTCAGCGCCACCTCCGAGGTCATCGGATACGAGTTGGCGCTGCCACGGATACCGTCCGTGCCAAAGAACTTACGAGCCATCCCGGTCTTTCCCCCGTCTACGCCGCCAAGCGGGACCCTGTTTCAAATTCACCTGACGCAACATAGGATTATGCTCCCGGTCTTGAGGGAGATGCATTCAAAAAATGTAAGCAAAGATTACATCGCCGCCCTGGATTAGGACCGCATTCGCCTCAATTTTCGGTGCCGAACGTGCTTGCCCGCCAAACCGCAAGGGCCTGGCGGCTGCCCGCAACGTCATGAACCCGGAACATCTGCGCTCCTTGGGCGGCGGACGCAATAGCCGCGGCGTGGCTCCCCGGCTCGCGGGACTTCGGCTCCTTGCCCTGCCCCAGCCCTTGGATAAAGCGTTTGCGCGAGGCGCCGACCAGTAGCGGCACACCAAGCCCATGGAACAGGCTGATATTGGCGAGCAGGGCGAGGTTGTGGGCCAAAGTCTTGCCGAAGCCGAGACCAGGATCGGCGGCGATGCGCTTCCGCCCAATTCCGGCCTCCTCACAGGCCTTGATGCGCGCCTCCAGATAGTCGAACACCTCCAGCACCACATCGTCGTAGGTCGGGTTGTCCTGCATGGTTTTCGGCTCGCCTTGCGCATGCATGAGCACGATATCAAGGTCCTCCTCCGCCGCCACGTCGAGGCAGGCAGGGTCAAAGGTGAGTGCGGAAACGTCGTTGAGGATCTTGGCCCCAGCCTTGGCCGCGGCCCGCGCCACAACCGACTTTCGCGTGTCGATGGAGATCACCGCGGGCGAGCCCTTGAGCCCTTCGAGCACAGGCACGACGCGGGCGAGTTCGTCTTCGTCGCCGACCGTATCGGAGCCGGGACGGGTCGACTCCCCGCCAATGTCGACGATCGCCGCGCCTTGCGACGCAAGCTCCGCCGCATGGGTCACGGCGCCGTCGGTCTCGTCGTAGAGGCCGCCGTCGGAGAAACTGTCCGGCGTCACGTTGACGATGCCCATAAGCACCGGCCGCGCGAGGCTCAAGCCGGCAAAGGGCGCGCGGGGCGGTGTCACCCGCTCCAGCAGGGCGCCGAGATCGGCGTCGCTTACCTCTTTCAGCGTTCGCGCCGTGCATAGGCGCCGCCGCGAATTGGTGGGATCGCCCTCGATCAGGACCGCGCTCGTAAAGGCGACTGGCCCGCCCGCAAGCGGGAGCGCGAGACCGTCTTCGACCGCGGCCTCCGCCGGCGGCCCATAGAGGAATCCAATAGGTCTGAGATAGAGCTTCGCATCAGCCATGGCCGAGCCTTAGCACAAAGCAACATGCCCGGCGAAAGGCCGGGCTTGTGCAAGTTTCCTTGTGACGAGAAGCCTAGGTGGGCTGAGGCTCCAGGCCGCCCGCGTCGGGCTCCGGCGGCTTCTTGCCCCGGCCGGCCGTGGGCACCGCCGATTGCGGGCCCGGACGCGGCGTATCCTCGGTGACGTCCTCGCGCACCGGCGGCTTGCCGTTGAGTAGATCCTTGATCTCCTGCCCGCTCAGCGTCTCATATTCGAGCAGGCCGCGCGCAACGGTGTGCAGATCGTCGAGATTCTCGGAAAGAATCTTGCGCGCGCCTTCCAACCCTTCGTCGACGATGCGGTGGATCTCCTCGTCGACCATCGATTGGGTCTCGTCGGAGAGATTCTGCGTGCGCGCCACGGAATGGCCGAGGAACACTTCTTCCTCGTTGTCGCCATAGGCCAGCGGCCCGAGCTTATCGGACATGCCGAACTGGGTGACCATGGCGCGCGCGAGCTGCGTCGCCATCTTGATGTCGGACGAGGCGCCCGAGGTGACCTTGTCGTGGCCGAAAACGATCTCCTCAGCCACGCGGCCGCCCATGGCGACGGCAATGTCCGCGTTCAGCTTGGCGCGCGTGTGAGACAGTTGATCGCGTTCGGGCAGGCGCATGACCATGCCGAGCGCGCGACCGCGCGGAATGATGGTCGCCTTGTGGACCGGGTCGGACGACGGCTGATGCAGCGCAACCAGCGCATGGCCGCCCTCGTGATACGCGGTCAGCGTTTTCTCTTCCTCGGTCATGACCATGGAGCGGCGCTCCGCGCCCATCATGACCTTGTCCTTCGCGTCCTCGAACTCGTGCTGGGTGACGAGCCGCTTGGAGCGACGCGCGGCGAGCAGCGCCGCCTCGTTCACGAGGTTGGCGAGGTCCGCGCCAGAGAAGCCGGGCGTGCCGCGCGCGATGACGCGCAGGTCCACGTCCGGCGCCAGCGGCACCTTGCGCACATGCACTTTGAGGATTTTTTCGCGGCCGATGATGTCGGGACGCGGCACCACCACCTGGCGGTCGAAACGGCCGGGCCGCAGCAGCGCCGGATCGAGCACGTCGGGCCGGTTGGTCGCGGCGATGAGGATAACGCCCTCGTTCGCCTCGAAGCCGTCCATCTCGACAAGCAGCTGGTTCAGAGTCTGTTCGCGCTCGTCGTTACCGCCGCCGAGGCCCGCGCCACGATGACGGCCGACCGCGTCGATCTCGTCGATGAAGATGATGCAGGGCGCATTCTTCTTCGCCTGATCGAACATATCGCGCACGCGGGACGCACCCACGCCGACGAACATCTCGACGAAGTCGGAGCCCGAGATCGTGAAGAACGGCACGTTCGCTTCACCGGCGATGGCGCGCGCAAGCAGCGTCTTACCGGTGCCCGGAGGGCCGACCAGCAGCGCACCGCGCGGAATACGCCCGCCGAGCTTCTGAAACTTCTGCGGATCGCGCAGGAACTCCACGATTTCTTGCAGGTCTTCCTTAGCCTCGTTGACGCCGGCGACGTCGTCGAAGGTCACCCGGCCATGACGCTCGGTCAGCAGCTTCGCCTTGGACTTGCCGAAGCCCATGGCGCGGCCGCCACCGGACTGCATCTGGCGCATGAAGAAAATCCACACGGCGATGAGGAGCAGCATGGGGAACCAGGAGATCAACACACCGAACAACGAGGGCACGTCCTCTTCGGACGGTTTGGCGGTGATCTTCACGCCTTTGTCGTTCAGTTTCTCGACCAGGTTGGGGTCATTCGGAGCGTAGGTCTGGAAAACCCGGCCGTCGGTAAAGTGCCCGGTGATCTGGCTGCCGGCGATGGTCACGTCCTGAACGTTGCCGCCATCGACTTCGGAGAGAAGCTGGGAAAAGCTGATCTCGTTGCCGCGGACCTGCACGCCCGGCGTCTGGAACAGGTTGAAGAGTGCGACCAGGAGAAGCCCGATAAACACCCAGATGACGAAATTACGGAAGTTCGAATTCATGCACTGACCTGAAGGCTTGATTTACGGCATGCACTCACCCGCGCATGCCTCCCAAAATCCTGGCGTAGAATGGCTTATTCAGCCTCGTTAACATAGGAACGGGCACGTCTTTTGCCAAGTAAAGCTAACGGAAAGAGGTGCACGCTTTCTCAATGGCTTAGGTTCGCTGTGGCGACCCGCCCCATCCGCTCTAAATCGCGCCCGAAAGGAAGGTCGCCCGGCAGTCAAGGCTCTCTTCGTGGCGCGAGGATGGCGCGGGCGCGAGGCTCTGTTGATCGAAGTCAGGCAGACAAATCAGCGTCTTGCCGCGCCAGCAGGCCGGCAATGTCCGGGCGGCGATGCGTGGCAGCCAGACGGGAAGAGCCGCGCGCTCTTTGAGCGCCTGCAAACCGGCCTCCCCCAGAGCCCGCACGGTGATGGGGCCCGAGGTGCCGGCGCCCAGCTCGATGCGGAAGCGATTGTCCCATAGCGACCTCTCGCCGGGACGAAGCGTCAGCACCGGCAGCCCGGCCTTGCGAACCTCACGGAAGACGAAGAGGCGCCCGCCCTTCGGTACAATTCGGCAGCGGCCGAGCGTATGGGCCTTGTCCGGATGGGCCTTGAGCGCGGCAAGCAGGCTCTCGAGCTTGACCAGCCGCACCGGATCCACGCTGCCCCCCACCGTATTGAGCAGCCGGGACAGCGCCCGCAACGCGATCTCATCGGACGCCTCGCACAGCGCGGCCAGGTCGAGCGCGGCATAGCCTGCCGTGCTCGTCTCTCCGTGACGGGCAAGGAAACTGTCCGTGGCCGAGTCCAGAGCCGCCCGCGCCCGCCGCAAGCGCCGCGCGGAGAGCGCGATCGCCTCCGGTGTCAGGCCAAGCTTGGCCAGCGACGCCATAGCGCCTCGCAGGCCTCCGCGCTCGAAGCGCGAATCCGCATTGCTCGGGTCGGTGACGAACGGAAGACCCGCGTCTTCGGCCGTGGCGACGAGGCGCGCCTTGGGCACGTCGAGCAAGGGCCGCAGCACTGTCAGTCCGGCCCAAGATCCTTCTTGCGGAATCGCGGCAAGACCGTCGAGGCCGCTGCCGCGCTTGAGCCGCATCAAGAAGGTCTCGGCCTGATCATCGAGATGATGCGCCGTGACCAGCGCCGGAATGTCATGGGCATGGCAGAAGGCGGCCATCAAATCGTAGCGTGCGGCGCGCGCACGCGCCTGCATCCGCGCATCGACTGCACCGTGCTCCCAGGTCAGGATCGCGTGCGGAACACCGCGTTGCTTCGCGACGCGCCCGACCATCTCCGCTTCGGAGCGGGATCCCGACCGCAAAGCGTGATCCACCGTCAGCACGAACAGCGCGCAGTCGCCGCCGCACGCCGCACGCCACCCGGCCGCTAAATGCAGCAGGGCCAGGCTGTCGGGGCCGCCCGAGACCGCAAGAGCGATGCGCGCAAAGCGCGTCAGCGGCGCAAACAGGATATCCGCGTCGTTCCCGGAGAGGGCCTGACCGCCCATCTCAGCACCTAGCTGGTCTTGTTGGATCACTGCCAGATGTGTTTGACCCACAAACTGCGCTGCCTCAAGGGCTAGTTGCGGCCGGCGGTCCGCGCTCTCACTACGGTCTGCGCTCGGCGGTTTTTCGACCGGCACGAGATCGCGCTGCAGTCTTCGATCAGCCGCTCCTTGCCATAGGAAACGGTGTGGATGCGTCCTGCGCGCAGTCCGTTGCGCTTTAGGAAGGCTTTCACCGCCGTGGCCCGCTGGGCGCCAAGCTCCAGGTTATGCGCACGGGTCCCCCATTCGTCGGCATGGCCCTCGATGGTCACCTGGTATTGGGGATGAGCGTTGAGCCAGCGGATCTGGCGCCGCAGGATGGATTTCGCCTCTCCCGAAAGCGCCGCGCTATCCCCTGCGAAGTGGACGATATCGCCCGCGCTGGCGGCAAAGTCCTCCACGCCGCCCGGCGCCGGCGCAGCGCCCAAGGCATACTGTTCGGGCTGAGGCGCCTGGCCGGAGCAGGCGGCAATTGCCAAGGAAATGGCCATGAGGCCCGCAAGACCGCAGGCGCGTCCAATGCTACCGCGCAGACGCATGAACTCGATACTCCCGCCTAGCCTTAATTTTGGAAAATCGTAGGAGCCAAGCCGTTAACGGGCTCTTAGCCGATTAAGGCCGGGTAAAGCATAAAGGTTTGGGGATCGGAAGCGGTCAGGAGCGGCAGGCGATGTGCGCGCACTTAGGCGCGCTCAAGCTCCTGAAGGGGCAAAACAGAGCCCCAAAAAGCAAAAGGATGCCTGGAGTGCCGCAGCATCTGCTACAGCACTCCGGCATCCATAATCCCGTTGGTTTGGAAACCCGAAGGTTTCCGCAGGCGCTCGCGTAAGAATACGCGAACCACCTGCTAAACCAGGATGTTAGCCGAGCTTCAGCGGCTCCATAATAACGGCCTTCTCGTGATGGCCGAAACAGCCACCCAGAGACACCGCGGCGGCCACGAGCATGGCAGCGGCGATAACGCCCTTCAAACCCTGCATGGTCTTCTCTCCTTTTGTTAAAACGGCAATAGCCGTCTTTGCATGTACCGGTGTGGCCTGATCAGATCAAGATCGGACTGGTGTCCGAAGACAGTTTTCCGGTCTCTGATGCGAAAATGCCACTCCGAATCTCATCCTCCAGCCCCTTGAAACTATCTCCCTGAGCGACACCGATCAAGCTGTGGTTAACCACGTTGGAGGGCCTGAATTAAGAATGGGTAATCGGGTGTTGCATTTTCGCCGCAACCGGTACGGGCGGCCTACAACCACCGAAAAACCCAGAAATCTGCCGTTTAGGGCTGAGATATCGGGTCCGTGAGGAGCGTCACAGGAAGTCCTGCCTCCTTGATCCGGACCAGCACCTTGGCCACGTCGCCGTAGGACGCGGCCCTGTCGGCGCGAATCCAGACCTGATTGGGCCCGAACGTTTCGCTGAGCGCGGTGAGCTTGGGCACTAGGTCCTCGAAGCCGACTTCCGTCTCCTGGAGGAAGACCTTTCCATCCGCGTCCACGGTGATGCTGAGCGGTGCCTGCGCTTGGCCCACGGGGCTCGCCCCGGCGGCCGGCAGCGCCACATCGGGCAGATTGGCCTTGGCGTCGATGTCCACACCCACGGTGAGCAGCGGCGCCGTCACCATGAAGATGATGAGCAGCACCAGCATGACGTCCACCATGGGCGTTACGTTGATCTCGCTCATCGGCAGTCTTGAGCGCCGCCGCGCCCTGCGGCTGGACAAGGCACCACCGGGTTGAAGGGACTCGCTCATCTCCGCCTCACAGGCCCTTGTCGATCTGTCGTGACAGGATGGCGGCGAACTCGTCGGCGAAGCCTTCCAAGCGCGCCGCGTGCCGCCCGACTTCCGCGTTGAATTTGTTATAGAAAATCACCGCAGGGATGGCCGCCAGCAGGCCGAGCGCGGTGGCGAACAGGGCCTCGGCAATGCCCGGCGCCACGACCGCAAGGCTCGTATTGTTGCTCGTGGCGATAGCTTGGAAGCTCGTCATGATGCCCCACACCGTGCCGAACAGGCCGACGAAGGGGGCGGTCGAGCCCACCGTGGCGAGGAAGGTGAGCCGACGCTCCAGCCGCTCGACTTCACGGCTGATGGTCACGTCCATGACCTTCTCAACGCGCAATTGCACGCCCGGCATGGGCCGCGCGGACCGCTCTCCGCTCTCCCGCTCGGTCGAGCGCTTCCATTCGCGCATCGCCGACACGAACAAGGCCGCCATGCCTACATTCCGGCGCTGCGCCAGGGCCTGATAGAGCTCATCCAGCGATTGACCGGACCAGAACACCTGCTCGAACTTGTCGGTTTCCTTGCGAGTCTTGGCGAACAGGAAGAACTTCTCGATGATGATCGCCCAACTCCAGACCGAGGCCGCGAGCAGACCGACGATGACGATCTGGACGACGATATGGGCGTTCACAAAAAGCTGCCAAATCGACAGATCGACAGCGACATTCGACGGGTTCATTCACGGCCTCATGACATGCGCGGTCGGAGCCCTGCCCCGGCTTAGCCGGTGCACGGCTCCGGTCGACGCGAAGTCCCCGTTGTCTCCCTCTTTGCTACGTTCAACACGCTTGATCAACGAATCGTTCGAGGGCGCCGCGGACCAACTGTCCGAGACGCTGCAGCTTTCCGGCCTCCGATACAAGAACCACAACGACCTTGGCGCGGACCAGGACAATACCATCCCGGCGCACCTCCTGGAGAAGCGTGAGGCTTGCAGCCCCCATCTCCCCGCATCGCGTGACCACTTCGAGCACGTCGTCGAGCCGCGCTGGTTTCAGATAGTCCATCTCGATGCGCCGCACGACGAACACGGACGCCTCGCCCTTTTCGGGGTTGGCGAGATCCTGGTGATGGATGCCGAGCAGGCGGATGAAATCGGAGCGGCCGCGCTCGCAGAATTTCAGAAAGTTTGCGTGGTAGACGAGGCCAGCGAAGTCCGTGTCCTCGAAATAGACGCGCACCGGCAAGATATGCGTGTCGCCCTCGATGCGACCGGCGAGATCGGGCCAATTGCTCACTCTGCGTCGCCACCGTTGAACAGCGGAAACTGCGCGGGCTGCGCCGGCGGCGTAACCCCGAGATGCTCAAACGCGAGCCCTGTCAGCACGCGGCCACGCGGCGTGCGCGCGATAAAGCCTTGCTGCAACAGATAAGGCTCGATGATCTCCTCAATCGCGTCGCGCGGCTCCGACAAACCGGCAGCGATCGTCTCGATGCCCACCGGTCCGCCGCCATAGTTCACCGCGATCAATTTCAGATAGCGGTGATCGAGCGCATCGAGCCCGCGACCGTCCACTTCGAGCTGCGACAGCGCGCTGTCGGCGAGCCTGGCGTCGACGGCGCCTGAGCCTTGCACGGCAGCGAAATCGCGCACGCGACGCAACAGCCGCGCCGCGACGCGCGGCGTCCCGCGTGCGCGCCGAGCGATCTCGTGCCCACCCTCGTCGGTCAGCGGGAGACCGAGTAGACGCGCGCCGCGCCGCACGATCTCTTCGAGCTCTTGCACCCTGTAGAACTCGAGCCGGATGGGAATGCCGAAGCGTTCGCGCAACGGCGTGGTGAGGAGGCCGGTGCGCGTGGTGGCGGCAACCAACGTGAACTTGGCAAGGTCGATGCGCACCGAGCGCGCGGCGGGGCCTTCTCCGATAATGAGGTCGAGCTGGAAGTCCTCCATGGCGGGATAGAGGATCTCCTCCACCGCCGGACTAAGTCTATGAATTTCATCTATAAAAAGAACGTCACGCGCTTCGAGATTGGTGAGCAGCGCCGCGAGATCGCCGGCCTTGGCGATGACGGGCCCGGAGGTCGCGCGGAAATTGACGCCGAGCTCGCGGGCCACGATTTGCGCAAGCGTGGTCTTGCCAAGCCCGGGCGGCCCGGCGAACAGCACATGGTCGAGCGCTTCGTGGCGCGACCGCGCGGCATCGATGAAGACCTTGAGATTGGAGCGGACCTTTTCCTGGCCGATGAATTCGGACAGCGTCTGCGGCCGGAGCGCCGCTTCCGGCTGATCGTCGTCGCGCTTCGCCGCCGCCAGCACACTCTCGCTCATTGGGCGAGCTCCTTAAGCCCGAGGCGGATCAGCTCCTCGGCGCGCGCCTCGCGTCCCGCCGCCGCAATCGCGGTGCTGACCGCCGCAGCCGCCTCGCCATGGGCATAGCCGAGATTGGTGAGCGCCGAAACCGCATCGCGCGCGGCAAGTCCCTCGGGCAGGACGGCGATGGGTTGAGGCGCGCCTGAACCCGGCGCAAGGGCCGGCGCCAGTGCGGGCATCTTGTCCTTGAGTTCGGCGACGATGCGCGCGGCCACTTTCGGGCCGACCCCTTGAGCACGCCCCACATGTGCCTTGTCCTGAAGCGCCACGGCGTTGGCGAGGTCGGCGGCGCTCAGCGTGCCGAGTACCGCGAGCGCCACCTTGGCGCCGACGCCTTGCACCGTTTGCAGCGCACGGAACCAGGCGCGCTCATGCTCGGTGGCGAAACCGTAGAGACGCACGCCGTCTTCCCTGAAATGCGTGTCGATGGATAGCGTCACGGTCTCGCCGACCGGCGGCAACGCGGAAAGCTGGCGCGCGCCAAGCGTGACCTCATAGCCGACGCCGCCGACGTCGACGATTGCCGTGCTAAGCGAGACCGAGTCAACGATACCCGTGAGCTTGCCGATCATGACGCGGCCCTCTCGGCGAGCGCGATCGATTCTGCGAGCTTTGCCCAAGCGCGTGAATGCGCATGCGTGATGGCAATGGCGAGCGCGTCGGCCGCGTCGGCGCTGTCCGGTGTGGCGCGCGGCAACAGGCACTTCACCATGGCCCGAATCTGATCCTTATCGCCGTGACCGGCGCCCACGACGGTCTTCTTCACCGCGTTCGGCGCATACTCGGCGATCGTGAGCCCCGCCAGCGCCGGCACCAACATGGCGATGCCACGGGCCTGGCCGAGCTTCAACGCGGCGGCGGCATCCCGATTGACGAAGGTCTGCTCGACGGCCGCCTCGACCGGCGCGAGTTGCGCCAGGACTTCGGAGAGCCCGTCGAACAATTGGCGCAGGCGCATCCCGAGGCTGCCGCCTGCGTCCGAAGATACGGAGCCGCAGGCCACATAGCCGAGCTTGACCCCATCGGTGTCGATGACGCCCCAGCCGGTCCGGCGCAAACCCGGATCGATGCCCACAATGCGAATCGCGCCCCTCATAGGCGAATCGTAGCACAGGGCGCGGCCCCGTCAGATTGCCAGCACGCGCTAAAAGCGCTCAGAACCGCGGCGGGATACCATAATGGGCGGGGGCGTTTGTGCGGCCGCCTCTTGGTGTGAGATAGAGCGCCCATGTCGAACGCCTAAAGGCTTGGTCTGCCGTCAATCGTCCTCATTGTCGTGCCCAATGTCCCGCGCCTGAAGGGTAAGCCGCTGGCAGCGAAGAGGAGTTCCTGGGCCCCAACCGGTCTGGAAAAAGATGCCGAATATGCCGAATTGCCGACATCTCCTGGTTCTCATGGCGGCGAGCCTCGCGCTCGCGCTGGCCTCAGCGCCGGCCGTGCAGGCCCAAGACACCTCCGCGCCAGCCGGCCAAGCGGCGCCCGGCACCGAGACCCCCGAAGCCGAGGCCCCCGAAGCCGAGGCCCCCGAAGCCGAGGCCCCCGAAGCCGAGGCCCCCGAAGCCGAGGCCCCCGAAGCCGAGGCCAATGGCGGCCAGGCTGTTGCCGTGTTCAGCGAGGCGCTCGACCAGTGGACGGACCAACTCAAGGCGCAGGAGCAGGCGATCGCCGATGAGGCGACGACGGACGACGAGCTCAGGGCGATCCCGGAACTGCTCGAGGCAGTGCGCGAGAGCATTGTCGAGCAGCGCGCGGCGCTCAAGCCGAAGCTACAGGACGCGCGCGAGCGACTCACCAAGCTGGGCCCCCCACCGGAAGACGGCGCGCCGAAAGAGAGCGCGGAGATCGCCGCGCAACGAGAGCGCCTCGAGAAGGAGGTTGCGTCGCTCGACGGTAAACTCAAGCAGGCCGACATCCTGTTTGTGCGCGCCGGTCAGGTGATCGACGAAGCCAACGAGGAACGCCGCGAGCGCTTCACCGAGTTGCTCTTCCGGCCTGTCCCGAATTTCTACTCCGACGCGTTACCCGCAGGGCTTGAGAGCCTGCAGGTTCGAAGCCAGCAGGTGCGTCAAGCGCTGGCGGATTGGTTCGCGCGCGTATGGAAAATCGGGAAAGTTTTCTTCTTCCTGCTGATCCTGGCTCCAGTCCTCGCTGCCGTGATGATGGCGCGGTTCATCGGCAAGCTCACGGGCCACCGTGATCAGGAGCCTGACACTGAGAGAGCCGAAGAGCTCACCCTTCAGGAGCGCGGCGCGGCGGCTTTCAAGAAATCGCTTTGGCGAAGTCTGCCTATCTGGGCCGGGCTCGCCGTGTTCTACCTCATCACTGTCTCGGTGGGCCTGGCCGATCCAGGCCTCGAGGGATTCCTGCTCAAGGCTCTTCTCTCGGTCGCCTGGGGGACCTTACTCTACTCGCTCGTCCGTCAGAGCCTTGTTCCCGAAGACCCGGCGTTCACAATCATCCCTGCCTCCGAGTCCATGGCGTGGCGGATCACCGGACTACTATGGACATTGATCACGTTCTGGCTTTTCGATCAGGTCTCAATCCTCATCGATTCTGTCGTTTTCATGCCGTACCAGGTGTCGGTGCTGCGCTCGGCGATCTTCGCGAGCCTCTACGGAATTCTTATCGCGGCGATCGTCTACTCAATTCAGTCGGGAACGCTGACACGCCAAGCGATCACCGGGTGGCGCGCTTGGCTGCTCTCGTTAACGGCCATCATCGCGGCGAGCATCCTGCTCGCCGCCTTGCTCGGCTACGAATCCCTGGCGCGCTTCATCGGCACGAACGCCGTATCCACGGCAGGCGTCCTTTGGATCATGTATCTGCTCCACCTCACGGCCGAGGACATCTCCAGCGTCAGCGTCATCTCCGGCGCGCCGATTGATGACGACCTGGAGGAAGAGGAGGACATGGGCGCGCCGTCGCTCCTAACCATCCGGATCATCGTCAGCCTTCTGATCGACATCGCCATCCTCGCGATCGGCATCGTCATCCTGCTGCTTCTGTGGCGATTCGATTGGGTGGAGGTGAGAAGCTGGATCCAAGCGGCCTTCTTCGGCTTCCAGTTCGGCAACTTGCACATCTCGCTCCAGTCCGTGCTCATCGCGCTCGGCGTCTTCGCGCTCGGACTATTGCTGACGCGCTTCGTGCAGCGCTGGTTCACCGGCCGCGTCTTCAGCGGCCGGCGCAGCGAATCCGGTCTGCACGAGTCCGTCAGAATCGGTATCGGTTATCTGGGCTTCGTGCTCGCGGCCTTGGCCGGAATCTCCTATCTCGGCGTGGATTTCTCCAACCTCGCCCTCGTCGCCGGAGCACTCTCCGTCGGTATCGGCTTCGGGCTCCAGAGCATCTTCAACAACTTCGTGTCGGGACTCATTCTTCTGATCGAGCGCCCCATCAAGATCGGCGACTACATCCATGTCACCGGGCAGGAAGGCACGGTCAAGAAGATCAGCGTGCGTTCAACGGAGATCGAGACCATCTACCGGCAGTCGGTGATCATCCCCAATGCCACGCTCATCACTGATCCGGTGACGAACTGGATGCATCTCGACAAGGTCTGCCGCCTCGATATCTCCGTCGGCGTCGACTACGGCAGCGATGTCAAACGCTTGCGTTCGACGCTCCTCGACGTCGCCCACGCGCATCGGGGCGTCCTGAAGAGCCCGCCTGCGGTCGTGCACTTTGCCGGCTTCGGCGACAGCTCGTTGGATTTCGAGCTTCGTGTGTTCTTGCGCGACGTGCGCGAGCGCATCAAATCGGCCAGCGAGCTGCGCTTCGCCATCCTCGACGCGCTGAGAGAGGCGGGCATCACCATTCCGTTCCCTCAACGCGATGTTCACATCAAGGGGGACGGAACCTTCGAGCCGGACGAGTCCGCCCAGGCCGAGGAGTCCCACCCGTCCGGCCCCGGCTCACAAGCGAAGAACTCTACTCCCTAGACGCCCATCGCCGTCTTTCCGTCTCGCGACAATCGTCTAAAAATGTAGCATTTTCCGTTTATTAGCCGCCCGTCAAAAGGTGTAAGGCTGCCAGGGTTATAGCCGGGGCGACAGCCACGAGGCGGCCAAGCGGAATCGGCAAAGTCGCCTTCGGCGATTGCCGACCCCTACCGGCTCCTCGTCGAGAACATCACCGACTACGCGATCTATATGATCGATCCCGACGGGATCGTGATCAACTGGAATCTGGGTGCGCAACGCTTCAAAGGCTACAAGCCGGACGAGATCGTCGGGCAACCGTTCAGCCGCGTCTTCACAGACCGCGACCGGCAAGACGCTTCCCCCAGCATATTCTGGCGACCGCGGCTGAGGAAGGGGCGTTACGAATCGGAAGGCTGGCGTGTACGCAAAGATGGCCAGCGCTTCTGGGCTCACGTCGTCGTCGACACCATCCGCGAGGCCGACGGACAGCTTCTTGGCTTCGCCAAGATTACGCGGGACGTCAGTGAGCGGCGCAAGAACGAGGAACGCCTCAATCACCTCGCGCACTATGACCCGCTAACGCAACTGCCGAACCGGGCGACGCTGCGCAATTCACTCGAAGACGCCATGTTGGCCGGGCCGGTGACCGTCCTCATGCTCGACCTGGATGGCTTCAAGGACATCAACGACACCCTCGGCCACCCGGCGGGCGATTGCATCCTCCGTGACGCGGGCGAACGCCTGAGATACTGCCTCGGGGACCGAGGAACCATCGGACGGCTTGGCGGCGACGAGTTTACCGTTGTAGTGTCGGGTCTTTCCGGTCCGCTGAGGCGGCGCAGATCTGTGAACAACTCATAGGCAGCGTTCGCCCGCCGTTCAGCTGGGAACACCAAGAGGCCCATCTCGGGCTCAGTATCGGTATCGCCATGAGCCCCAGCCACGGTGATAGCGCCGAAGAGCTGCTCACGAGTGCCGACTTCGCCCTCTACCGCGCCAAGGCCGAAAAGCTCAGCGGCTATTGCTTGTTCCAACCGAGCTTCCGTGAGGCCGCGCTTGCGCGCCGTCATTGCGACCAAGAACACCGCCAGGCCGTCGCCAAAGGTCAGCTCGAGCTGCACTACCAGCCTCTCGTGCGTCTTGCTGATTACTGCGTCACCGGCGCGGAGGCACTGCTTCGCTGGCGGCATCCCGAGCACGGGCTCATCGCGCCGGATGCTTTCCTCGGCAACCTGGAACGCGGCAAGCTCGTCTATACCGTTGGCGATTGGATCATTCACGAGGCGCTAGCCCAAGTGCGGCAGATCCGAGAGCTGGGGGCCAAAAATTTCAGAGTGAACGTCAATCTCTTCGCCACGCAGTTACGCAACGACGCCCTGGTCACGACAGCGGCGGAGGCGTTGGAGAAACATGCCCTACCTCCGGAGGCGTTGGAGCTGGAAATCACCGAGAACGTTTTCCTTCAGGAGGGTGAGAGGATGATCTCCCCCTTGCGTCACTTGCGCGATCTCGTCGTCGGTATCGCCTTCGACGACTACGGCACCGGCTTCGGCTTTCTCAGCCTGCTGAAACGCTTTCCCTGACCCCACCGAAGGTCGATCGCAGCTTCGTGCGAAATCTCTGCACCGACAAGGAGGACGAGGCCGTGGTGCGGTCGATCGCCTATCTCGCGGAGAGCTTCGGCCTGGACGTTACCGCCGAAGGTGTCGAGCGGGAGGATCAGCGCAAACGTCTTCGGGAACTTGGCTGCGAAAGCGCACAAGGCTATTTGTTCGGCCGCCCGATGCCGGGAGAACGCGTCATGAAAATCATGCGCGGCGCGACCCATAGCGGCCTGGCCCGTTGGCCCAGACGGCACGCGGAGGCCCATGCCACCCCCAGCACGGAGCAGGGCGCCGAGACGCCACGCCCGCGCTCGCCAAGCGTGCCTAGACGCGCAGGATCTGGGCCCTAGCTAGCTGACGTGCGGCCCGCGCATTTGCTCAATGGCGGCCTGGATGCGGCGCCAATTTTCGGCCTCCGCCTTGTCGCCAACACTCTCGCAAGCGGCGGCCCTCTGCGAGGCCTCGGCCACGGCCTTGTCGCCATGGGTTCCTAGGAAACGCCGCGCGTAGTCGTGGACTTCGTTCATATCCATTGAACGTCCTCCTCTCCCTATGAGCCTACCATTTTCCCAGCCCGAGGGGCCAAACGCCCTGAGGCAGATCAATGCATCGCAGGCCGATGGGTTCCGGGCGTCAATGGGGGCCTAGGGGAAGCACCGGCGGCCCACGCCGCCGGTGCTTTTCCACATTAGTCGTCGTAACCGACGAGGATCTCGGCCGTCGCCGGGTGCACGTGGACCTCCATGCGTGTGCCGTTCTTGGTCATCTCGACCTCATAAGCGCCATCATCGGTCTCGATCTCGTAGACCTTGTAGCCTTGGGCCGAGAGTTTCTCGGTGATCTCGGACGGTGGTAGCCACTGATCGCGCGGCACGTTCAGGCGCTTGCCGTCATTCCAGTCAGCGACCGCCAGAGCCGGGACCGCCGCCAAAGCAGAAAGACCCAGAAGCGTAGGAATGAGATATTTTCGCATGTGTCGTCTCCTATTCGTTTGCGGCAATGTCTTGCCTAACCCCAACCTGGCAAAGAGCCCCTGACGACGTGCTGATCACGCCCGTCAGCGAATTGTCAGGCCTTGCCGCGCAGACTTGGGTCATGTTCGCAATGCCCTTCGACCGTCGCGTTTGGCTCGCCGCCGCCATGCTTCTTGTGGCTCCAACTGGTCACGCCAAAGGTGACGACATCAGTCACCAGGATGCGCGCCGCCTGGTGCAGGAAGGCCGCATCCTGCCGCTCGCCGAGATCCTCGCGCATGTGGGCCACAAGGTGCCCGGCGATGTTCTCGATGTGGAACTCGAGCTCGAGGACGGCGCCTATGTGTACGAGCTTGAAATCTTGAAACCGGACGGCAAGGTTCAAGAGGTGGAGGTCGACGCTCCGAGCGGGAAGATCATCGAGATAGAGGACGATGACTGATGCGCGTTTTGATCGTGGAAGACGAACCACGCATCTGCGCCGACATCGCGCGGACCCTGTCGGCCACGGGTTACGCTTGCGACTGGGCCACCGACGGAGAAGACGCCTGGTTTCGTGGTGAGACGGAATCGTACGACCTCATCATCTTGGACCTCGGCTTGCCGAAGATGGACGGGCTGACAGTGCTGAAGCGCTGGCGCGCGGCGGGACGTCAAACGCCGGTGCTCGTGCTCACGGCGCGCGGCGCTTGGCCGGAGCGTGTGGAGGGTATCGACGCTGGAGCCGACGACTATCTGACCAAGCCCTTTCGCATGGAGGAGCTGGTCGCACGCGTGCGCGCCCTGATCCGGCGCTCGACCGGCCATGGCACGCCCATACTCGAAGCCGGCAACGTCCGCCTCGATACCAAGCAGATGCACGTCATGTTGAACGGCGGCCAGGTTCCGGTGTCACCGCTGGAATACCGGCTGCTCGCCTATCTCATGCACCACAAGGGTCGCGTGGTCCCCGCCGGCGAGATTCTCGAGCATCTCTACGGCGGCGACGATACGCGCGACGCCAACGCACTCGAGGCGCTCATCATGCGGCTTCGCAAGAAGTTCGGCAGCCCCGTCATCGAGACCCGCCGCGGCTTCGGTTATCTCGTGGCCGGCGAGGATGCCCCGTGAGCTTCACCTCTCTGCGGGTTAGGCTCCTGGCCGGCGCCGCGGCCTTCGTGCTGACAGCGCTCGCGCTTGCGGCCGTCGGCTTGACCTTCCTCTTCCAGAACCATATGGAACGCTGGGTCGACGGCGAACTCGACGCCTATCTCGATCAGGTCATCGCCGGGATCGACAACGGACCGAACGGCCAGCTCATGGTGGCCGAGCCCCCCGCCGATCCCCGTTTCGAGCAGCCGCTATCGGGACGCTACTGGCAAGTCAACGTGAAGCCCGACGGTCCCGCGCTGCGCTCACGCTCTCTGTGGGACTACGCGATTCCGTTGCCCACCGGCGATGTGATTGGCGACGCGGTGCATCGCCATCGCGTGCCAGGTCCCAATGGGACGAGGCTCTACCTCCTCCAACGTCACATTACGCTGCCGAGCCGCCTCGGTGGCAATGCCGCGACCGCCGCGGTAGCGGTTGATGCCGCCGAGGTGGCTGCCGCGGTTCGCCGCTTCGCCACTGTGCTCATCCCGCTTCTTCTCTTGCTGGCTGCCCTGCTGATCGGCGCGGCTTGGATCCAAGTACGCGTAGGGCTGAAGCCTCTTTCCATCATGCAGCGGAAACTCGGCGATATCCGCACGGGTCCGCGCAAACGGCTGGGAGACGGCTTTCCCGACGAGGTGCAGCCGCTAGCCACCGAAGTGGACACGCTGCTCGACGACCGAGACCGCCGAGTGGATAGTGCCCGCGCCCGGGCCGCCGATCTCGCCCATGCTCTCAAAACGCCGCTGCAAGTCCTGCTGAGCGATGCGGAGCAGCTGAACTGCAAAGGAGAAACGGAGATGGCCCAGGAAATCGAGGGCATTGCCACGGTGTTGCAGCGGCACACGGAGCGGCAACTGTCGCGCGCGCGAATGGCCACCTATGCCGCCAACGCCGCTGCCGACATGGGCGAGATTGCCGAGCGGGTCGTTCGGGTCATGAAGCGAACGCCCCAAGGGCAACGCCTGGCCTGGCGGACCGATCTCCCGCACGGATCCGTAGTACGTATCGACCCGCAGGATTTCGCCGAGGCAATCGGAAATTTGACCGAGAATGCGGTACGCCACGCACGCGCCCGAATTGCCATCACCCTGTCGCGCGATGCCAGTACCGCCAGTGTCACGATCGCCGACGATGGGCCGGGCATCCCCGCGGAGCACCAGGAGGAGGTTCTCCGCCGCGGTGCGCGGCTCGATTCCGCCGGCACAGGGACCGGCCTCGGATTGGCCATCGTCAAGGATATCGCGGAGACCTGGGACGCGACGCTGTCTTTCGAAACAACGAGCCAAGGCTTCTCCGTAAGGTTGTCGATCCCCGCCGCGGCGGAAGCCACCGTCGTTCCGCTCGCTAAAGCCTGACCTAGCGGGACAGTGCGTCGCCCGTCGCTTGCGGCAGCTCGACGATTTGCCTCAAGCCCCTGCCGTCCTTGTTGGCGATCACGATGCTCCCGCCCGCGCGCTGCACGATCTCATTGGCGATGGTCATACCCAACCCTGCGCCGGGAATGTCTTGGCGGCGTGCGGGATCGGCGCGGAAGAACGGCTCGAAAACCTGATGGATCAGCGCTTCCGGAATACCAGGCCCATCATCCTCGATGACGATCCGCGCGGTCTTGCCGTCGCCGTTCACGCTCAGCCGCGCCCGAATGCCGTGCGTGGCGGCATTGATAATCAGGTTTCGAAGCGCGCGGTTGAGCTTGAAACGGCTCACGCGCACGGTGACGGGACGCAAATCCTCGCAAACCACGTCATAGCTCTGATCCTTGAACTCGGCGCACATCTCGCCGACGAGCTTGTCGAGCCGCAGGAGCTCAGGCGCGGCCGCACCCGTCTCTTCCCGCACCAGCATGATCGCGCTATCGGCGATGCGCTCCAGCTCCTCGAGATCGTTGAGCCACTTTGTGCGCTCCTCCTCGTCTTGGACGAACTCGGCCCTGAGACGCATGCGCGTGATCGGCGTGCGCATGTCGTGGCCGGCCGCCGCCACCAAACGCATGCGGCTTTCCATGGAACGCTTGAGCCGGGCCGATAGCGAATTGAGCGCCTTGGCGGTGGCGCGCACTTCCGCCGGGCCGCGCTCGGGCAGCTCCGGCATCACGCCGTCAGGCCCGACCGAAGCGACCGCATTCTCGAGGAACACGAGCGGACGCACCATGCGATTGGCCACGAATACGCCGATCACCGCCGCCCCCAGCGCGATAAAGGACAGCCATCTGAACAGCGGTTTCCACGGCGGCCCTTGCGGCGGCATGCCCGAGGTCGGCATCCATAACCACCCTCTTTTCTCGATGGGGACCGACACAATCAGCGGCGCGTGACGACCGTCGCGGGAGACGGTCACGGAAAGATCGTGACCGCGCTCCTTCAACACCTCGCGCAAGGCACCCGTTGTCCGCTTATACAATCGTCCAGGCGCCGGCTTTTGCTGCAACGTGACGCCGTCGAGGCCTTCACGCGTCAACTGAAGCGTCATTTCCACCTGCTGCGCGACCCCGATAAGCGCTCGTTCGGCGCGCTGGGGCGGACCGAGCAGCCAGAACAACACCACAGTCAGCAAGCCCACGACCGAAACGATCGCGATCACGAGCAAGGCGGCAAATTTTATGCGGAGCGTGTTCACGCTTGTCCATCCTCGACGTCGACCTTCACGGCAAGCTGATAGCCGCCGTTGCGCACGGTCTTGAGCAATTGTGGATCGTGGTCTCCATCGCCGCCGAGCTTGCGGCGCAGCCGGCTGACTAAAACGTCGATGGAGCGGTCGAAGCCGTCGCCTTCGCGACCTCGCGTAAGATCGAGTAACTGGTCGCGCGACAACACGCGACCCGGGCGGTCTAGAAAGGTCTTGAGCAAATCGAACTCCGCACCCGTTAGATCCACGTCCTCGCCTTTCGCATTCGTCACCCGGCGCATTTGCGGGTCGGCGGTGAAACCCTCGAAGTGATAGACCTTGACCTCGCTCGGTTCGGGCAGCATGTCCGCCCGGCGCCGCAACACGGCCCGCACGCGCGCGATGAGCTCGCGCGGGTTGAACGGCTTGCCGAGATAGTCGTCGGCGCCAATCTCGAGCCCGATAATGCGGTCCACGTCCTCTTTCAGCGCCGTCAGCAAGATGATCGGGACGCTGGAACGCTGCGCCCGCAAATCCCGGCACGCATCGAGGCCCGAGCCGTCCGGTAGCATCACATCGAGCACGATCAGATCGACGTGATGGGTCGCCAGCTGATCGCGCAGCTCCCGGCAGCTCTCGGCGAGAAGCACACGGAAGCCCTGGCTCTCGATATAGCGCGCGAGGAGCTTGCGGATTTCCGGGTCGTCATCGACGACGAGTATGCGTGGCGTGGTGGAAGTCATCGAAGTCGCTCCTTCTAGCCTCGCCCAATGCCGGCAACGAGAGGATTCTTGTAACGGAAGGCATCAGGCCCCGGCCCAGCAATGTTTCGACACAAATCTCTTCCGGCCAGCAACGTTCCGATACGCGCAGACCAATAGGGGCAACGATCGAACCTTAGGTAGGATCAGACATCAACAACGAGGATGCTGAAAATGAAGTTCTCAAAACAGATGGCCTCGCTCGCCGTCGTCGCCGCGCTCAGTATCGTGGGCCTCACGGCGGTGACCCTGGCTGCCGGTCCCGGCGGCGTGCCGGGCCAAAGCGCCTGGGCCGGTGAAGGCAAGCATGGCAAATCGATGTGCCAGCGCGGCTCCCACGGCAAGCATGGCAAATATGGCCGGGACGGCCGGAAGGGCCCGGACTATCTCGCCAAGAAGCTGAGCATCATGGAGACCGAGATCGGCATTCGCGCCAATCAGCTCGATGCTTGGCGCGACTTCACCAACTCACTGCAAGCCACCATGAAGCGGCCCATGCGCGGCGGTCGCGGCATGATGGCATCGGGTGACAATGCCGAGCCCTTCTCGCTGGCCGAGCGCTTCGCCGACAAAGCGATCGACCGCGCCAAGAGCGCCGAAGAGTTGAAGCAAGCGATCGCCACGCTCCGCACCACGCTCACGGCCGAGCAGCTGGAAAAGGTCACGGAGATCGAAGCGCGTCTTCGGGCCCGCATGGCCAAGCATCACGGCTGGAAGCGCGGTCATCACGGCAAGAGTCACGATGGCAAGGGCCCGCATAGCAAAGGCCCGCATGCCGGCCCGCCGCAGGCCACGCCGGACGATGATAACGACGATAGCGACGACGACTCGGACGAGTAATGCGCCTCCCCAGTTAGCCGGAACTCTCCGCGGTTAAGAAGCGCAGGAAGGCGGGAACCCATGGGCTCCCGCCTTTTTCGTGTCTCCCTCCGAGGCGGGCAATCACGAGGGCGGCGGAATCGAAGAATCCGGGAAACCGAGACGCGCTTCGGCAGCCTCGAAGGAGCGGTCCATTGCCCAGGACTCAAGGAAGCCGAACGGCATATGTCCGAAGACCGGTGTCAATTGAAGCTCCGCGTAGAACTCCGAACCGCCCGCGACCCCGGCGACATAAAACGCCGAAACGATGCCCGACCGGTCCGCACCGCTCATGCAATGAACGAGAATGGGGCGCTCGGCCTTCGACAGGACGTCGAGCAAATCGTCGAGCTTCGCGCCCGACACATCACGCGCAGACGACAATGGATAGTCGATCAACCGGATGCCGTTGGCGTCAGCAGCCGCCTTTTCTTCACGGTACCAATCAAGCTCTGGATGCGAACCCCGCAAGTTGAGAATCGTCTTGATCCCATACCGCTCGTGATACTTGGCGACCTGCGCACCCGAGGGCTGCGCCGAGCGGTAAAACTCTCCGGGCACGACCGTATGGAAATTGTTGGTGGCGACAATATAGAGGGCATAAACCCCGATCGCCCCAAGCACGCCGAGCAGCGTACGAACAATTCTCTTGCGCAGCATTCTTGATCCCCCCGGATCCGATGTCTCACCGGTCGTAGGCGGGGATTGCGGCACTTTTTAGAGAAAGGCGGGCAATCTCGGGGGCCAGCCTGATCTAGCTGAGGGCCCAGGGCGCTTCGCCGTCATTTTCCCGCCGGCATCGGCACGGCATTGGCGAACAGGTTCTCGCCCCACTCATGAAGCGGGCTGCCGAAATCCGACTCCGTGTGGATCGCCTTCCCCTTCCGGGCCTCCCATTTTGCGCCATAGGTCTCATAGGGGAAATGGCGAATGTAGTAGTCGCAAGTCTCCTCCCAATGGGCGACCGACAACGACTTGCCGTAGTGCTGGCAGAAGAGACCCGTCTTGATGCTGGTCATACCCTGCGGGGTGCGTCCGTCGCCTTCGGCGAAGCCGATCTCGGCGCGGTTGCGCCAGAGCATGAGAATGTCGCGTTGCTCGGGACCGTAAAATTTGCGGAAGTGCATCAGCTCTTGGTCGGGCGTGTAAGGTGCCTGATCCTCCGGCGTCAGGTAGGCATCGAACAGAGGCACGCGCACCGCGTCTTCCTCGCGCGAAAGCTTGCCCACATAGTCGCGCAAGTCCCCCGTCACCCGCTCGTCCGGATCGAAGCAGAGCATCCACTCATGAGGCAGCTCTGCGCGCGCCATGCCGAGAAGCAGCCCGCGATGGCGTCCCTCGGCGCGCTTGCGTGCGTCGATGTCCTGCTCCCAGGACCGATTGGCGACGATCAGCGCGACTTTCGGGTGCGACCGTAAGATCTCGACCGTCTCGTCGGTGCTCGCATCGTCATAGGCGACGATCGCGTCTACGTGCGGCTCGAGATAATCGAGCGTGTCGGGCAGGATCAACGCTTCGTTGCGCATGCGCGTCATGGCGACGAGGCGATGCGACTTGCCGAACAGATCGGCATTGCCTTCGATGACCTGCTCGCTGTCGCGCAGCGGCCAGCGATGGACGGTGCGCATCACAGCCAAAAGCGGTCGATGACCGCCGCGATCCAAATCAACGCGGCCAGCGCGATGACGCAGAACACGCCCGCCGAGGCGAGATCCTTGGTGACCTTGATGGCCTCGTGCTTCTCGGGATGCACGTGATTGCATAGCCGCTCGATGGCCGTGTTCAGAAATTCCACCGCGAGTAGCAACAGCAAGCTGCCCATGAGCGCCGCCCAGGTCAGCGCGTCGCTGGCGACGAAGAAGGACACCGGCAGCGCGATGAGGGTGATCGCCGCCTCTTGCTTGATGGCCGCCTCGGTGGCGAGGCCTTCGCCAAAACCGCCGAGCGTGTTGCGGAAAGCCCGTCCGATACGCGATAGCCCTCCTTTGCCAGGGAGCGCGGACTGCGCCCGCAAATGTTTGTATTCCGCACCTTCCGGAAGTCGTGGCGCATCCATGAATAAGCCTTTCGCGCTTAGGCTGCTGTCAGCCTTTGCAGCACGTCGTCGGAGACGTCGAAATTGGTATAGACCTGCTGCACGTCGTCGGACTCGTCCAGCGCATCGATCATGCGCAACAATTTCTCGGCGGCTTCCTCGTCGATCGGCACCTCGGTCTTCGGCCGCCACAGGATCTGCAGGGTACGGGCCTCACCGAAGCGCTCCTCCAGCGCCTTGCCGACTTGGTGCAGCTCGTCCGGATTGCAGTAGACCACGTGGCCGTCGTCATTCGTCTCCACGTCGTCACCGCCGGCCTCGATCGCCGCTTCCAGCATCTCGTCGGCGGTCGCCTTGTCGGTATCGAACTCGATGGCCCCGAGCCGGTCGAAATTGAAGGACACCGCGCCCGTCTCGCCCAGATTGCCGCCATGCTTGGCGAAGATGGAGCGAACCTCGCTCGCGGTGCGATTGCGGTTGTCGGTCAACGCCTCGACGATGACGCCGACTCCGCTGACCCCGAAGCCCTCGTAGCGGACCTCCTCGTAATTGTCTCCGCCCGCCTCCTGGCTCTTCTTGATGGCCCGGTCGATATTGTCGTTGGGCATGTTCTGGGCCCGCGCCGCCTGAATCGCCGTCCTCAGCCGCGGATTCATCGCGGGGTCCGGCAGCCCCAGCTTCGCCGACGTCGTGATTTCGCGGGCGAGCTTGGAGAACAGCTTAGAGCGCTTCTTGTCCTGCGCCCCTTTGCGGAACTGGATATTCTTGAATTTCGAATGGCCTGCCATGGCCTGTTCCCTAGTCTTTAGCGGCCGTCGGGGTCAAGACCAAGCCTTGCCGGGCGAGCCGGCACGGTCCGGTGGCCGCATTTAGCGAAGCCTTAACCCTAATAGCCTGAGAACTAAAGGCTTGGGGCCTGCAAAAGGGCCCGCGCGTAAAGGGATAAGGGGGATCACCATGACGCCGAAACGGAAGCCTGTCGCCAGTGAGGCGCATGAGGAAACACCCAGCCTGCCGCAGCTCTGCTCCGAGGCCGCCGACCATGTGGCCCGGGCCCGGGTAGCGCTTTACGACGAGAGCCTCGATGCTGATCAGGCGCTCGCCCACCTGGATGACGCCATTGCCTGCTTGCAGCGCCTTTGGACCCATGGCCGCACGTCGATCGATGGGGCGCGTCCTGCCGCCCGCTCAGCCTAAGTCTCAGCCACCCAGAACACAGGCTCGGTTTGAGAGAGCCTGCCGCCGAGCCTGACCGGTGCAATGGCGCGGGCTAGGCCTGTCGCGTCGTCGACCTCGATGCCGACGCCGCAGACCGTGGCCTCCCCCTTGGACGGCGCAAAGCGTTGCGAGGCGATCTTGGTGAGGAAGCGGTTGACCGGCTCCTCCTTGTCCATGCCGAGGATCGAATCGAAATCGCCGCACATGCCGGCGTCGCTGATGTAAGCGGTGCCGCCGTTCAGGATTTGCTCGTCCGCCGTTGGCACATGGGTATGCGTGCCGACCACAGCGGTGGCGCGCCCATCGACGAAATGCGCGATGGCCTCCTTCTCCGACGTCGCCTCGGCGTGGAAGTCGATGAAGATCGCGTCGGCGCCCGATTTCAGCCCGCACGCTTCGAGCTCCCGTTCGACCGCCCGGAAGGGATCGTCGAGATCGCCCATGAACACGCGGCCTTGCGCGTTGATCACCAGCACGTCCATGCCGTTTGCCGCCTTGAAGAGTCCCGCGCCCCGGCCCGGCGTTCCTTGCGGAAAATTGACAGGGCGCAGCAAACGATCGTGCCGCTCGATGAAGATGAGCGCTTCGCGCTGATCCCAAACGTGATTTCCAGTCGTCACCACGTCGGCGCCGGCGTCGATCAATTCAGTGAAGATCGCCTCGGAAATGCCGAACCCGCCGGCAGAGTTCTCGCCATTTACCACGACGAAGTCGGCAGCGTAGCGCTCACGCAATTTCGGCAAAATGTCGAGCACGGCAACGCGCCCGGACCGGCCAACCACGTCGCCTAGAAATAGAATGCGCATGGCATGCCGGCTAACTGTCGCGAGTGGATCATTCGGGGGTCAATACAGAATGGCTGCGGGAGCCGCCAGCTTAACGGGAGGCACTGTCAGCGAGAGATGGCAGGGCCGCGATGGCCGTCGGAGGTAAGATTCCGGGAATCCCTACAATAAGTAGGTGGGCGCCGAGTGACGAAGACCACGGTCCCCGCCAGGGTCAGCTCCCGTAGAATCTTATAGGGCCCTGGAATAATGCTCCTAACGCACCTCGCAGCCCGCCAACACAGACTATAGCGTAAGAACCTTGCCGAAACGACTAGCGTCGGTTGGCCGCATGGTTTGCCCGCCCGCCGTTCAGGAACTGCGCATTAAGCAATTCCAGGCGCTCGGCCGCCTCGGCGATGCGGGCGGACAGATCAGCCTGCACCGTCTTGGCCGTCTCGTCCGAGGCCGACTTGTCGCGGCGGGCTTCCGCCAGTCCCGTCTTTAGAATGTCGATCTCCCGCCGCAGCTCCCACAACTCGTCCGCGACGACCAGAGACGCCATGAGGATCAGACGGTCATCGCCGACCTGGCCGAACTTCCGGCGCATCTCATCGACATGCGAGCCGAGATACTCAGCAAGCTCGAGGAGATGAGCCTCTTCGCCCTCGCTGCACTCCAGACGGTAGCTACGCCCATTCAGCGTAACGCTGACCTGCCCCATGAAAGCCCCCAGCTCGGCAAACTTAGCCCGGCATTGCCGGCGTAATATGCTTCAGTGTCCCCATCACAACCTCAAGACGCCCAGAGACTTCGTCATTAGCGGCCTTGAGACGCCTCACCCGACTGCGTTCTGCTTCCAGATCAGCAAGGAGTTGGTCGCGCTCCTCGGTCAGAAACCGGAGTTCTTCCTTGAGGATCGCCACGGACGCATCGCCATCGCCCTGTGCGAAGGCCTGCTTCAGATGTCTTTCAAGTTCACCAAGCGCTGCATCCAGCCGCTGCAGTGCATCTGGTTTTTTCATGCGCTCGCCCCTTTCCGCTAGGCGCCGCCAACCCATCGCTCGCCTCGTGGCCGTTTGAACCAGCAGCCTGGCGAGAATGTGGTGACGCCATGTTCGATCTTCAACGACCGGTGGGCAACCCCTCTTCTTGGCTATTCGCAAGATTTGACAGTGGCGCAGGGCGTGTGATTTGAGACTGAGCCCTGTGAAACCCTGGTTAGCGCGAACGCGCCTTGGAAATCCCCCGATCGTGGCAGCCGCCAAACCCAGGTGCCGTCTCTATTTGCAAGTCCCGGCACCGCTGACAGCGAAGCTTGAATCTCAACTGGCCCAGGCCTTGGCGAGAACGTCTGTGGCTTGCGTTTTGCTTTGCGATAACGGTGAAGCAATCGAAGAAGTTCCGGTCGACCGCCTAATTGATCTCGTTCAAGGGTCCGGGATCGCCTGCCTCATTGAGAACCGCATCGAACAAGCCGAGCACCTCGGGGCCGATGGTGTCCACATCGCCGCCAATCGTGAACTCTACACCCAGGCGCGCGCGCTTCTCGGCGAAAGCGCAAATATCGGCGTGGGTTGCGGGTTAGACCGGCACGAAGCCATGCAACTCGCAGAGACCGGCGCGGACTACGTCGCCTTCGGCCCGCAGACACCAACCATCGAGACACCCAGTATTGATGGCATCGATCAGTGCGCGGAACTCATCGCCTGGTGGTCGGAGATTTTCGTTGTGCCCTGCGTCGCCTGGAACATCGACAGCCCGGCCGAGGCGGAGCGGCTTGCCGAGCTTGGCGCCGACTTCGTGGCGCCGTCGCGCCTGATTTGGCAGGACGAGAACGCCGCCACCATTATTGCCGAGATCGATAGCGCCATCGGTCGCGTCAGGAGCCCCGCGTGAGACGAATCCTGGCCGGAGCGATCCTTGTGGCCTGCGCGGTGTCGGCCGGCGTGCCGGCAAGTGCCAAGGAGAGCGAGTCCTATATCGCCTTCGCGGAAGGCAAATACCTGACCGCGTTGGAGCTTGCGGAAAAGGAGGCCGAGGCCGGCTCCAAAGAGGCCTACACCCTGATGGGGCAAATCTACGCCGAAGGCCTCGGCGTCGCCCAGGATTATGCCAAAGCGGCGGATGCATATGCCAAGGGCGCGGACCTTGGTGACCCCAACGCCCAGTTCTCGCTCGGCCGTTTGGTCGCCGAGGGCCGCGGCGTGCGAAAAGATCCCGAAATCGCCGGCGACCTGTTCGAGCACGCGGCCAACGCCGGCAATGCCGCCGCGCAATACAACCTCGCGCTCCTTTATTTGCATGGCAGCGGCCGCCTCGCGGACGAAATCAAGGCCGCCGAATGGATGAAGAAAGCGGCCGAAAGCGGCAACCCTCAGGCGCAGTACGATCTCGGCGCTTTCTATCAATTCGGCCGGGGCGTCCCCATCGACAAGGTCAAAGCCGCCGAGTGGACCGGCAAGGCGGCGGAGCAAGGCCTGCCCGCGGCGCAAGTCGAATACGCGGTGATGCTGTTTAAAGGCGACGGCGTCGACAAGGACGAGAAGCGCGCCGCCCAGTTGTTCCGGCTCGCGGCGGAGCAAGGCAACCCCGTGGCCCAGAACCGCCTGGCCAGGCTCTACGCCAACGGTGTCGTGTATGACGTCGACCTGGTCCAGGCCGGCAAGTGGCATCTGCTGGCGCGCGAAGCGGGCGTCAGCGACTTCACCCTCGACATCACGCTCTCCAAGCTCAGCGACGAGCAACGTATCGAGGCGGAGCGCGCGGTGGACGCGTGGGAGTCGGGACGCCTGACCGAATAGCCGTCTCCATGAGAGATGCGGGCCGCCCCTACGGCCCCTGCCCTTGACAGCAGAGGAGCCCCACGTCTTAAAGGCGCCACCTCCCCTCGTATCCAAAGGGATTCCATGAAGATCAACGGCAACGAGATCCGTCCCGGCAACGTGATCGAACACAAGGCTGGGTTGTGGGTCGCGGTCAAAACTCAAGCGGTGAAGCCCGGTAAGGGGCCGGCCTACGCGCAGGTCGAGCTGAAGAATCTCATCGACGGTACCAAGCTAAACGAGCGCTTCCGGGCTTCGGAAACCGTGGAGCGCGTGCGGCTCGAGCAGAAGGACCATCAGTTCCTCTACGCCGAAGGGGACATGCTCACATTCATGGACGTCGACACTTACGACCAGGTCCAGATCCCCCGCGATCTCTTGGAAGACCGCGCCGCGTTCTTGCAGGACGGCATGACGGTCTCGGTCGAGAGTCATGAAGGGAGGCCGATCGGCGTGGCGCTCCCCGATCAGGTCAGCCTCGCCGTGGTCGAGGCCGATCCCGTGGTGAAGGGACAGACGGCAGCCTCGTCCTATAAGCCCGCTATGCTCGAGAACGGCGTTCGGGTCATGGTGCCGCCGTTCATCGAGGCGGGCGAGCGCATCGTGGTCGACACAAACGAAGTCACCTACATCAAGCGCGCCGAGTAACCGAGCCACCGGCAGCGAGAACAGACCCATGCCCGCATCCGCGTTGATGAACGTCATGGTCGCCGCCGCCCGCAAAGCGGGTCGCAGCCTCGCGCGCGATTTCGGCGAGGTCGAGCAACTTCAGGTCTCGCTGAAAGGCCCGGCCAACTTCGTCAGCGCCGCCGACCACCGCGCCGAGGATATCATCTTCACCGAGCTCACCCGCGCCCGGCCCGGCTATGGACTTCTCATGGAGGAGCGTGGCGTCGTCGAAGGCGCCGATGCGACCCATCGCTGGATCGTCGACCCGCTCGACGGCACCACCAACTTTCTTCATGGCATTCCGATCTTCTCCGTCTCCATCGCCTTGGAGCGCGACGGCGAACTGGTCGCCGGGCTCGTATACAATCCCGCCACCAACGAGACTTTCACCGCGGAAAAGGGCAAAGGCGCCTATTTCAATGACCGCCGCCGTTTGCGCGTGGCGGCGCGATCCGAGCTTGCCGCTGCCGTGATCGGCACTGGCATTCCTCATGCGGGCCGCCCGAGCCACGAACTGTTCTTGAAAGAATTGCGCGCCGTGATGTCGGCCTCGGCCGGTGTGCGGCGCCTGGGATCGGCAGCGCTCGATCTCGCCTGGACGGCGGCCGGACGCCTGGACGGCTTCTGGGAACACGGGCTGCGTCCCTGGGACATTGCCGCAGGCATCGTCATCCTGCGGGAGGCCGGCGCCTATGTGAGCGATACGGCCGATAAGGACAAAATGCTGGAGACTGGCGGCATCGTTGCCGCCAACGAGACAATCCACGCCAAGCTGTTGAAACTGCTGAAAGCTGCGGGTGGAAGCGCCATCGCGGCCGGCCCGGCCCCCAAATCTGCGGCAGCGGATTAGGCCCGGCGCCCGGCGCTGACGGCGCGGCTCTCTTTGTCCGGCAAACGTACAGCGGGCAATTATGAAGTTGTCCGCCCTGAGGTTGCCGTTTTGCGCGTCAAACTATTCGGTTAGTCTCTGGCGCGAGACCACATCACTCAGCAACGGCGGAACATGGCACCGAAGCAATACAAGACAAAGCTCACGCGCCCGCAGGTCTTTCTTTGGCGCATGTCACTCTTTCTCATTCTCGCCGTTCTGCTCGCCATCATCCTCGATGGCCAGACCGCGCAGCTTCGGCGGAGCTTCATGGCCAATCCGGGCCTGAATGCGCTCATCATCGGCGTGCTCCTGATCGGCATCGTCTACGCCTTCCGGCAGGTCTTGCGGCTATTCCCCGAGATCAACTGGGTCAACAATTTCCGTATTTCCGATCCGGGCATCGCCGTGGAGAAGCAACCAGTGTTGCTGCTGCCAATGGCCACCATGCTGCGCGACCGCACGGGGCATCTGTCGCTTGCCACCGGGTCGACGCGCACGCTGCTGGACTCCGTTGCCTCGCGCCTCGACGAGCAGCGGGAGACCACGCGCTATCTCGTGGGTCTTCTCGTCTTCCTCGGCCTGCTCGGTACCTTCTGGGGCCTGCTCCAGACCGTGAGCTCCGTGGGCAACACCATCGGCGCGCTGGATACGGGCGGCGGCGAGAACGTGCTGCTGTTCGATCAGTTGAAGGAAGGACTGGCCGGGCCGCTATCCGGCATGGGCATCGCCTTTTCGTCATCTCTCTTCGGTCTCGCCGGCTCGTTGATTCTCGGCTTCCTCGACCTGCAAGCGGGCCACGCCCAGAGCCGTTTTTACAACGAGCTGGAAGATTGGCTCGCCAACATCACCGAGCTGCAATCGGCTGACCCGGGCGACAGCGTGCAACCGCAACTGCGCTTCGCGCTCATGGACATGCAGCGCACCATGACTGATCTCAACGAGAAAGTTGAGCTGCGTCTCCTCAACGACAACACCGGCGACGCGGTGAAGGATCTCGCGCAAGGCGTCGACAAGCTCATCCGCCAGATGCGCGCGGAGCAGAAAGTCGTGCGCGAATGGGCCGACGAGCAGGCGCAGCAGCAGCATGAGCTCGCGACCGTGCTGCGCCAGATCTCCGGCAAGCCGCCTGCACCGGCGCGCGAGGGCAGCTAGTCATGGCTCTCGCCCGCGGCCGTCGCAGTCAATATACGCCGAACTATTGGCCGGGCTTCGTGGACATGCTGTCCACGCTATTGCTGGTGGTGATCTTCCTCATGGCCATGTTCATGGTCACCAACTACATCATCACCCAGGCCGCGAGCGGCAAGGACACCATGCTGTCCCGCCTCAACCGCCAGCTGTCGGAGCTGACCGAGCTGCTGGCGCTGGAGCGCTCCCAGAAGGATAGCGCCGAGGACAATCTGGCCGCGCTGCAAGCGACGCTGCTGGATACGGAATCCGAGAACCAGCGCCTCAGCGGCCTTCTCGGCACCGCAAGCGGCGAGACCGAAAGCGCCGAAAGTCGTGCCAGCACGCTTGGCACCAAGCTCGACGAGCAACGCAAGATCACCAATGACGCCCTGGCCAAGGTAGAGCTGCTCAACCAGCAGCTCGCCGCGCTCAGGCTCCAGCTCGCAGCCCTCAACGAGGCGCTCGAGGCCTCCGAGGCCAAGGACAAGGAGGCCCAAGCCAAAATCGCCGATCTCGGCCAACGGTTGAACGTGGCGCTGGCCAAGAAGGTCAAGGAGCTTGCCCAATACCGCTCTGATTTCTTTGGCAAATTGCGCCAGGCTCTGGGCACCCGCCAGGACTTCAAGATCGTCGGCGACCGCTTCGTGTTTCCCTCCGACGTGCTCTTCGACCCGGGCTCGGCGGATCTGAAGCCCGGCGCTTATTCCGAGCTCAGCAAGCTTGCCACGGCGCTCAAGGAGATCGAGGGAAACATTCCCCCCGACATTGGCTGGGTGATGCGCGTCGACGGCCACACCGATATCAATCCCATCGCGACGCCTGAATTTCCTTCCAACTGGGAGCTATCGAGCGCGCGCGCCATCTCCGTGGTGCGCTATCTCCTGAGAGAAGGCATTCCGCCGGAACACCTCGTGGCCGCCGGCTTCGGCGAGTTCCAGCCCATCGACGCGGGCACGAGCCCGGACGCACTGGCCCGCAACCGCCGCATCGAACTGAAGCTGACCGAGCGCTAGGCCTACTCCGCGGCGTCGGGGGCGAATTGCAGCTCGGCGAGCCGCGCATAGACGCCGCCCTGGCGGGTCAGGGTCTGATGCGTCCCCTCTTCCACCAAGCGTCCGCGATCGAACACCAGGATGCGGTCGGCGTTGATGACGGTCGAAAGCCGATGCGCGATGACCAGCGTGGTGCGCTTCTCCATCACCTTGTCGAGCGCCTTCTGCACCAGCGTCTCGCTGGTGGCGTCGAGCGCGCTCGTCGCCTCGTCGAGCAACAGGATCGGCGCGTCGCGCAACACCGCGCGCGCGATGGCGATGCGCTGACGTTGCCCCGCGGACAGCGTCACCCCGCCCTCGCCCAAAACTGTGTCGTAGCCCTGGGGCAGCTCCATGATGAAGTCATGGGCATAGGCGGCTTTCGCGGCATCCTCGATCTGATGCCGGCTCGCGTTGTCGGCGCCATAGGCGATATTGGCGGCGATCGTGTCAGCGAACAGCACCGTCTCTTGCGGCACGACGGCGAAACGCGAGCGCAGCGCATTGAGGTCGGCCTCGTTCACGGCCACACCATCCACCGTCACACGCCCGGAGGCCGCGTCGTAAAAGCGCAACAGCAGCGCGAACACCGTGGTCTTGCCGGCGCCCGACGGCCCCACCAGCGCTACGCGCTCGCCCGGCTTCACGTGGAAACTCACATCGTCGAGCGAGCGGGCCTCGGGTCGGAGCGGATAGGTGAAGGAAACATCCTCAAACGCGATCTCGCCGCGCGGCGGTTCGGGCAAGGCCTTGGGGTTCGCCGGCGAGGCGATCTCGGACTGGACCTCGAGCAGCTCGCCGAGACGCTCCGCAGCGCCGGCGGCCTGCGCCACCTCGCCCCAGACTTCGCTCAAGCTGCCGACGGCCGCGGCCGCGAACACGGCGTAGAGCACGAACTGGCCGAGCGTGCCGCCGGTCATAGCACCGGACAGCACGTCTTGCGCGCCGTACCACAACACACCAACAACGGAGGCAAAGACGAGGAAGATGGCAATCGCGGTCAAACCCGCGCGCGCCTTGGCGCGAGCGTTGGCGGCCTCGAAAGAGCGATCCATGGCCTCGCTAAACCGTTTCGTGGCCGCGGCCTCATGGGTGAAAGCTTGCAACACCCTGACTTGGCCAAGGCTCTCGCTCGCAAAGGCCGAGGCATGTGCTAATGCGTCTTGCGCGTGGCGAGATCGGGCCCGCACAGCCCGGCCGTAGGCGACCAGCGGCAAGACAATAATCGGAATAACGATCAGCACGGCGAGCGACAATTTGGTGCTCGTCACCACCATCATGATCACCGCGCCGAACAGAAGCAGCGTGTTGCGGATGGCTTGGCTGATCGCCGTGCTCGCAGCGGCTTTCACCTGCGTCGTGTCGGCCGTGAGGCGCGACATCACCTCGCCGGAATGCGATACCTCGTAGAAGGCGGGACTGAGCCCCGTGAGATGCTTGAACACGTCGCTGCGGATATCGGCGACCACGCGCTCCCCAAGCCAATTCACGCAATAGAAGCGGGCGGCGCTCGCCAGCGCGAGCACGACGCCGACCCCGATCAGCGTGGCGAAATAAGTATCGACCAGATCGGGGTCGATCCCCGAGAAGCCGAGGTCGATCATGCGCCGCATGGCAAGCGGCACGGCGAGCGTTGCCGCGGCGGCCGCGACCAGCGCCAGAAAGGCGGCGGCGAGCATCACCTTGTTGCGGAGGAGATAGGGCCTGAGCCGCAGCAGCGGGCGCAAGGAGACGCGCGCCGCCTTCTCCTTCTGGTGATCCTCCAATTGTGATTTCAGCCGATCTTTGCCGTCGGCGTTCGGAGATACGAGTTGCACAAGAAATGCCCAGCTAGACTTCTAATCGGAGGCGACTTTAAGGGCCTGAGCTTGCAGCGCAAAGGCTTTGATGCCGCGCCTCTCCGGCGCAGTCTTGTGTGGCCCGGAAAGTTCCAGTATAGGCTCGGCTCAACGAAACCTGCGGATTTGCAAGGCCAAGGCCATGAAGAACGACATTCACCCGGATTACCACCAAATCAAGGTGGTGATGACCGACGGCACCGAGTTCGTCACCTATTCGACCTACGGGGCGGAGGGCGACACCTTGAAGCTGGATATCGATCCCAAGACCCACCCGGCATGGACCGGCGGCGGGCAGCACCTGATCGACCGCGGCGGACGCCTCAGCCGCTTCAAGAAGAAGTACGAAGGCTTCCTCAAATAGGCTGGATTTACTCGGCCTCCGGGCCGAAAGCCTCCCGCAGCCGCGAGAGATGCGAGCTGAGGGGGTGATCCCCCTCGCCCTCGGGCATCGGCTGGGTGAAATCGAGCATTTGATCGAGGCGGACAACCCGCTCCTGGAGCTTGACGCTCTGCTCGATCAGGTCCCGCAGCCGCTCCGGCAGCACCGCGAGATCGCGGGTAGGCTGATCGGCGCCGGCGACAGGAAGCTTGATCTTGCGCTGCTCCTCGACCGCCTGCTCGGCCGTCAATTCCCCTTCGCTCACCGCCCGGCGGATCAAGAGCCAGGATGCAAGCTGCATTAACCTTGTGGTGAGCCGCATGCTTTCCGTCGCATAGGCCAGCGAATGAGGCGGCCGCAGCTTGCGGGCCTCTTTTCGCCCGTCGCCGTCGAGATAGCCCGCAGCCGCCTCGACCAGGGCCATGCCCTCACGGAACACCGCCTTGAACTGGTCCGAGCACGCGAACTTCGCCCCGAACGAGACGGTCACGTTGTCATAGTCGTCGTTTTTGGATTTCCCCGCCATCGCCCCACTCCGTCACCCCTGAGCCCGGCAGCATAGTATGCCATGGGAAAACGTTGTCGTCGCCTTCCGGTAACCAAGGTTAAAGCCCAAAATTCAGGCAAAAAAAGAGCCGCCTAAAGAGGCGGCTCAGGAAGTTAACAGGGAGGCGTCAAACAGAGTGGAACAGGCCACTCACATCCAGAGGACTGGATAACAAGCACTTTACCCCCCAACTCCTAACAACCGGTTAAGACTAAGGGCCGATTTACCTAAAGGAAGGGTGAGGGGAAGTTATCAGCGCTTAAACGCGGCTTCCGCGGCGTTGAGGGACGACTGCTTGGCTTCCAGCGCCTGCTCCACCCGCCCGATCTCGGCCTTTAGCGTCTCGATGAGCGCTTGGAGCTCGGCGACCGAGTGCTTGCTCAGGTCCTGGCCGAGTTCGTGGGCCTTTTTCTTGAGCGGTGGGGCGATGTCTTCGGTGTCCATGAGACCCATCCTAGCATCCTACGGCGCTCTTCTCTAACGTCTCCCCGACCCATCACACGTTCGATTGCCTAACGAGGGACTGATGCTGCCAGAGACCATGACTGTCATCGAAGCGGGCGAGGCCGGCGGCCCGGAGGTGCTCGTGGCCGGGACGCGGGCCCTGCCCACGCCTGGCCCCGACGAGGTACTGATCGCCGTGGAGGCCGCCGGCATCAACCGCCCGGACGTGCTCCAGCGCCAAGGTCTCTATCCCCCGCCCAAAGGCGCCTCCGACCTTTTGGGGCTCGAAGTGGCGGGCCCCGTCATCGCGGTTGGCGACAACGTCACCCGATTCAACAAGGACGATTTCGTCTGCGCACTGGTCAATGGCGGCGGCTATGCCGAATTTGCCGTGGCGCCTGAGGCGACCACGCTTGCCGCGCCCGACGGCCTCGACGCCGTCCAGGCCGCGGCACTGCCCGAGACCGTCTTCACGGTCTGGCACAATGTCTTCGAGCGCGGCGGGCTTGAGCCCGGCGACTGGCTCTTAGTGCATGGCGGGGCGAGCGGCATCGGCACCACCGCCATCCAGCTCGCCACCGCGCTGGGCGCTAAAGTCATCGTCACCGTCGGTGACGACACCAAGGCCAAGGCCTGTGAAGCGTTGGGTGCGGTGCGCGCCATCAACTACCGGGAAGAAGATTTCGTGGATGTGGTCCGCGCGGTGACGGAGAAGCACGGCGCCGACGTCATTCTCGACATGGTCGGCGGCGACTATATCGAACGCAACCTGAAGGCCGCGGCGCTCGAAGGCACCATCGTGCAGATCGCCTTTCTCAAAGGCTCCAAGGTCGAGATCGACCTGATGCGGCTGATGATGCGCCGCCTCACCCTGACGGGCTCGACGCTTCGGGCCCAAACGCCCGAGACCAAGGCGCGCATGGCGATCGCCATCGAGGAGAAGATCTGGCCGCTGATCGCTGAAGGCAAATTCAAGCCCGTGATCGACTCCACCTTTAAGCTCGAAGAGGCGGCGAAGGCCCACAAGCGGATCGACGATCCCGCCCATGTGGGCAAAATCATCCTCAAAGTGACGTAGTCGAAAGACCCTCACAACCAATTGCTTATGGGAGCCTCTGCCCCTATATAAGGACCATTCCCCTCAATTGGTTCGTTTGGCTCTTTCGCCTGAGGGGGCGAGGGAGACGCCGCGACCCGTTTACGTAAGGTTCGAGACTGATATGACCCGTACCCCTTTGATGCCCAAAGCGACCGCCGTTTGGCTGGTCGACAACACCTCCCTCACCTTCGAGCAGATCGCCGTGTTCTGCGGTCTGCACGTGCTCGAGGTGAAGGGCATCGCCGATGGCGACGTGGCCCACGGCATCAAGGGCATGGACCCCATCTCCTCCGGCCAGCTCTCCCGCGACGAGATCCATATCGCCGAGGAAGATCCCAAGCACCGGCTGGAGCTGTTGGAGCCCAAGGTCGAGGTCCCCGCGGTCAAGACCAAGCGCGGTCCGCGCTACACGCCCGTGTCGCGGCGCCAGGATCGACCCAACGCCATTTTGTGGCTTTTGCGCAACCACCCGGAGCTGAAAGACAGCCAGGTCATGCGGCTGGTTGGCACCACCAAGCCGACCATCCTCGCTATTCGCGAGCGCACCCACTGGAACTCGCCGAATCTTGTCGCCCAGGACCCTGTGACGCTCGGGCTCTGCTCGCAGATCGACCTCGACGCCGCCGTGAAGCGGGCGGCCGCGCGGCTCGAGCGCGAGCAGAAGAAGGCTGGCGGCGCGCCGGCTAAGGCCGGGTCGCTGCTGCCCACCGAGGAGACCATCGGTGGGCCTGAGGAACCGGCAGCGGAGGCGCCGTCGTCGTCCGAGGATGCCATGGCCGCATCGCTGGCCCAGGAGGCCCGCGATGCCATGGCAGCGCCCGAGCAAGTGGAAGAGGCCCCTGACGCCGAGTCCGTCTTCGCCAAGCTGAAGGACCTGAAGCACGAGCACGACGAGCCTTCCGGCGACGAGAGGCCGCCAGAATAGCCCCCGGGAAATTGCAACCCTGCGCTGATCTTGGTCAGGCGATGCACCTGCACGTTTGACCTCGATCAAAGCTCGCGAGTGGCCGTCACGCGATTTTGCTCCCTCAACCGCTCAAGGAGGGGGAGCCATCATGAGCCAATTCGACATTCTTTATCTTGCCTTGGTGCTGGTCGCCTTCGGCGCGTTCGCCGCGACACTGGCCTATTACACGCATCACTAGGGTCGTCGCTCGCGAGGGCGCGCGCAAATCGACCGCGAACGTGGATGAGCAATTGATTTGCGCCTCCCGCCTTGGCTAGGGTGCGGCGAGGAAACGCACCCCGCCGAGATCATGGCCAATCCATACGACGCCGGCCTCGAGAAGACGCCGGCGAATTATCAGCCCCTGACGCCGCTCGTCTTCCTTGAGCGCGCGGCGGCCGTGCATCCCGAGCACACGGCCATCATTCACGGCGGCGACAAGACCTCCTACCGCACATTCTACGGGCGGGCGCGTCAGCTCGCCTCCGCGCTTGCTAAGCGCGGCATCGGCCCCGGCGACACCGTCTCGGTGATGCTCGCCAACACGCCGCCCATGCTCGAGGCGCATTACGGGGTGCCCATGACGGGCGCCGTCCTGCACTCCATCAACACCCGCCTCGATGCCCCCGCGATCGCCTTCATGCTCGACCACGCCGAAACCAAAATCCTGATCGGCGACACCGAGTACGCGCCCGTTCTCAAGGAAGCGCTGAGCGAAGCCAATGTGAAGCCGCTGCTGATCGACTATCGCGACCTCAAATGCGGCATCGACGGCGAACGCTTGGGCAATCTCGACTACGAGGCCTTTATCGCCGACGGCGACCCGGAATTTTCCTGGGAAATGCCTGCGGACGAATGGGGGTCGCTGTCGCTCAACTATACGAGCGGCACCACCGGCAACCCGAAAGGCGTGGTCTATCATCATCGCGGCGCGGCGCTGATGTGCTACGCCAACACGCTTGCGACCGGCATGGGCCAGCATCCCGTCTATCTGTGGACGCTGCCGATGTTCCACTGCAACGGCTGGTGCTTTCCCTGGTCGATCAGCCTCGTCGCAGGCACCCATGTGTGCCTGCGCGCGGTCCGCGCCAAGCCGATGTACGAGGCCATCGCCGACCATCAGGTCACGCATCTGTCGGGCGCGCCGTTCGTCATGGCGGCGCTGCTCAACGCGGGCGCAGACGAGAGGCGCGACTTCAACCATCGCGTTGCCTTCAACCACGCCGCGGCGCCGCCGCCCGCCGCCGTGCTCGCCAAGATGTACGCCGCCGGCTTCGAGCTCACGCATCTTTATGGGCTGACCGAGACCTACGGCCCGGCCACACTCAACGAATGGCATGCCGCGTGGGACGAGCTGCCGGAGGACGAGCGGCTCTTGAAGCGCATCCGCCAAGGCGTGCGCTATCACGCCTTGGAGGATCTGACGGTGATGGACCCGGCCACCATGGAGAAGACGCCGGCCGACGGCGAAACTATCGGCGAGGTCATGTTCCGCGGCAATATCGTCATGAAAGGCTATCTCAAGAACGCGACGGCGACGGAGGATGCCTTTGCCGGCGGCTGGTTCCATTCCGGCGATCTCGGCGTGATGCACCCGGACGGCTATATCCAGCTCAAGGACCGGTCCAAGGACATCATCATCTCCGGCGGCGAGAACATCTCCTCCATCGAGGTCGAGGACGTGATCTACAAGCACCCCGACGTGGTGAGCACCGCCGTGGTGGCCAAACCCGATCCCAAATGGGGCGAGACGCCGTGCGCCTTCGTCGAGCTTCGGCCCGGCGCGGATGTCACCGAGGAAGCCATCATCGCCTGGTGCAAAGACAAGCTCGCCCGCTTCAAATGCCCGCGCTACGTGGTGTTCGTCGAACTTCCCAAGACCTCGACCGGCAAGATCCAGAAATTCAAGCTCCGCGAACTCGCCAAGGACGTTTGTTGATGCCCCTCCTCCGCTTTGATCTGATCGAAGGCCGCAGCGACGACGAGATGAAAGCACTACTCGACGCCGCCCACCGCGCCATGCTCGAAGCCTTCAAGGTGCCGGAGCGCGACCGCTATCAGATCGTGCACGAGCACAAGCCGGAAACGATGATCATCGAGGACACCGGCCTGGACATTCCGCGCACCGACAAGGTGGTGGTAGTGAGCGTGACCTCGCGTCCCCGCACGCGAGAACAGAAAGAAGACTTCTACCGCGTGCTCTGCGAGGAGTTAAGACGCGCTTGCGGCATCGCGCCCTCCGACGTGATGGTCTCGATCGTCGAAAACGCGGACGAAGACTGGTCCTTCGGGCTCGGCCGCGCCCAGTTCCTCACCGGCGAGCTCTAGCGCCTCCCTCTTGAGCCTGTGGATAAGCCGAAGGGCGAATCGGCTTACGCTCGTTTGCGTCTGAACGGGAGATCGCGCCATTCCGCTCGAGGAACACTTCAACGTCATCGCCAGCTACGTGGCGCTCGTCATCGAGATCGGCGCGGTCATCGTCGTGGTCATCGGCGGCACCCAGGCGCTGTGGGGCGTGCTGAGCGCCGTCGTGATCGGCGAGGCCACGGGAATCCGCGGCCGCCAGATCTGGTTGAAATTCGCCTCCTGGATTCTGCTGGCGCTTGAATTTGCGCTCGCCGCCGACATCCTGCGCACGGCCGTGGCTCCGACCTGGGAAGACATCTGGAAACTGGCGGTGATCGCCACCATCCGGACCATGCTCAATTACTTCTTGGCCAAGGACATCGCTGCCTTCGAGGCCCAGGATTCAGGACAAAATCCCGCCTCAAAGCCCGTCCAAACCTAATCCGTTGGACCGTTGCTTTGTTCTGTGGTTCAGTGGGCAAAGTCTTATGGCGCAGCGCAAAAACAGGCTGCGGAATGCTGTCCGGGCGCCACTAGGGGGTCGAGACGCGTTTTGCGGGAAGCGTCCATTTCAGAGGCGGCAAACGAGAGACGGCCCAATTCCCGCATTAGAGCGCGGAAACCGGTCTTTCACGGGAACGAGGGGATGATCAAGCGAGCACGGACCGATACGCCGCGATTCCAGTTCATCCTGATTAAGCCGTCTCACTACGACAAAGACGGCTACGTGGTGCAGTGGATCCGCTCCACCATGCCCTCGAACTCGCTGGCCGCCGTCTACGGCCTCGCCCTCGGCGCGGCCGAGCGGAACCTTCTCGGCCCCGATCTTCCTATTGACGTCCACGCCATGGACGAGACCAACACGAGGGTGAAGACCAAGGACATCATCCGGCGAATCGAAGACAGTGGCGGCTTAGGCCTCGTCGGCATCGTCGGCGTGCAGTCGAACGAGTTCCCCCGCGCGGTGGACATCGCACGGCCGCTCCGAGAGGCCGGCATCCAAGTCTTGATCGGCGGCTTCCACGTGTCAGGCTGCCTCGCCATGCTGAACGACACGCAGTCCGACATCAAGCTCGCGCAAGATCTCGGGATTTGCATTTACGCCGGTGAGGCCGAGGAAGGCCTCGACGAGGTGATCATCGACGCCGCGCGCGGAGAGTTGAAGCCTCTCTACGATCACATGAAGCATTTGCCGGATATCGGCTCTGTCCGATCGCCGCCCTTCCTGCCATACGATTTCGTCACTCGGACTATCGGCAATACGACGAGCTTCGACGCCGGTCGCGGCTGCCCGTTCCAGTGCTCGTTCTGCACGATCATCAACGTGCAGGGCCGCAAGTCGCGCTACCGCACACCCGACAGCGTCGAGCAGATTCTGCGCATGAATTACGAGCAGGGCGTGAACCGGTTCTTCATCACCGACGACAATTTCGCGCGCAACAGCGATTGGGAGGCGATCTACGACCGCATCATCAAGCTGCGCGAAGAAGACGGCATGGACATCCGCTTCTGCATTCAAGTCGACACGCTCTGCCACAAGATCCCGAACTTCATGGATAAATCGAAACGGGCTGGCGTCACCCGCGTGTTCATCGGGCTCGAGAACATCAACCCGGCCAACCTGATCGCCGCCAAGAAGCGGCAGAACAAGATCACCGAGTACCGCAAGATGCTGCTCGAGTGGAAGCGGGTCGGCATCATGACCTATGCGGGCTACATCCTCGGCTTTCCCAACGACACGCCGGAATCGATCAAGCAGGATCTCGAGATCATCAAGAAAGAGCTGCCGCTCGACATGCTCGAGTTCTTCGTGCTCACCCCGCTGCCCGGCTCCGAGGACCATAAGGTGCTTTACGAGAAAGGGGTCTGGATGGACCCCGACATGAACAAATACGACGTCGAGCACGTATGCACCGCTCACCCAAAGATGAGCAAGGAAGAATGGGAAAGCGCCTACCAGACCGCTTGGGGCATCTACTATACCGACAAGCACCTGGAGACGATCTTCCGCCGCGCCTATGCGACGGGCATCAATCTGAAGTCGCTTAGGACCGTGCTGTTCTGGTTCTCGAGCGCAGTGCCGATCGAGGGCCTGCATCCACTGCAATGGGGCATTTTCCGTATCAAGCACCGCACCGACCGCCGCTCTGGCCTGCCAATCGAGCCCATCATCCCGTTCTATGCTCGCTATGCGGCCGACATCGCGCGCAAGGCCGTGATGGCCGCTAAGCGCTGGCGCCATCTGACAAAGATCATCCGCAAGGTCGAGGCCGACCCCGCAGCCAAGTTCTACAAGGACGAAGCGCTGACCGCCGTCATCGACGAAGACGCCGAGCATATGGGGCTCTACACCCAGAACGAGGCCGCCCGCGTGGCGGTCGAGCGTGAGCATCGGGTCGCCGGCGTGAAGCCGAAGCAAAACGGCAACGGCCAGCCGGCCCTCACGATGAGCGGGAACGGCAATGGCCACGCCACCAACGGGCACAACGATGTGCAGGAGCATGCGGAAAAAGACGAGCGTAGGGTAGAGGCCTCACCCCCTGCCTAAACGCCCGTCACCCGAGCGAAATACCGCGTGCCATTCTCTCAGAAGCTAGTTCGCGCCAAATCCGCGGCGCACAAAGCTCGCGAAGTTTGTTCTAGACCCGGTGGGGTGCGCGGCCGTTCGGGAGCCGCCGCCACCAAGCAGCATGGGGGTGTAACGCTCCTCTTTCGGGATGCCGGTCACCGGCTTCGGCGTGTCGATATCGACTTTTGCCTGACGAACAGGCTTCGGCTCGACCGAAGCGGTCATCATGTTCGACGGCAAAGCGCTCTGCTCCACCCAACCGTCCGCGCCGCTTCGAACGTCCTCGACCTGAGCAAAGCCGTCCTTCATGGCCACCACGCGTAGCGTGCGACCTGCGGGAAAGCCGTATAGCGCCGGCGCTGACTCGGACGCTCCGGCGCGGACATCGCGGTCTTCGCCATCACGGCCTTGTCCATCTCGCTCGCGGCGTTCTTTTCGCTAGCCATGTCGATAGTGGGAATAGGCGCGCTCTGCGGCAGCGGGGGTGTCTTCGGCAGAGACGGCGCAAGATCCACGGCGGGATCCGTGGTGAGCGTGCGGTGCGGCGGTGCCAGGGCAAGAATTACAGACCTGTCCTGTTTGGCCTGAGATTGTGTGTCCGCGCCGAAGTCGGCAGTGGTGACCGCAACGCCACCCACAAGCGCGGCCATACTCGCTACGGTGACAACCTTTAGAAGCTTCGGCATCGCCCTTCTCCTTCTTCTTCCCCCTCCTTCGGGAATAAAACGAGCACACCCGCCTCTACGTTCCGGCCGATAGACTGGACGAGGCAGAACACACTGATTTAGAAAGAAAAAAGCAAGCCAATTTCGGGTTGCATAGCATGCCAATAGGCCAGGAGAACGCGCATTTTGAACAACGACGCGACGAGCGCCATTCGCCGGATCGTGACCGGACAGAACGATGACGGCAGATCAATCGTGGCAAGCGAGGCGGCGGTGGACGCGGTCGAGACCCCGCTCCTGCCCGGCGCGCAGTTCTTCAGTCTCTGGGGCGCGGACGAAAGCCCGAGGCTTCCATGATGGGACTGAGCCGGCGTTTCGCACCTGGTTTCCGCCCGCTGGCGGCTTCCGGTTCGAGCTGATCGTGCTGCCGCCCGACGGCACTAAGGCGCCGGAGCCCGTCGACATGAAAGCGGCGCTTGCCGAGACCGAGAAGGTTCTGCCCGGCCTCATCGGCGCGATGGACCGGAACCATCCGGGCATGCACCGGACAGAAACGATCGACCTGATCTATGTGACGGAAGGCGCTTGCGTGCTCGCACTCGACGGCGGGCAGGAAACCGTCTTACGCGCGGGCAATGCGGTCGTACTCAACGGCCCGCGACATGCGTGGCGCAATCCGCATCAAGAGCCCTGCGGACTTCTAACCGTCTCGATTGGCGTGAAACGCGAAGGCTAACGGCGCCGATCAGTTCCGGCCGCCGAGCGCCCGGTTGATCATGTCGGCAAAACCGCCGTTGCCACCGAAAATGCCACGCTTCTGGCGGGGCTGCTCTTCGTAATAGGCTTCGTTCTGACCGTAGGGCTGCTGCCCCGGGGCACGGGACGGAGCCACGACATGCGCCTGCATCCAGCCCGTAGCGCTGCTCTTCGGATCGGTCACCTCGACCCATCCTTCATTGCGCGAGACGACCTTCAGGCTGCGGCCATAAGGGAAAGCGAACAACATGGGCGCCTCTTCCGACGCCGTGGAGCGCATCGGCGCCCCGGAGATGATCACCTCGACCCATTGCTCGGTGTTCTGGTCGCCCCATGGCCCGGCTTGCGGCGGCGGGGCATTAGGATCGCGTTGCGCCGCGTATGGATCACCCTGCGCCGCATAAGGATCACGCTGCCCTCCATAAACATCGCGCTGCCCCGCATACGGGTCGCGCTGGTCCGCAAAGGGATCGGCCGCGTTGGGATCATAGGTCTCGTCTTCGCGGTAGGGGTCGCCGGGCGGCTGCCAATAAGGATCGTCCTCCCGGGAATATCGATTAGCCGGCGGCGGGCCGTAAGGATCAGCCTGACCGGCATAAGGGTCGGGCGGGCGCCGCTCATCGCCCCACTGCTCCGCATCGTCGGTGCCCACGCTTCCATCAGGCAGCGCGGCCAGGTCTTGCGGCGCGTCGCCGTCGGCGGGGATGTCCTGGATCGCGGCGGGGTCGCCGGTCGCATCCGGGGCCTCGCTGGTCACGGTCTCGAAAGCGGGGATATCGCCTTCGGTCTCGGCGTCTGCCGTCTCGGAGCCCTTGTCCTTCTGGACAGGGTCTTCACGCGGCTGGGAGATCGCCTGCTCGTAAGCGAGCGAGCGTTTCACCGGCGTCTCTTCCTTCGGCGTGGCGACGGGGGCCGGGCTCAGGACCGTCCAAACCACGCCGAGCGCGATGGCGCAGACGGCCACGAGAGAAAAGATCAGCTTTTTGATCGCAGTTGTCCCTTTAGAAGCACGCCATTAGGCTGAGAAAAGGCGGCAATAGCGTGGCTTTGGCCCCCATTATCGCCTGGTTAAGCTTAACTTCGCGTGAACCGGCGCCCTCCGCAAGCGCCTCTGTGGACGGCCTTGTGCGGCAAAGATACCGGCCTATCCGAGGCCGTCGTGACCCGCTGAAGCGCTAGGCAGGTCTTGCTCCCGACGGCTAAGATGCAGCACCAGAGAATCGCGCAAAGACGGCTCCCTCAAAATGCTTTCCTACACCGAGCACGACAACGCCCAAGCGGTCGAGATCAGCCTGAGCGGACGCGTTTCCACCGCGGAATTCGACCGGGTCGCGGAAAAGCTCGAGGCATTCATCGCGCGGCACGGCCAAGTGCGCGTGCTCGAACAGATCAAGGACTTCGAGGGCATGGACGCCGCGGCGCTCTGGCATGACGTCAAGTTCAGCTTCCGCCATCTCAAGGATTTCAGCCGCATCGCCGTGGTGGCCAATCCCGATATCCATAATCTCTGGTCGAACCTGGTCTCGCCCTTCATGCAATGCGAGGTCGAGCACTTCGCGCCGGATCAGATCGAGGAAGCCCGAGACTGGCTCATGTGGCCCGAAGGAGCCGCGGATATCTGAGACGGCGCCTGCCTAGCCGTCGGTCGTCTCGCCGGGTGCGGCATCCGGCATCTCTTCGGGATCGGACGGAGTCTCCTGGATCGACTCCAGGTAGGCGATGATCGCGTCGATATCGTGCGGCTTGAACACAAAGATCGGCATGTCCGGATGGCCTGAGACGATGCCTTCGGCCAGCAATTCGGCTAGATTTTCGATGGGATATTTGCTGGAAAGCGTCCGGAACGGCGGCGCTTCCGGTTTGGGACTGTCGCCAACCAAGCCGACCGCGTGACACCGGGAGCAGTTCTCCCTGACAAGCACCTCGCCCTTGTTGGCAAGCCCTTTCTCCACCGCGAGGGCCGGCGACACTAGGCCTGCCGCAAGCACCGCCGCGATCAAAACTCTCTTCTGCGCCCAGTCATTCATTGTACAAGCCCCCACGGGAATCGCGATTCGAAAATGTAAAATAGCCGTTCCGCAGGCCCCGGCACGGACAAGCTCCTGATTGATGTCAACCGCGCTCAAGTCGCGCAGATAGGATGACAAATAAGAGGGATGACAAATAACAATGGCCGCGAAGAGGCTCGAAGCCTCTCATTCGAGACCATAAAGTCCACCCTTACGCCCAGCACACCCAGGCGCCCGGAGAAACTGTCTTGTGGCCCAGCCTAGGAAAGGCCGGGGCTTAATCTAGTGCCGAGGGTCGTGACTCAGCCGCTCTATTTCATCTTTCAGACGCAGTTTTTGACGCTTCCATTCCGTGATCTTGAGCTCGTTGGCCGTTGGCCGCCCTTGCTCTTCTTCGATTTTTCGATCCAACGCGCGGTGCCTATGAGATAGCTCAGTGAGGTGTGCGTCTAGCGCCATATCCTGACCTCCAAACGTCGATTGTCACCGCAACCATTCTGACAAACTGCCAGCGACTTGTCTAATGCCTGGCCGCTCCGGGTTACACGCGGCACGCGAAGTCGCACGCCGGGCAAGCCCTTGCACCACCCCGCGTTCGGCAAGATACTGCGCGGCCGGGGAGGCAAAGGAGCAGACGCCCGATGGAAAGCGAGGAGATTCGCGAGCTTCGGGCAGTGCTGAGCAGGCTCAAGCAGGAACATCGCGACCTGGACAGCGCCATCAATGCGCTAGACGAGTCCGGCCGCGCCGACGCCTTGCAGCTCAAACGCCTTAAGAAAAAGAAGCTTTTTCTGAGAGACGAGATCTCCCGGATCGAGGATCAATTGCTCCCCGACATCATCGCCTGAGCTTGCGGTCCGCGGCCGCAAGAACCCACAGACCGAGCAGCCCGCCGCCGATCTCAAACCCCAGATAGACAAGCAAAAGCAGGCTCGGCCGTCCGTCCAGGACAAGGCTGATCACACGCCCGATCGCCAGCGAAAAGGCGAAGAAGATTCCCCAAATGACCGCTACGCGCTGCCAGGACGGCGTGAAGGCCGCGATGGCCCAGAACACCGCGGCGCCCAGATACAGGCACATCAGCGCGCGGAACACATGGATCTGGTCCGTGCCCGACACGGCCATATCGAGGACTTCGGGAAGCGACCGAGCGGGCGCCAGCCCATAGCTCAGCGCGATCGGCACAATGAGAAACATGATCAGCAAGAGATAGAATCGCATCAGTTTGCTGCTCTGGGGAGAGGCCGGCGGGTCCTGGGGCATGAAATCCTCGTCGCGCGCTATCGCGCTATGAAGTCCTTAACGCAGACGAATTGATCGCACATCGCAAGAGGAATAAGCGCCAGTCGCGCCTTGCCAAGCAATAGCGCGCCCCTATAATCGCGCGCTTTCCTCGAACCGGCCCTCTGGGCCAGATCCCCATGAGCGAAAGCACGAGCGATGCGAATCCAGCCGTCGGCATCATCATGGGTAGCCGCTCGGATTGGCCCACGCTGAAAGCAGCAGCGGACGTGCTCGACGCGCTGCACGTGCCCTACGAAACCAAGGTCGTCTCCGCCCACCGCACGCCGAAGCGCCTCTACGACTATGCCGCGACCGCCCGCGAGCGAGGCCTGAAAGTCATCATCGCCGGCGCCGGCGGGGCGGCGCATCTTCCCGGCATGACCGCCTCCATGACGGAGCTGCCGGTCCTTGGCGTGCCTGTGGAAAGCCGCGCGCTGAAAGGCCTCGACAGCCTGTTGTCCATCGCCCAGATGCCCGCCGGCGTGCCCGTCGGCACGCTCGCCGTGGGCAAGGCCGGCGCCACCAATGCAGGCCTGCTGGCCGCCGGCATCCTGGCGCTCCTCGATTCTCATCTGGCCACGCGCCTCGCGGCCTGGCGCGCCACGCAGACCGCCTCCATTCCCGAGACTGTCGAGGACCATGCCTGAGGAGACGCTGCCTCCCGGCAGCACGATCGGCATTCTCGGCGGCGGCCAGCTCGGCCGCATGCTCTCGGTCGCCGCAAGCCGGTTGGGCCTGAAAACACACATTTATAATGACGAGCCGGATGCCCCGGCCTTCGACGTCGCGGCGGAAAGCACCGTCGGCGCCTATGACGACCCGGACGCGATTGCCGCCTTTGCCAAAAGCGTCGGCGTCGTCACCGGCGAGTTCGAGAACGTACCCGCGAAGGCGCTCAAGATCGCGAGCCGTGAGTCCCACGTCTTCCCGCCGCCGAAATCATTCGAAGTCGCCCAAGACCGGCTTGTGGAGAAAGACTTCATCGGCGGGCTCGGCATCGCCGTCGCGCCTTACCTCGCCGTGGAAAGCCTGGGCGACCTCAAGGAGGCTCTCGCGCGGGTGCGGCCCCCTGCCCTGCTCAAGACACGGCGCTTCGGCTATGACGGCAAGGGTCAGGTCATGATCCACACGCTGTGCGAGGCCGAAACCGCCTGGGAGACGATCGGAACCGCTCCGTCCGTGCTCGAGGGCGTGATTCGCTTCGAGCGCGAGATCTCGGTCGTCGCTGTGCGGAGCCAGGACGGCGAGACGCGCTTTTACGACGTGGTCGAGAACGTGCATCAGGGCGGCATCCTCGCCACGAGCCGCGTTCCCGCCAATATCTCCAGCGCCACCGTGTTCGAGGCCCGCAAGCTCGCAGGTCAAATCGCGCAAGCCCTGGACTATGTCGGCGTGCTGTGCGTGGAGATGTTCCAGCGCGAGGCCGAGGCCCCTCATCTGATCGTCAATGAAATCGCCCCGCGGGTGCACAATTCCGGCCATTGGACCATCGATGCCTGCCTAGTCAACCAGTTCGAGAATCATGTGCGGGCCATCTGCGGCTGGCCTTTGGGGGATGTGGGACGCCACAGCGACGCGGTCATGACCAATCTGATCGGGGCTGATGTGGACGCTTGGCGCGACCTGGCGGCGGAGTCCGGGACAGGCGTTCACCTCTATGGCAAGGCGGAAGCGCGTCCCGGTCGCAAGATGGGCCATGTCACGCGCCTGGCCCCGAAGATGTCCGACTAGAACTTTGCCGGCTGGTCTGGACAATCCCCAGGGGTTTTGCTAGATCAGCCCCGGATGCGGGATCCAGGCCGGTTTCTGGCCAGGGTCACTTTTGGCCCCGCACCACCCCAACCAACGGCCAATTCGGAGATCTTAGGCGCGTGCAAGTCGTCGTCCGCGATAACAATGTCGATCAGGCCCTTCGGGCCCTGAAGAAGAAAATGCAGCGCGAAGGTATCTTCCGCGAGATGAAGCTCCGTAATTTTTACGAGAAGCCATCCGAGAAGCGTGCCCGCGAAAAGGCAGAGGCTATCCGCCGCGCCCGCAAGCTTGCCCGCAAAAAGGCCCAGCGCGAGGCCGGCATCGGCCCGAAGCCGCGCGGTCGCCGCTAAGCCTCACCCTTTCAGTTAGAACTGTTCGAGCCGGGAACCTCGTTCCCGGCTTTCGTTTTGGTGTGCCCAGGCCGGCTATCTGTCGGCATCGGCCGCCACGGCGGCCTCGACCGGACGTCCGGCATGCACAACGGGGCTCGCCACGACCGGCTCCGGCTGGAGGCTTGCGAGGAAATCCCGTACCCGCGCCCAAGCGCCTTGATCGAACAGATCGTTGTGGCCTGCACGCGGGACGACGCTGAGAGTCTTCGGCTCGTTCGCTTCGTGGAACACGTGGCGCGCCTGATCGAGCGGGATGACATTGTCCCGACCACCATGGACGATGAAGAGCGGCACATCGACCTGACCGATGCGGTCGATCGTGCGGTACTGATCCACCATGATGTGTTGCAGTGGCAGAAGCGGCCACATCAGTTTGCCGACATCGACCACCGAGGTGAACGGCGCCTCTAGCACGAGCGCCTGAGCCTCGCGCTGGAGACAGAGCCGCGTGGCAACGGCCGTCCCCAGCGACTCGCCGTAGACGACGATGTCATGCGGCGCGACGCCGAGACCGCGCAGATAGTCGTAAGCGCTGACAGCATCCGCCGCGACGCGCTTCTCGGTGGGGCGTCCACCCGAGCCGCCATAGCGGCGGTAGTTGAGCATGAACACACCATGGCCATCCGCACCGATGGCTTTGATCTTGCCCGCACGGTCGGCGGTGTTGCCGTTGTTACCGATGAAATAGAGAAGCGTTGCCTTGCCCGGTCGCGCAGGCTTGTACCAAGCGATGAGCCGCGTACCGTCTGTCGCCTTGAACACGATCTCTTCCACACCGGAGAGACCCGCCTCCTTCGGGGCGACCCGCGTCGGATCGGGCACGTAGACGAAATAGCGATGGAGCAATCGCCCCACGATACAGAACAGCGCGAAGATGCCCGCGAGGGCGACGAAAAGATTCAACATGGGGCCGGGAGTGCCTCTCTGCTTTTGTTGTTCTTAGTCTTGCGTCTCGTAACCTGACGGGCATGAATGACGGTTGAACGGCCCGTTCATCCATCGAAAACTTTTGGCCTCGCGCTGCCCGACATTCTCTGTCCATGTGCACGGAGGGACGTTCCGGCGGGAAACCAAGCCACCGCAGCGCAACTCACGCCGAAATGGCGCGGCAACAGCTGAAGTCAAGGCTTGCAGGGTAAAGTCGGCACCGCTCCGCCCGCGATACGCTCACGGACTTAGGGGCGGATTTGAGCGGGAGTTGGGCGATTCTCAGCCCGACTTTGACGATTCTTCGTTCGCTTTGAGATCGTTAACCACACAAGCGCTTTAGTCGCGCTAAAGCGCCTTGGCGATCTCTTCCGTCATCTTCTTCGCGTCACCCAGCACCATCATGGTGTTGTCGCGATAGAACACGGGATTGTCGATGCCCGCATAGCCGGACGCCAGCGACCGCTTATTGAACAGCACGGTGCCCGACTTCCAAACTTGCAGGACCGGCATACCGTAGATCGGCGAGGACGGATCGTCCTCCGCGGCCGGATTGACCACATCATTGGCGCCGATCACATAGACCACGTCGGTCTGCGGAAATTCGCTGTTGATATCCTCGAGCTCGAACACCTCGTCGTACGGCACGTTCGCCTCGGCGAGCAGCACATTCATATGGCCGGGCATGCGGCCCGCCACCGGGTGAATGGCGTATTTTACTTCGACGCCCGCTTCTTTCAGGTTATCGGCCATCTCGCGCAACGCATGCTGCGCCTGCGCCACGGCCATGCCGTAGCCCGGCACGATGATGACCCGGCTCGCATTCTTCATCATATAGGCTGCGTCTTCGGCCGAGCCGAGCTTGACCGGCTTCTGCTCCCCACCGCCTGCAGGCCCGGCCACTTCGCCGCCGAAGCCCCCGAGGATGACGCTGATGAAGGAGCGGTTCATGCCCTTGCACATGATGTAGGACAGGATCGCGCCCGACGAGCCGACCAATGCGCCGGTGACGATCAGCGCCGTGTTGCCGAGCGTGAAGCCAATGCCGGCTGCTGCCCACCCCGAATACGAGTTCAGCATCGAGATAACGACGGGCATGTCGGCGCCGCCGATGGGGATGATGATGAGCACGCCGAGTAAGAGCGACAGGCCAACGATCGCCCAGAAGTAAACCGGCGTCTGCTCCTGGCAGAACAGGACAACGCAGAGCACCAGCGCGAGGGCGAGCGCGATGTTGATGGCGTGCCGCGCGGGCAACATGATCGGCTTGCCCGACATGCGGCCGGAAAGCTTCGCGAAGGCGATGATGGAGCCAGTGAAGGTGATGGCGCCGATCGCGGCGCCGAGCGACATTTCGATCAGGCTCGAGACCCGGATGGCGCCGGGCGCGCCGATACCGAAGGCTTCTGGCGCGTAGAACGCGGCCGCCGCCACCAGCACGGCGGCGAGACCCACCAACGAGTGAAACGCCGCGACGAGCTCGGGCATCGCGGTCATGGCGATGCGGCGCGCGATCACCGCGCCGATGGTCCCACCAACCGCGATACCGCCGACGATCAGCACCCAAGAGAGCGCGGTCCCGGGTTGGGCGACGGCAAGCGTGGTGACCACCGCGATGGCCATGCCGGCCATGCCCATATAGTTGCCCTGGCGCGAGGTCTCGGGCGAGGACAGCCCGCGCAGCGCCAGGATGAATAGGACGCCGGCGACCAGATAAAGAAGTACGACAAGCTCAGCCGACATGTTAGCGATCCTTACGCCGGTACATGGCGAGCATGCGCTGCGTCACGAGAAAGCCGCCGAAGATGTTGATACTGGCCAGGATCAGGGCAACGAGACCCAACACCTTGGCAATGACGTGTCCCGAGGAGCCCACCGCGTCAGCCGCCTCGACGGCGACAGCGAGCAGCGCGCCGACCACGATCACCGAGGAGATCGCATTGGTCACCGACATGAGCGGCGTATGCAGCGCCGGTGTGACGCTCCACACCACGTAGTAGCCGACAAACACGGCCAGGACGAAAATCGAGAACTGCGAGAGGAAGTCGTGGCCGCCCTCGGCCGCCTCCGCCGCATAAGCCGTTCCCACCCACGCCATGTCGGCCAGTACGGCCAGCGCGAGGAGGACGAGGCCCGCATGCAAGGTCCGTCTCGTCATGTGGTCTTCCCTCCCTTGGGCTTGCGCGTTCCGCCGTTCTTCTTGGCAGGCGCCTTGGCTTTGGCCGCGGACCTCGACGGCGCGGACTTGGCGGGCGCAGACTTGGCAGATGCCGACTTGGTCACCGCCTTGGCCCCGCTCGCGCCTTTTCCACCGAGCCGCTCGGCGACCATGGCATTGACGATGGCGCCGTCGCGGGCGATCGCCGTGCCTTGCGCCAACTCATCCTCCCAATCGATGGCGAGAACCTTCTTTTCCTTGTCGATGAAGGGATCGAGAAAGGCCTGAAGATTGCGCGCGTAGAGGCTGGATGCATTGACCGGCACTTGGCCCGGCAGATTGAGCAGGCCGAAAATACGCACGCCCTTGTGCTCGGCGATCTCGCCGGGCTTGGTCAGCTCCGCATTGCCGCCGCGCTCCGCCGCCAAATCGACGATGATGGAGCCCGGCCGCATGCTTTCGATCATCGCTTTGGAAATCAGTTTCGGCGCCGGACGTCCCGGGATCAGCGCCGTGGTGATGACGATGTCCTGGTTCTTGACGTGGTCGGCGATGAGCGCCGCCTGCTTTTTCTTATAGGCGTCGGACATCTCCTTGGCGTAGCCGCCGGATGTTTCCGCCTGCTTGAACTCTTCGTCCTCGACGGCGATGAACTTCGCGCCGAGCGAAGCCACCTGCTCCTTCACGGCCGGCCGCACGTCGGTCGCCGTGACGATGGCGCCGAGCCGGCGGGCGGTGGCGATCGCCTGAAGCCCGGCAACGCCGACGCCCATGACGAAGACTTTCGCCGCGGGCACGGTCCCCGCCGCGGTCATCATCATCGGCAACGCCCGTTCGAACGCGGCGGCTGCGTCGGCCACCGCCTTATAGCCGGCAAGATTCGATTGCGATGACAAAACGTCCATGCTTTGCGCGCGGGTGATGCGCGGCATCAGCTCCATCGCAAACAGCGAGACGCCGGTCTTGGCCAGCGCATCGAGCCCTTCGGCATCGGAAAACGGATCGAGCATCCCGATCAAGGCCGCGCCCTTCTTCATCGCCTTGGCGATGGCAAGCGGGGGACGCCGCACGGTGAACACCACATCGGCGCCGGAGACGGCGTCCGCGTCGCTCTTGGCGATCTGCGCGCCGGCCTCTTTGTAATCCTGGTCGGAGAAATGGGACCCCAAGCCAGCGCCGGAGCGCACCGTGACCTTGGCCCCGGCCTTGACGAGCTTCTTCACCGTTTCCGGGGAGAGCCCGATCCGCGGCTCGTCCTTGCCTTCAGCGGGTACGCCAATCGCAATCATCGTGGCTCTCTCAGCTGGCGAGCCGGCCGCAACGCGGCCAACTGCCTGCGTGGGTTGGATCTCGAAGTGTAGGGATGAACTAAAGCGAAGTCTGCCGCGAGGACAAGCTCAGCCTAGGTCAGGAAGTAGCCCATGAGCGCCACGATCACGACAACGGTGATCGTCAGATAAAGCGTGCCCTTGCAGAACAGACTGTACGTCCGAAGGTGCTCGGCGTAGTCCATGTCTGGATGGCCCTCTTTGGGATTGATATGCATTCTTAAAGACCCCCGGTCGTTTCCCTGTTTGAGTGCGACTTTGCGCGCCCCCGCGAGATAGCAAAATCCGGGGCATCCCGCAATAATTGCCGCCAGGGGCGAATCCGGCTCCTGGCCCCGTTTTCAGGCCATCAGCACGACCATATACCCGTCCGGATCGCGAACCGCGGCGGCCTGCCCACCATCCTTGAGGGTCACGATCCCCGGCGAAACGAAGGGGACATCCGCCGCCTCCAGCCTCCGGACCAGCCCGGCCAGATCGTCGACCTTGTGGAACTGGCGGGCCGAAGCGACATCATTGGCCTTTAACGGGGCGGCCAGAGTGGGGCCCGGGGGCATCCGGTAGTGCAGAAGCTCCACATGGGGCGTTTTCACCCGCGTCGGCTGCAGGGCCACCACATCGACCTCGCAGCCCATGAGGCCATCGAGCTGGTCCTGCTCGGGTCCGGTGTTGAACGAGCGGCCAGCGATCCGGAAGCCGAGCAGCCCCTCATAGAAGGCAAGGCTCCGGTCCACGTCCATCACCGAGATCGCCGTGTGATCGTAGCCGAGAATGCCCGTTCCGGCCGTCTGCTGCCAGATCGAGGCCCCGACGCCTTGCGGAAAGAAGATCAGCTCCAGCGGATGCCCTTCCGGATCGCGGAACTTGAAGGCGGTGACACCGCCCGTATTGGGCGGCAAGAGCACCGGGCCGCTCTCGGTGATCACCCCTGGAGATAAGCGCTCGAGCCGCTCCCAAACCGCGGTGATATCGCCAGTGACGAGGGCCACATGTTCGAACCATTGATCATTTGAGGCAGGCGCGGGGGGATAAGAGGCGCCGGGCGGATCGAAGGCCACGAGCCTGACGATCTGCTGCCCGATCGCCACATCGGCGCCGCTTGCCGTCACGTCCGCATCGAGGCCGAGGAGCCGGTTCCAGGCTGGATCGGAAAAACCGCGCTCGCCCCCGACATTCAGACCTAGGTCGTCCCGGTAGAACGACGCCGTGCGTTCTAAGTCCGCGACGGTGATGCTGACCCTGAGGAGTTGCGTGACGGGCATGTGCGTTTCACCTCACTTGAAGGCGCCGGGCCGCACGCCGGCCCATGTCTTGGGGTCGAGCTGAAGGATCATCAGCGAGCAAGGCTCATCGCCGACTGTGCCGGAGCGGTGGCCCACCCGGCCTTGCGCATCTTCCTTCGCGTTCTGATCGCCGCCGAAGGCGAGATCGCCGGGCCCCATCTCCACGCGGGTCCCGTCCGTCGACTCCACGAACCAGCGTCCCGACAGCGGCGCGATCCATTGCGGCTTCGGATTCTCGTGCCAGTCGCCATTGAAGCCGACCGGCAGAATGGAGAACAGGAGGCTGTTCTCCCCCGAAAGCAGATGATCGTTCCATTGAGCTGCCGCCTTGCCGCCCATGCTCTGCCACTCGAACGATGTCAGCTCGCAACGCGTCTGATGCGTCGCTCCCTCGTCGTCCGTCCACAAATGCCAATAGGCGATCTTCGGATGCTCGGGATTCACGCTCATTGGCTGCCCATCATTGTGACGACCGGCTGCGTCAGCGCGGCGGCCTTCTCGATGTCGCCACCGACCGCCTGAATGAAGCTGGCGTCATACATCACGTAGATCAATCCGCCGACGAGCCCGAAGTTTTTGAAGAAATCCCAGATATGCGAATAGCCCTCGCTCGAGGGCGACCAGAAGCGCGGATAGGCCCAGAAATTGTGGTAGACGAGCGCCGTGACGGCGCAATAACCGGCGAGAATGAACGCGGCGATGCCGTCATAGAAGCCGAACACGATCATCGGCGGCGTCAGAAGCTCAACCGCCATGGCCAGGACCAAGAGAACCGGGCCGCCCGGAAGAATGCCCGACGTCGCCTGCTTCAGCGCGTTGTTCCAGTTGAAGACCTTATCGAGAAAGCTGAACGAGAAGATCCAGACGATGAAGATCCGCGCCAGCACCGGCAATGCGTCGTTGATCAGCCAATCCATCGTCAGCCCTCCTCTCGATAAACTCGCGTGCGTTTCGAATCCTCGGCGAAGTAGGCTTGGATCACAACCCTTGTTCGGCAGATCCCTCCGGTAATGGTACGCCCGCTTTAACGAACGCTTCGCGCTGGCGTCGTGTGATATCGGCCAATTCCGCCCCCGCTATGGCTTCGTTGAACAGGCGGTGGAAATTCAGCTTGGCATCGAGACGCAGGAACACGCCGCCGAGCCCGATTGCCGCCCGGTCCATGAACACGAACTCCCGCGGCACCATGACCGGCCCTTTCTCGCGCAAGCCCTGATGCACCTTGAAGGCCTCTTGGCGGCCATAGGCGCCGTGCTTCACGTCCCCCGCGATGGTGCGCACCTGATCATCGAGCATCGGCCCATAGATAAAGTTCGCCCAGACATTGAGGATATCGATCAGCTCGTTGGAGAGCCCGGCGAAACCCCAGGTCTCATAGGCGTGCACGACGAGCGCGCGGTCGTTGCGTAAGAGCCCGTGATAGAGATCGATCACGCCCTGGACGAATTTCGGCGCGAACGTGCGCATGCAGCCGTAATCGAGCAGATTGATGCCCGCGGCCTTGCCGTCCCAATCCTCGAACACGGTGTAATTGCCGAGATGCGGATCGCCGTGGATCACACCGTAATGGCTGAAGGGGAACCACCAGGCGCGGAACATGGCGCGTGCGATTTGGTTGCGCTCCTCAAGCGGGCGATCCGTGTAGTCGACAAGCCGCCGGCCATCGAGCCAAGTCATGGTGAGGAGCCGCCGCGTCGACAGCGCGGGCAAAACCTCGGGTACGCGGATGATGGAATCGCCGGCAAAGATGAGGCCGTAGAGACTGGTATGTTTGGCCTCGAGTTCGTAGTCGAGTTCCTCGCGCAGGCGCGCCGAGATCTCCTTCAAGATCTCCGACGTCTCCACTGCGGGCCGCATGCGGCGATGGAGGGAGAATAGAACGCCGAGCTGCGCCAGATCGGCCTCCACCGCCGACTGCATGTCGGGATATTGCAGCTTCGCCGCCAACGCCCGCCCATCATAAGCCATCGCGCGATGCACTTGCCCGAGCGAAGCCGAGGCCGCGGCCTCATGCTCGAACGTCGCGAATTTGGATTCCCAGTCCGGCCCAAGCTCCGCTGCCATGCGCCGGCGCACGAACGACCAGCCCATGGGCGGGGCCTGGCTCTGCAGCTGGCTGAGCTCGGCGGCATATTCGGCCGGCAACGCCTCGGGGATGGTGGCGAGAAGCTGGGCCACCTTCATGATCGGCCCCTTGAGGCCGCCCAAAGCCGCCGCGAGCGCCGCGGCATCCTTGTCCGCTTCCGGATCGAGCCCAAATAGGCGGCGCCCGGCGATACGCGCGGCCACGCCACCGACATTGGTTCCGACCCGGCCATAGCGTTTGGCGCGGGCGGAAAACCGGTTTTTCTCTCTATCGGAGGGGAGATCGGTCATGGGGTGACAAAGGTGACAAAAAGCATGGGGTGACAAAACTTTCACGCACGGGCAAGTCTTCCCTCATATAGGGACCCTTCCAAACCTTCGCCCATCCCCTCCCTCATTTGGCGTCAAAGACCTGCTAACGCGATGTCGAAACCTCTGAGAGCGATTGTCGCCACCGGCCTTGTCGTGGGTGTGGCGCTTCTGGCGCTCTGCGTCCTCGCCAATTGGTGTCCCCCGCTCGACATCGTCAATGACGGTCTTCCCTTCTTGGCCGCTGGAAGCGTGGCGCTGCTCGCGCTTGCCTTCACGACCGGCTCCCGAAAGCGGATCGGCGCGGCGGCGATTCTTCTCGCCTTGGTCTTCACGCTGCTGCTTTCGGGACTCCCGGGAATGGCACCGCAGGCGCCCGATGGCTCGGAGCGCTTCTTGCGCGTCGTGACCTTCAATCTCTGGGGCCGCAACGACCACCATCTGGATCGCGTCGCGGCGTTACTGGCCGACGCCGACGCGGACGCGGTCGTGCTCCAAGAGGCCCGCGGGCACCACACGGCGTTTCTCGAAACGCTCAGCACGCGCTACCCTCATCGTACCGGCGAAAACGGCCTGGTCATTCTCTCTAAATATCCGATCCTGAGCGACAACCGCATCGACCGCGAAGGCTATCCGCCATGGATCTCGCTCATGGTGCTTCGAGCCACGCTCGACGTGAACGGCAAGCCTGTGGACCTCGCCGGCGTGCATCTGGCGCGGCCCTTCTATCCGGAGCTTCAACAGGCCGACATCGTTGCCCTAACCCGCTTCGTCCAAGACCACCGGGGACCGTTGATCCTTGCCGACGATTTCAACATGACGCCCTGGACGGTCAAGCTGAAGGGCTTCACGGACGCAACGGGCCTCGGGCGCTTCAATACGTTCCACCCCACCTGGCCCATGCATTGGCACGAGCTGCCGCTCCTGCCCTTCGTCGCAATCGATAATGTGTTTACCTCGCGGCATTTCGCCAACATCGCCACCAAGCTCGGCCCGCGGCTCGATTCGGATCACCGCCCTGTGATCGCCGACATCGCCCTCATCGAATAGAATTCGAAGCCAACACTTTTCTCTGGAGTCCATCATGTTGTTGCGAACCCTCATGGCATCCTGCTTCGCGCTTCTCGCGCTGTCGGCCCCCGTCTTGTCGGTCCCCGTCCTGGCCGCGACCGAAACCGCACCCGCCATCGAAGTCTGGAAGTCGCCCACATGCGGCTGCTGCGGCAAATGGGTCGAGCATCTCGAAGCAAACGGCTTCGCCGTGAACGCGAAGAACACCTCGCCTGGGATGCTGGACCGCATCAAGCGCCAAGCCGGCATCGAGGAGAAGCTCGCCTCCTGTCACACGGGATTGATTGACGGCTATGCCATCGAAGGCCACGTGCCGGCGTCGGACATCAAGCGGCTGCTGGAAGAGCGTCCGGACGCCATCGGGCTCACCGTGCCCAATATGCCCATCGGGTCGCCCGGCATGGAGCAGCCAGGAGGCGAGACGGAGCCCTATGACGTGTTGCTGGTGAAGAAGGACGGCAGCGTCGAGGTCTTTGCCAGCCATTAGGCGACGGCCTCACTCCTTCACGAACTTGTCGAGCGCCTCCCGGTAGGAGCGCATGGCGCGCCGCGCCACCTCGACCTCCGCTTCCAGCGCAAGCGTGTCCGGCGATTTCGGCTTTGGCCGCCGCGCCGCGACCAATAGCAGCGCCAGCACCGCCATCGGCGTCAGAAAATCCGTGACCAGGATCGGTCCGGCATTGCCCGGGGTCAGGTTGCCGTAGGTGACGATGTCGTGCACGTGCCCGATCCCGGCGCCGACAAGAAAGCACGACACGGCAATAGCAACCGCCACCCGGGCATAGAAAGTGGCGTAAGCCGCGTAGAAACTGGCGAGCCCCAGCCCCAGGTTGGCGTAGCCCACCTCGAACTGAAACGGGCTCGGTTGCCAGCCAATCATCGCCGCCGAGCGGAAAAATAAAGAGATAACGCAGGAGCCGGTCGACGACGAAGGCCGATGGCACAGGTCTCGGCGCGCGCCACACCGCGATTCCCCCGAATAGAAGCGCCGCCACCCAAACCAGAATCGGGACCAGCGAAACCTGCGACATCGCTCTTAAGCCTTGGCCGAGCTCTCGCCATCCATGGCTTCGAGCTCGTCTATCAAGCCTTCGATCACCTTGAGCCCCATCGACCAGAAATGCGGTTCCGAAGCATCAAGCCCGAACGGCTTCAGAAGTTCCTTGTGATGTTTGGTGCCGCCCGCCGCGAGCATGTCGAGATAGCGCTCGGCGAAGCCGGCGTCGGCCTTCTCGTAAACCGCATAGAGCGAGTTCACCAGGCAGTCGCCGAAGGCATAAGCGTAGACGTAGAACGGCGCATGGATGAAGTGCGGGATGTAACACCAGAACGCCTCGTATTCCGGCCGCAACTCGATCGCGGGGCCGAGGCTCTCATGCTGCACGTCCATCCAAATCTCGCCGAGCCGTTCGCTCGTCAATTCGCCCTCGCGCCGCTCAATATGTACCTTGCGCTCGAAGCTGTAGAAGGCGATCTGCCGGACCACGGTATTGAGCATGTCCTCGACCTTTGATGCGAGCAGCGCTCTGCGCTCGCGCTTGCTCGGCGCTTGATCGAGCAGCTTCCTGAAGGTCAGCATCTCGCCGAACACACTCGCCGTCTCGGCCAAAGTCAGCGGCGTCGGCGCCATGAGCGGGCCTTGCACATTGGCGAGCACCTGATGCACACCGTGACCGAGCTCGTGCGCGAGCGTCATCACGTCCCGCGGCTTACCCTGATAATTGAGCATGATATAGGGGTGCGCGCTCGGCACCGTGGGGTGAGAGAAGGCGCCTTGGGCCTTGCCTTCCCGGACCGGCGCGTCGATCCAACGTTCGGCGAAGAAGCGCTCCGCGATCTCCGCCATGCGCGGCGAGAAATTGCCGTAAGCCGTGAGCACGGTATTCTGCGCCTGATCCCAGCCGATCACCTGCTTGGGCTCTTCGAGCAACGGCGCGTTGCGGTCCCAATACATCAGCTTCTTTTTGCCGAGCCACTTTGCCTTCATGGCGTAGTAGCGGTGCGACAGCCGCGGATAGGCGTCGCGTACCGCCGCCACGAGGGCGTCCACCACGTCGCGCTCGACGCGATTGGCGAGATTGCGGCTGTCGCCAACATCCTCGAAGCCGCGCCAACGGTCGGAAATCTCTTTGTCCTTGGCGAGCGTGTTGGTGATCAGCGTGAACAGCCGCACGTTCTCCTTGAACACCTTTGCCAAGGCTTCCGAGGCGTGCTTGCGCTTCTTTTCGTCCGGGTCGAGCAGCAGGTTCAGCGTCGGCTCGAGGCTGAGCTTTTCGTCCCCGACCTTGAACCGCAGCGACGTCATGGTCTCATTGAAGAGCCGATCCCAGGCGCCGCGACCGGTCACCGCCTTCTCGTGAAAGAGCTGCTCGAGCTTGTCCTCGAGTTGATAGGGCTTCTCCTTGCGCAGATCCTCGAGCCAAGGCCTGTAGTGGCCGAGATCGGACTCTGCCATTGCCTTTTCCAGTGCCGCGTCGTCGAGGCGATTGAGCTCCAACGGGAAGAACAGGAGCTTGGAGGAGATCGCGGTGATCTTCTCCTGGATGTCGCCGTAGAACTTTTGCCGCCTAGGGTCGGCCGTGTCGGCGGAATAGAGCAGGCTCGCATAGGAGACGACACGGCCGAGCACATCGTTCAGCGCCTCGAACTCGCGCACGGCCTGGGCCAATGCGCTGCCGCCCGCGCCGCCGTCGAGAAGGACCGCGAGCTTGCCGGCATAGCGCTCATGGAGCGCCTCGGCGCCCCGCTCGCCCGTCTCAAGATCGCTTTTCAGCGCAGGCGCTTCGGGCGCGTCGTAGAGGTCCCCCAGGTTCCACTCGGGCAGATCGCCAAGCTTTGCGATTCTCTTGGCCGCATGGGTTGCGGCGAACACGGGGTACGGAAGCCTGGGGATCGGAGTGGGCAGCATTGATACAAAAATCCTCGTTAGCAGTTACCAGGGCCTAGTGTGGGAAGCCGCAAAGGCCCCCGCAAGGCCCATCTACGCCTTCTTGTGGCACTCAAAATGACGGTTCAGCAATAACTTCCCCAAAATCGAACCGCGATAAAGAACATGTTTACCCTTCCACTGCACAATTTTGGCACAGCAGGGGTCCGCTGAAGGGCCAAGTGTTTGCCACAAGCGGCGCCTCTGTCTCGTTAGTGTTTGAGTAACCAGTGAGTATTTGCGTCATGTCCAAGCGCGTCTTGGTCGTCGATGACGACCCCGCACAACGTCGTATTCTCGAAGAGACCATCAAGCGGTTCGGTTACAACGTCGAGACCGCAGACAGCGGCGAGACGGCCCTTGCCGCGCTGAAGGACGACACTTCGGGAGATATTTGTCTCATACTTCTTGATCTTGTCATGCCTGGGACCGATGGCATGGCGGTGCTCTCGGCGATGCGCTCTTTGCCGCGCAAACCCTCGGCCATCGTACAGACCGCCCATGGCAGCATCGATGCGGCCATTTCGGCCATGCGCGCAGGCGCCGTCGATTTCGTGGTGAAGCCCGTGAGCCCCGAGCGGCTCGAAGTCTCCATCAAGAACGCGCTCAAGATCGAGGCGCTGGCGGGCGAGATTTCCCGCATGAAGGCGGCTGCGTCGGGCGAACTTGGCTTTGGCGACCTGATCGCCAGCAGCGAGGCCATGAGCCGGGTCATCGATCTTGGTGAGCGGGCCGCCGGGTCCGGCATTCCCGTTCTCATCGAAGGCGAGTCGGGTGTCGGCAAGGAGCTGATCGCCCGCGCCATTCAGGGCGAAAGTTCCCGCAGATCAAAGCCCTTCGTCACTGTCAATTGCGGGGCCATCCCCGAGAACTTGGTCGAGAGCATCCTGTTCGGTCACGAGAAGGGCTCCTTCACCGGCGCCGCCGAGAAGCGTGCCGGCAAGTTTGTCGAGGCCGACGGCGGCACGCTGTTTCTCGACGAGATCGGCGAGCTGCCGCTCGATGCTCAGGTGAAACTCCTGCGCGCGCTGCAAGAAGGCGAGATCGATCCCGTCGGTGGCAAGCAGCCCATCAAGGTCGATTTCCGGCTCATCTCCGCGACCAACCAGAACCTAATTGCTCTGGTGCAAGAAGGACGGTTCCGCGAGGACCTTTATTACCGGCTGAACGTTTTCCCCATCTGGGTGCCGCCATTGCGCGAGCGCCTGGATGACGTGCCGGAGCTCGTACGTCACTTCACGACACGTTTCGCCGCCGAGGAAGGAAAGCGTATCGACGGCATCGATGCGGAAGCAGCGTCCATGCTCCAGCGCTATTCCTGGCCGGGCAATATCCGCCAACTCGAGAACGCCGTGTTCCGCGCGGTTGTCCTGGCAGACATGCCGATGTTGGGCGTGAACGAGTTCCCGCAAATCGCCGCCCATGTGGAGGGCTATGCGGTCACCGTGCCGCCGGCGCCGGCGCCGAAAGATCTGACGCCACGCATCAATGGGCCGGTCATGCTCGGACAGTCAGCGGAATCGCCCGCCACGATTCATGTGCCCTCCGGAAATGGCAAGGACTCCGTCGGCATTCCGGCACTGAGCGATTCAGGCGACATCCGGTCTCTCGAAGCCGTGGAGGCGGACATGATTCGCCTCGCCTTCGGCCGCTATCGCGGACGCATGACGGAAATCGCCAAGCGGCTCGGGATCGGACGCTCGACGCTCTACCGGAAGATGCGCGAGATCGGTCTCGAGGCACGGGTGAACTAGGAGTGGTGATCGGCTGGTCCGATCGGACAGATCGTAAGGGCCTATAAACCTTTGGCAGAAATGCCACACCAAGGGGAAAATCAGGTTCGGGAACCTTTAATCGGCGCGGCGGTATGGCCATTTGGGAACGGGCCCCGGGTTATCGGTCGGGGACATAACGGGGATCGGCTGGTTTCGGCCAAAGGGGGGAACACATCCATGAGGCCCATCTACGGTATTGCGTTGACCTTGTGCTTGGCCGCGCCGTTGAGTGCGCCGGTGTTTGCTGCAGAGCCTGAAGCGCCCGAGACATTGATCGCGCGGGATGAGGCGATCCGCATCGCCGTCCAGACCCGCTTGTCCGAGACCTTCAGCGCCACCAGCGAGCAGAAGAAGGACGAGAAAGGCGCTCTGGTTGAGTACTATTCCGTTCCCGACCAGAAGCTTCTCTGGGTCGACGAGAAAGGTCTGAATGACCGCGGCAAGGCCGTGATCGCCGAGATCGGGAAGGCCGACGATTACGGTTTGGAGGCGGCCGACTACAAGCTGCCGAGCCTAACCGGCTTCACCCCGAGCGCCCCGGACGCTGCCGACAAGCTCGCAGCCGCTGAAATCGAGATCAGTCATGCCGTGCTCGACTACGCGCACGATGCGCGTGGCGGCCGGATCAACCCAAGCCGACTCTCCAAGAATCTCGACCCGACGCTGGTCCTGCCCAAGCCGCTGGAAGTCATCGAGTCGATCTCGTTCCGCTCCGACCCTGCAGCCTATCTGCGGAGCTTTCAGCCTCAGCACCCGCAGTTCGAGCTACTGCGCAAGAAGCTGATCGAGCTGCGCGGTGGCGGCCAGGAAACCGCGAAGGAAGTGGCGCCCGCGGTTCAGATCCCTGGTGGACCGCTTCTTAAGCTCGGCGTCGCCGATCCTCAGGTTGCCCTGCTGCGGACGCGGCTCGACGTTCCCGCCGGGCCGAATCCCGAACTCTATGATGAGGCCGTTGTCGAGGCCGTGCGGGAGTACCAGATAGCGCACAATACAGCGGCCGACGGCGTGGTCGGCCCCGGCACGCGGTGGCTGCTCAACAATCCGCACCTGCGCAATATGGGCAGCCCCGCGCAGGCCAAGACCATCCTATTGAACATGGAGCGCTGGCGCTGGCTGCCGCAGGACCAGGGCAGCTTCTATGTCACAGTCAACATTCCCGAGTTCGGCCTGCGCGTCGTCAATGACGGCGAGACGGTCTACCGGACGCGCGTCGTCGTCGGTAAGACCAATACGCCGACGCCTGTGTTCTCCAACGAAATGAAGACGGTCGTGTTCGGCCCGTACTGGAATGTTCCCACATCGATCAAGGTCGGGGAAATCAGGCCCTATGTCCGTCGCAGCAGTGGCGGCTGGTTCGGCGGCGGCGGCTGGAACACCACGGTCTTCCAGCGCCACGACCTGCGCATCAAGTATGGCGGACAGGCAGTCGATCCGAATTCACTGGACTGGAGCCGCGTCGACATCCGCCAGCTTCACCTTTATCAGCCACCCGGCCCCCGCAACGTGCTCGGCCGCGTGAAGTTCATGTTCCCGAACAAGCACGACGTCTACATGCACGACACGCCGCAGAAGCATCTGTTCGCCAACCAGGTGCGTGCCGAGAGCCACGGCTGCATGCGCGTGCAAAATCCCGATCAGTTCGCCTCCGTGATCATGCGTCATGACAAGGACTGGAGCAAGGCACGCACGCGGTCGGCCTTCAACAACGGCTACAACCAGCATGTCGGGCTTAACCGGCACGTGCCCGTCTACATCACGTATTTCACGATGTGGGTGAACGAGGACGGCTCGATCAAGACATTCGGCGACCTCTACGGCCACGACCGGCGCATGGCCGGAGCCCTGTTGAAGGGCCGTAGCACCGCTTATGCCGAGGCGGATGACGGGATCATCACCCAGTCGATCTCGTCGCAACGGCAGTCCCGCGCGCGGTCCCGTTCGGGCGATCCCCTCGAATACCTGTTCGACGGCTTCAACTAGGCCCTCCAAAAGAAAAATTCCTGGCTGAGCCCGCTAACCCCGCGGGCCGTCGTCGGCTGGCCAAAACCCCACTGACCCAGTCACTTAGCGGGTATTAACCATGGCCCGAAGTGCCGGGTCACAGTTAATCCGTTTGCCTTGTTTTTCGCCCAATTTACCGAAATACTGTTACTTGACGGCCGCACCTAGAGAAAGGCGGCCGCGGGCGCGAATAAGCCTCAGGGCTTGGTGTCATTGGGGAAAGCCGGCTGACAAAACCGGCGTTCAAAGTTTACGGAAAGTCGGGGATGCGCATTCGGGGGATCAGTGCACGCTGCGCCATGATTGGGGCCGGATTCCTGGTGCTGGCCATGGGCTTCGCTCTGGCCCCCAAAGCTGTCGCTTCCGGCGAGACCCGGACCCTCTCCCTCTATGAAATCCATACAAAAGAGAGCCTGACCGTCACCTATAAGCGCGACGGCAAGTTCGACGAGGCGGCCCTCAAGAAGCTGAACCACTTCATGCGGGATTGGCGCGCGGACGAATCGACCGAAATGGACCGCGAGCTCATCGATCTCATCTGGAAACTGCACACCACCCTGGGCTCCCGGAAACCTATCCATCTCGTTTCCGGCTATCGCAGCCCCGCAACCAACGCCAAACTCAGGCGCGCGGGCGGCGGGCAAGCCAGGAAGAGCCAGCACATGCTGGGCAAGGCCACGGATCTTCATTTTCCGGACGTACCCGTGAAGAAGCTCCGCAACTCGGCCCTCGTGCAGGAAGTCGGCGGCGTCGGTTACTATCCGACTTCGGGTCTTCCCTTTGTCCATGTGGATACCGGCCACGTGCGCATGTGGCCGCGCATTCCGCGCCTCGAGCTCGCCGCCCTGTTCCCCGACGGAAAAACCGATTATCTGCCCAGAAGCGGCGGGCGGATCACCAAGAAGGACTACCAGCTGGCCCTGGCCAAAGGCATGGTCGACAGGACAATGGTTGCGTCGGCGGCGCCGTTACCCACGCCGAAGCCTGAGCGCGCACGCGCACCCATTCCGCAGCCGATCTTGGCTTCCTACAAGCCCGCGCAACCGGCACCGATGGCACTCGCGCCAGCCGACGATCCAACGCCCGCGCCTCGCTTCGCCATGGCAAGCACCGGCGGCGCGCTGCCCTGGTCGCAGCCTTCCCCCATGCCCAAGCCCGAACGGCCGGCAGTGCCCACCTACGAGAATGCGCGCGTGGTCGGGGCGCCTGAGGTCGACGACGATCATCCGGACGAGTTGAGCTACTTGCCGTTCGAGACCGCCAGCCTCATGACCGACACCTCGATTGCCAACAATCCGGAAATCGCACCGCTCATCCATCCCGAGCAGAGCGACCTCAACTACCTGTTCGACGATATGGACCGGCCGACGGCCTTCCAGCTCCGCCGGACCTCAGGCTATCGCGGCTTGGCCAGCGCTCAGAAATTCTCCGGCGGGGCGGTGAGAAGCCTCTACGCCGCTGTGGAAGCGGACAAGCCCACGCGGCTGGCGCAGAGCGCGCGCTAATCCCCTCACTCTTAGTCGTTCTTCCTCAGCTTCTCGAAGGCGTCTTCGATCCGCGCCACACCCACGAGCAGGAATATGGCGAGCCCGAGGGAAAGGGCCACGATCTGCCAAGCGGCCAGCCCGCATGCGAGGCCTAGCGCGGCGGTCACCCAAACGGTGGCAGCCGTGGTCAGACCTTTGACCGTCTCCTCCTTGGTATCGCGCAAGATCACGCCGGCGCCGATAAAGCCGATACCCGCCATCACGCCTTGCGTGACGCCTTGCACCACACGGCTCAGTGCGTCGGGATGCTCCGCCAGCCCCCTAAAGTGAACCGTCGTGATCGCCACGACGGCGGCGCCGAGCGAGACGAGACCGAGCGTGCGCATGCCGATCGGCTTGTCGGCGAGGTCGCGGTTGAGACCGATCAACATGCCAACCACGACGGCGGCACCAAGTCGCCAAGCAACGTCGATAAACTCGAAGCCTGGCGTGGTTGCGTCCAAGGGTTACGCCGCCTCTGACTCCGCGGACCCTGCGGACTCCGCGTCCATCCCGAGTGCATGGAGATAGGTCGTGAGCACCGCCTCTTCCTCGCGCCGCTTGGTTTCGTCCAGCTTGCGCAGGCTGATCACTTTGCGAAGCGCCTTGACGTCGAAGCCGGTACCCTTGGCCTCGGCATAGACCTCACGCAGGTCGACGGAGAGCGCTGCTTTCTCTTCCTCCAGCCGCTCGATACGGGACACGAAGGCACGAAGCTGATCTTTGGCTGATGACTGAAGCGACACGGTGGGATCCTCGGGCGTTTGTGATGATTCGATGAAAGCGAGCTTGGTCCCGATCATCGACTGCAGCAAGACGCACTCGAGGCTTTTCCCGGTTATCCAAAGCCGGTGTACAAAAGCGCCCCGTGCTTGGCGCTACGTTGCGCGTAAATGATTGATAAACTTGACTTTTATCGAGTAGTGGGACTGCACGGCTCACGTGCGATCGGTTTGGAACTTCGCTTTCCACTCCTCATACGGCATGCCGTAGATGAGCGCCTTCGCCTCGTCCTTGCCGAGCGGAACCCCGCGCTCGTCGGCGGCCTCCAGATACCAGGTTGAGAGGCAGTTGCGGCAAAAGCCGGCAAGCTCCATCAGGTCGATATTCTGGACGTCGGTGCGCTCGCGCAGATGCTCGACCAACCGGCGAAAGGCGGCCGCTTCGAGTTCAGTCTTGGTCTTCTCATCCATTGCTGCATCCTTTCGCGCCGCGTGGGTCTGTGTTGGAGCCGTGGTGCTTGATCTCGTGCAAGCCCGGCGCCGTGCGCAACACCTCCGCCACGACGCGAGCAAGGTGGTGCGCCCATTCCCACTGCCCTTCGGCCGCGAGGATCAGGTCTTGGCGCACCTCGATCAGCGCATGCGCAAGCCCGCGCAAGGTGGCGTGGCGGTAGAGCGTGTCGCCCTTGAGCTGTCCCGAATACGGAACGTTGTCGCCGACCTCGACGTCGGGGATGGTCCGCAAGCCGTCGAGCAAGGGTTGCGGCAGGCGCGGGTCCTTGTCCCACAGTACCGACACACCCCATGGCCGCGCCACGCCCTTCCAAGCTTGCGTGAAACTATGGATCGAGAGGATCGCCGGCGGCTTACCGGCGGCGATGCCCCTTTCGACGGCGCGATCGATGGCCGCGTGGTAAGGCCGGTAGAACTTGTCGAGGCGCGCCTCGGTCTCGGCCGCGCTCAAATCCACATTGCCCGGCACCACGAGACCGTCCGAGATCTGCATGATGAGCGTGGGATCGTCGAGGCCGCGGTTCGGATCGATCAGCAGGCGCGAAAACCGGCTCAGGATCGCCGGCGCGCCCAGCGCCTCGGCGAGCCCTGCGGCCACGCCTTCGGCCCCGAGGTCGAAGGCGATATGCCGGTGCAGATCTTCCGGCTTAAGCCCAAGTATATGAAAATCCTCGGGAATCCTGTTCTCAGCGTGGTCACAGAGGACAAGAAGGCCGAGACTGACATCCCCTTCGATGGTCCGGTATGGCTTTTCGCCCAAATCTTCGTGTACAAGCGTGTCCAGGCTTAACTCCTTCCGCGATTTGCTGCGGCAACAACCACGAGACGCAAAGTCCGCATTGCGACGCATTTACCCAGCATTTTCAATGGTGTTTATAGGGCCAAACTGGCCCTTTAATCGAGCCTCGCCGGTCAGACAAATGCAACCAATTCGATGCTACCTTTCGGGGTTCGTTAACTGCGAATTTCAGACCTGAGAAACTGATGCTTTTTTCCAATGAAATCCGCGAATTAGCGGAAATTCAAATCCCCAAGCAGCGATGGGGGCTTGCCGCCCTCCTGGCGTTTGGCCTCGTGCTGGGGCTCGGCGTCTCGCCCGCCCATGCGGACCTCAAGCTGTGCAACACGACCGCAAGCCGCGTCGGCGTCTCGATCGGCTACAAGGACACCGAGGGCTGGGCCAGCGAGGGCTGGTGGAATATCGCCTCCCACACCTGCGAGACCCTGCTCAAAGGCGTGCTGATCGGCCGCTACTATTACATTCACGCCGTCGACTATGATCGCGGCGGCGAATGGGCCGGTTCGCTCTTTATGTGCACCGACGACAAATCCTTCACGATCCGCGACACCCAGGAATGTGAGAAGCGCGGCCATAAGCGCACGGGATTTTTTGAGGTCGACACAGGCGAAGAGCGGGATTGGACGGTCCGTCTGACCGATCCGGAAGGTGAAGCAAAGTCCCAATGAGGCGAAACCGACGGGTCAAGATCGTTGCCACGCTCGGTCCTGCCTCCACCAACGAAGAAACGATGCGGCGTCTGTTCGAAGCAGGCGCCGACGTCTTTCGTGTGAACATGAGCCACGCGAACCACGACGGTTTGCGTGAGGTCCATGGCATCGTCCGCAAGCTCGAGTCCGAGTTCTCCCGGCCCATCGGCATCTTGGTCGACCTGCAAGGCCCGAAGCTGCGCATCGGCAAGATCGACTCCGGCTCGATCCGGCTGACTCAAGGCGATATTCTGAGTTTTGTCCGCCGCGAGGCCATTGGCGGCCTCGGCCGCGTCCAGCTTCCCCATCCGGAGATCTTCGAAGCCGTCGAGAGGGGTCACACGCTCCTTCTCGATGACGGCAAGCTCAAGCTGCGCGTGGTCGAAGCGAGCGATGTCCGCATCGACGCAGAAGTTTTAACATCGGGCCTTCTCGGCAGCCGTAAGGGCATCAGCCTGCCCGATACGGTGCTGCCATTCAGCGCGCTGACCGACAAGGACTGCGCCGACATCGAATGCGCCATGACTTTGGGCGTTGCCTGGGTTGCACTGTCCTTCGTGCAGCGTCCCGAGGACATCGCCCAAGCCCGCAAGCTCTCGCGCGGCCGCACCGCGATCATGGCCAAGATCGAGAAGCCGTCCGCGGTGAACCATCTCAAGGAGATCCTTGAGCTCGCCGACGGCATCATGGTCGCGCGCGGCGATCTCGGCGTCGAGATGCCGGTCGAAAAAGTCCCGGGCTTGCAGAAGCAGATCAGCCGCGCGGCACGCAATGCCGGCAAGCCCGTCGTGGTCGCAACGCAAATGCTGGAATCGATGATCTACGCGCCCGTGCCGACCAGGGCCGAGGTGTCCGACGTTGCCACCGCCGTGTTCGAAGGCGCCGACGCGGTCATGTTGTCGGCCGAGTCTGCCGTCGGCAAGTATCCGGTCGATGCCGTCGAAACCATGGATCGTGTCGCCATGGAAGTGGAGCGAGATCCCCTCTACGCGGCCATCATTCATGCCCAGCGCATCGACCCGCAAGCCACGGACGCCGACGCCATTTCGGCTGCGGCCCGCACCGTGGCGGAGACCCTCAATCTCGCGGCCATCGTCTGCTACACGGCCTCCGGCGCCACGAGCTTGCGCGCCGCCCGCGAGCGGCCGCAACAGCCAATCCTGGCTCTGACGCCAATTCCTGCCACCGGCCGCAAGCTGGCGATCGTCTGGGGGCTTCACTGCGTCTTGACCGACGACCCGCGCAATCTCGACGACATGGTCGCCAAGGCTTGCCGCATCGCCTATCAGGAGGAGTTCGCCCTCCCCGGCCAGCAGGTGATCATCTCGGCCGGCGTGCCGTTGGGCAAGTCCGGCGCGACCAACCTGCTACGCATTGCCGAGGTGGGTGCGGGCACCGACGACTGGGACGTGATCTAGACGTGGTCTAGATGTCTTGGCCTTCGACTTCGCGCTTGAGCGCCTCGACGCCCTGGCGCGCGTCATCCAGGAACGGGTTGACCGCAAGCGCCCGGCGATAGGCTTCCAACGCTTCCTTCTTGGCGCCAAGCTGCTCCAGCACGAGCCCGAGGTCTGTGATCGCACGATAATGTTTGGCGTCGACATTGAGCGCCCGCCTGAGATCGGCCAGCGCGCGCTCGGGCTTGCCCTTCAAAACGTTGACCTTGGCGCGCAAATACCAGGCCTCCGCCTCGTTCGGCGCGATGTCGACGATGGCGTCCAGAATGGCGAGTGACAAATCGATCTCCGCCGCGTTGGCGAATTGCGCCGCGCGGGTCATCAGGAGATCGACCGTGTCGCTACCAGAGACGGCCCAAAGGTCCTCGATGGCCTTCATGATGGGCTCGGCCGACTGAACGTTCCGCGCGCTGCCGAGCTTGTCGTAGAGCTGAGCCAGCATGTCCGGCCGATCGGCGGGATCGACCGGCGGAGGCACCTCGCCGAGGTCCAGCTCGAGCTTGTTGTCCTTCGTCTCTTCCGCCGATTGCGGGGGCGCGCCTACGTCGGCGCCGGGCTTTAGATCCGGCCGCAGCTGCGGCTCGGGACCACCCTCAAGGTTCGGAAGATCCAAACCTTCCAAGGCGGGATCATCCAAGGCCGGCCCGTCGTCGCCGTCCTCGGGCTCATCGCCCAAACTCTCGAAATATTGCGCAAGGACCACCGGTGGGGCGGCGAGCGCCGGCGCCGTGAGGCACGCATACGCAAGCGCCATGAGCAGGAGGCTCGCCAGACTTCTCAACATGACCATGCCGGAAAAGGTACGGGGCCCACGCGGGCCCCGTCAAAGCAAATCGATGCCGAAAAACCCAGGATGAAGAATCCCAGGGGAAACCCGCGGCTTAGCCCTGGCGGGCTTTGAAGCGCCGGTTGGTCTTGTTGATCACGTAGAGCCGGCCGCGGCGGCGCACCACCCGGCAGTTCCGATGGCGCTTGCGCAACGACTTCAGCGAATTCTTGATCTTCATTACACGCCATCCATTCGACTAAAAAACAGGTTGGGCGGCCTCATGCAAAGGCCGCCCGAATTGGCGGGAACATAAGAAGACCGGCTGGTTCTGTCAACACGGGCCACTGGGCACAAAAAACGCCCCGGGGCCATGCGGTTCGCAGGCGCCGGGGCGTGATTTCGAAAGCCTTGAGTCGGAACTAGTCTTCCTTGACCTTCTTGGTCACCTTGAAGTCCTTGTCGAGATAGACGTCGTATCGGCCGTCGTCCTTGCAGACGACGTCGTCGGCTTCATAGCCGCCGTTTTCCATCTCGATATCGGCATCTTCAACGGTGCAATCCATGCCTCGAATGGTGGTTTGCACACCTTCGACCTGCTCCTCGGTGAGGGCTTCGTCCATCGCATAGGCGGACGCGCCAGTAACAACGGTAAGAGCAAGGGCTGCTGCAAGAATACGCATGGGTGTCTTCTCCCTAAGGCTTAGCCCCCGCAAGCACGGGGGTGCGGTCCATCCGCTGTGAGCGGTTAGACCGCGATTTCCTAAACATTTCATGCGCGCATGCCGCGCATATGAAGAGAAACAGCCACAGAGGTTGACAGTTTTTCATCGGCGCTTAACTTAACCATATGGTTAAGTATCAAGACCCCGGCCTCGACCGGACTTTCGCCGCCCTGGCCGACCCCACGCGGCGGGCGCTTCTCGCGCAGCTTGAGGCCGACAAGGCGCTCTCGGTGAGCGAACTTGCCGAACCGTTCGAGATGTCGCTGCCGGCGATCCTGAAACACCTCAACGTGCTCTCGGATGCGGGGCTCATCACCCGCAAGAAGACCGGCCGCACCGTCACCTGCCGGCTGACCGCGGAACCCATGGAGCACGCCATGGACTGGCTCAATCACTATCAACGCTTTTGGACCGAGCAGCTCGACCAGCTGGCGGCCTTTGTGGAGGACGACGCATGCCCGCCCAAGCAGCCCTCTCAACCGAGCCAAGCCTCACCCTCAAACGTCGTCTCAATGCCCCACCGGAAAAAGTCTACGCCGCCTGGACCGACCCCGAAAAAATCCTGAAATGGTTCGGGCCTGACTCAGGCCCGGTGAAGCAAGCGGAAGCGGATGTGCGCGTCGGCGGCCACTACGCCGTAACCTTCCACACCGAGGACGGCGAGGAGCATCACGTGAGCGGAACCTACACGGAAGTGATCCCCAACGAGAAACTCGCCTTCACCTGGGCCTGGCGCACCATGCCGGAACGGGAATCCTTCGTGACCGTTCTCATCAAGCCTGACGGCGACGGCGCGATGTTGACCCTGATCCACGAGCAATTCTTCGATGAGCCGGCGCGCGACCGCCACGCCCAAGGCTGGACCGGCTGCCTCGACAAGCTCGAACGTTTCGTCGCGTAGTACCATAAGGGAGCAAACGCGTGACCGACACCAAGACCGCAGCCAAGTTCGTCATCAGCCGCACGTTCAACGCGTCCCTAGACCGGGTCTGGAAGGTCTGGACCGAGCCCGAGCAAATGGCCCAGTGGTGGGGCTCGAAAGGCTTCAAGTCTGACGTCAAGACGCTCGACCTCAAGCCAGGTGGGACGTTCCACTACCGCATGCTCTCGCCGCAAGGCCAGGAGATGTGGGGCCGCATGCTCTTCCGCGAGATCGTGCCAAAGGAGAAGCTGGTGTTCATCAACTCCTTCTCGGATCCGCAAGGCGGCGTCACGCGCCATCCTTTGGCGCCTGAGTGGCCGCTCCTGATGCACACCACGATCAGCTTCACCGAGGCCGACGGCAAGACCACCGTCACGGTGGAATGGGAGCCGTATGAGGCGAGCGAGGTCGAATGCGAGACCTTCGACAAGGGCCGAGACTCCATGCAAGCCGGCTGGACCGGAACCTTCGAGAAGCTCGAAGGCCATCTGGCCGACACCTGACACCGCCATCTCAGTGGAGCGTAGGATGAAACTCAATCCTTATCTGAACTTCCCCGGCACCTGCGAAGAGGCCATGACCACCTACGCCAAGGTCCTCGGCGGCGAGATCGTGGCCATGTTGCCGTATGGAGAGATGCCGGGCGACCATCCGATCCCTGACGACATGCGCAAGAAGATCGCCCACGCGCGCATCATGATTGGCAATGAGGTCCTGATGGCTTCGGACGCAGGACCGGATAACTTCAAGTCGATGCAAGGAGTTTCGGTGACTCTCAACATCCCGGAGCCGGACGAGGCCGATCGCGTTTCAAAGCGCTCAGCGAAGGCGGAACCGAGATCATGCCAATGATGGAAACCTTCTGGGCTATCAAGTTCGGCGTGTTCACCGATCGCTTCGGCACGCAGTGGATGATCAATTGTATGAAGCCGGAAGAATAGGAGCGGACCCCATGCCTTACGTCGATGGATTTATCGTCGCCGTGCCAAAGAAGAACGTCGATGCGTATAAGCGTCTGGCAAGAAAGGCCGGCAAGATCTGGAAGGAATACGGCGCGCTCGATTTCAAGGAATGCATCGCCGACGACGTAAAAAAGGGGAAGGTCACGTCCTTCCCGCGAGCCGTGCAGATGAAGCCGAACGAAGTCGTGTTCTTCTCCTACATCGTCTACAAGTCGCGCCGGGACCGCGACCGCATCAACGCCAAGGTGATGAAGGACCCCCGCCTCGACGCCATGATGGCGGGGAAGGACATGCCATTCGACGGCAAGCGCATGATCTACGGCGGCTTCAAGGTCGCCGTCGATCTTTAGGGCCGCCAAGCCTGAATGTCGCCGTTTTTCGAGCCGATTCCGCTCGGGTGACAGCCTCCTGGCAAGCCAATAAGCTCAGTGCCAGAAGGACATGAGAGCCTCACAGGGGATGGCGTGAGCGTTTCGGGCACACACAGCCGGAAAGAGGACGGCCGCGCGGGAGACCTCCCCGGCGACGGGCACGGCCCGCTAGGGTATCTCTCGCATGTCGACGGCTTGCGGGCCGTGGCGATCCTGTCCGTGCTCGGCTTTCATGCCGCCCCGTCGCTCGTACCCGGCGGCTTCGTTGGCGTCGACGTGTTCTTCGTCATCTCCGGCTTCCTCATCACCTCCATCCTCCGCAAGGAGATGGCGCAAGGGTCGTTCCGTCTGACGAATTTCCTGGCGCGGCGCGCACGGCGCATCGTGCCGGCTCTGGCCTTTGTCGTGCTGGTCAGTTTTGTCGTCGCCTGCCTCCTTCTGACGCCCGAGCAGTTGAGTGAATTCGGCAGGAGCCTCACGGCCACGGCGCTGTTCGGCGCCAATATCCACTTCTACAACACGACGGACTACTTCGCGCTCGCCGCCCAAGAACGGCCGCTGCTCCACACCTGGTCGCTCGCTATCGAGGAGCAGTTCTATATCGTCTGGCCGGTCGCGCTTCTGTTCCTGACGACGTGGCTGCCGCGCAAGGCCGCACTGCTCGTGATCGCCGGAGCGGCGCTCGCGTCCTTCGCGCTCTTTATGGTCAGCGCTTCGGACGAGCCCACCTACGCCTTCTACATGCCCCATTGCCGCGCCTGGGAGCTTCTCATTGGTGCCCTGCTCGCGCTCACCATCGAGCATCTCGTGGTGCCGCGCCGGCTTGCCCAAGCGTTGGCGGGTTTGGGATTTGCCGCCATCGCGCTCAGCGTCTTCGTCCTGTCCGAGACGGCACCGCATCCCGGCATTGCGACGCTACTCGCCACGCTCGGCACCGCCGCCATCATCGTTGTCTGCAACAACCAATTCACGCTCGTCGGCCGTACGCTCAGCCTCAGGCCCGTGGTCTGGATCGGGCTGATCTCCTACTCGCTTTATCTGTGGCATTGGCCCGTACTGGCGTTCGCCAAGATTCAGTTGCCCTCGGAGCCGTCCATGATCATGGTCGCCGCCCTGCTCGCGCTTAGTGGCGCGCTGGCGTGGTTTTCGTGGTGGTATGTCGAGAGCCCGTTCAGGGGCCGCGCCGGACAGTTCAGGTTTCCCGTCCGTGGCGCCTTGGCGTCGGCGGCTTGCGTCCTCGTGGCCGTCGCCGGTGTGGGCCTTGCGATCAAGGCCGGGAACGGCTGGCCCTGGCGGCTCGATGAGCCCGCCCAAGAGGTCTACGCGCAGATGGCCACCGGCAGTCCGATCCGCTCACGATGCGATGGCGTGGAGAACATTTTTGACGCGGATGGCACCTGCGGGTTCGGCCGCAAGCGCCAAGAGGGCGAGTCTTACGACATCGCCGTGTTTGGGGATTCCAACGCCGATCACTTCGTGCCGATGGTCGCACGTCTCGCCGAGGAGCAGGGGCTGTCCGGCCGCCAGGTGACCCAGAGCGCGTGCGGCCCTCTTCTGGGTGTATGGCGCACGAAGCAACCAGCCCGGCACGAGGACACCTGTCTGGCCTATCAGAAAGGCATCATGGACTTCGTCGCGGCGAACCCGAACCTCAAGCTCACGATCCTCTCCGCCAACTGGTCGAGCTATCAACACCCGCTTGGCGACAACGGCCTTGATCCCACAAATGGCAAGACCGGTGCACGCGATCCAAGCCCGCACAGCCTGGAGCAGTTCCTGAAGGCCACCGCCGACTACCTGTCTGCGCGCGGCGTGAAAGTTCTAATCCTCGGCCAAGTGCCGCATTGGACAAAGGTGGGGAAACTCCCCGTCGCGTGTGCCATCGACGCCAAAAGGAGCGGTGCGGACCGGCGCGCCTGCGGAATTCCCGCGGCGACATTAAGGCGGGATCTTGCCGTCTCCAACGATGCGATCCGCAAGATTGCACGCGGCGCCGATGTCAGCGCGATCCTCGGGACCGACCTGACCTGCGACGAAACCGAGTGCTACGCCATGATGGACGGGGTGTTTCTCTATCGGAACCCGGGTCACCTGAACAAGTTCGGGTCGGAGACGCTGGCCAAATATGTGCAGCTGCCGCCCATCGCGGTCGACAAGACCACGGCGCAAGCACGGATCACCGCGCCCCGGTTCGCACCGGCCTCCGCGGCAGGCAACTAGTCCAAATCGCGAATGGAAATAATGGTGGGCGGTACTGGGATCGAACCAGTGACCCCTACAATGTCAATGTAGTGCTCTACCGCTGAGCTAACCGCCCGCTGCCTCCAAGGACAAGGCGACTTCTATATGTGTGGTGATGGGCGAAGGCAACCCGCCGTTTCGCCCTTCAACCTCAAGCCGCGAGCATCCGCTCCACCTGATCCACCAGGTCGCGCAGGTGGAACGGCTTGGAGAGGATCTTCGCGTCTTTCGGCGCGTTGTTGTCCGGGTTGAGCGCCACCGCGGCAAAGCCCGTGATGAACATGATCTTGATATCGGGATCGAGCTCCGAGGCTTTGCGCGCCAGCTCGATGCCGTCCATCTCCGGCATCACGATATCGGTCAGCAGGAGCATGAAGGGCTCTTCTTTCAGCCGCTCATAGGCCTCGAGCCCATTGCCGAACGACACGACGTCGTAGCCGGCCTTTTCGAGCGCCTTGACCAAAAAGCGGCGCATATCCTCGTCGTCCTCGGCAAGCAGAATACGCTGCACGCTGCGTGCCCGTGGATCGTTCGCCTCCATATTCCCCGTCCCCCTCAACTCTCGCCACATTGGGCGTACACCAACTTGGTAAACGACCGCTTGCCCTCGGCCGAAAAGGCCAAATGGGTCGCCCCCTTACTGAACTCCAAATCATTGCGTCTATTTGGGCCGGGCACAAGGCAGAACACGCCTAGACAGGGTCAACTCTCGTTGGCAGAGTTTACAGAGTTGCGAGTCCAAACGAACGGCCACGAGAAATGGCTGAAAATCAAGGGTTGGCCATGAGCCTGAGCGAGGCCGAGGCGATCGAACGGGAACTTGCGCCGCCCTTTTCCGTGGCTCGGCCGACGGAACTCAGGGTTCCCCTCGTCTTCAACTCACCCCATAGCGGCCGGATCTATCCCAGCACCTTCCTCGCCGCCTCCAAGCTGGACGCCCATACCCTGCGGCGCTCGGAGGATGCCTTCGTAGAGGAACTGTTCGGCTTCGTCACCGAGCTTGGGGCGCCGCTTCTTCATGCCCACTTCCCGCGCGCCTATCTCGATGTGAACCGGGAGCCCTACGAGCTCGATCCCGTTCTCTTCCGCGACGGGCTGCCCCATTACGCCAACACCCAATCGGTGCGCGTTGTCGGCGGCCTCGGCACCATCGCCCGCATCGTCTCGGAGTCCGACGAGATCTACCGAGAGCCGCTTGCGGTCTCGGCTGCCTTGGAGCGGATCAATCGCCTCTATACCCCGTATCACGAGACCCTTGCGGCGCTTCTCCTTGAGGCAAAAAGAGAATTCGGCCTCGCTGTGCTGATCGACTGCCATTCGATGCCCTCGAACCCCGTTGCCGATCAGGGCAGTCGCCCGGATTTCGTCCTCGGGGATCGTTTCGGCACTTCATGCAGCGGGGAGTTGACCCGCCTCGCGGCCAGCCAACTCGAAGCGCTCGGCCATGTCGTGACGCTGAACAAGCCCTATGCCGGAGGCTACATCACCGAGCATTACGGACGCCCCCACAAGGCGCAGCACGTCCTTCAGATCGAGATCAACCGCGCGCTCTATATGGACGAAGGGAAATTTGAAAAGTCTGCGGGGTTCGACACGCTCCGCAGGAGCCTGGAGGCCATGGTGGTGGCGCTCGTGCCGTCCATTCCAGGCCTTGCCATCCCCCGCGCCGCGGCCGAATAGGGCCAACCCATAAAAAAAGGGCCGTTCGATTGAACGAACGGCCCAAGTCTAGGGAGGAAACGCCCAAGGAGGGCAGCGGCACAGCCTGGAGAGCCATGCCGCGTTGCAACAATATGTCATTGCGGCGCACAAAAATCAAGATCGCCATCCGCGAGGCGCGACAATTCTGAGACAGTGGTGCAGAACTGTCACGAAATCGTGGGACGTTTGCCTATCGCGCCCCGGAGCCGCCGCATCCCCAGCCAGCCCTTGACTCACAAGGGAAAAGCCAGCCAAGCCTTGTCCGTGTCCGCAACCCAACAAGCTAATTTCGAGGCCTATATAGCGACGGCTCACGCCCTCGCCGATAAGGCCGGCGCGGTCATATTGCCGCATTTCCGGTCAAACCTCACCGTTGACCATAAAGGAGGCGCTGACTTCGATCCGGTCACAGCCGCCGACCGGGAGGCGGAAACGGTCATCCGGCAGGCCTTGGCAGACCTCTACCCCGACCACGGCATTGTCGGAGAGGAGTTCGGCAATGACCGCGCGGAGGCCAACTACTGCTGGATCATCGACCCGATCGACGGCACCCGCGCCTTTATCCTCGGCCAGCCCCTTTGGGGCACGCTGATCGGCCTCACCGCCGCCGGTGCGCCGCTGCTCGGTGTTATGGACCAGCCTTTTACGAGAGAGCGGTTTTGGAGCGGCGAGACGGAGAGCTATTTCCGCCGCGACGGGAAGACGAGCGTCCTCAAAGTGCGAAACTGCCCCGCGCTGAGCCAGGCGATGCTCGCCTCGAGTACGCCGGATATGTTTACGGGCGCGAACGGAGACCGCTATGCGCGTTTGGCCGAGGCTGCGCGCCTCCGCCGCTTCGGCGGCGACTGTTACAATTATTGCCTTCTCGCGATGGGGCAGATCGATCTCGTCGTCGAGACGGATTTGAAGCCCTTCGACATTTTGCCTCTGATCCCCATCGTCGAGCGTGCCGGTGGTGTCGTAAGCACTTGGGAGGGCGGCGATCCGCGTGAGGGCGGCCGCATTCTTGCGGCGGGCGATCCCGGCCTCCACGCTGCGGCCATCGAGATGCTGACCGGCTAGCTTGCCTTGCTCAGCTTAACGCCCGGAATGAAGGCGTCGAACGCCGCCCAAAACTGCTCGCGGATGGAATCGCGCTCTTGGAGGATCTCGTGACGCGAGCCTCTCAGCACCAGTTGCGAGCCGGCGCGCAACCGTGAGGCGAGGTCTTCGATGGCTTTGCTCGACACGATATGATCATCGCCCGCAGACACCAGTAGAGACGGCACCCGGATGCGCGGCGCATATTTCTCGTCCTTGAGCCTCGCCATGGCCTCGAAGGCGGCGTTGAGCCAGCCGATCGTGGGAGGGCCGACCGCAAGCCCAGGGGCGGCCTCAAGCACCGCGGCATTGCGGTAGAAGCGCTCCCGGTCCGAGGTGAGCGGATTGCCCTCGAAAACATCGCCCGTCCATTGCTCCGGCTTGCCGGGCACGGCTTGCCTGCCGAACCCGAAAAGCGTGAGCCCATCGGTCAGCCGCGCGCACAAGCCCTGCGACATGGGCAGCCCGACGAGCCGCACCATGGGCGCAGTCATCACCATGCGACTGAACCAGCAGCCGCGCTTGGTCGCGGTATTGAACAGCACTGTGGCGGCCATTGAATGTGCGAGCGCGTAATAGGGCATCGGGCAATCCGGGAGCACCACGCCTTTCATGAAGTGGTTCAGGTCCTCCTCATAGTCGGCGAAATCGCGGACATGGCCCTTCATCTGGCCCCGTGTGAGGCGGCTCGAGCCTCCCTGCCCCCGCCAATCCAGAACCGCGACAGCAAAACCACGGCGCCGCAGCTCGCCGACCACCTCGAAATACTTTTCGATGAACTCGTTCCGGCCGGGGAAGATGCACACGGTGCCGTGCCGCTCGCGCAAGGCCGATTGCCAGCTCGCATAGCGAACCCGCACGCCCTTGCGGATGTCGAGATAGCCCGATGACGCCCCAAGCGGGATCGGGTTTTTCGGTGTCGAAACAAGATCCATATGCGTGAACAGCCCCTCGCCCGCTGCCGACAACAGACCGGACTTCAAGGTCCTTATAGCAGCGCCGGCGGCCATGACCACAGCATTGCCGCACCGCGCCAACACAGCGCACACCGCCAATCAGGCGCCTGGGCAAATGCTATTTTCGTTTATTTTCAGCACGGTAGATACCTTGACGCGATGGTCCAGCATTCCCATATGCCTCGCAGTCGCAAGGCCGTCAGGCTTGCACGAGAACTGCTCGGCCCGCGATGCGGGCGGGAGACTATCATCGCTTCTTACGGAGGATGTGACGTGAGACATTTCGATCTGACCCCCCTTTACCGCTCCACCATCGGCTTCGATCGCATCGGCTCGCTGCTCGACACCCTGAACGCGTTCGAGGGCGAAACGCCGAGCCACCCGCCTTATAATATCGAGCGGGAGTCCGAGAACGCCTACCGCATCTCCATGGCCGTTGCCGGCTTCGGCGAAGGCGACCTCGATATCGAGGTCAAGGAGAACACCCTTTCCATTCGCGGCGAGAAGCGCGTCGAGCAGGAGAACTCGACCTTCCTGCACCGCGGAATAGCGGCACGCAGCTTCGAGCGTCGCTTCCAGCTCGCCGATTATGTCGTGGTGAAAGGCGCAAGCCTCGAGAACGGTCTGCTCCATGTTGAGCTCGTGCGCGAACTGCCCGAGGCCATGAAGCCGCGGACCATCGAGATCACCACCAAGACGGAAGAGCAGCCCAAAATCCTCGACAGCCAGGCCGCGTAAGTCGCCGCCGGCAATCGGACTTAGGCTAACAAGAAGGGCGTCCTCGGAGAGCGAGGGCGCCCTTCTCAGTATGCAGGTGCTAATGAGAGAGAACCTGCCAGGAGTGCCGCGCGTACGCAGAACATTAACGCCGGCAAAGACGAGCGTAGCCTCCACCACTTACGCAGGACTTAACGTCTATTCTTTTGCGGAAAGGTTTCGTTAAGGCTGTTGCGCGCCCACGCCGACGATGGCGCCACGCGCCATGAGCCCCGCGAGATTGCCCGCAAGATCGAACTCCGGTGCTTCCACCATCGCGCTCCCCGCCGCGTCTTGCAGGCTGGCGCCTTTCTTCAGAGCAAGCACGAAAGCGGCCCCGCCTTGCGGCAAACGGCGGACCTCGACCTCAAGCTTGAAGCGCAGCACGAGTGCATCCTCGCCCTCGGCCGGCAGCCTTGCCGGCTCGTCCTCGCCGCCGCGCCTGGCAAGCTGCCAGATCGTGACCACCGGATAGGGCGAACGCACGGCAGTGAGAGAGGGATGTAGCGCAAAGGTCGCGCGCTCGGCGTGGTCCGCCACCCCCTTGAACGCGGCAAGGGAAAGCGGCTCGGCATCGGCCGCGTGATAGGCCTCATGCCAGGCCCATTCGAGGCGCGCGATGTCGGCGAGATACGGCACCGGCGCGGCGGCCGGAAAGACCGTGATGAAATCGGCAAAGCTCGCGCCGTAGCGCAGCAGCACCGGCGAGCGCGGCGGCTCCTTTTGCACATAGGCGCGCGCCATGGCGCGGAAGAACTCCTCGCCCACGAGCCGCGTCGAGACCGGAAACCGGCTCGCCAGCACATCGATCAAGCTCGCGTAGACGTTGTTGCGGTAGACGGCGAAGCGCCGCGCCGGGGCCGTCCCCGTCTTGCGCGCCAAAGTCCGGGGCGTGGCAGCGTCCGGGTCGAGGACGGCGCGGGCAAATAGGCCCTCGAGTTCGTCCGCAGCCCCGCCCATCAGGCCGCCACGTGGTTGCTGCGCCGTTCGGCGATCACGGCGTCCGCCCGCTTGGCTTCGGCAAATAGCTCGCGCCACGCCGGCACGTCGTTGTCCCATTCGATCAGTGTCGGTTTGGCACCGGTACGAGCGAGCACCTGCGCGTAAAGCATCCAGACAGGGTCCCCTACTGCGCGACCGTGATCGTCGATGAGGAGCGGCGCGCCGTCATCGTCGGCGTCTTCCGCGTGGCCGCCGAGATGAATCTCGCCCACATGCTCGGCCGGGAAGCTGTCGAGATAAGCGCGTGCATCGAAGCCGTGATTGGTGCCCTGGACAAACACATTGTTGACGTCGAGCAAGAGCCCGCAGCCCGTCCGCCGCACGATCTCCCGCAGGAATTCCACCTCGCTCATGGACGTCTCGGCGAAGGCGACATAGGTCGACGGGTTCTCCAGCAACATCTGGCGCTGAAGCGTGTCCTGCACCTCGTCGATATGGTCGCAGACGCATCGAAGCGTCTCCGCCGTATAGGGAAGCGGCAGCAAGTCGTTTAGATAGACCGTGTCGTGGCTCGACCACGCCAAATGTTCGGAGAACAGCGCCGGCTGGTAGCGGTCGGCCAAGACCTTGAGGCGCCCGAGATGGTCCTTGTCGAGCGGCCCAGAACCACCGATCGAAAGCCCGACACCGTGGAGCGACAGCGGATAGCGCTCGCGCACCGCCGTGAGATAGGCGTGCGGCGGCCCGCCCGCGCCCATATAGTTTTCGGCGTGGATCTCGAACCAGCCGATCTCCGGCGCGCCATCGAGGATGTCGCGATAATGCTCGGGCTTCAGCCCGACCCCGGCACGCGGCGGGATCGGGCTTGAGCCGATTGAGGTGGACGTCGCCATGACGGCTTAGGCCGGCGGCAAGTCGCGGTCGAGGGCTTCGAGGCCGCCCTTGCGATCGCCGGGGAGCTCCATGGTCTCGCAAGTGCCCGCGGGCACGAGCTTCCAGGCATTGCCCTGATAGTCGATCTTCGAGGTTCCGGCGCAGGTCGTGCCCTTGCCGGCGGCGCAGTCATTCTCGCCGGCCTTGGCGACGCCGAAGCACTTTTCCTGGTCTGCGGCCGACACGGATTGGCTGGAACCGGCCATTCCCAGGGCCGCGGCGAAGGCGCAACCAACGGCCAGACCCGAAATTTTCTTGGTTTGATCAGTCATGTGAGCTCCCATTTGGATAGCAGGATGGCACCGGATTTACCGCCCCGGTATACCTGAATTGTCCCGGAATTAGGCCCGCGCGGGCCCGCTCACGTCAAATCACGCCTCCGCTAGAAGCTGGTGAAGACGCCCCTGTTTTTCGGGCCGGCGGAGGCCCGAATCCATCTTGTGCACCCCTTGGAAATCTGTCATTTTGACACTAAATAGGACAGGCTTGCTGACCTTTGTACTGGAGGCTGCGGCGCGAGGCTTCAAGGCGTCTCTTTTGGGCGCGGAATACAGTCTCAAATGCCGCTTTCGCTGGCGCAAAGGCGCTAGTCTCCAAAGGCCGGACCTTCGCTCTTAGCCTCACACTTTCATCCTGGTGAAGAGGACGGCCGTTCGCCAAACTCCAAATGCCCGCCCATTCGTTTGGGTGCGGTCGAGGTTCCATGCAGACGATGGCACGTCGTGCGCTCATTCCTGGTCTCTCCAACGCGGCCCCGAAGGGACTGCCGCGCGCGCAAGGACTCTATGATCCGGCCAACGAGCATGATTCCTGCGGCGTCGGCTTCGTCGCCGACCTGAAAGGGCGCAAGAGCCACCAGATCATCGAATACGGGCTCCAGATCCTGGAGAACCTGACCCATCGCGGCGCCGCGGGCGCCGACCCGCGCGACGGCGACGGCGCCGGCATGCTCCTGCAGATCCCCCACGCCTTCTTCCAGGAGGTCTGCCCGCCGCTGAACATCAAGCTGCCCGAGCCGGGACACTACGCGGTCGGTCACATGTTCATGCCGTCCAACCAGGCGCAGCGCATCTATTGCGAGTCCGTGGTCGAACGCGTCGTCGATGCGGAAGGCTTCAAGCTGCTCGGCTGGCGCAACGTGCCGACCGACAACGCAACTCTGTCGCCCGAGGTCGTCGAGTCCGAGCCGACCCACCGGCAGGTATTTATCGGCCGCGGCCCCGACATGGGCGACGACGACGACTTCGAGCGCCGGCTCTATTTGCTGCGGAAGGTGATCAACAACACCATCAACGGCGAGACCGGCGGCCGCGACATCGGCTTCTACACCGTGTCGCTGTCCTGCCGCACGCTGGTCTACAAGGGCATGTTCCTGGCCTACCAGCTCGGCGCCTATTACCAGGACCTGCACGATCCGAAATTCGCTTCGGCGCTGGCGCTGGTGCATCAGCGATTCTCGACCAACACCTTCCCGTCCTGGAAGCTGTCCCATCCCTATCGGATGGTCGCCCATAACGGCGAGATCAACACGCTGCGCGGCAACGTGAACTGGATGGCCGCGCGCCAGGCGAGCGTGTCCTCGCCGCTGTTCGGCGACGACATCGAAAAGCTGTGGCCGATTTCCTACGAGGGACAATCCGATACGGCCTGCTTCGACAACGCGCTCGAGTTCCTGGTGCAAGGCGGCTACTCATTGGCCCACGCGGCGATGATGCTGATCCCCGAGGCTTGGGCCGGCAACCCGCTGATGGATGCCAAGCGCCGCGCCTTCTACGAGTATCACGCCTGCCTCATGGAGCCGTGGGACGGACCCGCCGCCATGGCCTTCACCGACGGCCGTCAGATCGGCGCCACGCTCGACCGCAACGGCCTTCGGCCCGCGCGCTACTTCGTCACCGATGACGGCCTCGTGGTCATGGCGTCCGAGACCGGCGTGCTGCCCTTCCCCGAAGAGAAGATCGTCGAGAAGTGGCGGCTGCAGCCGGGCAAGATGCTGCTCATCGACCTGGAGAAGGGCTGCATCGTCTCCGACGAGGAGATCAAGGCGGAGCTGACCGGCGCGCATCCCTATCAACATTGGCTCGACCGCACGCAGATCCACGTGCACGAGCTGCCCGGCGCCCCGGCGCCCGCCCCTCGCTCCAATGTGAGCCTGCTCGATCGCCAACAGGCCTTCGGCTACACCCAAGAGCTGCTCAAGTTCCTGGTGATCCCCATGGCTCAGACGGGCCAGGAGGCCATCGGCTCCATGGGCACGGACACGCCGATCTCGGCTTTGTCCGACCGGCCCAAGCTGCTGCACACCTATTTTAAGCAGAACTTCGCCCAAGTGACGAACCCGCCGATCGACCCGATCCGCGAGGAGCTCGTCATGTCGCTGGTGACCTTTATCGGTCCGCGGCCGAACCTGCTCGACCTCGAAGGCACCTCGAAGCAGAAGCGCCTCGAGGCCGCCCATCCCATTCTTACCAACGAGAACCTGGAACGCATCCGCGCCATCGGCAAGGTCGCCGACAACCAGTTCCGCACGGTAACCCTCGATATCACCTACCCGGCCGAGGAAGCTGCGGACGGCATGGGTCGCGCCTTGGAGAAGCTTTGCCACAAGGCCGAGGATGCGGTCCGCAAGGGCGAGAACATCATCATCTTATCGGACCGGGCAACCGGGCCCGACCGCATTCCGATCCCCTCGCTACTCGCGACCAGCGCCGTGCATCATCACCTGATCCGCTGCGGTTTGCGCACCTCTGTCGGCCTTGTGGTTGAGACGGGCGAAGCCTGCGAAGTGAATCAGTTCTGCACGCTCGCCGGCTACGGCGCCGAAGCCATCAATCCCTATCTCGCCTTCGAGACCATCGAAGCCATGGTGCCGGAGCTCGACGAGGATCTCACGGTCGAAGAAGCGGTCACGCGTTACAAAAAGGCGGTCGACAAGGGCATCCTCAAGGTTATGTCCAAAATGGGCATCTCGACCTACCAATCCTATTGCGGCGCGCAGATCTTCGATGCCGTCGGCTTGAGGTCCGACTTCATTGCCAAGTACTTCACCGGCACTAACACGCAAGTTGAGGGCGTCGGCCTGGCGGAGATCGCACGCGAGTCCGTCGAGCGCCACAAGCTCGCCTTCGGTGATGCGCCCGTACTGAGCAACGCCCTCGACGTCGGCGGCGAATATGCCTTCCGCATTCGCGGCGAGGCTCATACTTGGCGTCCGGAAGTGGTTGCCGACCTTCAGCACGCGGTGCGCGGCAATCTGCCAGAGAAGTATCGCGAATACGCGCAAGCCGTGAACGAGCAGTCCCAGCATCTTCTCACGATGCGCGGCATGTTCCGCATCAAGAACGCAGACGAAATCGGCCAAAAAGCTATTCCCCTCGACGAGGTCGAGCCCGCCACCGAGATCGTCAAGCGCTTCGCCACCGGCGCCATGTCCTTCGGCTCGATCAGCCGGGAGGCGCACACCACGCTCGCCATTGCCATGAACCGCATTGGCGGCCGATCCAACACGGGCGAAGGCGGCGAGGAAGTGGATCGCTTCAAGCCGCTACCCAATGGCGATTCCATGCGCTCGGCCATCAAGCAGGTAGCCTCGGGCCGCTTCGGCGTGACCACGGAGTATCTCGTCAACTCCGACATGATGCAGATCAAGATGGCGCAAGGCGCCAAGCCTGGCGAAGGCGGCCAGCTCCCTGGCCATAAGGTGGACGCCACCATCGCCAAGGTGCGTCACTCCACGCCGGGTGTCGGTCTCATCTCGCCGCCGCCGCACCACGATATCTATTCGATCGAGGATCTGAAGCAGCTCATCTTCGACCTGAAGAACGTCAACCCAAGAGGCGACGTCTCGGTGAAGCTGGTCTCAGAAGTCGGCGTCGGCACGGTCGCCGCGGGCGTCGCCAAGGCCATGGCCGACCACGTGACCATCGCCGGTTTCGAAGGCGGCACGGGGGCTTCTCCCCTCACCTCCATCAAACACGCCGGCTCGCCCTGGGAGATCGGCCTTGCCGAGACCCAGCAGACACTGGTGCTGAACCGGTTGCGCGGCCGCATCGCCGTGCAGGTCGACGGCGGCTTCCGCACCGGCCGCGACGTCGTGGTCGGCGCATTGCTCGGCGCCGACGAGTTCGGCTTCTCCACCGCGCCCCTGATCGCCGCCGGCTGCATCATGATGCGCAAATGCCACCTGAACACCTGCCCGGTGGGCATCGCCACGCAAGACCCGGTATTGCGCGCACGCTTCACGGGCGCGCCCGAGCACGTCATCAACTATTTCTTCTATGTCGCCGAGGAAGTGCGCGAGTACATGGCATCGCTCGGCTTCCGCACCTTCGCCGAGATGATCGGCCACACCGAGGTGCTCGATAAGGACAAGGCAATCGACCACTGGAAAGCGCGCGGTCTCGACTTCACCAAGCTGTTCCATAAAGCCGAGGTGGCGGACAAGGTACCGACCAGAAACACCGAGCGCCAGGACCATGGGCTTGAGAAGGTGCTGGACAACAAGCTGATCGAACTGTGTCGCGATGCGGTCGAAGAGAGAAAGCCGGTCAAGCTCGACTTGCCGATCAAAAATGTCGACCGCTCGACCGGCGCCATGCTGTCGGGCGAGATCGCCAAGCGCTACGGCCACGCGGGCCTCCCCGACGACACGATCTGGATCCGCTTCAAGGGCTCGGCCGGTCAGAGCTTCGGCGCCTGGCTGGCGCACGGCGTGACCCTCGACCTCGTCGGCGAAGGCAATGACTATGTCGGCAAGGGCTTGTCAGGGGGCCGCATCATCGTCCGGCCGCCCGAAGAGTCCGGCATCGTCCCGGAGAAATCGATCATCGTCGGCAACACCGTGCTCTATGGCGCCATTGCCGGAGAATGCTACTTCCGCGGCGTCGGCGGCGAGCGCTTCGGCGTGCGCAATTCAGGCGCCGTCGCCGTGGTCGAGGGCACCGGCGATCATGGCTGCGAGTACATGACCGGCGGCGTGGTCGTGGTGATCGGCGCCACGGGCCGCAATTTCGCGGCCGGCATGTCCGGCGGTATCGCTTACGTGCTGGATGAGAGCGGCGACTTCGAGCAGCGCTGCAACATGGCCATGGTGGACCTCGAGCCGATTCCGAGCGAGAACCAGGCTATGGAGCGGCGGCGGCATCAAGGCGGCGACCTGGAAAGCCACGGCCTCGTCGATTTTACCGATATGACGCGCTTCGACGAGGAGCGGCTCCACCAGCTGATCGAGAACCACCTGCATTACACCGGCTCTACCCGGGCGCGGGCCATTCTCAACAATTGGGCCGAGTACCTCCCGAAATTCGTCAAGGTGATGCCGGTCGAGTACCGTCGCGCCTTGGAGGAGATGGCCCGCCAGCAGGCCGCGGACAAGACCGAACTCGGTGAACTCGAGGTCGGCCTGAGCGGCAGCAGCAAATAACCAGGCAGGAGAGCGGCCATGCCCTGGCCTTGTCGCCAGGCTGTGGCCCTGCCATGCGAAGATGCGGTACGCTCAGAAGAGCAAAGGGGAGCATGGCTCCCGAATGATTGAGATGGGTTAGGCGGAGATCGTGACTCTAATGGGCAAGATCACGGGGTTTTTGGAGATCGACCGGCAGGAGCGGGCTTACGAGCCGGCTGCCGACCGCGTGCGCCATTTCAAGGAGTTCGTGATCCCGCCGAGCGACGGCGAAATCGCGAAGCAGGCCGCGCGCTGCATGGATTGCGGGATCCCCTATTGTCACACCGGCTGCCCGGTGAACAACCAGATCCCGGACTGGAACGACCTCGTCTATCACGCCGACTGGATGGAGGCCGCGCAGGACCTGCATTCCACCAACAACTTCCCCGAGGTGACGGGGCGCGTGTGTCCGGCCCCGTGCGAGGCCGCCTGCACGCTCAACATCATCGACGAGCCGGTTACCATCAAATCGATCGAGTGTGCCATCGCCGACCGGGCTTTCGACGAAGGCTGGGTCAAGCCGCAGCCGCCGGAGAAAAAGACGGGCAAGCGGATCGCCGTCATCGGTTCCGGGCCTGCGGGTCTCGCGGCCGCACAGCAGCTCGCCCGCGCCGGGCATGACGTGCATGTCTACGAGAAGAATGCCGAGCCGGGCGGCCTACTCCGCTACGGCATCCCCGACTTCAAGATGGAGAAGTACATCATCGAGCGCCGCGCGGCGCAGATGGAGGCCGAGGGCGTTACGTTCCATTGCAGCGTTCATGTCGGCAAGGATGTGGACATCAAGAAGCTCGAGCGCGACCATGATGCGGTCCTGCTGGCCGGCGGCTCGGAGCAGCCGCGCGACCTCGACGTTCCTGGCCGCGAGCTTCCCGGCATTCACTTCGCCATGAACTTCCTGCCCCAGCAGAACCGCCGCGTGTCCGGCGAGCCGCTGGGCGACGTCGAGCCGATCACCGCCGAAGGCAAGCAGGTGGTCGTGATCGGCGGCGGCGACACGGGCTCCGACTGCATCGGCACGTCGTTCCGCCAAGGCGCGACTTCGGTCACGCAGCTCGAGATCATGCCCCAGCCTCCCGCGAACGAGAACAAGTCGCTGACCTGGCCGCATTGGCCGCTGAAGATGCGCACCTCATCGAGCCAGGCCGAGGGCGCCGAGCGCGATTTCAGCGTGGCGACCAACCGCTTTCTCGGCGACGGCAAGGTCGAGCAGCTCGAATGCGTGCGACTCGATGACCAGATGAAGCCGATCCCGGACAGCGAGTTCACCATCCCCGCCGATCTCGTCTTTCTCGCAATGGGCTTCTTGCACCCCGTGCGGGAAGGCATGATCGAGGATCTCGGGCTCGATCTCGACCGGCGCGGCAATGTGAAAGCCAACGAGCTCGAATATCAGACCTCGCGGCCGAAGATCTTCGCCGCGGGCGATATGCGCCGCGGTCAGTCGCTTGTGGTCTGGGCGATCCGCGAAGGCCGCCAGGCCGCGCATTCGATCGACAAGTTTCTGATGGGAACGACCGTCCTACCGCGCTAAGCGTGCCGCGTTAGACGCGCGGTCATCCGGCCAAACTGAGCCTAGCTGGGCGGCCAGGCGAAATCGTCGGCCCTGCCCGACTTGGGCTCGAGCTGCTCGCCTCTGATAAGCACCCGGTAGTAAGGCCGCTGCCTGAGCGGCAGTCTCGGGCGCGAGGAAGCAAGCGTAAGGTCGGTCACGGCCGAGATGGTGGCAATCGCCGTGTAGCCGCCGGGAAGCTCTTCGGTAATCACCTCTGGGTCGGTCGCCCCCTGGTTGACCGCCTGGGACAAAAGATCCGCGCCGGGAAGCGCCGCATTGTTGAAGGTCGGCCGCACCACGTTGACATCTCCGACCTGGTTCTGCGGCAGCGCGTCGCCATCCTCTTCAGCCTCTGCATCTGCGTCCGCATCATCCTCATCCAAGGCGGCGACATCAGAGCTATCGGCGGCGGCAGTATCGGGCGCGGCAGGCCTAGGCTTCGCCGGCGCAAAGCGGTTCGTCACCTTTGCCTGTTCCGCCTCGTTACCGGCAAGAGGAATGTTGCGTTCCTTCTTCGCCATGGTCAGATCCTTGCCCAGGTCCTTGTCCACGAAATGCGCAAGCTTCAGATAGCCGCGCATGGTGAAGTGGAGACCGTCATTGGCGCGCAGGCGCTTCGTGTTGCCTTGCATATCCGGGCCGTAGGCGCTGTAGCGGCCCTGGTCGTCGACGAAACCGCCCCAGGTGTCGACATATTTGGCGCCGTTGACGAAGGCCTTTTCGCGGAAGACGTCGTTCAGCTTCTCCGCGTCGTCGCTCTGGGCGGGGCTGCGCATCACGGGCAAGCCGACCCAATAGGTCGCGAGATTTGCGGCCCTCAGCTTCTTGATGAATTTCTCCACGCGCTCGCCGTAGGCCTCGCGCCATTCCTCGGTGCCGACCTTCAGCGTTTTCCCATCTTTCTTGATGGGCTGAGCCTCGCCGGCGCCGAACATGACCACGGCGATCTGATAGTTGCCGTCCTTGAGGATCTGGTCGATTTCGCCATTCCAGTCATACTTGTCGGTATTGACGAAGCCGGTCCACTTCTTGGCCTGCTGGATGACATCCAAGGTCGGATCGTCCTCGAAGGCGCGGTAGAGCCCTTCCCAGAGTCCCTCGGCCATGGAATCGCCGAGCACGACGATGCGGTAACGGTCGCCGTTCGGGAACGGATTGATGTAGCTGCGATGGGCCGGGGTGTCCTGCGCGGCCAAGGGCTGTGGCGCCAAAGCGAACAGCAGCGCGGCGGCAAGGACCAGGCCCCTGGCAATCAGGCCCGGCGCACGGCGCGGAAAACGAAGAACGGACGCGTTACGAGGCATGATCACCCTATAGCATCAATTCGCCGGCGGCACCGCATCCTCGGCGACACTCTTCGGTTGCGATGACTGGGGCGGCTGCGCGGCTTGCGGAACCGCCTGTGGCGGAACTGCTCGAGGTGCCGGCGCCACTTGGGGTGCCGGCACCTCTTGGACCGGCGGAGCAGGCGGTGGTGGCGGGGGCGCCTCGGCACGCACCATTTTCAAAATTGTCAGCGTCGGATAGCCATCGACCGGCAGGCCTTTGGCACGCTGATAGGACCGGATGCCCTCGAGCGTCCCGCTGCCGATGATCCCGTCCACCTCGCCCTCCAAATGACCGAGCGCGATGAGGTCTCGTTGCAGCTCCATGCGCTGCTCCATGGAGAGCCGCCGCTCGCCGGTCGGCCACGGCTGTACGAAGGGGCCATAGCCGGCTAGCCGATCGGCCAGATGCCCCACGGCAAGCGCGTAGGACTTCGCGTTGTTGTAGCGGAGCAGCGACCGGAAATTGTTGAGCGTCAGGAAGGCCGGACCATTGGTCCCCTCCGGCGCCCAAAGCTGGGCCTTGTCATTAGCTCTGGGGAACGGTTGCCCGTTGATCCGGGTGATCCCCATCTTCTGCCACTGCCCCAGCGTCTTGTAGGTCTTCTCGCTGACCCGTTTGGGATTGAAGCCCTTGGGCAGCTTGACCTCGTAGCCCCAGGTCTGCCCCGGGATCCACTTGGACACCTTCAGATAGGCCGCCGTCGAGCCGAGCGCGTCGGGGATCGTGTCCCAGATATCGCGCCGCCCGTCGCCGTCATAATCGACCGCGTAGGCCGTGTAGGTCGTCGGGATGAACTGGGTGTGGCCCATGGCGCCGGCCCACGAGCCGTTCATGCGGTCGTGGCTGGTGTCGCCACGCTGAAGGATCTTGAGGGCCGAGACGATCTGGCCGCGCGCGAACTTGGCTTTCGTCCCCGAGCAAGCGAGCGTCATCAAGGATTGAATGACGCCCTTATCGCCCTTGTTGTCGCCGAAGTTCGACTCAACGCCCCAGATGGCCAGGACGATATGCTTGTCGACGCCGTATTTGGCTTCGATCTGATTGAGCAGCGGCCCGTATTCGACCAGCTTCTCCTTGCCCTTGGCCAGCCGCTTGGGCGAGATGGCGCGGTCGACATATTCGCCGACCGGCTTCTTGTATTCCGGCTGATAATTGGCGGATTCGATCACCTCCTTATCGAGGGTGATGCCCGCGGTGGCCTTCTCGAAGGTCGCCCAGCTCACACCAGCGCGCTTGGCGGCGGGCCAGAAGCCCTTCACGCAGCTGTTGAAGTCCGCCTGGGCCGGTCCGGAAGCGCCCGCGGCCAGCAAAAAGGCCGGGATTGCGCCAAAGATCAAGGTCTTAGGAAAGGTCGTGATTCGCATGACAGGAATTTAGCAACTTGGCCGGGCAAAACCGAGGCAAGTCCACCTCGACAATCAAATTTCGCTAGTTCTGCGCCGCCTTCAAGACGCGGTTCACCAGGGCGTGGGACGGGTAGCAGGTCAGCTTCAGGCCGAGGCGCTTCTCCTCCTTGCCAATGGTCTGGCGCGTCTTGAAGCCCACCAGCCCATCGACCTTGCCGACGTCATGGCCTTGGGCCACCAGGATCTCTTGGAATTTCAGGATGCGGTCTCGGGTGAAACGCTCCACCGGGTCCCATTTTCCCACGAAATCGACCGGGGCGTTATAGGCGACCATATCGGCTACGTGGCCGACGAAGATCGCGTAGACATCGGAGTTGTTATAGAGCTTCAGGACCGAGAAATTGGTGGTCGCCAGGAAGGCAGGCCCCTTCATGCCCGCGGGGAGGACGAGAAAGGTCCAATCGTCCAGCCGCTCTTTGGGAAAGGGCCGCCCGCGCACGCGGCTCACGCCAAGATCGATCCACTCCCGGATGGGCAGCGACTGATCGGGCCCTTGGCGCGTACAATCGAAATTCTTTGGCAGTTCGACCTCGTAAGCCCAAGGCTGCTTGCCGTCCCAACCTTGGCTCGACAGCGAGTTCCCGACCGAGGCCAGCGCATCCGGCACCGAATCCCAGATATCGCGGTCCCCGTCACCGTCGAAATCGACCGCGTACTCCTCGAAGTCGCCCGGCAGAAATTGTGGGTGCCCCATCGCCCCGGCCCAGGAGCTCTTCATCTCCGCGCGGGTTGAGTGGCCGAGCTCGATGATCTTGAGGGCGCCGATGAGCTGCGGACGGAACTCCTCGGCTCGCCGTCCCATGAAGGCCTGCGTGGCAATGGCGGTGACGGCGTCATAGGGCAATGTCGCTTGGCCGAAACCGGTCTCCCGGCCCCAGATGGCGATGACGATGCTCGCCGGCACGCCGTATTCCTTCTGAATCGCCGTGAGCGTCGGGGCGAGCTGCTTGTATTTGGCCCGCCCGCCCGCCGCGAGCGCGTTGAGACTGCGGGCCTTGAAGTAGTTCTCCGGCACGCCGAACTCAGCTTGCGGCTTTGGCTTGGGCTTCATGGCCGCAGGGAGAGCCGGGCCGCCGGGAAAAGCCGGGTCGGGCGGCACGAGCTGGGGCAGCGACCAGTCGAGCTTGATCCCCTTCAGCTGCGCCTCGAAGGTCTTGCGTGAGACGCCGGCGGCTTCTGCTTCGGGCCAGAGGCCCTGCAGCCATTGTGCGAACCGTGCCTCCACGGCCTTCTTGTATTCCGTCACCGGATCGGCCGCGCGCGCACCCGAGGGTTCGCCGAGCAGCGCGGCAAGTCCCAGCGCGCATGCAAAGCCAAGCCGTGAAAAGCTGTTCATCCCCGAGCCCCGAATGGTCATGGCCCATATTGTGGAGGGCGGTTTTGACGCTGAAAAGGCGAAAACTGCGATCTAAGAGGCGGCGCGGTAGTCCGCGAGGCGCTTTTCCCAGGAAAGGGCATGCGCGACGATCGTATCGAGATCGTCCAGACGCGGTTCCCAGCCCAAAACCTCTCGGATCCGACCGGCGCCGGCCACCAGCGCCGGCGGATCGCCTGGACGCCGGGCGACGGTATTGACCGTGAAGTCCACATGCGCGGCCCGCTTCACCGCCTCGACCACATCGAGCACGGAGAAACCTTTGCCGTAGCCGCAGTTCAGCACGATGCTCTCGCCACCTTCGCGCAGATAACGCAGCGCATCCAAATGCGCCCGCACGAGATCCGACACGTGGATATAGTCGCGGACGCAAGTGCCGTCCGGTGTCTCATAGTCGGTGCCGTAGACGTCGAGGCAGGGCCGCGAGCCCAGCGCTGTTTCCGAGGCCACCTTGATGAGATGCGTGGCCCGCGGGGTGGACTGTCCGCTGCGCCCCTTCGGATCGGCGCCCGCGACATTGAAATAGCGCAGCGCCACGAAGCGTAAGGGGTGTGCCTTCGCCGTATCGGCGAGCATCGTCTCGGTCATCAGCTTGGAACTGCCGTAGGGCGAGATCGGTTGAAGACTCGCCGTCTCGGTGACCGGATTGATCTTCGGAATGCCGTAGACGGCAGCCGTGGACGAGAAGATGAAATTTGGAATCTTGGCGGCGACCGCGCAGGCGATCAGCGTGCGCGAGTTGCAGGTGTTGTTGAGATAGTAGCCCAGCGGATCGGTCACCGAATCCGGAACGACAATGGAGCCCGCGAAATGGAGAATGGCGTCGATTTCGTAGTCACGCAGCAACCGGCTCACCAGTTCGGGATCGCCCACATTACCTTCGACGAACTTGGCGGCGTCCGGAACAGCCCAGCGGAACCCGGTCGACAGATTATCGAGAACGACGACATCCTCGCCTGCATCCAGCAGCTCGAGCACCATATGGCTGCCGATATAACCGGCTCCACCAGTGACAAGGACACTCATCCGCTCGGATCTCCGCAAAAGCCCCGATTGCAATTCTTTGCGTAGTATCGCAAAGAAGTTGAAGGACTTCTAAGTATCCGAGCTCGGATTCCAGCCGTTTTTTAGCCCGAAGGAGACTTGATGCCCGCTCGCGTGCGCAAAGCCGTGTTCCCCGTTGCGGGGCTCGGCACGCGTTTTCTTCCCGCCACCAAGGCAATGCCAAAAGAGATGCTGACAGTGGTCGACCGGCCGCTGATTCAGCACGTGGTCGACGAGGCGCGCGCCGCCGGGATCGAGCATTTCATCTTCGTCACCGGCCGCAACAAGGGCGTGATCGAGGACCATTTCGACCAGCAGCCGGAGCTCGAAGGGACACTTGCCGAGCGCGGCAAGACCGCCGAGCTCGAGATGCTGGCGGCCGACCTGCCGGAGGCGGGATGCGCCAGCTTCGTCCGGCAGCAAGCGCCGCTGGGGCTCGGGCATGCCGTTTGGTGCGCCCGCGAAATCGTCGGCGACGAGCCCTTCGCCGTTCTCCTGCCCGACGTGCTGGTGCAAACCCCTGGAAAGGGCTGTCTCGCTCAGATGCTCGACGTCTATGACAAGCGCGGCGGCAATATCCTCGCTGTCGAGCCCGTGCCGGAGGACCAGGTGAAGAATTACGGCGTGGTCGCTGTCGGCGAGGCGGATGGCAATGTCTTTCCGGTGACCGACATGGTGGAGAAGCCCGCGCCCGGCACCCAGCCCTCCAACCTCACCATTCTCGGACGCTACATCCTTCAACCGGAGATCTTCGGCCTCCTGTCGTCTCAAGAGAAGGGCGCCGGCGGCGAGATCCAGCTGACCGACTCCATGCTGGCGCTGTTGAAGACGGAACCCTTCTACGCAGTGGAGTATGACGGGCGTACCTTCGACTGCGGCTCCAAGGCGGGCTTTCTCGCCGCCAATGTCGCCTACGCGCTGGAGCGGCCGGAGCTACGCGACAGCGTGATCGCGGAGATCAAGAAACTGGTCTGAGAAATAGGGTTAACGAGGCGTTTAGCTTCGTGCCGAAATGACTTCATCTTGACGTTTAGCTGCCGCAATCCATGCTAGAATTGGTCTATCATCACGGGGGAGCAGAACCACATGCCGGCTGGCTTGAAGCGCGATCTCTCGAATCTGGAGGACCGCAGCGTGGCGGTGGGATCCGCTACCCGGACCTTGCACCTCGAAGCGGAAGGCTTGAGCGCGCTCCGGGCAGCACTCACCGGCAATCTTGGTGGGCGCTTCGCCGAAGCCATCGACACCCTGCGGGCTTGCCGCGGCCGGGTCATTGTCACCGGCATGGGCAAGAGCGGCCATGTGGGCCTCAAGGTCGCCGCCACCCTCTCCTCCACCGGCACCCCCGCTTATTTCGTGCATCCGAGCGAAGCAAGCCATGGCGATCTCGGCATGATCACCCGCGAAGATGCCATCCTCGCCTTCTCTTGGTCCGGCGAGACCGTCGAGCTCGGCAATATTCTGTCCTACTCGCGGCGCTTCGCCGTGCCGCTGATTGCCGTGACGTCGAGAGCGGACTCAACCCTGGCGCAAGCCGCGGAAGTCGTGCTGATCCTGCCGCAGGCGAAAGAAGCCTGTCCCCACGGACTGGCCCCCACCACATCCACGGTCATGCAGCTCGCGCTCGGGGACTCCATTGCGATCGCGCTTCTGGAGAGCAAAGGCTTCACGGCGATCGACTTCAAGGCGCTGCATCCGGGCGGCCAGCTCGGCGCGCGCCTAAAGTTCGTGAGCGACCTCATGCATACGGGCGACCGGCTGCCTCTGACCCCGGCGAATGCTGTCATGTCGGAGGCGATCGTGGTCATGACGGAAAAGGCGCTCGGCTGTCTCGGCGTGGTCGATGCCGACGGCTTTCTCAGAGGCATCATCACCGACGGCGACTTACGCCGTAACATGGGCGACGGACTGTTGAGTTCCCGTGCCGGCGACATCATGACGCCGGGACCGAAAACCGTGACGCCGGATCTGATGGCGAGCGCAGCCCTGGAGATTATCAACGCCTCGGCCATTACCACGCTGTTCGTCGTGGAGGCCGGACGTCCGGTCGGCATCATCCATGTCCACGACCTGCTGCGCGCCGGTGTCGCCTAGGCGGCAGCCGCAGCCTCCACCGGACGTTTTTTCACACGGGAGAACGAGCGCCCGGCATCGGGCATCGCTCCGGTCTCCGCGTCCACTTGAGCGAGCGCGTGGGCGAGCGCCGAGTAGTGATAGTGCATCGCCACCTTGATGGTGTAGACGAACAGAATGTGCGGCTCCCGCCAGCGCCGGCGCACCACGCGCGAGAGCTGCTGCTTGTAGCGCGCCCGCAACGCATCATCCTTGACCACGGACAACAGCCGCGCGGAGACAGCGCCGAACCGCACATAGTTCAGGACGCACCGCTTCATCCAGGCCAGGCGATGACCCTTCCAATAGGGAAGCTGGTGCATGACGAACTTGAAATCCTGGTCGAAGAACTGCCGGTCGAGGCGCTCGAAATAGGCATCGACCGTATAGCATTCCTGCATCACCTGGATGAAGCCTTCGCGCAGAGTTTCACGCGACATGCCCAGCGGTACAACGTTGGTGCCGTAGAGATCAGCCGCCTCGTGGTCGTTCAGGCGCCCCGCCTCCTTGAGCCGGTCGTAAAGGGGGGTCGTCGGAATCGCGTGCAGCAGCCCGATCAGCGCCGCGGAAATCCGCGCCTCCACCAGGAACTTCGGCATCACGTCGAAGATCGACGGATCGTCGTTGTCGAAGCCGACGATCATACCGCACCAGACGTCGAGGCCGTGATCCTGGATGCGATGCACCCGATCGAGCAGCGAGCCGGCGTTCGGCCGCACGTTCTGCAGCTTCTTGGTCTCCTTGAGAAAGTCCTCGTTCGGCGTCTCGATACCGATGAACACGCTCTGGAAGTTTGCAAGGCCCATGAGCTCCATCAGCTCGTCGTCCTCGGCGAGGTCGAGCGATGCCTCGGTGAACAGGGTGAGCGGATAGGCGCGCTCCTGCTGCCAGGCGATGATGTCGCGCAGGACCTCTTTGATGGCCTTCTTGTTGCCGATCAGATTGTCGTCCACGACAAACACGATCTTCAGCCCGGCGCGCTCGAACGACTCGAGCTCGGCGATGACCTGTTCACTGGTCTTGAGGCGCGGGCGTCGTCCGAACGTGACGATGATGTCACAGAACTCGCAGGTGAACGGGCAGCCGCGGGAGATCTGCAAGCTGCCAAACATATAGCGTTCGGCCTTGAGCAGATCCACGCGCGGCAACGGCAGGCTCGCCATGTCGCTCTTGTCTTTCTGCGCGTAGCGGGTCTGGTGGGTGCCCTGCTCCCATTCCGCCAAGAACTGCGGCCATGTCTCGTCCGCTTCGCCGACAAAGATGACGTCGGCCAGCCCCTCAAGCACCTCCGGCTCGACAGTTGCCATCGGCCCGCCGACCACCACCGGGACGCCGCGTGCTTTGACCTCGTCGAGGATCTCAATGAGGCGCCTGCCCTGGATGCTCATGCCCGTCAGGCAGACGAGATCGGCGCGACCGAGCCGGTCGAAGTCGATGTCCTCGACATTCTCGTCGACCAGGGTCACATCGTGATGGTCCGGCACGAGGGCCGCGAGGAGCGCGAGACAGGAGACCGGCAGATTGGCGCGTTTGCCAAAAAGCGGCATGCAATGCTCCAAGCCCCAAAAGGAGATGTCGAAGCGCGGATTGATGATGACGATGTCGGCCATGGACTCCTACCGTGTGAGCCTTCCAAGAATTGTGGTGATAGTAGACGGGAAAAACGTGGCGACAACACGCCTCGACACTTTCCATAGCCTTTCGCCGCTATTTACCCTCTTATCGAGAGGCGGAAATGATCCTATGAGGGACAACGCAATGGCCGCGCAAGTGTTTCCGGCGTGCCGTACCGCCAGAACTTCGCATTGAGTACCTGCCGAGAGCGCCAAGAGGGGCCATGCCGCACTTCACTGTTCAAAAAGGAAAAATCTACAAGGCGGAGATTAGTCTCGGCCTGATGCAAAGTGTGGCATCGAACGAGATGGTCGCCGACAAGCTCCGCGAGGCCGGCTTCACCGATGTCGTGGTGACAGGCTCAGGACGCACCCGTGTCGCCGAAGGCGTGTGGCCGCACGAGGACACTTCCGCCGAGATCCCCACCGAAGTCGCCAATATTCAAGTGGTTGCATAAGGCAAGATAGTTCTAGCCGGGCGCGTCGCCGGCCGGCTCGACCTTGAGCACCGTGCCGTCGGTGCCGACGACCTTCACCCGCGTGCCTGCCGGGAGCTCCGGCCCTTCTACCCGCCAAATCGTATCCCCGGAGCGCACGCTGCCGCGCCCATTCACGATTGGATCGTCCAGATCGAAGGAATGGCCAATGAATTGCGCGGCGCGGTCGTTGAGAAACGGCTGATCGCTCTCGAGCGGGTGCTTGCGCAGATATTTGTTGGCGATCAGCACGGAGGCGAGCGACAGCCCGCAGAACCAGAGGAGCTGCCACTGCCAGGTGATGTCGTAGCGGAACATGATGAGGCCGGTGACCGCGGCCGCCAGCCCAAACCACATGAAGAAGATGCCGGGCGCGGTCAGTTCGAGCACGAACAGAATCGCGGCGAGGATCATCCAGTTCCAGGCGCCGAGCGCCAGCAGAGCTTCCATCGATCCATCTCCCGCTTACACAGTGGGCACCGAGCCACCGCGGCCGCGCTGACCGCCTTGCGGGTTCGGGTCTTCGGCCTGGCCACTGTTGCCGAATGCCTCCCGCGCGATCTCACCGACGCCGGCAATAGCGCCGATCACCGAAGAGGATTCGAGCGGCAAGATCAGCACTTTCTGGTTCTTGGCCTCAGCGAGGGCCTTCAAGGCGCCGACATATTTGTCGGCAACGAAATAATTGATCGCTTGCACACTGCCCTTCTCGATGGCCTGGCTGACCATCGTGGTCGCCTTGGCCTCGGCTTCCGCCTCACGCTCTCGGGCCTCGGCATCGCGATAGGCGGCTTCACGCCGCCCCTCGGCCGCGAGGATTTGCGCCTGCTTCTCGCCTTCGGCCGACAGAATGGCCGCCTGCCGCGAGCCTTCCGCCACCAGGATCGCGGCGCGCTTGTCGCGCTCGGCCTTCATCTGCCGCGCCATGGAATCGACCAGGTCACGCGGCGGCTCGATGTCCTTGATCTCGATACGGGTGACCTTGACGCCCCAATTATGGGTCGCATCGTCGACCACCGTCAGCAGGCGATGATTGATTTCGTCGCGCTCGGACAGGAGCTTGTCCAAGTCCATCGAACCCATCACCGTGCGGATGTTCGTCATGGTCAGGTTGAGGATGGCGTTCTCGAGATTGTTGACCTCGTAGCTCGCCCGCGGCGCGTCGAGCACTTGGAAGAAGCCGACGCCATCGACCCGCACCATCGCATTGTCGCGGGTGATGACCTCTTGGCTCGGCACGGCGATCACCTGCTCCATCATGTTCAGCTTGCGGCCGATGCGGTCGATGAAGGGGATGATGAGGGTGAGGCCCGGACGCAGCGTCCGCGTGTAGCGGCCAAAACGCTCGACCGTGTAATTGTAGCCCTGCGGCACGATCTTGACCGCCGCGATGACGAGCACGACGAACAGAACGAGCAAAGCGAGGACAAAGATATCGAAGCCGAGCATGTGGCACCTCCCGAGATGTCCGGCGGCGGCGCTGCCAGAGGGCGTAACCTACCCCGCGCGCGTCCGGTGCGGCACTCCATAGATGGGGAGGGGCTTATCGCGGTTTTAAGGGCTGGGGGGCGCTTTGGGCGCAGCGCTGGCTAGGTTTTGCAGGAGTTCGATGATGTCCTGCGCCGCGGCTTCCGCCGCCGCGTCGGCCGCGGGCCCCCAACGCCTGTCCAGCGAGCCTTTGCGGATGACCTTGACTTGCGTCACGTTTCCGAGCCGCGTGCCCTCGGGGCCGAACACCGTCCAATCGATGCGGATGTTTTCCTTGCCGCTCTCCGCCGGAGCAAGCCTGACCATCCCCTGGATCTCATAGGCGCCAACGGCCGGCGTCCCCGTCACCGCGAAGCCCCGATCGAGCATCTTGTTCGACAGCGCGCGCTCCAGCGCCTGCTCGCCGTCGCCGGGCGCGCCGGCCACGTCGATGAAGGCAAGCCGCTCGCCGCCGTCAGCGGCACATGCCGGCACCGCGAGCAGCATGAAAACCGCGAGACCGAAGATTGAATGGCTTGGGGTGCTGCCGGACACGAACCAGCAGTACCGCTGTATCGAGGAGCTAGCAATGAAAATCTGGCGCATAAATGTAAGAAACCAATCACTGATACAAGAATCCGTTCCGAGTCATTGGGAAACGCTTGGCGGGCGCGGCCTGTCAGCTCAGATATTAAGTGACGAAGTCCCGCCTACCTGCGAGCCGCTTGGCCCACATAACAAACTTATTTTTGCGCCTGGCCTGCTGGTAGGGCATATGCTTTCCAGCTGCGATCGTATCTCAGTAGGGGGCAAGAGCCCTTTGACCGGAGGTATTAAGGAAAGCAATGCCGGGGGAAGAATGGGCCGTGCATATGACCCATCTGGGAATGAAAGCCCTGATTATTGAAGAACAACCGCACGAACCCGGATGGTGGATACTGCATTTGAGTTCTGAGGGGGCACGCTGGGAAAATGCTGAGCAGTTCGCAGGAATGGGTGTGTACGAAGCCGCACCAGCGCTTTTGGGGCGATTTGGTGAAAAGGTGGCCATCTCGCTCATCGGCCCTGGCGGCGAGATGAAGCTTTCCGGCGCAGGAATACAGAACATCGACAAGGATAGAAGGCCTTCGCGCATCAACGCGCGCGGCGGCCTTGGGGCGGTGATGGGCTCAAAGGGATTGAAGGCCATCGTATTTGACAAAACGAACGGTGTAAAGCCGCCTATTGCTGATGAAATTGCGTTCAAGGATGCGACGCGTATCTTTAATAGAGAACTGATGGCCCAGCCACAAACCCAGAACTACGCTGACTATGGCACCGCGGCCATGACGCTGATGTGCAATGCTTTTGCGCACTGCCAACGCGCAATTTTTCCGACGGGCAGTTTGAGGCCGCGGAGAAGATCAGCGGTGAGTTCATGCGTGCGCAGATGCTGCGTAGAGGCGGCGCCAGCGACCCGACGCACGCCTGTATGGCCGGCTGCACAATTCGCTGCTCGAATATCTATGGCGCTGAAGATGGGGAAGAGATCGTCTCGCCTGTTGAATACGAGACTATTGGATTGATGGGCTCAAATCTGGGAATTGATTCATTGGATACAATTGCCAGGTTGAATTGGGAAGTGAATGATCTGGGGCTTGATTCGATCGAAATGGGGGCCGCACTCGGTGTGGCCGCCGAAGCGGGTTTGCTGGACTTTGGCGACGGCGACAAAGCGCTTGCCCTGGTTCGCGAGATCCGAAAGGGATCGTCGGTCGGCCCGCTTGTTAGGCAGCGGCGCCGTCATCGTCGGCAGGGTATATGGTGTGGAACGCGTTCCCGCGGTGAAAGGGCAGTCCATCTCGGCCTATGATCCACGCGCCATCAAAGGTACCGGCGTGACATATGCCACCTCACCGCAAGGGGCAGATCACACCTGCGGCCTGACCATTCGTGCTAAAATCGATCATCTCGATCCAGCCATACAAACGGACGTGTCGCGAACTGCCCAATTGAACAATGCCGGTTACGATACCCTTGGCGCATGTATTTTTGCTGGATTTGGCTTTGCAGCCTCACCGGAATCCATTCGCGATCTGCTAAATGCCCGCTATGGGTGGGATGTGTCTGAAAATATCCGCCAGGAACTGGGTTATCAGACAATCCGGCTAGAAAAAGAATTCAACCGGCGTGCGGGTTTCACCAAAGAGCACGAGTAGGCCGCCGGAGTGGATGACGCGTGAGGAGCTGGCGCCGCACAACGCGGTCTTTGACGTGACAGACGGGATCTGTGGTCGGTGTTCGAATAGCTCCCGAAGAAAAAGCCGGTCTGAGCGAATTTCCGGCCCACAACAACCCGCGCCGCACTATTTCCCGCGCTTCAGGGACATCGAAATCGGCAGCGACATGCCCCAGTGAACAGTAGAAGACGCGTCCCTTATCCCAACGTCTGTTTCCATACTACCGGTAAGACCGCCCCTTCTATCCAATCATGGACTGAGCCGTCAAAGGTCGTCGTTGCCAGCACCTCGTTTGTGGGGTCCACATGCAGGTAATACTGCTCGGAGTGCATGGCCAGTCGCCAAGGCCGGCCGTGATCGGGTCGCCGTGGCTGGTGATGTTTACCGTATAGTCAACAATGTTTCCAGGATGGGCCACCCACTGCCCGCCGACCATAAACTGGTAATCCACGTTCTCGCGAAAAGCGTCTGCCATACCGCCATGCCAACCGCCAAAACCCGTCCCGTTTTCAACTGCCTTCAGCAGACGCTTTGATTGTTCGGGCGTGATACTGCTCATTGTGACACTTTGCGAGATGAGATCGTAATTACCCATTTTTTCAGCGTCCAGATACGCATCCAGCGAGTCGAGATCTCGACTTCAAAACCGGCCGTTCGCAGCAAAGGCGCGAAGATTTCGACGCACTGTTTCGGAGCTCATGCCCTTCCCATCCACCCCAGACCATCAATGCTTTCTTCATGGCTTCCTCTTTCCTTTTTAAGCGTAAACAGTTAATGATGATGCGTGTTCAGACGCCTATTTTAGACAATCTGTGCATTCCGCGAAATAGCAAAGTTTGGTTCGATCTTGCTGGTGCTCCCGTCCACAAGCGGCTCAGGATCCGGAGATTAATAGCCGGCCAGGATTTCCTCCATTATCTCGATGTCGTTGTCTGTTACATGGTAATGGGTGGGCAGCGTTAGCAGGCGGCGCGCAAAGGCGCAGGCGCCCGGATAGGCCGCTGCGCTCTGCGGGTCGAAAATCTGAGGCAGCGTCTTTTCATACAGACGTCCGGCGCCAATACCAGCAGCCCACATTTCCGCGAACAGCGCCTCACGTATACTTTCGCTTTCCGCCAACAACGGCAGTCGCAGGTAAATAGGCTCGGCTTCACCGGCCACGGCCAACATCTCTAGGCTCGTGCTTTTTCTACGGCCGCTGCCAGCCGCAGCGCCACGTCCCGCCGCCGGCCATTTAGGGCATCCAGACGCGTCAGCAGCGCGGCCCCGACACCTGCCTGGGAAGCGGTCAAATCTCGCACTGAATAGCCCCAACTCGTTTCCTGGTTGCCCATGTGCTGCAGGCCCAGGCGTGTCGCGGCCCACCAGCTGCGTCGGATGGATACCAGCTGGAAAGCTGCCTGCCGCAGCCATGCCTGCGTCGAGTCCCTGCCGCTGAATGAGGCAGCTTCGCCCACCACTGCGCCAGGTGCGCGCGATTCTGCTCCTGGCCAGCTATGACAATACCCCCACCTGCGGTCGAGAGGGGCTTGCCCGGCCCCAGGCTAAATACGCCGAAGTCGCCTATCAGGCCTACTCGATGCCCTGCCCACCGTGCACCCATCGCCTGCGCGGCATCTTCAATGACCGCCACCCCTGCTGTTTGTGAGATGTCCAGGACATCGCTTACGGGCAGCGGGATGCCGAAAGGGTGAACGACGAACAGAGCCAGCGTTTGCTCGCCGGTCGCCGCGTCCAATAACTCCGGTACATAGCGCGTTGACTGGGGCTGAATGTCCACAGTAAACGGGTTCCAGACCTAAGATCCAGGGCGACCTTGGGAATTACGGGGCAGGTGTAGGCAGGCATCACGACCTGCCGACGGTCCGGCCGTTCTTCGCTCAAACCCTTGAGCAGGGTGTAGATGACAGAGCGTCCTGAGGTGGCCAGGTAGCATGCCTCTATGGGAAGCTGGTAATAAACAGCGAGGGCCGCGCGAAACGCGTCATTGGCGGTGGATGACGCGCCTAGGCCCGCTCTTAGGTCGGCCAGTGTGACCGGAACGGCCGATGGCGGAAGCTGTCTCAGGCGTCTTGCTTTCTTGCTCATTGTTACTGCATGCGCCGGATGTCCGGAAAAGCCGCTCAGGTTTAATCCCCCGCTGACGAAGAGGGCGACGACACTGCCCACGGTTAACGCCAGAGGAAGACCAAGCGATACGGCAAGGGTGCCGATGACCATGTTGCCGCCTGTATCGGAGCCTGCATGGCACATGCTGTAAATAGTCATCACCCGACCGCGCACGCGATCCGGTGTATGAAACTGTACCAGCGTTATCGCCAGGCTTTGCAAGATCAACAGTACAAATCCGACGCCCATCAAGATCAAGCAGGCAGCGAACATGTGCGGGGCATAGGCAACTCCGATTACCAGTAGGGGCATTATAAGTGAGGCGATCATTAAGCTGCGACCGCGGTTGTTTACTCCTAATCTCGCCGCGCCAACGGTACCCACTACGGAACCGAACAGCCACTGACGACAACAGAATTCCCAGCCCAATCGAGTCAACGCCCATCACGTCTTTTGCATAGGCCGGCATCAGCCCAATGACTGGATAGGCAAGCCCGCCTACTGTAGTCGTGATTGCGACCACACCCAATACGGCCGGCTGCCGCCACAGAGCTCACAAAACCTTCGGTC
>CAWGTS010000005.1:0-919204 GCA_963825655.1 uncultured Alphaproteobacteria bacterium
CTGCCGGGTCAAGCCGCGAGGGTCGGTAAATATCGATGTAGTCGACACCCAAGCGTCGTAGCGAATAGGCCAGAAAGTTCTTTATGGCATTTGGACGCGCATCATATCCGTTCCAATTGCCCTCGGCGTCGCGCAGTGCTCCGAACTTGACGCTGATCTGAACTCTATCGCGATCGAAATCGTGAATGGCGTCACGGATCAAAAGCTCGTTGTCTCCCATGCCGTAGAAATCACCAGTGTCTAGCAGGGTGATCCCGGCCTCGAGCGCGGACCTGATGGTCGCAAGAGATTCACCGCGGTCGACCGGCCCATAAAGGTCTGACATGCCCATGCATCCCAGTCCCATCATCGAGACCGCGGGCCCTTCGGATCCGAGTTTACGCTTTTCCATTGTGGCATTTCCCGCGATTGCTGCCGGCCCGAAGCGCCGGGTTGTCGGCGGCGTCAGTCGTGTTATGGCGTCCGGGCTGCTTTCTAACCATTATGGAGCATAAAGTCGGTTGCCACACGATCGCCATTTGCGTAAAGCGCGTCCGCTCGAAGGAGCACCTCCGCTACGTGGCGAGCAGCCTTGCGTGATCTGCGGCCGGAGCCCTGCCCAAGCCATCTCCGGGACGCGCAGCCGAGGGGGTTGAGCCTGAAGGTCAGCGACGAGTGGCGCTCTGCGCCATCCATCATCATGAGAAGCACACGGTCGGAAAAGGGGGACCGTGAGATCGGAGGGCTGGGCGGGGATAATGCCTGAGGCGCCCTCCTCTTTTCGCACTCACTCTCAGCAGTTACTCAAGCCGCCCGGCAATTGGCGGATGCCGAACAGCCCAATCTGGCTCACGAAACCCGCTCGGACTTACCCGGGTCTCGCGGCCACACCAACCAAAGGTTAGCAAGGGACCGTAGCTGCGGATGGCGGAACTGGTCAAGCCGTTCCCCACTGTCCGATTTTGCTTGTCACTAAAATGCTTCTCAGGAACGAGGAGGTCGTCAGTCGCTCGCGGTCGCGACGAGCGACCGGGCAAATGAAGATCAATCGTTGATCGATCCCTTGTCCGAGGTGCAACTGGACGAAACGCCTTAATGGACGAGGCGATGTCTGGATGGCGTCGGGCGCGCCAGGGTTAGACAGCGCGACCGGTCGTTATCGTACGGGACAAAAGCTTCGACGCAACCGCATCGATCACCGACCGATGCGCCCTGATTCGATTGTCGAACGAAGAATGGCAGCCAGCGAAGCTTCTAATAATTCGTCGACCCCTAGAGTGTCGTGCTCGTGATCCGCTAATCTGAAGTTCCGCATGTCTCCTTGTTGCGGGTTTCACAAGGTAGTTCTGCTTCAGATACGCTAGCGCCGCCAGGTCGATGCCACCCAAAAGACGCGTAATGCTCGCGGCCTGACCGCCGTACGTGAGACCGAAACCATCAACCTTGCATTCGACGGGCGCCGGATGAGTGGGGATCTTGACTTCAAACACCCCGGCCACACAATTCCGCCCCGTCTGGTCCGCATTCTTCCCAATGACCCTCAGATGATATCCGCTTAAGCCGGACGCCTGGGCCCTTGGTGTCGACCGCCCCTCACCAGGTTCCCAGGCAAAATGAGTTCGTTTTGTAAGACGGGTCGGCCCGCCTCACCCGCTGCCCCTGCTTAAGCCGACAGCCCCGACCTGAAATGGGTTCGTTTTGGAGAAAGCCCGATGGCGGGCCGGCGCCCTCATCTCTGTTGCTGCTTGAGCCGGACGCCTGGGCCCTTGGTGTCCGTCCGCCGGGATGAACTCCACGCCCCCCTGCTCCAGGGTCGTCTCAATTTTTTACAGAGCTCCTGCGGCGCCTCTTATCTCAGCGGCACCTTCGATACGGCTTATCGTAACCACGTGCATGGACTTGCTCTTGGCCACATCCGCCTGGCTTATGTGCAGCAGACCCCCGGGCTCAAGCTCTGCGCCCCCGGAAGGTCTTTCAACTGCCGCAAATGGCGCCTTGATTCTGCGACCAGCCTTAGTGTACATACATCATATACCTACTACTAGAGGAGCCATGACTAGAGCAAAGCTGTTTACGACCGGCGGAAGCCAGGCTGTCCGTCTCCCCTCCGAGTTTCGGTTCGAGGGAAGTGAAGTTGATATTCGGCGTGACCCCATGACGGGGGATGTGGTCCTGTCGAAGCCAGTCACGTCCTGGAACGAATATTTCGACTGGATAGCGGCATTAGATTTTCCGGCCGATTTCATGAAAGAGCGGGATCAGCCACTGGACGATTTAAGGGACGTTCCGCCAAGGCAAGACGGTGACTGAGTTCCTGCTCGACACCGAAGCCGCATCCCGTCTGATGCGGGCCGAGCGCGGAATCGTGACTCGTCTGCGGCGATCTGGGGCCAAGTCGCTATCGATCTCGAGCGTGACGATGGCGGAGCTGCTGTATGGCGCGCGCCTCCGAGAAGACAACCCATCCATCATGGCGGTGGTGCGGACCTTTATAGAGCGCATAGCGGTTCATCCATGGGACGACGATGCCGCTGAAATGCATGCCAACATTCGAGTGAAAGCGAAGCGCTTGGGCAGAAGTGCAGGCGTGTTCGACATCATGATCGCGGCTCATGCCGACAGTCTCGGCCTGACCTTGGTTACAAACGATGCCGCCATAAGGAATCTAAAAATCGAGGGCCTGAAGATCGTTAGCTGGTAGATCATTTCTCCAGCCGACACGGGGCCCTAGGCCCTAGCGTCGGTCATCACAGCAATCTTGCTTGTGCCAGACTGACCGCAGACATAGGCAGCATTGCTGAAACCACAGAAATGAACACGCTCATCAGCGACTCTTCCCTGACCCGCGGTCATGATCCCGACGGTGCTCGCCTATGAACTCGCCGATCCGGGCTAGATGTTCAATCCCCTGGTGTGATGGCATGATCTGAGCTTCGGTCTTCGGCGCCATCCGATCCCACTTTTTCCACAGAGCTGCAGACCTAACTCCCCTCTCGCGCGGCACTGTCGCGTCCCGCAGTGAGGCTGCAACGTTCGTTTAAGAAGTTTCGAGTCAAATTTTTAACGACTTTCGATTCAAATTTTCCAGTTCTGGGGCGTGGCGCCACAGATCGCCGAAGAGTGTTCTTTAGTTGGCGACGAGGCTGGGGTCTTGCGAGGACACCTCCGTCCGGAGGCGTAGCCAGCATCAAATCCAAAGAGGAACGAAGTCCACTTCCAAGGTTTGATTTACCGACTGACGGCGCGAACTTTGCAAATTGAAATGCGCGCCTGCGTCAACGTAGGACTTCGCGTTGATCGCAAACGAGCCACCCTTGTGAAGCCGTTGATTTTCCACTGTTCGAGTTTGTGAGGCAAGCTATGGCGACGAAACACCCGAAGGCGCGGCGCGCTAACAGCGAATCAAAAACCGCAAAGAGGGTAAAAAGAGCCCCAAAGCCGCGGAGGCCTGCGGAGCCTAAAGCCCAAACAAATGACGCTCGGCGCGAAAGTAGCGAATCAAAAACAGCAAAGATTGGAAAGGGAGCCGCAAAACCCCGGAGACCCGCGAGGGCTGAATTACAGGCAAATTTCGTTTCCCCCTTGAGAGCCTGGTCCGTGGGTGCCGCGTTACTGCTATTGGCTACAATCGTAGGCTTTCACATGGTGCAGACGCACCAGCGCCTCGAAGCGGTGTATGCCCAACTCAACACGTTGCGCGAGGATTCCATCCAGGCGAGAAGACGGGCCGCAAAACTAGAAGAAACCGCCGCCCATTTCCAAGCACAACTCGGCCAGGCCAACGCCGAGCGCAAAAAGCTACAGAACTTTTTGCAGCAGGCGGCGTCGCAAGTCGACCGAGTGAACAGTAGCTCCAACGCAATCCGATTGCTTGAGCGTCGGCTTGCTGGACTTGAAGCGCTTCTAAGCAAATTCGAGGATGCAAAACGTACAGCGGAGCAAGCTGAAGCGTACGCCGCGAAGTCGGAATCAAAGGTCGGTGAGCTGAGGCATCGCCTGAAAACGATGGAAGCCGAGTTGAAAGCGCACCATCAGACGTCGTTGCAAGCGACGTCAGAGGCTGAGGGATACAAGAGGCAGACCACAAATCTGAAAGCGGCGCTGGAGAGGGGTCAGCAAGCACGTGATGCGCTTGAGAAGCAGCTGGACCAGGCTAAGTCTCAAATCATGCAGCTCAAGAAAGCGTCGCTCAAGGCGAAAGAGTCGCTACCGAAGCTCGCCCATGCGACCATTGCGTATCCGCCTCATAGCCCAAAGGCTCGTGATTACCTGATCAGGACCATCGCCTTCGAGGCCGGAGGTGAAAGCGAGCTCGGCAAAGCCGCAGTTGCCCATGTGGTTCTCAATCGAGTGCGTAGCGGCAAATGGGGAAACAGCGTCGAAGATGTGGTTACATCCCCGTGGCAGTTCGAGCCCTGGATGACCCGGCGGGAAGAGCTGGAAAAACTTCATCCGTTCGACCCGCGCTTCCAGAAGGCTGCAAGAATAGCGGACGCTGTTCTTGCGGGAGACTTGCCGGATCCTACCGCTGGCGCCACGCACTTTCTCAATCCGGTCGTTGTTCGGCAAAGGCGGGGCGGTTCCCTGCCATTGTGGGCGCGCAGAAAAGGACAGCCAATCGGCAGACACGTCTTTTACGCGCCGAACAACCAAGATGAAGTGCCGGAGCGCGATGATGCGACGCGTGTTTCGGCTGCGCATCCTGCTCCTGTTTCTAGCCCTGCCGGTCCGGGCTAGAGCGCCGCTCTTTCGGGCTTGTATCCGATCTTGGGTCCACCGATGGAGCTGCGGACCTGTTGATTTGCGCAATAGAGCCCGCTTGACCCTTGATTTGAGGAGGGAAGGATTTCTGGCTCATCGTAGCACTTGGAGGGAGCGTAGATCCGGCCAATGAGGGAGTCGGCCGGGTGGTGAATAATATCCGCCGGGAGCGACGCCGCGGGCCTTCTCGGCCGAACACAGAAATCCGCGTCGTGCTGCGGGTTTTGCGCGGCGAAGACGCCAGTTTCGCATTTTGAAGTGATGGCTGCCAGCAGAGTAGTTTATGGCCAGCCGTTAGCAAATTAAGCGAGAATGGGTCTCGTGCTTCGAAGGCTGGAGAAGTCGCGGGCGAGGACAGATGTTCTTCCGGTCGCTGTTTTACGAGAGGACCGTGCTTTCTCTCCTTGAGGAGGTCAAGCAGCTTCCTGATCACATCCAGGCTGAAATCGGGACCCGCGTCGGCAACTACATCATCGAGGCTAAGAACGCCGATGACGCCGCTTTGAGCCGATTTGTCGGGGCGGCCCGCAAAGAACGCGAGGCGCTCACGGCGGCGGCTGACAAACCGACCTTGGCGCAAATCGCTGGACCTGCCCTGGCCGAGGCCTGGTGTGTTGCAAAACTCGGTCTCTCTGAGGCGAGCATGGATAAGCATTGCGCGATCACGATTATTGTGGCCATCGAGGCGTTCACCTTAAATCGCTCAGCGTAGGAGCGGAGTTCCGCCAGGCTTCCTTGAGCTTTCGTGACAGGGCGCTTGTTCTTCATGCTACAATTAGAGGTCTCTAGATGCTTGATGCCTCTCAGATCGGTCGACAGGACCTAGCCAAACATTCTAGGCTGTGCTAGGTTACATGTAACCTAAGATTGGAGGCCCAAGCATGACACTAGGATCAAGCCGCAAGTCATCTCAACAGAAGGTCAGTGAACATCGTAGCCGCTTAAGGGAAAAGGGGCTTAGGCCTGTTCAGTTCTGGGTGCCAGATGTACGTGCCGCTGGTTTCAGGAAGAAGGCACATCGTCAGTCGCTCGCGGTCACGAAGAGCCAGTTGGCGAATGAAGATCAATCGTTCGTCGATGCCTTGTCGGAGGTGCAACTGGACGAGACGCCTTAATGAAACGAAACGATGTCTGGACGGCATCGGGCGGCCAGGGTTACGCAGGAAAACCGCGGCCGGTCGTTATCGTGCAGGACGACAGCTTTGATGCAACTGCCTCGATCACGATATGCGCCTTTACAACTGACAAGACCGACGCGCCTCTGATTCGATTGCTTGTAGAGCCCACGAAAAGAAATGGACTCCAGCTAGCCAGCCGTTTGATGGTGGACAAAATCACCACGGTACCCAAGGTGAAGCTCGGAAAGCGAATCGGCCACCTTGAGGACCGGGACATCAGCCAACTCAATCAGGCAATTCTGATCTTTCTTGGGCTGACAGTTTCTCCACGTGAGAAGCACAGGCCATAAACCCACAGAGATTTATGTGCATCTCAAACTTAATAGTGAAAAGCCGCAGGTGCCAATCGTGGCACCGCCGGCCGAGTCAACTTATCCAATCGTACCCAAGCTCGATCGGCAGACCTCGCCCTTGAACTTACCATTTCAATGCAGCGCCTCGAGCGCCAGGATCAGGTCTTTGGCGGCCATCTGGAGCCCCTCGGCGTTGGTGGCGAACTTCTCCCAAGGGGGTCCCACACTTCGGTTTTCTTGCCCAGCTCAAGCGCGGCGCTGGGATCTGAAGCGCCCAACATCGAGTGACTGTTTGCGCTTTGGGAGCACAGCGTAGCGACGGTCCGCGCTCTGAACAGACAAACCAAAGCCATCGGCGCCGGATGGGTGAACCCACAAGCGTCTGCGCCCATTTAAGACATGCGCCCTAAGCGACGAATACACGGTGCCTCTTTGCGCCATCCATCATACTGAAAATCACGCCACAGGTGATGAGCGGCAATGGTGGGGGGAGCGCAAAATCCACCCACTCGAGATCGCGACACTTGTGGACCTTCACGACAGACCTTAAGGAAGCTACTGGAGCGCCTGAAGCCAAAAAAAGCTTCTGGACACATCCGGTGGCGTTGATCTCAGTTCAGGGGGACGTTTACCCAGAACTGACCACCGTAGGCGTCGAAATCGTTTGTGCCAATTCCATCGTAGATGCCGGCGCCTCGGAATGACCAGCCGCTGGGCATCGTCACGATCACACCACCCTCAAGCTTGGCCCGGCCTTTATCGAAGTCCACCGGCACGCCATCGACCGTGAACTCGTCATCGTCAAAATTCCACAGTCCTTCCAGCGATACAGTTGGCTCAACGATGGTGCCACCTGAGGTTTGCATGCGGTAGCCGAGTTCTGCTCCGCCCCTAAAACGGCCGATACCAATGTCGTTGCCGCGTACGATCTGAGTCAGGTTATTCCTGTAGGTATCGAAGGACTCGCTCCCGTAGTCGATGCCGATCTGCGGCGATAGCCGCCAAGCCCCAAAGGTGTGCGTGCCCGTGAGCGAGGCACTTGCCAGCCAGCGGTCTGTATCAAAGGCTCCAGACCGCTTGCCTGCGGCTGCATCAGTTATCCAGATGTCATTGTCTGATGTACCCCAAGCCGCGCGCGCATCAAAAAAGAGAAAATCGGTGAACTGCAAACCAATATATGGCCCTGCCATCCAACCGGTCCCATCAATCTCGCCCCTCACAGACGGATCATTGACGGCCTCGTCTGTCCAATCCACTTGGAATATTGCTCCGACCAGAACACCGGGGGCCAGCAAATAATCTGCACCGAAGTAAAGGACGTTGAAGTCACCGTCGCGGTTGATGCCCCCTGTATCGTCGTCATAGCCAACGAACTGACCCTCAACCCAAACGTCGAAACCTGGCCGGATCTCCGAGTACGGATTGAGATAGGGATATTCTACAAAGCCCAAACCGGCCTGGTTAATTTTCGCTTGTTGCTCTTGCGCCTCCGCTTGTGCGGCTGCCGACCTCATCTCACTGAGGCTCGTGCTGAATTTGAACGAACTCTGCGGTCCATTCGCAAGCGGGACAAATTGAGCGCCCAGCGACGGAAGAATGCCCACGGATCTTTGCTGACCGGCGAGCCCAAGCGCGTCGTCCCGGGAGTCCAGTCCGCTGCCAGGCATGAGCGAGTTCGACTGCCCGTAAAGGCCACTGTAGAGGCCACCACCGTTGTTGTAGAGGCCGCTACTGTGCGCCTGCGACGGCTGCACGGCGCTATGTCCCAAGGCCTGCGGCGATTGGGCCGCGGTCTGACCCAGCGTCTGCGCCGACGAGGCTGCGGCTTGCCCCAAGGTCTGCGACGTCGGGCCCCCGCCATAACCCAGGGCGTATGGCGTCTGCGCTTTTGAGTGCTCGGGGGCCGAGGCATTCGCGTCGTCACCGTATTTCAGGGGGCCGCCTTTCAAGGGCTGAATTGGTTGCTCCTGCAGGCGCCGCAGGATACGGCCGCGGCCCGGCCCATAGGTCAGAAGATTGTCGACGCGGCGGTGGACGAACAGCTCCGTTAGGTCCTGCATCCGCTCGTCTTCTTTCTTGAAGTTCGTAAACGTGCAGACGACGTCCTCGCCATCACCGACGTTCACGGTGATGCCGTTGCCGCTCTTCCCGCCACCGTTGTTGCAGCTGACATTACGCAGTTCCCAGCCGCGGGGCATATTTTCTTCGCGGATCGTGTAGCTGCCGACAGGCAACCCGCTGAACTTCTTCTGCTGCCCGTTCCGCAAGTCAAAGGACGATTGACCAGTCACGCTGAATCGGAAGTTGTCGTCACCACCGATCGTGACCTTCTTGACCTTCAAACTACCAGCTGCTGGCAGATTTAAGCGATTGGTGAAGGTACACGTGACCGTTTGTCCTTGCGGGACGTTCACTGTGGCAGGATTCTGATCATTGCCACAATCGATATCTGTCAGTTCCCAATTTGCTGGCGGTGTGAGCTCCTCGACAGTGTGCTCGCGAGACCCCCCCCCCCAGGGTCCGTTCAGTTGCCGCTAGGTATTCTTACTTCTTCAGGCGCCACCCCCACACGGGCACCCTCACGCGGCAAAAGAAGCCAAGTCCCACCTTGGCTATAATCCCGTGGGAGTGTGCGACTGTGTTTCAGGGTATTGCCAGTTAAAAAGAAAGGCATATTGCCACTTGAGTTCGCTGACGTTGCAGATCGGCAACACACCACACCGGACGCCGACGCAACTCTGTAAAGCGGTTATATCGGCGCCATAAAACGGGGGCTATGGCTGCTTCAGAGGCGCCTTGGCAAGGCCATCGGTTTTGGGCGCTGTCCTGTCTGCGCCCTCTTGGTGAGGGCTTTTGAGGCTAGGCGCCATCGGTTTGAGCCGGCGATCTCGTAGTGCTTTTCACGCCGGCGATTTCTGCGGGCCCTGATGCCATTTGCGTCCCAACTCCACGATAGGTCTATCCGACGAGAGGCCTTCTATGACGGGCGTGAGTGACCTCGACGCCTACGACGGCAATCTGCGGATCTCAATTCCGCTGAATTAGGCCGCGAGACAATGAGTGTCGAAGGGGACTTCTATAGCTAGACTAAAGGTCGAGCCTGAGGCGATACTTAAGAGCCGGGCTGGCCGCCGACTGCTTCTTGTTTGGAGCGTCGACCGGCGCCCTCGTGGCCGGACCGTTCCGCATCGTTAGATGAATCTCGGCCGTCGCCAGACGACGGCGACTTCCTTGTTTAGGGAGTAACGGCGCGTACTGTGCCGCCGACGGCCCGACCAGTGAGGCGCGCTGCTGCGGCTCCCGTCTTTACCGTTGTCTAGCGGCCTTGGCAGTGGTCTTGGCGGCAAACGCTCCCGCGCCCACCACAGCGCGCGCCGCACATGCATTCAGAGAAAGTGCCACGAGCGGCGCCAGAAACAGTTTGATGAGCATCGTATTGGTTTGGTGCTGCATCGGTTACCCCTGATCAGATTTGGGATCGCTGCGCCAGCGACAGTAAGGGGCTTAAGTAAACGTATCGTCGACAAGCTCTATGATGATCGCCTCCTCGCCGCGGCGCAGGCACTCGGGGTTCCAACCACGGCGCTGTGAGCCGATTGACCGCGCCGCGCAACCGTCGTCGAGATTCCTAAAGACCAGCGATTGATGTGACCGAGCGCCGGCATTTCAGATGGCCTCCCAGGTAAAATGGGTTCGTTTTGTAAGACGGGATCGGCCCGCCTCACCGCTGCCCTTGCTTAAGCCGGACCCCCAACCTGAAATGGGTTGGTTTTGGAAAAACGCCGTGGCGGGCCGGCGCCGTCACCTCTGTCGCTGCTTGAGCCGAACGCCTGGGCCCTTGGTGTCGTCCGCGGGGATGAACTCCACGCCCGCCTCTTCGAGAGCCTTCTGAATCTTCCACAGCGTCTCTGCGGCGCCCCGTATTTCGGTAGCACCTTCCAATCGTTTGATGGTGGTAGGGCTTACCAACGCCAGTTCCGAAAGTTGGTTCTGGCTCAGCGCCAATAACGCTCTAGCGCTCCTTATCTGTGCCGCCTCGATCATTCTAGTTGACTTATTTGGCCTTAGTTGGTACCTGTGAGTCCACAACTGGGACCAAAAGGTACATCATGCACCACGGTATCAGCTTAGAAGTTACGAAACACCAGGTGTTGAAGAAGCGGCTGCTGGCCGATTTCCCGACGCTTGATGAGGAGACTCTGCGCGACACCCTGGAGGAAATCACCGACCTCCACGAGATGATAGCCGCCGTGATCCGCTCGGCGCTAGTGGATGAAGCCCTGCAAGCGGGATTGCGCATGCGGCTCGAGGAGATGCGGCAGCGGCTCTCTCGGCTCGAAGACCGCGGCAGCAAGAAGCGTCAGCTGGCGCTGGAGGCCATGAGCGAGGTTGGCCTCAAGAAACTCGAGCAGCCCGATTTTACGGCTTCCGCCCGCGCCGGCTCCCCCGCCCTCGTGGTGGTGTCCGAAGAGGGCATCCCGGGAAGCTACTGGATTTCTCAGGCCCCAAAGCTCGACCGGCAGTCCCTACTTGCGGCCTTGAAGCGCGGCGAGGCCATTCCCGGCACGCAACTCTCCAACGCCAAGCCGTCACTATCTGTGAGGACGAAGTGATGGCGTTCACGGAAGTCCAAGTGAAGAGCCTCGAAGCCAAGCTCAATGCGAAGCACGTGAGGACACGCCAAGCGCATGACACCGCCATCAACTACGTCGAGGGCTGGCATGTCATCGCCGAGGCGAACCGCATTTTTGGATATGACGCCTGGGACCGGCGCACACTCTCAACCCAGTGCGTGTGGTCGGGTTCGATGCGCCAGCACCACGCCGCGGCCTATACGGCGCGAGTGCGGATTGTCGTCCGTGCGGGCGACATCGCCATCACACGGGAGGGCTGTGGCAGCGGCGAGGCCAAGGCTTCGACGCCCGGCGAAGCGCACGAGCTTGCCCTGAAGGCCGCCGAGACGGATGCCACCAAGCGGGCGCTCGCCACCTTCGGCAATCCCTTCGGGCTTGCGCTCTATGACCGGGAGCTTGCCGGGGTCACCAACCGCAAGTCCCTGATGGCGAGCAGCGAAGAGGAGGACCGCGGTCCGTGGGTGCTCAGCCTCCTTGTAGGAGGAGAACAAAGCTTCGACCGCTCCAAGGACTACGTTGCCGCGTTGCGGAAGGCGCTCAACGAGAGCACAGACATAGAGGCCCTGTTCGCGCTTTGGGAGAGGAATGTCGAAACCGTGCGGGCGATCAACAGGCATGCCAACCGCTCTACGCCAGGGAGCGGCATCGCCCATATTCTGGTGGCGCAATTGAAAGGCCGAGCTATCGCTTTGGCGAAGCAGGGAGAGACCTCTTCTTCCTCATCCGAGGCACCAGCCGAACAGGAGGCCCCACGGAAGATTGACAAGAGCCAACTCGCTATTCCGGAAGTGAAGCGGGTACGCTCGAAGGACCACTTGCGGTTCGTGGCACGCCAGCCTTGCGTGGTCTGCGGTCGCGTCCCCACCCATGCCCATCACGTCCGCTTCGCTCAGCCGAGAGGCGTAGCATTGAAGGTCAGTGATGAATTCACCGTGCCGCTTTGCGCCACTCATCATGGTGAAAATCACACGACAGGCGATGAGCGGCGGTGGTGGCACGAACGGAAAATCGATCCGCTGACTGTGGCAGCCGACTTATGGGCCCAAAGCCCAGGGCGCATGTCGGGGACTTGAAAAATGCGACGGCGATGACGTGTGACCACAAAAACAGGGATATCTTGCACGCGAGGGTGGGCAACTGGACCATCAAAACCATAATGGTGTGACGACAGAGGGAATCATCAACACCATAGAGGACGAAAGAACAGAAGATGGCTTCCGACAAGCAAATCACTGCCAATCGCGACAATGCGACGAAAAGCACCGGTCCCCGAACCGAGGCCGGCAAGCAAGTATCCCGCCGAAATGCGTTCAAACACGGACTGACAGCAAAAACGATCGTCGTCGCCGATGAAGACGCCGAGAAATTTGAGGCCCTCAGAGCTCAGCTTGAGCATGATTATCAGCCGCAGACGGCGCTCGAACGCATACTCACCGAACTCATCGCTGCCGATATGTTACGCCTACTACGCATTCCCGTCTTCGAAGCCGCATTCATGGACTTCTTCTACAAGGAAGCGCTTCGCATCGATAAACAAAACCGCTTGCTGCTGTCAGATCCGCTCGGCCTCGGGGGTGACGACGATGCGGAAGATTTGGAAACGCCCACAATTCGCAAGATGGCGACCTGGCTGAGCCAGAGCGAAGGGTTCCAGATTGGCCTGGCGAGGCTTTCGCGCTACCAAGCGGCTCTGATGAACTCATTCAATCGCAATTTGAAACAGCTGATGACCTTAATCGTCATACGTCAAAAGCAGCAGGAAGTTGCTGCCTGACGCCACGCCCCCTGAGCGAGCCTAGCTTCAGGCTTCAACTCTGCGGCCGCGTCGTCGAGCGCGGACCTGATGGTCGCAAGAGCTCACCGCGGTCGAGCGGCCCATAAGGTCTGACATGCCCATGCATCACCATCCCGTCATCGAGACCGCAGGTCCTTCAGATCGAAGTTTACGTTTTTCCATGTGGCACTTGTTAGCGATTGCTGCCTGCTCTAAGGGCCGAGTTGTTGGCGCGTGGTGGCGTCCACGCTACTTTCTCAACTGGCCACGTCTAAGATTGAGAGCTGATCAACGGACGACCAACTTAGCGGGTAACCGACACGCCACAACGATGCCACTAGAGTTTAAAGCAACCGCCTGTTTTCGCCGGGGTCCACGTCAAAGCCTCAGGCATAAGCCGCGGTTATGCGGTCTCTAGAGGCTTGATGCCACTCAGATCGGTCGACATCTGAGCACGCCACAAGTCGTGAGCGGCTTGCATGTTGACCCATAGCCGCGCGGATCCTCCGAGCGCTGCCTCTAGCTTCACAGCGGTCTCAGGCGTGATCGGTTGTCTTTCCGTGAGTATAAGGTGAAGCTGGTTCCGCGACATCTTGATCGCCTCGGCAAATGCGCTCTTGGAGACCCCAAGGTCCGGCAATACGACCTCTCGCAGCAAGGCGCCGGGGTGGGACGGCGGGCGAGCAGGGCTCCTCGTGGTTGTCTTCTTAGCCATTGTCGCTCTCATCTACTGTGGTAGTCCTCGAAATTAACTTGAACCGCATCACCGTCCTCCCAAGCGAACGTAATGCGCCAATTCCTTGTTACTGTAACGGCGTACCGGCCTTTAAGGTTGCCGGTCAGCGGGTGAAAGCCCAAGCCGGGGAGGTCGAGGTCTTCCGGTACGGTCGCCGCGTCCACGGGTCGCCGATTGCGCCGGGATTTTGCTCTTGTCACCCCGCTCCCATATGCGTTCGACCAGACCGCAGACTTAAGACTTTCATTTACCCAAAATCCTCTTATTCTAGTTGATCTGACTAGTATAGGAGATCGCTATGAATTCGACCCGCAGGCCTCGACTTGCCAGTAGGCCAAGAAGTTGGCCGCTACAGGATGCCAAGGCACGGCTTTCCGAGCTCGTTCGTAAAGCGCAGAGCGAGGGGCCCCAGCATGTGATGGTGCATGGGCGCGACACCGTCGTGGTCTTGTCCGAGGAGGAATATGCCCGCCTGTCAGGGGAACGCTCCGGCCAGCAACTTGTGGAGCTTCTCCAGTCGTCACCCCTGCGTGATGTTGAGATCGAGCAGGCCAAGGTTCGTGGTCCTGTTCGTGATGTCGAGCTGTGAACGGTTATCTACTCGACACGAATGTCATCTCCGAGCTCAAGCGGGCGAGGCCTGATGAAAATGTTTCGGCGTTTATTGCGCGTGAGCCACTTGAGCGTCTCTACCTCAGCGTTGTCACCTTTGCCGAAATACGTTTTGGCATCGAACTTTTAGCTGACGCTGCGAGGCGAACAGATCTGAACAGGTGGCTCAACAATAAGTTGCGCCCTATGTTCCATGGCCGCGAGCTGCCCCTTACTGAGGACATTCTGCTCTCCTGGCGGTTGATAATTGAGGAGGGCCGGAAACGCGGCTATACGTTTTCACATCCCGATGTACTCATCGCCGCGTCCGCGGCACACTATAGTCTCACTGTTGTCACGCGGAATACCCGCGAATTTATCGAAGCTGGTGTGGGTGTGATCGATCCTTGGCTTGATCAAGAGACGCGGACATGATCCCGAAACTCTTGTTATAACGTGTCATTGTACAATAACGCCTCATATCCGGCTATCAGATTTGCGACTGCTTTGTTCCAATAGGGAGCAAAAAATCCAACCGAGATAAATGAAGTGAGCATGGCTAGGAAGAGGATCATTCTAGAACGATCGTAGCTCTTAAAAAGGAATTTGGTTTTAAGGAGCTTATCCATGTCGATGCGCCTAATAGATGGGTCTATGCGACTTTGATTTTCAGGCCCCTTGGCCTCAAAAACAGTTGGGGGCGGATAGTGCGTGCGGATGGGTCACTGTTTGTAGACCGCGGAGCCCACTCCCATACAGCGCGTCGCGCTGATCGAATGGGCCGCGCCAGATTTGGAACCGCCGCTCGAACCATTTCCCGCTGCAGTTCGTCTCGCCTCGCCACTCTTCAAGTCAGTTTCCACCTTGCTTGATATGTCGACTAGCAACTGGCGCCCCATCGGTAGATAGGACCCGGTCGAGCCGGTCGAGCAACTCGTCCAGGACCTTTGCCGCAATCAGCGCTTCACGGAAGTCCCATAGGTGTTCGCATCCGGCGCCAGATCGCCAGGACCAAGGCCACAGAAGCGCATCCAGCAGATTGACGCGGGCCTCCCGCTCCAGAGTACTTCCGCCTAAGCGACTCTTGCCGCGCTCGGCACCCGTTTTCCAAGCCAGATGAAGTAGATGTTGCGCGAGTAGATCACGAGCCCGGTGGCCTGGCCAAGAATGAAGACTGGATCGAGTTGATAGATGGCATACGCGAGCAGGAGCGCGCCGCCGGCGAAGCTGAAGTACCAGAACGTCTCCGGGATAATACTGGCGCGAGCCCGCTCCGTCGCGATCCACTGCAAGAAAAACCGCATGGAGAACATGAGCTGGGCGACAAGGCCGAGCCCAAGCCAAATGAGCTCGACCGTTGGCATCGTCTGCCACCACTGTATCAGGCCTTCCCGAGACATAGGGTCATCCCCCCTCTCTGACTAACGAGTTAACCTCGAATTTCTTGCACCGCCAAGACATCGGCCCCCCGCGCAGCTTGGGCCACCCCGGCCGCATCCTCTGCCACGGGCGGGATATGCGTACGCTTACGCAACCAGCTCACCCCGACAAGATCGTAAAGCCCGATTATCGCCCGCCCTAGATTCGTGTATTTGGATTCACCGCGCAGGCGCGGGCGATCGTTCACCGGCTCATAGACGACGTCATGGCCGTAGGTAATGAAGAAGGCCGGCAGGTAACGGTGCATGCTGGTGAAGTAGGGGAGCGCAAGAAAAGCCTCACGGTGATAGAGCTTGATACCGCAGCCGGTGTCGGGACATCCATCGGCCAGCACCGTGTCCCGCAGCCAATTGGCGAAGCGCGATGCGAATTTCTTCGATCCGGTATCCTTGCGGCTCGCCCGCAGGCCCCCGACCAGCGCCGGCTGCTGCCCCAGCGCGCCAAGGCGGCCATAGAGCCGCATGATGTCCTTCGGATCGTTTTGGCCGTCTCCATCCATCGTGGCGATGGCCGGGAAGCGGGCAGCCAAAACCCCGGTCCGCAGCGCCGCGCTCTGGCCGGCGCGCTGCGCATGTTTGACATAGCGCAGTGCCGGATAGGTGGAGAACAGACCCCTAATCTCGGCCCCGGTCTCGTCGTCGCTGGCATCGTCGACCGCGATCACCTCCCCGAGCACGGCATCCGGCACGGCCGCGAAGGTTTCTTCGATCAAAAGACCGATATTGCCTTCTTCGTTAAAGGCCGGAATAACAACTGAGAGGCGCAACGGGACCACCGGGGACATTCGTCATACTCTTTGAAAGCCGATACTTAAACAACCGCCATTCCCAGATGACTGTGGGAGGGCAAAAATCATAGCAAACGGCGGGGTTTGCCGGAAGCCGGGATTGTAGCAATGCTCACCCGTTTTGGTCATCTCAAACGACATCTAATCGGCCAATTCCCGGCAGAGCCTGAAACGCTCTTGGTCGCAGTCCTCCCGACGTTATAGCGATGCGCCAAGGGCTAGTACTACAGTCGATTATGCGCCACATTACTTCAACGTGTAGAAGCATGGATTGCCATTGGTCTAAGCATAGCCGAAACTTAAGCTCTTCGCGGGTCGCCTCCCTGTAAGCTCCAGTCTTTCCCGAACATCCCAAACCCCCGTCCTGTCCCGAGATATTGTTGACCTCCGCCAGCTAAATGAGACCTGCGCTTAGCTTGACCGTAGCACTACTTGCGGATGGCATCGCCGCGAGAGATGCCCTGGCCAGCGCTATCCACTAGTTCGAAGCGCAGTTTGCTGAGGCGCAGGCCTTCTTAGTCTTTGGGGACAAGTCCGTGATCAAGCTGCTCCAGGTTAGCCGTCCGGATTTTCCTGTCTCGGAATTGTAGTTTAGGTACTGCCAGAGCACCACGCCGCCCTCGGTCATTTCGTAGGCCATTGGTGTCTTCCACAAAAATTCCGTCGGGAGTCAGGTTAGCACGGCCACTAGTCCTGGTTTTGGAGTTGCGCAAGTCATGCACAGAAACCGCCGCCCATTTCCAAGCACAACTCAGCCAGGCCAACGCCGAGCGCAAAAAGCTACAGAACTTTTTGCAGCAGGCGGCGTCGCAAGTCGACCGAGTGAACAGTAGCTCCAACGCAATCCGATTGCTTGAGCGTCGGCTTGCTGGACTTGAAGCGCTTTTAAGCAAACTCGAGAATGCAAAACGTACAGCGGAGCAAGCTGAAGCGTCCGCCGCGAAATCGGAATCAAAGGTCGGTGAGCTGAGGCATCGCCTGAAAACGATGGAAGCCGAGTTGAAAGCGCACCATCAGGCGTCGTTGCAAGCGACGTCAGAGGCTGAGGGATACAAGAGGCAGACCACAAATCTGAAAGCAGCGCTGGAGAGGGGTCAGCAAGCACGTGAAGCGCTTGAGAAGCAGCTGGACCAGGCTAAGTCTCAAATCATGCAGCTCAAGAAAGCGTCGCTCAAGGCGAAAGAGTCGCTACCGAAGCTCGCCCATGCGACCATTGCGTATCCGCCTCATAGCCCAAAGGCTCGTGATTACCTGATCAGGACCATCGCCTTCGAGGCCGGAGGTGAAAGCGAGCTCGGCAAAGCCGCAGTTGCCCATGTGGTTCTCAATCGAGTGCGTAGCGGCAAATGGGGAAACAGCGTCGAAGATGTGGTTACATCCCCGTGGCAGTTCGAGCCCTGGATGACCCGGCGGGAAGAGCTGGAAAAACTTCATCCGTTCGACCCGCGCTTCCAGAAGGCTGCAAGAATAGCGGACGCTGTTCTTGCGGGAGACTTGCCGGATCCTACCGCTGGCGCCACGCACTTTCTCAATCCGGTCGTTGTTCGGCAAAGGCGGGGCGGTTCCCTGCCATTGTGGGCGCGCAGAAAAGGACAGCCAATCGGCAGACACGTCTTTTACGCGCCGAACAACCAAGATGAAGTGCCGGAGCGCGATGATGCGACGCGTGTTTCGGCTGCGCATCCTGCTCCTGTTTCTAGCCCTGCCGGTCCGGGCTAGAGCGCCGCTCTTTCGGGCTTGTATCCGATCTTGGGTCCACCGATGGAGCTGCGGACCTGTTGATTTGCGCAATAGAGCCCGCTTGACCCTTGATTTGAGGAGGGAAGGATTTCTGGCTCATCGTAGCCCTTGTAGGGAGCGAAGACCTCAAGCCGCTTGGCTCCGGCACATCAGCGAGCACGGCCGATGCCGGTATAGGCGAAGCCCGCCGCTTCAGCCTGCTCTGGCGAATAGACATTTCGGAGATCCACGAGAATATTGCCGCGCATAGCTTTGCGGACTTGCTTGAGATCGAGTGCGCGGAATTCGTTCCACTCCGTGAGCACTACAAGAACATCAGTTCCCTCGGCGGTCTCGAGCGAATTCGAAAACCATGCCACGTCCGGAAGCTGGGCCTCTGCGTTAGTGCGTCCCTGGGGATCGCAGGCGTGGACGGTGGCGCCCCTCGCCTGGAGCATCGGCAGGATCACAAGGCTTGGCGCTTCGCGCATATCGTCGGTATTCGGCTTAAAGGTCACGCCGAGCACGGCTATCGTCTTGCCATCCACGGAGCCGCCAGCTGCAGCCTCGATGCGGCTGGCCATGGCAATTTTGCGCTCCAAGTTCACCTTCTCGACCTGCTCGACCAGGGAGATCGGCGACTTCGCCTCGCGGGCGGTTCTGACGAGTGCGCTCACGTCCTTCGGGAAACAGGAACCGCCATAGCCGGGGCCGGCGTGAAGAAATTTGGAGCCAATGCGGCCGTCGGCACCCATGGCACTCGCAACTTCTCCGACGTCCGCGCTCACTATCTCGCACAGATCCGCGACTTCGTTGATAAAGGTGATCTTCATGGCAAGAAATGCATTTGAGGCATACTTGGCCAGTTCGGCAAACTCCCGGCTGACGAACATGATGGGCGCTTTGCGCAACGCGAGGGGTTGGTAGAGCCGCTCCATGACGTCGCGTCCACGCCCGCCATCGCAGCCCACAAGGACGCGATCGGGATGCGTGAAGTCACGAATTGCGGAACCTTCGCGTAGGAACTCAGGGTTGGAGCACACGGCAAATTCGATGTCGGGCCGGAGCGCTCTCAGACGACGCTCGATCTCCCTGCCTGTGCCCACGGGCACCGTCGACTTCGTGGCGATCACGGCGCCGGATTCTAAACAAGGCGCGAGTTCATTCAACGCCTCGAACACATAAGTGAGATCGGCATAGCCATCACCGCGGCGAATGGGCGTGCCCACCGCCAAAAAGACCACGTCAGCGCCGCGAACGGCTTCGGGGAGTGTCGCCGAAAAGTTCATGCGTCCTGCGGCGACATTGCGTGCAACGAGATCGTCAAGCCCGGGCTCGTAGATCGGTGTCTTGCCGCGCTTCAGCTCGGCGACACGTTGTTCGTCTTTGTCAACGCAGGCTACATCCCAACCAAAGTCAGAGAAGCATGCTGCCGAGACCAGGCCGACATAGCCTGCACCGATCATACAGATTTTCACCGGTAACTCCCTGTACTGTCGCTGAACAAGTGATTAGAACCTCTAAAAGGTCCCCCTTAATAGAGCCGTCAATCTCCGCGGACAAGGACATCACCGCTGCCGCCTGCGGTAGATGGCGGCACCGCACAAACGCCAATTCATTGTCGCCCCAAAGGGCCCAAGCTCGGCGGGTCGGACTAAACGGCTCCTTAGCTCTTGCCCTGCTATCCCCCAGGAAGTACCTCATCTTTACTGTCCGTTGGGTGCCACAATCGAAGAACGCCAGTCGAACCACTGTAGGGACTCGCGTTCCATTGGCGTTTAAGCATTACTCATGAGCGAGAAGTCAAGCTCCCATACCCTCTCCGCTTTGACGCGCATCGTGGGCGAGGAGCATGTGATCCGTGGTGAGGCTGACATGGCGCCTTACCTCACGGAATGGCGTGACCGCTATCGCGGCAAAGCTGCCCTCGTGCTGAAGGCCGGCTCGACGGAAGAGGTCTCGCGCATCCTGAAATGCGCCAACGAGACGCACACGGCCATCGTGCCGCAAGGCGGCAACACCGGTTTGGTCGGTGCCCAGATTCCGGACGAGAGCGGCCACCAGGTGGTCGTTTCACTTCAGCGTCTCACCCACGTGCGTGACATCGACCTTGCCTCTAGCACCATGGCGGTCGAGGCCGGGCTCACACTTGCAATAGCGCAGCAGTTCGCGGAGAGCGCAGGCAGGTTCTTTCCCTTGCGCCTCGCCTCGGAAGGAAGCTGTCAAATTGGCGGCGTCCTGGCGACCAATGCCGGAGGTATGGCCGTGCTGTCCTATGGAAGCGCGAGAGGATAGTCTCTCTGCCATAGAAGGATGACGAAAGAATTGGGTCTTGCGGACTGAACAAGCGCCGCGGCAGCCGGGCTCTTTGTTTGGCGCTGTAATCTTGCTCGACATGGTTGCGCTATTACCAAAGCCAAAGACTTAAGAGCGGTTTCTGAAACAATATTTAGGGCATGAGGGTCGTGGAACAATAGTCCGTTACACTAGCAGCGGGGTGAAAAGCTCGGAGTAAACGCATCGTCACCGCGCCGCCTGGACAGTTCTAAGGTAGTCAAACAGCTTGAGATCATAACCCTGATGCTCCTCCATAAGGTTGAGAAGCTGCGGCGAGCGCTCGATACGAACATAGCCACCGTCCGAGGCCTTATTCTTGTGCTCATTGGGACGCGGCGTCCTGCCGGCCATGCGGTAGAGGCGGGCCGTCAGTGCGGGTAAGTCATCAATGATTGCCCAATCATCAAAGAAATCTTTCACCAACTCTATGGCTCCATCGAGATCATCCTCGCTGCCGGTAAGCAGGTGAACCTGCGTATTGCGCCATCCCGCGCTCACGAACTCCGGAAAAGACTGCCTAGAGACGCGGTCATGGAGGAAGTGGCCCTTCTTGCGCCTTATGAAATTATATTCAGAAATCAGTCGGTCCAGGGGGTCCCGGAATAGGGCGATCTTGTGATGCCCACTGAGGTCAAGTATCTTTTGGTAATTATTCAAGAACCCATGCCCACCAAGTGCCGAGTAGCTCCGCCTACGGGAGGGAGACATGGCACGCAATTTGGCTTGCTCACGTTCTGTGCTGACAACATACACATTGAAGAAGCCGTAAATGTCGAAGATCAACTCCCATATACTTGATCCGGCGCATTTCGGAATATGAAAGAAAAACGTTGGACGGACGCCGCTGTCGACCCTGCGGAATATCGAACGTAGCGCACCGGAGCTAATGTACATTTGTCTAGCTTGTCTCAGTCGAGAAATGAGCAGTCACTCTAGCAACGGCCGGCCAGCCTTGTCACGCACCGAAAAGTCACCTGGCCCCTCATCAATTGCGGGCTTGAGATGTAAGCTTGTTCTGTGCCAGAGGAAGGCTAGCACCTGCCAGCAGGGCAGTGGCGTTCGTTCGCTGGAGCTAAAGGGGACCTATGAGCAGAATTTATCCAGTCGTGCTTTCGGGAGGCACGGGAAGTCGGCTTTGGCCAGTGTCCCGCTCGCAAATGCCAAAGCAGCTCATGCCCTTTCTTTCCACCCGCTCGCTCTTGCAGGACACGCTGCTCCGGCTAAACGGTAGCGACCAGTTCGCCGCTCCTGTGATCATTTCCAATGCTGATCATCGATTCATCATTGCGGCTCAACTCCAGGAGCTCGGCATCAAGCCGCTCATCCATGTGCTCGAGCCGGTCGGCCGCAACACCGCGGCTGCAGCGGCTGTCGCCACCAAGGTCGTAGGCGATGTTGAGTCGGATGGAATATTACTGCTGATCCCTGCCGATCATCACATCACTGACGTCGAAGGCTTCAGGAACGCCGTGGCTGCCGGCGCCGCACAGGCTGCTGCAGGTTATGTGGTGACCTTCGGCATTAGCCCCAAATCACCGGAGGTGGGTTACGGCTATATCGAGCGCGGTGTGAGTCCCGACCACGGTGCCACTTTCGCAGTGGCGCGGTTTTGGGAGAAGCCAAGTCTCGAAAAGGCGACCGAGTTCCTTGCTAATGGAAACTACTACTGGAACAGCGGCATCTTCATGGCCCGCGCCGACGTGCTTGCCGAAGAGATGCAGACCCATTGCCCCAAAATCCTCGCAAGGAGTCGCGAGGCAATGTCACAGAGTTACCGCGACCTTGACTTCCTCAGGCTCGATCAGGCGAAATTCGAGAGCTGTCCCTCGGAGCCGATTGACATCGCCCTCATGGAAAGGACGCGAAAGGCGGTGGTAGTCCCCCTCGACATTGGCTGGAGCGACATTGGCTCCTGGGGAGCCTTCTGGGAATTAGGGGCCAAGGATTTGGACGGAAACGTTATCAGCGGTGATGTCATCACCGTTGATACTGCCGATACCTATATAAGAAGTGATAGTAGGCTCATCGCGACGCTCGGTGTCCGGGATCTCGTTATCGTCGACACAGGTGATGCCGTGATGGTTGCCGATCGAGGTCGCGTGCAAGATGTACGAACAGTGGTCGCGAAGTTGCAGGAACGCGGCCGGTCGGAGCACGCGGTGCACGCTCGCGTACACCGGCCTTGGGGATTCTATGAATCAATCGAGGCAGGCGACCGCTATCAGGTCAAGCATCTCATGGTAAAGCCCGGTGGTTCCCTGTCGCTGCAAATGCACCACCACCGGGCGGAGCATTGGGTGGTGGTTCGCGGAACCGCGCGCGTGACGGTTGGCAATAAAGAGAGGCTGCTCTCGGAGAACGAGTCGACCTATATCTCGATCGGCACTACCCACCGGCTTGAGAATCCCGGAAAGGTTCCTTTGAGCATCATCGAGGTGCAGTCTGGCAGCTATCTCGGTGAGGACGACATCGTCCGCTTCGAAGATCGCTATGGACGCACCGGGGATCAGACTGTCGAGCGGTAGCTGGTCCGCTCATTGCCAGTCAACAAGGTGGTGGCCCTTGCGGCGCTTCCTTTGCCGCATTACGCACCAGTAGCTTAAATATTTCTTCCACGAGCCGAAGCACATAAAGGAACTGATGAGCTGGCCTCCACCAAGAGCCCCACAGGCAGAGCTGCACATTTTACGCGCCGGTCGCTTGCCTTACTTGCCAAGGCGGCGATCTCCGTCGCGCTTCTCTACGTATGTCTGCGAACAGTAGACTTTGGAGCCGCTGCGCAGCGCTTAAACCGCCTCGATTTGGGCTGGGTAGTGTTTGTAATTGCGGCGCTTGCGCTGCAGACGTTCGTCGCTGCCGTTCGCTGGCAATACGTAATCGTCAAATGCGGGGCGCCTATCACATTTAAGAACACGTACTACTATACAATGGTGGGCTGGTTCTTTAATCAGACGCTACCATCGACCGTTGGCGGCGATGCCGCACGTGTCTATCTTCTGGCGCGTTGTGGCGCCGGATGGAGGATCGCATCCTATTCGGTTTTGGTCGACCGTGGCGTGGGCTTGTTCTTCTTGGTAGTTCTCGTTGCCATCTGCCTGCCCTGGTCGCTCGTCCTGATCAAAGATCCGGTAGGACGCATAGCTCTTGTCACGCTTGGGATCGGTGGGATTGCCGCGGGGCTCGGCTTTGCTGCTCTCGCTTTGGTACCGGAAGCGCTGGCTGACCGCTGGTGGATCACACGTCACGTTGCCGGAGTTGCTAAAGTCTTGTTGCAGTTATGCCAGTCAACGCGCGCGGCGTTCACCATCAGCGCCCTTTCCATTTGGATTCACCTCCTTACGGTCGTGGCAGCATGGGGCGCCGCGAAATCCGTTGCTGCTCCGCTCAGCTTTGCAGATGCACTAATTCTGGTACCACCTGTCATGCTCATTTCGATTATCCCGATTTCAATTGCGGGCTGGGGAGTCCGCGAGGGCTTGATGGTTGTGGCGTTCGGTTATGCCGGGCTTTATCAAAGCGATGGACTGATTGTCTCGCTTATAATTGGATTTGCGATGTTCGTGGTCGGGGTAGCCGGAGCTATCTTGTGGGTCCTAACTGGCCACCGTATCTCTGCATTAGCAGACGATACTGCTAACGCCCGCTAGACTCACATCTGCTTGAGCCTATGCATTTCGTAATATGGAAGAAAAAGGTTGGACTAACACCAAGCTCCGCCTCGCGAACATTGACAGTAAAGCACCGGGCCAATGTGCATATCTACGCTGTTCTTGTCGAACCCAAGCGGGAGGTGGCGCCCAAAGACGCTATTCAAGACGAACCTAGCCGCTTCAGTCGCGTTCTGCCACGCGCTTTCCCCATCAGGGCAACACTTCTCGCGGCGCTTGCCTTCTCGCCGCATCCGACTCGCTGCAACTCATTAAAGATCTTTCGTAGGCCAGACGCTAGTCACCCGCCGTGATAATCGGTTGCTTCACTGCCTTGTGGAGCGCTCAATAGCCTTGCTGGTTCTATTGTGTAATGCGGCTGCTAGGGCAACGTGCCGAAACGGCGAGCGCAGAATCGACCGCAGTAGTAGCGGCACAGCAGCGAGCTTTGAGCCACTCCGACTAAGAGCCGCCGCGCGTTCAAAATCGATTCCAGCAAGGAAGCGTCTCTGATCTTTGTGGCCAAGAGTTCTTAAATGAGTGGAGCGAATTATCTCAAGCGCATGCAAGACGGCGCTGGCTGTACAATGCTCTGAGGCTGCAATCCGCGCCAGGGGCTGCCTCGTGAAGCCCAGGACATATTGCCGGGCGAGCCGAAGAAGCCAGTCCCAATCTTCGAGACGCCGCAAAGATGCGTCGAACATCCCGATCTCGGCGAAGACCGATCTGCGACAGATCAGCGTCGAGCCCGGGCTCACGAAGCATCCCCACGCAAGGTCAGAGACGCCTAGTGAACCGATTGTATAGAACGGTGAGGTCCGCTCTTGACCTGGCGATCGCTGAAGAAAATAAGCCGTACAGCTTGCACGCCACTGAGCCGCCTGCAGCTCTGACAATTGCACAGCCGTCTTAGAGGGCAGCCACATGTCATCTGAATCTAGAAAAGCTATAAAATCTCCATTCGCGGCCTGAATGCCCGTGTTACGGGCGGCGGCGGCACCCCGGTTGCGTTCATGACGGATACAGGCAACCTTCCCTCCGTAGTTTCGCAGAACCTTGTCTAGCGCATCGCTAGAACCATCATCGACGACAATTATGTCGAGGTTCACATCTTGGGGTAGCTCCTGGCTAAGAGCGCTATCAATCGCACGATTGACCGTAGCGGAACGATTGAAAACCGGGATAATGGCGGTCACTGAAGTCATAGTCGCAGCTTTTCTAGAGTTGGTATAAATAGGACGGGATGGGCTATTACGATCTCTCTTAATCGACACGCGCATGCTACAACGCTTGCTACAGAGACGAAAAGCCGCGGGTGAAGTTGATCAAGACCCGATCCGAGTTTGTACAACACGTTTAGCAAAGGCATAATTGGCGGCACGCGACGATGTTGTAAGCATACCGAATTCCGATCATCTTTATAAGCCCCGCACATTCAAATGCCATCAAGACGCGAAGGAATGCGGCCGCAAAATTCTGAACTTCAGTGGATCCGATTCAGGAGAGCACCACAGGCGTGACCGACGCTTCGTCGCGTACCATTTGCCTGACGCGGCGACAAGCACTTACCTCCTGAGGACCTTGCGGCTGGCGAATGCCGTATTCGGGCTGCCGTTGATAACGATAACTGATGTAATGTCGCGACAAAGCAGCATAAAGGGCTTTCTATTCTCGATAACAGGCGGGGCTGGGATCCGTCCAACACAGCCCACGTGATTAACATGTCTTGTTGTTTCTCCATTATTATGGCTACGCTGAATCGCAAGGAGATGCTACTTCGCGCAATCGACAGCGTATATGCCCAATCCGTCGATGTGCAGATTATTGTCGCCGATGGCGGGTCCACGGACGGTACAGTGGACGTAATTCAGTCGCTTCCTAATATCACGCTGCTTAAAGGCCCAGATAAAGGCCTGTATCATGCCTTCAACAAGGGACTGGCGAAAGCAACAGGCGACATCGTTGGGATCCTGAATTCCGACGATTTATACGAGCCAGGCGCCTTTGCTGCAGTCGAGCAGGCCTTCTCGCGCAACCCAGCAGCGGACGCAGTCTGCGGCACCGCAACGCTGACTGACGGCCTTTGCACGCTCGAGATCTACGATGACGAAGCATCCCAGCGGCTTAGCCCGCGGGCGGCACTCATCGGATCAAGCGTTCTAAATGCGCGGTTCTTTCGCCGCAGAGCGCTCGCCAGTATAGGACCCTTCAATCTCCAATATAGTTTCGTAGCGGATCGGGATTTCCTGGCACGCTGTTACGAGGCCCACATGACCACAGTCCCTATCCGCGATCGGGTCTATCGTTATCGATATCACTCAGAGTCACTCACGTTCAACAACGATCCCGAACGGAGACAAGCCATCCATGCCGAACTCCTGCGGCTTGCTCGCGCTTGGCGCGGGGCTGATAAGGCCAGTAGCGAAACGAAGCGGATGGCTCTGATTTTGGAGGGCCACTGCATCGTCAGGCTTGCTCAAGCCGAAATTCGGCAAGGCCATCTCGTGGGTTCTTTCCGTCACCTCGTTACGGATGACGGACGGCTTTCTCTCACTCCAAGTCTAGCCGTGATGTCCTGCGGTACCGATTGGCTATCACAATGTTTGGCACGTCCGGCTACCCCGGAGCGACCTAACGATCCGAGATCGTGAGCATTGACGGCTACGAGAAGCTTGCCCGCTACTTCCTTGCAAGCGCCTGGATCGCTTCGGCTACCGCGTTCTGGATCAACAGGTCCACAAGCTGAAATCGCCCCTTATGCAGAGTTTGGGCGCGCTATCACTTCGCGGAGCGCCGTGACGACACGATTGACATCGTTCTCGGTCATATCAGGAAAGAGGGGAAGCGACAGACACCGATCATAATAGGCTTCAGCGCCCGGCAGTCTGAGGTCACCATACCGCCGCCGGTAATAGGGCTGACGATATAATGGTATATAGTGCACCTGACTGCCAATACCTTTGGCCATAAGGGCTCGCATCAGGGCACTTCGGGTCATTCCGATCGCTTTGAAATCGATCAGTACGACAAATAGATGCCAAGCGGGCTGACAAGTCCGAACCGTCGGTAACGGTCGAACTGCCGGTATCAAATCCGCTAGTGCTCTTCGATACTGCTCAGCCAAATCAGCCCGACGTTGATTAAATAGCCCAAGCCGGCTGAGTTGAACTCAAGCCCAAAGCACATAGAATGTCAGAAAGCCGGTAATTCAAGCCAACCTCGGGCATTTCGTAATACCATGGGCAGGATTCGTGATTTCTTTCAAAAGCTTGGTCGCGGTCTTCGAATGATGAAGCGTCACGAACAATGCCATGGTCGCGCAAGCGGCGCACACGCGACAAAAGCTCTCCACTGCGACCGCTGATCATACCACCTTCCCCGCTCGCAATCGCTTTGACCGGATGGAAGGAAAATGTAGTCAAGTCAGCATATGCGCCGTCTCCGACCGCAGATTTTTCCGTACCGGTCTGATATCTCGCTCCCAGCGCGTGGCAGGCGTCTTCCACTATACGAATGCCGTAGTGGTCACAAAGCTTCCGTAACCCGACAGGATCACCACACTGGCCGTTCAGATCAACGGGAAAGACAGCTCGCGCGCTGTTAGCTTCTCGCCGACTTTCGAGAGCTGCCTTACAATGCATCGGCATCATCAAGCCGGTCTCTGGATCCACATCGGCAAAGGCGATCTCCGCTCCGGTGAGCCGCGGCGCGTTGGCGGTCGCGAGGAAAGTTATCGCGGGAACAACCACCCAACTGTCCGATGCGCAACCTACAGCGAGCGAGGCAAGATGGAGAGCGGCTGTACCATTCGCACAGGCGACTGCCGCTTCTGCCTCCACCCGGCGGGCAAATGCCCGCTCAAATTTTTCCACAACTGGACCTTTGGTCAGCCAATCCGAGCGCAGAACTTCTACAACCGCGGCAATATCCGTCTCATCGACCGAATGTCGACCATAGGGCAGATGGAACTCATGCGGCGCGCTCATCGGCAATCGAGCCAATCGCGAATTTGCGCTACGCTTAACCACTCGGTGTTAGTGTCGGACGAGTATCTGAATTCCTCCGCTAGGTATCCCTGGCCGTAGTCGTCGAAATCTCCAGGATGGTCTTTAAGCATAAATGGCAAAATAACGTAGCGATCCTTGAGCTCGACGGTATTGCGAGCATCATCCTCAGTGATCATTGATTCGTGCAGCTTCTCGCCTGGACGAATTCCAATGATTTTCCGGCGCAGCCCCGGCGCCATTGCCTCCGCGAGGTCCACTACCCGAATACTGGGTATTTTTGGAACAAAGAGTTCTCCCCCCTTCATCGATTTGAGACACGACAGGACGAACGAAACGCCCTGGCTAAGGGAAATCCAAAATCGGGTCATCCTTGGATCCGTGATAGGCAATGCTTCGGCGTTACGTTTCAGTAGCTCCCTATAATATGGCACGACGCTGCCTCGCGAGCCCATGACATTGCCGTAGCGGACAACCGAAAACCGACAACCGCCTTCGCCGCTTAAGTTGTTTGCCGCTCTAAATATTTTGTCAGACGCAAGTTTGCTCGCACCGTAAAGACTGATGGGACTACATGCCTTGTCCGTTGAGAGCGCAATGACCCTCTCTACCCGAGTTCTCAGGGCGGCCCTCACGACATTTTCCGCGCCGATAACATTGGTATGGATACACTCGAAGGGGTTGTACTCCGCTGCAGGGACTTGTTTGAGCGCCGCCGCATGAATCACCGTGTCTATTCCACTGAACGCCATCTCAAGTCGGCGTTCGTCACGGACATCGCCCAGAAAGAAGCGGACACGATCCAAGTCTAGTCCTTTCGCGCGTAATTCTTGCTCCATTTCGTATTGTTTCAACTCGTCCCGCGAAAACACGACCAAACGCTTCGGCGCGCAGCTCTCCAGCACCATAGCGACAAAGTGTCGACCAAAGGATCCAGAGCCTCCCGTCAGCAGTACTGAGTTTTCTGCCAGCATGTCGACGCTACCCCCAAAATCATTGGGAACGTTTGGCGGTTCAACTAAGGTCACGAGGGCAACTCCAATTTGAGGAAACTCCTTCCGATGCAGTGTAGTCTAACAATTGGGACCGAAACCAGGCCTTCTGCAAGAAGCACATCTCATCTATCCTGTCGAAAAAAATTTGACGTAGCGCTGCGCGTCGTCACAGCTTCTGGAAGAGCGGGCTTATTTATCTAAAAGAGTATCTGGCTTGCCTGCCTGTTGACTTTATGCGAGCTGATGACGACATACCACGCGCCGTTTGCCGGTGCTCTGTGGTTTGATTCTTTCGATGGGCATTGTCCTGGCCACGATGTACACCACGACCGTGTGAGGTTGCTCAGGCTCTCGTGATATCGCCGGGCGATTTTAACGGCAATGAAGGCTCCGGTCTCGGCTCCCAAGTGGATAGGCAGGTAGTAGTTTTAGCAGAGCGCGGTTCTTGAGGGTCTAACCAGCCTTTGGCCAGACAATGGCGGACAGAGGGACCCGAGCGCCTCATCTGCTCTGCTTGCCTCTGCACGCTGTCTGCACGACGGATAAGCCCCGTCTGCATGACAGGGCGAATAGCGACCCCCGGGGCAGCCGATTGCCTTCCAGTTCGGGGCTGAGTGTCGATTTGGCCCGACCAAGCAATCTGGTAATCGCTCCGAGCGAGTGACCGGCGGCAGCCAATACGGCAATTTCCGACCTTTCGCCGCTGGTAAGATGTGCATACGACGACATGGCAACACTCCCTCAGGTATCCAGAATTACCAAAAAAAAGGCCAGTATTCCTTCTTTCCGATCACATCGGATATTGGTTTGTAGCGCAATATCCGCCAAGATTAGCGACCCATCCCTCAAATATAGTAAAGCCCTACCTGCTCACCGCTGTCGTCGGGCGTCATGCCACTGCCGAGGGCGAGTTGAAAAATCCCGTCTACGAGGCCAGGTTTTATCCTCAAAAAGAAGGATCTGTGGCACCTCTCTGAAGGCGAAGCGGTAAGTAGACTGCTAACTGAAACCCTCAATAGGGATTACGTTCTCGCGAATGTAATCGAAAAGGCATCGAGCATTAAGCTGGCCTGCATTCGCTTATGGCTGCTCGCTTATTAGTCCGCGCCCTAGTTCCTTGGTCCAGACCATCAAGGGGCCTTGAACACTCGGATATCCGCCGCAGAAGGCGTTCGAGCGTACTAGTGATACCCAGAGCCTCTCTCTGGACGCCTCGGATTTTGCCGTTCAGGACTTGTTGCGTGACTCTTCCGCGAAGCTCAGCTGGATCGTCTGCAAATTCCTATGGGCTAGCCCGTGTTAGCTACTGTGCCACGCGTGCCGGCGAAGACCGGCTTGTTGACAAAAGTCAACGCACTGCGCATGTAGTCATCGGAAGTTTACGCGGACACAACAGCTCGACCCGTGTCAGAGTTGGATAAAATTTCGATGTCGTCGAAGATACTCGCTATTGTGGCTCACGCGGACGATGAAGTTCTCGGCTGCGGCGGCACGCTCAAGTGTCATACGACCGCAGGCGATTCCGTCCACTTGGCGGTCTTGGCCGACGGCATCACGAGCCGAGATGCCAGCTACCAACCCGAGATGAGAATTAGGGAGATCAAGGTGCGCGAGAACGCCGCCCGACGTGCCGCAAAAATCCTTGGTCTCCAAGAACCCTCCTTCTTTCGCTTCCCCGACAACCGGTGCGACCAAGTTGCCACCTTGGATCTTGCGAAGGTTGTAGAACGACTTGTCGCCGAAGTGCAACCCCGGACCGTGTACACTCACCACGCGTGGGACTTGAACGTTGATCACCAGCGCGTTCATCAGGCCGTGCTAACCGCTTGCCGTCCCCTCCCAGGCGCATCGGTGCGGAATATCTACAGCTTTGAGGTCTTGTCGAGCACGGAGTGGAACTTTGACGAGCAAAGTGGGGGCTTTCGGCCGCAGCGTTTCGTTGACATCGCCCACGTGTTCGAAGCGAAACTGCGCGCGCTCGCCGCTTACGAGTGCGAGATGAGACATTTCCCGCACCCCCGATCACACGATGCGGTCACTGCGCTCGCCAAACTCCGAGGCTCTACGGCGGGGTTGACGGCAGCAGAGGCGTTTATGGTTATTCGCGAGATCGTTTAAGTTTCTAGTTCAATCGACAGGTTCAACTCATGGGATTCTATCTCGGATTATTCGGCTACGGTCTGAATTCAGCGGCGGCACTCGTTTGCGATGGGGAGATCGTTGCGTTCGCAGAGGAGGAGCGGTTCAATCGGATCAAGATGGCTCCCACACTACCAATTGCTTCCATACTTTATTGTTTGGAGAAGGGTGGCCTGCAAATCCACGAGGTGGACGGCATCGGCTTCGCATGGAACAGTCCTGAGTACGTGGCAACTATGCCGGATTTCTTCGACCAAGTACGTGAGACGCGCAACCTGCCGGCGGACGAATACAACGCTAATTACGAGAAATCCCTTATCTGGCTTTTTCATCCAAACAGGGTACGCACCGAGTTATGCCAGCAGTTGGCTCTGAGGGGGCAATATATTAAGCCGGAGCGCATCGAGTTCCTGGCTCATCATTTGTGCCACGCAGCAAGTGCATACTTTCCCGCCAACTTTGGTGACGCCTCTATCCTGACGATCGACGGTAGCGGTGAGCAGTTTACGACGGTTCTGTGGAAGGGCTTAGGCAAAGAAATCGAGTACATCGAGAGCATGCTTCTGCCTGATACCCTTGGTGGTTATTACGCGTCATTCACCGAATATCTCGGATTCAAGGCCTACGAGGAGGAAGGCAAGCTAATGGGGTTGGCCCCCTATGGCAGCTACTCGGAGGATTTGCAGCAGCGCCTGGAACAGGTACTTAATGTTGACCCCGAAAATGGGTCTTATCAGGTTAATCCTCGCATGCGCTACGCTGGCAGGCGCAGCTACGGGCATCGGTTCACCGATGCTCTAGTGGATCTTTTTGGTCCACCGCGCTTAAGGGGCCAGCCCATTACTGATTATCATAAGGACGTTGCTTTTAATGTTCAGCATCGACTCGAGCTAACCGCGAGCGCCCTCGTCCGTCATCTTATTAGTAAGGCTGGATCGGCAAATTTGTGCCTCGCTGGTGGTGTCGCGATGAATTGCAAAATGAACGGCAAGCTCGCTGAACTGCCTGAAGTGGATCGCATCTTCGTACAGCCCGCGTCATCAGACAACGGCACAGCCCTCGGCGCTGCCTACCTCCTAGCTCGACGCGCTGGGGTCGATGAGTTTACTCCAATGACCCATGCTTACTGGGGGCCGGAGTTTGACGACGAAGATATCGTTAGATCAATCAGGGAGGCTAAGCTACCATTCCATCGCTCGAACGACGTCATCTCGGAGACTGCTCGATTTATACGGGATGGCCTCATCGTCGGCTGGATGCAGGGGCGGATGGAGGTCGGGGCTCGAGCTCTTGGCGCGAGATCGATCCTGGCTAATCCCCTTATCCTCGACATGCGTCGTAAGATCAACGTCGAGGTCAAACACCGTGAGGACTGGCGACCTTTCTGTCCGTCCCTTCCGATCGAAGCCTTTCATCGATATTTTGACAACGATCACGCATCGAACTTCATGATACTCGCATTTCCGGTACGTGAGGATATGAAGCCCCTTATCCCGGCGGTTGTGCATGTCGACGGTACAGCTCGCCCCCAGACTGTGTTGCGGGAATCCAACCCTCGCTTTCATGCGCTACTGGAAGAATTTGGTCGCTTAACCGGCCACCCAATCATGCTCAATACCTCTTTCAATGTTCAAGGCGAGCCGATAGTTTGCACGCCTGCCCAAGCATTGCGGTGCTTTGGCGGTACAGGCATTGACGTGTTAGTTATGAGTGATTTCATCATCCGCAAACCGGGCGTCAGTTAGCGCTGCATGAACTTCATCGAAGATTTTGCGGACTGGTTAGACGTCTGGCTTGCGACGAGACACCTTATGCAGGGCCTCTCCCCCGATTGACGTGAAAACCCCTGCACGCCAAGATTTTTTGGCGCGCCCCGGAGGGCTAGGCTATTGCCGACCGCGCATGTCGATCACACTTGATGCGGCCTTCTGCATCAAGTGCGTAGCAAAAGCCCGATATGGGAGCCCCGAGGCATCCAACACGACTGGGTCTCCCGGCTCACCCATGTCGCCTTAAGTTGCCTTTTGATGAAGAACGAGATCAAAAGCATCTGGCGGACGGGCGGACAATCAAATATGAGGAGATGATCATTGCGAGACGCCAGCGCCCCAGAGGCACGGAGCTCAATCGGCCGGATGCGTCGATGGCTCCTATAACATCAGGATGCCCCATTCGCGCCTTGACCGGCAGACGCCGGGCGAGGCCTACTTCGAAGTGCTGCAGCAAAGCCCGCTTACGGCATTACTGGGGCAGAAATCCACTTAACGGAAGCTACAAGGCTGTTCAAAGACAACTTCGCGCTCACCTCAGAAATACTAAACCGAGTTTCCTCGCCTACTCCTGGTCGCCGGCATGACCGACGCAAGATGCACACTGGCTTGTTGAAGTCCTCGCTATCGTGCTTGAGCACGCATAACATCCATAGGTTACGAATGACGACTGCCATTACCATTCAAGCTCGCATGAGTTCCTCTCGATTGCCGGGAAAAGTTCTCAAAAAGGCCGTGGGAAAACCGATGCTGGCCTTGATGATCGAACGGCTCAAGCGCGTGCCAAACATCGATAAAATCATCGTAGCGACGACTAGCAAAACCGTAGACGACGAAATTGTGGAGCTCGCTGAAAGTGTAGGCGTCGATTTCTACCGAGGTAGCGAGGATGACGTTCTTTCACGGGTCTTGGAAGCCGCACAGCATCACGGAATTGATCTGATCGTGGAAACCACCGGAGATTGCCCATTGATCGATCCCGAGACGGTTGACCGCGTTATCGAAACGTACCATCAATCAAATGTCGACTATTGCTCCAACGTGCTCGTGCGCTCCTACCCCATCGGAATGGACACCCAAGTGTTTGCAACCGATATTCTTTCCGACGTAGCCAAGCGTACAGACGATCCGCAAGATAGGGAGCACGTAAGCCTGTACATATACAACCACCCGGAGCTGTATAGTTTGAAGAACGTCCTATCGCCACAAGAGCTAACCGCACCGGAATGGCGACTCACCCTAGATACGCTCGACGACTACACACTGATTAAAATTATATTTGAAATCCTGTATCCCCATAAGCCGGCCTTTTCATTAACCGACATGTTTACCCTGCTCAAAGACCGACCGGACCTGTTAGAGATTAATTGCCATGTCCAACACCGTTGGATCGAAAAACCCTCGTCTTAAGGCCATCATCATCGGCTGCGGCGCCATCGGAGTAGACACCGGCTTTGGCACTATAGATGAATTGCTGTCCAGCAATTGTTATTTTGATATCGCTAGCGTCTGTGTACCGACCTCCGAGTACGCAAATATCTTGGAGAAGCTTTTAGGTGCCACTCTGAAGGGCGTGTTTTGCGAGAAGCCAATTTCGGGTAATCTTGCAACGTGAAATTGCTCGTGGATGCCTACGCGAAAGTCGCCATTCCCTCTCGCCGTTAATTATCTGCGCCGTTGGGATGACTCATTAGAGAACCTCAGACGAGAAATTGACGGCGGTGAATGGGGAGCGCTACAAACAGCTGCATGCTACTATGGCAAGGGTATTCTCCATAACGGCAGTCATATGATTGATGTATTACAATTTTTGTTTGGCGACCTGACGCCGGTATCGGTGTTGCGTCGGCAAATAGATTTCCAAGAGGCCGATCCGACACTCGATGCCATATTGAATACGAAAGACAATGTTCCAGTTTATCTACGTCGGAACCGACAGTCGGTTGTTCGATGTCTTCGAGGTCTGCCTCACGTTCGAAAAGGGGCAGGTCATCCTGGAGCAGGGCACCGAAATCATCCGTGAACGACATATAGAAGCCAACCCACGCTTCAGCGGCCATCGCTGCTTGGGAGCCGGAGCATCGAAGAGTAGCTCGCTCGGTCAGGCTCTTTATCTTGCATTGGACAACTTGTATAAAGCTGTAACGGAAAACATGCCTTTAGCAAGCGACAGTCGAACCGCACTCGCAGCGCAAGAGGTTTGCGAGAACCTGATTAAAATGACACCAAAAGCGCAAGGTTCCAGATGACTCGCCTGGCTTTGTTTGGCGGGGCTCCCATCCGGTCTGAGCCATTCCCCGCCTATCGTCCAATTGGGAAGGAGGAGGCAGAGGCGGCTAAACACGTCGTGGAAAGCGGCGTTCTTTCGTCATTTCTCGGCGTCTGGCACCAAGACTTCTATGGCGGTCCTCAAGTGCGAGCTTTCGAAGCCGAATGGGCCGAAGCTTACAAAGCAAAGCATGCAATTTCAGTCAATTCCTGTACGAGCGGCCTCTACGCTGCTGTGGGCGCCGCCGGGATCGGTCCTGGGGATGAGGTAATTGTTTCACCTTATACTATGACTGCTTCTGCAACGGCGGCAATCATATTCAATGGTGTTCCAGTATTCGCTGATATTGACCCCGGCACCTATTGCCTCGACCCCGAGAGCATCCGTCAGCGTATCACGCCGCGTACTAAGGCCATCATCGTAGTGCACATCTTCGGTCAAGCTGCGGACATGGATGCGATTATGGATCTTGCTAACGTACATGGCATCATCGTTATCGAAGACTGTGCTCAGTCCCCGTGCGCCACTTACAAGGACCGCCCCGTTGGCACCCTCGGCCACATGGGCGTGTTCAGCCTTAACTATCACAAGCACATTCACAGCGGTGAGGGCGGAGTAATTACGACCAATGACGATGAACTCGCCGACCGCTGTCAATTGATCCGTAACCATGGAGAGGCGGTTGTTGAAGCTAAGGGTACCAAAAACCTCGTTAACATGATCGGATTCAATTTTCGCCTTGGCGAGATTGAGGCGGCAATTGCACGCTGTCAGCTCAAAAGGGCGTGGGATCTGATTACCGAGCGGCAACGTAACGTGCGATATCTCGAGGATAAACTATCTGGGCTCCCAGGACTTCATATGCCTGCGGTTCGGCATGACTGCGTCCACGTTTATTATGTTCATGCGTTGAGTAGCGCCGAGTCGGAGACTGGCGTTCATCGAGACAAGATCGTTCAAGCACTTTGTGCCGAACTGCCGGTTACTGAGATGAGAGAGAGAGAGGGACCATTGGTGTCGGCTGGCTACGCCAAGCCGCTGTATCTGCAGCCAATGTATCAAAATTTGGTGGGTTACGGCTCGGTCTCCTGTCCGTTCAAGTGTCCTCACTACGAAGGAACGCTCGATTATGACGAAGGCCTTTGCCCGGCGGCCGAGAATGCATATAGCCGAACCCTAATCAGTAGTGAACTGATGCGGCCCCCTATGAGCAAATCCGACCTAGATGATGTCGCCGACGCGTTCCACAAAGTCTTCGGAAATCTTGATCAATTGAGAGACGATAGAGCAGCTTGGTGAACGAAGTCGGCGTTTTGTTTTTTAGCCGAGACCCCGGCGCGACCAATCAGCTGGTTGCAGTCCGCGAACTGCTTTGTTCGAACTGCGCAAGCGATGTGCCCGCTATTCTGGAGTTGCATCAACTAGGTCAGCGATTTATGAAGAATGGCTCACCAAAGGCCATTGTTGTGGGAAAGAAATATGCGCTCGATGTATGGCGTATTGCCGGGGTGAGCGCGGAAAATTGGGACGAAATTTGCGTGCCTATGGCTAAATTTTTAGTAGATCGCAATATCGGTCTGGTCATCACCGGCGCCGACGACATTGATGAACCCGACACGGTCCATCTGTGGGAATGCGCCCAAAAGGCCAGGATTCCGGTTGCGGTGTTTCTCGATAATCTCATCAATCTGGAAGAACGTTTTCGCAATCGAGACGCGAGCCTAGTAGCGCCCGACCGGGTATTCGCGTTGGACTACAATTCTATGCAGTCACTAGCCGCCGCCGGAATTCCCGGAGATAGGATTCTTCGGACGGAGAACCTTCATCTCGCTCGGCTTGCTCGCGTCGCTGAAGAGAATGCCGATGCCCGCGAGAAGCTTAGAGTGTCGTGGGGAGCTAACAACGCCACCCAGGTCATCCTATTTGCTTCGGAAAACGGAAGAGAGATGGCCGCCTTGGGACGGCACGCGCCTTACGACGAACATGCGGTTCTGCAATGTCTTCTAAAGGATCTGGCTGAACTTCGGCCCGTGAAGCAAATCGACCCCACTCGGGGACCCGTCCTTCTTGTGATACGCCCCCATCCCCGGGATGCAGCCGGAAAATACGACTCTTACGCCAGCGTGACCAAACCCACGCTAAAAATTAGCAATGAGGGAACCGGCCTCGAGGCAATTCTGGCGGCCGATCTAGTGGTGGGCATGGAATCGGCCTTGCTCTTCGAAGCCAAAGCCTTGGGGCTCCCGGCGCTATCACTAGTCGCTCAAAGTACGTTTAATGATAAATTTTATCGCTGATATTTGCCTGCAGTTTTGTTGATTCTAAAGGATCTTCTGTCAGAGGCCCGGTTTTTTGGCCGCCGCAAACCGCGCAAATCTAAGTACCAATATATGTGCTGATTATCCCAAATTTCTCCCTTAAGATTGGAATGTCTCTCAGAATAGGAAAGCTCAGTCCAACTTCTTTCGAAACATAGAAGTCCTCTAAAAATTCTAGCGGAAAATCACTTCCAGGAACTGAATACCCGCTTTTATTCAGAGATTCATCCTTGGCATTCCTTTTTTGAACGTCAATCACGAAGCAAACTGTAGGATTGAGTGGGTTTGAAATGTTATTGATTTTAACTTGTTCAATAACCTTTCCCCCCAGCTCATCTACAACACCCTCCAAATTTTTAATGTAGCCATGCTCGTCCATGCGCCTCTTGCCCTCCTCCGAGTTTATCTCATAGCAGGGCTCAAAAAGAACCAACCTTTTTCTCGCCACCCTGAATAGCTCGGTGAGCAATAAATCAAGAATGGAACCGTTGGGTTCCAACGCATGGCTCGATGTTACTATATCGATAGAATTAGTATTCAATGGAATTGCTGAAATATCGGCAACAAACGCATTCACGTATTTAGTAATGTCCATATTTGACTGCATATACTCTATACCTTTTGCGATTCGTGACCAACTCAAGTCAAACGCCCAAACCTCTGCCGGTTTATTATTAATTGTGCTGAGGATCCCTAATAGGGTAGTCATCTCTCCAGTACCTATATCAAGCCATGAATCTGTTGAGCGTGTATATTGGTCAAGTATTTCACTTACTTCAGAAACATAGCCTGCCACCTCTTGAGGCTTCGTTTTCAGACGTTCTATGTCGGTTCCTGCCTGGAGATCATAAGCAAATTCAATTATGTCAACCGTATTGACTTGTTCCGACCGGCGGTCTTTCAAGAAGCCGGTGATATTTTTGCCTTCGAGATAGGCTTTCTTCGCAGCAATGATGTCTGAGTATCTTCTTTCAAGCTTTTCAAGCGACATAGCTTCACATCCACCTTTCGACTAATCGGCCCTATCGAGTGGCCCAGTTGCAATATTAGTTAAGGGACGTCAGGTCGGAGATCCCCCTGCGCAGACGCCCGTGCTCCGTCTCCAAACACTTCAACTGATTTGCCTGGTCTTACTTCAGACCGCCATACTCTTGGCACCAGCGGTGGTTCGTCACTTCACTCACGCCGAGCGAGTGGATCGCATCGGACACACTTTGGCATTGCGACGCAGGGACATCCACCTGACGCACTTCGCTACCGTCTCTTCCGGCTATGCTTCTTTCTTGGCATTGCAGTCCTCCTCCTCGGGCAAAAGCCATGTTTCGACTCGGAGCACTTCAGTGGAGGTGGATCAGTTGACGCGCGGGCAAGTGCTTAAGCTTAAGAAGCGGTCGCGTCATTTCTCACAAAATTGGCCTACAGATTGACTGAGCCAATAGAGTAGCCTTTCTCTCACAACGAGCCTGCACTGACCTGTCCAGCGTTAAGAGAGCCTACATTCTGATGCTAAATTCAGTCAATCAGATCCCATGATAGAGGAGACTCTGCATCAATATTCTGATTAGATACTTTACCTAACACACTCCTGTAGTACTTGGGCGGAAGTCCGTTGGCTGGACGAATGATGCGCAAATTCTGCTCCGTAAATTTTTCCCCCTTTTTGATCTGGCGGACTACATAGATCGATGGCCGCTCTCTGAGCGAACAGTCTTCGATGGCGAGCGGGCCATACGCAACCTCCCCGAGGCTACGCCAAACCAAACCGGTGCCTTGTACAAGCTGCCGCAACTCGGGCGGCTCAATTGAGAAGGCCGAATCCAATCCTCCTTCAGCACGCGATAGGATGAAATGTTTCTCGATTAGCGCCGCTCCAAGCGAAGTAGCTGCGAACGCTGTATAGGGGCGAAGAGTGTGATCTGATAAGCCGACGTTACACTCGTAGCGACGGCGCATATCATTCATTGTCAGAATATTTGCTGAGGCCTCCTCCGATGGGTAGGCGCTCGTGCATTTTAGCAGGATGAACTGATCGCAGCCATTCCCGCGAAGTACAGCGACTGCTTCATCCAACTCAGCGAGGCTTGACATCCCAGTGGACAGCAAAATGGGCTTGCCCGATTTCGCTGCAGCTTCAATTAAGGGTATGTGGACAAGTTCAAACGAAGCAATCTTTATCGCATCAACCCCCACCGAGAGCAAAAACTCGACTGATTCTGGATTAAACGCCGTGCTGATGCAGGCCAACCCGGCGTCACGCGCGGCATCGAAGATCGGTTGATGCCACTCCAGTGGCGTATGCGCCTTTTCATAGAGATCCCATAAGCGCCAGCCATGCCACAGACTCTCCCGAATCCTCAATGAAGAACTCAGGGCGCCGGCTGTCAATCGTCAACGACCCGGGCCTCCAGGTCTGAAGCTTGATTGCGTCTGCCCCGCACTCTGTCGCTGCCGTGACGATACGAAGGGCATCCTCGAGGCTTCCATGATGGTTGGCTGACATTTCGGCAACAATCAGAGGACGACGTCCATGACCGATCGGCGTACTACCAATACTAAAGACTACAGTTGACATTCACTTTCTCTCATGTGCGCCCGGGACGTTTCCGATAATTCAAGCATGGCAGACACAATGCGCTTCGCGCCAAAGTGATCGAACACGCTTTTTGATGCGATCCGCGATGCAAAAGCATCAAAGTCATTGAGGACGAGCCTCATCATCGTCAGCACCTCGCCGGGGTTAACCGTCACTTCTCCGCCCACACAACGAATGACGCCTTCGGAATCAAGATCATTCACCATCAATGTCTGATTGTTCCCGGTTACTGTAACGATGCAAGGCTTGCGAAGCGCGAGAGCCTCAACCATTGTGTTACCGCCAGAGGTTAAAACTAAGTCTGCGTGGCGCATCAACGGCGCCAGAGTATACAATGATTGATGCACGAAAACTTCTGCCACGCGTTGTGCTGAACGCAAAATGGCAACTGAGTGCGGGTTCGCTGGACCGACGACAACATCTACTCTGCCAACTTGACTGCTCATCTCTGGATCTGACCTAAGTTTGCAGACTGCTTCCAAAGCCTTCGCTGTTTCTTGGGTTAGGTCAGCACCGCCGTAGGATATAAGAAGTCGCTTGCGGTTAGTTGCTTTGAGCTGCATTTGGCCAGTATACGCGTACTCGGTATCCAAAAGCGCGTAGGCGCGCCCAGCCAGAATTCGGCCGACTGCGAGACTATTACTAGCAGGATTGACCGGCACTTCCGAATCGCTAACGAGCAGGTCAGCGTGATGCTTTCGATGCCTATAATCCTCGATCACAAGGACCTGATGGCCTGCGTCACGCACCCTCTTTTCCCATGCGCAGGCGTACCGATAACTATCGAGCACAACCCAACTCGGAGCAGTCGGCAACCCGCGAATAATATCCAGGGTCGCATCTGCGTCACGCAATTCGTCGCTTAGGTCGGTGTCCGGACTTTGCGCGAGACCCCTGAGCCAATGCAAGGAAAACGGCTGAACGTGCGCCTCAAGACTGAGGTCCAGTGACAGTCGACATATCAAATGCGACAGGCAGTTTTCTTTCTGCAATTCTCTGGCGAGAGTCAAGCAGCGCCGCAAATGGCCCATTCCAATGTCCGGATTGGCATCGACTCGAAAGGCAACGCTGCGGTCTTTCATGTCAAATTGCAGCAAGAGCGCTTCCACTCGCTTTCAATGCTATCGCTGTCTTCTCATCCACTTCTCGACCCGTAGTCATGGAACGAAGTGCGCACCGCTGGTACAGACTAGGCTTCAGCTCCTCCATGAACCCATTGCATGGCTCACCAACTGCGCCCTTGTCGCGGCGATCACAGCTAAGGCTTTCGGCTAGCATGAGACTCCACCGCGGAAATGGAGTAAGGCGGCGAGCGACGATCGGTTTCTCAATGTCGAGCATCGGCGGCTCAGCACTACGTTGGCTCGCCGAGGTCATATCAACGACCGCTCAGTCCGCAAAGCGCCAATCCTCTCCAAGGATCACGAGTAGCACGATGACCTGTAACCGGATGCTAGGGAAAAGGTTTCGATGGTTAGGGCGTCGAACTCTCTAACGGTGTCGAGCGTCGTACAATGCGAGACCACCCAACATCGTATAAGTATGGCGCATTCTCACCGGCACGACAGTAAATCCTCTGCCCTCGAGCGCTCGAATAAGCTGGCTCTGTCGGTCGTGTACGAGCACTGTATTCGGATCGATCGACATGACGTTCAGACCCGCCCAAGGCGAGCTGATGTGTCCCAGCTGTGATCCAACGCCGAGTTCACGGAGATCGTTTGTAGAGAGGCATTCGTACGGACTCGTGAAATTCCACCTCTGATCGGGGCAGCGGGGCCACGTCTGTGAAGAACATCTTATCCCAGCTACCGAACAATTCTGGGCATGTCTCGTCGTTTACTCGCGCCCCGTTAAGAAGAACAAATCCAGGCCGCAATGGTAGAATGGTAAAGTCAAGGTGGGAAGATCTATAGGCGTTTGTCACGTGGACTCGATAGTCAGTGCCCTAGGACATTGGAAAGCCATTTCACTGCCTTGCGATTACCAGTACTAGAAACAAGGAATAGAACATCATGACCTAATCTAATGATGTTTGCCGCATCGAATATAATCTCATCTTCACCGAGTCTATGGTAGGTCTCTCTGAGACCTTGGCTAAGATGCTCGTGCAACGAATCTTCCAGCATCTCCAGCGCGCTACGCTCCCGCTCTACCTCGTAGATGTACTCGCCCCGCAGACGCGGAAGTGGCGCAGATACCCACCGGAAGCCATTTTCGAAGAAGTGCTGGTAAAGGATATCGTGAAATGCATAAGTCTCGAACATTCGGAATCGGGAGGACGGTGCGCTTACTACAAGCGTGTTACCAAAAACAATATGTAGGTCACGAACGTTATAGAGATCGAAACCTGCCGCCTGCCAGTTTGGTGACTCAAAACGAATTCGATTGTTCTGTCCAACTCGGCCGAATAACATCCACTCCAGCTTGGCGGAAGATTGCGCATAGCTCCTCAAGATCCTCGCCTACTTCATCGATAAACCACTGCGGATAGGCCCTAGCAGCGATTTCGAGAGCAGTATCCAAAAGGCCAGGGTTTGGATTTGGGATTTCCAGCCCAGGGCTAAATCCCTCCATCGTGCCGACCACGACGGCTCTTAACGAATCCCACTCGTTGTGTGAATTTAGTGTCCAGTTCTTCATGACACTATTAATACTAGTTTGAGCAACGCGGTCCAAGGTAAAGTCAACTCCTTTAAGCACTATGTTTTAATCAGGCAGAATTAGACGATGGAGTATGCTCTGAACGCTGTGGTCATAGCAAATTAATGCAATTGCCAAACTAATTGTTGAACTAGCTTCTGTGTACGGAGTTCCTGGACAAAAAGACCCGCGCTCCACGTTCGCTGGGACGATTTCCTGAGGACAGAAATTTGCCAACTGATCGGGCCATGGGCAAGCTTAAAGCGGTTCATGTCAGTCAAATTTGTTGAATTGGACCCAAAGCACTCAGACGAAAAAGGCCGGTCGAGCGCCCAGATCATCTAGGTGACGACGACCTATAGGCGTTACGGCAATCATCGTTTTTTTGCACTGGTCCGCCATTGGGCTGGACCGTGAACAAGAAGCGGGGTTACGTTTGAAAGCTCCGCGGATCCAGCCGAAGAAGGGTCGAACTCTCGACCACTGACCGCCCTTGCGTCCATCTCAGGCCGGAGCACTTGATTAGCCTGGGCTTACGACTTCATCGAGGTGTCCCAGCACTTTAGGCTACCTTTTGGAAAATGAAGCCAAGCTCCGGGTGATGAAATTGCAACACCAAATCGGAAGCATCTTTGCGCGGCAAAATAGCACGACAGCGGAATCTTGGTGAGTTGAACCCCAACTTCACAGTCTTGAAAGCCGGGGTACATAGGCCCAGGGCCATTCTCAGCCAGGCGTGACGTCTGAATGCTCCGCTCGACGGTACTATCCGTTAAGTGCATTCGCGATCACAAGAGCGTGTATGCGTTTAGCGCGCACAAATAAAAGCTGATGCGCCTTAGTCCGGATCGTATGCAGCGCCGGCGAAGTAGTTTGCACATTACTTCGACTCGAAGAGATCAATGAGGATAGCGATCGTTTCTCAGAGACCGTCGAAGGCCTCCGTCTTGTCTATAAACGCGAGGCGGGCGGGATCGAGACCGAGCTGGGCGTCGAACCAGTCCTCGCGCCGCTTCAGGATGTCCGGACGGTTCTGCTCGGCCACGCGCGCGGAACTTTTTTGAACGTCAGGCCGCAGCGGTCGAGAAAGGTCCACAGCGGCACCTTTAATCCCTGGTTAACAGATAGAAGTCATCCTCCGCTCATCAAATTGAGCCGGGGATCCAGATCTATGCTGCCAGTACCAACGGCTGACGAGCTAGAAAATTTCGTGAAGACCCTTCCGGCGAGTCTGACGAAGCCGAGGCACGAGTTGCTCGGTCTGGTCGAACAGACGCCGGACATGACGGTCTTAGAGAAGCAACAGCAGATTGCCGCGCAGGGCAGCATGAGGGCGAACATCGGCATGGTCTCGACCTTCCTCGACCGCTGCCGCCGTGCGTCCAGAAATGTCCGCACATACAGCGAAACGGGATAGGTCTAACATCCCTAAGCGTCGCGAGGGCCGCTTCAAGGACTGTCTCGACCTCGATCTTGACAACCCCGGTCCTCCTGGACGACATGGTCCCGCCTTACGAGGTCTGGCTCAGGAGTTCGAGCGGCTGTGCGCCAGCATCCCACAAGGCCGTGTGAAACCACCACTTTCGTGGTGGACTCAGGCTCAACAGCATGGTGCCAGCACCATGGTGATCGGCGGACCCATGAGCGGTACTGCCTTCCTTTCCCACATGGGAAGGCCGCTACCATGGTAAAGCGTTACGGTTAAGTTGCTCTGCACAGTTTGAAGCGCTATTCGTAAGCGACTAAGAAGAATGCTTGCGAACACCGAATTTTGGGAGGCGGAGATTTTGCCAAATAGCAACGAGCAATCAACTGCTGCTGGCAGCTACGAGATTGGCAAAGCCCAAGCTCGGCTCGACGCCATCTTCATCTTACTCGCTGTCATCGTCGCAGGGGTTTTTGTCGGCGTGTTACTCAGCAAAATCGACTTCCCGTTCGGGACGAATCCGGATGAGGGATTCAAGGTCTCCTCTATCATAAACGGCCATAATCTGTACTGGCACCCGATACTTATGTTGCAGTTTGTACGTGCAGCCAACGTGCTCGCTAGCTTTTCAGATCCTCAGGCAGTGGTCGAACTTGGTCGCACGTGCGCAGTCATTGCAGGAGGTTTAGCGGTCTTCGCGACCTTTCTGTTAGCCCGCACTGTGCTGCCCAATGCCGCTGCACTGGCCACAGCAGTGGCCGTCGCCGTGGTACCACTCATTAACGTTCATGCTCGCTATTTGAAAGAGGATATCTTCGCACTGCCATTTGTTTTGCTTGCGCTGGTCGCCTTGATCGGAATGCTCAAGTCTCCCACCATTGCTCGCGGCCTGCTTCTCGGTACGGCGATTGGTCTAGCAGCAGCCGCAAAATATGTCGCGGCAACTGTTTTGCCATTCGCGCTCGTCATTTTGCTTATCTATTCTGGACACGACATAAGGCGTGTCTACCTAGCTGGTCTCGTCTTTCTTGTAGCGATTGTCGTCTTTGCTTTTGTTCATATTCCGGCGTTTTTTGAAATAACTCAGTTTCGCTCGGGACTTCAGTCAGAAGTTCAACATTCTATCGAGGGGCACGACGTCGTTTTTCCAGTTACACTGACGCTTGGTCTATTTCACATGCGCGAGAGCTTGTTGCCAGGCCTTGGACTACCATTACTTGCATTAGGAACTTTCGGTCTAGCGGCGCCCTGGTTTGCGCCTCCCGAACGAAGACAGCCGCTGTTTGTTATCGCCAGCTTCGCTGTCCTCTGGTACGCTATTCACGAGGTTTCGCCGTTGAAGCCGTATCCCGACTTTGCTCGTTATATGCTTCCGCTGGCGCCGTTGCTGGTCATCCTGGGCGCTGCGCTAATTTTCGAACTTGCTAAAAGCTTTCACGCAGGAGCTAGCATAGCTGCGATAGCTATCCTTGCTGCCGCACTACCGGCCATTTATTTTTCTGCCCTCATCAAGGGAGCGGAGCATGATGATTTGCGCTCGTTGGTTCCGGCAATTCTCTTGGCAGAGGAACCGAGGACAGCATTCGACGCCTACACACGTTTCCTCGGCTCTGGCTGGCCGGAAAGGCCGTGCACTGACGCAAGGAGTGCGCCGTACGTTTGCGACCTTGATCGCGGCGAGCACGCGCCAGTTAGCCACAACCTCATGGTCACATCGAGCTTCAACTATGATCGTTACACCCCCTTTGGCACCGCAGACCAACAGCCTCCTGAGACGCAAGCTGCAGCCACGTACTACAAGTCCCTGTTTGGCCTTCCCTATCTTGAAGTCTCAATCGGTCGGCCGAGCTATGGCTATTTTAACCCTGTCTTCAGGATAATCGCAGTCGACGGCAGCGAAGCGAGACTGACGCCAATTGCTGAGGCGTTGCAGCGCGACCAGCCAAGGCTGAATCTTCGATTTGTTAATACCGAGAGAAACCTGGAGAACGCTGAACATACAATCCGGTGAATCGACACAGCCCAAAGAGGTTAGGCTTTAGGTTCAGCAACCGGATTACAGCACGTTCAGACCGTAACGGCACGGGTCCTTAGAATGCGAACACGCCAGAATGCGAACACGCCACAATTTGTGACGCGTTGATCGCAAAGGAAACTTGGCCGGCCCTCTTTTGGTTCGTTCCCCGGCACGGGTGCCCACCAGCGAATCCAGAGAATGATCTGTTGTTTGCAGCGTTGCGGCGGCGCAACATCCGGCTTAAGTTGCCCGTGAGTTCTATCACATGCCTTGAGGAGCGAGACGAGGGCTCGGGGGAAAACCGGTCCATTAAGACGAACCCCCCTAGGCTCGGAAGTTCGAAGCTGCAAAAGTTTGACTGTTTTGGAGCGGCGGAAGGCCTAGTAATGCAAGTTGAGCAACTTTGTAAGATGTCACCCGTCATGGAGAATTCATACAAACACCTCATTGTTAACTGGGGTGGTCACATCGCCCACGCCGCCTTCGCTATCGAGCAAAAGAACCGGGCGGAAGAAGAGTTCGGCCCACTGACAGCCTCCCTCGGCTTCCACCCCTTTAAACTTGAAGCTCTCCCTGCGCCCGGTGACAAGAAGGATCTTTACTCCAAAAGCTATTATTGGAGGCAGTATGTATCTCTGCCTCAGTTTGGAGATTTGTCCCAAAATGGTCCCTTGTTCAAGACTGTCGTTAGAGTTCGGGCGGCGATCACTACCTTCCGTGTGTTGGTGATCGCGGGTTTCAGCGCACTAATAGGAGGACGGAGGCGGCTTTTTTTCATATCGATAAAGAATCAAAAGGTTCGAGGTCTGACTTTTGGGGCCCAGATCTTCTCTGACTTTCTCCGCGATGCCGTCGCTTCCCGCGGCCGCCTGGAGATTAACAGATCTTTTCTCAAGATATTGTACGAGTGTTATTTGGTCGCCCATTACTGGCTGGATGTGTCGGCAAAAATTGACTTTGGGCAAATACTTTTCTCCGATCCCGAGACTACCTATCGAAACGAGATAGCTCGTCGTGCGCTGCTCCGGCGTGGCGCGAGCGAGATCTTCAGTGACCGGTGGAGGCAAGGCAGATTTACCTTGTCCAATTGTCATAACTTTGGTCACGATCTAATGCTTTGCTGCCCATTATCCCAATCTGCTGCCGACATCGAATCGGCGAAGAAAGAACTCGTCGGCCGTCTCTCGGGCGCTTCCAAATACATATACATGGGCACCGAGGACGTGGATTGCCGAGCAGTAGTGCAAGGGTCCTCCGGAGGCACGCCAGGAGACCCGCAGCGACCAAGCGCCGTCATTTTTTTACACTGCATTTCAGACGCGCAATTCATCTGTGGCGAAGATGATTGCTTTGCGGATTTGGACGATTGGCTCGACTGCTCACTTAAATTACTCCTTGGGCTGGGTTATGACGTTTACATCAAAGCTCATCCTGCGATGTTTTCCGCTTATAACAGCCGCCAGTATCCAGTCGACGCGCGATATATCAAGTACTTGGCAGATGAAAGGGGTCTGGACTGGAGGGGCCTAGCAGACGGAGAGATTGCCCGGTCCAACGACCCCAGGATTTGGGTGGTTGACAGCAAACTCGCCATCGCATCCCTGAAGCAGGTGCTCGGAGACTTTGTTGCCATCACACATCATGGAACTGTTGCCACCGAAGCCGTCGGTCTCCGAATTCCCGTGATTTGGTCAAATGCCAATCCAGCAAGGAATTTTCCCGAATTTGCTTTTTCCTACAGAACCCTTGAAGAATATGCTCGCTTGTTAGAACGATACCACCGGGGCGGTCTGGTGATCGATACCCGACGATTTGAAAATTGCCTGCGATACCTCGCGGCGGCTAAGAATGACTATTGCGTAGAGGTATGGACAGGTTTTTCGCGCCTTGCAGGTCAAAATATTTTTGCGGACCCCGATATCTACGACAATCTGGTGCTTTCGGCCGATCCTGACACGACACCAGATCTTTATGCGGAGATCCGTGAACTCTACGGGGTTGGCAGTCATCGTCCTATTGTAATAAGGGGAAGTGAAAGAGAGGAAGAAGGCTCCGACGTCGTTTCGGCGACCAACGATGCTAACGGCGCCAAGGCGCCCGTTTCGTCTTTCGCTAGACGCGTCGGAACAGCATGACTTACCCTGTTTGAGCTGCTCGGGGCAGTGGTTGAGATATTCAACAGCGGCTTGCCATGCAGCGGGGCATCAGGCCCTAGCTGTTGCAGGACTCCATGGGCAAGATGCGCGGTCTGGTAACTTGATGACGCTGACAAGGCTGCAAGCTCGCCCGCAGGCTGCGGGATGGGGAGCCCGGCGTTGCACGAACATCCTTGAATGGCTGGACGAGGTGCTGACCGACAACCGCCTCATCGCAGCTTCGCCGCGCGCTCGCCTGCTAGAACTCAACAGTACACGTCTGTGGCGACGTGAAGTGATGTCGAAACGCAGGCTATGGAGTTGCGCTGCAGCGCTGCGGCAACTTGGCTTTTCCCCATATTCAACGCCACGCTGGTTGCGCATCACGCCAAGCAAAAACTTGAGGATCAAACTGAAAGGCGTATATCATCGGCAACAGGCAGCGGATTAGTCTTCCTTGCCTCATAAATAAATACTTATATGTATTGGGGAAATCCAACTCTAACGTATGGCCGCTATGATTGAGAATATTAGTCACGATGGATTGCTTCTTGCGGTGACTTTGCGTGCAAATTCTGCCAGCGAGGGGATACATTTCTTTACACCATCTGAGTTTTCTCAGCAACTTGGTTACATGAACCGCCCCAAGGGCTATTTGATCCAAGCTCATGTTCACAATCCAATTGCGCGACAAGTTCAGTACACTAAGGAGGTGCTCTTCATCCGCTCGGGTAGGGTACGAGTCGACTTTTACAGCGAGCAGCAAGAATATCTTCGATCCACGATCCTCGAAACCGGTGATGTGATCCTGCTTGCGTACGGCGGCCATGGCTTCGAGATGCTCGAGGCAACCGAGATCATTGAGGTCAAGCAGGGTCCGTACGCGGGCGATGGTGACAAAACTCTCTTTCAGGGCATCACGGCTGATCAGGCGAAGATCGATCCGTGAGCCCTCCGACACTTCAGGCCGTCTGGAGCACGTCTTTCGGCGTATCGGGTTATTAGAGAGATTACCCCTCCGGTCGCAGGGCGACGGGCAAGCTGAGCTTCTATATACACTCAAGTATATACCATCAGCCCCTGCGCTCGCATACTCCCAGCACAAGGTGGTTGACGTGCTTAATAGCTTTCCATTGGAAAATAACAATTGACGATTGAGTTACATATACGTGTCAGTTGCACTGTGCATTGTTAGTGTTTGTAAAATAATGTCATATTAAATTTTGAATTCAGCTACTATACTAGACTAGCGTAATGCCCAGCAGCGCATCTGACCTTCAAGAGATTCGATGTGAACCATAATTCTTTCAACATAACTTCGTACCGTACGTTTCGCAGCGATTGCCGCACCAGCCGAAATCAACGACTCACGCAAAGTAGATGTGGTAAGCAGCCTGTATACCTTGGCGGCAATATCTTCTGGGTCTAGCGGATCAAAGTATAAAGCCGATTCAGGGCAAATCTGATCAGTAGCTCCCTCGTTATTAGCAAGCGCGACAGGGCACCCAAGAGAAAAGGCTTCAAGAGGAGGGATATTATCAGGACCGAATAAGGAGGGGTAGACTAACATGGCAGCGTTAATATAGAGATCTTGGATCGATTTTCGAGACACAAATCCAATGATATTAACGCTCTTAGTAAGTCTCAATTCAGAAACGCAGTCGAGCACATGATTTAAATTCCCCTGGTCTGATCCCGAAAGTACGAGATTTGGTGTCAAATGATACTTAGATCTGATTACATCAAGTGCTCGCAGAAGATTGATATGGTTCTTATGAGGCCAAAATTGCGCTGGATAAAAAAGGTAACCGCTATCACAGCGAGTGTAGTCATCCGTGCTAGATAACGTGTGTAACTCACCACACTGTGGAAACGTAGGGGCAGTTAAGGGATTGACTACAATATTTGCCTCAGGCACTGAATAGCATGTGGATATAAGTCTTTTACAGAATTCAGTCCCTGTCACTATAAGTGCGGCACGTGGAAGAATTGTTGAGTAGTGGCGCTCGCGTTGGCACCAATCCCAACCGCCTAGCTTAAACTCAGGAAAATGAGGAAGTTGGCGGTGAGCAAGATCAAATACTGTCACAATTACGGGAACGCCCAATTGAATCCCGAGCGGACCTAAACACCATACAAGATCAATCGAGAGTTCGTTGACAATCACATCTACTTGGTTGGATATATTGTCATCGTTACTGCAATAATCAGGTGCGTAAGCTACGTTGGGAAAACAAGATAGGTATGTAGCTTCATGACGGGCTTGCCTACAAATGAAGACAAATTCGTGCTTAGCATCACTTATTTCGGTAATACTGTGTAGTATGTCTTCTTGGAAGGTATGACCACCCCCGACTTGTGGGGGTTGGGGAGACAAGAGTACACCGATCTTCATACAGAACCTTTTTTGGGGTCATGGGACTGACAGTAGGATTTCAATGCATCGACCGGATCTAATTAGGTGAACTTGAAATCGCCTTTGATTGCTAGCTGATCGTCCATTTTCTTGACGGCATCTTGCCTTTTCTCTGGATCAAGTTCAATGCCGACAACAAAAGCTTCGCGGCAGATCCCAAGCGAAATACGCCACCCAGTGTCCCCTGATATGACTAACTAACGCATCAAGCCAAGAAGACGTCGCAAGGGGCTAGTCAATCGCCAGCTGAAAGACCGCTCGATTGCCATCACCTTCCCACTTAGCTGGGTGTTGGCCCCTCTCAACTGGTCAGCCTCTGTGGTGCGGCGTGCAACCTCCTCTGCCATACGCGTGTTGAGATGGCCAATTTCCTCTAATAGTCGCGCATTTTCTTGTCTGAGGTGCCTTAAGAGAAAAAATTGGCGGATCGCTTGCCGTGCTATGACATTCTCCGCGATGGGGATGCGCTGAAGCATCACTGGCTCTGGACTGAGGTCACTCGTAAACGAGTCGTCGACCGTGGTCGCGTGGATTCCGGAGCCATCATTTCCGACGTTTTGAACGAGCGTCCTTCCTGGGTAGAGGATCAGGAGATCGCGCAAGAAACAGCTCGCATGCCAGCGTACGGCCCAAGAATCGTTCCTGCCCGCAACCTGATCCTCCAACATTTGAGTATACGCCATGGCGCCTTCGAGATCGAAGGCGTCTGCGAGACCGCGTTCGTTCAGTTGCGCTAGCAATTTGCTGCCGTCGGGATTGTAATGGTGCCAGCGGTCGCGCCAGGTTGCCCACCCCCAACAATCGGCACCGCGAATGAAGAAGGTTTCCGGGGCCGCAACCGGATACGAGAAACCGGAGATGCTTCCGACCCGATCTTCATCCTGATAGCAAGCAAGTGCGGCGTTCATGTAACGAAGAAAGAATGGGCTCACCACGAGGTCATCTTCAACGACGATCACCGCATCGTGCCTATTCAGAACCGCGGAAACGCCCTCCGTGATGTTACGCGAAAGACCTAGATTGCAGGAATGAAGAACGAGTTCGATTTTCGCAAAACCCTTAACAAGCGGTAGCAATGCCCGTACTTGCTGCACACCTTCTTCGGACGATACTTCTTTTGCTGCGTCAGAAAACACATAAAGGATCGAATTTCTGGCCTCGGGGTTAGCACGCAGCGCCGCCAAGGTCTTAGCGAGGTGATTGGGCCGACGGTACGCAAACAGCGCGATCGGCGCGAGTTCGTTGCGGGTGCCTTGCGAAGTCATGGACGGCCCTTCCCAAAGAAACTTCGCACCGCATTGATAGTGCGCTGCTGAGATGAACCTTCAAGTCGCGGAGATGGCTGAGACGCTGTCACCAGGAGCCAACGCATCCGCCTCGTCGACCAGGCCCGGTGGCACCTATCGGCAAGATTGCAAGTTTCCGCTAACCTCAGCATTCTCGCCCTGATGCCGAAATTAATCGAGCCAATAACGCATCAATACACCAAGGCGCCGCAAGGGCTTGGTCAATCGCCAACTGAGAGACCGCTTCATTGCCATAACCTTCCGATTAAGATCGGTGTTGGCCCATTTTAGCTGATCGTGCTCCATGTTGAGGTGGACAAGTTCACTTATTATGGCCGTTTTTTCTTCTAGTATCTGTTTCCTGAGTTGCGTGGCTTCAGAAGCAATTTTCAGAGCTGTTTTAACCGAGCGCAATAGCCATTCGATGTCGGCCATATCGGACTGCAGCAAAGTTAACCCCTCCAATGGTCTACGCTGCTCAATCCACCGAAAACATGCAACCGCCAGGATGTTGAGCTGAGGTCTCGTTAGTGTCGCGTTGGCCCAAAGCGCCTCCAACTCGGTGTCGAGTGTGCGAAAAGTGGATTGATTCAGATCGTGCCACTCTCGTAGCAAAGACCAGAAGTGCTGACCAATGCGCTCCCAATCCTCCTGATTCCAGGACTGCTCGTGCAACGTGTGCCTCAGTAAGGGTAGATCCATAGTGGAGACTCTTGTGCACTGGAAGGCTGCGGCCAGGGGAAAGCAATAGTCCCACCAGGGCTGGCCGATCCGAAACGTAGGACTGAAGTCGACAGGAATATTTGATGCTTCGAAGAAGAATGCATCGAAACCAGAGCACACCTCCGGCTGCAACAAAGAACTAGCGTCGACATCGACTCGCTCAGCACAGAGAAGCGTTCCGCCAAGTTCTGGCCGTAGTTTCTCGGAGAGGTCGGGGTACTGCAAAATCGTGCAGTCCGCATTGATGATACCTGCGTAACGACAATCCTTCGCCCTGATCGCGGCGAATACGTCAACGATGCGCGGCTTCCCGACCTCCGTCGCGCACAGAATTTCGATCCCGAGATCTAGAGCAGCGACATCCTGTTGCTCGGAAGACCCGTTGACGCTGGCCACTTTGAAGCCGGCTGAGCGCCACGATTCAATGCAGGCCCTCTGGTGGGCCACCTCATCGCCTTTGAGCCACGGGGCTATAGATGTAAAGAGATAGAAGTCATCGCCGTAGTTTTTGGCGCCACGTGATTCAGACATGGATCGGACCCTACGACTGCCCGGGCCGGGTTAAATGACACATGTCGTTTTATCTGCCTTTCAGCCGACTGAAGGCCGATCCCGACAGTTTTGCCAAAATTGACGAGTGGCCTCCAGTATATGGTGACATACGCCTAATTGACTATCCTCGTCGCGATGGTCCAACTGCGAATTCAAGTTACAGCACTTTCAGACGGGGTACCGCGGTTTTTGTGGACGATGGAGTGGTAGAGTTCCAACGTTTCTTCCGCCGGGCCAATCGAGATCAATCGTCCTTTCTCAAGCAGTGCTGCCTTGTTGCAAACAGAGGTCATCAGGGATTCGGAGTGGGTCGCGAATACCAGAATGCGGCTACGGCCGATGAATTCTTGCATGCGCTGTGCCATCTTCTCTGCAAAGTTGAGATCTCCAGCGCCAAGTCCTTCGTCCAGCAGGAGCACATCAGGATTGATCGATGTCGCCACCGCAAAGCCAAGTCGGGCCAACATACCGGTGGAATAGGTGCGCACTGGCAACGAGAGATATTCACCGAGTTCACAGAACTCGGCGATCTCGGGAATTTTTGCCTCAACCTCCCGGCGTGACATGCCAAGCAACAATGCAGCCGTAAGAATGTTTTCGTATCCTGTGTCTTCCATTTCAAGCCCAGGCATCCTGTCGAACAAAGGCGTGACCCGCCCTTCGACTAGTAATGAACCCCGCACCGGCTCATATATTCCCGCTATCGCCTTCAATAGCGTTGATTTGCCTGACCCGTTATGTCCGATTAGCCCGAGCCGGTCACCGTCATTCAGTTCCATGGAAATGTCGGTCAACGCTCGGACCGAGACGCTATCATTATTTCTGCCCTGGTGCTCGATCGCCCCACCCGTTGCACGCTCATAAATAGCCTTGCGCAAGGTTCGTTGCCGGGTCCCATAGATAGGGAAATCGATACGGACGCCGTCCAAAACCACTCGTGCCATCCGTTAACTCCAGTAGGAAATTCGCATGCGGAACTGGCGGAACATAAAATATGTTATCAGCCATCCGCACACTGTAATGGCGACTGCTGCCGCATAGCTCGCACCCGTTGGAACGCCACCCAGCAAAGGTGTGCGTACGATGTCAATCAAGCGGTAAATCGGGTTAAGCTGCACGAAGAAAAGGTGCGTGAGCCCCGGTGGTAATCTGTCCGGCGCCCAGAATAGCGGCGTCACGAGCATACCGATTGTGGTCGCTGATATAACGAGGGGCGCCACGTCGCGAAATCGCAGGCAGACCAATCCAATTATTAGGGTAATCCAAACGCCGTTGGCGAGCACGATCACCATTCCTGGAATTGCAAGCAACGATGCCCAGTCCAGGACTGCAGGATTGAAGAGAACCACGAGGGCGTAAACGACCATGTTGTGAAGGAACAAAACAAAATGCTTCCATACGAGCGCATACGCGAGAGTCGAATACTCCATTTTGGCATTGGTGAATAGAAGAGTCCCCGTGGTGAACAGCAGACAGGATTCGTTCATTAGAATGGAAAGGAAATTCCATACCAGCATACCGCTGGCCAGGAAGGGCAAATAGGTTTTGATGTCCTGACCCCAAAGCCCAGCACCTACGATACCGACAGCGAGTATGTACACTAGGAGTGTCAGCGTGCTCCAAAACGGGCCTATCCTCGTTCGATGATACCGTCGCCTAACCTCGTTGAAACCAAGCCTCGACCATAACTCCCACTTTGAAAGGCCGCCGAGTAGATCCGCGCGGGCGTCGGTCGTGAGAGTACGGAGCCCCAAGCAGGGCTTTCTGTCTAACGCCGGTATTGACATGTCTGAGAGCCTTATCGTGTTTTGACGTCAATAAGATGGATTTGAAGAATCGCGTCTAATCGATCCTGTTGGCGCGCCAGCGCTCCTTGTCTACAACCATCAAATCTGCCGCGATCATTTCCGCGACCAGATCCTTAAAGCTGTGGCGGATGGTCCAACCAAGTTTCTTTCGAGCCTTTGACGCATCGCCCACCAGAATGTCTACCTCTGTAGGACGGAAATAGCGCGGATCGATCTCGATTAGAGTTTGACCAGTTTTCGCATCCAGACCTTTCTCGTTCGTCCCATGCCCTCGCCATTCAATGCGGCGGCCGATCTCTGCGAATGCGCACTCTACGAATTCTCGAACTGGCCGTGTTTTGCCTGTAGCGAAAACAAAATCATCCGGCTCGGACTGCTGCAAAATCATCCACATCCCTTCTACGTAATCGCGAGCATGCCCCCAGTCGCGCTTCGCATCTAGATTGCCGAGATAAAGCTTATCCTGAAGGCCGTGGTGAATAGCGGCCACGGCTCGGGTTATCTTGCGAGTGACGAACGTCTCGCCGCGGATTGGGCTTTCGTGGTTGAAGAGGATCCCGTTCGAGGCATGCATCCCGTATGCTTCGCGATAATTGATGGTAATCCAGTAGGCATAGAGTTTTGCCGCCGCATAGGGACTGCGCGGATAAAAAGGTGTTGTTTCGCGTTGGGGCGTTTCCTGGACAAGGCCATAAAGTTCTGATGTCGAAGCCTGGTAGAAGCGCACGCGTTTCCCCAGGTCGAGAATGCGGATCGCCTCGAGTAGGCGAAGCGCGCCTACGGCGTCGGCATTGGCTGTGTATTCCGGCGTCTCGAACGACACCTGCACATGGCTTTGTGCCGCAAGGTTGTAGATTTCGGTCGGCCGTGTCTCCTGCATAATGCGAATCAAATTGGTCGAATCCGTCATATCACCGTAATGCATGAAGAATCGGACGTTAGCCATGTGCGGATCGGCATAAAGGTGATCGACACGCTCAGTGTTGAATGAGGAAGAGCGCCGCTTGACGCCGTGTACGACGTAGCCTTTGTCCAAAAGAAGCTCAGCCAGATACGCACCGTCTTGTCCGGTGATGCCGGTAATCAATGCAACTTTTTCACTCATAACAACCTCTTTAGAACGGAAAACAGTTTGCGGGGCGGTTCGGCTGTCAAGCTAATGAACCGCCGAAGTTGCTACGACTGTTGAGGAAATCTGCGTAGGTCATTGCAAGGCCCTGCGGAAGCTTGGTTTTAGCGCGCCAGCCGAGCGCATCCAGCTTAGACACGTCCAAAAGCTTCCGCGGCGTACCGTCCGGCCGCGTCGTGTCATAAACAAACTTGCCCTTGTATTCGACGGTATCGGCAACGAGCGCAGCGAATTCCGCGATCGAAACATCCTCGCCCGTGCCGACGTTAAGGTGACCGTCACCAGAATAATTCTTGAGAACGAAAATGCAGGCATCGGCAAGATCCTCGACAAAAAGGAACTCCCGCCGCGGCGTTCCCGTGCCCCAAATCGTGACTTGCGGGCTGCCGTCGATCCTTGCCCGATGCAGCCGCTGGATTAGAGCCGCGGGCACGTGACTGTATTCCGGGTGATAATTGTCGCCAGGACCGTAGAGATTGGTCGGCATGACGGAGATGAAGTCGTCGCCATATTGGCGGCGATAGGCTTGGCACAATTTGACACCGGCAATCTTGGCGATAGCATACCACTCATTGGTTGACTCCAGCGGCCCGGTTAGAAGCTGGTCCTCACTGATTGGCTGTTTTGCCAGTCTCGGGTAGATGCAAGAAGAGCCGAGAAACAAGAGCTTCTCGACTTTTGCTGCATGCGAGGCGGTGATCAGATTTAGCGCGATGGCGAGATTGTCGCGGAGAAAATCAGCTGAGAGCGAATTATTGGCAGAGATCCCGCCGACTTTGGCGGCAGCGATGATCACCACGTCAGGTTTGATCGCCGCCATACAGGATTCAGTCTCTGACTGTCGGGTGAGATCCGCCGTCTTTCGATCAACGGTCATGACCTCACAGTTCTCAGAGGAAAGCCTGCGGACAATCGCCGAGCCGACCATTCCCTTATGGCCCGCGACGAAAACACGCTTTCCCTCAAGTGGAAAAGACTGATTGGCATTGCCTGTGGTTGGTATGCCGACGGCGTTCATGATGACAATTCATCCGTTCCAGACGTGCTACCGCGTTTCGGGGTGAAAGCACTCCCGCCCGACATTAGCAAACGCCTTAGTCCTGGCATTGGCTTGCGTTTGCACCACGTGCTCCTTAGCAGGCTTGCCCAACCTACTCTCCTTCATGGGAGGCAAAGCTTAGTGGAGCGCTGAGAAAGGCCGGCAAGATCACGCGCTCGGCGCCGAAGCGTTCGACAGCGGAGCGATAGGTTTGAGATGTACCGGTGAGATCGGTAAGGACCACCACATCGAAAGCCTCGGGCAGGTGCTCGAAGCTTGCGAAAGCAGGAATGCCGGCGAAGCTCTGGAGCCCGCACTTCGGATCGACGACAGCCACAATCTCGACCCCAGCAGTGAGCGCACAGATAGCCGCGATTTCGGCAAGATCCGACGCGCCGGCAAGCACGACGCGAGTGAAACCTCGCGTTTTTGCTGCGGCAAGAACCTCGCGATAGGCGTCGCGCGCGCTGCGGAACAAGGAGAAAGAATAAGAAAGATATTCGACTGTAAGGCGGGATTTCTCGGCAAAGCCCTGCGGCGTGAGGTAATAAGCATAGTGACGGGCCGGAGCCTCGCTAACTTTTACGAGCCCCTTATTAATGCAGCGCCTGAGATAGGCGTTGACGAGGCCGAGAGCAATGCCAAGTTCCGACGCACGGCGTCTCTGGGTCTGGCGCCCATTCCGTTCGACTGACTCAAGTAGGCCGAGCAAGATCCGCAAATTTGCGACTTTTTCCTGCAACACACGAACTCACAAGACGCAGCGGAAACCCGTTGTTCACGGCGTGAACGCACTCTGTACATCAAATGAACTCTAGTCAACCGCTCAAAAACGAGAGACTGGCGAGACGGCTGTGAGTTCCAGTGGAACTCGGACCAGAAGCTCGTCAAGCCGCTAAGGTTGTCAGCCACGACTGCTAATTGACGTTCCAAATGGCCGAGGCCGCCGTGCCGATCAACGGACTGCGTCCAAGACCGGCTCCAGGGTAGGGACTGAAAGGATGTATCATCACGACGGGAGGAGTCTGTCCATATAACGAGGAAAAAGGCAAAATCCGCGGCACTGCGCAGCCCCGCCTGTGCCTTCCGGGGGACCCCACCGCCTACTACCGTCCACACCACTTCCAGAGTTCATCGGGGCCATGTCAGTATACACAAATATTAAAGGGCACCTTCCCGCACAGCGCAAACGCCCTAGATTTCAGCAATACATGATTTCAATCTAAGGTACGCCGACGGCCGCACTCGCATCACTATCGCGCTGCCAATTTTTCTAATTTCGGTCGTGTCAATTTTTCCAATACATTCATTTGAAGGCGAAACTAACACATAAAGAGTTGCGTAAGGCGATAGTTTAGACAAAAACCGCTCGATATCATCAACTGATTTCATCCCATGAACAAGTTTCCTAGAGATGGAAATTTTCTGTGGTGGATATAGTTCAATCTTAAATTCATCAAACCCGATATATACGTCCCGAAAACCGCTATGGTCTCGTATGTAACGCGCTAATTCTTCCCCTTTTACACCTGGGCTAGGGAACTCTGGCCTAACGAACATATGCGTAAGCACCATGCAAATTAGAAGGCCACTAAAGGTCATAAACAGGATTTGCGCTGATACTTTCTGTGTGAAACCGCTCATCCAGTGCATTGCGCGACCGTTTAAAGCGGTCGACAAATGAGCAGTTACTGCCTTACCCCGGTTAAGTCTCTCGAGCATGACCAATGGTACAATGCCAAACAACGTCATTGCCAAGGGGCTAAAGAATTTCAAGGCCGCGAAATCATGAATGGCCGAGTGGTTCCTTAAAAGAATAACTTGAAGTGTTGCCGCCGACGAATCCGATCAGAGGAATTACGAAGCATACAGACTTAGTTTTGTATACATTATAGGTGAGCCAAATCATTGCTAGCATAATTAGCGGAAAATACCAGCCGAGATGCTCGAGAGCGAATTTATACAAAAGATTATCTAGATCTGTATCTCCTTGTGAGTCCACTCCCGTACGGAATAAAAATATATCGAATAACTGTTCTCCAAACCCATGGTAGACGATAAACAATATATAGAAAATATATAATATAGCGACTGGAAAAAACAACTGTATTGCATTCGCGATCACAGAGCTAATGTCTAAGCGTCTTTTAAATTGGGCTGGGGTAATAAGTCTAAAAACTAACAATACCATAGAGAGCGGAAGAGCAATATAATCCGTAGCGGCAGCGAAAAGGAGCACGACACTTTGTAAAATTAAATATTGCTTCTTAGGATTGGTGCGTATCAGTGTCTCTAGATAAATGATCAATATAAATGGCAAAATTGCAGCCTGATCAGCGAAATAAACCATAGCATGCCAATAGTACGGCGCCGGAAAATACAAATACGCAATCGCGGCAAGTGTACCAAACATGCAAATATAATATTTGCTCACATTAAATTTTAGTCGAGTGACGATCGTAAAAATTAGAATAGAAATAAGAAAGTGATTCAATAGCCCGTATAAGTGTACTAATCGAATGGTGTCTACACTATAAAAAATCGTTTTGAGCAGATAGATAATGAACAATGAGCCTAACGGATACGATACGTAGACACCGCGGGCTTCAAAATTTGGCAATTCAATTGAGGCTGGTATCGAAACACCGAGAAATAGATCATTAATAATCCCATCTTCTATCCAATTTTCGACTATTAATGTAGAGTGCGCCGTAAGCCATTGGTGGTGTCCATCAGACAGTGTGCCAATATAAGGAGCCCGCAAGTATACGCTCACAATAAACGCGAGCAAAATTGCGCTAAAACCGCATAGTTGTGAGATATCTTTCTGAGCATTCATCGCTAGTAAGTTCTGAAAACTATGAATGTTCTAAAAGGATAAACACCAAAAGAGCTCGTGCGGCGGCAACAAGCAGTGCAGCTGGCAAGAGTTCACCAGTGCGTTAGAGCTAGCGACCTTGTTCGTCCGGAACGGATTCTGTCGCCGGGCGCCTCGCCCGCTGTCATCGTACGTATCGTGGGCCTCGGCAGCCGAACTGTTTTCTACGACGAGATTGATGCCGTCTTTGGGGGGCAGAAAGGCTCGGGACGCCAACGCTGACCTTCGTTCAATTCTCAACTGGGAGCCGTAAGACTGGCGCGGCTTCCTGATATTCGGCGTCGATATTCACGAGCCATGGATCAAACCGTTGAACGCCGAGAGCGGTACGCGCGGCGAGCAAGCCAGTAGCCATGGCATGATCCTGGTTATTGTACTTGAACATACCCGATCGGCCGATCGGCAACAGGTTCCGGAACTGATCCAACCAGCCTTTGATCGTGGCGATATGCCGCTCATACCCAATCTCGATGACCGGATAGGCCTTGTCGCTGCGCACCACGAAACCCTTGAGGACCTGATCGGGCAGAAGGATTTTCATATGCATCAGCTCGCGCTTTGCGCGCTGTATGAGTGCGTCGTCGCTCGAATCCCAGACTCGGTCGTGCGGGAAGCAGAAGTATTCGACCGTCAGAGGACTTATTCCCGGCCGACCGGACATTGCCCGGGAAAAGTTCGCGTAGTTTGCAATGCGTGCCATGCCCACTTCCTTCGAGTGGACGTAAATCCAGTTGTCCGGAAAGGGGTTGCCCTCGATTATGAGATTAACTCCGACATGGTTTCGATAGCGTAACGCGTAGCAGGCCGAAAGGACTTCCGGCGGGGCACTCGGATGCATCATCTCAATCATTTCGGTGAGCGGAGCGCTCACGAGAAAATAGCGCCCCTCGACCTCGTAACACCTGCCGTCGCCGTCCTCCACTTCGATCGCAGAAACACGCATATGGTCCCGTCGAATGCGGCACATTCGAGCACTGGTCAAGACCTGGCCGCCAGTTTGCTCAACCCTGGCCGCCATCTTCTCGTACAACTGCCCGGCACCAAGTCGCGGATAGATGAACTCGTCGACCAACGTTTTCACAATATCGCTTTTTGATTGAAACAATGCATTGACAAGGGCAGTCGTGAGGCTCAGTCCCTTGATGCGCTGGCTCGCCCAATCCGCGCCGATTTGTGTGCAGGGAATGCCCCAGACCTTCTCAGTGTAGGTCTTGAAGAACGTCTCAAAAAGCCGACGACCGAAGTGGTCAACGATCCAGTCTTCGAAATTATTGATGTGACTCTTGCCTAAGGCGTGCCTGGCCCGCGCAATCATATAACTGGACAAAATCGAAATGCTCGACAGGACGCCGACGCCGAACAAAGCATTGAGCGGAGTTAGAGGATAGTTGAAGTATGTTTTGTTGTAAAAGATTCGCGTGAGGCGCGGCACATTCAAAAGATCCTCAGAGGCAATCTTGACGAATAAATCATGGACCTCCTGATTCTTGGTGAAGAAACGATGTGGACCAACGTCGAACCGACTGCCGTCAAAGTTTGTGGTTCGCGATAATCCACCTACGCGATCCAGGCGCTCAAGGACGGTGACTTTCGCCCCGCGCCCAACTGCCTCGTATGCTGCGGAGAGCCCGGACGGTCCGCCGCCAACGATGACCAGATCGTCCATGAGGGATCACCGGGGCCGGCGGGGAGGCAAGAACGTCGTACAACACATCAGCCGATCTTTCGCATCACCGGTCGACCCAAGCGCGAGACTTGAAAGCGAATGCCACGCGCGAACGTGAGCCATTTGTGGCCCAGAAAAGAGTATACTGCAACTATGGCCACCGCCATCATCTGTGCCATTGTTTCATCCGACGGAGTATGTATTCCTCCCGCGCGGATGGCAAGTTCGGCAATGTAGGGGGTTAAGAAGCTCCGAAAACCTACGGCGATGACTACCGTCAGCAGCAATCCGACCAACGCGACTACAACAAACGTGCGCAGTTCGGATAGCTTGTGGCGTTCGGAACCGGGAAACGTGAAGATACGATTGAGTGACCAGTTGACGACCATACCGGCCAGATAGCCGATGGCTACCGCCAACGCGTAGAGGGAACCCGCCGAGAGGCCGAGCAGTGAGTAGAGAGAGAAGCCGACAAGGAGGTTAACTACGGCCGCAATGGACGAGATTGCCAAATAGAGCAAAAACTGCACCCGGGTTGCCGGTTCCCTCTTTGGCCTCCACCTCTCTTGCCGCAACATACCTCGCCCTCAAACCTGCTAGCCCGCCAAACGGAAGGCCAATGGTGGATAAAAGGCCTCGACCACTTGCGCAGCTCCCACGCGCTTTGACCTAAGCGGTAGGCCACTGGATCGTCCATCGTTTCTGTCGATTGCCGATCGAGATCAAGGACAATTCGTATAGCAATCGACGATAGCAGCAGGCCTCACCTACGTCACGACGCCCGACACTCCATTTTCATTTGCTTCTTCTCCCAACGGCGACGGCTTCGTGTTCTACGCCACACCGGCGCGGGAGGTGCGACGCTGAACCTCCTAGCAGATTTGCAACTCAAGGCTGCAACTCAAGGAAGAGCACCGTACCATCGCGGCCAGTCTGCCCTTTATGAGGATCGGCTACGGCTTACAGAGGACGCGAGCGATGATTGGCTAATCGAACGTATAGAAAAGCTACTGGGCACGAATTTGGCAGATGAATTGCCACCGCCTTGAGCGTAACGAGGCGGGTGGACGCGCCTCAAAAGGCAGGCTGTTTACACAATAAAGATAGGAAAACCGTTTGAGCTTGAAGGCAGCGACGATAGCCCCTATGGGAGGTTGAAGATTGAGTGCGTGCCCCGATAAATACAAAAGGAGGCATGTACAGCGTGCAGGGTAGGATTGGCTTTGACGCTTTGGCTGCAAAGAACTTCTCGGCAGAGCAGAAACGGCTGTGCAATGTTCGTTGGCGCGCTAGTAATAAGCCTTACCGGAGCCAATCTGGCTTGGGCGGGCGCCGAGACGGAAACCGCCGCAACTACCAAAGCCAAGGACGCGCCGGTTCCGTCTGTGTCGCAGGAGCAGCTCAGCGCTGCCGCCGGCGACGACAACAACTTTCTTCACACCAACGGCAATTACGACCAGACCCGCTTCTACCCGGGGAAACAGGTCAATAAGTCGAATGTCGGGAATCTTCGTCCCACCTGGATTTTCCAGACCGAGGTGAAGGAGTCGCTGGAGACCACGCCGATCGTCGTCGGCGGCGTGATGTACGTCACCACGGCGTTCAATCACGTCTACGCCATCGACGCCAAGACCGGCGAAGAGTTCTGGCACTACAAGCACAAGATGGGACCGGTCACGACCTATTGCTGCGGTCCCAACAATCGCGGCGTCGCCATCTATAAAGACAAGGTCTACATGGGCACGCTGGATTCCAAGCTGGTCGCGCTCGACGCCAAGACCGGCAGCCTTATCTGGGAGACCCAGATTGCAGATCCCGAGCTCGGCTACTCCGAGACGATGGCGCCCACTGCGGTGGACGGCAAGATCCTGATCGGCACCAACGGTGGCGAGTTTGGTATCCGCGGTTTCATGCGAGCCTATGATGCTGAGACGGGCAAGCTCATTTGGAACTTCCACACGACGGCTGAAGACTCAACCGGCGTGTGGGCAACCAAGGACGCGACCGGCAAGGACATGCACCGCGACATCGAGGCCGAGAAAGCGGCGCTCAAGAAATTGGGCGACCCTTACAAGACCCTCGGCGGCGGCGTGTGGCAAAATCCGGCTGTCGACCTCAAAACGAAGCGCATCTACTTCGTCGTCGGCAACCCATCACCCGACTTCGACGGCTCGATCCGCCCAGGTGACAACCTCTACACGGACTCGCTCGTGGCGCTCGATCTCGAGACGGGCAAGTATATCTGCCATTTCCAATACATCGCCCATGACGTTTGGGATCTGGACTCGGTGAGCCCGCCGATCCTGGTCGATGTAAAGAATGCGGACGGCGAGACCGTTCCCGGCGTGATCCATGCCGGCAAGACGGGCAACGTGTATGTCCACAATCGCGATGACTGCAGCCTGATCCGCTTCTCGGATCCGATGGTCGATCAGACCGGCATGTGGACTTTGCCGACGCCTGAGGGCGCACCGATGCTTCCCGGCGTCAATGGCGGCGTGGAATGGTCGCCGATGGCCGTCAATCCTGATCTTGGGCTGACCTACGCGGTCAATCTGCACCAGCCCATGACCTACCATGTCGAGAGTTCGCCCTATCCGGGCGGCAAGCTCTGGCTTGGTGGCGCTTTCAAGATCATTCCCGGCTCGGAGCAGTTCGGCAATGTCAGCGCCGTCGACTACAACACCGGCACGATCAAGTGGCAGAAGAAGACGCCGCTGCCGATGGTAGGCGGCGCGTTGGCCACGGCCGGCGGGCTCGTGTTCACGGGTGAAGGCGACGGTTGGTTCAGGGCCTATGACGCTGAGAATGGCGACGTGCTGTGGTCGTTCTTCGCGGGCGCGGGCGTGAATGCGCCGCCGGCTTCCTACTCGGTGGACGGCAAGCAGTACATCGTGGTCGCTGCGGGCGGCAACCTCGCACAAGAATTCAAACCAGGAAACAACATTCTCGCATTTACAGAAAGTCGATAGCCGGTTTGTAGTTGGTAAATAGCAAAGAGCACACGACTGGGGTGGGTCTAGTCGCTACGAGAGAGGACGTAATCAGAGAATAAAACCCGGCCTCCGCTTGACGCCATCACTATTATTCTCGCCGCCATCGTCGCAGGGATATTTGTCGGCGTGTCGATCGGCACAATTGACTTCCCGTTCGGGACTGATCCGGATGAAAGCTTCAAAGTCGCCTCTATGCTGGCAGGCCATAATCATTAACTGGCACCCGATTTTTATGTTGCAGTGTATGCGTGCAGCGGAAGTACTCGCAGGCTTTTCAGATCGTCAGGCGGTAATTGAACTTGGTCGCAAGTGCGCCGTCATTTCAGGAGGTTTAGGCATCTTTGCCATTTTTCTGTTAGCCTGCACCACGCTTGGACTCAGCGGGAACGTTCGCAAGCGTGGCCTGAAGCCAGATCTTAGGCGAGGCGAGTAATAAGTCACGAGCGCGGTCAAACAAATGCCGGACTTCATTTTTGCGACATTCCTATTGCTAACGAGTTTTGGGGTGGGCTTGCCTCTCTCATTACTGCTACCCGCTTCTACTCGCATGCGCTATCTCGCGGCGCCGCCCCTGGGGTTTGGCGCGATCGCAGTTCTCACTGCTGCCGCATATAGATATGGACTTTCATTATCAGCGATGACTGCCGTGTTGAGTATCTCGGCTGGCTCAATGATGGTTTGGCAGTCGTGGAAGGTTCTTCGGTTCAGTTCTCTTCGGGTGATGGTTGGAGGCATAACGGCAGCGGCCGCATCGGTACTGCTGCTTTGTCTCCTCCCGAAGTGGACAGGGGGAGCACAATTCGCTGCCTTTCAGGGTAATCACTATGACCAGCTAGCCTACCTGACCCAAGCTGTATACTTTAAAACATACGGTTATGAATTTTTGCACGAAATAGCGTTCACTGGCCTTGATGCGCGCCCGCCTGCCGCTATGGTTCTCGCGGCGTTCGCCGACCTAACACAGACGAGTGTGATCGAGCGCAGCTACGCTTACATCGCTGCCTTGCAAGCACTTATGTTTTTTCCTGCAACCTTTCTAATTTTGAATCTTTTCCGAGCGCCGGTTTGGATCGCTGTACTAGGCGCCGCCGCGCTCACTTTAGGCTTTTCCATGCAGTATGTCGTCGACATAAATGCGTGGAGCCAACTTGCTGCTATGCCGAATGCTGTTCTTTGCGTCGCGCTGGTATCCATCCTTCTGCAACCCGAGGCAGCGGATACTGCTCCGTTTTTGCAAAGAGCCGTGCGATGGATGTTTATCATCAGTCCTTTAGCTGTATTTTTGTTCTACACTTATCCTGAAATCACCGTTCCTTACGGAGCCGCTCTTTGCGGCATGGTCGCTTTCTTTCTGTTGAGCCTGCGTTTGGCGAAGAAAACAAGCAGCATTGGTCTAGAGAATTTGGCCATCGCCACAGCAAGTGCTGCTCTGGGTCTCATATGCGCAATCTATCTGAATGACACAGTGAAGTATTTGATCGGTCAGGGCACTGATGGTGCGACTAGCGTTGAGTGGTGGCGTTACTATCAGGCGTATCTCTTTGGCCCTCAGTTCCCCGGCAGCATTCTTACCATCAACTTTGGTCTTTCCCTCGTCGGTCTTTATCCAGTTCTGCCGCAGCCAAGTTATCCGCGAATCCTCACGTGGATGTTGTACATCGCCGACGCAGCTCTTTTGATAGCAATTCTAACTACGGCCTTTCTGGTCTGGAAGCGATATTGGCGCGGCACCGCCGACTTGCGGCCATGGTTGCTTCTCAGCGCGACTGTCGGGGCCAGCATCATACCGCTGGCGTTCCTTGCCGCAGGAGCTTTCTGGGTAGCTGGAAAAGGCCTGACGATGGCGGCGCCGCTTCTCTTTTTTGTCCTCTCGGCGCCACTCCTTTTTCCTGGAGCAAGATCATTACTTCTTCGAATTCCGACAGGTCTCCTCTGGGCTGTCTGTCTTATTTTTGGTCTCGTCCGTCCCATTGCCGCAATGAACGAGTTTGGAATTCACTACGCGTCACCGTACCCAAGCGTGCAGGAGGCAGGGCTGAAATCAAAACTCTCGTGGGATCTCGCGCGACATCGGGCAGACTTCAAGGCGTGTCAAGGAATTGCGCTTAACCTAAACAATCTTGCCCTTAGGCGCTATTTGCAGCTTTATCTCACTGAACTTAGCGTCGCTTGGTCGTTAACTGATCCTGTGGACTTTCCCGGCGCGTGGAACCTTCCAGCCAAGCCAACAAAGGTGGAGAACCCCGACTGTATCATAGACGACAAGTACAAAAGTTATCCCTCGCGGACCCTTATTAATTTGAGTATGGACCAGCGGTTCGCGCATTTCTTGCATTCCAGGACGGGCTCGCTCGAGGTGGGGGTGGATTCGCCAGCCGAGGCTGAAGTTTCCGGGATGTACCCGGTCGAAACTTATCAAGGAAGCCCACTCCGATGGTCAAGCGCCGCAGCCCGTATTGAACTGCCATTCGACCCCGAATATCCTCCGAAAAGCCTTGATCTTGTCGACTTGGCCATTAGGTACTGGGCGCCCTATGAAGCTCGCACTCAACGGGTCGATATTATACGACGGTCCAATCCCAGAGGGCTCACAACCTCTGGAGTTTCAGCTCGGCGAAATGAAGGGACAAGCCGTTACAATAGAGCTTACCGTCGAGCCAGTTGCGGCCACCATTGATGTACGGAATTTGGGGGTTGCTCTGCGAGAGCTTGTTCTCAAGAAGTAACAGACTTATTGTTTCCGATGACAATACCAGGCGGGAGAGCAATTAACGGGAATAGCGCGATGGAATAAAGGTCGCAGTAAAAAAATGGTGACGATTTAGGTCGATTAACTGGTCAGACCGCGGATGATGGGGCTGGAGTAGTGAAACAATAAAGATTTGCCGCATCGGTGCGGAGCCGTACTGAATGAAGGCATCCTGATCTTCACGTTCCCGTCAGAGCTGCAATCCGTCTCGCTAACTGTAGGCTTGGCGGAACGTCTATTTTCAGGATTCGAATGACAGTAGGCACCTAGCCGCAAACCCGATCCCATGGCAAGCTCTAGAGCTAGGTTCCGAAATATATTTCGATTCTCCGTCTTAACAGCAGTTGGCTTAGCACGTCATCCACAGCAGCAGTGAGAGTGAGCAAGTTACAACAAATGCTATTCCGGCTATCCAGTTTGACTATGTGCGCGGGCATCGTTTCGCTTGTGACTTGCCTCACCGAGGCGCTTCCCAGTTACGGCCAAGAGCGGAAGTGTGAGGAGACAGCATTAAGCTTGCCCAAAGGCTTCTGCGCGACCGTCTTTGCTGACCAATTAGGCCGTGCACGTCAGCTCGTGGTCACGCCCGACAACACCGTTTACGTCAACACCTGGAGCGGTGTAAACAATCCCTATTATAACGACGATAAGCCGCCCGAGGGCGGATCTCTGATCGCACTTAAGGATACGCATGGAACTGGCCACGCAAACCTTAAGGTGCGCTTCGGTCCGACGTTCGTTGAGGGCGCGCGTGGCGGCACCGGCATTCGGCTTTACAAGGATTGGCTCTATGTCGAGATCAACGACAAGATCGTCCGTTATAAGATCAAGGGCGGTCAGCTAGAGCCCGCCGGCGCGGCCGAGACGATCTTGAGCGGAATTCCCATTACCGGCGAACACCCGATGCATCCATTCGCCATCGATGAGCAAGGCAATCTATCCGTGTCCATTGGCTCGGCCACGAATGCATGTCAAAAGAAAAACCGCATGCCGACTTCGCCAGGCAATGATCCCTGCACCGAGCTTGAGACGCAGGCAGGAGTTTGGCGCTACGATGCAAGTAGGACCGATCAGGTCTTCTACCGAAGGAACGCTACGCCAGCGGAATACGGAACGGCGCAGGGTTTCGATTTCGACACTTCTGGGCGCCTTTACGTTACCCTGGTGGACGCGATCTGCTGCATGAGAACTGGCCAGAACTCTACACGGCAGAGCAAGGGTTCGAACTCCCCGCAGAAAGGCTGATTATCTTGAGGGAGGGCGCCTACTACGGCTGGCCGACCTGTTATTACGACGGCTTTCAGAAAAAACTCATACTGGCGCCGGAATACGGCGGCGACGGCAAGAAAGTCGGCGAATGCGACAAAGCTGAGCCGCCGGTTGCAGCGTTTCCAGCCCCAGCCCGGGCGCCGAACGATCTCAAAATCTACCAAAGGACTCACAGTTCCCGAAGGCATATCAAGGAGGCGCCTTCATAGCCTTTCATGGCTCGGAGTGGCGTGCCCCTACGGCACAAGAGGGATACAATATTGTTTTCCAGCCGCTTCGCGACGGCCAGCCGTCTGGAGATTACATCGTCTTTGCCGATGGCTTCGCAGGCCCCAACAAAAGTCTGGACGCAGCGCTTCACCGCCCCTCAGGTCTCGCGGTCGGACCAGCCGGCGCTCTCTATGTTAGCGACGACCGGGCTGGCCGGATCTGGCGCGTGACCTTTAACGGTGATCCCGATGCACCGATTGAGGCCGCACCCATTCCATTCAAGGCACTCAATTCTCGGGGGCCGACTGTTGGAATGAAGCCCCGCAAACGCCGATCACCGCCGGCCAGCCTCGAGCATCGACTGCCGCCCACCGGAGCGCGCTGAGCTCTGCAATGCCCCTATGGAGTAAAATGGTCAGCGCACCAGACTCGTTGAACCAGCGCGGTTCCGGACACAGAAACGAACGTGTTGGCGTTCGACTTAACCGCCTGCTAGCCCCTCCCCCATCACGTCCCAAAGACAAGCTTCCCGCTAATCACTTCATATACAAGCGGGCTCGTATCTTGAGGTTTCTAAATTTGCACGTTCCTAGATCCCGGCTTGGCGCCGTCTCAAGATAGGTTTGAAATTGACCGCAGCCAGGGAGATCCGGTTCTGCAGGGTTCAAATGCATGAAAGCGATCATCGGACGCGGTGCTCGCATCAACTCCGTCACAATCCGGGAACGGTAGCTGCAGTTAAATCCCATTGTATCCTCAACGCTGATGTACTTCGTAGCCGGGCGAATATCTGGTCTCGGTACATACAATATTTCAATTTCTTCGGGGCCGACGCGGTTAGTCGTTTCGCCCACGAAGATCGACCGAGTTCCGGGAGGGATAAGACCGTCGCATTCTGCGGTCCAAGCGTTCATGACGCGTTGGAATTTACCGCAGGTCAGACAACCGTCCGACGGCAAGTCCCTTAATAAACCTTGCGATATCAAAAGTAATAAAAGCACCAGACCGGCAATGCACGCGCTCCGGAACGCGACAAAATTCCATGAGGAGAAACCCACTATCGCCATAAAACAAGTGATGACTGCCAACGGAGACTGATGCAATGGATCCGGAGCTCGTAGTGCATAGGTCACCATTGCCAGTGGCCCGACGCAAAATACACCAAGATCAAACAGGAGCCGTAAACTGCGTTCTCGTTGTTTCCGGATGAACCAACCGGTGGCTGCGCCGACTACGACCATCAGACCGACAACGAATAAGCTCCCCAGCGTTAGCTTTGCGCTTTCTCGAAAAATAGCTTCAAATAAGCTAAGATGCCTGTTCCGTACCGGTAATCGCCCATCTCAAGGCCGCAAGTCCACCACAATAAAACACAACCCCCCACACAATAGCTGCTCTCCCTTTCGGGCAAGACGCGCGGCCAAAAAAACATTGGTGCTGAGCAATATGAAGCTGCTCACCCACACGGCATTCAAAATAGCGCTGCTCTCGGTCAGATTTAGCAGTTTTCCGAAAAAAAGCGCAATTCCGGGAGGGTAGATAAATGCATAATCGATATAGGGGACGAGTTCGCGTGCCGAATAGATAGCTTGGAGCAGAAGTAACGCGCCATCACTAGGTTGAGGCGGAAATGCCCCGCATGCCGCGGCAGCGTGACATACCAGGGTGAAAGCCAGGCCAACAACAAAGGTGATAGCACCGAATGCATACCAGAACCGTCTGGCCGGCACAGCAGCTCTACTTTTAAGTGAGTTCGATCCGTCAGCTTACCAATGTCCGACAAAATGCTGTGTCGCGATCCTTGGAGCTTTGATAGCTGATAGAGCTCAAAAGCTCAACGCTACATCCGTTGACCGCGGGTGCTTACAGCGCGGTTAGCTTTCTTCATCAATCCGCGGAAAAAAAGCGCGCGAAGAGAAACTTGGCTCGGAAGACCGAATGTCAATGGCGCCGCGGCATAGATCGAATTGGAGGGGTTAGAGGCTCGCGGGCTAACGTGGGTGTGCAACGGCAGCGACGGGATCATTAATTGGTTATTGACAGTTTTTTCGAGGCGAATCGCAGACACGAGGTCGCGCAAGAACGGCCAGCACTGGTCTAATCGGGATTTCTACGGCAATCCGTGTTCGGACCGGCCCGGTACGAAGTGACTGAATGAGTGCCGACGCCCCGGGTTCCGCGGCCTACGTCACCCTTGCAAATCCTGCAGCATCTACGGGTTCCTCGAGGCCGAAGTCCAGAACTATGGGATCAGAATTTCCGCCAGTCAGGTCCCTTCAACAGTGGATCGGGCTACCTGCACAAACGGCCGGCATGGCGTCCCCGAACCATGCACGCTATTATTAATCCAACTTCAGCTATAAGGGAAAGCTGGAAGGCAACGCGCCGCGTGGTCGACCGGCTGCGACCAAGACTGGCTTCAGCTAAGGAACCGGGACGTTGGGGATGCATCATCACCAGGGAGGAGTGTGTCTAGTCGACGAGGAAAGGGCCTGTATAGGCAGATCACGTGTCGTTTGAAACGCCAGGGACCACGGAATCCGCAAAATCACTGAGTAGCCCCTTGTGGCTTCTTGGGACCCCAAAAGCCACGCTACCGTCTACGCCGATCCACATTTTTTATCTTGGGAATTTCGGGGTCCATGAAAACCATGCCACCACCAAGATTATCATCTCGTGACGCGACATCGCTCGCAGATACCCTGGAACTCGCTATCGTAGTACCGACCTTCAATGAGATCGAAAACATCGACGAGTTGGTAGTCGCCATTCAGGTCGCCTTGGAACGTAGCGCCGTCGTCGAAGGCACGCTTGCTACCACAGCCCCGGTTGTTGCTGTCATCGATGGCGACATGCAGCACGAAGAGAAACTGCTCCCGGTGATGCTAAAGACTTTCGCTCGCAGAACTTGGACGTGGTTGTTGGTTCCCGCTATCTTTATCAAGATGGGGTCGGGGACTGGACTAAGGTCGCATCCGCGCATCACGGCTGGCTACAACGCTCGCGCACCGTTTGACGCGAGTAGGCTTAGTGACCCTATGAGCGGCTTTTTCATGATGCAGACTGAAGTTTTTCGAAACTTAGTGCCGAGGCTATCAACTATCGGGTTCAAGATTTTGCTCGACTTTTTGTCTCATCTCCGAGGCCGCTCCGGTTTGCAGAACTGCCTTATCGTTTCCGCACCAGGTCCTCGGGTAACAGCAAGATGGATGCGAAAGTTTTGCTGGAGTTCGCGGAACTATTAATCGACAAATTTGTTGGCACATACTGCCCGCCAAATTCGTAATCTTTTCACTTGTCGGCTCGCTCGGCGTTGTGGTGCACATTGGCATTCTTACTGCAATGTTCAAAGTTTTAGGCTTCGACTTTTTAACTAGCCAGATCGTGGCGGTCCTCACGGCGATGACATCGAATTTCGCGTTGAACAACGTCCTCACATATTATGATAGACGCCTCTTCGGATGGAAGTGGATCAGGGGGTGGTTCAGTTTTGCTCTCGTATCCTCAATCGGTGCGATCGCGAATGTCGGCGTAGCGACGTATTTGCTTGGTGCGCACATAGCCACGTGGCTCGTGTCTGCTGTTGCAGGCATTATCGTAGGTGTGGTCTGGAATTATGCGGTGACATCGATCTTTACATGGAAACGACCATGAAATTCATATCGGCCGGCCAATGTCATTATTTGCTGGGGCCGACGAATTCTCCACTGTCATAGCGCTCTGTGAGGGAGTTAGGTTCGACACCAGGATCAGGCGCTCAGCCTTGCGGACAAACATCGCTAAAAAATCAGAGTAGCACCAACATTGGCCAATGACCAAAACCTGCTATCCTTGGCGGCTAAAGGGTAGTCGATGGGTCCTTCGTCAATTCCCCGCACCTTCGGTGCCAACTCCGGTGCCAATTAGGCGAGGACACGCTGTAGGATGACCTCTACCTGCTTGGCCGCATCGTTGTCTTCGCCGCCGAGAAGCTCCGGTTTAATGGCTCCAGGACCACCACCGACTCCGGATTGCTCGCGTAGGCTCGATGACGCCCTCGGTAACAGGCCAGGCATCAAAAAGAATGGGACCGCCATTCGAACGCTGTTCGTTCTAGGCCTGTCTACATGACAGGGCGAATAGCGCAACACACGTAGTGGCGGGCTCACCCGAGCTATACGGGCTCCTTGTCTCTGAGTGAAACGTCCTTCCTGTAGACCTCGCCTGTCGCGTTATTGCGGACAAAAACCGTGAGCACACCATTCCCCTCTGTAAGGCCATGGACCATGAGCTTTGCCTGCGGGGAGATGTTCCACTCCGTCTCATCGGTCAAGATGCCGTTGATCCTGATTTCGTAGCGGAACCCGAGATCGTCACTCGGGCCAAGCCCGTAGAGGATACTGTGCACATCGATGTAGGGTTGGGGACGGTGCCCGAAATTAGACACCTCGTTGAACTTCAGCACGATATATTTGTCTCGGCCCGGATGCCGCGTAGCCACATCATTGCCTGCGGCAAAGACCCATTCAGGTCCAGCCGAAAACTTTATGTCCCCGATCCAAGTAAGTCCGGGAGAGGGCTTGTCGGGAATCCGCATGGCAACATCACCATGATGCGGTTGCCGCCGAAAGCTGTAAATGTTGAGGCGCTTGTCGTCGGGAGCCGGCATGGCAACGAAGCGGCTGAAGCTGACTCCGAAAGGTTCCGCTTTTTTAGGGATCCCTGGGAAAGGTTCGATGGCCGCGGGAACGGATGCGAAGTAGTGGGGGATGGCTGGATTGTAAGCCATAAAGGCCCAATATGGCTGACCCCAAACTAACGAGCGATCGACGATTCCATCCTGCGCCTTGGCCAGCTCCGCAAGAGTGCTCCCATCGATGGCAAAGCCACGTGACAAAGGCAGCCGGGGCGCCTCTTTTACCACTATGAGGTTGCGGGGGCTGCTCGACATGAGGATCGACAGCGCGAAGAAGCAGTGGGTCGCCGCGACAAGGCCGATGATTGACCAGCGCACCCGGCTGAGCCAAAGGCGACGAATAGGCGCGAAGGCGTAAACTAAAGCCGGTCCCGCAATAATGGTCGGGTAAGTGAGATAGGTTGCGAATCCGTCGATATAGCGTACGGACGCGGCAAAGGTGATGAACCAGACGGGTAGAGAAATGACTTGAAAGCGCCCCCAGATGATTTGAGGGGTTCGGCGCTGCGTGAAGAGCCTAGCCGCGGCAACCAGCCAAACCAGCCAAGTGAACCCGATGAAGATCGTGACTTCGTTGAACGTGACCGCAGATGAAGAGTTAACACCGGTGAACCGGTAGAAGGCTGACACATACTCCGGAGAGTTTTTGGCCCACTGAAAGAGCGGAGCGACTAGGCGGTTGAACGCCTCGTAATGCTGTGCTCGCGCGCTCGAATTTAGCGCAAGATGCAGGTCTGCGAGAGGTGTCAGCATCGTCTGTGCTGCAAACAGAATATTCGTCTGCACGGCCACCCGCCAATTGAAGGGCTGATTTAGAACCTGTGCGTTGAACGCCCATGCACTCAGTCGTCCAGCGGACACGTAATTGTAGAGAAGGAAGCCACAGCCTAGAACTAAGCCGATGCAGAGCGCCGTGCCAAAACCAACGATAGCCTTGGGACACTTCCACTTCTCAAGCTCTGCTAAGGTACTCCGCCAATGAATAGTGAAGGCCAACGCAATAGCCAGGAGCAATGGAGCATAGAACGTCACATGGAGCTTTGTTCCCACGCTCAGCCCAACGCCGACAATGCCGATTAATAGGTCGAGACGCTGGCGGCTCAGGTACCACCTTTGCACGAAAAACAACCCAGTGAGCATTGCTACTGCGGCGATGATCTCGTCGTTCGTAGAGAGCGCCTGCAAGAGAACGTTCGGCGTAAGGCAAACAATCCAAGCAGCAGCTGTCGAGGCAACACGCGGCCCACCGAGGTTGCGAGCAAACTCGTAGGTCGTGAGCCCGCACATCATCCAGCAAAACAGCGAGAAAAGGGAGAACCAGCGCGGGCCCAATTGAAAGTGCACCAGCGGCACATAGGCGAGAACACCGTTGAACGGGTAGTACACAGCGCGGGGATCCCCAGGGGTCATAAAATGCTTCAAAGATCCCTGAGCCAAATACCAATAGGCCCGCGGAAGGCGGTAGACAATGCTGTCAGGATTGGCGGGCAACAGTGCGTAGGCGAGGACGATATTGGCGATGACGACAAGCGCCCCGCTTGCGACTAGGAATATCAGGAGCCGGGCTTCGACGGGATAGCTGTCGAAGCCCGCAAAATGTCCAACATAGAAGCGTCGGGGCAACTTGAAGCCGCGCAGACCGACAGTCATTCCAATGGCCAGAACAATCGACACAGATACATAGAGCGTGATGCTGTTCAGTGCTGAGAAGATTGAAAGGACGTGGGCGGTAAGAACGAGGTCGGTCCAGAAGAGAATAAAGACTGCAATCATCCACGTCGGCCAAGAATCCCACCTCGACTTGGCGGCGTAAACCAGGATTCCCGTAAGCAACGCGAAATAGACGAGGCCGAAGGCCATCATAGCTTGGAGATCTCCACCACCATCGGCCCGTCAGTTTATCGGCACCCAACCCCGCGACAGTAAAGGTCTGTTGCCAACTAATCCGACATTCCCCGGATGAACTCTGGAACGATAGCAGACGGTAGAGTGTCCCGGAAGCCGCAGGCGTGCGTTCCGAGTTGCCATAGGTCGCCCTCACGCTCGAATCTATATCGAGCACTACGCCGTTAGGCGGACGGCAGCTGTACACCCGGTCAACCGCGGGGTCAGCCGAGGCATTCAGCAACATCGCCGCCAAGGCGCAACATGATTTGACTTGGCATCTTCAGACCGCTGTCGCGCTCGAAAGCGGTCGGGTCGATGGGCTCATACACTTGCTACATTGAAATATCCACGATCTCGATTAAGACGGGGAGCTGTTACAGCACCTTGTGTCTATCAGCGTAATCGTCGAACTCAACGCGCTTAACATTCGGTGGAATCGATAATGGACTCTGCTACATCAACGCCTGTGGTAGACTCTACAATAAAGCGCGGCCGCTGCTTTACTTCAAGGAATAGCTTTCCGACATACTCGCCCACCACCCCCATCGAGATCATAAGTAATCCACCTAACAAATAAAGTGGGATGACGATCGATGCCCACCCAGGGACCACCCGACCGAAAACAAGTCCACTAATAGCATACATCAACATTGCCATTGACGACAGAAAGACTAAAACTCCAATCGCAGCAATCAGGCGAAGGGGCTTAATAGAGAAAGACGTGACACCATCCCACGCTAGGCTGATCATTTTCCTAAGCGAATACTTCGTCTCTCCAGCTAATCGCTCTTTACGATCGTAGGTAACGGTAGCAATGTTGCGATGTAGCAGCGGCACCAATCCACGAAGAAATACGTTGCGTTCCTGGAAACCGCGCAGATTTCGCAGAGCGCTAACAGACATAAGCCGAAAATCAGCATGATTTTCTACAACATCAGATCCCATCCAGCTTATTAGGCGGTAGAATATAAGGGCACTATTCCGCTTAAACCACGTGTCAGATTGTCTTGATTTACGTATACCCAAGACAAGTTCCGCTCCACTGCGATACTTATCAATCATTACAGGGATCAGAGCCGGATCGTCCTGCAAATCGGCGTCGATGCTTATCGCCGCGTCGCACTGATCGGTCACGTATTCTAGGCCGCATAGCAGCGCCGGCTGGTGACCCACGTTACGCGCGAGTTGCACACCCCGAATGCGCCCACGATGGCGATCGGAAGCCGTCAAAATCAATTCCCATGTGTCGTCGAAGGACCCGTCGTCAACCAGAACCACAAAGCTTTCCGGCGAGCAACCATGTAAACTAATTACTTCGTCAAGGGCGTCGAGTAGCCGGGCAATGGTTAACTCTAGGACTTCACCCTCATTGTAACAGGGCACTACGATCGCCAGGCGACAGCTCTCACGTGCGGCTCCCCTATCGCCGGGTCTCGGCGTCTCTACAATTCTGTGACCCTCCAGAGCCTCTGGTGCACGCAACTCCAATCCTCCGTAAGATCTCCACTTGCGGTCAATTGCATTTTAGACTTCACCGACCGCCAGAAGACTCAAACTGCCGCAGCCGGTTTCTTCAATCGAAAATCTCTCGGCCGAAATCTGCCCGATGACCGCCTGTGTTGGCCTGATATTGCCGTCACGAGCGGATATCGGCAAGCCCAGACTACCATGGAAGCAGCTCTGCTGGTTGCCCATGTTGCCCGTTCGACGCCGTTCCGTCTATCAGGGCATTTCTCCGTCGAGCCACCAGCGTCACTTCATGTTTATAGACCATTTTGGCCAGCGGGATGTTGGCTTCGGCGCGCGCGATGTCGATGATGTCAATGAACAGGCATGCTGCTCCTAGCCGAGTTCTATTCGGTCAACGTCCGGGATTATCGCGTCGGAGAAGGACGAACGCACCGAATTGAGGACGTCGAAGTCACTCGGATACCGAGCCAGCGACGTTTTATGTGGTTAGACAAAAATTCGCCGAGCCACTACAAAATCGCACCTCACGTGATTCGCATGCTCACAAGTCGCGAGTAAACCCCATCAGTCGACAAGCCGCGTGGCATATTCTTTTAGCAAGCGCTGCATCTCCGGAAGATTGGGCATGCCAATGGTTGTCTTCTGCTGATCGTGGGTCCGGCTGCAGGCGAGGAATTCGGGGATGTGCACTATCGTCGCCCCCGCTGCGGCCATACGGACCCACAAATCGTAGTCGAGGAGATAATAAAGATCATTGCGCAAGCGGCCACCGCTACGCTCCCAGAGATTCCGGGTAAAGAACACCTCGGGCTGATAGAAGAAGCAGGCCGTGAGCCAGAACCGGTCTATATCGAGCAGCAAGCCGAGCGGCAGCGCGACCGGAATCCCGTATGGCAGCTTGTTCTGATGGTTGTTGATGATCTGGCTGCGTCTCAGCCCGATCTGACGGCAGCCCCCCGCAACCATGTCGACCTCGTACTCGGAGAAGGCTTGAGCCACACGGAACAAAGCGCCAGGCTCAAGCAGGTCGTCGCTGTTGAGCCAAGTGAGGATATCGCCGGTCGCTTTGGCGAACCCTTTATTCAGTCCGTCGGATTGTCCTTTGTCCGGCTCGACCAGTAGAAAGTCGAAATGCGACCGATAGCGCTCTGCAATCTCGACACTACCATCGCTTGAGGCTCCATCGACGAGGAGCAATTCGAGATTGGGATAGTCCTGATCGAGAACCGAGCGAATGCCTTCTTCCAAGTATGCTGCCTGATTGAAGCTCACCATCACGACCGAGATCTTCGGCCAACTGCCCGCCTTCACAATCTCTGCCTTTGGCTTCAACTCCCGATCGAGCGGATCGATGAAAGCCGGAGGCAGCTTAGTGAAGAAGCAAACGCCACGTTGCTCGAAATCCGGGGCGCCGAATTCGCTCAAGCGAGCGCCGCCAGCCTCGGAAAGGTTACTGAGGCCCAGCATCTGGCCGGCTTGCATCCGCCCGCGCAGTAGCGAGAGGCTCACTTCATCGCGCGCATCGACGATGACCGTTCCCATGCGGCCGAGATTGCGCTCGTCGTCGACCATCCATTGAACCAAGCTCCCGGCGTCTGGCTTGCGGAGCGGTGGCTCTCCCTCGGGCGGCACCGGAAGCGACTTCGTCGCGCCGGCCCCTGGGTTGACTGAGACCACCTGCTCGGCAGGAATAAATTGCCTAAGCGGCGAGTTCGACTTTTCTTCGATGAGAAGGAGGGGGTTTCCAATCCGCGCCGCGTCGTCCGTCGTCCGGTGCAAGAACTTGCGCGGCTTAACGAGCGCCGCTAAGCGATGTGCCGTCTTACGACGGAGCCAGCTTGCTTTGTGTGCCGCTCTCGGGAAGCGCATTTTTAAGCGTTGTTTCACGCCTACGACGCGCCGCATCACCGGCCGGGACTGCAAGAGGGCCATGAGCTCCCAGCGCAAGGCGGCAAGCTCAGCCGCCTGCGCGGCCACTTGCTTGTTTAAGCGCTCGATTTCACCGGCGGCCGCTGCTGAGCTGGCAGATGAGCCGGACGAGGACTGCTGAGAGACTGAGGTCGCGGCCGATGTTGGGGCCATCTCCATGAGTTTAAGTCTGCATAGTTGACTGGAGAAGGAGCCGCTAGCATAGTCTTGTGCGGCAGTCCACTGCCCTGAGCAATCCAGCGCGAAAGGCAATGCCTCAGCTTTTCGGTTGTTGACATTGACGAGTCCATCGTCGGCACGTTCAATCGCTAAAGGCTAATGGCGTTGGTGATTACACGTTGAGTACCTTGGTACTCACAAACCCGATCACCGCGCTTAAATTCTTGGTCGCAAACAGACCTTTCCATACGCTCTTCTGTATTGCGGGTCGCTACGAGAATTCGCAGCGGACGTCCCGTTCAATCCCACCATGGTATTTGTGGATGGCGATCACGCCTACGAAGGTGTGGGGGACATTACCGTGGGTCCTTTCAGACTTGCTGTGGCCTAATGTGCCTGTCCTCTTCCATGATTTCCTGAATTCCGAGAACGATACGGGAGCCTACGGCATAAGACAGGCGGCCTTGGAGGGGAGAGCCAAGGCTTTGTAACCTTCCAAGGGGCGTTCGGCTGTTCTGGCCTCTTTATCACGACAAAAAATTGCCGCGGGTGCAACCGATCCTGAGCGAGCAGAAATTTCGCACCTATTGTGGCAAGTACTTTCAGCCGGCTGCGAAGCTCACTGAACTTTCCGTGGCGACGCGCCTCGTTGATAGATGTCTCTTGCGCGAGCGCTATCAAGCAGCAGGTAAATCCCCCCAATTTTTCCCGGCGTCTCGCCGAAGCGATTGCTCATTCGGGCTCAGCGGGCCGGTTGTTCGCGGAAACCGCCGTGCGGACCAAGCATCGGATCATCGGTTGACCTGCCCAACTCGCTGAGTCTCGTTAAGCAAGCTGTCCAGGCGCGCGCTTGGTGGATCAGCGTAAAGTGGTCTTCGACGCGTCGCCGGCCCCCTCGACCGAGGCCTTCACGTGTTGCACTATCCACTATCAAGCGCTCTATCGCAGCTAGCATGGGCTCGGCGCCCAATTGGTTGACGAGCAGACCGGTCTCGCAATGCACGACAACGTCGCCAACTCCCCCCACATTGAATGCAGCCACCGGGAGGCCGCAGGCCGAGGCTTCCAACAATGTCTGCCCGAAGGCCTCCTCGACCGCCGTACCGACAAAAATATCCGCAGCACTGTAGATCAGTGGAAGCAATCGCTCGTCCTCGATGAGACCGAAGGTCTTGGTTGCTTCGAATTCGCACGACGAAGCACCAAACAGAAGCACGCCGATGTCCTCACGGGTCGTCAACTCCTTGTATAGCGCCTGGAAGATAGGTCCCCCCTTGCGCCTTTCTTTCAGATCAACTGCGCCCATGGCAATGAGTGTCTTGTCTTGTGGCAATTGGAGCAAACTGCGCGCCTCAGCCTTCGGGACCGGCGAGAAGAGGTGATGGTCGAGGGCGAGCGGCACGACCTCACAATGGGCAGCATCGCCAAAGCGCTGCTTGACGATGTTCTGCGTCCAGCGGCTGTTAGCGACCAATGGGACGCCGCCCGAGCCCCTGAACAGACGCTCGCGCTGAGCCCAGGCGTCGGGAATGCGTTCGGGGATCAGACGTGGATATTCATGTGGAGTTGGACAGGCGCTCGTACAGCCCCTCTCAAACATGGTGCAGGTCCCAGGGTAGGCACACCGTCCCGTCGCCCAATAGACATCGTGCATATAGCCGACTAACAGGCGTTCCGAACTGCGCAGTCGAGCCAGGAGCTCCAAGGGCCAATCGGTCCCATGCAGATTACCGGTGATAACGACGTCAGGATTCCACCCCTCGACCTCATGGCTGACCACCTCGATAGGATCATCAAGCCGACTTGCTCGCGCCAAGTGCGACAGGGAAACGACACCTTGCCAATTCTCGAACGCCGCTAGCCCTGTAACAGGAGGCTGATGGGTGGCATTTCCCGGTGTCCAGGCCGCCACGCGGACATTCCAGCCGTTCAGCAAGAACGATGACGTCTGCCGGCGCAAACCGATTCCCGCCCCGTATTGGAAACCGATATCGCTGAGCAGCAGGACATTGATCGGCTCACCGCGCTCTAGCTTGCTGGACAGACCGTCCGCCGATGGCGCCCCGCTCTGCCGGTTGGAATTAGGCGCTGCAAAATCGGACCGATAGCCCCATGCGGAGAGGGGCGTTGAGCGGCCAAGCCAGATGACGGAACCAGAGTCCAAAGCATCCGCGAACCGTAGATCTGGATCGCAGCCATGCCCAACCACGACCAAATCGTAGTCGTTGCTCGACGAAGCCCCTCTCACCCGTTTCGTCTTCGGGTCGAACCAAGCAATAGAAACGCTCGGCTTCCTCGCGCGGAGAAGGGCCGCCACTTGACGGAATTCGGGCTCGGCAGCGACACAAAGCACCCGGCGGCAGCTGCCTCCTGCAGTCCACAACTCCTCGAGCTCTGCAAGGGCAAGCGCCCCCCCAATTGAGCGCGCTCCTGCGATCGCGCAAGTCTTTGCGTTGAAGCTCGGACGTAGCGCGGTGCGTAAAATGATTAGCGCACTATGCGGATGCGCGACGGCGAACAACGTCCAGCGGAGAGATCTCACAATCCGCCGTGGAAGGGCGGCGGTGACGCGAACAGACCCCAAGAGCGCGCGAGCCGTGAGCCGTAACGCGGTGTTTTCCCGCACCAACTTTCGTATGACGGCAATTTTGGGGTCGTCGGTGGTGAAGTACCAGTCGAGAAAACGCGTGACCATGATTGTCTCTTATTACGACCTCTAAGGCAGGCACAAATCCTCATGCTTGCAACGCCTGAGTGAGATCTCTCAGTGCAGCGAGGGAAACTCGTCACGTCTCGCTGCAAACCAAGGCCACGTTCGAACTCAACGGCCCGAGCATGAGACCGGCATACCTCAGCCGTGGGTTCCATTGGCGGAACTCGTGGCGCAGGATGGATTTTGACAGGAAATCCAAGTTTTCCTGCCTCGTCCAGTAGTCCTTTTCGCCACCTTTGAGCACCCGCCTGAAAAACGAAGGTGAATAATGCAGGAACGGTAGGCCGGTGTGATGCTCGATGGGGAACCAGCGGTTCGGTATCGCGAGAAAAACGCTCTTGGACACGCGCATCGCCTCGGACATGAATGCCTTGCGCGCTTCTGGCCCGCCGACATGCTCTAGAACCGCGTTCGAGTATGCGATGTCAAACTGCTTATCGTCAAAGGGAAGCCGCTTGTCCGGCGCAATTTTCACGTAGTTGACCCCGGGCAGCGTCCGCTTCACCTCCGCGCCGTCATCAAGGCCCGCGCATGTGATCATATTCGGATAGGGGTAGAGCTTCTCAAGCGCATTCGCTTCAGGCCCATCCACTGTCGAAACGCCGATGTCCAGAATAGTGGTCCTGGATGTGGGAGAGAGTTCGCGGCAAAATAGGTTGTACATTTGTCGCCGCGCGGCTCTCATACCGCGCTCGGCGAGCGAATTGGTCACTCCGTCTCGATAATAGATTGCGTCGGAGGATGAGGATGCACGCAACTGGGCCGACTTCGCTTTGGTAGACATTGTTTACCCAGACCTCAGAATTAAGCTTTCCTAACCTATCCCCTCGCAACCGTAAAGTGATTGGCGATTGGGTTCTTCGCGCCAGCTGTCTATTCGCCGCCGCATACTGCGTCGAAGCCGAGCGGCTCGCGCGGCGTCATGTGCAAGTAGCGGTCGGCCATCTGCATCACTACGAGGTCAGGCCTGAACTCGTCGATAAGTTTGAAGTTCAAAGTTCCACCGTTGTGATGCGTCTGCACCGGGTCGCGAAACGTCTCATAAAGGAATGTTGGTCCGAGAATGTAGTCGGTAAAGAAATCGCCAAAAACAAGAAGCCTTGGCTTATCAGCAAGGTCATTATGTGACTCATTTAAACGCCAGCTCCAGCCTGGCCTCATGCTCGTAACAGGCGGTGCGGTTTGATGTGACGGGGTCTTTCGCTCCAGTGTCTCGACCTTATAGTCAAGGTCGTCATCGAGGGCGAGCAGCGTAACGAGGTCTGAGGTCACATGTTGTGGCGGACCCACCTTGAAGTCGTTCATTGTGAGCGGCTCTAGATCTGGAAACCACTCCTTGACCTTCTCCATCAACAGCCCATAGGCGACCAAGGCGCCTTGTTTTGTCCAATGCGTATCACCCTCGTGGTAAATCGGAACGCCTCTAGCTTTTGCCTCAAAGAGTTTCTCACGCGGATCGACGACATCGATATTCGTCTTCCCTAGCCGGTTGACTATCTGATCGAAGCGCGTGGTCGCGCTCGGAGGTCGCGGATAGTCCGGCAGCTTTTCGGGATACATCGTGCTCTTGTCGGGAGCCACAACGATGTAGAAGGGAATGCCGCGCTTGGCGAGACAATCGCGGACAGTTTGCATCGTACCTACCCAGCGCTCAAGTTCCGCCGGCGAGAACACGTTGACGCCGGTGTGCTGTTGCATCAGAAAATCCGCAGTGTAAAACAGCCAACCGTCCTTGCCGATCACGACATCTTTGGTGCTCGAGACGCCGAGATTGTAACGGATCAGGCTGTTGAGATGAACCAATTGGCGGCGAAGCCCAAAACGGTCGTTGACATAGACATCCATCTTGCGGGTGAGATCTTTGATCTCCTTCAATTGGCGGATCTTCGGAAACTCGGCCAGGGTGCGGTTTTCGCCACTCATTGCACCAAATCCCGAGATCTGCGCGACAAACGGGACAAGCACGAGGAAGCCAAACAGCAGGATGATGGCCCAGGCGTTTATGCGCTTGGCACGCTGCAAAGATTTGTCGTGCAAAAGGTCTTGCGACATGGGCGACGTCAGAATCGGAAATAGATGAAGGGGTTATAGGCGCCACCGGCGAGGCTGAGGACGACTAGCGCAAACAAGACGACCATCCCGGACATGTGCCCGATCTGCAACTCTCCAATCTTGGTACGTTCGGCGATGGCTCGTCCGAGTCGTGCCCCATAAGGTGCCGCAATGAATACGCCAAAAGACATCGCCACAATGACGTCCCAGCCGAGAAACCGCCGCAAGGGCGGAGCATAGTCCGTCTCTGGACCGAGCCCCAACATCGCGGCGAGATAGTGCACCGATGAGCTGAGGCTGTCGGCCCGAAAAAAGACCCAAGTAATCATTACCATAAAGAGCACATAAGCATGGCGAAGGAGCGACGGTGAGCGATCGAGCACCGCAGCCAGTCCAAAGCGTTCCAGCACGAGGAGCGCACCGTGTAGCGCACCCCACACCAGGAAATTCATTGCGGCACCGTGCCAGAGTCCACAAAGGAGAAACACGGTCCACAAATTGAGATAGGTGCGAATGGCGGTTAGCCGGTTGCCGCCAAGCGGAACGTAGAGATAATCGCGAAACCAGGTCGACAATGTGATGTGCCAGCGTCTCCAAAAATCCGTCATCGAATTGGCCATGTACGGATAGTCGAAGTTGATCGGAAACGTAAAGCCGAGCATGAAAGCGAGGCCTATCGCCATGTTCGAATAACCGCCAAAATCGTAGTAGATCTGGAGCGTGTAGCAAACGATCCCGAGCCAAGCGAGCGATGTCGAGAGCTGGTCTGGCGGCAGGCCGAAAATCTGGTCGGCGCTTGCCGCCACCGTGTTGGCAATCAAGACTTTTTGAGAGAGACCGATGACGAAAATGCGGATGCCCAGGGCTGCACGCTCCGAAGTTATGACCGGCTCGTGCAATTCGCCAGCGATCGTCTTGTAGCGGATGATCGGCCCAGCTACGAGTTGCGGAAACATCGAGATATAGACGGCGAGGTCTCGCAGATTCCGCTCGGCGCGCACGTGCTTGCGATAGACATCGATGAGATAGGAAAGAGAGTGGAACGTGTAGAATGAGATGCCTAGCGGCAACGGAAGATTGTTTACCGTGACTTGATCGGGTGAAACACCAAATTTGCTGACGGCGACATGACCTAGGAGCTCTATAACGAAGCGAAGTAGGAAGCCGCCATATTTGAAAATCAGAAGCGGAAGGAGGTTCGCGGCGATCGCGACGCTCACCCACATTCCCGCGCGGCCGTCTTCGTGCCCCTTCTCGATCAGCAGCCCGAGCCGGTAGTTGATGAAGACCATCACCACCACGAGTAGGACGAACATAGGCTCGCCCCAGGAATAGAAAATTATACTGAAGACGAGGAGAACGTTCTTATTGAAGCCAAAGGCGAGAAAGCAAAGGAAGAAGAGCGGCAGAAAATAAAAGATAAAGATGATGCTACTGAACACCATGAGGACGCTCGCACGTAAGCGGGGTCACGCGAGCTTTCGCAGCATGCAGAAGTGCCCAGCGAGCGACAGGGGCATGGTGAACTCGTAGCGTCCGGCCATCTGCGACACAAATTGATCGACAGCGAGCTGCGCTCCCTCTGAGAAAAACCCGTAGTCATCGACCACAATAACGCCGCCTGGCGGCATGAGCGGGTCGATGAAAGAGAGGCCGTCCTTGATCGGCTCGTAGAGATCGAAGTCGAGATAGGCAAAGGCCACCTGCTTCGGCAACTCGCCGCTCTTAGATGACTCTTTAATCCAGCCTTTCTTGATCTTGGTGCGCTCTCGCGGGAAGCCGATGTCGCCGAGCTTCTCCAGTACGAGGTTTTCCGGCGACGCCATGGCACCCTGATAGCGCTCCATCGTGCCGAGCTTGAAAATATCGTCGATCAGCCTGTCTTCAGCAGTTGGGGCCGGAAGCCCTTCGAAACTGTCAAATAGCCAGAGCTTACGGTCTGCAAAAGGCATGATTTCGGCGGCCAAGAGACGCGAGGTCGATCCTTGCGCTACGCCAAACTCGCAGATGTCGCCCGGGACGCGGAGTGACCGGTGCAGCGACTGCAGGATATAGATTGCTTCGCTGACCGTAGTGCCAATCAGGTCGTTGAGCAGGATTTCCCGCCCCTTGCGCTGGGGCAGGTCTGGAAAGATAAATTGGCGGTAGAGCGCCTCAATTTCCACTGCATCTTGGCGATGGATATCGCGCATTGTCTGGCAATGATGAAGCTTTGCCGAAAGATCCGGGGCCTCTTGCTGGACCGGAGTTTGACGCTGATCGAAACGCTCGAGGCGATAACCGTAACGGCGTAGCACGGCGTGTACGAGACTTTTCACAGACGGGATCATGGACTTGCTTCTCGGAGAAAACGCGACCCCGGCAGTACGCCGGATCCTGGTTGGTGTTGGCCTATAGAACAAAAGTTTGACTTAGACTCAAGCCCAAGCGGGGCGCAGTCGCTTGAGATGTTACTTGTTCACTTGCCAAGGCCCCCCGTCCGCATTAAGGGCTTATATCTCCCAAGCTGGCCTTCCCGGAAGCGACGATATTTCCAGGTCGGGGGTCCTCTGAAAGCTCGGTACGTTGCGATACGCAACCTGGGGAAAGTTCGCATGGCCCTATCAATCGCCACGCCTGCTTCGCGAGCGTCGGCTCAATTGGGAAGGATCGCCGTCATTCTGCCTTGTCACAACGAGGCAACAGCGATCGCCTATACTGTGAAGGACTTTCAGGACGCTCTCCCGGACGCCACCATCTACGTAATTGACAACGCGTCGACCGACGCGACCTCCAAGGTCGCGTCTGGGGCGGGAGCAATCGTAATCCGCGAGCCCCTACGCGGTAAGGGAAACGCGGTGCGCCGCGCCTTTGCTGCGATCGATTCCGACATCTATCTCATGGCTGATGGTGATGGCACTTACGACGCGAATGCCGCGCCTCAACTCATCGAGATCTTGCGAGCTGAGCATCTCGACATGGTGGTCGGTAGTCGGCAGCATGTCGAAGATGACGCTTATCCGCGCGGCCATCAACTTGGCAACCAGATGTTTTGTTCTCTGCTTAGGCTGATGTTCGGCAGTAGTCTGAACGACATCTTTTCGGGATATCGGGTATTTTCCCGACGGTTCGTCAAGTCTTTTCCAGCTCTATCAACCGGATTTGAGATTGAGACGGAGATGTCTGTGCATGCGACTTCGCTGCGCCTATCGGTCAAGGAAGTTACTTGCAACTACCGGGCTCGCATGACGGGAAGTGCGAGTAAATTGCGCACCTACCGAGATGGCGCCCGGATACTCATGTCAATGACGAGGCTGTTCCGCCACCATCGCCCTCTTCTTTTTTTCGGTACGCTCGCGGCGATCTGCGTCGGCATCGCCATTGTTCTATTTACTCCAGTGCTTATCGCCTTCTTCAAGACCGGCCTCGTGATGCGCCTACCGACCGTCATCCTGTGCACTGGCCTCGTCCTCACTGCTGGTCTTCTGGTAACCACGGGACTCATACTCGACACTACAACTAATACACAGCTCGAGATCCGTAGGCTGCTTTATTTGAATACCGACCTGGAGGGTCGGCCCTGACATGAACGAGTGATCGACAGGTCGGCTGGCTCCACCCCGATCAGTACGTTCGTGTCTGCTATGAGGACATCGCCAAGTCTCCCGGAGAGACCTTAGACGGCTCGTTCTCGAGGATGGCCCCTGGGCGAGAGGCGCCTTCAACCAAGGTGACTGAAGGCGGCAACCGGCATCAGTTCTACGGCAATCATGCCCGCTACGGGGAACTCACGCTGTCAAACGTGCGCGACGACGTGCGTTGGAGGACCGAGATGCCAATCGGGCGACAGAGACTGGTTTCGGTCCTCACTTGGCCATTAGGTGCCAGATATCGTTACTGCTAGCGCAATTTCTAGGCTGCCCCGCTACGTCTGCCGCCAAGCCTCGAACATCAGCACGTTCCACAGGAAGTGCTGCCAGTTGCGTCGTCCCGAGAGGTGTTCCGCCCATTTCTCCTGAATGGGCTCAGGGTCCAGAAGGCCGGCGCGCGACATGGCGTCCGGGATCGAGCAGATCGGCGGCCCAGTCTTTCAAGGGTCCCCGCAGCCAGGCATCGATCGGCACGCCGAAGCCCATCTTCGGCCGCTCCACGAGTTTCTGCGGCACATATTTGTAGAGCAGCTGACGCAGCAGCCACTTCCCCTGCCCGCCGCGGATCTTGAAGTCGTCCGGCAGCTGCCACGCGAAGCTCGACGACCCGGTGATCGAGCAGCGGCACGCGCGCCTCCAAAGATACCGCCATCGAGGCGCGGTCGACCTTGGTGAGAATATCGTCCGGCAAATAGGTGACGCTGTCGGCGTATTGCATCCACGACAGCTCATCGTCGAAGCGTCCCCGCACAGCCTCGCCGAACGCCGGCGGCTCGGGCCGCGTTGCGCCCTTGACCAGCGACCACGCTCCGGCCCAAGGCGCGGTGAGCGTGCGGTAATAGTCCTCCGCGTCCTCGCCGAGAACCGCCGACAGCTTTTGCAGCTTCTCGCCCACTTGCCGTGGGCGCACGCCCGCCGGCACCACGCCGGACACGCGGTCCCAGGCGGATGGCGGCATCGCGCCGATCGCGCGAGACAAACACACAGCGAGTGGACTCGGCAGCAGCCGCAACGCGCGCGCTACCCGCAAGCCTTGACCGTAGCGGTTATAGCCCGCGAACATTTCATCGCCGCCGTCACCAGAGAGCGCCACGGTGACGTGCTTGCGCGTCATCTCCGACACGAGAAAAGTCGGGATCTGCGACACATCGGCAAACGGCTCGTCGTAGATCTCCGGCAGCCTCGGCACGACGCCTTGCGCCTCCTCCGCCGTCACGTAGAGCTCGGTGTGATCGGTGCCGAGATGCGCCGCCACGGCTTTGGCCTGCGCCGCCTCGTTATAATCCGCCTCGTGAAAGCCGATGGAGAAGCTCTTGACCGGCGACGGACTGTTGGCCTGCATCAGCGCGGTCACCGTCGAAGAATCGATACCGCCTGAGAGGAACACGCCAAGGGGCACATCCGCCACCATGCGTCGCTTGACGGCGTCGGTGAGAAGCGTCTGCAGCCGCTCGCAGGCCTCCTCATCGTCGATGTCGAGCGGCGCAGCCCGCCCCCGCGTCGCCACGTCGAGCAGCGACCAGTAACGCTCGCCGCGCGTCTCGCCATCGTCACGGATTTCGAGTAGAGACCCGGGCTCCAGCTTTTGGATATCTTGATAGATGCTCGCAGGCGCCGGCACGGCGCCGGTGCACAGATACGCCGCGAGCGCCTGGCGGTCGATCGCCGGCGCAAACTCTGGCAGAGCCGCGAACGCCTTCAGCTCCGAGGCGAACACCACGCGCCCGTCGACGCGGCCCCAATACACCGGCTTGATGCCGAGGCGGTCCCGCGCCAGCGTCAACACGCGTTCCTTCCGGTCGAACGCGGCGAAGGCGAACATCCCGATGGTGCGCTCAACGGTGGCGCTCACGCCCCACTCGGCGAAGCCCTCCACCAGAACCTCGGTATCGGAGTGACCGCAGAATGTGTGACCGGCCCGTTCAAGCTCGGCGCGCAACTCACCTGCGTTGTAGATTTCGCCGTTGTAGGACAACACGAACCGGCCGCTGGCCGACTGCATCGGTTGGGCGCCCGCCGCGCTGAGATCGATGATCGAAAGCCGCGCATGACCGAGGGCAACGCCTGCGCTCTCGTCCACCCACGCGCCTTGGGCGTCGGGCCCGCGGTGGTGAAGCGCGGACGCCATCCTCACGGCAAGCGCTGTCAGCTCGTTGTCACCGGAGCGCCGTTTGGGATCGAGAAACCCCGCAATTCCACACATCTAGAGGCGTCCCGACTTGGCTTGCGTCATGTCGAGAGACGGCACGGTCGCGCCTTCCTTGTCAAGGCGACCCAGAAAAATGGGGCGCAACGCGTCCATTGCTCCTTGCCCCGCTGAGCCCCAGGAAGTACCTCCTCCATGTTGTCGGTTGAATGACCCTTGTGAGACGCGCCAGCCAAGAGAACTCGCGGATTCGTCTGCTCCGGCGCTAGCCATTACCCATGAGCGAAAAGCCAAGCCCCGATACCCTTGCCGCGTTCACGCGCCTCGTGGGCGAGGCGCACGCCATACGCGATGAGGCCGCCATGGCGCCTTATCTCACGGAGTGGCGCGACCGCTATCGGGGCAAAGCGGCACTCATTCTCAAACCGGGCTCAACGGAAGAAGTCTCGGCCATCCTGAGATGCGCCAACGAAACGCGCACGGCCATCGTGCCGCAAGGTGGCAACACGGGTTTGGTCGGCGCCCAGATTCCGGACGAGAGCGGCAATCAGGTGGTCGTCTCAATAGAGCGTCTGACCCATGTGCGCGACGTCGATCTCGCTTCCAACACCATGACGGTTGAAGCCGGGCTCACACTCGCACTGGCGCAGCAGGTCGCGGAGAGCGCAGACAGATTCTTTCCCTTGAGCCTCGCTTCGGAAGGAAGCTGTCAGATCGGCGGCGTGCTTGCGACCAATGCCGGAGGAATGGCCGTGTTGTCCTACGGCAATGCGCGCGACCTGACGCTCGGGCTGGAAGTGGTGCTGGCGGACGGGCGCGTTTGGCACGGATTGAAGCGCCTGCGCAAAGACAATACCGGCTACGACCTCAAGGACCTGTTCATCGGGTCCGAGGGCACGCTCGGCATCATCACCGCCGCGGTGCTGCGGCTGTTTCCCAGGCCTGTCGAGCGAGTAACCTGCATTGCCGGCCTGAACAAACTGGAAGAGGCGCCCGCGTTCTTCGCGAGAGCAAGCGATAGCGCGGGATCCATGCTGACGGCCTTCGAGATCTTGCCGCGGATCGGTGTGGAGTTTGCGTTGCGCCACGGCAATGACGTGCGCGATCCCTTCCCGTCTTCCTATCCTTGGTATTTGTTGCTTGAGCTGACATCCCCGCGCGAAAGCGACGAGCCGCGCCAAACAGCCGAGCTGCTACTCCAAGCAGGCATCGAAGCCGGGGAGATTACCGACGCCGCCATTGCCTCATCGCAGGCGCAAGCGCAACAGCTCTGGCGTTTGCGCGAGCTCATGAGCGAAGTGCAGAAGCACGAGGGCGGCAGCATCAAGCACGACATTTCCGTTCCCGTGGCAAGCGTGCCGGCATTCATCGCCCGGGCCAATCAGCTCGTCGAACTGATGATCCCCGGCGCCCGTCCGGTCCCATTCGGTCACCTCGGCGACGGCAACATCCACTACAATGTCAGCCAACCAGTCGGCATGGATAAAGCCGTCTTCCTGGCGAATTGGGAAGCGCTCAACGCGGCCGTGCATGAGATCGTCCTCGACCTGGACGGCTCGATCAGCGCCGAGCATGGCATCGGCCGCATGAAGCGTGACTTACTGCCTCACGCCAAAGGAGACTTGGCGGTAGAGCTGATGCGCAAGATTAAGACGAGCTTTGATCCGAACGGCATCCTAAATCCGGGAAAGCTTATCATAGCTTGAGCAGAGCGAACGTTCGCGCCTCCCTTGACAAGTCGACCCGCTCGCCCTGTCTCTGGAATTGCGCCCGCCTGCTTGCTATGGGTGAGCCCCAATCGAGCGGAGAGATCCCTTCATGGCCACGGGTTCCGGCGGCGGCAATCGCAAAGGCAAGACCTGGTTGTTTGCGGTTCTCTTCTTCTTAGCGCCGCTGATCACAGCGATCGTGCCGCGCCTCACCCCGGCCATGCTGGCGCTGGTTGCAATCACAATCATTGTCGCGGCATTTCGCCAGCGAGCCGAAAATGGGGTCCGCTGGAAGGAGCTGCTAACGCCAAGCGCCGCGTTCTTGGCCTGTCTGGCGTTCTCGCTTTACGTGTTTCTCAATGCGTCCTGGGCGTGGAATCCGAGCGCAGGGTTCGCTAAGGCCGCATTGTTATTGGGGGTGATCCTGGTCGTCTTCGCCACGGCCAGCGCCGTCAGGGCAATCGACGAACAGCAGGTGCGGAGCGCCACAATCGCCTTCGCCGCCGGCGCCTTCCTTGGCGCCGCCTATCTAGCGCTAGAGCTTTTGATCGACGGCGCTGTCATGCGTCTCGCCATGAATACCATCCCCGCGCTTCAACCCGACGACATCAAGCGCGTCACCATCGTCGATGGCGTGGTGACCCGTGTGAGCCTGAACAAGCTAAATCAGAATATCACCACGATCATGCTCAACGCGTGGCCTGCGATGCTCATGCTGAGCGCGGCCGCGCTACGATACCGCTGGGGCATGGTTGCGTTGTTCTTTGCGATATCTGCCGTCGCCGTTTTTCTCTCGGACCACGATTCATCCCAACTCGCTCTGCTCGGCTCCGTCGTCGTCTTCGCGCTCGCACGAAGATGGCAGCGCTGGGACGGTTCGCGGGTTGGCGGCGGTCTGGTGCCTTGCTTTCGCGCTTGTCGTTCCCGTTGCTCATCTCGCCTACGAAGAGGGGCTGCATCTGCAGAACTCGCTGCCGCATTCCTACCGAGCGCGAATCATCCTCTGGGGATACACCGCACAGAAAGTGTTGGAGCATCCTGTGCTTGGCGTGGGGGTCAACACTACGCGTGAGAGGGATAATGCCGGCGTCAACGACCGGCACAAGGCGCCGACGCCAGAGGGTTTCGCCATGCCGCGCACCACGGCTCATCACAGCCACAGCCTGTTCCTGCAAACCTGTTATGAGCTCGGTGCCATCGGTGCCGTCTTGCTTTCGATCGCAGGCGCGCTCGTAGTCTTGGGAACGACCTCGCTACCGAGGAACGCGCAACCTTTTGCGGCCGCGACGTTTGCGGCTTTCGTCGTTATCGCCGCCTTAGCCTGGGGTATGTGGCAAACATGGTGGATCTGCGCCATCGCACTCGCGGCCGTCTATGTATGCCTAGCGGCCCGCGCAGGTTTGGTTACCGGTCGCTGCGCGGTCGCCCGTGAGTTTGGCAAACAGTTGACGGCACCCGCATAGCGATAGCTCGCCGTCAGCCTTGCGCCATCTGTCGGGCCTGGCTTCTGAGCGCTTCGGCGACATATTTGAGATCGCCCGTGCGCCGCGCGGGCTCCGCCTCCAGCATCCCACGCACGATATCCCCGATCGCGCGCGGCATCTCGTCTTGAGCCTCCCTGTGCCACAGCTTGCCGAGGCCGCTCCGGGTGGGGATGTTGCCCCCCCAAATCTCGGCGATCATCTGCCCCAGCGCGTAGACATCGGCCCGGGCATCGACGGCCGCACCGGCCACTTGCTCCGGGGCCGCGTAGGGCGACATGGCGAAATGCGCGGGCGGCATTGACCGTCCCGCCGCAAGCATGTCGAGCCCGATCAGAACCGGATATTCGCCGCCATGCTCGTCGCGCGTGACCATGACGTTCTCCGGCGTGAGATCAAAATGCACAAGCCCCTCGGCGTGCAAAATGTCTAGAACTTCGGCGACGCCGGCGAGGAGTTCGAGCAGCCGCGCGGGGCCCGCATCTGAGGCATAGAGCGCGTGCAATGTCGGGCCTTCCACATGGTGCTGGACGATGTACAGCGTGCCGCCTTGTGTCATGCGCAAGGCAACGAGGCGAGCAAAGCGCGGGTCGTTGATCCTGGCGGCAGCTTCAGCCGCGGCCTTGGTGGCCGAGATCGCAGCGTCTCTTTGAGGTTCAGCCAAGCCGCCGAGGTCGATCACCTTGAGCACGACAGGCTGGCCGTCTGTGAGATCGATGCCGAGCCAAGCCTCGTCGGCGCCACCTTGATCAATGCGCCGGAGGCAGAGGATGCGCTGCGTAACGTCTCCATCGCCAAGGATGTCCGTTGTCTCGGCGAGTTCCTCAAAATTTTCAGGGCCTGCGTGCGCAAGCATCTTAGCGCGGATCTCTTCCGCGACCTCTCCGAGATTGTTCTCAAGAGCTTGTCGCAAGCCCTTCGCCATCGCCTCTTGCGCCGCATCGGTCTCGCCGGCTCGCAGCAGCACCTCGGCAAGGGCACGCCGCGCCACGACCTGGCGTACCGCAAGCCCCTCAGCGCCGTAATGCTCGATCAGATGCGCCAGGCTCGTGGCCGCGGGTGCCCCGCCCTTCAGTTCCTGGAGCTCCGTGACCACCTGGAGGAAGTCGGAATGCTCCAGGGCGCTGTCCTTCTGCGGCAGGAGCTTTTCCGCCTCGAGTAGCGCACGCTCCGCATCGCCGTGGCGTCCGAGACCGCCTTCGGCGCGGGCTTCCTCGAGCTTTGCGAGGAACTGCCGGCGCGTTTCGCCGCTCGGCAGATCGTCGTACAGGGTCGCGGCATATTTCGCGGCCTCGTGATAGCGGCCCAGCCGGTTGAGCGCCTGGCACAGCCCAAGGCGCGCACGAAATGCCTCATGCGGTGGCAGCTTGGCGGCTTCTTTCGACAAGAGCTGCCGGAACAGCAAGGCGGCCGTGTCGAAGCGCCCTGCCTCGAGATCCAGATGGCCGATCGCCGCTGTGATCTTGGCAATTTCCGCCACGTCGCCTTCGAGCGAGGCAAGCGTGAGTGCGGTCACGAGTTCGGTCGCCGCGCGCTGGTGGTTGCCGTGCAAGGCGTGGATCAACGCCGTCTCGCGGCCGATCTTGGCGAGCTCGCGATAATCTGGTGGCGAGAGCGCCTGGGCCAACGCCTTCGCCTCGCCGAGCTCCTGCAAGGCATCTTGATCACGCTTCAGCCGGTTTTGCACGACGCCGAGGAGCCGATGCAGCCGAGGCCGGTGGCGCGAGTTGCCTTGGAGGCTAAGCAGCAGAGTCGCGAGTTCCGGCAGCAGCATGTCGGGCTCGGCTCGCTGGAGCTCGACGATCTTCTCCATGGCGTCCAGCGCCGCGCTTGCGTCCTTCAGTTCCGTGGTCATCCGTCAGCCCCGATGAACATCTTGCCGCAACACTCGAGCCGCAAGGCTCACCTGCCAAACTCTCCTCGGACCAATGTACCGCGTCGTCGGCTGATCAAACAGGTACAACGGCAAGGCTCGCCCTTCAGATCTCTTCCTAGCCAACGCTTCCCCAATTTGATTGATTGAAGGCAAGCCTTTGGCTAGGGTCGCGACCGTTAGCATCAACCTAGAAAAGCAGTCATGCCCCTGTCTTTCGGCATATTCGGCAAGGCCATCGCAATTTTTATGGTTGTGGCCTTCGCATTGTGGCTGATCTTCACGTATGTGTTCATCAGCGACGAGGATGCGGATCTTGAAGCCGAGCGCTTGGGCGCCATCGAGATGAGCCTCGACGCCGCGGCTTAGGCCCGCGGCGTTACGCGCCGCGATAAGTTTGCGAAGTAGATGTACGGCATTTCTGGCGCGAAGCGTTGCCGATGCTGCCGGGGTCTTGATGCGGCAAGGCCATCGCGCCGCCCAGTGCTGGTGCGAGCGAGTGTCAGCACAAGCCCTTCTGGGCGAGCGCAGACCGCCAGGTCGGCGGTTCGCCGAGAAGCCGCTGCTGTGGCGTGCGATCGTCGAGCTCAATGAGCGCCTTGCGAGCCGCGTTGGCATCCTTGGCGGTCATGGGTTCTCGCGTTGACGTAGGCAGGTCCAACCAGGCCGCATATCGGGGCTCGAGATCATCGTCATTGTCGGGCGCCGTCACCATGAGCGTTCTCCAGGGCTTCCGTTGCTCTTGGTACTTTCCCCCATCTTAGTTAACGAGAGCTTGCGTTCGGCGGCTTTCTGCTCGCGGATCTGATCAACGACGTCGAGCTCGCGGCGCCACTTGCGTGCACGTCACGCCTTTGGTCGGCAACCTTCGAATTCACCGCCTAAGAGGACGCCGGACGCGCCGCAATCCCTGAAAGATAGACGGGCGACTCACGCTCGACTACTAGCTCACGCCGCATCGTGTCCCATCCCGTATCGAGGCCTGCCTCGCACGCGCGTTCCTTCCGCGCACTTGGCGGGTCGCCTCTTTCTTTTTACCTCTCCACTTCTTAACAACTGGGATAGGCGCGAGGCTGGCAGCGATCTGTTAACCTTGCCGAGGCGTAAAAAACCGGAGGAACGATGGAGTATCGCGAGCTTGGCCGTACGGGGGTGAACGTGAGCGCGTTGACGCTGGGCACCATGACCTTCGGCGAGCAGAACAGCGAAGCCGAAGGCCATGCGCAGATGGACTATGCGGCTGCGCAAGGCATCAACCTCTTCGATGCCGCGGAGATCTATCCTATTCCGCCGAAGCCAGAGACCCAGGGCCGCACCGAAGAGGTCATCGGCACCTGGCTTCAAGCCCGCAAGAACCGCGATCGGGTGCTGATCGCCACCAAGGTCGCCGGACGCAGCAGCAAGATCGATTGGCTGCGCAACGAAAAAATGCTTTCGCGGCAAAGCACGGAGCAGATCCACGAAGCGGTCGACAAGAGTCTCCGCCGGCTTCAGACGGACTATATCGATCTCTACCAGTTGCATTGGCCGGACCGGCCCATGCGCATCTTCGAGGGGCTCGAATATGTGCGGCTCCCGGGCGAGTCCCATCCCATCCACGAGATCCTCACCACGCTCGGCAAGCTCGTCACGGACGGCAAGGTCCGCTTCATCGGGCTCTCCAACGAGACACCCTGGGGCGTGATGAGCTTCTTGAGACTGGCCGAGCAGCACGGCCTGCCTCGCCCGGTCTCGGTGCAGAACGCCTTCAACCTGGTGAACCGGTCCTACGAGGTGGGTTTGTCGGAGATCAGCTTTGAGGAGCAGGTGAGCCTGCTGGCCTACTCGCCGCTTGGCCAGGGCTATCTCACCGGCAAATACGAGGGCGGCGCGCTCCCGCCCCATTCGCGCAAGACCCTGTTCGACCGGTTGGGCCGCTACGAAAAGGCAAACGGGCCACGCGCCATCTCCGCGTACGTGGCGCTCGCCAAGAAGCACGGGCTGGACCCGGCGAAAATGGCGATCGCTTTCGCCGTATCCCGCCCCTTCGTCACCTCGGTAATCATCGGCGCCACGAGAATGGACCAGCTCGAGACCGATATCGCTGCGGCTGATCTGACGCTTTCGGACAACGTGCTTGAGGACATCGATCAGATCCACCTTGACTATCCCAACCCCTGCCCTTGATTGTTGAGGGCGAGAAGTGAGTTGCCCTATGCCCCGGCTGTTCACCGCCATCGAGATTCCCCGCAGCATCGCCGAGCGGCTGACGGTGCTCCGCTTCGGGCTCAGCGGCGCACGCTGGATCGATCCCGAGAACTATCATCTGACCTTGCGTTTCGCCGGCGACGTGGACGGCGCCACCGCGCGCGATTTCACCAATGCGCTGGGCGAGATTGCCGTCCCACCTTTCGAATTGAAGCTCAACGGACTCGGCAGTTTCGGCGGCAACAGACCGCGCGCCATCTTCGCCGACCTCGAGCCGTCCCTCGCATTGGGGGCCTTGCAGCGTGCGACCGAACGTGCCGCGCGCGAGGCAGGGCTTCCGCCCGAGGGCCGCAACTTCAAGCCCCACGTGACGCTTGCGCGTCTGCGCGGCGCGCGCCCCGACGCCGTCGCCACCTATTTGGAGCGCCAAGGCGGTGTGACGGCCGAGGCCTTCCCTGTGAACCGCTTCGTCCTTTATTCCTCGCGGAACTCGGTGGGTGGCGGACCCTATGTCATCGAAGCCGCCTACGATCTCGACGATCCTTACGATTCGGAAGACGGCGGCGCTTTCGCCTACGACGAGGACTTGGCCGAAGCCTTCGGAATCAAGCACTAGGCGCCCTTTTTTCTTGCGTAAGCTCGGCGAGAAGGCCTTGCGCCGCCGCCTCGATCAAATCGAGCGCGTGGTCGAACCCTGCCGCGCCCCCGTAATAGGGATCGGGAACATCCTGCGTATCGAGATGCGGCGCGTAATCGAGGAAGCGGCGAATCTTGCGCCGCGCCGCCTGCGGGGCAATGTCGTAAAGATCGGCGATATTCGAGCCGTCCATCGCCAGCACGAGATCGTAGTCTTCGAAATCTTCGAGCTCGACCTTCCGCGCCGACTGACCGGAAATGTCCGCGCCCCGATCGCGCGCGGCCTTTTGCGCCCGGTGGTCCGGCGCTTCACCCTTGTGCCAATCGCCCATCCCGGCCGAGTCGATCTCGAACAGATGCGCCATGCCGGCATCCTCGGCCACACGGCGGAAGACACCTTCGGCCAGGGGAGACCGGCAGATGTTGCCGAGACAGACGAACAGGATGCGGTGCTTGGCCATGGCGGCTCCTTCGCATAGGCGGCGCCCCTGGCGCAAGCGGCGGGACCGCATTGCACAGCGCCAAGTGGCCTCCTATATTTCTCCTATATTTATTGAAGGGCTCCCTATGTTTATCAATGGCTTGGGGGCTTTCAGACTGGTTCACGAGGTAGCAGGCGATGATCGCTTTTAACGATGCCGGCAATTTGCGCGCCGCGGCGCTGGGGAAACAAATCTCCTTGCGCGGCTTCGCCGAACGCGAGCGCAAGGTGCGCCAAGAATTTTGGGCAAAGCTAAAGCGCTTTGCCGCGCGAATTCCATTCGCCGAGGATCTCGTTGCCGCCTATTACTGCGCGCTCGATCCGGCCACGCCGATCCGCGTGCGCGGCATGCTGCTTGCGGCTCTCGCCTACTTTATTTTGCCGACCGACTTCATCCCCGACATCATAGGCGGTCTCGGTTTCGCCGACGACATGGCGCTGTTCACCGCCGTGATCGGCTTGGTGTCCTCGCATATCACCCCGACGCATCGCGCCGCCGCGGCACGCGCGCTCGACAAGGAACTGCCCAAGCAAACGTAAGGCGTCCGCTTAGTCCTGCGGGTGAATGATCACCTTGCCCGTGACCTTGCGGCCTTCGATCAGCGACAAGGCCTTGGCGGTCTCGGCCAGCGGAAACGTCTCGTGGATGTGCGGCACGATCTTGCCGTCCTTGCACCAGGCCAGCAGCTGCGCCGTGTTGGCGCGATGGGTTTCCGGTTCCCGCTCGACAAACGACGTCCAGAACACGCCGACGATCTGACATCCCTTGAGCAAGACCAGATTGAGCGGAATGCGCGGGATATCGCCGGACGCAAATCCCAGCACGAGATAGCGCCCTTCCCACGCCATGGCGCGCAAGCTAGGCTCCGCGGCATCTCCGCCGACGCAGTCGTAAAGAACCTCGACGCCTTTCGGCAGCGTGAGCTGCTTCAATTTCTTTTTGAGATCGACCTCGGAATAGTTGACGCCCTCATCGGCGCCATGCGCCTTGGCGAAGGCGAGCTTGTCCGCCGAGGAGGCGACAGCGATGACGCGCGCGCCCATGAGCTTGGCGACCTCGACCGCCGCGACACCCGCACCGCCCGCGGCGCCAAGCACGGCCACGCTCTCACCGGCCTTCAAGTCCGCGCGGTCCTTGAAGGCATGAAGCGCCGTGCCGTAGGTGATGACGATACCCGCGGCCACGTCGTCGCTCACGCCATCGGGAATGGGAACCGCGTTCTTGGCTTTGGTGACGATCCGCTCGCGGCAGCCATTGCCACCGATAAAGGCCACCACGCGCTGTCCGGTTTGAAATTCGGCGACCCCTTCGCCCACGGCCTCGATGGTGCCGGCGACTTCCGCGCCCGGTGAGAAGGGCAGCGGCGGAGACATCTGATACTTGTCGCGCAGGATGAGGGTGTCGAAGAAATTGAGGCCGACAGCGTTGACCTTGATGAGGACGTCTCCGGGACCCGGCTTGGGCTCGGTGACCTCTTCCAGCCGCAGGGCCTGCAAGCCGCCAAACTCATTGAATTGCACCACGCGCATGAACAGCAGCTCCTTGGAGCTGCGCGGCTTGCGGGCAACAGCTCGAACTCTTGAGGACTGAAGAGGTTGGCTTTTTGACGCCGTCTGTTGGATAGCGCAAGCTTTCGGTCGGCCTTTTGCTTGTGGCCGGCCTGTGGCAGAAAAAGGTTGTGAAACCGCTACTTCCAAACATTCGCGGGTATTTTGGCATCGGCGCGGAGAGCATTTCCAAGTCGGTCAATCTCGGCAGTCTCGTCCGGTCGGCTCATGCCTTTGGCGCGAGCTTCGCCTTCACCATCGGCGCCGACGAGCGCGCTTTGCAGGTGCGCTCCAACACCTCGCGCGCCCAAGGCCATCTGCCGATCTATGCCTGGCCGAGCGTCGAGGCACTGCGTTTGCCCAAGGGCTGCAGCCTGGTGGGCGTCGAGATCCTTGGGGAGGCCGCCGACCTGCCGAGTTTTCCACATCCATTGCGGGCGGCCTATGTCCTCGGCCCCGAGCGTGGGCAACTCTCGCCGGAGCTGGTCGGCCACTGCCAGCATCTGGTCCGCATTCCAACAGCCTTTTCGCTTAATGTGGCGACAGCGGGCGCCATTATCATGTACGACCGCATGCGCACACTCGGGAGGTTCGCGCCCCGGCCCATCACCGAAGGGGCCATGGCCGAGGAACTGGTGCCGCATGTTCAAGGGGCGCCCAAGCGGCGGCGGCCCCCAGGGTTGACCTAACGGTCTGATCTAGTGAAGATTGGGGGCACTCATGCTTAACGCCTGCTCACGACACGGGGACGGGGAGATGCGCCGAGCCGTTGGAGCTGTTTGCGTGATTTTGGCGTTGAGCACGGCGCCAGCCTTCGCGCAAGAAGTCAAACTTCTCCAGAAGTACAACAACTGGTCCACCTACACGGCGGACAACAGTGGCAAGGTGTGCTTTGCCGTGTCCCAGCCGAACTCCTCCACGCCCAAGAATGTGCGCCGGGGCCCGATCTACTTTTACGTGTCGCACTATCCGGCCGATAAGGTCACCGGCGAGATCAGCGTGAAGATGGGCTATCCCTTTCCTCCGGGCGGCAAGGTCACCGTGACCATCGGCAACGACAAGTTCGAGCTCTTCACCAAGGACGAGGGCGCCTTTGTCGAGAAGACCGAGGACGAAGCCAAGCTCGTCGAGGCCTTAAAGGCCGGAAGCTCCATGAAGATCCAGGGCCGGTCCGCCCGCGGCACCAACACCAGCGACACCTATTCCTTGGGCGGCAGCACCGACGCGCTTGAGCGCCTCGAGAAGGAGTGCAGCGGCTAAGAGCCTGTTTCCGAGCCTTGGCATTTCCGGCTCGCCTCATGATATGAGGGGCAATGACCGCGACCACACTCCAAGACCCGGCCCAACAAGAGCCGGCGCCCCTAAGCGCCGAAAAGCCCGCAGCTGAGCCCCTTATCGGGCTTACGCGCTCGCGGCTGGCTGAACGCCTGGGCGATCTGGGCGTGCCGGAGCGGCAGCGGCGCATGCGCGTGAGCCAGCTCTGGGGCTGGATCTATGTGCGCGGGGCGACAAGCTTCGACGTCATGACCGACATCGCCAAGGAGCTGCGTGGCGACCTCGCGGCCCATTTCACGCTGGCGCGGCCCGAGATCGTCACCGAGCAAGTTTCCACGGACGGCACCCGCAAATGGCTGCTGCGTCTTGACGACGGCAAGGAAGTCGAGACGGTCTACATCCCGGAAGAAGATCGCGGCACGCTTTGCATTTCGAGCCAAGTCGGCTGCACCCTGAATTGCACCTTCTGCCACACCGGCACGCAACGCCTCGTGCGCAATCTGACGCCGAATGAGATCGTCGGTCAGATCATGCTGGCCCGCGACCGTATCGGCGATTGGCCGGGCGCCGTAGCCGAAGATCCCACGGGCCTTCCCAGCGGCGAGCGCAAGATCACCAATGTCGTGCTCATGGGCATGGGCGAGCCGCTCTACAATTTCGATCACGTGCGTGACGCCTGCGCCATTGCGGCGGACGGCGAAGGCCTCTCGGTCTCCAAGCGCCGCATCACGCTGTCCACGTCCGGTATCGTGCCGGAAATCCCGCGCTGGGGAGAGGAGGCCGGCACCATGCTTGCCATCTCGCTGCATGCGGTGCGCGACGAATTGCGCGACGAGCTCGTGCCCATCAACAAGAAATGGCCGATCGCCAAATTGCTCGACGCCTGCCGGGCCTATCCCGGTCTTTCCAACGCCAAGCGCATCACGTTTGAGTATGTGATGCTGAAGGACGTGAACGACTCCATCGCCGACGCCAAAGCCCTCGTGCGGCTGCTGGCCAAGATCCCGGCGAAGATCAATCTCATTCCGTTCAATCCCTGGCCCGGTGCGCCCTACGAGTGTTCCGACTGGGAGCAAATCGAGAAATTCGCTGAGGTGGTGAATTGCGCGGGCTATGCGAGCCCGGTGCGCTCTCCGCGCGGTCGGGACATCATGGCGGCCTGCGGCCAGCTCAAGAGCACCAGCCTCAAGCAGCGTGCGAGCGAGCGCCTCGCAGCGCCCGCTTGAGCATGACGCCTAGCGTTTGGCCCAGGCGAGCGCTGCTTCCAAACGGTCGTTGCCCCAGAACAGCTCAGACGCGCGCATATCGCCCACGGTGAAGGATGGCGCCCCGAACAGTCCGCGTGCTTGTGCTTCTGCCGTCTGTGCTTTCAACGCCTCTTTCACCTCAGGCGACGCGGCCGCCGTCAACGCGGCCTCCGCATCGACACCGATCCCGTCGAGGATCGTGCGCAGCGTCTCATCCTCGGAAATATCTTTCTGTTCGGCGTAGTTCGCCGCGAACACCGCGCGCGTAAACGCTGGCGTCCAGCCGTCCTTCTCGCCCGCGAGCGCAAGCCGCGCGGCTTTCAATCCGTTTTGCGGAAAGCGCACCGGCGGCAGCTTGAGCGGCAGTCCGTCCGCCTCGCAAACGCGTGCGAGGTCCCGCCACATATAGCGCCCCTTAGCCTCGAAAATATTGAACGGAGAATTGTTCCAGCCGAACGCCTTGAAGATCGGTCCAAGCAGGAACGGCCGCCAGCGCACATCGACCCCCTGATCCGCGGCGAGGCGCTCGATACGCATCGCGGTGGGGTAGGAATAGGTGCTGGCGAACTCGTACCAGAAGTCGATAGCGGGCATATGCGCGATTCCTCACACTTCTGCCTCTCCTATAGGGTCGGATACCTCTCGCGTCACGAAGTCAGAGGAAGGGCCACCGCGTGATCGTACGGATAATCTGGAGAGGCATCGTCGTCGTGGTGGCGTTCGGTCTTGCGGCAACCGTGGCGCTCGCTGTGCTGCTGGCGCTCGGCTCCATGTGGGTGGGCGACGAGTTGCGCGCCGCCGCCCCTGACGATCCGCTATTCCGCCATGGCGGCGCCGCGGCGTTTGGCGTGGTGTTGTTCACAGGCTTCGTCGCCCCGGCGCTGACCGCCCTCCCGGGCTTCGTCGCCGTCGTGGTGGGCGAGGTCCTGCGCCTGCGGTCCTGGGTCTACTACGTGCTTGCCGGGGGCGCCTCGCTTGCCGCCATCCCGCTCCTCGCCGGCGCCACCGCCAATGGCGCGGAGGGCGTCCCCGCAGGCGAGTACATGACGATTTTTGCCACGGCGGGCTTCGCCGGCGGCTTTATCTATTGGCTGATTGCCGGTGCCCGGGCCTGAACGGCTTGTCGGTGCGGTCCCGCTCCAGCGCCACGAGCCAAGGCTCCGGCAGGTAGTGGGTGACCGTGTCGCGCCAGGTGCCGCGTGTCAAAACATGGCGCCGCCGAGGGACGGCATTCGGTTTGCACCGACCGCCTCCCGCCGCGTTCTGCGCCCGGTCCAGTTCCGTGTCACTCCGCATCGCCGTTTATCCTCATCCACACTCGGGAGTTTAAAACGCCACCGGCGTCTCCGGGTTCCGCCGAACGCACCTGGGTCGAGAATGCAGGTTTCCACAGCTCGCGCATCAGCAGCACGCTGCGCCACACCGGCCAGCATCTCCACAAACGGACCGCCTGCCTCTAGCCCAAGAAGAACGCCCGGCTCCAAATTCGGAACCGGGCGTCTTTGATGGTCTCAAGCGCGCTCTGTGGCTGCGCTAGTAGCAGTAGTCCCAATAGCCGCGGGTCCGGGCCGGGTTGGTCCAGTACCAGCACAGATTGTCGGCCGGCGCCCGTGGCGCGGCGGCGGCGGCGATGATGGCGCCGAGCGCGACGCCGCCAATCACCGTTCCGTAATAGGGGCGGCGATTCCAGCCGCGCACATAGGCCCGTCCGCGGGGACCCTGATAGACGCGCCTGCCGTTCCAGTTCTTCTTCTTCCAGTTTTTATTCTTCCACTTCTTCACCTCGGTCACGAGCGGGGTGAGGGCCGTCGTGCCGGTCTCGAGCCCGGCGGGCGTCGGGGCAGCGGCGGCAAGCTGCGGCAGGGTCAGCCCCATACCGATAAAGCCCGCCACGGCGAGCCCAGAAAAGAAACCGGTTTTCATGACGTCTCCTCCATTTGATTTCGCCGACATTCCATTACCGCCACGGCGGATTTGAGGCGCGCGAACGAACGCCCTATTGGGGCTTCGACAGCACTTGCACAAGCCCATTGCCTGCCTATAGTCGCCGCCAAGTTAGCATTTCAGCCGCAAGGCCTTCCCATGTCCGACATCAAGAAGGTGGTGCTGGCCTATTCCGGCGGGCTCGACACCTCCATCATTCTCAAATGGCTGCAGGAGACGTACGGCTGCGAGGTCGTGACCTTCACCGCCGATCTCGGCCAGGGCGAAGAGCTGGAGCCTGCGCGGAAGAAGGCCGAGCTGCTCGGCATCAAGGAGATCTTCGTCGAGGATCTGCGCGAGGAATTCGTCCGCGACTACGTCTTTCCGATGTTCCGGGCCAACGCGCTCTATGAGGGCGTGTATCTGCTCGGGACGTCCATCGCCCGGCCGCTCATCGCCAAGCGCCAGATCGAGATCGCCAAGGAAACCGGCGCCGACGCCGTGTGTCATGGCGCCACCGGCAAGGGCAACGACCAGGTGCGCTTCGAGCTCACCTATTATGCGCTCAACCCCGACATCAAGGTCGTCGCGCCATGGCGTGAGTGGGACTTCGTCTCGCGCAGCGATCTTATCGCCTTCGCCGAGAAGCATCAGATTCAAGTCGCCAAGGACAAGCGCGGCGAAGCGCCCTTCTCGGTCGACGCGAACCTGCTGCACTCATCCTCCGAAGGCAAAGTGCTGGAGGATCCGAACGCCGAGCCGCCGCCTTACGTCTATCAGCGCACGCTGTCGCCCGAAGAGGCGCCGGATAAAGCCGTCGAGATCACCATCGGCTTCGAGAAGGGCGATCCGGTTTCGATCAACGGCAAGCGTTTGTCGCCAGCTACGCTCCTCACCGAACTGAACGCATACGGCAAGGAGAACGGCATCGGCCGCGTCGACCTGGTGGAAAACCGTTATGTCGGCATGAAGTCGCGCGGCGTGTACGAGACACCGGGCGGCACCATCCTCTATGCCGCGCACCGCGCCATCGAGTCGCTCACCCTCGACCGCGAGGCGATGCATCTCAAAGACAGTCTGATGCCGCGCTATGCGGAGCTGGTCTATTACGGCTTCTGGTTCGCGCCGGAGCGCGAGATGCTGCAAGCCCTCGTCGACAAGAGCCAGGAACATGTCGAGGGCGAAGTCACGCTCAAGCTCTACAAGGGCAATGTCATCGTCATCGGACGGAAGAGCGACAAATCGCTCTATTCCAGCGAGATCGTCACCTTCGAGGACGACGAGGGCGCCTACGACCAGAAGGACGCGGAGGGCTTCATCAAGCTCAATGCGTTGCGCTTGCGCCTGTTAGGCAAGCGCCGCGGCTAGCGGCCTGAACTGGACCACGGTCGCCTGCTTGGCCGTACCGCCGTCAGACTGCCTCGGTAACGCGTGTTAGAGCTCGATGGTGATCTTGTCGCTCTCGCCGAGATTGGCCTTGATGCCGTAGAGACGCGCTTTGGCGAACTGGAAATCGGCGACGGCGCAGTTGGCCGGGCCATCCCACATCTCGGCCCGCCACAGCTCGACGCGAATGATCATCAAGTTCGGGTCGTGAGGCCCGCTCAGCCATCCGTCCTGCTGCCGGTCCCAAAGCCTCTCGGCGCAATCGACATCGTTGATCACGAAGGCCTCTCCCGTGAGCGCGAGATAGACGTTCTCATTCGGATAGACGAAGGTGAGTTAGACCTCCGGGCTGACCTCGATCTCGTGCTCCCGCAAACCGCGACGGTCCGTCAGAAAGCAGATCACGTTGTCGTCCCGTTCCGGCAGAGCCTCCATGGGACGAACGCGCAGGCCGTCTGACAACTGCATCGACATCATGCAGACGCGCGCCCTCTCGATGATCTCCCAGATCCGGTCGACACGGTCTTGGTGTTTTACGGCCATTGGGAACAAACCCCCCGTTTGAGACAGAGGTTTCACCCTGAGGGCTTGCGCGGCCGGAAGTCCCGCAATCTTGGGTTTTGTGGTGAACGTTTCACTTCGCGAGACATCCCTGAGTTGTGAGACCACGAAGACTTCCCGGGAAGCGCCCGGCTCACGGATCCATATCGACGGAGACGTTCCGGTTCTCGCCCACGTCGGGCTCCTCTCCGGTAATGCGCGCCTTGGCGAACTCATACGATGCATAATCCGAGTTTGCCGGCCCATCCCACATCTCCGCGCGCTTCAGATCGACGCGCAGAACCAGCAGATTGACGTCGTCGGGTCCGTCCCACCAAGCCTCTTGCTTCTTGTTCCACAGAGCATGCGCCTGCTCGGAATCGCGGCATATGGAGGCCTCGCCCGTCAGCGACAGATAGACCTTCTCGGGGGCGTGGACGAAGGTCAGGCATACTTCGGGGCAGGCCGCGACCTCGTCGTCCTTGAGGCCGCGCCGGTCCGTGAGGAACCAGATGACGTTCTCGTCGCGCTCTGCTCGCGCCTCCATGGGCCGCGCGCGCAGCCCGTCGGGAAAGTGGGTCGTCATCATGCAGACGCTCGCCTTGTCGACGACCTCCCAGACGCGGTCGAGATGGGCATTGTCTTGCTTGGTCATGCATGGCCAACGCAAGCGCCCTTCGAGGAGTTCCGGGGAACCGGGCCCAAAGCCTTATCGCGCCGGGTTTCAATGCCTATATCTTGGACAACATTCACCTCCTCAAACCCACGGCACTTATTCATGCGTTGGTCCCTGAATGTGGGCTCGATCGCGGGCACCGCGATCCGCATCCACATTACCTTTCTGCTGTTCCTCGTCTGGCTTGGCACGATCTTTTACCGCCAAGGTGGTGCGGAAGCGGCCTGGCAGGGCACGATTTTCATCGTGCTCATCTTCCTCTGCGTGTTGCTGCACGAGCTCGGCCACGTCTTCGCCGCGCGCCGCTATGGCGTCACCACGCGCGACGTGACGCTCTGGCCATTCGGCGGCATCGCCAGCATGGAGCGCATGCCCGACAAGCCCTCCGAGGAGCTGATCGTGGCCGTGGCGGGGCCGGCGGTGAATGTCGTCATCGCCGCGGTCCTGCTCTTATGGCTCGGGCCTCGCTTCGATCTGGAGAACTTGGCCGCGATCGAGAATTCCGGCGTGTCCCTCGCCGTGAAGGTGGCCGCCTCCAACATCATCCTGGTGCTATTCAATCTCATACCGGCCTTTCCTATGGACGGCGGCCGGGTCTTGCGCGCGCTGCTGGCCATGAGCATGGGCAATGCCCGCGCCACCCAGCTGGCCGCCACCATCGGCCAAGGCTTCGCAGTCGTCTTCGGTGTCCTCGGTATTTTCTACAATCCGATGCTGATCATCATCGCCGCCTTCATCTTTCTGGCCGCGTCCGGCGAGGCGACGCAAGCGCAGCTGCGTGCCGTGGCCCAAGGGACGCTCGTGTCGGACGCCATGATCACCACCTTCGAATCCCTGCCCACGTCCGCCACGGTCAGCGATGCAGCCGACGCCCTGATCCGCACCACGCAGACCGAATTTCCCGTGACCGACGGCACCGGACATTTGCGCGGCGTGCTGACGCGCGACGCCATGATCAAGGCGCTAAAGCAACGCGGGCCCGACACACCGGTCCTCGAAGTGATGCAAGGCGACATCCCAACCGTTCCAGCGAATACCAAGCTCGACACCGCACTGGGGTCTCTGATGCGGCGTGGCCAGCCTGTGGTCGGCGTGACCGACCGTGGCGGCAAGCTTGTCGGCCTGCTGACTCTGGAGAATCTCGGCGAGATGATGATGATCCATTCGGCGCATCTGGGCGCGGAGACCGAGCGCGGCCCCTGGGGCAACGCGCCGCGCTAACGAAACCGGGCATCGCCCAAGCCATCGTCCTTGTCATTGCGGTTATAGGGAAAATGCCTATATTGCGCCGCAACAACCGCCGCCTCGCGGCCGAAAGACATTCCCGAACATGACGCTCCGCAACATCGCCATCATTGCCCATGTCGATCATGGGAAGACCACCCTGGTCGACCGCCTGCTCCAGCAGTCCGGCTCGTTCCGCGACAACCAGCGGGTGGACGAGCGCGCCATGGACTCCAATGACCTGGAGCGCGAGCGCGGCATCACGATCCTCGCCAAGGCGACCTCGATCCTCTGGGACGATACCCGCATCAATATCGTCGACACGCCGGGCCATGCCGATTTCGGCGGAGAGGTCGAACGCATCCTCAATATGGTCGACGGCGCGCTGGTGCTGGTGGACGCCGCCGAGGGGCCTCTGCCTCAAACCAAGTTCGTGGTCTCGAAGGCCCTCAAGATGGGGCTGAAGCCCATCGTCGTGATCAACAAGGTCGACCGCGCCGACGCCCGCGCCACTGAGGTCTTGGATGAGGTGTTCGATCTGTTCGCCGCGCTCGATGCCAGCGAGGAGCAACTCGACTTTCCGATTCTTTACGGCTCGGCCAAGGAAGGCTGGATGGCGGCCAGCGCCGACGGGCCGAAAGACGCCGGCATGCGCCCCTTGTTCGATCTCGTTCTGGAGCATGTACCCGCGCCTACCGTCGAGGACGGACCGTTCCGCCTGCTCGGCACCATTCTCGAAGCCAATCCCTATCTCGGTCGCATCGTGACCGGCCGCATCACCTCGGGCACCATCAAGCCGAATGAGACGGTGAAAGTGCTCGACCACGGCGGCGCGCTTGTCGAACAAGGCCGCGTCTCCAAAGTCCTCGCCTTCCGCGGGCTCGAGCGCGTCGCCCTCGACGAAGCCAGCGCCGGCGACATCGTCTCGCTCGCCGGCTTGCCCAACGCCACGGTGGCGCATACGATTTGCGCGCCCGAAGTCACCGAGCCGCTGGCCGCCCACCCTATCGATCCGCCTACCCTGTCCATGACCTTCCGGGTCAACGACTCGCCGCTCGCCGGCACCGAGGGCTCCAAGGTCACGAGCCGCATGATTCGCGACCGCTTGTTGCGCGAAGCGGAAGGCAATGTCGCCCTCAAGGTCACCGAGTCCGACGAAAAAGATTCGATGGAGGTCGCCGGCCGCGGCGAGCTCCAGCTCGGCATTCTCATTGAGACCATGCGGCGCGAAGGCTTCGAGCTCTCCGTGTCGCGGCCGCGTGTGCTGCTGACGCGCGGCGACGACGGCACGCTGCTGGAGCCGATCGAAGAGGTGGTGATCGACCTCGACGAGGAGCATTCCGGCTCGGTGGTGCAGAAATTGTCCGAGCGCAAAGCCGACCTGGTGGAGATGAAGCCGTCCGGCGGCGGCCGCCAGCGGCTGGTGTTCCATGCGCCGACGCGCGGACTGATCGGCTATCAGGGCGAGCTCCTCACCGACACGCGCGGCACCGGCATCATGAACCGCCTGTTTCACGGCTACGCGCCCCACAAGGGCGCGATCCAGGGCCGGCGCAACGGTGTGCTGATTTCGACCGACCAGGGTGAGGCCGTCGCCTACGCGTTGTTCAACTTGGAAGACCGCGGGCCGATGATGATCGACCCCGGCACCCGCGTTTATCGCGGCATGATTGTCGGCGAGCACACCCGCGAGAACGACCTCGAGGTGAACGTGCTCAAGGGCAAGAAGCTGACCAATATCCGCACCACCTCCAAGGACGAGGCGGTGCGTCTCACTCCGCCCATGCGCATGATTCTCGAGCGGTCCCTGGCGTATATTCAGGACGACGAGCTGGTCGAGGTGACGCCGAAATCGATCCGCTTGCGCAAGCGCCATCTCGATCCCAACGACCGCAAGAAGGCCGAGCGCCAGCGCGTCACAGAAGAAGTGGCCTAGCCGCGAAGGAATCGCGAAGGCCAGGAATGAAGGCCAGGGATAACGCGAACGTGGCCTTTGCCCGGCGCCCGAATCCTGCGCTAGGCTCATACCCATGTCCGTCGATGTTGCTCACATCCGGCCGGCACGGCCAAAGGACGCTTCCGCCCTTGCATCCGCCTACGAGGAGGCATGGCGCGGCGCCTATCAGGGCGTCATCCCGCATCTTCCCCTCGAACGCATGCTGGCCCGGCGCGGTACGCGCTGGTGGCGCGACACCGTGCGCAAGCGCGCCCCATTGCTCGTGCTCGATTTCCGTGGCGAAGCGGCGGGTTATGTGACGTTCGGTCGCTGCCGGCTGTCGCACGCCCCTTACAAAGGCGAGATTTTCGAGCTTTATCTCCACCCCACTTATCAGGGCCTCGGCCTTGGCGAGAAGCTGTTCGAGGGCGCCCGGGCGCGGCTTGGCGAGATGCGTCTAAAAGGGCTTCTGGTTTGGGCACTTGCCGACAACGAGGCGGCCTGTGGCTTCTACTTGCGGCAGGGGGGCAAGCCCATCGCCGAAGGGGCCGAGAGCTTCGGCGACAGATCTTTGCGCAAAGTTGCGTTCGCTTGGGCCTGACAACTTTAATCAGTTATTTACCGCGACCGTTCGCTGCGCCTTAACGACCTTTTCCTACATTCGCGCCTTCCGATAAGGGCTATGGGACTCGCGAAAATGAAGGAAGTTGGCACGCGCGACCGGTGGGTGATGGCCGGTCTGGTGACCCTGGGGTTGTTCACCGTTTTCGCTTGCGTTCTGTCAGGCCGATCGACCATCAATTACGTCCTCAGCCGGGACGCCCGTGAAGCGGCGCTGACTTGGACCAACGAGATCGATGAGAGCCTACGCAATTCGACAGAAGTCACGGCGCCGCGTGATGCGGGCGACACCATCGAAGTCCTGAATGCCCTAGCCCTTGAAGACACAGTGGCTGGCGCCGGCGACCAGAACATCGCCCTTCCAACGGGCCCGAGCTTCCGCGAGGATGGGTTCAGGCTGATCGACGGCTTCGATCGCCTCACCCGCGGCTGGTTCCTCAGCGGTCTCGACGAGAACAAGCATGAGTTCGTCAGCCGAATGGATGGCTTCGTCGTGCTGTCGCCGAATGGGCGTGCGCTTGCGGTCGGTGGCGATCTCTCGGCGGATGCAATTTCCGGCATTTTGAACCAGGGCGACGTCAAACAGGCTCTCGCCCACGCGGCCCGCGATGACACGATCGAGCTCGCCGACCTTTCCGGCGACGGTCAGAATGACCTGCGGATGGCCTTCGTGCCCGTCATGCAAGACGGCGAGCTCTCGCGCGTTTACGCCTTCACGGTCGATCAAACGGCCGCCGCGTCTCTTACCAATGTCGCGCTAACCGTTGTGACGTTGACCACGAGTCTCCTCATCGTCATGGGCTTCACCGTGCCGGCGGCGATCGCCTCGCGGCGCATCCGCGAGCGCTGGCACGCCGAGGACAAGATCCGCTTTCTCGCCATGCACGACTCCCTGACGGGTCTGCCCAATCGCGTCCAGTTCCACCAGCACCTTGAGCGCGCGGTGGCCCGGGCTAAGCGCCACGGCAACCTGATGGCGGTGTTCTGTCTCGACCTCGATCGCTTCAAGAACGTCAACGATACGCTCGGCCACGCGACGGGCGATGCCCTGCTGGAAGAAGTCGCCGCGAGGCTGAAGGAAAACACCCGGGAGGTAGATCTTGTCGGCCGGCTTGGCGGCGACGAGTTCGCCGTTGTCGCCGAGGAGATCGAGACGCCGGAAGATGCCATGCGTCTTGCCCGCCGCATCTGCAACGCGCTTGGCGCCGGCTATCAGGTGAACGGTCACGAAGTCACGACCTCGGCCAGTGTCGGCATCGCTCTTGGTCCGCTGGAAAACGAGCCGATGGATGTGTTGATGAAGAATGCCGACCTTGCGCTCTATCGTGCCAAGGAAGACGGTCGCAACACGTTCCGCTTTTTCGAGCCGGCCATGGATGCGGCGCTGCAGAAGCGCCGTCGCTTGGAGAACGATCTGCGCAACGCGTTGCGCAAGAACCAGCTCTATCTCGACTATCAGCCGCAGTTCGGTCTTGAGAGCGGCAAGCTCACCGGGTACGAGGCCCTGGTGCGCTGGTGGCATCCCTCGGAAGGGGAGGTCCCGCCCACCACGTTCATTCCGATCGCCGAAGAAACGGGCCTCATCGTGCCGCTCGGCGAATGGATCCTCAAAACGGCGTGCGCCTATGCCACGACGTGGCCGCTCGACACCAAACTTGCCGTCAATCTCTCGCCCGCCCAGTTCAAAACCCAGGACGTCTATGGCCTCGTGCGCCGCGTCCTTGCCGAGACCGGGCTGGACCCGAGCCGGCTGGAGCTCGAAATCACCGAAGGCATCATCCTGCAGAATACCGAATCCGTCCTCGAGACTCTCACCAAGCTGGACCAGCTCGGCGTTTCCATCGCCATGGACGATTTCGGCACCGGCTATTCGAGCCTGAGCTACCTCACCCGCTTCCCGGTGAAGAAGATCAAGATCGACCGTTCCTTCATCGACACGCTCGGTTCAAACCCGCAGAACAGCGCCATCGTGTCTTCCATCGTCGGCCTCGGCCAATCCTTGCACGTGACCATCACCGCCGAAGGCGTCGAGACCGAAGGTCAGGCCGCCATGCTCAAGAAGTGGGGCTGCGATCAGGTGCAAGGCTACTATTACGGCCGGCCCGAAGCGGATATCTCTGAAGACGAAGGCAGTGACAAGTCGTTCGACAACCCGCCGCTGGACCGCCCCCTGGTCGCCTAATCGATCTGAATGCCACCCGCGCAAAAATGTCCTCGAGCGGTCCCGCTTGCGGTCGAAGCCGGGCGCTTGGCCGTCGGTCACCTTCGCGCACTTGTGACGGACCCCGCGCCGTCCTAGAACGACGCCGAGACGCGCGTCGCAGCAGAGGGTGGCCAAGCATCATGAGTGACATGAGAATTGCCGTGCTCGGCGCCGCTGGGCGGATGGGGCAGGCTCTGACCCGGGCCCTTGCCGACACGCCGGGCTGCGCGGTCGCCGGCGGTCTCGAAACCGAGGGCTCGCCTGCGGTGGGCAAGGACATCGGCGAGATCGCGGGGCTCGACCCTCTCGGCATCGCGATCAGCGACGATCCCGTACATCTCTTCGCCGACGTCGACGGCGTGCTCGACTTCACCTCGCCCAAGGCCACGGTCGCTTTCGCAGCGCTCGCGGCCCAGGCGCGCGTCGTCCACGTCATCGGCACCACAGGCTTCTCCGACGACGATCTGGCGAAGCTGGAGGCCGCGGCCAATCACGCCACCATCGTCAAGGCCGGCAATATGAGCATGGGCGTGAATTTGCTGGCGGCCCTCACCGCCCGCGTGGCCGAGACGCTTGGCCCCGAGTTCGACATCGAGATCCTGGAAATGCATCACCGCCATAAGCGCGATGCGCCTTCGGGCACCTCCCTCATGCTGGGCGAGGCCGCCGCCAAAGGGCGGGAGGTCTCATTGGCCGAAAAGAGTGTAAGGACGCGCGACGGGGACACCGGTCCGCGCAAGGTTGGGGATATCGGCTTTGCGGCGCTGCGCGGCGGCGACGTGGTCGGCGAGCACACCGTCATCTTCGCCGGCCCGGGCGAACGTATCGAGCTTGCCCATGTCGCCACCGACCGTGGCATCTTCGCCAGGGGCGCCGTCAGGGCCGCACTCTGGGCGCGCGGCAAAGAGCCCGGGATCTACTCCATGGCTGACGTGTTAGGTTTGTGACATGTCGTTGATATTTGCTGGTTCGGCATTGGCAAGACCCGGAGCATTTGCCTAAAAACATTGTCGTCACGGTCGGAAAGTGGCCCAAAAGAGAAGCGATGGTAGCGGCAGTTTTAATTTTCCCCCCTATAGTGGCCGGCACGTCCGAACGGCCAATACGGCTCCAGGGACCCCGGATTTGCGTTAACAGGGCGCCTTCCAAGGGACATGCTCAAAAAGGCTAGCGAGAAACCCCGAAAAGCCGAGAACGTCCTCGTCCTGGTCCGTCACGGCCAGAGCGAGTGGAACCGCCTCAACATGTTCACCGGCTGGAAGGACGTTGGGCTCAGCGAGGAAGGTGTCTCGGAGGCGCATCGCGCCGGCCAACGGCTCAAGGAAGCCGGCCTGGTCTTCGATAGCGCCTTCGCCTCGACGTTGAAGCGCGCCCACCGCACCCTCGACGTCATCCTCGGCGAGGTCGGCCAAGGAAAGCTTCCAATCGTCAAAGCCGCCGCGCTGAACGAGCGCGATTACGGCCAGCTCGTCGGCATCAACAAGGAAGAGGCGCGCAAGCGCTTCGGCGCCGAGCAGGTGCAAATCTGGCAGCGCTCCTACGACATCGCCCCCCCGGGTGGTGAATCGCTCAAGGACACCGCCGCCCGCGTGTGCCCCTTCTTCGAAAGATGGATCGTGCCCGAGCTGCAAGAGGGCAAGAACGTCATCGTCGTCGCCCACGGCAACTCGCTTCGCTCGCTGATCATGGAGCTCGATAAGCTCACGCCGGAGGAGGTGAAGGACTACTCGCTCGCCACCGCGTCACCGGTGATCTATCGCCTCAATGCCGATGGCAGCGTGGAGAAAGCCGACCTCGCCGCTTAGACCGCGCCTGCGCCGCGCGCATCGCGCAGCGCTTCGTTCAGCGCCGCGGCGAACTCCTCTCGCTCCGGATCCGTCAGGAAGCTTCCCAGCACCAGCCGCTTGCCGTGGCTCTTCAACGACAGTTCCGACATGCGCCCCACCCGCTCCTCGAGACTGAGCCGCACCCAATAGGGATTGAAGCGCCACGATTGTTCCCGGCCTCTAGGATCGACGCGCGTCACCGTGAGCGTCTCAGCTCTGAGATCGACTGTCTCGTAGACGCGCAGCGCCCGGAAATTGAGTCTGAAGGCGCCATAGACCAGCAGCACGTCCAGCCCCATGAAGCCCATCACCGGCCAGGCGCCCATCATGAAAAACATCAGCCCGGTGCCGAACGAAATGGCGCTGATCGCCGCCATGAACACGACGAAGCCCTTGGGCCCGAGCGAGCGATGGGGCGCCAGCACGGCACTAAACTGAGGGTCCTCGCCCTTCGGCGCATCGTTCTGGGGGACTTGAGGCCAAGGCCCTTGTGGATTGGGGGAGCGCTCTGTCATAGCAAGGAAGCTAATACACTCTTGGCGGGTGACAAGGGACTGTGACCGTTCAAACCAAACGCGCAAAAGCGGCGAAGGTGCCACGCGGCAGCCGGAAAGCGCCGGGTTCAAAGCTCACCCCAGCCCAGATCGACGAGATTTTCGCGCGATTCCAGGCGCGGGACCCCGACCCGAAGACCGAGCTCCGATATCGGGACCCCTTCACCCTGATCGTCGCCGTGGTGCTTTCGGCCCAAGCCACCGACACCTCGGTCAACCGCGCCACGCCGGCCCTGTTCGCCTTGGCCGACACGCCGGAGAAGATGATCGCGCTCGGCGAGGCGGGTGTCACCGACAAGATCAAGACCATCGGGCTCTACCGCAACAAGGCCAAGAACCTCGTCGCGCTCTCCAAGAAGCTCATCGAGGAGCATGACGGCCAGGTGCCGGATAGTCGCGAGGCGCTGGAAACCCTGCCTGGCGTTGGCCGCAAGACGGCCAATGTCGTTCTCAACGTCGCTTTCGGCCAGCCCACCATCGCCATTGATACGCATATCTTCCGTGTCTCGAACCGCACTGGGCTCGCGCCGGGCAAGACCCCGCTGAAGGTCGAGGAGGTCCTGGACCGGGTCGTGCCCGAGCGCTTCAAGCACAACTGCCATCATTGGCTGATCCTGCACGGCCGCTATGTCTGCAAAGCGCGCAAGCCGGAATGCTGGCGCTGCATCATCGAGGATCTCTGCGTCTTCAAGCCGAAGACGCCCGCGCCTGCTTGAGCCGCGTCCCCGTCACGCGGCCGCTCTCAACCTTACATTGTGATTTTCCACCATTTTTCCCTTTGGGAACCCGCCAGTGCGGGAGGGGGAAGTAGTGACACGCGTACCTGCCTTCGTGCCGGCCTTAGTGGCCCTGGCCGCAATCACGGTCGGCGTCATGGGATGCACCACCACACAGAAAGTCGTGAGCGGGGCCGCCGTCGGCGGTGGAACCGGGCTTTTGCTTGGGGGTCCGGTCGGCGCGGCCGCGGGCGCGGCCATCGGCGCCGTCGCGGCACCGGTGGGCTCCGCCGTCGTATCCGCCGACTAACCCATTCTTTTATAATAAGACTTTGACTAGGCGACAGCCCGCGGCGCGAGCTGCAGGCCGGACTTCGCCGCGATCCGCTTGAGCATCCGCACCATGAATCCCGTGGCGAAGAGCGGGGTCAGCAGGTTGAGGATCGGCACCGAGGCGAGGCCCGCGATGATGAGTCCGCAGGAGAGCACCGTCACCCGATTGGATTTGCGCAGACGCTTGGCCTCGGCCGCACTCATATGGCGCATGGCCGCGAGCTCGAAATATTCGCGGCCCAGCAGATATCCGTTGCCCACGTAGAACGCGATGAGGTTCACCCCGGGAATGAGCAGCAGGAACAGCGCCAGCAGGTTCACAAACAGCACCACGAAGAAAAACTTGATGGCGAGCCATACGGAGAGCGCCATGGGCAGCTCGCGCCCCGGCGGGTCTTGGGGAAAGGCCGAGCGCTCCACCTGGCCCGCGATGTCGTCGAGATAGAGCCCAGCAATCAGCGAGGTCACGGGCGGAATCAAAAAGATCGACGCGGCGACCAGCGCCAAGCCGCCGAGCCATTGGATCGCGGTCTCGATCCAATCCGGCCAGGTGACGAAATGGGTGAAGGACCACTCCACCGCGACGATCAGTCCGGCGAGCAGAGCAACGGTAAAACCCACGCATTTCACCATCACGCCGCGAAAGGGTGGCGAGAACAGCTCCTCGAAGGCTTGACCGGCGGCGGCGAGCATGAACGTTGTCCCTCAGATTTCGGCAGGGCGAATATAGTGGCCCGCGCGCATGACACCAGCGCCGGGACGCCAGCGCCGGACACCTTGCCAAGTTTGAAGAGAAACGGGGGACTATGGCTCAAGAAACTTACGACGTGGTCGGCATTGGCAACGCCATCGTCGACATCATTGCTCGCTGCGACGAGGGCTTTCTGACCAAGCACGATCTCGACAAGGGCATCATGCGGCTGATCGATGCCGATGAGGCCGCGAAGCTTTACGAGGACATGGGCCCCGCCACTGAGCGCTCCGGCGGCTCGGTGGCGAACTCCGTCGCCGGCCTCGCCTCGTTCGGCGCTAAATGCGGCTTCATTGGCCGCGTCGCCGCTGATCAGTTCGGCGGCATTTTCCGCCACGACATCCGCTCGCTTGGCATTGCCTACACGACCGAGCCGGCGGATGATGGCGCGCCGACCGCCCGGTGCCTGGTTTTGGTCACGCCGGACGGCGAACGCACCATGAACACGTTTCTCGGGGCGAGCGTGGATTTCACGCCGGACGACCTCGATGCCGATCTCATCGCCAACGCCAAGATCGTCTGTCTCGAAGGCTATCTGTTCGACAAGGATGCGGCCAAATCCGCCTTCCGCGAGGCCGCGGCCCTGGCCAAAACCGCCGGCGCCAAGGTTGCCCTGACGCTGTCCGACCCCTTCTGCGTCGACCGCCACCGGGCCGATTTCCTCAAGCTCGTCAAGGAAGACGCCGATATCGTCTTTGCCAACGAGAAGGAGATCACCACGCTTTATGAGGTGAATTCCTTCGCCGAGGCGGCTGATGCGGCGCTTCAGGACTGCGAGCTGGCCGTTTTGACCCGTTCGGAAGCCGGATCGGTGATCCTCGGCGGTGGCGAGACCGTCGAGGTCCCCGCCGATCCCGTGTCAAAAGTCGTGGATGCAACCGGTGCGGGAGACCTCTACGCCGCAGGGTTCCTCTTTGGCCTCGCGCGGGGACTGCCCATCGCGGTCTGTGGGCAACTGGGGAGCCTGGCTGCGGCGGAGGTCATCTCCCATATCGGCGCGCGCCCGGAAACCAGCCTGGCCAAGCTTGCCAGCGCCCGCGGGCTCCTGGATTAGCCGCCAAAACGCCATTTCCGCGTTGTTGCCGATGCGCCACGCAAGGGCAAAATCGTCTTTTAACGGCGCGAGATAGCTCTCGCGGGAGGTGATTCCCCTGCTATCCTGCCACAGATTCTTTGATGCGTTTTTTCGGGGGCTCCCAATGTCGAGACTGTCCTACATCTTCGCCGCAACGCTCCTCGGAGCGGCGGCCGTTGCTGCCCAGCCGGCGGCGGCACAGGACTTCACGACCGCGACTTACGGCGGCACCACCATCTGGGCGGGTGGCGGCGTGCAGTTTCTGTCGCTCCCTGACATTCGGTTCACCGGAAAAAGCAATCACCGGCAGGAAAACACCGAAAGCGATTGGCTCGACTTTGGCGGATCCGTCGGCGGCGGTCTCGAGACGTCCTTCGGCTATTGGGGCGGCTATCGCGTGAGCGGCAGTGTCGAGGGCTTTTGGTCCCAGGTCGAGGACGACCACACGGTCGGCTGCACGGGCGGCGCTACGAACTGCTTCGTCGTCGATCCCACCGGCACCCCGGTTTATGCCGGCAGCACGCTGCGGACCAGGACGGATCGCGAAGCGGACTATTGGGGCGCCCAGGCTGAATTAAAATTCGCTACCGGCGCGCCGACCGAGGTGAAGCCTGACGTCTACCGCAACGACTATTTCATCGTCGGCTTCGACGTCCGCGGCATCGACCAAGACAATAAGCTTCGCGGTTCACGCGGCACCGCCTTCACATACAAAGAGACGCTCGATACCACCTATACCGGTGGCTATATCGGCATCGGCGGCGAGTACAGCTTCGGCTTCATTCCGGGCATCAAGAATGTCGGTGGCATTTATGACAGTCTCGGCTTGCGCACCTACGTGAATGCGACGGCCGGCCTATACAACGCCGAGACGGACTATAACGGCCGGTTCACAAGTCCTGGCATTTCCTCCGCCCTCGCCAAGTCGAACGACGAACTCGCCTTTATCGGCACCGTGTCGCTGGAGACCCGCAAGCAACTCGGCACGCGGACCAGCCTGTCGCTGTGGACGGATTATGAGTACATCTCCTCCGTACCGCAGATGAAATATGCCACTGTGGGCGGGACGACGCGCATCGAGGAAGACTCCGTGTTCGCGACCCGCACCATGCTCCGGCTCAATATCGGCCTCGGCTCGCAGCAGCTCTATCCTGATCAATACTGAGGTTGCGGCTCAGAGCTTCCTGAGCGCCACGCTTTCCACCGCGTGATCTGCGCCTTTGCGCAGGATGAGATCCGCGCGTTGGCGCGTGGGCAGGATATTCTCCTTCAGATTGACGAGATTGATCGATTGCCAGATCGACAGCCCCGTCTCGCGTGCTTCGTCTTCCGACAGCGTGGCGTAGCGATGGAAGTATGAGGCGGGATCGCGGAACGCGGTCTGACGCAGGCGCAAGAAGCGCTCCACATACCAAGCCTCGACCAGTTCCTCGCTGGCATCGATATAGATCGAGAAGTCGAAGAAGTCCGACACGAAGGGAATGACCTCGCCGTCTTTTGGCAGCTTCGCCGGCTGGAGCACATTGAGCCCTTCGACGATGACAATGTCGGGCTGATCGACCACGAGCGTCTGATCCTTGAGCACGTCGTAGACCAGATGGGAATAGACCGGCGCCTCGACCGCCCCCTTGCCCGACTTCACATCCGCCAGAAAATTCAGCAGCCGCGCCAGGTCGTAGCTCTCGGGAAAACCCTTGCGGGTCATCAGCGCGCGGTCCTGAAGCACCGCGTTGGGCAACAAGAACCCGTCCGTCGGGACGAGCGCCACGTCGGGGTGGCTCGGCCAGCGCGCCAGCAGCGCCTGAAGCACGCGCGCCGTGGTGCTCTTGCCGGCGGCGACACTGCCCGCGAGCCCGATGATGAAGGGCATCTTGCCGTCGCCCCGGCGCAGAAACTTCTCGGTGTCGCCGTGCAGGCCTTGCGACGCCTCCACATAGAGGCTGAGCAGGCGGCTGAGCGGCAGGTAGATCTCCACCACCTCGTCGGTGGAGATGCGCTCCGTCAGGCCCGAAAGATTTTCGAGGTCGGCTTCATTCAGGGTGAGCGGCGTGTTGTCCCGCAGCCGCGCCCATTCCTCGCGCGAGTAGGTCGCGTAAGGCGAAAAAGCAACACTGGGCCGCGGGTTCATCTTGGAACGAGGCGCGCCGGTCGGACTAGACCGAGGCGGCCTTCCGTTTTTCGTCGGCCTCGCCCATGCGCCGCTCCAGCTCGTCATAGATCTCCTCGAGCGTCACCTCGCGGGACTCCAGCACGACAAGCAAATGGTACAGCAGGTCCGCGGTCTCGGAGATTAGCGCGTCCTTGTCCTGGGCAACGGCGGCGATCGCCACCTCGACCCCCTCCTCGCCGACCTTCTTGGCCGGCTTGATGGGCTCGGCCAGGAGCCGCTTGGTGTAGGACTCCTCGAGCGTCGCTTCGCGCCGCGCCTTGATCGTGGCCGCAAGCTTTTCCAATGAATTCTTGCTCATGCCCTGGCTCATACACTGTGGCGGGGACGGTGGGAATAGGCCGAAAGGCGGTATTCCTAAGGCTGTCCGTTAAGGATCGAGCCGCATGGGAAGCCCGGCATCCGCCATGAAGCGCTTCGCCTCGCCGATCGTATGCTCCCCGTAATGGAAGATCGAGGCGGCGAGCACGGCCGAGGCGTGCCCCTCGCGCACCCCGTCCACGAGATGCTGCAGCGTCCCCGCGCCGCCGCTCGCGATCACCGGCACGGACACCGCATCGGCAATCGCACGGGTCAATTCGTTGTCGAAGCCTGCGCGCGTGCCGTCCCGGTCCATCGAAGTCAGCAGGATCTCGCCCGCTCCCAGCGACACCACCTCTTCGGCATAGGCGATCGCCTCGATGCCCGTGGGCTCGCGCCCGCCATGGGTGAAGATCTCGAAGCGCGGGCCTTTGCCGTTGGCGCCCACTCGCTTGGCGTCGATCGCCACCACGATGCATTGCGCGCCGAATTTCTCCGCCGCCCGGCGCACCAGCTGCCGGTCGCGCACCGCCGCGGTGTTGATGGACACCTTGTCGGCGCCGGCCTCGAGCAGCGCGCGCACGTCTTCGGTCGAGCGCACGCCGCCGCCGACCGTAAGCGGCATGAAGCACCGTTCTGCCGTGCGCCGCACGATATCGAGGATCGTGCCGCGCTTCTCATGGCTCGCGGTAATGTCGAGAAAGCAGAGTTCGTCCGCGCCGGCCTCGTCATAGGCTGTCGCCGCCTCGACCGGATCGCCGGCGTCTTGGAGCTCGACAAAGTTCACGCCTTTCACGACGCGGCCTTCCTTGACGTCGAGGCAGGGAATGACGCGAACCTTCAGCATGACGTTAGTACTGCCCCGTCACGCCGTGGTGCCCATAGCGTTCCGCAATGAGCGCCAGCGCCTCTTTCGCATCGAGCCGCCCATCATAGAGGGCGCGCCCGGTGATCGCGCCATCGAGTTTCTCAAACCGCGGCTCCAACAATCGCTTGATGTCGTCGAGCGAGGCAAGCCCGCCGCTGGCGATGACGGGAACCGTGACCGCCTCGGCAAGATCGGCCGTCGCCTCGAGGTTGAGACCTTCCAGCACGCCGTCGCGCGCAATGTCGGTGTGAATGATCGCCGCGACCCCAGCGTCCTCGAAACGGCGCGCGAGATCAAGCGCGGTCATCTCGGATGTCTCCGCCCAGCCTTCGATGGCCACCTTGCCGTCGCGCGCGTCGATGCCAACCACGATGCACCCGGGAAAGTCGCGCGCCGCCTCGCGCACAAGCTCGGGATTGCGCACGGCGGCCGTGCCGAGGATCACCCGGTCGATGCCCTTGTCGAGCCATAGCGCGATGGTGTCGAGGTCGCGGATGCCGCCGCCGAGCTGGATCGGCAGATGCACCGCATCGAAGATCGCCTCGACCGCCGCGCCGTTCACAGGCTTGCCCTCGAACGCGCCGTTGAGGTCGACCACGTGCAGCCACTCGAAGCCTTGATCCTCGAACAGTTTAGCTTGCGCCGCCGGGTCGGCGTTGAACACCGTCGCCTGGTCCATCTCGCCCTGGACGAGACGCACGCATTGGCCGTCTTTCAGATCGATAGCGGGAAACAGAATCATGCGGCCTCTACGGCATCCATTTCAGAAAATTGGCGATCAGCGTCAGACCGAGCTTCTGGCTCTTCTCCGGGTGGAACTGGCTGCCCGCGACGTTGTCGCGCGCCACGAACGCCGTCACCGCGCCACCGTAATCAGTGGTGGCGACGAGATCGCGCGCGGCCTTCGGCACGAAATGATAGGAGTGCACGAAATAGGCGTTGAGGCCCTCATCGCCTGTGGCGATGTCCTCGAACAACGCGTGTTCCCGCGCGAGCTTCAATGTGTTCCAGCCCATATGCGGAATCTTGAGCGATGCATCGTCGGGCTCGATGGCCCGCACCTCGCCGCCGATCCAGTCGAGCCCCGGTGTGACCCCATGCTCCAGCCCGCGCGTGGCCATGAGCTGCAGGCCCACGCAAATGCCGAGAAATGGCGTGCCCCGCTCCTGCACGGATTCTTCGAGCGCCTCGATCATGCCCTCGATGCTGGCAAGTCCCGCCTTGCAGTCGGCGAACGCGCCGACGCCCGGCAGCACGATGCGTTCCGCGCTGAGCACGTCCTCGGGCTCGGCGGTCACCTTGATCTCGAGCTTGGACCCTTCCTCTCGCGTCGCCCGCTCGAACGCCTTGGCGGCGGAGTGGAGATTGCCGGAGCCGTAATCGATGATGGCGACGTGCATGGAACTCAAGCTCGCGGAAACGATCCGATGACCTCGTCACCGGCGCTCGAGCGTCTCGGCACGACCGCCGTGTCCTTTGGCGCCCCACCCGGCGCCCGGGTCATGGCTGGCGGTGTGATCCGTCTTGCCGCCCGTTGCTGCTCCGGCAGCCAGGCGGTGAAGAACGCGCGTTCCGCCTCCAGGCGGTCGCGGCCGGAAGCGACGGCGGCAAAGCGATAGCCGCGCCGTTGCAGCGCCCAGCCCCTGAGATCGTTGGCCTCGAAGGCAAAAAGGACAGTAAGCGCAAGCGTCGCCCAGCCGGCGATCTCCCGCGCCAGCTCGCCCGCGCCGAACAGCCAAGGCAGCGCGAGGATGACTACGAAGAACACGATCAGCTCGAGCCACATGCGCTGGAAGATCAGCCAGAGCATCGGCACGAACAGCGCCGGCCAGGAAAAGCCTTCCTTGACGAAGGCCACCTTGGCGGCACGCGCGGCGAGATCGGTCTCGTCGCCGGGGGGCTCATAAACGGTATAGACGGTCACTTCTCGTCACACTGCTGGTCGGCCGCGCGCGGTGCAAGGCCTTGCCTAAAGCTGGCCCTTGGTGGAGGGCACCCGCCCGCTCTGCCTGGGATCGATGGCGATCGCCTGGCGAAGCGCCCGGGCGAGCGCCTTATAGCAGGTCTCGGCGATGTGGTGGTTATTCTCGCCATAGAGGTTTTCGACGTGCAGCGTGATCCCGGCATGCTGCGCGAACGCCTGGAACCATTCGCGGAACAGCTCGGTGTCCATCTCGCCGACTTTGGCGCGCGTGAACCCGACGTCCCACACCAGGAACGGCCGCCCCGACACATCGAGCGCAACGCGGGTCAGCGTCTCGTCCATCGGCAGATAGCAGGCGCCGTAGCGGGTGATACCCGCCTTGTCGCCTAAAGCCTCGGCAAGAGCCTGGCCCAACGCGATGCCTGAATCCTCGGTCGTGTGGTGCTGGTCGATATGCAGATCGCCCTCGCACCGGAGCGCGATATCGATGAGCGAATGCCGCGCCAGCTGCTCGATCATGTGGTCGAGAAAGCCGACGCCCGTGGAGACGTCATAAGCGCCGGTCCCGTCGAGATCGACGGTGGCGCTGGTCTTGGTCTCCTTGGTGTGCCGTTTGATCGTCGCGGCCCGGGAGTCCGTTGATTTGCTTCGCTTCTGCATGTCTGCCAGCATAGCCAAGGGGTCTAAATAAAGACTCTCTTCTCAGTCCCGGCTTATACGCCGCGTCATGCGGCCATGCTATGCCCAACACCCGCAAAATGAGGGAACGCCATGCGCCGCCTGCTTCTGCTGCTCACCATCCTGCTCGCTGCCTATGTCGGCTACCCCTATCTCACCCTGTATTGGATCGACCAGGCGCTGCTCACCGACGATAAGCCGGCCTTGGAGCGTCTGGTGGATTTCCCGAAAGTCCAGGCGGATTTGAAGGGCGAAGTCCAAGCCCAAGTGATCGGCAAAGCCGACGAATTGGCCAAAAAACGGCCCGTTATTGGGGCTCTTGGGCAGGGGCTGGCCCAGCTCGTCGCCCCTGGCCTGGTGGACAGCACCATGGACGGCCTGGTCACGCCCGAGGCCATCCTGAACAATCCGACCGTGGTCGATCATCGCGAACGCGGCGAATCCTTCGTCGATTTCGTCACTTTCGCCTTCTTCACCGCCCCAACCCGGTTCACCTTCGACCTGAAAGACCCGGAAAAGGCCGATTCCCTGACGGTCAAGGCGATCATGGAGCTGGTCGGCCTCCGCTGGCGCGTCGTCGGCGCCGAGCTCCAACCCCTGTAAACCGTGCTCCCACGGGGCCTAACAAGCCCCCACTGCGGCATTAGGCGCGGCATTAGGCTCAATAGCGCCGAGAGCTTGACGAATGGCGCGCCCACGCCGATATCGCATTGCAGCATGAGTCCATCCCCCTCCTCCCCCGCGACGTGGCACGGCACCACGATCCTGACCGTCCGCAAGGCCGGCAAGGTCGTGGTCGCTGGCGACGGCCAGGTCTCCCTCGGTCAGACCATCATCAAGGGCTCCGCGCGGAAGGTCCGCCGGGTGGGCTCCGGTAAGGTCATCGCCGGGTTCGCCGGCTCCACGGCCGACGCTTTCACCCTGTTCGAGCGGCTTGAGACCAAGCTCGAACGCTTCCCCGATCAGCTCAAGCGCGCCTGCGTCGAGCTCGCCAAGGATTGGCGCACCGACCGGTATTTGCGCCGGCTGGAGGCCATGATGATCGTCGCCGATCCGGACGAGAGCCTGGTGCTCACCGGCACGGGCGACGTGCTCGAGCCGGACGATGCGGTGATGGGCATCGGCTCCGGCGGCTCCTTTGCCTTGGCGGCCGCACGCGCCCTGCTCGATACCGACCTCGATGCTGAGGCAATAGCGCGCAAGGCCATGTCCATTGCCGCCAAGATTTGCGTTTACACCAATGACGAGGTGACCGTCGAAACCCTCGACGCCACCAAGTAGCAACTCCACTCAAGAGAGTTCATGACGTCATTTTCCCCCCGCGAGATCGTTTCCGAACTCGACCGCCACATCATCGGCCAGCGCGACGCCAAACGCGCGGTCGCCATTGCCTTGCGCAACCGCTGGCGGCGTCAGCAGCTCGAAGGCGACATGCGCGAGGAAGTGCTGCCCAAGAACATTCTGATGATCGGCCCGACCGGCGTCGGCAAGACCGAGATCTCCCGCCGCCTCGCCAAGCTCGCCGGCGCGCCTTTCATCAAGATCGAAGCCACCAAGTTCACCGAGGTCGGCTATGTCGGCCGTGACGTCGAACAGATCGTCCGCGATCTTATCGAGACGGGCATTGGCCTCGTGCGCGACACCAAGCGCAAGGAAGTCGAAGCCAAGGCTCAGTTGAACGCCGAGGAGCGCGTCATCGATGCGCTGGTCGGCGCCGGCGCAAGTCAGTCAACGCGTGAGACGTTTCGCCGGCGGCTGCGCGCAGCCGAACTTGACGACAAGGAGATCGAGATCCAAGTCGCGGATCAGCCTTCCATGCCGTCCTTCGATATTCCCGGCATGCCCGGCAGCCAGGTCGGCATGATCAATCTCTCGGACATGTTGGGCAAGGCGCTCGGTCAGCGCACCAAGCCGCGCACCGTCACGGTGAAGGATAGCTTCGACATCCTCATGGCCGAGGAATCCGACAAGCTCATCGATGACGACATGATGGTTCAAGAGGCGATCGCCAATGTCGAGAACAACGGCATCGTGTTCCTCGACGAGATCGACAAGATCTGCGCGCGCTCTGAGCGCGTCGGCGCGGATGTGTCACGCGAAGGCGTGCAGCGCGATCTTCTGCCGCTGATCGAGGGCACCACGGTCGGCACCAAATACGGGCCGGTGAAAACCGACCATATTCTGTTTATCGCCTCCGGCGCGTTCCATATCGCCAAGCCCTCGGACCTGCTGCCGGAGCTGCAAGGCCGCTTGCCCATTCGCGTGGAGCTGCGGGCGCTCACCCGCGAGGATTTTCGCCGCATCCTCACCGAGCCCAAGGCCTGCCTCATCAATCAATATGTGGCGCTGATGAAGACCGAAGGCCTAACGCTCGAGTTCACCAAGGACTCCATCGAAGCCATCGCCGATATCGCGGTTGAAGTGAATACGAGCGTAGAGAATATCGGCGCGCGGCGCCTCATGACCGTGATGGAGCGCATTCTCGACGAGATTTCCTTCGAGGCCGGCGACAAGCATGGCGAGACCGTCACCATCGACGCCGACTACGTGCGCGAGCATATCGGCGACCTCGCCAAGAACGCCGACCTCTCGAAGTTCATTCTTTAGGATTTCCGGCGTGCGTGATCCGGCTTCCGCAGGCGCACATACAGCGCGCCTTCGCCGCCGAGCCGGCGCGGCGCTTCCGAGAAGCTGACGATCAGCCGCGCGAGATCGCCATGGGCCAGCCAGTGCGGCACGGCCTGGCGCAGGACCCCGCGTGCCTCCTCCGCGTAGAAGCTCGAGGGCACCGCGCGCGGCGTGCCCTTGCCGGTGATCACCAGCACGTGGCGGTAGTCCTTGCTCCGCGCCCATTTGAGAAACTTGCGCAAGGCCACATGGGCGTCGCGCTGGTGCATGCCGTGCAGGTCGAGCCGGGCTTCGACGGCGAGATGCCCCTTGTCGAGCTTTCGTGCCGTCTGCCGGTCGATGCCGCTATGAGGGGCATGGCTTGGCCGCGGCGCAGCCTTCGGCTGTTGGCTTTCGACAGCGGCAGCGGACTTGGCCGTGGTAGCCGACTTGGCAGCCGATTTGGACTTCGGCGGCGGAGCAGGCTTGTGCGGCGTGGCCACCCGGGTGATGCGGTTTTTCTTGAGCGGCATCGCCGTCTCGGCCACGCGCGCCCATAGCGCTGCGTCGTCCTCGATGTCCTTATCGATGTCGTGCTTGCCCATCCGGCCCTTCCTTGGCCGGCAGCATACCCCAAGCCTGCCCTAAGGCGCCTTAACGCCTCGGGAGCAGGACGTGAAACTGCGGCTTGTGGCGGGTTCTGCCGGCGATGGCGCCGGCCTCTTCGCCCGTGCCCCAAAAAATGTCGCCGCGCTGGCAGCCGGAGATCGCCGAGCCCACGTCCTGGCCGATCATCAGCCGGCGGAAGGACCGTGCACTTTCTATCTCAAGATCCGGTACCGTAACGAAGACGGGCGTGCCGAGGTCATGGTGAGCCGTGTCGATGGCGAGGCTCCGGCCCGGTGTGAGGGGAACGCCCGCCCCGCCGAGCGGCCCATCGCGACCCTCGTCTTCGCCAAGCACACGGAAGAACACATAGGATAAATTCTCCTGCATCAGCGCGCGGCCCCTGCCTTCATCGGCCTGGAGCCACGCCTTGACCCGGTCCATGTCGATGTCGTACGCGCCGAGCGCGCCGCGTTCGATCAACACCCTGCCGATCGATGTGTAGGGATGCCCGTTTTTGCCCGCATAGGTGAGACGAACGGTCGTCCCATCGTCGAGACGCACAAGCCCCGAGCCTTGCACCTGCATGTAGAACAGCTCGACCGCGTCATCGAGATAGAGCAGTTCGAGACCGCGGCCTTGAAGCGCGCCCGTCTCGATCTCGGCGCGCGTGTAGTAGGGCACTTCACCGTTGGGCGTGGCGCGGAAGCCGGTGACCCGGTCGTTGAAGCGCGCACGTTCCGTCTCGTCCGCCCGCGTGATGAGATCCTCGGGTCGACCATAGACGGGAGCGGGAAAGCGATCGGCGGGTTTGTACGCGCCGTGCACCTCCGGCTCGTAATACCCGGTGACGAGGCCCGGCTCCTTCGCCTCGACGACATGCGGTTGAAAGTGGCGCTCGAAGAAGGTCCGTGCCGCCGTAGCGTCGGCGCCGTCGCCAAGCGCAACGGCATCCGCGGCGATCGCCTCGCCATGGCGCGCAACGCGGCACGTCTTCAGAAATGCGCGGAAGGCAGCCGCATGGTCGTCCGCGGCCCAGCCGTCGAGTTCGGCGAACGCGACGGGCCTAAACGTGACCTGTTGTGACAAAAGGGGTGGCTAGTTCGCCGCTTCGGTGGCGACGAGCTTCCAGTTCGGATTGCGCGAGGTAAGATCGCGGCAGAAGGTCCAAATGTCGGTGACTTCGCGGACCTTCTTGGGATCGCCCTCGACCACCTCACCGTCGGAGTCGCGCGTCACTGAGATGAGCTCGCTCACGAACTTCACGGTGATATAAGCCTGCTTGTCCTTGATCTCGGACTCGATGATGTCGGCCTTGTCGATCCCGACCAGCGTCGACTGCACGGTCTCGCCGCGCACTTCGCGCTCGTCGATGGCGCGTGCGAACCCTTCGAACACATCGTCGCCGAGCAACTGCTTCAGCGTCTTCTCGTCGCCGACGGCGAACGCGCTGACGATCATCTCGTAAGCCACCTTGGCGCCTTCGAGGAATTCGCCCGGATCGAAATCGGGGTCCGCCTTGATCAGCGCAGTCAACGCCTTGCCGAGCGGGCTGCCCTTGGCGGCAAAGCGCTCGAGCCGTTCCTCGATATCCTCGGCCGACGGCCCCGCCGGCTCGCCCACCGGCGCCTGAGCGGTACGGCCGCGCGGCAGCGCCACCACGCTCCCCTCGGGCGTCCCGGCCTGTTTGGCATCGGTGCGCGTATAGGGGTCGTAAGGCGGGCGCTCATTGCCCGTGCGGCGTCCCAGCACGCTGCGCAGCCGGATAAAGATCACGACCGCGAGCACCAGGAACAACAGTGTGTAGATATCGAAAGCTTCACTCATGCCTTGTCGCCACCCGCGTGAGAACTGAAACCCGCACTCGTGCGGAACGCTCTAGGGTCTATATCGTTTCGCGCCTAGAGATTTTCTAGCGGGAGCCTCAAACCACAGCCGGAGAATTTCGTGTCCAACCGCAGCATTTCCGGCTCAACTTAAGGCATTCCCCGATACGAAGCCAACCCTAAAGGGCCTTGCACTTAATTTAGGCTCAAAGCACATCGCTGCAGTCGAATTGCGGCGGCACCCATCCCATGCTAGCCACCATTGCGCGCGCCTGTTGAGGGAGATTTTCATGGCCAAGAAGCCAAAGGACGACGAGACGAAAAAGACGAACGGCGATGGCCCTTCGCCCAAAGAAGCCCCGGCCGCGGCGGGTCAGGGACAAGGGGCCGGCGCGCAGGGCCGTGTCCCACCCAACGCGCAGCTCGCCGTCCTGGCCCAATACGTCAAGGATCTGTCGTTCGAGAGCCCCGGCGCACCGCAATCGCTCCAAGGCCCCGGTGACAATCCGCAGCTCAAGGTCGGCGTCAACGTCAATGCCGGTCCGCGGGGCGACGACGCCTACGAGGTGGCCGTGCATATCGAGGCCCACGCCAAGAGCGATGCAGGCGTCATTTACAATGTGGAGCTGGACTATGCCGGCCTGTTCCGCATCAAGAACATCCCCGAGCAGCTGCTGCAGCCGGTGATGTTCGTGGACTGCCCGACGCTGCTGTTCCCCTTCGTCCGGCGCGTTCTGGCGGACGTGGTCCGCGACGGCGGCTTCCCGCCGCTTCTGCTCGATCCCATCGATTTCGGCAGGCTCTACGCCCAGAACATGGCCGGCCAACAGGGCGATCCATCTCTGGCGAATTAGGCGGGTTCCGGCGGGCTTACGCGTAGCGCAGCCACACGGCGTCTTTGCCAAGGCTTTCCACGAAGGCGCGGTGCGCGTCCTGCTCCGCCGCGCTGATCCGTGGGCTCAAGGGCGCTGGCCGTGGCCGGACTGCAACCTCGCTGGCATGCAGAACCACACCTTGCGCCCCGTTGGGCGCAAGCTCAAGCCGGGCCTGATGGCCGCCCACCAGTTCCACATAGACCGCCGCCAACAGCCGGCAGTCGAGCAGCGCCCCGTGCAAGGAGCGTTCGCTGAGATCGACGCCATAGCGGCGGCACAGCGCATCGAGGCTCGCAGGCGCCCCCGGATGCCGCCGCCTTGCCAGCGCCAGCGTGTCAACCACGTGATCCCAGAGGAGCAAGGGCCGCGGCAGCCGCTCAAGCTCGGCATTGAGAAAACCGAAATCGAACGTGGCGTTGTGCATCACCAGCATGGCGCCTTCGATGAACTCCAGAAGTTCGTCGGCACGCTCGCCAAAGCGCGGCTTGTCGCGCAGGAAGTCGGTGGAGAGGCCGTGCACCGCGTAGGCCTGCTCGGGCACGTCCCGCTCGGGGTTCAAATGACAGTGCCAGGTGCGCCCGGTGGGAATACTGTTGACCAGCTCCACACAGCCGATCTCGACGATGCGATGGCCGTCATAGGGGTCGAGCCCCGTGGTCTCCGTATCGAGAATGATCTCGCGCAAAAAGCCTAATCCATTTTCTGCAGCGCTAGCGGCGCAGCCTATCCATGACCGCGCCTTCGCGAGTTTGCAGCGATTCGATCAATCGATCGAGCTGTGCGTGCAAGTTCTCCAGCGCCGAACCGCCGTCCACGACGTGGTCGGCACGCGCGCGTCGCTCCGCATCCGATAGCTGGCGGGCCCGCAACGCCTCGAATGTCTCCATCGTCATGCCCGGCCGCGCCAATACACGGTCCCGTTGCACGCGTTCGGACGTGGAGAGCGCAATCGTCGTGTCCACGCGCGTCTCGGCGCCCGTCTCGAACAGGAGCGGAATATCGAGCACCACGATCCTGGTGCCCTTGGCTTCCTCATCGCACAAGAAGTCGATCTCGGCCTGAATCACCAGCGGATGCACGATGGCCTCGAGCTGGCGCAAGCGCTCCGGCTGCCCGGCAATTTCCTTAGAGAGTTGCGCGCGGTCGACGCGGCCGCCGCGCGTCGTGCCGGGAAAAGCCGCTTCGATCGCCGGCACCGCCGCGCCCTCGTAGAGCGCATGCACATAACTATCGGCATCGAACACCGGGATGCCGCGGTTCCGGAAATGCGCGGCCGCCGAGCTCTTGCCCATGCCCATACCGCCGGTGAGCCCGATGACCAGCATTATTCTTCCCCGAGCGTGGCCATGACATGGGCTTTCAATTCTGGGGTCACCTCCGGCCGCACGCCGAACCAGCGCTCGAACCCCGGCACCGCCTGGTGCAGCAGCATGCCGAGGCCGTCCACGCGAGCGAGGCCTTGGACCCGCGCGGCAGCAAGCAGCTCCGTCTCCAGTGGCACATAGACGATGTCGGCGACCACACCGTCGCGCGGCATGGCGGATAGGTCGATATCGAGCTTCTCTTGGCCGGTCATGCCGAGACTCGTCGCATTGACCAAAAGCCCGCAATCCGCAAGCGCCGCGTTTCGTGCCGCCCAGTCGATCACCTCGACCCGCGGCCCGAATACCGCCGCCAGGGTTTCCGCCCTAGCCTTGGTGCGGTTGGCGAGCAAGACCTTTGGCACCCCGACCGCAAGGAGACCGTAGAGGATGGCCCGCGCCGCGCCGCCGGCACCGAGCACCAGGACCGCGCCGGCACCCGCGTTCCACTGCGGGGCTTCGGTGCTAAGATTGGTCATGAAGCCGTACGCGTCGGTGTTAGCCGCATGCAAGGCCCCATCGGGATCGAGCCACAGCGTATTGGCCGCGCCGATCGTCATCGCCGCTTCGTCCGCCGAGCGTGCCGCACGCAACGCGGCCTCCTTGTGAGGCAAGGTCACATTGGCGCCGATATAGCCATGCGTCCAAAGCTGCTGGAGAAAGCCTGGCAGATCCTCCGGCTTCACCGCCTCTTTCTCATAGGCGCCGTCGATGCCGTATTGCGCCAGCCAATAGCGGTGAATCACCGGCGAGCGCGAATGCTCGACGGGCCAGCCAATGACGCAAGCGCGAGGGGTCACGGTCAACTTTCGATCACGCCCTCGCGCCGAAGCGTATCGAGGAGCGGCAGAAGCGGCAGGCCAAGAATGGAGAAGAAGTCGCCCTCGATTTTTTCGAAGAGCTGGATACCGATGGATTCGATCTGATAGGCGCCGACCGAGGTGAGCACCGCCTCGCCCGCGGCGGCCAAATAGTGGCCGATGAATTCCGGCGAGAGCTTGCGCATGGTCAATGTCGCCACACTGGTCTCCGCCCACACCGCTTCACCATTGGTGGCAACGGCAACGGCGGTATGAAGTTGGTGGGTCTTGCCGTTGAGGTCGAGCAGCTGCCTGCGGGCGGCCTCCATATTCTCCGGCTTGGAGATGATTTGGTTCTCGAAGGCGAGCACCTGGTCCGCGCCGATCACGAACGCGCCTTGCGCGAGATTGCTCACCGCTTCCGCCTTGGCGCGTGCCAGGACTTCGGCCACGTCATGGGGGTCGAGCATCTTCTCGCCGGCGATCGCTTGGCGCATGGTCGCCTCGTCAAGCCCTGGCGGCTCGCAGATGAAGGTGAGACCGGCGGACTCGAGCATCCGTGCCCGCGTCTTGCTGGTCGAGGCCAGAATGAGCGGCGGGCGTCCATCTTGAAGAATACCGGTCATGCTAGCGCCGGGGCTTCGCGGTCGTGATAAAGACGGATGATGGCGGCGGCCGTTTCCTCGATGGAGCGGCGGGTGACGTCGATGATCGGCCAGCCGTGCCGCGCGCAGAGCTGCCGTGTCTGCGCGATTTCCGCGGCGATGGCGTCCCGGTCCACATATTCTTCCAAGTGCCCATGGGCCTGCTCGATCACGCGGTTCTGGCGCACCTGCGCGATGCGTTCCGGGCTTGCCACCAGCGCCACGATGAAAGCCTTGGTTGGATGTTCGATCTGCGGCGGCGGCACCATTCCGGGGACCAGCGGGATATTGGCGGTCTTGAAGCCGCGATTGGCGAGATAGATGCTGGTCGGCGTCTTCGACGTGCGGCTGATCCCGAGCAGAATGATATCGGCATCGTCGAGATTTTCGGGCAGATGCCCATCATCGTGGACCATGGAGAAGTTCAACGCCTCGATGCGGCGGAAATAATCCGCATCGAGCTGATGCTGCCCGCCCACGGTCGGGGTCGATGAAATGCCGAGATAGGATTCGAAGACCTGCAGCACGTGCTTCAGCGGCGCGACGCACGGCACGTTCAGTTGCTTGCACGACTGTTCCAGCGCTTCGGTCAGCTCCTTGTTGAATAGCGTGTAGAGAACGATCCCGGGATCCGCCTCGACCTCCTTCAACACACGGTCGAGTTCGCGGCGGCTGCGCACCAGAGGATGCAAATGCTCGATGGCGCGCACTTGTGCGTATTGCACACGCGCCGCCTTGGCGATCGTGTTGAGCGTCTCGCCGGTCGCATCGGAGACCATATGCAGATGAAAGGTGCGGTGTTGGATATCCATGTATGACCCTTGGATAACCGGGGGGCGTTAACGGAGCAACATCGAGGCCCCCGGATCTCTCCCCGCTGACCCGAAGTTATGAGTCCCAGTTCTTCACAGATTCGCTTGTGTCGAAAGCGTGACGCGGTTTCCAATGCGCCCACAATAGCCTTTTTGGTCCCCAGCTCCGAGAGTTGGATTCCCACAAGCCGTCCAGGCTTCGTCCAAGATCCTGAGGCGCCCAAAAAGTGAGTTAGAACGATAGCTTGCCGGGTCTTTAGGGGAATGGAACCACAGCAGGGTCGCTTCATCATTAAATCGCCAGACTGGGCCACAGCTATCCTGTCGATAGACTGGTGATGAATTTGAATGTCCGCTATTCACGCCCTAATAATAACAACAGAAACCCTATAGAGATTCTCTTTATTAGTTTTAGAGAGGGCTATGTCTGAGCCTATAACCTCATCGAGCCCGCTGCTCGAGGCCCTCAAGAGCGAGTGTGTCAGCCCGCCCCCGATGTGGTTGATGCGCCAGGCGGGACGCTATCTTCCCGAGTACCGGAAGGTGAGAGCCGGGGTCCCGTCTTTTCTCGATCTTTGTCTGACCCCGAAGCTTGCGGCCGAGGTGACGCTCCAGCCGCTACGGCGCTTCCCGTTCGATGCGGCGATTGTCTTCTCCGACATTCTCGTCGTGCCCTTTGCACTCGGGCAGAGCGTGGCGTTCGTGGAAGGCGAGGGTCCGAAGCTCGAGCCCATTCGTGACGAAGCGGCCATCGCCAAGCTGGATCTCGAGACTGCGAAGGAGCGGCTGGCGCCGGTCTATGAGACGGTGGAGCGGGTGGTGGCTGAGCTCCCGCCATCCGTCCCGTTGATTGGGTTTTGCGGTGCGCCTTGGACCGTGGCGACCTACATGGTCGAGGGGAGCGGCAGTAAGGATCAGGCTTCGGCCCGGCGTCTCGCTTACCTGCAACCGGAAACCTTCCAGAGACTGATCGATCTCCTGGTGGAAAGTTCGGCCCGTTATCTCCTTGGCCAGGTCAAGGCCGGCTGCCGCGTGCTGCAGATTTTCGATAGCTGGGCGGGAAGCCTGCCGGAGGACGAGTTCGAACGTTGGTGCATCACCCCCACAAGGGCGATCGTGGACCGGGTGAAGGCGCAAGCCCCCGACATTCCCATCATCGGGTTCCCGAGGGGCTCAGGGCCCCTTGCCGAGCGCTATGCGGCCAAGACGGCGATCGATGCCGTCGGTTGCGATACGAGCCTGCCGGCGGGTTGGATTCGCTCCGCGCTGCAAACCCGCCTGCCCGTTCAAGGCAATCTCGATCCGATTCTCTTGGCTGCGGGCGGGCCCGCGCTCGAGGGCCGTGTCAAATGGATCCTGGAAACATTGGGCCAAGGCCCCTTCATCTTCAATCTGGGTCATGGCATCTTGCAGGAGACCCCCATCGAGAACGTCGAACGGCTGGTCGCGCTGGTGAAAGGCGCATCCGGCTAACCCCCCACCTGGCAATTCCATGTTTCTTGTTTATATCAAGGCCTTCCACATCATCGCCGTGATCGCCTGGATGGCCGGCGTGCTCTATCTGCCGCGGCTTTTTGTCTATCACGCCGTGAGCAAGGCAGGCTCCGAGCAGTCGGAGACCTTCAAGGTCATGGAGCGCCGGCTCCTGCGCTATATCACCACGCCCGCCATGGTGGCGGCCTGGATTTTCGGCCTGATTCTGGCGTTTCATGTGGTCGATTGGTCAGCGGCTGGCTGGTTCCACGCCAAGCTCGCGCTGGTGGTGATCCTGTCTGGATTCACGGGCTTTTTGGGCAAATGGGTGAAGGATTTCGCTGGGGATCGAAATACCAAGTCACAGCGTTTCTACCGCATTGCCAACGAGGTCCCCACGCTGCTGATGATTGTCATCGTCATCCTGGCGGTCGTGAAACCCTTCTAATCGGGAGGTAAACCTATTCCGTGCGGGGCAAGGGTCTGCTATAAGACGAGTCGCATCCTTTCCGGGGCGCTGTCGCGGTCCGGCCTTCCTTTACAGAGATGATCGGGTTACCGGGACTGGTGCTGGCGTATGCACATCGCCTTCCCGCCGAGGCATATCCCCCCTTCCGATGACACCGCGCTGCTGAAGAGCGCGAGATTCGAAACATCAACATTCAACGCTTTCCGTTTGGAGTGAGCAGCGTGCAGGAAATGAAGCTGCAAGAATTAAAGGCCAAATCGCCGACGGAGCTCTTGAGCTTCGCCGAGGAGGTCGAGGTCGAGAACGCGAGCGCCATGCGCAAGCAGGAGCTCATGTTCGCGATCCTGAAACAACTCGCCGCGCGCGAGGTGGATATCACCGGCACCGGCGTGGTCGAGGTGCTGCAAGACGGCTTCGGCTTCTTGCGGTCGCCCGATTCGAACTATCTCGCCGGCCCTGACGACATCTACGTCTCGCCGTCGCAAATCCGTCGGTTCGGTCTCCGCACCGGCGATACCGTCGAAGGACAGATCCGCAGCCCGAAAGACGGCGAGCGGTATTTCGCGCTTCTCAAGGTCAATACGATCAATTTCGAGGACCCCGACAAGCAGCGCCACAAGATCCATTTCGACAATCTCACACCGCTCTATCCCGACCAGTGGCTCGAGATGGAGACCGAAGACCCCACGCGAAAAGATCAGACGGGGCGGGTCATCGATATCGTGGCCCCCATCGGCATGGGTCAGCGTGGCCTGATCGTGGCGCAGCCGCGCACCGGCAAGACGGTGATACTGCAGAACATCGCCCATGCGATCACCGCCAATCATCCGGAGTGCTATCTGATCGTGCTGCTGATCGACGAGCGGCCCGAAGAGGTGACCGACATGCAGCGCTCGGTGAAGGGCGAGGTCGTGTCCTCGACCTTCGACGAGCCCGCGTCGCGCCACGTGCAGGTCGCCGAGATGGTCATCGAGAAAGCCAAGCGCCTGGTCGAGCACGGCCGCGACGTGGTCATCCTGCTCGATTCGATCACGCGCCTCGGCCGCGCCTACAACACGGTCGTGCCGTCGAGCGGCAAGGTGTTGACCGGCGGCGTAGACGCCAATGCGCTGCAGCGCCCGAAGCGTTTCTTCGGCGCCGCCCGCAATATCGAGGAAGGCGGCTCGCTCACCATCATCGCCACCGCGCTGATCGACACCGGCAGCCGCATGGACGAGGTGATCTTCGAAGAGTTCAAGGGCACCGGCAATTCGGAGCTCGTGCTCGACCGCAAGGTCGCCGACAAGCGCGTGTTCCCGGCTATCGACATCGCCCGTTCCGGCACCCGCAAAGAGGAACTGCTTGTTCCTGGCGATCAGCTCAAGAAGATGTACGTGCTCCGCCGGATCCTCAATCCGATGGGGACCATGGACGCCATCGAGTTCCTCAACGACAAGCTGAAGCAGACCAAGAACAACGCGGAATTTTTCGACTCGATGAACACTTAAAGCGTTGCGGCAGGACTGATCTTTGGGGTAGCGCCCAAAATTTGAGCGCGACTGCTCGCAGAATGGGCAGAAAACCCAATAGAATCAGAAAGATAATCGCAAGGTTTGGCGGCTAGCGTTTCCTCAGGGGTCTGAGGGATTCGAAAAACCATGCGTCTTAGTCGCGGAATCCGAAAAGACCGCGTCAGTGACGTCCAGCCGCCGTCGCCACGATTTGACGGAAACGCGCAACCGCTTCTTCGCTTGGGCGAGCTAAGTCACCGTCACCTGCCGCGCGGTCTTGATGGTCTCGACGAGCTTTTCTGCGTCGGTCACCGGCAGCGAGCATTGCGGCCCCAAACACGCATAGGCGGTCGGCTTGCCGTCCACCGCCGTGCGGCCAAAGGCGACCGAGGACTCCGGCAGCGTCTCGCCTTGGGCAACCTCCAGCACCACCGCGTTGGGCAGCGACACGTCGCGCAAACCTGCACGAAGCGCCTCCGCCTCTGAGTCCGGTGGCACGATGAGCACGATCAACGACGGCGCCAGCCCGTCGAGCGCGGCGCCGAGCAGACCTGAATAAGCCACCGGGTTCGCCGCGATGGCTGGACCGAACGCCGCGAAGATCTGCTCGGCGCGTTTGGCGTAGCGATGCTCGCCGGTCCACAAAGACAACTGCACGAGGTTCGAGGCCATCACCGCATTGGCATTCGGCGCTGCGTCGTCGAGACCGCTCAACGGCCGCACGATGAGATCCTTGGTGTCGTCCGCGGCGAGAAAATAACCGCCGAGATCGCCCGCCCAATAATGAGTATCGAGCACATCGGTCCAGGCCAGCGCCTGTTCGATATAGTCGCGCTTGCCCGCGGCGCTCGCCAGTGCCAGCGCGGCGCGGATCATGTTGGCGTAGTCGGATGCCGTCGCCGGCGCCTTGGCCTCGCCGGCGCGCGAGGCATGAAACAGGCGGCCGTTTTTCGTCATCCGTGTACGGATAAAGTTGAAGGCAAGCTGGGCGGCCTCGAGCCATTCTGGTTTGCCAAACGCTTGTGACGCGTTGGCAAGGGCTGAGATCATCAAGCCGTTCCAATCCGTGAGCACCTTGTCGTCGAAGCCGGGCCGCACGCGTCCCGCACGCCGCTCCAAGAGCTTCGCGCGCATCTCACCGAGACGCGCTTCCGTTTCGTCGTCGCGCAGCTCGATCGCGTTCAGGCGGTTGAGAATCGTTTGGCCTTCGAAGTTGCCGTCCGCGGTGACGTCGTAGATTTGCGCGAGCAGGTCGAAATCGTCCGTACCCAGGACATCGCGAATCTCGTCGGCAGACCACACATAGAACTTGCCTTCCTCGCCTTCGGAATCCGCATCGAGCGACGCGGCGAACGCGCCGCCCTCCGTCACCATCTCGCGCAACAGCCAGCCGATCGTTTCTTCGACGCGCTGCGCGAATAGCGGCGACTTTGTTTCGCGCCAAGTCTCCGTCATCATGTCGACGAGCAGGGCGTTGTCGTAGAGCATCTTCTCGAAATGCGGCACGAGCCAACGCTCATCCACGCTGTAGCGCGCGAAGCCGCCGCCGAGATGATCGTAGATGCCGCCTTGGGCAATGTGGGTGAGCGTCAGCGTCACCGCCTCGAGCGGGTTCGGAAAACCGTAACGGAGCCCCGCGCGCCACAGGAATTCGAAGAACTGCGTCTGCGGGAATTTCGGCGCGCCACGCAAGCCGCCTTCCGTGGGATCGACCGCTTGCAGGAAACGGCGCGCCAGAGTCGAAAGCGTCATGTCGTTGAGCTCGGCGTCGGCGCCTTGCGTATGTTGCGGCTTGAGCCGCGCGGTGATCGCATCGGCGTTGTTGCGAACCTTGTCGTGCTCGTCGCGATAGACCCGCGCGATGGTATTCAGTACACTGACGAACGCGGGCCGGCCGTAGCGGTTCTCCGGCGGGAAATAGGTGCCGCCCCAGAACGGCTCGCCGTCGGGCGTGAGGAACATGGTGAGCGGCCAGCCGCCCTGCTCGCCGAGCTGGTGCAGCGCGTTCATGTAGATCGCGTCCACATCCGGGCGCTCCTCGCGGTCGACCTTGATGTTGACGAACAGGTCGTTCATGACCTTGGCCGTCGCCTCGTCCTCGAAGCTCTCATGCGCCATCACGTGGCACCAATGGCAGGCGGCGTAGCCGACCGAGAGCAGGATCGGCTTGTTCGCCGCCTTGGCCTCCTGAAGCGCCGCCTGGCCCCATGGCCGCCAATGGACGGGGTTGTCCTTGTGCTGCAGAAGATAGGGGCTGGTTTCCGCCCCGAGCTGGTTCTCTGGTCTGTCTTGCATGGCCCTTCCGACTTGATGGCCCTTCCGATCCGGCGCGCCTCGCCCCTAGGATAACCCATGAGCGGCACAATCGTTGACGAAGCTGAGCGGCCGAACCGCGCGGGGTCCGCAACGACCATCGTCGCGCCGGCGAGCGGTAGCGGACCCTCCGCCGTCGCGGTGATCCGGGTTTCGGGGCCGCACACCCGCGCCGTGCTCGAGGCGCTGGTGGGCGCGGTGCCTCCATCACGGCATGCCAGCTTGCGCGCCATCGGCAAGCCCGTGATCGATCGCGGTCTCGTGCTGTGGTTCGAAGGCCCGGGGAGCTTTACCGGTGAGGACATGGCGGAGCTGCAAGTCCATGGCAGCCGCGCGGTGATCGAGGCCGTGGTCGAGGCGGTGCTCGCCGTCGAGGGGACGGCGCTCGCGGAGCCGGGTGCCTTTGCCCGCCGTGCCTTCGAGAACGGCAAGCTCGATCTCACCGAAGTCGAGGGCCTCGCCGATCTCATCAACGCCGAGACCGAGGCTCAACGCCGCCAGGCGCTCGCCCAGTCGGAAGGCGCCTTGCGCCGTCTCTACGAGAGCTGGCGGGCGGACCTCATCAAAGCGCAGGCCTTGATGGAAGCGGGGCTCGACTTCGCCGACGAGGCTGACGTCGCCGCCGATGTCGATACAAAAGCGAACGCTATCGTCGCGCGGTTGCTGGCCTCCATCGAGTCCCATCTCGCCGACCGCAGCGGCGAGCGACTGCGCCATGGCTTGCGGGTCGTCATTGCGGGTCCGCCCAATGCCGGCAAGTCGTCGCTGATGAATGCGCTCGCCAAGCGCGATGTCGCCATCGTCTCGGAGGAAGCCGGCACCACGCGCGACGTGATCGAGGTCCATCTCGATCTCGGCGGGCTGCCGGTGATCCTCGCGGATACCGCGGGGATACGGGCGGGGAGAGGGGAGGTGGAGTTGGAAGGCATCCGCCGGGCGCTGGCCCGCGCCGAGGATGCCGATCTCGTGCTGTGGGTGATCGACGCCACGAACCCGGTCTGGGCGCCGCCGGCGTCGCTTGCATCGAAACGCATCCAATACGCCCTCAATAAGTGCGATCTAAACGCGCCGCCCATACATAACCCGACCATAAAAAACCCACTCCGTTTGTCGGCCACGAGCGGGACTGGGCTCGATGGGTTGATCGCCCGTCTCGCGGATCTCGCCGTGAGCGAAATTACAGGTATCGGCGCAGCCCCGCTCACCCGGACCCGCCACCGCACGGAGCTTGTGTCAACGCGGGACGCTTTGAAATGCTTTGTTAACCATGATCTCATCCCTGAGCTGAAAGCCGAGGAATTGCGCATCGCCGCCCGTCATTTGGGGCGCCTCACCGGGCTGATCGACATGGAGGAGGTCTTGGGCGCCATCTTCGCCGAGTTCTGCATCGGCAAGTAGCACCAGCCCAATTGATTCACGTGAAACAGTTGCGTCTCAGTGCTTTGACGGAAGCATCGCGACCGACTACTTACCGGCCATGAACCGACCGACCATGAACGCCGACCAGACCAAGACCTACGACGTCATCGTCATCGGCGGTGGCCATGCCGGCTGCGAGGCCGCGGCCGCTTCCGCGCGCCTGAGCGCCCGCACCGCGCTCATCACCCACCGCATCGACACCATCGGCGAGATGTCCTGCAACCCCGCTATCGGTGGGCTCGGCAAGGGTCACCTGGTGCGCGAGATCGATGCGCTCGACGGCCTCATGGGCCGCGTCGCCGATGAAGCCGGCATCCAGTTCCGCGTGCTCAACAAGTCCAAGGGCCCGGCCGTGCAAGGCCCCCGCGCCCAGGCCGACCGGAAGCGCTACCGCCGAGCCATGCAGCGGGCCATTTCCGAGACCCCGAATCTCGACGTGATCGAGGCAGCGGTCGAAGACCTGATCGCCGACGGCGACACCGTCACCGGCGTGCTGACGGCGGACGGGCGGCGCTTCATGTCCGGCGCCGTGGTGCTGACCACTGGCACCTTCCTGCGGGGGCTTATCCATATCGGCGAGACCAAGATCCCGGCGGGCCGCATGGGCGAGGCGCCCGCGCTCGGCCTTTCCGAACGCCTCTATGGTCTGGGCCTGCGCATGGGACGCCTCAAGACCGGCACGCCGCCACGCCTGGACGGCACCACGATCCAATGGGACCGCCTTCAGGAGCAGCCCGGCGACGCACCGCCGGTGCCCTTCTCCTTCCTGACGGATGCGATCACCACGCCCCAGGTGCCCTGCCACATCACCCACACCACCGAGGCGACCCACGCCATCATCGAGGCGAACCTCGCCCGCGCGCCAATGTATTCCGGCGCCATCGGCAGCGTCGGCCCGCGCTATTGCCCGTCGATAGAAGACAAGGTGGTCCGCTTCAAGGAGCGCGGTAGCCACCAGATCTTCCTCGAGCCGGAAGGTCTCGACGACGACACCGTCTATCCGAACGGCATCTCGACCTCGCTGCCGAAAGACGTGCAGGACGCCTTCCTGAAGACCATCCCTGGGCTGGAGACGGCGCGCGTCATTCGGCCGGGCTACGCCATCGAATACGACTATGTGGACCCACGCGCGCTCCATCCGAGCCTGGAGGCCAAGGTGATCGCGCGCCTGTTTCTGGCTGGCCAGATCAACGGCACCACGGGCTATGAGGAAGCGGCGGGGCAGGGGCTCGTCGCTGGCGTCAACGCCGCCCTCGTGGCCTTGGGCGCGAAGCAGCGTTTCGGGGTCACCCGCGCCGACGGCTATCTCGGCGTGATGATCGACGACCTCGTCACCCGGGGCGTCACCGAGCCCTATCGCATGTTCACGAGCCGCGCCGAGTACCGGCTGATGCTCCGCGCCGACAATGCCGATCAGCGGCTTACGCCGCTCGGCCTCGCCGTCGGCTGTGTCGCCGCGCCGCGCCGCAGCGCATTCGAGGCTAAATCCGCCAAGCTCGAAGCCGGCGCCGCGCTTCTGCGCGGCCTCACGCTGACGCCGGACGAGGCGGCGACGGCTGGCCTCACCATCAACCGCGATGGCCGCAGGCGCAGCGCCTTCGATCTCCTGAGCTATCCGGATATAGACCTCATGCGGCTCACGCGGATCTGGCCGCAGATCGCCGAGCTTGAAGGCCCCATCGCCCGCCAGCTGGCAACGGACGCGCGCTATGCCGTCTACATCGCCCGCCAGGAGATGGACGTTGCGGCCTTCCGCAAAGACGAGGCCATCGCCATCCCGGACGGCTTCGCCTTCGGGGCGCTGCCGGGCCTGTCCAACGAGATCCGCCAGAAGCTCGAGCGGCACAAGCCGGCGAGCCTTGGCCAGGCGGCGCGCCTCGACGGCATGACGCCCGCGGCGCTGATGCTGCTTCTTGCGCATTTGAAGAAGGGCGCGACGGCGAAAAGCGCATGACTGCGCCGCATAAGGGACTCGTCCTCATCGAGGGTCCTGAGTCGTTCGCCGAAGCCTTTAAAGTTCCACGTGAAACAATTCTGAAGCTGACGCGCTACGCGGATCTTCTGACCCATTGGCAGAAGGCGATCAATCTGGTCGCCCCCTCGACGCTCCCCGAACTGTGGTCGCGCCACTTTGCCGACTCGGCCCAATTGCGTACCCTTGCGCCCGACGCGCGACTCTGGCTCGATCTCGGATCGGGCGCCGGCTTCCCTGGCCTCGTCGTCGCGATCCTGCAAGCAGGAGCTCCGTATTTCCGCATGCACCTCGTCGAATCAAACCGCAAGAAATGCGCATTCCTCGCCGAGGTCGTCCGCGCCACGGAGGCCCCTGTGGACATCCATGCCATGCGTATTGAAGAGCTGACTGAAAAGGCTCAAAGCCTAAGACCAGACGTTGTCAGCGCGCGCGCATTGGCGCCGCTGCCGCGTCTCCTAGAGCTCGCAGAGCCATTTTTCGGGGAAGGAACCAAGGGGCTGTTCCTAAAAGGTCGCGAGACACAAGCCGAGATTGAGGCCGCGCAGGCCGGGTGGGACTTCGCCTTCCGCCTCACTCCGAGCTCGACTGCGAAAGACGCTTCCATCGTCGAGGTGAGCCATTTGCGCCGGAGGGCCTCATGAGCCGCACCCGCGTGCTCGCGCTCGCCAACCAGAAAGGCGGTGTCGGCAAGACCACGACCGCCATCAATCTCGGCACTGCGTTGGCTGCCGTCGGCGAGCGCGTCCTGATCATCGACCTCGATCCGCAGGGCAATGCCTCGACCGGGCTCGGCATCGACAATCGCGATCACTCCACCTTCGATGTCCTGACCGGGGACGCGACCATCGTGGAGGCAAAGGCGGCGACCCATGTGCCGCGGCTTTCCATCGTGCCGGCCACCATCGATCTGATGTCCTTCGAGCGGGAAGCCGGCACCGCATCCGGCAAGCACTACAGGCTTCGCGATTGCCTCGCCGCGCTGACCGCCGCCGAGGACCCGGAACAGCCGACCACCTATGTTCTCATCGACTGCCCGCCGTCGCTGAATATTCTGACCCTGAATGCGCTCGCCGCGGCCGATGCCGTGCTCGTGCCGCTGCAATGCGAGTTCTTCGCGTTGGAAGGCTTGGCCCAGCTCTTGAGCACCGTCGAGGAGATCCGGGTCCGGCTGAACCCGAAGCTCAAGATCCACGGCGTCGTGCTCACCATGTACGACCAGCGCACCAGCCTGTCCGATCAGGTGGTCGAAGACGTGCGCGCGGTCCTGGGCGAGAAGGTCTACACCACGGTCATTCCGCGCAATGTGCGCGTCGCGGAATCACCCTCTCACGGCAAGCCGGTGCTGCTCTACGACTACAAGTGCAGCGGCAGCCAAGCCTATATCCAGCTCGCTTCCGAGGTGATCGAGCGCGAGCGCCGGATACGGGCGGCATGATGCGGACGGGTCGGCCCTTGGCGGCCCAAGCTTGGAGATAACAGATGGCGGTCAGCGCACAGAAGAAGCGTCTTGGACGGAGCCTGGCGTCGCTCATCGGCGAGGACGCCGATGCGACAGGCGCTGGAATTGACGACCAACGCAGCGTTCCGTTGTCGTCGCTGAAAGCAAGCCGGTTCAATCCGCGCCGCGACTTCTCCGACGCCCAGCTGGATGAGCTTGCCGTCTCGATCCGCGAGCGCGGGCTCGTTCAACCGCTCGTGGTGCGCCCGCTCGGCGGCGGTGATCGCTACGAGATCGTCGCCGGCGAACGCCGTTGGCGCGCGGCCCAGCGCGCCAACCTGCACGAAGTCCCGGTCGTCATCCGCACGTTGTCCGATCAAGAAGCGATCGAGATCGCCATCATCGAGAACGTTCAGCGCGAGGACTTGAATTCCATCGAGGAGGGCGAGGGCTATCACGCCCTGATGCAGGGCCATGGCTATACCCAGGAGGACCTCGCCAAGGTCATCGGCAAGAGCCGCAGCCATCTCGCCAACACGCTCCGCCTGCTCAAGCTGCCGAAGTCCGTGCAAGACCTCGTCCGCAAGGGCGACCTCAGTGCCGGCCACGCCCGCGCACTGATCGGCCGCCCGGACGCCTCTGAGCTCGCGGCGCGTATCGTCAAGGAGGGTTTGACGGTGCGCCAGGTCGAGGCGCTGGCCCAGGAAGAGAGCGCGAAGCCAAAGCGCAAGAAGCCTTCCAAGGACGCCGACACGCGCGCAGCCGAATCCGAGCTTCACGATGCGCTCGGGCTAAAAGTCGAGATCAAGCCGGGCCGCGGCGAGAAGGGCGAGCTGCGGATCCGCTATACGAACTTCGATCAGTTCGAGGATATTCGTAGACGCTTGACGCGGCGGGCGGCCCGCTAGCTCTTAGCCGGCGTCCAGGAACTCCTCCGCCTTGAACAGAGATTTGAACGGCACGCCGGCCTTGGCGTAGAGCTCGGCCGCGCCCTCGCCCCGATCGAGGATCGAGATCACCAAGGCCACTTTCGCGCCTGCGTCCTCGACGACCTTGACGGCATCCATCGCCGAGCCCCCGGTGGTCGTGACGTCCTCGAGGATCACCACCGACTTGCCTGCGATGTCGTTGCCGTCGACCCGCTTCTGTGTGCCGTGATCCTTCACGGCCTTGCGTACGAAGAAGCCTGGCAGGTAGCGGCCATGGGCTGGACTTTTCATGGCGACCGGCGCGATGAGCGGCACTGCGCCCATCTCCAGCCCGCCTACCGCATCAGCCGTAACCCCTTGAATTTCTTGAAGAATTAGCTCTGCCATAAGCTCGGCGCCGTCCGGATCGAGCATCGCAGGCTTCATATCGAAATAGTAGTCACTTTCTTTTCCCGAGGCGAGCACGACACGGCCGCGCCGGAACGCGCGCTCCCGCAGCAGCATGAATAGGCTGTTGCGGCGTTCGAAGGTGGCGGCGTCCTGGTCCATCGTGGCTCCTCGCTCTCAACGGCGCTCATGCATAAGAACGCCCGTGCCCCGCGTCAAACCTTCGACGACAGCGTCAGCAGGAGCCGCTCCGCGAATGGGCCTTGCAGGTCGGGCGCGCGCCGCGTGCGTCTGATGGTCTCTTGGATCAAGGGCAGAGCCTGCGCCAAGCGGTGCGCCCCCCACCGCCGGCAATGGGCCACGAACATTGGCTCCCGCTTGAAATGCGGTTGGGGCCGTAAGCCTTTCACCGCGTCGTCGAGATTGCCGCCCTCGGCTTGCGTTGCCGCGGCACGATGGAGCTGCGTGAAATGGCGGGCAAGTGCATTGAGCGCGACGGCCCGATCCGTTCCGGCCGCGCACAGGCGCTGCAGTTCGCGCAGCGCTTCTCGGGGTTCGCCGGCACTTGCCGCATAGACGAAATTCTCAAGTGCGATCTCGGCGGCGTCACCAACGACCGCGGCGATGTCGTCATGCGTGACGCTGTCGCCGCCACGCGCATACAGCGCAAGCTTGACCACCTCCGTGCGCGACATGGCTTGGTCCGCGCCAAGCCTGCTCATCAGGTAGGCCTTGGTCTCACGGTCGATGCGCAGACCGGCGTCTGCCAGTTCCGCATCGATGACACCGGCAAGGTCGCGCTCGTCGGCGTAACAAGGCAACGCCGCGCCGCCCGGGAGCTTCTCGAAGAGCTTGCGCAAACCGGAGTCCGGCCGGAGATTGCCGGCCTCGACGATCAACGCGTTATCCGAGGGCTCGGCCAGCAAGGCTTTGAGAGACGGCACATCGAGGCGGCTCCCGGCGTTGACCCGAACCACCTTGGCGCTCGCGAACATAGGCCTCGTGCGCAGCTCGATATCGAGCCGTCCGGGCTCGTCCGCAAAGTCGCGGTCATCGAGACGGATGATTTCGGCGTCGGCGCATTGCCGGCGCGCGAAGGTCTTCGCCAGTGAAGCCGCACGCTCCGACACGAGGCCTGCGTCAGGCCCGTAAACGAGCACCGCGCGGCATTGTGGGTCGGGCGATTTCAGAAAGCGCGCGACGCCTGAGGCTTTGTAGGCAACCATGGCGGTGGAACCGGCGCGCGTTGAGTTGGATAAGACCCTGATCAGGCCGAAGCCTCAGCTCAGGCCGAAGCCCGTGCTCAGGCCGAAGTCGCAAGGAACGCGGCGACTTGCGTCTTGATGCTCTCCGACACCGTACGCGCCGCGCGGTTCTCCGCATCGTAGCGCGCGCGGACATTGGCAAAGACTTCTTGGTAACGGGTGTAGGGCGCACGTGAAACCGCCGAGCCTTGATGGATGAGCTTACCGGTCGCGCTGTCCAGGAGCCTGAAGCTCGCCTCGAGCTGATACACCTGCCCTCGCGCATCGCCGCTGATCTGCACGAGCTGATCGATCACCCGTTCCCTAATGGCGATGTTGAGCTTGTATCTATGCGGGGCGGCGTAGTCGCCGCCGGTGTTGGCGAAGATGAGTTCGTTGCGGACCTTCTGTCCGACGCGGCCGGGAATCGGCGTGACGTCGACCGAGGCCATGGCCTCGGACAGTCGCGTGCCATTGGCGGTCGTCGTGTTGGAGCCATAGAGCGGCTGGAATCCGCATCCCGCCAGGGCGAGAGCCCCCACGGCAAGCGCGACCAGCGCAATGGCATGACTACGCCACCACATTGACAATCCTCTGCGGCACGACCACGACCTTCTTGATCTTGCGTCCCCCTATGGCGCGGGCCACATTTTCGAGCCCAAGCGCCGCAGCCTCAATATCTTCCTTCGAGGCGTCTCGCGCAATCGTCAATTCGTCCCGCCTCTTGCCGTTGACCTGGACGGCGATGGTGACCGTATCCTGGGTCAGGAGGGCAGAATCGGCCTCCGGCCAAGGTTTTTCGGCCACAAACCCTTCATTTCCGAGGAGGGCCCAGCACTCCTCGGCCAAATGCGGGGCCATGGGCCCAATGGTTCGGGCAACAATTTCGCCCGCCTCGCGCAGGGCGAATTGCAGATCCTCCTTTGGTTGCTGGCCAGAAGACTGCAACCCGGAAGAGAGCGCGTTGGCCAGCTCATAGACCTGCGCCACCGCTGTATTGAATCGGAGCTTGTCGATAGCCGCGGTCACGCCTGCCACCGCCTTGTGGCTGGCCCGTCGCAGCGCCTCCGCCTCGGGGCCAATCTCTGCGGGAATCTCGGCACCGGGCCCTGCCCCCTTCGCGGCGACCTCGCCAACGAGGCGCCAAACGCGCTGCAAGAAGCGATAGGCTCCGTCGACGCCGCCTGCGGTCCATTCGATATCGCGCTCGGGCGGCGTATCCGACAGCATGAACCAGCGTGCGGTGTCCGCCCCATAGGTCCCGATGATGCTGTCGGGGTCGACCACGTTCTTCTTCGACTTCGACATGGACTCGACCGGGCCAATCGCAATCGGCGCACCGGTCTTCACATGCACCGCTTCGCCGGCGCTGAGCTTGACCTCTTCCGGGAAGAGCCACTTGCCGTCGGCGTCCTTGTAAGTCTCGTGGGTGACCATGCCTTGGGTGAACAACCCACGGAACGGCTCATCCACCGCGACGTGCTCCGTCTTGTGCATCGCGCGCGTGAAGAAGCGCGAGTAGAGAAGGTGCAGAATAGCGTGCTCCACGCCGCCGATATATTGATCCACCGGCAACCAGTACCCGACGGCGTTCGTGTCGGTAGGTACGCTCGCGCGGGGCGAACAGAAGCGCGCGAAGTACCAGGACGAATCGACGAACGTATCCATCGTGTCTGTCTCGCGCGTCGCCACACCGCCGCACTTTGGGCAGGTAACAGTCTTCCAAGTCGGGTGGCGGTCGAGGGGATTGCCTGGCACGTCGAAGCTCACATCGTCGGGGAGCTTCACCGGCAGGTCCTTCGTCGGCACCGGCACGATCCCGCACGTGTCGCAATGGATCATGGGGATCGGGCAACCCCAATAGCGCTGCCGGGAAATGCCCCAATCCCGCAAGCGAAACTCGGTTTTCCGCACGCCTTGCGGCTGGTCCGCCACGGTTCGCGCGGCCAGCCGCTCGGTCATGGCGATCTTCGCGTCGGCCACGGCTAGCCCATCGAGAAAGCTTGAATTGAACAACACGCCGTCGCCCGTATAGGCCTCCTCGCCGATCTCGAAGGTTTTCGGATCTTCGCCCGGCGGCAACACCACGGGCGTCACAGGGCGATCGTAGGCGCGCGCGAATTCGAGATCGCGCTGGTCGTGCGCCGGGCAGCCGAAGATGGCGCCGGTGCCGTACTCCATCAAAATAAAGTTCGCGATATAGACGGGAAGCTCCGCGCCTTCGATCACGGGATGGGCCACGCGCACGCCCGTATCGAAGCCCTTCTTCTCCAGCGTCTCAAGCTCGGCCGCGCTCGTGCCGTGATGGTGACATTCCTCGACGAAGGCTCTTGCGTCCGCATCTTTCTCGGCGATGGCGTGCGCCAGCTCATGGTCGGGTGCGATCGCCATGAAGGCCGCGCCGAACAGCGTATCGGGACGCGTGGTGAAAACTTCGATCACGTCGAAGCCGTCAGGTGCGGAGCCTGCGATCGTCTCGAAGCGGACGAACAAGCCTTCGGACCGCCCAATCCAGTTCGCCTGCATCAGGCGGACCTTCTCCGGCCAACGGTCGAGCCCCTGAAGTGCGTCGAGCAAGTCTTGCGCGTAGTCGGTGATCTTGAAGACCCATTCGGGCTGCTCGCGTTGTTCAACCAAAGCCCCTGAGCGCCAGCCGCGCCCGTCGATCACCTGCTCGTTGGCGAGCACGGTATTGTCCACCGGGTCCCAATTCACCTTGCGCGTCTTGCGGTCGACCAGGCCCGCCTCGAGCATGTCGAGGAACAGCTTTTGCTGCTGGTGGTAATATTCGAGGTCGCAGGTGGCAAGTTCGCGCGACCAGTCGAGAGACAGCCCCATGTTCTTGAGCTGGCCACGCATAGTGGCGATGTTGTCGTAGGTCCATTTGGCCGGATGCACCCCCCTATCGATCGCCGCGTTCTCCGCCGGCAGCCCGAAGGCGTCCCAGCCCATGGGGTGGAGCACGTTGTGGCCCTTCGCCCGCATATAGCGCGCCACCACGTCGCCCATCGTGTAGTTCCGCACATGGCCCATATGGATGCGGCCTGACGGGTAGGGGAACATCTCAAGAACGTAGTATTTCGGCCGTGGATCGTCCTCGCGGGCCTCGAAGAGGCCTTTCGCCTCCCAAGCCTCCTGCCAGTGCTTTTCGCGTTTCGGCGCGTCGTAGCGATACGCGGCCATCTGTTTTATCCATTCCTTCGCATCGATTTGGCGCGGCAATCGAACCCAAATGCCCGAAGTGGTCAAGTTGCGCGGAAGTCGCGCGTTGCGGCAAGCTGCGCACCGAGCCGAGAATGCCTGCTAGGTACCTTGCATGAGCGCTGAACACCACTCCGCCACCGAGATCCCGGCGCGCCTGCGCCTGGTTCACGAGGAGATCGCCCTGGCCGCCGAATCCGCCGGCCGCAAGCCGGACGCGGTAAAACTCATTGCCGTGAGCAAGACCGTGCCCGCCGTGGTCATCGAGGAAGCTCTTGAGGCAGGGCAGCGCCGCTTCGGCGAGAACCGTGTGCAGGAAGCCCACGGCAAATGGCCGGCGCTGAAAGAGCTGCACCCCGACATCGAGCTTCATCTGATCGGTCCGCTTCAATCGAACAAGGCGAAGGAGGCGGTTGCTCTGTTCGACGTCATCGAGACCCTCGACCGGCCGAAGCTCGCCCGCGCGCTCGCCGAGGAGATAGAGCGGCAGGGAAAACGTCCGCGCCTGTTCGTGCAGGTCAATACGGGTGAGGAGCCACAAAAAGCCGGCCTCGCACCCGACGAGACGGAAGGCTTCGTCGCGCTATGCCGCGACACGTTTAATCTCTCCATCGACGGGCTCATGTGCATCCCGCCCTTCGACGAAGAGCCGACGATGCACTTCGCGCTTCTCGCCAAGCTCGCACGAGAGCTTGAGCTCGATGAGTTGAGCATGGGTATGAGCGGCGATTTCGCCAAAGCCGTTGCTTGCGGCGCAACCTATGTGCGTGTCGGCACCGCGATCTTCGGCGAGCGCTCGCTGCTCGACTAACGCATCACGAGGAAGGTCGCGCCCCGCCGTAGCTCGGCCAGCACCGCCAGGAGATCGCGCCGCGAAAACGCAATGCAGCCTTCCGTCGGCGTACGCCCTTCCCGCGCCAGGTGCACGAAGATCGCGCTGCCCTTTCCCTTGATGCGCGGCCGGTCGTTGTATCCGAGCACCAGCACGAGGTCGTAGAGATTGTCTTCCCGTTTGAGGGTTTCGGTGCTTTGCGCCACGGGCAGCGTGATGAGCCTGTTGTAGTTCCGGTCAGCCGGGTCATCGCACCAGCCGTCAGTGGCGCGAATGGCGTGGACGGGCAGCGGCGTGTGCGGGCGCACAACCCGGTCGGCGCGATAGAGAACGAGGCGAACCGGGAAACGGCCGAGCGGCGTGCCGCCGTCCCCCTCGCGCTTCAACGGCCGAACGCTCCCGCGCCCGATGGCGGCCGGCCGTACGCTGTGGCCGAGTTGTACCCGCGCCTGGCAGGGATGCCCGGGCGCGCGGCGCACGACGATGGGTCTGGGCCGCTTAAGCCTCATGCCTCAAGGCCTTTTTCGCTCCAAGTCACAGTTCCGACACGCTTGTCGCCGAGCCGCGCCCCCCTTACAACCCTCCAGGAGGGACCATCCTCGTGGAACGCCCAACAAGGAACTTCCGGAAGGACCGACTGATGAGCAACGCGCGCAGGATCCTCATCATCGACGACGACGACGAGCTTCGCGAGTTTTTGAGCGAGCAGCTCTCGCTTCACGAGGAATTCGACACGGACTTGGCTCCGACCGCCCAAGAAGGGCTGAAGCTCGCCCGCAACGGTCATGTGGATCTCGTCTTGCTCGATGTCGGCCTGCCCGACCTCGACGGCCGAGAGGCCTGCAAGCTCCTCCGGCGTGGCGGTTTTAAGGGCCCGGTCATCATGCTCACCGCGCAGAGTTCCGATGCCGACACCATTCTCGGTTTGGAGTCCGGCGCCAATGACTACGTAACCAAGCCGTTCCGTCTCGGCGTTCTGCTCGCGCGTATCCGCGCCCAGCTTCGCCAGCACGAGCAAAGCGAGGACGCGGTCTTCACCATCGGCCCCTACACCTTCAAACCGGCGGCGAAGCTTCTATTGGATGCAAACGGCGGCAAGGTCCGGCTCACGGAGAAAGAGACCTCGATCCTCAAATATCTCTATCGCGCCGGCGAACGCGTGGTGACGCGCGATGTGCTGCTGCACGAGGTCTGGGGTTATAACGCGGGTGTCACCACCCATACGCTCGAGACCCATATCTATCGGCTGCGCCAGAAGATCGAGAAAGATCCCTCGCAAGCCGAGCTGCTGATCACAGAGACCGGCGGCTATAAGCTCGTGCCTTAGGGCTCAATCAGTCGATCTCGAAATCGGCGATCACCGGCACATGGTCGGAGGTGCGCGGCCAGTCGCGCGCCTCGTCCAGCACGGTCATGGAGACCGCCGTGCCGTCGAGTGCGGGCGTCGTCCAGATATGGTCGAGCCGGCGACCGCGGTTCGAAGCGCGCCAGTCGCGGTTACGATAACTCCACCAGGTGAACAGCTTTTCCTCGGGTGGGACATGTCGTCGCATGATGTCGATCCAGCCATGTGCGGCGCGCACTTGCTCCAGACGGTCCGTCTCCGGCGGCGTGTGGCTCACCACTTTCAGGAGCTGCTTGTGGGACCAGACGTCGGTGGGAAGCGGGGCGACGTTGAGATCGCCGGCGAGAATCATGCGGTTCTTTGCCTTGGCGCGAGAGGCGCCGAACCAAGCCGTCATGGCGTCGAGGAAATCGAGCTTGTGCTGGAACTTGTCGTTGACCGCGGGATCCGGGACATCGCCGCCGGCCGGGACATAGAGGTTGTGCAGCACGACCGGCTTTTGCCGGGGAGCGGCCCCGTCTAGAGCGACCGACAGGTGGCGCGCGTGACCCCGCCCGCAAATGTTGCGGCGATCGGCACGGTGGAACGGGAGCTTCGAGAGCGTGGCCACGCCATGATAGCCCTTCTGTCCGCAGACCGCGATGTGAGGGAAGCCCAGCGCCTCGAGCGCCGCGCGGGGAAACTGATCCTCCAGGCACTTGATCTCTTGCAGGCAAAGAACATCGGGCTTGTGGCCCCGCACGAAGCGCTCCACCAGGTCGAGCCGGATGCGGACAGAGTTGATATTCCAAGTAGCGAGCCGAAAACGCATGTCACAGCTCGTATGGGGTTCGGCGTGCAGGGGCAAGCGCGGGACGCCGGCAAGCGCCGGTTAAGCAAGGATTCAACAGAGCCGGAAAAGAAAAAGGCGTCCAACCGCTGCGCAGGGTTGGACGCCAGAAGCGCGTTTTTTCGCGCGCGTGCCGGGAGGGAAGCCGGCACGAGCGAACCACATCTTCGGCTAGACGGGGGGCACTACCGATAAATGCGATATGGTCCGCTTCTACAAAAAAGATATGTAGATCGCCGGGCGATTTCAACGCCCCTCGCCTGGAAAATTTAACAAGACGTAAACGCGTCAAGCATTTCGCCATAACCAATTGATTTAGATGACTTTTCGGCGAACCCAAGCCTTAGCGGAAAGGCGAAAAGGAATCCTTTGATTGGAAGAAATCGACGGCAACCTTACGGCCCGCGACGATATTGTTGACTGTCACCTTTGTGGTCAGCCCCTGGGCGTCGGTGATCATCCATTCCTTCAATTCGAGCTCTGAGCCGGCGTCGAAGGACAGCTTGATACGGCCGGCCGCGTCACCGCTGCTGTCTTCCAGCGAGATCGCGAGCTCTCCCGGCTGACGTTCGACGCCGACGATGCGGGCATCCCGGCCAAGGTCGACAGTATCAGCGAGAAGCAGGCGGAACGGCGTGGACTCGATGGGATACTTCTCCACCGTCTTCAGGTCGCTGTCCTCGATGGCGAGCGAACTACCGTCGGCGACAATGCGCAACGCGCTCGGCGGCGCATAGTCGAAGCGGATCTTGCCAGGACGCTGAACGTAGAAGCGGCCCCGTGACCGCTTGTTGCTGGGGTCGATCTGCTCGAAGCGGCCTTGCAGATTGGTGATGCCGTTGAAATAGGCGTTGATCCGCTGGACCGCCTCGCTCTGCGCATCGCCGATGAGCGGCGTGGGCGCGTCGACGGCCTCGACTGCGGCCTCCCAGCTCGCGCCCTCGTCGATTGCGGATGGAGTGATCTCACCGACCGGCGCCGCGTTGTCGGCCGGCACGACCTCCTGGCCGATGGATGGACGAAGCGCATCCTCCGGCGGTCCACCTTCCTGTTCGACAGGGTCAGTGGAGATCGGCGATTTCGGCACGGTGGTCGAGCTGTCCTGGGCGAAGGCCAGGCCAATGGTGAAGCTCAAAGCGATCGGAAGACCAGCGAGGCCCCCGGCGGCGCTGCGGCGTGTCATAAATCCCCCTCGTCGGTGGGGCGAGGACCAAGAACTAAGAGACATTCGATAGATGATTCCGCGAAATCTGGTCAACTTCTTGGCGGTGGGAACATAAGCCCCTAATAAGGTGCCGAAGCGTCGTCGTCACCTACTAGAATCTCCCGCTTGCCGGCATGGTTGGCGGGGCCGATGAGCTCCTCGTTCTCCATGCGCTCGATCAGGGTCGCCGCGCGATTGTAGCCGATCCCGAGGCGCCGCTGAATGTAGCTCGTGGAGACCTTCCGGTCTCGTAGCACAATTGCCACAGCCTGGTCGTAGAGATCGTCGCCGCTGTCGCCGTATTCGGAAGCGCCACCGCCGTCCTCATCGTCATTTTCCGCCTCGTCGGTCACCGCGTCGAGATAGGCCGGGACGCCCTGCTTCTTGAGGTGGCGGACCACCTTCTCGACCTCGTCGTCGGAAACAAAAGGCCCATGCACGCGGATGATGCGGCCGCCGCCGGCCATGTAGAGCATGTCGCCTTGGCCGAGCAGCTGTTCGGCGCCCTGCTCACCGAGAATCGTGCGGCTGTCGATCTTCGAGGTGACTTGGAAGCTGACACGCGTGGGGAAGTTCGCCTTGATGGTCCCGGTGATCACGTCCACGCTCGGCCGCTGCGTCGCGGTGATGAGGTGGATGCCTGCCGCGCGCGCCATCTGCGCCAGCCGCTGCACCGTGGCCTCGATGTCCTTGCCCGCCACCATCATGAGATCCGCCATCTCGTCGACAATCACGACGATGTATGGCATGGCCTCGTAGTCCATCTCCTCTTGCTCGTAGATGGCCCGGCCCGTCTCCCGGTCGAAGCCGGTCTGCACGGTGCGGGTCAGAGCCTCGCCCTTGGCTTCGGCCTGGAGGACGCGAGCGTTGTAGCCTTTGATGTCGCGTACCCCGAGCTTCGACATGCGCTTGTAGCGCTCTTCCATCTCGCGCACGGTCCATTTCAGCGCAACAACCGCCTTTTTCGGGTCGGTCACCACCGGCGCGAGCAGATGTGGAATGCCGTCATAGACGGACAGCTCAAGCATCTTCGGGTCGATCATGATGAACTTGCACTGCTCCGGCGACAGCCGATAGAGCAGCGACAAGATCATGGTGTTGATCCCGACCGACTTGCCGGAGCCCGTGGTGCCGGCGATCAGAAGATGGGGCATGCGGGAGAGGTCGGCGATCATCGGCTCGCCGCCGATGGTCTTACCGAGCGCCAGCGCCAGCCGCGCATCGGTATCCAGGAAATCCGACAATTCGAACATCTCGCGCAGCATTACGATTTCGCGCCGATCGTTCGGCAGCTCGATACCGATAGCGTTGCGGCCCGGAACCACGGCGACACGCGCGGCGATCGCGCTCATGGAGCGGGCGATGTCGTCCGCCAAGCCAATAACTCTTGAGGACTTGGTGCCGGGCGCGGGCTCAAGCTCATAAAGCGTGACCACCGGGCCGGGGCGCACATTGGTGATCTCGCCCTTCACGCCGAAGTCCTGAAGCACGCCTTCGAGTTCCCGCGCGTTCTCCTGCAAGACCTCGTCGCTGATGCTCTTGCCGCGGGCCGAGCGCGGCTTTTGTTGAAGAAGCTTCACGGCGGGCGGATCGTAGGGTTCGTCCGAAAAGGGCGTATGGAGGCTCGTGTGCTTCTTCTTTTTGTCTTTCTGCTCGAGCCGCGTGATCCGGTAGTCCGGTCCGGTGCCGTCATCGTCGTAGTCGTCATCGTCTTCGTCGTACTCGACGAGAGGCGTTGGCCCGAAGGAAGGTTCAATGCGGCCGTCGGCATCGACGACGGGCTCGGGCTCCTTCCAGTCCTCATCGTCCTCGTCGAACTCTCCCGCACGCGGCTTACGCCGGAACAGGCGGCGAGTGGCCGCCAGTCCATGCATGCCGAAATGCATGCAGCCGCCGAGCCACGCATTGGCCCATTCGCCCGCGGCCGTGGAGCGCGGCGCCCACAAGGCAATCAGCCGCGACGTACTGGTGCCGCACGCGAAGAGCAGGAGCCAGAAGCCGATGACGAAGAACGCGAGCCCGGCGACGAAGGCAACGGCGGCCTCCGGCAAGAAGGGACCGATGATATGGGCGCCCGCCATTATGAAATCGCCGAGAATGCCGCCAAGACCGTTGGGCAGCGGCCAGCTCTTGGGCTGGGGCAGGGCGGCGAGCGCCGCGGCGAGCAGTAGCGCGGAGACGGGCCAAGCCAATAGGCGCAGTCTGCGGCGGTTGGGGACGGTGCGGGCCACGAGATGCCAGCCCCAGGCGGCCAGAGGCAAGAACAGGAAGATCGCGGCAAGCCCCAAAGACTGGATACCGAGATCCGCGATCACCGCGCCCCAGCTTCCGAGCAGGTTACGGGGCACCACACCTGTCGCATTGTTGAGGCTGGGGTCGTGGACCGACCAGGTGGCCAGGCTCGCCCATACGGCGCCGGCGCCGGCGATTAGGACAAAGCCATACGTACCGAATATGAGCCGGCGCAGGCCGGTCTCCACGGCGCTTGGAAGAAGCCGCCGCTGTGCTTTTGCTCTACCTCTTGGTGCCATCCCTCTAACCCAATGTGGCGACGATGCGCGCTAAGCCTTCCCGCGTTGTTTCCGCGTCGTGCACGAGCGCAACCCTGATGCAATCCAGGCGGAATCGGCCTGGTCGGCTTGCGGCTTCGTGAGATAGGCCCCAGGGAGCACTGTGACACCACACCCTTTCCAAAGGGTTGTCGCAGCGGCCTCTCCACCGGCTATTTTCGGCCAAAAAAGAAGCTCCCAGCGGGGCGGCGATAGCCGTTGCGGCCTCCGCGGACCGAATCATCGCCACTTCAAGCGCCCCCTGGTGGGACGCGCGGCAATCCCGTCCATGGAACGTAAAAGGCCCCGACGCTTGCGCGCCGGGGCCCGAGGTGGAGCTAGAAGTCAAGGGAGGAGGAGACCTAGCTCAAATTCTCCACTGTTCTTGTCCCTCTGTTTTTTGCGCGAAGGTCTATTGGACCACCTCGCCATGCAGGTTGATGTCGAGGCCTTCGACTTCGACAGCCTGGCTCACGCGCACCCCGACGAGGATGTTGGTGATGATCAGGATGACGAAGGTCGCGATCGCACACCAGACGATGGTGGCCAAGATGCCCCAAAACTGGGTAAGGACCTGGCCCGGATTGCCCTCGAGCAGACCGGCGGTGCCGCCGATCGCTTCGACAGCGAACACGCCCGTCAGCAGAGCGCCAACGATACCGCCGACGCCGTGGATACCCCACACGTCGAGCGAGTCGTCATAGCCCAGGGCCTTCTTCACGGTCGTGGACAGGAAGAAGCAGACCAGACCGGCAGCGATACCGATCCAAAGTGCGCCAAACCCATCGACGAAGCCGCAAGCCGGGGTAATTGCCACAAGACCGGCGATTGCGCCCGAGATGATGCCAAGGATGGACGGCTTTTTGTGGACGATCCATTCGATGAGCATCCACGACAGAGCCGCGGCCGCGGTCGCGATCTGCGTCGTGACCATGACCATACCGGCACCGGTACCAGCACTAAGAGCTGAACCGACGTTGAAGCCGAACCAGCCCACCCACAGGAGCGACGCACCAATCAGGCTCAAGACCAGATTGTGCGGCGCCATGTTCTCGGTACCGTAACCGACGCGCTTGCCGAGGAAGATGCAGCACACAAGGCCTGCGACACCGGCGTTGATGTGCACCACTGTACCGCCGGCGAAGTCGAGCACGCCAGCCTCGGACAGGAAGCCGCCGCCCCACACCCAGTGACAGACGGGGGCATAGACGAACAGCCCCCAAAGCACCATGAAGATGCAGACTGCCGAGAACTTCATGCGGTCCACGAAGGCACCGACAATGAGGGCCGGGGTGATGGCAAAGAATGTCATCTGGAAGGTGAAGAACACCGACTCCGGAATAGTCCCGCTCAGTGTTTCAACATCGACACCGGCCAGGAACATCTTCGACAGACCGCCAACATAGGCGTTGAGCGATCCGCCGTCGGTGAACGCAAGCGAGTAGCCGACGATGAACCATGCGATCGTCATCAAGCAGACGATCGTAAAGACCTGCATCACCACGGACAGGACGTTCTTCTTGCGGACCATGCCGCCGTAGAAGAGCGCGAGGCCCGGGATGGCCATCATCAGGACGAGGACGGTGGATGTCAGCATCCAGGCCGTATCGCCCGTATCGAGTTTGGCAACCTCTTCAGCCGCTTCCGCAATGGGCTCGGCCCCTTCTGCGGCAGCTTCCTGAGCGAGCGCCGGATCGACGTAGTAGAGCGCTACGAGTAAAAGCGTAGCGACCGCGCCGAATAGATATTTGGCAAGGGTCGTCATCTTCAAATCTCCCCCTCTCACAGTGCTGATTCGTTGGTTTCGCCGGTGCGAATGCGCACCGTCTGTTCGACGGGAACGACGAAGATCTTGCCGTCGCCGATCTGCCCGGTCTTTGCCGCGGCCACGATGGCGTCCACAGCTTTGTCGACCATGTTGGTAGGCACCACGACTTCGATCTTTATCTTCGGCAAGAAGTTCACGGCGTATTCCGCGCCGCGATAGATCTCAGTGTGGCCCTTCTGCCTCCCGTATCCCTTGACCTCTGTAACGGTCATACCTTGCAATCCGAGCTCGGTGAGGGCTTGACGCACCTCGTCGAGCTTGAATGGCTTGATGATTGCCATCACCAGCTTCATCTGTTTGAGCCCTCCATTGATTTACGGCTGTGTAGTCGTTGCCGTCTCTGGTTTCAGCCGTGCGAACCCCAAAGCAGAGTCAAGCTACGTGCCAACTCTGCATAACGGCCCGCAAACCATTGGGGTTAGGGATTCTTTTACAATTCGAGCCAATCACGCCGGCCCTCTGACGTCGGTCAATGAGCACACAAATTAGGCAAAAAGGACCATTTGCCTACTGATTAGGCTGTTATTTTGGCGATCGTTCGCGCACGAGGCCTTCTTGGGCCGTCGAGGCGACCAGACGGCCATCGCGCGTGAACAACGTCCCGCGGCAAAACGCCCTGGCGGCGCCGGAGCTCGGGCTGTCCTGGGCATAAAGCAGCCATTCATCGGCCCGGAAGGGCTCATGAAACCACACCGCATGGTCCAGGCTCGCCAGCATGAGATTCGGGTCGAAGACGAAGCGGCCATGGGCGACCAGGGCCGTATCGAGCAAGGTAAAGTCCGAGGCATACGCCAAAATGCATTGGTGAAGCGCCAGATTGTCGCCGAGCGTGCCCGTCGCTTTGATCCACACGAGCTGGCTGGGGTCGTTCTGGTCGCGCGAGAAGTAGCGGGAGATGTCCACGGGCCGGATCTCGATCGGCCGCTCGTGTTGCCAATAGGCTTTCACCGGCTCCGGTACCCTGCCGATGAGTTCCTCCTTTAGCTCCGCCTCGCTCGGCAAGTCTTCGGGCGGCGGCACTTCGGGCATCGGCATTTGGTGCTCAAGCCCGTCTTCTTCCTTATGAAAGGACGCGGCCATGGAGAAGATGGCGTGCCCATGCTGGATGGCCACGACGCGGCGCGTCGAAAAGCTGCCGCCGTCGCGGATTCTGTCCACTTCGTAGATGATCGGAACCGCGGGATCGCCGGCGCGTAAAAAATAGGCATGTAGAGAATGTGCCTTCCGGCCTTCCACGGTCCGGTTGGCGGCAACGAGCGCCTGGCCGATAACCTGCCCCCCTAACACGCGCTGCCAACCGACCTGCGGGCTGAGGCCCCGGTACAGATTGTGTTCCAGCGGCTCGAGATCGAGGATCGACAGGAGTTGATCCAGCGCGGCGCTCATGGGCGGACCCTTTCCGGGGGCTTCTTTGACAGACTAAAGCCGTTTAGCAGGTTCGAGCCAGGGCCGAAAAGCCGCCTTGGCCCTCAAGGGCAAGAAGTGGCACCGTGCCGCGCCATCGCTTATAGAGAGCCCATGGCACAGCCTCACAGAGCGAAGTCGGCCGGCTACGGCGTCATTATTGCCGGCGGCGGCTACGTCGGCAGCACCCTTGCTCTGGCCCTCACCAAGCTCGGGCCGCAAGGTTTTCGCGTCGCGCTGATCGAGGCTGCGACACGACTGCCGAACGCGGAGACAAGTGCCGACCCACGCGGTCTTGCGTTGTCGGCGGCCTCCAAAAGCTTGCTGGACACGCTCGGCCTCTGGCCGGCACTGGCGCCTCACAAGCAAACCATCGAGTCTATCGAGGTCACCGACAGCCCCTTGAACGCGAGCTTGCGGACTCACTTCCTGGGGTTCGATGAGGAGATGACGGCGGACGCGCCCCGCGCCAGTCTGGTCGAGGCGGGCAACCTTTTGCGTGTGATCTCGGACGCGGTCGGATCCGAGCCGGCGATCGATGTCTTCGCCCCGGACAGCATCGATCACCACGAGCCGAACACGTTTGCCGTGAGCGTGCATCTTGAGGGCGGGGGAACGCTACAGGCCCCACTTCTCATTGCCGCTGACGGCAAGCGCTCACCTCTCAGGGAGCGCGCGGGCATTAAATGTATCGGCTGGTCCTATCCGCAAGTGGGCATCGTCGCCACGGTTGCGCATGAGCGCCCGCACCACGGCAGGGCGGTGCAGCACTTCTTGCCCGCCGGCCCCTTCGCAATCCTACCGCTCGAGGGCGACCGTTCGTCCATTGTGTGGACGGAGGAGAAGACCAAAGGCGATGAGCTCATGGCGGGAAGCGACGAGGCGTTCACCGCCGAGCTCATACGCCGCTTCGGACACCGTCTCGGCCGCGTCAGTCTCGCAGGGCCAAAGCAGTCATTTCCCCTCGCCTTCCAGCTGGCACGGTCGTTTGTTGGCGAACGTCTCGCCTTGATCGGCGATGCCGCGCATGTCGTCCATCCGCTTGCGGGCCAGGGACTCAATATCGGCCTGCGCGACGTGGCCGCGCTTACGGAAACGATCGTTGATGCCCTGCGGCTCGGGCTCGATACCGGCTCCGCCACGACGCTGGAGCGCTATCAGCACTGGCGGCGTTTCGACAGCGCCTTCTCGGGCACGGTGATGGATGGGCTGAACCGTTTGTTCTCGAACGATAGTGCGCCCCTTCGCGCGATCCGCGATCTCGGACTTGGCCTTGTCGACCGCGCGCCCGGCCTGAAACGCTTCCTTGTGCGCGAAGCCGCCGGCGCCACCGGCGACGTGCCGCGTCTGATGAAGGGGGAGGCGCTGTAGCCGGGTGGCGCGCGACCGTACGATGCAGCCGAGCTTTGTCACCCGCTTCGCGCCGTCGCCGACGGGGCTTCTCCATCTTGGCCATGCCTTCTCCGCCCTGACCGCTTGGGAGGCGGCGAAGGCGGCCGATGGGGAATTCCTTCTGCGGATCGAGGATACGGATCGGTCACGCGCGCGGCCCGAATACGAGGCGGCGATCTACGAGGATCTGACTTGGCTGGGCGTGTCGTGGCCCGAACCGGTGTGGCGGCAATCGGAACGGCTCGACGTCTATGCAGACGCGCTCGAGCGGCTGAGCCGTCTGGGTGTGACATATCCTTGTCGCTGCACGCGCGCCGACATCCGTGCCGCGTTGTCGGCGCCACAGGAGGCGACGATGCCTCTCCCGCCCGACGGCGCAGTCTATCCCGGGACTTGCCGCGGCCGCGACATGGCGGAGTGCGGGCCCGGCGACGCGATCCGGCTCGATCTGGACCGGGCGCTGGAACGCCTAAACGGACACACACTGACTTGGCGCGAGACCGGAGCGGCCCATTCCGAAGCGCAAGCGCTGAACCCGGAGGCCATGCGGCACCAAATCGGCGACGTGGTTCTGGCGCGCAAGGATATCGGTGCTGCGGCCTATCATCTGTCGGTGGTGGTGGACGATGCAGCTCAGGGCGTCACCCATGTCATTCGGGGCGAGGACCTATTCGAGGCGATGCCGATCCACCGGCTCTTGCAGGCGCTGCTCGATCTCCCGGTGCCGGTTTGGCATCACCATCCTCTCGTGCGCGACGAAGCGGGCAAGCGGCTCTCCAAGCGCGCCGACGCTTGCGCGATCCGATCCTATCGCGACGCGGGTTGGACGCCGGAACATGTGCGGCGGACGGCACAGAGCCTGACAGCCTCGGCGCCCTAAGACTTGTCGAGCCTGCGGGCTTCTTCAGGCAACATGATCGGGATGCCGTCGCGAATGGGAAAGGCCAACCCCGCCGCGCGGCTGATCAGCTCTTGCTTCTTCGCGTCGTAGTCGAGCGAAGTCTTTGTTAGGGGGCACACCAAGATCTCGAGCAATTTGGGATCGACGCGCCGCTCGGTGGTGCCGGCATCTTTATCGTCTTGTGTCATTGGATCGAGGTCCCCGAGCCGTCGTCACGCGCGGCCAGTTCCATCTCCGCCAAGGCCACCAGCGCGTCCGCGCGCTCCTGGAGGCCTTTGGCCTCCAGCAAGGCCTGCTTCTCCTCCGTGCCGTAGGGGCTGAGGATCGACAATGTATTCACCAGCCGCTCATTGGTCGCGCCGTTGATGCGGTCCCAATCGGCGTTCAGATTGTTGGCTTCCAGATAGAGGCGAAGCGTTTCCAAGAGGCGCACTCGGTCCACATCGTCCTCGCCGTGCCCGCTGATGAAGTCATCGGCGTAGGGTGAAAAATCGACCTCGCACATCCTGAATTGAGTGTCAGAGGAAATCTCGTCGCCAAGTTTGAATCGCGCAACGCCGGTGAGCGAGATGATGACGTGCCCGTCCTCCGTCTCGTTGAAGGCGGTGATGCGCCCCGCGCAGCCGACCGCACGTAACTCAACGTCCTTGCCTTCGGGAGACTCGGCTTCCCCGGTGTCGGGACCCGGTTGCACGATGCCCATCAACCGGTCATTGGCAAGCGCGTGATCGACGAGCGCCAAGTAGCGCGGCTCGAATATATTGAGAGTCAGGGCTGCGCGTGGCAGCACAATTGCCCCACGCAAGGGGAACACCGGCAGCATCGTCGGCATGTCTTCGGCACTGTAATAGCGGTCGGCCACCGGGCCAATGCTCCTCGAAGTCTACGCGAACAGCAAAGACGAAAGTTTCTGCCGGCCCGATATCGTCGCTGGGTCTGTCGGTCCCCAAGCCTCAAACAACTGCACAAGTTGCTTGCGTGCCGCATCGTCGTCCCAGGCGCGGTGCTTGGCGACGAGGGTAAGCAGTTCATCGAGCGCGCCCTCTCGGTCGCCCTTGGCGTTGAGCGCAAGCGCGAGATCGAAACGCGCCTGCGGATCGCCCGGCTCGGCGGCCACTTTGGCGCGCAAGCTATCAATATCGCCTGTCTCTCCGGCTTTGCGCGCAAGCTCAAGCGCCGCACGTGCGCTGGCGACCGGCGCGCTTTCGGCCTTGGCTGGCGGCACCAGCGCCAAGGTCTGCTCGGCGCGGTCGAGATCGCCCATCTTAATGTAACACTTCGTCAAGCCGGCGATGGCCTCAAAGTTCTCTGGGTCTTTCTGCAGGATCTCGCCGAAGCCCTGCGCCGCCGCGTTGATGTCGCCCGCTTCGAGCGCCGCTTGGGGCCCTTCGATATCGGCCTCGCTGTCGGCGTCTTCGCCTATCAGCCGCGCGATGAAGGCATTGATCTGCGATTCCGGTAACGCGCCCATGAAGCCGTCCACGGGCCGTCCCTCCTTGAAAGCGAACACGGCCGGGATTGACTGCACACCCATTTGACCCGGGATCTCCGGGTGCTCGTCGATATTGAGTTTCACCAGCCGGATCGCGCCCTTAGACGCGCGCACGGCCTTCTCCAGGATCGGCGTGAGCTGCTTGCACGGGCCGCACCACGGCGCCCAGAAATCAACGAGAACCGGCCGCTCGCTCGATGCCTCGACGACGTCGCGCATGAACTCTGCGGTCGTGCTGTTCTTGATCAGATCGGCGCCAGGCTCGCCCGCGCCGCCGTCGCCTAGGATTGGGGTTTCTACGCTCATGCTCCACTTTCCGGACGGCATCCGAGGCCGCCGCTCTGAGCCAACAAAGATGGGCCGAGATGCCGCGTTTGGCAACCGATGGACCCGCGTCAAAGCGCGGTCAATCGAGCCGTAAGATGCGCGGTTGGTGCCCGCAGGCTTCCATGAACCGTAGCAGGTCCTTCGTCGCAAGCCGCGTGGTGGCGCTGTTTACGAGGGGGTGGCAGTTCACCTCGGCAAAGTCCATCAGGGCCTCATCGACCACCACGGCCGCCAATTGCCGCGAGGTCTCGTTGACCAGAGCAAAAGCGGTGACGGAACCCGGCTCGATCCCCAACACCGCCATCATCAACTCGGGCTTGCCGAAGCTGAATCGGCCGAAGCCGAGATGCTTGGCCAGCCCCTTGAGATCCACCTTCGTACCTTCCTTGGCCACCACCAGCGCCATGCGGCCGTCCTTGTCCTTGAGAAACAGGTTTTTGGTATGGGCGCCCGGAATCGTTCCTCGAAGAGCCTGGCTCTGCTCCACGGTGTACAGCGGCGCGTGCTCGACCGTGGAAGAAACAATGCCCAGGTCTTCGAGCCGGGCGAACAGCGTGGCGCGGTTGGATGGCATTGCTTTCGGCGCGGGGTTCGGCTAATGGGGCCCCTCACTGGGGCCGGCAGACGGTCCTATGTGAGGACTGCGCAGGGTCTGTAGACAGCCCAGGCGCGATCCACTACAAGGCAAATGATCACCCTGAGGCTTGAAATTCAAGGCTTGCCGGTGGTTTGGAGTGCGGGTGTAGCTCAGGGGTAGAGCACAACCTTGCCAAGGTTGGGGTCGTGGGTTCGAATCCCATCGCCCGCTCCAATCAATCTTCCTAAGCAGAAGATGCTTGCGCGCAAACCCGGCGCCGGTGCTCGTGAAGACGAGACTTAGAACGGCCAGAAATTGCGACGCTGAGTGCGCGTGTAGGCCGGGGCAACGTGCCGCCGGGTCGAGGCGCGACGCTTTCTACGCGGCTTGGGCGAAACACTTGCCCGTTCGACCTTGGCCGGCTTGCTCGTGTCCCACACCAAGAAGTCCGCGCCCTTCGGCAAGGTCGCCGTGTTGATCGCCGTGTCTGCAACAATCAAGGACGAGCCGGGCGTCAGACGCTCGGAAATATTCCGGCGAACGTCGTCTGGAATCTCGATGCGGTTGAGTACCGCCGTCGGATCGGTGTCGTCCTTCAGGCTGATTCCCATCCACTGCGCTTTGGTGTCGCCTTTGGCAAAATGCATCACCGTGAAGACATGCGTGCCAAGCGACTCGTCGGAGTTGCGGAACCTGACTGGTGCATCGAACACGCTTGCGAACTTCTGACGGACGAAGAGATGACCTTCCGGAGGCTGTTCCTTACCGGCCACCGTGTAGAGCTTCTTCTCCAGATCGTCGTTGAATGCGCCGGTCTCGGGCATGTCGTTGGCCTTTTGGAAGGCCTTGATGGCTCTGGCGGTCAGAGTGCCGAACGTCCCGTCGAAGTCTTGCGGCTCCAGATAGCCAAAGGAAGACAGGATGTACTGGGCATCGCGCAGGCTATCGCGCTTGGTGCGGCGTGTGACCAGAATGCGCAGCGGCTCGGTTGAATGCGGCTCGGCGGCTTCCACCGCGGCGGCGGCCGTTCCGGCCACAAGCTTTGCGGCCATGACGGAAGGCTTCTCGGGCGGCAGCGGCGGATGGTCGTTCAGGCCCAGGATCGAGAGCGAGACGGCTACGGGCTCGGCCGCAGGCTGCGTCAGAGCAGTGGCCGAGACGGTCAGAATCGGGCCGGCCTGCGGCTCTTCGGTTTCCTCCGGCCCGGTCGTTTCCTTCGCGACGTCGGCATTTTCCGGGGTGGGCACTATGGGCTGAGCCAGGGTGGTGGCCGAAAGAGAAACTGTCGGGCTCGACGGCGTGGAGGCTGCATCGGCCGGCGCGGCAAGATGGCCCTGATCCTTTAGAAGCTCGTCGGACGTCCCCACAGCCGCCTGTTGGCCTTTGGCGTCGGCTGCGGGCTTCTCTGCGACAGCCTGAGAGCCGCTGCCCACGAAGGGCGCTGCATTGGGATCGATGGCATGAACCCGCGTATCCTCGAGAATCGCCACAGAGACTGGGCGCTGCGCCGGGGACGCATCCGTCGCCGCATGGATAGCCGGTGAGGCCGCGACCCTCGCCTCGGTGAGCGGCGTCGGCGCGGGAGCCGCGGTCTCGGCCTTCGCCAGGACGACCGGCAGGCCGGCCCCGAAGGGTGTACCGGCCTCGTTGCTCGACCGGCGCATCTTGTGCTGGTCATGATCCTTGGCCAGGACCGGCGGCATAGGCGGCGGCAACGGCTGGAACAGGGCCGAGTGTTCGACCAGTTTCGGCGCGACCATGTTGCGGGCGATGACGACCTGCTCACCGACATTGGTCATCGAGAACAGCTTCGGAGCGAAGGAATAGGGCAAGCGAATGCAGCCGTGAGAGGCCGGGTAGCCCGGGACCACGCCGGCATGGAGGGCTGTACCGGACCAGGTCAGGCGTTGCATCCACGGCATCGGCGCGCCGTTATAGAGGTTTGAATAGTGGCGCCGGCGCTTCTCGAGGATGCTGAAGACGCCCGCTTTTGTGGAGTGACCGCGCTTGCCGGTGGAGACCCGTGTGCTGGTGACCAGCGCCGTACCTCGGTAGATATTGGCCTTCTGATTGCTCAGGGAGACGACGATCGTCATCGGCTGGTTGGGATCGACAGCCGTCTCGTGGCTTTCGGCAGGTGTGCTTTTCTTCGCGGCCACCGGCGCAGCAGCAACCGTCGCCGCAATCGCCGCAGCGCCGAGAAAAATTGTGAGGGTTGAGAGAGTTCTCTTGGCGACCTCGGCCGCCTCTTCCCCTGTCATACGCATACGCACCGTACTCGCTCCCCGTAATAGATCGGTCCCATAGCGAGCCCCCATGAGTCCCCCAAACGACTCACGAATCACCCTAAGAGAGGCCTCCAACTTTGACTAGCAAAGCCTTCGGATTACCTAATGTGCTTGGGAACTTGCGGGGTTCGGGTGACAAGCCTCCTGTCATAGAAAAAATCGCGTAACTGCGAGACCTTAGTTGGGTCGAAGCACCCTTTGACCGAAGCCGAACGGGCAACGATCCGGCAACTAAGTCTTCAAAGAAACTTGGCGGTTGTTTCATTCTCGCAACACTTCGAGAGGTGTTCTGCCCTTTCCTTTGGCACCGGCACGGCGTCCCACCGCCCAGCCCCCGGAAATGTCCACATGCAGCCGCCACGGGGGTGTTCACGCTAGCCTTAGCCACTAGGTAGGCCCGGATCGGAAAACGGACTGGAAGGCGGCATGAGCAGCATCGAGAACTTGGCCAAACTTTTGGAAGGCGACGCCCTGACGCAGTGGGCTATTGCCGCCGCTCTGAGCGCCGCGATCCTGCTTGTCGCCCTTCTCGTGCGGCTGTTCCTGTCGCGCGGCCTCCCGTCTCCGCAGCCCGGGAAGGACTTACACTGGCCCGAAGTGCTACACGAGCTCGTCACCCGCACCTGGACGCTGTTCCTCATTATCGCGGCGATCTATGCCGGGACTACGCTTCTAGACCTGCCGGACTCAATCCATCGGCTGGTCTCTTCTGTCTTCATCATCGCCCTGTTCGTCCAGATTGCGGTCTGGGCCGACCGCATTGCCTCGGCCCTACTCACCTGGCGGCTCGCACCGCTCGAGGGTCAGTCCTCCATGCGCAATGCGCTGGCGCTGATTCAGTTCGCGGTGCGCGTCGCGGTCTGGTCGATTGCGCTGCTGCTGATCTTCGAGAATCTCGGGCTTCGACGTAACCGCGCTGGTCGCCGGTCTTGGCGTTGGCGGTATCGCCGTGGCGCTCGCCGCCCAGAGCGTGCTTGGCGATCTGTTTTCCTCGCTCGCCATCGTCCTCGATCGGCCCTTCGAGGTCGGCGATTTCATCGTGTTCGGCAATCAGAGCGGCACGGTGGAGAAGATCGGTATCAAGACCACGCGCATCCGCGCGCTGTCGGGCGAGCAAGTCGCAGTTTCGAACAGCGACCTCGTCAAGACGCGCGTTCACAACTTCAAGCGTATGGACCAGCGTCGTATCGTGCTCGTGCTGGGGGTCACCTACGACACCCCGGCCGACAAGCTCGACAACATTCCCGGCATGGTGACGAAGATCATCGAGGCGCAGGATAAAGCCCAATTCGATCGGTCCCATTTCCGTAGCTTCGGGGATTCGGCTCTCGAGTTCGAGGTCGTCTACTATGTGCTGTGCCGTCTACATGGACGTGCAGCAGGAGATCAACTTCGCGATCTTCCGGGCCTTCGAGGATCAGGACATAGAATTCGCCTTCCCGTCTCAGACGCTCTACGTTCCGGGACTAAAAGCGTCGCTCGACGAGAGTGCCAACGCCCAAGAGGCGACGAGCTAGGCCGGCACCGCCCGCGAGGAAAGCGCTTGCCACCGCGACGGGCACTCAATACACGAGTCTCGGTTCGAGCAGCTAGGGAGGACGCCATGCTGGCAATTGCGTACATTCGCCCAGAAGGCGCCATCCGCGCCGTCTGCATCATGCTTGTAGGGCTTGCTCTCGCCGGTTGCGGCATCAATCAGATTCCGACGCTCGATGAGCAGGCCAAGGCCGCATGGAGCGAGGTGTTGAACCAGTATCAGCGCCGCGCCGATCTCATTCCAAATCTCGTCGAGACGGTGAAGGGTTTTGCCGAGCAGGAGAGCAAGGTGCTCACCGAGGTGGTCGAGGCGCGCGCCAAGGCCACGCAGGTGCAGATCCCGCAGGACATCCTCACCAACAAGGAAGCGTTCGACAAGTTTCAGGACGCACAGAACAATCTCTCTGGTGCGTTGGGGCGTTTGCTTGTCGTCGTCGAGCGCTATCCCGATTTGAAGTCGAACCAGACTTTCTTGGCCCTTCAGTCGCAGCTCGAAGGCACCGAGAACCGCATTGCCATTGCCCGGCGCGATTACATCGCCGATGTTCGCGACTACAACACGGAGCTCCGCACCATCCCCGGCCGTTGGTGGCGCGCGCTGCTCTATCCAGACGCCGAACCGATGGAGAACTTCTCGGTTTCGCAGGAGACGACGCAAAACCCCAAGGTGGAGTTCTAGCGTCAGCCGGCCGCGTTACCGGCAAGCGAGGGCGTCATGGCCTTCATGATGTTGCGGTCTACAACGTCGCGCCTTTTCGCGTTGGCGCTCATCGCCGCGCTCGGCTTCGCAATTCTGCCGGTCTCCGCCGCCCCGACCTTTCCTGAGCTCACCGGACGGGTGGTCGACGACGCCGGACTTCTGGCCCCGGAGGATGAGCAGGCGCTCGCCGCGGAGCTGAAGAGCCTTGAAGACAAGAGCTCCGATCAGCTTGTCGTCGTGACGCTGCCGTCCTTGCAAGGCTACACCATCGAGGACTACGGCTATCAGCTCGGCCGCCATTGGGGTATAGGCACCGCCAAGCTCGACAACGGCGCGCTTCTCATCGTCGCCCCCAACGAGCGCAAGGTGCGTATCGAGGTGGGCTACGGGCTCGAACCGATCCTCACCGACGCGCTCACCAAGATCATCATCGAGAACGCGATCCTGCCCCGCTTCCGTGCCGGTGACTATGCGAGCGGTATCAAGGACGGCGTGCACGATATCGTGCTCTCCCTTACCGGCGATGCGGCCGAGGTTGAGGCCCGCGCTCGTGCCCGCCAGGACGTCGACGAACCGGCCATCGATTGGTTCACCGTGCTGTTCTACGTCGCGATCTTCCTGCTCGTCATCTATCTGACGCGCAACGGCAGCTATGTCGTGCCGCCGGGCAGCAAGCGCAGCGGCCGCTCCACATGGAGCTCAGGAGGCGGTGGCTGGAGCAGTGGCGGCGGCGGATTCTCCGGCGGGGGCGGCGGCTTCGGCGGCGGCGGCTCCTCGGGCAGCTGGTAGGAGCGGAAGCCATGCAGCCCTTCACCGCGCAAGACCATGCCGTGATCGCAGACGCGATCTCGCGCGCCGAGAGGCAAACGAGCGGCGAGATCGTAGTGGTGGTCGCGCGCGCCTCGTCGCGCTATCGCTATTTCTCACTCATGTGCGTGGCCTTGCTCGCGCTGGTCGTGCCGCTGCCTCTGATCCATTTCACCAAGTGGCCCATCGAATATGTCTATCTGCTCCAGCTCGGCGTCTTTGGACTCGGAGCGCTGCTCATGCAGTGGGAGCTCTTGCGCATCGCCATCACCCCGGCCTCGGTGAAGCGCACCCGCGCTCACCAACGCGCCGTCGAGCAGTTCCTCGTGCAGAACTTGCACACCACGAAGGGCCGCACGGGCGTGCTCATCTACGTGTCCGATGCGGAGCGATACGCCGAGGTAATTGCCGATGACGGCATCTATCAGAAGGTCACGCCGCAAGTTTGGGACGCGCTGATCGCTGCGCTCACGGCAAATATCCGCAGCGGCAACCGCACCGAAGGCTTCGTCGCGGCCATCGAGACCTGCGGCGCCATTCTCGCCGAACACTTCCCGCCCGAGGCGTTCGACCACGACGAACTCCCCAACCATTTGATCGTGCTCGATGCCGCAGAGCCCGCATAAGGCCGCAGAGCCCACGAGCGCGCGCGGCCTGATCGGCTGGGTGCTGTTCGATTGGGCCACGCAGCCCTTCTACTTGCTCGTCGTCACCTTTCTGTTCGCGCCGTATTTCGTGAACGGGTTCATGGACGACCCGGCGCACGGTCAGACGCTCTGGGCCTATGCCACGGGGACTGCCCAGCTGATCGCCGCGGGCCTCGCCCCCGTGCTGGGCGCCATCACCGATGCCGGCTTGCCGCGCAAACCCTGGATTGCCGGCTTCTCCGTATTGCTGGTCGCGGGTCTCTGCGGTCTGTGGTTCGCCATTCCGGGCGACCTGTCGCTCGTGCCGCTCGTGCTCATCTCGTTCGGCATGGCGATTATCGGCGCGGAGCTCGCAACCGTATTCAACAACGCCATGATGCCGGGCCTCGTCTCGGGCAAAAGGCTCGGCACCCTGTCCGGCGTCGGTTGGGCCACCGGCTATGTCGGCGGGCTCATCAGCCTGGCGCTGATCGCAGGGCTGATCGTGACCGACCCCAACACCGGAAAGACGCTGTTCGGGCTGGAGCCGATCCTGCCCCTCGACACCGCATCGCGTGAAGGAGACCGGTTGGTCGGCCCCTTCTCGGCGGCCTGGTATCTGATCTTCGTCCTGCCGCTCTTCCTCTTCACCCCGGACCGATCGGATGGCACGCTCCGCGCCGGCGCGGTTCGGGCAGGGCTGAGCCGGCTGGTGCGCTCGGTCAAAGACCTCATCCGCGAGCACGGTACGGTCTCGCTCTTTCTGCTCGCGCGCATGCTCTATGCTGACGGGCTCGGCGCCGTGTTCGCCTTCGGCGGCATCTACGCGGCCAGCGTGTTCGGCTGGGGCGCAGTGGAGCTCGGCCTGTTCGGCATCGTGCTCACCGTCGCCGGCACGATCGGCGCGCTTCTCGGAGGGGTGCTCGACGACCGGCTCGGTTCGAAGACGGTGGTCGTCGCCTCGCTCCTCATCTTCATCGCGGGGTCGATCGGCGTGCTCTCCATCGATCCCGACGAGATCCTGTTCTTCGTACCCGTAACGCCGAAGCCGGACGACAGCGGGCTGCTCGCGTCCACCGGCGAGCAAGTCTATATCGCTTTCGCCGTTCTCATCGGCCTCGCCGCCGGCCCGGTCCAGGCCTCGAGCCGCACGCTGCTGGCCCGGCTCTGCCCGCCAGAGAAGACAACAGAGTTCTTCGGTTTCTTCTCCTTCTCCGGCAAAATCACGGCCTTCGCCGCACCGCTAGCCATCGGCCTGGTGACCACGCTCACACACAGCCAGCGCCTCGGCATCTCCGCCAGCCTCGCCTTTCTGATCGGCGGATTGGTGCTGCTGTTGTGGGTCCGGCCCTCGCCGCGCGCTTGACTACGAAGGAGAGCAAGGCAAACGTCCTCGTTGGCGCGGGCGCGCGCCCCGCCTTTCAAAGAGCTCTCCCAATGTTTCCCAAGAATTTTTTTTGCGCGCTACCGCGCTTCGCGCTACTTGAGCGCAGGAGGACTGCGGGGCACCGATCGGCCGCGTTCCTACTGCAGTCCTAGGGCGACCTCTCGGCTTGATCATTAACCTCAAGCCCATCCGTACCGCGCCGCCTCGAGCGCCGCGACCCACGTCCCGAGAGGCAGACTGTCTGCAGCTCGCGTCCTCATGGACGAGGGATGACGTACCTCAGGTTTGGAGAGCGGGGATAAGTTCGCGCTCAAGCAGGCCAGAGGGCGGTAGCGAATAAGAGGAGCGCCGGGCAAAAGTTTCCGCGAAAGCCCGCGCACTATAACAGCACACGCCATAGCCATGCGGCGCCGTTCGCGTTAAGTTTCGGTACGGGAGGCTCAACTCCACAGAGATCGGGGGGCGATCATGAAGCATCTAGGTGTCGTTGCGGCGTTGTTCGTAGCAGGACTGTTCGCGGCGTGCGACCAGTCGAAAGACGAGGCGAACGAGCCTGCGGAGCAGCCCGCGGCCGAGGATGCCGCGCCGGCGCGTGACGACTCCGAGCCGGCGGCGCCTGCCGACAATTCGGTGGACGATGACTCTATGGACGGCGATTCCATGGACGAGGAGCCGACCGACGAGCCGGCGGCCGAGGATGCCGCGCCGGCGCGTGACGACTCCGAGCCGGCGGCGCCTGCCGACGATTCGATGGACGATGACTCTATGGACGGTGATTCCATGGACGAGGAGCCGACCGACGAGCCGGCGGCCATGGACGAGGAACCGATGGACGAGGAGCCGGACGCCATGGACGAGCCCGCGGCCGAGGATGCCGGGCCGGCGCGTGACGACTCCGAGCCGGCGGCGCCTGCCGACGATTCGATGGACGATGACTCTATGGACGGTGATTCCATGGACGAGGAGCCGACCGACGAGCCGGCGGCCATGGACGAGGAACCGATGGACGAAGAGCCGGACGCCATGGACGAGCCCGCGGCCGACGAAGAGCCGGAAGCCATGATGGAAGAAGAGACCACCGAAGAGGTCATCTCCGTTCCGCCGACCGTCTCCGAGGATGCGCCGTCCGAGCCTCACCAGGGCGAGGATCCGTCGCCGAACCAGCCCCAGCCGGTGGTGCCGGACGACGCGATGGACTCCGACGACGCCATGGACTCAGAGGAGCCCGCCGGTGAAGCCGTCATGGAAGAAGATACCATGGAGGTCGATACGCCGGACGGCGAGGCCATGATGGAAAAGGACACCATGGCGGTGGAGACGCCCGAGGGTGAGGCGATGATGGAGGAAGACACCATCGTGGTCTCACCGGACGTCGCGGACGACGCGCCATCCGAGCCTCACAAGGGCGAGTACCCGTCGCCGAATCAGCCCCAGCCGGTGGTGCCGGACGACGCGATGGACTCCGACGACGCCATGGACTCAGAGGAGCCCGCCGGTGAAGCCGTCATGGAAGAAGACACCATGGAGGTCGACACGCCGGAGGGCGAGGCCATGATGGAAGAAGACACCATGGCGGTGGAGACGCCCGAGGGCGAGGCGATGATGGAGGAAGACACCATCGTGGTCTCACCGGACGTCGCGCCGTCCGAGCCTCACAAGGGCGAGGACCCGTCGCCGAACCAGCCACAGCCGGTCTATCCGGACGGCGCGCCGGAGTAGGCCTCTAGGCTCTCAGGCTCCACAGCAGATCAAAGCAAGGGCCTCCCCGTTCGGGAGGCCTTTTTGTTCGGCTAATGCCGGAAGTGGCGCATGCCGGTGAACACCATGGCGAGGCCGGCCTCGTCCGCGGCGGCGATCACCTCCTCGTCGCGCATGGAGCCACCCGGCTGGATCACGGCAGTGGCGCCGGCTTCGGCCACAACTTGTAGCCCATCGGCGAACGGGAAGAACGCATCCGACGCGGCGACAGAGCCTTGGGTCAGCGGCGCCTCCAGCCCGAGCGTCTCGGCCGCGTCTTGGGCTTTGCGCGCGGCGATGCGCGCGGAGTCCACGCGGCTCATCTGGCCCGCGCCAATGCCGACCGTGGCGCCGTCGCGTGCGTAGACAATAGTGTTCGACTTGACGTGTTTCGCTACGGTGAAGGCGAAGACGAGATCGGCGAACTCCTGATCGGTGGGTTTGCGCTTGGTCACCACTTGTAGCTCAGCCGCCTCGACCAGGCCGTTGTCGCGCGACTGCACCAGAAAGCCGCCGGCGAGCGACCGGAAGGTGAGACCGTCCGCGCGCGGGTCCGCCAAGCCGCCCGCGATAAGGAGCCGCAAATTCTTCTTCGCCGCGATGATCTCTTTCGCCTCGTCGCTCGCTTCCGGCGCGATGATCACCTCGGTGAAGATTTTGACGATCTCTTCTGCGGCCTCGGCGTCGAGATCGCGGTTGAGGGCGACAATGCCGCCGAACGCGCTGACGGAGTCGCAAGCCAGCGCCTTCTTGTAGGCGTCGGCCAATGTATGCCCGAGCGCCACGCCGCAGGGATTGGCGTGCTTGATGATGGCGACGGCCGCCGACTGTTTGGGATCGAACTCGGCGACGAGCTCATAGGCCGCGTCGGTGTCGTTGAGATTGTTGTAGGAGAGCTCCTTGCCCTGCACCTGCACGGCGGACGCCACGCCCGGGCGCTGCTCGGCGCCTCTGTAAAAGGCGGCCCATTGATGCGGGTTCTCGCCGTAGCGCAGCGCGCGTTCGAGCGTGCCGGTGATGACGCGTTTTTCCGGCGTGTCCTCGTCGAGCTGATCGGCGAACCAGGTGGCGATGGCCCCGTCATAGGCGCCCGTATGGGCAAACGCTTTCGCTGCAAGCCTCTTGCGCAAGTCGGACGTGGTTCCGTCGAGACGTTCAATCTCGTCGAGCACATCCATATAGTCGGCCGGATCCACGACCACGGCGACGCCCGCATGGTTCTTGGCCGCCGCGCGGATCATGGCCGGTCCGCCAATGTCGATATTCTCGATGCAGACGTCGAAATCTCCGCCGGCGCGGACCGTCGCCTCGAACGGATAGAGATTGACCACCAAGAGATCGATCGCCGGGATGCCGTGCTGTTGCATGGCGGCTTCGTGCTCTTCATTGCCGCGCATGGCCAGCAGCCCGCCGTGAATTTTCGGGTGCAGCGTCTTCACCCGCCCGTCCATCATCTCAGGAGATCCGGTCACGTCGGAAACGTCGGTCACTTCGAGGCCTTCATTGCGCAGCGCCTTGGCGGTGCCGCCGGTCGAGACCAGCGCGACGCCGCGTTCGCTGAGCGCCTTGGCGAAATCGACGAGGCCCGTCTTGTCGCTGACCGAAAGCAGCGCCCGGGTCACTTTCCGAGTTTCCATGTGGCTAGACGTCGGTTTCGTCGGCTTGGCCGGCGTCGTTGGGATCGACCAGGGGATGGGCCTCGGCTTCGGCGCCGCTCTTCTCGATATTCCACAGGAGGCGAAGCTCGCGGGCCTCGCCCATCATGCCGCTGAGCACGACTTGGGAGGTGGGCTGCGGTCCGCGTGGATCAGCCAGCAGCACGCTCTCCTCGATTCCGGTCTCCTCGGCGTTGGAGGTGACGCGCCAGGTCTCGCCGTTGCGCAGGATCAGCATCACGCCGCTGCCGTCGCCCATCATCTGCGCTTTCACGCTTGGATGGAGGTGGAAGCGGATGGCATAGGCGCCGGCGATCAAGCCGTCGGGGCTCTTGAGCCCGCGCGTGGAGAGCTTGTCCTCGGCGCTGAGCAGATTGCCCGAGGGCGCGATCAGGATCTGCCGGGAATGGCTCACGCCGTAGCGGCCCATATAGCCGTCATGGGAACCCTTGATGCGCAGGTTGTCGCCCTGATCGGAGAAGGCGCCTTGCGGGTTCAGCGGTCCGGATAGGGTTGCGTCCACGGGCGGCTCGGCGCCATTGGCCTGGCCCGCGAACTCGGCGAGCGAGTCCTCTTCCAGGCTGAGCGTCGAATGGGCGGGCGTGGTGCGCGAGTAAAGCCGCCACTCTTCGTATTCGGGGGAGGGTGCGCCGCAATTGATGATCATCGGCGCATCGCCTGAACTCATCTCAAACGAGAGAAAACCCGCATGGGCGTTGGTGGTCAGCGAGGTGACCGGCGGCGGGCCGAGATCGCAGACGATCAGTGTGGTGCCGGCCTCGACGCGGACATAGCCGGAGTTTGCGGCGGCACGAACCGGCGCGCCTTCGATATCGTCATAGGCGAGCACGGTGGCGAGCGCATCGGTCTGCGTGGGGCCCGAGCCGTTGAACCGCGCCATGGCGCCGTCGCCGAGCCGGAAGAAGCGCAGCATCGGCATGATGCGGTCGATGGCGTCGGTCAACTCTTTCGGCGGGGAGCGGTCGCGGGCCACGAAGCATTGGCGCAAGGGGAGCAGGTCGAGCAACAGCTCGATCAGCGCTTCGGGGTTGCGCGAGATATGCCCGCCATCGGGCAGGATCTGCCGTTCGAGCTCCCGGCAGAACGGTTTGGTGTAACGGTCGACCACGGCTTGCTGGTCGGCGATGCACAGCCCCGCATAGAGCAGCGCCGTGAGGGTGAGCAGCCGCGGGATGCCGTCCGGCGTGTCGCGGTAGCTCGCAGACAGATAGCGGAGCTGCGCGGTCAGCGCCTTCAAGAACGCCTCGTAGGCTTCCGGCTCGCCCGCATCGAGGATCAGGACCGAATTGGACAGCCAGGAGATGACACGGCGCGCAACAATCTCGGGCTGCCAGGCAAGCCCATGGATCTGGCGGCGCAGGCGGATGAAATCGTGGACCAGCGCCTTGGCCTGCTCGCGCGACAGCTCCGAATCGGCGGCGCGCAGATGCCGAAGCCAGCCGAAGCCGTAAAGCTCGCGCGCCCAGTTGGCCGATGGCGGCCGGATCTCGAAGGGGGACTCCGCGCCGAGCTCCGCCAGCTTGCCCGCGAGCCCGAAATGGCCGTTATAGACCTCGGTGGCGAAGCTCGGATCGGCGGTCCTAAGCTCTTGAGGCGCCAGGAGAAGTTGCTCGGCTTGAGACCCCGGATAGCTGATCGAGGCCATGCTGGAGAGCATCATGCGCCTGAAGGGGCTTGGCCCGCCAAGATGCACCTCTTGAACGCGAGAGCCGCGCTCGAAGGCCTGATCACCCGCCATTTGGGTCATTCTCCAATCGCCTCGCGCTTATGCTCTTAGCGCAAGGCCCCCCGCCGCCTGTACTCAGCGGAGGCATTTTCTTGCAGCGGGGCCCCGGGGGCAAGTGGCATGCCGCTTTTCGTTAACCGCCATGGCGGAGCCGGGCCGCGAAAAACCCGTCCATGCCGCTCCATTCGGGGGTTTCCAAGGGAAGATAGTAGGGAAAGGTCCGCAAAACCCCACTTGCCTTAGCCCATTCCGTGTCGCCAAACGGCTCGTCCGCGCGCAAAGGATCGATGCGGATGGCGGCGTTCCGAGCCATCAGCGCCGCCACTTGCGCCTCGCCCTCCTCCGGCTCGAGCGAGCAGGTCGAGTAGACGAGCGAGCCGCCGGGCTTCAACAGCGACACGGCATGGTCGAGCAGGCGCGTCTGAAGCGCGGCGAGCGCGGCGATGTCCTTGTCCGACTTGAGAGAGGGAATGTCCGGATGCCGCCTGATCGTGCCGGTGGACGAGCACGGCGCATCGAGCAGGATGGCGTCGAATCTCTCGTTGGGCCGCCAGGCGGCAGCGTCGGCCTGCACCGTCTCGGCCGCAAGCCCAAGACGCTTCAGGTTCTCGCCGAGCAGTTTGAGCCGCGTCTGCGAGCTGTCGACCGCGACCACCTCGGCGCCCGCGAGCACGAGTTGCGCCGTCTTGCCGCCGGGTGCCGCGCAGAGATCGGCCACGCGCTTGCCCGCGACATCGCCCAGCATCTTGGCGGGCAGCGAGGCGGCCACGTCCTGCACCCACCATTCGCCGTCGACGAATCCTGGAAGCTCCTCGATGCGGCCTTTGAGCAGAACGCGCACACTGCCCGAGGGCAGCACGAGGCCGGAGAGCTGCGCGGCCCATCCATCAGGGTCCGACTTCACGGTGAGATCGAGCGGCGGCTCCACCAGATGCGCGGACGCGATTCTGTGTGCGCGCTCTTCCCCCCACGCCCGCACCCAGCGGTCCCACAACCAGTCCGGCGTGTTGATGCGGCCCGCATCAAGGCCGGCGGCGATGCTCTGGCCCTTTTCGGCCACGCGGCGCAGCACGGCGTTGACCAGCTTGTCGTAGCGTTTCGCGCGTCCGTCCCATTGCGCCAGCCGCACGGCGAGATCGATGGCCGCATGCGCCGGGACGGCCATAAACAGAAGCTGGGCCGCGCCGGACAGAAGGATCGGATAGAGCGTGCCGGATTTCGCAGGCAGGCCCCTCTCAAGGAAAGTGTTCAGCACCGCATCGAGCTGTCCCTTTCGCCGCAAGCTTGTGCCGACGATGGCGCGGGCCAAGGCCCGGTCGCGCACCGGCAGATCGAACATCGGTCCGCCGTCCAGCGAACGGCCGAGCACGTCGTCGAGCGGCTGCTTCTTTTGCAGCACGGCGTCGAGGAGGGCGGCGGCGGCGCGGCGCGCGGGCAGGCCCGCTTGATGGTCGCGCGTGGGCGACAGCGCGCGCGATGCAGATTTGTTTGCGGTCATGGTCATGGCTTTAGCAGGCGGTAGCTCTAGGCCATAGGGTCTTCGACCCTAGCTCCAGAGGCTCAGCCCCAAGGTCCGCGGGAGGCGCGCGTCTGCTGCCCGCCGGACCAAGGCCCAGCAGCTTCCGGCGTCCTGGGCCCGCCCGTGGCGCCCATCGCCTTCGACAGTGCTTCGAGCCGCGCCACGCGATCCTCGGTGGCGGGATGCGTGGAGAACAGCTTGTCGACCCGGAAGCCCGACAGCGGGTTGATGATGAACATATGCGCCGAGGCCGGATTGCGCTCCGCCGCCATGTTGGGAATGCGATGTGCGGCGCCCGCGATCTTCTCGAGCGCGGAAGCCAGCGACAGCGGCTGTCCGCTGATCTCCGCGCCGCCGCGGTCGGCCTCGTATTCGCGCGTGCGGCTGATGGCCATCTGCACCAGCCCCGCGGCGAGCGGCCCCAAAATCATCAGCGCCAGCGCGCCGATCGTGCCGATGCCGCCATTGTCGCGGTTGCCGCCGCCGGTGAACATGGCGAAGTTCGCCAGCATTGAGATGGCGCCGGCGATGGTCGCCGTGACGGTCATCAGCAGCGTGTCGTGATGGCGGATATGCGCAAGCTCGTGCGCGACCACGCCGGCAAGCTCATCGCGCGTGACAGTCTGCATCAGCCCGGTGGTGACGGCCACGGCCGCGTTCTCAGGGTTCCGGCCGGTGGCGAAGGCGTTTGGCTGCGGATTTTCCATGATGTAGACCTTCGGCATGGGCAGGCCTGCGTTGTTCGCGAGCCCGTGCACCATGTCGTAAAGCTCAGGGTTCGAGCGCGCGTCCACTTCGCGCGCGCCGTACATGCGCAGCACCATCTTGTCGGAGTTCCAATAGGCGAACAGGTTCATGCCGCCGGCGATGAGAAGCGCGATGATCATGCCGGTCTGGCCGCCGATCAAATATCCGATCCCCATGAACAGCGCGGTCATCGCCGCGAGCAGAATGGCGGTGCGGAAATAGCTCATGAACGTCCAGGCCTCCAAAAAACGGCGAAATCAGCCGCTTTCCATATGTTGGAAGCCTTTGGGTCCAGCGCAAGAGCTTGGCGCGGCAGAGCAATCCTGGCTCGCGAAGGCCCTGGAGGAGCAGCCTTAAGTCCCCGTTGACCTTAACGCTTCGTCAATCGGAAGTGGCCATGCTGGCCGGCACGATAGTTCGAGGAGTAGCCGAACCATGCCAGCTGCCATGCAAGCCAACGTCGCCCCGAAGCCGAAAACGCGTGCCCGCGGCCGCGCCCCGGCCAAGGACATCCAGCTTACCGCCGAGCAGAAGCGCCTCATCCGCGTCAGTTTCCTGCGCATCGAGCCGGCGCTCGACCTCGTCGCTCAGCTCTTCTTCTTGAAGCTGTTCCGCCTCGACCCGGCCCTGCGCAAGAAATTCGCGGGGCCCATCGACGTGCAGGCGCGGAAATTCGCCGCCGGCGCCAAGCTCGCCATGATCTCGCTCGGCCATGAAGACGGCCTGGCGCCGACCCTGAAGCTGCTCGGCGCACGCCACCGCCAGCTGGGAATCCGCACCCGCCACTACCGCACCATGTCGCGCGCGCTGGTGTGGACGCTGGAGCGTTCGCTCGACAAGGCGTTCGACCGCGACACCAAGGATGCCTGGAACGCCCTGACCGCCCAATTCACCAAGGTGATGGCGAGCTAGGCCGCACGCCGCACAGCCCATCAATGACGATCTAGTTGGGGGCCTCTTCGGGGGCCCCTTCGTTTTCGGGGAACGCTTGGATTTCGGTGGCCGACTGGCCGTCCGGGACCACTTTCACCTGGACGTTTCCGTCCTTGGCCACATAGACTGTCACGTCCTCGTCCGGTTCCAGCATTTCCGTCTTGTCGTCGACCGAGAGCTGGTCGGTGGTGATGAGAACCTCATGGCCGTCAACGATGACCTTCATGCCGTTGGCGACCGATTCCTGCGTCATGTCCTTGTAGTGGCCGGCGACGGTCACCGTGCGGTTCCCCACGGTCATCGAGATGGCCTGCGTCGGCTCCTCGCGCGTGCCGATATTGCCGATCACCAACACGATGACGATCACCAGCGCCAGCACGAGCCCGAGCGCCACCAGAATCCGTATCAACCACGACATTTATCGTTCCCCCAACGTCCCTTGCGACGTGTTGCTCAAGCCGGCTTCCGGTTCTGACGATTCTCGATGAGATCCGACACCACGCCGGGATCGGCGAGCGTCGAGGTGTCGCCGAGATTGCCGAACTCGTCCTCGGCGATTTTACGCAAGATGCGCCGCATGATCTTGCCCGATCGCGTCTTCGGCAGTCCCGGAGAGAACTGGATTTGATCTGGTGAGGCAATCGGCCCGATTTCGTTGCGCACCCAGTCGCGCAGCTCTTTCTTCAAGGCATCCGAGCTCTCCTCGTTCGCCATCAAGGTGACATAGCAATAGATGCCCTGACCCTTGATGTCGTGCGGATAACCGACCACCGCGGCTTCGGAGACCTTGGGATGGGCGACCAGGGCGGATTCCACCTCCGCCGTGCCCATGCGGTGTCCGGACACGTTGATCACGTCGTCGACCCGGCCCGTGATCCAGTAATAGCCGTCCGCGTCTCGCCGGCAGCCGTCGCCGGTGAAATACTTGCCCTTGTAGGTCGAGAAATAGGTCTCGACGAAACGCTGATGGTCGCCATAGACGGTGCGCATCATGCCGGGCCAGGCATCGAGGATGACCAGGTTGCCGGCCGCTTCGCCTTCGAGGATGTTGCCGTCCGCGTCGACGATCGCCGGCTGAACCCCGAAGAACGGCAACGTCGCCGAGCCGGGCTTGAGCTTGGTGGCGCCGGGGAGCGGCGTGATCAGAATGCCGCCGGTTTCGGTTTGCCACCACGTGTCGACGATCGGGCAGCGCTTCTCGCCGACCACGTGATAGTACCACTCCCACGCCTCCGGATTGATCGGCTCGCCGACCGTGCCGAGCAGCTTGAGCGACTTGCGGCTAGTGCTCTTCACCGGCTCATCGCCCGCGCCCATCAGCGCGCGGATCGCCGTCGGTGCGGTGTAGAAGATATTGACCTTGTGCTTGTCGACGACCTGCCAGAAGCGCGACGCATCTGGATAGTTCGGCACGCCTTCGAACATCAGCGTGGTCGCGCCGTTGGCGAGCGGCCCATAGACGATGTAGCTGTGCCCTGTGACCCAGCCCACGTCGGCGGTGCACCAATAGATGTCGCCGTCGTGATAATCGAACACGTATTGATGGGTCATGGCCGCGTAGACGAGATAGCCGCCTGTGGTGTGCAGCACGCCCTTGGGCTTTCCCGTAGAGCCCGAGGTGTAGAGGATGAATAGCGGATCCTCCGCGCTCATCTCCTCAGGCTCGCATTTCGCCTCGGCCTTCGCCATCTCCTCGTCGAGCCACACGTCCCGGCCTTCCGTCCACGGCACATTGCCGCCGGTGTGGCGGACCACCAGGACCTTCCGCACGTGCCCGAACTTTTGCAGCGCCGCGTCGGTGTTGGCCTTGAGCGGAATCTTGCGGCCGCCGCGCAGGCCCTCGTCGGCGGTGATGACGAACTCCGATTTGCAGTCTTCCACGCGTCCGGCCAGCGCGTCCGGCGAGAAGCCGCCGAACACGATGGAATGGGTCGCGCCGATGCGCGCGCAGGCCAGCATGGCGTAGGCTGCCTCCGGGATCATCGGCAGGTAGATGGTGACCCGGTCACCTTTCTTGACGCCTTGCGACTTGAGCACGTTCGCCATGCGGCAAACATTGTCGTAGAGCTCGCGATAGGTGATGTGCCGCGCCGGCGTGTTCGGATCGTCGGGCTCCCAGATGATGGCGGTCTTCTTCCCGCGCTTCTTCAGGTGCCGGTCGATGCAGTTCGCCGCGACGTTAAGGGTGCCGTCCTCGAACCATTTGATCGACACGTTGGGAAATTCGAAGCTGGTGTTCTTGACGCGCGTATAGGGCTTGATCCAGTCGAGCCGCTTGCCTTCCTTGCCCCAGAATTTCTCGGGCTTCTCGACGCTCTTCTCATAGAGCTTCTGGTATTTTTCCTTGTCGATGAAGGCGCGGTCCTTCCATTTCTTCGGGACCTTCACCGCATCGAGCTTGTAGTGCTTGTGCTCGGACATCAGCCCGTTCCTCCCTACGCAGACGCGACTCTTGCCGCATTCTTGAAGTTTCGACCGTCCTTTCGTCTATGCGCCGAACGCGCCGATCACCGCACCCATGACCAACAGCACGGCGAGCCAATGGCCGCCATCGATCAGGGTGAGCATCGGCTTTGCGCCGCCGAAGGCGTGATTGACGCCCATGGTGGTGATCACGAAGCCGACCCACACGAACAAGCCGCTGATGACTCCGCCTCTCACTGTCACGTCGCCCAAATGCCCCATCAAGCCGGCCAACATCCACGCCATCACGAATAGAGCCACGAGGGCAATGATGAAGGGCAGGGCCTTGGCCGCGCCCTCGTTCTTGCTCAGCTCTTCTCTTGTCTTGCCGATGGCATGGAGCCAGAGGCCGCCGAGCACCATGTACCACACCGCGCCCAGCCCGAAGCCCGCCAACGTGGCAATGATGACGGCGATGTAGTTGATCCCAGAGAATGTCATGTTTGTTCCCCCTCGGGCATTTGAGGAGCTTACCTCAAGCAAGGGGCTTCGGGCACTAAGCTGTTGGAGGATTTGATAGGGCGCCCAGCGCGCAGACTTTGCGCCATTCCGCCGCCGTCACCGGCTGCACGGACAGCCGGGAGTTGTTGACCAGCACCATATCCTTGAGTTGCGGGGTGGCCTTGATGTCGGCCAGCGTCACCGGCTTGGGCAGGTCGGCAACGGCGGTCACGTCCACGCACTCCCACTGGCCGCTGCCGTCGGTGGAGTCGGGATGGGCTTCCGCCACCACCTTGACGATGCCGACGCAGGCCTTCTCACCGACCGAATGGTAGAAGAAGGCGAGGTCACCCTTTTTCATCGCCTTCATGTTGTTGCGCGCCTGGTAGTTGCGCACGCCGTCCCACTCGGCGCCCTTCTTGCCTTCTTTCTTCTGCTGCTCCCAGGACCAGGCCCCGGGCTCCGATTTCATCAGCCAATAGGCCATGGGTGTCTCAAGCCTTCGTGTCGGGGTTGTTGATCGACCACTTCCAAGGCCGGATCTCGACCTGTGCGAAGACCCCGGCTTTCGAAAAAGGATCGCCGTCGGCGATCTCGCGCGCGGCTTCAAGCGATGGCGCTTCGACCACGACCAGGCTGCCGTTCATGGTCTCGCCGTCTTCGGCCGTGAAGGGCCCGGCGAATTTCAGCGTGTCGCCGAGGCTCTTGAGATAGGCGAGATGCTCTGGGCGCTTTTCCTTGCGGATCGGCAGCCCGTCCGGCTTGTCGGTGCAAATGAAGGCAAACAGCATCGCATCCCCCGTTGATCGGGCGATGAAGCTATTGCGGGTCGGACCGACTGTCCAGGGACGCGCAGAGGGCCGGACGCCTCAAATTTCCGAGCGCAGCGGGCGGGCAAGCAGCGCCTCGATGGCCTCATCGACGCTGGTCTGACCCGTGATCACCGCATGCACGGCTTCGGCGATGGGAAGCTCGATATCGCGGGCGCGGGCGATGTCCACCATGGCATTTGCCGTGCCGACGCCCTCGGTGACGGTCAGCCGGCCAGATAGAGCCTCCTGCGCGCTTTGCCCCTGTCCGAGCGCAATGCCGAGCGACATGTTGCGCGATTGCGGGCTGCCGCAGGTCAGCACCAGATCGCCGAGACCGGACAGCCCGATCATGGTTTCGAGCCCCCCCCCGAGCGCCACGCCGAACCGCGCCATCTCGGCGAAGCTCCGTGTGACCAGGCCCGCATGGGCGCTGGCGCCAAGCTGTTTGCCCATGACGATGCCTGCGGCGATGGCATAGACGTTCTTGACCGCGCCGCCGATCTCCGCCCCCACCACGTCGCCGCTCCAATAGCAGCGAAAGGGCGGGTGGCTAAGCGCATGCGCCAGCGCGCGCCCGAGCTCTTCCTCCGCCGTGGACAAGGTCACAGCGACAGGGAGCCCGTTCGCCGCATCGGCGGCGAAGCTCGGACCCGACAATACGGCGATCTCAGCGATAGGCAGGAGGTCGCCGGCGATCTGCGACATCAGCTTGCCGCTCGCCTGCTCGATCCCCTTGGAGCAAATAATGAAGGGCTGGCCGTCACGCACATAAGGCTCGAGCTCGCCCGCGATGGCGCGCAAATGCTGCGCCGGCGTCACCATCAGCAGCATGTCGCAGGTAGCGACTTCGTTGAAGCGGCCGGTCGCCTCGATCGCGGGGTCGAGCGCGACCCCGGGGAGGAAGGTCGCGTTGCGATGCGTGTCGTTGATCGCGGTGATGGTCTCGGGCTCGTGCGCCCACAGCAGCACGTCGCGCCCGGCGCGCCGCGCCACGGTGGCGAGCGCCGTCCCCCAGGCGCCAGCGCCGATAATGCCGACAGATTGAAGCTGCATGTCCGTCCCCCAAGACTTCATAGCGCATTTCGAGGATGTGGTGGATCGACTCTACGCCTTCACTCCGGCCCCAAGCGCGGGCGGCGCGTCGGGGTCCAGCGGCCAGCGGGCGCGCGCCGCCGCGGCCATGTCGTCAACCAGGCCGCGCGCCAGCCGTTCCGCGCCCGCCCAGGCGATCATCGCGGCATTGTCGGTGCAAAGGGCCGGTGGCGGCACCACGAGGCGGAAGCCGCGCGCCTGGGTCAGATTTTCAAGCGCGGCCCGGAGCCTCTGATTGGCGGCGACGCCGCCCGCGACCACCAGCGCGCGCGGGGCCTCCGGCCCAACCCGGTCCTCGTATAAATCCATGGCGCGGCCCGTACGGTCGCTCACCACCTCGGCCACGGCCTCCTGGAAGCTGGCGCACAGGTCGTCGATGGTCTGTGCGTCGAGCGGCGCCCGGCTCATGGCCTCGTGGCGGAGCGCCGTCTTGAGCCCGGCCAGCGAGAAATGCGGCTCGGCCCGTCCGAGCATGGGGCGCGGCAGTTTGATGACGGCCTGCCCGCGCGCGGCATGAGCCTCGACCTCCGGGCCCCCGGGATAGCCCAGGCCCAGCAGCTTCGCCGCCTTGTCGAAGGCCTCGCCCAGCGCATCGTCGAGCGTGGTGCCGAGCCGCTCATAGCTGCCCACCGCCTTGACGATGAGGAGCTGGGTATGGCCGCCGGAGACCAGCAACAGGAGATAAGGAAAGCCCAATCCGTCGGTGAGGCCGGCGCTCAGCGCATGCGCCTCGAGATGGTTGACCGCGAGAAAAGCACGACTGAGGCCCAGTGCGATTGCTTTCCCTGTGGTGAGGCCCACGATCAGCCCGCCGATCAGCCCCGGCCCGGCCGCGGCCGCGACCCCGTCAATGGCCTCCAAGCCAAGCCCGGCGTCGGCCAGTGCCTGCTTGATGGCCGGATCGAGCAGGTCCACATGGGCCCGCGCGGCGATCTCCGGCACCACGCCGCCATAGGCCGCGTGGAGATCGAGCTGCGCGCGTACCACATTGGACAGGATTTCGCCGTGCCCGTCGGCGTGGCGGCGCACCACCGCGGCGGCCGTCTCGTCGCAGCTGGTCTCGATGCCCAGCACCGTGAGGTGGCGTTTCGTCATCTCACCCTTCTATACGCTCCGAGCGGAGATTGAAGGGGAAGGCGAAACCGTCCATTAATGCGTGGTACGTCCCTTATGCTTGGCAGCTCAAGGAGTTCCGCCCTTGCCGGCCCCCATACTCATCGGCACACGAGGCAGCCCGCTGGCGCTGTGGCAGGCCCGCCATGTGCAGGATCTGCTCCTCGAGCACCACGGGCCGGGTGGCGGCGCGGTCGATCTCAGCGTCATCACCACCTCGGGCGATCGCATTCAGGACAAGCCGCTGGCCGATGTCGGCGGCAAGGGCCTGTTCACCAAGGAGATCGACGAGGCGCAGTTGCGCGGTGATGTCGCGCTGGCCGTCCACTCCATGAAGGATCTGCCGACCGTACTCCCGGACGGACTTGGCGTGGCCGCGGTGCTGCCGCGCGCCGACGTGCGCGATGCGTTTCTGAGCCCCAAGGCGCCGTCCCTTGTGGAACTTCCGCCTGGCGCCGTGGTTGGCACTTCATCCTTGCGGCGGGCGGCGCAGGTGAAGCGCTCGCGGCCCGATCTGCGCGTTATCGATTTTCGTGGCAATGTGGAGACGCGTTTGCGGAAGCTCGACGAGGGCGTCGCCGACGCCACGTTGCTCGCCAAGGCGGGTCTCGATCGGCTCGGCCTTAGCTCGAAGGTTACCTCGATCCTCTCCGTCGATGAGATGTTGCCGGCCGTGGCCCAAGGCGCCATCGCCATCGTCGCCCGCAAGGACGATGCGGAGACACACGCCTTGCTGGCACCCCTGAACGATCCCGCGACCGCGGTCGCCGTGGCCTGCGAGCGTGCCTTTCTCGCCCAGCTCGACGGCTCTTGCCGCACCCCCATCGCCGGCCTTGCCGAGATCGAAAACGGTACTGTGCGCTTTCGCGGCTTGATCCTGTCGCCAGGGGGCGCAGAATGGCACGATGTTGAAGGGACCGGCGCGGCGGAGCAGGCTGATGAGCTCGGCCGGAGTGCCGGTGAAGATGTGCTCGCGCGTGCGGGCGTGAACTTTCTCGCAACGCTACCGTGATGGATGGCATCGATGCATGTGCTTGTGACCAGGCCTGAGCCTGATGCGCGCCGGGAGGCGGATGCGCTTCAAGCGCATGGGTATGAGCCCGTGCTGGCGCCGTTGCTTGAGATCGAATTCTTGAAGAACGTGCCGCTGGATCTAGAGGACGCTCAAGCCGTCGTCATCACCAGCCGCAACGCACTGCGTGCGCTCGCCGACCATCCGCAACGCGAGGCGGTGACGTCGCTGCCCCTCTTTGCGGTGGGCGAGGCCACGGCCTGGGCCGGGCGCCAGTTCGGTTTCAGCGAAGTGACCATCGGCCCGGGGACGGGCGCGGGGCTGCCACCAATTATTCGCCGGGAGGTACACCCCGAGAAGGGCCCGCTCGTGCATATCGGCGCCGAGAAGGTTGCGTTCGATCTGAAAGGGGCGCTTGAGGAAGACGGTTTCGAAGTCCGCCGCGCCGTGCTGTATCGGTCTCACCCGGTGGATACCCTGTCAGACGCTGTCGTGTCCGAACTCAAGAGCGGCGAGATCTCGAATGTCTTGCTCATGTCGCCCCGCACCGCCAGAACCTTCGCCAAGCTCGCAGAGCGTCAAGGCGTGGTAACGGATGCAAAGGGTCTCGTTTGCTATTGCTTGTCGAAGGCGATAGCAGAGGCCGTAGCGCCGTTGGGGTTCATGGTGCGGGTTCCGACGCATCCGCGCGAGGAAGAACTCCTTGCGCTTCTGGACTCGTACGCGTCATCCTCTTGAGAGGCGCGAATCTTCAGGATCTAAGGGTAGCAAGGTGATGGGCGGCTCCTTCGACGACAAGGGCGGCGGTGCCGACGCGGCGGGCAAGCGCCCGACGCCGACGATCGAAGGCACTGCGACCGAGGTGAACGTCGCGCCCGATCCCGAAACAGAAAAGTCTGATGAGCCTGAGGCGCCCGGGACGAAGGACGGGACCCCGGAGACCGACGGCGTGGCCTGTCCCGATGACGGCGACGAGACCCAGAACGCCGGTGAGACCGACGACGCCGGCGAAACTGACGACGCCGGCGATGCGGAGCAGGCGGAGCAACCGACCGCGGCCGAGATTACCGGGCAACGCAACACCGGGAGCAGGTCGGCCGCCGCCGTCGTGCTCGGCGTCCTGACGAGCTTTCTCACCCATGCGGTGGCTGGTCTTGTCGGCGCCGCGGCTCTGCTCGCAGCGATCACCTGGGAATATCTGCCCATCGGCGCGCCCACCGAGCCGCAAGACCTCACGCCGTTGGAGAGCCGCATCGTGACGCTCGAGCAGGCGCCGGCAACGCCGGACAACAGTGCAGCCCTGTCGAAGCTGGAAACACGCCTCGGCGATCTCGAAGGCAAGACGCCCGAGACCTCGCCCGAAGTGGCGGCGCTGGCCGACCGCGTCAGTCAACTCGAAATGAGTCTCAATTCCATGGCCGAAGCGGCGAAGGATGGCGGCTCGGTCGCCGATGCCGCGGCTATCAGCCAACAGATCAACGAGGCGGAGAAGCGACTCGATGCGAAGATCGACTCCGCGCTCGCCGAGACGAAAAGCGCCGACGGCGCCTCCATCGCGGAGCTCAAAACGGAGGTCGCCGGGATCGCCGCCAAGCTGAAGGCGCTCACCAAGGCCGAGCTTGGTGCCGGCGACGCTGCGCGCCTCGGGCCCGAGATCACCGATCTCGACCAGCGGCTCGGCAAGATCGAGTCGACTTTGCCTGCGTTGCTCGACGCGATCGACGAGGAGAATGCCGATACGAAGTCGGCCACGCTCGCCATTGCTTTTGCCAATCTCCGCGCAGCGGTGAACGAGGGCCGTCCCTATTCCGCGGAGCTCTCAACCTTGGCGGCGCTGACACCCGGCGCCGGCGATCTCGGCGGCCTGCTCGACTACGAAGATCAGGGCATTCCGACCTTGCGCGAACTCACGGCTTCGTTCGAGGAGGCGCGGGAAGCGGCTCTGACTGCGACGGAGCCCACAAGCGATAACTCGGTGCTCGATCGCTTGATGTCGAGCGCGGAGTCTCTCGTCAAGGTCAGGCGCGTCGACGCTACGGCCGAAGGCGATACGCGAGACGCCGTGCTGGCACGCGCCGAGGCGCAGCTCGATGCGGGCAATCTCGCGGAAGCCGTCAAAGAGGTCGAGACCCTGAAAGGCGCGCCCCGCGAGGCCTTTGCCGGCTGGCTCGACGCGGCGCATGCGCGACTCGAGGTCGACGCGACCTTGCAGAAATTGCAGAGCATCTTGCTCGTTTCCCTCGGCGGAAGCGCGAGTGGAGCCTCCGAAAAGACAAAAGAGCAAGACTAGCCGATGACCCGTATCCTCTTCTTCATTCTCGTCGTCGTTGCCGTGGCTTTGGGTCTGGCGTGGCTGGCCGATCGGCCGGGCACGGTCACGGTCGAATGGCTCGGCTATCAGATCGAGACATCCGCCTTCGTCGCGGCGCTCGGCGTGATCGCGCTGGTGTGCCTCGTCATTCTGGTCGTTGCGCTGCTGCGCTATGTGTGGACGCGGCCGGCCGCCATGGCCACCTATATGCGCGAACGCCGCAAGCAGCAGGGCTACGAGGCCCTGTCGCACGGGCTGCTCGCGATCGGCGTCGGCGACCGGGCTCAAGCGCAGCGCTTCGCCGGAATTGCCGGACGCGCCTTGCCGCGCGAGCCTCTGACCGCGCTGCTCAAGGCCCAGGCCGCCCAGCTCAAGGGCGATCCCGCGGCCGCAAGGCGTGCCTTTGAGGGGATGCTGGAGCGTCCCGAGACTCAGCTTCTCGGTGTGCGTGGCCTGTTCCTCGAAGCCAAGCGCGGGAATGACGCCGATGCCGCCCGCGCTTTGGCCGAGCAAGCCGTTGAGCGCGATCCGAGACTGGCCTGGGGCGTGAACGCGCTGTTCGACATTCAAGCGCGCGCAGGCGACTGGAACGGCGCGCTGAACACGCTCGCCATTGCCCGGCAGAACGGTCACATCGATGCCGACACCGCCAATCGCCGCCGCGCGGTGCTGCTCACGGCGGAAGCCCGCGAAGCCGAAACCTTTGATCCGGACAAGGCGCTGACGCTCGCCAATGAGGCGCTGCGGCTTGCCCCGTCTTTGGTGCCGGCGGCGGAGCTTGCGGGCCGCATCTTCGCCTCGAAGGGCGAGGCGCGCGCCGCCTCCCGTCAGATCGTGCGCACCTGGAAGCTGTCGCCCCATCCCGACCTTGCCATGGTCTACGCCTTCGCCAAGCCGGGGCTCGCCCCGAAGGACCGGCTGAAACGCGTGGAATATCTCGCTGGGCTCACGCCGAACGACATCGAAGGACCCATCGCCGTCGCGGCCGCCGCCGTCGACGCCCAGGACTGGCAGCAGGCGCGCGATGCGCTGGCGCCGTATCTGGAGGAGCGTCCGTCCGCGCGCATCTGCACCTTGATGGCGCGCATCGAGGCGGGCGAGGGCGACAAGGGGCGCGAGCGGGAATGGCTGGGGCGTGCCGTGCGCGCACCCCGCGACCGGGCCTGGATCGCCGACGGCTACGTTTCCGACCGCTGGTTGCCGGTGTCGCCGGTCACCGGCGCAGTCGATGCCTTCGAGTGGAAGGCGCCGGTCGATGCCATTGGCCGAGGCGACGACACACTGATGATCGCCGAGGATCGGGAGCCGCCGCGCGATGCGAGCGCCATGACGTCCCTTGAGACGAGCCTGGCGCCGCCGTCCGAGTCGGCCGTCGTGGTCGATGTGACGCCCACCGTCTCCGAGGAGCCCGACGAAGCCGATCCACCACCCAAGGCACAAGAGGGTGACGGCAGCGAACCGCCCGCCGCGACCGAAGACCTCAAGGCCGGAAAGGCCGAAACCTCGCCTGCCGCGACCGCGGGGCCGAAGGTGAGCGCGCCCGGAACGGGGCAAAATATGGAGAGGTCGGCCTCACCGGACTTCGTGCCGACGCGGCCGCCGGACGATCCGGGCGTCACGCAGTCCGAAGCGGACGAAAGCCCCGTTTCGCTGGAGCGCCTGCGCGCGGCACATATTCGCTGAGGTTTCGCGTGCCGCGCGGCTGGCGTCCAACTTGCGCCATCCCGATATTGGCATTAAGCACGGGGGCAAGCGCGGGTACCAAGCCCAAGGCTTCCTTTACGCGTTTCGCTTAAGTTTCTTCGAACCTACGGTTCTTCGATGGTCGGGGGCCGCAGTAGCTCAGTCGGTAGAGCATCGCATTCGTAATGCGGGGGTCGGGGGTTCGAATCCCTCCTGCGGCACCACTCCCGCCCTATCGGGCCGGCAAGTTAAAGCGGTAGCCGAGCCCGAGCACCCCGGAGAACTGGTTCTCCGTCTCCACGACGGGGCTGTCGGCGGCGTCCCCCAGTAGGCGGCCATAGCGCCCACCGGCTTTCAGCAGCCACCGGTCACTGAGATCCATCGTGCCGCCGAGCTCGAAGAAGACGTCTTTGATGCCGGCGTCGGGCGTGTAGACCGGAAGCCCCGCCTTTGAGTTGCGGCTTTGCGCGGGTGTCACGCCGAAATAGGTCTGCATGTAGTCGTCGCTCGCGTAGGTAGTGCCGACCCGCGCGACGATCCTGGTGCGCTCGGTGATCTGCTGCGTGGTTTCCACGCCGAAACGGAACTCAGGCCCGGAATCGTCACCCGTGACCTTCTCCAGGATCGTAGCGTCGAACTGGAAGGCGCCGAGCGTGAATCCGGTATAGGCGCCCGCCACGAGACCGCCGTCGATATCGCCGAGGCCCCGCAAGAGCGGGCCGTCATCTTGATCGCGCTTGGTGATGTAGCCGGTGACCGCGCCGGCATGAAACCGCTCGCCGCCGAGAACCCGGATGCGGATCTCGTCCAGCCCCCGGAAGTTCACGCGCTTTCGCACCTCGGTGATAGCGGAACCGTCCTCCTCGACCGTCTCGCTGAATTTCGGAATGATGATCGGGATGGGAATTGTTTGGAACTCGTCGGAGCCCTCATACTTGGGCTTGACGATGGCCGCGCCGCCCAGCGTGATGGACCGGCCGGTCTCAGGGTCGGCGCGCGCCTCGGAGGCGCCGATGAAGGACGCGGCGACGAGCAACGCGCCTGCGGCGCCAAAACAATTCCGCGCACGGCGGGGCAAAAATGACATCATGATTCCCTCGGTGCGCCTTCCCGGGAGGACCCTCGCACGACATGGCCGGGGGTGACAACCGTCAAGGGCAAGCAGGACGTGCAGCCACGATGAAAAAAGGCTCATGCGTGCGCGCGGTGGCGGTGGGGCCAGGCGGCCTCGAGCTTCGCCTGGTCGAGGGTGCCGCCGATAAACAAGAGCGCAACCACGGCGCCACAGAGCGCGAGGATCGCATCGGCCAGAAAGGCGATGTGGATGCCCTCAGCCAAATCCGAGGCGCTTAGAACGATGGCCGTGTTGGCCGCAAGCCCGACCGAGCCCCCGGCAATCTGCGCCATATAGACGATAGCGCCACCGAGACTCGCGCGTGACCCATCGAGCGCGGTGATCGCCGCCGTCGTGATCGACGAATAGACAGGCCGACGCCGATCCCGAGCACGAACATGCCGAAGATCAGGTCGTTGTAGGTTGTCGTGGGCGTGATCCGCGACAACAGGAACATGCCCGCGGTCAGGAACAGCGCGCCGCCGGTGACACTGACCTTGGGGCCGAGCCGCGCGTAGAGCCGTCCGGCGACGAAGGACGTCACCGCGAATGTGCCCATCACCGGTAAGAGCCCTGCGCCGGATCCCACGGCGCTGAACTTCAGGACCTTGGACATGAACTGCGGCAGATAGAGCAGGGCGGCAAAAAAGATTGCCGACATCATCAGCGTGGCGAGGGCCGCCGCGGCGAAGCCCGTGTTGCGCATCACATCGTCGGGAACCAGCGCCCTGGTCCCCGCACGCTGCTCCACGAAGAAGAAGGTCCGCCGGTGACGTTGCCTGCCTCATTGCTGGCAAGAAACGCAGCGAATGCGCCGACATCGCCGTTGTCGCAAGATGATGGGTCGGCGCGCGCGCCGAGGCTTGGTTCATCAAGTCGTCGAAATGATCGATGCCGGAAGCGGCGCGCGTCTTGAGCGGCCCAGGCGACAGAGCATTCACCTTGATGCCTTTCGCGCCGAGCTCCGCCGCCATATAGCGGGTCGCCGACTCGAGCGCCGCCTTGACCGGCCCCATGATGTTGTAGTGCTCAACGACCTTGTCGGCGCCGAGATAGGAGACCGTCATGCACGTGCCGCCATGAGTCATCAGCGGCTCCGCGCAGCGCACCATGCGGATGAAGGAGTAGACTGAAATATACATCGCGGTGGTGAAGCCCTCGTGCGAGCAGTCGACCACCCGGGCATGGAGATCATCCTTGGGACAGAACGCCACCGACTGGAGACAGATATCGACCTCTCCCCATTTCTCGCCGATTGCGTCGAAGACTCGCGCGTATTGATCGTTGTCGCGCACGTCGAGCGGTAGGATGATGTCGGCGCCGAGCTCTTCCGCGAGCGGGCGAACATATTTCTCCGCCTTGTCATTCTGATAGGTCACCGCCAGATCGGCGCCCTGATCGCGAAACGCCTTGGCGCAGCCAAACGCGATGGAATCCGCGTTGGCGATGCCGATGACGAGCGCTTTCTTGCCGGCGAGAGAAAACAAAGGCGAACCCCCTCTTGTGCATTGCAAGATTTACGCATCGAATGTGACGGTTCAAATGTTCGGCCTGCGGCAAAAATGCTTTCATGCATGGCGCGGCAGGCATTTTCGGTGGACGGGGCGGTGTTCCCCGCTCATGCGCGATCGGCGCGCAAGAGGAATGAGGGGCTACCGTGAAGAGCGATTCCCGCAAGGTCATTTACGCCGCACTCGGAGCCAACTCGCTCATCGCCGTCAGCAAGTTCGTAGCCGCCTCGATCACCGGCTCCTCGGCGATGTTGTCGGAAGGGGTCCACTCCGTGGTGGACACCGGCAACCAGGGTCTCCTGCTGCTCGGCATGCGGCGCGCCAAGAAACCCGCCGACGCGGCCCATCCCTTCGGCTATGGCGCGGAGATCTTCTTCTGGGCCTTCGTGGTCGCTATCTTGATCTTCGCCGTCGGGGCCGGCATCTCGTTCTATGAAGGCGTCTACAAGCTGCTCAACCCACACCCTATCGAGAAAGCCTACATCAACTACATCGTGCTCGGCCTGGCCTTCGTCTTCGAGGCCTTCGCCTGGGTGATCGCCTACAAGGAGTTCCGCAAGGCGAAAGGCAACCGGCGCAAGTTTCGTCTGTTCACGGCCGTACGCCAGTCCAAGGACCCCGCCACCTTTACCGTGCTGTTCGAGGACAGCGCCGCCATGCTTGGCCTAGTTGTGGCCGCGGCCGGCGTGGCCGGCGCGGACGCGCTCGGGCTCCAATGGGCCGACGGCGTAGCCTCCATCGTCATCGGCGCCATTTTGGCGGGCGCTGCGATCCTATTGGCGCGCGAAACCAAGGGGCTGTTGATCGGCGAAGCGGCGGACCCGGCCGTGGTGCGGGGCATTCGGGAGATCATCCGCGAGGCGCCGGACATTCTGCACATCAACGAGCTGCGCACGATGCATCTCTCTCCTGACGAGATCCTGCTGGCGCTGAGCGTCGACTTCGCCGACGGCATCTCCTCGCAAAAGGTGGAAGAGGCGGTCAGCACGCTCGAGCGCATGATCAAGGAGAGCTATCCGGAAGTGCGGCGCGTCTTCATCGAGGTGCAAGCCACGCATGACGGCATGGCGCGCCGCTCCACCTAAGAGCTACTCCTCCTCGATCTCAACGTCGGAGGTGAGTTCCTGCTCGGCTTCCGCGGTCGGCTGCCGCGTGAAGTCTTTCAGCGTGCCGACCTCTTTCGCATCGCGGGTGAACTTCACCGGACCCAGAACATAGGCGGTGATGAGCTCCGCCAAGGACCGCAAGGCGTGAACGTGAATCCGCTCCCAGCCATGGGAGGCGTCGATGCCGAAGCAGATCAGCGCGGTGCGCACGTCGTGACCGGCCTCGACCGCGGACGCGACGTCCGAGCGGTAATGACGGAATACATCGCGCTGATGGAAGATGTCGTTTTCGACGCACAACCGCGCGAGTTGCCGGGTCAGGTGATAGTCGAAGGGCCCGTTGTGATCGGCCATGGCGATAGTAACGCCGAACTCGGCGCTATTCTGGCCCGGCGCCGTCGTGCCGTTGTCCACGGCAATGAGCGACGCGACATCCTCGGTCAGAATGTTCGAGGCGCCGACGCCGACCTCTTCCTCGATGGTGAAGAGAAAATAGACGTCGACCGGAAGCTTGTCCTTGACGGGGATCAGGGCCCGCAACGCCGCGAACATGACCGCCACGCCAGCCTTATCGTCGAGATGGCGCGAGCAAATGAAGCCGTTGTCCATAAACTCGGGCTGCGGATCGATGGCGACGATGTCGCCGACCTCGATGCCTAGCTTGCTCGCCTCGTCCTTGCTTGAGGAGCGCGCATCGACGCGGATCTCCACGTTTTCCCAACCGCAAGGCTGCTCGTCGACCTCGTCGCCAAAGGTGTGCCCTGAAGACTTCAACGGAAGGATGGTGCCGCGATAAGAGCCCTGCTCGGTGAAGATGGTGCAGCGGGCGCCTTCGGCGAAACGCGCGCTCCAACTGCCGATCGGCACCACGCCGAGACGGCCATTGTCCTTGATCTGCTTGACCTGGGCCCCGAGCGTGTCGAGATGGGCGGCGACGGCCCGCGCCGGCTTGCGCTTCTTCCCCCGCAACACCGCGCGGATGGCACCGCGCCGCGTGACCTCGAAGGGGACGCCGAGCCGGTCGAGCTCCTGGCCGCAATGCCGGACGACGTTGTCCGTGTAGCTCGTCGGGCTCGGGATGGAGAGCAGCGCCTCCAGCATATCGGCGAGGTAGTCGAGGTCGATATGGAGAATCGTCATAGGGGGGACCTTCCCGGAAGAAGAAAATTCGGGGCGAGAGGCGCGTCCGGACCGGCGCGCTTCGGAAGAGGGGTAATATGATAAGCGCTAAATTTGAAGCGCTTCGCGCACGGCCGCCGGCATTGACTGGGGAAACAGCAGGTCGACGAAGCGCTCGGCGGTGGGTTGCGGCTCGTGATTGGCGAGCCCCGGGCGTTCGTTTGCCTCGATAAACCAGTAGTCCGGCTCGGTCGGGGCCTTCACGATGAAATCGATGCCCGTGACCGGAATTTCGATGGCCCGGGCGGCATGCACGGCGGCGTCGATCAGGGTCCGGTGCAGGATTCCGGTGACATCGTGGATCGTGCCGCCGGTGTGGAGATTGGCCGTTTTTCGGACGACGATGTATTTTTCCTCGGGCGGCACGTCGTCGAGCGAAAAGCCCGCCTCCACCACACAGCGCTCGGTTTCGGCATCGAGAGGGATCGTCGATTCGCCACCCGTGGCGGCGGCCCGGCGGCGGGATTGATGCTCGATCAACTCGCGCACCGTCGATCGCCCATTGCCGACGACGGCGGCAGGCTTGCGTATGGCAGCGGCAACCACGCGATAATCGATAACGATGATGCGCAGGTCCGAGCCCTGAACGCATTCTTCGACGATAACCTCGTTGCAGATCTTGCGCGCGGTATCGATCGCGGTCTGCACCTCGTCCCAGGTCCGAAGGCCCACGGCAACGCCCTTGCCTTGCTCGCCGCGCGCCGGTTTCACCACGACGGCGTCATGGCCTTCGACGAACGCACGTGTGCGGTCCTCGTCATCGGCGGTGACCTGTTCGGGCACCCGGACATCCGCCGACTCCACGACGCGCCGGGTCACACGCTTGTCGTCGCAGATGCTCATGGCGATTGCCGTGGTGAGCGCCGTGAGGCTCTCCCGGCATATGACGGAGCGGCCACCATAGGTCAGGCGAAAGAAGCCGCCCTCCGCGTCGATGATGTCGACGCCAATGCCGCGCCTGCGCGCCTCGTTGATGATGATCAGCGCGTAAGGATTGAGCACATCGTCGTCAAACGGGGCCTCGGTGAACAGCTTTTCATTGATGACGTTCTTGCGCTTGACGGTGAACGTCGCCCACCGGATGAAGCCGAGCTTCTCGTAGAGCGCGATGGCTTGCGTGTTGTCGTGCATCACCGAGAGGTCCATATAGGCCGCGCCGCGCTCTTTGAAATGCTCCGACAGGCGCCTTACCAGCGCTTCGCCGATGCCGGGAAGCGTCGCTTGCGGATCGACGGCGAGACACCACAGCGAAGAGCCGCGTTCGAAATCGCCGAAGGCTGCCTCGTGATCGACGCCGGTGACGGTGCCGATAATGCCGCCGGTGGCTTCGTCCTCGGCGACGAAATAGGTGATGGCCCGGCTGTCGCGCTTGGACCAGAAGAAGTCCGGCGGCACGGTGACCATGCCGCGCGCGGAATAGATCCGGTTCACTTCCTCGGCGTCCTGAATGGAGCTCAAGCGGCGAATATAGAAGCCGCGTGGCTTGGCCTTCGCAGGCTCATAGGTTTTGAGATCGAGCCGGTAGGTATGGGAGGGATCGAGGAACAGCTCCTGGGGTGCCGCGGCGAGCACCACGTGAGGGTCCAGGATATAGAAAGCGATGTCGCGCCGGCCGGGACCTTCCGCCCGAATGCACGCGGCGAGTTCCGTCGCGTTGGAGAAGGTCTGGCCAAACAGAATGCGGCCCCAGCCGCAGTCCAATGTGACATTACTCCGCACGACGCCATCCCAGTCGGAGGTCTCCACGTGCGGCTCTGCGCCTTGCACGGCCTCCCCAGTGCTGCACTTTTCCATGCTCATCGTCGAGCCTTAGATGTTGTGAGCCTGAAGCCACAATTCCAATAACGCGCACTGCCAAAGTTCGGATCCCCGCAACGGGGTGATGTGCGCCTTTGGGTCCTCGAACAAAGTTCCCAGATATTCGGAACGGAACAGGCCGCGGTCGCGGGCCGCCTGCGACGTCAACGCGTCCTTCGTCATCTCCAGCACGGTGCCGTCGATATATTTGAGGGCCGGCACCGGGAAATAACCTTTGGGCCGGTCGATCACTTCCGAGGGTATGACGTCGCGCGCCACGTCCTTGAGCACGCCCTTGCCCTCGTCTTTCAGTTTCAGCTCAGGCGGCACCCGCGCGGCGAGCTCGACGAGCTCGTGATCGAGGAACGGCACGCGGGCTTCGAGCCCCCAGGCCATGGTCATGTTATCCACGCGCTTTACGGGGTCATCGACCAGCATCACCGTGGTGTCGATGCGCAGCGCTTTATCGAGCGGCGTCTCCGCCCCCGCGCGTGTGATATGCGCCTCGACGAACCGCGCCGGGTCGTCGTCTTCCGCCATCCACGTCTCGGAGAGATGGGCGCCGAGCTTCTCGCGGTCGCGGTCGAAGAACAGCGCCTTGTAGTCGGTGAGGATGTCGTTGGAATTTTCGAGCTTCGGATACCAGTGATACCCGGCGAACACCTCGTCGGCGCCTTGGCCGCTCTGCACGACCTTCACGTGCTTCGCCACCTCGCGCGACAGAAGGTAGAAGCCGACATTGTCGTAGGACACCATGGGCTCCGACATGGCCCCGATCGCGTGAGGCAGTTCCTCGAGCATGTTGGCCGTCGGGATCATGATCTTCGTGTGGTCGGTGTCGAAATGCTTGGCGATGATGTCGGAATATTTGAACTCGTCGCCGGCCTCGCCATGCGCCGCTTCAAAGCCGATCGAAAACGTCTTCAGGTGCTGCTGCCCCGCTTCAGCCAGCAAGCCCACGATCAGGCTCGAATCGACGCCGCCGGAGAGCAGCACGCCCACCGGCACGTCGGCGATCATGCGCCGGTCGACGGCCCGCCGCAGCACATCGCCCACCCGTTCCTTCCACACATCGTGATCGAGCGTCAGATCCTCGCGCGAGCGCGCGAATGTGAGCTCCCAATAGACACTGTCCCTGGTGAGTCCGTCCGGCTCGATGATGCGGAGCGTCGCCGGCGGCAGCTTGCGCACGCCTCGAAGGATCGTGTGCGGCGGCGGCACCACGGCATGGAAGGTCATGTAATGCGCCAGGCCAACCGGATCGAGCGCGGTGTCGACATCGCCGGCGGCAACCAAGGCCGGCAAGGAGGAGGCGAAGCGCAGGCGCTTGCCGCTTTCGCTGTAATAGAGCGGTTTGATGCCGAGCCGGTCGCGGCACAGGATGACGCGCCCGGTATCGCGCTCGTGGATGGCGAAGGCGAACATGCCGTTGAAGCGCTTCGGCGCTTCCGCGCCCCAAGCATGCCAAGCCTTGAGGATCACTTCGGTGTCGCTGGTGGAGAAAAAGCGGTAGCCGCGTCCTTCAAGTTCGGCGCGAAGCTCCTTGTGATTGTAGATGCAGCCATTGAAGGCCAGCGTCAGCCCGAGCTCGGAATCGACCATCGGCTGCTGGCCGCGCTCCGACAGATCGATGATCCGGAGACGCCGGTGGCCGAATGCCACCCGCCCGCGCGCCACGATGCCCTCCGCGTCCGGGCCGCGGGGCGCCATCGAGCAGGTCATGGCGCTCAAGGCGTCCAAAGAAGCCGGCGAGCCATCGAATGTGATCTCGCCGCACAAACCGCACATCGCTTAAAACCTCGGACTGGTGAGAAGTTCGGATCGTCGAGCTGGTATACGTGAAGATACGAGCAAGATTGGGGCCGATCTTCGCGAGGCCCCGGAAGCCGCCGCGCCGCAACGCGAATATCTAAAGGCCATGCTGATGTAGGGGGTTATTGCACTAGTGCCAGCATCGATCAAATTTCAGGCGTCGCAAAGACTGCGCGAAATCCGCGCATATGCTCATTTCGGGGGCATGACGGCCCAAAAAATCGGTTGGATTCTTGCCAGAAGCTAGAAGTGGTGCCTCCGGGCGACACCTTCTGTTTACTTTGTCGAAGGCCCAGGAACTGCCCTGTTTTGCCGTTATTCGTCAGGGCTCTCGCGAAATCATTAGTGATTTCAGGGTGGCTGTTGGCACTCCCAAGGATTACGCTTCAGGGGTTGAGGGGACCAGGAGATGGGCGGACGATCCCAAGTTGTGGGGCTACTCGCTGTAGCTGTGGTGTTGTTGCTCGCGAGTCCGATTGCGGCACCGTCAGCTATTGCCGAGGTTCGCATTCCGGTCCCCGGCGTTTTCCAACCCGCACCCAAGGCCGTCACGCCGAAGCGGTATTTCCGCCCCACGATGCCGCGCCGAAATCCCACGCGTGTGACGGCGGGCGTCTCCGCCAGCGCCGTCTCGCCGCCCCAAGCGGATAACAGCGAAACCGCTGTCTCTGTCGGCACGTCGTCATCGGCCAGTGTCGCGCTTGCGCTCGACGTCCCAGCGAAGCCGCCGGCGAACGACGCGCAGACCGAAACCGGCGCCGAGACAGAGGCGCCATCGCAAAGCGCGGAAGCCACGCCCACCGAAGCCACGCCCACCGAAGTCTCCCCCGCCGATGAGGCCGAGGCCGCTCCGGAGGAAATCGACGAGCCAGCTGAAACGGCCGAGGCCGAGGACGAGTCCGACCCCACCGCAGACGAGCCCTCCACGGAGACGGCTGAGACGGAACCTGCACCGGCCGAGAGCGCAGAGGCCACCGAGACGGCGACGGCGACAGAGACAGAGGACACGGCGAGAGACGAGGCGGACAAGGACGAGACGCCCGCCGAGGTCACAGAGGCAGACGAGGCCACCACGCCCGTAGAGGACGAGACGCCGGAAGCAACCGATGCGGCGGAATCAACCGAGACGGATGCTCAGGGGGCCGCCACGCCGGTCGAGCTTGCTGAAGAGACGGAAGCCGAGGCCATTGCGACGGACGCCGAGCCGTCAAAGGTGGCGGAGACCGAGCCCGCGGACGCCGCACTGACGGTCACCGCCGCGGTGCCGGTCAACGATGCCAGCGTCGTACTCGAAATCGCGCCGCCGCCGGAAGAGGTCCTGGTCGCCGCGCCCGCGCCACCCGCCGATGAGGTTTCACCGGGCGATGCGGCGTCATCGGCCGGTGGGCCTGAGGCGAAGATTGCGGCGCTGACGCCGGCCGATGCCCCGGCGGCCGCGCCTGAGCCCGCCGACAAAGCTCCCGACAGCACCGAATTGGACGCCGCCCCCGACCCGGCGGAGGCTGAAGACGCGAGCGCGACAGATGCGGAAAACCCGTCGGCCGACGGCGGCGTGCAGGCCGAAGAGGCTGCCGAGGCCGAAAAGACGGCCGAAGAAACTGCGCCCGCCGAGGCACTAGAGCCGACGCCTCCTCCCCCACCACCCGCCCATCCCGTTGTCGCCGAGATCCGCGCGACGCTCGAGGACCCCGGCAAGTTCAAGAACGTGGCCGCTTCGGATCTCAAAGCCCTGAAAGAATTCTACGGCGCCCACGAAGGCCCGCCGCTTTGGGTCACCGATATCGGCTTCAGCGAAAAGGCCAGGGCGGTCATGGCCGAGATCAGAAAGGCCGACGATTGGGGTCTCGATGCCGCGTCATTCGAGCTGCCGCCCGAGGACGATTTGCTGGCAACGCCGAACGCGCACGCCGACGACGAGCTTGAGCTCTCGATCGCGGTGCTCAGTTATGCGCGGGATGCGCAGATTGGCCGCCTTAGCCCCTCGCAGGTGAGCAAGCTCTTCGACCAGCATCCCAAACTGCGCGATCCGAAGACCGTTCTCACCGAGACCGCGGCGGCGGGCGATCCGAGCGCTTACCTGGTGTCGCTGCACCCGCAGCACCCGCAGTTCAAGCGCCTGCAAGCCGCACTGGCCAGGGCTCGGGAGTCGGCGCAAGCGACCGGCCGCAATCCGAACAACGACCGCAACGTCCAGCTGATCGTGATCAACATGGAACGCTGGCGCTGGATGCCGCGCGAGCTTGGCAATTACTACGTGTGGAACAACATCCCGGAGTTCAACACGCGCGTCTTCAAGGGCGGCCGGCCGATCTATCAGGAAAAGACCATTGTCGGTCAGTACCAGTACGCCACGCCGTTCTTCACCGCACGGATGCGCAACATCGTGTTCCATCCGAATTGGACGGTGCCGCCGACCATCATCAAGGAAGACTTGGCGCCGAAGCTCAAAGGCCCTGGGGGTGGCGGGTTCTTCGGCAGCTCGAAGGACGCCATGCTGGCGCGCTACGGGCTCGCAGTGAACTATAAGGGCCAGCGCATCAGCGCCGACAGTGTCGATTGGAACACTGCCAACGTTCACGCTTACACTTTCACGCAAGAGCCGGGACCGGCAAACGTGCTCGGCCAGTTCAAATTCAACTTCCCCAACAAGCACGCGATCTACATGCACGATACGCCGCAGCGCGAGCTGTTCGCACAGACGACGCGCACACTGAGCCATGGCTGCATCCGCGTGAACCAGCCGGACCGGCTTGCCGCGCTGCTTCTCGGCGAGGACAAGGGATGGTCCATGGCGCAAATTCGCAGCCTGATCGCCAAAGGCCCGCAAGACAGCACGGTGATCGCGCTCAACAGAAGCGTGCCCGTGCATCTCACCTACTTCACCGCGATCGTTGAGGAAGACGGCCGGCTGAATCCCCGTGCCGACATTTACGGCATCGATAATCGCATGGCGGGGAAGCTGTTCAAGAACCCCGCGCAGTTCCCGGTTCCCGCCACCCCGGAGGTCGCCGAATCCGGTTCGAGCTCCCGCGCGCAAGCCCAGCGGCGCCGGCAGAGCAACGACTTCGACAGCTTCATCTCGGGTCTTTTCGGAAACTGAAGACGGGTGGACTAGGCCGTGAGCCCGCCTAGGATCTCGCGGGCAAATGTCGTGAGGGACGGATCGCGCGCGCCCATCACTAAAATGACATCGCCCTCTTTGGCGTCTTCCGCGAGCCGCTCGATGAGCCAATCCCGCGACGGCGCGAAGGCGGCGTTGGTGCCGCGCGCTTTGATCTCATCCACGATGTCGGCGGCGGAAAAATCGCGCGTGGCGGTGCCGCCTGCATAGAAAACTTCGAGCATCCACAGACGATCATCGGGTGACAATTCGCTCGTGAAGGTCCGGACGAAATCTTGCCACAGGAACCGCGTGGGGCCGTAGCCATGCGGCTGGTAGATCGCCAGCACGCGATTTCCACGCAGCTTCGCGGTGCGGATCGCCGCGGCGATCTTCTCCGCGTTATGGGCAAAGTCGTCCACCACCTCGATGCCGCCCTTGCACCCCACGGTCTGAAAGCGCCGGCCGATGCCGGAGAAGCGCGACAGGGGCTCCGCCATCTCGGCCAGCGGCACGTCCACCGCGCGGGCCGCGGCGATCGCCGCGAGCGCATTCATCACGTTGTGGAGCCCCGGCACGGGAATTTCGAACTTCACGTCTTCCACACGGAAAGCGCTCGAGTAGGGACCCGGTACGATGTCTTGTCCCCGCACGGCGGCGCGCGCACTCAAGCCAAAGCGCAAGGCCCCGCCGCCAAATTGATCGAGATTCTCGTCGTCACCTACGACCAGCGTCTCGCGCGCCCGGCCCCGAAGCGTGGCGAACATCGCCGCCACCTCGTCCATTTCCTTGTGGTCTCGTTGAAGGTTGAGGATCACGCCGACCGCTGGCGCATAGCGCACCAAGGACCCATCGCTCTCATCCGCCTCGACAACGAGAAGATCGGACTCGCCGGCGTAGGCATTGCCGATCAGACCTTCGGCTTGCAGCGCCGGCAAATCGCCACCCGTGATGACGGAAGGATCGCGGCCCGCGCCGCGTAGGACCTCGAAAGTCATGCCGGTGACCGTGGACTTGCCGCTGGTGCCCGTCACGGCAATGGAGCGGAACCGGGCCACGAACTGCGCGAGCATCTCGGAACGGTGCACGACCGGCACGTCTTGTGCCTTGGCCACGGCAAAGTCCGGCACCTGCTCCTCGACCGCGGTGGACACGACGAGCGCCGCGCAGTCATCGCCGACGCCGCTGCCATCCTGCGGAAAGACCTCGATACCGAGTGCTTCGAATTGCGCACGCACATCGGCCCGTTCGCCGTGATCGAAGGCGCGGTCGCTGCCGCTCACGCGCCCGCCGGTCATCGCCTGAAACTGCGCGATCGCGCTCATGCCAGAGCCGCCGAGCCCCGCATAGTGAAAGCGGCCGCCATAGAGATCGGGGATCGCCTGCGCCTCCGGCGAGGCGATAAGGACGAGATCGCCTTCGCGTACGCGGTCGAACAGGGCGCAGATATCGGCGTTCGAAAGCCGCACGCAGCCCCGCGAGGCGGGCCGCCCGATCAGAGCTTCTTGGTTGGTGCCGTGCAGATAGATGTAGCGCTCGAGTGAGTCATGGCCAGGGCCGCGATTGAGTCTGTCCTCGAGCCCGTCGAGCGTGAGGATGCGCGTGAGGATGAGGTCGCCGTCGCAATCCTCGCCGCGGCAGGTTTGGCCGGTGGGTTCGCGCGATTCGAACACCGTGCCGGCGCATGCGCTCTCGCCGATGCGCGCATGAATGCGATGCCAGCCCGGCGGCGTCTTGAAGGAGTTCTCCTCGCCGCCGATGCCGTTGCGTGCCGTGGAGACGGGCCACACCGCTTGAGCTTCACCGTCTTCGATCCAGGTGGCGGTCTGCCGTTCCACATCGACCACGAGCAGGCGATTTGGCAGCATGGCCGGCGCGCCGGGACGGCCGAGCGCGGCACGCGCGAGCGCGAACGCGCGGGCGGATATGGAAGAGGCGGGCAGTGTCACGCGGCGCACTCTGCCACAACGGGCGGGCGTCCTGTCACCTTTGTTTTGGCGGTAATCGCAGTTGTAGGACGGCCCCAGATAGTAGGGGTAGAGACGCGCCTCTAGATGACGTCTCTACAGGACGCTCTTAAAAGAGCGGACCGCCATACGGGTAGTAGTACTGCCAGTTGTAGTACTGATAGGGGCGCCAATACGGGGTGTTTCTCCAGTCGCAGTCGCGCATGGATCGGCGCGCAGCACGGCGGGACCGGTTACGCCAGCCCACGGTTTCGACCTTTGACTGTGCACCGCCAACCGTCTTGGTCACGGCCGCGTGGTCGGACAGGGCAAGCGGCGCGGCACTGACCACTGTGGGTGCGACGAAGGCCACACCGCAAACAAGCGAAAACGCAATTACGATACGCATAAAACCTACTCCCTGCGTTCCTGAGCCGATCGAGAACTCTTATTCTGCGGGCACGCTACCACGTCTGCCTTTCCGCCCCGTTACAGCCGCCTTAGTGTTTCACTCACCATAGCGCCTCTAGAGGAGCGCCGCAGCGGCCAGCAAGATCACGATTTCGCTGAGCTGCTCGACGGCGCCGAGCACGTCCCCGGTCTGCCCGCCGATTTGCTTGAGGCTCAATCGCGCCATGATGATGAGCCCGGCGGCGACCAGGAGCGCGGCGACCAGGCCCGCGCCAACGCCGAGACATAGCGCCAGCGCCAGAAGACCGAGCAGCGCGGCGATGGTCGTGCTTCTCGCTGACGGCGTGCCGGCGCCGGCCGACAACCCGTCCTGACGCGCGTTTGGTACCGCTCGCATGAACACTGGAATGCCAGCGCGGGCGCCCGCATGCGCGGCGATCAGCGCCGCTGCCACGAGCCCCGGCCCCGCCAGACTTGCGATGGCCGCCACGCGCAACAGGAAGGAGACAATGAGCGCAACGACGCCATAGGCCCCGCTGCGGCTGTCGCGCATGATCTCGAGCTTACGCTCTTTTGAGGTGCCGCCGCCGAAGCCGTCCGCGGTGTCGGCAAGCCCGTCCTCATGCAGGCAGCCGGTGATGAGCGCGGTCGCTGCCACGGCCAGCGTGGCCGCGATGAAGGGCGAAAGCCCGACCGAAACGGCCAGCCAGTATAGCAGAGCGCCGGCACCCCCCACCAGCGCGCCGACCACGGGAAAGCTCCACGCGGCCTGGGCCAGGTTCGCGTGATCGGGCGCCGTGACCGGCAGCCGCGTGCAAAAGGCTAGGCCCGTCCTGAGGTCCGTGGTAATGCCGCCCATTCCCGTGAAATCCCTTCCTCAGCTCGCCGCGTTCCGGGCGAGGAGTCCTTTGCAGCCAAGAGTTTACGCCGAAATGTCCCGCTTTGCCTCCTTTGACGATTTGCGCGCCGCCTGTCTCGACCTTCCCAGCCCCGACAGCCGCGCGGCCGACGCTGTCGGCGCCCGCGAGGCACGGCTGACCAAGCCGCCGGGAAGCTTGGGCAGACTGGAGGCCGCCATCGCCTGGATCGCCGCCTGGCAGGGCCGCAATCCGCCGGCGCTCGATCGCGTCGAGATTCTGGTCTTCGCCGGCAATCACGGTGTGACCGCACAAGGCGTCTCGGCCTATCCGTCCGAGGTGACCGCGCAGATGGTCGCAAATTTTGCGCGCGGCGGCGCGGCCATCAATCAGCTCGCGCGTGAAGCCGGCGCAAGCTTGCATGTCGTCGCGCTGTCCCTGGATCAGCCGACCGCCGACTTTACGCAAGCGCCCGCGATGACCGAGGCGGAATTCCTCGAGGCGGTGGCGGCCGGCTATGACGAGGTCTCCGACGCGTCCGATCTCATCGTGCTCGGCGAAATGGGCATCGGCAATACGAGCGCCTCGGCGGCGCTCTCCGGCGCGCTGTTCGGCGGCGGCGCCCGCTTTGCCGGCACCGGCACGGGCGTGGACGATGCGGGTTTTGCCCGGAAGAGACTGGCTATCGAGACGGCGCTGAAGCGGCATGAGGAGGCCTGCGGCGATCCGCTGCGTGCCGCGGCAAGCCTCGGCGGGCGTGAGCTCGCCGCGCTCCTGGGCGCATGCTTGGCCGCGCGCCACAAGCACATTCCCGTGCTCATCGACGGTATCGTCTCGACGGCCGCCGTTTCGCCGCTCAAGGCGCTCCGCGCCGATGCGCTCGACCATACGCTCGCCGGTCACCTGTCGGCGGAAGCGGGCCATCGGCTCTTGCTGCAAGAGCTCGGCATGACGCCGCTGCTCGATCTCGGCATGCGGCTTGGCGAAGGCTCGGGCGCGGCCGTCGCGCTTTTGGTTTTGCGCGCCGCTTTGGCCTGCCACACCGGCATGGCGACCTTCGAGGAAGCGCACGTTTCCGACAAGCCCGCTTAGTTACTCCGTAGCAATGGCATGGAAGAACGTGCCGGTGACGTTGCCGCGCCGACCGCCCGCGGTCCCGAGCGCTTGCCCCTCGCCGTCGGCGATGTCCGCGAGCGGCGCGTCGTTCCCCGTTTCGATCACGCTGGCGTAGTGAAATTCGTGTCCACGAACCGCGTTGCTTTTCTTTCCAAGTGCGCAATCGGACAGCAGCAGCGCGCGGCGATAGCCGAGATGCAGCTTGCGGTCCGCGAAGCTTGTGGTGTGGCCAAGCAAGCCGGTCATGGCGTGGCGCACGCCATGCGCATCGACGAGGCCTTCGCCGAGCACCATGAAGCCGCCGCACTCGCCGTGCACCGGCCGCGTTTCGGCAAACGCGGCAAGGCGCGTCCTGAAGTTCGTGGCTGCCGCCAGCGCCCCCGCATGCAGTTCCGGATAACCACCCGGCAACCAGCAGGCATCGCAGGAGTCATCTGGCCCCTGGCCGGCGAGCGGCGAGAACGGCACGAGCTCCGCGCCTTTCTTGCGCCAGCCCTGCACCACATGCGGATAGACGAAGGTGAACGCGGCATCTTTGGCGAGCGCAATGCGCATACCCGGCGGCGGCAGAGCGGACGCCGTTGCGTCCGGCGAGGCGATTGGGCGCGCAAAGAGCGCGATGATCGCATCGAGATCGAGATGCCGCGCGGCCAAGTCCGCAAGCGCATCGAGCCGCGCATCGAGATCGGCATGTTCCCCCGCCTGCACCAAACCGAGATGCCGTTCGGGCAGGGCGACCGCGTCATCGCGCGGCAGCACGCCGAGAATTGGGATCTGCAAATCGGCGATGGCGTTTGCCACGAGACGTTCGTGCCGCGCGCTGCCGACGCGGTTCAGCACGACGCCTGCGATACGCACGTCCCTTCGATGCGTAGCGAAACCGCGCAGCAGCGCCGCCGCCGATTGCGACTGGCCCGAGACGTCGATCACCAGAATGACCGGTATACTGAAGCGCGCGGCAAGATCCGCCGTGGCCCCGGTGCGGCCCGGCTCCCGCCCGATCCCATCGAACAGACCCATGACCCCCTCGATGATGAGGACATCGCTTTCGGTGGCCGCATTGGCCATCAACCCGTCGAGCAGCGCCGGGCTCATGGCCCAGCTGTCGAGATTGACGCTGTCCCGCTCCGTCGCGGCGGCGTGAAAAGCCGGGTCGATATAGTCCGGACCGACCTTGGCGGCCCGCACTTGAAGCCCCCGGCGCCGCAGGGCCGCGAGTAGTGCGAGCGTCACTGTGGTCTTGCCGGCGCCGGACCGGGGCGCCGCGATAATCAGGGCCGGCGCGGTCACGGTGCGCTCCTCCCGTGACGGCGGGCGCTAGGCGCTCTATAGCGAATGGTATGAACGAGACCGCCCGCCCGCTTCGCAGGGGCTGGACCACCGGCGCCTGCGCCACGGCCGCCGCCAAGGCCGCCTATCAGGGCCTTTTGACGGGCGAATTCCCCGATCCCGTGGAGATCACGCTGCCGGGCGGCCAGCGCCCGGCCTTCGCGCTCGCCACCACTGCGAGGGGTAATCGCGCCGCCACCGCCGGCGTGGTCAAGGACGCGGGCGACGATCCGGACGTCACCCATGGGGCGCTCATTCTGGTCACGGTGCGTCCCGGCGCGCCGGGCTCCGGCGTGATATTTCGCGCCGGCGAGGGGGTCGGTACGGTGACGCGGCCCGGGCTCCCGATCCCGCCCGGCGAGCCCGCGATCAACCCCGTGCCGCGCAAGATGATCGCCGACGCCATCGAAGAGGTCGCCGCCGCGCACCGCGATGCCGGCGACGTGGAGGTGGAGATCGCCATCCCGAACGGTGCGTCGCTCGCCGAGAAGACGTTGAACGGACGCCTCGGCATCGTCGGCGGGCTGTCGATCCTCGGCACCACGGGCATCGTGGTCCCTTTTTCCTGCGCGGCGTGGATCCACTCCATCCATCGCGGTATCGACGTCGCGCGCGCTTGTGGGCTTGAGCATATCGCCGCGTCCACCGGCAACACCTCCGAGGCCGCCATACAGAAGATGTACGGTCTGCCGGAGACGGCGCTGATCGACATGGGCGACTTCGTCGGCGGTACGCTCAAATATGTGAACGGCCATCCCGTGGCCCGTGTCACCATCGCCGGCGGCGTGGCCAAGATGACCAAGCTCGCTCAGGGGCTGTTGGATTTGCATTCCAAGCGCGGCACCGTCGATCTCGAAGCGCTTGCCAAGCTTGCCGAAGATGCGGGCGGCTCGGCGGACCTGCGCGCGCGCATCCGTTCGGCCAACACGGCGGCGGAAGCGTTCGGCCACGCGAGAGCCAAGAACATCGCGCTTGGTGATAAGGTGGCGCGCGCCGCCCGCGACACCGCGGCGAAGGTCGTCGCCGGCAAGCCCATCGACATCGAGGTCGTGGTCTTCGACCGAGACGGCAACCGCGTTGGTCATGCGCCCTTCGTTCATGCGGGGCCTTCCCGGTAGCGCCGGCGATAGTCGGCGTCGTAGAGCGCGCTCTCGCGGAAATCTTCGGCGGCAAGCGCGCGCCCCACTAAAATCAGCGCCGTGCGCTCGATCTGGTCGCGTTCGAGTTGTCCGCAGATGTCGCCAAGCGTCCCGCGCAGGATCCGTTGCTGGGCTTGGCTGGCATGCGCCACCACGGCAACCGGACAGTCCGCGCCGTAGAACGGCGTCAGCTCCGCGACGATTTTCTCCAGCGCATGAATGGCGAGATGGATGGCGAGCGTGGCGCCCGTCGCCGCGAAGGTCGCAAGCGTCTCGGCCTCGGGCATACGCGAGGCGCGCCCCGGCACCCGCGTCAGGACCACGCTTTGCGCCACTTCCGGCACGGTGAGCTCGCAATTCAGCACCGCGGCGGCGGCGGCGAACGCCGGAACGCCCGGCGTCAGCGTGTAGGGGATGCCGCGCGCATCGAGCCGGCGCATCTGCTCGGCGACGGCGCTGAACACCGAGAGATCGCCGGAATGGAGCCGCGCCACGTCGAGGCCGGCGTCATGCGCGGCCACGTATTCCGCCTCGATCTCATCGAGCGACAGCGGGGCCGTGTCGATAAGCCGTGCGCCTTGCGGGCAATAGCCAAGCAGGTCTTGCGAGACGATGGACCCGGCATAGAGGCAGACCGGACAGCGCGCGAGGATGTCACGGCCGCGCACTGTGATCAGGTCGGCGGCGCCGGGCCCCGCACCGATGAAATGGACGCTCACGCGTCCTCTTCGGTCGCGGCGATCGCGCAGGTCGCCGGGCCCACGACAATGCGCGGCACGAGCAGCTTTGAGGTGGATCCCGCGGCGGCGAGTGCGGCGGCTTCCGCCACGGACGGCACGCCGAACAGCTCCTTCACCCGCGGGGAGGAGGATTGCGTGCGCGGCCCCGCCGCCTCGAGTTCGCCGGGCTTGACGAGATCGAGCCGCACACCGCGCCCGGCCGCCGCCTCGATGATGCCCGGCTCACTGCCTTTGCCATCCGAGGTGGCGATGGCGCTCAAGGACTCGCGCGGCTTGCCCGCTTGGGCCAGCGCCGTGTCGATCGCCGAGTCGATGTCTTGTGCCGTGGTGCCCTTGCGGCAGCCGATCCCTGCGACGATCATGGTTTCTCCCATCCCCATTGCGTGACCGGCATGGCGGGGCGCCAGCCGGTTTTGTTTCCGACCGGGTCGGCCCGCGACACGGCGATGCGTGTGAGCGCGCCGCCAAGCTGAGCGTGACGGGCGATCAAGTCTGATTCTGTCTCCAGTGTCACCGCGTTGACGACCAGCCGTCCTCCTGGCTTGAGCGCCGCGATACAGGCGTCCAGCACCCCGTCCTTGCTCGCGCCGCCGCCGATGAAAATCGCATCCGGTGCCTCGAGCCCGGCGAGCGCATCCGGTGCCGAGCCTTCGATGATCTGAAGCCCGGGCACGCCAAAGGCCAAAGCGTTGCGGCTAACGCGAGCCGCGCGGTCGGCGCGCGCTTCGATGGCGATCGCGCGCAAAGAGGGATCGGCGAGCATCCATTCGATCCCGACCGAGCCTGAGCCTGCGCCTACATCCCACAGGAGCTCGCTGCGCTTGGGCGCGAGCGCCGACAAGGTCAGGCTGCGGATCTCTCGTTTGGTGATCTGCCCGTCATGCTCGAAGAGGTCGTCCGCGAGGCCGGGTGTATAGGCGATGAGGCGCGCACCGGGAGATGCGGCAACCGCGATGGCCACGGTATTCAGCGCGGCGATGTCCCTCACATCGAAGGCGTCAGCCTGCGCGCTGCGTAAACGCTCATTGTCGCCGCCCAGCGCTTCGAGCACGGTGAGCGTAGACGGCCCGAAGCCGCTTTCGGTCAGCAGCCGCGCCACGGCGGCCGGCTCTTCTTCGTCGGAGGTGAGCGCCAGGATGCGTGCGCCGGGATGAAGATGCGGCCGGATCCGGTCCAGCGCCCGGCCATGCACCGAAAGCAGCACGGTCTCAGGCAGCGCCCAGCCCATGCGGGCCGCCGCCAGGCTGAACGCGGACGGCGCCGGCGCCACATGCATCTCCTCAGGCGGGATATGGGCCGCCAGCGTCGCGCCGACCCCATAGAAGAAGGGATCGCCCGAGGCGAGCACGCAGACCCGGCGTCCGCGCATACCGAGCACCTCGCCGGCCGCGAGCGAAAACGGGCTCGGCCATGGCTTGGCCTGGCCCCGGATCAGGGGCGCCGCAAGCGCCAGATGCCGGGCGCCGCCAAACACGATCTCGGCACTCGCGATTAGATCGCGCGCGCCGGCGCTCAAGCCGGCCACGCCGTCCTCGCCAATGCCGACGATGGACAGCCAGCGCCGGTCTAGGGCAGGGTCCGGCATGATCGGTTCAGGGCGCGCCATGAAGATCCTCATTCTCGGCGGGACGGCGGAGTCGCGCGCGCTGGCTGGCGCGCTCGCCAAACGTCCCGATTGCGCCGTCACCTTGTCGCTGGCCGGCCGCACGGCCAAGCCGTTGCAGCAGTGTGTGCCGACGCGGACCGGCGGCTTCGGCGGCGCCGAAGGGCTCGCGGCATTTTTGCGCGACGAGAACATCGACGTGCTGATCGACGCCACGCACCCTTACGCCGCGCAGATCTCCGCCAATGCCGCCCGCGCCTCGGAGCTGGCCAGCGTGCGGCTGCTCGCCCTGCGGCGTCCGGCCTGGGGGAAAGCCCAAGGCGACCAATGGATCGAAGTCGAGACTATCGCCGATGCGGTCGAGGCTCTTGGCGCCGCGCCCCGCCGCGCCTTTCTCGCGTTGGGCCGCAAGGAGATCGCGCCGTTCGAACGCGCGCCGCAACACACGTACCTCGTGCGCAGTGTCGATCCCGTCGATCCGCCGCTCGCCGTACCGCACGCGATCTATCTCACCGCGCGCGGCTCCTTTAACGAAGCGGACGACCGCGCGTTGCTGGAGCGCCACCGCATTGATGTGATCGTCGCCAAGAATAGTGGCGGCGACGCGAGCTACGGCAAGATCGCCGGTGCGCGGGCGTTGCATCTGCCGGTGGTCATGGTGAAGCGCCCGGCGCTGCCGGAGGCCGCATCCGTCGAGACGGTCGAGGACGCGTTGGCTTGGCTCAATCATGCGATCACTGCTGCCGCGACCCGCGGCGTGTAAACGAGCGACGTCTTGCCGTCGCGCGGAATGACGCGCGTTTCCGGCGAGCCGACTATGACCAGCGTGGCCATGTCGGCCTTCGTATTGGCCGCCTTGTCCAGGCTGGTGACGGTCAGCGCCTCCTCGTCGCGGCCCACCGCGCGGCCGAACACCACGGGCGTCGAAGGCGCAAGATGCCGGGCGAGCAGCGCGAAAGCTTGGCCGAGCTGCCAAGGCCGGGCTTGCGAGATGGGATTGTAGAGCGCGATGACGAACCCGGCCTGCGCCGCCGCCGCGAGACGCGTCTCCACGAGGTCCCAAGGCTTGAGATTGTCCGACAGCGAGATGGCGCAGAAATCATGCCCCAAGGGCGCGCCGGCTCTTGCCGCCACGGCCAGCATCGCGGTGATGCCCGGCACCACGGCCACATCCAGCGCGCGCCACTCTGCGGGGCCCGCTTCGATCTCCCCGCATACGGCGGCCGCCATGGCGAACACGCCGGGATCGCCGCCGGAGACCATGGCCACCTGCGTGCCGCCGGCCGCCTCGCGCAGCGCGGCCTCGGCGCGCGCGCCTTCGACGCGATTGCCTGAGGCATGCCGCGCCTGGCCTTCGCGCACCGGCACCCGGTCGAGATAAGGCCCATAGCCGTAGAGCGCGTCAGCTTCATTGAGCGCGTGCCGCGCCTCCGGCGTCAGATAGCGATCGTCGCCGGGCCCTAGCCCGACAATGGAGAGCCGTCCGCTCATGCGCGGCCCTCCCAGCCCGGCACCAGCACGATGGCGAAATAGGGTGCCCTCATATCGAGCTTGTCGGTGAGCTTCATCACCGACGCGTTCGCCATGGTGCCGCGCTCCACATAGATGGCGCGGTCGAGACGCCCGGCGCGGTCGAGCGCGCGGCGCACTTTGGCGAGGTGGCGGCCGATTTTCATCACTACGGCGGCGTTGGCATCGGCGAAGCGGCGCTCCAACTCGTACTCGGGCAGCGTCGCCGGCAACACCGTGAACACGTCATCGCCTTGGGTCATCGGCGCGCCGACCGAGGACCAGCAGCCCGACATGCCGGTCACCCCGGCAATGACCTCGGTGGGGTAGCGATCGCTGAGACGCACATGGATATGCATGTACGAGCCATAGAACAGAGGATCGCCCTCGGACAGGACGGCGACGGTGCGCCCGTCGTCGAGATGCGAGGCGACGGCGGCGGCCGAGACGTCATAGAAATCGCGGATCGCATCGCGATAGCCGGCGTGCTCTTTCGGGATCTCGGTGGTCACGGGATAGAGCAGGGGCAGTTCCTCGGCGCCGTTGAGATGGTCCGCCACGATGGCCCGCGCATTGCTCTCATTGCCCGCCTTGGCGAAATAGGCGACCACGTCGGCCGCCTTCAGCGCGTCGATGGCATTGAGCGTGAGCAGGCCGGGATCGCCCGGGCCGACGCCGACGCCGATGAGCCGTCCGGTCATATGCCCTCCTTGGCGAGCGCGTTGAGTCCCGCCGCCGTCATGGCGCTGCCGCCCATGCGCCCGCGCACCACGAGCCAGGGCACGCCATAGGCGTTCTCCGCGAGCGCGTCTTTGGATTCTGCCGCGCCGACGAAGCCGACAGGAATGCCGAGCACGGCCGCCGGCTTCGGCGCGCCGGCCCTCAGCATCTCCAGCAGATGGAACAAGGCGGTGGGCGCATTCCCGATGGCGACAACTGCGCCTTCGAGACGGTCACGCCACAGTTCGAGCGCCGCGGCAGACCGCGTGGTGCCAAGTTTCTCGGCGAGCGCCGGCACGCGTTCGTCGCGCAGCGTGCAAATCACGTCGTTGTTCGCCGGCAGCCGGGCGCGCGTGACGCCATGGGACACCATCTGCGCGTCGCAGAAGATCGGCGCGCCGTTCTGCAAGGCGCCGCGCGCGGCGTGCACGAAGTCCGGCGAAAAGTCGATCGAGGCCGCCGCATCGACTCGGCCGCAGGCATGAATCATGCGCACGGCGACATCGGCCTGTGCGTCCGAGAAGCGCGCCAGATCCGCCTCTTCGCGGATGATGGCGAAGGAGCGTTCGTAGATCGCAGCGCCATCGCGGATATAGTTCTGCTGCTTAAGCATCGGTAGTCTCCGGCGACGTCAAGCGCACGACCTCGGCCACGACGGTGCTTTCATCGATGTACGTGTCGGGCCGCGAACGCGCAGGCCCGCCATGAATGAGACCACAGCCTTGCTCGGTGCCGACAATCGTCAGGGGAGCGGCCGCCGGATGCGCGCAGCCTTTGGCGCAGCCGGAAACATGCACGGCGATACCGTCTTCCGAGGGCGCCGAGGCATTGGCGATCTCCGCGGCAAGCGCCCGCGCGGCGATCAACCCCGAGGCGCAAGCCGGGGCACCGGGGCAGGCGGCGACGCGGCGCCGTGAATCCCGCGCATCGACAATGAAACCGAGACTGTCCGCCGCCGTGGCCAGCGCGAAGGCTGCCATTTCCGTGATCGGCCCGAGAAGCAGCGTGCGCGCGGGTGCCGTGGCGATCCAGGCTGCGCCGTTGGCCCTCGCCATGCGCACCAAGGCAATGAGGTCCAAAGCGTGCGCCTGGCCGAAGGGCAGCGCCACGCCCATGGCGCACAATCCGCTTGTCAGTCTATGCAGCCCGATCGTCTCGGCTTGCGGCCGTGACGCTAGGGGCGCCGCCGGCGTCACGCGGTCTCCAGCAACTGCTCGGAACGTCTCAAGGCTGCCTTGACGCAGCACGTCCGAAGCGCGCGCGTCCGCCTCCTGCGCGGCGATCACCCCGAGCAGGTCCGAGACGAGCGCCGCGGCGTTTTCAACCGTGACGAGTCCGAGCGGTGTTGCCGAGCTGGCGTCCCCGCCGAGCGAAACATGTAGCAACGGTCCGTCTGTGGAGGGCACCGCACGCAGCCGGATATCAGCCGTAAGTGCATCGAGATGAAGCCGTCCGCCGCCATCGACCGCGACCGAGACCTTCGGCGCCAGCACCAGGCCACGTACAGCGCTCATCTTACGGATGTCGCGTGCGAGCACGTGCGCATCGATCTGCGCGGTGGGATCATTGGGAAGCGGAGAGCCTATCACCGAGGGGTCTTCGCAGACGTCGATCGCAAGACTGGCTGCTGTATTGGCGAAGAGCGGGGCCGAGACCGGCGTCAGCCCACGCACTTGCAGGCCGCCGCGCGCGCTCACTTCCATGAGCCCGTTGCCGTGAGTCTCCGCCGCTGCGCAAAGTCCGGCAAAGGCGTCGATGGTCATAGGCCCGGCCGGCACGATGCGCGCCAAGAGCCCGTCGCCGGTTTCCATCGGCGCGGAAAGACGCGGGCAGGCGCCCCGAACACGAAGCGTGCTCATAGGACCACCTCCGTCTCGAGCGCAATTGACTCGGTGCCGAGGTCGTTGCGCCGGGGATGCCAGAGGCCTTTGCTTCGCGCCGCCTCAAGGCGCTCGGCGATCGCGCGCGCCGCGTCCGGGTTCTCGCGCAGGAGAAAGTCGCGCACGGTCTCATCGGCGAGATAAGCGTTGTGCACTTCGTCGAACAGCGCGCTGGATACGGCCCCGGTGGTCTCGGCGAAGTCGACGAGCCGGTCGACTGTCTCGGCGAGCTCGGCGGCGCCACGCGCGCCATGACGCATCATGCCTTGGATGAACTTGGGACTCGTCGCCCGCCCACGCACGATGCGTGCGAGTGCTTGAGGAAGCGGCCGCGCGCGGGGGCGCGCCGGGTCGGTCACGTCGAGCATGACGAGATCGGGCGTGGCGCCGAGGTTTCGCGCGGCGGCGGCGAACCCGCCCACATGGGCCACGTCCTCCGCGCCTTCGAGAATATCGCGGCTCGGATCGTCGCTGAGATGGAGCAGAAGATCGGCGTCCGCCACGCGATGGGCGAATGCGCCCGGGTTTGCCGTGCCAAAGCCCTCCACGCCGGCATAACTGTGTGACGTCGCCGCGAGATAGGCCGCGCCAAGCGCATCATCCGGCGTGTCCCGCCCCAGCAAGTCCTCGACGCCCGCGCCGTACGCACCGGGCGCGTTGCCGAAGATGCGGGCGGGCGCGACCTCGCGGTCGCTTTCCCGCCGGGCGGCGGCCAACGGGTTTTCCTCATCGTCCTCATCGCGGTCGGCCACAAGCTGAACGGCGGCGTCGATCAGCGCGATCTGCGCTGGAAAGAGATCCCGGAACAGCCCGGAAATACGCCACGTCACGTCCACGCGCGGCCGGCCCATCACTGCAGGCGGCATCACCTCCATGCCTGTGACACGGCCGGTGGCCGGATCCCAGGTGGGGCGGCAGCCCATCAGCGCAAGCCCTTGGGCGATCTCCTCGCCCCCGGTTCTGAGCGTGGCGCTGCCCCAAAGATCGATGACCAGCGAACGCGGCATCTCGCCATGGCTTTGCATGTAGGCGCGGATTACCTCGTCTGCGGCAAGCTTGCCGAGTTCCATAGCGGTCGGCGTCGGGAGTACGCGCGGATCGGCAGTGAAAAGGTTGCGGCCCGTTGGGAGCACGTCGCGGCGGCCTCTTGAAGGCGCACCGGCGGGGCCGGGGCCCACACGCTTGCCGTCGAGCGACATGATCAGCGCTTCGCGTTCGGCCGCCGCGCAAGCGCGCCAGACGGCATCGTCGGTGTGCGGCATGCGCCCATAAATATGCAGCCCGTCCTTGATGGCGAAGTCCTTCAGGTCGCAGAGCCAGGCGTCGATCTTCTTGAGCGCGTCCTGATTGTCCTCGCGCCCCTCGACGCCGGCCTCGCGCGCGAGGCCGGAAGCTTCCGCCTTGTCGACGATGAGCCGCGCCAGACGATCGCGGCGGCGGCGATCCAAACCGTCGGCGATGGCGTACTCATCGACGAGCTGCTCCAGCTCTTGGGCCGCGCCGGACATTTCCGTGCCGGTCAAGGGCGGCGGCAAATGGCCGATGGTGACGGCGGCGACGCGCCGCTTGGCCTGAGCGGCCTCGCCGGGATTGCTCACGATGAACGGGTAAATCACCGGCAGCGCGCCCACGATCGCTTCCGGGAAGCAGGCACCCGTCAGCGCCACGGCCTTGCCCGGGAGCCATTCCAGCGTGCCGTGCGCGCCGAGATGCAGCAGGGCGTGCGCGTCGACCGCATTTTGCAGCCAAAGCCCGAAAGCGAGCAGTGCGTGGCGCGGCGGCAATGTCGGATCGTGATAGTCGGCACGGCGATCATGGGCAGAGCCGCGGTCGGGCGGCAGCGCCACGGTGATATTGCCGAACGAGGCGGCGCGGAAACGGAACGCGCCGTCGCGAAAATCGGGATCTTTCTCAGGCTCGCCCCAAGCGGCGGTGATCTCATCGGCGATTTTCGCAGGCAGCGCCGCCAGTAAGCGCACGTAATCGGCCAGCGAGAACGCCGGCGATTCCACGCCCGTCTCCAAGCTGTCGAGCAGAGCCGGCGAGCCGGCAGGAATTTGATCGACCGCGTAGCCCGCATCATCGAGATCAGCCAACAGCGCCAGCACGCTGGCCGGCACGTCGAGCCCGACCGCGTAGCCGGTGCGGCCGCCGGCGCCCGGATAGTCGGGCAACACCACGGCGATGCGCCGTTCCTCGCGCGGTGTGTCTTGGAGCCGCACGAGCGCGGCGATCCTGTCTGCGACCGCTGCGATCCGGTCCGGCTCGGACCGGCTGCCGAATGCAGTGAACCCAAGCTGGTCGTCTTTCGGCAATGCGTCCTTGAAGCCGAGCGCGCCCGCGAGCACGCGCCCATCGAGTTCGGGCAGCACCACATGCATGGCGAGGTCGGCAGGCCCAAGTCCGCGCGGGTTCTCGGCCCAGGCGTCGCGCCGCGTGGTGGCGATCATGGCTTGCAGCACCGGCGCATCCGTCGCGTCCAGCACGCCGTCACCGGCGGCGAAAGCGGTGGCCGTGACAACGGCGGCGGGCGAAAAGGCTTCCAACGTCTCGCGCACGAAGGCGCCGGCCTCCTTGTCCTTCAAGCTTGGGACGAACAGCGGCGCGGGCGTCAGGCCGCGTTCTTGAAGTGCAGCGCATAGATCATCGATCGGCGCGGTATCGGCGGCGAGCAGGGCCGACCGGTAGAAGACGATTGCGATCAGCGGTTGCCCGGTCGCGATCTTGTCGCGCAGCACATGCAGCGGCACGGCGCCTTTACCCGGTAAATAACCCGCCATGCGCGGAACGCGCGCCGGCTTCGGCGCATCGAGCTTGTGGCCGGCATGCTGTGCGAGGCGGCGCAGGAGAGAGTGCAGATTCTGCGCACCCCCTTCGCGGAAATAGGCGAGCAAAGTTTGCAGGTCTTCGGATGGAAGCGTCGAGGCTTCGAAGAGCCGCGCATCGTCACGGTCCTCCCCCGGTAATACCGCCAGCGCGATGCCGTTGTCCCGAGCGCAGGCCGAAAGCGTCTCCACCCCATAGGGCCACCAATCAAGCCCGCCCAAAAGCCGCACGACGATCACCTTTGCGTGCCGCGCCACCGTGTCGGTCCACAGATCGATGGACATGGGATGACGCAGATCGCGTAAGTGCGCGAGCCGCACGCTCGGCAATGCATCGCGCTCGGCGGTGTAGGCGGTGGCGAGTCCCGCGAGATCGCTGTCGACGAAAGACACCACCACGATGTCGCCCGGCGTCTGGCCGAGATCGATAGGCTCGACGATGTCGTCGAGGCTCGTGGAGGATGTCTGCAACAGATGCATGCGCGCTACCCGGCGAGTGATTTCATGACCGCGTCGCGGTCGAGACCTTTGAGGCCGATGACCACGACACTCCCTTGGCGGTCTTCGGCGGCGCCCCAAGGCCGGTCATAATAATGGCTGACGCGCGGTCCGACCGCCTGAATTAGAAGGCGCATGGGCTTCCCCGTCACGGCGGTGAAGCCCTTCACGCGCAGGATATTGTGGGCTTCGGCGGCTTTCGCGATGCGTTGCGTGATGGTCGCGGGATCACCGACTTCGGCAAGCGGCACCACGAAGCTGTCGAAATCGTCGTGGTCGTGATCCTCTTCCGCGTCGTGGTGCGTCATGCGGTTTTCGATGTCGTTCTCGGTTCCAATGCCCAGGCCAAGCAGCGCCATCGGATCGACTTTACCATCGGCCACGGTGACGATTCCCACGGCCCGCGGGAGCGCCCCGGTCACGGCCGCCATGGCACGCTCGAGTCCGCCCGCATCCAACAGATCGCGCTTGTTCAGCACCACCAGGTCGGCGCAGGCGATCTGGTCTTCGAACACCTCTTCGATGGGATCGTCATGATCGAGCGCGTCGTCCGCAGCACGCTGCGCGGACAACGCCACGAGATCGGCTGACACCTGTCCGTCTGCCAGGGCCGCGCCGTCAACGACCGCAACGACGCCGTCGACCGTGACACGGCTCTTGATCGCCGGCCAATGAAAGGCCTGTACCAGCGGCTTCGGCAGCGCGAGGCCGGAGGTCTCGATCACGATGTGCTCGACTGGCGGCTGCATGGCGAGGATCTGATCCAGCGCCGGCACGAACTCGTCCGCCACGGTGCAGCACAGGCAGCCATTGGCGAGCTCGACGATATTCTCTTCGGAGCAGGCCTCGTCGCCGCAGCCTTTGAGGATCTCGCCGTCGATGCCCACATCGCCGAACTCGTTGACGATGACCGCCAGCCGCCGTCCGTTGGCATTGGCGAGCACGTGGCGGATCAGCGTCGTCTTGCCCGAGCCGAGAAAGCCGGTGACGATGGTGCAGGGAATGCGGGCGAGCGACGTCATTCAGTCTCCTTTCGCAAAATTGATTGGCGGAACGCGGGCGATCAGCCCCTTCTTGAGCACGTCAGGACGGCCGCGCCAGGGCAGGAGGCCGTCTTCTGCCCGAGACAGGAGCCGCGCGCCTTCGATCAGCGCTTCGGCGTCCCGGTCGGCCTCGAGCCCCCCGAAAACATAGGTCCAAGCGCCATCGCAAGCGACGGCGGCGCTCAGCGACCGGCTGCAATTGGCCAGGCATTCGATCTGACAAACGGAGATTCCGGTGCCCTCGGCGGCCTCTTCCGTGGCCTGCGCCAACGTCAGGCCGGGCCGCGGGGCATCGTCCGGGTCGCCGGGCTTCCGGCAGGTCACGCAGACATAGACCGTGGTCCCGGTCCGGGCGCTCGTGTCATCGTCCGCCTCGATTTCGGTGAGAGTCACCCCTTAAAGCCGCTCCTTAGGGCCGTCGCGATGGGGGTGCGGAATGGCTGGCCGAAAAATCGGTCCTCGCCACAGAACTAACCGCCACCGAGGCACCCCGCCCGGGCGAGCGACCAGATCGACGGCAGGTCTCCTGGCTTGCGGGTCTCAGCCCCTCACCGCCTTCCCGGGGTTTCCCAGTGGCAATGTGGTTCGGGCTCACCGCTTACAGTTGCGGGGGCAGCCGCGGAATTGGACCAAAATCCGTACCGCGTTCCCTGTTCGCTCTCGTCTTCGAGAGACCGTCGATGCGGCACTTAAGGGGCGGCATCCCCTCTTTGTCAATGCGCCAGCTTGCGGCGCAAGCGAACCTCGCTATAGTCGCGCTCGTCGGTTCCCGCATGAGGTGGGACGAGAGAAGGGAACGCAGTGAGGGTTTTTCCCCATTCCGCGGCTGCCCCCGCAACTGTAAGCGGCGAGCACCCCTCCACTGGCCACTGGAGCGATCTCCGGGAAGGCCGAGGGAAGGCGTCGACCCGCGAGCCAGGAGACCTGCCGGCGCCTAACCTTGAACCGTGCCCTCGGGTGGAGGGCGTATGGGGGATCAAATGAACGTTTCTTCGCTTCATCGTACCGTTTTTCTGGCAGTTGCGGCGCTCCTACTCATGGCCGTGCCGGCCTCGGCCCACCACGTCATGGGTGGCGAGATGCCTTCGACCTTTGGCATGGGCCTTCTGTCGGGCCTCGGTCATCCGATCATCGGGCCCGATCATCTGGCCTTTCTCATCGCCGTCGGTGTCGCGGTTGGTGTCGGCGGGCTCAACCTGGCGCTGCCGGTGCTATTCGTTGCCGCTTCGGCGATTGGTGTCGCCGTCCACGTCAACGGCTTCAATCTTCCGGCTTCCGAGCTGATCGTCGCCGCCTCGGTGGTGATCGTTGGCGTTCTGATCGCAAGCGGACGCGCCGTGCCGTTGGCGGGCTGGGCCGCACTGTTCGGCCTTGCCGGTCTCGCCCATGGCTATGCCTACGGCGAATCGATCTTCGGCGCGGAGCCGACGCCGCTTGGCGCCTATCTCCTCGGCCTCGTGCTTATTCAGAGCGCGCTCACCGTCGGTGTCGCCATGCTGTGGCGCATGTCGGGGCTGAACGTTACGGGCATCGCGCCGCGCCTTGCCGGCGCCGCCGTTCTCGGCGTGGGCCTGGCCGCGGTTATCGGGCAACTCGTCCCGGGCGCGTAATACTTGATGGCGAATGCCACAGCCGGGGACGAAGGGACCACCTTCGTCCTCGGCGGCGCCCGTTCCGGCAAGAGCCGCTACGCCGAGAGCCTCATCACCGCGCGACCCCAGCCGTGGGTTTATATCGCGACCGCCGAGGCGCATGACGACGAGATGGCAGCGCGCATTGCCGAGCACAAAGCACGCCGAAAGGCGGGCTGGCAGACCATCGAGGCACCTCATGAATTGCCGGAAGCGCTAACAGCCGCACCACGCGGCGCAGCGGTCCTGGTCGACTGCCTGACCTTGTGGCTTTCGAACGTGATGCACGGCGCCTTCGACATCGACAAGGTGACGCTGCGGCTGGAAGAGGCGCTGCGTGACCGGGTCGGCACGACGGTGCTGGTCTCGAACGAAGTCGGTCTCGGCATCGTGCCGGACAACGCGCTTGGCCGTAGCTTCCGCGACGCGCAAGGCACGCTCAATCAACGCCTCGCGGCGCATGCCGGCCGCGTGGTGTTCATGGTCGCCGGGCTGCCGCTTATTGTGAAAGGGACATCATGACCAAGTCCGTCGACGAGCAAGAGGCCGAACGCCATCGCGCCAAGATGGCGAACCGGAAACAGCGGCAAGACGAGGAGGTGGCCGGCAAGACCGTCGAGGAAAAGGGCCTGCTCATCGTCCATACCGGCACGGGCAAGGGCAAGTCCACGGCCGCCTTCGGCCTGGCGCTGCGCATGCTCGGGCGTGAGCAACGCGTCGGCGTGGTGCAGTTCGTCAAAGGCGCCTGGCACACCGCCGAGCGTGATGCGCTCGCGAAGTTCGGCGATCAAGTCGCTTGGTACTCCATGGGTGAAGGCTTCACTTGGGAAACTCAGGATCTCGCTCGCGACATCGCCGCGGCCGAGAGCGCCTGGGCCAAGGCGGTCGAGCTGATGGACGATCCGAGTTTCGGTCTCGTCATTCTCGATGAGCTCAACATTGCGCTGCGCTATGACTATCTGCCGCTGGATCAGGTCATCGAGACGCTCAAGAGCCGCCGGCCCGATCTGCATGTGGTCGTCACTGGGCGCAACGCCAAGCCGGAACTGATCGAGGCCGCCGACCTCGTCACCGACATGACACTGGTCAAGCATCACTTCGCCGCCGGCGTGAAGGCGCAACCCGGCATCGAATTCTAGGCATGGCGGCCCGGGCGCTCATGTTCCAGGGCACGGGCTCCGATGTCGGCAAGTCGCTGATCGTGGCGGGCCTGGCGCGAGCGCTTGTTGCGCGCGGCCTCAACGTGGTGCCCTTCAAGCCGCAGAACATGTCGAACAATGCGGCTGTGACCATTGACGGCGGCGAAATTGGCCGGGCGCAAGCCTTGCAGGCGCGCGCGGCACGCGTGCCCCCCAGCGTCCACATGAACCCCGTGCTGCTGAAGCCGCAGAGCGAGGTCGGCGCGCAGATCGTGGTGCAAGGCCGCGTCTACGGCAAAGCCAAGGCCGCCGACTATCAAGCGCTCAAACCCGAGTTAATGGGCTTCGTGCAGGAGAGCTTCGCGCATCTGAAAAACCAAGCGGACATCGTGTTGGTGGAAGGCGCGGGCAGCTCATCTGAGGTGAACCTGCGCGCGAACGACATCGCCAATATGGGCTTCGCGCGCGCGGCCGACGTGCCCGTGGTGCTGATCGGCGATATCGACCGGGGCGGCGTCATTGCCAGCCTGATCGGCACCAAGGCTGTGCTCGACGCGGACGATGCGGAGATGATCGTCGGCTTCCTGGTCAACAAGTTCCGCGGCGATCCATCGCTCTTTGCCCATGGCATGGCGCTTGTCGCCGCGGCGACAGGCTGGGAGGCGCTGGGCCTCTTTCCGTTCTTCGGCGAGGCGCGGGGTTTGCCGGCGGAGGATGCGCTGGCGCTGGACGGCGCGCGCGAGGAAAAGCCTGGCGCGGCCCTCAAGATCGCCGTCCCGATCCTGCCGCATATCGCCAATTTCGACGATCTCGATCCCCTCGATGCGGAACCTGCGGTCGAGCTCGTGCGCGTGCGGCCGGGCGAGGCGCTTCCCGGCGATGCGGCCCTGGTCATCCTGCCGGGCTCCAAGGCGACCATCTCGGATCTGAAGGCGTTGCACGAAGCGGGCTTCGACATCGATATCGCCGCGCATCTGCGCCGTGGCGGCGCGGTGCTCGGCCTGTGTGGTGGCTACCAGATGCTGGGCCGCGCCATCCATGACCCTGAAGGCATTGAGGGGGAACCGGGGACCGCGCAAGGCCTCGCCCTGCTCGATGTGGAGACGACCCTTGCGCGCGAGAAGCGCCTCGAGCCCGTCACCGGCACGACCTTCGACGGCGCGCCGGTCTCAGGCTATGAGATGCATATGGGAACAACCAACGGCGCCGATTGCGCGCGGGCTTTTGCGCAACTCTCGGACGGCACGTCCGAAGGCGCCATGGCGCCGGACGGCCGGATCATCGGCACGTATATGCATGGCCTCTTCGCCGACGACCGCCAGCGCGCCGCCTGGCTTGCGCGCTTCGGTGCGGGCTCACCACAAATTGCTTATGAAAGTGCGGTGGACGCGATCCTCGATCGCCTCGCCGCCCATCTGGAGGCGCATGTCGATGTCGACCGCCTGCTCACGCTATCGCGGTAAGCGCCGCGAGCACGAAGACCAAAGCAATCAACAGCCCGTCGGCGCGGCCGTAAAGATCGAGCGCGGCCTGGATGTCGGCGGCCTTGGCCTCGCGGCGCCCCTCGCCAAGCCAAGCGCCTTCGGACTCTTCGCCGTCGTAGCTGCGCGGCCCGCCAAGCGCGAGCCCGAGCGCGCCGGCCATGGCGGCCTCCGGATAGCCGGCATTGGGCGAAGCATGTTTGGCGGCATCGTTGGTCATGGTGCGCCACGCATCGCCGGCCGAGGCCCCGCCTGTCAGCGCGGCGGCCGCAACGATCAGCAGGCCGGAAAGCCGAGCACCTGGAAGATTGACGAGGTCGTCGAGCTGCGCCGCGGGCTTGCCGAAATTTTCGTACCGCGCGCTGCGATGGCCGATCATGCTGTCCGCCGTGTTGACCGCCTTATAGAGCGCGCCGCCCGTCAGCCCGACGAGTCCGATCCACAACACCGGCGACACGACACCATCGGAGAAGTTCTCGGCGAGACTTTCGATGGCCGCGCGCGCCACCCCGGCCTCGTCGAGATCTGCGGTGTCACGTCCGACGATGTGCGCGACTTCCTCCCGGGCCTTTTCCAGGTTCCCACGCTGGAGCGCTTCTCCGACATTGGCCACATGCATATAGAGGCTGCGCTGCGCGATGAATGTGCTGGCCGCGATGCCGGCAAAAATCAGGCCGAATGGCAGCAGCAACAGCGCAGTCTCGACGACAAAGGCGATGGCGCCGACGATCAGCAGCAGAAAGAACAGCGCGATCGCCCCGGCCCGGCGCCGCGACTCCGCATCGGCGCCGTCGCGGTTCAGCCGGGTATCGAGAAAGGTGATAAGGCGGCCCATCCAGGTAACCGGATGGCCGATTGCCTTCATCAGTGCATCGGGATAGCCGACGACGAGCTCGATCAGCAAAGCGAGAAGCGCTAGCGGTGCGGCCATGATTCCTCCCAACCCATTCGTGCCGCTCAGCCATGGCGGTGATCTCGACGCGGCCCGGAAGCTATTTCCCGGTGCCCCCGAGCCATTCGTCGACCTGTCGACGGCGATTAATCCCCATCCCTACCCCATCCCGCACGCTTCGCCCGAAGATTTTGCCCGCCTGCCTGACGCAGAAAGCCTTAAACGGCTCACAGGGAACGCCGCGACGGCCTATGCCGCGCCGTCGGAGGCCAATGTGGTCCCGGCGGCAGGCACCCAAATCCTGATGACGCTGGTCGCAGGCCTGGTGCCCCCGGGCCGGGCCGCGATCCTGGGTCCGACCTATGCGGAGCATGCGCGCGTCGCGGCGCTTGCCGGACACGCAGTCACCACCGTCCCGGAGCTCGCACCCCTGGGCGAGGCCGATCTCGCCATCGTGGTCAACCCGAACAACCCCGACGGGCGTGTTTTCGGCACGGGCGAGCTGCTTCGCATCGCCGAGAAGCAGCGCGAGCGTAGCGGCCTCTTGGTTGTCGACGAGGCCTTTGTGGATGCAGGGCCGCGCGGCGAAAGTTTGAGTCCTCACGTGGAGGAGGCGAACATCATCGTGCTCCGCTCCTTCGGCAAGTTCTTTGGTCTCGCAGGCATCAGGCTCAGCTTCGCCTTGGCCGCTAAGGAGCTTGCGGCGCGCCTTCGCGCAAGCCTTGGACCCTGGCCGGTCTCGGGGCCGGCGCTGACCGTCGGCAAAGCGGCCTTGGGAGACGAGGATTGGATCGAGCAAACCCGATTGTCCTTGGGAAAAGCCACGCACCGCCTCGAAGTGCTGCTTCAGGATGCCGGGCTCGAAAGCGTCGGCCACACCGAACTGTTCCACTTGGTCCGCAGCCCGGAGGCGCAGCAGACATTCGAGCGCCTCGGCCGTGCAGGCATCTTCGTGCGCCGCTTCGAGGAGCAGTCGGAATGGTTGCGCTTCGGCCTGCCCGGCGAAGAAGACGCGTGGCGGCGTCTTGAGGCCGCGCTCCGCAGCTAGTCCTCAGCGTCTGGGACGCAGACCCGAAGTCCTTCGGATTCGATGACGACATTGATTTCGGTTGCGGAATCGGGCGCGTCGAACACTTCGTCGTCGACCCTGACCGGCCCGTCCCGCCAGTGAAGCGTTGCCGTCTTGGCCTTGACCTCGGTGAGTGGGATCGGCGTGTCTTCAGGGTTCGATCTCAACCAGTCGATCATGTCCTGTTTGGATGCCGCAGGCAGGAAGACGACATCGAGCAGGCTGTCCCCTGGCTCCGCAGACGGGCTGATCGTCACTCGGGGCCCGGTCATGGCGAGATTCAAAATCTCGACGAAGATGAACTCCCCCTCGATGCGGTGTCCGTCGACCTCGAAGGAGACATGGCTCGGTTCCGCTTTGTCCAAAATCTCGGCGAACAATTCGCGGCCTTTAGCGATCTTCTCGTCGCCCGCCGCGTCGTCGGAAACCCCGACATCGACGACCTTGGCCAGCGCGCCCCAACCGACCGACTCCAGAAAGTTCCTGTCGCCCCACGGCCCGGATGCGCAGCCGATATCGAGTCTCTTGGTGGGCGCGTCCTGGAGCCTTGGCACCAGTGCTTCCATCTCTCCCGCGATCCCGAGATTGCGCGCGACATTGTTCGCCGTACCGAGGGGCAGGATGGCGACCGGGATCGTCCGGTCGGAAAGCCTGCGAACAACCTTGCCGACCGTGCCGTCGCCACCGCCGATGATCACGATGTCCGCGTCGCCGTCGGCGAGCGCGGCCTTATAAGCATCTTCCTTGGACGAGAAGTCCCGTGTGGAGTACCCGGCATCGCCGAGACGGGCGAGAAGCTTTTCACGCGAGTGGCGTTCCGAGCCGGACGTCGGATTGTAGACGAGGAGAGCGCGCATGATGACAACAACGAACAGGCGGCAGAGTCGTTCCGCGTGTCGCGGCCAGGGGCGATGCTAAGGGATGGATGCTTTGCGGCGCTAGTGAGCCCAGCGGCGAGTATAGTGCTCGGCAAGCTCGAGATTGCCTTGCGCCTCTTCGGGCAGGAGCCTGGCGATCACGCCCATGGCCAACTCGACGGAAATTTCCGATGCGCCGCATTCCTTGAGCTGCTCGCGAAGCCAGCCGTAGACCTCTTCGTCGCCGGCCTTGAGCCCGACAGCGATCTCTTCAAGCATTTGCACCAACGATTCTGCTGCCATCGTGCCCTCCCAATCGTGCCAAGCCAAAAAGGCTCGGCGCTGCGGTCACGCTCTCCCGGTGCGATTCCTCTGTGAGGATCATACCGCCTTTTCGCAGATGCGAAGTTGCCGAGAGGCCACAGTCAGGGCTTTTCTCCCAGAGGCCGGGCCCCGAAGCCGCGCCGCCCTAGTCGGCGCCCGGAGGCCCGGTGAAAGGGATCGGCTTGATGGACGCGGTCGACACGGGGTCGCCTTCAGCCGCGGCGAAAAAGCCACGGCTTGGTCTGGGCTGGCAATAGTGACGGCCCTTGGACGCGTTGGTGACCAGCAGGTCGAGATGGAAATGATTGTAGTGGTGACGGTCGGCACCCGGACCGAGCACGGTATAGAACTCTGCGCAAGCGCCGGCGAATGCTTCCTTCAGGAACGCCTTCTCCCGCCGGCTGCCGCGCCACCAGCCTTTGACCACGGTGATCTGCGTGCCGTCCGAAAGCTTGAAGGCGGCAATGTCGATGGCGTTGCCGTAAGCATGCTCGGACAGCGGCCCGCGACGCCGGCCGTTGCGGCCCCGGCAGCTATACGACGCGATCTGCTTGATCTCGACGACCGGCTTGCCGAATTGGCGATAGGCCGCCTTCTGCACCGAGTTGTTGATCCAGCGATCGAGACCCGCCGTCATCGGGCAGCCGATCGTGGCCGTGGGCGTGATCCGCACCCGGCCGCCGAGCGCGCCGGAAACTTTGAGAGGCGCCCGGATGCCGCAAGCACTAGGTCCGCTCACGCTGGAGACTTGCTGCACGTAAGAGGACGCACGCACGCTTCCCGAGGCCATGCATCGGGCCTCGGCCTTGTCGCGCCACTCGGCGCGGTCTTCACGCGGAACGCCGCCGGCACCACACGCCTCGAGAAGACATGCGACCGCGAGCAGACCGGCCAGATACGCAATACGTGCCCCCACCATGCCGCCACCATGGCCGACAGGGTCTGAAAAATTCTTCAATGACCGGGGCCACCCGAAGCCCAGATTTTGGGCAAAAAAGAAGGGCCGCCCCGCTTGGGGCAGCCCTTCCATTGTCGGCCGCGGTCAGAGAGACCGCTTCAAGCGTCGCTGAACGCCTTAGACCTTGTAAGAGGCGAGCATCCAGGTCGCGAAGCCCTCAGACCGCAGGCTATGACAATGAGACACTGGATCACCTCCTTTCGATTTGTTGATGGAATAGGCCGACTATAGCGCGCGCGGCACAAAAAGGGAACGGCCATGGCGACGAAGCAAGGGGACATGATCTGGGACGCCGTGATTGTCGGTGGCGGTCCGGCGGGGCTCACCGGCGCAATCTATCTTGGCCGCTTTCGCCGAAACGTGCTGGTCGTGGAAAGCGGCCAAAGCCGGGCTTGGCGCATTCCGCGCACCCATAACCATCCGGGCTTTCCCCGTGGCATTGAGGGACCGGACTTGATCGCCCGCATTCACGCCCAGGCCGAAAAGTATGGCGCCAAGTTTCAGGAGGGCGTGGTGACCGGCCTCTGCAAAACCCCGGACGGGTTGTTCGAGGTCTCTGTCGGCGACACGAGCATCCGCGCCCGCTTCGTTCTGCTTGCGACTGGCGTCCTCGATCACGACCCCGAACTTCCGGGCGTCGACCACGCCGTCGAGCGGGGGCTCTTGCGTATCTGTCCGATCTGCGACGCCTACGAGGTTATCGGCAAGAAGATCGGGGTGATCGGCGGCGGCAGTCATTCGGTGCGCGAGGCCTTATTCCTGCGCTCCTATTCCGAGGACGTGACCTTGATCCACATTCGCGAGGAGGTCGCTCTTTCGAGCGAAGACCGGCGCGAGCTGCGCGCGGCCAATGTCGACCTCATCGAATCCTCGATCGACAGCGTGGTCATCGAGAATGATGTCATCGAGGCTTTCGACGTCGGGGGCACCGAGTGGCGCTTCGACGTTGTCTACTCCGCGCTCGGCACATCGCCGCAAAGCGCGCTTGCCCGGGACGCGGGTGCCGCGGTCAACCACGCCCGATGCCTCGAAGTCAGCGACCATCAGCAGACGAGTCTCGACGGCCTTTACGCAGCGGGAGATCTTGTGCGCGGCCTCAACCAGATCAGCGTGGCGCAGGGCGAGGCCGCCATTGCCGCCACGGATATCCACAACCGCCTGCGCGCGGTGAAGACGCCGGCGCTCGTGGCGGCGGAGAAGTGAACCGCTCCTCGTTCTTCCCCCCTTCTCCGCCAAAAACTAGGCGTCCGTCCGCGCCTTCGCCGCGCGTTCAGACGAGCAACAGCCAAGCGCCCATGCCGATCAGGGCAAGCGTCCAGGCGAGATCGAGATTGAGCCAGCTGCGCTTGAGCACATCGAAGCCCGCCGATTGGTAGACGAGAAGCGCGATCGCTCCGGTGACGATCAGCATGGCCAGGCTGTGCACCAGCACCGCCAGCGCCGCGATACCGAACGAGCCGGTAACCATCATGTGGCCGGCATGCGCCCCCGCCGGGCCCGCATGGTGAGCATGTTCCATCGGCATCAACACGGGGATCAGCATCATGCCCGCGCCATGGGCCGTGGCCATGAGGAATGACCATGCGCCAAGTCCCAGCATCCCTGTGGTCACGCCGATATGGAAGTGATGCGCATGGCCGCGGAACCAATGATAGAGGCCCCAAGCGATCAGCAAGACACCTGAGACGATGCGAAAGGTTGCCGCGTCGATGGCCGTGCCGAGTCCGATGACCGCGAACACCACGACGCCGATCGCCAGCGCATGGCCAAGCGCGATGGGGATCAGCGAGATCAGCACTACGCGCCGGCTCTTGCGATAGAGCCCGAGCGCCGCGGCAAAGAACCAGCCCATGGCTGGATTGAGCCCGTGAAAGGCGCCGAGCGCGATCAAGATCAGCCAGGGGTAAAGGTCATGCATGCTGGTGCGCCGTGAGAACCGAGAATAGCGAAGGACTGGAGGCGAGGGGGATGTCCGCGGCCTTGATCGAGCGCAAGACGCCTCGCGACACGAAGCCCCAGCCAGAAGCCTTAGCCAGAAGGCTTGCCAAGCCCAAGCGCTTTGCGGGCCTTTGCCGTGACCGACTGGCGCGTGGTGAAGAACTCTTGCCACGGGTCCGATTTGAGCCGCTTGAGACGCGCCGGCAGCGTCGTGGCCGTATAGGGCGCACCGCTATCGATCCGATTCAGCTCCTCCCAACGCAGCGGCGTCGCAACCGGCGCTCCCGGTTTGGCGCGGGTCGAGAAACTGCAAATTGCGGAGCTGCCGCGCTGGTTGCGCAAATAGTCGACGAAGATCTTGCCCACGCGCGTACGTTTCAGCGGGTTGGCGGTGTAGCGGTCGGGGCGCGCGGTCACGAGTGCGTCGGCAACGGCTTTGGAAAATTCCTTGATCTCGTCCCAGCCGGCCTTCGGCGTGAGCGGCGCGACTACGTGCAGCCCCTTGCCGCCGGTCGCCTTCAGGAAGCTCTTCAGACCGAGGTCGGCGAGGAAGTCGCGCACTTCCTGTGCCGCAGCACGCAACACCGCGAAGTCGAGATCCTCATCCGGATCGAGATCGAAGACGAGCCGGTCCGGCTTGTCGAGAGCTTTAAGCGATACGCCCCAGTCGTGGATCTCGAGCGCGCTGATTTGCGCGAGCGCGAACAGCCCCTCCGCATCGTCGATATAGAGATAGGGCTTCTTCGTCTCGCCGCCCGGGATCGGGATTTGTTTGATCGCCTTGCTCATGCCCTTCATGGCGTGACGCTGGAAGAAGCGCTCACCGTCGAGGCCTTCGGGGCATCGCACCAGGCTGATCGGCCGGTTGGCCACGTAAGGCAGCATCGCCTGCGCCACCGTCTCGTAATAGCGGGCGAGATCGAGCTTGGTGAAACCGATCTCCGGGTAGAGCACCTTGTTCGGGCTCGTCAGCGTGGTGTCGCCGAAACTGACGTCGCTCGTTTTCGCAGTCTTGGTCTTCGTGGCCATCGCGGCCTCCTGAGTCTCATTGCTCTCGCGCACCACCGCGCGGGCGGTTTTGTCCTCGCGCAAGCCCTGAAAGCTCGGATGGCGCAGGCGCCCGTCTCGCGTCCACTCCGTGAAGTTCACAGCGCAGACGAGTTCGGGTTTAAGCCACACCGCGCCTTTGCGCTCCGAACTCGGAATCTCGGCGAACGGGGTTGTCTTGCGGGTGAGGGGCTTGAACCGCGCGGCAACCGCTTTCAGATCGCGCGCGTTGAAGCCGGTGCCGACCTTGCCGGCATAGATGAGCTTGTCGCCGTCATAGGTCCCGAGCAGCAGCGAGGAGAACGGTTTCCCGCGCACGTCGGACTTGGCGTAGCCGCCGATGACGAACTCCTGCGCCTTGGTGCATTTCACCTTCAGCCAGCTCTTGGTACGGCCGGAACGATAGGGCGCGTCGGCGCGCTTCGACATGATTCCTTCGAGATGGGCGGCGGATGCCTTTTCGAAGAAGGCGGCACCGTCGCCCACCACGTGATCCGAATAGATGAGAAAGTCTGACACACCCTTCGCCGCCATCAATTTGCGCAAGCGCTCCTTGCGTTCGATGAGCGGCTCTTTGCGCAGATCCTTGCCGTCGAGAGACAGAAGATCGAAGGCGAAATAGCGGATCGCCGGATCGGGCTTGTCGATGTGCTCCTGAAGCGATTTGAAGTCCGTCACGCCGGACGGCAGCACGTAGGCGGCCTCGCCGTCGAACAGCGCGCTTTCGCAGGGCAGCGTCAAAATTCCCTTGGCGATCGCCGGAAAACGGACTGTCCAATCTAGCCCGCTGCGGCTGAACAGGGTGACTTCGTCACCAGCCTTGCGTGCCTCGATGCGGTAGCCGTCATATTTCAGCTCGTGCAGCCAGCTCGCGCCGGTAGGCGCCTGGGTTTCCAGCGTGGCAAGCTGCGGCTCGACGAAATCGGCGCTTACGCCTGTCCGCGACCGTTTGTTTTTGGCTTTGCTCTTCCCGCGCCAGGCTTTGAAGTTTTTTTTTGAGCCTTGTTGGAGGACCACACGGCGGAGTCGGCGCCGGTCTCGATCTCGTCCATGGTACGGCCGGTCTTCACGCTGGTGTCGTGGTCTTCGGTCGGCTCGTCGCCGTCGCCCGCGTAGTCATCCCGCTTCTTGATGAGGAGCCAGTTCTCGCGCTCGCCGCCCGTGCGGTCCTTCTTCATGCGCACCAGCACATAGTCGCCGTTTAGCCGCTTGCCGTTGAGCCGGAATTTCAGGTCGCCCTTCTTGAGCCCCTCGTCCGGGTCGCCGATGGGCTCCCACGTGCCCTCGTCCCAGATCATGACGGGCCCACCGCCATACTCGCCCTTGGGGATGACGCCTTCGAACCCGCCATATTCGAGTGGATGATCCTCGGTGCGCACCGCCAGCCGCTTTTGGGCAGGATCGAGGCTCGGGCCCTTGGTCACGGCCCAGCTCTTCAGCACGCCGTCATGTTCAAGCCGGAAATCGAAATGGGTGCGCCGCGCCGCGTGCTTCTGAATGACGAAGCTGTTGCCGGTCTTGCGCGCACGCTTTGGACCCGGCTCAAGTGTTTTGCCGAAGTCCCGCTTCGCCTTGTAGGTGGCAAGCGGATCCTCGCTGCGCGCGTGCGCCATGCCCTTAAGCCGACTTCCGCTTCGGCGTGCGGGTTGTCTTCTTGGTGGCGCGCGAGGACGAGGCCTTCTTGCCGGCCGACTTGTCCGTGCCCTTGTCCGTGCCCTTGGCGGTGCTCTTGCCCTTGCCTTGTTCCACGCTCTTCTTCAGCGCGTCCATGATGTTGATGACCTTGGCGCCGCCCGGCTCCTCGGTGACGATCTCGGGCGCGCGGTCCTCCAGCTTGGCCTGGATCAACTCCCACACAGCCTCGTAATACTCGTCCTTGAACTGGCCGGGCTCGAACTTGCCGGACTTTCGCTTGATCAACTCCTTGGTGAGATCGAGCGCTTCCTTGTCGACTTTGACGGCGGGAATTTCGTCGAACAGCGTGTCGGCGGAGCGAATCTCGTTTTCCTGCCGCAGCACTTCGAGCAGCAACCCCTTCTCGAACGGCTTGATCGCCGCGATGTTGCCGTGGCCGCGCAGAATGAACTGGCCGACCGCGACCTTCTTCGTTTCTTTCAGCGCGCGATGGAGCAGGACGTAACCCTCGCCGGCCATGTCGCCGTCGGGCATCAGATAATAGGGTGTCTGGAAGTAGCGCGGGTCGATGGCGTCGTCGTCCACGAAACGCGCGAGATCGATGGTCTGCTTCGATTCGAGCTTGAGCTCGTCGATCTCCTTGGGGTCGATCAGGACATATTTGCCCTTCTCGTACTCGTAGCCCTTGGTGATCTCCTCGTTCTCGACGGGCCCGACGCTCGGCGCGACCTTCTGATAGCGAATACGCTCGCCGGTCGGCTCATGGATCTGGTGAAAGGCGATCGACCGCTCCGACGCCGTGGCGGTGTAGAGCCTGACCGGAATGTTGACGAGAGACAGCCGCAAATAGCCGGTCCAGAAAGCGCGGGGTGCCATGCGCCCTACTCCTTGAAAAACGCGTAAAGCCGTCCCGGCAGCCAATGAGCGGCGCCAGGTAGGGCAAACAGCGCCCACCCCCCAATCGTTCCTGTTGGAAATCAGGGAGTTTGGGCTCAGCCGCCTATCTTATATCCATTTTTCTTAAGCATACGTTCGAGCGCCTGCGGAAACGAGACTTGCCGCGTCTCACCCGGGCATTCTCCGTTCTCGTCACGTTCCGTACCGCAAATCTCCAGCCCCCAATTGGTATTGCGGTCGTAATATTTCAGCATCAGGTCCCAAGCCTGCTGACCCTCGCCGAGCCTGGCCTTCTGGCCCACATAGCCGGCAAGAAAGCCGTTCACCTCCTGCTCCGGCACGCCAACGATCATGTTCTTGAGCCAGGCGGCGTGCGCCGGCCTGAACCGCTCCGCGGCGCTCACATCCTTGATCTTGCCGTCCTCGATCGCCAGCAGCTGGAGTGGCGCCTGCGAGCAGGCATAGCAAGCAAACGCATAAAGAAAGGCGTTGTCCCGAGTCTCGAACTCATAGGTGCCGTCCTTATCGAGATCGACCGCGAGCATGGGGCCGCCGTCGAACTCTCCGACGTCGAGCGTGGACCAATCGGAGCCGTCCGTGTTGCTGGTCACGACGCGCGTCGACGAACAGCAATGAGCACCGCCGGTGAAGAACGACACCACCACTTCCGGATAGGGATTGTTGGGATCGAGCTCGGCGATTTGGATGCTGACCGGCGGATCGGAGACGCCGGCGCTCGGGCCTTGAAGCGTGGCCACGACACGCGGGCCAATCGGCGCTGCGGCTGCGGTGTCCTCGGGCACTGCCTCGTCCGCCGCGCCCTGTGGCTGATCCGTATAGGTCTCCGAGGGATCGGCGTCCGTCACTTCGGGTTCCACAGGCTTCGGGTTCGGATCGTCGAAATGGACGGTCACCACCGCCCTGCGCCATGCCGTCTCGCCAAGATCGAACTCGCCTGGGAGCATCGCCTCCTCAGGGATGTCCCCGAGAGGGATTTCCTCCGCCGCGACCGGTTCCTCCCCTGGTACCACGTCCGCCGCCGGTGCCTCGCCGGCCTCATCGGGCAGCTCATGGGCGCTCGGCTTCTTTTCCGGCTGGGGCTCTTCCTCGACATAGGTCAAGGTTACGCGCAAGCGGCCGAGCGAAACTTCGTCGTCGAGCGGCGGGAGACCATCTTCGCCGCCGCCGGCTATGATTTTTGGCGATTCATCGACCATGCCGATTTCCGGCGCTTCGAGATATTTGCTATCAGCTGCCTTCACGGCCTCGCCAAGGCTTGAGGCAGCACAGACAGGGGCAATGCCGGCAACACCGGCGAGGCTGAGCGCCCCGAGGAGGGGCAGATGCAAGCAACGAATTGGAGACATTACGCAGCACTTTCCAGGTGACAGGAAACACATGGGTGACATGGGCCAGATCAGTCTAACGCGCCCCCCGTGCCGCCCCCAATCCATTGAAGATATGACGGTTATCGGCATTTTGGCCGGGAGCCGCTTGCAACAATATGTGTTCGGTGGTTGCTTGCCGCGCGGTGCGCCTGGACGTATTGAGCGCCAAGAAAGTGGCAGTGGATGGACATGAGCCCAGCTGAGGAAAGAAAGCAGCCGCTTGCGCCTGCCGCCGTCATCACCGGCGCCACACTCGGCATCGGCCGCGCGTTGGCGGACGAGTTCGCCAAGCACGGACATACGCTTCTTCTCGTGGCGCGCAGCGAGGCCGCGCTTCAGAAAGCCGCCAGCGAGATCGCCTCCGCGCACGACGTTCCCGTCTATCACGCCGCCTGCGATCTCTCCACGCGGGAGGGTTGCGACGCGCTGGCGAATGCGCTCGAGCAAAACGATCTGTATTGCGAATCTCTCGTCAACAACGCCGCCATCATGACGGCGGGCTTCTTCCAGGACCAAGATTGGGAGAAGCTGCTCACACTCGCCGATCTCAATGTGCGTGCCGTGGTCGATCTCACGCGCCGCTTCCTGCCCGACATGCTCGCGCGCGACAAAGGCGGCGTGCTGAATGTGGCCTCGGTCGAGGGCTTCATGCCGGTGCCCTATCAGGGGACCTACGCGGCGACCAAGGCCTTCATGATTTCCTTCAGCCGGTCGCTGGCCTGGGAGGTCTTCGGCTCAGGCGTACGTGTGTGCGTCGTGACCCCAGGCCCCATCGAGACGACCATCCACGACCAGGCGGGCGCCGAGTACGCGCGGTACATGGTCTATTATCCACGGATGACGCCGGAAGTACTCGCCGAAGCCGCCTACCGGCGTTTCATGCGCGGCAATTGGGTGATCATCGAGGGCTGGCTCAACCGCATCGTCGCCAATGGCGTGCGCTTCATCCCCGGCGTCATGCTGATCCCGGCCGTCGGCTGGTTCTTCAGGGTGCGTGACGCTGAAGGCAACCTTCAGGAGCACAAGCCCCTCAAGCCCTCGGAGCCGACCCAAGACCACGCGAGCAAGGGCGACGCGGGCAAAGACGGCGCAGACAAGGGCGACTGAGACAAAACGTCCGACGTTATGGAAATGGTGGAGCCGGACGGTCTGGCTTCACCTAGAAAAGTCAGTCACTTAGGTTGGCAAACCCCTACAAAGCGCGTTGTTGCCCGTAAAAGGCTTCTCCCAACATTGGCAAACCTTGTGGTCGCCCACCGCGAGGGCGCGCCATGACGTGCCGCAAATTCCTCTCGGTCGAACTGGTCGCCAAGAACAAGCCAAGCGACAAGCACTGGTACGCCTATGACGTGCTGTTCGATGGCGAGTTAATCGTCACCGACAGCCGCGACCCCGAGCCTGACCTTGCCCGCGCCCTGCTGGCCCGGGGCATCAAGGGCCGGGTCGAGATCCGCGACGGGAAGACGGGCAAGCACCGGTCTACAGTCAATACCGAAGCCGCTGCCAAACTGCCTCGCTCCGGACCTCACCATTGGGCACTGACTAGACAGTTATAGAGTGAAGAAATACACGCGCGACGCGACTGCTTGTGGAGGCGGGACGACGGGCACTCCTTCACGCTTTAGAAGCGGATAAAAACGATGGCAGCAAACACGCGGTTCAAGCCCGGACAGAGTGGGAACAAAAAAGGCCGACCCAAAGGCTCGCGGCACAAGACCACGCTGGCCATCGAGAAACTGCTCGACGGCGAAGGCGAAACGATCACGCGCGTCGCCATCGAGAGAGCCAAAGCCGGCGACATGACCGCAATCCGCATTTGTCTCGACCGCATCGCGCCGGCCCGGAAGGACAGGCATATCCAGTTCAGTTTGCCGAAGATGAAGAAGGCCAGTGACGCCGTTGCTGCATCGGCAGCAATAGTTGAAGCCGCTTCATCCGGTGATCTGACACCGTCGGAAGCAGGCGACCTAACGAAAATCGTTGAGACCTACGCGCGCACGCTATAGGCGGCTGATTTCGAGGCGCGATTGGAGCGGCTCGAGAGCCAGAGCGCGGGTCGATGAGCGCCGATTTCCTGAAATAACAGGCATGAGAGCAACCATGAACACTGCTGGTCACCGTCGAAGGCTGCAACGCTTGGAAGCCGCGAAAGGCATAAACACGCGTCGGCTAATCGTCATTGACGTCGGTACCTTCGAGGAGGGTGAAGTCGACGACGAAGTCATCGATCAGATGAAGGCAAGGAAACTTGAGCGCCGACTGGCTGAACTCAATGTCAGCGAGGAGGACTGCGATGTGATCTTCTTGGTGAGGACGATTGTTAGCCCGCCAGACTATGGGGACAGACCCTACCTAGAACACAGGCTAGAAAGCAGCGCGCTAGGCCGTGCACTTAAAAACATCAGTTGAACCATTTGCGGGGTGCCGCTTTACCCCCGATGGCGGATGTGAGCCGAGCCCGCTCAAAGAGCCCGCCAAGTGCTAAGAACGGACATTGGTCTCGAAGCGAGCAGCCCTACCAAGCGACGCGCATACCCGCCTTGCCGCCGACGCCCGACACGTCGTCTCCGAAGGTCACATCGACCTTGGCGAACACGGATGTGGTCTGCGAGAAGTTGAAGAAGTTCACACCGCCCGAGACCTCGCCCCAAACGTCGTCGAGATTGTCCTGGCAGCGGAATGTGCGGCCTGTCGAGACCAGCGTTGCCTGATTGTCGTCGGTGAAGTTGCCCCACAGGCTGCCGATGACGAAGGGCTCCATCATTGTCCCTTCCCAAGCCTGCATTGTCGTGCCTGCACGGGCACCCACGCGGCCTCTGACATTGGCGGTCGTCGAAGGTCACGGTGTTGCCGCCGAGCGAGAAGCCGTCAATATCGGCCCAGGTGACTTCGAGGGTCGCCAGACGACTTTTCTCGTTGGCCGTCAGTGAGAAAGTGGGTCCGGCTCGCCATCAATCTTGAGTTCAGCCGCGGCCAGTCCGTTCGATCCGCTCCCGTAACGGACCCAGACCGTTTGCCCGGCCCTGAGTTCGGTGAAACCAAACCGTCGCACTGTCTCGATATGCACGAAGATATCAGGTGTCAGAGGACCGCGCGTAAGAAAGCCAAAGCCTCGCAGTCGATTGAACCACTTGACGGTCGCTCTTTCCCACCCACTTTCTGCCGCGACAGCGACATAGGTACGTTGTGGCAGCTCTGACGGACGTACAGCTGTAGAAACGTCCATGCTTAGCATTTGAAGTGCATTAAGACCTCTCTCACCTCTGGTCACTTCGCAGACCACGCGCGCTCCTTCAGGGGCAGTCTGAAACCCTGCGCTGCGAAGACAGTCGACATGCACGAAGACCTCAGGAAGATTGTTATCCGGGATCACGAATCCATAGCCCTTGGACGCGTCGAACCACTTGATCAATCCTGAAACTTCAAACACTTCAACATCGCTCTCCTCGTGCTTTTGAGCATTCCCTTACCCCCATGATCTAGGCAAGCACCCCCATGCTGAACCGCGAGCCGAAATCAAAATCGAAGAGTACTTTGCGGCCCAAATAAAATTATGGGGCCGTTGAACCAGAATCAAAGCGCGATGCCGCATTGATCCCCATCACGAACCCCACCTATTGCGTGCTGTCAGTGAAGCACTTTTGTGCATGCTAGTGGTGATCAAACTGCAACAGTGAGCAGCTGCTCGCTAGGGTCGCAGTCAGGCCAACAAGCATCTAAACGGCGGCGCGGCGCTTGTCAGCGGGTCAACAGACGGGCGAAATCCTCCGCAATTATGCGCCAGCGCCGTACTGCCCGCCGATAACGACGTCGCTCGGAACGCTTGGATGGAATTGCCAGCCCGGAACAGACCCGAAGCGTGAATTACTTAAAATAGATGCGTACAGTATAGGGACAATTCCCTAAACCAGACGGTGGTTTACGAAAGGGTGCTGCCTTGCGCACGCTCGCAATGGCGAGGCGATCCAGTTGGGCATCCCCACTGGATCGGCTGGCGCTCACGCTACGGAGCATCCCGTTTGTACCAATTGCAAAAGTGACCGTCGCGCTGCCGCCTCGCCCCACCCGTGGTTTATGGCGAGCGATCGTCGACCAAACATACTTGTTGTAGGCTTGCTCGCTACTGCGGTTACCACTTTTTTCGACCTTAGAGGTCTCGCCAGTGGAGCCAAGAGACATGGCCTTCCAGCGGAACGGCTGCGAAGAGCCTTTCTGCTGTTGAGACCGAGTTTGCCCCGCCACTGTCTTGGCCTCAGTGGGCTTATTCGCGGTGCGCTCGCTGACAGCCACCTCGCCTCGCCCTTGCTGCACTATGGACGGCTTGTTGTCATTTGGCTTGGCACTTTGCTTCTTGACTGGAGCGCTGCGTTTTGGACCAATCTTCTCGGCTTCGACGTCACGCGCGGGCTCTGGCTCTTCTGCCGTCTTGCCCACCTCTAACGTCTGGGTTGTGGCCAACACAACCCTGCCGGGATCCTGGCTTCCTTGAGCGAGATCGAGAGGAAGACCGGCGTCGGCTACGATCGTTCGTGGCGTTTTGGGCTCGTATTCAAGAGGCTGTCTCTTCACGGACGCCGCCGCGGGAGGATCCGTCATTTCTTCCAGAATCGCCAGGGGTGCCTTGCCCACTCCCTCTTCGGCTCCTGATAGCTCGACGCGGGAACCAGGAGTTGGTTGAACAAGCGGAACGCTGCCCGTCTCTCCTTCCCATCCCGTCACGAACTGGTGCTCTGGACCAAATCGCTGCGTCTCGGTCTTGACCTGGTCATTGGCAGCAGGCTGCACTTCGATCAGTTCTGAGCCCTCAGACAGCACAGCCTCCATACCCGCGCGATCAGCTTCGGATTCGACAAGAGACGTCATCGGAAAGCTGTCAATATCCACAATATCCCATGACATTTGCAGAAGCACGAGTGCGCTGCCGACTAGAGCCGCAGCAGCCAGCAGGGCGCTAAACGATGGAAAAGGCTGGTTCTCGGACAACGGCTTTGCCAGGGTTACGTATTGATGCCACCTCAGCGTGCTTATGGTTAACAAAAGGTAAACAGACCAAGTCGGGCGATTCTCAGAGGGGACTTCTGCTGAGAATGCCCTAACTGTTGCATATTTGTCACCAATCTCGTTCGAAGAGCCACTAATTGTGCTTGAGTTAGTAATGCGTACAGGGGGCTAGTAATGCGTACCATCGCCTATTTGGCGGTCTTCTCAGCGCTTTTGGCGCTTGGAGGCTGCTTTCACCACGGTCAGGTCTACACCCAGGAACCCGTGGCTCTACCACCCATAAAGTAGCGGGCAGAAGCCAACGCACCGAAGATCCTGCGGCGTGTGTTTTCATTCGGTTGGGCTACCGTGAAAAACGAAAGTTGGCCCTGCCGCCGCAAAAGACTGCGCCCGGAACGCTTCAACAGCACCCTCGACTACGCCGTGTCTAATCCACTTGCGGAACTGACCTGTGAACTTTTGACGTTCGCTGTCGCTGTCAATCGATGCAAGCGTCTGCACGAGAACCACATAGAGAGCGAGGAGTGGTTCAATGTTTGGAGTAGCTTGTCGCGCTCTCTGTCGTCATCAGGGTTTCTGTCTGCATCAACGATGTCATCCGCGAACTGCTGCTGCAGACGCTCTCGAAACTTGTTCAAGTCTGTGATCGTGGCCATGAACTTGCTCCCAACAGCTCAGGCACCTTAGCAACATTCACAGCGATGCGCCGCTCCTCATCGCGGCCCGCAAAGAGAAACGACCCCAAGACAAGTCGTCCTGAGGCCGCTTCCCAACGCCGTCTACGCAATACATGGGGACGGCAGCCCGCGCAGGACGGGCCGCCTGACAGCTTTCGCCAAAGTCCTTACGGAATGCTTATCGGAAATCAAGCATAGCAGCCTGGGGTCATGCGCCACAGTTAGGCTATTGCACCCCACCGATCAGCAGAGCAGGAAAGGCGCACCCACCACAATAAGGATGGCAAAGATCACTGCCATTAAGACCAGTCTTTCAGGTAGCGTCATTCAGCCCTATCTGTCTCGCTCCGCAACAGCTCAGGCAGCTTCGCCACGTTCACAGCAATGCGCCGCGCCTCATCGAAGGTCAGCACGCCGGCGATGTGCGCTTCCCTCGATGCGGAGCCAGGCCCGCGACAGACTGCGACCATGCGCGAATTAACGCACCCCTAGTTTTCTGGTCCAGAATTCAAAGCGCCCTTCTGGATTTTCGAGTGCCGCACCGCAAAGCTCGTGGTGTTCACCCATAAGTATAGAAATGTTCGAGAGATCATCGCCAATTTGCTGGCGCATGGCCTTCGCCGACATTTTGTAGCGGGCGACCGACGTTTCTTGTTTAAGCCCGGCGGCGTCACCGTATTTCGACGCCAACCCAAGGGCTTTATCGCTTGCTTGTTGATACTTATGCGCGGTGTCGGTCTTGTTGGCCTTCGTCACCGCGACGACAACAATGCTGTAGTACACGGCACACTCGATCATTTCGTGTGACATGTTATTGAAGACCTGTTCGGTCGGAGCGGCATGTGCGGAGGCAGCCGATGCCAACAGCGCAGCTGTGAGCAGATGCTTTCTCATTTGAGATCCCCTCTGGCGAGCGGGAGGCCATGCGGCCCGCCGAGCGCATGCTCGCTATTCAGCGTCGGTGCTCAATAACGATGTCAGGCACGGGCTCGAGCGTTGGGCGAGCCAGACCGGGGTCGCCGGGCTGGAGGCACCGAAAATCGACTTGAAAGTGCGTGTCCGGGTTTGACACGCCCGACTTTTGTGTTCCGACGACGATGAAATCCTTTTGCTGACGAGCGCAGTATTCGCGTGCTTGCGTTAATGCAACACGCTGAGCCTCTACACCCCCTCCAATGGCTGGTGCGCGGGCGACTTGAACTCTGTAAGTCTAAGGTCCTAAGTGTAAAACGCCGCTGTCCGCGCGCTGAGCGCATGCTGAAAGAAGCCCAAGTAGGACCAGCGCAAAAAAGGCCCCTAATGCTCATGAAGCGCCCCCCGATCCTGCTAACCCTCAGCCTACCAGCAGGACCCAACTGCTAATATAGATAAGGGCTTCGTCACTTTGCGCCTATCAGTTCCGGCAGTTTAGCAACATTCACAGCAATGCGCCGCGCCTGTTCGGGCTAAGCAGTGTGTGGTAAGATAGCTCATTCGAAAAAGTGGGAAACGGTCACAAAGGGAGGGTCGCATGCGTACGAAGGCAATTATGATTGTCGTCAGCCTCGCCGCCGCGTTTCTATTCGCGTCTCTCTCGTCCCGTGACGGGATGGCGGCAAACATGTCCCCGGCGCATCTTGATAAGATACAGTCCAGCAGGATCGTGGAACCCTCTCATTGCCGCGCCTTTAGGCATTGCCATCGGCGCTGTAACCGGAGGCGGTGCTGGCGTGTCTGCCACCGCTGCTAGGGCCTTTCGCAAATCCGGCCCCTGAACTTCGGGGCCGCTTCATTCCGCCCTTAACAACTCCGGAAGCTTCGCCACATTCACCGCAATGCGCCGCGTCTCGTCAAAGGTCAGCACGCCAGCGATGGGATTGTGTCAAGCGTAACGCGATAGCCCATTTACCTTTCATTAACCATATACCGCTCAATCTGCCTTCATGGATTTCAAGGCAGAACAGTGTTGGAAGCGTGCGGCCTGCTACGAGAGGATCGCAGAGGACGAAAGTGCGCCAATAGAAGCGAGAATGCGGTTTCTACACCAAGCCAATCTGTTCCGTATCAGGGGTAGATTGGCTGCGCTGGACGAAGTGAACGCATTAGCCAACAAGAACATGCGCGCAGCATAAGAGTTAGCCCAGGTCGGCCTGCCTCGACAGGGATGAGTTGCGGGGGAAGCCTTGCCTTCATGGCGAGGCTTTTTCTGTATTGAAAGTCGCTCTCAACAGTTCCGGCAGTTTAGCAACATTGACAGCAATGCGCCGGGCCAAGCCTACTTCATTGTGATCGCTAGTGCGCTCAGGTCGGCGTTGGCCATCAGTCCGATCTGCCGTCCCGAGAGCTCCAGAATAGCGCCATTCTGATTGGTGAGCACGATCGCGCGGACGCCGCGGCCGACCGCAACACCTGCGCCCGCTGCCGCGTACACACCGGCAACGTCCGTCGCACGTTGAATGTTGCGTACCCGACCGTGCAGCACGGTCTTCGATCCGCCGAAGATGAGACCGTAGTCTATGCCGCCAACTCCCAGACGATAGCTTCGGCCGCGAAAAGTGAGCGTGCCGCTACCGCCCGAGGCACCGATGATCCAGCCGCCCTTGTAGATCGTGAGCGACATGCTGCCGCTATCGGCGCTTGCGCTATGGAGACCGATGCCAAACAGGGCTATTAGCGCTACCAACGCACCTTGGAGCAGGGTCGGAATTCGCATGCCTCAACTCTCCCTATTTTCAATTCCCGCTTGAGTACAAATTTACGCTCGTTGATGACGTTGCCACTCACGTCGTTCGGTTCCGGGCTCATTTGCTGCCTGTCCCTAGTAGCTCAGGCAGTTTAGCAACATTCACAGCAATACGCCGCGCCTCATCGAACGTCAGCACGCCTGCGATGTTCGCCTCGTTGATAGACGAGCGCCTGTCCGTTCGCATCAAGCACCTTGAAGCCTCCCGGCGTCTGCTCGACTTGCCAAGGCGGTGGGAAGCGGCGTGATGTCATGGAAGCCTCGTTCACTGGCTCCTCCGTAAGCCGAGTATAGCAGCCTCGCAAAGGAACATTTCAGGCTGAAGGGAGTTGTGGGCCTCTAATGCCAAGGGTCGTTAGACCCAAGTGAAACTAGGGTGCTGATCAGGAGGATAAGACATGCGCTATTTCGCTTCGATTTTGGCTGCGGCAGCCATTGCCGCGTTTGCCTTCGCAGTCAATGCTCAAGAGCCCAAGCCCGTTCAGGGCACGGTCAAAGGCGTCGGTGAAGCCGGCAAGGGCGCGGTAAGCGGGACAATGGAGGCCGGTAAGGGTGTTGCCAAAGGTGCTGGTGAAATTGGCGGCGGCGTGGCCAAGGGTGTCGGCGAGGTTGGCAAGGGCGTGAGCGAAGGCCCGGCAGGTGCCGTTACTGGCGCAGCCAAGGGCGCGGGTGAAGTTGGCAAGGGCGTCGTCGGCGGCACTGTCGATGCTGGCAAAGGCGTCATGAAAGGCGCTGGCGAAGTCGGCAAGGGCGTCGTGAAGGGCGCTGGCGAAGTCGGCAAGGGCGTGACGGGCGGAGACGGCTAGGACATTAGCGAAAACCTTGCGGCTGGCAGGCAAGTCGTGAGGTGGCTGGAGGACTAGGAGAGCTTGCGCGAATCAGCAAATCAGTTTTCCATCACCGCTTATGACCACCGCCTTCGTTGCCGGAGCCTGCAGTGCGGCACGCGCTCTTGGCTATCGCCGTGTAGCCGATCTCATCGAGAGTGATGGGCTCGACGCAGAAGGTGTCGTTAGCCTACTCAGCCTTAGCACCTGCAAGATGCGATGGCGGGACGCTGCTTTGATCCTTCTTGCGGGATCAGTGGCCCGCCACCGCTCACAACCCGAGGGCTGGAGCGGCGAACCCGAGCGCGGGCTCGTGCTGGACGTGCTTCGTCAACACGGTATCTCTGACGCACAGTTCAATGACATCGCTAAGCGCGCGTCGGCGCTGGTGGTGAAGACGTGGCCGCAGATTGCCGTGCTGCTACGCGAGGCGGCATGAGACAAGGGCTTGGCCTTTCGCATCCAGCGCCTTGAATCCTCACGGCGTCTGCTCGACTTGCCACGATGGTGGGAAACGGCGTGGTGATGTCATGAGTGAGGTCTAAACCGATCTAAACTGACCACACTCGCCGTGCTGACATGGCGCTGACATGAAGCCGCGCGGCAAGCCGTCCTCCGGGGCCGCGTGGTTCTAGATCAATTATTTTATTGAGGAAAATGGTGGAGCCGGACGGGATCGAACCGACGACCTCAGCAGTGCGATTGCTGCGCTCTCCCAACTGAGCTACGGCCCCAGGAAGCCCGCATTTAGGGAGCGGCCCCCACCCCTGTCAAGCGAGGCTCCGGTGGCGGCAATAAGAACTTGCCCTCCGGCCGCTGCCAAGACTTGCCCTGGCCCGGGCCTGTCCGCTACATGGGGCCCAAGGCCGCGCACGGAGGGGCCTGTTCATGGTGCCTTTGATCGGATTCATCGTTCTCGTCATCGACCTGTTTATCTGGGTGGTCATCGCGAGCGCGATTTTGAGCTGGTTGATCGCCTTCAACGTGGTCAACACCTCAAATCGCTTCGTCTTCACACTCGCCGACATGCTCTACCGCATCACCGAACCGGCGCTCCGGCCGATCAGGAGCATTTTGCCCAATCTCGGCGGCATCGACATCTCACCGGTGGTTTTAATTCTGCTGCTTCTGTTCATCCGTGACGTGGTGTTGCTCGGCTGGATCTTGCCCGCGTTCATCATTGGGTGAGCGGCAGCCTCTTAGCCTCAACATTCGCCAGACCACAACCGGAGTCCGTGTGCCCGTGCGGCTGACCCCAAAGTCGGGGCGGGACGCGATCGTGGGCGTCGAGGATTTCGCCGGCGAGGCGGTGCTGAAAGCCCGCGTGCGCGCAGTCCCCGAAAACGGCCGCGCCAACGCGAGCCTCGAAAAGCTCATCGCCAAATGGCTGGGTCTCCCGCCGTCGGACGTCAAGGTCGCAGTGGGCGGCAAGTCGCGCCTGAAACAGGTCGCGATCGACGGCGACGAGACTGCGCTGTTCGCTCTGATAGGCCAACGCCTGGCGGAGCTCTAGCCGGACGCCGTGGCGATTTCTTGCGCGATGGCCTCTGCCGCCGCGCGAGGGTCCGCCGCGCGGGTGATGGGACGGCCGATCACCAGATAGTCGGCGCCGGCCTCCACGGCATCGGACGGCGTCACCACGCGCGTCTGGTCCTGCACGTCAGTCCCGGCCTGGCGGATGCCCGGCGTCACGATCAAGAAGTTGCGCAAGCGCTCGCGCAAGGCCGCCGCCTCCTTCCCCGAGGCGACGATGCCGTCAAAGCCCGCGTCCTGCGAAAGCCGCGCCCGCTCCTGCACCAGCGCCAGCGGCGGCATCTCGATGCCCTGCTGCGACAAGTCTGACCGGTCGAGATTGGTCAGCACCGTCACGCCAAGCAGCTTCAGCCCGCTGTGGCCCCGGCCACGCACGGCGGCATCCAGCGTCTTGCGGTCGGTGGCATGTACGGTGAGGAAATGCGCGCCCGTGCGCGCGATCGCCGCCGTCGCCCGCTCCACGGTCGCCTCGATGTCGAGAAGCTTGGCGTCGAGAAAAACACGCCGGCCGTCATTCACAAGCTCGTCGGCGAGCGCAAGCCCACCGGCAAACAGGAGTTCGAGCCCGATCTTGTAGACGCCGACGCTGTTGCCGAGCGTCTCGATCAGCGTGCGGGCCTCATCCACCAGGGGCACGTCGAGCGCAACGATGATGCGGTCCTTCGGGCTCATGCTTTGAACTTCCGCGCGGCCACGGCCAAAGCTTCCACCACGTCGGCGAACATCTTCTGCTGTTTCTCGTCCTTCAAGCTGCCGTCGTCCTCGAAAGCTTGGCTCGCGCGCGGCAACGCCATCTGCTGCGGGATCACCAGCGCGCCCAAGCCGACGCTCAAAATCTCGCGTAGCGTGAGAAGACTCCGCATGGCGCCGTAATAGCCCGGAGAGGCGCCGGAGACCGCGAAGACCCGCGTCTTGTAGACATCGGGCTTGTCCTTCACGCGGGAGACCCAGTCGATAGTGTTCTTGAGCAAGGGCGGGATCGAGGCGTTGTATTCCGGCGTGACAATCATGACCCCGTCATACTCTTCCAGCAGCGCCTTGAAGGCCCGCGCGCGTTCCGGCACGCCTTCGGCGTCTTCCAGGTCGCCGTGATAGATGGGCATATGATAATCGGCGAGGTCCACGAACACCGCCTCGATGCCGTTCGCCTCGGCAATGTGTTGACCCAGTCGGGCAAGCTTCTTGTTGTGCGACCCCTCCCGGGCGCTACCGGCAAAAAACACTAATCGCATGCAAATCTCCTGCTCGGCGCGCTTCAAGCGCCATCGTCGTTTTCGTCCTCGCTCTTACGAAACACATGACGCAAAGGTACGGTTGCAGCGGCCGCAAGCGGCGTGGCCAGGGCCAGGCCCAGGAGCCCGAATATCGCGCCGCACACGAGCTGATTCAGGATCACCATCGCCGGCGGCATCGATACGGCGCGTGCTTGGATCAGCGGCGTCAGCAGGTAGCTCTCCAGGAACTGGACGCAGCAATAAAGACCAAGCGCCCAAAGCGCCAAGGTGAAACTCTCCCCGCCGGCGACGAGAATGATCGGGATCGCGCCGATGATCGGTCCGAGATATGGCAGGAAGCACGCAAGGCCGGCGAACAGGGCGAGCATGAAGGCGATTGGCACGCCGAGGATCAATAGCCCGACATAGGTGACGCCGCCGATTGCTGACATGGTGATCGACTGGCCGATCAGCCAGCGGCGCAGCAGCTCGCCCGTCTCATAAAGAAGATCGAGCAGGGCTTGGCGCTTGTCTTCCGGCGCCAGCCGCGCCACGAGATTGACATAGGTGTGCGGATCGGCGGCGAGATAGACGCCGAAGAAAATCACGATCAGCCCGGCGCTGAACAGTCCGAACACGGACATGGCCACGGACGTGGCGCCGGTGGCGATGCCCCATTGGCTCATGAAGTTGCCCAGCACCTGGACCAGATCGATGTTCTCGAGCAACGCGGTGCGATCGATGAAGGTCGAGAGCTGAGACGTGAGCGCGGTGACGCCGGCGGCGATGCTCTGGGCCAGGAGCGCGACTTGAATGCCAAGCGTGGGGCCCGCCGTCCAGCCGGCAAGAGCGAGGCCGCCCAGCCCGACAAGGGCCACCACGGCCAGCATCAACAGGCGCGGCAAACCCGTAACATCAGCCAGCGCCTTGCTCGCACCGTAGAGCACGATCGCAAGCAGGATGCCGGCAAAGGTGAGCAGGATCGCTGTCTGTGCATACCAAAGGACGCTGGCTAGCGCGATGACGGCGATGACGGCAACGGTGGCCTTTGCCGCCCGCGCCATCACCTTGGGCTCGCGGAATTCTGCGATCTTGGCCGGGCTCTTCTTGGCATCGCGCGCTGGCTGCTCGCCGGACATTGCTGTCTCGCTTGAAGGCCGCGCTGGAGCTAATGCGGGACGGGCGCGCGGGGGGCGGTGGGATCATCCCCAATCTAAGTCAAAGGCGGCGCCAAAGGATAGGCGCTACTCGCCGATACCCTCAAAGAACTCCTTCACCCGGGCAAAAAATCCGGCCGAAGCGGGGCTCGTATCCGGGTTGGATGCCTCCTCGAAGGATTTCAGGAGATCGCGCTGCTTGCGCGACAGGTTCTTCGGAGTCTCGACTTCCACCTGGATATAGAGGTCGCCCTGCTGCTTGGAGCGCAGCACGGGCATGCCCTTGGCCTTGAGGCGGAACTGCTTGCCGCTCTCGGTGCCCTCGGGGACCTTCACGCGGCTGCGGCCGCCGTCGATGGTCGGCACCTCGATCTGCCCGCCGAGCGCCGCCGTGGTCATGGCAATCGGCACGCGGCAAAACAGATCGGCGCCGTCGCGCTGGAAGAACTCGTGCGGTTTGATCGACAGGAAAATATAGAGATCGCCAGGTGGGCCGCCGCGCACGCCCGCCTCGCCCTCGCCCGCAAGCCTGATGCGGGTGCCGTCCTCGACGCCTATGGGAATGGTGACGGACAGCGTGCGCTCGCGCGTGACGCGGCCCGCGCCGTTACATGAGGGACACGGGGTCTCGATCGTCTCGCCGCGACCCTGGCAGGCGGGGCAAGTGCGCTCGATGGTGAAGAAGCCCTGGCTCGCCCGAACCTTGCCCATGCCGCCGCAGGTGCGGCACGCGGTCGGCGAGGTGCCGGCCTTGGCACCGGAGCCCGAACAGGCCTCGCAGGTGACGCTGGTAGGCACACGGATCTGCGCCGCCTTGCCCTCATAGGCCTCGGAAAGCGTGATTTCCATGTTGTAGCGGAGATCGGCGCCCCGCTCGCGCCCCGAACGCTGCCGGGACCGGCGCGCGCCCATGAACTCGCCGAACAGATCGTCGAACATTGCCGACATGGACGCGGAGAAATCCGAGCCGAAACCGTGTGGACCGCCGCCGCCAAAGCCGCCGAGCCCGCCATTGCCGTCGAAGGCGGCATGGCCAAAGCGGTCATAGGCGGCACGGCGCTGCGGATCTTTCAGCGCCTCGTAGGCTTCGTTGGCTTCCTTGAAGCGCTGCTCCGCGGTGGGATCACCGTTGCAGGTGTCGGGATGGCATTCCTTCGCCAAACGGCGGAATGCTGACTTGATCGCAGCGTCGTCCGCGCCGCGATTCAAGCCGAGCACATCGTAGTAGCACCGTTTAGCCATCACCCCTCCGGACCTTCACAACCGCCCCGTACGCGGCGGCGCACAAGTCTCTTGTTGGGCTTAAGCGGGGTCCTCGTTCCGAAGAGCCTCCGCCGCCAATCTGTTTCGTTACGCCGACTTCTTGTCGTCGTCGTCGTCCTTGACCTCTTCGAAGTCGACATCGACGACTTTCTCATCAGAGTCACCGCCGCCGGCTTCGGCGGACGGACCTTCCTCGCCGCCGGCTGCGCCTTGAGTTTGCTGATACATGGCTTCGCCAAGCTTCATGGAGGCTTGGCCGACCGCGTCCACCTTTTGCTTGATGGCTTCCACGTCCTCGCCTTCGGCGGCGGTCTTGAGCTCGGCAACGGCGGCTTCAATCGCAGCCTTGTCCTCGGCGGGAACCTTGTCGCCGAAGTCGGCGAGCATCTTATCGGTCGAATGCACCAGCGCTTCGGCCTGATTGCGGACCTCGACAAGCTCGCGCCGCTTCTTGTCTTCATCGGCGTGGCTCTCGGCTTCCTGGACCATGCGGTCGATATCCGCATCGCTCAGTCCACCGGAGGCCTGAATTTTGATCGACTGCTCCTTGCCGGTCGCCTTGTCGGTGGCCGACACGTTGACGATACCGTTGGCATCGATGTCGAAGGTCACCTCGATCTGCGGCACGCCGCGCGGTGCCGGCGGAATGCCGACGAGATCGAACTGACCGAGCATCTTGTTGTCCGCCGCCATCTCGCGCTCGCCTTGGAAGACGCGAATGGTCACGGCGTTCTGATTGTCCTCCGCCGTGGAGAACACTTGGCTCTTCTTGGTCGGGATCGTGGTGTTGCGGTCGATCAGCCGGGTGAAGACGCCACCCAAGGTCTCGATACCGAGCGACAGCGGCGTCACGTCGAGCAGCAGCACGTCCTTGACGTCGCCTTGCAGCACGCCGGCCTGAATGGCCGCGCCGATGGCGACCACTTCGTCCGGGTTCACGCCCTTATGCGGCTCCTTGCCGAAGAAGTTCTTCACGGTCTCCACGACCTTCGGCATGCGGGTCATGCCGCCGACCAGGATCACCTCGTTGATCTCGGCAGACTTGAGGCCCGCATCCTTCAGGGCCGCTTCGCACGGCGCGATGGTCCGCTGGATCAGATCGCCGACCAGGCTTTCGAGCTTGGCGCGGGTGAGCTTCATGGTCAGGTGCTTCGGACCCGACTGATCGGCGGTGATGAAGGGCAGATTGATTTCGGTCTGCTGCGTGGACGACAGCTCGATCTTGGCCTTCTCCGCCGCCTCTTTCAGGCGCTGGAGCGCGAGCTTGTCGCCGCGCAGATCGATGCCTTGCTCTTTTTTGAATTCGTCGGCGAGGTAGTCGACGATGCGCATGTCGAAATCCTCACCGCCGAGGAAGGTGTCGCCGTTGGTCGACTTCACCTCGAACACGCCGTCGCCGATCTCCAGGATAGAGATGTCGAACGTGCCGCCGCCGAGATCGTAAACGGCGATGGTCTGGCCCTCTTTCTTCTCAAGTCCGTATGCGAGCGCGGCCGCCGTAGGCTCGTTGATGATGCGCAGAACCTCGAGGCCCGCGATCTTGCCCGCGTCCTTGGTGGCCTGGCGCTGCGCGTCGTTGAAGTAGGCCGGCACGGTAATGACAGCCTGCTCGACCTTCTGGCCGAGATGAGATTCGGCCGTCTCCTTCATCTTCTGAAGGATGTAGGCGGAGATTTGCGAGGGGGAATATTTCTTGCCCTGAGCCTCGACCCAGGCATCGCCATTGTCGGCCTTGACCAGCTGATAGGAGACAAGCTTCTGATCCTTGGCGACCGTGGGGTCCTCCCACCGGCGGCCGATCAGGCGCTTGATGGCGAACAGTGTGTTCTCGGGATTGGTGACGGCTTGCCGTTTGGCTGGCAGCCCGACCAGCACCTCGCCGTCGTCGGTGACTGCCACCATGGAAGGCGTCGTGCGCATGCCCTCAGCATTCTCGATGACCTTGGGGTTCTTCCCATCCATGACCGCGACACAGGAGTTTGTCGTGCCCAGATCGATTCCAATTACTTTCGCCATTGCGAGCCTCTCTTTCTGGCAAACCGTACGGGCCCTGAAGCGGCACCCGGGATCATCTCACGCGCCTCGCATCTCGCGGCGCGGGCCGGTCCCCAATCGTTACTTTGCCCTACACGACTCGAAGCCGGCGGGGCTCCGCGGTTATATAGGTGGCAACCCTATGGCCCGCAAGGAGAAGGGGGCGATCCGCGCGGGTCGGAACCTTGCATTTCACATGACGCGTTTCCAGGCTCCGATGAGGATTGGCGTCAAGCAATAGTAGCGCCCATCCGCGGCCGCCTCCGTCATATCCTTCTTGAAGGCATCGGCACGCACACTATCAGCTAGACCAAGTTCGACGGCGGATGCGAAAAGTCCTTGGTAAACGCCGATTAGCATTGCCGCCATCTCACTGAGCGGAATGTATTTCACCTCCGCCAGCGTACCGTCGGGGGTGCCCATGCCTGCCGCCTCAAACTGCGCCGGCAGCTGCCGCCCGGCCCGCAAATTCCGCCCATGTCCGCGAAAAACGCCTTCGAACAAGCGGTTGAACTCCGCCATGGCGGGACATAGCGGCTCAATAGCAATGGCGCCGAAGTCGAACTCCTGCGCCGCGACCACGCCGCCGGGCTTGGTCCAGGAGAGCATTTTCTCAAGCACCGCCACGGGCTCCTGCATATGCATCAACAGCAGGCGGCAATTGGTGAGGTCGAAGGGCGCGCCAGGAACGTCCTCGGTCTGAAGCACGTTCGCTTCGACCAGGCGGAAGTCAGCCCCGCCTTGGGCTTTCAAGTTCGCAAGCGCCTGGGCACCGAGCTTGCCGTCGATCTCAAGGCCGGTAACCATGCCCGACGGGCCCACGCGGTCGGCCATTTGGCGCACCACGGAGCCAGGACCTGAGCCCACGTCGAGACAAGACATGCCGGGCTTGAGTCCGATCTTGTCCAGGAGCGCGTCGGTCGCGCCTTGCCACATGGCGGCCTGATCGCGTAGGCGCTGATATTCCTCAACGCCGCGGGCGTGGACATATCCGTCAGGATTGCTGGTCTCGGGCTGGCCCATGGGCTCCTGGTCTGCCGATGAGGCGATGACGGCGGACCGTAGGACAGGACTGAGGCGGAGCAAAGATCGCATGGAACATTATCCGCAACGGTTGGACCATAAGGCGCAAACCGCCCTTCTCGCCGAAATCCGGCGGGTCATCGCGCAAAGCCCGCTCTACACCCCCACCATGCCGCGCTCCGGCAAGCCGATGTCGGTGCGCATGACCAATGCAGGCCCGCTCGGCTGGGTCACCGACAAGGACGGCGGCTACCGCTATCAGGCCATGCACCCGGAGACGGGGGAACCCTGGCCGCCGATCCCCCAAATGCTGTTGGATCTCTGGGAAGAGCTCGCCGGCTATCCGCACCCGCCGGAAGCCTGCCTCATCAACTATTATGCGGGCGCCGCCAAGATGGGGCTTCATCAGGATCGAGACGAAGAGGACTTCGACGCGCCCGTGCTGTCCGTGTCGCTCGGCGATACGGGGATGTTCCGTGTCGGCGGCACGACGCGCAAAAGCCCGACGCAGAAATTCGAGCTCAAGTCAGGCGATGTGTTCGTGCTCGGCGGGGAGGACCGGTTGGCCTATCACGGCATCGACCGCGTCCTGGCAGGCACGTCCGATCTCTTGGAAGAAGGCGGCCGCTTCAACCTCACGCTGCGGCGGGTGACGAAGCCGGAATAGAGCGTCATCCTGAGGTGTCCGGTGCGTGCTTCGAGGCTCGCTTCGCTCGCTCCTCAGCATGACGCGCCGGGCCTCGAAGGTTAGCTCAGCCTAGTCGCCGCCGTCGGGGGTGTCGTCGTTGGCGGCCCCGCCGGGGCCGAAGCCATTGCCGCCTTGCTGCGGCTTGGCTTGCCCTGCGGGCTTGGCGCCGCCCTTGGCGACGGCCACCAGCGCCGGGCGCAGCACCCGGTCGCCGATCGTGTAGCCCGCCTGCATGACTTCCACCACGGTGCCTTCGGGCACTTCGGTGTTCGGCACCTCGTACATGGCCTGCTGCTGGTTCGGGTCGAAGCGTTGGCCGAGAGGCTCGAGCTTGGTGACGCCGTGCTTCTCCATCATCTTGAGTAGCTCACGCTCGGTCAGCTCCACGCCCTCGAGAAAGCTCTTTAGTGCGGGGTCTTTCGCCGCGGCATCCGCCGGCACGTGCTCGATCGCGCGCCGCAAATTGTCGCCGATGGTCAGCACGTCGCGCGCGAAATTTGAAATGGCGTAGCGCGACGTATCGGTCTTCTCGCGCTCGGTGCGTTGGCGCAAATTCTCCATGTCCGCCATGGTGCGCAGCAGCTTGTCGCGCATTTCGGCGTTCTCGGAGAGCAGCGTCTCCAGGTCGCCCGCGACATCGCCGCCGGTGTCTTGGTCTTGAGGCTTCTCGGAGGGGGCAGGTTTCGCCTGATCCTCGTCTGCCTCACGTGGATCCGTCTTGTCGTCGGGCATTTAGGCGCCTCGGCGATTGGAGTTGAACTGAGAAGTCCGGGATATCAACCGGGAGCGTACAAAAATCAAGGGACAAGGGGTTAAGAAGATCAGGGAACCAGCCGCCCGAGTAACCTTGCCGTGTAGTCAACCATCGGAATGATGCGCGCGTAATTGAGCCTGGTTGGGCCGATCACGCCAAGTACGCCAACGATTTTCTGCTCGCTATCCTCGAACGGGGAGACGATCAGCGCCGAGCCCGAGAGCGAGAACAGCTTGTTCTCCGAGCCGATGAAAATCCGCACGCCCTCGGCCCGCTCGGCGAGCCCAAGGAGCTGAATCAGGTCCTTCTTGGCGTCGAGGTCCTCGAATAAGAGCCTCACCCGCTCCAAATCCTCCATGGCGTGCACGTCTTCCAGGAGATGCGCGCGGCCGCAGACAATGAGGCTCTGCCGATCGTCGGCCTCCCCCGACCAGGTGGCGAGCCCGTCGGTCACCACGCGCGCGGTCAATTCGTCGAGCTGCGCGCGGCGGGCTTCGATCTCCGCCTCGATGCGGGTGCGCGCCTCGGCCAGCGTGAGCCCGCCGATCCGCGCGTTGATGTAGTTGGTCGCTTCGTTCAGAGACGACAGCGGCAGGCCGTCAGGCACGGCCACGATGCGGTTTTCCACGTCGCCGTCCTCGCCGACCAGAACGGCGAGCGCTTTGCCTTGGCCGAGATTGACGAACTCAACATGGCGCAGGGTCTTGCTTTGCTTCTCCGCGAGCACGACGCCGGCACAGCGCGAAAGCCCCGACAGCATCTCGCCGGCCTCCGACAGGAATTCGTCGACACCACGGTGCCGGCCGCCGGCCGCCATGCGCGCCTCGATCTGATTGCGCTCGGCTTGCGTGATGTCGCCAATCTCGAGCAGGCCGTCGACGAAGAGCCGCAAGCCGGTCTGCGTGGGCATCCGTCCCGCGCTCGTATGCGGTGCGTAGATCAACCCAATCGCTTCGAGGTCGGACATGACGTTGCGCACCGACGCGGGCGACAGCGTCATCGGCAGCGCGCGGCTCAGGTTACGCGAGCCGACGGGCTCGCCCGTCTCGAGATATGTTTCGACGATGCGTTTGAAGATCTCGCGCGAGCGTTCGTTAAGTTGGCGCAGATTGCCGGCGGCCTCGGCCGCGCGTTGCGCACCTCTGACATCGTTGTGGCCCATGACGGGGAAACTTAGGCAGCGGCCAGACCGCCGTCAAACGCGCACGCGATTCTAGTTAAGCGGGCCGAGCCCCGGCGCGGCGGACTCGGACAGCTCACCCGGCGCTCCAAAATGGTCGAAATAGCGTGTGTTGATGGCCTCGACCGGCATCACGACGAACACATCCGTGGTGCCGAATTGGTGATCGATCACCGCGCCGTCGCCGACAAAGGCGCCGACCCGCAAATAACCTTTGATCAGCGGGGGCAGCGCCTTTAGGGCCGCGCGCACGTCGACCGCCTCGCGCGGCATCATGTTCATATCCACGCGCAAATGGTCGTGCGCCCGGACCCGCCAATCCTCCGGCGCGAGCGAGTTATGGTGAAGGAAGCTCAGAGCCAAGGCATGAGCGGCTGGATCGGTGCCCGGAAAGCTCGCGCAGCCGATCATGACGTCGGCGCCGTGTTCGCGCACATAGGACCAGACACCCTGCCACAGAAGCTCCAACGTCCGCCGGTTGCGGTAGGGCTTGAGCACGCAGGAGCGGCCGAGTTCGATGAAGCTATACTCGGGCTTCGACTGGATCAGCGGTGCGATGTCGTACTCGCCCTGGGTGTAGAACCCGTCGTGAAGTTCGGCAACATCCTGGCGCAGCACACGATAGGTGCCGACCACCTGCGAGCGCCGCCAGGGGGCCTTCTTGGCGGGATCGCCGCGATCGACCACGAGCAGATGATCGAAGACGGGGTCGTAGGCATCTTCGTCGCGCCGCGACAATATGGCGAGCGCGCCGGGCGTGGCCGACATTTCCTCGTAGAAAACCTTGTAGCGGAGGCGCTGGGCGCGCCGGACATCGCTTTTCTTGCGGGCGAGCCGGACTTCGAGCTGGCCCATGCGGCCATAGACCTTCGGCGGCTGGAAATGCCCACGAAGGCTAGCGGCCGGCGGTCGGCGGCGGCCCATCAGAGGAAGGCCGCCAATTTGGTTCGGCCGGAAGGTCAGTCCTGGAAACATCATCCCACCGCGAAATTTGTCCGAAGGCGTCCCTGAATCGGCTTGATCGGCATGTCTTAGCTCGTTTCGCTGTTTTCGGGGAACGCGTCGTCGGGCTCCGCAGGCGATCGACGCGACGCGAGCCCGATTCGGCCACACCATAAGCCGGTTAGCAAACCAATTCGAAGTCGATGTGACAGCCTGGGGATAGTGGCGGGACAGGGAGCCCCTGCCTTGCGCTTAGGCCGCGCCGGCGCTGGAATCTTTGAGCGCGTCCCCGCTCAAGCTCTGCCAACGGGCGAGGAGCGCCGCCAAGTCCTGCTTCTCGAAAGGCTTGGCAAGATAGTCGTCGAGTCCGGCGGCAAGATAGGTGGCCTGGTCCTCGGCGAACGCGTTGGCGGTCAAGGCTACAATCGGGGGGCGTTCCGTGCCGGGGCGCGCGTCATCCGGGTAGAGGGCGCGAATGCCGCCCGCCGCTTCGACCCCATCCATGTCGGGCACGTGGATATCCATCAGCACGAGATCGAACCTTTTGTCCCGCGCCAGGGCTTCGCGCGCCTTGGCGATCGCCTCCGCGCCGTTTTGCGCATGGACGACGTGAGCGCCGGACTTCTCCAACACCGTGCGGGCAAGCAGCGCGTTGATCTCGTTGTCCTCCGCCAGAAGGATCGAAAGTTCCGCGGTCCCGGCGCTGCCCAATCGCACCAGAGAGGGTTCCATCACAGGGGCGACACCGCGTGCCTGCGAGGCGCCACCATCGAAGAGCTGGACCAAGACTGAAAGAGGCCGCAAGGGGCGCACGAGGTAGCCGTTGAAGCCTTCGGCACGGAAGCGGGGAATGTCGCCCCGCTCACTCGGGTCGATGATACACACCGCGCGCGGCGTCTCGGTGTCGAGCAGCGGAAGAAGATCCGCCGCGCCAGCGTCGAAACTCGCTTTGTCGGTCAAAAGCGTGCCAAACGGCCTGCCCGAGGATGAGGCCTTCGTGGCGACGCGCTGTGCGTCCTTAATCCCGACACGCACCACGCTTGCGCCCATGGCCACCAGGAGATCGCCCACCAAAGGCGAACGCCGCGGCAAGAACAATAAGAGAACATCGTTTGCCCGCACGGCTGCAACAATTCTGTGCTTTTCTGAAGCCATGCTATCCGAAGCGATGCCGAAAGACCCTCGCGCGCTCGCACTCCTCGTCCATGTCGTCCTCTACGCGGTTACCGTCGCCATTTGCGCGGGCATCAATCTCTGGCTGAGCCCCGACAATCTTTGGTTCGTCTGGATCGCCTTGGGTTGGGGCATCGGCGTCGCGGCACACGCGCTCGCCTTTTGGCTGCGGCATACGCGGCGGCGCGAGCGCGTCTTCATCGACTGCAAAGCCCGCGGCGCCATGATCCACCTCTTCGCCTATGTGGCGGTGATCGCTTTGCTGTTCATCGTGAACCTGACGATGACGCCGAAGGTCTGGTGGTTCTATTGGGTGGCACTGGGCTGGGGCGCGGGCGTCGCGCCCCACGTCTGGTGCGCCTTCTTCCGGAAAAACCGTCCAACGAGCCGTCCTCAGTCGACGCCTCAACCAAGGGCCACACCAAAAAAGCGCGCCGCCGCACCGAAGAAGCGCACTGCGTCTAAGAAAACGCCCAGGAAGAAAACGACGCGGTCACACAAGCGCCCAACGCACTAGCGACGCGCGGCCACCTTCTTCTCCACGACGTCCCAGATCATCGCGGCGATATCCGCGCCGCCGAACTCCTGCACTTGGCGGATGCCCGTGGGCGACGTGACGTTGATCTCGGTGAGATAGTCGCCGATCACGTCGATGCCGGCGAAGATCAGCCCGCGCTTCTTCAGTTCCGGCCCGAGCCGGCCGCAGATGTCCTTTTCCCGCGCCGTCAGCGTCGTCGATTTCGCTGTGCCGCCCACATGCAGGTTGGAGCGCGTCTCGTCCGCCGCCGGCACGCGGTTGATCGCGCCGGCAACCGCCCCGTCCACCAAAATGATGCGCTTGTCGCCCGCCCGCACCTCCGGCAGATAGCGCTGCACCATGATCGGCTCACGGAAGGTGATGCCGAGCAGCTCGATCAGCGAGTTGAGATTGGTGTCGCCTTCGGCGATGCGGAAGATCGCCGCCCCGCCATTGCCGTAGAGCGGCTTCACCACGATGTCCTTGTGCTCCGCGCGGAACGTCCGGATCTCGTCGAGCGAGCGCGTGATGAGCGTCGGCGGCATCAGGTCGAGAAAATCGAGCACGAAGACTTTCTCCGGCGCGTTGCGCACCGCCGCCGGGTCGTTGACCACAAGAGTCTGGGGCTGCAGCCGCTCGAGCAGATGCGTCGTGGTGATATAGGCCATGTCGAAAGGCGGGTCTTGGCGCAGCTGGACGACGTCGTAGCCGGCGAGGTCCTCGGCGCGCGGATAGGCCAGCCGATAATGATCGCCCGGCTTGTCCTCCACCGTGAGGCTATGGCCGTAGGCCATGAGCTTGCCGTCGCGCAGCGAAAGGTCGGCCGGCGTGTAATAGAACACGTCATGGCCGCGGCTTTGTGCCTCGAGCAGCAGCGCAAAGGTGGAATCGCCCTTGATATCGATGAGTTCGATCGGGTCCATCTGAAAGGCGACTTTGAGAGCCATGGGAGTTCCTGCCGCTTTGGGGAGTTTCGCCGCGCAAGCTCGCGCCAAGGACGGTCCAGGTCAAACGGGAAATGCGTTGGCGATATGCCGTGGCCACGCCCAGGGCGCCGCAAGCACGACGTTGAAAGCGATGTCGTGGCCGACATAGTCCGGGTGGCTGGACAGCCAATATTGTGCCGCGCGCACGATCCGGCGGCGCTGCTTGGCGGGCAGCGTCCAGGCCGCCTCGTCCTTGGTCCTGCGCCGTTTCACCTCGACGAAGACAAGCCGCTTCCCCTTCTGCGCCACGAGGTCGATCTCGCCTACCGGCGAACGGTAGCGCTGGGCCACGATACGATAGCCCTTGAAGCGGAACAGAGCCGCGGCAAGCATCTCGGCGAAGACACCCCGGCGATAGGCTTTGATGCGCTCGTGCCGCATGTCAGTCGTTCTCGCGGGTCAGAGAAAGCCCGAGTTCGTAGACTCGCGCACGCTTCAGGCCATGAGCCTCGGTGATGCCGCGCACCGCGTCGCGAAAGCTCTGGGTCTCAAGTGCTGTCTTTAGATCTGCGACAATGCGTTCGTCGGTGATCTCGGTTTCCGCTTGCGTCGGCGGCGCGATCACCACGACGACCTCACCCTTCGTCGTTTCCTCGGCGATTTCTGCGGCGAGCGTCACGAGTGTGCCGCGCCTCACCGTCTCGTGCAGCTTGGTCAGCTCGCGCGCGATCACCGCCTCGCGCGGCCCCAAGACCGCCGCCATGTCGGCCAGGCTCTTGGCGAGACGCGGCGCCGTTTCGAACACGATCAGCGTTGCGGGGATTTCTTTCAAGGCGGCAAGCCGCGTCTGGCGCGCCCCGGATTTCGGCGGCAGGAAGCCTGCGAAGACAAACGTGTCGGTCGGGAGGCCCGCGCTTGTCAGCGCGGCGAGCGCCGCGGACGGCCCCGGAATGCTTGTCACCATCAGTCCTTCGTCGAGCGCTTCGCGCACAAGCTTGTAGCCGGGGTCGGAGACAAGCGGCGTGCCGGCGTCCGAGATCAGCGCCACCGCGTAACCGGAGCGAATCCGCGAAAGGAGCTTTGGCCGCTCTCGCTCAGCGTTGTGCTCGTGATAGGGCGTGAGCTGGGTATCGATGCCGAAATGCGACAGAAGCTTCTTGGAGTGGCGGGTGTCCTCCGCGGCGATCACGGACGCGCGGGCCAAGACGGCAAGCCCCCGCAGCGAAATGTCGGAAAGATTGCCGATCGGCGTCGACACGAGATAGAGCCCAGACGCCAGCGGCCGGTCCAGCAGCTCGGCAAGCGTTTCGCTCGCGCGCGAAACTGTCCGCGCCGTGGCGTTGTCCCCGTTGCGATGGTCTTGCACGCGCGTCGCCCAGTCTTGCCCGCCGCTCCAACACGCACATCCTGCGTCAAGGCGCAGCGTGCCTCGCCCTATTCGGCGAAACGTTACGTGATATAGTCTGCAGCCGTCCATCACGTTTGAGCCATGTTTGCGCTTGAGGCTTTGCGCAACAAAGCTTTGCAGGGGCTGAACCCATACCGCGCGCGCTTCACCATTACTTGAGTGCCATCAGGCTCGCGATTGCGACGACGCTGACTGCGGTGCTGTTGGCCGCTTGCGGCGCCCCGGGCGGCGGCGGCGGGCCGAGCATGATGCCGGGCGAGGCGATCACCGGCGCCACCGGCTCGGTCAAGGTGGCGCTGCTGCTTCCCGTCTCCGCGCCGGGCTCGACGGCCTCGGTCGCCAAGGCGCTGAAGCAAGCTGCCGAGCTCGCGCTTTTCGATTTCGACAATCCGAATGTGTCCTTGGTGCCGAAAGACACGAAGGGCACGCCGAGTGGCGCCCGGGCCGCGGCGCAAAGCGCGGTGAAGGATGGGGCGGAACTCATCATCGGGCCGCTCTTCGCGCAAGAGGTGCGCAGCGCAGCCCAAGTCGCCCGCAGCGCCGGCATCCCCATGATCGCGTTCTCATCCGACGAGAAGGTTGCGGGCAACGGCGTCTATCTCTTGAGCTTCCTGGCCGGGCGTGACGTACCCCGCGTCATTTCCTTCGCCATGTCGCGCGGCAAACGGAACTTCGCCGTCCTGGTGCCACAGACGAATTACGGCCGGATCGCGGAGGCGGCGTTCGCCAAGGCCGTGGCCCAAGGTGGTGGCGCCGCGCCGGTGCGCGCAAGCTTCAGCACCGCGAACATGTCCGCGGCTGTCCAGCAAGTCGCCAGCGCCGTGAATGCCGGCCAGAAGATCGATGCACTGTTCTTGCCTGCGGGGCGGGAAGAGTTGCCGAGGCTCGCCCAGCAACTCGCGAGTGCCGGTGTGACCAGCGCCAAGCTCCAATTCATCGGCACCGGACAATGGGATTATCCGAATGTCGGCAAGCAACAGGCGCTCGTCGGCGGCTGGTACCCCGCGCCCGATCCGAAGGGCTGGAACAGCTTCGCGCAGCGCTATGCCAAGACCTTCGGCGGCACGCCGCCGCGCATCGCGAGTCTCAGCTATGACGCCATGAGCCTTGCCGTGTCGTTGTCGCAAAATCCGCCGGGCCAGCGCTATTCGTTCTCCCAGCTCACCCGCTCCAGCGGTTTCGCCGGCGTCGACGGCCTGGTCCGCCTGCTGCCCGACGGCACGTCCGAGCGCGGGCTCGCCCTTCTAGAAGTGCGCCCGGGCACCCCGCGTGTGATCTCGCCGGCGCCGCGCTCCTTCACCACCGCATCAAGCTACTAGAGTCGCGCGCGACTAAGCGGCAAGCTCGAGGATCAAGCGCTCAAGCACCAGACGCCCGGACTGTGTCGCCACGAGGCGGCTGCCGCTGCGGGCAAGAAGGCCGTCGCCTTCCAGGGCATCGAGCCGGGACGGATCGAGCGCGTGCCCGCTCAGACCTTCGAGCCGCGCAAGATCGAGACCTTCGCTCAACCGCAGCGCCATCAACAAATACTCTTCGGCTACATCTTGCGGTTCCAAGGGATCATCGCTCGTAAGTCCATGGCCTTGCGCCTCGACCTGCGCGAGCCAGCCTTCGGGCGACTTGATGGTCGCGAGCGCCCGCTTACTGCCGTTCTCCGTGATGCGCGCATGCGCTCCGGCGCCGATCCCTGCATAATCGTGGCCGCGCCAATAGATGAGGTTGTGCCGCGACTCCGATCCCGGCCGCGCATGGTTCGAGATCTCGTAGGCCGGGAGGCCCGCATTTTCGCAAAGCGCTTGCGTCAGCAGGTACATCGCGCTCGCCGCATCGCCGTCGGGGATGTGCAAACGCCCCATCGCATGGCGCGCGGCAAACGGCGTGCCGTCCTCGATGGTGAGCTGATAGAGCGAGAGGTGATCGGCGGCAAAGGACAGCGCACGCGTAAGCTCCTCTTCCCAGGCCGCGAGCGATTGCCCTTCGCGCGCATAGATGAGATCGAACGACACGCGCGTGAAACACCTTTTGGCAAGGTCGAGCGCGGTGAGCGCTTCCTCCGCCGTGTGCTGGCGGCCAAGGGCTTTGAGGCTTTGATCGTCGAGCGCCTGCACGCCGAGCGACAAGCGATTGACACCGGCGGATGCATAGCCTGCGAAGTTCTCCGCCTCCACGCTGGTGGGGTTGGCCTCAAGGGTGATCTCGGCGTCGCGGTCGATGGTCCAATGACCGGAGATCGCATCGAGGATCGCTTCGGCCGTGCTAGATGACATCAGCGAGGGCGTGCCGCCGCCGAAGAAGATGCTGGTCACGGTGCGTCCCGGCGCGCGGGCGGCGAAGTGCCGAAGCTCCGTCAGATAACCGGCGACGAACCGCGCCTCGTCGACGCCATTGTGTCGAACGTGAGAGTTGAAGTCGCAATAGGGGCATTTGGCCTTGCAGAACGGCCAATGCACATAGACCCCAAAGGGTTCGTCACTCGACATTGGAGTAGGTGGCTTCGATCAGGCGCTCGAAGGCGCGCATGCGGTGCGACAGCGCGTTCTTGGTTTCCAGATCCATTTCGCCGAACGTCTCCTCGTGGCCGTCGGGCATGAAGATCGGATCATAGCCGAAGCCATGGGTTCCCCGCGGCGGCCAGTGGATCGATCCGAACACGCGGCCTGTAAAGACCGCATCCTCGCCGTTCGGCGCTGCAAGCGCGAGCGCACAGATGAAGTTCGCGCGGGTATAGCCCCCGCCGGTCGCTTCCAGCTCCTCGTGCACGCGCGCAATGGCCTTGCCGAAATCCCTCTCGGGCCCGCCCCAACGGGCAGAGTGGATGCCCGGTGCCCCGCCAAGCGCCTCCACCTCGAGCCCCGAATCGTCGGCAAGCGCTATCAGGCCGGATCCGGCGGCGGCGGCGCGTGCCTTGAGCAGCGCGTTCGCTTCGAACGTTTCGCCGGTCTCCTCGGGCTCGGGCAGGTCGAGACTCCCCGCCGACACGCAGTCGATGCCGTAGGATGCGAACAGCTCGCCAAGCTCGTACACCTTGCCCTCGTTGTGGCTGGCGATGACGAGCTTCGAGCCGCGATGGATGGTGCCGGGTCTAAGCAACGGTGAGCTTCTGTAATTCGACGAGCTCGGCGATCCCTTGACGCGCGAGTAGCATCAACTGATCGAACTGTTCCTGGCTGAACGGTTCCGTCTCCGCGGTGCCTTGCACTTCGACGATGCCGCCGGCCCCGGTGATCACGAAGTTTGCATCGGCGTCGGCTTCCGAATCCTCGGGATAGTCGAGGTCGAGCACTGCCTCGCCGCCATAGAGCCCGCAGCTGACGGCGGCCACGTGGTCCCTCAGGACCTTTCCTTTGATCATGTTGCGCGCTTCCATCCAGGCAAGCGCATCGTGCAACGCCACCCAAGCGCCGGTGATGGATGCCGTGCGCGTGCCGCCGTCCGCCTGGAGCACGTCGCAGTCGACAATGATTTGCTTTTCGCCGAGCGCGGCAAGGTCCGTCACGGCGCGGAGCGACCGGCCAATGAGCCGCTGAATTTCCTGCGTGCGCCCAGATTGCTTACCGGATGCCGCCTCGCGCCGCGTGCGCTGGTTGGTGGCGCGCGGCAGCATGCCGTATTCCGCCGTCACCCAACCCCGGCCCGAGCCCTTGAGCCAGGGCGGCACTGACTCTCCGGCGGTTGCCGTGCAAAGAACGTGAGTCTCGCCGAAACGCACGAGACAAGAGCCTTCAGCGTGGCGCGACACCGCGCGTTCGAGACTGACGGGGCGGAGCGCGTCGGGCGCGCGTTTGGAGGGGCGGATAATGGCAAGCTCCTGGAAAACGGGCTGAGGTCGCGCACCCTAGAGGAGGCTCTGCCGGCGGAAAAGCCCTTTCCCCAACTCTCCTCGCGGGCGGCCTTGTGCGGCCCCGGAGGAGAAGCTACCACCGTTAACCATGGCCGAGAGCGAGATGAGATCGGAAGGCGCGGTGATCGCCTCTGAAAACGCTGCCACCACGGCCGTGGCCGCCGGCGCCACGCCCATGATGGCGCAGTATTTGGAGATCAAGGCGGCCAACGCCGACAGTCTTCTGTTCTATCGCATGGGCGATTTCTACGAGATGTTCTTCGAGGACGCGGCGCTCGCCTCGCGCGCGCTCGGCATCGCCCTGACCAAGCGCGGCAAGCATCTTGGGCAAGACATCCCCATGTGCGGCGTCCCCGTTCATGCCGCCGACGACTATCTTCAGCGCCTGATCGCGCAAGGCTTCCGCGTCGCGGTCTGCGAGCAGATCGAGGACCCGGCGGAAGCCAAGAAGCGCGGTCCGAAAGCGGTCGTGCGACGCGATGTGGTGCGCCTCGTCACCCCGGGCACGCTCACCGAGGAGTCGCTTCTCGATGCCCGCGCTCACAATTTTCTCACTGCTTTGTTCCGCGGTCCCGCAAAGGACGGCGCCGAGCCCGGCTTCGCACTGGCCTCGATCGATATCTCCACCGGCGAGTTGGTCGCCGCCGTCACGCGGCTCGCGGATCTTCCCGGCGAATTGGCGCGGATAAAACCCGGCGAGGTGTTGGCGGGCGATGACCTTGCAAGCGACGGCGACATCCGCCGTCTCGTGGAGGAAGCGGGTGCCGCGCTGACACCGTGCCCGCGCGCGCATTTCGACTCCGTGCGTGGCGAGCGCGCATTGAAAGAGCGCCTCGGCGTCGCCACCCTCGATGCCTATGGCGACTTCACCCGAGCGGAACTTGCCGCCTTGGCCGGGCTCCTCACCTATGTGGAAATCACTCAGGTCGGCCGCGCCCCGCTGCTCCGCCCGCCGCGCAAAGAGGTGGCGGGGAGCCTGCTTCTGATCGATGCGGCCACCCGCACCAATCTCGAGCTGGCGCGCTCCAACCACGGATCGCGCTCAGGCAGTCTTCTGGCTGCGGTCGATCGCACCGTCACCGCCGCAGGCGCGCGTGAGCTGGCTAGCCGGCTGGCCAGCCCCTTGACCGATGTGGATACAGTCAATGCCCGCCTCGACGTTGTCGCCTATCTCGGCGCTGAGCCGCGCTTGCGCCAGGAGTTACGGGAGGCTTTGAAGGCCGCGCCCGACCTTGCCCGCGCGCTCGCCCGTCTCGCTCTCGGCCGGGGCGGTCCGCGCGATCTCGGTGCGGTGCGCACGGCTATCCGCGCCGCGCACGATCTTGCCGCGCATCTCTTGCGTACCGGCGAGGCGCTCGGCATGCCGCGCGAGCTGATGAGCATCGCCGAGCGTCTGGCCGCGGCGCCAACCGAGATCGAGCAGTCCTTGTCGGCAGCGCTGGGGAAGGAGCTTCCCGTGAACGCCCGCGACGGCAGCTTCATTCGCGAGGGCTTCCATGCCGATCTCGACGAACACAGGAGACTGCGCGATAGCAGCCGCCAAGTCATTGCGGGCCTGCAGGCGACCTATGCGGATGCCACCGGCATCAAGTCGCTCAAGGTTCGCCACAACAACGTGCTCGGCTACTTCGTCGAGGTCCCTGCGCTGCATGCGCCGACCCTCACCAACCCGCCGCACGTGGAGACGTTCATTCACCGCCAAACCATGGCGAATGCGGTTCGCTTCTCCACGCCAGAGCTGGCCGAACTCGAAGCGCGCATCACCTCGGCCGCCGACCGTGCCCTCGCCCTTGAGCTCGATGTCCTTGCGGCGCTTACCAAGGACGTCCTCGCCGAAGAGCAGGCGCTTGCCGCCGCGAGCGCCGCGTTGGCGGAACTCGATCACTATTCCGGTCTTGCCGAGCTTGCGGCCGAGCAAAGCTATGTACGGCCCCGGGTCGACGAAAGTCTGGTCTTCGCCGTTGTCGAAGGCCGGCACCCCATGGTCGAGCAAACTTTGAAGCGCGGCGATGGCGCGAGCTTCATCGGCAATGATTGCCGGCTCGGCGACGGAGAAGACGACACCCGCGTGCTTGTCGTCACGGGTCCCAACATGGCCGGCAAGTCCACCTTCCTGCGCCAGAACGCGCTTATCGTGGTCCTGGCGCAAGCAGGCTGCTTCGTGCCGGCGAAGGCGGCCCATATCGGCATCGTCGATCGACTGTTCAGCCGGGTGGGCGCGGCGGACGATCTCGCCCGCGGGCGGTCCACCTTCATGGTCGAGATGGTCGAGACCGCCGCGATTCTGAATCAGGCAACCGCGCGGTCCTTCGTGGTGCTGGACGAGATCGGCCGCGGTACGGCGACCTTCGATGGCTTGTCGATCGCATGGGCCACGCTCGAATATCTGCATGAGGTGAACTGCTCCCGAGTCCTCTTCGCCACGCACTATCACGAGCTCACTGCGCTCGCAGAAAAGTTGGCACATGCCGCCAATGCCACGGTCGAGGTGAAGGAGTGGCGCGACGAGATCGTGTTTCTCTATCGTGTGGTTAGCGGCGCCGCCGATCGCTCCTACGGCATCCATGTGGCGAAGCTCGCCGGGCTCCCGGGCCCCGTGCTGGCGCGTGCCGGCGAAGTGCTGAACGAGCTGGAAAAGTCCGATGGACGCCCCACACCCGCCGATTTGGCCGACGATTTGCCCCTGTTTCAAGCCACCAAGAGCGCGCCCAGGCTCAGCGAGCCATCACCGCTTGAGCAGGCCCTTCAGGGTCTCAATCCCGACACCCTGACCCCCAAAGAGGCGCTGGAAGCGCTCTATCGTCTCAGGACATTGCTTGGAGACGAGGCGTAAAGCCTCGATGTGCTAGATTTTCGCCTCATGATGGACCAGGCCGCGCCAAGACAAGCTCCGTATTTCGATTTCGCTCTCCTGCACCAGGAGACCGCCGAGCTTGCGCGCGCCCATGTCGGCCAAGACACCCAGCTTCGCGCCGCGCTCGTCGATTACCTCAAGCCGCTCGTCGCCGAGGCGCATAGCGCGGCAAAGCAGCAGCTCGAGCACGATGGCGACGGGCGCGCTTGCGCGGCAGGGCTTTCCAATTTCCAAGACGAGTTGATCCGGCTCACCTACGACATCACCACCGAGAATATCTATCGCGTCGAGAACCCTTCGACGGCCGAGCGCATGGCCGTGGTCGCCCAGGGCGGCTATGGACGCGGCCTGCTGGCGCCCGGCTCCGACATCGATCTCCTGTTCCTGCTGCCCTACAAGCAGACCGCCTGGGGAGAGAGTGTCGCCGAGTATATGCTCTATATTTTGTGGGATCTCGGCTTCAAGGTCGGCCACGCCACGCGCACGATCGCCCAATGCGTCCGGCTCAGCCTTGCGGATATGACGATCCGCACCGCCCTCCTCGATGCCCGCCTCATTCTCGGTGACGAAAAGTTGTTCGGCGAGTTCCTTCATCGCTTCCGCCGCGAGGTCCTGGACGTCGATGCGCGGGCCTTTATCGAGGCGAAGCTCGCCGAGCAGGATGCGCGACACTCACGCACGGGTGCGTCCCGTTATCAGGTCGAGCCCAACATCAAGGACGGGGCCGGGGGCTTACGCGACCTGCATACGTTGCATTGGCTCGCCAAGCATCTCTACCCGGACCAGGCGGAGGAAGAGTTCGTCGAGGCGGGTGTCTTCACACCCAACGAGTATCGCAGCTTCCGCCGTTGCGAGTTCTTTCTCTGGACGGTGCGCTGCCAGCTGCACTTTCTAACCGACCGTCCCGAGGAACGCTTGAGCTTCGATCTCCAGCGCGCGATGGCGGAACGTCTCGGCTATCACGGTCACGCCGGCTTGCGTGGCGTCGAGCGATTCATGAAGCACTACTTCCTCATCGCCAAGGAAGTCGGACAGCTCACGCGGATCGTCTGCACGGCGCTCGAGCTCAAGCAGCTGAAGTCTGTGCCGACGCTGGATGCGCTGCTCGCGCCGTTCAGTTGGCGCCGCCGCGCCAAGCTTCGCCGTACCTCCGACTTCCGCATCGAGAATGGCCGCATTTCCACCGTCGACAAGGACGCCTTCGCCAAGGACCCGGTCAACTTCATCCGGTTGTTCGTGGTCGCAGACGAGAACCAAGCGGCTTTCTCGCCGGAAGTCTTGCGTCAGATCCGCGCCAACTTCCGGCTGATCGACGACGATTTGCGCCATAACCCGACGGCCAACCGCTTGTTCCTGCGGCTCTTGATGGACGCGCGCGATCCCGAAGCCACCTTGCGCAAGATGAACGAAGCCGGCGTGCTCGGCCGTTTCTTCACCGAGTTCGGCCGGGTCGTGTCGATGATGCAGTTCAACATGTACCATCACTTCACGGTGGACGAGCATCTGGTGCGCACCCTCGGTTATCTCACCGGCATCGAGCGGGGAAAATACGCGACCGATCATCCGGTATCGAGCGAGGTGGTCCGAACCATCGACAATCGCCGCGCGCTCTATGTCGCCGCCTTCCTGCACGACGTTGCTAAGGGTCGCGATGAAGACCATTCTATCGCCGGCGCCCGCATCGCCCGCGAGCTCGGGCCGCGCCTTGGTCTGACGGCGTCCGAGACGGAGACGGTGTCCTGGCTAATCGAGCACCATCTCACCATGAGCCTGTTCGCTCAGAGCCGCGACCTGAACGACCCCAAGACCATCCGCGACTTCGCCGAGATCGTGCAGAGCCGCGAGCGGCTGAAACTGCTGCTCATCCTCACCGTCGCCGATATTTGCGCCGTGGGGCCCGGCACCTGGACCGGGTGGAAGGGCCAGCTCCTGCGCACGCTCTATTTCGAGACCGAGCCGCTGCTCGGCGGCGGCCATACCGAACTCACGCGCACCGAACGCATGTCCCGCGCCCAGAATGCCTTGCGCGAGCGCCTGGCGGATTGGCCCACAAAGGACTTGGAACACTTTATCGACCGGCACTATCCGGCCTATTGGCTGAGAACCGATCTCGACGTCATCACCGAACACGCCAAGCTCATTCGTGACGTGGAGACGCATAACCGCGCCGTGGTCACCCACATTTCGACCGACGCCTTCCGCGGCGTCACCGAGCTCACCCTGCTCGCGCCCAACCACCCGCGTTTGCTGGCGATGGTCGCGGGCGCCTGCACCGGGGCCGGCGCCAACATTGTCGATGCGCAAATCTCCACCACGCGCGACGGCATGGCGCTCGACACCATTCATCTGGAGCGCGAGTTCGACTATGCCGAGGACGAGGAGCGCCGCGCCCGCAAGATCGCGGTGTCCATCGAGCGCATGCTCAAGGGCGAAACGCGCGCCATCGACCTCATTCAGAGCAAGAAGAAGCCGAAGTCCCGCCTCTCGGCCTTCACCGTCGAGCCGCAGGTCATAATCGACAACACCCTGTCCGACGCGTTGACGGTGATCGAGATCAATGGCCTCGACCGGCCCGGTCTTCTTTATGATGTGACGCGCGAAATCTCCGATCTCAATCTCGACATTGCCTCGGCCCACATCGCCACCTTCGGCGAGAAGGCGGTTGACGTGTTCTATGTGACCGACCTCACGGGTAAGAAGATCACGAGTTCTTCCCGCGAGACGCTCATTCGTGAGCGTTTGACCAAGGTCCTGGCGCGCGAGGAGTTGGAGCTCGCGCCCGCTTAAAGAACGCCCGCCTTGCTGGATCGCCGAATCTGGCTCATCAGAAGACGCCATGACTCTCTATCGCGGATTTGCCACGGTCGGCGGGATGACGGTCGTCAGCCGTGTGCTCGGCTTCGTCCGCGACGTGCTGATCGCCGCCGTGCTGGGCGCCACGTCCATCACCGACGCCTTCTTCGTCGGCTTCCGCGTGCCCAACATGTTCCGGCGGATATTCGCCGAGGGCGCCTTCAACGCCGCCTTCATCCCCCTCTTCTCGAAACGCCTTGATGCGGACGGCCCCGAGTCGGCGCGCGATTTCGCGAGCCTCGCCCTCGCCGGCCTGACCCTGGTGCTGGTGGTCTTCACCGTCCTCGCCGAGATCGCCATGCCGTGGCTGATGCTGTTACTGGCCCCGGGCTTCGCCGACGATCCGGACAAGTTCCACCTGGCCGTGCTGCTGGCGCGCATCGCGCTCCCCTATCTCGTCTTTATGTCCTGGGTGGCGCTCTACACGGGGCTGCTCAATGCGCTGGGGCGTTTCGCCGCTGCCGCCTTCGCGCCGAGCCTGCTCAACGTCGTGCTCATCGCCGTGCTGCTGGGGTTGATCGCCACCGGCACCGGCGAGCAACCCATCGCCGGCGTGGCGCTGGCCTGGGGCGTGGCGGTCTCGGGGCTGCTGCAAGTCGCCATCGTCGCCTTCGCCGCCGCCAGGGCAGGGCTTCGTCTCAAGCTCGAACGCCCCAGATGGACGCCCGAGATGAAGCGCCTCGTGAACCTCGCGGTGCCCGGGCTCATTGCCGGCGGCATGGCGCAGATCACCATCGTCATCTCGACCATCATCGCCAGCCTGCAGGATCGCGTGGTCTCGTGGCTCTATTATGCCGACCGCATCTTCCAGCTGCCGCTCGGCATGGTGGGCGTCGCCGTCGGCGTGGTGCTGCTCCCGGACTTGAGCCGAAAATTGCGGGCCGGCGACACCAAGGCGGTGATCGCCAGCGAGAACCGCGCGCTCGAATTCGCGCTTCTGCTGACGCTGCCTGCGGCCGTGGCGCTGTTTGTCGCCGCAGGCCCCATCATGCGCGTGCTGTTCGAACGCGGCGCGTTTACCACCGTCGATGCGCGCGCCACAGCCGACATGCTGGCGGCGCTGGCGCTGGGCCTGCCCGCTTACGTGCTGATCAAGGTGCTGCATCCGAGCTTCTTCGCCCGCGAGGATACCAAGACGCCGATGATCTATGCGGGCATCGCCATGGCGGCCAATGCCGCGCTGTGCTTCGTGCTGTTCGTGGTGTTGGGCGCCGTCGGCATCGCCATCGCCACGGCGCTCAGCGGCTGGATCAACGTGACGCTTCTCGTCACCGAGCTAAAGCGGCGCGGGGAATTCGCGCTGGATGCCGCCTTCCGCCGTTCCTTTGTCGGCATTGTTCTGGCGAGCGTCGTCATGGGGGCTGTCGTCTGGTGGCTCGCCAGCGGCCTCAACCCATGGTTCGCGCCGGAGCGTGGCCTCCTGGTGCAGGTGCCGGCTCTGATCGTTCTCATCGCCGCCGGGCTTCTCACCTATCTCGCGGTGGGCACGCTCGCCGGCGCGCTGAAGCCCAGAACGCTCCTGAAAGATCTTCTCGGCCGCTGATTTCTGCGAAAAATGCCAGGGTTGCCTCGGGCGCACGCTCCGCTATGTTGCAGTGCAGCAAAAAGCGGGGAGCAGAGATGCAAGGCAGGCCGCGCCGCAGCGCGCTCTATATGCCCGGGTCGAACGAGCGGGCGCTGGAAAAGGCGAAAACCATCCCGGCGGACGCGCTGATCTTCGACCTCGAGGACGCCGTGGCGCCCGACGCCAAGGTCCACGCGCGCGAGCAGGTCTGCGCCGCGGTGAAGGAAGGCGGCTATGGCGGCCGCGAAGTGGTGATCCGGGTCAATGCGCTGGAGACCCCCTGGGGCGCCCTAGACATCATCGCGGCTTGTGAGGCCGCGCCCGACGCCATCCTCGTGCCCAAGGTGATCCATTCCGGCGACATCATCTCCGCCGCCAAGCTGCTGCAAAGCGTGCACGCCCCGGAGAAGGTGCGGCTCTGGGCCATGATGGAGACGCCCATGGCCATCCTCAACGCGCGCACCATCGCAGCCACCGCCGTCTACAAAGACAACCGTCTCGACTGCCTGGTCATGGGCACCAACGATCTCATCAAGGAATCGCGCGCGCGCGCCCTGCATGACCGTTTCGCCGTGGTGCCGTGGCTCGCCATGACGCTGGTCGCCGCGCGCGCCTACAAGCTCGACATCATCGATGGCGTCTACAACGACTTCCGCGACGAGGCGGGTCTGCGCGACGAGTGCGAGCGCGGCCGTATTCTCGGCATGGACGGCAAGACGCTGATTCATCCCAGCCAGGTCGGCCCCTGCAACGAGATCTTCTCGCCCACCCAGGAAGAGGTCGACTGGTCCCGCCAGATCATCGACGCCTTCGGCCAGCCCGAGAACGAGAAGAAGGGCGTCATCGTCGTGGACGGCCACATGGTCGAGCGGCTGCATTTCGCGATGGCTCAGCGCACCGTGGCCATCGCCGAGCAGATCCGCCAGATGGAGCAGGCTTGCGGCTAGGCTCCGCCGCGCTTCCGACAGCGCTAAAGCTCCTTGAAGAGATAGAGTCCCTGGATCGCCCGGTCGAAGCCGACCGCGTCATACGCTCTCCGGGCGGGCGCGTGCGCCGCATCGCCTCCGGTCCCGACAGAGGCGATCTCCGCACCACGGCGCTTGAGGTCATCGAGTGCGAACTGGTACATCGCCGTCGCGATGCCTTGCCCCTGATAGTGCGGATCGACGGCATTGAGGCCGATCTCGCCGGACTTCCGGTCTTTGTCGAGCAGAGCAAAGACGAATCCGGCGATCTCGTCCTCGGCCTCTGCCACGTAGACTTTGCACTTTCTGTCCCGCGCCGAGATACGGCCTAAGGTCTTGGCGTATTGCTCTTTCCAATCGCCGTACTGAAGCGAAAAGATCCGCGGACCCAGGACCGTCTCGAAGCCCTTGTGGATCGGCTCGAATGCCGCGATGCACACCTCCAGCACGCGCCGATAGTCGGCCTCCCTATAGGGCCGTATGACCAGAGCCATTCGTCCTTCCTCGCTCGCCGTTATCAGTCCTCGATCAGGCCAGACTTGCGCCGGCTCGCCGCCCGCGCCATAACCCGCGGGCTCAGGGGCATAGCATGCAAGAGACCACCAAACACAAGACCCGCGTCTTCTCCGGTGTCCAGCCGACGGGCAACCTCCATCTCGGCAACTATCTCGGTGCCATTACGCGCTTCGTGGCGCTGCAGAACGAGCACGAGTGCCTGTATTGCGTGGTGGATCTCCACGCCATCACCGTGTTCCAGGACCCCGACGAACTGACCCACAACACGCGCGAGGTGACGGCGGCGTTCATTGCCTCGGGCATCGATCCCACGCGCCAGATCATCTTCAATCAGAGCCAGGTCTCCGGCCATGCCGAGCTTGCCTGGATCTTCAATTGCGTGGCGCGGATCGGTTGGCTCAACCGCATGACCCAATTCAAGGAGAAGGCGGGCAAGGATAAGGAAAATGCCTCCGCCGGTCTCTTCGTCTATCCGAACCTGATGGCGGCCGACATTCTGCTCTACCACGCCACCCACGTGCCGGTCGGCGAGGACCAGAAGCAGCATCTGGAGCACGCCCGCGACATCGCGCAGAAGTTCAACAACGACTTCGCCAAGACCATCGCGCGCGAAGACTATCCCGGAGGCTTCTTCCCGCTGCCCGAGCCGCTGATCGCCGGACCGGCCACCCGCGTCATGAGCTTCCGCGACGGCACCAAGAAGATGTCGAAGTCCGACCCGTCCGATCTGAGCCGCATCAATCTGACCGACGACGCCGAGACGATCGCGAAGAAGATCCGAAAGGCCAAGACCGATCCCGAGCCGTTACCGTCGGAGGTAAAGGGTCTGGAGGCGCGCCCCGAAGCCGACAATCTCATCGGCATCTACGCGGCCCTCGCGGGCACCGACAAGGAAGCAGTGCTGCGCGACCACGGCGGCGCGCCGTTCTCCAAGGTCAAGGAAGCGCTGGCCGAACTCGCCACCGAGAAGCTGACGCCCATCGGCGAAGAGATGCGCCGCCTGATGGCCGATCCCGTCGAGATCGACCGCATCCTGGCCGACGGCGCTTCCAGGGCGCGCGGCATCGCCGACCCGATCCTGGCCAAGACCAAGGACATTGTCGGCTTCATCCGAAGCTAGTCTGGGCCTAAACCACTTGGTGGGGGATTCATGGAAAAGCAGTGGACGTCCGTAGCTCAGGCCTGCATCGAAGGTGCCGAAGTGGGCGCGATGACCTTTCCGCAAATCGTGGCAAAGTTGATGCTGGAGGGTTTTGAGAGCTACCTGATCGATTTCCGCCGCGCGACCGCGACCTACTACCGTCCCGACGGCGAAAGCTTGGAGTTAGCGACCCCTAACACCAACATTGCCGTCGCCGCGGCCTTCGATGCGGCACTCCTTCAAGCCGCGATCAAGGAAGCTCAGCAACTCGTGCCCGGTTACACTTACAGGGGCTTTTGCGACAAGGCGGCGCGAGCGGGTTGCGCCGGCTACCTCGTGTCTTTCTCCGGCCGTCGGGCGCTCTATTATGGCCGGACCGCTGAGACACACGTGGAGCACTTCCCAAGCTAGGCCAGCAGACAAATCGGTGTGGAACGTCAGGCTTCCACCCCAGTGCCGATGGGGCAAGAGACGCCCGTACCGCCGAGCCCGCAATAGCCTGCCGGGTTCTTGGAGAGATATTGCTGGTGATAGCCTTCCGCGAAATAGAATTCCGGCGCGGGCTCGATCTCGGTGGTAATGGGCCCCATGCCTTGGGCTTTCAACACCGCTTCATAGGCGGCTTTCGAGGCCTCCGCCTCCTGCCGCTGCGCATCTGAGTACGTATAGATGCCCGAGCGGTACTGGGTGCCGACGTCGTTGCCCTGGCGCATGCCTTGGGTCGGGTCGTGGCTCTCCCAAAATGTCTTCAGGAGTTGCCCGTAGCTGACCGTCTTGGGATCGAACACCACCAGCACCGCTTCCGTGTGCCCGGTGCCGCCGGAGCAAACTTCTTCATAGGTCGGATTCCGCGTCGAACCGCCGGCATAGCCGACCGCCGTGACAAGGACGCCTGGGACTTCCCAGAACTTCCGCTCCGCGCCCCAGAAGCAGCCGAGGCCGAACAGCGCCTTCTCGGCACCCTCCGGATAAGGGCCCTTGAGGGCCGCGCCGGTCACGAAGTGCGTGTCCGCCGTGGGAATAGGGTTGGCACGCCCGGGCAAGGCTGCCTCGGGCGGCGGGATCGTCAGGGGTTTGCGCTTGAAACTGAACATGGAGGTCTCCGTTTGGTAATCCCCCGAAAAAAGCTTCCGGCTAGTTGATGAACACCTCGACCTCCTTGCGCTTTTGGCCGAGCCAGTAGAGTAAGACGCCGAGAATGCCGAATACGACCCAGGTCGGTGCGCTCAAGATCGCCAGGATCACCGGGTCCCACAGCCATTTGCCGGCATTGGTCTCGATCCAGGCCTTTGAGACGTTGAGAGTGTCGGGTGCCAGCTCCCGCCATTGCTGGCCCATGGGCGTAACAACCCATGCGCCGCCCCCAGCCAAGCTTTTGGTGGCGTCAACGACGGCGGCGACCATGGCAAGCAAGAGCAGCCAGACGCCGAGAATTCTAAGGACAAAACGCATGAGCGAGAGTGGCAACCGCGGTTGTCAGCTTACATAAGCCATCGCTTGGCCACGTTCAAACGTTGGTTTTGTCACGTTCCGGCGATGAGGGCGTGAACGCAGGGCCCGCTTGAACGGTGGAGGCGCTTCGCTATAGTGCGGCGCTTTCCAGCACCTTAGGAGAGGTGGCCGAGTGGTTGAAGGCGCACGCCTGGAACGCGTGTAGGCGGGTAACCGTCTCGAGGGTTCGAATCCCTCTCTCTCCGCCAGCCTGAACCCGCCTCACGGGGCAGGTACGGCGGCACACCGCTGCCCAACTCCTGACATCGCAAGACCGGACAATCCGCCTTTGTCATCAGGCAGAGAGGCGTTGATGATCACCCTTTACACGTTCGGCCCCGCCTTCGGGCTTCCCGACATGAGCCCGTTCGTGACCAAGGTCGAGATGCTGCTCAAGATGGCGGGCCTCGACCATCGCACCCGAACCGGTGGCTTCAACAAGGCGCCGAAGGGAAAGCTCCCCTATATCGACGACGACGGCGAGGTCATCGCGGATTCCGTCTTCATCCGCTGGCACCTGGAGAAAAAGTACGACATCGACTTTGACCGCGGTCTTGACGCCGAGCAGCGTGCCGTCGCTTGGGCCTTCGAGAAGATGCTCGAAGACCACGTATATTGGGCCTTCCTTCACTCGCGCTGGGTCGACGACGACAATTTCAACAAGGGCCCGCGGACCTTCTTCCAGCGTATGCCCATGCCGATGCGTCTGATTGTTCCCCGCGTGGCGCGCCGTCAGATGAATGCGGAAATTCATGGCCAGGGCATGGGGCGTCATGCGCCCGAGGAGATCGTCACGCTCGGCACGCGGTCGATCGACGCGATGGCGACGTTTCTCGCCGACAAGCCGTTCATGATGGGTGCCGAGCCGACCGCACTCGATGCCACGGGATTTCCATTCATGGGCGGCGCGCTTTGTCCGCTCTTCGATACGCCACTGCGCCACGCGGTCGAAGGCCACGACAATCTCAAGCGCTATGTTGGACGCATGGCGGAGCGGTTCTATCCGGAGCAGACTGAGATGGCCCGCTGGGTCGCGTGAGCTGAGGTCGGCCTTGTGCTTGGCCGATCCGGTTACAAGCATCCAGGCCTGCGACCTTGTAGGCTTCGGCAAGGGTCGGGTAGTTGAACGTGTTCTCGACGAAGAAATCGACCGTGCCTTTGAGGTTGATCACCGCCTGGCCGATATGGCTTAGCTCGGTGGCGCCCTCGCCGATGATATGCGCGCCAAGCAGCCGACGGGAGTCGAGCGCGAAGATCAATTTCAGGAATCCGGAATCGACGCCCATGATGTGGCCGCGCGACGTTTCGCGGAACCGGGCGGTGCCGCATTCATACGGCACGCCGCTCGCGCGCACCTCTTCCTCGGACTGACCGACGGTCGAGATCTCGGGCACCGCGTAAATGCCGTAAGGGAACGCTTCGGGCTGCGGTGGCGGCCGCATGTCGAAGGCGTGGCACGCGGCGACGCGTCCTTGCTCCATTGACGTCGAGGCGAGGGACGGGAAACCGATGACGTCGCCCGCCGCGTAGATATTCGGCACGGAAGTCTGCAAGGTCTCCGTATCGACTTTGATGCGGCCGCGCTTATCGACCTCGATGCCGAGAGCATCGAGGTTCAGGTTCTCGACATTTCCAGACCGTCCCGCGGCATAAAGCGGAAATTCCGTGCGGATCCTGCGCCCGTCTCTGAGCGAGACTTCGACACCGTTGTCGCGCGAGACAATCTCCTTCACCGCGGCCCCCAGCAGAACCACCATGCCGCGGTCGCGCATTTGATGGACGAAATCCTCGACGACTTCCTTGTCGATGAAGTCCAGAATCGTCTCGCGCGTCTCTATCAGGGTGACCGGCACGTCGAGCGCGGAGAAGATCGTCGCGTACTCCACGCCGATCACCCCGCCGCCGATCACGGCAAGCGTGCGCGGAAGATGTTCGAGTTCGAGAATCTCGTCGCTGTCGAAGACCTGCTTCTTGTCGAAGGGAACATTGCCGGGACGGAAGGGATGCGTGCCGACCGCGATCAGGGCCTTGTCGAACGACACGCGGCTGATCTCGTCGGTATTGGTGGCAATCTCGGCGTGGTTCGCATCGATGAAGCGCGCTTCGCCGGAGGCATAGGTGACCATGTTGCGCATGAACTGGTGCTCGAGCACTTCGACCTCGTGATCGAGTGTCTTGAGCAGGCGCTGCGTCAGATCAACGGCTGTAATCTGCTGCTTGACCCAGTAGGAACGGCCATAGAAGCCGCGCTCGCGCCAGCCGCTGAGATTCGGCACCGTCTCGCGCAAGGTTTTCGACGGGATCGTGCCGGTGTGGACCGAGACGCCACCAAGGCGTCGGCCGCGATCGACCACGAGCACGGATTTTCCGAGCTTCGCCGATTGCACGGCCGCACGTCTGCCGGCGGGACCGCTGCCGATCACCAAGATGTCTACTTTGTCCATGTGCAGAACGAGATGGCCGCTGACTTGCCTTGGTCGTCCTACCAGTAATCCGGCACGAAGGTCTGATCCTCTAGCGGCGGCCGCACATAGTCGTCGGACTTGGGCCGCGGCGGCAGTTCCGATGGCGTCGGGGTCAGATCGCCATATTCGATCTGGTTGAGCAGATGGGTGATGCAGTTGAGTCGCGCCAGTTTCTTGTTGTCGGCCTTCACCACATACCAGGGCGCCTGCTTGATGTCGGTGTGCGCGAACATGTGGTCCTTGGCCCGCGAATAGTCGACCCAGCGCGACCGGGACTCCACGTCCATCGGGCTCAATTTCCAACTCCGGGTGCGGTCGGTCATGCGTTTTTGAAAGCGCCGCTCTTGTTCCGCGTCGCTCACCGAGAACCAATATTTGACTAGAATGATGCCAGAGCGCACCAGCATGCGCTCAAATTCTGGGCAACTGCGCAAGAACTCCTGGTACTCCATGTCGCTGCAAAAGCCCATGACGCGCTCGACGCACGCGCGGTTGTACCAACTGCGGTCGAACAGCACCATTTCGCCGGCCGCCGGCAAATGCGGCACGTAGCGTTGGAAATACCAGGATGTTTTCTCGCGCTCCGTCGGCGTGCCGAGCGCCACGACGCGGCATAGGCGCGGGTTGAGGCTCTCGGTTATGCGTTTAATTACGCCGCCTTTTCCGGCCGCGTCGCGTCCTTCGAAGATCACCACCACGCGGAGCTTCTCAGCTTTGATCCACTCCTGCATCTTCACCAGCTCGACCTGAAGCCGGGCCAACTCCTTCTCATAGGTCGTGTTTTTGATCTTGTGGCTTTTGGCTTTGACGTCGCCGACCTGAAGGTCCGCCGCCGCCAATTCCTCGTCCGACAAGTGCTTGGGCACCTTTCCGTTCTTCTTGTGCTTCTTGTCTTTTTTGCCCTTCTTTGCCTCTTTGAGTTCCAACTCCACGGCAACCCCCTCTGTCAAATCCGGCGGGGAACGAACAAGCGACGCGAATGTCCCCAGGCCGGTCTCCGGAGGTCCGCGACAATATTTCGGTCGCGCAGGCGCAAAGCATGGCTGCCCGCGCCGCGCAGACCACGGAGCCATGCTGCAACACATGTGCCATCATGCAGTGACGGACCCACCGTCCTGCACAATGGACACAAATCTAACTCTCGTTGGAGAGCCGGCCTAAGCGGCCTTGAGCCTAAGCGGCCTTGAGGTCGATAACCGTATTGGTCGGCTCGGGCGGATGCGGCGCAAGCGTGGTGCGGCTCTCGTCGCTCCAGCTTGCGAGCTTGATGACGACGGCCTGATGCGAACCCGAGTTGGTGGATTCGGCCAACTCGATGATGTGCAGGCCCGTGCCGTCCAGGAAATAAGTGTGCTCGCCGAAGATCTGACTGAGTTGTGCCACCGCCGGATGATCTTCGGGTAGCGGATCCGCTTCGAACTGGGTCAGTGTCTGTTCGATCGCTTCTGAGGACAGTTTCATCGGAACTCCTTTCGCTCGGCGCCTGTATCCGGCGCAGTTTGAAGGCTTCCCCCTATTTGGATCAGTCCTCGATCCCGTGCTTAGCTTAGGACGGATAGGGCATGCGGCCAAATCCGCGCGCAAAATCCACGATTTCCGCGAACCTCTTGCGCCGCGCCGCACGCTTTCTTGTTCAACAAGGACGGACGCAAAGAGTTGCATGTAACGATGCGCACGCAATCCCGCCTCTATTGGGTGCCTTTGGCCCGTTGTTCCCCGTCCGGGCAGGGCCCGAGATATTTCCCGTCGAGATTGACGCCCATGTTCCGGATTGCGCCGAGCGGCGGATCGAATGTCGTCTTGAGGATGGCGTGGTAGCGGCTCTCGAAATCGCCGGTGAAGGTCGTGCTGATGGTCTGCTTGTCTTCCTTAGTGGTACAAACCACATCGACAATGACACCCTCGTTCAGTGGCGTGAGCTTCGGCTCCGTGCAATCGCCCCCTTCGGGCCGGACGATGTCGTCGTGCTCGCCAACACAGACCTTGTTCTTGGTCATGCCCGAGACCGGCGCTACCGTGGTGATCTCCCAATAGCCGGGCTTGCGCTTTGGGACGCCGTCGGTTGCAGCCAGAACGGCAGGAGCAAAAATGAGAGCGACCAAGAACGCCGCGATTGGAACCTGACTCATGCCGACCTCGCTCTAAGGATGTTGCCCGCGCATAAAGGCGCAAGCGAAGGGCTCAGCTGTGGCAGAGTTGGCCGGCGCCGCCAACAGCCCCGCCATGGCTCTCGTGCCAAAAGCGTGGCGGGGATTCTTCCCCAGCGGCCACAGGAAAGTTCAACGCGCAGATGGGCTCTTCTCTCGCCCCTTGCGATGAAACGCGGCTCCGACCGATGACCGACGAAACCGTCCTTTCCCTCCTGGAGAAGCGCCTCGGGCGGCGGCATGCCCGCCAGCGTCTCGGCATTGAGAAGGATCACGAGGCGCAGGTCTTCGGCCAGGGCACCAACTTCTTCCACATCGAGAATCTGACAATAGGCCCTGCCGTGATCCGCGCGGTGCTCATGGCCACCGGGCTTTATTGGCGTGGCTTGCGCAACGCCGCCAAAGTCGAGGTCCGCGAAAATCTCATTGCCGCGCCGCATCTCCCTGAAGCCTTTGACGGCTTCACCATTCTCCAGCTCAGCGATCTTCACGTCGACATGAGCCAAGCCGGTATGGCGCGCCTCGTCGAGCTCGTCCCGGATCTCCGCTACGACATTTGCATCCTGACGGGGGACTACCGCGGTCAGACCTGGGGACCGTACGAGCCATCGCTCGACGGTATGGAGGATCTCTGCGCCGCCTTGAAGGGGCCGGTCTATGGCCTGCTCGGCAATCACGACACGATTCGCATGGTGCCGCGATTGGAAGAGATGGGCGTGAAGATGCTGCTCAACGAGGCCGAAATCATAGAGCGTGACGGCGAACGCATCTATCTCGCGGGCGTCGACGATGCTCACTTCTATCGCATGGAGAATATCGAGAAAGCCGCCGATCTCATTCCGCACGAGGCCTTCTCCATCCTCGCCACGCACACGCCGGAAATTTATCGCCAAGCCGCGCATGCCGACTTCGATGTGCTGATTAGCGGCCACACCCATGGCGGCCAAATCTGTCTGCCGGGCGGCATTCCCATCACGCTGAGTGCCGTGCTGCCGCGTGGCCTCGGTTCGGGTCCATGGCGTCATCACGGCATGATCGGCTACACCGCCGTCGGCGCCGGCTCCTCCATCGTGCCGGTGCGCTTCAACTGCCCGCCCGAGATCACGCTTCACCGCCTCTGCCGTTCGCCGTCAGAAGATGATCAGTAGGGCTCATCGCGCAGATTGAGCTTGAACAGGAGCCGCGACACCGCCAGCCCGCCGACGAAGAAGATTGCCGTACCCGCCGCGATGTCGAGCAGCGTTATCGGGACAAGCCAGCTTGCGGCGAGAAGCGGGAGAAGAGATTCCGGGATCTGGTCGAGCCCAAGCGCCTTGCTGCTGGGCGGAAGCCCCATCCTCCGCTTGGTGAAGCTCGACAACAGGTCGCCCGCCATGGCGCAAGCGGCCAGGATGAGACCGAGCGTCCAGCCGAGCCCCATCAATGACGATACGAGAGCTGTCGCCAGAAGCGAGACAACAAGGCCACGGACCGTCTTGGATGCGCCGAGCAGCGGCCGGCCATCGATGAAGGTGGCGCCGCCGTCGAGTGGCCACGCCCATGCCCGCCCCAGAGCCTTCTTGGCGAGCAAGGGCATTGCGTTGGCGAGGGTCACCAAGACGAGGAGCTGAGCGATCAGCGCGGGGTGCATGAAGGCCGCCTACGGGTTTCGCGTTATGTGCAGTCTAGGCCATCTTCGCGGCCCCGGCGTCCGCCGTGCGAGCAAATGCCGCTTGCCCTAGGGCACCCGTTTGGCCCAAGTCTGCACGCCTAGATTCGAGCAAGGCCCCATCGTGATGGTGAGCAAGACGGACAGAAGCGCAACGCAAACGGCTGGCCCCAAGACCGCGGTCGCGGTGCTCGCCGCCATCAGCGTCTGTCACATGCTGAACGATGTGATCCAGTCGCTGATCCTGGCGATCTATCCCATGCTCAAGTCGAACCTTGCGCTCGACTTTGCCCAAATCGGACTGATCACCTTCACCTTTCAAGCGACCGCCTCGGTGCTGCAGCCGCTTGTCGGCTATATCACCGACCGCTATCCGACGCCTTACTCGCTCGTGGTCGGCATGGGCTCGTCGCTGCTCGGCCTCGTTCTGATCGCGTTTGCCTCGACCTATGCGGCCGTGCTGGTCGCGGCGGCGCTGATCGGCATGGGCTCATCCGTGTTCCATCCGGAGTCCTCGCGCGTGGCGCGGCTGGCCTCGGGCGGACGCCATGGCATGGCGCAGTCGGTGTTCCAAGTCGGCGGCAATTTCGGCACGGCCTTGGGACCGCTTCTCGCGGCCTTCATCGTGATTCCCTTCGGCCAAGACTCCATCGCCTGGTTTTCGGTCGTGGCGCTGCTGGGCATGGTGCTCTTGACCGGCGTCGGCTCTTGGTACGGCAAGACGCTCAAGCTGAAGAGCGTGTCTCCTGCGGAGGAGCGTAAGGCGATTGCCGAACTCAGCCGCCGCAAGGTGGCGAAGACGATCCTCATCCTCATTACGCTGACCTTCTCCAAGCACTTCTATTTGGTCTCGATCACCAGCTTCTACATTTTCTATTTGATCGATACTTTCGACCTGCCGGTGCAGACGGCGCAGCTCTATCTCTTCTTGTTCTTGGGCTCCGTCGCGGCCGGCACCGTCATCGGAGGGCCGATCGGCGATCGGATCGGGACGCGCCGGGTGATCTGGTGGTCGATTTTTGGCGTGCTGCCTTTCACCTTGGCTCTGCCTTACGTGGGGCTGTTCGGGACCGCCGTGCTCAGCGTGATCATCGGCCTGATTCTTGCCTCCGCCCACCCTGCCATCATCGTCTATGCCCAAAGCCTGCTGCCGGGACGGATTGGCATGGTCGCCGGGCTCTTTTTCGGGCTGGCTTTTGGCATTGCCGGTATCGGCGCGGCGCTGCTCGGGCGGCTGGCTGACGCGACCAGCATTACCTTCGTCTATCATGTCTGCGCCTTCTTGCCGGCCATCGGCCTGCTCGCGGCTTTTCTGCCAGAGATGACAAAGCCAAAGCCGCGCCGGCGCCAGAAGAATTCGGCCCCCCGCGCGCCGAGTACCGACCATTTGACAAGATGATGATGCCTTAGCGGCGCGGCAGAACGTCTCTGATCCAAAAGCGTCTTAGTCTTGTCTTGGGAGTTTGCTCCCTGGGCTGCCGAACTGGCGGGAAGGCAGCATGGCAATGCTCTGCGAGATCATTTGAGTCGGCAAATGCGAGACTCCGCATATCGTTAGGGGTAATATGACAGGCAGTAGCGCCGATGCTGAGGCTGTGTCCGGCGCGATTCCGTACAAGTTTTGCGTACTTGCCGAGCGGCGGTCGGTGGGCCTTTTTGTGCTTGCGGGAACCCCCTGTTCGGCCGGTCGTTCAGTTGAGGTCAGTGATTTAGGGGGCATTCGATGCGTGATATTCGCGAGGACCTACAAGACCGTGCCAGCTTCCTCGAGGAGCAGATTAGTGCGGCGCAAACGCAATTCGAGAAACGCTTAGACCTGTTGAAGCGGGAGCATCAGTCGAGGATCGAAGATCTTCAGTCCGAGCTCGAAGCCGTGACGACGCTTATTGAGGGTGAATACCGGCGGCTGACGAGCGCCCCGGTGCAAGACGAGCGCCGCCGCCCGGCGCCTCAAGCGGAGGCCGAACCGCAGCGCAGATCCGAGCCGGAGCCGGAGCACCGCCGTCCGGCGGCGGAACCTGAGCAATACCCTCGGCCACCGGTCGCGGAAACCGAACCGCAGCACAGACCAGCACCGGAGCCGGAGCGCTATCACCGTCCTCCGATGGCCGAAGCCGAGCCGCAGCGCCGGCCCGTGGCCGAGCCGCAGCAGCACCGCCAGCCCGAACCCGAGGCATATCGCCGTCAGGCTCCCGAGGCGGAGTATCAGCGCCGTCCGGCCCCTGAGCAGGAGCCCTATCGCGGCCAGCCGGCACCGGAAGCCGAACCACGCCGCCGTCCGGTGCCCATGCCGGTTCGCGATGAAGCCGAGCCGGAGCATCGGCCCGCCGCGCCGCAGGTCTATCGCCGCGCACCCGAGCCGGAACAGCGCCGGCCCGTGGCACAGTCCTCCCCGCAGCCGCAACAGGCTCAGCAGCCGCCTTTGGCTGATTTCCTGATCCGCAAGCTGAGCGAGATCGGCGCCATGACGCCGGACGACCTCTGCCATCTCGCGGTGCAGGAGGGCTATTTCGCTGACGGTGACAACGTGGAGCGCGCCGTGCACGGCACACTCATGAACGTCGCCAAGGCGGGCTTCATCCGGCAACTGCCGAACGGGACCTTCGCGCCCGCGACGGTCATGGACACGATCAGGCTGCGCCGCGCGATCTAAGCGCGGCGTTGCCGAAGCGGTCTGTTACCGCGAGGGCCGTCCGCGCAAGAGATCGACGACGTCGTTCCGGACTTTCTCCTCCGCATAGCGCGCAAGCGCTTTGCGGTCCGGGAAGTCGTCGAGCGGCACGGGCGGCCCGATACGGATTTGGACATCGAGCGGGCCCAAGCCCAGCAGCTTCCAGGCATGGCTCGCCATGTCCATGTCCCCGTACCAGGCGACTTGCGGGCGCCCGCGCCGCCCAAGCGGCAGGCCGTAGAGCTTGGTGTAGGTCAGCGCCAGGGTTTGCACCGACACGTTCGACCCCATGGGCGCGCCGCCGGTAGGCTTCGCCGCGGCAAAGAGCGCCGTGCGAAACGGCACCACGGAGTTGCCGTCGTTGGACGTGCCCTCGGCGAACAGCACCACATGGTCACCCGCCTCCAGACGATTCAGGATCTCGTTCGCCTTGCTCCCGACTTCGCTGCGCCGCTCGCGGTCCACGAACACCGAGCGCTGCAACTTGGCGAGCCACTTCACGAACGGCCAGGTCGAGACCTCCTGCTTGGCCACGAACGAGACCGGCGCTACCGCCGACAAGACCGTAATGTCGAGCCAGGAGACGTGGTTCGAAACGATGAGGACGCCTTGTTGCTCCGCGATCTCGCCATCCACGTTGAGGCGGATCCCGATGATCCTGCAGACTTGGCGGTGATACCAATGCGGGAACGTGCGCGCATAGCGTGAGCCTGTCCGCATGAACAGGAGCTGGAGCGGCATCAGCGGGATGGTGAAGGCAAAAAACATCGCCAGCACTAGAAAGGCACGCACGCTTTTCATGGGTGCGGTCAACCGGGGCTCAGCCCACAGCGATCAATAGCAAACGCGATTCCCGTACCGCGTGATGCAAAGCCCGCGAAGCGCCGGGTCTTCACGCCGAACCGGAATGGGTTCCGTGCGGCAATCGAAGCGGATCTCATCATAGCCCCAGGCGATTGTCTTGCAGACCTCGCGCGTGGCCGCGGGAACGACATAGAGGTCAAGCTCAGACGGCAGCGTCACGGCGACTTTGGTTGTTGGCTGAGGTGCAGGCGCCACCGTCGGCGCGGCTTCCTGCTGTGCCGGCGCCGCCGTTTGTGCCTCTGCGGCCGGCTCCGCCTTTGCCGGGGCCGCCTCGGGCTCCAGCGAAATGGCATGTCCGGCGAAGGCCATGCTGCCCAGTAACATCAATGCAAACGCGAGAAATACGCTCTTTCCCATTACGCCACCCCTGTTTTTTTGTAGACGGCCCTCCAAATTGTCCCTGGGCGGGCGGGAAGTCAAACAGGGTTAATCAAACCTTACTTGCCGTTCTTGAGGGGCGTTCCGAAGAGCTCCAAACGATGACCGATGAGGCTAAAGCCGAGTTCCTTGGCGACGCGCTCTTGCAGGCGCTCGATGTCCTCGTTCTTGAATTCGATGACCTCGCCGGTCTTCACGTTGATGAGGTGGTCGTGGTGGTCGTGCCCGGCGGGCTCGTAGCGCGCCCGCCCGTCGCCAAAGTCGTGCCGCTCGACGATGCCCTGGCCTTCCAAGAGCCGCACGGTGCGATACACCGTGGACAGCGAGATGCGGGGGTCCCGCGCGCTCGCTCGGCGATAGACCTCTTCGACGTCGGGGTGATCGTGCGCCTCCGACAACACGCGCGCGATAACCCGCCGCTGGCCGGTCATGCGCATGCCCCGATCGGCGCACAGACGCTCCAGCCTGCTTTCCCGTGTCGCCGGGTTGGACATGGATCCTCGGCTATCGCTGGTCTTGGCGTGGCTCATTGGGCGATTTGCCCATCATCGGAGTGCGAGTCCGAAAGGGCAAGGCTGAAGATCGCGGCGTCCGCACCGCTCTCATAGTAGCCGGGACGGCGCCCCACAGGCGCCGCGCCGAGAGAGCGATAAAGCGCAAGGGCCGCTTCGTTGCCCTCATCCACTTCGAGAAAGAGCGCCGTGGCGCCGCTCGATGACAGCGCCGCGATGGCGTGTTCGAGCAGTGCGCGGCCGAGCCCTGAGCGCCGGCAGGCCGGCGTCACGCCGACCGTCAACAGCTCCGCCTCGCCGGCGGCGTGCCGGGCAATCAAGATCCCGGCAGGTGCCGCCACCACGTGGGTCGCGGCGCCGATCAGGCACAACACACCGGGTGCGGAAATGAATTGGCTGATGGCCACTTCATCCCAGGGCCGTTTGAAGCAGCTTGCGTGGATCGCGGCCATCAGCCCGGCATCGCCGGGCAAGGCACGATGCACCATGCGCGAGACCGGCATCATCGGCGCTCCAATGCGGGCGCTTGCGGCTTCGCATCGGGCGGACGCAAGTAGAGCGGCCGCAGAATGCCGGACGTCTCGCTGCTTGCAAGCGCGATCTCGGCCAACGCCGCCGCACTCGGCTGAAGCGTGGGAAGCGTGGTCTCGATGGGTCGCCCGCGTGCCGAGGCCCCCTCTGCGAGGACATGCGCGCCGGTGCCGACCGCGAGGCCGAGCGTCGGGGGGAGGAGAGCCACGGCTTCGTCCGGTGCGACGAGAAGCGGACCCTCAAGCTTGTTCGCGTCCGCGTCATAGACACCGAGATAGAGCATGCCGCGCCGCGCATCGACGGCGATGGCGAAGGGGCCATCGGGTTCCGCGCCTGCCAGCCGTGCGGCCCGGGCCATCACCGTGAGACTGTCCGTCCCGAACACTTTCGCGTTCGTGGCGAGCGCAAGGCCGCGCGCCGCGGCAATCGCGATACGCACGCCCGTGAAGCTGCCGGGCCCGACGGTTGCGGCGATCAAGTCGAGATCGCCCGCCTCGATCTCCGCATCAGCCAGGACCTCCTCCACCATGGGCATGAGGGCTTCGGCGTGGCCGCGCAGCATCTCGACGTGAAGCGCATGCAGCCGCCGTGCCCCGTCGCCGGCACGCAGTACCGCAGCAGAGCAAGCGCCCATGCTGGTATCGAGCGCGAGGATGTTCATGGGGCTTCTTAAAGGATGCGCGCGATCTCGTCGAAGTCGAAACGCGGCGAACGGGGCCTGAGCTGCGAATCGTCCCCATAGCCGAGATTGCAGAGGAAGTTCGATTTCACCTTGGTACCGGCAAAGAATTCCTGGTCCACGCCCGCTTGATCGAAGCCGGACATGGGACCGCAATCGAGACCCAACGCGCGCGCCGCCAAAATCAGATAGGCGCCTTGCAGTGAGCTGTTGCGAAAGGCGGTATCGGCGATCTTCTCCGGCTTGCCTTCGAACCAGCTCTTGGCGTCGGTATGCGGAAACAGCTTCGGCAGATGCTCGTAGAACTCGAGGTCGTAGCCGATGATGGCGCACACCGGTGCCTTCATCGTTTTCTCGCGATTGCCTTCCGAGAGGAACGGCTTCAGCCGCTCTTTGGCTTCGCCCGACTTCACGAAGACGAAGCGCGCCGGGCTGCAATTACCCGACGTCGGTCCGAGCTTCACCAGATCGACGAGCTCATGCAGCAGCGAGTCGGGCACGTCCTTGTCGTTCCACGCGCCGCGTGTGCGCGCATCGCGAAACAGTTGATCGAGGGAGGCGTCTGGGAGCTTGTCCGTCAAATCGGACGGACCTCTTGCACCTCGGGGATGAAGTGCCGGAGCAGGTTCTCGATGCCATGGCGCAACGTCGCCGTCGAACTAGGGCAGCCCGAGCAGGCGCCGCGCATGTGCAGGAACACGACGCCGTCGCGATAGCCCTGGAAGGTGATGTCGCCGCCGTCTTGCGCCACGGCCGGGCGCACGCGCGTGTCGAGCAGCTCCTTGATGGTCTTGACGGTGTCCGCGTCCTCCGGCGCGAAGGACTCGTTCACGCCGTCATACTGATCCGGCGCGCCGTCCGTCATCGCGTCGCCGGAGAGGTAATGCTCCATGATGGCGCCGAGGATGGCGGGCTTCAGATGCTGCCACTCGCCCTCGCCCTTGGTCACGCTGATGAAGTCGGCGCCGAGGAACACGCCGCGCACGCCTTCGATTTCGAACAGGCGGTACGCCAGCGGCGAGCCTTCGCTCTCGGCCGGATCGCGGAACTCGATGGCGGCGTCCTCGCCGAGCACGGACCGCCCCGGAAGGAACTTCAGGGTGGCGGGATTCGGCGTGGCTTCGGTCTGGATAAACATCGGTCGTGCCTCTGGGCTTTCAACGCATTTTCCGCTGATGAAAGCCTGATTATCTTAGAATTATTCTAGCCCATATTTGGCCCTCGGAGGGCCGAAGTCAAGGTTCTGGAGCCGTTCATACCCCTACTGCGCGAGCCATATGGCCGCGACGCGAGGGCGTTAGCCAACAGCGGCGACGGCGTAACCGACAACGTCAAAAGAATCCCGCAAATCTTGGCTCTGCGCCGGTTACGCCAGGGCCAAAATCTCGTCGGTGCAGAGATGGCCGGGGACGACGGTGATGGGCGTCGGAAACACGCCGGCAAGACGTCCGCCCGCGAGGCTTGACACCAGCGGCCCAGGGCCCGAGGGGTCCCTCGAGGCGCCGAGCACAAGCACCCCGATATCCTGATCCTCCTCGATCAGCTTGGTAATCTCTTCGTCCTTGCTTCCTTCGCGCACGATCTCCTCGGGAATGAGATCCTCAAACCCCATCGCCCTGAGCTTGCGCCCGAACAACCGGAACACGGCTTTCGCCTTGCTCAGCCCTTCCTCGCGCGCGACATCCTCGACGCCGAGCCAATGCATGCCCTCGTCCTCGGGCTCGATGACGTAGAGCAGCGCCAGTTGCCCCTTGGTGCGCTTCGCTCGGCTCGCGGCAAAGGCAAGCGCGCTTTCGCATTCCGGGGTCTCGTCCACGACTACGAGGAACTTCCGCTTGTGGCCCTCAAGATAGATCTGCCGCTTCTTCCGCGAATTTGGGGTCGAGGAAGACGAAGGCGCAGCCGTCTTCTTGGCGGCCACCGTCTTGGCCGCCGGTTTCTTGGTCGCTGCCTTCTTGGCGGCCGGTTTCTTGGCCGTCGGCTTCTTGGCCGCTGCCTTCTTTGCCGCCGGCTTTTTGGCCGCTGCCTTTTTGGTCTCTGCCATGGGCGGCATGCTGCCACCTCCGGGCGTCGCCAACAAGAAGACTTGAGAGGATGGGACCGCGCTTTAGGCGAGGTCGATGGCGTAGCGCTTGAGGTCCTCGAGATCGACAACCTCGAGTGTCGCCTCGTGGGTCGCCCCGAGAATCACCCGCGGCGGGCTACCAGCCTCGAAGGCCTCGCGCCACCGGGCCGCGCACAGACACCAGCGGTCGCCGGGCTGCAAGCCCGGAAAGCCGAAATCCGGTTGTGGCGTGGAGAGGTCGTTGCCCTGCGCGTTGGAGAAGGCCAAAAACTCCGCCGTCACCTCGACGCAGACCGTGTGCAAGCCAAAATCTTCCGCGCCGGTATGGCAGCAACCGGTCCGGTAGAAGCCGGTGAGCGGGCGGTCCGAGCAGCCTTTCAGCTGCTCGCCGAACACGTTCTTCTGACCTTCGAAAGGATTGTCCGACCGCTTCAACATGCGCGGATTGTGCCCGATCGCGGATAAGACGGGAAGGGGACTCCTCGACGCGTCAGCGAACCGGGTTGCGCTCGGGCAACGGTATGCCGATCTTGCCGCCGTTGAGCAGGGTCTGGAGCTGCGCCTGGCTGAGGAGGGGCACGCCCGGGCCCGCCTCCCTGCTGGCCGCGGCCTTGACCGCCACGGGCGGCAACTCATCGTCGACACTGAGCAACTCGTTCCCGCCCGCCGTCAACACGGTCTTGCAATCGTTCGGCAAGTTTCCAAGAGGGAAGGGCTTCTTCTTTCCCGAAGGCTTGGCATTCGGATCGATGTTCTGCTGCGTCCGCCAGATCGCGGACTTCTTGAGCATGGCGTACCAGTTGTCGAGTTCCTTGCCATCGCAGCCGGAGTCACCGCTCACGGGCGGCTGGTTCTTGCAGCCCTCCATACCGGGCGGACAGGCAAGGCGGACATGGAAATGGTAATGGTGGTTCCACCACGGTCTCACTTTGCCAAGCCAACGCGTGTCCTTTCCCGCGACCTCGGCGCGCATGCAGAGCGATTTCTTGATCGCCGGATGCACGAAGATACGCGCCACTTGCGGGTAGGACGCGGCGCGCCGGATGAGCTTGACGTGTACGTCGGTGAACGTCTCGGGATCGACGTGCAACGGATCCTTCAGCATAGACACCGCGTTCATCTCCTCCCGCTCTTGCGCCGTGAGGATGCGGTCCGGCATGGGCGTCAGCCAGATATCGGCGTCGAGCCCGACCTGGTGGCTGGTATGGCCGGTGAGCATCGGCCCCCCGCGGGGCTGAGACATGTCGCCGACGAGAAGGCCCGGCCAGCCGTCGAAGGCCCGCGCGTCACTTGAGAGACGCTCGAGGAAGTGGACGAGCTCCGGACTGCCCCAGTTGCGGTTGCGGGAGGTGCGCATCACCTGCCAGTCGGGACCGTTGAGGGGGAGTGGGACACCGCCGGCAAGGCAGCCCTTGGAGTAGAAGCCGATCGCCCGGGCCGCGAGCGGGGCAGGACCCGGGACAGACGCGAACAGCGCCCGGGCACCCGACAACTCGCCCGATTTCGGTTCAGGGGGCTTGGGAGGCTTCCGCTCGGGCAATTCGACGGCCGCTGTCTCCGCGGGCTCGGTGGTCTCTCCTTCGGCGGCCTCGGCGGTCTCTGTGTCGGTGGGCTGGGCGGCGGCGGGCGCAAGATTCGTCTGCGCGGCGGCCAAGCCGTTGCCAAGTAGCACAATGATGAGGCTTAGAACCAGCCTTCGCATCGTCCTCAACTCAATTCGCCGTTAGCCCTCAGACCCTCAAGAATAGCACAAATGGTAATGCCTATTGGAGGCCCATCGCCGGAGGCCGGGTCGGCCGTTCAGGAGATGTTCAGCCGCCGCTCTTAGACTGATACATGTCATCATTTGGAGAGCACCCTGCGCAAGGATGCATGGTGCGGGCACAGACGTAATCTGAGGGAGATTCGACCATGCGACGTTTCGTTTTCCTGGCCGCACTGGCCGGCCTGGTGCTTGCGTTGCCCGGCGCGGCTTTCGCCGGCATCGTGGCCAAGATCGACCTGTCCAGCCAGCGCATGCACGTCTTCGTCAACGGCAAGCCGGCCTATACCTGGAAGGTCTCGACCGCACGCCGCGGCTACCGGACGCCCACCGGCACCTATAAGCCCACGACCCTGTCGCGCTACCACCGCTCGTCGATCTACAACGGCTCGCCGATGCCCCATTCGATCTTCTTCTATAAGGGCTATGCCATCCACGGCTCCTACGAGACGAAGTATCTCGGCCGGCCCGCCTCCCATGGCTGCGTGCGGCTGCACCCGTCCAACGCCGCCCGGCTGTATTCCCTGGTTCAGAAATACGGCCGCGGCAACACCACGATCCGAATTACGCACTAGGGGAGGATCAGATGGGGCTTCTGAAATGGGCGCTCATCGCGCTTGTCATCTCGGTGCTTGCCGGCGCCTTCGGCTATACCAAGCTCGAGCACGGTGCAACCAAGGTCGCCAAGCTTCTGTTTTTCGTTTTTCTGCTGATCTTCATTCTTATTTTGATAGCGGCCGTGCTCGGCGGCGAGGCGATCCTCTAGCAACTCGAGGGTGGCGCCGCCCCGCGGAAGCGATCGTCCATCCATTTGAGCGCGGTCGATACACTCTCTTTGGCGGCGAAGGTGTGGGTTACGCCGGGCATCTCGACGAACATCACCTTCGCGCCCTGCTTGCACAGCGCCTTGCCGAATTGCTTGGTGATATAGGGCCGCACGATCGTGTCGGCGGTGCCCTGGGCCAGGAACACGGGTGCGCCCGCGGGCCGCTGCCCCGGCGAGTTCTTTTTCATGATGACCGCCCAGGGCGGGGTTGAGGCGGGATTGGTTTTCAGAAACTTCTCCGTCTCCAGCGGCCGCTCGGCGCTGTCGAGGGCTTCGAATTGGGCAACCGATTCGATGCAGTCCTGCGCCATCGTCTTGTAGACGTTCATGGCGTTCGCCTCGACTAGGCTCGAGGCCGGATAGCCATAGAGATTCGACCAGGACCAGATCGCCATGGCGGTCAGCTCCTTACCGGCCGAGCTCGACTTGTCGGCATTGAACAGCTCGGCGAGATAGGTGGCCGGCGCCGCCGCGGCAACGCCGTATAATGTCAGCTCGGGCGCATAGGACTTGGCCATCTCGCCGGCATAAAGCACCGCATGACCGCCCTGGCTGTGCCCCCACAAGACGAAGCGGTTCGAGGCGCCCGACCGCGGCAAGGCGATTGCCGCGCGGACCGAGTCCAGCACGGCGCGTCCCTCGCTCACACCAATGAGGTAAGGGTGGATGCCCTTCGTGCCGAGGCCGGGATAGTCCGTGGCGACGACGATATAGCCTTTCGCCAGCATCGACTTAATCCCCCAGATCAGGCCAGCATTGTCCGGCATCAGCGAGGGCGCGCATTTCTCGACCACGCCTGATGTGGGGTGCGCGTAGGCGATCACGGGGCGGCCGCCGGCCGGCGGTTTGCCGGGCGGAATGTAGATAGCGCCAGAGACCTTGATCGGCTCTCCCTTGAGTCCGGTGGATTGATAGAGAATGCGGAAGGCTTCGCCGCCGTCGGGACTGCCGCCGACCAGCGGCCAGACGTTGAGAATGGCGCCCGGCTTTTTCGCCTCGGCCTCCGCCGCGAGACCGAAACAAAACCCCAAGGCAATGACGGCCGCGACCGCGAGACGCAGGCAACAAGACATGACGGGCAAAACTGGCATTCGGTAACCTCTCAGGTGAACGGGCGCGGGATCATAGCCCGAGAAGACCGCTGATCGACAACAGATGCCCTCGGGATTTTGCCTGCGGGTGGGCATTCCAATCCGCCCCCTTCCGGGGCACAATTGGGCGGCAACGAACAAGACGGCTCGCGAGGATGCATCGCGGGCGAAAAATTTAAGCCGGGGATCAATCCAGATGTCATCATCCGCAAGCACGCTCGACGCCTTGATCAATCGTGTCGGCGGGATTGCGGCCCCTTTCTCCATCGAGTTGCCCGACGGGGCCAAGCGGAAAGTGGGCGACGGCGAGCCCACATTCCATGTCGACCTTCACAACGAGCGGGCCCTCAAGGCGCTGCGCACGCTGGACGAGGCCGACATCGCCGAAGCTTACCTGCAAGGCGACATCGATCTCGAAGGTGACATGCTGAAGCCCTTCGCCTTGCGGGCCGCGTTGGACGACAGCCATCCGCTGGTGGCCGCTTGGCGCTTCATCCAGCCGATGCTGTTCGGGCAGGTCTACACCAACAAGCAGGCCATCGCGTCCCACTACAATCTCGACCCCAAACTGTTCCTGAGTTTTCTCGATCCCGTGTTCCCGGCCTACAGCCAGGGCATTTACGAGCACGACGACGAGCCGCTGTCGAAGGCCTTGGAGAGAAAGTTCGATTGGGCCATCGAGAAATGTGAATTGAGCAAAGGCAAACGCGTCGTGGAGATCGGCCCGGGCTGGGGCGCGTTCTCGGGCCACGCGCTGCAATCGGGCATCCAATACACCGGCATCACCAACTCAGAGGTGTCCCAAGACTTCCTGTGCGACAAGCTCGCCAATTTCGGCGACCAGTTCGAAATCCTGCTCACCGACTTCTACGACTACGAGCCTAAAGAGCCCTTCGACGCCATCGTCATCATGGGCGTCATCGAGCATCTGCCGAATTACGAGAAGGTGCTGCGGAAATTCTACCGGCTTCTCAAGCCGGGCGGCCTGGTGTTCCTCGACGGCAGCGCCGCGCGCAAAAAATACGAGCTGTCGACGTTCATGGTGCGCTACATCTATCCCGGCAACCACTCCTTCCTCGTGCTCGACGACTTCATCAACAAGATGAACAAGACCGAGTTCGAGTGCGAGGAGGTGCACAGCGATCGCTGGAGCTACTACCTCACCTTCAAGCAGTGGGCGGAGAATCTGGAATCCAACAAAGACGCCGTGATCAAGGCGTTCGGCGAGTTCGAATATCGCCGCTTCCGGCTCTATCTGTGGGGCGCCACCTACGAGTTCCTGTCGCGCAATCTCGATTGCTACCGGATGATCCTATCGAAGCCTAAAAACGCATAATCCGCGCACTGTAAGTTTTAACATTTTGCCGCGTAAGGGTTGAGCTTGACCCGGCGCATCCGGAAGGGCTCGCCAACAAGGGAGACTCAAAACCATGTGCGGAAATTGCGATTCCAAGACTTTGTCGCGGCGCCATCTCATGGCCGGAGCCGGTGCGCTTCTGGCCGCGACCACACTTCCCGTAAGCCGTGGCCGCGCCGCCGAACCGGCGGCGAACGCCATCTCACCCGCCGAGGCGCTGGACCAGCTGAAGCAGGGCAATGCCCGCTATCTGGCGGGTGAATTTAACGAGCGGGACTATTTCGCCGACCGCGTCTCGCGCACCGAGGGGCAGGCGCCCATCGTCGCCGTGCTGGCCTGCGCCGACAGCCGCGTTCCGCCGGAAATCGTCTTTGACAAGGGACCGGGTGAGATCTTCGTCGTGCGTGACGCCGGCAACGTGGTCAGCAATTACGGCCTCGCCAGTCTAGAATTCTCGGTCGCGGTCCTCAACGTGCCGCTCATCGTGGTGCTGGGTCATTCGAACTGCGGCGCCGTCGCCGCGGCCATGCAGTCGGTGAAAGAGCGCAAGCAACTGCCGGGCCATCTCCCCGAACTCGTCGAGGCCATCCAGCCTGCGGTGGACGCGGCCCACGCCAAACACCCGGGCGATCTTCTCGCCGCCACCATCGAGGAGAATGTGCGCCTCGGCATGAGAGAGTTAAAGTCGCGGTCGAAGGTCATCGGCGACGCCGTGGCGTCCGGCAAAGTCGGCATCAAGGGCGGCGTCTATGAGCTCGCCACGGGCACCGTTATGCTCATCTGACGCCGCATAGCATGGAAGACACACTCACGCGTTGGCGGTCGGAGAAGACCGCCGCCTATCTCTCCGGCGCCGTTGCGGCCGCCGAGCCTGACCCGACGCGGGCCAAGCTGTTCCGCGACATGGCCGCGTCCGCCGAAGCCCAAGCGGCGATCTTGGCGAAGGATCTGGAGACTGTTCCCGCCTTCACGCCGAGCTTGCGGGCGCGCATCACGGTCGTGCTCTTGCATGTGGTCCCGCGCCATGCGCCACGTGCGTCGGCCTCGAAGGTCCGCGGCGTGTCGGTCTATCGCGGTAAGGTCACGCCTTCACTGACGGAAGCATGCAGGCCGCGACCCAGCCGGTCGCCAATGTCTCGGCCGACGTGAAGAGCATGAAGCAGGCGGCCAACTAGCCGCCACGCCTGGTCTAAGCCGACACAAGCGGCCTCGGGGCTCTCCCCGGGGTCGTTTTTTGTTGGGCGCGTCCGAAAATGTCCCATTTGGAGACGCCTCGGCGAGAAGTTCGCGCAAAGAGGGCGCAGAGGGCGAGACAATCGGCGTTTGGATGAATAGGATCGGGCGGCTTTCAGGGGAAATACTGCTGCGCATCGCTATGTCTCATCACTTTCTGATCCGTCCTTTCGGATGCTTGCGTGTTCTTGTTTGCGTCCTTGTCTTATCGCTGACCGTCTCGGTCTGCGCACCGCCGCTCGCATGGAGCCAGGATGCGCCGGTCGACGACGTCACCGAGGAGGACGCGTCACCGCAGGACTCCACAGAGGAGGACGCCGCTCCGGCGGAACCAGAGCCGGCTGAGGCCGTGCCCGAGGCGCCGCCGGAAGAGGCAACGCCTGATGAGGTAACGCCGGCGGAAGCCGCGCCGCAAGACGCTGCCGCCGAAGAGAACGAGCCGTGGACTCTCGCGCAGCCCTGCCACAACGCGCAACACCCTTACGAGGCAGATCTCTGTCAGCAATGGCGGACGGCGGAAGCCGCCGAGAAGGAGGCTGCCGCGTCAGAGCGCACCTTGGGCCTGACGCGCCTTTTGATGCTGCTCGGCGTGCTCGCCACGCTCCTTCTGCTGTTGGCCTTTATCCCGCTGACGATGGGGGCCTTAGCCGCACGCCGGGCTGCGCGCGGCGGCACGCCCGACCATGCGGTCAATGCAGACCGCGAGGACGAAGTCCGCGCCTATGTCGACGTGGACAAGATCGAGTTCATCGAGACGCCGGAGTCCGAAGGCATCGTCAAGGTCAAGGTCACCTTCCGCAACACGGGACTGACGCCGGCCTTCAAGGTGAAGAGCGCGGCCCAAGTCGGCATTCGTGACGTGTCGGACGAGGATTTGTTGTCGGTCATGCCGCTGCCCGACCGGGCGCGGAATGCGGCGCGTCCGCGTCTCGGCCGCGATGCGACGGCCGTGGACATCGTCGAGTGCGATTCCACGGCGAGCCTCGCCGACCGGGTCATGAATGGCGATGCCACGATCCTCGTTTGGGGGTTCGCCGAGTACATGGATGTCTTCGACCGGCGGAGAAAGACGGCGTTCCAGTATCTCTGCAATGCCGAGACCCTCGAGACCGGGCAGATCTTCAAGCCCATGGTCCGCGGCGACGAGGACGGCTAGCGTCCGCAAAGAAAAAGCCAGCGGGACTACGTTGAGCCCGCTGGCGTCTCCTTGGGCGGGAGGAGATATCCTCCCTAGCGATCACACTTTCCTAGCGATCACATTTCTGGCGCCAATTGCCGAGAAGGCCGCGCTTCCAATAGCAATTGGGATAAAGCGGCGCAGTCCAGGCCCTCGCATATCCGGGGACGGGACCGCGATAGCCCGGCACCCACACGCAACGGCGCGGGCCGCAGCTCCAGGCGGCATCCTGCACGAGCGCGCCGTGCGTCGCGCCAGGGGCCGGCGGCGGGGCGAGAGGCGCTGCCTCGGCGGGCTGTGGAGAACCGGCAAACATCAGGCCTGCGGCGAGGGCGGCACTAAGGAACAAAGTCTTCTGCATTTTTTCTCTCCGTGTTCGTTGACGGGGAAGGGTCAACGTCTCGGCTGGTCAGGAGTTCACGTGAAAGTCGCCGCGGCGCCCTAACGAGCTGAGACTCGGCGCAAATTTGGAACCGTATGGGCTTCTCAACGGTTTCTTGTTTTATTCGGTCCTACTGTCGCTCCCTGGAGCGAAGCTCCAGAGCCAAGCGTCGGCTGGCCGACTTGGCGTGCCGGGACCGTCCAGCCGGAGAGCGTCATGCCGCCCCGTTCGTTATCGCCCTTGCTACCGACCACCGCCGATAGCCGCGCCAGCGCCGTGCAAGGCCTGCTGATCGCTACCATCGTTATCGGCGCGCTCTATTTCGCCCGCGAAGTGCTGCTGCCGCTCGCGCTCGCCATCCTGTTGAGCTTCGTGCTCACCCCGCCGCTGATTGCGCTTCGCCGCATCAAGGTGCCCCGTGTGCTCGCCGTCGGTCTCGTCGTGGTGACCGCCTTCGGCATCATCGGCGGCCTAGGCTGGCTCATCTCGCGCGAGGCGACCAAGCTCGCCGCGGAGCTTCCGAGCTACCGGGTCACGCTCTCGGAGAAGGTTAAGTCGCTGCGGGAGAGCACCAGCGAATCTCAGGTCCTGGAGAAGGCGGGCGACGTCCTTTCGGACCTCAAAGAGGAACTCGACCAGCCCGATATCGAGCCAGCCACGCCCGAGGTCGGCGAGCCGGCCGACCGGCCCGAGCGCGAGCCGATCCCCGTCGAAATCCGCGAACCGGCGCCCACGGGACTTGCGCTCTACCGCTCAATTGCCGGCACGATCCTGCCGCCACTCGTCACCGCCGGCATCGTGCTCCTCTTCGTCGTCTTTATCCTTATGCAGCGCGAGGATTTGCGCGACCGCCTGATCAGGCTGTTCGGAGGTTCCGATCTCCAGCGCGCCACCTCGACCATGAGCGACGCGGCGACCAGGCTCTCGCGCTACTTTTTGAGTCAGGTGCTGATCAACGCGGCCTATGGCGTCTTTATCGGCCTGGCGCTCTGGGCCTTCGGCATGCCCAGTCCCATTGCCTGGGGCGTGCTCGCCATGCTCATGCGCTTCGTGCCTTATGTGGGCTCCTACATTGCAGCCGCCGTACCGGCGCTCATCGCCTCGGCCATCGATCCCGGCTGGACCATGGTGCTCATGGTCGTCGGCCTTTTCGTCATCGGCGAGTTGACCATGGGCCAGGTGGTCGAGCCGCAAGTGTTCGGGCGCGGCACGGGCGTGACGCCCATCGCCGTTATCGGCTCCACCATCTTCTGGACTTGGCTGTGGGGACCGCTTGGCTTGCTCATCGCCACGCCCATGACCGTGTGCCTCGCCGTGCTTGGCCGCCACGTGGAAGGCTTGCGCTTCTTCGAAGTTCTGCTCGGCGATCAGCCGGCGCTATCGCCGGAAGAGAGCTTCTATCAGCGCGCGCTCATCGGCGACGCGGCCGAGGCCACCTACCAGGCCGAGCTCGCCCTCAAGGACGAGAGCCTGATGTCCTATCTGGGCAAGGTGGCGCTGGGCGGCTTGAAGCTTGCCGAACAAGACGCCGCCCGCGGCGCGCTTGATGCCGAACGCACCAAGCGCATCGCCACCACCGTGAAGGAGATGCTGGACAATCTCGCCGATTTCGAGCCGCGGCGCTGGTTCTCGCGGCTGCGTCACAAGCCGGAGAAGTACAACGACGAGGAGCCGCCCGAAGGCTTGGCCGGGCTTGAGCCGGAGGAAGAGGACGACTCGGAGCTTGTCATCGATCCTGCGCGCCTGGCGCCCGGTTGGGACGTGGAGAGGCAAGTGCTGGTCATTGGCGGACGCTCGACGCTGGACGAGGCGGCCAGCGCCATGCTCGCCGCCGTGCTGGAGAAACGGGGCTTGCGCGCCGAGACGTTGTCGCCCGAAACCATCTCGGCCGGTCACATCACCGCGCTGGCCAGCACCAAGGCCAAGCTCGTCTGCCTCTCCTATCTGGGGCTCGGCACCGGGGCGGCGCATATCCGCTATCTGGTGCGCCGCCTCAAGCGCATCCTGCCCCAAGGCACGATGGTCGCCGTCGCGTACTGGGACCGGGACGAGGACACCGACGGCCTCAAGGCGTTGTTGGAGCTGGTTCACGCCGACGCCTATGCCACCACGCTGCAAGAGGCGGTCGATACGTGCGTCCAAGCCGCCACCGGCGAACTCGAGATCGAGCGGGACTCGACCCCATCCAGCGGCGCCAACGGTAAACCGAAACGCCCGCCCGCCGTCACCCCGCCGCAGCCGAAGCCGAAGCGCCCGACTCCCAAAGGCCGCAAGCCTCAGACCGAGCCTGCGTAATCTGGGTCGCGCTGCGCGCTTGGCCCGTTTCAACATTCGCGGTCCACGAAGCAGCCGCCTTACTGCCGCGGCGTCTCAGCCTCCCGGAAGCACAACGCCATGAGGCCGCCGAGCGCCAGCGCGAAGGCCAAGAACAGCAGCGCCGCGGAGAAGCTGCCCGTGGTTTCTCTCAGAATGCCGATGATGTAGGCGCCGGCGAAGCCCGCAATATTGCCGATCGAGTTGATCAGCGCGAGACCGGCCGCTGCGCCTGTTCCAGCGAGGAAGGCCGTCGGCAGCGACCAGAATGGGCCGAGCGTAGCGTAGAAGCCGATCATGGCGATGGTCAGCGCGATCATCGTCGGGATGAGGGCCTCCGTGTAGGCGGAAGACGCGAAGGCGGCCGACGCGACGAGGAGCGGCAGCGCGATATGCCAGCGCCGCTCGCCCTTGCGGTCCGAGCGCCGTCCCCACAGCACCATGCCCACGGCGGCGAACACATAAGGGATCGCCGTGATGAACCCGATGCTCAGATCGTCGAGACCGTAGCCTTGGATGACTTGCGGCAGCCAGAAGCCCATGCCGTACAGCCCGATGACGATGAGGAACCATAGGAGCCCGAGCGCCAGAACGCGCGGCCGCGTCAGCGCCGCACCAATGTCGCTGTAGCCGACAGTCTTGGCGACGGCGTCTTCCGCCGCGATGCGCTCGGTGAGCGCGCGCCGCTCGTCCGGCGTTAGCCACGTCGCCTTGGCCGGCTTGTCGGTAAGCACCTTGAGTGCAAGTAGGCCGAGCAACACGGCGGGCGCGCCTTCGATCAGGAACAGCCAGTGCCAGCCGGAAAGGCCGAGAAAGCCGTGCATCTGAAGCAGCGCCCCTGATAACGGGCCGCCGAACACCGTCGCGAGCGGCACCGAGGCCATGAACACGGCGACGATGCGCGCGCGCTCTGCGGCCGGGAACCAATAGGTGAGGTAGAGGATGATGCCCGGGAAGAAACCGGCTTCGGCCACGCCAAGCAGAAATCGCATCACGTAGAAGCCCGTTTCGCTGCACACGAGCGCCATGGCGCAGGCGATCAGCCCCCAAGAGATCATGATGCGCGCGATCCAGATGCGCGCGCCGAAGCGCTGCAGCGCCAGATTGGATGGGATCTCGAAGGCGATATAGCCGAGGAAGAAGATGCCGGCGCCGAAGCCGTAGACACTCGGCGAGAAGCCGAGATCCTTGTTCATGTGCAGCGCCGCGAATCCGACATTCACCCGGTCAAGAAAGTTGATCGTATAGGCGAGGCAGAGAAACGGGATGAGGCGGTACGTGGCCTTGGCGATGGCCGAGGCCAGGTGGTCGTCTCGCGTCTGGTCTTGGTCCATATGCCCCCCCCGGCATGGCGTATGCTGGCGCGCGGCCGCCAACTGATTCGGCCACAAACCTAGAGGAGGGCTCAAACCATGGCTATTCCGATGGATGCCGCCGCCGCGGCACTTCGCGAAGCGATGCGTGAGACGGTGAAGCGTTATTCGCTCTGGTATCTGATCCAGGGGATACTGCTCGTCGTAGCGGGCGTGCTGGCGTTGATCTATCCGTTCATCGCCTCGGTCGCCGTGGTCTTCCTGCTGGCCTGGATCCTGATCATCAGCGGCGTGTTGCAGGGCATCGGCCTGATCGGCGCGAGCAACGTGCCGCACTATTGGCTGCAGCTCATCTCCGCGGTGCTCGCCATTCTCATCGGCGTGCTGCTGCTGCGCTCGCCCGACAGCGGCCTCCTGATCATGACCGTGCTGCTCATCGTCTATTTCATGGTCGAGGGCATCGCCAAGGTGATCTTCGCGCTCACCATCAGGCCGTTTCCCAATTGGGGCTGGGTGCTGGGCAGCGGCATGGTCGGCATCCTGCTGGCGCTCATTCTCTGGGCCAACATGCCGCTCACCTCAGACTGGGTGCTCGGGCTTATGCTCGGCATTCTGCTCGTGTGCGAAGGTGCGGCGCTGACCTACCTCGCCTGGCATGTGCGCACTGCGCCCCCGGTAGGCGGAGTCGCCCACTAAGGCGCGTCCGTTTCGGTGAGGAAGCGCGTGTAGATCCACCCGTCCTGCTCGGTGACGGGGTCGGTGATGTGCACCCAATTGCCGTCGCGCGCGACGACGCGGAGCTTGGTGCCCTTCTGGGCGACCTTGAACGTCTCGTCCGAGGACGATGGGCCTTTGCGCACATTGACCGCGCTCGCGACCTCCACCCACTCCTCGCCGGCGGCGAGCTCGGTGGCGGCAGCCACGAGCCGGCCCAGCGGTCCGGGCTTCGCTTCCTCGATTGCTTTGCCGCGGCGCGCCGCGAGCGCCGAGGCCTCCTCTTCTTGTGCCGAGGCGGCCGCGGTCCGGCCGTCCCCGCTGCGCGTCCAGTCTTGTTTGAGCGCGGTAAGGGCGGCATCGCGATCGGCGAGACCGAGCGCCGCGGCGCGGTCGTACCAGGTCTCGGCGGCTTGCCGGTCGGGCTTGATACCCTGCACGCCGAGCGCGGCGATGAAGACGGGATCGTATGTGGCGCCGACGGCGAGGGCGGCCTCGCCACTGCCGGCTTCCGCCGCGCGCTCATAATAGGCGCGGGCCCCGGCGAGATAGCCGACATCGATCATCTTCTGGCCATGGGCCATCAGATCCTCCACGCGGTCCGCCTCACCGGACCGTACGACGAGCCCGGCCGTGGGCGGGGGAGCCACATCGAGCCGGGTCGCCGTACGGGCCAGCACTGCGCCGTCGGCGGCTACGAGTTCGACCCGCAGATCCGACGCGCCTGTTTGGTCTTCGGGCAAGCGCAGGGTGAGACCGGCGATCTCATCCGGGCGCAGGCTCCACTCGCTGGCGCCGAAGGGGCGTCCTTTGGAGAAGAGGGCGCCGTCGGGAAGATCGCGAATGGCGATGGCGCTGCGCACCGGCAAGGGCGCCGCCGTATCGATGGCGATGGCGAAGTTCACCTCGTCCCCTGCCGTCGTCACGATCTCCTCCGGCGCGGTCAGACCGATCTCGGACGAAGGCGGCAGGATGGGAAGCGCCGGAGCAAGCGTGGCTTGATGGGCAAGGCTATGGGCAAGGGCCGCGCTACGTTCGCCGTGGACTGTGTCGGGGCCGCGAAGCGCCCCGAACCACAACAACCCGGCCAGGATCGCCGCCGGGGCGATAGCAACGGCGGTCAGGACCAGAAGCACCCGGCGCGTCGGAGTGGAGAAGAGCCGCGCCTCGGGCACTGACGCGGTTAAGGATGCATCGCGGATAAGGGGCCGGTCGGGTTCCACGCGCGTTGCCCGCAACACGACCGGCGCGAAGCGCTCGGCCATGGACGACACGGTGTGCTCCGGCTTGGCCGCCCCCAGCTTCAGGCCCGCGGGGAATTCCGCTTCGAGCCGCTCCGCCAGGCTAGGCGGCCGCGGATCTTTCGAACTCTCGACCGGTCGAAGAGCCGGTTGGATCATGGCACCCTCCTTTACGCGATACGAACAACAAGGAGCCCGTCAGTTTGGGTTTTGCGTTTTGCTCCATTCCAGAAAGGCGCGAAACAACTTGGCGCGCTCATCGTCGGACCCGGACGGAACGCCGGTATCTGCTTGCGCCAAGAACGTCTCGAAACGATCCCGCGCGCCGCTATCGGCGGCGACTGCGGTCTTGGCGCGTTCGATCCAGCTCTGCGCCAAGGGCGAACGCGTCCATCCTTCGAGCGTTGCGGCGAAATTGACTTGCTGCCACTTCGGATGGCGCGGCGGCGCCAGGAAAGCGTCGAAGTTCGAGAAGAAGCGCTCGACGAACGGCTCGAGCTTCTTGGACCGCGCGCCGTCCTTCGACCAATTGAATGAAACGAGCACGGCACACACCGCGACCGTGTCGATCCGCGCGCCGTCTTCGATCAGCGTCGGATAGTCCTCATGGGTGAGGATCGCGGGATAGGTATCGTCCTCGAGACCCTTGACGTAGGGCAGGCCAAGCAGCTTCAGCCTGTTTCCCCGCGCCACCTGGGCAAGGATCGGCGCGGGCTTGCCGCCGACCACGACCGTGGCATCGATCTCGCCCGCCTCGAGCTTCGCCAGCGCATCGGCGGGATCGAGATGGACTTCACGGACGGCGACGCCGAGCGCGGCAAAAACCAAACGCGCGGTGATCTCGGTGCCGCTGCCTTCCATCCCCACATTGACGGTCTTGCCGTCGAGCGCGCGCACGTCATCGACGCCGGCATGGGCCACGACGTGCATCTCTTCGTTGAAGAGCTTGGCAATGTAGGTGATCTGACTCTTGAGCGGACCGAGCTCGCCGGTCTTGGCGTAGTGACCGAGCACATTCGCGTGGGTAATGCCCATGTCGACGCCGCGCATGAACATCACGTCTCTCAGTGTTTGCGCCGGCCCCTTGCCGATCATGGGTACGACGCGCATGGCCGCGCCGTCGTCGAGCACGGCAGCGACGTCCTGCACGATCGCCGCATCTGTGCTGCGGGCGGCACCCGACATGATGGTGACGGTGTTGTCGTTGAGCTTCGCCCGATAGTCCTGACGAAGATTTTGCGCCGACGGCCGGTCCTGCGACGCGGGCTTAGCTTGATCCTTGGTGTCGTCTTTGGCGCCCGCAGGGGCCGCAGCGCAGAGCGGCAGCAGGCACACACCGATAGCGAGGGCGATACGCATCACCAGCCCCTCTATGAACAGCGCCTCTCCCCGTGGGTGAGCCGGCCCGCTTGAAGCGCGGAAGACAAGACGGCCCTGGTGCAGCAACTTGGTTTTGATTAGCGGGGGCGGACGGTGAGGCTTGAAGGCCGCGCGACACCCCCGTCGTGCTGCTATCCCTGTGCCCGCGATGGAAAGTGATCGATAAGCCGCTGTCAAGCAAATAGGTTAACGAGACATAACAATATCAATGTATTGCCCAATATGTGGCGGCGACGACTTGAAAAGGGCAAGATCAAGGCAAGTAATTAAGGATGCCTTAACCATAAAAAACTGTCCGCCAACGGTATATTCCGTTACGTAATCTTGCAGCAGTGAGGCGCGGGCCGCGAACGAGCGGCGCGCCGCATCCTTAACGCCGCAAAGATTGAATTGGTTTCCGGACAGGGGAGGTTTTTAGTCCGCGTCCATCTTGAGCGCGGCGATGAAGGCCTCTTGCGGGATGTCGACCTTGCCGAAGCTGCGCATCTTCTTCTTGCCCGCCTTCTGCTTCTCCAGGAGCTTCCGTTTGCGGGTGATGTCGCCGCCATAGCATTTGGCGGTGACGTCCTTGCGCAGCGCGCTGAGGGTCTCGCGCGCGATCACCTTGCCGCCGATCGCCGCCTGGATCGGGATCTTGAACATGTGCCGCGGAATCAGGTCCTTCAGCTTTTCCACCATGCTGCGGCCGCGCGCTTCGGCGCGTGAGCGGTTGACGATCACCGACAGCGCATCGACCGGCTCGTCGTTCACCAGGATCGCCATCTTCAAGAGGTCGCCCTCCTCGTAGCCGATGATGTGATAGTCGAACGAGGCGTAGCCGCGGGAGACCGACTTCAGCCGGTCGTAGAAGTCGAACACCACTTCGTTGAGCGGCAGTTCGTAGACCAGCATGCCGCGCGAGCCCGCATAGGTCAGCGTCTTCTGCCGCCCGCGCCGGTCCTCGCAGAGCTTGAGCACGGCGCCCAGATGCTCGTCGGGCACGAGAATGGTCGCCTCGATCCAGGGCTCCTCGATCTTGGCGATCTTCGGCATCTCCGGCATGTCGGCCGGGTTGTGCAGTTCGACCATGGTGCCGTCAGTCAGATACACGTGGTAGATCACCGACGGCGCCGTGGCGATGAGGTCGATGTTGAACTCGCGCTCCAGACGCTCGCGGATGATCTCCAGATGCAGCAGGCCGAGGAAGCCGCAGCGGAAGCCGAAGCCGAGCGCGGCGGAGGTCTCCATCTCGTAGTCGAAGCTCGCGTCGTTGAGGCGCAGCTTGCCGACCGCTTCGCGCAGATCCTCGAAGTCGCCGGAGTCGACTGGGAACAGACCGCAGAACACGACCGGCTGTGCCGGCTTGAAGCCTGACAGCGCCGCTGCCGTGGGACGCTTCTCGTCGGTGACCGTATCGCCCACGCGCGTATCGGCGACCTGCCGGATCGAGGCGGTGAAGAAACCGATCTCGCCCGGGCCCAGTCTGTCGCGCATCTCCTGTTTGGGGCGGAAGATCCCAACCCGGTCCACCTGATAGGCGCCGCCGGTCAGCATCAGGCGGATGCGTTGGCCCTTTCTGAGCGAGCCGTCGATGATGCGCACCAGAACCACGACGCCGAGATAGGCGTCGTACCAGCTGTCGACCAGCAGCGCTTTCAGCGGCGCGGCGGCGTCGCCTTTCGGCGGCGGCAGGCGGTGCACGATCGCCTCCAGCACGTCCTCCACGCCGTTGCCGGTCTTGGCCGAGATTTCGAGGGCATCGTGCGCGTCGAGCCCGATGACCTCTTCGATTTGCTCCCGGACCCGCTCGGGCTCCGAGGCGGGCAGGTCGATCTTGTTCAGGACGGGAACGACCTCATGGTTGTTGTCGAGGGCCTGATAGACGTTGGCGAGCGTCTGCGCCTCGACCCCTTGGGTCGCGTCCACCACGAGCAGCGAGCCCTCGCAAGCCGCCAGCGACCGGTTCACCTCATAGGCGAAGTCCACATGGCCCGGCGTGTCGATCAGGTTCAGCTCGTAAACCTGGCCGTCCTTTGCCTTGTATTCGAGGCGAACTGTCTGGGCCTTGATGGTAATGCCCCGCTCGCGCTCGATCTCCATGGAATCGAGCACCTGCTCCTTCATCTCCCGCGCCGTGAGGCCGCCGCAAGTTTGGATCAAGCGGTCGGCGAGCGTCGACTTACCGTGGTCGATATGGGCGATGATGGAGAAGTTGCGGATGTGGGAAAGGGGCGGCGCCTCGGATGAGCTCATGGGCGGCTAGGTAGGGGAGCAAACCGCTGCGGGTCAAGCTTGAGCATGCGACAATAAAGGCGAAACCATGGGAATGATTGCCGCAATTTTGCAGCTGTCGAGGATTACGACACTCCTGCTAGGAAGGGCTCCCAACCCAATTGGAGAACTAAACATGATCAAGAAACTGCTTCTGGCCGTGGTCGCAGCCGGTCTCGTCTCTGCCGCAGCGCTCCCGCTCCAGATCGACCCGGCTCAGGCCGGCATGGCCGGCATGACCTGCAAGGATGCCGCCAAGATGAAATACCCGGACGACCGCAAAATGCGTCACGCCTACAACAAGTCCTGCAAAGAGGCTTACAAGATGCACAGCGGCAAGATGGGCATGATGAGCAAGTTCAAGCTTCGCAAGGACAGCTAAGCCGTCCGCCGCGACATCGCAGTCCGTTGGAAAGAGAGTCCTCTCGGGGGCTCTCTTTCTTTTTGCTTCACCACCCAATTAGATTCGATTGAATCGCAGCGTTTTTGTCGATACTGGAATCGCTAGCGGAACGACATGTTGCCGCTTCATCTCACAGGAGTGACCCCATGCTTAAGAAAATGCTCTTCGCTGCAGCCGCGACCGCAATTGTCGCCGGTGCCACGATCACCGCGCCGGTCCCGGCCCAGGCCAAAACCTGCCAGGACGCCGCGAAGATGAAGTATCCCGACAGCATCATGGACCGCATGGAGTACAAGCGGGCCTGCAAGAAGGCCTACAAGTCGTCCATGGGCAAGGAAGGCCCCATGGCCAAGCTCAAGATGAGAATGAAGATGGACAAGATCTAGCCACCGGCGCAGCTCAAGTCATTCAGGAAAGGGGCCCGTCGGCCCCTTTCTTTTTGGCTGCACGGCGCATGCGCATGGCTCAGATGCCCGCGTACCACGCGTAGCCGCGGTCTTCCCAGTACCCGCCTTTGCCGCCGCTGATAGAATCGAAGCCGTCGACGGCTTCGATCCGCATGATGTATTTCGCCATCTTGTAGCCGAGCTGGCGCTCCACCCGCAGCCTGAGCGGGGCGCCGTGGGGGATGGGCAGCGTCTGGTCGTTCATCTCGTAGGCGAGGATCGTCTGCGCATGGAAGGCATCCTCGAGCCCGATCGATTCGTAGTACTTGGCGCCCGTGCGGCGGCCCAGCGTGTCGGCGCAGTAGAAAACGATGTAGCGCGCCTCTTGCTTGAGTTTGGCCTGTTCCAGAAGCGCGCTGAGCGGCACGCCCTTCCACTTGCCGATGCAACTCCAGCCTTCGACGCAGTCGTGACGGGTGATCTGCGTGCGCGGCGGCATGGCGCGCAAATCGGCCAGCGACAGCGACAACGGCTGGCCGACAAGACCGCCGATCTCGAGCGTCCAATCGGCGAAGTCGTTTGCCGCGAGTGTGCGGTAGTCGGCATCTTGGGGATTGGTCGAGCCGTTTGCCTTGAAGTCCTTCGACAGTTCCGACTCGGCATATTCGCGGGCCATCGCCTGGGGCGACAGCAGCGCCCGCTGCGTGACGCGGGTCAGCGTTTCGGCCGATTCCAAAATGCGCCGGACCGTAGGCTGGCTTGAAATATCGTCGCAGCCCGCGAGCAAGGCGGTGCTGGCGGCGGCGAGGCCGCGCGCGAGGAAGCCCCGCCGGTCGAGGCGGCGTCCGTTCATGGGGTTTCCTCCGGGATGACGTAGCGCCCCGTGATCATGGAGCGGAGATTGTTCCAGAAGCCCGACACCAGCACCATGAAGATGTGCACGGCGACGAAGATGACGATCGCGCCGGCCGAGATGAAATGGATCGTGCGCGCCGTTTGGCGTCCGCCGAGGACGTCGAGCAGCAGCGGAAAAGCGGCATCCATCCCCGGCGACATGGCCAGCCCCGTGAGCAGCATCAGCGGGAGCAGGATCAACGCCACAAACAAATATGTGAGTTTCTGTATGACGTTATAGCGCTTCGCCTCTTCGCCTTTCGGAAAGTGGAACCGCGCATGCTCGGCGAACGATCCGCCGATATGCTTGAGCTCCTGGCCCGAAGGCGTCAGGTCGCGCCGCAGGTGCCCGCTCCCCAGGCTCCACAGCAGGTAGGCCAGGCCATTGAACAGGAACAGCCAAGCGAAGAAGAAATGCCAGCTGCGGCCCATGGCCAGACTCCGATAGCCCGGCAGCGTGACGGACCAGGGAAAGCCGCGCCGCTCCAATTCGCCGCTGGCGCTCTCGCCCGCGCCCAACACGCCGGTCGTATCGAACCGGTAGCCGAACAGCGTGGTCACGCCCTTGATGGTCCCGTCCTCGCGCACGGCGGTCATCGACAGGACCGGATCGGCGAACACCGATTTGGATCCGAAATAGAGCGCGGAATGGGCGTTGAAAATCTGCAGGCCGCTCATCAAGAGGACGAGCAGCACGAGCGCATTGATCCAATGCGTGAGACGAACCGCGCCGGAGTGCCGATAGATGACTTCGCGCGCCGCCATGGCAGCCTCAAGAGCTCTTGTCGCCCCAGATCTCGGACAGCCGCTGGGCACGTCCGCAGTTCCATTTGTAGTACTTATAGCTCACCGGATTCACGTTGTGATAGTCCTGGTGATAGTCCTCGGCGGCGTAGAAGGTCGTCGTCGGCCGGATCTCGGTCGCCACCGCCTTCTTGAAGCGCTTGGCGATCTCTTGCTTGGTCTTCTCCGCGAGATTTTTCTCGTCGTCGTCCGACACGAACACCACGGTGCGATAAGCCGGGCCCTTGTCGCAGAACTGCCCACGGGGGTCGAACGGGTCGATATTGTGCCAATAGTGGTCGAGCAATTCGGCGTAGGTGACCTTTGAGGGGTCGTAGGTCACTCTGAGGGCCTCCACATAGCCCTTATGGCTGCCATAGGTCGGGTTGGGCTTCGTGCCCCCGGCGTAACCCGAGACGGTCTCGGTTACGCCGTCGACATTGTCGTAGGCATCCTCCACGCACCAGAAACAGCCGCCGGCAAAGATCGCCGTCTTCGTCTCCGCGGCGTGCGTGCTGTAGGCGCCGCCGGCGAGCACAAACGCGGCGAGAAAGGCCGCCGTCAGGCCAGCGCAAATCCATCGCGCAATCATAGGATGCCTCCACATTGTTGTCTGTCTGAGACGATAAGGAGGGCGCGGTCGCGCGCATAGACGGTCTCGCGCGACCGTGATTGGAAGTGATGCTGGCGCGGCGGCGCATAAGCGCTTGGGCCGCCTCGCTGATCTGGGCTATTGAGGGGCCATGCAACCGACCCTGTCCTTGCCGCAAGAGGCCATGAAGCCCGATTACGACGTGGTTGTCGTCGGCTCGGGCTATGGCGGCGGTGTCTCCGCATCGAGGCTCGCGCGCTCGGGCCAGCGTGTTTGCGTCATCGAGCGGGGGCGCGAAGTGCCCACCGGCGACTTCCCGGGACGCCTGCCTGAACTGCGCCGCGAACTGCAACTGAACGGCGGCAAGATGCGCTCCGGCTCCCGCACCGGCCTCTACGATTTTAGGATCGGGTCCGACATCCATGTGCTCGTCGGCTGTGGGCTCGGCGGCGGCTCGCTCGTCAATGCGGGCGTGGCCTTGCGTCCCGACGCGCGTGTCTTTGCCGACAAGGCCTGGCCCGAGGCGGTCAGCGCCGACAGCCTGCTCGATCTCGGTTTCGAGCGGGCCCAAGCGATGTTGCGCCCCGCGCGCTACGGCGATGCTGCCGCACTCACCAAATACCGCGCGCTCGAAACGGCGAGCGTGGCGTTCGGCCAGTCCCCGGTTGCAGCGCCCGTGCTTGTGAGCTTCGAGGAGACCGTGAACGCTGCGGGCGTCCTGCAACCCGCCTGCACGCTTTGCGGCGATTGCTGTTCGGGCTGCAATGTCGGCGCCAAGAACACCGTGGCCATGACCTACTTGCCCGACGCGAGGGCTCATGGGGCCGAGATCTTCACCGAGCTCACGGTGAGCCATCTCGAGAAGCGCGGCGAGAGCTGGCGCGTCCATTTCGTGCCCTCCGAGGACAAAGATGGTGAGCCAAGCTTTGTCGATGCCAAGACAGCGGTGCTCTCCGCCGGCACACTCGGCTCCACCGAAATCCTGCTTCGCTCCCGCGACCGCGGGCTGAAGCTCTCCGACCGGCTTGGGATGGGCTTCTCCGCCAATGGCGACATCATCGCGTTTGCCCTCGGCGGCCGCGAGAAGGTCAACGCGGTCGGCGTCGGCGAGCCGCCGAAATTCACCGGCGACACGGTGGGCGCGTGCGTCGCCGGGCAGATCGAGCTTCCCGATGTATTCGACCTCGATAACAGCATGATCATCCAGGAAGGCGTGCTGCCTTCGGCGCTGGCGCCGCTGCTGCCGGTGTTCTTCGTCTCGGGCGGGCGAATTCTCGGGGCGGCGCAGAGCCTCATCAAAGGCGTCTATCAAGGACCGCTCTCGCATCTCCACACTTTCTTCGTCGTCTCTCATGACGACGCAGGCGGCCGGCTCACCCTCGACAACGGCAGCCTCAAAGTGGCGTGGCCCAAGGTCGCCGAGCAGCCCGTCTACACTCGGGTCGACGAGGCGCTGACCAAGGTTGCCGAGGCGGTCGGCGCGCGCTACATCAAGAGCCCGCTCGCCGCCACCAATATGGGCACCAAGCCCGCCACGGCTCATCCGCTGGGCGGCTGCGGCATGGGCGAGGATGCGGCGAGCGGCGTGGTCAATCACAAATGCCAGGCTTTCGCCGATACCAGCGGCGAAGCGGTTCACGCCGGGCTCTATGTCTGCGACGGCGCCGTGATCCCGCGCTCCATCGGCTGCAATCCGCTGCTCACCATCACGGCGCTGACCGAGCGCGCCATGGTCCACCTTGCCCGCGACCACAATCTGGGATTCGATACGGAATCGATTCGCGAGGCAGAACGGGCCGCATCATGAGGACCGGCTGACCATGCCAAGCCGTCTGCTCAAGCCCGGCCGTCTAAGGCCCCTGGGCGCCGCAGCGGCGGTCATCGCGCTCGTTGCCGGCGGCAGCGTGGCCGGCGGCGCCGCGCGGCTTCAGCCTTGCGCCAGCACCGAATACACCGCCGCGATCGGCGATACGGCCGCCAAGGCGCCAGCCGCTAAGAACCCCGCCCCCGACCGCCTCACCATCGTTCTCGTAGGAGACGCCGGCTTAAATCCGAAGGGCGCGGCCGTCGATCCGCGCGGCTTCACCAAGAACGGCAAGTCGCTGGGCTTCAAGGAAAGCCTAAGCGGTGTGGCGCGCGATGTGGACGGCGACTTTGCCTTCATCAATCTCGAGACGGTGATCACCGACCGCAACGATCTTCAGCCCGACAGCAAGGGGCAGAAGGCGCCCTACAACTTCAAGAGCCATCCCCAGGGCCTGAAGACGCTCATGGAGACAGGCTTCAACCTGTTCTCGCTCGCCAACAACCACTCCATGGATTACGGCGCGAACGGCGCGGAGGAGACGCTCTACCACATGGCCCTGGCGGCGGCGGAGCGCGCTATCGCCTATGCCGGCATCGGCGCGAACTACGAGGAAGCGACGAGGCCCGGCTGTCTGGAACTCGAGGGGACCAAGATCGCGTTTGGGGCCACCGGCATCATCACCGGTCAACGGCCCGAGCATCGCGCCGGTCAGAACAAGCCGGGCCAGGCGGGCTATCGCAACGAGAAGGACTTCCAGCTGGTAGTGAACCGGCTGGCCGAGCTGCCGGCCGACTACCGCATCCTGTCGATCCATTACCGGCTCGAGGGCCGCGTGGTGCCCGACCAGCGCCAATTGAAGGATTGGCGGGGGTTTGCCGCACACCAAAAGGGCATCGACCTCATCGTCGGCCACCATCCGCATGTGGCCCAAGGTGTGGAGCGCACAGGCGACTCGCTCATCTTCTACGGGCTCGGCAATTTCCTGCACCCGGGCACCGCGGAGATGAAGCGCTTCGGCGTCTGCCGCGACTACGGCCTGATGGCGAAAGTGCATCTCGCCAAGCTCGAAGGCGACTGGAAGCTCGGCGCCATCGAGGCGATCCCGCTCACCGACACCCATCTGCGCCCCGAGCGCTTTCCCGTGCAGCAATCGGTGACGCGCATCTACGCGCTGAATTATCTCGGCGCGCAACTCGGCGACGGCACCACCTCGCAAGGGGTGCGCTTCACGCCGCGCAAGGACGGCTCGGGGCTCTACTGTGCGGCAGGGGCGGAAAATCTCGGCGGCAAGGTGGGCGCGCTGTGCGCCGCATGGCAGCCGGCGCCGGCCATTCCGAATACGCTGTCCCGGCAGCTTGCGAGCGCCTGCGCCGACAAGCCGTTCTACGGCGCCGCCAAGAAGAAGCGCCGCAAGTCGAACTCGTTTTTTGGATTTGGTCCGCGCTAGCCGCGTAGCTCGCCGCCGGTGGCCTTCACGACCGCGGTGACGATCTTCTCCGCAACCGCATCGATCTCGGCGTCCGTTAGCGTCTTGTCGCGCGGCTGCAAGGTCACCTCGATGGCGAGCGACTTCTTGCCCTCCGGCACGCCCTGGCCGGTGAAGACGTCGAACACATTCACGTCCGAGATCAGCGCACGGTCGGCGCTTGAGGCCGCGCGCACCACATCGCCCGCGGCAACGTCTGCATCGACCAGGAAGGCAAAGTCGCGCCGCACGGCTTGCAGGTCGGAGGCTTCCAGCGCCGGCTTGGCCGTACCCTTGCGCTTCACCGGCGGCAGATTGTCGAGGAAGAGCTCGAACGCTGCCATGGGCGCTTCGGCGTCGAGCGCGGCCAGCGTGTCGGGGTGGAGCTCACCGAACACCCCCAGCGTCACCTTCGGCCCGAGCTTGAGCGCACCGGAGCGGCCGGTATGGAACCAGTCCGGCGCCTCGCGGGTCACTTGGATGGTGGCCGGGCTGAGACCGAGCGCTGCGAGCGCGGCCATGGCGTCGGCTTTTACAGCCGTCCAGTCGGCGCCCGGCGCTTCGCCCGACCAGTGACGGCCTGAGCCTTCCAGAGCCGAATGCCCGAACCGCACCCCTGTCGCGGCCACATATTGGTCGTCCGGCTCGGCCCCCCGATAGGCCTGGCCGAGCTCGAACAGCGCACCGTCCGAGAAGCCGCGATCCTGGTTCCGCTTGGCGGCGCTGATCAGGCCGGGCAGGAGCGAGGGGCGCATCTGCGCAAGCTCGGTCGAGATGGGATTGTCGAGCGTAAGCGCAGGCTGGCCGCCACCGAACAACTTGGCCTCCCCCAGGGGCACGAAGGACCACGTCACCGCCTCCACGAACCCGCGCCCGGCGAGCAACCGCCGCACGAGCTTGGCGCGGACTTGCGCGTAGGTGAGCACGGGCAGCGCCACGCCGGACAGGCGCGGGAGCGGCGTGGGCGCGATTTGGTCGACGCCGGTGAGGCGCACCACCTCCTCGACGAGATCGACGGCCATGGCGATGTCCGGACGCCAGGACGGCGGCACGGCCTTCAACACGTTGGCCTTGCCCTCGAGCTTGACGCCGAGCGCCGAGAATTTGCGCCTGATGTCGCGATGGGGCAGGGACAGCCCGCTCAAGCGGCTGATCAGCGTCATGTCGAACCGGAAGGGCGGATTCGGTCTCGGCGTGCGGCCGGCGATCTCGGTCTTGCTCGGCTCGCCACCGCACAGATCGAGCACCATGCGCGTGGCGAGGTCGAGCCCCGGCACGACGGACTCCGGATCGACGCCGCGCTCGAAGCGGAAGCGCGCATCCGACTGAATGTTCAGCGTGCGCCCCGTGCGGGCCGTGCGTTTCGGATCGAAATAGGCCGACTCGATGAAGATGTTGGTGGTCTCCTCGGTGCAGCCCGTGTCCTCGCCGCCGATCACGCCGCCGAGTCCAAGCACGCGCGCCTCGTCGGCGATGACGCACATTTCGTCGCTGACCTCGTAAGTCTTGCCGTCGAGCGCAGCGAATTTCTCGCCCTGTTTCCCAAGCCGCGCGCGGATCGCGCCGGAAAGCTTGTCCGCGTCATATACGTGGAGCGGGCGGGCGCGGTCGTAAGCGATGTAATTGGTGATATCGACCAGCGCGTTGATGGGACGGAGGCCAATCGCCTTCAGCCTGCGTTGTAGCCATTCGGGGCTCGGCCCGTTCTTGACGCCGCGCACCACGCGCCCAGCGAAGACGGGGCAGGCGTTCTTCATGCCCTTCTCGAATTCGAGCTTGATCGCGACAGGATTCTCGAACGCGCCTTTGGCGGGCTTGATCGTGCCCCTCATGAGCTTGCCGAGCCCTGCCGCCGCGAGGTCGCGGGCCACGCCGCGCACACCGAGGCAGTCGGGCCGGTTCGGCGTGATGGCGATGTCGAACACCGCGTCGTCGAGCCCGAGCGCTTTTGCTGCGGCGCTGCCGGTTTTCGTCTTGGCCGGAAGCTCGATGATGCCGCTGTTTTCGTCAGAAAGCTCGAGCTCCTTCTCGGACACCATCATGCCGTTCGACTCGACGCCGCGGATCTTGGCCTTGGTCAGCGTGAAGTCGAGGCCGGGCACGTAAGCCCCGACGGGCGCGAACACGCCCTTCATGCCGGCGCGCGCATTCGGCGCGCCACACACCACTTGCAGGCGCTCCTTGCCGGTGTCGACTTCGAGCACTTGCAGCTTATCGGCGTCCGGGTGCTTCTCGGCTTTCACCACTTCGGCCACACGGAAGGCCTTGAGCGCGGTCGCGGGGTCGAACACGTCTTCGATCTCGAGCCCGATGCGGGTGAGCGTCTCGGCGATCTCCTCCACGGATGCCTCCGTGTCGAGATGCTCCTTCAGCCATGCGAGGGTGAATTTCATGGCTAGCGGCTCAAGCCTCCGGCAAGCGTGGGAACGGCGAGCGGCGCGAAGCCGTAATGGGTCAGCCAGCGCAGATCGCCGGCGAAGAAGGCGCGCAGATCCGGCATGCCGTATTTCAGCATGGCCAGGCGGTCGATGCCGACGCCGAAGGCGAAGCCCTGATATTTCTTGGGGTCGAGCTCCACGGCCTTCAGCACGTTGGGATGCACCATCCCGCAGCCCAGAATCTCCAGCCAGCGGTCGCCCTCGCCGATCCTGATCTCCTCGCCCACCTTGGCGTAGCCGATATCGACTTCCAATGACGGCTCGGTGAAGGGGAAATGGCTCGCGCGGAAGCGCATCTTCACTTCCGGCACCTCGAAGAAGGCCTTGCAGAATTCCTCGAGCACCCATTTCAGATGCCCGAGATGGGTCTCCTCGTCGATCACCAGCCCCTCGACCTGATGGAACATCGGCGTGTGGGTCTGGTCGGAGTCGCAGCGATAGACGCGGCCCGGCGCGATGACGCGCAAGGGCGGTTTGTTGGCGAGCATGGTGCGGATCTGCACCGGGCTGGTGTGGGTGCGCAGCACGGGACGCGTGCCGTCGGCGCCTTCGGCGAAATAGAACGTGTCGTGGTCCTGCCGCGCGGGATGCTCGGGCGGGATGTTGAGCGCGGTGAAGTTGTTGAAATCCGTCTCGATGTCGGGCCCCTCGGCGATCGAGAAGCCCATATCGGCGAAGATCTCGGTGATCTCGTCGGTGACCTGGCTGACGGGATGAATGCGGCCCTCGCTTAGGGGACCTTCGCGCACCGGCAGGGTGACGTCGGCGCGCTCATGGGCGAGCTTGGCGGCAACCGCGGCGCGGGCGAGCTCCGCGTGCTTGGCTTCAAGCGCGTCCGAGACGGCGGTCTTGACCGCGTTCACCGCTTGGCCGAAGTCGCGGCGCTCTTCCGGCGGCATGGACCCGAGCCGCTGCATCAGCGCCGACACTTGGCCCTTCTTGCCCAGCGCGCCGATGCGCACCTCTTCGAGCGCGGCAAGATCGGACGCGCGCGCGATCGCCTCAAGCAGTTCTGCTTTGAGGCTGTCGAGCTCTTGCGCGCTCATGATCTAGGCTCCCTCGCCCGGCGTTCCGGGCGCGTTACGCCCGGGCGCCGGAAGCAGCCTCGACCAGACCCTGGAAGGTTTCCGGCTCGTGCACGGCGATATCGGCCAGAACTTTCCGGTCGAGATCGATTCCGGCCTTCTTCAAGCCGTCGATCAACTGGCCGTAGGTCGTGCCGTTGGCGCGCGCGGCGGCGTTGATGCGCTGGATCCACAGGCTGCGGAACGTGCGCTTCTTCACCTTGCGGTCGCGATAGGCGTATTGGCCTGCCTTCTCGACGGCCTGCTTGGCGACGCGGATGGTATTCTTGCGGCGGCCGTAATAGCCCTTGGCCTTGGTCAGCACCTTGCGGTGGCGGGCATGGGCGGTAACGCCGCGTTTCACACGGGACATAGCGATGCTCCTCGAAGCTGGTCTCGTCCTTAGGCCCTAGCGGCCATAGGGGAGGAAATTCTTCTTCACGGTTTTGGCGTCTTCGTCGGCGAGGACCATCATCCCCCGGGCATCCCGGATGAACTTGTTGGTCCGTTTGATCATGCCGTGCTGCTTGCCTGCAGCGGCGCATTTCACCTTGCCGGTGGCCGTGACCTTGAATCGCTTCTTGGCACCGCTCTTCGTCTTGAGCTTGGGCATTTGGCTTCCTTAACTTTTGGCCGGAGCAGGCAAGGCCCACCCGGCAGTCTTGAACTTGATGCTGGAAAGCATGCGAGCCGCCACGGCATGCCCTGCCGGGCGGCTCCTTCAAGCGCGGGTTATAGAGGGATTTCGGCCTCTATGGCAAGCGCCTAGGCCCGAATGGGCGCCAGCACCATGACCATCTGGCGGCCTTCCAGGCGCGGCTCCGATTCCACCTTGGCGATGTCCGAGGTGTCGGCTTTCACCTTGTTGAGCAACTGGACGCCGAGGTCCTGGTGGGCCATTTCGCGGCCCCGGAAACGCAACGTCACCTTGACCTTGTCGCCTTCCCCAAAGAACCGGTTCATCGAGCGCATCTTCACGTCATAGTCGTGCGTGTCGATATTGGGCCGCATCTTGATCTCTTTGATCTCGACGGTGCGCTGCTTCTTGCGCGCCTCTGTGGCCTTCTTTTGCGCCTGATACTTATATTTGCCGAAATCCAGGATCTTGCAGACCGGCGGCTCGGAGTTTGGCGATATCTCGACAAGGTCGAGGCCCGCCTCCACGGCGCGCTCGCGCGCGTCTTCGATGTCGACCACGCCGACATTCTCGCCGGTGGCGTCAATTAGCTGGATTTTGGGGGTGTCGATGCCCTCGTTCACACGAGGACCGCCCTTATTAGGGGCAAGCTTCATGGGCCGTCTTACGATGTTTCAAACTCCTTTGTTGAGCGGGCGCCCTCGCCGCGGCGAGGCACGGGGCGCAGCCAAAACGAATACCAAGACCGAAGGTTCTACAGGATGGCAAAAAGCCCGACAAGTCACGCCGGAAGCGTCATAGCGTCGAAGCCTGAGGCGGACAAGGAAGGGTTTAGGCAGGCGATAGGGGCCTAGGCAGGGGTCGCCCTGTCCCCGTGCATGACCGGAACGGGCGCGTCGAACACGCCCCAGCGCCGCTGCATGCGTCGCATGATCTGGTTCACGAAGCGGCTCGCCTCGTTGCTAATGAAGCTGGAAGTGTGGGCTTCGAGCGGCCGGGGCCGTACGGCGCTGGTGTCGTGCCGCGCCTCGCGCCAGGTTTCCCAAAGCCTCTGATCGATCGCGTTCTCGGCTTTGATCCCTTCGATCGTGTCGCTCGGGAGCCGGTCCAACGTCAGTGGCGTCCAGCCGGCGACGCGCGAGAGCTCGGCAAGCGTATTGTGCGGCGTCGCGGAGGCGGAGGCGGAGGTGCCGAGTTTGTCGCCAAGGGAATCGATGAACTCGTCGCACAGCAGGTAGTCGCCGACGAACCAAAAATTCGCGAGGAAGGCATTCACGAGATCGTACTTGTCCTGGTCGGACAGGCTGGCCATGTCTGCCCAGGTCAGTTCGAGGAAGTTCGACAGGATGTAGTGCGTGACAAAGTTTCGTTGTGTCGCGCCGTAGGCCACGTCGACCCCATAAGGCCGCATGCCGCCCGCGATGTACCGTGCCATACGAAAATTATAGTAGGACACGAAATGGCTCACGGGGTCCCGCAGCAAGAGACTGCGTTTGATATAACGACCCTCGAATAGAGGATCGACCGAGATCCCAAGGTAATGGCCGCCGACGACTTTGGTCCGGCGCGGATTCGGCAGGTCCGTAGGATCATATCGGGTCGCGAATCGTCCGAGGCCGCGGCGCTTCTTCATGCGGTGATAGGCCGGATTGGGCAAAGCCTGCGTCAGGTGACGGTCGATCGTCCGGCCCGCGCATTTCGGCACGTGATAGACGAAATGCACCGACGCGGCGTCAGTGCCCTGCGCCGCGCTGAGCTGATTCGAACGAAGTGACATTACCCCCACCGACATACCACCAAGACTGCCACCGGCATGCTTAACAATGCCTTTCATCCTTGGTTCCATGGAGGATGTTAGTCGTCGGCTGGAGGCGGTACCAAACGGCCCTTAGAGGAACCTTTCGGCCAAATTCGAGTCGAGTAACTCATCGTAAACCATAAGAGTCGCTCGCTGCATTTTCTGCAAGCCAAACTGGGCGGCAACATGGCCGTGCGCCCGGAGACCAAGCGCCGCGCGCTCTTCTTCGGACAGCGCCAAAGCATTCCCGATAGCGGTTGCAAGCGCGGCGGAATCAGCCGGAGGTACAACCCAGCCGGTGAAATTTGGCAAAGGCGCGGCAATTACATTCTCCGGTGCGGCACCAACATCGGTGACGATGACGGGACAACCCATGGCTTGCGACTCGATACTGGTGCGGCCAAAGGTCTCTGCGGTTGCCGAGGCGACCACTGCCACTTTCGCGAGCGCGAAAGCCGCAACAATGTCGTCGCAGTGCCCGACGAGACGCGCGCGGCCCTCAAGTCCGGCAGCCTCGATCTGTTGCTCAAGCTCCTCCCGATAGGCGTCGCGCCCCTGCGCATCGCCCGCGAAGATAAAAATCGCATCGCCGAGTTCATTGGCGGCCAGCATTCGCCGCGCCGCGTCGATGACATGGGTTTGGCCCTTCCAGCTTGTCAGCCGCGCCGCATGCAGAACAACGGTTTGGTCCTCCTGCACGCCCCAGGCTGTGCGGAGCCTGTCGAGGCGTGAGGGCTCGACCGACTCATGCCCGAAGTGTGATGGGTCGATGCCGCGATAGATCACCCGCATGTCCTCCATCTTCACGTGATGGCGTGCGGCGATCAGACGAGCCGTGTAATGCGAGTTGGCGATGACGCGGTCGCCTCGCGCCATGACGCTGCTGTAGAGCATCTTGAACGGTGCAGGGCTGCTATAGGCGCCGTGATAGGTCGTCACGAAGGGGCGCTTCGTCGCCCGCGCGGCGAAAAACGTGCTCCAGGCCGGGGCTCGGCTCCGCGCATGAAGAAGCGAGACGTCGCGCGCCTCGACGATCTTCGCAAGCCGGCGCGCATTGGCCAGGATGGTGACGGGGTTCTTGCTCGCCACGGGCAGGGAAATGATCTCCCCGCCGGCGTCCGACACAGCGGTTGCCATCCGCCCCCCTTCGGTGGCAACCAAGGCCTTCGCGCCGGCGCGGGTGAGCGCTTGCGCGATCTCGACGGCCGATTGCTCGCTGCCCCCGGCATCGAGCCGGGGCACGACTTGCAATATGGTCACCTCTGCCATGAGCCTCGTCTTTGGCGAAAAAACCGGAATGCGCCAGCGCTAATTAGGATGGACCAGCAAGAACCACAAATCCTCGAGATTGGCCAAGGCCCCAAACGGCGCCGTATCGCCTATCGTTTCGAGGCGGGCGCAGGCGAGACCAGCCCGGCTGTGGTTTGGCTCTCCGGTTTCCTCTCCGACATGTCGAGCACCAAGGTCGGAGCCTTGAGTGACTGGGCGCGCGGGCAAGGCTACGCCATGCTCCGCTTCGACTATTCCGGCCACGGCGTCTCGGGAGGGGACATCCTCGAGGCTTCCGTCGGCGACTGGCTCGAAGAAGCCACCGCCATGCTCGCGCTTACCGGCAATCGTCGTCTGATTCTCGTCGGCTCGTCGCTCGGAGGTTGGATCGCGCTTCTGCTGGCGCGTATGCTGGCCAAAGCAGGCGATCGTCGTCTCGCCGGTCTCGTGCTCATCGCGCCCGCCTGGGACATGACCGAGAAGCTGATGTGGGACAAGATGTCGGCCAAGACGCGCGCGGTCGTCGAGACCGAAGGCGTCTTCTACGCGCCGTCCGATTACGACGCGCCCTATCCGCTCACCAAGATTCTCATCGAGGAAGGCCGCAACCATCTTCTTGGAAGCGGCAACATTCACGTCGGCGTGCCCGTGCGCATCTTGCAAGGCATGCGTGATGAAGATGTGCCGTGGCACCACGCACTCGAACTGGTCGATCTCATCGCGGGCGACGATGTGGAACTGACGCTCGTCAAGGACGGTGATCACCGCTTGTCGGGACCGGAAGATCTGCGCCGTTTGGAACGCACCGTCGCGAGCTTGATCGAGCCGGTCAAGATTTGAGCGCTGCCAATCCTTCGCGGAAGGTTGGATAGCGCAAGCGGACCCCGAGCTCCGACTTGATGCGCGCGTTCCCAATACGCCGACTGCCCTGATAGAAGGTGCGCGCCATGGGCGACATGTCCGCGTCCTCGAAGTTGATCTCCGGCGGCGGTGTGACCCCGATCAGCTCCGCCGCGTAAGCCACGACATCGCCCGGCGCCGCGGGCTCGTCATCCGCGACGTTGTAGATGGCACCGCCGCGCGGGCGCGCCATCGAGGCTTCGAGCACGCCGGCGATGTCCTCCACATGGACGCGGCTGAACACTTGTCTGTCCTTGTTGATGCGTCGCGCCGTACCTGCCGCGAGCTTGTCGAACACGCTGCGTCCCGGACCGTAGATCCCGGCGAGCCGAAACACATGGACCGGCACGCCGATCTCCGCACCAAAGTCGAGCCAGGCCTGCTCGGCATGCACGCGCGCTTCGGTGCGCACGCTGTTGGGTCTCGGCGTTGTTTCCTCATCCACCCAGTTTCCCTGCTGGTCGCCATAGACGCCGACAGTGGAGAGATAGCCGATCCATTCAAGCGAACCGAGCTTGGCGATCTCTTCGCCATAGCAGGCAAGCACGGGATCACCGTCATGTCCCGGCGGGATCGAATGAAGCAGATGCGTCGTGCCTTCCAGCAGAGCAGGCAGCGCAGGGTTATCCTTCGCGCCCCCGAACCGTGTGGCCTCGTAGCCTTGGCCGCGGAGTTCGCTGATCTTCGGCTCCTCACGCGCCGTGCCGGCGACGGACCAGCCATTGGCCGCGAGGCGCTTGGCGAGCTCTTGTGCCGAGAAGCCGAGGCCAAACGCGAACAGGCGGCTCACGCGGCCACCTCGAGCCATTCCTCGCGCACGGCAGGGTCGGGCTCTTGCGTGACGAAGGATGCGCGTAATGCCGAGAGACGCTTTGGCGCGAGCCGCGACAACGCCCACACCGCCATGGCGCGCACCAACGGAGATGCGTCCGAAAGCAACGCCTCCACCTGCGGCAGGAGAGACGTGTCGCGCGAATTGCCGGCGGCGATCAACACATTGCGCACGAAGCGGTCGCGTCCCGTGCGCTTGATCGGCGTGCCGCGAAACCGCGCGCGGAACGTCGCATCATCGAGCGCGAGCAGCGCCGCAAGCGGTAGGTTGTCAGCCTCGTCGCGTATCGCAAGCTTCGTTTCATGTGAATCCTGCGCAAACTTGTTCCACGGGCACACGGCGAGACAATCGTCACAACCGTAGATGCGGTTCCCCATCGCCGCGCGGAACCGCGGTGCGATATGCCCCTTGTGCTCGATGGTGAGATAGGAAATGCACGCCCGCGCATCGATCTCGTACGGCGCAGTGAATGCGCCTGTGGGGCAGACATCGAGACAACGGCGGCAGGCCCCGCAATGGTCTTGCTCCGGCGCATCCGCATCGATCTCCGCCGTGGTGAAGATCGCGCCGAGAAACAACCAGGACCCGAGCTCCCGCGACACCAGATTGGTGTGCTTGCCTTGCCAACCGAGTCCGGCTTTGGCCGCGAGCGGCTTTTCCATCACGGGCGCGGTGTCGACGAACACCTTCACGTCGCCGCCGGCAATGGCCTGAACCTCGCGGGCAAGCTGCTTCAGCTTCGCCTTGATGACGTCGTGATAGTCCGCGCGCTTGGCGTAAATCGAGATGGCGCCGCGCGACGGCTCATCGAGGACAGCAAGCGGGTCGTCGTCTTCGCTCCCGTAGTTCAGCCCGAGAACAATCACGCTGCGCGCCTCGGGCCACAGCGCGCGGGGGGCTTTCCGGCGATCGGCGGTGTCGGCAAGCCATGCCATGTCGCCTTGGCGGCCCTCGGCGAGGAACCGGCCAAACGCTTCGCCCGCGCCTTCGGGCGCCTCCGCGGTCGTGAAGCGCACGGCATCGAAGCCCAAGGCCTCGGCCTTCTCGGAAATTTGCGATTTCAACTCTTGCGCCATGCCCACCCTCGGTTTTGCGGGCGACCCTCAAAAATCGAGGTCGGCATAGGTCCCCGAAGGAACGAAGCCCGCAACGCGGTCTTGCAGCAGCGGCCGGAACGAGGGCCGCGATTTCACCAGCGCGTACCAATTCTTGGCCGGCTCGAATTCTTCCCACGGAACCTCGCCGAGATAGTCCAAGGCCGAGAGATGGGCCGCGGCGGCAAGGTCCGCGAAACTCATGGAATCGCCCGCAAGCCAACTCCGCGTCTCGGTGAGGTGACCGACATAGGTCAGATGATAGCGCAGATTGTCGTGACCGGCCCGCATGGCTTCCATATTGGGTGAAGAGCTTTGCGGTCCATAGCGCCGGAACACCTTCTCCACCACCAGATAGTCTGTGACTTCCGCGTAAAACTTATCGTGGAACCAGTCCACCAGCCGCCGCACTTCGGCGCGCTCCGCAGGCTCGCCCGGAAAGGGCTGAAAACCACGAACGGGACGCTCGTCCATAGTGTCGCCGAGATATTCGGAGATGGCGTAAGCCCCCGCGATCGACCCGCCCTCCTCCGGAATGAAGACCGGCAGAGTGCCTGCGGGGTTCAACACCAGGAACTCGGGCCGCCACTCCCAGGGCTTTTCCTCGGCGAGCTCCGCCTCGATCCCGCACTCGGCGAGTGCCAGACGAATTGACCTAGAGAAGGCGCATAGAGGATGGTGAAGAAGATTTGGCATTGATGGCTTCGGCGGCTATTCGGTCCGAATTGAATCGCACGGGGCCAGGGCCTCGTATAGAACCTGCACGCACACCGAACAAGCCGCGTGACGAGGGGCCATGACTATAGAGCAGATCATCGTGATCGCGGTGGTGCAGGGGATCACCGAGTTCCTGCCCATTTCCTCCTCCGGTCATCTGATTCTCGTTCCTTATATCCTGCATTGGAGCGACCAGGGGCAGTTCGTGGACGTCATGGTCCATGTCGGCACCTTATTTGCGATCCTCATCTACTTCTGGCGCGATGTCTGGCGCATCACGCTCGGCGGCCTCGAGCTGTTCAAGGGCAAGGTCACCGACGAAGGCAAGCTGGCCATCTACATTGTCCTGGCGACGATTCCCGCTGTCGCCTTTGGTCTCTTCCTCAAGAAATTCGGCTTCAGCGCTCTAGATCGCAGCGTGGCCGTCGTGGCCTGGAACACGATTCTGTACGGCTTGCTGATGCTGGTCGCCGATATGGTCGGCCCGCAGGTGCGCACTATCGAAAAGATGACCCTCGGCAGCGCCATGATTATCGGCGTGGCGCAAGCGCTGGCCTTGATTCCCGGCACCAGCCGATCCGGCGTCACCATGACGGCGGCGCGCTTCCTCGGCTTTACCCGCCCCGATGCGGCGCGGTTCTCGTTTTTGCTCGGTATTCCGGCTATCGCCGGCGCCGGCGTGCTGACCGTGGGTGAGGCCCTGGCCGCCGGCGACACCATCACCGTGGACGCCGTGTATTGTGCGGTGCTCACATTCTTCGCAGGGCTCGCGGCCATCGCCTTCCTCATGGCGCTGGTCAAGCGGATCAGTTTCCTGCCCTTCGTGCTCTACAGGATGGTTCTGGGCGGCTTCCTCCTGGTCATGCTCTACAGCTGAGGTGCCGTGTAGACGGACGCGCGGGGAGGCCTCACGCCTTGTAGACGGAGAACTGCCCCCGCGGCCGGAACCGCTCCAGATAGTCCGGCACCACGCTTGCCACCGCCACAGGCTCGATGTCCAAGCCCGGCAATGTACGCTCGGCCTTGATGGCGGCCTCGCCCACCACGTTGTCGGTCTGAAGCAGCCGGACCTGGTCCACGGTGAGCGGCGGCTTCGGCAGCCATTGCAGGAAGAACCCTTGCAGCTTGGCGAGCCAGAACGGCAGCGGCACCAATGGCCGAGACCGCATGGAATAGGCCAGCACGCGCTCCATCACCTCCCGCATGGTGAGGATTTCCGGTCCGCCGAGCTCATAGGGCCCATCCGCGCCGGCCCGGCCCTGAAGCGCGGCCACGATTGACTGCGCCACGTCGCCCACGAAAACCGGCTGGAACTTGGTGTGGCCGCCACCGACCAGCGGTAGCACCGGCGAGATGCGGGCAAGCGCGGCAAAGCGATTGAAGAAATCGTCTTCCGGCCCAAACACGACGGACGGCCGGAAGATCGTCGCGTCGGGAAGGACGTCCTTGACCGCCGCTTCGCCCGCGGCCTTGGAGCGGGCATAGATCGAAGGCGAATCCGGATCGGCGCCGATGGCCGAGACATGGACGAACGCGCGCGCGCCGGCAGCCTTCGCAACCTCCGCCACGTTGCCAGCGCCTTCGTCCTGCACGGACTTGAAGGTCTGCTTTCCGGCCGAGAATAGAATGCCGACAAGATTGATGACGGCGTCCGCGTCCTCCGCGGCCGCGATCAAGGAGTTCTGGGTAGCGCACATTGGCCTGAACCGGCACGATCTGGCCGACGCCGCCAAGCGGCTGGAGATGGCCGGCGAGTTCCGGGCGCCGGACGGCAATCCGCATGCGTGCCCCGGTGCGCGCGATGGCCCGCACCACATGCCGTCCGAGGAAGCCAGAGCCGCCATAGATGGTCACCAGCGCCCTGTTATTGAGTGTAATGGCCACTTAGATGCCCCTTAACCTGCCCGCTGTATTGTGCACTTGCAGCAATACACGAGGGAAGGGCCGCCTTGAAGGCGCTTCTCCAAGCAATTGACAACGAGAAGCGCCAATCGTACCTCAACGCATTCAAGCCCAGGTGGCGGAATTGGTAGACGCGCTAGCTTCAGGTGCTAGTGCCCGCAAGGGCGTGGAAGTTCGAGTCTTCTCCTGGGCACCATTCTCGCCTCGCTGCCGTACGGCAACGAGGCGCCTATGACGGCAAGTGAGACACCCTTGAGCCAGTCCCCGACCGTCGAGCTCTTCCAGGGCGACCTGCCGCCAGGCCGTTTTCGCGGCGGCAGTATCGCTATCGACACCGAGACGCTGGGGCTCAATCCGCATCGCGACCGTCTTTGCCTCGTGCAGCTGTCCGATGGCGACGGCACCGCTGCGCTGGTGCAGGTCAAGCCCGGGCACGATGCCCCGGAGCTCAAGCGGCTGCTGGCGGACGAGAGCATCCTCAAGATCTTCCATTTCGGCCGCTTCGATATCGCTGTGCTCAAGCATTTCCTCGGCATCATGCCGAAGCCGGTCTACTGCACGAAGATCGCCTCGAAGCTGGCCCGGACCTATACCGACAAGCACGGCCTCAAGGATCTCTGCCGGGAGATACTCGGCCTCGAATTGTCCAAGCAGCAGCAATCCTCCGACTGGGGCGCGGCGGAGCTGACCCCGGAGCAGCTCAACTATGCGGCGAGCGATGTGTTATATCTTCACGCGCTGAAGGATCATCTCGACGCTATGCTGAAGCGGGAAGGCCGGGACCATCTCGCGCGCGCGTGTTTTGAATTCCTGCCGACGCGGGCCGAGCTCGATCTCGAAGGCTGGGCCGAGATGGACATCTTCGCCCATTAGTGCGGCCTAAGGTCCTGAGAATCCAAGGCTCTCGGTCGTAATCTGATCAAAGTCCTGCGGCTAGGTTAGGCTGGATGGCGAACAGCCAGAGGCCTTGCAAATACGTGGCGGATATCGATGGCATATGAGGCGAATCTCGCCGGAGCAGGCCGGCACCATACCGTGCGCACGCCCGCCGAGCGCGAGCGGGCCTTTGTGAAGGCCGAACGCCACAGCCGCCAGGTACGGTTTCTTCGCCGGGTCTTGCCGGTCGTTGGGATTCTCGTCTTGGCCGCCTACTTCGTCTCCACGCGGCTCAACGTCACCGTCGGCGACATCACCGCCAGCATCGACGGCATGGAGATCGCCGACGGAAGCTTGCGCATGCTGAATCCGACGCTCAAAGGGACCAACAAGAAAAACGGAGATTACGTCGTAAAGGCCGAGTACGCGGATCAGGACATCAAGAACCCCAACCTCGTCAAACTCCACGCCATTCGGGCCGATATGTCCAACCCATCGGGCGGCTGGTCGAAAATGCAGGCCGTCCGCGGCAAGTTCGACTCAAAGACCGAGCGTCTCGTGATGAAGGACCACATCACGATCGCCACGAGCACCGGCGTCACAGGCGAACTCTCCTATGCGACCCTTGACATGCCGACGCAGACTCTCAGATCGCACAACCCCGTCTTCTTCAAGCTGCCCAACGGTACCGTGAGGGCAAACGCGTTGACGTTTCGGTGGAAGGAGAACGCGATCGTTTTTCGCGGCAAGGTGACCGTCAAGCTTGCGAGCCCGCCGCAGTCCGCAAGTCCGACCGCGAAAGCAGGTGCCGCGCTATCCGGGGGAGAACTGCCGAAGAGAGGCGATGACGCCAGCCGTTTGAGCGAAGGCCTAGCGGGTGCGCCATGAAGCGTTTTCCAGTCCTTTCGCTTTGCTTGGTGGCGTCCGGATTGGCGGCGGCCTCAAGCCTCCTTTGCATGGCACCAATTGAGGCGCAGACCCTCAACAACGCTTTCGGCGGTCTGTCCGAAAGTTCCAACGAACCCATCGACGTCAAGTCCGATGTGATGACGGTGTACACCGACGACTATGTTCTGTTCACCGGCAACGTGAGGGCCGTGCAAGGCACCACGACACTGCGGGCGAAGGAACTCAAGGTGCACTTTCGCGGCAACGGCAGCAGCAACGGCAACAGCGATGCCGCCGCCGAAAGTCGCGCGGCGCCGACATCCGCAAGCAGTCCTGAACCGGCCACACCAAAGGCAGATGAGGCCGCACCGGCAAGCGCGCCGAAGCCGTCTGCGGAAGCCGCGAGCGAGGACAAGACCCAAAGCAGCATAGAGGATCCGATCGACGATGCCGCCGCCGAAAGTCGCGCGGCGCCGACATCCGCAAGCAGTCCTGAACCGGCCACACCAAAGGCAGATGAGGCCGCACCGGCAAGCGCGCCGAAGCCGTCTGCGGAAGCCGCGAGCGAGGACAAGACCCAAAGCAGCATAGAGGATCCGATCGACATCGAATCCGACTGGCTCCTCGTCCACGACAAAGAAAAGTATGCTCATTTCAAAGGCAATGTGCGCGTCGTGCGGGGCGAAACGAAGCTACGTTCCGAAGAGCTCAAGGTGGACTATGCCGGCGGTGACAATCTCGCGGCGGCGACCGAGGCAAACGCTGGCACGCCCGCTCAGATCAAGAAGATTGTGGCGCGGGGCAGTGTTCATGCGTTGCTTACGCAGCGGGGAGCGAAGGATACCAAGATGGCCAATCGGCCGGGCGAAAGCGCCCCTGGAGCCGCCACCGAAAGCGCCCCTGGAGCCGCCACCGAACGCGCCCCTGGAGCCGCCACCGAAAGCGCCCCTGGAGCCGCCACCGAAAGCGCCCCTGGAGCCGCCTCTGGCAAACAGTCTGATGAGGCCAGCACGGGCACCAAGGTCGCTGGCGCTGGGCCTCAAAGCGAGACGGTCCCGGCCCCTTCAGCGGCGAGCAAGAAAAGGGAAATATCCAGGCTGGAGGCGAAGGGCGACGTGGTTATCGTGAGCGAAAAGGACGAGACCTCTACCAGCGATTGGGCAATCTACAACCTGCCTTCACAGCTCGTGACCATCGGTGGCAATGTGGTGTTATCGCAAGGTCAGAGTGTGCTAAAGGGTGACCGGCTTGTGATCGACCTGAAGACGGGTGAGAGCCGGTTCGAAAACACCGGAACTGCCGCGTCGGGTGGGCGCCGAATTCGGGCGCTTTTCATGCCCAAGGACGACGCGAAGCCAGGGGCCAAGCCCAATACGCCAGTGGGGGGCAGAGGGAATGGTTCGGCGGGCGATCAGCGCACGCCGGACGAGCCAGTGATCGACAACGGCGAGCCGATGCCGATCGTACCGGAGTATCGCTAAGACTCTCCGAGCGCTTCAACCGATGTTAACCGGCCAGCGCTTCAACTGAGGAGCGAAAAGGGGTCAGTGGGCAAATTGCTGTCTTTTCCAGGCCAACAGGCAGTCGCTGCCCATGAGGGTGCTCTGCAAGGGCAGACGCCGGTCCATGGTCCGCACGGCCAGGCAGAGCCTGGCAGCGGTTGGCTGACGATCCGTTCCGTCGTCAAGAGCTTCAAGAAGCGCATGGTCGTGCGTGGCGTAAGCCTCGACTTGGCGCGCGGCGAAGCGGTCGGTCTCTTGGGTCCGAACGGCGCCGGCAAGACCACGGTTTTCTACATGATCACCGGCCTGATTCCTGCCGACGAAGGCTCGATCAAGATCGACGGCCGGGACGTGACCAAACTGCCAATGTACCGAAGGGCGCGATTGGGCATAGGCTACTTGCCACAGGAGGCCTCGATCTTTCGGGGACTCACAGTGGAAGAGAACATTATCGCGGTGCTTGAGATGGTCGAACCCAACAAGAAGGAGCGTCAGGTTCAGCTCGACTCATTGCTTGAGGAATTCCGCATCACGCGCCTCAGGAAGTCACCTGCCATGCGGTTGTCCGGTGGTGAGCGCCGCCGCGTCGAAATTGCGCGCGCGCTTGCTTCGCGTCCGTCTTTCATGCTGCTCGACGAGCCCTTTGCCGGTATCGATCCGATCGCCGTCGGCGATATTCGTGCGCTCGTACGCCATCTTACCGAGCGCGGCATCGGCGTGCTGATCACCGATCACAATGTGCGCGAGACGCTCGACCTTGTGAGCCGCGCCTATATCATTCACGACGGCATGGTGCTGACGCACGGCACCACCGACGATATCGTCAACAACGAGGAAGTTCGGCGCGTCTATCTTGGCGATCAATTCAAGATCTAAGTGCCTGATCGCGAGTGAGTTCGTAAATGGCGATCAATACAAAGCTCGAACTCCGCCAGACTCACAGTCTGGTCATGACGCCGCAACTGCAGCAGGCGATCAAGCTTCTGCAGCTCTCCAACATGGAGCTTTCGACTTTCGTCGAGGGCGAGCTGGAGCGCAATCCGCTGCTCGAGCGGGATGATAGCGAAGAGCAGAGCGGTACCGCAGGTGAGTCACCCGCCGAAAACGGCGAGGCGAAGAATAACGCCGACGCCAAGAGCGCCAGCGACTCGCGGGATGACAGCGACGCCAAGAGTGACAGCGACGCCAAGAGCGGCAGCGGAAGCGAAGCCGGCTCTGAGTCGGGCGAGAGTGACGATTGGGTCGACCTCGAGAAGGGAAACGACTCCGGGCGCACCGAAGATCTCGATGCCGATCCGCAGGACATGTTTCCCGACGCGGAGAATTTCACGCCCGGCGCGATAACCAACTCGGGCTGGAGCGGACTTACGCAAGGTCCCCGCGCGGATGTCGACGAGGGAACCAATCTCGAAGCCTATGTGGCTGAGGACAAAACCCTACGCGATCATCTCACCGACCAGCTGGTTCTTTCCTTCTCCGATCCCGCGCAACGGCTCATCGGCCAGCACATCATCGATATGACCGATGAGGCAGGCTATCTGCGCGGCGAGCTGGACGTGCTCGCCGAGTTGCTTGGCGCGCCCTTGGAACTCGTCGAGGAAACATTGGCTGTCATGCAAGGGTTCGAGCCGTGCGGCGTGTTTGCCCGAGACCTGCGCGAGTGTTTGACGCTGCAGCTCAAGGAGCAGGATCGATGCGATCCCGCAATGGCGGCGCTGATCGACAACCTCCATCTTCTTGCCACGCACGACCTGATTGCCCTGAAGCGCGCCGCTCGTGTCTCCGACGAGGATCTCTGCGACATGATCGCCGAGGTGAAGCGGCTGAACCCGAAGCCCGGTTTGAAATACGGAAAAAGTCCGTCCCAACCTATCGTGCCGGACGTGCTCATCCGCTCGCTTCCAGACGGAAGCTTTCATGTCGAGCTGAACAGCGAAACGCTGCCGCGCGTTCTGGTCAATCAGTCCTACTATGCCACGGTCTCCAAGTCGGCCTTGCGCAAGGAAGACAAGAGTTATCTTGTCGACTGCCTGCAGACGGCGAACTGGCTGGTGAAGAGTTTGGATCAACGCGCCCGGACGATTCTGAAGGTGGCGCAGGAGATCGTGCGTCAACAGAATGCATTCTTCACCTACGGTGTGCGCCATTTGCGGCCGCTCAATCTCAAGACCGTTGCCGACGCCATATCGATGCATGAGTCCACGGTCAGCCGCGTCACCGCCAACAAGTACATGGCGACCAATCGCGGACTGTTCGAGCTGAAATACTTCTTCACCTCGGCGATCGCGGCGACCGCCAATGGCGACTTCCATTCCTCGGAAGCGGTGCGTCACCGCATTCGCGAGATGATCGATGGAGAAGCCGCGGCCGACGTTCTGTCCGACGACAAGATCGTCGAGCGCCTTAAGGCCGACGGCATCGATATTGCACGCCGCACGGTTGCCAAGTACCGCGAGGCATTGCGGATTCCATCTTCGGTTCAGCGCCGGCGGCTGAAACGCATCGCGACGGGCGCAAGCGCCTGACACGACGCCTAACGCACTGTTCACGCGCACGAATCGTGTAAAGAGGGCAGATCACATTGATTGGGTTTGACACCCCCCGGACGGGGGTCTAGCTTCCGGCCCGCGGTGGAGGCCGAGTTGAGGATGGGCCGGAGCGTGCTACGGGCGCTCTGACAAATCGGACCTCGAAATGCGGTATGCGCCCCGGGAAGCGTTGGTTATTGGATTTGACACGCTTCCACGGGCATTGACGACACCGGTTACCGGAAAACATTTTTGGACGTTGGCAAGACCGTACGCAAGCGTCCGGGAACGCGTTGTACGCTGAAGTAGTTGTACCAACCGAGTACACGGGGTACGCGTCGTCGGGGCAAGTACGATTGAACAAGAGCACGCTTTGTTCCGCCGCGGCTTTTTCTGCGGCAAATGAAACGCGGGCGGATGAACCGGCGGCCGAAGGCCCCATCCGTTCCCTCGCAGTCACACGGGTAGTCGAATGCATTTAGGTGACCTCATCTCACCCGACGCAGTCATGCCTTCGCTCAAGGTCAAGAACCAGAAGCAGCTCTTGACCGAGCTCGCGGCACAGGCTGCGCGCATTGCCGACCTGCAGGAGCGTGAAGTGTTCGATGTCCTGCTTCAGCGCGAGCGGCTTGGGTCCACCGGACTGGGCCAAGGCGTCGCCATTCCCCATGGCAAGATGGTGGGACTGAAGCAAATCGTCGGCGTGTTTGCGCGTCTCGCCGAGCCGGTCGATTTTGACGCCGTGGACGGGGAGCCGGTCGACATCGTCTTCCTGCTGCTTGCTCCCGAAGGGGCGGGCGCCGACCACCTGAAGGCCCTGGCGCGCATCTCGCGCCTGCTCCGCGAGGGCTCCGCGGTCGAGAAGCTCCGCGCCTCGAAGGACGCAGAAGCCCTCTACGCCGTTCTCACCGAAGCAGAGCCGGCCTCTCATGCCGCCTAGCGCGGAACAAGCGTCGGCCATGCCCATGGCCGCGCAAAATCGAACATGTTGATAAATATGAGTGCGACGCCGCCGCGCGTTGCGGCCTAGTGGACGCTCACGGGCACGAGATCGTTCTCGATGGCGTTGGCGATGGCCGCGGTGCGGCTGTCGGTCAGCGCAATAGGCGTGCCATCCGCGCCGAGCACGGCAAAAAGATCGATACCCTCGGGCGCGTCTTCAAGCGCCGGAAACAGCATCTCGGCAGCGTCGGAGTCGACCTGTCTGATATAGGCGACCTCGCCGTCACCCAGGAGCGCAAGCTCCTTGAGGCTCATCAACGTGCTGGTCTCTTCGTTTTCTATCCTATTCATCGTACTCCGGTTCCTCATGCAGAGGTATCAACTTGGCGGTGTGATCCCGACCTTTAGGACGCGTCTCTCCCTATTCTCTCCCTATGTGGCCGCTCAAGCTCGATGGCGAGGAGACAATTGTGTAATTCTGCCTTGCGCACTTCCACGCCTTTGGCAAGGGCAAAGGACCGTTTGAACTGGCGCGCGGCGATCCCAGGTGAAGGTAATCCTTGGAACCGTCTTCGTGCCTGGCGCCCCGGATCAGAAGTTCACCGTCTTCGACCGTGACATCAAGCTCATTGCGCGCGAAGCCCGCAACCGCCAGCGTAATGCGCAACACTTCGGCGCCGCTGTCATCTTCCGGCAGGAGCTCGATGTTGTAGGGCGGGTAACCGCCTTCGGCTCTTGCCGAGGCGTCCATGCGCTTGCCATTCAAGCTTAACCAAAGATTGCCGTCGAGAAGTGTCATGCGCGACATTCGGCCCGAAAGCCCTTTCCTGTTAGCGCCGCGCATCCTGGTGGGAACTTCTACAGAGGCCCTAACCGGCGCCTCATCGTCCTCAGCCCTGTCGCGGCATTGAGCCTTATGGACCTGCTGGCATATGGGGAAATCCGCCCCCGAATTCAAGCAGAACGGGCTGCGACCCCTGCAAGCCCTTGCGCCGCCAAAGGCGGACGGCATTGGCGGTCCTATCGGCGCGCGCCGCATTGCTCTAACGTCACGATCACCTGAACAGAGCTTTGTACCCATGACCTGGTACGTGAATTCCAAGACCGGCCGCGATTCAAACGACGGCCGAAGCGCCGAGACGGCGTTCAAGACCCTCTCTCACGCCCTCGCGGACGCGACCGCCGACGATACGATTCTGGTCGTTCCGGGCGCTTTTGACGAGGATCTGCCGAAGCTCGTCGGCGCCGCGCGGGTTGCCCGTATCAACATCTCTGTCGCTGGTGGCCACTAGGCGTCTTCGCTGTCCGCGGGTTTGTCCCCGGCCTCGATCACCCGCAAGCGCCGCACCGTCAGGTCGTCGATCTCGACGTCGCTGAGGTGAAGCTTGCCCATGTCGGCGCGGCGAACGGCCAAGCGCCCGATCGCGAGCGCCCCGATTGCCAATGCGCCGATCGCCAGCGCGCCGACAGCAAAGGCGCCGACCGCAAGCGCTCCCGAGGCGACCGCCGGCACGCGTAGCGGCGGCAGAGCAAGGTCGCGTCTCGGGCGACGCCTCATCTCATGTGTCCAAGAAGGGAACTGGTGGAGCCAGGCGGGATCGAACCGCCGACCTCGTGAATGCCATTCACGCGCTCTCCCAACTGAGCTATGGCCCCTCAGAAGACTGAATTTCTTGGCCCTCGGGGCCGAAGCAGGATGTCAGACCGCTTCACTTAGGCCGGGCGTCCCGCGCGTTCAAGAGAAATACGAGCAGGCAGAACCGCTAAGGCGTCCAAACCGCCCTAGGCTGTCCGGAGTCCTAACTTTCCTCTTTCGGGCCGCCCTTGACGATGTCGGTCACGTCGTCGTCACCGTCTTCGTCCTCTTCGAGGAAGGTATCGTCGTCGTCGTCGTCGCTTGCGGGGATGTCGTCGTCATCGTCGTCGAGATGCACGATCTCCTCGTCGCCGACCGCGGCTTCCTCGGCTTCCGCCGCCTCGTCGAGACTAATAACTTCCGGGCCGCCTTTTGCCGCCGCCGGGGGATCGGCCTCGGCAACCTCCGGCTTTGGCGGCGGAGCTGGTTGAGCGCGTTCGCTCCGGCGCGACGCCGGCGGCGTGACGGGATAGGGGGCCTGGCAGACGGGGCAGGTGACTGGTGAACGGCCCAAGTCGTAAAACCGCGCCTCACAGCTCGGGCAAACGCGCTTGGTTCCCCGTGCGAGATTCGACATGACTTTCCTCGAAGCTAGCCTTGTTTGACTCCCCATTGCCACGCCTCTTGCGTAGTGTCAAAAGCTATCGAGCACCCAAAAAACCATCTTGAGAATCTATGCCGCAGCCCCTGACCGCTAGCCGATCCGCGCGCATTTCAGGCCGCGTCAGGGTCCCCGGGGATAAGTCGGTCTCCCATCGTGCAGTGATCCTTGGCGCGCTCGCCACCGGGCGCACCCGCATCACCGGCTTGCTGGAGGCCGAAGATGTGATGGCGACGGCGGGCGCCGTGACGGCGTTCGGCGCCGAGGTGACCCGCAACGACGGTGTCTTCGAGGTCCTCGGTCAGGGCGTCGGGGGCCTGCGGGCACCGCGCGGTCCCCTCGATTTCGGCAATTCCGGCACCGCGAGCCGTCTCATGCTCGGCGTCGTGGCGGGCCACGACATGCGCGTCGAGTTCACCGGCGACGCTTCTTTGTGCCACCGCCCTATGGGCCGCGTCCTCCGCCCCCTCACGACCATGGGCCTTCAGGTCGAAGGCGAAGGCGAAACGTTCCCGCTGGCCGTGCGCGGCACGCTGGACATTCTTCCTATCGTGTACGATCTCCCCGTGCCATCGGCGCAGGTGAAGTCGTCGATCCTTCTTGCCGGCCTGCACGCGCCTGGCAGGACGACGGTGGTGGAACCGTTAGCCACGCGCGATCACACCGAACGCATGCTCGGCTTTTTCGGCGCGGAGCTGAAAGTCGAGGATCGTGCGGACGGCACGCGCGCGGTCACGGTGTGCGGGGATGCGGAGCTTGCCGGCGCGAGCTTCGCCGTGCCGGGCGACCCGAGCTCCGCCGCGTTCATCGTTGCCGCCGCACTCATCTGTCCCGGCTCCGAGGTCGTCATCGAGAATGTGCTGATGAACCGGACGCGGACCGGATTTTTCGAGACGCTGCAGGAGATGGGCGCGGATATCACGCTGCTCGATCTGCGCGATGAGGGCGGCGAGCCCGTCGGCGATCTTCGCGTCAAGGCGGGCGCCCTGAAGGGTGTGCGCGTACCGCCAGGGCGCGCGCCTTCGATGATCGACGAATATCCAATACTGGCTGTGGTCGCCGCCTTCGCCGAAGGCGAGACGCGCATGGAAGGCCTGGCCGAGCTGAAGGTGAAGGAGAGCGATCGTCTTGCCGCGACCGCGGCCGGGCTCAAAGCTTGCGGGGTCGCGGTGCATGTCGAGGGCGACGACCTGACTGTGCAGGGCACGGGCGCGGTCAAAGGCGGCGGGCGGGTGGAGACCCATATGGACCATCGCATCGCCATGGCCTTTCTGACGCTGGGACTTGGCGCTGAGGAGCCGGTTACGGTCGACGATGTCGGCATGATCGCCACGAGCTTCCCCGGGTTCGCCGGCCTCATGACCGAGCTTGGGGCCTCTCTGTCATGATTATCGCCATCGACGGACCGGCGGCCTCCGGCAAGGGCACGCTCGCCAAGCGCATCGCCATCCACTATGGCCTCCGCCATCTCGACACAGGGGCCCTCTACAGGGCCGTTGCGCGCGATACCCGGAGGCTCGGCGGTGACCTGGCGGACGCCCAGGCGGCGGCCAGGGCCGCCTCCCGGCTCGACGTGGACACCCTGAGCGATCCCGCCTTGCGGACGGCGGGGGTGGGCGAGGCGGCCTCGGTGGTGGCGCGCCATCCGGAGGTCCGCGCTGTACTCCTTCAATATCAACGGAATTTCGCCCGTGGTGCGCCGGGGGCCGTGATTGACGGCCGGGACATCGGCACGGTCATCTGCCCGGATGCCGACGTTAAGCTGTTCGTCACCGCCACCCCTGAAGAACGCGCCCGCCGCCGCTTCTTGGAGCTTTGTCAGAACGGCGTCCAGATTGGGGAAGACGAGGTCTTGACCGATATCCTGGCGCGCGACGCGCGAGACCGGTCCAGGGACGCGTCCCCCTTGCGCCAAGCCGAAGACGCAGTCTTGCTCGAAACCACGATTTTAGATATAGACGCGGCGTTCAGGGCGGCCATCGATTTGATCGAGGCTGCGATGGGCCGGGCAGGGCAGGCCGGTTGAGGCCATGCCCCATTTGGCGTTGGCCCATCACCTTTGGATGAATTGCGCGGTTGAAGCGAGCGGAGAACCGGGCGGCCTAGGAATGGCCAGCCTCGTTTTTCGCAAGGCTTTGCCGCACTTTGGATCAACATCGAGCCTCGGGTTCAAGCGCCGCAGGCATGCGCGAAAACTTGAACGCCGAGTAGGAGCCTAGATGACCGAGCCGCAGACCAGCATTAGCCAGCCGAGCCACGATGAGTTCGCCGCCCTCCTTGAAGAATCTCTAGCCGGAACCGCTCTAGAAGAAGGCAGTGTTGTCAAAGGCACCGTCGTCAACATCGAGAAGGACGTCGCCCTCATCGACGTCGGCCTTAAGACCGAGGGGCGTGTTCCCCTGAAGGAGTTCAGTCTCCCGGGGCGCCCGTCCGAACTCTCCGTCGGCGACGAGGTCGATGTCTATCTGGAGCGCGTTGAGAATTCTGCCGGCGAGGCCGTGCTGTCGCGCGAGAAAGCGCGCCGCGAGGAAAGCTGGACCCGGCTCGAGGAAAAATACAAGGGTAACGAGAAGGTCGAAGGCGTCATCTTCAATCGTGTGAAGGGTGGCTTCACCGTCGATCTCGACGGCGCCGTGGCCTTCCTGCCCGGCAGCCAGGTCGACATTCGTCCCATTCGCGACGTGACGCCTCTGATGAACACGCCGCAGCCCTTCCAGATCCTGAAGATGGATCGCCGCCGCGGCAATATCGTCGTCTCACGCCGCTCCGTTCTCGAAGAGAGCCGGGCCGAGAAGCGCAGCGAGATCGTCGCGCGCCTCGAAGAGGGCCAGGTCATCGAGGGCGTGGTCAAGAACATCACCGACTACGGCGCCTTTATCGATCTCGGCGGCATCGACGGCCTCCTGCATGTCACCGACATGGCTTGGCGGCGCGTCAATCACCCGAGCGAGATCGTCAATGTCGGCGACACGGTGAAGGTGCAGATCATCCGCATCAATCCGGAAACCCAGCGCATCAGCCTCGGTATCAAACAGCTCGAGTCCGATCCGTGGGAAGGCATCGCCGCCAAATATCCGGTCGATGCGCGCTTCAATGGTTTGGTCACTAACATCACCGATTACGGTGCCTTTGTGGAGCTGGAGCCAGGTGTCGAGGGTCTGATCCACGTCTCCGAGATGAGCTGGACGAAAAAGAACATTCATCCCGGAAAGATCATTTCCACGAGCCAGGAAGTCGAAGTGCAGGTGCTGGAGGTCGATCCCGACAAGCGCCGTATTTCCCTTGGCCTGAAACAGACCCAAGAAAATCCGTGGGTCGCCTTTGCCGCGAGCCATGAAGCCGGCGCCATCATCGAAGGACAAATCCGCAATATCACCGAGTTCGGCCTGTTCGTCGGCCTCGAAGGCGGTATCGACGGCATGGTGCATTTATCGGATCTCGATTGGTCCAAGTCTGGGGAGGACGCCCTCAAAGAATTCAAGAAGGGCGACACGGTAAAGGCCGCGGTGCTGGAGGCGGACTCCGAGAAGGAGCGCATCAGCCTCGGCATCAAGCAGCTCACGCCCGATCCGTTCGAGGGCGATGCAAGCTCCGCGAAGCTCAAGAAGGGTGCGCGCGTGACCTGCGAAGTGATCGCGGTCAAGGACAACGGCATCGAGGCGAAGCTTCTGGATCACGACCTCACCACCTTCATTCGCCGCTCGGACCTGTCCCGCGACCGCTCCGAGCAGCGCCCCGATCGCTTCGGTGTCGGCGAGAAGTTCGATGCCGTGGTGACTCAGGTCGACACGAAGACGCGCAAGATCTCGACCTCCATCAAGGCGCTTGAGATCGCCGAAGAGAAAGAGGCCGTGGCTCAGTACGGTTCGACGGACTCCGGTGCATCGCTCGGCGACATTCTCGGCGCGGCCCTGAACAAGGCCAAGGACGGCGACGACGAGGGAGAGGGTGAAGCGGAAGAAGCTGCCGCCAAGCCCAAGCGCAAGCGCGCGGCCAAGAGCAAGGCCGATGACGAAGCGGCACAATCCGGCGCCGAGGAATAAGCGGGAGCGGCAATTAGGCCGCTTCCGATCAAGGCGCTTCTGACGCCACATCTTGAGCGACAAAAAATGGTTCTCGACGCAGAAAGCGTGATCGAGCGCCGCCGCCTCAAGCGGCGCGTAACCATCTGGCGTATCGCCGCGGTGGTGCTCGGGCTTTTGTTCCTGGGTGTGATCATGCTCAGCGACAGGCAAGTGGGGTCAGCCGGCATTCTTCCCCATGTCGCGCGCATCAGCGTGGCCGGCATCATTACCGACGACCGCAAGCTGCTGGAGCTGATCGACAGGGTGGGCAACGCCGACCAGGTCAAGGCCGTGATCCTCGACATCAACAGCCCCGGCGGAACCACGACCGGTGGCGAGGCGGTGTACGACGCCATTCGCCGCCTGACCGAGAAGAAGCCTGTCGTCGCGACGTGCGGCACGCTCGCCACCTCCGCTGCATATATCGTGGCGCTCGCCACCGACCGCATCTTCGTCTACGGCAACACGATTACCGGCTCCGTCGGCGTGATCTTTCAGTGGGCCAATGTGACCGAGCTCTTGAAGACGATTGGCATCGAGGTCGATCAGGTCAAGAGCGGGCCGTTGAAGGCCGTGCCGAACCCCTTCGAGCCGACCGATGAGCGCGCCCGCGCCGTCACGAAAGACATGGTCGAGGACGCCAAGGTGTGGTTCGTCGATCTGGTCGAGAAACGCCGCAAGATTCAGCCGAGCGCGATCCCGGGTCTTACCGAAGGGCGCATCTACTCGGGGCGCCAGGCCGTCGATTACAAGCTCGTCGATCAGATCGGCGATGAACGCACAGCCCTGAGCTGGCTGACCGAGGAGCGTGGGCTCCCGGCTGGCCTCAAAGTTCTCCAGTGGACGCCCAAGGAGGAGTCAGACGGCTTCTTCGGCTGGCTCGTGGACTCGGGCGCAACGATTTTGGGCTTGTCTGGCAATAGGATCGCCGCTCTGTTAGGCGAGGTTTCGTCAACCCTGGAGCTTGACGGTCTGGTCTCGGTTTGGCACCCTGCGTCCAATTAGTGGGGGGCGTGGGCTAGCGGCAACCAATGGCTGCAGCCCTGTGGGGCGTTATATGATCAAATCTGAATTGATTCAGCGGGTGGCGGCTGCTAATCCGCATCTCTTTCATCGCGACGTCGAGCGGATTATCAATATCGTGCTCGATGAGATCACAGGTGCGCTTGCCCGTGGCGATCGCGTGGAGTTGCGTGGGTTCGGCGCGTTCACTGTGAAGCACCGCGCCGCCCGGCAGGGGCGCAATCCGCGCACCGGCGACACGGTCTTTGTCGAGGACAAGTTCGTCCCCTTCTTCAAGACCGGCAAGGAACTTCGCGAGCGCTTGAACCCCGACGGCGATCATGGCGGAACCTAGGGTTCCGGCTGTCGCCTAAGGAGCGGCCCGTGTGGCGTAAGCTCATCCTCGCACTTGTGGTCGTGCCGCTCGGCATCGTGCTGATCGCGCTCGCCGTGGTCAATCGCACGTCCTCCACGCTGATCCTCGATCCGTTCGGCGGGGCCGAGCCCAACCTGTCTATCGAAGCGCCGTTCTTCCTGTTCCTGCTCGGAGCTTTCGCGCTTGGTCTCGTCTTTGGCGGGATGGCCTCTTGGCTAAACCAGGGCAAATGGCGCCGTACCGCGCGGGAGGAAGCGCGCGAGGCCCGCGACTGGCGCCGCCAGGCGGACCGGCTGGAGAAAGAGCTCGAGAGCCTCGATCCGGCGCATCACCGTCCGCAATTGCCGGCTGAATAGCGCCCCCGGGCCATGGACCTGCTCACGGTTTTCGGTCTCCTCGCGGTCACCGCCATGCTTGTGACCTACGCGCTGGAGGACAGGAGCCCCTGGTACATTCTGGCCTTTGCCGTCGCCTGCTTGCTCGGGTCCGCCTACGGCTTCCTGCAAGGCGCCTGGCCCTTTGGCGTGCTGGAGGCCGTTTGGGCCGGCGTGGCCGCTTGGCGCTGGCGAAACCGGGCCTTTCCGCGTGCTGGCGCCGGTTGACCAATCGGCAATGCCAATGTTGCAGTGCGATGGACTTGAGGGCCCGGATTTCATAGGGTGAGCGCGCGCCAGGCCTCATAAAGGCCGGCAACCTCACCCGAGAGCCCTTGAGAGCCCCCGTGACGGTCAAGGTCAAAATTTGTGGCGTCCGGACGCCTGCCATTCTCGACGCTGCGGTCGCCGCCGGCGCCGATCTGGTCGGCTTCGTCTTCTTCGCCAAGAGCCCGCGCAATTTAACGGTCGAACAGGCCGGCGCGCTGGCCGACGCCGCCCGCGGCCGCGTTGGCACCGTGGCCGTCATGGTGGACCCGGACGATGCCCTCGTTGACGCCGTGGCCAAGTTGGTCCGGCCGGATTTCTTCCAGCTTCACGGGGCCGAAATGCCGGACCGGGTCGCCGCGATCAAGACGCGGACCGGTATCCCGGTTTTCAAGGCGATCTCCGTGGCCGCCGCATCCGATGTCGCCGCCGCCGATGCCTATGCCGCTATCGCCGATCAGATACTGTTTGATGCCAAGGCCACGCCCGGCGCCGAACTGCCCGGCGGTAATGGCGTCGCCTTCGACTGGACCATCTTGACCAAGGCCCGCGCGCCTTTTGCGCTCTCGGGCGGGCTCGATGCGAGCAATGTCGCCGAAGCCGTCCACCGGACGGGTGCGGCATTGGTCGATGTCTCCTCCGGTGTCGAGACGGCGCCCGGCGAGAAGGACGCGACCCTCATCACGCAATTCATTCAGGCGGCGCGGCAGGCCGCCCCGCAACACGCGAAGGCCTCATGAGCACGATGACCGAAGCACTAAACACCTATCGCGCGGGACCCGACGAGCAAGGTCACTTCGGCCTGTTCGGTGGACGCTTCGTGGCCGAGACCCTGATGCCACTGATCCTCGATCTGGAGCAGGCCTACACCGACGCCAAGGCCGATCCCTCTTTCCAGGGTGAGATGGACGGCCATCTCACGACCTATGTCGGAAGGCCATCGCCGCTCTACTTCGCCGAGCGTCTCACCGAACATTGCAGCGGCGCGAAAATTTATTTCAAGCGCGAGGAGCTAAACCACACCGGCGCGCACAAAGTGAACAACGTGCTTGGCCAGATCATGCTGGCTTTGCGCATGGGCAAGACGCGGATCATCGCCGAGACCGGCGCCGGCATGCATGGCGTGGCGACCGCAACGCTGTGCGCCAAGTTCGGTCTGCCCTGCATCATCTATATGGGCGCCGTGGATGTGGCGCGGCAAAAGCCGAACGTGCTGCGCATGCAGATTCTCGGCGCGGAAATTCGCCCGGTCGAATCCGGTTCGAAGACCCTGAAGGATGCGATGAACGAGGCCTTGCGCGATTGGGTCGCCAACGTGCACGACACGTTCTACTGCATCGGCACAGTGGCAGGGCCGCATCCTTATCCGGGCATGGTGCGCGACTTTCAGTCCGTCATCGGCCGCGAAACGCGCGAGCAGATATTGGAGGCCGAAGGGCGGTTGCCGGATTCGCTCATTGCCTGCATCGGCGGCGGCTCCAACGCCATGGGCCTGTTCCATCCCTTCCTCGACGAACCGGACATCGAAATCTATGGCGTGGAGGCGGCGGGTCACGGCCTCGACAGCGGCCAGCACGCAGCCTCGATCGCCGGCGGCAAGCCCGGTGTACTGCACGGCAATCGAACCTATTTGCTGATGGATGAGGACGGCCAGATCGAAGAGGCCCATTCGATTTCGGCGGGTCTCGATTATCCGGGTATCGGACCCGAGCATGCTTGGCTCAAAGACGTGGGCCGCGTCGAATTTCTATCGGCGACGGACGACGAGGCGGTGGCCGCGTTCCAGCTCTGCAGCAAGCTCGAGGGCATCATCCCCGCGCTGGAGCCCGCGCATGCGCTCGCCCGCGTGTTCGATATCGCGGCGAAGAAGCCGAAGGATCATCTGATGGTGGTCAACATGTCAGGCCGCGGCGATAAGGATCTCGACTCGGTTGCGAGCTATTTGGACACCAAGACACGAGGCTCGAACTGATTGGCGACGAGGATCGAAAAGACATTCACCGCCTTGAAGCGGGAGGGCCGCGCCGGTCTGGTCACGTTCATCACGGCTGGCGATCCGGACTACGAGACCTCGCTCGCTTTGCTCAAAGGTCTTCCGGGGGCGGGCGCCGACCTGATCGAGCTCGGCATGCCGTTCTCCGACCCCATGGCCGACGGCCCGGCGATCCAGGCCGCCTCCCAGCGGGCGCTGAAGGCCGGCCAAACCATGAAAAAGACGCTGTCCATGGTTAGGGAATTCCGGAAACAGGACGGTACGACCCCCCTAGTGCTAATGGGCTACTACAACCCCATATATGTGTATCCCGTGGATCGCTTCGTCGCCGACGCAAGCGAGGCGGGGGTCGATGGATTGATCGTGGTGGACGTGCCGCCAGAGGAAGACGAGGAGCTTCGTCCCACCGCCACCGCGGCCGGGCTGAACGTCATTCGTCTTGCCACGCCGACGACCGATGCCAAGCGTTTGCCCGCGGTGCTCGCGAACACCTCGGGCTTTGTCTACTACGTGTCGATCGCGGGCATTACCGGCACGGCGGCGCCGGATATCGCTTCGGTCGGCGCACATGTCGGGCGCATCAAGGCCCATACCGATCTGCCGATTGCTGTTGGCTTCGGCGTGAAGACCGAGCAACAGGTGCGCGATTTGGCAAGCGTCGCGGAAGGCGTTGTTGTGGGCTCGGCATTGGTGTCGGCCATCGCCGACAGCCTGGACAAAGACGGCAAGGCGACCGGCGAGACACAGCCGAAACTGCTCGGCCTCGTGGAGCGGCTCTCGGCCGCGCTGCGCCAGCCGGCGCAGGCCGCCGCAGTCTAGAGCGGCATATTTTGAGAGAGTCAGATCAGTGAACTGGATCAATAGCATCGTAAGACCCAAAATCCGAAACATCCTTCGCAAGAAGGATACGCCGGACAATCTCTGGGTGAAGTGCCCCGAGACCGGGCAGATGATCTATTACAAGGATCTCGAAGCGAACCAGTTCGTCGTTCCGGGTTCCAACTATCACATGCGGATGACGGCGCCGGCGCGTCTCAGGTCGTTGTTCGATGGCGCCAAGTACGCGGCGATCCATCTGCCCGATGTGCCCCTGGACCCGCTCAAGTTCCGCGACGAGCGCCGCTATACGGACCGCCTCAAGGACGCCCGCAGCAAGACCGGCCTGACCGACGCGGTGCACGCCGGCATCGGCAAGCTTCACGGCGACACGGTCGTGGCCGCGGTGCAGGACTTCGACTTCATGGGTGGCTCTCTCGGCACCGCCGCGGGCGAAGCGGTGATTGCCTCGATGCGCGCCGCGCTCGTGCGCCAAGCTCCTTTCATCCTGTTCGCGGCCTCGGGCGGCGCGCGCATGCAGGAAGGGATCCTCTCGCTCATGCAGATGCCGCGCACCGCCGTGGCGGTCGAGGAACTCCGCGAGGCGGGCCTCCCCTATGTGGTGGTGCTGACGAACCCCACCACCGGCGGCGTGACGGCGTCTTATGCCATGCTGGGCGATGTCCATATTGCCGAGCCCGGTGCGTTGATCGGCTTTGCCGGACCGCGTGTTATCGAGCAGACCATCCGCGAGCAATTGCCGAACGGCTTTCAGCGCTCTGAATATCTCCACGCGCACGGCATGGTGGACATGGTGGTTCACCGTCACGAGCTGCGCGGCACGCTGGCGCGCATTTGCAATCTTCTCACCCATCCGCGCCTCAGCGCGGAGATCGAGATCGCGTCCCACGTGGAGGATGAGGTGCAAGCCGCCCCTCCCATGGAGGGCAACGCCAAGAGCGGAAACGGGCTCGCTGTGGAGCATGTCGAGGAACCGGACGACGACGAGGCCTTGACGAGCGGCTCAGAGGATGACGCTAATCAGCATCCGCCACAGAACGCCTAAGGTCTCTTGAGGCTTGACGACACTTCCTTATAGCGCCGGGCGCCCATCGCCCCGTCCTCGCTCCACGATGAGCGACACGCTCCTGGAGCGCCTGAAGAAGCTGCATCCCCAGTCGATCGATCTTTCGCTCGGGCGCATCGAGCGTCTGCTTGCAGCCTTGGGCAATCCGCAAGACAAGCTTCCGCCGGTGGTGCATGCGGCCGGCACCAACGGCAAGGGGTCGACGCTAGCCTTCTTGCGCGCCATTGCGGAGTCCATGGGCAAGGGCGTGCATGTCTACACCTCGCCCCATCTCGTCGACTTTCACGAGCGCATCGTTCTTGCCGGCCCGCATGGCGCCGCACCTGTCAGCGAGGAAGTGCTGGTCGATTGCCTGGCCCGTGCCGAGGCCGCCAATAGCGGCGAGCTGATCACGCTGTTTGAGATCACGACCGCCGCGGCTTTTCTTGCCTTCGCGGAAGCGCCCGCCGATCTTCTCCTGCTGGAGACCGGTCTTGGCGGCCGGCTCGACGCCACCAACATGGTCAAGACGCCGCTCTTGACGATCATCACGCCGATTTCCATCGACCATGTCTCCTTTCTTGGCGAGACCCTTGCCGAGATCGCCGGCGAGAAGGCCGGGATCCTGAAACCCGGCGTGCCTTGCGTTGTCGGCCGCCAAGAAACCGAAGCTTTCGACGTCATCGCGCGAAAGGCCGAAGACATCGGCGCGCCGTTGCATGTGGCCGGGCGCGATTTCGACGTCTACGAGCAGCAGGGCCGGCTGGTGTTCCAGACGACCTCGCGGCTACTCGATCTGCCGCTCCCGCGCCTTGCCGGATTGCACCAGATCGACAATGCCGGCACGGCGATTGCCGCCGCGAGCGTCGTCTTCGGGGACCGTTTGACCCAGCGGGCATTGGAGGATGGGGTAACCAATGCGCACTGGCCCGCGCGGCTCGAGCGCCTGCCGGTGGGTGGTCTGCATGCCTATGCGGAAGACGGCACCGAGATTTGGCTCGACGGGGGTCACAACGAGGCCGGCGGCCAGGCCGTGGCCCATGCGCTTGCGGAGCTCGACGAACGCGTCCCGCGTCCCGTGCATATCATTTGGGGCATGATGGAAACCAAGGACGCGCGGCGCTTCATCGCCCCGTTCAAGGGGCTGGTGGAGCGCGTCTACACGGTGCCGATTCCCGATGAGCCGAACGCGTTCGCCGCGGAGCCCTTGGCGGAGATTGCGCGCGCCGAAGGCTTCGACGCCGTCGCCGTCAATAGCGTGCCTGAAGGGCTGCTCCGGTCCGCCTCGCGCGGGCAGGTGTCACGGGTCCTTATTTGCGGCTCGCTCTATCTCGCGGGCCACGTCCTCAAGCTGCACGCGTGATTTACGCGGTGCCGTCGATGGCGCCGCCGATCCAGGCCGCGAGCTGGTTCTTGGGAAGTGCGCCCCGGAGCGTGTCCACCACCTCGCCGTCCTTGAACAGGATCAGCGTGGGAATTGCCCGGACATTATAGGTGCCCGGCGTGCGGGGGCTCTCGTCGATATTGAGCTTGGTGATCTTCACCTTGCCGTCGAGTTCCTTGGCGATCTCTTCCAGCGCGGGAGCGATCTGGCGGCAGGGGCCGCACCATTCGGCCCAGAAATCGACGACGACAGGGGTCGAGGACTTGAGCACCTCGGCTTCGAATGTGTCGTCGGATATCTTTTCAGTCGCCATTTTTTTCTCCTCGCCGGCTAGGGTCAAATCGGTCCGCCCAGGACTCGGGAACGTAGGTGCGCCTATTTAGGGCGTCAAGGCTGCCCGGCGGCTCAACATGTCGCGCTCGGCCACATCAAGCAGAGTTGATGGGATCTCCATGAGCAGAGGCCCGTCGGTCCAGAGCAGCGCCGCGCGTAAAGCACGCCCTGGAAACAGGCCGGAAAGCGCTAGGCGATAGGCGGCGAGCTGGTCGATATAGGCTTGCGAGACCTCATCCGGGGTCGAGGGGGGCGGCCGGTTCGTCTTGTAGTCGAGGATCAGAAGGTCTTGGTCGAGGATCGCCAGACGGTCGATCTGGCCCTCCAGGTCGAAGCCATCCTCGCCCTCACCGATTCGCGCCACCACCGGCACTTCGGCCAGGCTGCCCGGCTCGAACAGAGGCGCAAACCGCGGGTCCCGCACGATGGCGAGCGTCTCGCCGATGATCTCGTCTTTCAGATCGTCCGGAAGACCGGCGCCCCGCGCGGCCACAAACGTCCGTGCCGCCTGCTCCTGACCGTTCGGCGCCACCTCCGGAAGGTTTTGCAGCAAGGCATGCACCAGCCGTCCTCGGGCAAACCGCATATTCTCCGCAAGCGCGCTGGGTCCTAGCGGCGGCTGCTCCAGACCAAACGTTCCATCGCCTTCGGCGTTGAGGGCGAGGCGTGACGGCGCCAGCCGTGTGCGCACCCGCTCGGGCTTGGCAGGCGCCAAGGCCCAGTCCGGCAGCGGCGCCGGCTCGTAGGCTTGCGCTTCCGTACAGTCGGCTTTGGCGGGTTTCTCCTGCGCGCTCACGCTCCGGCGCACCCCGTCTTCCACAGCCGAGAGATGTCCGTCCAATCCGTCGCGCACGAGATGGTACCAACAATCTTTCTCCGGCTCCTTTTGGCCCTGCCAGCCGCACACATAGAGACGGTCGCGCGCGCGCGTCATCGCCACGTAGAGCAGTCGGTGATACTCGTCGAGCTCGCCGCGGCGCATCGTGTCCTTGGCGTCGGCGATTGCCTCGAGATCCGATCGTCCGGGCGACCAGACGAGATGGGTGACCTCGTCGGGCGGCGCGTCTTTGCGCGGCACCGGGAACAGTCGCGGCCCTTGGGCGCGCGGCAGCATGCAGGTGTCCGGCAGGAACACGATGGGCGCCTGCAAACCCTTGGCGCCGTGCACCGTCATGATGCGGACCTCGTCGCGGTCCTGCTCCATGTCGCGCTTGATCTCGATATCGCCGGCGCGAAGCTGATTGACGAAGCCTTGTAGCGAGGGCGCCGCCTCCCGGTCATAGGCGAGCGCCGCGTCGAGGAACTCATCGATCGCCTCGGCGGCTTCCGGCCCGAGCCGCGTAAGCATGCGTTTGCGCATGGTTTGCGCCTCGGCGCCGAGCAGCGCGGCGAAGAACTCGTAAGGCGGCATCGTGTCCGCTTGAGACAGCCAATCCTTGAGCCGCGCTGCCGCTTCGCCAAAGCGCGGATCGCCGGACTTGTCTTTCAGCGCGGACCACAACGAACCCTTCCGGCCGTGGGCAAGGTCGAACAGCGCTGCGTCGTCGAGTCCGAACAGCGGGCTCTTCAGCACCACCGCGAGCGCCAGATCGTCCTCCGGCATCAACAGCACGTCGGCCAGAGCAACTAGGTCCTGAACGGCGAGCTGATCCATTAGCCGCATGCGGTCGGCGCCCGCGACCGCGATGCCTTCGCGTTTGAGCGCCCGGATCATCGGCGCGGTGAAGGGCTCGCGGCGGCGGACCAGGATTAGAATGTCGCCGGCTTTGATCGGGCGTCCGGCGGAGGAGAGGATCTCGCCCCGCTCACGCCAGCCCTTGATGGTGGCGGCGACGCGCTTGCACAGCGCATCCACGGCGCGCGCGCCGCTGGCGCCTTCGCTCCAGGGCTCGAACGCGGGCGCCGGCTCCGGCTTCGTCTCGGTCTGCACCTCCCACAGCTCCACCAGCCCCGCTTCGCCCTGGCGATTGGCGTGGTGCTTGATGACCGTGCTCTCGATGAAGGTGAGGCCGGCGGCGGCTTCCGCCCTGGCAAAGACATGGTCCACGGCGTCGAGCACCGGCACCGTCGAGCGGAACGACAGATTGAGCGGCACCTCGTGCCATTCGACGCCGGCCTCCACCGCGCGTCTCTTGAAGGCGCGCCCGACCGCCCCGAACCGGGCCGGATTGGCGCCCTGGAAGCTGTAGATCGATTGCTTCTCGTCACCGACGGCAAAGAGCGTGCGCAAACGCTCGCGGGCACCCGCGCCCGCAAAGAACTCCTCCGCCAGCGCCTCGATGATGGACCATTGCTCCGGGTTCGTGTCTTGCGCCTCGTCCACCAGGATGTGGTCGACGCCGCCGTCGATCTTGTAGAGCACCCAGGCCGCGGCGCCCGCACGCGACAACAGATGCCGCGCCTTGACGATGAGATCGTCATAGTCGAGGGCTGCTTCCGCCTGCTTGCGCCGCGTGTAATCGGTTTGAATGGCGTCGGCGAGGATAAGCACCGCGCTGCTCGCCTCCGCCGCGCGGCACAGTGCAAGTTTGAGGTCGAGCTCGGCAACGTGATCCCGCGCGGCTTCGAGCGCCTCGGCAATCTGCGGCGCTTCCTTGCAAAAGCCCTTGCTGCATACTCTGGCGCGTGGCTTGGACTCCGCGGTAAGAAACGTGAGCCGCAACGCCGCGGCGCGCGCCTCGTCCGTGCTTCCGAGCACGCCGCCTAAGCCCTCTTTGGTTTTTGCGTCGTCCTTGGTGCTGCCATGACTGACGAGAGCGGACAGCATGACTTCGATCGCCGCGTCGTCGAGGACTGTAGAGAGCTCGGCGAGCAAGGCCGCCTCGTCGTCCTGCGCCACACCGAACAGATGCTTCAAGGCTTCGCCTTCAGCTTGCGCCCAGGACGACAGTCCATCGTGATGGCCGACCATGCGCTCAAGCTCTGAGCGCTTGGCCAGGACCACATCGACCACTTGGCGGAACCACTCTTCACCCGCCACGGTGATGATGGTGTCCAACGCACGGCCCAGCGCGCCATCGCGGTTCTCGGCCGCCCGCGAGATGACGGCATCGAAAGCGGTGCGCTTCAGGAGCGCGGCGCCGCGCTCATCGAGCACGGTGAAGTGCGGCGTGACCGACGATTCGAGCGGAAAACGCTGCAACAGCCGTTCGCAAAAGCCGTGGATGGTGTGGATCTTGAGACCGCCGCACGCCTCGAGCGACAAGGCGAAAAGACGCCGCGCTCGCCGCATGTCCTCATCCTCCGGCGCGCCCCCCATCAGCGCGGTCAGTTCGCCCCGCAAAGCCTCGTCCGGCAATGTCGCCCAGGCAGCCAAATCCTTCAGCAGGCGGTTCTGCATCTCCGCCGCCGCGGTCTTGGTGTAGGTGAGACACAAAATGCATTCGGGCCGCGCGCCTGCCAGCAGGAGCCGCAGGCTGCGCTTCACCAAGACCGCGGTCTTGCCGGTCCCCGCATTGGCCGACACCCAGGCCGACGCATTCGGATCGGAGGCACGCGCCTGGTTGGCATCGGCCTCGTGGAGGAGCGCGTTCATCGCCACTCCTCCTCGGCCTCTTGCGTCAGCCACTCCTTCACGCGCGCCAAATGCTCGTACTCGTCATAGCGATAAGCTTGCGCAAAGCCCGCGCCGGCGCGCCGCTTCACCTCGTAGGCGGTCTCTTCGTCCTCGAAATGAGCCACGAGCGCCGCGAGGTCCTGAAGCGCCTTGGCCGCGAGGATTTCGGCCGCGGCGCTGCCCGCAACCCGTTCCTCGCCGCCGTCCTGGCGGCCGGAAGCTTGGATGTAGACCAGCGACCGCACCGGGCGCGCACCGAGTTCGGCGAAGCCGCCGGCCTCGGCGATGGCTGCCTCCAAGGGGAGTTGCGGCGCATAGAGGTCGTCCACATGCTTGGGGATCGGCGGCTTGCCGGTCTTGTAGTCGTAGATCGTGAGGCCACCGTCCTCCGTCACATCGATGCGGTCGGCGCGCGCCTTCAGGCGGAAGCGCGGCGAGAGCTCAAGCGCGCCCTCGACTTCCGTATGCGTCGCGACAATCGATGCACGGCGCGCCGGCTCCGTGGCAGCGAACCAGCGGGCGAAGCGCTGAAAGTGCGGACGCCAGAACGCCTCGACGCGCGCCGCGCCACCGAGTTTGGCGAACAGCGCATCCGCGGTCTCCATCAGCGCGCTGTAGACATCGTCCGGCAGCGTCTTCGGATGCGCTCGGGAGAACTGGTTCAGCACGTCATGCACGATCGAGCCGCGCATGGCGGCATCCGGCTCCGCGCCGAGCGGCTTCAGCGGCTCGAGCCTCAGGATGTTGCGCGCGAAGATCTCATAGGGATTGGCGATCCACCGCTCGATGCGGGTGACGCTCAATTCGCGCGGGCGTGCCGCGATGGGCGGGCGCGGGGCCGGCGGGTCAGCCGGCGCGAATGTCTCGACGGAATCGCGTGCGCGCGCCCAGGCGATCCAGGGCTGCTCGGGTGCGATCTTCTGCGCAAGTCCCGACGCCGCGACCAAAGCTTCCAGCCGCTGCAGCCAGCGCGAGGGTACGGTCGGCACGCCGTCGACCTTAAGGGCGCGCGTGAGGTAGACAGACTTGGCGCCGAGCGCTTGGGCAAAGTCATGAGCGGACAGGCCGATGCGCCGCTCCGGCGGCGTGAGCTTGAGCTTTTCGCGCATGGGACGGCTAAGCCAGGGGCCGGCCTCTTGCGGGCGCGGCCACACGCCCTCGTTTAGACTGCCGAGGATCACCACGTCGGGCTGCTGAAGACGCGCTTCGAGCGGGCCCCAAATGGACAGGCGCGGATGCGCGGGACCGCGTGGCCGCACCACCTCGCCGCCAAGCAGGTTGCGATAGAAGGCCGGGTAATCCCGCGGGGCCATGTCGAGGCTTCCAGCTTCCGCGATCATCTCGGCCAGTAGCACCGTCAGCGCTTCCCCGGCATCGCCTTGCCAGAGACCCGCGGACGTTCCGGTCTCGTCGCGCGCGAGCGCCTCCGCTGCTGCCGCATGGGCGCCTGCAAGCTGCGCCGCGCTCCGCGACGCGCCGTCCGCGAACAGGTTCGACAGCGGCGCGAAGGCGCGCTTAAGATCGTCCACCAAGCCGCGCGCGGCCTCGTATTCCTTGTCCGTGAGTGCAAGGCGCCGGCGCTGTGGGGCTTGCCGTGCCGCCTCGAGGGTCCGCGCGATGCCACTAAGTCCTTGCCCCACATAGATATCCCGGAATGCGTCGCGCTCCAGAACCCGCGCGATATCCCTGATCTCGGCGGGCGGCCGCCCAAGCCGCGCCAGGGGATGTTTGAGCAGCGCCATGAGCGCGGGCGGGGAAAAATCAGTTTCCACCGCGCCAAGCACGAGATCGAGAAAGGCGCCCGGCACCGTGCGCGCCAGGGACATGCCGGCGGAATCGTCAATCGCCAGGCCAAAGCCCTTGAGCCTCGCCGCGACGCGCCGCGCCAGGACCCGGTCCGGCGTCACCAGCGCCGCGGTCTTTCCCGGCACGTCGACGCACGCTTTCAGAATGAGCGCGATGGCTTCCGCCTCGTCATGCGCGGTGGGCGCCACCACGAGACGCAGGCCGGTGAGCGCGTTGGCGAAGCTCGCCCGGCCCTCCGGCGCAAGCTCGTCGCTCTCCAGGTAATGCTGCCAGTGCTCCGTCGTCTCGGCGGGGCGCAAGGCTTCGCTAACGAGATGAAGCCGCGCGCGGGCTGGTCCGTCGGGCGCGCAACCCGGCACGTAACCCACCTCGCGCCGCTCGACGCCGAGCTTGCGCAACAGCTCCGCCATGCTGGCTTGTGGATGCTCCGGATGTTTTGGGAGCGACTCCCAGCTGTCGTCATCGAGAAAGAGATCGAGACCGGGCAACACCACGGCGCCGTTCTCTAGATTGGCGATTGTCTCGAGGAGCCGCGCCGTCGCCGGCACCGTGCCGGTCGAGCCCGCGGCGATGACCGGATAAAGCGAGCCTTGCGCCAGGCGTTCGGTCTCCTGCGCCATGAGCAGATTGCGGCGCGTCACCGGCGATACGAGCCCGTTGTCTGAAAGATAGTTCGGCCAATGCTCGGTCACGATCGCGAGGAACTCGACCGTCGCTTCCCAATGCAAGGCCAAATCTTCCGGCACCAGCGTGTCGAGGGCGGAGAAGTCGACCTCCTCGGACTCGACGAAATCCATCAACCGGGCGAGATCGTCGGCAAGGTTCGAAGCCTGGCCGGGACTGTTCACCCAGCGCAGCGATTCAATCTCTGCTTCCGTCGCGCCTGGCGCGGGCTTGATAGCCCAAGCCAGGATCAACCGCATCAGGGCGAGCCTGCGTTGAAGCGCGCCGATCGCCGGTGCACCGAGGGCCGCGTCCGCATCCGTGAACTCTTCAGCATTCAGGATCAACGCCGCCTCTTCGTCCGCGTGCCCGAGCGCATGGATACGCGGCAAGAGCAGCGCCTGGCCGCCGGACTCCGCCAAGAAGGCCTCGCGCAAGGCCCGCGCGGCGCGGCGCGTCGGCAGGTAGATCGTGGTCTGCGGCAGGGTGAGTGGGCTTGGCTTTTCGCCGCCGGGGACAGGCAGGTCGCCGGAAAGAAGCGCCCGGGCCAGGGTCGAGAGGAACGGCGCCGAGGGCGGGATGGTGTAGAGCCAGGCGTTTGCGCGGGGCTCAGGCACCTTCATGCTCGAACGCGGCCTCGGCCTCCTCAAGCGACTGGGGCGTTCCCACATGCATCCAGCGCCCGTCGAGCGGCACCCCATAGAGCCTGCCCTTGGCCAGCGCCTCGTCCCACAGCACGTTGAGCGAGAAAGGGCCCTCGGGCGCATTTTCGAACAGCGCCGCGGTGCACAGCGACACGCCAGCAAAGGCGAACGGCACCATCTGCAGCTCCCCGCGCCGGCTCAAGCGGCTGTCCGCCGCCATATCGAAATCGCCGCGCGCGGCGTAACCGATACTGGTCGCTAGCGGTGCGAGCAGCAAAAGGCAGTCCATGCGCGAGGAGTCCCACAGACGCAGCATCTCCGGGAGCGCGGGCGTGACGCCCTCGGCCCAAACCGAATCCGAGTTGTGGATGAAAAACGGCCCCTCGCCCAGTAGCGGGAGGGCCTTCTTGGCACCCCCGCCGGTATCGAGAAGGAGAGGACGCTCATCGGAGATGACCGTCTTCGGCGGGCGGCCTGCGCGGGCCTGCATATGCGCCTCGATCTGCTCGGGCAGATAATGCACGTTGACGATCGCCGTCTCGACGTTGGCCGCGGCGAGCCGGTCCAGCACGTGGTCGATCAGCGTCCGGCCCATGAGCGGGACCAGGGGTTTCGGCATGGTCACGGTCAGCGGACGCATCCGCGCGCCGTAGCCGGCAGACAGCACCATGGCCGTGCGTGCAATCGTCATCGATGCGTCCTTCTAGAGCTGAAAAATCTAGAGCCCCAAAATTTAGAGACCCATGGGTGGCAGGTCCGCGGCCGGCGGAAACTCCCGCGCATAGAAGGCGCGCAAGCTCGACAGAGCCGGGTGGTCGAGATCGCGCTCAAGATAGCGCGCGACCCGCGGGATATGGGCGAGATAGCCGCGCTTGCCGTCACGTTTCGCCAATCGCGCAAAAATGCCGAGGATCTTCGAGTTGCGTTGGGCGCCGAGCGTGGCAAAGAGGGTGCGGAAGTCATGGTCCGAAAAGGCTTCGCTCTGCGCGTTTCGGGCCGCACAGTACCGGTCGAGTTGGTCCCGTTCAAGCGCCTCCGGCACGTTCAAACGGGCATCTTGGAGCAGGGAGACGAGATCGTAGGCGAGCGGCCCGGACAGGGCGTCTTGAAAGTCCAGGAGCCCCACGCGGCGGATTCCCTCACGCTCCGGCAGCCACATTAGATTGGGAGAATGATAATCGCGTAACACCCAGCCCGGGTCGGCGGTCGCGGCCCGTTCCAGATAGGGACGCCAGAGGTCCTCGAACTCCCGGCGCAGCGATTCCGGCGTCTCCTTGCCGTGCAGCGCCGGCCATAGCCAGTCGATGATCAGCGAGGCCTCGATCAGCATCGCCTCCGCATCGAACGCAGGCAAGGAATACGGGGCGTGGCCCTCGATCGGCAGGCTTTCGGACGGCGGCTTGGTCGTCAGCGCAAGCAGAACGTCCACCGCAGTGCCCCACAACGTCGCCTGGTCGGTACTTTCGTCCATCTCCGCGCCGAACACCCTGTTGCCGAGGTCCTCGAGCAGGATGAATCCCTTGTCGAGATCGAAGGCGTAGATTTCCGGGGCCGAGAAGCCGCGTTCGCGCAAAGCTTCCGCGATGGCGACGAACGGCGTCACATCTTCGGCGAGATGCACCAGCGCGCTATAGGGCTTGCCGTCGCGGATCGGCGGCCCATCCGGCTGGCGCGGTGCGTTCATGAGAATGGCGTTTCGCTCGCGCCCATCAAGCCGCGCGTAGGATCGCGTCGAGGCGTCGCCTTGCAGGTAACCGGCGTCGGCATCGGCAAAGGATGTTTGGTCGAGAAATGCCGCGAGCGACTGCAAGCGCTCGAGCCGCGGGACCCAAGTCCCATGCCCCGTCAGCACGAGTTGGCGCCAGTCCGGTGCGGCGGTCTCCTCAAGTGCGATGTCGAGCCGGTCGGCGGGAAGCCAATCGCCGGCACGCTCGGGCCATTCGACGAGCAGGCTCCCCTCGCTGAGCGCATCGTCGAGGCCAAGCTCGTCGAGCTCTCCGGGTTCGAGCCGGTAAAAATCGCAATGGCAAACCACGAGCCGCGGTGTCTCGTAGCGCTGCATCAGCGCGAAAGTCGGACTTGGCACCTCGCCTTCGCCACCGAGATGGGTGACGAGCATTCGGGCCAACGTCGTCTTGCCCGCGCCGAGCGGTCCGCTCAGCGTGATGACATCGCCGGACTTGAAGGAAAGGGCGGCCCGGCTCGCGAGGATGTCGAGCCGCTTCAAATCAACTTCGTCGAGCCGCCAGACTGCGCTCATCCGGCGCGGTTGACCTTGTATTGCGGCGGCTCAAACCCGGCCGCTTCAGGCTCTTGCGTCAGCGGCAAGAGCACCGTGACGCGCGTTCCCTGACCCGGCGTCGAGGTGAGCTCGATCGTGCCGCCATGCAGCTCGGCCAAGCTCTTGACGATGGACAAACCAAGGCCGGCGCCGCGATGGCGGGACCCTTGCGTGCGGCTTTCAAAACGGTCGAACACGGATTGCTGGAAGTCCTCCGGAATGCCGACGCCGCGATCGGCGACGGTGAAGGCGATCATCGAACCTTCGCGGCCGCAAGAGAGCTGGACGGTCTCGCCCGGCTCCGAGAAGCCGATGGCGTTGGAGAGCAGATTATAGAGGATCTGCGTGATCCGGCTAGCGTCGGCCGCGACCTCGTCGACCCCGGGCGCAATCTCGATTTCGAGCGTCACGTCGTTCTGCTTCAAGCGTTCCTCGACGCCTTGCCGCGCGGCCTCGATGACCTCACGCACATGGATCGGCTCGAGCTTCAAATCGAGGGTGCCGGCGTCGATGGTGGCAAGGTCGAGAATGTCATCGACGATGGCGCGGAGCGTGGTGCCCGACGACAGAATGTCCTCCATATATTCGCGCTGCTTCTCGCTCATGGGACCGAAGGCCGGTTCGGCGAGCATCTGGGCAAAGCCGAGCATGCTGTTGAGCGGCGTCCTGAGCTCGTAGGACACGTGGGAAACAAAGTCGCTCTTGAGACGGTCGGCCGCCTGCAGCGCCTCGTTCATCTCGATCAGGGCGCGCTCGGCGCGCTTGGTGTCGGTGACGTCGGAGTAGGTGAGCAGCGTGCCGCCGTCTGGAAGCGGCAGCGCGGCACAGGCCAGCACGGTGCCGCCGGGCCGGTCGAACTCGCTTTCGTAAGGCCGCCGTTCTGCGACGATCGCCGTGACCGCCGCCTTGGTCCGCTCCCACTCTTCGGGCGCGTCGTAGAGCTCGCGGCACGACGTAATGACGTCCTCCACATGCGGCTCGGCGTCGAGCAGCCTTGGGTTTAATTCCCAAATCCTGGCGAAGGCGCTGTTATAGAGCTTGAGGCACCCATCGGAGCCAAACACCGCCACGCCCTCACGCAGCGTGTCCAGCGTCTCGCGCTGTACTTGGATCAGTGCGTTGTACCGGCTTTCCAGCGCAATCTGCTCGGTGACATTTTCGTAGAGATAGGTCACGCCGCCGTCGCCGTCCGCGTCGGCGATCACGTGCAGCGAGCGCCCGTCGGGCAGATACCAGCGATCCTCGATCTGTTTGTCGGTGCCGTAGGTGGAAAGCCAGCCCTGCTTCCACTCGCGATAGTCGGCGCGCTCTTCGAGGCGGCGCGCCTGGCGCAAGCGATCGAGGATCTCGCCGTCACGGGGATGGGTGTCGAGCCAATCGGACTCAAGCTGCCATAAATCCACATAGGCCTGATTGTAATGCGCCAGCCGCTGCGAAGTGTCGAACACGGCAAACGCGGTCGCGAGCCGGTCGAAGCTGCGGAAATGCGTTTCCATGCTCGATTTGGTTTCGGCGCTCACGCGCTCGCTCCGCTTGGCCTCCTCAAGCAGCGCGCGCAAGGACGTGACCTGCGCCTCGAGCGCCTTGTGCTTGACCGAAAGCTCGGCAAGTTCGAGCCGTTGCCCGGCGATGTTGCGGACTTTCAGCACCAGCGACCGGCCCGCGGTGCGGCCGTCCACCTCGACATATTTGTCGCGCTTGGTGCGCAGCATGAGATTGAAGGGCTCCCCCGTCTCGGCCAGGGCTTGCATGGCCTGATCGAGCTCGGCGGTCGAGACGGCATCGAGCCAGTCTCCGAAGGTCAGAAGGCGCTCCGGATCGCGCGGCACGCCAAAGCTCGAAGGCAGGTTGGAGACGAGAAGCTCGGGCTCGCCGGCCTCCGTCAGCGTCAGCAGCGCTTGCGGCTCGGCGGCGAGCACGGTCTCCAGCGTGCTCTCGCTCAAGGCATAGCGTTCCGCCTCGCTCGCGGCCTTGGCTTCTTGCGCGCGCGCACTTTTGGTCGCCCGCATGCAGGCAATAGCGGTGCCCACGGCAAAGGCGATGATGCCGAGATTGATGCCGAGCGTCAGCAAGGTTTGCGCATCGAAACTCGCCGCCTCTTGGGCAATGGCCGCATCGATGGGCAACAGCGACGCCGGAATGGAATATGCAAGTACGCGAGACAGCACGATGGGCCACCTTGAATCAGGTGTCGCCTCGCCTCTGCTGGTCCGCATGGTCCCCCTCGCTCCACGCCGCCGCTCTAACGCCGCCGCATCAACGCTATTGCCTATGGCCCCGCCTCGCGCCGCAAACGCTGCCACAGACTTGAACGCTGGAGCCGGGTGGCTCTCGCGAACCGCAAAGGCGAATCACAAACTAGACTAGCCGCTTCGTGGACTCTTGCCCACAGGTCGAAGCGCCTTGGTTAAGCACACTCTTCGGTACGTATTGGGTCCTACGGGTGACGCCTTATGGGCGTATTCCGGCTGGATGAGCGGAACTTTTGCCCGCACGCGGCTCTTATTTCTGATCCGATCAATACGCAGGACCTGCGCATGACCTACCACTTCAAGCGAGGCGAGGGGTCCGTCGAAAAGAGGTTGCGCGAGATAGCCGCGAGCCAAATCGACAAGGCCATCGCCGAGATCGACGATCCCGATATCGATACAAAAGAGACCGTGCATCAGGTCCGCAAACGGGCCAAGAAGCTGCGGGGATTGATCCGTTTGGTTCGCCCCGCCTTCGACGACTACAAGTTTGAGAACGCCAGCTTCCGCGACGCGGCGTCAGACCTCTCATATGTCCGCGACGCCGAGGCGAATGTTGAGACTTACGACGATCTCATGACGTTCCACGAGGACACGATCGGGGCGGCGGACTTTGCCCCCATCCGCAACGGCCTGGTCGAACGGCGAGCCGAGATAAGCTGCAGCAAAGGGCTGGACGAAAAGCTGGCGGCGTTTCGCGAGACGATGGCGGCCGCCCGCGCCCGCGCCGCAGACTGGTGCCTGGACGAGAAGGGCTATGAGGCAATCGCCGGCGGGCTCGGCAAAACCTACAAGCGCACCCGTAAAGCCATGCGCCGCGCGGACGAGGAGCCGACGCCGGAACGGCTTCACCAATGGCGCAAGCGCGTAAAGTATCATTGGTATCATGCGCGCCTGTTGCGCGAGATTTGGCCCGAGATGATGGAGGCGCACGTGGCGGCCGCCGACACGCTCTCGGACCTGCTGGGAGACCATCACGATCTCGCCGTGTTGCGAGAGACTCTGCTGGCCGACCCCCGCGCCTTCGCGCAGGAGCCCGAGCTCGAAGCATTCATCGGGCTGATCGCGGCGCGCCAAGCCGTTCTCGAGCAGGAAGCCTTCATGCTCGGCAGGAGGCTTCTGGCCGAAAAGACCTCGGCGCTTGTCGCCAGGTGGAAGGCCTATTGGAGCGATGCCATGCGCGAGGACGGTCTGCCCGAGAAGGCGCTCGCCGCCTGATGGCCGGCACACACGGCCGCTTCGAGTTCCGCTGCTGGGCCCGTGATTTGTCGGAGGTGGAGCGCAGCATCCGCCAAAATTCCGAGCCATCGGGCACCGAAGACAGTGAAGAGATCTACGTCGTTGCGCCGGGATGCGACGGCAGCAACGTCAAGCTGCGCGAGGGCACGATCGACATCAAGGTCCTGGTCGCGACCCGCGACGGCCTCGAGCAATGGCAGCCCCGATCCAAGCATGGGTTGCCGGTCAAGGCCGAGACGATCGCGCAAGAGGTGCTGCCGGCACTCGGCGTCACGGCGGCACTTGAAATGCCGGAATACGCGCGAGAGGGGCTGCTCGAGCAGGTCGTGCAGCCGCATCAAGATCTAAAGGCCGTCCCTGTGACCAAGCAACGCCGCTTCTTCACCGTCAACGGCTGCATGACGGAACTGGCCGACGTGGTCATCGACGGCGAGGTGTTTCAGACCGCCGCCCTCGAAGCCGAAAAGCCGGAGGTGGTCATCGAGACCAAGCGTAGGCTCGGGCTCGATAAGTTCGAGAACGTCAGCTATGTGCGCGCTGTCAAGCACGTGATCGGCATGAAGCGGTGTGCCGCAATGCCCTGAAACGACGATGGCCGGGTCGAAACCCGGCCATCGCGAAGTCAGATGCTCTGAGAACCGCACTTAGTAGCGGTAGTGCTCCGGCTTGAAGGGCCCGTCGACACTCACGCCGATATAGGCGGCCTGCTCGTCGTTGAGCTTCGTGAGCTGCACGTTCAGCTTGCCGAGGTGAAGCTGCGCCACCTTCTCGTCCAGATGCTTCGGCAGCACATAGTGCCGTGACTCGCGCCCAAGTTACGAGGGGCGAGTTGCGTGGGCGCTCGGAGCGGCCGGCGGCGCAGGGGGAGCGGTACGCCGCCGGGCCGGCTCCTAACGCCCTGGGAGAGCCGGTCTACTCGACGACCCCCTTGCAGGTGGACTCGTGGTTAAGGATTTCTTTCAGCTCGGCTTCGGCGTCGGCCATGTTTTCGTAGCCGCCGGCCTCGCCGAGCGCCTTCTGTCCGGCGCTGGGCTTGCCTTGGGAGACCGAGCAATTGCCGACACTGTCGACGGTTACGAAGTAGAGGCTCTCCGTCGCGTTTGCCGGTGCGGTCGCAAAAGCGGCGAAAGCCAACGCGCCTGCGATCAGCATTTTCATGGCGATTTCCTCCTATCGACTGTTGGTCTTTTTGACTGTCCGGAGGTAGTGAGCCGCACGCGTGTCGGCCAATCGAAACGTCTGGCTGAGGCAATAGGAAATCTCTATGGCGGCGGCGGTTTTGCGCGCCTTCTCATACGCAAATGGCCGGGTCGAAACCCGGCCATCGCGAAGTCAGATGCTCTGAGAACCGCGCTTAGTAGCGGTAGTGCTCCGGCTTGAAGGGCCCGTCGACACTCACGCCGATATAGGCGGCCTGCTCGTCATTAAGCTTGGTGAGCTGCACGTTCAGCTTGCCGAGGTGAAGCTGCGCGACCTTCTCGTCCAGATGCTTCGGCAGCACATAGACCTTGTTCTCGTATTTGCCGACATGCTGCCACAGCTCCATCTGCGCCAGCACCTGGTTGGTGAAGGAGGCACTCATCACGAAGCTCGGATGGCCGGTGGCGCAGCCGAGATTCACGAGGCGTCCTTCGGCCAGCAGGATGATGCGCTTGCCGTCCGGGAACTCGACCTCGTCGACCTGCGGCTTCACGTTGTGCCACTTGAAGTTCTTCAGCGCGCCGACCTGAATCTCGGAATCGAAATGGCCGATATTGCAGACGATGGCGCGGTCGTGCATCTCCCGCATATGGTCGACGGTGATGACGTCCTTGTTGCCGGTGGTGGTGACGAAGATGTCGCCCTTCGGCGCCACGGCCTCCATCGTGGTGACCTCGTAACCTTCCATCGCCGCCTGCAATGCACAGATCGGGTCGATCTCGGTGACGGCCACGCGCGCGCCCTGGCTCTTGAGGCTCTCGGCGCAGCCTTTGCCAACGTCGCCATAGCCGGCGACTACGGCGTACTTGCCGGCCAACATCACGTCGGTGGCGCGTTTGATGCCGTCGGGCAGGCTCTCGCGGCAACCATAGAGATTGTCGAACTTCGACTTGGTGACGCTGTCGTTGACGTTGATGGCGGGGAAGGGAAGTTGTCCCTTCTTCTGCATCTCGTAGAGACGGTGCACGCCGGTGGTGGTCTCCTCCGACACGCCCTTCAGATTGTTCTTCACCTTCGTGTAGAAGCCGGGATCGCGCGCGATCCGCTTCTTGATGGTTTCGAACAGCGCCTTCTCCTCGTCATTGCCCGGCTTGTCGAGCACCGACGGATCGTTCTCGGCCTGCGAGCCGAGAATGACGATCAGCGTTGCGTCGCCGCCGTCATCCAGAATGAGGTTGGCGGTCTCGCCCTCGGGCCATTCGAGGATGCGATCCACATAGTCCCAATATTCCTCCAGCGTCTCGCCCTTGACGGCGAAAACCGGCGTGCCGCCCGCGGCGATGGCGGCGGCGGCGTGATCCTGGGTGGAGAAGATGTTGCAGGAGGCCCAGCGCACCTCGGCGCCGAGCGCCTCGAGGCTCTCGATCAAGACCGCGGTCTGGATCGTCATGTGCAGGCAACCGGCGATCCGCGCGCCCTTGAGCGGCTGCGAGCTGCCAAATTCCTCGCGCACGGCCATGAGCCCGGGCATCTCGGTCTCGGCGATGGCGATTTCCTTGCGGCCCCAATCGGCGAGCCCGATATCCTTGACGTGGTAGTTCATGCGGTCTCCGCTTGGCTGTATAAAGATATAAAGAAAACCTTATATCTTATCCGGCCCCCGAAGAGTCAAGGCCATCCGCCCGCAAAAGGCCAGGGCGGCGGTGGCAAAAGGCCTCAGGTGTGGCCCCGGCGCCGTCTAAATCCGGAGGACCATCTTGATTCCGGTCAATCCGCGACGCGCCGGCCCAGGCTATCCTTGCCCATGCTCGATCGGCCAGGAGATCCCATGTCAGCACAGGTGACGGTCTGGGACCCTTTTGTGAGGGTCTTTCATTGGACGCTGGTTGTCGGCTTTGCCGTCGCCTATCTGACCGAGGATGATTTGCTGACCGTGCATGTCTGGGCCGGCTATGCGGTCGGCATCCTTGTCGTGGCACGCATCATTTGGGGCTTTATCGGGTCGCCCCACGCGCGCTTCTCCGACTTCGTTTACGCACCAAGCACCGCCTTCAACTACGTGCGCGAGTTGCTGCGCTTTCGGGGCGCCCGCTATCTTGGCCACAGCCCAGGCGGCGGCTATATGGTGATCCTCTTGCTGATCCTCGTGGGCGCCACCGTAGTCACCGGCCTCATTGTCTATGGCGGCGACAAACAGGCCGGGCCCCTTGCCGGCATGTTCACCGAAGCGACCGGCGAGGCGATGGAGGAATGGCATGAGGTCATCTCCAACATCACGCTGGGGCTGATCGTCATCCACATCTCGGCGGTTCTGCTTGCCAGCTTCGCCCATCACGAGAATCTGGTGCGCGCCATGGTGACGGGGAAGAAACGACCCTAACCACGCTTGCTGAGCATTTCTGGCTTGGCTGCGTCAAAACACTCTAAGGTGACCGGAGTTGTGGCTCAGCTTTGGGGGTTGACTGATGCGTGTTCTGTTTCTCGTTGCGGTATCGTTGGCCTTGGGGCTTGCCGCCTCGCCCGTCGAGGCCAGTAATTGCGCCGTCGACGCCTACGATCACAACGGCTCGCTCATGGAGATGCAGGTCTGCGACGGCGGCGGCATGTCTATCTCGTACACGCAGCCGCGCCGCGGCCTCATCGGCGTCGGGGTGACCAGCGGCACCCTGCTGTTCGAGGGCGTCGAACAGGCCGGTGGAGCGATCAGCGGCCAGGCCACGGCGCTTCGACAAGACATGCGGCCCCGTCCTCTACCCCGTCACGGGCCACAATCACGGCGGCTCGATCATCCTCCGGGGCAATGCGCCCAAGGTTGACGGAAGCTGCCGGGTCATCGGCTACCGCCACGACAAATTGTTGTTCACGTTGCAGGGCGCGGTCCAGCCGCCGCCACCAGCCGGAGGGCCAGCCGTGATCGCCCCGTCCTGTCCGCCCGGCTACGTCCTCTCGCAAGGACTCTGTGTCGCCGGTGGAGCGCCGGCGCCGGTCGCCGTCCGGCGGTGACTGGTATGCCATTGGCGGCTCATTCAAGTCGCGCGGCGAGGCGCAAGGCCGCGCCAGCCAATACGGTCCCGGCTGGGTGGTGATGAACACCAAGACGTGCCCGAATCTCACCAATGGCTATTGGGTTGCCGTGGCGGGACCCTTCGACAAGGCCACGGCCCAGCTCTACATCAACGAAACGGGAAACGGCTATCTGAAGACGTGCCACTAGCCCGCCGGGGCGACCCTAGGCGCCGTTAGTCTTCTTCGCCGAAGCCGTCCTCGACCAGGGCGACAAGCGCCCCGATGGCCTCCTTGGCTTGTTCGCCGTCCACCTCGATGAGGATCGAATGGCCTTGGCCCGCGGCGAGCATCATCAGGCCCATGATCGAGGTGCCGCCCACCGTGTGCCCCTCGCGGCTCACGCGCACATTGGCCGTGTATTCGCCCGCGCAGCGCACGAACTGCGCCGAGGCGCGCGCATGCAGGCCCTTCTTGTTGGGAATCATCACCTCGGCGAAGAACACGCCTTTTTCCCGTTCGCCGGCGATGTGGCGCGCCTTGGTCACCGGCCTAGTTCGGCGCCAGGATTTGGCTTGCGACGCTGATATATTTGCGACCGGCTTCTTGCGCTTGCCCGATGGCTTCGTCGAGGCTGCACTCGCCGCGCACCGATGCGAGCTTCACCAGCATCGGCAGATTGACGCCGGCGATCACCTCGACATTCGGCCGCTCCATGGCGGAGATGGCGAGGTTCGAGGGCGAGCCGCCGAACATGTCCGTGAGCACGACGACACCATCGCCGGAATCGACTGTGTCGAGCGCCGACAACATGTCGGCGCGCCGGACATCGAGATCATCATCAGGGCCGATCGAAATGGTCTCGATCTGCTCCTGTGGTCCGACCACATGCTCTAGCGCCGCGCGGAACTCGTGTGCGAGCCTGCCGTGAGTGACGATAACGACGCCGATCATGCTACCTCATTGTTGAATGCCGCCGGTCAAAGGCGGCTATCTTTGTCGGGAGTGGCACCAGGCGCAAGCCCGAACCCACTCCCTAAACCTTATTGTTCGGGCGCCTGCAAGAGGGCCATTCTCAGCTTCAGTGGCGCCGATGGCTCAAATGCCCACAGTTTCAGCGCTGGCAAGACAGCACCCGCAAGAGCGGTGCGTTCCCAAGGGTCGGGCGGCATGCGCGGGACCTGATCGGCCGGCACCAGATCGCATACGAGGACGAGGCGGGCCGTTGGCTCGAAGGGCATCTCCGCGATTCCCAGTCCCCGGACTTCAATCAATCCGGCCAGCGTCTCCGGGACGGAGGCAAGCGCCTGGCCATTTTCCTGCGTCTCGACCCAAACCTGATCGTCGGCGATGAGGAGCGGGCGGAGCGCCGCCTCGCCGGCAAGTGCCAGGAAGCGCAGCGCCAGATCCGACTTGCCCGATCCCGCCGCGCCGCGCAGCAGAGCCGCGCGCGCGCCGAGCGCCACACAGGTGCCGTGGACGAGTTCGCGCGCCAAGTGATCCTCTCGTTGTTCGGGAGCTTAGTATTACGCTGCCGGCAGGCGAATGACGAACCGGGCGCCGCCGCTGACGCCTGTGGGCACATCGCCTTTGCCGCGGCCCGCGCCGCGCGGGGGACGGTTCTCCGCGTGGAGACGTCCGCCATGGGCGAGCACGATCTGCCGCGAGATGTTGAGACCGAGGCCGGAGTTTTGGCCGAAATTCTCCTGCGGCCGGTCGGTATAGAAACGCTCGAAGATGCGCTCGAGATTCTCTTCGGGAATCCCCGGTCCCTCGTCCTCGATGGCGATCTGGACCTCATTGCCGATACGCCGCGCCAAGATGGCGACACGTCCATCCGGCGGCGAGAAGGAGATGGCGTTCTCGAGCAGATTGACGATGACCTGATGCAGGCGGCTGTCGTGACCGTTCACGCGATAAGGATGCGCGCCCGGCGCATAAGCGATGTCGAGAACCACCTCGGGGATATCGTCGCGGTGAATGTCGTTGAAGAGCGATACGGTGGCGCGCAGAAGTTCATCCATGCTCACCAGATCCACGTCCTCGCGCGCCAGCTCGGCATCGAGGCGGGACGCGTCCGAGATATCGCTGATCAGCCGGTCGAGGCGCCTTACGTCGTGCTGAATGATCTCCATCAGCCGCTGCCGCGACTCATCGGTCTTGGCCAGCGGCAGCGTCTCGGTGGCGCTGCGCAACGAAGTCAGCGGGTTCTTCAACTCATGTGCGACGTCGGCGGCAAAGCTCTCGATCGCGTCGATCCTGCGGTAGAGCGCGCCGGTCATATCGCGTAGCGCGCCGGACAGATGGCCGATCTCGTCGGAGCGGTCAGTGAAGTCCGGAATTTCGGCGCGGGCCTTGACGCTATGGCGCACGCGTTCCGCTGCCGACGCCAATCGTTGCACGGGACCGGCGATGGTATTGGCCAGGATCAGGGACAGCACCAGGCTCACGGCCGCCGCGAACAGCGAGACGCGGAAGATGCTCCAGCGCTCCGCCGAGACGATATCGTCGATGTCGCCGCCGCGTGTCGACAGCAGCAGCACGCCGAGCACGGCACGCATGCGCTGGACGGGCACCGCAACCGACACTACGACCTCGCCCCGTTCATTCTTGCGGACGATGGGCACGGACGTTCCGGTAAGCGCCGTGGCGACTTCGGGATAAGCCTTACCGTTGGCGCCGCCGATATCGGTGTAGACGGGCAGGGCTGTCGGCTGCATCTGCGTGGTCACCGCCTCCCAGAACTTGGTGAGCGAGTCGGGCTCGCTGGTGTCGGGCGGCGGCAGGTCGTAGCGCAGCACCTGCCCGCGCGAGTAGAACGTGTCGGAGTCGAGGATCAGCGTGCCGTCGCGATTGTAGATGCGCGCGCGGCTGCCCGTGGGCTTGACCAGCGGCCTTAAGATCGGCGCGGCGCGCTCCGGATCGATGGTGAAGCCGAGCGCGTTCGAGAACGCATCGTCGGCGCCGCCGGGCCCGGCTTGGCCGAGCTCTTTCTCAAGAAGCGTCTCCGGGTCGACCTGGGTCTCGTTGGCGTCGACGCCGGCGGAGGCGGCGATGGCCCGCGCGATGATCTCGCCTTGGGTCAGAAGGCTCTGCACCTTCGCGTCGATCAACCCGGCACGAAACTGATTGAGGTAGAGAATGCCCGAGACGAGGATGGCGAGCCCGATCAGATTGAGCACGACGATGCGCCGCGTCAGGCTCGAGAAGCCATGCCGGAAGGGACGGTGCTCGCCGAGCCAGGCCGGGATGCGCTTCACCCAGACAAAAACGCGCCGCGAAACCCTGAGGGCGCGTTCCTTGAACGTGGCGTCGTCCCGCTGCCAGGACCGTTCTTCGGCCTCGGCAGTCATCGGTTTGGCCCGCTATTCTTTGAACCGGTAGCCCACGCCATAAAGCGTCTCGATCACGTCGAAGCTTTGGTCGACGGCCTTGAACTTCTTGCGCAACCGCTTGATGTGGCTGTCGATCGTGCGGTCGTCGACATAGACTTGGTCATCATAGGCCGCATCCATCAGCGCGTCCCGGCTTTTTACCACGCCTGGGCGCGCGGCAAGGGCCTGAAGGATCAGGAATTCCGTGACCGTGAGCGTGACGGGCAAGTTGTCCCACACGCAGGTGTGGCGCTCGGGGTCCATCTTGAGCTTGCCGCGTTCCAGAACCTTGGACTTGTCCTCGACGACTTGCGTCGTGTCGCGCGGCGCCGAACGGCGCAGCACCGCCTTCACGCGCTCGACCAGGAGCCGTTGGGGGAAGGGTTTACGGATGTAGTCGTCGGCGCCCATCTTGAGGCCGAACAGCTCGTCGATCTCCTCGTCCTTGGACGTGAGGAAGATCACCGGCAGCTCGCTGCGCTGGCGCAAACGGCGCAGCAGCTCCATACCGTCCATGCGCGGCATCTTGATATCGAGGATGGCGAGGTCGGGCGGGAACTCGGCGAAGCCGTCGAGCGCGCTCGCGCCGTCATTATAGGTTTGAGTCTTATAGCCTTCCGCCTCGAGCACCATGCGCAAGGAGGTCAGGATGTTACGATCGTCGTCGACAAGGGCGATTGTGGGCATTGGGGGGCCTTTTGCGCGATTGACGCGATTTGCAGGGTGTTATGGTCATAGGGCTGGCCTAAAAGGTGGCAGCATCGGGGCGCTTTGCGCCACACCCTTCCGCATCGGGATGCAACAAATATCGTTATGGCGCAAGTAAATAACTCGTCAGAAATGCCCAGCAAATCCGAAATTGCGGCGGATGCACGCACCCTCGCGCGCCGGGCCTTCAAGGGGTCGCTGGGGAGCCTCGACAGCCCCTCGGGGGCCCCTTACGCGTCCCTGATCACCCTCGCCACGGACGCCGCGGGCGCCCCGATCTTCCTCATTTCCACCCTGGCGCGGCATACCAGGAACCTGGTGGACGACCCCCGCGCCGCGGTCCTCATCGACGGCTCCGACGCGGCGGCCGATCCCCTCCAAGGGGCCCGTCTCACCCTGTCAGGCAAGGCCGAAACGGTTAACGGCGAGGCCGTGAAGCGCCGTTTCCTGGCGCGGCACCCGGAGGCCGCGTTCTACGTGGATTTTCCCGATTTTTCGTTCTGGCGTCTGGCTGTGGAGAGCGCCCACTATATCGGCGGTTTCGGCCGCATCGTCGATCTCGCCGCCACCGACCTCCTGGTCGCTCTGGAGGGCGCCGAAGCCCTGATCGAGGCGGAGGCCGACATCTTGGCCCATATGAACTCGGACCACGCCGATGCCGTCGCGCTCTATGCGCTCGCCTTCACCGGCGGCGATCCAGGCCCCTGGCGCATGACCGGCATCGATCCTGAAGGCTGCGATATTGCGCTGGGCGCCGACACCCGCCGTATCCCCTTCGCAGGCCGGGTCTCGACCCCGGCGGATGCGCGTAAGGAGTTGGTCCGGCTGGCCAATGCGGCGCGGGATATCGCCGAGCCCTCCTAAGCCCAGCGGGAGCCCCGGCGCTGTCACAGGACCTTTCTTGAAAGCCCTTTAAGTTCAGGGTAGCTAGAGGGCGATACAAAGAAAAATTCTCCGTCAATTCGAGATCTAGGGACGAAACCGCATGAATGTTCAGTCGAAGATTGCGCCCACCACGAACAAGAAGGTCTTGGCCTTCGTCGAGGAAGCGAAGGAGCTCTTCAAGCCGGAGTTTGTTTATTGGTGCGACGGCTCCAAGGAAGAGTATCAGGCGATGCTGAAGGCGCTGGTCGACGGCGGCACCGCCATGTGGCTCAACGAGGAGAAACGTCCGAACTCCATTCTCGTCCGTTCCGATCCCAAGGACGTCGCGCGCGTCGAAGACCAGACCTACATCTGCTCGGTCAAGAAGGAAGACGCCGGTCCGACCAACAACTGGGCCGACCCGACCGAGATGAAGGCGACGATGACCAAGCTCTATGACGGCGCCATGCAGGGCCGCACCATGTATGTGGTGCCCTATTCCATGGGCCCCGTCGGCTCGCCCATCGCCGGCATCGGCGTGATGGTGACCGACAGCGCTTACGCCGTCGCCAACATGCACATCATGACCCGCGTCGGTGACATGGTGTGGAAGGCGCTTGGCGACAGCGAAGATTTCGTGCGCGGCCGGCACACGGTCGGCGCACCGCTCACCGCCCAGAACCAGGCCGACGTGCCGTGGCCGTGCAACACAACCAAGAACATCTCGCACTTTCCGGAGACGCGCGAGATCTGGTCTTACGGCTCGGGCTATGGTGGCAACGCGCTGCTCGGCAAGAAGTGCCATGCGCTGCGTATCGCCAGCGTGAAAGCGCGCGACGAAGGCTGGATGGCCGAGCACATGCTCATCCTCAAGCTCACCAATCCGGAAGGCGAGGCGAAGTACATGGCGGCCGCTTTCCCGTCGGCTTGTGGCAAGACCAACCTGGCGATGCTCGCTCCGACGATCAAAGGTTGGAAAGCCGAGACCATCGGCGACGACATCTGCTGGATGAAGTTCGGCGAGGACGGCCGCCTCTACGCCATCAACCCGGAGACGGGCTTTTTCGGCGTCGCGCCGGGCACCTCCGAGGCCTCCAACCTCAACGCCATGAAGGCGCTCGACAAGAATTGCATCTACTCGAACGTCGCGCTCACCGATGACGGCGACATCTGGTGGGAGGGCATGACGAAGGAGCCTCCGGCGCACGCAATCGACTGGCTGCGCCGCTCCTGGACGCCGGAAGCCGGACGCCCCGCCGCCCATCCCAACGCGCGCTTCACCGCGCCGGCCGATCAGTGCCCGGTCATCGCGCCGGAGTGGGAGGATCCCAAGGGTGTGCCGATCGACGCCATTCTGTTCGGCGGTCGCCGTGCTTCCGTGGTGCCGCTCGCCGTCGAGGCGGAGGATTGGAAGCAGGGGACGTTCCTCGGCTCCATCATGGCGTCGGAGAAGACTGCCGCGGCTGCGGACGCGAAGGGCGACATCCGCCGCGACCCGATGGCCATGCTGCCCTTCTGCGGCTACCACATGGGCGACTACTTCGCCCATTGGCTGAAGATGGGCGAGAAGGGCGGCGACAAGATGCCGAAGATCTTCTACGTCAACTGGTTCCGGAAGAGCACCGAAGGCAAGTTCCTGTGGCCGGGCTTCGCCGAGAACTCCCGCGTACTCAAGTGGATCTTCGAGCGCTGCAATGGCACGGCGGACGCGGTCGACACGCCGATCGGCAAGGTGCCGGCGGAAGGCGCCCTCGATACCGAAGGCCTCGATGTCGATGCTGCCGACCTCAAGGAGCTGATGCGGGTCGACACCGAAGGCTGGAAGTCCGAGATCCCCTCGATCAAGGAGCATTACGAGATCTTCGGCGACAAGCTGCCGGCAGGTCTAAAGGAAGAGCTCGGCGAGCTCGAGAAGCGCCTCGGCTAACGCGCCTTACATCTCTGAATGAATTGCATCATGGCCGGGCTCAAAATCCCGGCCATGATTGTTTCTGGCCCCGCGCGCTAACGCTTGCCGCTTCGCGCGCTTCGCCTTAGGCAACCCTCATGAGCAAAGCCCAAAGCGTCGTCGCGGCCGGTCATCAGCTGACGGTGTCCGCGGCCGCGGAGATTCTTGCCGATGGCGGCAACGCCTTCGACGCGGCGATCGCCGGCATATGCATGAGCTTCGTCGCCGAGGCCGTGTTCGCCTCGCCCGGCGGCGGTGGCTTTCTCATGGCGCGTCCGGCCGGTAGCCACAAAGTCAGACTGTTCGACTTTTTCGTCGAGACCCCGCTGAAACGGCGGAAGGCAAGCGAGGTTGCGTTCTTTCCCATCCAAGCCGATTTCGGGCCCGCGACCCAAGAATTCCATATCGGGCTGGGGTCGAGCGCGACACCGGGCATGGCGCAAGGCCTGTTCGCCATGCACGAGGCGTATGCGCGCCTGCCCATGAAGCGCCTGGTGGAACCGGCCGCGCGCGCCGCGCGCCAGGGATTTCCGCTCACCGCGTTCCAGGCCTATCTCTTCACCGTGATCGCACCAATTCTGCAGGAGAGCGAGGGAACACGCGCGATCTTCGCGCCGAACGGCAAACTCATGGAAGCGGGCGAGACCTTCCGTAACGAAGGCCTGGCCGAAACGCTCGAATGGTTGGCGGAAGACGGCGCGCGGCTGTTTGTCGATGGCGATATCGGCGCAGGCATCATTGCTCAGTCGCGCGATCTCGGCGGGCACCTGACGGCGGACGATTTGAAGCGCTATCGCGTCGAATTGCGCGAGCCGCTTCTTTGGCGGCACGGCAAGGCCACCGTCGCGCTCAACCCGCCGCCATCGGCCGGCGGCGCGCTGATCGCCTTCGGCCTGTCTTATCTGGAGGCGCTGGCCCAAGGGGGCATACCCCTCGATACGCTGGCGCTGCATGCGGCGATGGAGGCGACCAACGCGGCGCGCGCGAGCCATGGCGCAGGTCTCGCCGAGCGTCTCGCGGGTGGGGTCCTGGCGGACGAGATCCGCGCGGCGGCGCGCCACCCGAAAGCCTATCGCGGCACGACCCATATCAGCGTCATCGATGGGGACGGCAACGCCGCCTCCGTCAGCCTCTCCAACGGCGAGGGCGACGGCTTCATCGTCGGCGGGCACGGCTTCATGTTGAACAACATGCTGGGCGAGGAAGATCTCTGCGAGCATGACGGCTGGCGCGGAGGCACCCGGCTGTCCTCCATGATGGCGCCCACCATCATCCTGGAGCCGGACGGCACGGTGACCGCGCTCGGCACCGGCGGCTCGAACCGCATACGCACCGCGATCCTGCAAGTGGCGGTCAATCTGCTGGAGCACGGCATGCGCCTGGAGGATGCCGTGACCGCGCCGCGGCTTCATGTGGAGCGGGATGGGACCACGAGCTTCGAGCCGGGCTTTCCCGAGGAGGTGGAGGCCGCGTTCCGGTCGCTTGAGGACGAGGCCCGGGCCTGGCCCGCGCAGAACCTGTTCTTCGGCGGGGTGCATGCCGCGCGCTGGCACGAGAAACGCGGTGTGGAAGGGGCCGGCGACCCGCGCCGTCAAGGCACGGCCCAGACGGTCTGACCTCTGTGTCGTGTCGTAAAAGCTCAACCACGCGGCGCTAAACGACAACTCAGCGCGCCACGGGAGCGCAAGATGGCTGCGCGCAAAGGAAAGAGGGACGCCATGCAGAACGCCGTCGCCATTTATCATGTGGCTTTCGAGGACGCCGGAACGCTCGGTCCCGTGCTGGAGGAGCGCGGCGTCAAGCTCACCTATCTGCAAGCGGGCGTTGACGATCTCAGTCCTGCCAAGGACGCCGATCTCGTGCTGGTGCTCGGCGGCCCCATCGGCATCTACGAGATCGACCGCTACCCGTTCCTGAAAGACGAGCTCAATGTCGTCGAGGCCGTGGTCAAGCAAGGCACGCCCGTGGTGGGCATTTGCCTCGGCGCCCAGGCGCTCGCCGCCGTGCTCGCCGCGCGCGTCTATCCCGGTCCGCAAGCCGAGCTGGGCTGGGACGAACTGATCCTGACCGAGGAGGGCAAGGCCTCGCCGCTTCAAGTGCTCGAAGGCCTGCGCGTGCTCAACTGGCATGGCGACACTTTCGACCTGCCGTCCGGCGCCACGCGGCTCGCCTCCACGCCGCTCACGGCGAACCAGGCCTTCACTTATGGGCCTAAGGTTTTGGGGCTGCAGTTCCATGTGGAGCTGGAGGGGCGCGACATGGAGCGCTGGCTCATCGGGCATACGCTCGAGCTCGCTAAGCACGACGTCAATCTCGCCGAGATGCGGAACGCCACCGCCCGCTACGCGCCGCCCACCAATGAGGCGAGCCGAAAGCTGTTCAATCAATGGCTCGATCTGGCTCAACGGGGCTAAGGCCTTGCGGCTCCCGCTCCGGAACGTGCCACTCCGCGGGCGGAACGTGGCGCCGCCGCAGCCGGATCACGAGACCGAGCGCGACGCCGACCGCGATCGCGATCGTCAAATTTGTCAGAACCGTCAGGACGAGTGTGAGGATCAGTAGGACACGGTCCGACACGCGCTCGGCCATGTAGCCGCGCCATTTATGAGGCTCGCTCATATACCAGGCGGTCAGGATCAGGAGCGCGGCGAGGGCCGGCAAGGCGAGATGTCCGGCGAGCGGCGCGGCGATCAGCATGATCACGAGCACGGCGAGCGCATGGATCACGCCCGCCACCGGCGTCCTGCCCCCGGCGCGCACGTTCTTCGCAGTACGCGCGATCGCTCCAGTCGCCGGCAAGCCGCCAAACAGTGCCGAGCCAATATTGGCCGCGCCCTGGGCGATGACCTCGGCGTTTGGGCGCACGCGTCCCCCGATCATGCGATCCGCCACCATCGCCGACAGCAGCGATTCGACGCCGGCCAGGAACGCGATGACGAGTGCGGAAGGAAGCAGTTCGATCATCTTTCCCAGCGACAGGGACGGGATGGCGGGCGCCGGGAACGACTGGGGCAACGCTCCGTAGCGCGAAACGATCGTGTCGACGGAAAGGCCGGCAGAAAACACAACGGCTGACGCCGCGGCGACTGCGATGATCGAGCAAGGCAGGCGTGGGAAGAGGCGGCGCAGCACAACGATGGAGACCAACGTCGCGGCGCCGACGAGGAACGCTGACAGGCTTGCCGTGTCGCGCGCGGCCCAAAGTGTGGGCACGGCCTTCACGAACTCGGCTGGCAGCTGCGCGACTTCGATTCCGAAGAAGTCCTTCAGCTGGCTCGTGGCAATGATGACGGCGATGCCGATCGTGAAGCCGTTGATGACGGCTTCGGGGACGTACTGGATGAGGCTGCCGGCCCTGAGCAAGCCCGTCAGCAGCAGGATGAGCCCGGCCATGAAGGTTGCCAAAACGAGGCCCTCATAGCCGTGATCGGCGATCACCCCGTACACGACGACGATGAACGCGCCGGTCGGACCGCCAATCTGAACGCGGCTGCCGCCGAGCAGCGAGATGAGAAGACCGGCGACGATCACCGTCACGATCCCCTTGGCGGGGTCGGCGCCCGAGGCGATGGCGATGGCGATGGCAAGCGGGATCGCCACCAGGGCAACGGTCACCCCGGCGATGGCATCGCCAAGAAACTCGGCACGCGTGTAGGTCTGAAGGGTCGTAAGAAGCTTGGGCTTCATGGCCGCCGATGTCGCGCGCGGGAACGCGGCGCATCAATGTCGCAAATTGTCCATCCGAGAGCGGAAATCGCCCACTGAAGCGTTGCGCCTTAGCCTGAGTAGGGCCGAAGGCCCGTTTCGAAAAGGTGTAGGCCGAGGCTTACTCGGCGGCTTTCGCCAGCACCGACTGGCCGATCTGCGTCGGCAGGTCCTTGGTCTCCGGCGGCTTCACCTCGTCACCCTTGGCGTTCCACCAGGTCGAAGCGTAGGTCACCCCGCCTTCGCGCTTGACGAGATGCGTCCACACTTCTTCGCCGGGATAGTAGTGGACCGTCCACGGGCCGAGCGTGTTTTTGGGAACCTCCCGGAAGGTCACGAGCACCTCGCCGCCTTGCCGGACCTCGCCCTTCTTCACCTCGAGCACCCGCAGCTTGGCGAGATAGCCGTGCCGCGCTTGGCCCGTCGCCTTGTCCTTGGTGATGCTGGTGCAGGTGACCGACATCACGCGCACCAGCGCCACGACGTCGCTCTCCGCCTCAAGCTCCGCCTCCGACATGGGCGCCGGTAGGGCGAAGGCCGCCGTGGCGATGAGGCTCGTGGCGAAAAATGCGAAGATCGCGCGAAGAACGGGAGAAAACATGGGACCTCCTTGATGGTCCGCGAGTTTATCCTGAAGGCATACAAAGACGACGTGAACAATCGTCAATCTGGAAGGAGACGAACCCGATGGTGAATATCTATCTGTTTATCGAATTGCTGGGTTCGGCCAACGCCATGGCCACGCTCGACGCCGTCAAGACGCTGGAGCTGGACAACTGCCAGTTCGCCAATGTGGTGATGCTGTCCGACGAGAAGCTCGTGGCCCAGCTCGACTGCAAGGATTCCAGCGACGGCGACAAGGCCATCCTCAATCATATCGCCAAGGTCGAGGGTGTGGTGCAGACCAACATCGTCGCCGTGGTGCGGCCGCGGAAGGGCTAGACCTCGGCTGATCCTGGAGGCGGCGTGAAATCACGTTTCGATGGATAGGCAGGCTTCGCCGACTAGTGGCAGTGAACCGTGCCGGTACTGTTGTCCATGTGGCAGCACTGGCCAGGTGGCGAGCTCTTCCGACATCCGCCACCGTGAGCCGAAGCAATTGCAGGCACGATCAGGACGGCAATAGCGAGTACAAAAATCAGCCGAACCATTGAATTCCCCCTACAATCAAATTGATTGATCATAGGATCATACCCGTAAAGGTTGTATCGCTCAATCGCTCAATCGCTCAATCGCTCAATGCGTGGCTTCCCAGTTGTCGGCGGCGCGCGCGTCCACCTGGAGCGGCACGCGTAGCTTCAGCGCCGGTTCCGGCGCGCGTTCCATCACGTTTTGCGCGATCTCCATGGTCTTGTCGGCCTCGTCTTCCGGCGCCTCGAAGATCAACTCGTCATGCACCTGTAAGAGCATGCGCGCCTTGAGCCCCGCTTCGTCGAGCGCGTCCGCCATATGCACCATGGCGCGGCGGATGATGTCCGCGGCCGACCCTTGGATCGGCGCGTTGATCGCCGCGCGCTCGTAATTGCCGCGCAGAGACGGGTTCTTAGTGTTGATCTCGGGATAATGGATCTTGCGCCCGAACAGCGTCGTCACATAGCCGGTGCGCCGCGCCTCCACCTTCATCGCTTCCATATAGTCCTTGATGCCGGGGAAGCGCTCGAAATAGGTGTTGATGTAGTCGGCCGCTTCGCCCCTGGGGATGCCGAGCTGGTTGCCAAGCCCGAAGGCGGAGATGCCGTAGATGATGCCGAAATTGATCGCCTTGGCCTTGCGGCGCACGCCCGGGTCCATGCCCTCGATGGGCACGCCGAACATCTCGGACGCCGTCATGGCGTGAATGTCGAGCCCGTCGGCGAAGGCTTGGCGCAGCGTCGGCGTGTCGGCCATATGGGCCAGCACGCGCAGCTCGATCTGGCTGTAGTCCGCCGAGATCAGCTTCTTGCCCTTGTCGGCGACGAAAGCTTTGCGGATCGAGCGGCCTTCAGAGGTCCGCACCGGGATATTTTGCAGGTTCGGCTCGACCGAGGACAGCCGGCCCGTGGTCGTTGCCGCCAGCGCATAAGAGGTGTGCACGCGGCCGGTCTCAGCGTGGATGTAAGTGGGCAACGCGTCCGTGTAGGTGCTCTTGAGCTTTGCCACCAAGCGCCAGTCGAGAACCTTCCGGGGCAGGTCGTGGCCTTGCGCGGCAAGCTCTTCGAGAGCGGCGGCGTCGGTGCTCCAGGCGCCGGTCTTGGTCTTCCGCCCGCCAGGCAGGCTCATCTTGTCGAACAGGATCTCGCCGAGCTGCTTGGGCGAGCCGATATTGAACTCTTCCCCCGCCAGTTCCCGGATCTCGTCCTCGAGCCGGGCGATGGTCTGGGCGAAGGCGCCGGACAGGCTCGCCAACGTGGCGCGATCGACCTTGACGCCGGCGCGTTCCATCTCGGCGAGCACGGGGGCGAGCGGTCTTTCAAGCGTCTCGTAGACCGTGGTGACGGACTCGGCCGCCAAGCGCGGCTTGAGCACGGTCCAGAGGCGCAGCGCGATGTCCACCTCCTCGCCGGCATATTCTGTGGCACGCTCGACCGCGACCCGGTCGAAGCCGACAGCCGCCTTGCCGGTGCCGAGCACTTCTTTTTCCGTGAGGCAGGTATAGCCGAGCAGCGCGTGCGCCAGCTTGGCCGGAAGATGCTCCGCGCGGCCGGCATCCAGCGCATAGGACATGAGACAGGGATCGTCGACCGCTGTGAGCTGAATGCCGTAGCGGGCCAGCGCCACCATGTCGAACTTGGCGCTCGACACGATCTTGAGCACGGCCTCGTCCTCGAGGACCGGCTTCAACATATCGAGCGCGTCGCGCAACGGGATCTGTGGGGCCGCTGTCTCGCCGCCGAGATCGAGCTCATCGCCCGCGCGATGGCCGAGCGGAACATAGGCGGCATGCCCGGGAACAAGTGCGAGCGCCACGCCGGCAATTTCGCCCGTCATAGGATCGGCGGCGCTCAGCTTCACCCGGAGGGCGAAATGCCCCTGGAAGCGCGCGGTCTCCAGCAGATCGGCAAGCCGTTGCGCTTCCGTGACCGTCTCATAATTGGCGCGGTCGAAGGGGATCGCTTCAAGTTTGGCGGCGCGCTCGATCGCCAGTTCCGCGGGGCAGCCGCCTTGGACTTCGATGTCGCGGGCGGGACCCGGCTCGCCGCGAGGACCCTTGCGCAAGGGGTGGTCGTAATCGTCTTTCTTCTTGCGCGGGCTCGCGGCCGGCTTCGTCTCACCTTCGGCAAGCGGGGCGCCCAAGCCCTCGGCCACGCGGCGCAGCAGCGTGGAAAACTCCATCTGCCGCATGAAGGCGGTGAGCACCTGAGCGTCCGGCAAGTGCACGGCCATCTCGTCCAGCTGCACGTCGAGCGGCATGTGCGTATCGAGTGTGACCAGCGTTTTCGACAGCCGTGCCTGGCTCGCGAACTCAATGAGATTCTCGCGCCGCTTCTGCTGCTTGATCTCCGACGCGCGCGACAGCAGGGATTCAAGATCGCCATACTCGTTGATGAGCAGCGCCGCGGTCTTCACGCCGATACCCGGCACGCCCGGCACGTTGTCGGAGGTGTCGCCGATCAGCGCCTGCACCTCGATGACCTTGGACGGCGGCACGCCGAACTTCTCCATCACGCCCGTCTCGTCGATCACCTTGTTCTTCATGGTGTCGTACATGACGATGCCGGGCTGGATCATCTGCATCAGGTCTTTGTCGGAGGACACGATGGTCACGTCCGCGCCGGCCTTGAGCGCCTGGAGCGCATAGGTGGCGATAAGGTCGTCGGCCTCATAGCCTTCCTTCTCGATGCAGGCGACGTTGAAGGCGCGCACCGCGTCCCGTACCAGCGGAAACTGGGGGATCAGGTCGTCCGGCGGTTCGGGCCGGTTGGCCTTGTAGCCGTCGAACAGATCCGAGCGGAAGGTCTTGGCCGAGTAGTCGAAGATCACCGCGAAATGGGTCGGCGGGGCGAGCTCGCCGGTCTCGCGCAACAGCTTCCACAACATGCCGCAGAAGCCGTGCACCGCGCCAACGGGCAGCCCGTCGGAGGGGCGGGTCAGGGGCGGCAGCGCGTGATAGGCGCGAAAAATATAGCCGGACCCGTCGATTAGGTAGACGTGATCCCCTTTCGCGACCGGTTTTGGGGTCGCGGAATCGGTGGTCCTTTTGCTTGTCATGATGAGGGGAATATAGGGACTGCGGCCCCTTCAAGGGAGTCGCTTCGCAGCCTAATCCACGGCCTTCGGCGTCATTCCGGCGGAGGCCGATGACGGCGTTCCCTAGCGGGTCTTGGCCAGTTCGGGCTTCGACTTGGCGGGGCTGCCCGGCTGCTGGTTGCTCGAGCCCGGCGCGAACGCCTTGTCGGATCCGCCGAAGGTCTTCTCGATATAGTCGGTGAAATACTTGTCGAGGAAGGGGAAGGCCCGGGCGAAACGGGTGAAGTCCTTTTGGGCGATGAACAGCAGAAGCCCATCTTCCAGCGCCTCCACGAGTCCGGTGCGCAATTCCGACTTGACCAGCACGCGCTCGCCGAAATGCTCGCCGGGCCCGAACACTTTCTCGAAATGCTCGCCCGTGTCGGGATTGTCGATCGTGAGCTTGAAGGACCCGCTGATCACCGTATAGAAGCCGTCGATCAGCATGCCCGGCTCGAACACCTTGTCGCCCTTACAGAAATGGATGTAGCGGGTGGCCGGCGGCAGCATCCTGAGCTGCACCAGATTCGGCGGCATGACGGAGTTGAGCAGCCAATTGATGCCGACGCGGAATTTCGCGGCAATACCCGGCAGGAATGACAGGTAGAAGCCGCGCCACAGGAGCCAGGCCAGCACGCCGGACAGTTTGAAGCCGTAAACATCGGCCACCGCCTTGCTCATGCCGAGCGAGGCGAGCGAGCCCTTGGACGTGTACGCGAAGGGCTTGAGCTTCTGGTCCTTGAACTTGGCCATGATGTTGGCCGCGAGCTGATAGCCCTCACGCACGGCGAACTGCGCCGTCTGCGTGGCGTAGTCCGCTGGATCTTCCTGCGGGTTGTCGTTGAGCGGGATCAGTGCCGCGTCGCCGAGCGCCCAGACATGGTCATGCCCTTGCACGCGCATGAAGCGGTCCGTCATGACGCGGCCCCAATGGAGATCGAGCCCGAGCATCTGAACGAGCGGATGCGGCCCGTTGCCGATCGTGGCCACGACGGTCGAGGCATTGAGGATGGCGCCATTGGTCAACGCAACGCCGGTGGACGTAGCCGACTTCGTGCCGACGCCGGTCAGCACCTCGATGCCCTGATTTCTCAGCTGTTGCGTTGCGTAGGTGGCAAGGTCGGCCGGGAAGGTGGGCAGGATGCGCGGCGCATACTCGATGAGATACATGCGGATCTCATCGACCGAGATGTTGTGATAGTAGGGCAGCGCCCGGCGGATCAGCTCGCGCATTTCCGCCACCGTCTCCACGCCTGAGAAGCCGGCGCCAACGACGATAAAGGTAAGGAGCTGCTCCTTTACCGCGCGCTCGGACGTCACATCCGCGGTCTCCAAGCAGCCGATCACATGGGTGCGCAGCATATGCGCATCCGTCAGATCTTTCATGGTCAGCGCATGATCGGCCATGCCGGGAATGCGCCCCAGATCGACGCCGGTCCCGAGCGCCAGCACCACTTCGTCATATGCCAGCTCGACGGGAGTCATCCGTGAGCCCTGCATGACGATCGCCTTCTTCTTCTCGAAGTCGATGCCCATGACGCGCGCCTGGCGCACCTGGACCTTGCTCAGGAGCTGCCGCAGCGGCACCACCGCGTCGGAGGAATTGATACTGCCGGACGCCACCTCGGCCAGCAGAGGCTGGAACACGAAGTAGTTGTTGTTGTTGATGAGCTCGACCTCGACCGAGCCGCGGCCGAGTTTCTCCAGGGACTTCGCGGCGAACACGCCGCCGAAGCCGCCGCCAAGTACGATGACCTTCTTTTTCTTGTCTGCCATAGGCTTGCCCAGCCTTTGTGTCGTTTGATCAAATACCTACGCCAATGCCCCGGCGCGTCAAGTCACGCCTGGAAATCGTCAACGACTTAGAGGCCGTGCATGGCGCGACGGTGACCAAAGTTGACCCAAGCTCAGGCGAGGATAGACGAAGGATTAAGGTTGCCGCGCGGCTCAGGCGGTGGCCGTTGCGTGGCGCGCAGCGGGCGGCTGCAGCTTCGCCCAGGCCGGGCGCTTGAAGAGAAAGCGTGCATGCGTGTTCTTCACCAGTACGTGCAGCATGAGCGGCGTGACCACGCCTGCCGCCGTCACGGTGAGCGCGACGGTACCGAGATCGAGATCCGGCGCGAATTCGAGAAACAGGCTCCGCGTCACCGCCATCGGCAGGAAGAAGGCGAGATAGACCACGATCGAATTCTCCCCCGCGTAGCGCAAGGGCAGGGCCAAGCCCCGCGTCGACAGCAGGACCGAGAAAGCCACCACGGCAAGCACGCCGAGGAGGCCGAGACCCAGATTGACCACCGGAAGTTCCGAATATCCGCCGAACACCATGACCGCCTCGAACATGGCCCAGGACACGAGGAACAGCAGGTTCGCGCGCGGCGTGGCGAATACGGTCTCGGCGAAGTTGAACACGTAAGGCGCGAGCACGTAGCCCGAATAGAAATAGACGAAGCGGGCGCAGAACTCGTCGATCACGATCCAGCCGGTTTGCACGTCGGCGATCTGCAGGAACGCCGCCGCGAACCACAACATCGGCTGGGGCACGTCGCGCATGAGCTTGGTCACGACGAAGAACACAGGCAGCAGATAGATGAACCACAGCGTGCCGAAGGGCTCGATGAAGGCGAGGCCGTAAGCGTGCGCCACGCCGGCCCAGCCAGAGTCGGCGGCGAAGCCAGGCGCTTTGAAGGCGAACTGGATCGTCACCCACAGCACGTAGAAATAGGCGAAATGGACGACCTTGGTATCGAGATAGGAGCGCCATGGCCGATCGATGACCCGCGCCAGGAACAGTCCCGAAATGAGAAAGAAATCGGGCATACGGAACGGCTTGGCGAAGGCGACCAGCGCCCCCATCCAGTTCGTCTCGCCGGTGGCCGTCTCCACGCCCAGGGTCGAATGCCTCATCACCACCATGACGATGCAGAGTCCCTTGGCGTAATCGACCCACGCGACCCTGTTCGGGTTCAAGTCCAAACCGCGCATATCTCCTAGGCCCGTCCCGCCGCGGGACGCCCCCCAGCTAGGTTGCAAGGAGCGGGCTAGAGCCGGATATGAGGGTTAAGACGGGCGCCGTTGCCTAAATTCATGGGTTTGGCTAGGGTCGCCCGGCGAAGCACCCGTAGCTCAGCTGGATAGAGCGCTGCCCTCCGAAGGCAGAGGTCACAGGTTCGAATCCTGTCGGGTGCGCCAAAGTCCTCTCCCCACAAGCGATTGATTGGCGACGAAAACCTGTGGTTTTCGCGTCGATCGGCAAGAATTCGTCATCCGCGGTGGTTGGGGATACTCGGGAGCGCCTGTGGTTTTTGCCCACTTAGTCGGCTATTTTATCGGCACCCGCGCCATAGAACACTTGGGCCCAACCAAGAGGCGCGTGCAAGGGAGGAGACTGAACACATGCGCAGAATTCTTCTAGTTGCCGCGGCGGCCTCGATTGCACTTGTCGGCCTGTCGGCCAATGAGTGCGGTGGCGGCGGTGAAGAAGCGGCTCCGGCGAAGCCGGCCGACGAGATGCCCGCTAAGCCGGACGAGTCGATGTCGGACGAGTCGATGCCGGATGACTCCATGCCGGACAATTCGATGTCCGATGAGGAGTCGATGTCCGGCGATTCCATGGACAACTCGACCCCGCAGTAGCGGACTTCGAGACAGAGGCAGGGCCGCACCGCCTTCGGGCGCTGTGGCCCTTCTTTTATCGTGCGCTGCGCAGCGGGAAGGCGTTCACCAGCGGCGCCAAGTCCCGAGCCGGTTCCCAGTCACCGCCGCGTTGCGTCAGGCCAAGCCGCACGATGACGAGCTCGCGCGACGGCACCATCGCGACCACCTGTGCGTTATAGCCGAGCATGTAGAACCCGTCGGCCGGCATCGGCGGCTCGCCGAGCCCCGGCGACTGCGGCAGTTTGAGCCAAACCTGCGCGCCGTACTCGTCGTGCGGCGACTGCGGCGCGGGCGCGAGCGAATAAGCGACCCAGCCCTCAGGCAGCAGCTGTTCACCGCGCCACACCCCGTCTTGCAGGAACAGGAGCCCGAGCCGCGCCCAGTCGCGCGCCGAGGCATAAAGAGACGAGGCGCCCATCAGCGTTCCCGACGCATCGGGCGCAAGCTCCGCCGTGCGCATGCCGAGCGGCGCGAACAGACGGTCACGGGGAAAGCGCAAATAGGCGCGTTCATCCGCGAATGTCTCGCGCAAGATGGCGGCGATGATCTCGGTCGTGCCGCCGGAATAGGACCAATGGGTGCCGGGCTTATGGATGAGCGGCTTCGAGGCGGCGAAGGCCGCTCCATTCCCGTGCACGAACAGCATCTGCGAGATATCGCTGAGCTGGTTGTCATAGTTCTCGTCGAAGGCGAGCCCGCTCGTCATGCGCATCAGTTCATCGAGCGTGATGGCCCCGCGCGGATCGCCGTCCCCCCGCCATTGCGGCATTAAGCGCGTGTCGTCCAGCGCGAGCGCCCCGTCCTTCACGCGTAAAGCCACAAGTGCGTTGATCGCGGTCTTGCTCATCGACCAGCCGATCAGCGGCGTGTCGGCGTCGAATCCGTCCGCGTAGCGCTCGGCCACGATGCGCCCGCGATGCACCACGACGAGTGCACGCGTGGCGCGTGGATGCGCCGGATCGGGCTCCGAGAAAATGGCATCGATTGCGCGCGCGGCGGCCGCGCCGTCGACCCCTTGGCGCCAGTCCCGTCGGGGCCAGCCCCGTTGCGGCCACCCGGTCGTCACACGCGCACCGTCGGGCCATTCGGCCTCGAGGTTGGGCGGTGGGGTAGGCGGAAACAGACCGGCGGCTTGCGCCCGCAAATGTTGTGCGGGCACACCGTCAATCAGCGTGCAGCCGAGCCCGTCGCGGTGGATCGCGATCTGGCTGGCAATCCCGAAGGTAGAGGCCGAAACCTCCTTCGCGTCCGGGTCGACAGTTGGCGTGAACAGCGCCAAGGCGTCGAGCCCGGGTCCCGAGAGGTCCTTCTCCATCAGGCTGTCCAGGTCGCGGCCGGCGATGAAGAGTCCGGCGCAGAGCGTCTGGGCCATGTAGCCAGAGCCGACCAGCGCCATGCGGTAAATCCGAGGCGACACGATCGCCGCCGCTGTCACTAAGACAATAGCGGCAAGCATCAGCCAGAAATTGCGGGAGAGGCCGAGACGCATCGGCGCCTATGTCAGCGCCTTCGCCGCCTTCAGCACGTCGTCGGCGTGCCCGGGCACCTTCACCTTGCGCCAGACGTCTCGGATCACGCCTTTGCCGTTGATGACAAAGGTGGAGCGCTCGATACCCATATATTTGCGGCCATACATGCTCTTCTCCACCCAGGTGCCGTAGGCCTCGCAGACCTTGCCGTCTTCGTCCGAGGCAAGCGGGAAGTTGAGTTCGTATTTCTCCTTGAACTTGTCGTGCTTCGTCACCGGGTCCTTCGAGATGCCGATGATCTCGGCGTCCACCTTGGAGAAGTCGGGCAGCGCATCGCGAAAGGCGCACGCTTCCGCCGTGCAGCCCGACGTGTCGTCCTTCGGATAGAAATAGAGGACCACGGTCTTCCCTTTGAGATCTTTCAGCGAGATCTTGCCGCCACCGTCCGTTGGCAGGGTGAAAGACGGAGCCTTGTCGCCGACGTCCAAGCTCATACTCTTTGCCTCCTAGCGAAGCCGCTTGATCACGCGCACATGCGGAATGGTGTGTCTCTCGAACGGCGCGCCTTTTTGAGCATAGCCGAGCTTCAGATAAAAGCCCTCGGCGCCGACAAGGGCGTCGGCGATCATGACACGGAAGCCGGCTTGCGTACCCCAGCTCTCGGCATGATCGAGAAGCTTTGAGCCGACGCGCGCGTTCCGCTCCGGTTCGGAAACGGCCATCTGCTTGAGATGCAACGTCACCTCGTCGAAGGGGTGCAATGAGACAGTGCCGACAACCCTGCCGAAGGTCACAGCGCAGAAATGCTGGCGCGTGGTGTCGTCGAGACGTTCCTCCGGCGAAACCGTGAGCCCCAGAGGCGCCCGCAGAACCGCGTCGCGTAAATGCACCGCTTGTGCGTAAAGGTCCGAGCCGAGAGGCGCCTCGAAGATCAAGACGGTGGGTCCTTCGTCCATAGTCAGATTTACTCCTGCCCGGCGAGGTGCTCGACCATCCCCCAAATAGCACTGATTTGTGACGCCTCCTTGCCGAGATAATCGAGCCCCGTATAGCCCCACCAGTCCCAGCAGCCTTCCGGGTTGGCGCTGCGCGCAGAGACTTGGGGATAGAGGATGACAAGGCGGTTGGTGTCGGCGAGCTCCGCGAAGCCGGCGCCGTGTACGAAACTATCGCCCACCGCCTCGCGAGACTGCCGGCAGCCATGAAGCACCACATGGACGCGGCAGCCCGGCTCGGAGCGGCACGATGGCGGCACGTAGACGATGCCCTCATCCGCGAAGCCGTCGCCGGGATCCGAGAAGGGGTCCTGGTCGAATATGACGAAGTCGCCTTGTGGCTCTGCCGCGGCCGGCTCCAGCGGGCCATAGATCCAGCCCAGGATCGCGCGGGCCTGGTCGTAGTTGCAATCGCTGACATAGGGTGCGTCAGAGAGACCGCACGCCGCGCCGCCGTCTTCCGTGATGAAGGCGTGGCCGCCGGCCCCCTCCACCAGCGTCACATTGCCTAGCTCGACGCCGGCCAAGTCGTAGAAGCGCTTGGCCGCCTCGACGACCGGACGCGTGACGGTCTGATCGTCATTGCCGGAGTAGAGATAGACGTTGTGGCTTGCGAGCGCCGACAATGGATCGATGGTGCCGTCCTCGGCCAACTCCTGGGCCCGCGCCACCAGCTGTTCCGGGTCCGGCGTGCCCATCGTCGTCTTCATGCAACTATAGAGCGCCCTTGTCGCGTTCTGGGTAACGGCGGTCGGCCAGAAGGGGAACATCAGCGACGCGGACGATTCGGCGCAGGCGAACGGTCCGCCCGCCACGATCCCGGCGCCCACGATATTCTTGGCATGCGCGAGCTCGATCTGCCCGGCCATATAGGCGCCCGACGACAGGCCGGACACGGAGGTGGCCGGCAGAGCCGTGCCGAGTTTGGGCAAGGCTTCTGCGGTCCAGGCGGCCGGCGCCCAAGCGCCGGCACCGGCAAGAAGCGCCACCGCCGCTCCGATCGCCACGCCAAACTTTTGCAGAGGCATTGCTGCGTCCTCACTTCGACGTTTTAGGTCGCCGGCTGTCACAAACCGGCCCGGCTTGACTCAAGACAGGTCATTCTGCCCCAGGTAATCAAAAATCTCTTGCATACGAACAACACGGGGTGCAAATACCGCCTCTTATTCGAACGGGGCCACGCCCTTGAGTTCGTCTGGATCTATCTGCTGGTTGGGGAGGACGCCATGTCCAGTGACGCCCTCTTCCAATTGGGGATGGACTTGGATCATGGTTCAAGCACCGCCCAAACGGAAGAAAACCATTCCCGGTGCCTCGATCCCGAAATGGGAGAGGAGCGCAAGGATTTTTTCTGTGAGAGAGACGGAGTCCGCTACGCCGGAACTCATCTCCTTGTCGATCTGGTTCGGGCGGAGCGGCTCGACGAACTCGACCACATCGAGCAGACGCTGAGGCAGTGCGTGGAGGCGGCGGGCGCAACGCTCCTGCACATCCATCTGCATCACTTCACGCCGAATGGTGGGGTCTCGGGCGTCGCGGTTCTTGCCGAGTTGCACATCTCGATCCATAGCTGGCCCGAATACGGCTATGCCGCGCTCGATGTGTTTATGTGCGGCGACGCCAATCCCAACGCCACCATCGACGTGCTGAAAGAGGCGTTCTCGCCCGGCAAGGTGGTTGTGAAAACGCAACTTCGGGGCAAGGAAATTCAGCGATGGAACGGTGGGTCGAAGAGACGCTCCATGGCGGCTTCCGTGTCCGTCTAAAGGCGGACCGGGTCCTCTTCGATAGCGAGACCGAGCACCAGCAGCTGATCATCTTCGAGAATGAGGATTTCGGCCGGGTGATGATGCTGGACGGCGTCGTTCAGCTCTCCACCCGCGACGAATTCGTCTATCACGAGATGATGGCACATGTGCCGCTGTTCGCGCATGGCAAAGCGAAGAAGGTGCTCATCGTCGGTGGCGGCGATGGCGGCGTGTTGCGCGAGGTGCTGCGGCATCCCGAGGTGAAGAGCGCCACGCTTTGTGAGATCGACCGCAGCGTCATCGATCTCTGCCGCGAGCACTTCCCGGATGTATCGGGCAGCGCCTTCGAGGAAAAGCGCACCAAAGTGGTGATCGCAGACGGCACCAAGCTCGTGCACGAGACCGACGACCGGTACGACGTCATTCTCGTGGACTCCACCGATCCGATCGGACCGGGCGCCGTGCTGTTCACCAAGGAGTTCTATACCGACTGCCGCCGCGCACTGGCGCCGGGCGGTATCCTCGTCACCCAGAACGGGCTGCCCTTCCTGCAAGCGCCGGAGCTCAAGCAGTCGGTGAGCTATTTCCGCGATCTGTTCGACGATTCCTTCGCCTATGTCGCCACGACGCCGAGCTATTTCGGCGGCTCCATGTCGTATGGCTGGGCCACCGACAACAAGAAGCTGCGCCACCACAAGCTCAAGAAGATCGCGCGGCGCTACAAGGAAGCGGGCAGCTTTCCCACGCGCTATTGGAGCCCCGAGATGCAGGCCGCGGCCTTCGCGCTGCCGACCTATATCCGCGAGTTGGTCGAGCCTTAGGCCTAGAGCCGTTCGAACTCCGGCAGGTCGCCCACCAGGGGCTGACAATAATCGTAAAACGCGGGGCTCACATTGTTGCGGCCCAACAGAAACTCCTCCGGCACGTGCCGCGCATGGCGCGCGACCGCCGAGAGCTCGGCCCGGCCATAGGCGCTGCGATAGCGATCGACGGCGTTCGAGGTGCGGATGATGGTGACCGAACCGCCGGAGTCGCCGCCGGCTGCGAGATCCGCCGCATGCCGCCCAACGCCACGCGCCTCGACCGCGTCGATCACGGAGGTCTCGGGCCAGCAACGCTGCAGATAGCCGAACGTATCGGCGCGCACGCGCAACGACTTGCCGCCGGCCGGCGTCAGGCCCTTTTTGAGGATGCCGGCGAGCCCATCGCCGAGCGCGCCCGAGCCCGAGAGCTGCACATTGCCGTGCGCGTCGACTTCGCCCGAGCCCATAAGCTGCGGCCCGATCTCGTTGCCGTCCGCGTCGCGGATGCCTTCGCTGATTGCGATCTGGCAGCGGCCGAGCTTGGAATAGACCGCGTCCACATCGGCGAGGAACTCGTCCATCACGAACGGAACTTCGGGGACATAGATCAGATGGGGCGCCGGACGCCCAGCCGGGTCCGGATCGGTCTCGCGCAGCTCGCGCGCAAGCGCGGCCGACGCGGTGAGGAAGCCGGCGTTGCGGCCCATGATGATGTTGATCTTGATGCCGCCGAGGCTCGCATTGTCCAGCGCGTCGCCCATATGAGCGAGCGTCACGAAGCGCGCCGCGGAGGGAAAGCCCGGCGTGTGGTCGTTCTCGCGCAGATCGTTGTCGATCGTTTTCGGCACGTGGAAGCAGCGCATCTCGTAGCCCGACTCAAGCGCCTTCTCCGAGACGATACGGCAGGTATCGGCGGAGTCGTTGCCGCCGATATAGAAGAAGTAGCGGATGTCGTTTTCGCGGCAGCCTTCGAGGATCTGGGCGCAATAGGCTTCGTCAGGTTTGTCGCGGGTGGAACCGAGCGCGGCGGACGGCGTACGCGCGATGCGCTCGAGCCGCGCCGGCGAAATGCCGGTGAGATCGATCAACTCTTCAGGATGGCCCTTGGAGATACCGCGCACCCCATGCCGCGTCCCGAAGATGTGCTTCACCTTGCCTTGCTCGGCGAGCCCGGCCCTCAAGCCCTCGATAACGCCGACCAGCGATTGGCTGATGACGGCGGTCGGGCCGCCGGACTGCCCGATTACCGCATTGCCGGTTGGAAGATCGACCACGTTCCCCCTCCTTGGTTTTTGAGGCGGCACCATGCCTCGGCGGCTGACGCCGCGCAAGGTGAAGCGGAGGGGGGTGGTGTCTGTCTAGCCGCGTTGCAGCAGGTGCAGGCTGAAGAGCTGATCCTTGTCGGTCCAGGCCTTCACCGGGCGCCATCCGGCCGTCTCGGCCATCGCCTGGAATTCGGGAACCGAATATTTGTGGGAGTTCTCGGTGTGGATGCGCTCGCCTTTGGCAAATGAGAACGCGCGTCCGAGCACACGGACCTTTTGGTCCACGAGGCTCTGCAGATGGATTTCGATACGGCCCTTGTCTGGGTTGTAGGTCGCTTCATGGGCAAAGCGCGTCGTATCGAAATCGCCGTCAAGCTCGCGATTGACCCGGGCGAGCAGATTGAGACTGAACGCGGCGGTGACGCCGTCGTCGTCGTCATAGGCGGGGAGAAGAATGTCGAGGTTCTTCTTGAGATCGACACCGATAAGGAACGTGCTGCCTTGCCCGAGGAGCGCGGCGGCGTTGTCGAGAAAGTCCTTTGCCCCGTCATGCGTGAGATTGCCGATGGTCGATCCCGAGAAGAAGCCGAGCTTCTGCCCCCGCGCTGCACCGGCAAGGGCGCGGGTCCGCGTAAAGTCGCCGACCAGGGGTTTGACGGTAAGCCCGTCATGCTTGGCTTCGAGCCGCTTCGCCGCGTCGGCCAAGAAGGATTCCGAGACGTCGATGGGGATATAGGTGTCGAGGCCGGGAAGGGCGTCGATCAGCAGGCTCGTCTTGCGGCTCGAGCCCGAACCGAACTCCACGAGAATATCGACGTCGCCGGCAAGTGCCGCGATCTCCGCGTCATAGGTCTGGAGCAAGGCGGTCTCGGTGCGCGTCGGATAATATTCCTTGAGCTTGGTGATCTCCTCGAACAAGGCCGAGCCGGTCGCGTCATAGAGGAAGCGCGAGGGAATGCTGCGCGGACGCTGAGCGAGACCTTTCAGGACGGCGTCGGCGAACTCCGCCGTCTCGGCCTTGCGCCGCGCGGTCTTGGCCGCCGAGGTGCCGGGCCGGCCCTCAGCCAGCAATGACGAAATATCGCTCTCCATTACGCGTCCGCCGCGAGCCGCAGGCCCGTGAACTGCCAGCGCTGATGGGGGTAGAAGAAATTGCGATAGGTCCGCCGCGCATGTCCTTGCGGCGTGGCGCAGGAACCGCCCTTGAGCACGAACTGGTTGCACATGAATTTGCCGTTGTACTCGCCGACGGCGCCGGGCGCGGCCTTGAAGCCGGGATAGGGGAGGTAGGCGCTTGCCGTCCACTCCCATACATCGCCGAACATCTGGGTGAGCCCGTCGCCTGACGTGGAGGGCATCGGGCGCAAATGATCGGCGCCGAGGTCACGGCCCGCGACGGGCAGGTTCGCCGAGGCCATTTCCCATTCGGACTCCGACGGCAGCCGGTAGCCGGCCCAGCGGGCAAACGCGTCCGCCTCGAAAAAGCTCACATGGGTCACGGGCGCGGCCGGATCCACCGAGCGATAACCGAGAAGGCTCATCTGCATATAGCCGCCTTGCGCCTCCTCGAAATAGAGCGGGCCTTGCCAGCTTTGCGCGTTGATGGTGCCCCAACCGTCCGCCAGCCACAGCGTCGGCGTCGCGTAACCGCCGTCCTCGATGAAGTCGATCCACTCGCCGTTGGTGACGCAGCGATTGGCAAGCCGGAAGGGCCGGATCAGCTCTTCGTGACGCGGGCCCTCGTTGTCGTAAGCGAATCCGTCGCCCTCGTGTCCGACTTCGAAAATGCCGCCATCGAAGGCCGTGAAGGCGAGCGGCGCGGCCGTATGCACCGACACGCCCGGCTTCGCCTCGCGATAAGCAGGCTTCAGCGGCTCGGCGGCGAACAAGCTCAAGATATCGGTAAGCAACAATTCCTGATGCTGTTGCTCGTGATTGATACCGAGCTCGATCAGCGGTGCGGCGTCCTCCGGCAGCCCGTTGTCGAACAGACGCTCCAGCGCCGCGTCCACATGCGCGCGGTAGGCGCGCACCTGGGCCGAGGACGGACGTGTCAACAATCCACGCTGGGGCCGCGGATGCCGGGGGCCCACGCTCTCATAGTAGGAGTTGAAACAATATTCGAAAGTCTCGTCGAACAGCCGGTAGTCTGGCAGGAAGCGAGGCAGCACGAAGGCCTCGAAGAACCAGGTGGCATGCGCCAGATGCCATTTGGTCGGGCTCGCGTCGTCCATGGCTTGGACGACTTGGTCCTCATCGCTCAACGGGGCAGCGAGGCTTAAGGACAGCCGGCGCGTCTCCATCAGACGGTCTTGTAACGAGGTGGATTTCGAGGGGGTATCACGCCGGGGTTCGGCGAGAACGGTACTTGTGGCGCTCATGGTTCCTCCCGTGGGGGCTCGGGGGCCTGTCTCTGAAACGAGCGATTTAGCAGCTTGTTCCACTACAGCAAACGAGCAAACATGCACAAATCCGTGACGATTGTTTGATTCTCGAGGGAAGCCGCCGTCCCGTGCTCCAGTCCGACCAAGATCCGCTATTCTCTCTCGACCGACGTCAATCGGAAGCCGCCGCAGCGATTCAGCGCGGCGTATGCCGTAGTTTGCGCGCGCTCGGGCACTCGGTTGTGTGCGAGCTGCCGCTCGCCAATGGCCGCCGCGCGGACGTGGTGGGACTGTCGCCGTCGGGCGACGTGGTGATCGTCGAGATCAAATCCTGCCTGATCGATTTCCGCACGGATGGGAAGTGGCACGACTATCTCGACTATTGCGACCGGCTCTATTTCGCCGTCGACGCCGATTTCCCATGCTATGTGCTCCCCGAGGACGCAGGCCTCATCCTGGCGGACCGTTACGGGGCCGAGTTGATGCGCGAGCCCGTCGAGGAGCGCCTTAACGCCGCGCGGCGCAAAGCCATGATGTTGTGCTTCGCGCGCGCGGCAGCCTTGCGCCTCCAGCATCATCTCGATCCTGGCTGCGGCTTCGAAAGCTAGAAAGCTGACGCTATTTCGGCGCGCGTTTGGCGAGGATGCGCTGGAGCGTGCGGCGATGCATGTTGAGCCGCCGCGCCGTCTCGGAGACGTTGCGGTTGCACAGCTCATAGACGCGCTGAATATGCTCCCACCGCACGCGATCGGCCGACATCGGGTTCTCCGGCGGCGGCGCCTTGTCGTTGGGCGAGGCGGTGAGCGCGTGGTAGACATCGTCGGCATCGGCGGGCTTCGCCAGATAATCGACGGCGCCGATCTTCACCGCTGTGACCGCGGTGGCGATATTGCCGTAGCCGGTCAGCACGACGGCCCGGGCCTCGGGGCGCACGTCTTTCAGCGCGGCGATGACGTCAATGCCGTTGCCGTCGTCGAGCCGCATATCCACCACGGCGAAGGCAGGCGGGCGGCGCTTGAGGGAGGCCAAGCCTTCCTCAACCGTGGCGGCCGCTTCGACGGCGAAGCCACGCGCTTCCATGGCGCGCGCAAGGCGCTGCAGGAAAGCTTTGTCGTCGTCGACGATCAGAAGCGTGTTGTCTTCTAGCGGCACGAGAATGCCCTGTGGCGAGGTGGAGACCTGATGGGCTTCCATAGTTGAGCTCCTATAACGCGGATCTAGCCCAACCCTGACGTAAGCTCCCAGACGAATTAGTGAATTTGTTTTCGTACAGGTAGGGCGTTTCACGCGATGAGGCAAGCCTTGGGGCCCCACAACCGCGCATCAAAGTGAACGGAATCAGGGAATAAGCGTGACTTTTGGGCGCGCGCGGCCCCAAAGCTTGCGTGAAACAGTGAAATTACAGGAAAGGCATAGGTACCGGCGCGTCCGGGCCCGCCTTTTTCTCGAACGTGGCGCGCGGCCAGATCACGGTTACCACCGCGCCTGTTGCGGGCTCTTGCCGATTGGCGAGTTCGAGCTGCGCGCCGGACCGTTCCAAGAGCGTCTTGGCGATGAAAAAGCCGAGACCCATGCCGATATGCTCGTCCGGCTGCTCCTCGCCCCAGCTCTTGCCGGGACGCGTGGTGACGAAGGGCTCACCCAGCTGTTCGAGCACGTTGGGCGGAAAGCCCTCACCGTCGTCGGCGATGACCACCCGCACCTCGTCTTGCGTCCAGTCCGCGTTCACTTCCACCTTGGTTGCGGCGAAGTCGATGGCATTCTCCACCAGATTGCCGAGACCGTAGATCATTCCCGGATTGCGCTGCGTCACCGGCTCGCGCGCCGCGGCGCTACCCGGCTCGACGTTCGCGCGCGGGCCGGTCGTGACATCGATGGGGACCGCGACCAGGCGGTTCGGCTCGACCACCTCCTCAATCAGATGGCTCACCGGCATGCGCGACACAATGATGTCGAGCTCCTCGCCGCGGCCGGCGAGCTCTCTCAGGATCTCGCGGCAGCGCTCGGCCTGTGTGCGCAACAAAAGCAAATCCTCGTAATGGCGATCGGTTTCCGCCGCATCGTGCAATAGCTCCTTGGTGACCACGGCGATCGTGGCGAGCGGTGTGCCGAGCCCATGCGCGGCTGCGGCGGCCAGCCCGTCGAGAGCCGAGAGCTTCTGCTCCCGCGCGAGCACCATCTCCGCGGCGGCCAGGGCTTCCGCCATGCGCCGGCCTTCCTCCGCCGTGCGCCAGGAATAAAGGCCGATAAACAGAATGCCGGAGACGACGGAGGCCCACACGCCCAGCACGTAAGGGAGTGGCAACTCGAGCTCAGAATCATGAAACCAAGGAAGCGGGTAGTGGTAGGTGGTGAGCAGGCTCGCGGCGCCAATGGCGAGCACGCCCAGCGCCACGGTGATTTGCAAAGGCAGCGTCGAGGCCGAGACCGTGACCGGCGCGATTAGTAGAAAGACGAACGGATTCTCGACGCCGCCGGTGAGAAAGAGCAGCGCGGCAAGCTGGACGATGTCGTAGCCCAGCATAATGAGGGCGTAGTTGCTCCTCAGTCTTTGGCTGGCGGGGAAGTGGATGCGCAAAGCCACGTTGAGCCACGCGGACAGTGCGATCACGGCGAAGCACCCGCCGATCGGCATATCCATGCCCAGCACCCAATAGGCGCCGATCACCGTGAGGCTCTGCCCAAGCACCGCAAGCCAGCGCAAACGCACGATGGTGTGCAGGCGCAAACGGCTTTCGCCGGCGCGCAGCCACTCCGGAACGGCGACGCCGGCGGCGGTTTGACTATTGTCGAGTGCGGTCATAGGTGAACCCTAACATGTGGCGGAGAGCCATAATTCCGACAAAGCGGGCGCGCAGCGCAAGGAAATGAACGAGACGACGCCAAATTTCCGCGAAAACGAGGCCCGTGAGCGCGATCTCGAAGCCCTGCCTGTCGCGGTGCGCGGTCTCACCAAGCGCTATGGCGTGGTCACGGCTGTCGATCACATCAGTTTTACCATCGAGCCCGGCACGACAGTGGCGCTGCTTGGCGGCAACGGCGCCGGCAAGACCACGACCATCGCCATGCTGCTCGGACTGATCCAGCCGAGCGCCGGCGAGGTCCGCGTGTTTGGAGCCGATATGAGCCGCAACCGTTACGACGTGGCGCAACGGATGAACTTCCAGAGCCCCTATGTGGACCTGCCCGCGCGGCTGACCGTGAAGCAGAACCTCACTGTCTATGCGGGGCTCTACGGAATTGCCAACATGGCCGAGCGCATTGCCTATGTCGCCGAGCATTTGCAGATCGAGGGCCTGCTCGATCGCCCGACGGGAAAACTCTCCGCCGGTCAGAAGACGCGCGTCGGCCTCGCCAAGGCGCTGCTCAACGCGCCGGAGCTGCTCTTGCTTGATGAGCCGACCGCCTCGCTCGATCCCGACACCGCCGATTGGATTCGCAGCAAGCTGAAAGACTATGCGCGGAGCCGCAACGCCACCGTGCTGCTCGCCTCTCACAACATGGCCGAGGTGGAGCGTCTCGCCGATCGCGTCATCTTACTTCAGGCCGGACGCATCATCGAGGACGAGACACCGAAGGCGCTGATCCGATCCTACGGCCGCGAGACGCTTGAGGACGTGTTTCTCGACGTGGTGCGTGGCCGCACCTCGGAAAAACGCGACGCCATTTCCGAGCCGGAAAGGAAAGCATCGTGAGCGCGCCGCCGGTCCTGAGCGCCGTGGAGCCTGTGCTCCTTCCGCCGAGTGGCGTTCAGGCGTCTTTGCGCCGGGTGGTCGCGCTCGTGCGCCGCTACGTCTATCTACTGCGCAGTTCCGGCGTGCGCCTGGTGGAGCTCATCTACTGGCCGTTTCTCCAGATGCTGACCTGGGGCTTTCTGCAGAAATATCTGGCGAGCACGCAGAACCCATATGCGCAAGGCGCCGGCGTTCTGATTGGCGCGGTGCTGTTGTGGGATATTCTCTTCCGCTCGAAGATCGGTTTCTCGACCACCTTTATCGAGGAGATGTGGTCGCGCAATCTCGGCAATCTGCTGACCAGTCCTTTGCGCCCCTACGAACTCGTCGCTGCGCTAAGTCTGTGGAGCATCATCCGTCTCGCCGTCAGCATGGTGCCGGTGGCGATCGCCGCCTTCTTCATCTTCGGCTTCAATCTGCTCGGTCTCGGGCTGGCGCTCGCGGCCTTCTTCTGCGTGCTCGTGTTGACCAGCTGGTCGCTCGGCCTCATCTCCGCCGGCGTGATTCTGCGCTACGGGCTCGGCGCGGAGGAACTGGCCTGGTCTCTAGCCTTTCTTCTCCTGCCCTTTTGCTGCGTGTACTATCCCGTCTCGGCGCTGCCCGACTGGCTCCAGCCGGTTGCGCTCGCGCTCCCGCCGACGCATGTCTTCGAGGGCATGCGATCCATCCTGCTGCACAACACTTTCGATGTGATGGACCTATGGTGGGCGCTCGGGTTGAACGCGATCTATCTCGCGGTCGGCTATGCCACGTTCAGTTGGTTCCTAGGCAGCGCGCGCGAGAACGGCACGCTGCTACAGCTCGGTGAATAGATATGCGACGTCCTCTGCTTCTCGTAATCGTCGGCGGCTTTCTACTTGGCGCGCTGGTCGGCGTCGGCTTGCTGGTTCTCGGCGGCGACACGAGCAGAAATCGCGTGATGACGAGCGGCAAGGCCCTGATCGGCGGTCCGTTCGAACTCGTCGGCAAAGGCGGCAAGACCGTCACCGACAAGGATTTCCGCGGCCGCTATATGCTCGTCTTCTTCGGCTTCACGCGCTGCCCCGACATTTGTCCGGCGGAGCTTCAGGTCATGTCGACGGCACTGGACGAGCTCGGAGACGACGCGGACAAAGTTGTCCCCGTCTTCATTACGCTCGACCCGGAACGTGACACGTCCGACTCGGTGACAACCTATGTCGAGAATTTCGGCCCGAACTTCGTCGGACTGTCCGGTTCGCCCGAAGCAATCGCCAAGGTGGCGAAGTCCTACCGTGTCACATATCAAAAGTTTCAGGACCAGAGCATGGGCGACAACTACACCATCGACCACTCGGCCCTTGCGTATCTCATGGGACCCGACGGCGAATTTGTGACGCACATCCCCTACGGCACGTCGCCTGACAAAATGGCGGAAACACTGCGCCGTTATCTATAACGCGCGGCAGATGGCCACCCCTGCGGCCATCTGTCATTGCACTGCAGCATAAAATCACCATTTGTTTTCGCGATGCAGCATTATGATATTGCTGAGTCGAAGAGGTCATACGCGATGCTGTATCACCTTTATGAGCTGAACCAGGCCGCGCTGCATCCAGCGCGGGCCACGGCCGAGGCTTATCGGTTGCTGTGGCGCAACCCGCTGAATTGGGCGTCGCACACGGCCATGGGCCGCGGAGCCGCGGCCGCGCTCGAACTCTTCGAGCGATCGACGCGCCGCTACCGCAAGCCCGCCTGGGAGATCGAAACGGTCGAGGTGGACGGTAAGAAGGTTGCCGTCGAGCCGCACACGGTTTTGTCGAAGCCCTTCTGCGATCTCGTGCACTTCGCGCGCGACGTTCCGGCAACGCGCAAGAAGGATCCGAAAGTTCTGGTCGTGGCCCCGATGGCCGGTCACTTCGCCACGCTCCTGCGCGGGACCGTGCGCGACCTCCTGCCCGATCACGATGTCTACGTCACCGAATGGCTTGATGCGCGCTTCGTGCCGCGGGCCGACGGCCCGTTCGACCTCGACGTCTATATCGACTACATCACTGAGTTTCTGGAGTTTTTCGACGGCGATGTGCACATCATGGCGGTCTGCCAGCCGACCGTGCCGGTGTTCGCCGCCGTGTCGCTGATGGAGGCGAAGCGCGCCCGCGCAGTGCCCCGCTCCATGATCCTGATGGCGGGCCCGATCGATGCGCGCGAGAGCCCGACCGCGGTCAATCGCTTCGCTGCCACCAAGCCTCTGAGCTGGTTCCGCAACAACGTCATCACTCAGGTGCCGTGGCCTCATCCGGGCGTGATGCGGCTCGTCTATCCGGGCTTCCTGCAGCTCTCGGGCTTCATGGGGATGAACTTGAATCGCCACATGACGGCCCACCGCGATCTCTTTCACAATCTCATCCGCGGCGACGGCGATTCCGCAGACAAGCATCGGGAGTTCTACGACGAGTTCCTCGCGGTCATGGATCTGTCGGCCGAGTACTACCTCCAGACCATCGAGACCGTGTTCCTGGAGCACAGGCTGCCCAAGGGCGAAATGCACCACCGGGGCACGCCCGTGGACCCCTCCAAGGTCCATCGCGTGGCGCTGATGACGGTGGAAGGCGAGAAGGACGATATCTCCGGAATCGGGCAAACCGAAGCTGCCCAAACATTGTGCAAGAACCTCCCAGACGGCATGCGCGCCCACCATTTACAGCCCGACGTCGGCCACTACGGCGTTTTTAATGGTTCGCGCTTCCGGTCGGAAATTTTGCCCAAAATCCGGGGTTTTATCCGGTCCAACCAGCGCCCCAGAAGCTTGTTTAAGCGTGCTCTAGCCCGGGTTGCCTAAACCACAGGCGAGCCTTCCAGCAAATCCCTGTGCTACTCTTGGCGCCTCAGATTCGGTGGCCAATACGTAGTGATAGTAGGGAGCATGGCATGCTGAAGCGGCTCAATCTCGGGCGGGGTGAGACTATCGAGGTCAAGATCAGGGGACTGGACATCCCCATGCTCCTTCGACGCAGCGTCCGCGCGCGGCGCTTTAGTCTCCAGGTGAGCGAAGCCCGGCGGGGCGCCGTGCTCACCATGCCGGCCTATTCCAGCTTCGCCGAAGCCGACGAGTTCCTGTCGCGCCATTTGGATTGGCTGAAGGAACGCGTTGCCGGCCTCCCCGAGCCCGTTCCCTTTACCGAGGACGCCATCATCCCCTTGCGCGGTCTGGCGCATGTTCTGCGCTTCGCCGGCTCCATACGCCGCCGCGGCGTGGTGTGGGTCGAGGAGCCCGAGGACGCGAAGATCGCGCCTGCTTGGCCCGCCGGTGCCCGCGTCGCCAAGAGGCGTCTGCCGCGGCTGCATATCGCCGGCGAGGAGGAGCACGCGCCGCGCCGTCTGCTCGACTGGCTCAAGCGCCAGGCCCATCTCGATCTCAAGCTGCGCGTGGATCTTCACGCCAGGCGCCTGAACCTGAAGCCGAAGCGTATCTTCGTGCGCGATCAGACCACGCGCTGGGGCTCGTGCTCCACGTCCGGCGCGCTGTCCTTCTCCTGGCGGCTCGTGCTCGCGCCGCCTTTCGTGCTCGATTATCTCGCGGCGCATGAAGTGGCCCATCTCGCCCATATGAATCATGGGCCGCGCTTTTGGGCGCTCGTCGCCCGCACCATGCCGCGCCACGAAGAGGCGCGAGACTGGCTGCAGAAATACGGCTCCAGCCTGCACGCCTATGGGGCCGAAGGCCTGCCGCAGCCGTCGCAAGGCATGTCGCCGACCGCCAGCATCGAATAGGGTTTCGCGAGACTAGCCGCCGCCGAAGAATCCGAAGACGCGCTGGTAGAACGGCTTGTCTTGGCTGGCACGCTCGGGTTCCGCGTTGTCTTGGGTCCAAGGGAACCCAGCGGCGATCGTCTCTTGCCGCGGGCGCGGTGCGCCACGGCCGGGCAGCGGCAAGGGCTGCTTGTCCTCGTGCGCATACAGCATAATGTCGTGCCACAGCGAAGCGGGAAGCGTGCCGCCCGTCACCTTCTTCATACGCGTGTTATCGTCATTGCCGATCCACACGCCGGCCACGTAATGGGCCGTGTAGCCGACAAACCAGGCATCGCGCGAGTTCTGCGTCGTGCCGGTTTTCCCGCCGGCCACGTGACGCGGGATGGCCGCGCGCTTGCCCGTGCCGCGCACCAGCGCCGAGTTCAACATGTCGTTCATGGCGCCCACATAGTGGAGCGCCACCACCTGGCCGGTCGCCGAATTCCGCCGCTGGTAAAGCGCCTTGCCGTCGCCGTTGCGGATGCGCGTGATGACGTGGGGCAAGACGCGCGTGCCGCCATTGGCGAAGGGCGCGTACGCGCCGGCGAGCTCGAGAAGCGTCACCTCGGATGTACCGAGCGCGATCGAAGGCTGCGCATAAAGCTTGGAATTGATGCCGAGCCGCTTGGCCGTGCGCGCCACGCGCCACGGACTGACCTGCGCGGTGAGCTTTACGGCCACGGTGTTCAGCGAATGGGCCATGGCGTAGCGGAGCGTCACTCGGCCTTTGTAATTCTTGGTGTAGTTCTGCGGTCTCCAGCCGCCGATATTGACCGGCCCGTCGACGGCAATGGAGTCCGGCGAATAGCCGGCCTCCAGCGCCGTGAGATAGACGAACGGCTTGAAGGCGGAGCCGGGCTGGCGCCGGGCCTTGAGCGCACGGTCATAGGGGCTCGCCTTGTAGGAGCGTCCGCCGACCAGGGCCTTCACCGCACCCGTGGCGGGATCGAGCACCACCACGGCGCCTTCTCCGGCATGGAGCTTGCGGCCTTCTCCATCGAGCAGGTTGCGCAAGCGCTCCTGAGAGGCCCGCTGCAGCGTTGCGTCGATCGTGGTCTCGACGATGAGTGCGCCGTCCTGTTCGTCGATATATTCCGGCAAAAGTTCCGCTACCCAGTCGACCGCGTAAGGATAGCCGGTGTCGTCGCCCTTGGCGCGCAGAGCCAGCGGTTGCTGACCGGCGGCGCGTGCTTGCTTCTCGGTGAGGAACCCGGCCTCGACCATGTTGTCGAGCACTTCGTCGGCCCGCGCACTTGCCGCCCGCACGCTGCGAGTGGGTGCATAGCGCGAGGGCGCCTTCAACAGCCCTGCAAGCATCGCCGATTGGGGCAGGGTCACGTCGCGCGCCGAGTGGCCGAAATAATGCCGGGCGGCGGCCTCTACGCCATAGGTGCCGCCGCCGAAATAGACCCGGTTCAGATAGAGCTCCAGGATTTCGTCCTTGGTGAAGCGCTGCTCGAGCCAGACCGCGTAGATGACCTCTTCGAGCTTGCGCATAAGGGTGCGCTCAGGTCTGAGAAACAGGTTCTTGGCGAGCTGCTGCGTGATGGTCGAGCCGCCCTGAACCACGGTGCCGGCGGCGAGATTACGATAGGTCGCGCGCGCAAGACCGACCGGGTCGACGCCGAGATGGTGATAGAAGCGCCGGTCCTCGGTGGCCATCACCGCCTTGATGAGATGATCGGGAAGGATGTCGACGCGGATATGCCCGCGCCTCAAGCCCCGCTCGGCGAGCACCGTACCGTCGGCGGCGAGAATGGTGACGTTCGGCGGCCGGTCGTCGAGGGTCGCGAGCAATGGATCCGGCACGCGCGAGATGAAATAGACCACCGCGCCGCCGAGCACGATCGTGCCCCAGATCGTGGCGAGCATGCCGAAGCGGAGTGCCTTGAAAACGTAAGGATGACGTTGGGCGGTGCGTTTGAGGCGGACCCAATAGCTGGCGCGCCGCGCCCTCGGCCGGCGCTTGGACGGCGGCCTGCGCCGCGCCACCGGTCCCGGCGCCACGCGCCTACGGCCTTTGCCTTGAGGTTTGGGCCTGCGCTTCGCGCCGCTCATCTCAACTCAACGCCCCCAACAGAACATACGGGATTAGCGCCTCGCCACCGGAAGGCGAGAATCGCAAGGCTCCTCGCGTGTAAACCTTAAGGGCGCGCGCCTTGCCATGGCGTTAAGGAATGGTGCGAAACCGCGGGCTAGACGTCCAGATTGGCGACTTCCAGCGCGTTTTCCTGGATGAACTCGCGCCGGGGCTCGACCACGTCGCCCATCAGCCGCGAGAAGATGTCGTCGGCGTCCTCGCCTTCCTTGATCTTCACCTGCAGGATGGTGCGGCTTTCGACGTCGAGCGTGGTTTCCCACAATTGCTCCGGGTTCATCTCGCCCAAGCCTTTGTAGCGCTGGAGCGAGACGCCCTTCTGGCCGGTCTCCATCACCGCGTTGAGGAGGTCGGACGGCCCGTAGACGAACATGCTGGTGTCCTTGCGCCTCAGGGTGGCCGGCTTGGCATAGACCTCTTGCAGATGCGCGGCGTACTGGTCGAGCTTGAGTGCGTCGGCGGATGCGATGAACGGCCCGTCGATGAGATGGGACTCCATGACGCTGCGCAGCTCCCGCCAGAAGCGAAGCCCGCCTTCGGGCAACGCCTCGCCATGCCAGCCCTGCTCGGTCTCCTCCGACAGCACGTCGAGCCGCCGGGCGATATAGGCGGCGGCCTCTTGTGCTTCCTTGGCGTCCTTGAGGAATTTCGGCGCGAGCGCCCCGGCGATAGCCGCTTGCTCGACGATGAACCGCGGATAGCGGTTGTGCAGACCGCTCAGGATGCTCGTGATCTTGCGCGCCTGCTCGACAATGTCGCGCAGGTCCCTGCCGCTGCGCGCGGCGTCATCGCCGGTCAGGAGCACGGCGTCCTCAAGCCCTTCGCCGATGAGATAGTCCTCGAGGCTCTTCTCGGTTTTCAGATAGCGCTCTTGGTTGCCCCGTTTCACCTTGTAGAGCGGCGGCTGGGCGATAAAGAGATGCCCCGCCTCGATGATGGCCGGCATCTGTCGGTAGAAGAAGGTGAGCAGCAGTGTGCGGATATGCGAGCCGTCCACGTCGGCGTCCGTCATGATGATGATCTTGTGGTAGCGGAGCTTCGCCACGTCGAACTCATCACCGATGCCCGTGCCGAGCGCGGTGATCAGCGTGCCGATTTCCTGGCTCGACAGCATCTTGTCGATGCGCGCGCGTTCCACGTTGAGGATCTTGCCGCGCAAGGGCAGCACCGCCTGGAAGGCCCGGTCCCGCGCCTGCTTGGCGCTGCCGCCGGCGGAATCACCCTCGACCAGGAACAGTTCCGACTTCGCCGGATCGCGCTCCTGACAGTCGGCGAGCTTGCCCGGCAGCGACGCCATGTCGAGTGCGCCTTTGCGGCGGGTGAGGTCGCGTGCCTTGCGCGCTGCCTCGCGGGCCGCGGCGGCCTCGACGATCTTCTGCACGATATTGCGGGCCTCGCCCGGGTTCTCCTCGAACCACTGGGAGAAAGCCTGGGACATCACCCCTTCGACCACCGGCCGCACTTCGGACGAGACCAGCTTGTCCTTGGTCTGGCTGGAGAATTTCGGGTCCGGCACCTTGACGGAAAGCACGCAGGTCAGTCCCTCGCGCGCGTCGTCTCCGGTCAGTGCCACTTTCTCTTTCTTGGCGATGCCGGATTCGGCGGCATACGTGTTGACCGTGCGGGTCAGTGCCGCGCGGAAGCCCGCCAGATGCGTGCCGCCGTCGCGCTGCGGGATGTTGTTGGTGAAGCACAGCACGTTCTCGTGGTAGCTATCGTTCCACCACAGCGCGGCCTCGACGGTGATGCCGCTTTGCGTTTTTTCCACCATGACGGGCTCGGTGATGAGCGGATGTTTGGTGCGATCGAGGAACTTCACGAAGGCGCGTAAGCCCCCCTCGTAGTAAAGCTCCTCGGTCTTCGGCTCCACGCCGCGCAGGTCCGATAGGATGATGCGCACGCCGGAGTTCAAGAACGCGAGCTCGCGCAGGCGATGCTCCAGGGTCGCATAGTCGAACTCGACCATGGTGAAGGTCTCCGGCGACGGCACGAAGGTGATGCGCGTGCCTGACTTGTCCTTGGCATCGCCGACCACTTTGAGAGGCGCCTCGGGCACGCCGTGGGCAAAGCGAAGCTGGTGCTCCTTGCCGTCGCGCCAGATGGTGAGTTCCAGCATGCTCGACAGGGCGTTCACCACCGACACGCCGACGCCATGCAGGCCGCCCGACACTTTGTAGGAGTTCTGGTCGAACTTTCCGCCGGCATGCAGCTGCGTCATGATCACTTCGGCTGCTGAGACACCTTCGCCCTTGTGGATCTCGGTGGGGATGCCGCGGCCGTTGTCTTCCACGGTGACCGAGCCGTCGGCGTTGAGCGTCACGTTGACCGCGTCGCAATAGCCCGCGAGCGACTCGTCGATGGCGTTGTCCACCACCTCGTAGACCATGTGGTGAAGCCCCGAGCCGTCGTCGGTGTCGCCGATATACATGCCCGGCCGCTTGCGCACGGCGTCGAGGCCTTTCAGGACTTTGATCGACTCCGCACCGTAGTCGGCGGCAGCTTCAGCTTTGCGTTTGGCAGCTGGTGTCATGTTTTCCTGAGGTCGTTGAAGGTCGTTGTTGGTGTTCTCGAAAGGGGGCCGTGGGGGGCCCCGATTTACGCTTCGATCTTACCCCGATTCACCGCCAAGATTTGGGCATCTTGTGCGATCGGGGAAAAGAGTTCTCGGTCCGTTCCGGTCATCCAAGCCTGGACGCCAAGCCGCAGAATTTCGCCAAAAAGCGCCTCTCTCCGGGCCGCATCCAGATGGGCCGCGACCTCGTCCAGGAGGACGAGAGGCGCGGACCCTTCAAGGCTCTTGATCAGCTCGGCTTTGGCGAGGACGAGCCCCAGCAAAAGGGCCTTTTGCTCGCCGGAAGAGCAGTGGGCGGCGGGCGCATTCTTGGGCCCATGAACCACTAATAGGTCGCTCAAATGCGGTCCTTCAAGGGTCCGTGAGGCCGCACGGTCGCGCTCCCGGCCGTCCTCCAGGAGGATACGGAACAGATCCTCCACTTCCGTGGCGGACCGCTCCGCAAGCTCGGTTTCGAGCGTGCCGTGGAGCGAGAGCACGGCATGCGGAAACGGGCCTTGCCCATGGGCCTCGCGCGTCTCCTCGATGAGCGCGGCAAGCCGCTCCACCGCATCGAGCCGCGCGGCGGCGATGGCCACGCCTGCCTCGGCCATCTGCTCTTCCAGCCCTTCGAACAGCGCGCGTGAATACTCGCGCATCTGGAACAGGCGATTGCGCTGGCGCATGGCCCGGTCGTAGCGGGAAAGCGGTGTGCGCATCTTCGGGTCGATGGCGAGCACGAGCCGGTCGAGGAAGCGCCGCCGCTCCGAGGCCCCGCCCGTGAACAGGCCGTCCATCGCGGGGATCAGAAACACGTGCTTGACGTATTCGCCGAGCGCGCCCGTGCTACGCTCCTTGCCTGCGATGCGCACGGTGCGGCCTGCGCCTTCCTCGCGCGTGCCTGGTAGAAACCCGGTGCCGATTTCGACCTCGCCATGGCGGGTCATCACCGTGGCGGCAATGGCGAAGCCACCCGCGCCGTCTTTGCGGGCGAGCTCGCCGTATGGGCGCCCGCGCAAGCCGTGACCCGCGCCCAGCAGGGACACCGCCTCCAACAAATTGGTCTTGCCCGAGCCGTTGTCGCCGACCAGCACAACGGGCGATGCATCGAGATCGAGCCGCGCGCGAGCATAGTTGCGGAAGTCGGTCAGCGTGAGCGTGGCGACGGAAAGCCGCTGAAAGTCGGGCTGGGACGCTGGGGCGTCGTCGATGGCGTGCTCGCGCGGCTTTGCGCTCATACCCGCATCGGCATGAGCACGTAGAGTGCGGAAGAATCCTTCACGTCGCGCACCATGGTCGGCGAGCCGGGATCGGCAAGGAGGAACTCTGCCGTTTCGCTTTCAAGCTGGTCCGAGATGTCTATGAGATAGCGGGCGTTGAAGCCGATCTCGAGCGGCTCGTAGCCGTAATCGACCACGAGCTCCTCGGTGGCACTGCCGGACTCAGGATTGTTCACCGAAAGCGTCAGCTTGCCGTCGCTGAGCGCCAGCTTCACCGCGCGGCCTTTGTCGCTGGACAGCGTTGAGACGCGGTCCACGGCCTGCTTGAAACTGCCGTTGTCCACTTCGAGCCGCTTGTCGTTCCCTTGCGGGATGACGCGCTCATAGTCGGGGAAGGTGCCGTCGATCAGCTTGGAGGTCAGGATGACCCGCCCGGCGGAGACCCGGATCTTCGACGAGGACAGCTCGATGCGCACCTCGCCGTCGGCGTCTTCGACGAGCTTGGAAAGCTCCTGCACGGTCTTGCGCGGTACGATCACGCCGGGCATGCCCTTGGCGCCGGAGGGGAGCGGGAGCTCGACCTGCGCGAGGCGATGGCCGTCCGTGGCCACCGCGCGCAGCGTGGGCTTGCCGTCGCTCTCCGCTTCGTGGAGATAGATGCCATTCAGATAATAGCGCGTCTCCTCCGTGGAGATGGCGAAGCGCGTCTTTTCGATCAGGCGCTTGAGGTCGGTGGCGGGCATCGTGAAGGCATGGCCGAGATCCTCGACCGAGAGCGCGGGAAAATCGTCGGACGGCAGGGTCTGCAGCGAGAACTGCGCAGGCCCCGAGGTCATCACCAGCCGCTCCTGCTCGGCATCGCGATTGAGCTCGATCTCGCCCTCAGGCAATTTGCGCACGATGTCGTAGAACATGTGCGCCGGCACGGTGATGGCTCCGTCCCCCTTGGAGGTGCAGGCCACCGTCTCCACGAGCTCCATGTCGAGGTCGGTCGCTGTCAGTTGCAGATCGTTCGATCCGGCCGTCAGCAGCACGTTTGACAGAATGGGGATCGTGTTGCGCCGCTCGACCACGCTCGCCACATGGGCGAGCGCCTTGGCGAGACCGGGCTTATCGATGGTGAGGCGCATGGTTGGAGATTACCCTGAAAATTGGCGTCTTTTTCGCTGGACGATGCCCAGCCCGGAGCGCGTTTTCGGCTCCGGTCCGACCCTGGTGAAGGCCTAGGCAAGGCGGGCGGAAAACCCGGTCGAACTTGGCGCGGCGCCGCGCAATTTGCAAGAGTGGCCGAACAGGATCGGCGGGAGAGGCCTTGGTCCAGTCAAGGCCCCTCCCGCCTTCCCTCTAGTCGCGCAGCAAGCGCTTCAAAAGCTCGATTTCCTCACGGAGCTGGTTGTCGTCGCTCATGAGCTGCTCGATCTTGCGGATCGCGTGCAGCACGGTGGTGTGGTCGCGATTGCCGAACCGCCGGCCGATCTCCGGCAAGGACCGGGAGGTCAAGAGCTTGGCGAGATACATGCCGATCTGGCGCGGCCGCACGATCGACCGGTTGCGCCGTCCCGACAGGAGGTCTCCCCGGTTAACGCCGTAATGCTTGGACACGGTCCGGAGGATGTCGTCGATCCGCACCCGCCGGGGCTCGGTGCCCCGCATCAGGTCCCGCACGATCTGCTCGGCGCCGGCAATGCTCACCGGCTCGTCGGTAAGCTGGTAGCTCGCCCGCAAGCGATGGACCGCCCCTTCGAGCTCGCGTCCGCTCTCCGTCAGACGCTCGGCCAGGAAGGCGAGAACCGTATCGGACACTTCGAGCCCTGCGGTGTCGGTACAAGCTTCCTGAGCGCGTTTCTCGAGGATCTGGTGCCGCAGGTCGTAATCCATGGCCTTGATCTCGGCCACGAGCCCGCCGCCAAGCCTCGAGCGCATGCGCATGTCGAGCTTGTCGAGATGGGTCGGCGCGCGATCCGCCGCCACCACCACCTGACGCCCGCCGTCGATCAGTGAGTTCAGCGTGTGGCAGAACTCCTGCTGGATCGTCGGGCCTTGCAGGAACTCCATGTCGTCGATCAGGAGAATATCGATATTGCGGAGCTTCTCCTTGAAGGCCAGCGCGTCACGCGCACGCAAGGCCTGCACGAAGCCGGACATGAAGCGCTCTGCGGTAAGGTAGAGCACCTCGGCCTCGGGCTTCTGTTGCTTCACCTCCCACGCGATGGCGTGCAGCAGGTGGGTTTTGCCCAGGCCGACATTGCCATGCAGAAACAACGGGTTGAACGGAGACTGCGGGCTCGATGAAGCATGCGCCACTTGCTGGGCCGCGGCATGGGCCAGCTTGTTCGTGTTGCCGATCACGAAACTTCCGAAGCTGAGGCGCGGGTCGAGCGGCGATCCTTCGAAACCCTCATAGCCGGTGCGCAGCGGCATCGGAAGCGGTGTCCGGTTATAGGAAGCCGGCGCTGGACTGCGCTGTTCGCGGTGCACCTCTTTGGGCGTTTCGACGGCGAAGTGCGGTTGCCGGACGGTGAACTCAACACGCTCGGCGCTCGGCCACTCCACCTGCGACAGCCTCAGGACGGACTGGTAGTAATGCGCTTTGAGCCAGTTCCGCAGGAAGCGCGTGGCCACCGTAAGATGGACGACGCCCTCATCCAGTTGATCAAGCTCCACGCCCCTAAACCAACTGGCGTAGACGTCCTCGCCCAATTCCGCGCGTAGCCGCGTCTTAACCCTCGCCCAAGCTTCGCTTGGCGCGCACTGCTCCTCTTGCTGCGGCCCCTGTGTAGGAACCCGTGCCTGTGCCTCTGCCACGATATTTTTCTTTCCCATTCATTTTTTGTCGCGTCACTTACGCACCGCACGCTTGAAACTTGAGCAGCCAACTAGATATCGACGCGGACAGCCACGACCGTCCCATCGACCGGCTCTTACCCCTGCTGCCAGGGAAGTCCGATCGCCTTCCACCCTAAGAGGGAACCGCGATGCCTACTGTCGTCGAGCGGTCCTTCGAACCCCTCTGAGACATTGTGACAGGCGCGGTACCCCGCCGACGCCATCGCCCTGGCCGCAGCCAGACTCCGGCTTCCCGAACGGCAAATAAAGAAAAGGTCATCGTCCAACTGGACACCGAGCGCCTTGAGCTCATTGGCCAGGCGATCGGCGAAACGCGGATCCACGGACTGATCGGGAAAGGTCTGCCACTCCACAAGGACAGTCCGTTTGCCCAAAGGCCCGAGGTCGGGAATCCCTACATAGGTCCACTCCGCACGGGTTCGCACGTCGACAAGCTGCGCTCGAGGGTTCGCCTGAAGGCCCTTCCAGGCCGTTGCCACATCGACCTCATCGACCGCGTTTTCGTTCGCGTGCGCGCCCAAGATCGAGCCTCCTCCCGAAAAGATGTGAGCACGAGCTAAGAACAGATTCGATACTGGACACAATACGTGGGGACTTCATGCAATTTACACCCACAATATTCACAGCTTACGCACAAGCATTGCACAAGATTTTCATCCACCCTTACTGCGAAGACAAAGAAAACCTGTCCCGGCAAACGCCAAGGCCAAGATACTCGATTGTAAGGAGGGAAATTCCCCGTTCGGATAAACAGACTATACACACGCAAACCCAGCCAATCAAGCAAACGAAGGGGGGGGTCAGGTGCAGTATTGATCAGTAAGCGCCGCGGTCAGCGGCCTTCGCCAAGCCTCTGTGCATAAAGCCTGAATCGACCGGGCTGGCAGCAAAATCTCCGCGAAAGCGGGACTTTTTCCCCCTTTGATGCCTCGAATTTTTTTTTCCAGAGGGCAGGCGGTGGAAAACCAGGTTCGCGCCGACGCCGCCTCGATCGTCAAGCAATTGAAATATTCGCGAAATTTACATGAAGCGCGCAGCGGCTGTGCGCAGCCTCTGTGGCGCGCAAGCAACAAAGCCGGTTTTTTGACTTTATGGGAGCCGGGGCGGCGTGTGACGCGCACCCGAAATGGGGGGCCTGGCTAGGCCCCCATGGCGCCTACGCGCTTGGCGAGGCGGGAGACTTTGCGGGAGGCCGCGCGGCGGTGCAGGAGGCCCTTTTGCGCCGTGCGCACCATGATGGGCTCGGCCTCTTTCAACGCGGTCTGAGCAACGTCCTTGTTGCCGGTGGCGATGGCTTCCTCGACCTTGCGGACACAGGTGCGCATGTAGCTGCGCCGCGCCTTGTTGTCGGCGGTACGGCGGGTGATTTGGCGAACGGCTTTCTTCGCCGACTTGGTGTTAGCCATAATTATGAATCCTTGAGATGGCTTTCGGGCCGCAGAATGCCGCGCGCAAAGCCAAGCAGTAACGCTCGTTTTACGTGCTCTATAGCGAGCACCCCAGAAGGCGTCAACTGGGCGAAACCGGAGGGCGCCGGCCTTTTTCCGCGAACCCGCGCTCTACCGGTTCTTGAAGTCGGGCTTCCGCTTGTCGATGAAGGCGGCCATGCCCTCTTTCTGATCCTCGGTGGCGAACAGGGAGTAGAACTGGCCGCGCTCGAAGCGGGTGCCCTCGGCAAGCGTCGTGGCGAAGCCCCGGTTGATCGCCTCCTTGATCATCATCACCGCGTGCTGGGACAGGTTGGCGATCTTGTCGGCGACCTTCATGGCCTCCTCGAGCAGCTCATCGGCGGGGACGATGCGGCTTACGAGATTGGCGCTCTCCGCCTCCTCGGCCTTCATCATCCGCCCCGTAAGACAGAGCTCCATGGCCTTAGCCTTGCCGACCGCGCGCGTCAGGCGCTGCGTGCCACCGGCCCCCGGCATGATGCCGAGATTGATCTCCGGCTGGCCGAACACGGCGTTGTCGCCGGCCAGGATGATGTCGCAGCTCATGGCGAGTTCGCAGCCGCCGCCGAGCGCGTAGCCAGCCACCGCGGCGATGATGGGCTTGCGCGTCTCGCCGATCCTGTCGAACGGCGCCAGGAAGTCGCTGCCATAGGCCTCGACGAAGGTCTTGGTATGCATCTCCTTAATGTCGACACCCGCGGCGAAAGCCTTTTCGTTCCCCGTGATGACGATGCAGCCAATGGCGGGATCGGTGTCGAATGTCTTGAGCGCGCGATTGAGCTCGCCGATGAGGAGCGCATTCAGCGCGTTCAGCGCCTGCGGCCGGTTGAGTGTGATGAGCCCGACCTTACCTTGGCGCGTGACAATGAGCGTTTCATAGGCGGGAGCTCCGGGCGCCTCTTCGCCCCGTGCGATGTCTTCGACATACATGTTCATCAGTCCCTTATCTCTGACAGGTTGGACAGAAGAAGGTCGACCGGCCGCTTTGGACGATGCGGCGGACAATGCCGCCACATCCCGTCCGCCGGCAGGGTTTCCCCTCGCGGCCATAGACCTTGAATCGATGCTGGAAACGGCCGAGACGGCCATCCGTATGCCGGTAGTCACGCAACGACGACCCGCCGGCCTTGATGGCGCTTTCCAGTACGGCCTTGATCCCTTCAACGAGCGCTTCCGTCTTTTTTGTTGGTTTGCCGGATTTGGTGGCAAGCGTTCCGGCGAGCTTGAGCGGTGCGATGCGGGCGCGGTGCAGCGCCTCGCACACATAGATATTGCCGAGCCCCGCGATCAGACGTTGATCGAGCAGCGCGGCCTTGATCGAGGTGGCCTTGCCTTTGAGCTTGGCCGCGAGCCATTCAGGGGTGAGCGCATCGCCGAGCGGCTCGACCCCAAGCCCCTTGAACAGCGCATGGCTGTCGAGCGTGGCGGCCGGCACGAGGTCCATGATGCCGAAGCGGCGGACATCCGTGTAGCGGATCGCCGCGCCGTCGGCGAGATGGAAGACGATATGCTCGTGCTTGGGCGTCGGCACTTGTCGATGCGCGAAGCGCCCCGGCGTGGCCGCGGTCCCGTTGGCCTTGTCGATCGCGAAGCGGCCCGTCATGCCCAGATGCATGACCAGCACCTCGCCGTCATCGAGCCGGGCGAGCAGATATTTCGCCCGCCGGTCGAGCGCCTCGACCTTGCGGCCTTCCAGCCGGGCGCCGAAGCGCGTCGGCAACGGAAAGCGCAAGTCCGGGCGCCGCTGCTCCACGCGGGCAAATTCATTGCCCACGAGGATCGGCTCCAGACCGCGGCGTACGGTCTCCACTTCAGGCAGCTCCGGCATGATATCCCAGCATACTGCAGTGCAGAATAATTCTCATTGCAGTGCAACAATAGCCTGAACTGGGGGCTTAGGCTATTGTCCGCGAGCCAAATGACCGAGCACCTGAAAAACCCAGATTCCGGGGACGTCGAGACCAGTTTTGGCTTCGCCCCCGTGGCCGAAAGCGCCCGCCAGGGCCTGGTGAACAACGTGTTCTCCAAGGTCGCCAGCCGCTACGACCTGATGAACGACCTGATGTCCGGTGGCCTACATCGTCTCTGGAAGGCGGAGCTCATCAACATGCTCGCCCCGCCGAAGAGCGCGGCGCCCTTTGCCCTGCTCGACGTGGCCGGCGGCACCGGCGATATCGCCTGCCGTTACCTGGATGCAGTGGGCGAAGGCGGCAGCGCCGTGATCTGTGACATCAGCCCCGAGATGATGGAGGCGGGGAGGGCGAGAGTGGGCCATAGAGGCCCGCTCGCCTTCGTGCAAGGCAACGCCGAGGCGCTGCCGTTCGAGAACGCGCGCTTCGATGCCTATACGATCGCCTTCGGCATCCGCAACGTCACCCATATCGACAAGGCGCTCGCGGAAGCCTTCCGGGTCCTCAAGCCCGGCGGACGCTTTCTGTGTCTTGAGTTTTCGAGCGTCGAGATGCCGCTGCTTGATACGCTCTATGATGCCTATTCCTTCAACGCCATTCCGGTGCTCGGCGGTCTTGTCGCCGGCGACGCGGAGTCCTATCGATATCTCGTGGAAAGCATACGGCGCTTCCCCAATCAGGAACGCTTCGCCCAGATGATAAGAGATGCGGGGTTTGAGCGTGTGGGCTATCGAAACCTGACAGGTGGCATCGCGGCCATCCACGCAGGCTGGCGGCTCTAGTGAGGCAAAAGACGTGAACGCCATCGCCAATATGGCGCGGCTGACAAAGGCAGGCGCAACGCTTGCCTGGAGCGGCGCGCGCGTGCTGCCGGCCGATACCAAGCTGTCGGGCCCGCTGGCCGTGTTCGGCCGCGTCACCGCCCCCTTGCGCAAGAACGGCGCGGCTTCCGGCAATCAGGCCCGGCTTTCCGCGGCGCTGACATCGCTGGGACCGTCTTACATCAAGCTCGGTCAGTTCCTGGCGACGCGCGACGACATCATTGGGCGCGAGCTCGCCCGCGATCTTTCGACCCTGCAGGACCGCCTACCGCCATTTTCTCAAAGCGATGCGGTGAAAGCCGTCGAAACGGAGCTCGAAGCACCCATCGATCAGCTTTATGCGGAATTCGGGCCGGCGGTCGCCGCCGCCTCTATCGCGCAGGTCCACAAGGCGAAGGTCAAGATGCCCGACGGCAAGTTGAAAGACGTCGCCGTGAAGGTGCTGCGTCCGGGCATCGAGCAGCGCTTCAAGAAGGACCTCGACTCTTATGTCTTTGCCGCGCGCATGATCGAGCGCTTGCATGCGCCGTCCAGGCGTTTGCGCCCCATCGCCGTGGTCGACACGCTGGCCAAGTCCGTCGCCATCGAGATGGATTTGCGCATGGAGGCCGCCGCCATCTCGGAGATGGCCGACAACGCCAAGGACGATGAAGGCTTCCGCGTGCCCAAGGTCGATTGGACGCGCAGTGCCCGCCGCGTGCTGACGCTCGAATGGATCGACGGCACGCCCATGGGCGATCTGGAGACATTGCGCGCGCAAGGCCACGACGTGAAAGCGCTCGGCGCGCGGCTGGTACAGACCTTCCTGCGTCACGCCATGCGCGATGGCTTCTTCCACGCCGACATGCATCCGGGGAATCTGTTCGTCGACAAGGACGGCAACATCGTCGCCGTCGACTTCGGCATTATGGGCCGGTTGAGCATGAAGGAGCGCCGCTTCCTCGCGGAGATCCTCTATGGCTTCATCACCCGCGACTACACGCGTGTCGCGCAAGTGCATTTCGATGCCGGCTACGTGCCGCGCAAGCATTCCGTCGCGCAGTTCGCCCAAGCCTTGCGCGCCATCGGCGAGCCGATCATGGATCGTCCGGCCAGCGAGATTTCCATGGCGCAGCTCTTGGGACAGCTGTTCCAATACACCGAGATCTTCGACATGCAGACGAGGCCCGAGCTGATCCTCCTGCAAAAGACCATGGTCGTGGTCGAAGGCGTGGGCCGCAGCATGGACCCCGAGCTCAATATCTGGGCCGTCGCCGAGCCCGTGGCGAAGGAATGGCTGGAGAGCCAGCTGGGCGCCGGCGCGCGTCTCGAGCAGGCGGCCGAAAGCGCCGCCTCCGTGGGGCGCCTCGTCGGCGACATCCCCAGGCTCTTGCTTCAGGCGGAGCACACGGCGGATGCCTTCTCGGCGATGGTCGAGGAGGGCTTGCATCTGGACGACCGAAGCGTGGAGCGGCTGGCCGACGCGCAAGCCCACAAGGACCGCTGGAGCCGGGCCGGCATCTGGGTCGGGGCCATTGCGCTTGTTGCGATCGCGCTGGCGCTGCTCTTTTGATCGGTGACTGCTAACCCTATTTTCCGGTCATTGCCGGCTCGACCGGGCAATCCAGTAACCCCTGGTGTGCTAAGTTGTGGTTGCCGAGATAGGAAAGAAGACCGTGCAAGGAAAGCGCATCCTTCTCATCGTGGGCGGCGGCATCGCCGCCTATAAGAGCCTTGAGCTCGTGCGCCGCTTGACCGAGCGGGGCGCCGCCGTGCGCGTCATTCTAACGAAAGGCGGCGCCGAGTTCGTCACGCCGCTCTCCTTCTCGGTGCTCTCCGGCGAGCAATGCTTCACCGATCTGTTCGACCTCAAGGACGAGGCGGAGATCGGCCATATTCAGCTGTCGCGCGAGGCGGACCTCGTCGTGGTGGCGCCGGCGACCGCCGACCTTCTCGCCAAGATGGCGACGGGGCTCGCGAACGATCTCGCCTCGACCGTGCTGCTTGCGACCGACAAGCGGGTTTTGGTGGCGCCCGCCATGAATGTCCGCATGTGGCAACACCCGGCGACGCGCCGCAATGTCACGACGCTGCGCGCGGACGGCATCCACTTCATCGGCCCCGACGAGGGCGAGATGGCTTGCGGCGAGTTCGGCCCGGGCCGCATGGCGGAGCCCGATGCGGTTTGCAACGCCGTCGCGCGGATGCTCTCCGAGAAACAGCGCGGTCCGCTCACCGGGCGGCATGTGTTGATCACTTCGGGACCGACGCACGAGCCGCTCGATCCCGTGCGCTATATCACCAACCGCTCCTCCGGCAAGCAGGGCCACGCGCTGGCCCGCGCCGCGCTTGGTCTCGGTGCGCGCGTGACCCTGGTGTCCGGACCCGTGACCTTGCCGGAGCCGGACGGTGTGGACCTCATCAAGGTCGAGACGGCGCAAGAGATGCTGGATGCGACATTGGATGCGCTGCCAGCCGACATTGCGGTATGCGCCGCCGCCGTCGCCGATTGGCGGGCGGGAGCGCAAGCTGCGCAGAAGCTCAAGAAAGAAGACGGCGGCGATGTCTCGCTGACCCTTGCGCAGAACCCGGACATCCTGGCGACCATCGCCATTCCCGGCCCGCAGCGCCCGGAGCTCGTCATCGGCTTTGCGGCCGAGACCGAGAATGTCCTCGATCACGCACGCGCCAAGCGCCGCGCCAAAGGGGCGGACTGGATTGTCGCCAACGATGTCTCCGCCGGCACCGGCATCATGGGCGGAGACCGCACGACCGTGCATCTCGTGACGGGCGCCGGCACCGAGGACTGGCCGGCCATGAGCAAGGACGAGATGGCCGCGCGTCTCCTCGCCCGCGCCGCCGAGACGCTGTCCAGCGTGCGTTCGGCCGCTGAATGAGCGTGCAAGTTCGGATCATGCGTTTGCCGCACGGCGAAGGCCTGGCGCTGCCCGCCTATCAGTCGGCACACGCGGCGGGCTTCGATCTCGTCGCCGCCGTGCCCGAGGACGGCACGCTCATGCTTGATCCAAGCGATCGCGTGCTGGTCCCGACCGGCCTCGTCTTCGAACTCCCCGATGGCTACGAGGCGCAAGTGCGGCCCCGTTCGGGCCTCGCGCTCAAACACGGCGTAACAGTCTTGAACAGCCCCGGCACGATCGACGCCGACTATCGCGGCGAGGTGAAGGTGCTGCTCGTCAATCTCGGTAGCGAGCGGTTTCTCATTCAGCGCGGTGACCGCATCGCCCAGGCCGTCATCGCGCCGGTAACCCGGATCGAGATCATCGCCGCCGATGCGTTGAACGACACCGGCCGGGGAGAGGGTGGCTTCGGCTCCACCGGCCAGTGACCCGCCCTGGCGGGCGCCGCGCCGAGTACCTAGATTGAACCCATGCTCACCGAAGACGAAATCGAACGCTATAAGCGCCATCTGGTGCTGAAGGAGGTCGGCGGCGAAGGCCAGCAACGGCTAAAGGCGTCGCGGGTGCTCGTAGTCGGCGCCGGCGGCCTCGCCTCGCCGCTCCTTCTGTATTTGGCCGCGGCGGGCATCGGCCAAATCGGCATCATCGACGACGACCGCGTGAGCCTCGATAACCTCCAGCGGCAGGTCGTGCACGATACCGGCCATGTCGGCCGCTCCAAGACCAAGAGCGCGGCGGCCACCATAGAGCGGCTGAACCCGCATGTGGAAACGAAGCTCTATTCGACGCGCCTGGTCCCGGAGAACGCACTCGAGATCTTGCGCGGCTTCGACATCGTCGCCGACGGCTCCGACAATTTCGCCACGCGCTATCTCCTCAACGATGCTTGCTACTTCGCGAAGCTGCCATTGGTGATGGCGGCGCTGGGGCCGTTCGACGGGCAACTCACCACCTTCCGCGCCTTCGAGACGGACGAAGACGGCACCCCGCGTCCGAACTATCGCTGCCTGTTCCCGGAGCCGCCGCCTGAGGGCACCGTGCCGCCGTGCTCGGAGGCCGGCATTCTCGGCGCCGTGGCGGGCGTGATCGGCTGTCTCCAGGCGGTCGAGGTGGTGAAGGAGCTGCTTGGCATCGGCGAGAGCCTGGTGGGACGGCTTCTCCTTTATGATGCGCTCCAGGCGCGGTTTTCCGCCGTGCGCTATGCCTGGGACCCGGAGAACCCGCTAAACGGCAGGAATCAGGGGTTCCGCGACCTCAACCATCACCGCGCCGAGGCCCGGCTGCGTGCGGCGTCGGGCATCCCATAGAGTTTTTCAATCTTTTCAGCCGAAGGTTGTGCTCGAGAGATCCCCTGGATTACCCGTCTGAGGCTGCGCCATGGCTACGGAAACCATCACCACCGAATGCGCCATTGCCGGTGGGGGCCCCGCGGGCATCATGCTCGGCTTTCTTTTGGCGCGCGCCGGCGTCGATGTGGTCGTGCTGGAGAAGCACGAGGACTTTTTTCGCGATTTCCGCGGCGACACCATCCATCCTTCGACGCTGCAGGTCATGCATGAGCTCGGCCTGCTGGACGAATTTCTCAAGCTGCCGCACCAGGCGGTGAAGCAGCTTGGCGCGCAGATCGGCGACGACACGGTCATGATCGCAGACTTTTCGCACCTACCGACTGAAGCCAAGTTCCTCGCTTTCATGCCGCAATGGGACTTCCTCGATTTCCTCGCCACCCACGGCAAGCGTTACCCCACCTTTCACCTGCGCATGCGCGCGGAGGTGGATGAGCTCTTGAAGGACGGCGACAGGGTCGTCGGCCTGAAGGCCGCGACGCCGGACAGCGATCTCGAGGTCCGCGCCGATCTCGTGGTCGGCACCGACGGCCGCAAATCCACGGTGCGCGCCCTGGCCGGTCTCGAGGTGGAGGACATGGGCGCGCCTATGGACGTGTTGTGGTTGCGTCTCACAAGACGCCCCGAGGACGGAGACGACACGCTCGGCCGTATCGAGCCCGGCCGCTTCTTCATCATGATCAACCGGTGCGACTATTGGCAGTGCGCCTTCGTCATTCCCAAAGGCGGCTTCAACGAGTTGCGCCGCAAGGGGCTCGAAGCGTTCCGGCTGGCGATCGTCGCCTTGAAGCCGACGCTCTCCACGCGCGTGAAGGAGATCGCCTCCTGGGACGACGTAAGGCTCCTCACCGTGAAGGTGGACCGTCTCAAGCGCTGGTACCGGCCGGGGCTTTTGTGCATCGGCGATGCGGCCCACGCCATGTCGCCGATCGGCGGCGTCGGCATCAATCTTGCGATTCAAGACGCGGTGGCCACAGCCAACATCCTAGCCGCGCCGCTGCTCGAGGGGCGCGTCACGGAGGAGGAGCTGCAGAAAGTACAGAAGCGGCGGCGCCTGCCGGCCAAGCTGACGCAGGCCCTGCAGGTCTTCATTCAGAACCGCGTCGTGACCAACGTGCTCACCATGACCAGACAGCCCAAGCCGCCATTCTTCGCCAGGATGATGGACCGCTTCCCCGTTCTGAGGCGTCTTCCGGCCCGGCTCATCGGCATGGGCTTCCGCCCCGAGCACGTGCAGACGGCTGAGGCACCGGCCCAAGCCGCGAAGTAGCCGCTCTTCCTAGAACATCGCGGGATGGACGCGATCCGGCGGCGCATGACCGTCGAGGAAGGTCTTGATGTTGACGATGACCTTCTCGCCCATGTCGATGCGGCCTTCGAGCGTGGCCGACCCCATATGGGGCAGAACCACCACCTTCTCGTTGCGCAGGAGCTTGGGGTTTACTGCCGGCTCGTGCTCGAACACGTCGAGGCCGGCACCGGCCAGCTCGTTGTTCTCGATCATGCGGGCGAGCGCGTTCTCGTCGATCACCTCGCCGCGCGCGGTGTTGACCACATAGGCTGTCGGCTTCAAGAGCGCGAGCCTGCGAGCGGACAATAGGTGATAGGTCGCCGGGGTGTGCGGGCAATTGATGGAGACGATGTCCATCCGCGCCAGCATCTGGTCGAGGCTGTCCCAATAGGTCGCTTCGAGCGCTTGCTCGATATCCGGCTGGACGCGGCGGCGGTTGTGATAGTGGATCTGAAGACCGAACGCCTTGGCGCGGCGCGCCACCGCCTGGCCGATACGGCCCATGCCGACAATGCCGAGCCGCTTGCCGTAGATGCGGTGGCCGAGCATCCAGGTCGGCGACCAGCCCCGCCACTCATCGGTGCCGGCCTTGAGCAGGGTCGCCCCCTCGGTCAGGCGCCGCGGCACGGACAGGATCAGCGCCATGGTCATGTCCGCCGTGTCCTCGGTGAGCACGCCGGGCGTGTTGGTCACGAGAATGGAGCGGTTCCGCGCCGTGTCGAGGTCGATATTGTCGACGCCGGTGCCGAACTGAGCGATCAGCTTGAGGTCGGGTCCCGCTTGGCTCAGCACGGTCCGGTCGATGCGGTCGGTCACCGTGGGCACGAGCACATTGGCCGTCTTGACCGCCTCGATCAGCTCGTCCCGGGAGAACGGGTTGTCTTCAATATTGAGCCGCGCGTCGAACAGCTCTCTGAGCCGTGTCTCCACGACATCGGGGAGCTTACGCGTGACGATAACGAGCGGTCGTTCAGAAGCCATAACGTATCCTGTCAGGAGGCTATCGGAGGGAAGGGTCCCCTGATTGCGTTGAATTGCGCGCTTTGTCTAACAGAAGGGGGTTTACGAGATAAAGCGTCATATTGGCTCTAAGGCCGGAAATAACCCGGAGCCACGATCCTTTCACTTTTCTCGGCCATTCAATGGGTCCAAGTGCGTCGATTCGGGGCACAAGAGCGGGGGAGGGTATTGGTGCTGGTGCGCTGTTTGACCGGAATTGCGGTGGCCTTGAGCCTCGCCCTGGCGGTACCGGCCGCCGCGGCCGAGGACGGCGCCAAACAGGCGACCGCCGCCAAAGGATCGCAGAGTGGCTTGCGCGTACCCCGCTTCGTCAGCCTCAAATCCAACCGGGTCAATGTGCGCCGTGGCCCGAGCACCGAGCAAGCCATCGACTGGGTGTTCGCGCGCGCAGGCCTGCCCGTCGAGATCATCGCCGAAGCCGACAACTGGCGCCGCGTTCGCGACAGCGAAGGCGCCGACGGGTGGGTGTATCACAGCCTGCTCAGCGGCCGCCGCACCGTGCTCATCAGCCCCTGGTCCAAGGGCAAGGAAGCCGTCACCCTTTACCGCAGGCGTTCCACGGGATCGCGCGCCGTGGCTCAGCTTCAGTCCGGCGTGCTTGGCAACATCCTGTCGTGCGACGGAGAGTGGTGCGAACTCACGGTCGACGACTATTCCGGCTATGTGGAGCAGAGCAGGCTCTGGGGGGTTTACCGCGGCGAAGAGATCAACAACTAGCCGCTCTTCTTGACGAGCCGGACCAGCACGTCGACACGCGAGATGGCCATGCCGTCAGGCGCCTCGGGCAGACCGTCGATGCGGATCTCACCGGTGTGGATGTCCAGGAGCTTGCCCGACCGCTCGCAGAAGAAGTGGTAGTGATTTGACGTGTTGGTGTCGAAATATGTTTTCGCACCCTCGACCGCGACCTCCCGCAGAAGGCCGGCCTCGGTGAACTGGTGCAGCGTGTTGTAGACCGTCGCCAGCGATACCGGCACCTTGGAGGCCAAGGCTTCCTCATGCAGCCGTTCCGCGGTCACATGCCGGTCGCCCTCCGCGAACAGGAGGCGGGCAAGAGCCACGCGCTGCCGCGTCGGCCTGAGCCCCGCGCCGCGCAACAGCTCAGGAACGTCTCCGACCACGACAGTGGTGTCTTCGTCTGCGTGAGGCAGCTTGTTCATAGTGTCTTATCGCCCAAAGATAGCCTCTAGAATATAGGCGGTAGGGCCGCTTACCGCAACGTCGTGGTATGGCTGACCTTTTGCCGCATTCACTCGGGTCGCCTGGTGACTTCGAGCCATGGTATGAGCCGGCTTCTGCGCCCGGCCGGAGACCCCCGGGGGTCCCAGGGCGGGCTTTTGGTGGGCTCTGGCATGTGTTAGGTAACCAACCAACAATCCAGACTCAAAGAAAAACGCAGGATTAGAGAGTGCAGAAATCCACGGCAGATCGGCAGGCCAGCTTTAATTACGAGGCGCTGCTCGCCTGCGCCCGGGGCGAATTGTTCGGCCCCGGCAACGCTCAGTTGCCCCTGCCGCCGATGCTGATGTTCGACCGCATCTCCCATGTGGAGGAGGAAGGCGGCGAGCACGGCAAGGGCCGCATCGTGGCGGAACTGGATGTGAAGCCCGACCTTTGGTTCTTCGCTTGTCACTTCAAGGACGACCCGGTCATGCCGGGCTGTCTGGGCCTGGATGCCTTATGGCAGATGCTGGGCTTCTTCCTCGGCTGGCTCGGCGCGCCGGGCAAGGGCCGCGCGCTTGGCGTCGGCGAGGTAAAATTCTCCGGGATGGTTCTGCCGACCATGAAAAAGCTTGAGTATATTGTTGACCTCAAGCGTGTGATGCGCCGCAAATTCACCCTCGGGACGGGGGATGGTTTGGTCAAGGCAGACGGCGAGACCATCTACACGGCCAAGGACCTGAAGGTCGGCCTGTTCCAGGCGGGCGAAGCCGCTCCTGCTGGTGCTTGATCTGTTGCGGCGCAAGCTTCAAGGACGTTTATGCGAATGAAACGCGTGGTCGTGACCGGCATGGGCATTGTGTCCTCCATCGGCAATAGTGCCCAGGAGGTGCTTGCGTCGTTGCGCGAGGCCAAGTCGGGCATCGTCAAGGCCGACTCCTATGCGGAGCACGGCTTCCGCTGCCAGGTACATGGCGCGCCCAAACTCGACTGGGAAGAAATCATCGACCGGAAGGTCCGCCGCTTCATGGGCGCGGGCGCCGGCTGGAACTACATCGCCATGGAGCAGGCGATCCAGGACGCGGGGCTCGAGGAGAAGGACATCTCCAACGAGCGCACCGGGCTCATTATGGGCTCAGGCGGACCGTCCACCCGGGCCATTGTTCGGGCGGCCGACACCACCCGCGAGAAGGGCCCCAAGAAGGTGGGTCCTTTCGAGGTGCCCAAGTCAATGTCCTCGACCAACTCCGCCACGTTGTCGACGCCCTATCACATCAAGGGCGTCAGCTATTCCATCTCATCGGCCTGCTCGACGAGCGCCCACTGCATCGGTAATGCCGGTGAGCTGATCCAGCTCGGCAAGCAGGACATCGTGTTTGCCGGCGGCGGCGAGGAGCTCGACTGGACCCTGTCGGTCCTGTTCGATGCCATGAACGCGATGTCGTCCGACTTCAACGATGAGCCGGAGAAGGCGAGCCGGGCCTATGACACGGCTCGCGACGGCTTTGTCATCGCCGGCGGTGCCGGTGTTCTGGTGCTCGAGGAGCTCGAGCATGCCAAAGCCCGCGGCGCGCGGATCTACGCGGAGCTCGTGGGCTATGGCGCTACCTCGGATGGCTTCGACATGGTGCTGCCGTCGGGCGAGGGGGCGGTGCGCTGCATGCGCATGGCCATGCAGAACCTGAACGGCGACAAGATCGACTACATCAACCCGCACGCCACCTCGACGCCGCAAGGAGACGTGCGCGAGATCGAGGCGATCCGCGAGGTCTTCGGCGAAGATTGCCCGACCATCAGCGCGACCAAGTCGCTGACCGGCCACTCGCTTGGCGCGGCGGGCGTGCACGAGGCGATCTACTCGCTTCTGATGATGAACAATGGCTTCGTCTGTGAGTCCGCCAATATCGAGAATTTGGACCCGGACGTGGCGGACATGCCCATCGCGCGCAAGCGCAAGGACGGCGCCTCTATTAACGCCGTGATGTCGAATAGCTTCGGTTTTGGTGGCACCAACGCCACACTCGTGTTCCGCCGGTTGGATAGCTGAGGGGCGGAGAAGTCAGCGGAAATCAACTCCAAGCAGAGTAAGTAAGATGGCACCAACGAAAGATATTGCTGAGCCGGGACCGTTGATGGCTGGGAAGCGGGGGCTGGTGATGGGCGTCGCCAACGACCGCTCCATCGCCTGGGGAATCGCCCGGGTGCTCCATGGTCAAGGTGCGGAGCTTGCCTTCAGCTACCAAGGTGGCGCTTTCGGCCGCCGGGCCCTGCCTTTGGCCCAATCCATCGGCGCCAAGATCATCGAAGAGGTCGACGTAGAGGATCTGGATAGTGTCGATCGCATGCTGGACGTGATCCGCAAGGAATGGGGCTCGCTCGATTTCGTCGTGCATGCGCTCGCCTTCTCCGACCGCACCGAGCTGAAGGGCCGCTACTGCGATACCACGCGGAAGAATTTCGAGCACACCATGGTGATCTCCTGCTTCTCGTTCACGGAGATCTGCAAGCGCGCCTCCGACCTGATGAACGACGGCGGCTCGCTGCTGACGCTCACCTATGGCGGCTCGACCCGTGTGGTGCCTTGCTACAACGTCATGGGCGTGGCCAAGGCCGCGCTAGAGGCCAGCGTCAAATATCTTGCCTCCGATCTCGGGCCGCAAGGCGTCCGGGTGAACGCGCTGTCGGCCGGGCCCATGCGGACGCTGGCCGGCGCCGGCATCTCCGAGGCGCGCACCCTGTTCCACTACCAGCAGCGGCATGCGCCCATGCGCCGCTCGCCCACCCTCGATGAGGTTGGCGGGGCCGCGCTGTATCTCCTGTCTGATCTGTCGGGCGCCGTCACCGGCGAGGTGCATTTCGTGGATTGCGGCTACTCGACCACGTTCATGCCAGACCTGGACGCGCTCAAGGCGATGGAACGCGCCGAGGAGCTTGAGAATGCCGTGGAGAAGGTGGCCCCGCGCGAGGCCGCGCAATAGCGCCCAGTAAGCCTATCGCACCCTGGATGTTGACAGGGACCGGTCACAACTTTACCCCGTTCGGCAACCATATAGAAAGCGGACCAGCGTGCCCCAGGCGCGCAAGCCGAGGCCGCTCGTAGGAGGAATCATGTTCGAAGTCGTAGTCATGGTGTGTCTGGCGGCTACTGGAGAGCAGTGCCAGGAGTTCAAGATTCCGGAGAAGGAATATACCGACGTGGTGTCCTGCATCCGGGAAAGCCAGGCGGAAGGCGCCGCTTGGCAGCTCAAGAACAATAAGTACACGATCGTCGGCACGCGTTGCGCCAAGGATGCCAAGGCTCCCATAGCGCCCAACAGCTAGCCGGCAGCGCAAAAGGATCGGGGCGCCGAAGCGCCCCTCTCATCGTCTCGATCTGGCGGAAAAGTCCCCGGTCTAGCTGGCCTCGGCGACTTGCTTTTCCTTGCCGGTCTCCTGGTCGACGACCTTCATCGACAAGCGCACCTTGCCGCGCTCGTCGAAGCCCAGCAGCTTGACCCATACCTTGTCGCCTTCCTTGACGACGTCGGTCACGGCGTTCGGGCGTCCTTCCGCCAACTGCGAGATATGCACCAGGCCGTCCTTGGGGCCGAAGAAGTTCACGAACGCGCCGAACTCCATCACCTTCACGACTTTGCCTTCGTAGATCTCGCCGGCCTCGGGCTCCGCAGCGATGCCCTTGATGCGGGCGATGGCCGCGCGGATCGACTCCGCGTTGGACGAAGCGATCTTGACCGTCCCGTCGTCCGAGATGTCGATCTTGGCGCCGGACTCGGCCACGATCTCGCGGATCACCGAACCGCCCGTACCGATCACTTCGCGGATCTTGTCGGTCGGAATGTGGATCGTCTCGATGCGCGGGGCATATTCGCCGAGCTCGGGCCGCGCCGCGTTAAGCGCCTTGTCCATCTCGCCGAGGATATGCAAGCGCCCGTCCTTCGCTTGGTCGAGCGCGATCTTCATGATCTCCTCGGTGATGCCGGTGATCTTGATGTCCATCTGGAGCGATGTGACGCCCTCGGATGTACCGGCTACCTTGAAGTCCATGTCGCCGAGATGGTCCTCGTCACCGAGAATGTCGGACAGGACGGCGTACTTCTCGCCCTCCTTGATGAGGCCCATGGCGATACCCGCCACCGGACGCTTCAGCGGTACGCCCGCGTCCATCATGGCGAGCGAGGAACCGCACACCGTGGCCATGGAGGAGGAGCCGTTCGACTCGGTGACCTCGGAGACCACACGGATGGTGTAGGGGAACTGCTCGCGGTCGGGCAGCACCGGGTGGATCGCCCGCCAGGCCAGCTTGCCGTGACCGATCTCGCGGCGCCCCGGAGAGCCCATGCGGCCCGCTTCGCCGACCGAGTAGGGCGGGAAGTTGTAGTGCAGCATGAACGTCTCTTTGTAGGTGCCGGCCAGTGCATCGACGAACTGCTCGTCCTCGCCGGTACCGAGCGTGGTGACGGCCAGTGCTTGCGTCTCGCCGCGGGTGAACAGCGCGCTACCATGCGTGCGCGGCAGGATGCCGACCTCGCATGAGATGGGCCGCACCGTGACCAGGTCGCGGCCATCGATACGCTTCTTGGTGTCGAGGATGCTGCCGCGGACAATGTCCTTCTCGGCTTCCTTAAACGCGCCAGACACCTTGCCGGCGATGCTGCCGTCGTCGTCCTCCGGGACGAGCTCGGTGACCACCTTCTCCTTCACCTGAGAGATGCCGTCGCGGCGCTCTTGCTTCGAGGCGATGGAGTAGGCTTCGCGCAAGCCGCTTTCGGCGAGACCGCGTACCTGGCCGACCATGTCGGCATTGTCGGTTTCCTTGAGCGCCCACGGTTCCTTGGCGGCGCGCTCGGCGAGCTTGACGATCGCCTCGAGCACCGGCTGGAAATGCTCATGCCCGTGCATCACCGCACCCAGCATGATGTCCTCGGGCAGCTCCTTGGCTTCCGATTCGACCATCAGCACGGCGTCGGCGGTGCCGGCGACGATCAGGTCGAGCTGCGTCTCGGGCATCTCGTCGACCATCGGGTTGACGACATACTTGCCTTCGATATAGCCGACACGGGCCGCGCCGATGGGCCCGAGGAACGGGACGCCGGAGAGCGTCAGCGCCGCGGACGCGGCGACCAGGGCGACGATGTCGGGGTCATTTTCCATGTCGTGCGATAGCACGGTGGTGATGACTTGGGTATCGTTCCTGAAGCCCTTGGCGAACAGCGGACGGATCGGCCGGTCGATCAGGCGTGACGTGAGGGTTTCCTTCTCGGTCGGGCGTCCCTCGCGCTTGAAATAGCCGCCGGGAATCTTGCCCGCGGCAAAGGTCTTCTCTTGGTAATTCACGGTAAGAGGAAAAAAGTCGATGCCGGCCCTTTCCTGCTTGGCCGAAACGACGGTGGCGAGAACGCAAGTCTCGCCATAGGTGGCGAGCACGGCGCCGTCGGCCTGACGGGCGATGCGCCCGGTCTCGAGTTTGAGCGGGCGTCCGGCCCACTCGATTTCTACGGTGTGTTTATCGAACATGTGCGTGTCCCAATGTGTGGGGAAAGGTAAGGTTGCCCTGACACCCGGTGGTGCAAGGGCTGCCCGTTCATAATCCATGGAAGCTCAAGCCCGCCGCGGTTCCGCGGCAGACGGCTAACGGCGAATACCGAGCCGGCTGATGAGCTTCTGATATCTGTCCTGATCGGCTGCCTTGACGTAATCGAGCAGACGGCGACGCTGGCTGACCATTTTCAGCAGCCCGCGACGCGAATGGTTGTCCTTGCCGTGCGTTTTGAAATGCTCGGTAAGATTGGTGATGCGTTCCGTCAGGATCGCGACCTGGACCTCTGGCGATCCGGTATCGTCTGTCTTGGTCGCGTACTCTTTGATGAGCTCTTGCTTGCGCTCAGCGCTAACCGACATCGGGATATCCTTGCTATTTGAGGGTTTTTGACAGGGCCGAGCCGGGATGTCGTCCAGCACGGTCGGTTCTGAAGACGCGCGGAAAAAGGCCGTAAATCGGCGCCCGCACGCTGCGCCGCACTATAGGGATTATCGGGCTTTAGACCAGCGGAATTTATGGCCTTTTAGCCTTTGGGGTTAAAGATTCGCCGGGGCCTGAATTCCCCTTGGGCCACCTCGCCCAAGGCCACCAAAGCGCCCTTGGAAACCGCATAAACGGGCCCGGTCATGATCGGCGCATCCCGTCCCCGCAGCAGCACGGCCTGGCCCTGCCGAAGCCTGGCCGCGTCGGCGCTGCTCAGATTGAGCGCCGGCAGGTCCTGGAGGGCCGTCTCCACCGGCCGGAGCAGGGGCAAGGCCGCCTCCCGGCTCTCTTGGGCGGCGGCCTCGACCTCTTCGAGTGTGACGGCCTCCGCCTCCGTGAAGCTGCCAACCCGGGTCCGCCGCAAGGCCGATACGTGACCCAGGCATCCAAGAGCGCGGCCGAGATCGCGGGCCAGCGCCCGGACATAGGTCCCCTTGCCGCACTCGGCCTCCAGCACGCCATGGTCGGGGTCGGGGAGGTCCACCAGCCTGAGCCGGTCGACGGTCACGATCCGGGGCGCGAGCTCGAACTCTTCCTCGTTGCGGGCGAGATCGTAGGCCCGCGCGCCTTCCACCTTGAGGGCCGAGTAGCGCGGCGGGACTTGAGAAATGGCGCCGGTGAACTGGGGCAGCACCGCCTCGATTTCGGCTGCTGTCGGGCGGCGATCGGAGGTCTCCGTCACCTTGCCCTCCGTGTCATCCGTGTCGGTCTCGGCGCCGAAACGCACGGTGAAGCGATAGGCCTTCCGGCCTTCGACCGCGAAGGGCACCGTCTTGGTGGCCTCCCCGAAGGCAATCGGCAGGATGCCGGTAGCGAGCGGATCGAGCGTTCCGGCGTGGCCGGCCTTGACCGCATCGTAGAGCCAGCGCACGCGGCCCACCGCCCTGGTCGAGGTCATGCCTTCGGGCTTGTCCAGGATCAGCCAGCCGCTTACCGCTTGGCCCTTGCGCCGCCGCGCCATTGGTGTCGCCCCTCGGCCGCTAGTCGTCGTCGAGGTCGCGGGCGACCGCGGGCGAGGCGAGGAGCTCGTCGATGCGCGCCGATGTCGCAAAGGAGGTATCTTGCTTGAAGCGGAGCTCCGGCATGAATTTCAGGCTCACGCGTTTCGCCACCTCGCCGCGCAAGAAGCGCTTGTGCTTTTCGAGATGTGCGACCACTTCGTCGGCCTCGCCGCCACCGAGCGGCATCACGTAGGCCGTGGCGAGCTTGAGGTCAGGCGACATGCGGACCTCGGGCACGGTGAGAGAGTGCCGCACGATCACCTCGTCCACCACCTCGCCACGCGAGAAGATCTCCGCCAGCGCATGGCGGACCAGTTCACCGACCTTCAATTGGCGTTGGCTTTGCGGCTTGGCGCCCTTGTCTCGTGTCATTTGTCTCGCGTCATGGGTTCAGTCTCGGGTTGAGGGCCGCGTGGCTAGAGGCCCAGCCGTCATCGTGAGGGGCGAGCCTCGAAGGGCGGCCCGCGCACCTCACCATGACGCGTCATGCTAGAGCGTGCGCTCGATGTGCTCGACGTCGAAGCATTCGATGACGTCGCCCTGGCGCATGTCCTGGTAGCCTTCGAACGCCATGCCGCATTCCTGGCCGACCACCACCTCTTTCACCTCGTCCTTGAAGCGCTTGAGCGTGGAGAGCTTGCCCTCGTGTACCACGACATTGTCGCGAATAAGCCGCACATGGGCGCCGCGCTCGACCTTGCCTTCGGTCACGCGGCAACCGGCGACCTTGCCGACCTTGGAGATGTTGAACACTTCCAGGATCTCGGCATTGCCGAGGAAGGTCTCGCGCACCGTGGGCGCAAGCAGGCCGGACATGGCTTGCTTGATGTCGTCGACCAGATCGTAGATGACCGCGTATTGGCGAATCTCGATGCCGTCCCGCTCGGCATGCTCGCGGGCCTGTGCATTGGCGCGCACGTTGAAGGCGAGCAGCACGGCGCCCGATGTCGATGCCAGCGACACGTCCGACTCGGTGATACCGCCGACGCCCGCATGCACGATGCGCGCCCGGACCTCGTCGGTGCCGAGCTTGGCGAGCGCTGCCAAGATGGCCTCGACCGAGCCTTGCACGTCGCCCTTGATGACCAGCGTGAACTCTTGAATGCCGGTCTCTTTGAGCTGGGTCATCATCTGTTCGAGGCTGCCGCGCTGGCCGGCCACCGCCAGCCGCTTGCGCCGCTCGCGATCGCGGTAATCGGTGATTTCACGGGCGCGCGCCTCGCTCTCCACCACGGCGAACTGATCGCCCGCTTCCGGCGCGGAATCGAAGCCAAGCACCTCGACCGGCACGGAGGGTCCAGCCTCTTTCGCCTGTTCGCCCACATCGTTGATCAGCGCCCGCACGCGGCCCCAGGCGGAGCCTGCAACGATGATGTCGCCGAGCCTGAGCGTGCCCCGTTGAATGAGCGCGGTGCCCACCGGACCGCGGCCGCGCTCCAGCTTTGCCTCGACGACAACGCCATCGGCGGCACGGTCGGGATTGGCGGTAAGCTCAAGAACCTCGGCTTGCAGCACGATCGCCTCGAGCAATTTGTCGAGACCGGTCTTCTTCAAGGCCGAGACCTCGAGCTCAAGCGTGTCGCCGCCCATGCTCTCCACCACGATTTCGTGGCTGAGCAGTTCCGTGCGGACGCGTTGCGGGTCGGCACCCTGCTTGTCGATCTTGTTGATGGCGACGATCAGCGGCACCTCGGCGGCCTTGGCGTGGTTGATGGCCTCGATGGTCTGCGGCTTCACGCCGTCGTCCGCCGCCACCACGAGGATGACGATGTCGGTGACCTTGGCGCCGCGGGCGCGCATGGCGGTGAACGCCTCGTGGCCCGGCGTATCGATGAAGGTCACCTTCTGACCCGTCGGCAGCTTAACCTGATAGGCGCCGATATGCTGGGTGATCCCGCCGGCCTCTTGGCTGACGACATTCGCCGCGCGGATGGCGTCGAGCAGCGAGGTCTTGCCGTGGTCGACATGGCCCATGATGGTGACGATCGGCGCGCGGGGCTCGAGATCCTCGGCGCTGTCGGCCTCGCCGATAAAGCCCTCTTCGACGTCGGCCTCGGACACGCGGCGAACGGTGTGCCCAAATTCCTCGGCTATGAGCTGCGCCGTGTCGGAATCGATCACATCGGTGATCTTGTGCATCTCGCCGTCCTTCATCAGGAACTTGATGATTTCGACGCCGCGCTCGGCCATGCGATTGGCGAGTTCCTGGATGGTGATGACTTCGGGGACCACCACCTCGCGCGCGATCTTCTGCGTGGATTGCGGGCCGGTGACTTGCTTCTTCTGGCGCTCGCGGTGACGCTTCAGCGAGGCGAGGCTCCGCTGGCGTTGCTCCTCGTCGAGCGCGTTGGTGATGGTGAGACGGCCACGGACGCGCCGCTCATCGCCACGGCGGGGCGTGGGCGTGCCCTTCTTGTGACGGGCGTCGGGCGTGCGCTGGGGCTGCTCCTCCATCTCCTGCTTGAGATGCTTGCGGGGCGGCTCCTCGGCCTTGGGCTTTGCCTTCTCCTCGGCGGCCTTCTTTTCTTCTTCCTGGCGCTTGAGCTCCTCGGCCGTTTTGGCTTCCGCGGCGCGCTGCTCGGCGAGCTCGGCCTCCTGGGCCTCGGTCTCCTTGGCGCGGACCTTCTCTTCGGCCTGCCGGACCTTCGACTCGGCCAACGCCTTGGCGCGGGCGTCCTTCTCCTCGTCGGAGAGCTGTTTCAGGACGACGCCGGAGCGCCGCTGCTTCTCCTCGGCTGGCTTCGGCGCGGCCGGGGAGGGCGCGGCCTTGGCTTTGGCCTTCGGCTCGACTTTCGGCTCCTCGGCGGGCTGCGCGGTCGCGCCGCCAGAGCCGACCACCCGGCGCTTCTTCTTCTCGACCACGACGGACTTCGAGCGTCCATGGCTAAAGCTCTGGCGCACATGGCCGGATTCCACGGTTCGGCGCACGTTGAGCGTCATCTTGCGCCCGCGAGTCTTGCCGTCGGTCTCGTTCGTTTCACTCATTCTTGGTCCGTATCCGATCCGTTTTGATCCGCAAATGCGGAAACACCCGTGCGGTAGCGCTCGACGCGCGAGGCTGCCGCGAGGAACTTTCGAGCCGCTCCGCTCTGGATTAGGGCAGCATGTATCACATTTGCCCGGCCCGATGCCAAACCCAATTCATCCGCGGTGAAAGCGCGAATGGCTGGAATGCCCTGTCCGCCGGTGGTGCTGAGCGCCTTTCCGTCGAGTTTCCGGCAACCATCGTCGGCCGCATCGGAAGCGTGGATCAGGGCAACGACGCGCCCTTTGCTCAGGGCTTCCTCGACCTTGCTATGTCCGAAAACCACGCTGCCAGCCTTATTTGCCATCGAAAGCGCGCCCAGCGCGGCCTCGGTGAGGAGTTGCCCCACCTGGTCGGCAAGCGTGTCCGGCGTTTTGGCGTCAGTCTTCAGTGCTCGCCCAAAGGCCTTGCGTTTGACCGCTTCGGCCACCGTCTCGTGGGCTGCCGTGAGCCACACGCCCCGGCCGGGAAGCTTCTCTTTCAGGTCGGGGACGATCGTGCCGTCGGGCCCGAGCACAAAGCGGATGAGGTCGTCCTTAGAACGCTGGGCGCGCAAGACGGCGCAGCGGCGCGACGTTTCCGCCGCTCGCTTCGCCCGCGTCCCGTTGTGCTCCGCCGCCTCTAGCAAACGCCCTGTCTCCTAACCGCCTCATGACGCAGGCGCGTCATCGGCCGCGGGCGCCTCGCCCGCTTCTGCCTCCGCCCCGGCCTCGGCACCCGCCTCGGCCTCGCCTTCGCCTTCGCCCGCGGCCTCCTCCTCCGGATGGAGCAGGTCGGCCTCTTCGATCCAGCCGGCTTTCACCCGTGCGGCAAGGATCAGGTCCTCGCATTGCGGCCGGGTGACGCCAAATCCGTCGAGGAAGCCCGCGTGGCGGGTGGTCTCCTTCTCCTGGCGCTCGCTCCAGCCGGCGAGATCGTCGGTGGCGCAATCGGCCAGGTCCTCGACGGTCTTCACCTCGTTCTCACCGAGCGCCACGAGCATCGCCGTGTTGAGGCCAGGAATCTCCATCAGCTCGTCGGCGACGCCCAGCTCCTTGCGCTTGGCGTCGAGCTCGGCCTCCAACTTCTCCAGGTGCTCGCGTGCGCGGGTCTGGATCTCGCCGGCGGTCTCTTCGTCAAAGCCTTCGATCGAGGAGATTTCGGTAGGCTCCACGAAAGCCACTTCGTCCACGGAAGAGAACCCCTCCGAGGCGAGCAGCTGCGCGATCACCTCGTCCACGTCGAGCGCTTCCATGAATGTCGCCGAACGCTCGGCGAATTCCGCCTGGCGGCGCTCCGACTCCGAGGCTTCCGTCATGATATCGATGTCCCAACCGGTGAGCTGGGAGGCAAGCCGCACGTTCTGGCCCTTGCGGCCGATAGCCAGAGATAGCTGCTGGTCGGGCACGACGACCTCAATGCGCTCCGCATCCTCGTCGAGCACCACCTTGACCACTTCGGCCGGCGCCAGTGCGTTCACGATGAAAGTCGCGGCATCCGGCGACCACGAGATAATGTCGATCTTCTCGCCCTGAAGCTCGTTCACCACGGCCTGCACGCGGCTGCCGCGCATGCCGACGCAGGCGCCCACGGGGTCGATGGAGGCGTCACGCGACACCACGGCGATTTTGGCGCGGCTGCCCGAATCGCGCGCCACCGACTTGATGGTGACGATGCCTTCGTAGACCTCGGGCACTTCCTGAGCGAATAGCTTCGCCATGAATTCCGAATGCGTGCGCGACAGGAAGATCTGGGGCCCGCGCTGCTCGCGGCGCACGTCGTAGACATAGGCCCGGACGCGGTCGCCATAGCGGAAGTTCTCGCGCGGCAGCGTTTCGTCGCGCCGCACGATGGCCTCGGCCCGGCCGAGATCCACGATCACGTTGCCATATTCGACGCGCTTGACGATGCCGTTCACGATCTCGCCGACGCGGTCCTTGTACTCGTCGTATTGGCGCTCGCGCTCGGCCTCGCGCACCTTCTGCACGATCACCTGCTTCGCGTTCTGTGCCGCGACGCGGCCGAAATCGAGCGGCGGCAACGGCTCGGCGATGAAGTCGCCCACCTGTGCGGCCGGGTTCTTGCGGCGCGCTTCGGCGAGCGAGATTTGCGTGGCCTCCAAGGTCACGTCCTCGACCACCTCCAAGAGCCGCGCCAGCGAAATTTCGCCGGTCTTGGGATCCACCTCGGCCTTGATCTCGTTCTCGCTGCCATAGCGGGACTTCGCGGCCTTCTGGATGGCGTCTTCCATGGCGGTGATCACCACCTCGCGGTCGATCGCTTTTTCGCGTGCGACCGCATCGGCGATCTGCAAGAGCTCCAGCCTATTGGCGCTGACGCCTGCCTGAGACATTCTCTAGCCTCCAACTCAAGTTGTGTTCATTGCGAGAGCCAAAATGCCCTTCGCGTGAAATTCAATGCACGGGCTTTTCGCCCGAAAGGTCTGACCTTAAGCCGTCGGGGTCGACGATAAGCTTCGCCTCGCTGATGAGCGAGAAGGGGAGGCCGATGATTACGGGTTCGGCCGTGTCTTCCAGCTCGATCTTCAAATGTACCTCGTCGTCGAGCACGTCCGCGATTCTGCCCTTGAAACGCTTGCGCCCGTCGACCGGCTCCCTCAACTCGACCTTGGCATTGCTACCGACGCATGATGCGAAGTCGCTCGGCCTGACCAGTGGCCGGTCAATGCCGGGCGAGGAAACCTCCAAGTGGTAAGTTCCCGGCATCGGGTTGTAGGCGTCGAACACGGGAGACAGTCTCCGGCTGATGGTCGCGCAATCGTCCACTGACATTTCACCGTTCGGCCGCTCGGCCATGATCTGCACCGTGCCGCCATCGCGGCCTGAAACCTTGATCCGCACCAGGCGAAAGCCGAGCTCTTCGAGCACGGGCTCTGCAAGATCGGCGACGGCGCGCTCCTGTCCCGTCTCCTGGGTAAAGCGGCGATCCTTAGGTGTCGCAGTGCTCGGCATCAACGGCAGGGCTCGAAGGCCCCGAACAGCCAAAAAGGCGTGGGCCATAACAAAAAGGAGCGGGCCACCGCCCACTCCTGACAAAATCCATCATGAGTTTCGAGCCGTAATATACGTACTTTTTCAGAGGTTTCAAGCGGCGTTCGGCCGCTTGGGAGTCCATTTTCCGGTGGTTTCTAATCGATTGGGATCAGGTGCTTGGTGATGCGGGCGAAGTCTTGCGCCCGTTCCAGGCTCAGAGCGCACAGGCAGGCCGAATAGTTGCCGCCGATCGAGGTGCCCCCGAAGGCAAGCTGGTCCTTGAAGGTGCAGTTGGCGTCGCGATAGGCCCATCTCCTTTGCGAACCGACCGATGGCAGCTTTCAGCGCCGTGTAGGCCCGGTTGAGCTCCACGTCGGGGGCGTCCGCCGCACGCGCCAGGCAGGCCTTATATTCGGGGTTCGATGTGGTCCGCGACTCGCAATCGGAGTAGCAGGCCGCGGAGATGTCGGCCGCGGCCGCCGTGGCCGGCAAAAGGAGGATCGCGAAGGCGAGGGCGAGTGCGCGCATGGCCGGTTCCTTTCTTAGCAACGCCGCCAGCTCAGATAAACGGGCTTCCCCCCGCTCAAGGCCTTCCGCTCATAACGGGTTTCCGGCCAATCCGCGGGCCGCGCCCGCCAATCGACGGCCTTTCGGGCGAGCCATTCAAAGGCGCCGCTGCCATTGATCGCGAGCAAGGCTTGACCCGCATAGTCCCCGTCGTCGCTGGCAAAGCGGAGCTCGCCGCCCGGCTTTATGACCCAGGCGAGGGACGCCGCCAGCTCCGGCGAGACCAGCCGCCGCTTGGCTTGCCGCTTCTTCGGCCAAGGATCGGGGAAGAGGATGAAAGCGCGCGCGATCGAGCCTGGGGGCAACCAGGCAAGCACGTCGCGTGCATCCCCATCGTGGACGCGGATGTTCTTGAGCCCTTTGGTTTCGATCTCACCGAGGAGACTCGCGGCGCCGTTGATGAAGGGCTCGCACCCGATAATGCCGACTTTGGGATTGTGCTGCGCCTGCCACAGCAGATGCTCGCCCGACCCGAAGCCGATCTCGAGCCACACGGCCTCGACCGGAACGGCAAAGAGGGTGCGGAGATCTTGCGGAGCGGGGCTCGCAAGATCAGGGCGGAGCTCAGGCAGCAACTCGGCGAGGAGACGCTCCTTGCGCGGGCTCAAGCGCTTGCCCTTGCGCCGCCCATAGGACCTCAGCAGCCGAGACTCGCCTTCGCCATCCATCGCCATGTCCGGCCTTGTGCCGGGCTTAAGCGCATTTTTCCACCCAAAACGCAAAATGGCCGGGCAAGCCCGGCCATCCGCGATCAGTTCTGAAAGAAGGCGCCTAGCTCAACGCGCCGCGGATCGGCTCGACCAGGTCGAGGCCCTCCCAGGAGAAGCCCCCGTCATTGTCGGTCTGACGGCCGAAATGACCGTAGGCGGCCGTGCGCTCGTAGATCGGACGGCTGAGCCCCAGATGCTCGCGAATACCGCGCGGGCTGAGATCCATCACTTCCCGCAACGCGGCCTCGAGCTTGTCCTCCGGGACGCTGCCAGAGCCGTGCAGATCGGCATAAAGCGACAGCGGCTGCGACACGCCGATCGCGTAAGAGACTTGCAGAGTGCATTTGTCGGCAAGGCCCGCGGCGACCACGTTCTTGGCGAGGTAACGCGCCGCATAGGCGGCCGAACGGTCGACCTTGGTCGGATCCTTGCCGGAGAAGGCGCCGCCGCCATGAGGGGCCGCGCCGCCATAGGTGTCGACGATGATCTTGCGGCCCGTGAGCCCGGCGTCGCCGTCCGGTCCGCCGATGACAAATCGGCCGGTCGGATTGACGTAGATCTGGGTGCTGCCATCGACCCAGCCCTTGGGCATCACCTCGTCGATCAAGCCCGTGACGATCTCTCTGATGCGCTCCTGGGTCGCGTCCTCGCTGTGCTGGGTCGAGACCACGATGGAGTCGGCGCGCAAAGGCTTGCCGTCCTCATAAACCAGGGTCACCTGGCTCTTGGAGTCGGGACCGAGTTCCGGCGAGCGGCCCGAATGCCTGGCCTTCGCCATCTCGTGCAGGATTTGGTGCGAATAGAAGATCGGTGCCGGCATGAGTGGCTCGGTCTCGCGGCAGGCATAGCCGAACATGATGCCCTGGTCGCCGGCGCCCTCGTCTTTGTCGCTAGCCTCGTCGGCATCCACGCCCTGGGCGATGTCGACCGACTGCTCGTGCAGATAGTTCTGGAACTCGGCGTTCTTCCAATGGAAGCCGTCTTGCTCGTAACCAATCTCGCGGACCGCGTTCCGCGCTGCTTTCTCGATGCTGTCGGAGCTGACGCTCTCGGGTCCGCGTACCTCACCCGCAAGAACGATGCGGTTCGTGGTCACGAGCGTTTCGCAGGCCACGCGCGAATGCGGGTCGGCGGCCAGATAGAGATCGACGACGGCATCGGAAATGCGGTCGCATACCTTGTCGGGATGGCCTTCCGACACGGATTCACTGGTGAAGAGGTAATTTCCTCGGGACACTGGTCACCCCCAATAGAATAAAAATAACGGCCGGCGACCGCACGAACGGGCCGGTTCTGACAACCGCTGCGCCTGAGGTCAACCCCCGGCAACTTTTTGCGCGGTATCTATTTGGTTCCTTGGCTCGAACCCAAAGAGCGGACCAATTCGACCACGCTCTTGCGAACCTTCGCGTCGCCAATCTTGACGAACGCCCGGTTGAGTTCGAGACCTTCCCGGCTGTTCAGGAACTCGAGGATGAAGCCCTCGGACTCCGGCTCAGCCATTCCGGGCGCTTGCCCCGGTTCGCCGACATAGGGCGCTTCTTCAAAGAAGAACTGTATCGGGACGTCGAGGATCTTGGAGATTTGAAACAGGCGGCTCGCGCCGATGCGATTCACGCCCTTTTCGTATTTCTGAACCTGCTGAAAGGTCAGTCCCATGGCCTCACCTAGGCGCTCTTGGCTCATGCCAAGCAGCATTCTACGCAACCGCACTCTACTCCCCACGTGCGTGTCAACGGGGTTAGGCTTCTTTCCTGCCATTCGCTGTCTCTAGGTCCTTGCCGCCAAAAACGTAAGTTTGGTCAGAGTCTTGGTGGGACTTCCCCTTCCCGCGGTGGTTCATAGGGGCGGCTCCTGAACCCGTCAAGTTTGCAACCTTGCGCCTCCTGCGGCAAACAATCCAGCCAAGGATCGTGAGTAACAACAGCAAGAATTCAGGTCGGATTTCCAATGATGAAAAAGATGTTCTCGGGCCCACTTTGGGCAAGCCTGCGTCGATGAGTCCTTTCTCGCCGAGACCGATCTCGGCGAGAATCCGGCCGTAAGGATCGATCACCGCCGAGATTCCCGTGTTGGCGGCGCGTATTACGGGCAGGCCCTGCTCGACGGCGCGGACCTGCGCTTGATGGAAATGCTGGTAGGGCCCTGCACTCGATCCGAACCAGGCGTCATTGGTAACGTTGAGCAACCAGCCCGGCCGTTCAGCCTTGGGGACGACCTCATCGGGAAAAATGATCTCGTAGCAAATCAGCGGACGCACCGGCGGCGCCCCAGGGATTTGTAGAATGCGCGGGCCGGTGCCCTCGCTAAAGCCGCCGCGCACGCCGGTCATCTGCATGAAGCCGAGGCTTTCGAGAAAATCCTGAAACGGCAAATACTCGCCGAACGGCACGAGGTGAATCTTGTCGTAGCTGGCGCGCACGAGACCTCGGTCATCGACGACAAGCAGGCTGTTATAGACGCGACGCGCGGCGAGCGTTCCGGAGGCGTCTCTGTCAGCCACCACGCGCGCCGCGCCGACGAGCAACGAACTTCCCGAAGGTAGGACCTCACCCAGCGCATCCAGCGCGTCCGACGTATCGGCGAGGTAGAAGGGCAAAGCCGTCTCGGGCCAGATGACCAAATCGATGTCTTCGAGCCCCGTGGCCTGTGTGAGATCCAGATAGTCGGCGAAGATTTCGGCGCTGTTCTCGGGACGCCACTTGTCGGCTTGATCGATATTGGCCTGAACGATGCGCAGGCGAACATTCGTGGTCTCCTTCGAAGCAGCGGCGAGCCGCCGGTCGCCCCACAGATAGCCAAGCCCCAGCGCGATAAGGAGAACCCCGGCGAGCGCCGCCGTTCCCCGGCTTGGGCCGCCTTTGGCGTCCCAGATCGCAGCTGGCGCCGCGAACAGAAGGACGGCCATGAGGCTCAGAGCGTAGACGCCGAGCAGCGCGGCCATCTGCATCATGGGACCTTCGGGCAGAAGGCCGTAGCCGATCAGGTTCCAAGGGAGTCCGGTGAGGACGTGGCCGCGGGCGTATTCGGCAAGGCCAAAGGCAATAGCCAGGGCGAAGACGCGGGCCGGGCCGGGCCGCCACAAGGCCATGGCGAGAACGCTCGCCGCGGCGAAGAACAGCGCCATGCCGCCAGGCATCGCCGTCATGACCAGGGGGATCAGCCAGCCATGCCGCCAGGGCTCGACGAGGAAAGCCTCGGCGATCCAGTAGAGCCCGGCGAGGAAGAATCCGAAGCCGAAGCAAAAGCCGGTGAGCCCGGCGCATTTCAAGCGTCGGCCCAGCGTCTCCTGAGACGCGTAACAGCCATCGAACAGCCAGACGAGGCTACCGAAGCTGACGAATAGGACGGGCCAGACATGCACGGGCGTGAAGGCAAGCACGGCCACGGCGCCGAGAAGGACGGCAAGCCCGGCCCGTTTCACGCCCTTGAGCCCGCCAACCCAGGCCGCAGCACGGGACATGACGGTCAAGTTGGCGGTTGGAAAAGACACCTAGGAGGCGCTCTGTCCCGCCTTGGTCTCGGCGTTGGCTGCTTCCAGCTCTTTCGGGACGTGAATGCGCAGCTTCTTGATGCGGCGCGGGTCGGCATCCAGAACCTCGAACTCGATGCCGGTGGGGTGATGCACCAGCTCGCCGCGGGACGGGATGCGGCCGGTAATCGAGAACACCACGCCGCCCAGCGTATCGATGTCCTCTTCCTGCTCGTCGGTCACCAGCGCCACGCCGAGATGCTCCTCGAGATCCTCCACCGGCGTGCGCGCATCGCAGATCAGTCCGAGCCGGGGGTCGATCCGGATCAGCGGTTCTTCCTCCACGTCATGCTCGTCCGCAATGTCGCCAACGACCTCCTCCACAAGATCCTCGATCGAGACGAGCCCGTCCGTGCCGCCATATTCGTCGACCACGAGCGCCAAATGGAGTTGCGAAGTCTGCATCTTTAACAGCAGGTCGAGCACCGACATGGAGGCGGGCACGTAAATGAGCTCGCGCGCGATTCTGATGGAGCCGACGCTGTGCTTGAGATCGACCTTGCCCAGATCGATTCCGTCATCTTCGCCGCCATTCGCCTCCTCGGTGATCCACGACATGAGATCCCGGATGTGGATCATGCCGCGCGGATCGTCGAGCGTCTCGCGATAAACCGGCAGGCGCGAATGCTCCGCCTTGCGAAACACGCGCAACAACTCGTCGATGCTCACGCTGTCGTCCACCGCAACGATATCGGCGCGTGGTACCATGACGTCTTCGACCGTGAGTGCGCCGAACCGCAAAATACGGAGCAGCATGTTGCGCTCTTGCGCGCTCAGAGTATCGCTCTTGCTGCGGGCAAGCGCGTCCTCGATCAGTTCACGCAGGTCCGGCTCGTCGCCAAGACCAAATGTCTGCAACAACCGATCGAACCAACTCGACTCCTCGTCGGCGCGGCGCGCTTGCTCGGTGTCGAGCGCGCGCTCGGGCGAGGGGTTGCTCATCAAGTCACCTCCGCAAGGCCGGCCTCGTCCCCGCGTTCATAGGGGTCGGCAATACCAAGTGAGGCCAGCGCTTTTCTTTCCAGGTCTTCCATCTTCTCGGCTTCCACGTCGTTGAGATGATCGAAGCCGAGGAGGTGGAGGACACCGTGGACCACGAGATGACCGGTGTGATCGGAAAGCGTGATACCCGTTTCTTCCGCTTCCCGTTGCGTCGTTTCATAGGCAATAACGACATCGCCGACCGCGCCGTCCTCGCCAGCCCCATCGCCGGCCGAAAACGACAGCACGTTGGTGGGCGCGTCCTTGCCCCGCCAAGTTTGATTGAGCTCCTGCATTTCCGCATCGTCGGTCAAGAGAATGGCAATTTCGTAAGCACGTGGTGCTTTCGGTGTGGCCTGGGCAAAGGCCGCCCGCGCGGCAAGCTCCAGCGCGGCATCGCTGACGAGGCCCTCGGCCCAGGCATCGCCATGGCGCACCACCTCGACCGCCAGCGTCGCCGCCTGCGGAGGCTCCTGGATGTTGCGACTAGGGCCGTCTTCGCTCATCGGTTTCGCTCGGTCTCCGGAGCGGGCTCCTTGGGGCCGTGCTCCTTGGGGGCGGCCTCGTAGGCCTCGACGATCCGGCCGACGAGTTCGCGGCGCACCACGTCAGCCTTGTTGAAGGCGATATGGTCGATCTCGTCGATTCCGCGCAGGATCTCGATGGCCTCGTGGAGGCCGGAATCCTTACCGGGCGGCAGGTCGACCTGGGTGGGATCACCGGTCACGATCATCTTGCTCCCTTCGCCGATCCGCGTGAGGAACATCTTGAGCTGCACGGCCGTGCAATTCTGCGCCTCGTCGAGAATGACCATGGCGTGGGACAGGGTGCGTCCGCGCATGAAGGCCAGCGGCGCGATCTCAATCACGCCCGTGGCAAGCCCGCGTTCGACCCGTTCGGGGGCAAGCACGTCATCGAGGGCATCATAAAGCGGGCGCAAATAGGGGTCGACCTTCTCGCGCATGTCACCGGGCAGGAAGCCCAGCCGTTCTCCGGCCTCGACGGCTGGCCGCGACAGGATCAACCGGTCGCAGCGCCCGGCCTCCAGGCAGGCGGCGGCAAAAGCCACCGCGAGATAGGTCTTACCGGTGCCGGCGGGCCCGGTCGCGAACACCAGGTCGTTGCGTTGCAGCGAGTCGAGATAGGCGCTTTGCGCCGGCGTGCGCGCGGTGATGAGCCGTTTGCGGGTACGGATCTGCGATGCCGGCGGCACGGACACGCTAGGCGCGCCATCTTCGTCCGCCTCTTCCACGGACACGTGGCGGATCGCGCCCACCACTTCGCCCGCGCCGATCGTCTCGCCTTGCGCCAAACGGCTGTAGAGTTGTTCGAGCACCGACTTCGCCGCGGCGCAGGCCTCCTCGGACCCGCGCAAAGCGACGGCATTGCCGTTGACTGTCGCCTCGATGCCGAGACGGTCCTCGAGTACGGCAAGATTTGCGTCATAGTCGCCAAGAAGATCGCGCACGAGCCGGATGTCGTCGAAATAGACGAGGAGCGGTTCTCCGCCACCGTTGGCTTGCGCCGTATCAGGACGCTTTGCTGCTGCTGCTCGTCCGCGCGTCAAAGATGTTTTCCGAACGCTGGCCTTGCTGTTCACACGGCCGCCTGAACTGGCTCGCGCCATTCAAATTCCGTTTTCATGACACCGGTAAGACTGTTCGGCCCGGCGGCCGAGATGTCAACCTCGGCGATGTGGCCAATCAGCGCTTCTGGGCCCTCTACATGCACGGCCTGGAGATAGGGTGAACGCCCGGTGATCTGCCCGGGTTTCCGCCCTTTGGCCTCGAACAGGACGGGAAGCCTGCGGCCGACCGTCTCGCGGTCGAAGGCATGGCGGCTCTCCTCCAGCAGGGCCTGGAGCACGGCCAGCCGCTCTTTCTTGACCGCCTCGGGCACTTGGCCCTCGAGGTTCGCCGCCGGCGTGCCCGGCCGCGCGCTGTATCTGAAGGAGAAAGCCTGGGCAAAACCGACCCGCCGCGCAAGCGCCAGCGTGTCTTCGAAGTCCGCGTCGGTCTCGCCGGGAAAGCCGACAATAATGTCGGTCGACAGCGCGAGGTCGGGCCGGGCGGCGCGAATGCGCGCGATTAGCGCCTCATACTCTTCGGCCGTGTGCTTGCGGTTCATCGCCGCCAGGATGCGGTCGGAGCCCGACTGATAGGGCAGATGAAGATACGGCATCAGCTTCGGCTCATCGCCGAACAGCGCGATCAAGTCATCGTCCATGTCGCGCGGATGGCTGGTGGTGAAGCGCAGGCGCGCGATCTGAGGGATCTCCGCAAGCCGCTGCAATAGGCGCGCGAGCTGCCACGAGCCGCCATCGGCCCCGCCGTGATACGCGTTCACGTTCTGCCCGAGCAAGGTCACCTCGCGCACGCCACGCGCGGCGAGCCGCTCAACCTCGGCCACGATCTCGTCCGGCCCGCGCGAATACTCGGCGCCGCGCGTATAGGGCACGACGCAGAAGGTGCAAAATTTGTCGCAGCCCTCCTGCACCGTGACAAAGGCGGATGTCTGCCGTTTGCCGGTCGTGCGCTGAGGCAGCGCGGCGAACTTTTCGTCCGCCGGAAATTCCGTCTCGACCGAGCGCTTGCCGGTCGATGCCGCCTCCGCCACGAGATCGGCGAGGCGATGCAGGCTTTGGGGGCCGACAACGATGTCGACCACGGGCGCCCGGGCGATGATCTCCTCGCCCTCGGCCTGTGCGACGCAGCCCGCCACGGCCACCATGGTGTCGCGGCCTTGCGCCTTGCGGGCGTCCTTGCTTTTCCGCACCCGGCCGAGCTCCGAATAGACCTTCTCGGCCGCCTTTTCGCGGATATGGCAGGTGTTGAGAATTACGAGGTCGGCGTCGCCCATCGCCTCGGTCAGCTCGAAGCCGGCGGGCGCAAGTGCTTCGGCCATGCGCTCGGAATCGTACGCATTCATCTGGCAGCCGAAGGTCTTGATATGCAGCTTCTTGGGGCTCGCGGTCATTGGCCGTTTGTGGGCAGGAGGCCTCGGTTCGTCAAGGGTTTGCGTGCTGGAACACGGCGGGCGGGTAAGCGTTTTGCGTAGAGGTTCAAACGATGGAGAGTAATCATGCCAGCAGTATCAGCAGCCCAGCAAAAGGCGGCGGGCGCAGCCCTTGCTGCCAAGCGTGGTGAGACAAAGGTCAGCGAGCTCAAGGGCGCCTCGAAGAGCATGTACGACTCGATGAGCGAGAAAGAGCTCGACGACATGGCGTCCACCAAACGCAAAGGCAAGCCCGAGCACAAATCGAAAAAGAGCTGACGCTCACTGCAGCCGCACCGTGACGCTGTCCGCCGCGCCGGTCGAGTCCGTCACCGTGAGGCGCATGAAGCCCGGTCCGTCCGGGGCGAAGAGCACGGTGCGTGGCGCATTGGTGGTCTCGAAGGGCAGGCCGTTGACCAACACATTGAGCGGCGGCGTGCCGCCGGTGATCTTGATGGCAATAGGGTCGAGCGCGGCGCCGTCCGAGGAGAGCGCGAGGCTCGCACCGTTCGGCGGAAAGACGATGCGGACTTTCGGCGTCATCGCCTCGCCCTGATTGCCGCGCGCGGCAAAGCGCCGGAGCGGCGGCGGCAGCTGAGACGTTCTTGACGACAGGATGCCGTTCGGGGGCGGCGGCAGCATCCTTGGTGTCTGCGCGAGACGGGCAAAGGCATCGAACAGGATCGGCGCGGCCGCCGTACGGCCCACGAGACCGGTGACCGGTGCGCCGTCAGGCCGCCCGACCCAAACCCCGATCGTGTATTTGCCGTCGAAGCCGACCGCCCAGGCATCGCGATACCCATAAGAAGTGCCGGTCTTGAAGGCGATGCGCCCGCCAAGCGCGTTCGGCGGCGGCGGCGCACCGCGCAACACATCGCCCACATACCAAGCCGCGACCGGCTCCATCAGACGTTTTTCGGGAGAGGCCGGCGCATCGTTCCGCTCGTGCAGCGGCGCGACAGTGCCTTGACGGGCAAGTCCGGAATAGAGCGCGGTGAGATCGATCAACCGCACACCGATGCCGCCCAAGCCCAGCGCCAGTCCCGCCGTCTCGTGTTTCGGGAGTTGCAGCGATGCACCGGCTTCGCCGAGCCGCGCCAACAGCCGGCTCGGGCCCACCGCATCGAGCACGGCGACCGCCGGCACATTGAGCGACATCTGCAGCGCGCGGCGCACCGTGACCGTGCCTTGGAAGGTCAGATCGAAATTCTCCGGCGCATAGTCGCCGTAGCGAATTGGCCGATCCTCGATCAGCGTTTCGGGGTGCACCAACCCGTCCTCGAAGCCGAGCCCGTAGATAAAGGGCTTCAGCGCCGAGCCGGGCGAGCGCAAGGCGCGAGTCAGATCCACCTGGCCCGCGCGGCGCACATCGAAATAGTCGGGCGAGGCCACACGGGCCAGGATCTCGCCGGTTGCGTTCTCGACGACCACGATGGCCCCCGACATGGCCTCGCCGAGCGCCGCGGCCCGCTCAAGGGCCAGCCGTTCGAGCCGGCGCTGCAAGCGTCCATCGATGGTGAGGCGAATGATCCGCGCCCCGTTGGAAGCCGACTGCGCCTCATCGGACGCATGCGGCGCGGAGAGCGGCATCGGCCTTCGCGCATCGGGCACGGGCTCTTGCTTGGCACGGGCGAGCTCATCCGCACTGAAGAGACCGCTGCCGGCGATCCGGTCGAGCACTCGGTCCCGCGCGGCACGGGCATGCTCGGGATGCCGGTCCGGGCGCCGGTATTCCGGCGATTGCGGCAACGCCACGAGAAGCGCCGTTTCGCCAAGGGTGAGCCGGCGTGGCTCCTTGCCGAAATAGGCGAGCGATGCGGCGCGGATCCCTTCGAGGTTGCCGCCATAAGGCGCAAGCGTCAGGTAGAGCGACAGAATCTCGTCCTTATCGAGCGCGCGCTCGAGCTGGAGACCGCGCACAGCCTGGTGGAACTTGGCGTAGAGCGAGCGCTTCCGGCGCGGCTCCAGCAGACGCGCCACCTGCATGGTGATGGTGGAGCCGCCCGATACGATCTCGCCTTGGCTTACGAGTTGATAGGCCGCGCGCGTCATGGCGAGGGGGTCGATGCCGGAATGAGAGAAGAAGCGCTTGTCCTCATAGGCAAGCAGCGCATCGAGGAAGCGCGGGTCCACGTCCTTGCGCGCAGCCGGCAGGCGCCAGCGGCCCTCTTGCGTGAGATAGGCGCGCAGAAGCTTGCCGTCGCGGTCGAGCACCGTCGTGGACATTTCGAGATCATCGCCGAGCGGCGCCGGCCCCAGCGACCGCACGAGCCCGGAAAGCGCACCCGCCGTTGCGGCCGCGATCCACAGCGCGCCGATGGCGGCATAGCTGGCGCGTCGTGCAAGTTTGCTCATGTGTGTCGGCTCATTTGCGCGCGATCACCTTGACCGCGCCGGTTCCCGTGCGGCCGAAGCGGTCTGGCCGGTACATGTCCTCGACCACCGCTTGTGGCAGCACGTAGTCGCCCGGCGAGACAGCGCGCACCATGTAAGCGACCCGGAAGACCACGGGACTGTCGGCCTTGCGGTCGAACGCCGCGACGAAGCGATTGTCGCGGAAAGCCGTATGCACCGGGTTCGCCGCGTGGCTGATCCACGAGAGCCCGCCGGTGTCCGCCGAGGAAACGAGCCGCGGATTGTCGATCTCGAACCCCGCCGGGACGTAGTCGGTGAGTGCAACGCGCGCCAATTGCGGCTGCGCCTCGGTGACGGTCAGAAGCACCACGTAGCGCGCGTTCTGTTGGGCCGTGGCGATGTCGACCTTTTCGCCGTCGAGCGTGTGGAAGGTCCGTTCCAGACTAAAGCCACGGTCGGCGGCGGGTTCCGGCGTGGTCGGCGCGCCTGAGACCGAGACCACGGCGTCCACCGGGCTATCGCCGGTATTGGTCACCGTCACCGGGTTGATGCCGAGATCCTCTTCGCTGAAGTTTCGATAGAGCGGCCCGACTTGCGTGCCTTCGGCTCTGCTTCCCTCTTCGACACCGAGGCTGACGCCTTGCTTGCCGAGCGCGCGGGCGGCGAGCACCAGCCATGCGTCCTCTTGCGTGGAGGTGTAGCTGACGGCCTCGCGCGCCACGCCGATCTGCCGCGTCGCGCGCACCAGAATTGGCTTTCCGGCATTACCTTCCGCCGCCAGCGTCACCACCGCGGCCGCGTCCCGCAAAGGCGAGCCGAAATCGGCGCGGCCGACCAGAGGCGAGGTTTCCCGGGGCAGCCTACCCGCCGCAACGCGGAAGGCTTTCTCGGCGCGCAACGTGTCGCCGAGCATTGCCAAAGCTGCGCCGATCTCGGCTTGTGCCGTCGGCGTGCCGAGCTTGCCGAGCTTCACGTCGGCGATGTAGCGGAGGTCGCCCACCGGCGCCATGCCGTTCCGGGCCAGCACGTAGAGCGCGTAAGACAGCGCCAGCCCACCGTCCGTGGAGACGTCGGGCGCGGTGCTGACATAGTTCCGCAAGCGGTTGAGCGCGAGCTTGAAACGGTCGTCCGGAACGGCGTGACCGTTGGCCCGCGCGCGCGTGAGAAAGTCGGTGACATAAGAGTTGAGCCAGGCGTCGCTGCCGCCGGGAGACCACAGGCCGAACGCGCCTTCATAGCCCTGGCGCGCCAGCACGGTCTCGATCGCCTTGGTGATGCGCTTGTTCACATTGGTATCGGCGGCGAGCTTCGCATCGAGCGCCAGCTCGTTGACATAGAGCAGGGGCAGAGCGCGGCTCACGATCTGCTCCGTGCAGCCGAGTGGATAACGGTCGAGCGCGGCAAGCAGGCTCGCCACGTCGAGCGCCGCGGTTGGCGTGACCGACAGCGCCAAGCCCCCGGTGCCCGGCACGAGATCGGCGAACACGTCATTCGACAGCGTGATGCTTTGGCCGGGCTCGAGCGGGCTTACGGTGCGCCGTGACAGGATCTGCGTCGCCGGGTTCACGGTCAGCGCGTAGCGGCGCGCCACTTTGAAGTCATCCGGCCCCGTGACGGTGACGTCGATCAAGCCGTCGCCGACACCGAGCGCGGAGACCGGGAAGGTCGCGGCGCTCCGCGTCTTGGCCTTGAGCGTGACGGCGCGGTCGGGGTTGGCGACACTGAGCGGCCCGGCGGCGGAGACGGCGATCTGGTAGCTGCCGTCCGCGCCTTCCACATTGTCGAGATCGAGGCGCAGCGTGGATTGGTCACCGGTCAGCAGGAAGCGCGGCAGCGTGGCGCTCACCACAACGGGGTCGCGCACGACGACATCGCCGGACGCATGACCGACTTGGGTGTCGCTCCAGGCGACGGCCATGACCCGGACGGTGCCGGTAAAGGCCGGGATCTCGAAGGCGATTTCCGCCGTGCCGTCCGCGCCTACGGTGACGATGCCGGAATAGAGCGCGAGCGGCGGCTGGGTCGGCGGGTTGCCCTGAAGCGCGCCGCCCCCTGAATCGCCGCCGGTGCGGATCTGCCCGCGCACGCCTTGCATGCCGTCGATGAGCTGCCCGTAGAGGTCGCGCACCTGCACGGAGAGCTTGCGCTGGCCGAGATAGTATTCGTTGGGGTTCGGCGGCTCGTAGGCGGTGAGATTGAGGATGCCGACATCGACCGCGGAGACCACGACGCGCGCTTGCTCGCCGGCGGCGAGATCGGCGAGCTTGACGGGTACTCGCAGCGTGGTTTGGGGGCGGATCAGGTCCGGGAGATCGAGATCGACACCGACCGTGTGCTGCGCCTTGTCGACACTGAACCATTGCGCGCCGATGGCGCGGCCCGGCATGCGCTTCTCGGCGACATCGAGCGGACGCCGGAGCGTGGCCAGCACATAAGCGCCGGTGCCCCAATCGTCCCCCACGGTGAGCGGGATTTTCACGAGCCCCGGCTCCACGTCGGTGGTGGTCTGGGTGATCAGCCGGTCGCCGATCACCGACAGCGTCACCGCGCCGGCCGAGCGCGCGGTCAAGGCCACCGTCATGGTGTCGCCCGCCGTGTAGCCGGGCTTGTCGAGCGCGATCTCGAGCAGGTCGGGCGTGTCGGCGGAGGCTTCCGCATACCAACCGGAGTCGAAGCCATAGGTGGTGAGCGGGCCTTGCGGATCGGCGCTCTCGACTTTGAGCCGGTAGCGGCCCCAGGTCACCGGCACCTCGATGTGGCCCGGCTTGTTGGTGTCCACATCGATCGTGCCGTCGGCCACGCGGCGGGTGACCTTGATGGGCTCGTACTGCCAGCTGCCGTATTGGCGGTACCACTGATATTTGGATTCGATCCGCAGCAACTGCCATTTCAGACCCTTGGCGCCGACCGGCATGCCGTTGGGCGCGGCCATCACCACGTCGAACTTGGCAATGTCCTGGTCGCCGAGGGCGGAGCCTTTGAACAGCGGTTTCACGCCGATCATGTCGGAGGCAGGCACTATCGGCAGTTTGAGGTCATGCTCGATGGTGCGGCCACCGGGCTCGGCCAACTGCATGACGACCGTGGCTTCAAGCGGTCTGGTCGAGACCGGTAGCTTGTCGAACGCAACCTCGAATGTCGCCGCGCCGTCCGCGCCCGTCTCCGGCAGGTCGGCCAGCGGGAAGGTCTCGGCGCTGAAGCTCTCGCCGGATTGCTCATCGTTGAGGCCGAACACATAGCCCGGGAAGCCGGGGCGTTCGCTGGTCGCCGTAATTTTCAGCGTGCCGTCTATGGGCAGCGCGGAGGCCGGCGCGCCGTAAAGGAAGCGGCCGTCGAGCGTGATCTTCGCCGGCGCGGAGGGTGACAAGCTCTTGGCATCGGTCGTGAGATCGAACTCGAGCCGCTCCGGCACATAGTCCTCGACCAGGAAGCTCGTCTCGCCGACGGGCGATCCTTTGGGGTCGGAATAGACCGCCACGCGATAGGTGCCGGTGGCCGCCGAGGAAATCAGCGGGACGTCGAGCGCACGGCCGCCAAGACCTTGATCTGGCACCGCCGAACGCCGGTACTCGATGCCGTCCGGGCGTTTGACGACGAGTGTCAGGCTCACGCCTGGCACGGCGATGCCGGCGGCGTCTCTCAAAAGTGTGGTGACGTGCACGGTCTCGCCGGTGCGGTAGACGCCGCGCTCGGTGAACACGAAGGCGTCGAGACCCTGGGGCGGCTCGCGCCCGGCGACGCCCCGATCGGTGAGATCGAAACCGGATTGCTTGAGGTTGAGGAAGGCGTAGTCGCCGCTCTGACCCGAAGCGACAAGCAGCGCCGGCGCCAGACCGCCTTCGCCCCGGGCCAAGCCGGGGGCGAAGGTCACCGCGCCTTTGTCGTTCGTCCGTGTTGTCGCCAGCACCTCGTTATTACGCGCGATCAGCCGGACTTCGACATCGCTCAAGGGTGCCGTGCTGGCGAGCGAGTTGACGAACGCGTGGATGCCGTCGGAGCCGGAATAGGCCGTAAGGCCGAAATCGGAGACGACGAACCATTGCGTTGTGCGCTGACCGTAGTCGTCGCCCGGCACGTCGGCTGGCTGCGCTGCGAGCAGGTAGACGCCGGGCGCCATCTGCGGCACGGCCTCGCCGATGGGGAAGGCGGTGGTGACTTCTTTATTGCGCTCTTGTGTAACCTTGAGCTCGCCGCTCCAGACCTCTTGGCCCTTCTCGTCGGCCACGTTTTCGAGATCGTATTGGTAGAGATTGCGCTCGAAATCGTAGCCGAGCACGTTGTTGATCAGGTTGCGGTCGCCGATCCGGTAGATCGTCACCTTGAGCAGCGCGGTGTTGACGCTGACGAGCGGGATGCCTTGCTGGCCCGTGCTCGGCAGCACATAGGCCTTGCCCGCGAGACGCACCGATGGCTTGCGGTCGCGCACATAGATGGTGAAGTCCGCGTCTTTGAGCAGGTCCTCATGCACCGCCGACGGCAGGCCTTCACGCAAGGTGATGTCGTAGGTCTCACCGTGCTGGAGCCCCTCGACGCAAAGCTGCTTGTCGTCGACGGAGAGCGCCGGCTTGTCCTCGCCCACGACCGAGACGAACGGCGAGAAGTCGGCCCGCTTCAGCAGCGGCTCGGTGAACTGGAAGCAGGCGCGCGGGGACGCCGCGTCGGAGTCCACGCTGAAATTTGACGCGCGGAAGCCGTACTTCTCACGAAGCTGGCTGTAGGTGGCTTGCAGACCCTGATCGTCGTTCAGGGTCAGCGCGAGACGAAGAGCGTTGAGCGCAGGCCGCCAATCGCCGCTTTTGCCGAACGCGGTGGCGAGCGAGGCGAGGGCCGCGGCTTCTTCCTTTGGAGTCGTGGCGCGTTGATAGGCGACATAAGCGGCCGTGCGCGCATTCTGATAGCGGGTGCTGCCGTCGTCGCTCCCATCGGGGGGGATCGCAAGCCAGATATCAGCAAGCCGGCGCCAACCCGCCGAATAGTCGGGCGACACGGTGACGATCTGTCCGTAGGTGAAGGCGGCGGCACCCAGTTCCTGTTTTCTGAGCTGGGCGGCGGCTTGCTCTTTCAGCTTTGCGACCGGCAACGCGATTGTGCCGGACTCATTCTTGAGGTCTGCGGCGAGCGTGATGGCCGCCTCGCCGAGCGCTTCGTCTTGGAATGTCTTGTCGGCGGCGAGTGCGGGAGTGGAGACGAAAACGAGCAGCGCGGCCGCAAAGCCTGCGCGGAACCAAGTCAACATGGACGTCCTCCGAGCGCCCAGCCCTCGGCGGCAGGCGGGCGATGGCGGCCATGGTAATCGAGCCTCATGACGGAAGCCAGGGGGCCGCAGCGTAAAGGGGGGCCAAAAGGGCGGCCGCGGGCCAAAAAAAAGGGGGGTGCGGGCCAAAAGGGCTTCAAATGATCGCGGCTATGGAGACTGTTACGCGGCGCCGACGATCTCCTGGGCGATATTGGCGAATTCGCCGCGCAGCCACTGATGACACTCATCCCGGTCGTAGCTCGAGTGCCACATGAGCCTGAGAGGAAAGTCCACCTCCGGCAGGGGCTGAGCGATCCGCGCGAGCCCGAATTGCCTCTCCAGGATCGCCGCCAGCGAGGAGGGCAGCGTCAGAAGCGCATCGTCGGTCTGGACCACAAGCACGCCGACCAGCGCCGAGGAAACATGCGATGCGACGTTGCAGGCGAGCCCCTGGTCGGCCAGCGACCTGTCGAGCAGCGGCAGCGTCGGCAGCGAGCTGACGGCCACATGGTCGGCGCCCGCGAAGGTCGCGGCCGTCGGCTTTCGTTTGGCAAAGGGATGGCCCGGCCGGGCAAGCGTTGCCAGCGTGTCGTCGAACAGCTTGGCCACCCGCACATCCGGGGCCGCGACCGGATCGCCTTCGCTGTCGATGACAAAGTGACTGCGGGCATTGCGCAACGCATCGATATTCTCGTCGCGATGCGACGGTGTCCAGTTCACGTGGACGCTCGGCGCCAGCGTCTGGAGCCGCTTGCGCAAGGGCTCAACGAGAATCAATTCGCCTGCCTCGCTCGACGCTGCGGCAAACTCGCGCACGGAAAGCGAGGGATCGAAGGGTTTGCTGGGCCGCAGCAGGCTTTCCATGCCGGCCAGGATCACGTGAACCGTGGGCGCAAGCTCCAGCGCCTTGGCCGTCGGAACCAGGCGCTGGCCGGCCCGAACGAACAGCTCATCGTTGAAAATTTCGCGGAGTTTGGCCAATGCATGGCTGATCGCCGAGGCGCTGCGCCCCAGTCTTTCCGCGGCCCGGGTGACACTCGCATCCACGAGCAGGGCGTCCAGCGTCACCAGCAGATTGGCGTCGACCTCTTTAAGATGCATTTCATTCAACTATTCGGCTGAGAAGAGTTCAGTACGCTCATGTTAGGCCCTGGGCTAGTGTTTTGACAAGACGTTCGGCCGCCCAGCCCGAATGTCTGGAGTGCCTGAGCCCGAGCCCGGGCACTTCCTCATCTCAACCTTGCGGCGGCCCAAAGGTCCCGGCCCACGGGCCGCCGCATTCTTCCACCTTCGGGTGGTTTTGGGGGCGAGAACCGGGGAATAGGGCCATGGCGTAAGCGCCCAGGCCAAGCGATGAAGTAAAGGGATGCTGATGTTCCGAGGACCGATGACTGTTCTGCCGGCTGCCGCTTTGGCGCTCGGCTTTTGCTTTACCCCTGCGGCCGCGGCCGACAGCACCAAGGATGTGCTGAAGACCTATGCGGACATTGCGCAGGCTGGGTACGAAGATTCTCTCGAGACCGCCACGATGATGAAGCTGGCGATCAATGCCTTTCTCTCCGAGCCGACCGAGCCGAATTTGCGCGCAGCCCGCGCCGCTTGGATCGCCGCGCGGATCCCGTACATGCAGACCGAGGCTTATCGATTCGGCAACGCCATCGTCGACGATTGGGAGGGCAAAGTGAATGCCTGGCCCCTCGACGAAGGCCTGATCGACTATGTCGCCGAGGTTTACGGCAGCGAGTCGCCGGAGAACGAGCTCTACGTCGCCAACGTCATCAAGAACGTTTCGCTGACCATGGGCGGCAAGAAGATCGACACATCGAAGCTGACCAAGGAAGTCCTCGCCGACGAGCTGCAAGAGGCCGGCGGCGTGGAGGCCAACGTAGCCACGGGTTATCACGCGGTGGAGTTCCTGCTTTGGGGTCAGGACTTGAACGGCACCGACGCCGGCGCCGGCAACCGTCCGGCCAGCGACTATGACGCCAAGAACTGCACCAACGGCAATTGCGAACGGCGCGCTGAATATCTGAGCACCGTGACCGACCTGCTGATCGACGATCTCGCTTGGATGGCCGACCAGTGGGCGTCGGGCGGAGAAGCCCGCAAAGGTGTGGGCGACGGCGAAAAAGGCCTCACCACCATCATGACCGGTCTCGGCAGCCTCTCCTACGTGGTTCTCCTCTAGGCCCGAGCGTCACTTCTTCGGCCACGGGGTTTTCTCCGCCGGCGGCCGGCTGCTCTACACCACAGAGAACGATTATGAGCACGGCAAAGGCGTCATCGGCGTGCGGGATGCTGACGCGGGCTACAAGCAGATCGGCGAGCACGCGGGCTACGGCGTGGGTCCCCACGATCTCGCGCTTCTGTCCGACGGGCGCACCGTGGTCATCGCCAATGGCGGCATCCGGACCCATCCCGATGCCAAGCGCGAGGAGTTGAACCTCGCCGACATGCAGCCCTCGCTCGTCTATGTCGATCTCGAGACCGGCGATCTGCTGGAAGAGCACACCCTCGCGCCGGAGCTTCACCAGCTCTCCATCCGTCATCTCACCGTGGCGCAGAACGACACCGTGGTGTTCGGCTGCCAATATCGCGGGCCGGAAGAGGACCTGCCGCCCCTGATCGGCTTCCACCGGCGCGGCGAAACGCCCGTCATCGTGCCGGCCCCGAAGACGACGCAACCGGGCTTGCGTAACTATATCGGGTCGGTGACGGCCGATGCGAGCGGCGGCATTGTCGCCGACTCCGCGCCCAAAGGCGGTCTCATTACCTATTGGGACGTGGCCGCCCGGGCCTTCCTCGGCACCTGCGCGCTCGGCGACAGCTGCGGGCTGGCACCCACCCATCATAGCGCCAGCTTCCTGTTGACCAGCGGCGAAGGCTGGCTGGCCACGGGCGACGCGGGCGGGATCATGGCGCGGCGGCCGTCCCGCTATCATTGGGACAATCATGCAATTTTAGTGCGCTGACCCCGTTCGTCCCTCCTTGACGGTCAGGCTGCCAAGCTTCACACCCACTTCGTATTCTCACCGCAATTGTCGGGCTAATTCGCGGGCTTGTCCGGGACCTCAATGCATCGCCAAGACCCCCATAAGCCGCAATTGCCCTCGCGCGTACCGCCGGAGCAGACGGCGCCACCGCGCACCGCGCTCGGCCCTCTGTCGCGCCTGACTTGGCTGCGTGGTTGGCTGCGGGACTGGTGGCGGAGCGAATGGACGCGCGGACCTTGGGGGCGCGGACTGAAGATCGGCGGGGCCGTCGTCGGCGCCTTCGTCGTTCTGTTGGTCGCGGTCAATCTCATCGTCTCCGCCGGCTGGATCGAGGCGCGCATCGCCGCCCGCATCAAGGAGCAGACCGGCCGCGATCTTGCCGTCAACGGCTCGTCGCTTCTCCTGTTCACGCCCGGACCGCATATTGTCATTTCCGACGTCAAGATCACCGATCCCGACGCGCAAGGCGGCGGCGCCGATCTTTCCGTCGCCAAGATCAAGGTCGACCTCAATTTCAGCGATCTGTTCAGCAGCCGGGTCGATGCCGAGCGCATTGTCCTGGTGCGGCCCGTGCTTACCGTCCGCCTCGATGCGGACGGGAAACCTCTGCGTTGGAGCAAAGCGGACCGGCCGCGGAAGAGCGTGCGCTTTGCCAAGGCGGCGATGGGAGACGCAAGTCCGGCACACCCGCGCGATGTGCACTTGAAGGACATGCGTGTGGAGAACGGCACCGTCATCATCGTCTACGACGACGATGCGGGCAACAAGAAGCGCATCGAGCACATCAATGCCAGGCTGAGCCTGCCGACCATCGCCGCTCCGCTGATCGGCGGCGGCACCTTCGATTGGAAAGGTCAGACCGTCGAGTTTAGCTTCGAGGTCACGACCCCGGCCGATCTCAGGGCCAAGCGCTCGGCCAAGCTGCAGCTCGCCGTCGACACCAATGCGATCGCCGCGCGTTTCGACGGCAGCCTCGCCACCGCGCCGCATCTTTCCGGTCAGGGCAAGCTCTCGGCAAAGGCGAGTTCGATCCCCTCTGTTCTGGCGTGGATGCGCGAAACCCCGGACGTGTCGAGCGCCATAGGAGACGGTGAGCTTGCCGGCGATCTATCCTGGACGGAGAGCGAGATCAGTGTGAGCAATGCCCGCTTCGCGCTCGAGCATGCCAGCGGCGGGGGGCAGGCGGTCATTACGCTCAAACGTCCGCGGCCCCATCTGCGCGCCGCGCTCGCCATCGATCATCTCGATCTGAATCCCTTCATCGAAAGTGCAAACCAACGCGCCGAAACCGAACCGTCTCGCGGGACCCCAGTGCCGCGACGCGCCTCGCAGGATCCGGCGCCCGCCGAAGACTGGTTTTCCGAGGCCTCCCCCGAAGTCGAGCGGATCATTGCGCCGCCTCCGCCAAGCTTGCGTCAACCCGATCAACCGGCAGGGAACGCGCCCGCGGCCACGTCGCGCCCCGCTCCCGCGGCATCGCCCGCCGCCCAGTTCGACGCCGACATCAATCTCAATGTCCGCAAGAGCCGTATCGGTCATCTCGACATCGGTCCAAGCTCGTTGGGGGTGACGTTTCGCGACGGGGTGATGAATGCAAGGCTCGGCGGCATGGAACTCTATGGCGGGCGCGCCAGCGGTACGCTCGTCGTCGATGCGTCAAACCCCGTTCCAACCTTCGACGGCGACTTTCGCCTCGACGGTGTCCAGGCTCAGCCGCTTCTCACCGACGCCGCGCAGTTCCACATGATTGCCGGCCGGACCAAGCTCAATCTTTCGCTCTCGGGCGAGGGCGAAGACCCGCAAGCGATCAAGACCTCTCTCAAAGGTGACGGCAGCTTCGTGGTCAGCGACGGCGTCATTGAAGGTATCGACATCACCGCCTTTATCAGTGCGCTGGGCGAAGGCAATTTCGATCTTCGTCAAGGTCCAGGCGCCAAGACCGCGTTTAGCGCGCTCGGCGGCAGCTTCACCATTTCCGACGGCATCGCCGAGACACAAAATCTGAAAATGACAAGCCCGCTATTGAGAGTGACGGCGGAAGGCACCGTGGATATCGCGCGCGGCAATATCGATGTCCTGGCCAATCCGGAGGTCATCGCCGGGCCCGAAGGTCGTGGCGGGGCCAATGATCTCGCCGGTCTCACCGTCCCGGTGCGCGTCGAGGGGCCGCTTGCGGATCCGCGCATCCAGCCGCAAATCGGCAGCGTGTTCGCCAATCCCACGAGCGCGTCCAAGGCCGTGAATAAGATCGGCCAGGCGCTGCAAAAGAAGTTCAAGGGCAGGCCGGTCGGCGAGGCCATCGGGCGCTTCCTCGGCGGCGTGCAGATTGGTGGGAACGGAAACGGCCCACGCAAGAGGCCGCAAACGCTGGGGCCGGCGGGAGCCTACTCTGGGCAAGGCGACGCCGAGGATCCGATCGATCCTGAGTTGGAAGACATCCTGCGCTGACGGCGCAGCGAACGCCCGCCTAGTTCCCAGTCTTGTGCTTGTCGAGGGCCGCCAGCCCGGCGGCAAAGCCGTCGAGCGCCGTCATGGTCTTCACGGCCTTACCGTTCAGGGCATAGACGGTGATGCTGCCTTGCTTCGAGGCGGCAAGCTCTTTGCGCATGTCGTCCTGAACTAGCAGGAGGGCCTTGCAGCCCATTGGCAAGCAGGTCTGGAACGGCATGCGGTAGATTTTCCGCGTGTCGGGAGAGAATTCCACGCCGCGTTGCAACGCTATCCCGGTTGGACCGTCCACGCGCAGCACGAGATTGTTTTTTGGGCCGTAGGTCAGGATCACGCGGAACACCAGCTTCTGGGATTCTTTCTCGACCAGCGGCAAGACGAGCGAACAGCGTTCCTCCGCCTTCTCCTCTTCCTTGCCGCAAAGCAGGGTCCAATTGCCGAAGCTGCCCGCGACCTTGGCCTTGGGCGCAGGTGTGACGGGCGGGGGCGCGGCCTTCTTGGCGGCGCTTGAGCCGCCCGATTGCGCGAAAGCGGTGACGCCAAGGAGAAGTCCGAGCGCAGCAGCAAACGCAACGCCAAGCCCGAGCTCACGCTTGCCAACAAATCCGGCTGCTCTCAACCCTGCCACCTGCTCCTCCTCTCCTTCTTAAGAACGCGGTCCACCCTAGCAGGCCAACGGTGCCCACATGGCGGCAAATAACCGTCAATCACAGGGTGTGGCAACACGCTCGCCAGCGTTCCCACTGCAACGCCGGAGATTGACGGCAACGTGTTTCTCGGAGATTGAGAAAGTCTGAAGCGACCGTCGCCGGCCTGAGCAGCTGTTGCCGCTCTTCGCCACTTTGGCGCTCCGCCCATCAAAGTCGGAGTCTCCGGCTCCGTCCCCACGAGCTTCATGTGGCTCGCCAACATCACCTCCATCGATGTCGGCGCCAGCAGCACCATATTCCGGAAAGCCCCGGTTAACGCCGTTTTCAGCCTTCAACGCCAAACTCGCCGAACAATTCGAGCCGGCAAGTTCGAACCGGCAAGGCAGGCGGGCAGGGGCAAAAGGCATATGATCACCGATCTCCTCATCATCACGATTTTTCCGGCAGCGATGGCGCTTGCCGCGGCGACCGATCTGTTCTCCATGACGGTGCCAAACTGGATTTTGCTGCTGCTGATCGTGGGTTTTGCGGTGCTTGCGCCCGTGGTCGGGCTCGGCTGGACTGACGTCGGCCTCCATGTGGCCTTTGCGGCGGCGGCGCTCGTCGTTACCTTTGTCATGTTTTCCTTTGACTGGATCGGGGGCGGCGATGCGAAGTTGTTTGCCGCGACCAGCCTATGGCTGGGCCCGGAGCAGATGCTGATCTATGCGGTCTATGCTGCCTTGATCGGCGGTGCGCTGATACTCCTGATCCTGGGCTTACGCTCCGTGCCCCTCCCGGCCGTATTGTCCTCCCAAGGCTGGCTCGCGCGGCTGCACAGCCCGAAGGAAGGCGTGCCCTATGGCATCGCGCTGGCCGCGGCCGGTCTCTTGGTTTATCCGGATACGGCCTTCATGGCGGCGCTCGGCGCCTAACCTTTCCGACTTTCTCTTATTAAGCCGCGCCGGCGCCCGGTCCTCTGGGCGCTCCGGGAAAGGCTGTGCCCTTTAGGCCACAGGGGGCGGCTTACGGCCAATTTGGCACGGCTATTAACTTCGCGTTGAGAATTGGTGGTTCAGATTGAACCCATGTTCGCGAGACGTGGGGCGTCCGAGAGAAAGAAACTGTGATGAAAAGAGCAAGAGGCATCGTCCTCGCCATCGCCATCACGGCGGCGCTCGGCGCCGCCTGGATCGCGCGGGCCATCGTCTCGCAGACCCCCGAGGTGCAGCAGGTCGAGAAGACCGTCGGCGCCACCGATGTCCTCGCCCCGAGTGGAGGCTAGGGCGTATGAGCAGCGACGCAGCATACGCGCTTAACGCGCCGCCAGAGGAATCGCCTCAGCCGGTAAACCACGAGCAAGGTGGAACCGAATCGCGTGCGAGACCGATTCCGCGCGTCAACATCAAGGCCTTCTGCGAGGACCAGGATACGGCGGCTGTGATCCAGAAGGCATCGGAGGATCGGCGTCTCACCAAGGCGCATGTCACGGTACAGATGGGCGGAGTGGAGGCAGCGGTCGCCTTTTACCGAAATGCCTCGACGCCCAATCTGATCGTCATCGAGTCTGTGCTGGACCGTGACAACATGCTCACGGACCTTGAGCGCCTCGCCGAGGTCTGCGATGCCGGCACCAAAGTGATCGCCGTCGGCCGCGTCAACGATGTGCTGCTTTACCGCGAGCTTCTGCGGCGTGGCGTCAGCGACTATGTCGTGGCGCCAATGACCGTGCCGCAGATCATCGAAAGCATCGCGACGATCTATAGCGATCCGGAGACGGGCCCTGTCGGCCAGGTCATCGCCTTTGTCGGTGCCAAAGGTGGCGCGGGTTCGAGCACGATCTGCCACAACACGGCCTTCGCCATCGCCGGAGCCCTCAAGACCGACGTGGTCATCGCCGATCTCGACTTGCCGTTTGGAACCGCGGGTCTGGACTTCAATCAGGATCCGCTGCAAGGCATCGCCGATGCCTTGGCAACGCCTGAGCGTCTCGACGAAGTCCTGCTTGATCGCCTGCTGTCGCGGTGTTCCGACCATTTGAGCCTGTTCGCCGCGCCGATCGCGCTCGATCGCCCTTACGACGTCGACATGAATGCCTGCGAGACCGTGCTCGATGTGGTGCGCGAAAACGTGCCCTGGGTCACCGTGGATGTCCCACATCTGTGGACCGGGTGGGCCAAGGAAGTGGTGTTCAAGGCGGATCACGTCGTACTGACCGCGATGCCGGACCTTGCCAACCTGCGCAACACCAAGAATCTGGTGGATCAGCTCAAGGCCGCGCGGTCCGATGACCGGCCGCCACTGTTGGTGCTCAATCAGGTCGGTGTGCCCAAAAGGCCCGAGATTTCCGTGAAGGACTTCGGTCACGCTATCGAGTTGGACCCGACGATTGTCATCCACTTCGATGCTCAGCTGTTTGGTACGGCGGCGAATAACGGGCAGATGATCGAAGAGGTCTCCGAGAAGTCAAAGGCGGCCAACTCCTTCCGCAGCCTGGCAAATCTACTGACCGATCGATCCGACCAGAAGGATGAAGGCTCCTCGCTGCTCGGCCCCCTACTCAGCCGTTTGAGGCTCTCCAAAGCGCGCGCGTAAAGAAGGACCGTGTTCGGAAAACGTAGTACGCCAGCAGCCCCGCCCGCGCCATCGCCAAAAAACGCGGAGGCGCCCGCGCGTGCCGAAGACACACCTGAGGACGAACCGCTCGGGAAGTCCCGATTCAGCGGCGCCTGTTTGGCACGCGGTACCGCCCCCACCCAAAGTCTCAGCGGAACGCAAGCCCGTGGAGCGGGCGCGCTCCGAAGAGTATTACGACGTCAAGACAACCGTCTTGAATGCGCTAATCGATAGCATCGATGATGTGAGACAGGCGTCAATAGCCGCCGGGCTTAAGCGCCCTGGGGCCGAGCAGCCTCAGCTGTTCGCGCGCGCCGCCATCTCGGCCTTGGCGCCTTCCGTCCACGCGGCCATGGCCGGCATGGCGTAGATCGTCTCCACATAGGCGGCCGCGGTGCCGTCATCGCCGAACTGATCGAGCGGCACGCCATAGGTGCGGAACCGCGTGGCGACGGGGGCGTACATGGCATCGGCATTGGTGAAGGCGCCAAGCAGGAACGGGCCGTCTTTGCCGTAGCGCTCGCGTGTGTCCTGCCAGATGGCGATCACGCGGCGGATATTGTTTTCCAGCACTTCTCTCATCTCCGGAAGCGGCAACGACGACAGAAGATCCATGGGCATGTCGTTGCGCAACGTCTGAAAGCCCGAATGCATCTCGGCGGAGATCGAGCGGGCCACCGCGCGTGCCTCGCGGTCCTCGGGCCACAGTGCGGCGTCCGGGTGCTGCTCGGCGAGATATTCGACGATGGCTAAGCTGTCGCAGATGATACCGATATCGGTCTTGAGCGCCGGCACCTTGCCTGAGGGCGAATGGCGGAAGATCTCGGCCTTGCTGTCGGACTGGCGCAGGCGGATACGCTCCTCCTCGAACGGGATGCTGCATGATTTCAGCGCAAGCCACGGGCGCATGCTCCACGACGAGTAATTCTTGTCGCCGATTACCAGCGCGTAGCGTGTCCCTGCCATCGAACCGCCTTCCACCATTGTCATGCTTCCGCTCCCCTGCCATTAATGCGCGGCCCCTTCAAGACGCATCCGGATTTTTTCATGCCTAGCAAAGCGACGACGCTCGACACCACGCGCCACCATCTGGAAGACCTGCTCCTTGAGCCCGGTGCGGAGGCGGTTCCGATAAAGCTGATTGCCTCCGAGGACGATTTCGCGGGCTTGAACGAGGCGGAGCGCCGCTGGATCGAGGTGCGTGGCTGGAAGCCGACCCAAGGCGCGGTTTTGTTGATGTCCGAAGAGGGTGGGGGGCTCGGTACCGTGTTGTTCGCCACGGGCGGGACGGACTGGTCCGAAACCGCCCCGATGCTGACCGGTGCTCTGCCGGCGGCGTTGCCGGAAGGCGATTACTGTTTCGCCGACCCGATGCCCGATCCGGAGCTTGCCGCGCTTGGCTTCCTTGCCGGCTGTTACCGCTTCACCCGCTACAAGAGCGCCAAGGACGAGAAGACCAAGCGCTTAGTACGCCCCGAGGGCGCGCACCGCGATCAGGTTCTGGCGCTGGCGGAATCGCTCTCTTTCGGGCGCGATCTCATCAATACGCCGGCGAGCGATCTGGGCCCCGCCGAGCTCGAGACCGCCGTCCGCGATCTCGCCAAGGCCTTCGACGGGACCGTCAAGGTGACAGAAGGGTCGAGCCTTCTGTCCGACAATTTTCCCATGATCCACGCCGTGGGCCGTGCGAGCGACCGCTCGCCCCGGCTCATCGACTTGCACTGGGGCTCCGAACACGCGCCCAAGGTGACGATCGTCGGCAAGGGCATTTGTTTCGATACCGGCGGTCTCAATCTGAAGCCTGGCGGCAGCATGGGGCTGATGAAAAAGGACATGGGCGGCTCGGCGGCGGCGCTCGCCTTCGCGCTCCTGGTCATGCGTGCCAAGCTTCCCATGCGCTTGCGCGTGCTGATCCCCGCTGCAGACAATTCCGTTGCCGGCAATGCGTTTCGCCCCGGGGATATCCTGGCGAGCCGCAGCGGCATGACGGTCGAGATCGGCAATACCGACGCCGAAGGGCGCCTCGTGCTGGCTGACGCGCTCAGCCTCGCCGACGAAGAGGCGCCGGACTATCTCATCACCTTCGCCACCTTGACCGGCGCTGCGCGGGTTGCGCTCGGCCCCGACCTGCCGCCGTTCTACGCCGACGACGAGGTGTTCGCCGGTAAGCTGCTCGAAGCCGCGCATGCGGTCGGCGATCCGGTGTGGCGCATGCCGTTCTGGGCTCCTTACGACAAGCTGCTCAAGAGCAACGTGGCCGACGTCAACCACATTTCAGAAGGCGCCTTCGCCGGTTCAGTCACGGCGGCGCTGTTCCTCAAGCGCTTCGTGCACGATGCCAAGCGTTTCGCACATTTCGACATTTATGGCTGGGTCCCGCGCACGCAAGCTGGCCGCCCGCAAGGCGGCGAGCCGCAAGCCGCCCGCGCCCTGTTCCAATTCTTCCGACAAGAGCTCGGGTCGTGAGCAAGCCGCTCGATCCGCGCCGCCACGTCTGTCGCGCGGATTTGGCCGCCGAGCATTTGCGCGGCACCGTTGAAGCGGAGCGCTACGTCACAGGCGAGCGCCGCCAGGTGGCGGCCCCGTCGCTGCCCTTGCGGCGGGAGCCGCGCTTCGATGCGCCCCTCGACACCGAGACGCTGCATGGCGAGACCGTGACCGTCTACGAGGAGCAAGAGGGTTGGGCCTGGGTCCAGCTCGAGCACGACAACTATGTCGGCTATATCCCGGCCGGGGGTCTTGCTCCTGTCGCCACCACATCGCCGACCCACCGGGTCTCCGTGCTGCGCACCTACATCTTTCCCGAACCGGATTCCAAGACGCCGCCATTGGCGATGCTCAGTCTCAATGCACGCCTCACCGTCGCCGAAAAGGCGGGCCGCTATCTGCGGCTCGCCAACGGCGGCTATGTCTATGCCGCCCATGTGATGCCGCTCGGCCAGCACGCGGCAGACTTCGTCGCGGTCGCCGAGTCCTTTCTCGGCACGCCGTATCTGTGGGGCGGCCGTACCAGCGTCGGGCTGGACTGTTCAGGCCTGGTGCAGCTTGCCGCTGCTGCTGCCGGTCACGCCGTACCGCGTGATGCCGACATGCAGGCTAAGGAAGCGGGCGAACCCGTCGAGTGGCATGAGGGCGGCGCGCTGGCGCGCGGCGATCTGGTGTTCTGGGAAGGCCATGTGGGCATCATGGCAAGCGCCGAGGCGTTCATTCATGCCAACGCCCATCACATGGCGGTCGAGATCGAGCCGCTGCGGCAAGCCAAGGACCGCATCAAGCGCGCTGCGGGCTACCGTATAACCGGCGTGCGGCACCTGCCGCGCCGTTAAATCACGCCGAAAAGATAAAGCAGAATGATGATGGGGATCGGTATGCCGATCAGCCACAAGAGAATACCGCACAGTGTTTTGTCCTCCGTTGCCGCAAATTTCCGACGGCCAAACGTGAGGACAGCGTGCCCGGTTTCCCCGACTTACGTTGAGACGGCTTCGCCCGGCGCGGCTTCAAGTTCGAAAGCGGCGGCAAGCAGCGCCTTGGTGTAATCGGTCTTGGGATCGGCAAACACCGTTTGCGCCGGGCCTTGCTCCACCACTTTGCCGTGACGCAGCACGATTATGGAGTTGGCCAGCGCCCGCACGACTTTCAGGTCGTGACTGATGAACAGATAGGCGAGCTTGTGCCGCTTCTGCAGGTCCCGCAGCAAATCCACGATCTGCGCCTGGACGGAGACGTCGAGCGCCGAGGTCGGCTCGTCGAGAATGAGCAGCTTCGGTTCCAGCACCAAGGCGCGCGCAATGGCGATGCGCTGGCGCTGCCCGCCGGAGAACTCGTGCGGATAGCGGTCGCGGGCGCCGGGATCGAGCCCCACCTCCTTGAGCGCGTTGGACACGCGTTCCTCCCGCTCGGCCCGCGAAAGCCCCGGGTTTTGGATCACCAGTCCTTCCTCGATGATCTGGGCGATCGACATGCGCGGCGAGAGCGAGCCGTAAGGGTCCTGGAACACGATCTGCAGCTCGCGCCGCAACGGGCGCATCTGCTTGGAATCGTAGCCGTCGATGCGGTTGCCGAGATAGACGATCGGTCCTTCGCTCGAGATCAGGCGCAGCACTGCGAGCCCAAGCGTCGTCTTGCCGGAGCCGGACTCGCCCACGACACCGAGCGTCTGGCCTTCTTTCACTTGGAGGTCGATGCCGTCCACGGCCTTGATATGCCCGACCGTGCGGCGCAGGAAGCCGCGCTTGATGGGAAACCACACGCGCAGATCGTCGGTTTTGAGGATGGTCTTCGCCTTGGCATTTTCCGGTGGCGGGGAGCCCTTGGGCTCCGAGGCGATCAGGTGCTTAGTATAGGCGTGCTTGGGATGCGCGAAGATCTCATGCGCTGTCTCGCGTTCGACGATCTCGCCGTTATGCATCACGCACACATGGTTGGCCATCTTGCGCACGATGCCGAGATCGTGGGTGATGAGCAGCATCGCCATGTTGAACTCGGCCTTGAGCTCCAGCAGCAACTCGAGGATCTGCGCCTGAATGGTCACGTCGAGCGCGGTCGTCGGCTCGTCGGCGATCAACAGGTCCGGCTCGTTGGCGAGCGCCATGGCGATCATCACGCGCTGGCGCTGCCCGCCGGAAAGCTGGTGCGGATAAGAACCGAGCCGGCCTTCCGGGTCCTCGATGCCCACCTTGGTGAGAAGGTCGATGGTCCGCGCGCGTGCCGGCGCGCCGGACATGCCTTTGTGGATGCGCAAGACCTCGGTGATCTGCTGCTCGATCGTGTGCAGCGGATTGAGCGAGGTCATCGGCTCCTGGAAGATCATAGAAATCTGATTGCCGCGCACATGGCGCAAGCCGTCCGGCGGCAACGCCAAGAGGTTCTCGCCCTTGAAGCGGATGGCGCCCGAGGGGTGGGAGGCGGACGGGTAGGGCAGGAGTTGCAGGATCGACAGCGCGGTCACAGTCTTGCCCGACCCGGACTCGCCGACCAGCGCCAGCGTCTCGCCTTTCTTGATATCGAAGGACACATTCTTGACCGCGTGGGTCGCCTTGTCGCCGCCGCGGAAGTCCACGCTCAAATCGTCGATGGAAAGGAGTGCGTCCTTGGTCATGCGCTCGCTTTCTTGGGTTCCGAGTTGGCACAGTCCGACCGCTCGATCTCGACTGTGGCATGATCGAGGCCGAACTTTTTCTTCAGGCGCGCCTTGATGGCTTTGACGATTCTGTCGAAATCCGCGGCATCGCCGATCAGCGCGTGCAGCGTGACCATGCGTCTTGATTGGGTGATCGACCACACATGCACGTGGTGCACATCCTCGACGCCGTGCACATTGGCGATCAGGTCCGGGCCGATCTCCCGCGTGTCGAGCTCCTTCGGCGCACCCTCGAGCAGAATATGCGCCGAGGCCGCGACCACGTGCCAGCCGCTTCTGACAATGATTGCCGCGACCAGGATCGAGAGCAGCGGATCGATGGGCATCCAGCCGGTGAGCAGGATCACCGCGCCCGCGACCAGCGCCGCCACCGAGCCCAGTAAATCGCCGAGCACGTGGATGGCGGCGCCGCGCACGTTAAGGTTTTCGCGGTCGGCCCCAAGCAGCAGCCAGAACGCGGCGATGTTCACGAAAAGCCCGGCGGTGGCAACCCCCACCATAATGTCGCCGGAGACATGCGGCGTGTCCATCAGCCGCTCGATCGCCTCGTAGACGATCCATCCGGCGATGGCGAACAGCGCCAGGCCGTTGGTGAAGGCGACCAAAACCTGGAAGCGGTCGAAGCCGTAAGTGCGCTTCCAATCCGCCGGGCGCCGCGCCAGACGGAAAGCGAACCAGGCGAGCGATAGCGAGGCGAAGTCGGTGAGCATATGACCGGCATCGGCGATCAGCGCCAGCGAGCCGGCGACGATGCCGCCCGCCACCTCCACGAACATGAAACTGCCGGTGAGCAGCGCAGCAAGCCCCATGCGCTTTTCGTTTTTGGCGTCGAGGTCGCCGGGACCGTGATCGTGTGAGCCGTGCATCTGCTTCGCCTCAGGTCATGGTCTTGCGGGGATCGAGCGCATCGCGCACCGCCTCGCCGACGAAGATGAGCAGGCTCAGCATCACGGCAATCACGAAGAACGCCGTCAGGCCAAGCCAAGGCGCCTGCAGATTGTCCTTGCCTTGCGCGAGAAGCTCGCCGAGCGAGGGCGAGCCCGGCGGCAGGCCGAAGCCTAGAAAGTCGAGCGAGGTGAGCGTGGTGATCGAACCGTTCAAGATGAACGGCATGAAGGTGAGCGTCGCCACCATGGCGTTGGGGAGCAGATGCCTGAAGATGATCTTTATGTTGGGCAGGCCGAGCGCCCGCGCCGCCGTGACATATTCGAAATTCCGCGCGCGCAGGAACTCCGCGCGCACCACGCCCACGAGCGCCACCCAGGAGAAGGCGAGCAGGATGCCGAGCAGGATCCAGAAATTCGGCTCGATGACCGCCGCTACGATGATCAGCAGATAGAGCTGCGGCACGCTGGTCCAGATCTCGATGAAGCGCTGGAACAGCAAATCGGTCCAGCCGCCGAAATAGCCCTGTACGGCGCCGGCCGCCACACCGATCACCGAGGAGAACAGCGTCAGCACCAGGCCGAACAGCACGGAGATGCGGAAGCCATAGATGATGCGGGCGACCACGTCGCGGCCCTGGTCGTCGGTGCCGAGCCAGTTCCATTCGAGGCTCGCATTACACGGGTGGAAACCGCGCTCGACGGCGAGTTCGCAGTCCTTCTTGGTGAGGAGCCAGGTGGGCTTCACGGGGAAGGCCATGGGCGGGTTCTTATTCTGGGTGTTGTAAGAGAAGCGGATCGGCGGCCACAGCATCCAGCCGCCGTTCTCGGTGATCAGCTCCTTCACGAAGGGGTCGCGATAGTCGGCTTCCGTCTCGAAAATGCCGCCGAAGTCCGTCTCCGGATAGGCCTTGAAGATCGGCCAGTAGAGCTGCCCGTCATATTCGATCAGGATCGGCTTGTCGTTGGCGATGAACTCCGCGCACAGGCTCAAGCCGAACAGAATAAGAAAAATCCACAAAGACCAATAGCCGCGCCGATTGGCTTTGAAGGTCTCCCAGCGCCGCCGGTTGAGCGACGACAGCCACGGCACGGGACGCGGAATGCCCTCCGCCGCGACTTCCTCGGTGACACTGATATCGGTCGGCGCGTCCATGCGTCAGACCTCCCGTGTCTCGAAGTCGATGCGCGGATCGATCCAGGTATAGGTGAGGTCGGAGACGAGGTTGATGAACAGGCCGAGCATCGAAAAGATGTAGACCGTGGCGAACACAACCGGGTAGTCGCGGTTGACGATCGACTCGAAGCCAAGCAGCCCGAGCCCGTCGAGCGTGAAGATGGTCTCGATGAGCAGGGAGCCCGCGAAGAACGCGCCGATGAACGCGCCGGGAAAGCCGGCGATGACGATCAGCATGGCGTTGCGGAACACGTGCCCGTAGAGCACCTGATGCTCTGTCAGGCCTTTGGCGCGCGCGGTAATGACATATTGCTTGCGGATCTCCTCGAGGAACGAGTTCTTGGTGAGGAAGGTCGTGGTGGCGAAGGCCGACAGCGCCATGGCGGTGAGCGGCAGCACCAAGTGCCAGAAATAATCGAGAATCTTTTCGTACCAAGGCAGCGTCCAGAAATCTTCCGACACCAGCCCGCGTAACGGGAAGATCTGGAAGAACGAGCCGCCGGCAAACAGCACGATCAGGAACACGGCGACGAGGAAGCCGGGAATGGCGTAGCCGATCACGATCACGCTGGAGGTCCACACGTCGAAGCGCGAGCCGTCGCTCACGGCTTTGCGGATGCCGAGCGGAATCGAGATGGCATAGGAAATGAGCGTCATCCAAAGCCCGAGCGAGATCGATACCGGCATGCGCTCGGCAACCAGCTTGAGCACGCTCGTGTCGCGGAAATAGCTCTCGCCGAAATCGAAGCGTAGATAGTTCCAGATCATGAGGCCGAAGCGCTCGTGCGCCGGCTTGTCGAAGCCGAACTGCTTCTCGAGGCTGGCGATGAATTCGGGGTCCAGGCCTTGCGCGCCGCGATATTTGGAAGGCGCCGAGGAGACGTCGCCGGGCATGCCTTGCTGGCCTCCGGTCCCCGAGAAATCGCCGCCGCCGCCGCTGAACTTGGCCGTGGCGCCGGGATCCGTGCCCGCGAGCTGGGCGATCAAGCGCTCCACCGGCCCGCCTGGCGCGAACTGCACGACGACGAACGTCACCAGCATGATGCCAAGCATGGTGGGAATGATCAGTAGAATGCGGCGAAGGATATAGGCGGCCAATGTCGCTAGATTTCCTGTCGTTAATTGCCGGCCGCAGCCCCGCCTTGGCGGTCCGGATCGTCGTACCTGAGCCCTGATGCTTACTGGATTCTGCCCGGGAGTGGAACCCGACACAGCGCCTTGGAATCATTGCAATCTGGTAAGGCTTAGGGGGCTCGCGGCTCCTTATGCGCCGATCCGCCGCGCATAGGCATCTCGCTCACCGGCTTCATCTCTTCGGCCCCGCCCATGCGGGCCACCCGATCGCCGTACAGGCGGGACAGGGGGGCTGCCGTGAGCCCGTGGAGAACGATGCTCATGGCCACGGTCACCACGGTGATGACGGCGATATGCTCGCCGGCGGGAACCGGAACCTCCTCAAGGATGAAGAGGGCGAACAGGATGGACGCAAGCCCGCGCGGTCCGAACCAGCCGAGAAAGGCCACGGTCGAGCCCCGCACGCCCGAGCCGATCAGAGAAAGGGCAATGGGGATCATGCGGATTGCGGTGAGACTCAACACGGCGTAGAGCAAGACGGTCCAATCGATCGCGCCGACAGTGGTTGGCAGGATCGCCGCGCCGAAGATGAGGAAGGTGACAAGCACCAGGAAATTTCCTTCAGCCTCGGCGAACTCGAAGACGAACCCGCAGCGGCCGCGCACGAAGTTCCCGAATACCAAGCCGCTGACGAAGGCGGCGATGAAGCCGTTCCCGCCGATGAGCTCCGACCCTGAATAAGCGAGGAAAGCGAGGCCGAGGATGGCCGGCCCTTCATAGGCTTCCGTGGTCCAGCCCTTCTTGGAGGCCGTGTCCAGGAGCCGGGCGCCGCCACCGCCGACGATCACGCCCGCGAGCGGTCCAAGAATGACCTGCTTGGCGCCGAACAGAAGCCAGCCATGCTCGCTGCCGGCCGCGTGGCGCCCGCGAGAAACGCGAAGATCAAGACGAAAGGCAAGGCGATGCCGTCGTTCAGACCGCTCTCGACATTGAGGGTTTGACGAATCCGCAAGGGCACGAACCGGCTCGACACCACGGACTGTCCAAGCGCGGCGTCGGTCGGCGCCAGAATAGCGGCAAGCAGGGCCGCCTCCCAGAAACTGAAGCCCAGTGGCAGGGCGAGCGCGGCGATCGTGCCGAACACGATGACCAGAGGCATGCCGATCAGAAGCATGCGGACCGGAAGATTGTGATCTTGCCGCAAGAGACTCAGGTCGATCCGCGCGGCATCTGAGAACAGCACAAGAATGAGCGTGATCTCGGCGAGGCCATGCACGAAGCTGTTCTCGAACTTGAGATCGGCCCATCCGAGGACGGATTCACCGATGATCAGGCCGAAAGCGGCAAACACCAGCGGCGGCGTGATGACCGTGTTTTCCAGCCGCTTCGCGAACAGCGCAAACAAGATGATGGCCGCGGCGATTACGGCAAAGCCGAGTGTGTCCCATCGATGGTCGAGGTCCCCCGCGCCCCGCAAGGAGAAAGAGCCTCGATCATTGCCGATGGTGGCGTCATGCGCCACCCTCAAGCGCGCCTTGTCCTAGAGGACCGGTATCGTGCCGGAATCCGTGTGTACGGCGATATCGGCGAATTGCCACTTGCCTTGCTCTGCTGGAAGATCGTCACGCAGATCAGCCAGACCTTGACGATCTTCCCGGGCATCGCCCGCCGATGCGCTCCGCTAATCGGCATAGAGATCGCGTTCCTCCGGCAGTCGGCCTCCCGCGTGCTGCATCTTTTCAGCGAGCAGATCGGCGTTGCGGTACAGGCGCTATCGCATGTGGAAGCGGTTATGGCTGAGCGCGGAGCGTCTGCATGCCAGCGACGACATGACCATGACCGCCATGGAAAGCGGCTTCGCCGATTCCACGCATTTCAGCCATGCGTTCCGCGACACGTTCGACGTCAATCCGGCGCCGGTGTTCCGCAACATCGAGCGTTTCGAGCGTCTGGTCTAGTCTCTGTCTAGTTTCTGGGCTTGCGCCGCCGGCGCAGGATCATCGCCGCGACGAGGCCGAGCGTCACGAGCCCGCCGAGGATCAGCCAAAGCCGCGCGCCACCGTCCTCTTCTCCGGCGTCCTCTTCTGCGTCATCGCCCGTGGCCGCGGCGGCGGTCGTCTGGTTGGTTTCGACATCCTTTGCCTTCGCTTCGTCGAACCACCAAGTGTCGAGGATGCCGCGGTCGTATTTCGGCTTCGTATCGGGGCGCGAGAACTTGTCCCAATAGGCGACCGTGTGCGAGCCCTTGTACCAGTGCGGCACCCAGTAGTGGCCGGCACGCAGCACACGGTCCAGCACCCGCGCCGCAACGGTCATGTCCTCGCGGGATTTCGCGGCCACGACCTTTTCGATCAGCGCGTCCACCGCCGGGTCCTTGACGCCGGCGAGATTGAGCGATCCGTTGAGGTCCGCCGACTGGGATCCGAAATAGCTGCGCAGTTCCACGCCCGGCGTGTTGCGCATCACATAACGCTGCGTGGTGACGTCGAAGTCGAAATTCTTGAGCCGCTGCTGGTACTGGGCGGGGTCGACCCGGCGAATGCGCGCATCGATCCCGAGCAGCTTCAAATTCTTCACATAAGGCGCGACGATCCGCTCGAAGGTCGGTTCAAACGTCAGGAACTCGACCTTAAGCTGCTCCCCCTTGTCGTTGACGCGCTTCCCGTTCTGAACGTGCCAGCCGGCCTCGTCGAGAAGCGTGCCGGCCGCGCGCAGAAGCGTGCGGTCCTGGCCGGAGCCGTCGCTTTTCGGCGGCATCACGGCAGGCGCGAGAACATCGTCCGGCATCTCGACGTCCAAGCTCTCGATCAGCACGCGCTCCGCGTCGGAGGGCCCACCTTCCGCCTCCATGGGGGAATTCTCGAAGAAGCTCTCCGTACGGTCGTAGAGCCCGTAGAACATGTTGCGGTTGGTCCAGTCGAAATCGAACGCGAGCCCAAGCGCCTCGCGTACGCGCGGATCCTTGAACTTGTCGCGCCGCGTGTTGATGAAGAATCCTTGCGTGCCGGACGGCGTCTCGTCCGGCAGCACTTCTTTCTTGACGCGCCCGTCGCGGATCGCCGGGAAGTCGTATTCTGTCGCCCACACTTTCGAGGTGAACTCTTCGCGTAAGTCGTAGGTGCCCGCCTTGAAGGCTTCCATGCCCGCCGTGCGGTCGCGGAAATACTCGAAGCGGATCTGGTCGAAGTTCCAGCGCCCCTTGTTCACGGGCAGGTGCTTCGCCCAATAGTCGGGGTTGCGCTTGTAGACCATGGTGCGGCCTTGCGCGAATTTGTCGATGACATAGGGGCCGGAGCCGAGCGGCGGCTCGAGCGTGGTTTCGTCGAACGGCTGGGTCGCATAGTAGGTCTTGGAGAAGATGGGCAGCCCGGCCACGGTCAACGGCAAGTCGCGCACGAGATTGCCTTCGAAGGTGTAGCGCACCGTCCGCGGGTCGAGCGCCTCCGCCTTCACCACGTCGCGCAGCATCTGATGATAGATCGGGTGGCCCTTCTCCTTCAGTGTCTCGAACGAGTACACCACGTCGTCCGCGGTGAGGGGGCTTCCGTCGGCGAAGCGGGCCTCGGGTCGCAGATGGAATGTCACCGACATGCCGTCATCGGCGACCTCGGCGCTTTCCGCCACGAGTCCATAGACCGCGTCGGGCTCGTCCGCCGCGCGGACCATCAGACTGTCGAACAGAAGCTCTAGCCCCTGCGCCGCGTCGCCTTTGAGAATGTAGTTGTTCAGGCTGTTGAAGGTGGTGACGCCGCCCCAGCCGATCAGAGACAGCGTGCCGCCTTTCGGCGCATCAGAATCTGTATAGGAGAAATGATCGAAGTCCGGTGGCAGGGCGAGATCGCCGAAGGCCGAAAGACCGTGGGCCCGCTCCGCCGGGACGGCGTGGCCCGCCGTCAGAAACAGGACGAGAAGCACCGCACCGAAGGTGTGGAGACTAGCGCGCAGTTTCGCCATCAAGACTTCGATGGCTCCCGCAGTTCCTTGGCCATTTGCTCATCATACCACCACACTTGCAGGAAGCCCGGCGTGAGCCCCGGCAGTTCCTCGGGCTCGCCGTAGCGGTTCCAATAGGCGATGCGCACATTGGGCGAGAACCATTGCGGCACCACGAATTCGTGCCAGAGCAGCACCCGGTCGAGCGCCCTTGTGGCCGCAATCAGCTCCTCGCGATCCTTGGCGAAGATGATGTGATCGACCAGCTTGTCGATGGCCGGGTTCTTTATGCCGATCAGGTTCATGCTGCCTTCGCGGTCGGCCGCCTCCGAGCCCCAGAAGTCGCGCTGCTCGTTACCGGGGGAGTCCGACTGGGCGAAGGTGGAGACGATAACATCGTAGTCGAAGACGTTGAGCCGGCGCGTGTATTGGGCGGAGTCGACGAGCCTGATCGAGCCCTTGACCCCGAGCCGTTCCAGATTGCGCAGGTAAGGCTGCACGATGCGTTCGAACAGCGGCGACACCAGCAGGAACTCGATCTTCATCGGCTGGCCGGTCTCAACATTGGTGAGCACGCCGTCCTTCACCTGCCAGCCGGCATCCTTCATGAGCTTCACGGCTTTGCGCAGATTGTTCCGCATGTCGTCCCGGCTGTCGTTCACCGGGTTCTTATAAACTTCGGTGAAGACCTCCGGGGGCAGCTGATCCTTCATGCCTTCGAGAATCTCAAGCTCGCGGCCTGTGGGCGGCGCCGACGGCGCGCCGAGCTCGCTGTTTTGGAAGTAGCTGCCGACCCTCTCATACTGGCCATAGAACAGGTTCTTGTTGGCCAACTCGAAATTGAAGGCCAGTGCGAGCGCCTGCCGCACGCGCCGGTCTTGAAATTGCGGACGGCGCAGATTGAGCACAAAGGCCTGCATGGGCTGCGTGCGCTTGATCTCGACCTCCTGGCGCTTGACGTCGCCATCGGCAACGGCGGGAAAGTCGTAGGCCGTCGCCCAGTTCTTGGCGCTCAACTCTTGCCAGTAGTCGAGATTGCCCGCCTTGAAGCTCTCGAACGCCACGGTCTGATCGCGATAGGAGTCGAAGCGGATCTCGTCGTAGTTCCACATGCCCTTGTTCACAGGCAGGTCCTTGCCCCAATAGTCGTCGACGCGCTCATAGGTGATGGAGCGGCCGGGTTTGACATCCTTGATGCGATAGGGGCCTGAGCCGAGCGGCGGCTCCAGCGTCGTCTTCATCGGATCGCGCGTCTCACCGTTCGCGTCTTTCCCGGTCCAATAGTGCTTCGGCAAGATGGTGAGCTGTCCCATGATCATCGGCAGCTCGCGATTGCCTTTGGTGTCGAAATAGAAGGTGACCTCGTTGTCGCCGGTCGTCTCCGCGCGCGAGACGTTCTTGTAATAAAGTCCGAGCCGCGGGTTCGCCGTCTTGTTCACCTCGAGACTGTAGATCACGTCCTCGGGAGTGATCGGCGTGCCGTCATGCCAGCGCGCCTTGTCGTTCAGCTTGAAGGTGACCGAGGAATAGTCCTCTGGGTACGACGCCCACTCGGCGATCAGCCCGTAGGAGGTCGACGGCTCATCGATGCTGTCGCTCATCAGGGTCTCAGTGACGAAGCCGAGACCCGTCGCCTTCTCGCCCCGATAGAGCACCGGGTTCAGGCTGTCGAAGCTGCCGATGGAGGCGAGCCGCGCAACGCCGCCCTTGGGCGCATCGGGGTTCACATAGTCGAAATGGGTGAAATCGGCAGGATATTTCGGTTCGCCAACCAGTGACAACGCGTGGTGGCGGGCCGCGGCGTCTTGGGCAGCGTCTTGGGCCGTATCTTGGGCGGGATCTTGGGCATTGGCCGGTCCAACGAGAACTACGGACAACGCGGCGGCGAGAGCGAGGCGAAGCAAGGTCATGGGCGCGAGGGAAGCTCCATGTTGGGGGGATTGGCCTTCTTTGGGGAAACGGCCTTCAGGGAAGCGCCCCGCGCGTGCCGTCGGTGAAAAAGGCGCGAAAACTATGTGAAAAGCTAGCATGGCGGGCGGTGGGACCAAATGAATTATCGGTCATGTCGGGCCTCGCGCGGCCTTGGGCCCAACGAAAAAGGGGCCTCCCGCGAGAGGCCCCTTTTGTTGAGACCTGCCCTGGCCTAGAGGCCGTCGGGCTTAGAGACCTTCGGGCTAGAGGCCTTCGGGCTTGCCGTCCGGATAGACCGGTTGGGGCTGCGATGAGAGCGTGTCGCCGCCGGACGGTGCGCTCGAGTCCTTGCTGTCCGACTCGGCGTCCATCTCCGGCTCCCCGTCGGGATAGACGGGCTGCGGTTGGCTCGAAGAGGCCGGCGCATCGTCGATGATCTCTTCCCGGCCTTCTTCCATCACCTCGTCGGCAGGCGGCTCATCGGTAGCCGACGGCTCGGGCTCTGCGGCCATCCCGCTATCCGCATCGTTCGGAACGACAGGTTGCGGCTGCGAAGCCGACGGCGGCTCGCCCTTGGACGGCTCGGATGGCGCGTCCTCGGAGACGGTCGGCGAGTTGACGATGATCTCTTCCCGGCCTTCTTCAATCACCTCGTCGGCCGCTGGCTCATCGGTAGCGGACGGCGCCTCGGGCTCCGCGGCGAGAGGGGCTTCCTCTTCGGCAGTCTCCTCGTCAGCCGGCTCTTCGGCGGCGGGCTCTTCGGCAGCGGGCTCCTCGGTGGGAGCAGCCTCTTCCTCGGCCGGCGCCGCTTCTTCCTCGGCAGGTGCGGCTTCCTCGCTCTCGGCGGGCATCGCCTCGTCCTCGGCCGGAGCAGCCTCTTCCTCAGCCGCGGGAAGCGGCGGCGGGTTCTCGGTCATGCTCATCAGGAAGGCGATCACGTCGGCACGCTTCTTGGCGTCCGGAATGCCGGGGAAAGCCATGCTCGTGCCGGGCGCGAAGGCCTGCGGGTTGGTCAGCCAGACATCGAGTTGCTCGTAGGTCCAGTCGCCTTCCTTGCCCTTGAGGGCCGGCGAGTAGTTGAAATCCTCATGGGCGGCGATGTCCGCCCCGACCATATTGTGAAGGTTAGGACCGATCAGTGTCGCGCCCCCCGCATCGAAGGTGTGACACACCTTGCAGAGCGCCGCGCCTTGCTCGCCCTTGCCGGCGTCGGCCGAGGCCAACAGCGCAATGATCTCAGGCTGGCCGGCGGCTTCTCCCTCGCCCGCGTCCGCGGCTTCCTCAGGCGCCGCTTCTTCGGCAGCGGGCTCCTCGGTGGGAGCAGCCTCTTCCTCGGCCGGCGCCGCTTCTTCCTCGGCAGGTGCGGCTTCCTCGCTCTCGGCGGGCATCGCCTCGTCCTCGGCCGGAGCAGCCTCTTCCTCAGCCGCGGGAAGCGGCGGCGGGTTCTCGGTCATGCTCATCAGGAAGGCGATCACGTCGGCACGCTTCTTGGCGTCCGGAATGCCGGGGAAAGCCATGCTCGTGCCGGGCGCGAAGGCCTGCGGGTTGGTCAGCCAGACATCGAGTTGCTCGTAGGTCCAGTCGCCTTCCTTGCCCTTGAGGGCCGGCGAGTAGTTGAAATCCTCATGGGCAGCGATGTCCGCCCCGACCATATTGTGAAGGTTAGGACCGATCAGTGTCGCGCCCCCCGCATCGAAGGTGTGACACACCTTGCAGAGCGCCGCGCCTTGCTCGCCCTTGCCGGCGTCGGCCGAGGCCAACAGCGCAATGATCTCAGGCTGGCCGGCGGCTTCTCCCTCGCCCGCGTCCGCGGCTTCCTCAGGCGCCGCTTCTTCGGCAGCGGGCTCCGGGATGGGCAGAGGATCGTCGCTATTCTTGTTCAGATAGGCGACCACGTCGGCGCGCTTCTGAATGTCTGCAATACCGGGGAATGCCATGCTCGTGCCGGGGGCAAAGGCTTGCGGGTTCGCCAGCCATTTATCGAGGTTCTCGAAGGTCCACTCCTGATCCTCATACTTCCTAAGCGCGGGGCTGTAGTTGAAGCCCTCAAGCGCGGCGATCCTGTGCCCGACAACGCCGTAGAGGTTCGGCCCGATCATCGTTGGGCCGTCCTTGTCAAAGCTGTGGCAGACCTTGCAAAGCCCCACACCCTGTTCGCCCTTGGCGGGATCGGCCTTATTAAGGGCGGCGATGAAGGCCGCGCCCTCGTCGGCAGGCTTCTCTTTCTTGCCATGCTCCTCGCCGTCGGCCCCGGCAACCTCGTAGCCAGGCTTTTCTGGCTCGTGCTCCTCGTAGGCGAGGTCGATGAGCGTTCTCGTGCCAAAGAACAGAAGCAGGGCAACGAGAACCGCCATAGCGATCTTGTTGAGGTAGTAGTACTGCATGTTTGATATCCCCCCAGCAGGCAGAGGCTACTTCTTCGTAGCTCTTGCGACGCGGCGAGAGACTATAAGGGGTAGCGGGTTGTTGCAACTCAGAGAATTGTCGCGGTCTGAACCATGGACAGGGAATTCTTCCCGAGCTAACTGACAGAAAATTATGGCCAATTCCCTCATCGTCATTCCGGCAAGACTTGCCGCCACGCGATTGCCCGATAAGCCCATGGCCGAGTTGGCCGGGGAGCCGATGATTGTTCACGTCTGGCGGCGGGCGGTCGAGGCCGGCTGCGGCCCCGTCCTGGTCGCCACGGATGCCGATACGGTTTGCCACGCGATTGAGGAGGCCGGGGGAGAGGCCGTGATGACCCGCGCCGATCATGCCAGCGGGTCGGACCGTATCCACGAAGCGCTCCTGCAATTCGATCCCGACCGGAGCATCGACACCATCGTCAACCTGCAAGGCGACCTGCCAACGCTCGATCCGGGCTTGGTGCGCGCTTGCGTTGCCGCGCTTGCGGAGGGCGAGGCCGATATCGGCACCATCGCCGCCGAAATCTTACGCGACGAGGAAAAGACCAACCCGAATGTGGTGAAGGTGGTCGGGTCGCCCCTGCCGCGTGGTGGCGTCTTGAACGCGCTCTATTTCACGCGCGCCACGGCGCCCTATGGCGATGGTCCGCTCTACCACCACATCGGCATGTATGCCTTCCGGCGCGCGGCGCTCGAACGCTTTGTCAAGCTACCGCCGTCGCCGCTCGAAACTCGTGAAAAGCTGGAGCAGCTGCGCGCGCTCGAAGCCGGCATGCGCATCCATGTCGCCCTCGTTGACACTGTCCCGCTCGGTGTCGATACTCCCGCCGATCTTGCGCGGGCGCGAGAAATTCTTGAATCCTCTTAAGCCATCGCCCGCTTTCCAAGCCCAAAGACCTATCCAAAACCCATGGCCAGATCGCGCTTGAAAAAAATCGCCTTCCAGGGCGAGCCCGGCGCCAACTCACATCTGGCCGCGCGCGACGCTTATCCGGACATGGAACCGATGCCGTGCCCGACCTTCGAGGATGCGCTAGCCGCGGTGAAGACGGGCAAGGCGAAGCTCGCTATGATCCCCATCGAGAACTCGGTGGCCGGGCGCGTCGCCGATATCCATCACCTGCTGCCGCATTCGGGGCTTTACATCGTCGCCGAGCATTTCGAGCGTGTGCGGCACCAGCTCCTGGCATTGCCGCGCGCCAGAATAGCCGGGCTGAAGACCGTGCATAGTCACATCATGGCGCTCGGTCAGTGCCGCAAGGCGATTACAGCCTTGAAGCTGACGCCGGTCACCGAGGCCGATACGGCCGGCGCCGCGCGGCATGTGCGCGAGACCGGCGATCCCACGCAAGCCGCCATCGCCTCGAAGCTCGCAGCCGAGATCTACGGCCTGAGAATCGCCAAGAAGGATATCGAGGACGCCGCCCACAACACCACGCGCTTCGTGGTGCTTGCTGCCAAGCCGATCAAGACGAAAGCCGCCGACGGCCTCGTCGTCACCACGTTCGTGTTCCGGGTGCGCAATGTGCCGGCCGCGCTCTACAAGGCTCTCGGCGGCTTCGCCACCAATGGCGTTAACATGACGAAGCTCGAATCTTATCAGCTCGAAGGCTCGTTCAACGCCACCATGTTCTATGCCGACATCGAAGGGCACCCGAGTGAGCGCCCCGTCCAGCTCGCCATGGAGGAGCTCGGCTTCTTCACCAGCGAAGTGAATGTGCTCGGCACCTACCCGGCGAGCGCCTTCCGCACCGATCTGAAGGCCTGAACCCTCAGCCTTTCCGCATCTTCTTTGCGATCCGCTCCGCGGCGGCAACGTCGGCTTGCGGAATGATCGGCTTGTTGTTCCACCCCGGCCGCGAGGAGGTGGGCGAGTACTCGCCGGGCTCGCATTTCGTCACGGGATGAGCGGCAATCTCCGCCGCGAGCCGTGCCTCTTCCTCTTCGCGCGTCTCGCCGGTCAGCACGCGCTTCGCCGGTCTGCGTGCGAATTGGGGTCTCATCTTCTTCTTGTCTGAGTTCATTGAGTCTCTCCAATTGGAAGGGATCGATTCGTCAGGCCCACCTCATCAGGCTTTCGCCTCTACCAGAAGCGGCCGCTCGCGCCCACGATTATCGTCAACAGGCCGAGCGTCAAATTGATCGCAACGATGAGTTGAATCTGATTCAAACGGCCGCCGGCTTGCGCGAAATCTCGCGCCTCCATGGCCTGGCTGAAACGCCGCCAAGGGCCAAAGAACAGATGTCCGAACAGCAGCACCATCACGATGCCGATGCCCTGCATGAGGTGGATGTGAAGCCCGGCGCCCGCGAATCCTCCGAAATAGAGGAAGATCATGGCGTAGCCGCTTGCGAGCAGGACGACGATGCTCGCCCACACCCAGGGAAAGAATCCCCGAAACACACGCTGCCATAACGCAAGCCGCGTCTCGGCCTCAAGCGGCCCGGCAGAGGGCCGCAGCACCACATAGGCGAGAAACATGCCGCCGACCCACACGACGGCGGCAAGGATATGAGATGCGACGAGGAGGGCCACGGCGCGACGCTAGCACGGGCGCGACGCCGGTAAACCAGCCTTTAGTCGCACTCAATTCTTCTCAACGCGCTTCTTGCCTTTTCCCTGCGATTTAGCCGGAGCAGCGGGCCCCTGGGCCGCGCGCTCCATGGGTTTCGCTTTGGCCGAACCCTGCTTTGTCTCGTGCTTCTGGGGCGCGGCCTTCTTGGCTTGAGGCTTCGGTGGGGCTTTCTTCGCTTCAGGCTTCTTCGGTGCCGGTTTCTTGGCTTCAGGCTTCTTCGGCGCCTCCGGCGCCTTCGGCTCCGCAGGCGGCTTTTGCGCTTCGGGTGTCTTGGGCGCTGGTTGCTCCGGCTCGGCCTTCTTTACGTCCGGCTCGGGTTGGGCCTCTGGCTTTTCCTCGGCCGTTGGCTTCAGCTGCGCGGGCGCCTTGTCTTGAAGGGCCTTGGGCCTTTCGGCCTCGGCCGGCTTTTCCGCCTCGGCAGGAATCTCCTGCTTCGGCTCAGGAGGAGCCTCGTCCGTCGTCTCGGCGGGCTTCGGCGCCTTGTCGGCCGGCGCGGCATTCTTCTTGGACGGCTTGTCGGTCTTCTCCTGACCCGCATTCTCACCCGCGCTCTTGGGCGCGGGCGTCTCAGCCTCGGTCGACTTTTTCTTCGCGCGGGGCTTGGGCTCCGGCTTGGATTCAGCCTTGGGCTCGGTCTTGGGCTCAGCTTTGGGCTTTTCGGGCTCACCCGCACTGTCGGGCTCAGCCGTCTTGGGTGCGGCGTCTTTCGCTTCGGTGTCCGGCTTGATGTCGGAGGGCATCGGCGCTGCGTCGCTTTCCTTCTCGTTCGCAGGAGAGGGCTCCTCGCCCCTGGGCGCGGCGACCTCATGCGCGGGGACCGGCGCATTCTTGGCGGCCTTCGCAGGCGGAGGCGTGTCGGCGATGTCGCCTTCGGGCAACGCGTCGCCTTTCGTCACGGCCTCGGCTTCGGCCGCGCCCTCGGCTTCTGCCTTCCGGCCTTTCCGCACTTTCGCGGCCTCCTGGACCTCCGGCGGGGCGAGCATGTCTTCGGTCGTCGCCTCGCCCTCGGCTTGCGCCTTGGTCTCGCTCGCCTCGGCAACCGTCTCCACGTCTTTCGGCTCGGGCGGAGCGTTGGCCTCGGGCGATTCTCCCACCTCCGGCTCGTAGACCTCGAGCGTATCGCCCTTGACCTTGCCCGCTTGCTCGGCGTTGTCGGTTCTGGCGATGCGGCGTTCGACGACCTTCGTCTGGGTCTTCTGTTCGACGTAGTTGACGTTGACCACGTTGTTCACGACCGTCTTATTGACGATTGTGGTGTGCCCGACGGGACGCGTCCGCTGGAACGCCGACCGGCGACGGCCGCGGTCGTTCACGTAGTAGCGCGGCAGATCGTCGGAGAGGAAATCGCGCGAGGGCACCATCGACCAGTAATAGTCGGGCACATCACCGAACGAGATGTTGATGTTGATACCGCCGCCGCGGTGATCGTAACCGCGCTCATAGCCGCGGTCGTAAGCGGGCGGCAAAGGGGCCCAGGCGAGATAGTCGTCCGACTGCCGCCAGGAGACCCAGGCCGGGGCCCACTGATTTCCAGGCGTCCAGAACCAGCCGACGCGGTCCGAGAAGCCCCAGCGGCCATAATGATAAGTCGCCCAGCCGAACGGCTCGTTCGAGACCCAGGTCCAGCCGCGATCGGTGTAGACCCACCGGCCGCGCGTGTAAGGGCGCCAGCCGCGATCGACATTGGCAGGGACCCACACATAGCGTCCCTGGATCCAGGTCCATGAGCCATGCGGCGACAGACGGTCGTAGAACACGCCGTCGTCGACCCAGCCCGCCTCGCGCGGCCCGCCCCAGCGGCCACGGTCGCCGTAGAACGGCTCGTCGCGATAATAATTGTCCCAGTACGCGTCGATGTCGAAGGTCACGCGCCGGTAACCGAGATCGGGCGCGTAGTCGCGCAGCAGGTAGTAGTCGCCCTCGGAATACCCAGAGAGATAGGTGGAGCGCATCCACCCGCGCCGGTCCTGGAAGACGCTGTCGCACCAGGTGTAGTCCGGCACGCAGCCGAGGATCGTAATGGGCGCGTCCGCTGGAACGGTGAGAATGACCGGATATTCGGTGCCGGGTCCGGCGCGTAGATTGACATCGGTGATCGGATATCCGTTCGGCTGCTGGGCCGCGGCGGTGGTGGCAAGGCCCGCGCCGAGGACAAAGCCCGCGCTGAGGACGAGACACGAGACGACGATTTTGGGGGAACGCATGAAACTTTGGCCTTCTTGTTTCTGTGTGTTGAAGGCCTAACGCACGGTGATGGTAAAGAGTTCTATTGTGGCGATGCCGGCCCGAACTCGGGCGAAGTCAAGGTCGCGGCGGTAGATAGACCGGGTTGCCAGGAGCCCCCTGTTCCCCGATATACTCCCCCAGGGAGGTTGGCAGCAGGCGCGTGCCTCGCCAACCGGGTCAGGTCCGGAAGGAAGCAGCCCTAACGAGCGTTTCGCGGGTTGTTCGTCCAGCCTCCCACCTCGCCTCCAGCGTTGCGTAGAGTGTGGCGGGGCTGCGCGAGGCTGCCCCGATGATCCCTGAAGCCGTGGCGTGAGTGCGATCCCCTGATGGCTGAAGCCGAATCTCCCAAGAAGACGGTTGCTGGCGCCGCCGCTGGCAGCGCTGAGACTTCGTCCTCGGCCGTAGCTGTGAGCCACGCGGCGCTGGCCCGCAAATACCGGCCGCAAGTCTTCGCCGAGCTGATCGGTCAGGACGCCGTGGTGCGGACGCTGCGCAACGCCTTCGCCACCGGCCGCATTGCCCAGGCCTATATGCTCACCGGCGTGCGCGGCGTCGGCAAGACCACGACCGCCCGGCTCATAGCCCGCGCGCTCAACTACGAAGGCCCGAACGGCGAGGGCGCCACCCTCGACATCACGCAAGAGGGTGCCCATTGCCGTGCGATTCTGGAGAGCCGCCATCTCGACGTGGTGGAGATGGACGCCGCCTCCCACACCGGCATCGACGACGTGCGCGATCTCATCGATAGCGCGCACTACAAGCCGAACTCGGCGCGCTACAAGGTCTACATCATCGACGAGGTGCATATGCTGTCGAAGCAGGCCTTCAACGGCTTGCTCAAGACGCTGGAAGAGCCGCCGGAGCATGTGAAGTTCATCTTCGCCACCACGGAGGTGCGCAAGGTGCCGGTCACGGTGCTGTCGCGCTGCCAGCGCTTCGACCTGAAGCGCATCGAGATCGAGGCGCTGATCGAGCATCTCGCCCGCATTGCCAAGGAAGAAGGCGCCGAGGCCGATCTCGCGGCGCTTGCCTTGATTGCCCGCGCGGCGGAAGGCTCCGTGCGCGATGCGCTCTCCATCCTCGACCGCGCCATTGCCTTCAGCGACGGCAAGATTGCGCCGAGCGCCTTGCGCGATCTCCTCGGGCTTGCCGACCGGAGCCGCATCTTCGACCTGCTTGAGACGGTGCTGAAAGGCGATGCCGGCGGCGCGCTGTCGGCCCTCGATCAACTGAACCGCGACGGTGCCGAGCCGGGCCAAGTCATCACCGACCTCGCCGACGCGGTCCATGCGGTGACCGTGGTGAAGGCGGCGGGTGCCGCGAGTAGCGATCCCGCTATGAGCGAGGCCGAGCGCGGCCGCACCGAAGCCCTTGCCAAGGGGCTCTCCATGCCCGTGCTGGCGCGCGCCTGGCAGATGCTGCTCAAAGGTCATGACGAGGTGCGCAACAGCCCGCGCCCCCTTGCCGCCGCCGACATGGTGCTGGTTCGGCTCGCATACGCTGCCGACCTGCCGCCTCCCGGCGAGCTGGCGCGCGTTTTGAAAGACAGCAAAGGCGCTCCCGCCAACGGCGCCGAGCGGGAAGCGAGCCCAGAGCCGTCCTCGCCGGAGCGTGCGCCTGTGCGCGCGCAAAAGGAAAATCTGCCTCAGCCCGAAAGCGAGGATCCGGCCCCGCCTGTCGAGCTGCCCGCGCCGCAGAGTTTCGAGGACGTCGTCGCGCTCGCCGACGAGAAGCGCGACCTCAAACTCAAGAACGCGCTGCTCGAGCAGGTGCGGCTAGTGCGGTTCAGGCCGGGCCATCTCGAGCTCAATCCGCTGCCGACCGCCTCGCCGGATCTGTTGCAGGAGTTGATGCGTAAGCTCAAAGCCTGGACCGGTCGGGTCTGGATCATCTCGCCCAGCGATCAGGACGGCGCCGAACCTCTCGGTGCCCAGCGCCGGGCGCAAGCCGACCGCGAAATGGAGCAGCTCCGCGCACATCCCGCCGTGCAAGAGGTGTTGCAGCATTTTCCAGGGGCGCGCATCGCCGAAGTCCGCGCCACCGCGCAATCCGCTCCAGAGGAGAGCGCGAACGCGGCGCCGGACGAAGACCTCAAAGAGAACCTCAAAGACGACGGGACCAACTAGGACCACGGGAACCAGATGAAAAACTTCGCGCAGATGATGAAGCAAGCGCAGGAACTGCAAGGCCGCATGGCCGACATGCAGGCCGAGATGGAGCGGACCCTCTGCGAGGGCCGCGCCGGCGGCGGCCTGGTCGTGGTGACGCTGAACGGCAAGGGCGAGATGGCAGGCGTGAAGATCGACGCCTCGATGCTCAAGCCGGACGAGGGCGAGATCCTGGAGGACCTGATCTCCGCGGCCCATGCCGACGCCAAGGTCAAGGTCGAAGAGACCATGAAGGAGAAGATGCAGGCGCTGACCGGCGGCCTTCCTCTCCCGCCTGGCATGAAGCTGTTCTAGTCAGCCGATGGCGCGCGCGGCGGCAGGCCCCGAGATCGAGCGGCTGATCCAGCTCCTGGCGCGGCTGCCGGGGCTGGGCCCCCGTTCGGCGCGCCGCGCTGCCCTGCACCTCGTCAAGAAGAAGGAGCAGTTGCTCGATCCGCTGGCGGCGGCGCTCGCCGAGACGCGTGACACCATTCTGACCTGCGAGGTTTGCGGCAATATCGATACGCAAAGCCCTTGCACGCTGTGCCGCGACAACACGCGCGACCGTTCGCTCATTTGCGTCGTGGAGGAGGTGGGCGACCTCTGGGCGCTGGAGCGCGCCGCGGTGATCAACGGACTCTATCATGTGCTCGGCGGCACGCTGTCGCCGCTCGACGGCGTCGGCCCCGACGATCTCACCATCCCTAAGCTGATCGAGCGCGCCGGCGCACCGGAAGTCACCGAAGTGCTGCTGGCGCTCAACGCCACCGTGGAGGGTCAGTCCACGGCGCACTATCTGATGGACCAGCTTGCCGGCTGCAATGTTTCGGTATCGCGGCTCGCCCAAGGCGTACCCGTCGGCGGCGAGCTCGATTATCTCGACGAGGGCACGCTGGCTGCCGCCGTCAAAGCCCGCAAGGCGATGTAGCGGAATTCCCGAGCCGCCTATGAGCAATCGCACCGTCATTGTTTCCGATAAGATGCAGCAGGGTTATCGCTACGAGTTGAGCGCGCCCACCGGCCGGAAGTTCGACCCGGAGTTCACGCCCGAGTTGACGCCGCGCGAGATGCTGCGGCTCGGCGTGTTCGGCGGCAAGTACATGACCGACACGCGCAAGGAGTTTCCCAAGAGCTGGTTCGCCGGCGCCAAGCTGTCTCCCGGAGGCCGCGACATCACGCTAAATTTCTTCGGTGTCGACGCCAGCCAGCCGCTATCGGTTTGGCGCGCGAAGGGTTGGATTCATCCCGACGATCCGCGCGGCTGGTTCCAATGGTACTGCCGCTATTATCTCGGGCGCCGCATGCCGGATGAAGACCGGCGGCAGATCAAGCGCTGGAGGGCGATGCGCCGGCACATCAAGCAGATCGAGCGGAATTGCGATCGGGGAGACATTTTCTGCCGGCCAAGGCAGCGGCAGGCTCTGCTGCATTGGGCCTATGACAGCCGCAAGATCTGAACCGCCGGAGACGCTGACGTCAGGTCGATTTTTCCTTGAGGCGTTCGAGTTTTTCGAGCTCTTCGGCATCGATCTTTTTGTCGTTCCACGGCGCCACCTTCATCAGCAGCAGCATGCCGGGGATCGCGATGATGGCGCAGAGAATAAAGAACTGCGTCCAGCCCACGGCTTCGACGATGAAACCCGTCGATGCGTTCGCCAATGTGCGCGGCACCGCGATGAAGCTCGAAAACAGGGCGAACTGCGTGGCCGTGAACGCCCGGCTGGTTTCGCGCGCCATGAAAGCGGTTAGCGCGATGGTGCCGAGGCCGACGCCCAAATATTCGCCGCTGACCACGACGAACAGACCGGGAAGCGAGTGCCCGGCTTGGCTCAGCCAAATATACGGAACGATGGTGAACAGCTGCACGAAGCCGAACAGCCACAGCGCCCGGTTGATGCTGATCTTGAGCATGATGATGCCGCCGAGCACGCCGCCGGCGATGCTGGCCCACAGACCGGCAAATTTGGCGATCGAGCCGATCTCGCTCAAGGAGTAGCCCATGTCGATGTAGAAGGGCGTGGCCAGCGCCGTGGCCATGTTGTCCCCGAGCTTATAAAGGAACAGAAAAGCCAGGATCGCGATCCCCGTCTTGATCCCGCCGTCGCGGCTGAAGAACTCGACGAAGGGATCGACCACCGCCTCGCGCAACGTGTGGGGCGCCAGCGCGTCGTCGCTCACCTCGCGGATCAACAACGTGGTGACGATGCCCACCAGCATGAAGGCGCCGGTCACCCAGAACACCACCGTCCAGGGCTGGAAGTCGGCGAGGATCAGGGCCAGAGACCCCGGCACCAGTCCGGACAGACGATAGGCATTCACGAAGATGGACGTGCCGGTGCCGAGCTCGTCGTCGGCGAGCAGCTCGCGCCGATACGCATCGATGACGATGTCCTGGCTGGCGCCGAACAGGGCGACGACGAACACGATGGCCACGATCGCTTGCAGCGAGCCGTACGGATCGAATTGGCCCAGCATGCCGATCGCGCATAGCAGCACGAGCTGCGTGAGCAGCGCCCAGCCGCGGCGACGCCCTAAGAACGGCAGCTTGTAGCGGTCCATCAGCGGGGACCACACGAATTTCCAGGTATAGGGCAGCCCGATCAGGGCGAAGAGGCCGATCGTGGCGAGATCGACGTCGTTGCTGCGCAACCAGGCCGGCACCAGCGAGATCAGCACATAGAGCGGCATGCCTGAGGTGAAGCCCAGGAAGATGCAGGCGAGCATCTTCCGGTTGAACAGGATCTCGGTCCAACTGCGCTGAACGTCAGCCAAGCCCGATTGTTCTGTGGTTCCCCCGGTCTCTGTCATCGTTCTAAGCTCATAGCAGGCAGCCGCCCTGCCGTCATGACAAAGGAGACGCGAGAATGGTGCGTGTCGTCGGCATCGATCACCTGGTTATCAGGGTGAGCGACTTCGACAAATCGAAGGCGTTCTACGGCAAGCTGTTCAAGTTTCTCGGCTTCAAGGTGCTGGGCGATTACGGCGATATGATCGGCTGGACCAACGGCAAGACCCGCTTCTGGATCGCCCAGGCGGACGCCGACGGCCTCAAGCACCCCTACCGTATGGGCGATGTCGCTTCCACCATTACGCCTTCGAGCTCAGAAGCCGCAAAGACGTGGACGACCTGGAAGCCTTCTTGAAGGAGGAGGGGGTCACCATCTTCGACCCGGCGGATGAGTATTACGACGACTGTTACGCCGTGTTCTTCCTCGACCCCGACGGGCTCAAGCTCGAAGGCATGAAATGGGGCGAGCGCGAAGCCAAGGCCAAGAAATCGGCCAAAGCCAAGAAAGCCAAGAAATCGGCCAAAGCCGCCACGCGCTAAGGCTCTTGCCCTCCGGACCGAGACCAGTTCTAAATTTTAGTTGCGAATAAGTTGCAATTGCAGATATGGTGCATGAGAAACTGGGCTTCTTGGGCAATGAGGAGGACTGCTTGACGGCAGATTGGATTCGGCGGCTCCAGAGATTGGGCGCCGCGCTGGGAATTTTGAGTGTGAGCCTGCTGGCCGCTTGCGGCGAACCCACAAGCCACTCCGCCGACAACGGCAAGTTCCGCGTCGTCACCACCTTCACCGTCATCCAGGACATCGCCCAGAACGTCGCCGGCAACGCGGCGGTGGTGGAGTCCATCACCAAGCCGGGCGCCGAGATCCACGACTATCAGCCGACGCCGCTCGACATCGTCAAAGCGCAGGATGCCGATCTCGTGTTGTGGAACGGCTTCAATCTCGAGCGTTGGTTCGAGAAGTTCTTTCACAACGTGAAGGACGTCCCCAGCGTGGTGGTGAGCGACGGGGTCGAGCCCATGGGCATCGCCGAGGGCCCATACACCGGCAGGCCCAACCCCCATGCCTGGATGTCGCCGTCGAGCGCGCTGATCTATGTGGAGAACATCCGCAAGGCGCTCGCCGAGCACGATCCGAAGAACGCGGTGACCTATAACAAGAACGCGGCGGCCTACGCCGAGAAGATCAAGGCGATGGATGCGCCGTTACGCAAGCGCCTCTCCGCGATTCCGCAAGACAAGCGCTGGCTCGTCACATCCGAAGGCGCCTTCTCCTATCTCGCCCGCGATTACGATATGCGGGAGGCCTATCTCTGGCCGATCAACGCCGACCAGCAGGGCACGCCGCAACAGGTGCGCCATGTGATCGAGCTGGTGCGGGAAAAGAATATTCCGGTGGTCTTCAGCGAGAGCACCGTCTCGGACCGGCCCGCCAAGCAAGTCGCCAAGGAATCCGGCGCGCGCTATGGCGGTGTGCTCTATGTGGACTCGCTCTCGACCGAGGGCGGGCCCGTGCCGACATTTCTCGATCTCCTGCGCGTGACCGTGGAGACCATCGCCAAAGGCTTTGAAGATGAGCCCGCTTGATCTGCTGACGCGCAACGAGGTGCCCACGCTTCCCGCGAGCGTCGACGTACGCGATTTGAGCGTCACCTATCCCAACGGCTTCACCGCGGTGCATGACGCGTCGTTCGAGCTCGGCCCCGGCACGATCTGCGCCCTGGTTGGCGTCAACGGCAGCGGCAAGTCCACCATCTTCAAGGCCATCATGGGCTTCGTGAAGCCGTCCGCCGGCGACGTCAGGCTGTGCGGCCTTCCCGTGGACGAGGCCGTCTCCCAGAACATCGTCGCCTATGTGCCGCAGAGCGAGGATATCGATTGGAACTTCCCCGTCCTGGTCGAGGACGTGGTGATGATGGGCCGTTACGGTCACATGAATTTTTTGCGTGTGCCGACACGGACGGACCGCCGCAAGGTGGACGAGGCGCTGGAGCGCGTCGGCATGGCCGCATACCGCGACCGCCAGATCGGCGAGCTTTCGGGTGGCCAGAAGAAGCGCGTTTTCCTCGCCCGCGCTCTCGCCCAAGAAGGGCGCATCATCTTGCTCGACGAGCCCTTCACCGGCATCGACGTTACCACCGAGGCGGCGATCATCGAGCTTTTGCGCGAGCTGCGCGCGTCGGGTCACCTGATGCTGGTCTCGACCCACAATCTCGGCAGCGTGCCTGATTTCTGCGACCAAGTCGTGCTGCTCAATCGTACGGTGCTCGCCGCGGGCCCCACGGCCGAGGTCTTCACCCAGGAGAATTTGGAGCGCACTTTTGGCGGCGTGTTGCGCAATTTCGAGCTGGGCGGCCAGGCGCTTCACGACGACGACGATACGCGCAAGCTCACCGTGCTCACCGACGACGAGCGGCCGCTCGTCATCTATGGCGGCAAGGCCAAGAAGCGCAAAGAAGAGCAGGACCGCCCGGAATGAGCGCCGTCCTCTCCGAGCTCCTGATCCCGTTCAGCTACAATTACATGTGGAAGGCCATGTGGGTCAGCGCGCTGGTGGGCGCGGTCTGCGCCTTCCTGTCCGCCTATCTCATGTTGAAGGGCTGGTCGCTGATGGGCGATGCGCTCGGCCACTCGATCGTGCCCGGCGTGGCGGGCGCCTATATCATCGGCGCGCCGTTTGCCGCCGGCGCCTTCTTCGCCGGCATTCTCGCCGCGCTCTCCATGGTTTTCGTCAAGCAGCACTCCAGGCTCCGTGAAGACGCCATTATCGGTCTCGTCTTCACCACGCTGTTCGCGCTCGGGCTTCTGATGGCCTCGCTGCATCCGACCTCCGTGTCGATCCAGACCATCGTGCTCGGCAACATCCTCGCAATCGCCGACGAGGACGCCATGCAGGTCGTGATCATCGCCGGTGTGTCCTTCCTCATCCTCGCCTTCATCTGGAAGGACCTGATGGTCACCTTCTTCGACGAGACCCACGCGCGGAGCATCGGTGTCAACACCTGGGCCTTGAAGATCGTGTTCTTTACGCTGCTCAGCGCCTGCACCGTGGCGGCGCTGCAGACCGTGGGCGCCTGTCTCGTCATCGCCATGGTGGTGACGCCCGGCGCCACCGCCTATCTGCTTACTGACCGCCTCAGCCGGCTCATTCTGATTGCCATCGCCATCGGCGCGGGCACCAGCTTCGTCGGCGCCTATCTCTCTTATTTCGTCAACGGCGCCACGGGCGGAGTCATCGTCACCCTGCAAACCCTGCTATTCCTCACCGCCTTCTACTTCGCGCCGAAGCACGGCGTGCTCGCCGCGCGCCGTAAGGGCCACGTGGTGCCGGAGGCTGCCGCATGATGGACCCGGTCGCCTTCTTCGCCGAACCCTTCGCCTACGACTTCATGCAGCGCGCGCTTCTCATGTCGCTGCTCGTCGCGGCCGTGTGCGCCGTGCTGTCCTGCTATCTCGTGCTCAAGGGCTGGTCGCTGATGGGCGACGCCATCTCGCATGCCGTGTTGCCCGGCATCGTCATCGCCTTCGTGCTGGGCATTCCGCTGGTGATCGGCGCCTTTGTCGCCGGTCTCGCTTGCGCGCTCGCGACCGGCTATCTCAAGGACAATAGCCGGGTGAAAGAAGACACGGTCATGGGCATTGTGTTCTCCGGCATGTTCGGCTTCGGGCTCGTGCTGTTCACCAAGGTCGAGACCGACCAGCACCTGAATCACATCCTGTTCGGCAACGTGCTCGGCGTCACCGCCGCCGACCTGATCGAGACGGCAATCATCGCCGGCGGCACGTTGCTCATCGTGCTCGTTAAACGCCGCGATCTCCTGCTCTATTGCTTCGATCCGAACCATGCGCGCGCCATTGGTCTCCCCGTGCGCGTGCTGCATTACGGGCTGCTGGTCCTGCTGTCGCTCACCATCGTCAGCTCGATCAAGGCCGTCGGCATTATCCTGGTCATCGCCATGCTGATCGCGCCCGGCGCCACCGCCTATTTGCTGACCGACCGCTTCGGCAGGATGCTGGTGATTGCGGTGACGGTGGCATGCGCCTCCGCCGCGCTTGGCACGCTCATCAGCTTCCATATCGATGGCGCCACCGGCGCCTGCATCGTCCTGGTTCAGGCCTCGGTGTTTCTCGCGGCGTTCCTGTTCGCGCCGAAGCGCGGACTATGGGCGCTCAGAGGGTTGCAAGGCCCTGCGCCCGCGGGCGGCGGCGCGCCTGCGCCGCGCGGCCTGTTCGGCAATCCCCGGGCGAGCCTCAGCGCGTTTGCGTCGCCGGCGTCCCCGACCGGTGCAAAATCTCGAAGATCAAAGCCGTCGACCAGCCGATCAGCATGACGCCGTTCAGCGCCGTCATGGGGCCGAGCAGGTGCCATTTCGGCACCGGCACCACGTCGCCATAGCCGAGCGTCGTGTAGTTGCCGAATGCGAAATAGATGAGGTCCGTCCCCGGCGGCGTGGCGCCGACAGCGGCGTAGGTGTAGGCCCACAGCACCACCTCGCTGAAATGCCCGACGACCAGCAGCGTGCCGGTGGCCACGATTACCAAGGTGTATTGCAGGAAGCTCGGGATGGCGCCGTCGCTCATGCGTAAGCGCCGCACCACCCACGCGATGGCGCTCAAGAGAATGGCGTGGACAATCAAGTTGGCGAGGCTCGCGCTCCCGCCAACCACCACCTGGTCGAACATCGAGCCGTCCATGGTTTGCAGCATTATTCCCCCGCGAGCAGGTCTGGTTGCCGGATGATGCGCGGGCCGCGCGTCTGCGGGGCCGGAGCGGCTTGCGGCGCAGGAGCGGCTTGCGGAGAGGGTGCGGCCTGCGGGGCAGGCGGCTGAGGCCGGGTACCGCCGTTCTTCTGCGCGATCTCGGCCTTGGCTTCCTCCTCGAAGTCGAGGGTCTCGATCTTCTGCCCCCGCTTGGTGATCTTCTCCGAGGAGGTCAGGATCTTGTCGATGTCCGCGTTTGCTTGGCCGAAATGGCGTTGTAGGTCGAGCACCCGGTCGCGGAACCGGCCCATGTCCTCCATCAGCGTCGCCACCTCGCGCTGAATGAGATGCGCCTGCTCGCGCATCTGCACGTCCTTGAGGATGGCCTGCATGGTTTGCACCGCGAGCATCAGCATGTTCGGGGCGCAGATCACGATGCGCGCCCGGTGCGCCTTCTGGACAATGTCTGAGAAATGCTCGGCAAGGTCCGCGTAGATCGCCTCCGACGGCACGAACAATATGGCCGTGTCCTGCGTCTCGCCGGCGATGAGATAGCGCTCGGCCATGGCCTCGATATGCCGGCCGACGTCGGTGCGGACTTGCCGTGCCGCCACCTTCTTCTCCTCGTCGCGCCGCGCCACGCGGAACGCCTCGAAGCCTTCCAGCGGGAACTTGGCGTCGATCACCACGCTCGCCGGCGTGTTCGGCATATGCAGCAGACAGTCGGGCCGCTTGCCGTTGGAGAGCGTCGCTTGGAACGTGTAGGCGCCCACCGGCAGACCGTCCTGGACGATGGCCTCCATGCGCATCTGCCCGAAAGCGCCGCGCGCCTGCTTGTTGGCCAGGATCTCCTGCAAGCCCACCATGTTGCTGGAGAGGTCGGTCAGGTTCTTCTGCGCCGTGTCGATGACCGCCAGCCGCTCGTTGAGCTTGGAGATCGATTCATGGGTCTTGCGCGCGGTCTCGTTGAGGTCGCTGCCCACCTTGTGGGTCATGCGGTCGAGCCGCTCGTTGACCGCCCGCGCCAATTCCCCGTGGCGGGTGACGCTGATCTCGGCCAGCGTCTGCATCCGCACCTTCAATTCGCCGAGATGCGCGTCGCTGGCCGAAGCGTCGGCCTTGCGCCGGCTCATATGCACGATGAGCACGATCGCCAGGACGATGAGTGCAAGAACGGCCAGACCCGCGAGTGCGAGACCAATAAGAACGGGGTCGAGCGCGATGCTCCCCACCTGCACGGGCTGAAACGCCATAACGACTAGCTATAGGCTGATTCGCACGCTCAGACCAAAACAGGAACATCAGGCGGGACGGCGAGGCAAAGGGCGCATTGACCGAAACGCGCCCCGTCCTTATGTCAGCCTGAACCCATGACGCACATCTATCCCATCCTCACCATTCCCGACCCGGTGCTGCGCACGAAGGCCGACGCGATCGAGCGCGTCGACGACGAGCTGCGTAAGCTCGCGGATGACATGCTGGCCACCATGTACGACGCGCCGGGTGTGGGGCTGGCAGCCCCGCAGATCGGCATCTTGCGCCGGCTGATCGTGATGGATGCGGCCCGCGACGACGATCCGCCGGATCCGCTCGTCATGGTCAACCCGGAGATCCTGGCGCTCTCGGACGAGATGCGGACACACGAGGAGGGCTGCCTGTCGATCCCCGAGGTCACTGCGGAGGTGGAGCGCCCGGCGGAAGTGCGCGTCGCCTATCTCGACCGCGAGGGCAAGCCGCAGGAAGGCGAGCTCGAAGGCATCTGGGCGACCATCGTCCAGCACGAGGTGGACCATCTGAACGGCGTGCTGTTTATCGACTATCTGTCGCGGCTCAAGCGCGACATGATCGTCAAGAAATTCACCAAGGCCAAACGCACCGAGGCGATGTAGCCGCCGAACCGGCTTCCCTTCGCTCCCCAGCCATCCTAAGACCCGAAGCCATGCGCATCGTCTTCATGGGCACGCCGGACTTCGCCGTGCCGGCGCTTCAGGCGCTTCTGAAAGCAGGCCACGACATCGTGGCGGTCTATACCCAGCCGCCGCGCGCCGCCGGCCGCGGCATGGCCCTGCGTCACTCTCCGGTGCATGAGGCGGCGGAATCAGCAGGCCTCGAGGTCCGCGTGCCCGAGAGTCTCAAGAGCGAGGCCGAGCAGAAGCGCTTCGCAGATATCGACGCGGACGCCGCCGTGGTCGTCGCCTATGGTCTCATTCTCCCCAAGCCCATCCTCGACTCCACCAAGCAAGGCGTCTTCAACATTCATGCGTCGCTCTTGCCACGCTGGCGCGGCGCCGCCCCCATCAACCGCGCCATCATGGCCGGCGACCCTGAAAGTGGCGTCGCCATCATGCGCGTCACCGAAGGCCTCGATGCCGGCCCGGTCTGTCTCCTCGAGCGCGTCGCCATTGGCCCGGACATGACCGCCGGCGAACTGCATGATGTCTTGACGCCGCTCGGCGCCGCGCTCATGGTCCAGGCGCTGGCCGAGCTCGAAACCGGCACCCTCGAATGCCGGCCCCAAGACGACGCTGCCGCGACCTACGCCCGGAAGATCGACAACAAGGAGACCCGCGTCAGCTGGACGCTGCCGGCGCAAGAGGTGCAAAACCACATAAGGGGGCTTTCGCCCTATCCCGGGGCTTGGTTCGAGATTCCTCGAGGGCTGGAGCGGGAGCGCGTCAAGGCGCTCGGCGCGGTGATGGCGGAAGGCCAGGGCGTGGCCGGCACGGTCCTGGACGATACCTTGGCCATCGCTTGCGGCGACGGCGCGGTCCGCCTCACCAAGGTGCAGCGCGCCGGCAAGACGCCGGTCATCGCGGAGGCCTTTCTGCGCGGCGTGGATGTCCCCGTCGGCACCGTGCTGGACTAGCCATGCCCCGCTATAAGCTCATGCTCGAATATGACGGCACGCCCTTTGTCGGCTGGCAGGTCCAGGACGGTCAGATGTCGGTGCAGGGGCGGTTGGCGCAAGCCATCGCAGATTTCTCCGGCGAGGCGGTGATCCCGCGCGGGGCCGGGCGCACCGATGCCGGCGTCCACGCGCTTGGCCAAGTCGCCCATTTCGATCTCGTCAAGGACTGGCCGTCCAACAAAGTCCGCGATGCGCTCAATGCCCAACTGCGCCCCGAGCCGATCTCCGTTCTGACTTGCGAGATCGCCGCGGATGATTTCGACGCCCGCTTCTCGGCCAAGGCCCGGCATTATCTTTATCGCATTATCGACCGGCGCAGCCCGCTCGCCTTGGAGCACAACCGCGCCTGGGGCGTGTTCCGCCCTCTCGATGCCAAGGCCATGCACGACGCGGCGCAAAGTCTCGTCGGCCATCACGACTTCACCACCTTCCGCTCGTCCGAGTGCCAGGCTGCGTTCCCTGAGAAGACGCTCGATCGGCTGGACGTCTCGCGCCATGGCGAGGTGTTGAGGGTCGAGGCTTCCGCGCGCTCCTTCCTGCACAATCAGGTGCGCTCCATGGTCGGCTCACTCAAAGCCGTGGGCGAGGGGCGTTGGACCAAAGGCGACCTCGAACACGCATTGAAGGCGTGCGACCGCGCCGCCTGCGGTCCCGTGGCGCCGGCCTGCGGTCTCTATCTGGTGCGTGTGGACTACTGACGCGCCGGGCTAGCCTGACTGCTTGAGCCAGGGCACGCGCCGCTTTCCGGCAATGATGTCCCAGGCCACGTTGATCTGCTTCAGCCGGCGCTCGCGCAAGGTCCGGTCCTCGTCGTCGATCGCGTGGTCGGGGTGCAGCGCCCGGCGGAGCCGCTTGACGGTGGTCTTCATCGTGTCCCGGTTGGCGTCGGGATCGACGCCGAGCACGTCGAGCGCCTCCAGCATCGTGCGCGGCAGCCAGTCCTCGTCCCATAAACGCAAGCGGCTTGCCGTCGCCTCTTTTTTCCGAACCGCCTCTGTGTAGCGCTCAGTCTCGGGCCCCGGAGCGGACGTTTGCACGGCGGGGAGCTTCGCCGGCCCCCGCAGGAGCAGGAGCCTGGCGGGACTGGGCAGCCGCTCCATGATCCGCTGCCGTCCCAGAAGCAGCGTGGCGGTCAGAGCGAACAGCGCGGCAAGCGTCCACATGAAGATGGTAGACGCGCTCTGCCACGCCGTGGCGCTCGCGCCGGATTTCGGCAGCGCGCCGGTCACCTCGGTATCGAGCTCGACTTTCAAGGAGCGATACCCCGCAACGTCCGAAGCCTCGGGGGCAGCCTTGGTCGCGGCCGGCACGGTCTTGTCGGACGCGTTCGTGCTCGCGGCCTCCGTATTGCTCTCCACTGAGGGTATCGCGGGCATCGATGGCATCGCGCCCGGCTCGGGGATGGTCAGGTCCGGCATATTCAAGTCCGCAACGTCCGGTTCGTGCGCAACCGCTTCGGGATTTGCATCGACCGCGGCGACCTGAGTGTCCGCCACCGTCGCTTCCGGTTTCTTGGGCGGCAATGGAATCTCGGCGACCGTCGGACTTGTGCCAGTGAAGCGCGCGACATTCATCGGGTTCGGCGCGAAGCCGCGCGGGAAGGAGATGCCGCCGCCGCGCCCCGCATAGGGTCCGGCGCGGCCCGGCGGCGGGCCGTAAGCGTCATAGCCTTGATCGCCGCCCGCGGCCGTGCCCACGCTTTCGGCCAGGATCGGCGTGAGCGCCGCCACCACCGATGGCCAGCTCGTCCGCACCCCGCCGCAATCGAGATCGAAACGGTGGACCGACCAGTTGTGGCACTTTCGGGGATTGTAGGGGGAGCAGGTGTTGAGTTGCTGGTGCTCAGCGTGGCCGTAGATCCGGTAGCTCTGCGGCGCGGCCGGCGCCAATACCACCCGCCCGCCCGCGACGTGGCAGGAGAACGGCATCACCAGCGCCTCCGCCATGGCCGGGCCGCTCGCGGCACCAGCCAGTGCGGCGCTCAGCCCTAAACCGAAGACAAGCGTTTTGAGGGTTGCGCGCAAAATCAAAATCCCGAGGTCTCAAGGCCTGAGTCTTCGAAAAAACCGTGGCGGTCCTGTGATGAAACCGGCCGAAACCGTCTTTTTTGGCCCCGAATCTCAAGGCCCAATCCTGCGCCCAAATCGTTTCTCAGCCGCTAAGGACTTGGGCTACCAGAGAGACATCTGGCGGGTCCTCCGGTCTTGCTCGCAAAGCCGAGATGTCCAATGTCCGCTTATGACCCAAATGAGACACGAGGCCTATCTAGGAATCGCTGCCCCCGACCCTGAGCGCACCTTTACGTCGGCGAAGATGCTTGAAGGTCGGACCGAGCGGTATGTCGGTCGCACTTGAACACGAGCGTTTCAAGCTTAGCGCGGCGTCTGACGAAATAGGCAAGCGTTGCGGCGCACACCACCTGTGAGCACGCTGTGCTGATGGCAGCGCCCAGAATTCCGAAGATTGGAACCAAAACGACCGCCAATACGACATTCATGCCAAGGCTGAGGATTGCGATGAATAGGCCGTCTCTCTGGTGTCCGAGCACAATCAGCAGGTCGCCGGCGTGACCGACAGACGCCCGTGCCAACAAGCCAACGCCAAGTACGGCAAGGGCGCCGTACCCCGCGACATAGTCCGTCCCGAACAGAGCGAGCAGAGGATAGCCTAGGGCGCTCCGGCGCTGCGCCTGTGCCACTGGTGAGAAGCAGAGCGGCATGAGGCCACAAAACACCGCCACCCCCTCCCTCTCGAGGGCGAGGGGATCTTTTGGGAGATGAGGGAGATAAAATCCGGGCGCGTCTCGCGTCGCAGCAACGATGCTGCACGACCGGTGGCCCCATCCTTCGAGACGGCGCGTTCCGCGCCCCTCAGGATGAGGATCGCAGGCCTCACGCGCCGCCGTTGATCCTCATGGTGAGGGCGGGCGAAGCCCGCGTCTCGAACCATGCAGGCCCGGACGTGTTCAGGGCCTCTAATAGGCCGGAATGACGAGAGCGGAGAAGGCAAGCCATAGCCAGGCCCGGGAATTTCGGATAGGCCTCAGCCCGCGAACGGGGAACGATCCGTGAAACACCACGAGGACGCATGATCAGGCGCATCGCCACTGTCGGCGGGCTCACGCTCGTCTCGCGCCTCACGGGCTTTATCCGCGACGTGGTCATGGCCGCCATTCTCGGCGCCGGGCCGTTGGCCGATGCCTTCTTCGTCGCCTTTCGCCTGCCCAACCATTTCCGCGCCATCTTTGCGGAAGGGGCGTTTGCCGCCGCCTTCGTGCCGGCCTATGCGCGCACCCTTGAAGAAGCGGGCCTGCCCGCCGCCAAGCTGTTCGCCGATCAGATCGCGGCCGCCCTGGTCACCATCAACCTGGTGCTGCTCGCCATCGCGCTGCTGTTCACGCCGCAAGTGGTCGGGCTGCTGGCGCCCGGACTTGTCGGCGATCCGGAGCGCTTCGAGCTCGCCGTCGCGCTGACCCGCATCACCTTCCCCTATCTGGCGCTGGTGTCGCTGGAGACGCTGTTTGCCGGCATCCTGAACGCCAACAACCGTTTCGCTGCCGCCGCGGGCGCGCCGGTCCTGCTCAATATTTCGCTCATCTCCACGCTGCTGCTCGCGCCATACTTTCAGGACGCGGGTCATGCGGCGGCCTGGGGCGTGCTCATCGCCGGCGTCGTCATGGTTTTTCTCGTCGGCGGCGATGCCGAGACCCATGGCTACGGCATCCGTTTGCGCATGCCCAAGCTCGACGAGCCGACGCGCAAATTCTTGAAAGCCCTCGGTCCGGCCATTGTTGGCGCTGGCGGCGTGCAACTTGCGCTGTTCGCCGACACGCTGATCGCCACCTTCCTGCCAACCGGCGCGCTGTCGGCGCTCTATTACGCCGACCGCATCAACCAGCTGCCCATCGGCGTGGTCGGCATTGCCGTCGGCACCGTGTTGTTGCCGGAGATGTCGCGGCGCCTCGCTGCCGGCGACGAGGCGGGCGCGGCCTCAGCGCAAGCGCGCGGCATCCAGCTTGCGCTACTGTTGACCATTCCGTGCGCCGCCGCGGCGCTGGCCATTCCCGATCTCATCATGCGGGCACTGTTCGCCCGCGGCGCCTTCACATCCGCCGACGCGCTGGCGGCCGGTTCCACCCTCGCCGCCTATTCGATCGGGCTTCTGCCCTTCGTGCTGCTCCGCAGCTTCACCGCGCCGTTCTACGCCCGCCGGGACACGCTAACCCCGGTCAAGGCGGCGCTGCTGGCCGCCACCGTCAACATCGCGTTGAAAGTCGTGCTCATGGGGCCGTTGGCGCAGGTCGGCCTCGCGCTCGCCACCAGCATCGGGGCCTGGATCAATTTGAGCCTGCTCGCCTACTTCGCCCGCCGTCAGGGCTTCGCCGTGTCTGGCACCGCCATCGGCCGGCCCGTTGCCAAGCTCGTCGGTATCGGTGTGGTGTTCGCCGCCGCCCTGTTCGCCGGGGCCTACGGGCTTCAGCAGGCTCTTACGGGATTAGATCATTTCCGCGACGAGATCGCGCTCGCCATTCTCGTCGTCGCGGGCGGTGCGCTCTATTTCGCGCTGGTGTTCGCCGGGCTCGGCCGCAAATGGTTCATGGGGCTCCTGAAGGATGTCTCCGCTGTCGCCGACAAGAATGCGCCCGCGCCGATCGACGAGGACCCGACCGACGACTCCGCGTCCCTACCGGACTCCGAACCGTCGCCGAAAGTGTAGGGGATTAAGCGTTGCGCAGGTCGACCAGCGCCACGTCGCTTTCGTCGATCTCCCGGCCGAGGAAGATCGCACCCACCCGCGCGAAACGCTCCGGCGAATCCGTGGCGAAGAAGCGGATCGTGCCGTCTTCTGTGTCCCCCGTCGCCATGCCACCGCGCGCAAGCGCCTCCGCCACGGCAACGGCGGTGGTCTCCGCCGAATCCACCAGCGCGATCCCGTCTCCCACGGTCCGCCTTATGGCGCCGGCCAGCACGGGAAAATGCGTGCAGCCCAGCACCAGCGTGTCCGGCGCATTGTCACCGGCGAAAAGCGGACCGAGATAATGTTGGGCGGCGGCAAGGGTCGCCGGCGTGTCCGACCAGCCTTCTTCGGCGAGCGCCACAAACACCTGGCAGGGCTGCTGCACGATGTCAGCCTCGGCCATCAGGCGCTGGATAGCCCGCGCATAGGCGCCGCCCTTGACCGTGCCTTCCGTGGCGAGCACGGCGATGCGTTTGTTTTTCGTCGCGGCGACGCCGGCGCGCGCCCCGGGCTCGATCACGCCGATCACCGGCACCGGGTCCCACGATTCTTGCAGCACGGCGAGCGCGACCGCCGAGGCCGTGTTGCAGGCGATCACCACCATCTTCACGCCTTCGCCGAGCAGAAGCCGCGTGGCTTGCAGCGCATAGGCCTGCACGGTCTCCGCGCTCTTGGTGCCGTAAGGCAGCCGCGCGGTGTCGCCGAGATAGACGAAGCGCTCCTGCGGCAGCCGCGCGGCCAGCGCCCGCAACACCGTCAAACCGCCCATGCCGGAGTCGAAGACCCCGATCGGCCGGCTGTCACCGGCCATCAGGCGCCCCCGCGAAGGCCTCGAAATAGCGTTCGATGAAGCGGCGATAGATCGCGGTCAGTTGCTCGAGATCGGCGACTTTGACGCTCTCGTCCGTCTTATGGATCGTCTCGGTGGTGAGTCCGAACTCGACGACCGGGCAATAGTCCTTGACGAAGCGCGCATCCGAAGTGCCGCCATCGGTGGAGAGCGACGGCGTCTTGCCGGTGATCTCGTTCACGGCCTCGCTCAGAAGCGCATCCAGCTCGCCCGGCTCGGTGATGAATACGTCGCCGGGCGGATCGAAGTCGAGCGTGAACTTAAGTTCGGAGCCGGCCAGCGCCTGGGTGACCGCCTCCTGTAGCAAAGTGTGCAATCCCTCCGGTCGTTGCCGGTCGTTGAAGCGGATGTTGAAATTCGCCTGCGCGCTTGCCGGGATCACGTTCGTCGCCGGGTTGTCCACATCGATGCTGGTCACCTCGAAATTCGACGGCGAGAAATGCGCGCTGCCATAGTCGAGCGGCGTCTCATAAAGCTTTGCCAGCACGTCGATGATGCCTTTGACCGGGTTGGCGGCGAGATGCGGATAGGCGACATGCCCTTGGCTCCCAAGGACCTTGAGCCGCCCGTTCAGGCTGCCGCGCCGGCCGATCTTGATGGTCTCGCCGAGCGTGGTGGCGTTTGTCGGCTCGCCCACGACGCAGTGGTCGGGTTTGAGGCCGTTTTCCTCCATCCATTTGAGCACCTTCTTCGTGCCGTTGATGGAGGGGCCTTCCTCGTCGCCGGTGACGAGCAGGCTGATTGTGCCCTCGACCTCGCGGTTCTTCGCCTTGGCGTAGTCCATCGCCGCGGCCGCGAAGCAAGCAATCGCCCCCTTCATGTCCGAAGCCCCGCGGCCATAGAGCACCCCATCGGCGATCTCGGCGGCAAAAGGGGGATGGCGCCACGAACTCGCATCGCCCGGCGGCACTACGTCCGTATGCCCGGCAAAGCAAAGATGCGGCGGCCCGTCGCCGATCCGCGCCACCAGATTGTCGATGGCCGGCGTTCCGTCCTCGGTGAAAGTCAGGCGGTCGCAGACAAAGCGCGCCTTCTTCAGCGGTTCGATCAGCACGTCGAGCGCACCGGCGTCCTTCGGCGTGACGCTGGGACAGCGGATCAAGCCCTGCGCGAGCGCGACGGCCTTCTCGCCGGACGTGGACATGGGTCGTTCCCTGGGCTTGGCGTGGCGGAAGGCCACTTTGAAGAGAACATGACGGCGGCTCACGCGCCTGGCAAGCGGCGGGGCCCCGAAAAACCTCGATCTTCCGCGACCGAGTCGCGCTGGCGAAGCCGTGCCGGCCTAGGTAATGGCCGCCAGCGGGTCGCCGCCAAAGTGATTTTGCCCCGGCGTGCCCTTGAGAATCCCCAGGTCGATCAGGAACCACAGCCCGACGCCGAGATTGATGAGCGTGCAAAGCCAGCCGAGCCCGTTGGGCTCTTGCGGCGTACCGGTCAGGCCCCAGGTCACCAGGAGGTTCGCAATAAGAACGGGAACGAGGCCGTAAAGGGCGGTTTTTCCTGGTTTGTCACGATCCTGGAAGCGCTTCGCGCACACCGCATAGGTAGGATAGAACAGGGCGAGCGCCACTAGCGTCGCCAGGAACCCGCCGAAAAAGCCAGTGCCGAAAATCACCTCGATAATCACGCCGATGACGAGGCTAACGATCGCGATGATGACCACGCCCGCCCACCATTTGGCCCGGTTGATGCGGCCGTCGAACAACGTGAAAATATACTGCAGGTCCATAGCTCCCCCGTGAGCCGGCCTCCGACTGAGGTCTGACGTTGTAAGGCCGATTTGCCGCCTTGCGAAGGGGATTATGAGCCCAATTCAGTGAATGGAGGCAGCCCAAAAGTCAGTCGCGCAACAGCTCGTTGATGGAGGTCTTGGACCGTGTCTGCTCGTCCACGGTCTTCACGATCACCGCGCAGTAGAGCGAGGGACCCGGCGAGCCGTCGGGCAGGGACTTGCCCGGCAACGAGCCCGACACCACCACGGAGTAGGGCGGCACGCGGCCCTGATGCACGAAGCCCGTGGCCCGGTCGATGATCTTGGTGGACTGGCCGATATAGACGCCCATGGAGAGCACCGAGCCTTCGCCGACGATCACGCCTTCGGCCACTTCGGCGCGGGCGCCGATGAAGCAATTGTCCTCGATGATCACCGGGTTCGCCTGGAGCGGCTCCAGCACGCCGCCGATGCCGGCGCCGCCCGACAGATGCACGTTCTTGCCGATCTGGGCGCAGGAGCCAACCGTGGCCCAGGTATCGATCATGGCGCCACTATCGACGCGGGCCCCGAGATTGACGAAGGACGGCATCAGCACCACGCCGGGCGCGATATAGGCCGAGTGGCGCACCACGCAGCCGGGCACGGCGCGAAAGCCCGCCTCCTTGAAGTCCTTGGTCTTCCACTTCTCGAACTTGACCGGAACCTTGTCCCACCAGGATGAGCCGTCAGGCCCGCCCGGGATCTTGTGCGCGTCCTCCAGGCGAAACGACAGCAGGATCGCCTTCTTGACCCATTGATGGACCACCCACTCGCTGCCCACCTTCTCGGCGACTCTCAGCTCGCCCTTGTCGAGCAGGCTCAGCACCTCCTCGACGGCATCGCGCACGACGCCCTTGGTGTCCGGCGTGATCTCCGAGGCGTGGTCGAACGCGCCGTCGATGAAGCTCTTGAGATGATCGTGCGACATGGGGCCTCGTCAGGTCAGGCAGAACTGTGCTTGCGAGGGCTGTGGCGTGTCGCGCCCGCTCTCCTCCGCTAGCGCCGTTCCAATGGCGGTCAGGAAAGGCGCAAGCGCCTCGGTTGAGTGATGGATATGGGCCGGCAAGACGGTCCATTCGTTTCCTTGATGCTCCGGACGGCCGGTCGCGCGGCAATCGACCAGCACCGTGGTCATGCCGACGGCGTGCGCGGTCTCTAGATTATGCGGTAGATCGTCGAACATGACGGCCCGGGGCGCGGCGATGCCATGCGCCTTGAGAAAACGGTCAAAGGCTTCGCGTGTCGGCTTGGGGTGGATGTATTGGAGCGCGTGGATGTCGAAAATGTCCTCGAAGCGGTCCAACACGCCGAGCTTTGCGGCGACGGCTTCAGCGTGCCCGCGAGAGCCGTTGGTGAACACGAACTTCCGCCCCGGCAGTCTATCGATCGCCGCGCCAAGCTCCGGCGCGGGCGCCACGACGGCAAGATCGATGTCGTGCACATAGTCGAGAAAGGCGTGCGGGGAGATGCCGTGGAGCTGCACGAGACCGGCCAGCGTGGTGCCGTGCTCGGCGTAGTATCGCTGCCGCAACACATGGGCCTCGTCGAGCGAAACTTCGAAGGCGTCGGCGATGAACGCGCCCATGCGCTTGTCGATCTGGGAGAACAGATCGCAGTCGGCCGGATAGAGCGTGTTGTCGAGATCGAAGACCCAGGTCTCGATATGGCCGAAACCCTTGATATGGCCAAGGCCGCGCGTCGCCGCATCCGTCATCGTGGCGCCCTCGCGCGGCTACCTCTGGGCCGGCGCCGCTCGATCAGCGTGCCGGCGCCATGCTCGGTGAAGAGCTCGAGCAGGACCGCGTGCGGCACCTTGCCGTTGATGATCACCACCGCCTCGACGCCTTCGGCGATCACGTCGACGCAGCCCTCGATTTTCGGAATCATGCCGCCAGTGATGGTGCCGTCCTCGATCAGGTCTTGCGCCTCTCCCGTGGTCATGGAGCGGATCAGCAAGCCCTCTTTGTCGAGCACGCCGTCCACATCGGTGAGCAACAGGAGCCGCTTGGCTTTCAGCGCCACGGCAAGCGCCGCGGCGAACGTGTCGGCGTTGATATTCAGCGTCTCACCCTCGGGCCCCACGCCGATCGGCGCCACTACCGGGATCAGGTCGGACTGGATGATGACGTCGATGATATGGGGCTCGACCAGGCCGGGGTCGCCGACGAATCCGAGATCCAGCACCTGCTCGATATTGGAGTCGGGATCGCGTACCCGCCGCTCGAGCCGCTTGGCCCGCATTAAATTGGCGTCCTTGCCGCAAATGCCGACCGCCTTGCCGCCCTGGTTGTTGATGGCGGACACGATCTCCTTGTTGACGGAGCCGGCCAGCACCATCTCGACCACGTCCACCGTCTCCCGGTCGGTGACGCGCAAGCCGCCCTTGAACTCGGATTTGATATTGAGCCGGTCCAGCAGCTTGCCGATCTGCGGGCCGCCACCATGCACCACCACCGGGTTCACGCCGGCCTGCTTGAGCAGAACGATGTCCCGGGCGAAATCCCGGGAGAGCTCCGGATCGCCCATGGCATGTCCGCCATATTTCACCACCACCGTCTTGCGGTCGTAGCGCTGCATATAAGGCAGGGCCTCCGACAGCACTTTGGCCTTGGCATGCACTGAAGCGAGCACGTCCGCGAGCGGCGCCGCATCTTTGGCTGGCGCCGGCTCCTTGGACTTTGCGGGGAATGTCTTCGTCTTGGCCACACGCGCCTTATACCGGCGCTTGGCCCAAAGGCACAACGCCGTTTGCCAGGAGTTCCGCGATCGCCGCGCGCAAGTCCGGGATGCCGAGCCCCGTGCGGGCGGACGTGACGAGGATCTGCGGGTAGGCGGCCGGGCGTTTGGCGAGCTCTTCGGTGGTCTTGGCGAGCACCGCGTCGAGCTCGGATTGCTTCGGCTTGTCGGCCTTGGTCAAAACCGCCTGATAGGACACGGCCGCCTCGTCCAGCGCCTTCATGGTTTCCCGGTCGTTAGGCTTGATGCCGTGGCGGGCGTCGATCAGCACGAAGGCGCGCTTCAGCTCCCGGCGGCCCCTCAAATAATCTGTGATCAGCTGCGTCCAGCCTGCGATGGCCGATTTGGGGGCCCTGGCGTAGCCATAGCCCGGCATGTCCACCAGATAGAATTCGGCTTCCGGCCCAAGCGTGAAGAAGTTGAGTTCGCGCGTGCGCCCTGGGGTGACGGAGATCCGGGCCAGGGTTTTCCGCCCTGTAAGCGCGTTGATCAGGCTCGATTTGCCCACATTCGAGCGTCCGGCGAAGGCGATCTCGGGGCGCCCGTCATCAGGCAGCGTGTCGATGCTGACGACGCCTTTGACGAACTCGCAAGGCGCCTTGAACAGCTTGGCGCCGCGCGCGATCTCCTCGGGGCTGAATTCGGGGGCTTCCATGGTCATGGAGTGCCCGCGTTCGCTGGCAATGACAAGAACGATGAGCCTTAAGTCGGGCGTTCCTCGCCGCCATCGTCCTCTGTCGGCTTCGCCGGCTCGGACTTGGCTTCCGTCTTCGCGCCATTCGTCTTGGGGGTGCCTGTCTTGGCGGTGTCCGTCTTGGTGCTATCCGTCTTCGCGCTATCCGTCTTGGCGCCGGCTTGCTTCGCCGCGCGGCTCGCCCGCCGCGAGGCCTTAGCACTGCGCTCCTGCTCCGCTTCGGTCTTGGCGGACTTGACCTCGTCAGGCGTGTCCGCCGGTTCCTGGGGCGGCCTGATGCCGAGATTCTCCAGAAGCGGAATGTCCACGCCCTGGCGCCACATGATGAAGGACTGCTGGAGTACCGACAGGGTGTTGTTCCACGCCCAATAGATCACCAGACCCGCCGGGAAAGAGGCCAGCAGATAGGTGAAGATCACCGGCATCCAGGTGAAGATCTTCTGCTGCACCGGGTCCGGCGGCGCCGGGTTCAGCTTCATCTGGAACCACATGGTCAAGCCCATGATGATGGGCCATGCACCGATCATCAGGAATGTCGGGGGGTCCCACGGAATGAGCCCAAACAGATTGAACACGCTCGTCGGATCGGGCGCGGACAGATCCTGGATCCAGCCGAAGAAGGGCGCGTGCCGCATCTCGATGGTGACGAACAGCACCTTGTAGAGGGCGAAGAACACCGGAATCTGGACGAGGATCGGCAAGCAGCCCGAGGCCGGGTTCACCTTCTCCTTCTTGTACATCTCCATCATCGCCTGCTGCTGGCGCATGCGGTCGTCGGCGTAGCGCTCCTTGATTTTCTGCATCTCGGGCGCGAGCTTTTTCATCCGGCTCATTGACACGTAGGACTTGTTGGCGAGCGGGAAGAACACGAGCTTGATCAGCACGGTGACGATGAGGATCGAGATGCCGAAATTGCCGACCAGCCGGTAGAAGTAGTCGAGCGCGTAGAACATCGGCTTGGTCAGGAAATAGAACCAGCCCCAGTCGATCAGGAGGTCGAACTTGGGGATCTCGTAGGTCGCAGCATAGCCGTCGACCACGTTCACTTCCTTGGCGCCGGCGAACACCTGGCCTGACACCTGCGCGGTGCCGCCCGGCGCTACCGATAGCGGCCCCATCAAATAGTCGGTCTGGAAGCGCGTGCGCTCGCCGGCCTGGGTGCCTGCGAACTTTGCGTCGAAAGGCTTGCCTTGCTCCGGGACAACCACCGTCGCCCAATATTTATCGGTGATGCCGAGCCAGCCGTTCTCGCTTCTAAAACTGGCGGGCGCGTCATCGAGCGCGGAGGAATAACTGATCTCCTCGAGGCCGTCGTCGACCACCCCGATCAGCCCCTCATGCAGAATGTAGAAGCCCTGCACCTGCGGCAGCTCATGCCGGGAAACCAGGCCGTAAGGGTAAAGCGTGACGGCGTCCGTGCCCGTATTGGCCACCGTGTCGTCGATCGTGAACATGTATTTGTCGTCGACCGAGATGGTGCGGGTGAATTTGAGCCCCTCGCCATTGTCGTAGCTGAGCGTGATGGGCGAGTTCGGGGTCAGGGCGCCCTGGCCTTCGGCGGTCCACAGCGTGTCGGCGGAGGGCAGGGTGAGGTTGCTGCCGCCTGGACCGACAAAGCCGCGCTCGGCGTAATACGCATGCGGGCCGCCCGTGGGCGACAGAAGAATGACTTGTTCGCTGTTGGGGTCCACGGTGACGCGGTAGTCCTTGAGCGTCAGGTCGTCGATCCGCGCGCCTTTGAGCGCAATGGAGCCTCTGACGCTCGGCGTGTCGATCTTGATACGCGGCGAGGCGGCCAGCGCCTGCGCGCGGGTCTGGCCGGTTGGCGAGCCTTCCGGCTGCGGCGCGCTGCTGGCGCCAGGCTGCGGCGTGGTGCTTGGCTGGTGAGCCTCGCTTCCGGCCGAAGGTGCGGGCGGACCCTGCTCGCTTTGCGCTTGCGTCTGCTGCTGCTCCTCGGGCGGCGTCTCCGGCACGAAGAAGAACTGCCAGCTGAACAGCACGACCATGGACAGCACGATCGCGAGGATAAAATTGCGGTTGTTCTCGTCCATGTCGCTTTCAGCTCTAAGGCCGCTCGTTCGCCAAGCGTGTGTGGAGGAAGCTAATCGGTTTTAGGCTTGCGGCGAGTCTTCGCCGAAGAGGGCTCGTGAACCTTGCTGAGCGCGCGTTCAAGGTCCTTGATCAGCTCGGTGAAGGGCCGTTGTACCGTGCCTCCCCGCGCGATCAACACATAATCATAGCCCTGTGACGCATGTGCAGCGCCGGTAAGCCGCACCGCCTCCTTGAGCCGCCTACGGGCCCGGTTGCGAATGACGGCCCCGCCGAGGCTTTTGGTCGCGGTGAAGCCGAACCGGGCGAGATGAGGGCCCGCGGGTGAGATGGGCGCACGCCGCCGCGCCTGAAGCACGAGCGAAGGCGTGGTGAAGCGCGTGCCGCCCTTCACATAGAGGACTTCAGGCCGGGTCTTGAGACGTCCGATGGCCGTCACGGGGTAAGGCGGGGCTCCGCCGCGTTTAGCACGAGAGGCGCTTGCGCCCCTTGGCTCTGCGCCGCGCGATCACCTTCCGGCCGGCTTTCGTCGCCATGCGCGCGCGGAAACCGTGACGCCGCTTGCGGACGAGCCGCGATGGTTGGTAGGTGCGTTTCAAGGACTTTCTCCTGCCGTCCGTCCACACCTCGATCAATGAGGCGGGCCCTGGAGGCTCAAAGCTAACGCGCGGCTTATAGGTTCTAGGGGCGCGCAAGTCAACAAATCGGGCCGATTCTGCGCGGAATGCCGCTTCGAGGCGGTCTCTGGCCCGCATTCAGCGGCTTCGAGCGTGAAGGCCGCGCGCCAACTGTTGTGGCAGTGCACAAAAGTCGGTTAATCAGTGTAGTCTTCCTCGCGAGGCCGGGTGCATTTTTGGATCCGCCTGTCTCAAGCCAGTCCGCCAAAGCATGCCAGACCGCCAAGCCGCGCGCATCGTGTCCTTTCCCATCACGTCGAGTGACGGCCCATCACAAGGGCGCGAAATGCCGTTTCCAGGGCCTATAGGGCCTGCCTATCTCTTGGCTCTTGGCAGGCAGGGAGTACCCTTGAGCATGGACACCGTATCGCACCTGGCGCGCGGCGCCGCAGGCTGGCTCAAGCGCCTCTGGCCCCTGCTCGTGCTTCTCGGCGTGGGCGGTTTCATCTTTGCCATGGGGTGGCACCGCTACCTCACCCTCGAGCATCTGGCGGCCAACCGCGAGCTCTTGCGCAGCTTCATCGAGAGCAACCTGCTGCTGTCCCTGGCGGCATTCGTGGCCCTTTATGCCGTCACGGTCGCCTTGTCGCTGCCCGGAGGCGCGGTTCTGACCATTGCCGGCGGCTTTCTGTTCGGCTGGGTTCTGGGCGGCATAACCTCGGTCGTGGCCGCGACGCTCGGCGCTATTGTCGTATTCGTCATCGCCAAGAGCGCGCTGTCCGACGTGCTCCAGGCCCGTGCGGGCCCCTGGCTCTCCCGGTTTCGGGACGGGTTCCACGAGGACGCGTTCAGCTATCTTCTGTTCTTGCGGCTGGTGCCGGTCTTTCCGTTCTGGCTGGTCAATCTCGCCCCGGGTCTGTTGGGCGTGCCCTTCACGACCTACGTGGTGACCACCTTCCTCGGCATCATCCCGGGAACATTTGCATTTTCTTTGGCGGGCAATGGGCTCGACAGTGTTATCGCGGCGCAGCAAGCTGCGCACCAATCCTGCCTTGCAAAGGCGGGAGAGGGCGGTCAAGAGTCTTGCCCGCAAGGGCTGGATCCAAGCGCATTGCTGACGCCGGAATTGATTGCCGGACTGGCGGCTCTCGGTATCGTGGCGCTCATTCCGGTGGCGGTGAAGTGGTTCAGGCGGCGGGCGGCCTGAGCTTTTGGCTAAGGGGGACTAGGCAAACATGGAAGAGGTGCTCAAGCCCGACCTCTGCGTCATCGGCGCGGGCTCAGGCGGCCTTTCGGTAGCGGCGGCGGCGGCCCAATTCGGGGTCCCCGTGGTGCTCATCGAAAAAGGCCTCATGGGCGGCGATTGCCTCAACTATGGCTGCGTCCCCTCCAAGGCGCTGCTTGCCGCGGGCAAGCGCGCCGATGCGGTCCGCACCGCGTCCAGTTTCGGCATCGACGTGCTCGAAGCCCAGATCGACCATCGCGGCGTGCATGATCATGTGCATGGCGTCATCGCCAACATCGCCCCCAACGATTCCGTGGAGCGTTTCACCGGGCTCGGCGTGCGCGTCATTCAGGCGCAAGCGAACTTCCTCGACAAGTTCACCGTGGAGGCGGGCCGCGTCTTGGTCCGGGCGCGCCGTTTCGTCATCGCCACCGGCTCCTCGCCGACGGTGCCGCCGATCCCCGGGCTCGACGAGGTGTCCTATCTCACCAACGAGACCATCTTCGACATCGGCGAGCGTATTCAGCATCTCATCATATTGGGCGGCGGCCCGATCGGGCTCGAGCTCGGCCAGGCGCATCGCATGCTGGGCTCGCACGTCACCATTTTCGACACGGCCGATTTCCTCGCCAAGGAAGACCCCGAGGCGGCCAAGGTGCTGCTCAAGCGGCTGGAAGACACCGAGGTGGTGATGTACCCCAATACGCGGGTCGAGCGCGTCGAGCCCTCCGTGCAAGGCATGTCCGTGCACTTCCACAAGGACGGCGAGAGCGTCATCATCAAGGGCTCGCATCTTCTGGTGGCGACGGGGCGCAAACCGAACCTGAAATCGCTCAGCCTCGACCGCGCCGGCATCGCCCACACCGACAGCGGCATCAAGGTCAACGAGCAGCTCAAGACCTCCAACCGCCGCGTCTACGCCATTGGCGATTCCATCGGCGGGCAGCAGTTCACCCATCTCGCCAACTACCACGCGAGCATCGTCATCAAGAACGCGCTGTTCCGGCTGAAGCCCGATGTCAGCGCGGTGAACATTCCCCGGGTCATCTACACCGATCCTGAGCTGGCGCAGATCGGCCTCACCGAGCAGGAGGCCCAGAAGAAGCACCGGCGCATCCGCATCTTCCGCTGGCCTTATGCCGACAATGACCGGGCCCAGTGCGAGAAGCAGACCGAAGGCTTCATCAAGGTCATCACCAAGAAAGACGGCACTATTCTCGGCGTCACCATTGTCGGGGCGGAAGCTGGTGAGTTGCTTCAGCTGTGGATCGTCGCCATGGCCAAGGATATCCGGATCGGCGATCTCATTTCGCTGGTCCTGCCGTATCCGACCTTGTCGGAGCTCTCCAAGCGGGTGGCGTTCGCCTATTACCAACCCACCCTGTCAAAAGGCTGGCTCCGCACCATTATTGGCCTTTTGCGCAAGCTGGGCTGAGTACGGCATTTACGGAAATCAGCCCCATTTTCGAGTAGAATAGCTAAAGCGCCGGGGTGCGGCCCCGGTGCTTGCGCGTTTTGCGCCTTCGAGAGTGTAGCCGGTGAACGATCAGGCTTCAGATAAGGGGCCGGTGCCCAAGCGGGTCTCGCGATATGTCGCGGGACTCTCAACCAAGCTCCTCCTGCTCACCATCGTCTTCGTCATGGTGGCGGAGGTGCTCGTCTTCGTGCCCTCGGTTTCCAATTTCCGCCGCCAATGGCTGATGGAGCGGCTGGCGGCCGCGCAGATCGCCTCGCTTGCGGCCGAGGCGGCGCCCGGCGGCCAGCTTCCCTCGACGCTCCGCGACGAACTTCTCGACAGCGCCCGGGTCAAGGCAATCTCGGTAAAACGGCAGGATGCGCGCGTGCTCATCATCGAGATGGACATGCCCGCCGAGGTCAATGCCTCCTACGATCTGCGCAATGCTTCCTGGCTGACGCTCATCACCGATGCGCTCATGGTGTATGTCGCCCCTGATGACAACGTCATTCGCGTTGTCGGTGAGCCGGGCTTCGATCCGGGCGAGACCATCGACGTGGTTATGGAGGAGGGCCCGCTGAAGGCGGCGATGCTGAAATACGGGTTCGACATTCTCGGCCTGTCGATCCTCATCTCGATCATCACCGCGGCTCTGGTTTACTTGGCGCTCGACTGGCTCCTGGTGAGGCCCATGACCAAGCTCACCTGGAACATGGTCCGTTTCGCGGAGCAACCGGAAGACCCAAGCAGGATCATCGCGCCGTCGTCCCGGCGCGACGAGATCGGCACCGCCGAGCGTGAGCTCTCGGCCATGCAGCACGAGCTTTCCGAGACGCTGTCGCAAAAGACGCGGCTGGCGGCGCTCGGTCTGGCCGTGAGCAAGATCAGTCATGATCTGCGCAACATGCTGTCCAGCGCCCAGCTTCTGTCCGACCGCCTGGCCGAGGTGAAGGACCCCACGGTGCAACGGCTCGTGCCGAAGCTGATCGCCTCGCTCGACCGCGCCATCAGGCTCTGCGTCCACACCCTCGATTTCGGCCAGGCCCAGGAGACGCCGCCGCGGCGGCAGCGTTTCGAGCTTGAGCCGTTGGTGCGCGAGATCGGCGATAGCCTCGCTCTACCGCGCAGGGGCGCGATTAGCTGGAAGCTCAATATCGAGGATCGCCTCGAGGTCGATGCCGACCGCGATCAGCTCTATCGGGTTCTGAGCAATCTCTGCCGCAACGCCGTTCAGGCGCTCGAAAGCGAGCGTGGCGGGATGGGCGAGATCAAGGTGGTGGGGCGCCGCGAGGGGTCGGTGGCGGTCATCGAGGTCGCCGATACCGGTCCCGGTGTGCAAGAGAAGGCACGCGCACACCTGTTTCAGGCCTTTCAAAGCGTGGCGCGAAAAGGCGGCTCGGGTCTCGGCCTTGCCATCGCCGCCGAGCTTGTCCAAGCCCATGGCGGCCAGATTGCACTGGTCAGCAACGAAGGCGGCGCTACCTTCCGCGTTACCATTCCCGACGTGGTGGTCGAGCTGGAGCGCGCGAGGCAGCGCCGCGCTTAAAGCCTCGAAGGGCCGCTACTGGACTTTCTTTGCGCTTACGGGCGCGCCGTCCTGAGAGCCGCCCTTATAGGCCGACTTCATATACGTATCGCCGTCCTTCGTGATCTTGGTGGACCAGTCGTCGGACCAGGTGATGACGGCCGAGTCGCCTTCTTCTTTCCATGACCCCGACAGGCTTTCGTCCGCCCGGCTGCCGGAGGCGGAGCCGTTGTCGTCAAGGGTGATGGTCATCTCTTTGCCTTGGGTGTCCTCGGTCATGTACTTGCCCACGAACTCGCTGTTGTCGGCGTCGCCCGAGGGGGCGTCGCAGCTCGCGAGGGCGAGGGCAAAAAAGGCGGCCCCGAGGATGACGGCGGCTTTGCTCAGAAAACGGTCCATTGTGCTTCTCCCTATTTGTTATCAGCCCAACATACCTGAAAACGATATCGTTTCGGCCAAGGTTCCCAAGCCTTGCCTTCGATCTCCCAAAGTATTACGTAGGCGCAACTTGAGCCGCCGCTCGCCGGCGCGCTTCGGTTCAGCCAATCCCGCTCAAATTGTTGCGGAATTTCGGCTTTTGCGCCGGTAGCTCAGCTGGATAGAGCACCAGACTACGAATTTGGGGGTCGGGAGTTCGAATCTTCCCCGGCGCGCCACCAAACTCATTCCTCTTCAGAATTGGCGTGAGAATACCGCCGCGATTCTGTAAAATGAGCGCCCACGGATGTATTTTTCGGCTAGGGGCATTCCAGGATGGCGGAGGGCAAAAGGCATCGCGGCCTGGCTGCGACAAGCACGGTCACCCTGGCCGACCGTGCCCTCACCTGCCTGCCATGTTTGCGCGCTCTACGCGCACCCCGAAGAGCAATACGCATCACTCGTGCCTTTCGTGACGGAAGGCCTCGAGGACGGCGAGCGCATCGTAACCATCGTCGATCCGAACGAGCGCGAAGAGCGCCGCAACCGGTTGCGCCGCGCCGGTATGGACGTGGAGGCAGCGGAGCGCCAAGGTCAGCTCGAGATTTCGTCGTGGGATGAGATGTATCTGGCCCAGGGCGGCTTCGATCCCGACGCGATGCTCAGTCTCGTGCAGGAGATCATCAACAAGGGGCGTCAGCTCGGCTACAAGCGTACGCGGGCCTGGGCCAACATGGAATGGGCGCTGCAAGAGGTGGCGGGCGTGGAACGGCTTCCGATTTACGAAAGCCGCTTGAACCATATCCTGCCGCTCTATGGCGAGGCCGTGGTGTGACGTTACCCGCTTCTCGGCGTCATCGCTCGAGGACGTCGCCCGGGCTCATCCGCATCTTTGTGCCGATGGCTGGACGTCCGACAACCCGCATTACGTGCCCCCCGACGAACTTCTGCCCGTGCTCGAGGCCAAACTGTCGTAAGCCTTATTCGCCGGGCGCCGGCGATGGCGCCATGCCGGTCGCTTTGACTTTTGGCTTTGCCTCGTAGCCCGCCAAGCGGAACACGGTGATCGACAGCGCCGGCAGGAAGGTCAGGGTGATGATGGCGGTTCCCAAGATCCCGAACAGCACGATGGCGCCTACGCCGCGATAGAGCTCCGTTCCCGCGCCGGGGATGAACACCAGCGGTGCCAGCCCGCAGATCGTCGTCACGGTGGACATGGCGATCGGGCGAAGCCGCGACGACACCGCCTCCATCACCGCCTTCTTGGCGTCGAGCCCCATCTCCCGCACATTGTAGAGCGCCCGGTCCACGATCAGGATCGGGTTGTTCACCACCGTACCCATGAGAATGAGGAAGCCCAGCATGGAGATCATGTCGAAGGGTTGAATGATCGGGTCGAGCCCGAAGCGCGGCAGGACCGCGCCGATCACGTTCATCAGCGCAAGCCCCACCAGTCCGCTGGCGACGCCCAGCGGGATCGTGGTCATGATCAGCAGCGGATAGCCCCAATGGGTGAAGATGGCGACCAGCAGAAGATAGATGATGACGATGGCCACCAAATAATTGCCGGCAAGCGCGCTGCGCGTCGCGTCGAGCTGGTCGGACGCACCGGAAATCGTCATGCTCACCTCGAACGGTACTTCGCCCGCGCGCTTCATCTGATCGACGAGCTGGCTGCGCACGATCTCCACGCCCGTCTCCAGCGCCACATTGTCCGGTGGGATGATGTTGAGGGTCACGGTGCGCTTGCCGTCGATGCGCCGGATCGTGTTGGTATCCACCGTCTCCCTGATCTCGGCGATGGAAGAGAGCGGCACGATCGCGCCTTGTGGCGTGTAGACGGGCATTTGCCCGAGCGTGTCGAGCCCGGTGCGCAAGCTGTCCTTGCTATAGAAATAGATGTCGATCTTCTCGTCGTCGCGGAAGAACTCGCCGACATAGGCACCGTCGGTCAGCGATGCGACGGTGAAGCCCACATCGTCGGACGTCATGCCGAGCTCCGCCGCGCGGTCCCATTTCGGACGCACCTCGATCAAAGGCTGTGACAGCGTTAGAGTCGAGGGATCGGCTTGGATGCGAGGGCCGTCAAAAATCTCGTTGGCGCGGCGATAGGCGTTCGAGGCGACGTCGTAGACCTCTTCGAGTCTCGGCCCCGAGATATCGAGACTGACGCTCCGTGTCCCGCCGTCATTGCTGGTGATGATCGAGCCGCGCGAGACGAAGGGGCGCATGCCCGCATAGGTCTCGTATTTCTTGCCGACGACCTTCATCAGATTGTCGATATCGCTGGGGTCGATGGTCTCGGCGATGATGCGCAAGCCGTCCGCCTCCATCATCAGGAAGAAATATTTGATCGCGGGCACCTCCGTCTCGCCGCGATGGAACCGCGCCGGGTCGTCCTCGATGAAGGGCATGAGCCACTCTTGGAGGTCCGTGCCGATCTCCGTCATGGTGTCGAGGTTATAGCCAGGCGGCGCGTTGAGCCGCGCGAACATCTTGGGCTCTTCGCCCTCGGGCAAATACTCGGCCGGCGGTGTGAGCAGAAGAATGATCGCTGCGCTCGCGCCCGCGGCGCCCAAAATACAGAACAGGCGCCTGATGGGTCCGTCCATGAGCCAGCCCACGGCCCTGACGATGGCGCCGTCGGCGGTATCCACCGCCTTGTTGTCCTGCGGCGTGAGGTCGAAATGTGCCGCCGCCGTGGGCACCACGGTAATAGCCACGAGCATCGAGGCGAGGATCGAGGCGGACACGGCGATGGCGATGTCGGAATAAAGCTGCCCGGCCTCTTCTTGGATGAACACGATCGGCACAAACACGAGCACCGTGGTGAGCGTGGAGGCCAGCACCGCCGGCCACACCTTGCGCACGCCTTCGATGGCACCCTTGAGCCGCCCAAGGCCGCGCCGCCGCTCCAGATCGATGCTCTCCAAAACGACGATGGTATTGTCGAGCGTCATGCCAATGGCGAACGCGATGCCCGCGAGCGAGATGACGTTGACGGTGCGTCCCGCCAGCATCAACCCGATAAAGCCTGCAATGGTGCAGATCGGGATGCCGATGATCCCCACCGCCGTCGCCTTGGCCGAGCGCAGGAACAGGAACATCACCAAGGTCGCGAGGATCGCGCCGATGGTCAGGTTGGTCCATACATTGCGGATCGAGGCCTCCACATACGTGACGTCGTCCGCGGTGCGCGCGAGCTCCAATCCGGCGGGGGCCAGCACTTCGCGATTGATCGCCTCGACCTCCTTCATCACCTCTTCTTTGATCGAGATGACATTCGACCCGGCCTCGCGGCGGATCGACAGGAAGATGATGGGCCGGTCGTTCACATAGGCGCGGGTATAGATCTCGAAATGTCCGAGCCGGACGTCGGCCACGTCCTCGAGCCGGATGATGTTGTCGCCGCGCCGGGCGATGATCAGATCGTTCAAATCCTCCGGGGTGTCGAAACGGCCGATCGTGCGCAGGAGATAGCGCCGCTTGCCGCTCTCGATCTCGCCGCCCGAGGTATCGCGGTTGCGGGCGGCCACGGCCCGGCGCACGTCGGTGAGCGAGATCTTTCGCTCGGCTAGCGCCGCCGGATCGAACAGGATCTGGATTTGCTTCTCCGCACCGCCGCCGAGACGCACGTCGGACACGTCGGTCACGCTTTCGAGCCTCGCGCGGACATTGTCGTCGACGAAGTCGCGCATCATGTCCATGTCGAGGTCGCGCGGATTGCCGGGTAGCGGCGACACGCGGAAATACATGAAGGAGTTTGCGCTGAAGGAGCTTGCGCGCACGCGCGGCTGGTCCACGTCCTCCGGATAAGAGGGCACCTGACTAAGCGCGTTGTTGATGCGGATCAGCGTCTCGTTGAGATCGATATTGTAGGGGAACTCCAGCTCGATGCGTGCTTCGCCGCTCGATGCGCGGGAGATGATCCGCTCGAGGCTGGGGATCGAGCGGAGATATTCCTCCTGCTCGATGACGATCTCTTTTTCGACGTCCTGCGGCGTTGCCCCCGGCCAGCGCGTAAACACGGTGATCGTGCGCACTTCCAAATCGGGGATCATCTGCACGGGGATGCGGAAAGCAGCCATGATGCCGAGCACGCACACGATGAGCGTGGCCACCGTCACCAAGGTCCCGCGCTGGACGATCCGCTCGAGCATCAGGGTGCTGTCCTCTTAGCCTTTCGCATCGTTGGCAAGCTGCACCGTTTGGCCTTCGCGCAGGGACTCGTTCCCGCGCACCACGACGCGCTCGCCTTCCTTCAGGCCCGAAACCACCTGGACGAGCCCGTCGAATGCCAGGCCGATTTCCAGCCGGCGCTCCGTGACGCTCGCCTTGTCGCCGTCTTCGTCCTTCAGGACCCAGACGGTGATGCGGCCGTCCGGATAGCGGATCAGCGCGTCGCGGCTCACCGCAACGTCGCGCTTGCCCGTATCGAGATTGACCAGAACCCGGGCCGACATGCCGGGCGTGATGGGAATATCGTCGCGCTGCGGCAGCACGCGAAGCGTGAAGGTGCGCGCGTCCGGATCGCTCACCGGGATCAGCGCGCCGATCTTGGCCGGCACCTCTTCGCCGGGAAGCGCGTCGATCTCGATCGCCACCTCCGCGCCGTCCCGCAGCCGCGCGTAATAGTCTTGGGGCACCGGCACGTCGACGCGGAAGTCGCGCATGGCGACCAGCTCGAACACCGCGGTACCCGGTTCCACCCATTGGCCGACCTCGGCCATGCGCTTGGAAATGACGCCTTCATAGGGCGCCGGCAGTTGGTGGCGGGCGAGAATGGCCTTGCGCCGTTTCTGCTCCGCCTTGAAACCGTCATAGGTGGCGGTGTCGATGTCGACCTCGGCCAGTTTTGCGTCCACCTCGTTCTGCGGACCATATTTGCGGTTGGCTAGGCTTTCGGCGATTGCCAAGCGGCGCTTGGCATCCACGACCTCGGCCGCCGCCTGAGCGGCTTGCGCCTCGGCCTGGTCGTAAGCCGCCTGCTCCAGCTCGGCATCAAGCTCCAGCAGCAGGTCGCCTTTTTTCACATGCGCGCCGCTGTCGAAATGGACGGCGCTGACCAAGCCTTCCACGGAGGTGGAGATCTGCGCGGCATGGGGCGAGGTCACGGTGCCGGAGAGTTCGAGCTTGCGGATGACCGGTGCCTTTTGCACCATTTCGGTCTCCACGGGCGGGATGGCTTGCGCCTCGATCGCGCTGCCCGGATAGGCGAGCGCGGCCAAGAAGAAGCCGAGGCAAATGTGCCATCTGGTCTGGTGCAGGCGCGTCGGCAAAATGGCTTATCTTCCGTCGTCCTGGCCCACGTCCATCGCGGGCCCTTCGGTGTTCCAATCTAAGGAGCAAACGCCCCCTGGGCTAGAGTGGCCTAAGAAATCTCTCTTTGATTTGAAGGCGCTTCGACCGAAATGCCACGCATTTGCGCCGCAGCGTTAATGACAATTCCGTAACGAACGCTCAGCTTGGCAACGGGGCGGCCAAAAGTTCCTTGAGGTTCGCGTCGATGAACAGCGTGTCAGGCTCGTTCTGGCCCGCCCCGGACATGTGTCCCCAGATGGACGGGATCTCGACGAGCCGCGCCTCGCGGAGGTGCTGGAGTTCCGCCTCGTTGTCGGCGGTGCGAAAATACAGATCCGTCATGCATGGCAAGAGAAGCGTCCGCGCCGTGATGGCGCCGAGCGCCACCGGGAGGTCGCCGTTGAACGCCGCGTTGGCGCTGATGTCGTTGTGGATCCAGGTCCACGTCATGGCCATGATGTTGTTGGCGTCGCGCTGTTCGTAGAGCGCGTCCCAATAGCCCGCCAAATAGTCGTCGAGCGTCTCAAAGCCGAGCGTCTGAAAGCCCCGCGCGCGGTACCAATCCTGCGAATAGGCCCAGCCCGCATAGATGCGCCCCACGGCGCGTAAGCCTCCGAGCGGCGGTGCCTCATAGAAGCCGTCTTTGAACGTGCCATCGGCGAGAATGGCTGCCCGCAAGCTTTCCAGGAACACCCGGTTGTGCGGCGCTGTCTTCGCCGTCCCGCAAATGCAGGCGAGCCGCGGCACCATGTCGGGATAAAGGGCCGCCCATTGGAAGGCTTGCTGCGCGCCCATGGACCAGCCCACGCCTAAGGCGAAACGCTCGATGCCCAGCACCTCGGTGACGAGGCGATGCTGGAAGCGCACATTGTCGTAGATGGTGATTGCGGGAAACGCGCCGCGTCCAAATGGTTCGGGCGTGTTGGACGGGGACGACGACACGCCGTTCCCGAACATATTGGGCACGACGATGAAGTATTTCTCCGGGTCGAGCGCGAAGCCCGGCCGGATCAGAAATTCGTTCTGCTCGTGCGTGCCGCCGAACCGCGTCGGGTACAGGATCGCGTTTGAGCGGTCGGCGTTGAGCGTGCCGTAAGTCTTGTAGACGAGTTTGGCTCCCGGCAGCGGCGCGCCGTCTTGCCGCTCGAGATCGGCGACGAATTCCTGCACAGCGCTGTCGGTCATGTCACGCTCTAGAAGAACTTGAGGTAGCGATCCCGCTCCCAATCGGAGACGTGGTTATGATAGCTCGACCACTCCTCCCGCTTAAAGTCGATCCAGGCCTCGTGCATGGCGGGCCCGAACACCGCCTTGGTCAGCGGATCGGCCTCGAATTCATCCACCGCTTCTTCGAGCGTGCGCGGCAGAAGCTTCACCCCGAGCGCCTCGAGCTCTTCCGCGCTCTTGCGGTACATGTTCTCGCGGTACGGCTCGCCCGGATCGATCTTCTCGCGGATGCCTTCGAGCCCCGCCGCCAGCACCAGCGCCGCGCCGAGATAGGGGTTGCAGGCGCTGTCCGCAGGGCGAAGCTCCACCCGGCCGCCCGCCAGCGGAATGCGAAGTGAGTTGGTACGGTTGTTATTGCCGTAGCAGGCGAATACCGGCGCCCAGGTGAAGCCCGACATCGAGCCCTGCTTGATGAGGCGCTTGTAGCTGTTGACCGTCGGCGAGCAGACCGCGCAGATCGCCGGCACGTGTCGCAGCACACCGCCCAAGAAGTGATAGCCAAGCTCGGAGAGCTTATTGCCCCGGGCGTCTTCCGCCGCCGCGAACAGGTTGGCGCCTGACTCAGGATCGGCCAGCGAGATATTGAAATGTGCGCCCGAGCCCGCCCGGTCGCCGAGCGGCTTGGGCATGAAGGTGGCGAAGGCGCCGTGCTTGCGCGCGATTGCATTCGCCATGAAGCGGAAGAACACGTAGCGATCCGCCATGGTCAGCGCGTGCGCATAATCGAAGTCGATCTCGAACTGGCCGATGCCGTCCTCATGGTCGAAGGAATAGACGCCCCAGCCGAGACTGTTCATGGCGCTGACTAGGTCAGAGATCCACGGCAGGTTGTCGAGCAGCCTTGTGCCGTCATAGGCGGGCTTGTCGAGATGCGGCAGGGTCGAGACGGGCGCGTAGCCGCCGTCCTCTGTGTCCTTGAACACGAAGAACTCGGCCTCCATGCCGAACTTCATCTCATAGCCGAGGTCGAGCGCGGCCTGTAATTGGCGCTTGAGGATGTTGCGCGAGCAAGGCTCGAACGGTTTGCCCTCGCACCAGAGATCGGAGGCGAACCAGGCGACGTCCGGTTGCCAAGGCAACACGATCGCGGAATCGGGGTCGGGATGCGCCGAGACCTCCTCGTCGCTCACGTCCTGGGGCACGCCGTCGAGCGCCGCTCCCGTATAGAGCTCAGAGCCCTCCAGCATTTGATCGATGTGACTGAGCGGCACGATCTTCGTCTTAGACACGCCGTGCATGTCCGAAAAGCTCGCCATCAGAAATTTGACGCCTTGACCGGCGAGGGATTGCTCGAGCGCCGCGACGTCGTCCGAGACTTTCTGCTCCATGGGCCGCCTTCCTCTGGATCGATCTTATTATGCCCCCAGTCGTAGAGAAGCCTTGCCAGCCCAAATATGGGCTGACAAGGCCTGCTCGCACGGAGGGGTACGCTACTCCTTGCCGTCTAACTTCTTGAACGCCTCGGTCTCATGGATGTTGGCCTTTATGATCGTGGCGAAGCACAAGATCACCGCAACCGCCAAGATGAGGTAGATGACCGCCGGCTTGTCGGCGAACGTGAAATAGGCGGCGGCGCCTTCCCACGCTGTGATCGGACTCGTATCCATCGTTGTCTCCTTTCTGATGGTCGCGTCAGCGGCCGTCTATTCCGCAGGCATGAGGGCCGCGCTCTTCGAGCCGACAGCCTCTGGAAAGGCTTTGGACGGGATCTCAGCCAGATCGAGGCCGATCTCTTGGGCCTTGTCGGGCACGCGGAGCATACCGGCGGCCTTGAGCGCTAAGGAGATGAGATAGCCCGGCACGAAGCCACACAGCATCATGACGATGACGCCGACCAGCTGACCGATGAACGAGGTCGGAGGTGCGTCACCCGGATTGGGATAACCCGCCGCCAGGATGCCCACCGCCATCACGCCTAAGATGCCCGAGAAGCCGTGCACCGACACCGCGCCCACGGAGTCATCGATACCCATGCGAACGAGGAAGTCGTTGCCGGGCTTGATGATGACGCCGCCGAGCATGCCCAGCAGGAAGGCCAGTGGCGGGTACCAGACGTCGAGGCCGGCGGCCGCGACGAATATACCGGCCAGAGCACCCGACATCATCCAGAATGGATCGCGCGGCGTTGCCCAGGCACCGATGATGCCGCCTGAGAAACACATCAGCGTATTGAAGGCATAGGCCGAAAGCGTTGATATTGGTCCACTGCGCACCCGGATTGAAGATCAGGCAGGCGCCGAGGAAGCCGAAGAAGCCCACGATAATGAGCATCAGGCCGATCAACACCATGGGCACGTTATGCGGCAGCAGATCGTTCGCGGTGCCGTCCGCATTGAACTTGCCGATACGCGGCCCGAGATTGATCAGGACGCCGAGCGCGAAGAAACCGGCGACCACATGGATCAGGCCGGCACAACCGACGTCGTGATAGCCCCAATCCATGGGAACGAGGCCTTCGGCCGTGCCGAGTGCCCAGCTCCACGCTGGCAATATCGTTTCCTTAGAGGAAACAATATTTACTGTCGCAAGGAGCGTGCCATGGAGGGAGAGTCCGGCGAATCAAGCTGTTGCCCAAAGCGGGCCCGAAACGGCGGAAAAACGGCTGCCTAAGATCGCGGCGAAATGCTTAACGGAGCGGCGCTCTTAGGCAGCACGCATTAGAAAAACTTGAGGTAGCGGTCGCGCTCCCAGTCCGAGACGTAGTTGTGATAGGCCTCCCACTCGGCCCGGCGGAAGCTTGCATAGGCCCCGAACATGGCCTCGCCCATGACCTCAGCCGACAGGGGATCGGCCTCGAACGCATCGACCGCCTCCTCCAAATTCCGCGGCAGGACCTGGATGCCCATCTCTTTCAGCTCGGCGTCTGATTTCCGGTACATGTTCTCGGTGTGAGGCTCGCCCGGGTCGAGCCCTTCGCGAATGCCCTCGAGCCCCGCCGACAGCACCATGGCCGCGCCGAGATAGGGATTGTTGGCCGAGTCGGCCGCGCGCAGCTCCACCCGTCCGCCGCCCAGCGGAATGCGCAAGGCGTTGGTGCGGTTGTTGTTGCCGTAGCAAACGAACACCGGCGCCCAGGTCGAGCCGGACATGGAGCCCTGCTTGATCAGGCGCTTGTAGCTGTTCACCGTTGGCGACACGACGGCGCTGATGGCCGGCAAATGCCGCAGCACGCCCGCCACGAACTGGTAGCCGAGTTTTGAGAGCCCGCAGCCGCGCGGATCGCTCGCGTCCTTGAAGAGATTTTCGCCGGTCTCGAGGCTGGCAAGTGACATGTTGTAATGCGCGCCGGAACCCGTGCGGTTGGCAAACGGCTTTGGCATCCAAGAGGCGAAATAACCGTGCTGCCGCGCGATGGCGTTGGCCATCATCCGCAAGAACACGAAGCGGTCCGCCATGGTCATGGCGTCGGCAAAGCGGAAATCGAGCTCGAACTGGCCGTTGCCGTCCTCGTGGTCGAACGAATAGACGTCCCAGCCGAGCGCCTCCATGGCGGCTACCAGCTCCGACAGCCAGTCCAGATTGTCGAGCGCGCCGTAGCTGTCATAGCAGGGCTTATCCAGCGTATCGCGCTCAGACACCGGGACGGCCCCCGCCGCGCTGTCTTTCAGAACATAGAACTCGGCTTCCAGCCCGAGATTCATCACATAGCCGAGGTCGGCCGCCGCAGCTGTGGCGCGAGCGAGAATGTTGCGGCTACAGGCCTCGAAGGGCTTGCCTTCGCACCACAAATTGCTGGCGAACCAGGCGACGTTCTTCTGCCAGGGCAGCACGATGCATGAGGCCGGATCGGGCCGGGCCGAGACCTCCTCGTCGCTCACGTCTTGGGGCACACCGTCGAGCGCGGCACCGGTATAGAGCTCCGAGCCCGCCATCATGTCTTGGAGATGGGCGAGCGGCACCATCTTGGTCTTCGACACGCCATGCATTTCGGAGAAGCTTGCCATCAGGTATTCGACGCCTTGCGCGCCGAGTTGCTCGCGAAGGGTTTCGAGATCTTTGGCCGGTGTCAGCATTGGCTTAGCGCTCCCGGGAACTTGGCATTGCACACGGCGAAGCATGCTAGCGCACGCGATTGCGTCGCGAGAAACATTTTTTCCGGGAGATAAAATTCGCGCGCCTATGTCGCGGGCATGCGCCTACGGGTTCGCCGCCTTCACGAGATCGTCGCGCGCCTTGTCCAGGTGGTCCGCCATCAAGAGCTGCGCGAGCTGTGCGTCGCGCACGTGGATGGCGTTGAGGATGCCGCGATGCTGCCGGCTGTAGTCGGCGATCACTTGTGGCGTCAGAATCTTCTCTTTCATCGCGTCCCATTGGGCGTGCAACCGCACATGATTGATCTGGCGATAGACATTGATCAGCAGCGGGTTGGCCGAAGCGCGTGCGAGGAGCAAGTGGAACTCGCCGTCCCACTTGGAGAACTCGTCCTTGTCGTGGGCCGAATCTTCTGCCCTGGTGAGGATGGTCTCCATGTCGTCGAGATTGCGTCGCGTGGCGTGCAGCACCGCAAGCCGCGTGGTGAAAGGTTCCACCGCGAGACGGGCCTCGATGAGCTGCAAGGGGCTCACCTCGTCTACGAGATCGGCGGGACGTCTGCTGCCGGCGAGGGCGTTGCCGACGAAAGTGCCGCTGCCGAGCCGGCGTGATACCAGACCTTCCTTTTCGAGCTTGTCGAGCGCGCGGCGCACGGTCGAGCGTGCGGCCTTGAAGGTCTCGGCCAATTGCCGTTCCGGCGGCAGCTTGTCGCCTTCCGAATAGGCGCCGGTTTCGATGGCGCGTTGCAGATAAGCCGAGATCGTGCCGACGCCCGAGACGGGTTTCCCCAGGCGCGCGAACACGGCTTCCTCTCCCCTGATTGGCTGTTCGGTCACGGCATTATCTCCCTTCCGCCAGGACCTTATCCGACCACTTTGGGCTCGTAAACAATTAATTGGTTTGCAATCGGTCAGCATACGTGCAGTAATAACCATTGTTGAGGTTGGACATGGCGTTGGGCATCGCATGTCGTTTGTTCTCATAGTGCGGTCCGAACGGGACCAATTGAAGACCAATTTCGCTCTCGAGGCTGGTCTGCGATGACGCTTCCGACCGGCGCCAAATACGTGATCATCGGGGCCGGCATTCACGGCCTCAGCACCGCCTACCATCTTGCACAAAAGCTGAAGGCGACCGGCAAGGGCTCCGGCGCCGACATTCTCGTGGTCGACAAGGCCGCGATCGGCGGCGGCGCGTCCGGCATCGCTTGCGGCGTGGTGCGCAACAACTACTACCAGCCCGCCATGCGCGCGCTGATGGCCCATTCCGTCGAGGTTTGGGAGAGCGACCCCAAGGCCTATAGCTATCATCAGGTCGGCTACATGCAGATCAGCCCCGAGGTGATGCACGAGCAGGTCGGCACCATTTACGAGCAGCAGAAGGCGATCGGCTACGAGTTGACCTTCATCGAAGGCGCCGCCGACTGTCAGAGATATATGCTCGGCCTATTCGACGATTGGCAGGCCAAGAACATCACCTCCGTCCTGCACGAGACGCGTGGCGGCTACGCCAACAATACCGCCTCGCTCTACGGCTTGGCCGGCAAGGCGGAGGCCGAAGGCGTGCGTATCGCCACCGGCGTCGAAGTGACGGGTTTCGAGTATGGCTCGAACTCCGGCGCCGTCACCGGCGTCATCACCGATAAAGGCGTGATTTCGTGCGAGACCGTCGTCGTCGGCGCCGGCCCGTGGGTCCTCAAGTTCTGGGACATGCTCGAGCTGCCGAAGGCAATCTCGATCAAGGACAGTGACGGCACGCTGCACGACAACGTGCCCATGTGGAAATTCTGGTGCCTGGAGGAGGGCACGCTCGGCGTCGATCCGGAGATGCACAAGACGAATGACGGCCGCATGCCCCCAGTCATCCATGTCGATACCGACGCGCCGCTTTATTCAGACGTCGACGGCTCGCTCATCACCGACAAGCTGTGGGGCCTCTACTACAAGCCCGATTTCAATTTCGGCGGCATCCAAGGCGGCGCCTCGCCCTACAAGGTGGAGCAGGACGCCGATAACGTCGCCATCGATCCTTACGGCCCGGACTCGCCGGACTTCATCGTCGGCGACGACTTCATTCACATGTGGTGCTCGATGCTGGCCCATTGCCAGAAGCGGTTTCAGGGCAAGATCTCGGCCTATAAGCACAAAGAAAAGTCAGGCGGCCTTGGCTGTTTCACGCCGGACAACTTTCCGGTGTTCGATAGTTTCCGCGAGAACGTATACGTCATCGCCGATTCCAACCATGGCTATAAGATGATCGGTGTTGGTAAGCTCGTGGCGCAAGAGTTGCTGGGAGAGAAGAGCACGCTACTGGAGCCGTTCCGCTTTGGACGCTTCGCAAAGGGTGAGTTGCACCCGACCTCCCATAGTCCGTTTCCGTGGAGTTGAGGCAGGGGAGATGCCGATGGATATCGAACACTATGTAGACGATGCGGAACGTCAGGAACGCGTTAAGGAAGTTCGCCGCAAGATCGACGAGCTCGGCATCGAGTATCTTTATCTGCAGTTCGTGTCGGTCACCGGCCGCATCATGGGCAAGGGCATTCCGGCCGATCATTGGGAAAGCGTCGCCAAGAAGGGCTTCCAGCTCGTCTATGGCGCCACGGTCAATCTCTTCCTCGACCGTCATGGCGAGTATCTAGGCTACGGTCCGGAGGCGGCCGAGCTTATCGGCATTCCCGATCCAGAGACCTTCATGCAACTGCCCTGGGACAAGCGGATCGCGCGCATGTACTGCACGCTGTTCCGCAACCGCGAGGAAAAGGAGAACCCAGGCGGGTTCCTCACCGCGGATTGCCGCGGCAATCTTCGCCGCCTCCACCAGGATTTCCAAACAAAGCACGACGGTCTGCATCTGCGCATGGGCACGGAGCCCGAGATGATGTGGCTGAAGAAGGATGAGAACGGCAAGCCGAACGGCGGCTACTCCAATCCTTATTGCTACCACATCGACCAGTTCGAGAGCCTGCGCCCGGTCTACATGAAGGTCATGGAGTATTCCCGCAAGATGGGCCTCGACATGATCCAGGGCGATCACGAGGACGCGCCCGGTCAGCTTGAGCTGAACTGGATGTTCGACGACGTGCTGCGCAATGCCGACCGGCTGACGACATACCGCCAGATCTGCGCCCAAGTGGCGCGCGAGTTCGGCATCATCGCCTGTTTCATGTGCAAGCCCTTCATGGGCGTGTCGGCCAATGGCTGCCACCACAACATGTCGCTATGGCGTGGCGGTGAGGACAAGCTTCGTCCGACGGGCAACGACCCCGACAAACTGCCGGGCCTGGCGCACAACTACATGTATGTCTCGGGCGGTGACAACACCTTCATGCCCGACGGCGACGATGTGCAGATGCCGGGCAAGGCGGGGCTGGCGGCGATCGGCGGCATTGTGAGCCACTTGCGTGCGTTGACCGCCGTTGGCTCCTCGACGGTGAACTCCTATCGCCGGCTTTGGGACACGGGGTTCTGGGCGCCGGTCTTCGCCGACTGGGGCTTCCAGAACCGCACTACGGGCTTGCGTGTCTCCGCGCCCGGACGGTTCGAGTATCGCTCGGTGGATTCCATGGTGAATCCCTATCTGATGGGCTCGACGATCCTTGCGGCCGCCGACGACGGCATCGACAACAATCTCGATCCGGGCGAGCCCGAGGAGCGCAACATCTATGAGGCGATCGAGGCCGGCAAGGATGTGAAGCGGCTACCGATGACGCTTGGCGAGGCGCTCGAGGCCTTGGCCGAGGACAAGGTCGTGCAGCGCGGCATGCCGGGCGAGATGTACGGGCTCTATCATCAATACAAGCAGGACGAATGGGAACGCTTCAACCACACCGTCACGGAGTGGGATGTGGAAACCTATCTCGATTGCCTGCCGTAGCACTCGCGCTCAAGTAGCGCGAAGCGCGGTAGCGCACGGACAAAGCGCTCAAGCAGCGAAGCGGTAGCGAAGAAAAGAAGAAGAGAGGAATAAAACCAATGTGCGGGATTGCGGGCGTAATCCATCGGGGCGCCGCCGTCGGTGTCGGCCAAGAGATGACGGCGATGCTCCAGAGCTTGAAGCATCGCGGCCCCAACTCGACCGGTTTTGCCGTCTACGGCGTCACCAGCCCGGATGAATATGTCATGCGGCTGAAGCTCGCCGAGGCCGAGGACCTGGAGACCGACCATAAGATCCGGGACAAAATCAGGGAGCGTCAGGGCCTGGTCGACAACAGGTTGTCGGAACTCGGCGTCGAGACCCAGGACGTGCAGCAGCCGAGGCCCTATGCGTTCCGCTATCGCTTGCGCTATTCCGGCGACACTAAGCAGCTCGCCACGGACATCGAGCAGATCGAGGGCGCCGAGGTTTTGTCCTTCGGGCACGCGCTCGAACTGATCAAGGATCTGGGCGATGCGGCCCAGGTCTCCCAGAACTATGGGCTCGGGGACTTTCGTGGTACCCACGGCATTGGCCACACCCGCATGGCCACGGAATCCGACGTCGATATCCGCTCTGCGCATCCGTACTGGGCCTACCCGTATAACGACATCTCCGTCGTTCATAACGGCCAGATCACCAATTACTGGATCATGCGCCGCGAGATGGAGCGCCTCGGTCACCGCTTCATGTCGAACTGCGACTCCGAGCTGCTCGCCGTGTACACCGCCAACAATCTGGAGCAGGGCGCGACGCTCGAAGACTCGCTGAAGGCCTCGATCAACGAGATCGACGGCGTGTTCACCTATCTCGTTGCCACCGACAAGGAGTTGGGTCTCGCCAAGGACACCATGGCCGCCAAGCCCATGGTTCTCTACGAGAGCGACGACATTGTTGCGCTTGCCTCCGAGGAGGTGGCCATCCGCGCCATCGTCCCGCGCGAGATCGATACGTCAGACCCATACGATGAGGAGGTGCGCGTATGGCAGCGCTAACACGATCGGCCCCCACCGAGCAGGAGCGCCTGTCCCATGAGATGGGCATGCACACCGAGAAGCTCACCGGCCGCTCGATCCAGAAGTTCTTCGACATCGATCTCGGCGACGAGCATCACGGCTTCTCTTTGCCCGATAGCTTCGAGGTCGATTTCAACAAGCGCGGCGAGATCGATGCCTCCAACATGGACGCAAAGACGGTCAACTTGCGCATTCGCGAGATGATGAAAGAGGGCTATGGCTCCATCGTCCTCAAGAATCCCGGCGCCAAGCACTCGCTCGCCGTCGGCATCTTGAACCGGCTCAATCTCATCGTCGAAGGCTCGCTCGGCTATTTCGGCCTCGGCCTGATCGACGGGCCGAATGTGCGCATCTCCGGCCGCGTCGGCTGGTCCTGCGCCGAAAATATGATGAGCGGCACCGTGCTCATCGAGAAGAACGCCGGATCGCAGTTCGGCGCCGCGATCAGAGGCGGTGACCTCGTGTGCAAGGGCGACGTCGGCTCGCGCACCGGCATCGACATGAAGGGCGGCAACATCATTGTCGGCGGTAACACCGGAGCCTTCACCGGCTTCATGATGCAGCGCGGACGCATGGTGATCTGCGGCAACGCCGGCAAGAATCTCGGCGACTCCATGTATGACGGCGTCATCTACATCGCCGGCGAGCCGCAGAGCCTCGGTGTCGACGCGGTGTGGAACGAGATCACAGATCTCGACCGCCAATGGCTCGAACAGAAGCTGCGCCTATACGGCGTCATGCCCAAAGGCGGCATCGAGTTTTTCCGCAAGATCGGCAGCGGCAAGCAGTTGTGGAACTACGACAATCTGGAGCCGACCGAAAAGAAAATGGTGCTGTAAAGCGAAGAAGGGCTGGGCATGGCAAAGAACAAGAAGCGAAACGGGAACGGTGCAAACGAGCCGGCTGAGGCAAGCCGCTTCCGTTTAGGCAAGAGCCAGATTTTCACGCCGGATGTCATGAACGACATTCACGTGAAGTCCGAGCTTGGCCGCTACCGCATGCGCGGCTTCTCGCTGTTCAAGAAAATCCCCCATTGGGACGATCTCACCTTCTTGCCCGGAACGTTGACCCGCTTCGTCATCGAGGGCTATCGCGAGAAATGCGATACCCAGACGGTCATCGGCCCCATGGCGAAGCGCCCGATGGTGCTCGACATTCCGGTCTATGTGACCGGCATGAGCTTCGGCGCGCTGTCCTTCGAGGCGAAGATCGCGCTCGCCCGCGGCGCCACCATGGCGGGCTCCGCGACTTGCTCCGGCGAGGGCGGCATGATCCCTGACGAGCGGCGCTATTCCTCGAAATGGTTCTATCAGTGCATCCAGTCGCGCTACGGCTTCAACCCGCATCATCTGCGGCTCGCCGATGCGTGCGAGTTCTTCATCGGCCAGGGCTGCAAGGTGGGCCTCGGCGGCCATCTCATGGGCCAGAAGGTCACCGACCAGGTGGCCGAGATGCGCTCGCTTCCCGCCGGTATCGATCAGCGCTCGCCGGCGCGCCATCCCGACTGGCTCGGCCCCGACGATCTCGCGCTCAAGATCGAGGAGATCCGCGAGGCCACCAATTGGGAGATCCCCATCCAGCTCAAATTGGGCGCCGCGCGCGTCTATGACGACGTCCGCATGGCGGTGAAATGCGGTCCCGATTCCATCTATATCGACGGCATGGAGGGCTCGACTGGCGCCGGCCCCCACATCGCCACCGAGGATACCGGCGTGCCCGGCATCGCCGCCATCCGCCAGGCCCGCCGCGCCATTGACGAGCTCGGCAAGCGCGGCGAGGTCACGCTCGTCTATGCCGGCGGCATCCGTAACGGCGGCGATGTCGCCAAGGCTTTGGCGCTCGGCGCCGACGCCATCGCCATCGGTCATTCGGTGCTCATGGCGCTCAACTGCAACAAGGAGATTCCGGAGTCCGATTTTGAAAGCGAGATCGGCGTGCCGGCGGGCTATTGCTATCACTGTCACACCGGCCGCTGCCCGGTCGGCGTCGCCACCCAGGACCCGGAGCTCCGCAAGCGGCTCGACCCGGACGAGGCGGCCGAGCGCGTCTACAACTTCCTGCACACACTGACGATGGAAGCGCAGATGCTGGCGCGCGCCTGCGGCAAGACCAACATCCACAGTCTCGAGCCGGAGGATCTCGCCGCGCTCACCATGGAAGCCTCTGCCATGGCGCAAGTGCCGTTGGCTGGCACCGACATGACCGTCGGCGTCGAGAATTATCACAAGCTGGGTTGAGGGGGAGAGAAGCCATGGCCAAAAAAATGAAGAACGGCACGGCCGCCCCGAAGGGCAAGGCCGACGACAAGTCGGGCAAGGGCGACGACGTCGACAAGTACTTGAAGGATGCCGCCGGTCTCGACACCGACCGCGAGAAGGTGATCGGCCAGCACATCGGCTACCGCTACGATGTCAACCTGCTGCCGGACTACAGCAAACTGACGCCGTTCCTGAAGGAGTACATGGAGTTCATGGGTTGGGACGACCTCAACTGGCTCGAGGACGTCCACATGGGCTACGAGGCCGGCGAGCCCGCCATCTTCGACCGCAACATCAACGGCTGGGTGCGCATCCCCAAATCGATGAAGCTGCCCAACAACCAACAGGATCGCGACATGCTGGCGCGAGAGCTGCTGATCCGTTTCCAAACCTCGCTCAACCATCCGCTGCACGAGCTGAACAAGGCATACCGAAAATTCTAAGGCGGTAATGCAAGCGATCGCATTTCCTCCCCCGCCGCAGAAGCTGGACGGAACGGCCGAGATCAGAGATTGGTCTCGGCCGTTTTCCAATCCGGCTTGAAGGCCAAGACCCGCACCCCATTATCGGAAAGGCCCGGATTGAAAATCCGGTTGTGCCACATTGCGGCATCGCGCTTCGCATCGCCGTCTTTGAGTTCTTTAATCTTGCACGGCACCTGAAAGGCATAGCGGCCTTGCGCGAAGTCGAGCACGCAGCGCTTCGCCGCAAGAAGCGCGTCGGCGAGCGGCGCATCCGCCGGCATGATCGCGAGCAACCGATCGCTGAACGACCGTGGCGCTTGGAAGTAGTCCGCTTGCAGATAGCGGAGAGTCTTTTCGTAGGTCTCTCGTGGATCCGCCGACTTCATCACCTGGAAGCGGAAGAACGCGGTCGACTCCTCCGGCGCCTTAGGGACAAGCAGCACGGTCAAGGCGGACGCCAGCTTTACGCCCGCCGCGTCCACCACACGTGGACACATCCCGGGCGAGGGGCGCCCGCCATGCTCCCGCATGGCGACCTGCCGGATCTGGCACTGCCAGATGAGGAAGGATTGCTTCAGGACCTTGTGCTTCGGCTTGGCCATTGCGCCTCACTGCCCGCCATCATGCTCCCCGTCAATTCGCGGCTGGCGTCGAGACGGGGATTCGCCCGCGCCGCGGCCGCACAGGCCTGGAAATCGGTGCTTTTTGCCGCCCAATCCGGAAATTGTTCGGCCCGCTTTGGCCTCTCGGATCGGCTATTTTTCCACTCAAGTGATAAAAATAGCACCGGCTGGTTTCAACGAAGGCTGTCTTGCGTGGCAATAAGCGGCTGTATTTCCCCGAAGAAATTGGATTTCCCTGACATTCTCGGCTTTTTCCCTACAGGAAACCCAATTTCATGTCGGTTGACGCACTTTGGGGTGCCGCCTAGCATCCGCTTACGATGGGAGAAGTTCGGCAGGGCGCTGTCGCAGTTGCCGCGAGGGCCGTTCGAGGCTCGCGCCGCTGAATCATCCAATCGAGGCCGTAGGACCCAAGGCAAAACACCAGAGTCCTGCCGGTTAGCGAACCTAGGGGGGTTACATCAATGGGCAATAACTTAGATGCGCTGACGACCGTATTCACCGAGTTCTATTACTGGGTGACGGTCGTCATCATGTTTCTCATTCACGTTGGATTCTGCATGTACGAGGTCGGCGCCAGCCGCCGGCGCAACCACATGCACACCCTGATGAAGAACACGATGCTGATCCCGTTGGTCACCATCACGTTCTTCTTCTTCGGCTGGTGGATCTATTGGGCGTTCCCCAATGGACCGTTCATCACCGGTGGCCTGAATCTCGAAGCAGGGGCGGCGAACCTGCCGACCTCGGAGACCATGGCCACCAATCTCGGCGACCGCATCAGCGGCGTCTTCTGGGCGGCCTTCCTGCTGTTCTCGTGGACTGCGGCGTCGATCGTCTCCGGCGCGGTCATCGAGCGCATCAGGTCTGGTGCGTTCTGGATCATCGCTGTGATGATCGGTTCGGTGACCTGGATTATTGATGCAGCTTGGGGCTGGCATCCCGAAGGCTGGATGGTGAAGCTGCTCGGCTATCACGATGCTTATGCTTCGGGCGTCATCCATGGGATCGCCGGTGGAACCGCGCTCGGCGTTCTCGTGGTCCTTGGGCCGCGGCTCGGCCGCTTCAGAGCGGACGGCACGCCGCGGGTCTTCGTGCCCCACAATCCCTGGCTGGTCACGATCGGTCTGTTCTTGATCTACACCGGCTTTTGGGGCTTCTATGCCGCCTGTAACGTGCCGATCATCTCACCCGAAGGCATCGGCGGTCAGATCACCGGCGAGACCTGGACGGCAACCACCATCTATCTGACACCAACCACGCTGGGTGCCATCACGGTCAACTTCCTGATGTCGCTCTCGGGCGGCTTGATGGTGGCCTACCTGATCTCCAAGGGCGATGCCTTCTGGACCTACTCAGGCGGCCTTGCCGGCATCATCACCGCTTCGGCTGGTAACGACCTTTACCACCCGATCCAGGCCTTCATCATCGGCGGTGTCGGTATCTGGCTCGCCTACTACCTGCATTTCTGGGTGGAGAAGACCTTCAAGATCGACGACGCCGTCGGCGCTGTGGCGGTTCATGGCTATGCCGGCTTCATCGGTCTGGTGATCGCCGGCTTCGTGCTGTGGGGCTATCCGTCCTCGCCGTATGAGGGGTATGCGGCGATCAACCCGCTGGGTAACACCATCGGTGCCGTCATCATGTTCTTCGTCCTCGGCTTCGTGCCGGCCTGGATCGTATCGAAGATCCTGGATGGGGCGGGGCTCCTGCGGGTGCCGCGCGAAGTGGAACTCATGGGCCTCGACTTCAAGACGCTCCATGAGGAAGAGCAAGCACGCGATGACGTCCGCGCCGCAGAGAAGGCGCTCGTCTGACGGTCACGGCGATAGAGATCGAGGAGAACCGAAATGAATACTTGGGCAGTGGATCTTGCCGACACCGGGGCCGTCTATCCCTGGCAAGGCTCTGAACTGATCATGGTGATCATCGCCGTGGCCTTGTGGATCCTTTGGCACATCGTCCAGCTCCGCGAGGAGAAGGCGGAGTATGCCGAGGACATCAAGAAATACGGCAGCAAGGAGTTGATCAAGAAGGCTCTGGACGACCATCCTGTTTGAGCCGGACTGAAGCGAACATCGTACCCTCTGGGGCGCTCGGCCAAGGCCGGCGCCCCATTTTCTTTGGGCTATTGATCCTACGTGTCGAGAAACAAGCGGTAGCGGACGAAGTCGTCCGCCTCCACGTAACGGTCGTAGAGCCGTCGCGCGGTGTCGTTGGACCCCTTGGTGTGCCAGTAGAGCCGCGACCAGCCCCGCGCACGGGCAAGATCGACGAGATCGTCGATCAGCGCGGCGCCGATGCCGTGACCGCGTGCGGCTGCATCGACGAACAGATCCTCCAAATAGCAGGTGGGCTGAAGTGTCCAGGATCCCGGATGCAGCACGGACACCGTGAAGCCGACGACGACACCGTCACGCTCGGCCAGCCGCCCGATCATGCCTGAGCGTGGATCGAGCAGCCGCGTCCAGGTGCCCGCGGTCACCGCGTCGTCGACTTCGGCCTCGTAGAATTCGACATAGCCGGCCCAGAGCCGGCGCCACGCCGCCTCGTCGGAAGGCTCAGGGTCGCGAACAAGAAGCTCCTCAGGAGCCGCCATCTAGCAGTCGAGCGTGGTGGCCCGCTCCCAGGGCGTCATCTGGCGCGAGAACTCGTTCCAGTCCTTCGTCTTCAGCTTGACGTAGGAGTCCACGAGTTCATCGCCCAGCTCCCGGCGCAACAGCGCGGATTTCTCGGTGAGCCGCAGCGCATCCAACAGGTTGAGCGGCAGCTTCTTCACGTCGGCCGGCGCCTTGTGGCCTTCGGCGTACATGTCGATATCGAGCGGCTTGCCTGGATCGGTCCCTTGCGCGATGCCGTCCAACCCTGCGGCCAAGACCGCGGCCGGAAACAGATAGGGGTTCGCTGCGCCATCGGCGAGCCTGAACTCGAAGCGGCCCCCGCCCGGCACCCGGATCATGTGCGTGCGGTTATTGCCGGCGTAGGTCACCGTGTTGGGCGACCAGGTGGCGCCCGACGTGGTCACCGGCGCGTTGATGCGCTTGTAGGAGTTCACGGTCGGGTTGGTGATCGAGCAGATCTCGTCGGCGTGGTCGATTAGCCCGCCGATGAAATTGTAAGCCTCCTTCGACAGGCCCAAGGCATCGCCCTTGTCGTCGAAGGTGTTGGTGTTGCCCTTCCACAAAGACACATGCACGTGACAGCCATTGCCGGTGAGATGGGCGAAAGGCTTCGGCATGAAGGTGGCGCGAAGCCCATGCTTCTCGGCGATGGACTTCACCATGTATTTGAAGAAGGCCATGCGATCGGCTGTCGTCAGCGCGTCGGCGAATTCCCAGTTCATTTCGAACTGGCCGTTGGCGTCCTCGTGGTCGTTCTGGTAGGGCCCCCAGCCGAGCTCCAGCATGCAATCGCAAATCTCGCTGATCACGTCATAGCGGCGCATCAACGCCGTCTGGTCGTAGCAGGGCTTTGCCTGGGTATCCGCGGGATCGCTAAGCGCTTCGCCGTCCGGGCTCACCAGGAAATACTCGCATTCGACGCCGGTCTTCACCGTGTAGCCGGCGGCCTCCGCCTTCTTCAGCATTCGCTTGAGCGTGTTGCGCGGCGCCTGCTCGACAAGCTTGCCGCCCATGTAAGGATCGGCGGCGAGCCATCCCACTTCCGGCTTCCACGGAAGCTGAATAAGGCTGTCGGGGTCGGGGACGGCGAGCATGTCGGGATGAGCCGGCGTCATGTCGAGCCAGCTGGCGAAACCGGCGAAACCGGCGCCCTCCTTGGCCATGTCGGCGATGGCGCTGGCCGGTGCCAGCTTGGCGCGGAGCGTGCCGAACAGGTCGACAAAGGAAATCAGAAAATATTTGATCCCGCGCTCGCGGGCCTCGATTGCAAGATCGACCGTCATGGAACTCCCCTTCGCTATCACTTCGAGGCTGCTTCTAGCGCCTCGCCCTACCAGTCGGACTTCGCTCCCGGAACCCAATCGGTACCGGCGAGCGGTACCTTTGCCATCGCCGCGGCCTCGACCGTAAGCGCGACGAGATCTTCCGGCTCAAGATTGCGCACATGACTCTTGCCGCAGGCGCGCGCGATGGTTTGCGCTTCGAGCGTCATGACGGCTAGGTAGTTGGCAAGGCGCCGCCCACCAAGCTCGGGATTGAGACGCGCGGCGAGCTCCGGGTCCTGCGTGCTGATGCCGGCGGGGCAGCGCCCCTCGTGCCAGTCGTCATAGGCGCCCGCCGTGGTGCCGAGCTTCTGATATTCCTCCTCGAGCGCCGGATCGTTGTCGCCGAGCGCGGCCAGCGCCGCACTGCCGATCGACACCGCGTCGGCGCCGAGTGCAATGGCCTTGGCGACGTCGGCGCCGTTGCGGATCCCGCCCGAGACGATGAGTTGCACCTTCCGGTGCATGTCGAGATCTTGTAGCGCCTGCACGGCGGGGCGGATCGCACCGAGGATCGGCAGGCCGACATGCTCGATGAACACTTCTTGCGTGGCCGCTGTGCCCCCCTGCATGCCGTCCAGCACCACCACATCGGCGCCCGACTTCACCGCGAGCGCGACGTCGTAGTAAGGCCGCGAGGCGCCGACCTTGATGTAGATGGGTATCTGCCAGTCGGTGATCTCGCGCAGCTCCTGGATCTTGATCTCGAGGTCGTCGGGCCCCGTCCAGTCCGGATGCCGGCAGGCCGAACGCTGGTCGATGCCCATGGGCAGCGTCCGCATCTCGGCCACGCGCTCGGTGATCTTCTGCCCCAAAAGCATGCCACCGCCGCCGGGTTTCGCGCCCTGGCCGATGACGATCTCGATAGCGTCGGCGCGGCGCAAATCGTCCGGGTTCATGCCGTAGCGCGAGGGCAGAAGCTGGTAGACCAGAATCTCGGAGTGTCCCCGCTCCTCCTCGGTCATGCCGCCGTCACCCGTGGTGGTCGAGGTGCCCATGATCGTCGCGCCACGGCCCAGGGCCTCCTTGGCTTGGGCGGAGAGCGAGCCAAAGCTCATGCCGGCGATGGTGATGGGAATCTTGAGGTGGATCGGCTTCTCGGCGAAGCGGGTGCCGAGCCACACATCCGTGGCGCATTTCTCGCGATAGCCTTCGAGCGGATACCGGCTCATGGAGGCGCCGAGGAACAGGATATCGTCGAAATGCGGGACCTTGCGCTTCGCCCCGCCGCCGCGGATGTCGTAGAGGCCGCTCGCCGCCGCGCGCCGGATTTCCGACAGGCTGTAGTCGTCGAACGTCGCGGATTTCCGTGGCGTCGTCCTGGGCGTCGCGTCCATCAATACTCTCCCGCGTGATCGACGTTGAAATTGTAAAGCTTCCGGCCCGAGCCGTAACGCTTGAATTCGCTAGGGTCGATTTCACCATCGAAGCCGGCCCGGGTCAGCACGTCGTGCACGGCGGCCTTGTGCTCATCGCGCATCTCCTTCTCGATGCAGTCGGCGCCGAGACTCTTGACGGTGCCGCGCACGAAAAGCCGCGCTTCGTAGATCGAATCCCCGAGCGAGTCGCCCGCATCGCCGAACACCACGAGGTGGCCTGTCTGCGCCATGAAAGCGCTCATATGGCCGACCGAGCCCTTCACCACGATGTCGATGCCCTTCATGGAGATGCCGCAGCGCGACGAGGCGTTGCCGTCGATGCGCAACACTCCCCCGCGCCCCGTGGCGCCGGCAGCTTGGCTTGCATTGCCGGACACATGCACGAAGCCGCTCATCATGTTCTCGGCCACGCCGACGCCTGCGCTGCCATGGACGTGCACAGTGGCGAGCTTGTTCATGCCCGCGCAGTAATAGCCCACCGGCCCGTTGATCTCGACGGTGACCGGCACGTTGAGGCCGGCGGCGATGGCGTGCCGCCCGGCCGGGTGCTCGATGGTCCAATGCCGTTCATTGGTTTCCGGTGTTAGACGGTGGAGCGCCGCGTTCAGCTCTCTGAGCGGTGTGACGCCAAGATCGACTTCAGGCATGCCTAGCGTTCCCAGAAATAGACGGTGGCGGGCTCGGGCTCCCACACGCGCGCTTGCTCGATGCCGGGAAGGTCGGCGAGCACGCGGTATTCGGAGCCGAACGCCACATATTTATCGGTCTCGGCCATGATGGCCGGCTTGCAGGCGACACCGTCGCGCAGCACCCCGAAGCCGTTCTCGGTGCCGACCACGAAAGTGTAGAAGCCGTCGAGATCGTCGAGGCTCACTTTCAGCGCATCGCCCAGCGAAAGCCCTTCGCGCATGCGCCAGGTGAGATAGCCGGCGGCAACTTCCGTATCGTTCTCGGTCTCGAATGTGAGCCCTTCTCGTTTCAGCGAGCGGCGCAAATTGTTGTGGTTGGAGAGCGAGCCGTTATGCACCAGACACTGGTCCTTGCCGGTGGAGTAGGGGTGGGCGCCGTCGGTGGTCACCGCCGACTCCGTCGCCATGCGGGTATGGCCGATGGCGTGCGTGCCGCGCATAGTGGCGAGCCCGAAGCGCTCCGCCACGCTCGCGGGCAGGCCGACTTCCTTGAAGATCTCCATGCGGTTGCCCCGGCCGACGATTTCCGTCTCCGGCGCCTCGCGCTCCAGCCATTTGATCAGCGCCTCCACCTCTTGGTCGGGAACCGCGATCACGGCGTGGGTGTCGTGGAGAGAGGTATGCGCGCCCGGAAAGGCGCTCTCGATCGCGGCCGCCCGCTCTTCGATCGCCAAGGGCGAGGCCCCGCGCACGGTCAGCTTGGTCTGGCCTGCGTCGCCCGCGCCATAAACTGCGAAACCCGCGCTATCGGGGCCGCGGTCCGACATGGTCGCGAGCATGCCGGCGGTCAGCCGGCCAAGCTCGGGTTCGAGCGCAGGGTCCTTGAGGAAGAGTCCGACAATTCCACACATAGGCTAAAAAGCTCCGGGTTGGGTGCCGTTCACCATGCTACGGCGCCACGGGTCTCGTCAACCCAGGTGAAATAAAGTTTCCTTTGGGGAAAGTCCAGAGGAACCGGGAAGGCGGGCGGAAACAGGCGGTAAGCGCTTAGGTCCGAGGATAAATAATGATCGAGAGATAGGTCATGGGCCGCTCGACCAACTCCTCCGGGCCGTGCGGGGCGCCCGCGTCGAAGAACAGCGCGTCCCCGGGTCCCATGGGATAGAGCTTGTCGGCGTGGCGGTAGACCACCTGACCCGACAGCATATAGATGAACTCCATGCCGTCGTGCTGGAACTGCGTGTACGGGTTGGCGTCCTCCGACAGTGTGATAAAATACGGCTCGACCACGATGTCGCCCGAGAGCGAGTGGCCCAGCAGCTCGTAGTGATGTCCCGCCTTCGTGCCGCGCCGCTCGATGCGGACGCCTTGGCCGGCTCGCACATACGAACAGTCGCGCCGCTCCTCGAAATCCGCGAAGAAGCTCGTCATCGGCACGTTCAGCGCGCGGGCGAGCGCCCGCAAGGTAGAGAGCGACGGCGAGGTGCCTCCGTTCTCGATCTTCGACAGCATGCCCGGTGAGAGCCCGGCCTCCGCCGCAAGCTCCGTCGCGGTGAGCTGCAATCGCTGGCGCAGCAAGCGGACGCGCCGGCCGATAGAGACTTCCAGGTTCAGTTCGCCCGTGGTTGGCGCGTTGGAGCCGGTCGCATAGGCTTCGTTCACTTTCGCCTCTTCGTTTTTCTTAGGCTTGGCGCGCGTCGTCGGCCTTTTCTGGCGCGCAAAGGTCCTCTCCCGAAGCTGCTTGGAAGTGAGCCGTGTCGCCATCGTGCCTCCTAATGCGCGCATTCCGTCGCGAGCACGTCGCAAGATTGCAACGAGCCTAGCACCAAAGTTTTCGTGCGCGCGAACATTTAGGCGCTTGTCCGGGTGCGGCTCGGTGGCTCGTTAAAGGTTTGAGCGTAGGCGCGGGAGAACTGGCTCGACGAAGCAAAACCCGTGGCAAGGGCCACGTCGAGGACCGGCAGGCTCGTCTCGCGCAACAGCTGCCGCGCGCGTTCGAGCCTGAGCCAGCGATAGTGCTGATGGATGCCGTGGCCGACATGGGCGTGGAACAAGCGCTCCAGCTGTCTCAGCGAGATCCCTGCCTCGCGCGCAAGATCTTCGCGCGGCACGGGCTGCTCCAGATTCATCTCCATGGCGCCCAGCACGCGCAGCAGCTTCTCGTCGGCGATGCCGAGCCGGTAGCGCAGATCCATGCGCTGGGGACCGTACCCTTCGCGGATATGGGTGTGCAGGAACCAATCGCCGACGGACGCGGCGAGCGGACGCCCATGATCGCGTTCGATCAGCGCCACCATCATGTCGAGCGCCGAGATGCCGCCCGAACAGGTGATGCGGTTGCCGTCGATCTCGAACAGGGACGGCACCACCGCCACGTCGGGGAAGGCTTCCCGAAAAGCCGGCAGATGTTCCCAATGCAGCGTCGCCCGGCGCTCGTCCAAGAGCCCCGCGTGCGCCAGGATGTACGGGCCGCCCGAGATGCCGCCGAGCGCCGTGCCTTTGCGTGCCAGACGCCTGAGCCAGGCGAAGCTCGTTTTGTCGTTGAAGGTGGCGGGGTTTCCGCCAGCGCACACAAATACCATGTCGGCGCTACGGTCGCTCTTGGTGCCGCAGTCCGGAATGACGGCCACGCCGTTCGAGGCGGTCACCGGCTCTCCGGACGGGGCCGCATGCCACCAGCGATAGAGCGTCTGTCCCGAAAGCAGATTGGCCGCGCGCAACGGCTCGATGGCGGCCGCATAAGACATCAGCGCGAAGCCGGGCACCAAAAGAAAGCCGACCGTCTGAGGATTTTGGCTCATGGCGGAAAAAGTCAAACAAGCGGCGTAAAATGTCAATCCGAGGGCCAAAAAGGGCTGGAAACTCGCAGGCATGCGCTATTCGGTCGTCAGCCTGCTCACCAATGCTCTGACCGGCAACCGGAACTGGACGCCGGTGTGGCGCGAGCCCGAGCCCAAGGCCCAATACGACGTGGTCATCGTCGGCGGCGGCGGTCATGGCCTCGCCACGGCGCATTATCTCGCCTCACAGCATGGCATCACCAATGTCGCCGTGGTCGAGAAGTCCTATCTCGGCTCCGGCAATGTCGGACGCAACACCACCATCATCCGCTCCAACTATCTGCTGCCCGGCAACGAGCCCTTCTACGAGTGGTCGATGAAGCTGTGGGAAGGCTTGGAGCAGGACATCAATTACAACGCGATGGTCAGCCAGCGCGGCGTGCTCAATGTCTTCCACTCCGATCCGCAGCGCGATTCCTATGCGCGGCGCGGCAACGCCATGCGGCTGCACGGCGCCGACGCCGAATTGCTCGACCGCGAGCAGGTGAGGGGGCTCGTGCCCTTCGTCGACTTCGACAATGCGCGCTTTCCCGTGCGCGGCGGACTGTTCCAGCCGCGCGGCGGCACGGTGCGCCACGACGCGGTCGCTTGGGGTTATGCGCGCTCCGCCGATTCCCGCGGTGTGGACATCATCCAGAATTGCGCCGCCACCGGCTTTCGCATCGAGAACGGCCGCGTCACGGGCGTCGAGACCGAGAAGGGTTTCATCGGCGCCAAGAAAGTGGCGCTATCGGTTGCCGGCAATTCGACTCGCGTCGCCGAGATGGCGGGCTTGCGCCTGCCCATCGAGAGCCACGCGGTGCAGGCCTTCGTCACCGAGGGCGTCAAGCCGCTCCTCAACATCGTCATCACCTTCGGCGCCGGTCACTTCTATTGCAGCCAGTCCGACAAAGGCGGGCTCGTCTTTGGCGGCGACATCGAGGGCTACAATTCCTACGCCCAGCGCGGCAACATGCCGGTGATCGAGGACGTCGCTGAAGGCGGCATGGCGTTGATGCCGATCATCGGGCGTTTACGCATCCTGCGCTCCTGGGGCGGCCTGCTCGACATGACCATGGACGGCTCGCCGATCATCGATACGACGCCGGTCGAAGGTCTCTATCTCAATGGCGGCTGGTGCTATGGCGGCTTCAAGGCCACGCCCGCCGCCGGTTGGTGCTTCGCCCATCTCATCGCCACCGGCGAGCCACACCCTTACGCCGCCGCCTATCGCCTCGATCGCTTCGCGGAAGGCCGCGTCATCGACGAGAAGGGCATGGGCGCCCAACCGAACCTGCACTGAGAAACACATGCGGATCAAATGTCCTTATTGCGGTGAGCGCGCGCTGGAAGAATTCACCTATCGTGGCGACGCGACCGTCACGCGGCCCGAAAGCCTCGATGAGTCCGCCAAGGACGCCTGGGTCGATTACGTTTATTTCCGCGACAATCCCGCAGGACCCCACAAGGAGCATTGGCACCACAGCGCCGGCTGTCATGCCTGGCTCGAGGTGACGCGCGACACGCGCACCCACGAGATCACCGCCGTCGCCTTTGCCGGGAAGGGGCGCTGACATGGCCCCGCCGCAAATCAATCGCCTGCGGGATAAGGGCCTGATCGACCGCAAGAAGGTGCTCGGCTTCAATTTCGACGGCACGCGCTTCCCGGGGCATCCCGGCGACACCCTGGCCTCAGCGCTGCTGGCAAACGGCGTGCGTCTTGTCGGCCGCTCGTTCAAATATCACCGCCCGCGTGGCATCCTCACGTCCGGCTCCGAGGAGCCGAACGCCCTGGTCGAGCTGCGCACCAATGCGCGCCGCGAGCCCAACACCCGCGCCACCACGGTCGAGCTTTATGACGGGCTGAACGCGGCTAGCCAGAACTGCTGGCCGTCGCTGAAATACGATATTCTGTCGGTGAACCAGTTCGCAGGGCCCGTGCTCGGCGCGGGCTTCTACTACAAGACCTTCATGTGGCCGGAGTCCTTCTGGGAGAAGGTCTACGAGCCCATGATCCGCCGCGCCGCCGGTCTGGGGCGCGCCGCAAGCCTCCCCGACCCGGATCACTACGAGAAGACCAATGCGTTTTGCGACGTTCTGGTCATCGGCGCCGGCGCCGCGGGGCTATCGACGGCGCTCGTCGCCGCCAAGGCCGGCGCACGCGTGATCCTGTGCGATGAGGATTTCCACCTCGGCGGGCGCCTGCTTGCCGAGCGCGACACGATTGAGGGCAAGCCGGCACGCGACTGGGCCAAGGCCGCGGAAGCCGAGCTGGAAAGCCTGCCCGATTGCCGGATTCTCCGCCGCACCACCGTGTTCGGCGTTTATGACGGCGGCACCTATGCCGCCATCGAGCGGGTCAACGACCATGTGCCGGTCCCGCCGGCCCATGAACCACGCCAGCGTCTGTGGCGCATCGTGGCCAAGCGCGCCGTGCTCTGCGCCGGCGCCATCGAGCGGCCGATCCTGTTCGGCGACAACGACCGCCCCGGCGTCATGCTGGCGGGCGCCGTACGTACTTATGTGAACCGCTTCGGTGCCACGCCGGGGCGCAACGCCGTGGTCTTCGCCGACAACGACGATGGCTTCCGTACTGCGGCCGATCTCGCCGATGCCGGCATCAAGGTCGAAGCGCTGGTGGATGCGCGCCGCGAGCCGTCTGAGACCGTGCAAGCCGTCGCGGAATCCGCGCACGCCCCGTATTTTGCCGGCGCCGCCGTGACCAGCGTGCGCGGCGCCCATGGCATCAAGTCCGTCCTGGTCACCCATGCGGACGGCCACACCCATCAATTCGATTGCGACGTGCTCGCCATGTCCGGCGGCTGGAACCCGGCGCTCAATCTCACGACCCATCTCAATGGCAAGCCGGTCTGGGATCACACGCGGTCCTGCCTCCTGCCGGGCGATCTACCGCCCGGCATGCGCGTGGCCGGCGCGGCCGCCGGAAAACTCTCTCTAGCGTCCTGTTTGGCAAGCGGGGAGGCGGCGGGTGCCGATGCTGCGCGTGATTGCGGCTTCTCTCCCCCGGCGCTTCGCCGTCCCGTGCCTAGAGAAGAGCCTTCGCCCGCGACGCCAGCATGGCAGGTCGAAAAGAGCCGCGGCAAGGTTTTCGTCGACTTCCAGAACGACGTCACCGTCTCCGACGTGAAGCTCGCCACCCGCGAAGGCTTCCGCATTCCGGAACACGTCAAGCGCTACACCACGCTCGGCATGGCGACCGACCAAGGCAAGACCTCGAACCTGAATGCCGCCGCGGTGATTGCCGGGCTCACCGGGCGCTATGTCGGCGCCGTGGGCACGACGACCTTCCGCCCGCCCTACACGCCCGTCTCCATCGCGGCCTTGGCCGGTCACCATCGCGGACCCGACTTCCGCCCCAGCCGGCTCGCCCCCTCGCACGCCTGGGCCGAGGAGCAGGGTGCGGTCTTCGTGGAGGTCGGCGCTTGGATGCGCGCGCTGATCTATCCGAAGCCCGGCGAGAGCCCGCAACAGACCGTCGATCGTGAGGTGAAGAATACGCGCACCAATGTCGGGGTGTGCGATGTGTCGACGCTCGGCAAGATCGACGTGCAAGGCGCCGATGCCGGCACCTTCCTCGACCGTGTCTACGTCAACACCTTCTCCAAGCTCGCGGTCGGCAAGGCGCGCTATGGCATGATGTTGCGAGAGGATGGCTTCGCCATGGACGACGGCACCACCGCGCGTCTCGCCGAGGACCACTATTACTTGACCACCACCACGGCGAACGCCGTGAAGGTCAGCCAGCATCTGGAGTTCTGCCAGCAAGTGCTGTGGCCCGAGCTCGATGTGCAGACCGTCTCCGTCACCGAGCAATGGGCGCAATACGCCGTCGCCGGCCCAAACTCGCGCAAGGTCATCGAGGCTTTGCTCGATCCCGGCCAGGACATCTCCAACGAGGCTTTCCCCTATATGGCGTGTGGCGCGTTCACCGTGTGCGGCGGCGTGCGGGCGCGGCTGTTCCGGCTCTCCTTCTCCGGCGAGCTGGCTTTCGAGATCGCCGTGCCGGCCCGTTACGGCGACGCTCTGATCCGCAAGATCATCGAGGTGGGCGCAGCCCACGGCATCGCGCCTTACGGCACCGAGCCGCTCGGCGTGATGCGTATCGAGAAGGGGCATCCCGCGGGCCCGGAACTCAACGGCCAGACCACCGCATCCGATCTCGGCCTCGGCAAGATGGTCTCGAAGAAGAAAGACTTCATCGGCCGGTTCATGGGCGAACGTCCGGCGCTCAGCGAGCCAAAGCGTGCCGCGCTCGTTGGGCTCAAGCCCCTCGACCGGGCCGCGCGCATTCGTGTCGGCGCACATCTGATGCCGAAAGACGCCGACGCCACGGCCTCCAACGACCAGGGCTACGTCACCTCCATGGCCTATTCGCCGGAAAGCGGCGCCTGGATCGCGCTGGCCATGCTGTCGAACGGTCCCGCGCGTTACGGCGAGGTGGTGAAGGTCGCCGATCCCTTGCGGGGCGGAGAAATGCTCGCCGAGGTCTGCGCGCCGTGTTTCATCGATCCGGAAGGAGGGCGCCTCCGTGTCTAAGCTCTCGTCCCTGTCCGCGCTTCATGGCCTTGCTATCCCCGGCCGCTTCGGCAAGGGAGAGGGCAAGGCGAACGGCGATGCCGGAGTGACGCTTACCGAGCGCACCGATCTCGGCCTTGCCACCGTCGCGGTCCGCAAAGATCAGGACGACGGGCTTAAAGCGCGCGTGCGCGAAGCTTACGGCCTCGACCTGCCGGAAGGGTCCACCCTGGCGCAAGGCAAGGATGTGTTCTTTATCGGCACCGGCCCGGGCCAATGGCTGGCCGTGTCCGGAACGCTTCAGAACGAGCAGCTCGCGGAAGACCTCGCGGACAGACTGAAAGGCCTCGCCTCGATCTCCGATCAGAGCAGCGGCCGCGCCGTGATCCGCGTCAGCGGCCCGCGCGCCCGGGATGTCCTCGCCAAGGGCCTCGCCATTGACCTCGACCCACGCGTTTTCGGCCCCGGCAGCGCGGTGACCAGCACCATCTCCCATATGGGCGTGCTCGTTTGGCGGGAGGGGGAGGCGGAAAGCTACGACATCGCGCTGTTCCGCAGCGTGGCGGGGAGCTTCTGGGCCTGGCTGACCGCGTCGGCCGCCGGGTATGGCTATGCGGTTGTCACGACATCGTGACCCTGGAAAACCGCAGAATTCTGGGGGCTGAGGAACTTCCGCCTTGGCAGGCGGTTTGGGATTCGTGGCAGTCCCCGATAGGATAACTGGCACGAAGGGGAAGGTAGGGGCGCGTGCCCCGAAGCGGCGTCGGCCAGCCGCGGGCGAAGTTACCAAGAGAGCCGCGGCCGCCCGCTCTCAGAACGTGAGGCGCCGCTATGATTCGTCATATGATTGCCGCCCTGGCGCTGGGCGCCCTGGCTGGCACCCCCGCCGTTGCCGCCGACCCTGATCAGCCAACACGCATGGGCACCGACAAGGAAAAGACCATTTTCGTGCAGCTCATCGTCAAGGCGTGCCGCGCCGCGGAGACGCCGCTTGAGCCGACCAACCAGGGCAAGGTCTATAACGACGAAAAGCCCCTGACGCTCGAGGAGCGGAAGGCCGCGCTGACGGCCCTAGGGTGCATCGACGTGCCCGTGCCCATGGACTTTCTCGCCGAGGGGATGACGGCCAATGCCTGCATAGGGCGTGGCGGCTACCTCGCGGCCATGCAGTTTCTCGATCAGCGGCAAGATCTCCACGAGTTCCCGGCCGTCGGCGCCTGGGAATGCGTCATCACCAATCATGAGGTCGTCGGCGCTCAGTCGATGTGAGGTCGCGCGGCCATTACGTATTGAAGAAGAGGGCAGGGCGTTTCGTCCCGCCCTCTTTTTTTGTCTTAGGAAAGTTTGACGTCGACGATCGACGCGGTCGTGATCTCCAGCACGATCATGTCGCCAACCTCGAGCTGATCGAAGCCCTGCACGCTCGGCGGTACGAAGACCGTGCGCGTGTTTCCGCCCGTGCCGGCGAAGGTCACGGTGCGATCCCGCTTGTTGAGACCTGCGATCGTTACGGTGATCTCGACCGTCGTCAGGTTGTCCGCATCGCCGGAGGGGGTGATATCGGTCCAGCTTTGCTCGGCCACGGTCGGCGCGTTCATCCCCATGTCGGCGGTCTCGTTCGCTTCGAAACCGTCCTGCGCCGCCGCGGGCGGACCGTCGGGCTGGCGGATCGCCACGGCCACCTCTTGCGTGAATTTGATGGTGACCTTCTCCTTCAGCTTGATCTTCTTGATGTCCTTCACGTCGGCACTCACGACGCCGATGATCGTCTTTCCGCCCGGCCCGACCACCATCAGCACACGCTCGGGCACTTTGATCTCCTCGACGGTCCCGGTCATCGTGATCGTGCCCGCGTCTTCCTCGATGGGAACTTGCGCCCGTGCGTCGTTGATAAGGAGCACCGCGACGCCTAACGCCAGCACGCCCTTCATGGCGGCGAAGAGAACCTGCATAGACTTTCCTCCCAGACTAAAGTGAGCCTTGAACGGCAGCTTTGACCGCGGTTTTAGCCGGCGGCCGGGGCACACTATAGTCGAGGCCGCGCGCGAGGGAACTGGGTTCGCGCGGTCTGAAAGAGCTAGGGATTGGAGTAGAACGGGCGCCTGCGCGCCCTAGGAGGCCTTGGCCCTAGGAAGCCTTGGCCTTGACTTTGCGCGACCGGGCCAGCGATTTGATGGCCGAGCGGCGGGCGCCCGACATCTCGGCGATCTTCTGATCCTGGTCCTCGATGATGGTCCGTGCCGGATCGTCTCCGTCCAAGCCGCCGAGCTCGGTCGCCGGCACCTTGCGGTTCGAAGTTTGCGTGCCGTCCTCGTAGACCACGTCGAACAAGACGAAGCCGCTGGGACGGGCCTGTTGTTTCCTAGCCATGATGCTCCAACCGTCGGCTAGGCATCGTCCGGGCGCGTCGGGGCGTCGGTGGATGCGCCGGCCGCTGTGGTGTCGGCATCGGTGGGCGTATCGGTCTGGCTGGTGTCGGCAGTATCGCCGCCTTCGCCATCTGTCTCGTCGCCGCGTGCATCGGCTTTGCGCTTCAGCTTCTCTTGCTTCTTCTGCGCCTTGGCCCGGGCCCGCTCGGCCTTTTGGAAGTTGTAGTTTGGTTTGAACGCCATCTCTTTTCTCGGTTCTCCTTGTTCGTCGCCGGCTAGGCTTGCTTCGCGCGGCGGGGTTTGGCCTTCTTCTTAACGGGCGCCGCCGCTTCCGCCTCGGCGGCCGCTTCCTTATCCGCGGCCTCCTTGGCCAAACGGAGCTCCCGGAGGCGGGCCGTCTTCACCGCCATGGCGTCGTGCGCCTGCTTCTGCTCGAGCTTGAAGCTCTCTTGCCGCTTGCGGCTCTGATTGAGAATTGTTTCGGCACTGCGCCGCGCCGCCGACATGCGGGAGATCGATTTGCTCATAGCCGGGCTTCCCGTTGCTGGTTTGTGCCGCGGGCCTTCCCCGCGGCTCCGTTGGGACGGCGCCCCCAATTGCGCCTGCGCCCCTTGGAGGCAGGCTTTGTGGTGTTCTGGCGCGCCGGTCGGGAGGACGCAGCATCGGCCCTCTCCATCAAGTCATGCTCCACCACGTCGACATTGCTCCGCATCAACCGCTCGATCGCGGTGAGATAGGGCCGCTCGCTGTTGTCGCACAGCGACAAGGCGATGCCGCCCGCGCCGGCGCGGGCGGTACGTCCGATCCGGTGCACATAGCTCTCGGGCTCGTTGGGCAGCTCGTAATTGATGACGTGGGAAATGCCGGGAACGTCGATGCCCCGTGCGGCGATATCGGTGGCGACAAGGATGCGCACGCGCCCGGAACGGAACCCGTCCAGCGCCCGCACACGCGCGTTCTGCGCCTTGTTGCCGTGAATCGCCACCGCGGTCAGGCCCTCTTCGACGAGATAGCGGCAAACGCGGTCGGCCCCGCGCTTGGTCCGGGTGAACACGATCGTCTGGCCCATCGCCGGGTCCGAGACCAGTCGGGTCAGCAGCGTACGCTTATCCTTCGCGCCGACGAAGTAGACGCGCTGCTCGATACGGTCGACGGTGACCTTGGCCGGCGAGATGTCGACGCGGATCGGGTCGCGCAGGATGTCGTGCGCCAGCTTGGCGATCGACGGGGGCATGGTGGCGGAAAACAGCAGCGTCTGCCGGTCCTTGGGGCAGGCGCCGACGATCTTCCGCACGTCATGAATGAAGCCCATGTCGAGCATGCGGTCGGCCTCGTCGAGGACGAGGATCGAAACTTTGTCGAGCCGCACATGGCGCTGATTGCAGAGATCGAGCAGCCGTCCCGGCGTGGCGATCAGAATGTCGACGCCGGCCCGCAGCGCCTTGACCTGTTGGCCCTGGCCGACGCCGCCGAAGATGACGGCCGCGCGCAGCTTTAGCTGACGGCCATAGGCGTTGACCCGCTCGGCGATCTGGCCGGCCAGCTCGCGCGTCGGCGCAAGAATCAGCGCCCGCGGCGCGCCCGGTATCCGTGGCGAGGCGTCGAGGAAAAGATTGTTCAGCAGCGGCAACGCGAAGGCCGCGGTCTTGCCCGTGCCGGTCTCGGCCACGCCGAGCAGATCCGTGCCCTGGGTCAGAATTGGAATCGCCTGCACCTGGATCGGTGTGGGCGTCAGGTAGTTTTCGGCCTTAAGCGCAAGCCGCAGCGGCTCGGCTAGGCCGAGCGTATCAAAAGTAGGTGTCAAGTAATGTTCCTTGGACGCCCGGCACGCCGCATACGCATGCGGAACCGTGAGGACGCTTGCCTCACCCCACGCGCTGTCTGGGGGCAGACGAAAATCGGGAAATTGTCTCGGGATGAGGCGCCGCACGGGTGCGGCAGCTACGCGCGATCGCGAGCAATCAGTGTGGCTGCAACATGGAGACGGGGCGCCGAACTGTCAAGAAGAGATGCCGGACGGCGTAAACGGCGCCTTGTGACGATTGGCGTTAACTTGCGACCTTATTAACCGCCGATTGGCGCCCAGAGGGATTGTCCGCGCCACAATTCGTTGTCACGCTAGGGGACCGGCGATTGGGCCGGCGAGCGCGAACCGAAGGCCTCCATAGAATGCTGCATGTGCCGCCACTCGTTTCCACCCTCACGATTGGCCTCGTGCTCGCCTTCGCCCTCGGGCTGGTCGCCCACCGCCTCAAGCTGCCGCCGCTGGTGGGCTATCTGATTGCCGGCGTTGCCATAGGCATCGCCCCGGGCGTCGGCGCGGATCAGAACATCGCCAACCAGCTGGCCGAGGTCGGCGTCATCCTGCTGCTGTTCGGCGTGGGGCTCCATTTCTCCGTCCAGGATCTCCTGTCCGTCCGCGCCATCGCCATTCCCGGTGCCGTTGTGCAAGGACTTATTGCCGTCCCGCTCGGCATGGCCGTCGGCTGGAGCCTCGGCTGGAGCCCCGCCGCAGGGTTCATTTTCGGCCTGGCGCTCTCGGTGGCGAGCACCGTGGTCCTGCTGCGCATGCTGCAAGAGCGCCGCCTGGTCGATACCGAGCGCGGCAAGATCACCGTGGGCTGGCTGATCGTCCAGGACATCGCCATGGTCGTCGCCTTGGTGCTGCTCCCGGCGATCACCGGTCTGTTCGAGGGCGAGGCGCCACCCGACACGGCCGTCATGCTGCGCCAAGTGGCCGAGGTCATCGGCAAGCTGGTGATCTTTTCCGTGGTTATGCTGCTCATCGGCAAGAAGCTGATCCCGATGCTCCTGCATTACGTGGCCCATACGGGAAGCCGCGAGCTGTTTCGTCTTGCCGTGCTGTCCATCGCGCTCGGCTTCGCCTTCCTGGCGGCCGAACTGTTCGGCGTTTCCCTCGCGCTCGGCGCCTTCTTCGCGGGCATGATGCTGAGCGAGTCCCAGTTGAGCCAGCAAGCCGCCACGGAGTCGTTGCCGTTGCGCGACGCTTTCGCCGTGCTGTTCTTCGTCTCCGTTGGCATGCTGTTTCACCCCGCCATCATGGCCGACGCGCCGCTCGCGGTGATCGCCACGGTGCTAATCATCATCGTGGCCAAATCGCTCGCCGCGTTTCTCGTGGTGCGCGTGTTCGGCCATGGGCGCGACACCGCGCTGGTGATCTCCGCCTCGCTCGCGCAGATCGGTGAGTTCTCCTTCATCCTGGCGAGTCTCGGCATGCGGCTCGGCGTGCTCCCGGGCGAGGGGCGCGACCTTATCCTGGCCGGTGCGATCATCTCGATCCTGCTCAACCCGATCGTGTTCGCCGCCCTCGATGCCTATTTCGCCCGGCGCGAGAAGGCGGCGCTGGAAGCCGAACCCGCGCCGTCGGACGAGGCGGAAGCCGAGGAGGAAGAAGCGACACCGACCCGCGAGCCGATCCCGCCCACGACACTCACCGATCACGTCGTCCTGGTCGGCCATGGCCGCGTCGGCAAGTTCATCTCCAAGACGCTCCGCGAGCGCGGCACGCCGCTTTACATCATCGAGGACAACAAGGACGACGTGGAATATTTGAAGCAGCACGGCGTCGAGGCGCTGACCGGCAACGCCGCCGATCCTGAGGTGATTCAGTCTGCCAATCTCCCGGAGGCCCGCTGTCTCCTGGTCGCCATTCCCGATGCCTTCGAAGGCGGACAAGTGGTGCAGCAGGCCCGTGCCATCAACGATGTGTTGCCGATCATCGCGCGCGTCCACTCCGAAGAAGAGATCGATCATTTCATCAAGCACGGCGCCAACCTCGTGGTCATGGGCGAGCATGAGATCGCCAAGGCCATGATCGGCGATGTCGAAGGCGTCCGGTCCCCGACCAAGCCCGACACGGTGGCGCCGGAGGAGCCCGTCGTGGTCGAGGTCAGCGGCTCCACATAAGTTGACGTGGGAACCACCTCGCTCCGTACAGCGTTGATTTTCCGAGCGCGGTAAGCTTACCCGCTCGGAGGATACCCATGAGCGACAGAGCAAATGTCTACCGTGATCAGGCCTTTAACGCGGCTGCGCAGTTTTTGCGCGTCGATACCGACGCGATCAGCCACGAGGAACGGCTGGCTCAGGCCAAGTGGCTCGCCAATCTCATGGACAGCAATTTCTCCATTCCCGGAACGCCGATGCGTTTCGGCTGGGATTCGGTGCTCGGTCTCTTTCCCGGGGTCGGCGATGCGATCACCAGCGCCATTTCGCTGACGATCGTGAACCACGCGTGGCAGACCAAGGCGTCGCCTCTCACGATTGGCCGTATGCTCGGCAATGTCGCGGTCGACTTTGTCATGGGCGCGATCCCGATCGTCGGCGATCTCTTCGATATCGCTTTCAAGGCGAACCGCAAGAACGCGCGCTTGCTTGAGCGTCATCTTGAGCGTCTTGTGGAGAAAGAGCGCGCAGGCCGCGCACGCTTGCCCTACGTCTAAGACCTTATCAATCAGCGGAGGGACTCCATGCCGCGAAGAACGACCAAAGCGTTGAAGGTCTTGCTGCTTTCGACGCCGTTGCTTGTGCTCACATCCGGCGCAGCGATAGCCGAGACCGAGAACATCGGTCCCTGGCAGATCGAGGCGGTCTACAAGAACGACAAATTCGACCGCTGCGCGATCACCCGGACGCTCGACAACGACATCGCCGTCAGCTTCGTGCGGACCGGGGAGGGGCTGTCGCTCACGCTCTCCTCGCCAAACTGGAAGCTCGACAACGGTGAAGACTATCCCGTCACCATGAAGCTCGGCCCCCAGACCTGGGACCGCGAAGTTGCTGCCGAGGCAAGCGCGGTATCCATGGATGTGGGCGATGCCAAATTCGTCTCGGGCCTGCGCGCGGCCAATGCGCTCGATGTGGTGGCCGCGGGCGCCACCATCCACGTGCCCCTCGACAAGAGCTCGGCCGCCTTCGAGCGCCTGGAGCAATGCGTGGCGAAGAATGAAAGGGCGGTCGAAACAAACCCTTTTGTGGTCCCGGCTCGTCGGCCATAGCCGGCGGGCCGGAGGGCACTCCGACCTGTACGGAAAGCGCAGACGCCGCGCCGGCCGAGGACGTCACGCCGGCGCCCGCAACGACCGAATCGGTCGCCGCGGTGACGGACGACATCCCGCCGCCGCCTCAGGCTAAGCCTGCGGAGGGCGCGGCGGAGCTGCCGGCGGAAAAATCCAAGAAAGCCAAGAGCCAATCGAAGACCAAATCCGCCAAGCGCGTCTTCAAGCGCGAGGTCAACCGCCTGCGCCGCTTCTTCAGCGATTAGGGCGTCTGGACTTCGCGGCCGCCCGCCAGCGCGTCGGCCTCGGCGTCGGTGAACACGCGGCTGCGGGTCAGAAAGCGCAAGCCCTCCGGCGCTTCGAGCGAGAAGCCGGAGCCGCGGCCTTCCACTACGTCGATGATCAGCTGGGTGTGCTTCCAATACGCGAACTGGTCGGCGTCCATATAGACCGGGCAGCCGCCGATCTCTCCGAGATGCACGTCGTTGCCGCCGATCTTGAACTCGTTGGCCGGATAGCACATGGGCGCGGATCCATCGCAGCACCCGCCGGACTGATGAAACATCAGCGGCCCGTGGGTGGCCTCGAGTTTCTTGATCAGGTCGAGTGCCGCTTCCGTGGCGAGAACCCTATGAACCATCGGTCCGGTCTCCTTCGTCGATCGCGTCGTGTGCCGCCGGTCTGAGTGTACCGCGCTGCTGGAGCCAATGGAAAACAGTCCAGCAAATGGCCGCCCAGCCGGCCCCGACACACCATCCGGCGAGCACGTCGGTCGGATAGTGCACCCCGAGATAGACGCGGGTGACGCCGACCATCACCGTGATGAAGATGGCGATCCCGAGGAAAAACATCTTTAACCGCCGGGAGTCGTGCAGGCTGGCGAGCAGCGCGCCAAGCGTCAGAAAGGTCACTGCCGACAGCGTGGCGTGACCGCTCGGAAAGCTCGGCGAAAACACCTTGGCCGCATGCGCCACCAGGTCCGGCCGTGGCCGGTCGAAGCCGTGCTTCAACACATTGCTCAACAGCGCCCCGCCAACCACCGAGGCCAGCACCCACAGGGCCGCGCCTTCCCGCCGGATCAGCAGGAGATAGGCGATCACCGCGGTGACCACGATGCCGAGGACGCTGTAGCTACCGAGCGCGGTGACATCGCGCGCGGCCTCCTCGATCCAGGCCGGCCCCAGCGGATCGGCCGCATCGGCCGGATTGCGGAGCGCCAGCAAAAGATCCCGGTCGAACCCGGTGGCCTCGCCCTCCAGCACCTCCTCGGCGATCTGCCCGAAGGCAAGAATAAGCAGCCCGGCGAGAAAAACCCCGCCGAGCAGCCAGAGTTCTGGCCGATTGCGCCAAGCCCAGGCGAGAACGCCGCCTGCGTCGGCGCTTCCGCCTGTGTCCTGTGTCACGCCTCTCCTAGAAGAACCCGAGCGCTTTGGAGCTGTAGCTCACCAGCACATTCTTGGTCTGCTGGTAGTGGTCGAGCATCATTTTGTGGTTTTCGCGTCCGATGCCCGACTTCTTGTAGCCGCCAAAGGCCGCGCCCGCCGGATAGAGGTGGTAGCAATTGGTCCATACCCGTCCCGCCTGGATGCCGCGGCCGAACCGGTAGGCCCGGTTGATGTCGCGGGTCCACACGCCGGAGCCCAGGCCGTAGAGCGTGTCGTTGGCGATCTCGAGCGCCTCTTCCTCGGTCTCGAACGTGGTCACCGAGAGCACGGGGCCGAAGATCTCCTCCTGGAAGATGCGCATCTTGTTGTGGCCCTCAAACACCGTGGGCTTGACGTAATAGCCCTCGGACAGGTCGCCCTCGAGCATATTACGTTCGCCGCCGGTGAGCAGCTTGGCGCCTTCCTTCTGGCCGATGTCGATATAGGAGAGGATCTTCTCCATCTGATCGTTGGAGGCCTGCGCGCCGATCATGGTGTCGGCGTCGAGCGGGTTGCCCTGCTTGACCTTGTTCACCCGGTCGACGGCCTTCTCGATGAAGCGGTCGTAGATCGACTTCTGCACCAGCGCGCGCGACGGGCAGGTGCACACCTCACCCTGGTTAAGCGCGAACATGGCGAAGCCTTCGAGGGTCTTGTCGAAGAAGTCGTCGTCCTCGTTCATCACATCGTCGAAGAAGATGTTGGGCGACTTGCCGCCGAGCTCCAGCGTCACCGGGATCAGGTTCTCCGATGCGTACTGCATGATGAGGCGGCCGGTCGTGGTCTCGCCGGTGAACGCGATCTTGGCGATGCGCTTGTTCTGGGCGAGCGGCTTGCCCGCCTCGACGCCGAAACCGTTGACGATGTTGAGCACGCCCGCGGGCAGGATGTCGCCGATGACGTCCATGAGAACCATGATCGACATGGGCGTCTGCTCGGCGGGCTTCATCACCACGCAGTTGCCGGCGGCGAGCGCCGGCGCCAGCTTCCAGCAGGCCATGAGAATGGGGAAGTTCCAGGGGATGATCTGGCCGACCACGCCGAGCGGCTCGTGATAGTGATAGGCGATGGTGTCGTGATCGATCTCGCCGAGGCTTCCCTCCTGCGCGCGGACGCAGGCCGCGAAATAGCGGAAGTGATCGATGGCCAGCGGAACGTCGGCCATGCTGGTTTCACGGATCGGCTTGCCGTTGTCGATGGTCTCGACCGTCGCCAGCAGCTGAAGGTTCTCCTGCATGCGGTCGGCGATCTTGTTGAGAAGCGTCGCGCGCTCGGCCGGCGAGGTTCTGCCCCAGGCGTCCTTCGCCTTGTGAGCGGCGTCGAGCGCCAGTTCGACGTCGGCGGCTTGCGAGCGGGCGATTTGACAGACGGGCTTGCCGGTTACGGGGCTAATATTGTCGAAGTAACGGCCATCGACCGGCGCCACCCAATCGCCCCCGATGAAATTGTCATATTTGGGCCGCAAGGCGACTTGCGAACCCAGGGTCTCGATGACCTCATGCAACATGGACTCTCTCCCTAGACGACTGCGAATTATGGTTATTTGGCTACCATCTGAAACCCGGCCTTGATCTCCGTCAAGCTGGAGTTGAGCCTAGGCAACCAGGGTCCGGGGAGGGCGTTCATTTCCAGGCAATTAGGAGGGAGAGATTAGATGGCCAATGAAGCGAACCGAAGCGGGACCAATCCGGTCCTCGCCATCTTGCTGATCGCGGCCCTGATCGGGCTTGGTGTGCTGGGCTATCTTTACTACCGGGAGCAGCAGGATATGGTGAAGGTCGACGTGCCGGGCTTCGAAGGCACCATCACCGAGGGCGACGGTATTGACGGCGTCAACATCGAGATCGGCAAGGATAAATAAAACGACCTCACCCTGAGGAGGCCGCGGGACGCGGCCATCGCGAAGGGTGCCCATGCTTCGAGATGCGCCCCTAGGGCGCTCCTCAGCATGAGGCCGTGCGTTCAGGGGATCAGCACCGCCGCGCCTTGCAGCGCGCCCTTGCGCAAGAGGCTGAGCGCTTCATTCGCCTCCGCGAGCTTCATCGGCACCACGCTGGTCTTGACCGGCACTTGAGGCGCGAGCGTCAGGAATTCACGCGCATCGTCGCGGGTGAGATTGGCCACCGAGCGCACCACCCGTTCCTCCCATAGGATGTCGTAGGGAAATTGCGGGATCTCGCTCATATGGATGCCGCCGCACACCACCACACCGCCTTTGCGAAGAGCGCGTAAGGCCGCCGGCACCAAAGGCCCCACCGGCGCGAAGATGATCGCCGCGTCCAGCCTCGAGGGCGGCGCTTCGTCGGAGCCGCCAGCCCACACCGCCCCGAGCCGCCGCGCAAACTCTTGCGCCTCGACGTCGCCCGGACTGGTGAAGGCGTAGATTTCGATAGCCTGATGGCGCGCCACCTGCGCCACGATATGCGCCGCCGCGCCGAAACCGTAGATCCCCAGCCGCTTGGTGGGTCCTTGAAGCGCATCCTCCGCCATCTTCAGCGAGCGATAGCCGATCAGGCCGGCGCACAGTAACGGCGCGGCCTCCGCGTCCTTGTAGCCGTCCGGCAGCGCGAAGCAGTAACGCTCATCCGCCACCGTGTAGGCCGCATAGCCGCCGTTGATATGGTAGCCGGTGAACAACGGATGGTCGCAGAGATTCTCCCGGCCCATGCGGCAATAGGGGCAGGTGCCGTCCGTGTAGCCGAGCCACGGCACGCCGACACGCGCGCCTATGGCAAAACCCGTCACCTCGTCCCCGAGCGCTTCCACGCGCCCGACGATTTCATGCCCGAGCACGAGCGGCAGTTTCGGCTGATCGAGCTCGCTGTCGACGATGTGCAAATCCGTGCGGCATACCCCGCAGGCCAGCACTTTCAGCAGGATCTGCTTCGGCCCCGGTACCGGTACGGGCAGCTCGGCTGCCTCTAGCGCCTCATGCGCCCCGTTGAGCACCATGGCCTGCATCGTCTTGGGCGCCATAGGGCTACTCCATCGACCTATTCAATGCCGCTCACGATCGCCGCCTTCATGGCGTCGTCGGGTTCGCCGAGCCAGTGCCGGTAACTGCCGGCGGTGATCAGGAGGCCCCAGGCCTGGCGGGCCTCCGGCGCGAACATCACGTAGATCTGGCTGTCGGCGCAATTATGCGGCTCGCAGATCCAGGCGAGCGTATGGGTTTCGCCGCCGACGGGCACCTCCACCACGGGTGAGCCGGTGGCGTTGAACGTGCCGCCGAATTTGTTGACCCATAGCGGCACCTCTTCGCCCTTAATCATGTTGGCCCAGGCGGAGCGATAGGCGGGGTTCTTCATCAGGTCCGGCAGATAGGGCGCGTCCTGCGCGAACGCGGGCGCCGCTCCGGCAAGAAAAAGCGCAAACAGCAATCTGGCGAGCATCGGCCGCTCCATTGGCGAGGTGGGAGCCCCAACCTTAGCATGGTCGGTCGAGGCGGCAGAGGCGGGCGCGCCTCGCCTAGTCCGCGGCGCCGCTTCGCCTATTTGCGCAAAGCGCCATGGATGGCGTCTTGAATGCGCTGACTGGGGCGGCCGATCCAGGTGATCCCGCTGGGTTGCGCCAGCATGGCCCAGGCGTCGCGCCCTTCCGGCGCGAACAGCACGTAGAGCTGATTGGTCTCGCACGCATTGGGCTTGCAGGTGAAGCCGAGCGTATAGATCTCGCCGTCGAGGGCCACCGGGATGCTCGGGGTTGGCGGCCCGTCATGCATCGTTGAATACTCTTTGACCCATTCCGGCGGCGTCTCGCCTGCCATCATGTTCTGCCAGGCATAGATATATTTCGGGAGCTTCAGCAGCTGCCCCATCACCGGGCCCTTGCGGGGCTCCGTGGCCGTCTCCTCGGCGAGTGCCGGGGCCAACAAGCCGAGCAGCAACGCAAACGAGAGTCGCGCAATCATTGATCGCTCCGTCATGCCGAATATGAGGGGCGAAGCGCTCGCACCTCAAGATGACGTTATTATTACGGTACGAAGGATCCGGCGCGAAGGCTCGGTTACGGAGTGTCCGGCGAGACCGAGACCCTAATGGCGGACCAGCGGCCAACCTTGCACATGGGGCCGCATGGCGGTCACGGGCGTGTCCTGCGGCTGGTCGTAGGCGGCGGACGGCTTTCGGCCTTCTCCCGCCACCAGATGATGGCCCGGCACCGGCACCGATGCGGTCCACAGCGCCTTGAAGGCGTGGCGCGCGCGCAGCGCGGCCTCCGGTGCGTCCGTCTCGAACAACACCAACGGATTGCGCGTGTCGGCGTCGCGGCGCATGGCGTCGCCCGACCAGCACATCTCAGCGCCGTAGGTGACTTGCTCATGGGCCTCGCGCAGGCGCGGATTGCGCGCCCAGCGGATCAGCGTGGTCGCGTTCGCGTCGGGGCTGAGGTCTGAGAGCGCGGCGAAGAGCTGCTGCAGATCGTCCTGCGGCTCGAGTTTGGCGAGGATGGCTTGCGCGCGAATACCCGCATCGCAAAGCACATCCTTCATCAGGATCAGGGCTTGCGCGGGCGCCGAAGCGGCGGAGCGCAGCACCAGCGTGCAGGCCGGCGCGGGATATTCCGAATGCGCCGCGATAAACCGGGACATGGCTTCGAGATGCCGCTCGAGCTCAGCCTGCTTGAGATTTTTGGAACCGTCCGAACCGACCACAACGCGCATGAGTCCCCCTAGGGCGTATGGAAGTGGCTATTGGGCAGACGCTTTCGTCGCGGCGTCACCCCGTCCCGAACGAGAATGGCCCGGAGCAGGTTAAGGAAGGCTTGATCGCCGTCTATTTTCGTAACGCCCGACAATTATCGCCCCGCGAGGCGTGCCCAACGGCTCCTTCCGCAAAATTCGGGGGTCTTCGGCCAGAAGAGGACGGAATCCGCCCTCAAGGATCAGATGAGCAACGCGCTCCCAACTGCCCATCCGTCCTGATTGAACCGGTCGAATGTGACCTGTGTGGGACGGGCCACAGCCTGAGCTGCTGAAGGAGACCCAAATTTCAACTCTAGGTAGAATCCCCAACCTCGGGTTGGGGCTTCTACCTAACTGAGCCTGTCCACGACGCGCCGGCCCCCGCGCGAGCGACCGGGGCTTTCTTTTAAGGGATCAAAGGTTTGAAGTTCTGGCAATATCTCAATGCCGGGTAAGTAATCATGCATGACGGGTTGCGTCCTGGCGTCAGGGGGTCTCTCTAGGTCAGGGCTAATTAGCCGGATGACTAGGTAGGCCCCTGCGAGGGCCACAGTAGCCAAAGCCAAGGGCCACCAGTCGGCCACTAGGCCGAGGAAGGCTGCAGAGATTGCCGTGACCGCTCCCATAACTCGGTCTTGATACACGGCATCCGTGCTTCACTCTACCAATACAACGTAAAACACTTAACAGCCTTGCATCGAAAAGACTGGCCCGGAACGACTAACAGGCCTTGTGTAGCTAAACCCCTGAAGCCGCCGGCTCAATTGGTCTCGTCGCGGCCGTGGACTTCAGCCGGGGGCGACGTGGCTTCGATGGCGGTGAAGGGCTCGACGATCGTATATTTGTGGGAGGCGCCTTCGGGGACGAGCCAGGAATCCCCAGGGGCCAGGTTCATTTTCTGGCCCTCGATCTCAAGCTCTGCCTTCCCTGCGATGACAAAGCCCACTGTCTCGTAGTCCCGTTTTGAGGGGGCTTTTTGATCGTCGGCGGGTTCCTGAACCCAAAGGCGCATGGAAACGCTCTTCCCGGAGGCCAGATAACGCTGGCCCATGTCACCTTGCGGCGACGTATCGGCTTCCACCTTCTTGAGCGTGGTGTCGGACATGAAATCCTCCCTTTAAGTTCGCTGGCCGGTTCCATCCGGTTGCCCTGGAACAACGAACGCCTTGGAGATTCGATCCTCGAACCCGGGATTTTGGCCGAAAACGGCGTAAAACCGAGCCGGCGACGCTTTTTATCGAGATCGGAGATTTTTTTGGGAACCCCCACGGGCATTGCGCGTTTGTTTTTCGGACCCGAGCGGCGCGACCCTATCCCCCCAAGCCCCGCCCCGCGCTGGTCCCCAACTCATCCCGAAAGCCCGGCTCCCCTGCCGGGCTTTCTTTTTGCCCCCACAGCGAAGCGCCGGTAACTAGCGCGCCAGCACGTCTTCCAGCGATTTGCCGGCCTTGGCGCCCGCGGGTCCACCATCGGCGAGCGCGGCGCGCACGCGCGGCAGGGCTTCGGGATGCTCGGCGCGCAGCCACGCGATCATCTGCTCCCGAATTTCACAGCGCAAATCCCAAGCCATGGGGGAGTTTCGCGCACTCACCAGCGCGCGTACCGTGATGGTCGCGGGCCCCGACTCCACCACTTGCAGATTGGCGACCTTCCCGTTCCACAGCTGGTTGCCATAGAGCATCTCCTCCAGCTTCTGGCGCATCTCGGCGATGGGCGCGCGATAATCGAGATGCCACAGCACCACGCCGAGAATATCCGCGCTCTCACGGGTCCAGTTCTCGAAGGGCTGCTCGATGAAACGCGACAGCGGCACGATCAGCCGCCGCTGGTCCCAGATCCGCAAGACCACATAGGTGGTGGTGATTTCCTCCACCCAGCCCCATTCGCCCTCGACGATCAGCACGTCGTCGATGCGGATCGGTTGGGTCAGCGCGATCTGCATCCCGGCGATCAGATTGGTGAGGATGGGCCGCGCCGCGAAGCCGAGCACCAGGCCGGCCACGCCGGCTGAAGCGAACAGCGACACGCCGAATGCCTGCACGGCGGGAAAGATCAGCAGGCAGGTCCCCGCCGTCAGCAGCACCACGATGATCACGGCCACCCGGCGCAGGATGTTGATCTGCGTGTGGACGCGCCGCGCCGTGAGGTTGTCCTCCACGTCGATGCGGTGGCGCCGCTCGATACGCCGCGCGGCGGCGTTGATGGCGATCACGGCGCTCCAGCCGAGCAGGATGAGCATGCCGACCTTCAGCACCCGCCGCACGACCTCCCCGAACTCGGCGTTGAACTCGATGGCCGGGAGCGCGATGACCAGGGCCAAAAGGATCATGGCGAGCCGTGTCGGCCCGGCGATACGCTTCAAAATCGTGCGGGCCATGCCATCGCCGTTGAACAGGCGCCGCAGCAGCGCGGACGCACCCGCGTGCAGCGCGATGGCCAGGACGATCGCGCTGGCGAACACGAGGACGATCGCAAGGTCAGCGCTGCCCGTGAGCGAGCGCAATTGGGCGTACCAGCTGACGGCGAGATCGTCGCTCATTCGGGTGGGCTCTATCTGATTCTAGGGTTTCGTCTTGTCCGAGAATAACTTACCGCATCGCAGCACGGTCTTCGAACCCCCGCGCGCCATTTCGCCGCGCGTGGGGTGAAAACGCGGAAACGCGGGAAAACTCGAATGCGCGAGGCGCCTCGGTGCTCAGCGCCGCGCGTCATCCCGACAGGTGACGAAACCAAGAAAGGAGAAACCCGCGCTAATTTGCGATTTTGCGTTGCAACACAATCTTGATTACATATTTGAAAATGATGACCGAGACACTCAGCAAAGACAAAATCCTCGCCGCGCTGAAAGGCGTGAAGGGCCCGGATCTCGAGGACGATATCGTTTCGCTCGGCCTCGTCTCCGAGGTGGTGATCCATAAGGGCAAGGTCTATTTCGCCATTTCCGTGGACCCGGCACGTGCCCGGGAGCTGGAAGAGTTGCGCCAGGCGGCCGAGAGCGTGGTGAAGGACCTTCCCGGCGTCGAGGGCGTGGCGGTGACGCTCACCGCCGACCGAGCGCCCGGCGCCGCGAGCCCGAACGGCAATGGCAACGGCTCCAGCAGTGGCAACGGCAACGGGGCCACCGCGCAGGCCGCGCCGCAACCCCAAGGGGTGCCGCCGCAACCTCAAGCGCCCGAAGGACCTGGCGTCACCGCGCCAGGGGCCGCCCGCGATGCGCGCCACCGTCCCGGCGGCGTGCCCGGGGTCAAGCACATCATCGCCGTGGCCTCGGGCAAAGGCGGCGTCGGCAAATCCACCACCGCGGTGAATTTCGCCCTGGCGCTGAAGGATCGAGGCCTGAAGGTCGGTGTGCTCGATGCCGATATCTACGGACCGTCCATGCCGCGGCTCCTCGGCATCCATGGCCAGCCCCAGCAGCTCGCCGGCAATAAGCTCGATCCCATGCGCGCCTATGGGCTGAAAGTCATGTCTATGGGCTTCCTCGTCGACGAGGAGACGCCGATGATCTGGCGCGGCCCCATGGTCATGTCGGCGCTGTCGCAAATGTTGAAGGACGTGGCTTGGGGCGAGCTCGACGTGCTGGTGGTCGACATGCCGCCCGGCACCGGCGATGCCCAGCTCACCATGGCCCAGCAAGTGCCGCTCGCCGGCGCCGTCATCGTCTCCACGCCGCAGGACCTCGCGCTGATCGATGCGCGAAAAGGCCTCAACATGTTCACCAAGGTCAACGTGCCGGTGCTCGGCATCGTCGAGAACATGTCGACCTTCCTCTGCCCCCATTGCGGCGAAGCCTCCGACATTTTCGGCCATGGCGGGGCGAAGGCCGAGGCGTCCAGGCTCGGCGTGCCCTTCCTGGGCGAGGTGCCGCTGACCATGGCCGTGCGCGAGACCTCCGACGAAGGCAAGCCTGTGGTGGCGACCGATCCGGAGTCCCCGGTGGCCAAGGTGTATCGCGACATCGCCGCTGCCGCTTGGACTGAACTCGAACGGGTCTCCGGGACCGAGCGTCAGGCGCCGAAAATTGTCATGGAAAACTAAAGGCTTGCGAGCAGTCGGGCGACTCAGCTAACTCAGAACGGGCGTGCGTGACGAGCGTTTGGCGAAACTATTGGCGCCCGGCCGTATGTGATTCATATCGACAAGCCCAGTCTTTCCGTCTGCGCCTTTGGCGCGGGCGCCGCCCATGCCGCGGTGCTCGCCCTCATACTTCCGGTCATGGTCACGCTGCCCGCGCCTGAGGACCAAGCCCAAGGCACCGTCGCTATTCAGGTCGCGGTCCGATCCATCCCGCCTGCGTCCTTGGTCGCGGCCGCTGCGGCCGCGCCCGACATGCTCGAAGGCGCTCTGGCGGGCGAGGGGGACGTTGACGACACGGCGTGGAATGAACTGCCACCGCAAGAGCTCACGGGCGCCTTGCCGGACATTCCGGAACAGGCGCCGTTGAACGAGGCGCCGGCGGTCGCGGCCAAACCGCCGGTTGAGAGTGCCGACCCCGTCATGAACCCGGATGCGGCGCTGATGGAGCGCGCGCTCGAGTCCGAGGCGGAGATGGAGCTGCGCGCGGTCGCGAGGGTCGAGGCCACCGAGCCTGCCGCCTTCAGCGAGTCGGAGGCCGTTTCGGTCACCGTGCCGCTGCCGTTGCGTAAGCCGGCCATGCGGGCCGTTATTCGCGAAACCGTCGAGGTTCGCCCGGCGCCTGCGCCACGCAGGCAAGTGCCCGCGCGAAGGACGACCACGCGCGCCGCGCCCAAACCTGTCTTCAAGGGATTCTTTGGTGGACGCCCGGCCACGCCAATGAAGGAATTTCCGTTCCCGGCGGGGCGCTGAGGCGCCCGTGAGATCTGCCGTCTAGGCCGCGCTCGAGCGCCGCACCCGGATCGGTGTCACCTTGCCGTCGCTGCCGCGTTTTTGCTTTTGAGTGTCGTCGGCTTCCGGATGCCCGTAAAGGAATCCCTGGACCTGGCGACAGCCAAACTTGCGCAGCATCTCAACCTGTTGGGTCGTCTCCACACCCTCCGCCGTGATGGTCACGTCGAGCGACTTGCCGAGCGCGATGATGGTCTTGACGATCGCCCGCATCGCCGGGTCGCGCGTCATGTTGCGGATGAATTGCCGGTCGATCTTGATCTTGGAGAACGGGAAGCGGGCCAAGTAGCTCAAGCTTGAATAGCCCGTGCCGAAATCGTCCATGGCGATTTTTACGCCGAGATCGCGTAGGCGGTTCAGCTTACCCAACACCTCCTCGGTGTCGTTGATCAGGAGGTTCTCGGTAATTTCGAGCTCGAGCCGCTGCGCGGGCAGGCCGGTCTCGTGCAGAATGTCGGCGACCGTTTCGGCGATATCGCTGTCGCGGAACTGCGCCGGCGACAGGTTCACCGCCACGGTCAGATGTTCCGGCCAGTCCACGGCGTCGAAACAGGCGCGCCGCAAGACCCACTCGCCGATCGGCACGATGAGCCCGGTTTCCTCGGCGACCGAGATGAAGTGGCCCGGCGCGATCTTGCCGTGCACCGGATGGTGCCAGCGGATCAGCGCCTCGGAGCCGCATTGCTGCTCCGACATCAAGTCGTATTGCGGTTGGTAGAGCACCTCGAATTCTTCGCGGCCAAGCGCCAGTCGGAGCTCATGTTCGACGGTGCGCCGGCGCTGGAGAGCCTTGTCCATGCTCTCCTCGAAGAAGCACATGCGCTGGCCGCCGTCGCCCTTGGCGCGAGACAGCGCAACGGTGGCATGGCGCAGCACGGTGGCGGCGTTGTCGCCATCGGCCGGCGCCAAGGCAAGTCCGACGCTTGTGGTGATGAGAATTTCCTTGCCGCCCACATGGAATGGCGACCTCAAGGCAGCAACCAGCCGGTTCATGAAGGCCATCACGTCGCCGAGATTGGTAATGTCGACGAGCGCAATGGCAAACTCATCGGCACCGAGCCGCGCAATGATGTCGCGCTCCCGCAGCGTATCTCGGATGCGCGCACCGATTCCGCGCAGCACTTGATCGCCGCCCCCATGTTCCGTGGCGTCGTTGACCTCTTTGAACTTGTCGATGTCGAGACAGATAATGGCGATATGGGTGTTGTCCCGCTTCATGCGAGTCATGGCCTCGCCCAGCCGCTCGGCGAACGCCCTGCGATTGGCGAGCCCGGTCAGCGCATCGTGGCTCTCGAGATAGCGGACCTGTTCTTGCGCTTCACGGCGTTCTTGGCTGCGCATCCAGGCAAAGGCGACAGGCGTCGCCACACCGATGCCAAGCAGAACAAGCGTCACGATGGCGATAAGGCCGAAATAGCCGGTGAACACGGCCGCCTGATCGGTTTGGTCGAGATAGACGATCAGCGTTCCATTCGCATGCTGATTGGGAGTGAGCGGCAACCGCAAGACGGCGAAATGCGATGGTCCCTCCTTGCTGGCGCTGGTGTAGAGACCGACAACGGCGCCGGGCTGGGCAGGGTTGCTTTTGACGTCAACCAGCTCGTCGCCGAGCTCGAGATTGGCTTGTCCGCTGGTGAAGACGAGACGTCCGCGCGCGTCGTAGAGCTCGTAGCGCAGCACGCGACGCGCATATCCGGATTGTTGAAAAACTTCGCCGAGCTGGGGGGCAAGTCCCGGGCGGGTCAAGGCATCCAACGCAACGTTTGGCTGCTCAAGCAGTTGCGCGCTGATGCGGTCTTCGGCGACGAGAGCCTCGCGCTCCAACTCCAACTGACTGACTTTGCCCGGTGCAATAAGCGCCGTCACGGCGATCACCGCCGATAGCAGCGCCAATCCCGCCCAGTGCCAATATTTTGTCAGATATCTCTTGAGTAACATTGAGCAACCGCAGCCGTTCAGCAGCCTCCTATGCCGCTGATCCCGGGAGGAAAACTACCCGCCCGGGGTTAAGAAACGCCCCAGGCGAAGGGGTTGTTCGACGAAACGTATTGGCGCGCCGGCGCGCGACCACCAGAAATTCTGAAAAGGAGTTGGATTCCAACGGCGTAGGCGATTCTTAACCCTAGCCGGACTTAGCCACCCGTGGCCGACATATGGCGCGAAACTGCGGGGCCCGCGGCCCGATCGATAACGAAATCATGGCCTTTCGGCTTGCGGGCCATGGCCTCATCGATTGCGGCATGCAGAAGCGTGTCGGACGGGCTCGCCCTCATGGGCTCCCGGAGATCCGCGGCGTCCTCTTGCCCGAGGCACATATAGAGCGTGCCGGTACACGTGACCCGGACCCGGTTGCAGGATTCGCAGAAATTGTGAGTCATCGGCGTGATGAAGCCGAGCCGGCCCCCGGTTTCCGCGACGCGCACATATCTGGCGGGCCCCCCGGTCCGATCCGCAGTGTCCTTGAGTGTGAGGTGTTGGGAAAGCCGCGCCCGTACCAAGGATAGCGGGAGATATTGATCCGTGCGGTCCGCATCGATCTCACCCATCGGCATGGTCTCGATCATTGTGAGGTCAAAGCCGCGGCCGTGGGACCAGCGCAAGATGTCCTCGATCTCGTCCTCGTTCATGTCACGCAGGGCCACGGTATTGATCTTGATCTTCAGCCCGGCGCGCGCCGCCGCATCGATCCCGCGCATCACCTGGTCGAAGTCGCCCCAGCGGGTGAGCACGCGGAACTTGGCGGCGTCGAGCGTGTCCAGCGAGACGTTGATGCGTTTAACGCCGAGGGCGCCAAGGCTATCCGCGAAGCGGTAAAGCTGACTGCCGTTCGTGGTCAGCGTTAACTCATCGAGGCCTTGTCCGAGATGTCGCGATAGCGCTTCGATCAGCCACAGGATATTGCGCCGGACGAGAGGCTCGCCACCGGTGAGCCTGACCCTTCGCACGCCGCGCGCGATAAAGGCGCTCGCCATCCGGTCGATCTCTTCCAGTGACAGAAGATCCTTGCGCGGCAAGAAGGTCATGTCCTCCGCCATGCAATAGGTGCAGCGAAAATCGCAGCGGTCGGTGACCGAAACCCGCAAATAGGTGATGGCGCGGCCGAACGGGTCGATCAGGGGAGAAATGGTCTCACTCATCTACGCGTCTTCATCCTCGACCACTTTGGTTTCGTCCTTGCGGCTATAGGCCTTGGCGTTCTTGACCACGCGCTTGCGGTATCTAGGGTCGGCAAGCGCGGCGGCAGGCGCATTTCTGCGTTTCACCGTGTTTTTCCGCTTCATCGTACCGGCTCGCGTCTTGTTTTTGGCGCGGCCCGCGCCTTGCGAGGTGACCGCCATGATGTTTCGCCTCTAATATGGGCTTTCGTCTGTAATATAGATATGCCGTGTTTTCCATATCACGAGACGGCATGCCAAAGGAGGCCAGGCGATGGACGAGGATCGGTTCAATATGTCGATGCGGAAGTTTCTGAAGGAGGTCGGCGTGACCTCGCAGCAGGCCATTGAGCGAGTGGTTCGCGAGGAGGGGCTCGGCGGCAAGGGCAAGCTCAAGATGAAAATGGTGCTGACCGCCGAAGGTGCGCCGCTCGACCACGAGGTCGAGGGCGAAATCGACCTCGGCTGAGAATGCGATGACGGCCTGGCCCACGGAACTCAAGCTCGACAAGGACAAGCGCGCATTGTTCGTGACGTTCGATGACGCCCGGCGTTACGAGCTGCCGGCGGAGATGCTGCGTGTGCTGAGCCCGAGCGCGGAGGTCCAGGGCCATAGCCCTGAGCAGCGCGTCACCGTGCCGGGTAAGAAGAATGTGCACATCACCCGGCTCGAGCCGGTCGGCAATTATGCGGTCCGCATCACCTTCGACGATGGCCACGATACCGGCCTTTATGTCTGGGACTATCTGCGCGACCTCGGCGAGAACGGCGAAGCGCGCTTCCAGAGCTATCTCGACGAACTCGCCGCCAAGGGCCTGACCCGCTAGCGGCCAGCATGCTTACGCATCGAGGACAATGCGGTAACGCGCGTTGCCGGCCGCGAGGTGCTCCAGCGCCTCATTCACTTGATCCATGGGAAATCGCTCCGTCTGCGGCGAGATGCCGTGGCGCGCGGAGAACTCCAGCATTTTCGCCATGACGACGGGGCCAGCGGTCGGCGACCCCGAGATGCTGCGCTGAGCCATGATCAGGTCGAAGGCGACAACGGGAATGGGTTTGAGCACCGCGCCGACGACATGCATGCGCCCCTTGGGAGCCAGCGTGCCGATCATCCTCTGCCAGTCCAGCGGCACGTTCACAGTGACCAGAAGCAGGTCGAGGCTGCCGGCGATCTTTTCCAGCTCTTCCTTGCTGCGGCTGTTGACCACGTGATGGGCGCCGAAGCTGCGTGCCTCGTCGGCCTTGGAGTTGGTGGAGGTGAACGCTGTCACCTCGCAGCCCCAGGCATTGGCGAATTGCAGACCCATATGGCCTAGGCCACCAATGCCCACCACGCCTACACGATCCGTCGGCCTGATCCGGTATTCGTGGAACGGGGCGAACACGGTGGTGCCGCCGCATAGCAGCGGCCCTGCATCGGCTCGGTCCAATTCATCGGGGAGAGGGATAACCCACTGCCACTGCGCGCGCACGCGGTCGGCGAAACCGCCCATATGTCCGATGATCGTCGGCACGTTCTGCTCACAGAGATTGGGATCGCCTGACATGCATTGCCGGCAATGCATGCAACTCTCCGCGCTCCAGCCGAGCCCGACCGACTGTCCGACCTCAACACCCTTGGCTTGAGAGCCGACGGCCACGATGCGGCCGACGACCTCGTGCCCCGGGACCGCCGGAAAGGTCGAGATGCCCCACTCGTTGTTGATCACCGAGAGATCGGAATGGCAGATGCCGCAGTGCTCGACTTCGATCTCGACTTACTCGGCACCAAGCGCACCCGGGTCGTATTCGTAACGCTCGAGCTTTTGCTTCGGTCCTTTGGCGGCCCACGCATGCACCATTGATCTGCTCTCCTGTTGTTCTGAATTGGGATCTGCTGGTTCAACGCTCTGAGCGACGATCCGTTGCCGGCCGAGCTATTTCGATTCCTCGGCGAGAAGCGCGGCTTTGCGTTCCACGCCCCAGCGATAGCCTGATAACGATCCATCTCTGCGCACGACGCGGTGACAGGGAATGGCGACCGCGAGCCGGTTCGCCGCACAAGCGCCCGCCACGGCGCGTGCCGATTTTGGTGCTCCGATCGCCGCAGCGATCTCCATATATGTCGCGGTCTTTCCGACGGGGATGCGGCGGAGTGCCTCCCAGACGCGATGCTGAAAGGCGGTTCCTCTGATGTCGAGGGGGAGATCGGGGTCCATTCCGGGCGCATCGACCAAGGCAACGACCCTTGCGGTCAGTTGCGCGAACGCAGCGTCGCCGTCGATCAGGTGCGCCCCGGGAAACTGGGCCCGCAATTCGGCAAGCAGGGGCTCGGACGCGTCGCCGAGAAGGATCGCGCACACGCCGGTGTCGCTCGCGGCAACGAGCACCTGCCCCAGCGAGCACGGGGCCACGGCGCATCGAAGCTCTTCGTTGGTGCCGCCTGCGCGAAAACTCTCGATCCCCATGCCGAGCACCTCCGGTGCGGCCGCGTAGAACCGGCTGTTGGAATTGAAGCCGGCATCGTAGAGCGCCTCCGTCACGGTTGCCTTCGTCTTGAGCCCCGCGCGCACACGCTTATTGCGGAACGCCGCGGCATAGGCCTTCGGCGTGACGCCAAGTGCGGCTTTGAACAGGCGGTGGAAGTGATATGGGCTGAGCCCCACGGCGTTCGCCAACGCGGCAAGCGTGGGCGGGCTCTCCGCCGCTTCGACCATCTGGCAGGCCTGGGCCAGCTTGGCTGCATGCTGCGCCTTCATCGACGATTGATCGGGTTTGCAGCGTTTGCAGGCGCGGAAGCCGGCAGCCTCCGCCTCCGCCGCGGTGTCATGAAAGACGACATGCGCGCGGTTGGGTCGTCGCGCCGGGCAGGAAGGCCGGCAATAGATACGGGTGGTCCGTACCGAATAGTAGAATTTGTCATCGAAGCGGACATCGCGCACGAGCACGGCGTCCCAACGCGCATTGTCGGGCAACGGCGGAAGGGAAGGAGGCGCGGAAATCGGAAGCGAGTTTGTCATCGAAGGTCCTGTGGAGGTCCTAGGAAGATCCTGGAACGTGCCTGTCCGCTCAAGACTGCCCGTCGAACTCAGGGCGCGCACGCCGGTTCTTGCTGTCAAAGTCGATATTAGCCCGCTTGGCTCGCTCGGGTCTCCGGGGAATGGTGACCTCCTGTGGAGTCATGGAGAAGGGCCAGTCTGGCATTCCTCGGGCCTGCTCCCCACATGCTACCCAGGGACGTGCATCTCAGCCCCGCTATCCGGTCCGAACTGTCGCAAACCATGGCCCAGCGTGCGCACTGTCATGGAGACGTCGCAGGAGGGGCAGGAGAATGTCGCAAAATCGTGATATTCCAGGCGCAAATAGAAGCCCGTCAAAACGCGTCGATTCGTAGCGGAGTCCAGGAGAAGGCCTTGACCAATCAGGCAGATCAGAGCGCCCGTACCCTGCCTCCGGGGCTGCTCTGGCGTGCCGGCCAGGTTGCCAGGCGGGGTCTTCGCGAACTGGCCGCACGGCTTTGGGCCGCCTTCTGGCAGGTCGTAATCGTCGCGGTCATCATGGCCTCTCTTGCGGCCCTCGGCGATCTGTCCGCCGGGCTCGCGCTCACCGCTTTCGTGGCCTTCGTGGGGGCCGTCGCGCTCCTTCCGCGCCAAGACGTCGACCAAGTGCTTGGCGAAGATCCGGTGCGTCAGGTGACCTCGTCACACGCGACGTCGGCTATGCACGTCATGGCGGAAGCGCTGCCCGATCCTGTCATTTTGCTCAATCGCGCCGGCCAGGTGCTTTCCTGCAACGCCCCGGCGCGCGGCATGTTCGCCTCGTTGCGCGAGGGAAGTCATATTTCCTCGGTGATCCGCACGCCGGAATTCCTCGATGCGGTCACGGCGGCGCCGAGGCGCCGGCATGCCGTGACCGTCACCTATGCCGAGCGCGTCCCGGTCGGCCGACGCATGGCCGTCACCGTGGCGCCCCTGACCCGCGGTGCGGAGAGTGACGGCAATATTCTCGTGCTCCTGCGTGATTTGACTGAGGGCGAGCGCATCAACCAGATGCGGGCCGATTTCATCGCCAATGCGAGCCATGAACTGCGCACGCCGCTGGCCTCGCTGCGCGGTTTCATCGAGACGCTGCAAGGCACGGCCAAGGAAGATCCGGGCGCGCGCGAGCGCTTCCTGCCGATCATGGCCGAGCAGGCCTCGCGCATGACCCGCCTTATCGATGCGCTACTCTCCTTGAGCCGGGTCGAGATGAATGCCCACGTGCCGCCGAGCGACCTCGTCGATCTCAACGACGTGCTGGGCCACGCAAAGGACACGCTGGAGCCGCTGGCCAGCGACAGCGGCATGAGCCTCGAGGTTCAGCGTTTTCCGCGGGCCGCGATTGTACGCGGCGACCGTGACGAGCTCGTGCAAGTCCTCCAGAATCTGGTGCAGAACGCGCTGAAATATGGAAACCGCGGCGACCATGTGCGGATCGAGGCCAAGCATATCCCCTCGCTTGGCCGGCAGAGCCGCGGCCGCTATGCCGTCTCGATCATCGACGACGGCCCCGGCATCCCGGCCGAACACCTGCCCCGGCTGACCGAGCGCTTCTATCGGGTGGACGTCGACTCCAGCCGCGAGAAAGGCGGCACCGGGCTCGGGCTCGCCATTGTGAAGCACATCTTGAATCGCCATCGCGGCGAACTCGCCATCGCCTCCAAGCCCGGCGAGGGCTCGACCTTCACCGTGATGCTCAACGAGGCGCGCGCGAGCTGACGAAGGCTTGCTACATCGCGTCGAGATCGACGCCGCTGCCTTCCTTCTCGAGGATGTCTTTGCGTTCGCTGTAGCGGCTCGTGAGATAGCCTGAGACACCGCGCGTCAGCAGTGTGAACTTCACCAGTTCCTCCATCACATCCACGACGCGATCGTAATAGCTGGATGGCTTCATCCGGCCCGCCTCGTCGAATTGCTCGTAAGCCTTGGCCACCGACGCCTGGTTGGGAATGGTGACCATACGCATCCAGCGGCCGAGCACGCGAAGTTGGTTGATCGCGTTGAAGGACTGCGAGCCACCGCTCACTTGCATCAAGGCAAGCGTTTTTCCCTGCGTTGGCCGCACCGATCCGAGCGAGAGGGGGATCCAGTCGATCTGAGTTTTCAGGATCCCCGTCATCGCCCCGTGGCGCTCCGGGCTGCACCACACCTGTCCCTCGGACCAGACCGATAGCTCACGCAGTTCCTGAACCTTGGGGTGGGTCTCCAGCGCGTCGTCCGGGAGCGGCAAGCCGGACGGGTCGAAGATCTTGACCTCGGCGCCGAACGCCTCGAGCAGCCGGGCCGCCTCCAGAGTGAGAAAGCGGCTGTAGGAGCGGCCGCGCAACAAGCCGTACAGCATCAGCAGCCGCGGAGGGTGAGACGGCGGGCGGGCGGGCGCGCTCTAGCAAACGCTGATCCGGAATGGCGAATACGGGTTGGACGATGTTGGGCAGGTCGCGCGGGAGGTCGCGCCCGGTCGGGGATTTATATCCATACATCCAGAAATATAGACATATCGGCGTCCGGTCAATCTGCCGGTGGAGGCTGGGGCCGATTCGGTTTTCCACAGCCTGCTTAGAGAAAGGCTATAATAATCAATTGGTTGATCTGTCATAAAGTCGAATCATCGCCGTCATAAAACAATGATCCATGGGGACTAGCGTGCCCGCGAGCTGGCGGCGTTGCTCGCGCTGGCGGAGGCTCATTTTCCAAGCAAGGGAGAGCGAAGTGAACAAGTTTACTATCGCAGCGTCGACGTTGGTCGTCGCCGCTCTATGCACGACCGGCCCAGCGCTGGCTCGTGATCAAATCAAGATCGTCGGTTCCTCGACGGTGTTCCCCTATACCCAGGCGGTCGCCGAGGAATTCGGCAAGAAGACCGGCAAGAAAGCTCCGGTTGTCGAGTCCACCGGTACCGGTGGCGGCATGAAGATCTTTTGCCAAGGCCTCGGTGAGGACAACCCGGATATCACCGGCGCGTCGCGCGCGATGAAGAAGTCTGAATTCGAGCTTTGCACCGAGAACGGTGTCACGGACGTCACCGAGCTTCTGATCGGCTATGACGGCCTTTCCATCGCCCAATCCAAGAAGGGCAAGCCGATCGATCTCAGCAAGGAGCAGATCTTCCTCGCGCTCGGGTCCGAGGTTCCTGACGGCGACAAGCTCGTTCCGAACCCGAACAAGAAGTGGAGCGATATCGACAAGTCGCTTCCGGACGTGGCGATCACGGTCTACGGCCCGCCGCCGACTTCCGGCACGCGCGACGCTTTCGTCGAGCTGGCCATGCACGAGGGCTGCGAGGAGCTCGAGTACTTCAAGACGAAGAAGGGCGAGCTCGAGAAGGGCGACTACAAGTCGCTTATCAAAGAGAAGTGCACGCCCATGCGCCAGGACGGCCCCTTCATCGAGGCCGGTGAGAACGACAATCTGATCGTTCAGCGCATCGAAGCCGATCCGAAGGCGCTCGGCATCTTCGGCTACTCGTTCTTGTACGAGAACCAGGACAAGCTTCAGGGCGTGAAGGTCGGCGGCACCAAGCCGGGCTTCGATACCATCGCTGACGGCAGCTACGGCCTTTCCCGCCCACTGTTCATCTATATCAAGAACCCCCACCGCAAGGTTATCGGCGGCATGGATGAGTTCATCGCCGAGTACACCAGCGATGATTCCATGGGTGAGGACGGCTATCTTCACGAGCGCGGTCTGGTCGTGCTCCCCGAAGACAAGCTGAAAGAAATGCAGAGTCGCGCCAAGGAAGGCGAGAAGATGGGTCCTCCGACCTCCTAAGGCCGGATACCACTTCGACTGAGTTGATCGAAGGCGTGGCCGCGACGTCTACCACGCGGCCACGCCGACGATCGTGAGGCATCAAACGACTTAACGGCATGCTCCGCGGGGGGCATCTCGGGGACTGGCAGGCTTCAATGCTCGGCTCCCTTCTGCTTCTGCTTCTCGTGCTGGTCACAGGAAGCTATTTCCTCGGCCGCAAGCGCGCCGTGGCTTCGGTAAGCGGCCGCCAGCAGGAGCTCCATTCACGGCCAAACTATCACGGCGCCTATGTGGCGGCCTGGGTCGGAATCCCCGCTCTTCTCTTGGTCCTGATGTGGTTGCTGCTGCAAGGGGCCGTCATCGACAAACTGTTGCTTTGGAGCTTGCCGCCCGGCACCACGGATGGTCTCAACGCGGGTCAAGTCAGCCTCATCCTGAGCGAGATCAAGTCCGTCGCGGCCGGCAACGTGTTCAGCGAGCCGAGCCTCGTGGTCCAGGAAGCGGCCGAGCGTTACCACGCTTGGCAGATCATCGCCCGCTGGGCCATGGCAGCCGTTGCCTTGAGCATTGCAATTCTGGGGCTTTTCTTCGCCAGCCGCCGCATCAGCCCGGAGTTCCGGGCGCGGCACGGCGCAGAGCATATTCTGAGCGGTCTGATGATCGCCTGCTCCCTGATCGCCATTCTCACTACGCTCGGCATCGTGCTGTCGCTCTTGGTCGAGGCCTTGCGCTTCTTCGACCGCATTCCGGCGCTTGAGTTCTTCTTCGGCCTGAATTGGGAGCCGCAGATCCCCATCCGCGAAGGTCAGGTGACCGGCGGCGGCGCCTTTGGCGCCATACCGGTGTTCGTCGGAACGCTCCTGATCGCCATGATTGCCATGGCCGTGGCCACGCCCATCGGTCTCTACTCGGCCATCTACCTCACCGAGTACGCCAATCCGAAGGTGCGGGCAGTGATCAAGCCGGTGTTGGAGCTGCTCGCCGGAATTCCGACCGTCGTCTATGGCTTCTTCGCCGTCCTCACCGTGGCGCCTGCCATGCGCGAATTCGGCGAGATGATCGGGGTGCCGATCGCGCCGAACAGCGCGCTGGCCGCGGGCGGGGTTATGGGCATCATGATCATCCCCTTCATCTCGTCTCTGTCCGACGACGCCATCGCCGCCGTGCCGCGCGCCATGCGTGACGGCTCCTACGCGATGGGCGCGACCAAGGGCGAAACCATCACCAAAGTCCTGCTGCCGGCTGCCCTTCCTGGGATCATGGGCGGCATCTTGCTCGCGGTCAGCCGCGCCATCGGTGAGACCATGATCGTGGTCATGGCCGCCGGCATCATTGCCTCGCTCACGTTAAATCCGCTCGAGCCGGTCACCACCGTGACAGTGCAGATCGTGACGCTTCTCATCGGGGATACGGAGTTCGACAACCCAAAGACCCTCGCAGCCTTCGCCCTCGGCCTCGTGCTGTTCTTGGTCACCTTGGGACTTAACGTTTTCGCTCTTCACATCGTACGGAAATACCGAGAACAATATGAGTGATGCACAGGCCATAGGAGCCGCGGCTCCCGACAGTTGGGGCTCCGATCAGGCAAGACGGCGCGTACGGTGGCGCTATGCCGCTGATAGGCGGCTGCAGGCCTACGGCATCATTGCAATTGCGCTTGCCGTCGGGTTGCTCGGCGTCCTCATCACGTCACTGGTGCGCACGGGTTACCCCGCTTTCATCCAGACCAAGATTGACCTCCCGATCTACATCGATCCGGCCAAGGTCGATACCCAGGATCCGGGCTCCGGCAAGTATCGGGCGCTGGTGCGTGATGCCGTCGACAAGGCTGTCCCGGGTATTCCCGACGATCAAAAGCGGAGTATCGGCAAGATCCTGTCATCGGACGCGGCCTATATTGTGCGCGACTATGTCGTCGACCATCCCGACGCAATCGGCAAAACCATCACGCTGCCGATCGCAGTCTCCGATCCCTACGATCAGCTCTACAAGGGCGTCATCCCAAGAGAGATGGATGCGCTGAACTGGACCCAGGTTGCATGGTTCGAGCGCCTCGAAAACCGGGGTCTCGTGGTCGAGCATGACGGCCGCAAGAGTCTCGAGCTCGACGTCTACGTCAATCCTGAGATCGTGGAGGCCGGGCCGCCGCCGAGGGGCGACTTCGCCGTCCTCGCCCAAAGTAGCCTCAAGGCCTATCTGCCCAGAATTCGCGACACGTCGCTGGTCGAAATGCTTGCCGCGGATGCACCCAAGGCGATCGGCGCCCGCGTTGCGGCCGATCCGGACATCATCGGCAAGACGGTGCAAGTCTACTTCCCGCTGTCGCCGCATTACGTCACGCTGGCCGAGGGTCAGACCCCGAAGATTTTCAACCCACGCTTTTCGGAGGATCAGCTCAAGGCGTTTGACCTCCTGGACGAGAAGGGGCTTGTGCGCACCCCGTTCAACTGGGAGCTGTTTTTCAATGCCGACAGCCGCTTCCCCGAACGGGCGGGATTGGCCGGCGCCATCACCGGTTCGTTCTACGCCCTGCTGGTCTGTTTCCTGCTGAGCTTCCCCATTGGCATCGCCGCGGCGGTTTATCTGGAGGAGTTCGCCCCGAAGAACCGGTTCACCGACCTCATCGAAGTGAACATCAACAACCTCGCCGCCGTGCCGTCGGTGGTGTTCGGCCTATTGGGTCTCGCGGTGTTTCTAGGCTTTTTCGGCCTACCGCGGTCCGCACCGCTGGTCGGCGGCATGGTGCTTAGCCTCATGACCCTGCCCACGATCATCATCACCACGCGTGCCGCGCTCAAGGCCGTGCCGCCTTCCATCCGCGAGGCTGCTCTTGGCGTTGGCGCCTCGAAGCACCAGGTCATGATGCATCACGTGCTGCCGCTCGCGCTGCCCGGAATTCTCACGGGCACGATTATCGGCATGGCGCAGGCGCTCGGCGAGACCGCACCGCTGCTCCTGATCGGTATGAACGCGTTCATTCCGAGCGTGGAGAATATGGGCATTTTGGAGCCGGCGACTGCGCTGCCGACTCAGATTTTCAGCTGGGCAGACAGCCCCGAGCGCGGCTTTGTCTCGCGCACCTCGGCGGCAATTCTGGTTCTGTTGGGCTTTCTCGTCATCATGAACATTATTGCCATCACGCTTAGGCAGATGTTCCAGCGGAAGTGGTAGAAGGGGATCGATGTCATGGAGGCAAAGGTGGAAGAGCGGCCAGCCATCCGCGTAGAGGCGCCTGCGGCGCCACAGAAGAAGGAAGGCGCTTTGCCGGTTGAGCAGCACGAGCTCAAGATGAAGGCGAGCGACGTCAACCTGTGGTACGGCGAGAAACAGGCTCTATTCGACGTCAATCTCGAGATGTTCGATCAGTCGGTCACCTCCCTGATCGGGCCGTCCGGGTGCGGCAAGTCGACCTTCCTGCGCTGTCTCGACCGCATGAACGACGTCATCGACGGTTGCCGCGTCGAGGGCGACATCCGGCTCGACGGCCAGGACATCTATGCGCCTGGCGTAGACCCGGTGCAGTTGCGCGCCCGCGTCGGCATGGTGTTCCAGAAGCCCAATCCGTTCCCCAAGTCGATCTTCGAGAACGTCGCTTATGGCCCCCGCATTCACGGGCTCTGCAAGACCAAGGCCGAATACACGGAGATCGTGGAGAAGAGCTTGACCAGAGCCGGCCTTTGGGAAGAGGTCAAGGACCGGCTGGACGAGTCCGGAACCGGCCTTTCGGGCGGCCAGCAGCAGCGTCTCTGCATTGCCCGCGCCATCTCCGTGAACCCGGAAGTGCTGCTCATGGACGAACCGTGCTCGGCGCTCGACCCGATCGCTACGGCCAAGATCGAGACGCTCATGGACGAACTTAAGCAGAGTTTGTGCATCGTCATCGTCACCCATTCGATGCAGCAGGCGGCGCGCGTGTCGCAGCGTACGGCCTTCTTCCATCTCGGCAAGCTTGTCGAGGTGGACGAGACCTCGAAGATCTTCACCAATCCAGCCGATCAGCGGACCCAGGACTACGTCACCGGCCGCTTCGGTTGATGCCGGCCCATTAGGAGTTCCCCAATGGAACATCAGCACGAACATATCGTCAGGTCCTACGAGGAGGAGCTTGCGCTCCTCAACAACAAGATCGCCAAGATGGGCGGTCTTGCCGAGCAGGTGCTCGGCCAGTCCTTCGAGGCGCTGGAGCGGCGCGATCCCGATCTCGCGGCCGCGACCATCAACGAGGACGAAGAGATCGACGAGCTTCAGCGGGAGATCGAGGAGCAGGCCGTGGTGATGATCGCCCGGCGCCAGCCGATGGCCTACGACCTCCGGCAGATCATGGCCGCGCTGCGTATCTCCGCGGATCTGGAGCGCATCGGCGATCTCGGCAAGAATATCGCCAAGCGCGCCGTCGCCGTGGTCAGCGAGCAGCAGCCAAAGCAGCTCATGCTCGGCCTCAAGCATATGGGCGAGCTTGCCCTTGGTCAGCTCAAAGAGGTGCTCGACGCCTTCATCGAGCGCGACGCGGACCGGGCGCTCGCCGTTTGGTACAAGGACGAAGAGATCGACGCGATGTACAACTCGCTGTTCCGCGAGCTTCTCACCTACATGATGGAAGACCCGCGCAATATCGGGCTCTGCACCCATCTCCTGTTCGGCGCCAAGAATATTGAGCGCGTCGGCGATCACGCCACCAACATTGCCGAGACGGTCTACTATCTGGTGCATGGCCGGGCCATCACCGATCAGCGCCCGAAGGGCGACACCACGAGCACGACGCCGGTCGCGCTGAAGCGGTCGGCGGTCTAGGCCATGCTGCAGATGAACACGGCGAACGCCATGAATCCTGGAGCGAAGGTCCTGGTCGTCGAGGATGAGGAGCCGTTGGCCCTTCTCCTGCGCTACAATCTGGAAGCCGAGGGCTATGCCGTTGACGTGGTCCATCGTGGCGACGAGGCGGAGATCGCCATCGCCGAAAGCTCCCCGGATCTGATCGTGCTCGACTGGATGCTGCCGGGCATTTCCGGGCTCGAGCTTTGCCGCCGCCTGCGGACCGGCAAGGACTCCCGCACCATCCCCATCATCCTGCTGACGGCGCGCAGCGAGGAGAACGACCGCATCCGGGGCCTCACCACCGGCGCCGACGACTACGTGGTGAAGCCGTTTTCGCTGCCCGAGCTGATGGCGCGGGTGCGCGCGATCCTGCGCCGGACCAATCCGGAGCGGATCGCCTCGGTGCTCTCCGTGGGCGATATCGAGCTGGACCGTGAGTCCCACCGCGTCACCCGCAATGGCCGCCAAGTCCATCTCGGGCCCACCGAGTTCCGGCTGCTTGAGTTCCTGATGCAGAGCCCGGGCCGCGTGTTCAGCCGCGCCCAGCTTCTGGACGGCGTGTGGGGCCGGAATGTCTATGTGGATGAGCGCACTGTCGATGTGCATATCGGGCGCCTGCGCAAAGCCATGATGCGCGGCAATGAGCGCGACCCCGTGCGTACCGTGCGCGGTGCGGGCTACGCCTTCTCCGATAAGCTCGAAGAGACCGCCTGAAGTTTTGTCACCCCCCTGACGTGAGAGAGGCGCCGGGTCTGCGGCGCCTCTCTCATTTCCTGATCTGCGTAGGGAAGCTTAGCCGCTGGCAAAGCGCTTTTCGCGGCGTCTCGCCTGGGCCGGCTGATACGCCATGCGCGCATGGTGCTCGCAATAGGGCACCGTGCCGTCCTTCTTCCGGCCGCAGAAATGAAACTCCTCCTCCGTCGGATCGCCGATCGGCCAGCGGCACATCGACTCCTTCAGCGTGAGGATGCTGGCCCGCTCTTCGAGCGGGATTACCAGTTCCGCGACCGGCGCCGGCGCCGGCTCGTATTCAGCTTCGTAAGAGGGCTTCAGCGCCACGTTGCCCCGCGTCCCGAAGGTCAGCGATGGCGCGCGGTGCTGGCGCGGCGCGTGATTGCGCCGTGGTCGTGGCGCACTTGACCGCGAGCTTGTCGCCCGCCCCGAAAGCCCTAGCCGATGGACCTTGCCGATCACCGCGTTGCGGGTCACGCCGCCTAAGCGACCCGCGATCTGGCTCGCACTCAATCCCTCAGCCCAGAGCTTCTTCAGCAGTTCCACTCTATCATCAGTCCAAGCCATGGTTGGCCTCCTCGTTTGGACTCGGATTCCACCCGTCCCGCAAGACGGCATTTTTCGAAATACTCGGAATTACTGCTGAGAATGACCGCTCAGGCGCCCGCAGCACCCACGACATCTGGTAGCCGAGCAGTTATTACCCTACTAAAACCGGTAGAAGCCGACAAGCGTCCGCCACGCTTGGGTGCCCCGTTTTCCACCGGAACAAGCGGATTCTGCCACTTCTCTTGCGAGAACACAAACGTGAGCGTTGATGGAAAGGTGGAGAAACCTTGGATAAGACGGTCCAGCGGCCGATTGACACCGCCTTGGACCAGACCTAACACTCTGAGTTTCCTTGCTGCCGCCCCTCGGCGGCAATTTTATTTCAGGGATACGCAGTTTTCATGTCGGCCCTCTTTCCGACCTATGCCCGCAGCGGATTATCCTTCGCGCGGGGCGAAGGTGCCTTTCTCTATACGGAGGCGGGCGAGCGCTATCTCGACTTCTCGAGTGGCATCGCCGTCACCGCGCTCGGCCACGCCCATCCGAAGCTCATCGCGGCCCTCACGGAGCAGGCGAACAAGGTCTGGCACGTCTCCAATCTTCACCATATCGCCGACCAGGAGCGTCTTGGCGCAAGGCTCTGCGAGGCCACTTTTGCCGACCGCGTGTTCTTCGCGAATTCCGGCGCCGAGGCCGTCGAGGCCTCGATCAAGGCCGCGCGCCGCTATCACTTCGTCAATGGAGCGCCGGAACGCTACCGGCTCGTCGCCTTCGAGGGCGCCTTTCACGGACGCACGCTGGCCACCATCGCCGCCGGCGGCCAAGAAAAGCATCTGGAAGGCTTCGGTCTGCCGGTGGAGGGCTTCGATCACGTCGCCGGGTTCGACATCGAGGCCGTCGAGGCCGCCATTGGCGATGAGACCGCCGGCGTTCTGCTGGAGCCCATCATGGGAGAGGGCGGCATGCGCGAGGCGCCCTATCGGTTCCTGCAAGATCTGCGTGCGCTGTGTGACGACAAGGGCATCCTGCTTGTGCTCGACGAGGTACAGACCGGCGTCGGCCGCACAGGGCGCTTCTACGCCCATGAATGGGCCGGCATCACGCCCGACATCATGGCCACTGCCAAGGGGCTTGGCGGCGGCTTTCCCGTCGGCGCGTGCCTCACAACGGAGGCCGTGGGCCAGGCCATGACGCCCGGGACCCACGGCTCGACCTTCGGCGGCAACCCGCTGGCCATGGCCGTGGGCAATGCCGTGCTCGACGTCGTTTTGGGGCCTGGCTTTCTCGAAGGTGTCGCGCAGACGGGGCTAAGGTTGAAGCAGCGGCTCGCCGGCCTCGCCGACGAGCACAGCGAGATTATTGCCGAGGTTCGGGGCCAGGGACTGATGGTCGGCCTGAAATGCCAAGTCGAGAATAGAAAACTCATCGCGGCTCTGCGGGAGCGGGGCATGCTGTCCGTCCAAGCGGGCGATAATGTCGTACGCCTATTGCCGCCGCTGATCGTGGGCGAGGCCGAGATCGACCTGGCCTGCACCACGATCGATGCCGCCTGCGCCGCGCTGAAAGCCAGCGCGCGTCAAGACGCCTAACTGTTCCGTCCGATATCCGCCATGTCCCCACCGAAGCATTTTCTCGATCTCGACGCATTGGACGCATCCACTTTGCGCGCCATCGTCGACAACGCCGCCGCCATGAAAAAGTCCGGCAAGGTGCCGAAAGCGCTTGGTGTGCCCTCTGGCGCGGTGCTGGCCATGATCTTCGAGAAGCCGTCCACCCGCACACGCGTTTCCTTCGAAGTGGCCATGCATCAGCTCGGTGGCACCTCCATCGTGCTAAATCCGCAAGACATGCAGCTCGGCCGCGGCGAAACCGTCGCGGATACCGCGCGCGTTCTGTCGCGCTACGTCGATGCCATCATGTTGCGCACCGGCCCGCACGATACCCTCATCGAGTTCGCCGACAACGCTACGATCCCCGTGATCAACGGGCTCACCGCGCGCTCGCACCCCTGCCAGGTCATGGCCGACGTGCTCACTTTCGAGGAACGTAAAGGCCCGATCAAAGGCCGCACTATCGCTTGGGTCGGCGACGCCAATAACGTGGCCACGTCCTGGGTGCATGCCGCCACACGCTTCGGCTTCACCTTGCGCATGGCGGCGCCGGAAGATTTCGCGCCGGCGGCCGAGCTGCTTGCTTGGGCCTGGACGGAGGGCGCCGACATCGAGGTGATGGAGAATGCGCGCGATGCCGCGCGCGGCGCCGATTGTCTGGTCACCGATACCTGGGTGTCCATGGGCGACAACGACCCGCAGAAGAGAATGGGCGCTCTGCGGCCCTTCCAGGTCAACGAGGCGCTCATGGCCGCCGCGAAGGCGGACGCCATCTTCATGCACTGCCTGCCAGCCCATCGCGGCGACGAGGTCACCGATGCGGTGATCGACGGGACGCAATCGGCGGTGTGGGACGAGGCGGAGAACCGGCTCCACGTGCAGAAGGCCATTCTGGCCTGGTGCCTCGGCGCCCCCAAATCTCGCAAAGCCAAGGTAGTGGACTTGGCCTCCGCGCGAGTGAGGGCGGCGAAAGCAAAAAGACAGGCCAAAAAGGCGACCAAGGCGACCGCGAAGAAGAAGACGGCGCGCGTGAAGGCAAGCGGAGCCAAAAGGTGAGCGAAGAGACTTCGGAAGCCCATATCGCGCTTGAGATTCCGCAGGACGATCTGATCCTGCCGTTTCAAGCCGAGCAGGCCGACGTTCTCGGCCGCTTGGTGAAGCTCGGTCCGACCGTCGACACCATCCTGTCGCGCCACGCCTACCCCGATCCCGTATCCCGTCTCCTCGGCGAGGCGGTGGCGCTCACGGCGCTGCTCGGCGCCTCGCTCAAATCCGACGGTAAGCTGATCCTGCAGGCCACCACGGATGGCCCTGTGGATCTTCTGGTGGCCGATTATCAGGTGCCTGGCGAGCTGCGCGGCTATGCCCGCTTCGACGCCGACCGCGTGGCGGCGCTCGAGAGCGATGATGACGTGGCCTTACTGGGCCAGGGGCACCTCGCCATGACCATCGACCGGGGCATCGACACCGAGCGCTATCAGGGCGTGGTGCCGCTCGAAGGCGAGAGTCTCACTGAGGCCGCCGATACCTATTTCCGCCAGTCGGAGCAGCTCCCCACCTTCATCCGTCTCGCCGTGGCGCGCCATTACCGCGCTGGCAACGGCGCCGAGGGGGCGTGGACGTGGCGGGCCGGCGGGCTGCTGGTTCAGAAGCTCACCCGCGAAGGCGGTGTCGCCAGCGAAAAAGATTTCGAGGAAGACTGGATGCGGGCCAAGTCGCTCGCCGAGACCGTCGAGGATCACGAACTTCTCGATCCCCTGTTGCCGCCCGAGCGGCTGCTTTATCGCCTGTTCCATGAGGAGCAGGTGCGCGTCTACCGCGCGGTTCCGCTTCAGACCTATTGCAGTTGCTCGCGCGAGCGTGTCGAGGAATTGCTGGCGCGTTTTTCGCCCGAAGATCTCGCTGAGATGGTGGTGGACGGGGAGGTTTGGGTAACCTGCGAGTTCTGCAACGCGCGCTACAATTTTGAGCCCGAGTCCTTCGGAATCGAACAGGACTAGGCGCGCAGGCGATCCGCGAGGTCCGCGAGAAACTTCAAGCACGCCTCGATCTGCACCACCGACACGAACTCATCCGCCGCATGCGCTTGGGCAATGTCGCCCGGTCCGCAGACCACCGCCGGACAGCCGGCTTGCTCGAAGAGGCCGGCTTCCGTCGCATAGGACACACCGCTCGTGCGGTTCGCGCCGGTGAGCGCCATGGCGAGCGCCACGGCATCCGACTGCGGCGCCGCGGTAAACGCCGGCACCGACGTCTGGCTCTCTGTTTCGATCGCAGCAGCCGGTGCGACTTTGTGCATCTTTGGCAGAAGCTCGCGTTGCGCGAAGGCGCTCAACCGATCCGATACCGCGCCAGCCGGCGAGCTCGGGAGGCTTCTGATCTGCCAGCGGAATTCGCAAGCCTTGGGCACGATATTGGGCGCCGTGCCGCCGTCTATCATGCCGACGCTGACCGTGGAGTAGGGCGGTTCAAACCGGGGATCGTTCTCGGTTGCCGCGAACTCATCGGCGATCCGGTCGACCTCGTCCACGAGCTTTGCCGCGACCGAGATCGCGTTGACGCCGAGCGATGGCAGGCTCGAATGGGCTTCCTTGCCGGTCACGGTCGTGCGGTAGACATCGATGCGCTTATGCCCGTCGATCACGGCCATGCTCGTTGGCTCGCCGACGATCACCGCGCGGGGCCGCGGCAGGTCCGTACCGATGCGCGCGATCAGCGGCCGCACGCCGGCGCAGCCCACCTCCTCGTCGTAGGAGATGATGATGTGGATCGGCTCTTTTAGCGGAGCCGCCTTGAACGTCGGCACGGAAGCGAGCGCGCAGGCGATAAAGCCTTTCATGTCGCAAGTGCCGCGCCCGTAGAGCTTGCCGTCGCGCATCGTGAGCGTGAACGGATCGCTGGTCCAGGTCTGGCCGGTCACGGGCACGCAATCGCTGTGACCGGAAAGCCCGATGCCGCCGTCGCCTTCGCCGATCGTTGCGTAAAGGCTCGCCTTCTGCCCGTCGTCGGTGGGCACCAGCGTCGAGGCGATGCCGTGGCCTGCGAGATAGTCCTGCACGAAGGCGATGAGCGCGAGATTCGACTTCACGCTCGTGGTGTCGAACCCCACGAGCGCGGTCAGCAGCTCTTTCGCGGCGTCGGATTGAGCAGACAAATTCGGTCCCTTCAGGTGCTAGGCTCCGGCCATGGGAGCCTATGTTTATATCGTGCGATGCTGCGATGACAGTTTCTACACGGGGTCGGCCCGCGGGGCTTTGGAGGATCGCGTCAACATAATGCCGGGTCGTTCGGCGGATACACCGCGACACGACGGCCTGTAAAGCTTGTCTACGCGCAACATCTTGACAGCATCAGCGATGCTGTTTCGGCCGAGCGCCAGATCAAGGGTTGGAGCCGCGCCAAAAAGAAAGCGCTCATTCGCGGGGACTTTGACAGCCTCAAGGTTCTTTCTCGTCGCACGGCCTAGACCCTCACTTTGAGGAGGGCCGAAGGCCCGTCTCGAAGGGTGTAGGCCAATTGCGACGAGACGAGCGCCTTGGCCTACATGCTTCGAGATGCCGCCTGTGGCGGCTCCTCAGCATGAGGATCAAGCCGCCGAAAGCGCGTGATCGAGATCGGCTTCCAGATCGTCCGCGTCTTCAAGGCCGATCGAGAGCCGGATCGTGTTGTCGAAAATGCCGAGCTGCGCGCGCGCCTCTTCCGTCAAGCGTTGATGCGTGGTCGTCGCCGGATGCGTGGCAAGGCTCTTGGCATCGCCGAGATTGTTGCTGATCTTGAAGACATCGAGCGCATTCAGAAGCGCGAACGCCGCAGCCTTGCCGCCCTTGACCTCGAACGAGACCATCGGTCCGCCATTGGCCATTTGCTTTTTGGCGAGGTCATGCTGCGGATGATCGGCGCGGCCGGGATAGAACACGCGCGCGACCTCAGGGCGGCCGGCAAGAAAATCGGCGATCCGCGCCGCCGACGTGCAATGGCGTTCGACGCGTAACGGCAGCGTCTCCAAACCTTTGAGCATCACCCAGGCGTTGAACGGGCTGAGCGAGGGGCCGGTATGCTTGAGATAGTTGTGCAGCGTCTCGTTGGTGAATTCATCAGGGCCGAGCACCACGCCGCCAAGGCAGCGTCCCTGACCGTCGATATGCTTGGTCGCCGAGTAGACGACGATGTCGGCGCCAAGCGCAATCGGCCGCTGGCCGAGCGGTGTGGCGAATACGTTGTCGACCACGGTCAGCGCACCGCACCTTTTGGCGATCTTGGCCACGCCTTCGATATCCACCAGCTCCAGCACGGGATTGGTCGGCGTTTCGAAGAAGAAGGCGCGTGTGTTGGGCTGGACGGCGCCCTCCCAGGCGGCGAGGTCGCGCCCGTCGATCAGCGTCGAACTGATGCCGAAGCGCGGCAGTAGATCCTCCACGATATAGCGGCAGCTTCCGAACAAGGCCCGGCCCGAGACCACATGGTCTCCCGCCTTGAGATGACACAGCAGTGACGCCGCCACGGCCGCCATGCCGCTCGCCGTGCCGCGGGCGGCCTCCGCGCCCTCGAGCGCGCAGACGCGGTCCTCGAACATGGAGACGGTGGGATTGGCGTAGCGGCTATAAACGTAGCCGTCCTCGTCGCCCTTGAACCTGGCCTCGGCCTGCTCGGCGCTGTCATAGACATAGCCGGAGTTTAGGAAGATGGCCTCCGAGGTTTCGCCGAATTGGCTGCGGCGCGTTCCCTCATGCACCAGTTGGGTGGCGGGCTGCCAGGCGGCGCGCCGGTCTTTTTGGTCCTTTGCGGCCATGCTCAGAACTCCTGCCTCTGTTGTGGCCGGGCCACAAAAAACCCGGACCTTGGCTGCCGCCAAATGACCGGGATCGGCTGAAACGCCTCGCACGGCCTTTTAGCGACTTATTTTACGTGGCTGCAAGCCGGCCGGCCAAATCACCACGAGAGAGGGATTAATGTCGCCCCAGGTCCGTCCCGTCAAGTACGCACTGGAAATGTGACGCCAAGCCGCTTGGCCGCGCGCCGTGCCGTCTCTTCCCGCCGGGTCATGATCTCAGCCGCCGACTCCCGCACGCTCGCCACGATCTTGGCCGGCGCCGTTTCGGGGCTGCCGGCGTTGAAGGGGGGCTCCGGCGCATATTGCATATATAGCTGGATGGCTTCCGCCACCGCGTCGCCCCGCAGCATCGCGGCGACCCGCAGCGCCCCGTCGAGGCCCGAGGTGACGCCGGCCGCGCAGACCAGGTTGCCGTCCACCACCACCCGCGCATCGACCGGCGTCGCGCCGAAATAGGGCAGGAGGTGAAGCGCCGCCCAATAGGTCGTGGCCTTCCGCCCTTTCAAGAGCCCGGCGGCCCCACAGATAAGCGCGCCCGTGCAGACGGAGAACACGATCTTCGCACCAGCCGCCTGGCCCCGGACCCAATCGAGGACCGCCTCGTCCTCCATCAAGGCTTCCTGCCCCGGCCCCCCAGGGATGTGCAGCACATCGAGTTGCGGCGCCTCGGTCAAAGCGGCGTCCGAGGTCAGCAGCAGGCCCTTCACGTCCCGTACCGGCGCGGCGGTGAGCCCATAGATGCGAGTGGTGGAATTGGGCAGGCGCGACAGGACCTCGAATGGGCCCGTGAGGTCGATCTGGTCGAGCCCCTCGAACAGCAGGGAGCCGATCTCAAGGGGCTGGTCTTGCGGGATCATGGGGGCTCCGGGGAGAAGGGGCTGATGGAAGGGGCTGGCATAAGGCGCCTGACCCCTTGTGTATTCGGGGGAGAAGGCCGAGCTTAAGGTGACCGAAGCCCCGGCAAATGCCAAGAACATCGACCATGAGCCCATCCGATCAGCTTTTCGAAGCGCTGCCCGAAGACACCCCGGTTCCCCCAGGGGAGGGCCGCAAGGGCGCGCTCGGCCGGACCGGCATCCTGCCGAGCCAAGCCATTCGACAGCTCATCGCCGCGGGCGAGATCGCCGGCGCGCCTCAGATCGAAGATGCCCAAATCCAGCCGGCCAGCCTCGATCTCAGGCTCGGCAAGGTGGCCTACCGCATCCGGGCGAGCTTCCTGCCGGGCACCAAGGCGACCGTGCGGGACAAACTCGCAGGGCTGACCTTCCATGAAATCGATCTCACCAAGGGCGCGGTGCTCGAGGCGGGCTGTGTCTATCTCGTGCCCCTGATCGAGCACCTGAATTTGCGCTCGACCATCGCCGCCTTCGCCAACCCCAAGAGCTCGACCGGGCGGCTCGACGTGTTCACCCGCCTGATCGCCGACTATCAGGAGAGCTTCGATAGCGTATCCGATGGCTATAAGGGTCCGCTCTTCACCGAGATCTGCCCGCGCACCTTCTCCATCAAAGTGCGCTACGGCTCGCGCCTGAACCAGATCCGCTTCCGCCGCCGCGTCAGTCAGCAGATCGACGCCGAACCGCCGGGCCGTGTCGGCGACCGTCGCTTGCGGGCGATCCATTCCGATGTCGGGCTGGTCGAGGGCGAAGCCGCGATCCGCGAAGGCCTGAACTTGCGCATCAGCCTGGCGCCCATCCAACAGTCCGGGCTGGTGGGCTATCGCGCGCGCCGCTATGCCGGGGTCATCGACGTGGAGAATGTGGGCGGCTACGACGTGGAGCAGTACTGGGAGGCCGTGCGCCTTGGCGGCGACAAGCGCCTCGTGCTCGATCCCAACGAGTTCTACATCCTGGCGTCGAAGGAAAGCGTCTCGGTGCCGCCGGAATACGTGGCCGAGATGGCCCCGTTCGATCCCATGATCGGCGAGTATCGCGTGCACTATGCGGGCTTCTTCGATCCGGGCTTTGGCTACACCGAAGGCAAGGCCCCGGGCGCCAAGGCGGTGCTCGAAGTCCGCAGCCTCGATATTCCCTTCATTGTCGAGGACGGCCAGATCGTTGGGCGGCTAATTTATGACAAGCTCACCGAGGTGCCGGAAACGCTTTACGGCCAAGGCATCGGCTCGCATTATCAGGCCCAGGGGCTGAAGCTGTCGAAGCACTTTCGCCAAGAATGAGCGGCAGCCGATAATCCGGGCTTTTGGGGGGATTTCCATATGCAGGCGCTGACAGCGGCCGTCGAATGGCTGAGCGGTATCGTGTGGGGCGTGCCGATGCTGGTGCTTTTGCTCGGCGTCGGCATCTTTCTCACGATCGGGCTGCGTTTCCGCACGATCAGGGATTTGCCCTTCGCCTTCTGGATGCTCTGGCGCGGCCGTGTTGCCGAGGGCAAGGGCGACATCACCCCGTTCAGCGCCTTGATGACAGCGCTGGCGGCGACCATCGGCACCGGCAATATCGCCGGCGTGGCCACTGCCATTTTCATCGGCGGCCCCGGGGCCGTGTTCTGGATGTGGATGACGGCCTTGGTCGGCATGGCCACCAAGTTCGCCGAGGCCGTGCTGGCCGTGAAGTATCGTGAGCGAGACTCCCGCGGCAAGTATGTCGGCGGGCCCATGTACTACATCAAGAACGGGCTCGGCCCGCGCTGGGTTTGGCTCGGCGTATGTTTCGCACTGTTCGCGGGCTTTGCCGGCTTTGGCATCGGCAACATGGTGCAGGCGAACTCCGTGGCGGATGCGCTGGAAGCTTCTTTCGGCGTCCCGTTCTGGGTGACGGGGGTTATGCTCGCCGTTCTCGTCGCGCTTGTCCTCATTGGTGGCGTTCACCGCATCGCCGCGGTTGCCAGTTGGCTCGTGCCCCTCATGGCGATCAGCTATATCGGCGCCGGCCTCGTGGTCATTGCTATGAACATCGCGGCGGTACCGGACGCCTTCCGCCTAATCTTCACCCATGCTTTCTCGCCCATCGCGGCGACCGGTGGGTTCGCCGGTGCTGCCGTGTGGGCTGCGATTCGCTTTGGTGTGGCCCGCGGTGTTTTTTCCAACGAGGCGGGGCTCGGCTCCGCGCCTATCGCCCATGCCGCCGCCGAGTGCAAAGGCCCCGTGAGCCAGGGTGTCGTAGCCATGCTCGGCACCTTTATCGATACTATCGTCGTGTGTTCTTTCACGGCGCTGGTGATCTTGACCACCGGCGCTTGGACCAGCGGGAAAACCGGTGCAGAGATGACGTCGCTCGCATTCGAGAGTGCGCTGCCGGGCATCGGCAGCGAGATCACGTCTATCGGGCTGGCGATCTTCGCCTTCACCTCGCTGCTCGGTTGGAGCTATTACTGCGAGCGATCGTGGCAATTTCTCCTTGGCGTCAAGTCCATCATCCCGTTCCGCATCGTGTGGTCCCTGGCGCCCATCGTCGGTGCCACCGTGAAGCTCAGTTTCGTTTGGCTGCTGGCTGATGTGCTCAATGCGCTCATGGCGATCCCCAACCTGATCGCGCTGGCGCTTCTGAGCCCGGTGGTCTTTGCCGCGGCGCGCGAGTTCTTCGCCACGCGCGGCAAGTCAGAGAATAACCCGTTCTGAGGGGATCGTTCCTAGCGGATCACGCGATTGACCTCGTCGGCCCGGAGCAGGATGCCCAATGCGATGGCGTTGACGGCCATCCACGACAGGGTGATCAAAGCGGCGCGCAGCAGCATCCCCTTGTCGACGGCCTCCGCTTTGAGCCTTTTGCGGTACCACAGCCATAGCGCGGCCATCGGCAGGAGCACCAACACAAGGCCGAAGCCGAGATACCAGCCCCGTACCATCGGGTCCGCCAAGGCTTGAGCAATCGCATTCATCGACACCATCCTCGATCATCGTAAGGAACCACTGGACCAGTAGCGCGCATCCAACCGGTGTGCCATGTTTCCGGCATGCGATTATCGGGCGGTTTCGGGGAGGCCATCATGAAACATGCCGCGTTTGTCTTGGCGCTCGGTCTATGCGCCGGCATAGGCTTTGGGGAAACTGCATCTGCGGAGGACTTGACCGATCTGGCCAAGCAGGCGTCGAGCGAGGCCAAGGACGGCAAGAACCTCGAGGCCTACGACACAATCCGCAAGGCCACCCTCAAAGTGTGGCAGGACGGGCCCCTTCTCTTCCGCAAGGCCATTTTCGTCACCAAGGCGCCCGAGGCGTTCGGCATCTACGACCCGCGGTCCGACGCCGTCTTCAAATCCGGCGAGAAGCTTGTGATCTATGTCGAGCCTGTGGGCTTCACCTGGAAACAACAAAACGGACTGAACCATGCGCAGCTCGTCGCCGATCTGGTCTTGAAGGACGGCGAAGGTACGATCGTCGGCCAGCAGGAAGGCTTCGGGACCTTCACCTTCGACAGTCGCGACGAAAACATGGAGGTCATGACGGCGCTCACCATCGATTTCACCGAGGCGCCGGCGGGAAAATATGCGGCTGAGCTGAAATTCACCGACAAGCTCGGCGATAAATCCGCGAGCTTCGAGCTGCCCTTCGAGATCGAGGGGCCGAAAGAGGAATCAAACGCGCAGCCGTAGATAGTTCACCAGATCGTCCAGGTTGCTGCCCATGCCGTCGGCTTTCACGCCGAGTTCCTCGGGCGGGGTGCCCAGCCGATTCACCCAAAACGTCTCATAGCCGAACCATTTTGCGCCCGCCGCGTCCCAGCCTGCGAAGGGCACGAACAAGATTCGGTCGCGCGGAACGTGCAGCACCTCGACGGCCATGCGGTAGGCGCGCGGGTCGGGCTTGTAAGTCTGCAAAGCGTCCGTGCTTAGGGCCTGCTCGAATGTATTCTCGAGACCCGCGCTCGCGATCGCGGCGTGCAACATGCGCGGCGTGAAGTTCGACAGAAACGCCAGCCGATATCCTTCCGCCTTCAGCGCCTCGAGCGCCGCGGGCGCCTCCTCCCAAGCCTCGAGGGTGAGATAGCGGTCCATGATCGTGTTGGTCTGACGCGGCGTGATTTCGATCGCGAGCACTTCGGCCGCGTAGAGCAGGGCGTCACGCGTGACCTTCCAAAAATCTTCGTACTCCCCGCCAACGGTGCGGAGCCAAGTGTATTCGAACTGCCGCGTCCGCCACAGATCGCCCAACGCCGTGCCGCGGCCCGGTGCGATCGTGTCCAAGCTTTTGAAGATCGGCCGGGGGTCGAAGACGGGAAAGGCGTCGAACACAACCACTTCGATCTTTTCGGCAGCGGTCGCAAAGCGGGAGGGAATCAGGCTGGCGGCAAGCGTGCCCGCGGCCAGACCGAGTGTGTCGCGTCGGGTGAGCGGCATGGCTTGCGAGGTTACGCGGAACACGCGCCGCCGCCAAGGACGCAGAACTTGGCGCAATGCGGATGGCAAAGCTTGACCGCGCCGTGATCGAACATGCCGCCGTTCGCCTGCGCCGCTTCGGCCAGCGTCGCCCCCATCTCGAAGGCGGGGTCGTAGGCGATGAGCGTGCAGGGCAGGACGACGGGTGCGGCCGCGCCGCGCCGTTTCACCACCATGCGGCTCGACGCGCACATGACGTCAGTCGGCGACTTGCCGAGAATGCCCCAACAGTCTTCCGTGATCTCCGGCACCTCGGCCGTCTCGTCCATCTCGGGGAACAGCACCAGCGCGAGCGGGTCGCCTGCGTCGACAGGCCAACCGCGCGCCGCGATCAAGCCCGCGTAGCCGGCGCGGGCGTCCGTTTCGCTTTCGCCCCAGCAGGTCCGCCCGGCAAGGGCGAGCGGGATGCCGTGCGCCGCGAGCCAGTCGATGCCTTCGATGGTCCGATCGAACGTGCCCGGACCGCGCTCCTCCTCGTGCAGCTTTTTCGTGTAGTGGTCGAGGCTGACCCGCAAAGACAGCCGCTCGCCGTAAGCGTCGCGCAGGGCAAGGAGCCCATCGCGCACGCGTGGGCGCAGGAGAGGCTGCATGGCGTTGGTCAGCACGAGCGCCGAGAACCCGCGCCCCAGGACGTCGGCCAGCATGCCGAGCATGTCCGGATTCATGAAGGGCTCTCCGCCGGTGAAGGCGATCTCGGTCACCGGCCAGCCGTCGCGGGAGATTTCCTCGAGATAGCCGGCCGCTTCCGCCCGGGTGATATAAGCCAGCCGGTCGTTCTCGGGGCTCGAGTCGATATAGCAATTGCGGCAGGTAATGTTGCAGAGGCTGCCGGTGTTGATCCACAGGGTCCGCAAGCGTGCGAGCGGCACACGGGCGCGCCGCGCGCCGGCCACCGTATGGTCGGGATCGGTGAATTTGGCGCGGGCTAAGGCAAGCGCGGCGTCGGTCATGAAACCCCTCCAGCAACCCGCGCAATTTAACAGATGCCGGGGCCTTAACCGCAAGAGCGGGCCGCTTCACCAGTGCGTGAAGGCAAGTTGCTTTTCACCGGCCCCGGAGCATTGTATGAGGCTAGGAATGCGGGTGTAGCTCAGTGGTAGAGCAGTAGCTTCCCAAGCTACGTGTCGGGCGTTCGATTCGCCTCACCCGCTCCAATTTTTCCAACGCGGGCTTTGCAAAGCCGCGCTATGACGGGGGAAAGAAAAGACGCGGGTGATTTCTTCGATGACGATACGTGCTGTGGCGCCTGTATGGTTGGCAACGCTTGTCTTGGCGCTCGCCTGCTTCAGTTCGGGCGCGCTCGCGCAGCAGGCCAAGTCCAAGCCCATCGTTCCCGACAACTGGCAAGGTGACGCGCTGCGACCCAAGCCCGATCTGAAGGGCCTAGAGAAGATCCGCTTCGTCACCGATACCGACTATCCGCCGTTCCACTATTACGACGAGGTGGGCGCGCTCACCGGCTTCAATGTCGATCTGGCCCGCGCCATTTGCGAGGTGCTCGAGGTCGAGTGCGAGGTCGATTCCACCAATTGGAGCGATCTCATCCCGACGCTGGACCGTGGCGAGGCGGACGCGGCGATTGCCTCGATCCGCATCACCGCGGAGGCCCTAAAGGCGGCCGACTTCACCGCGCGCTATTACGCCACCCCGGCGCGCTTCGCCGCGCGCAAGGAAAGCGACCTCAAAGACATTCGCCCCGAGACGGTGGACGGGTTGAAGATCGGTGTGGCCAAGGGGACGGGCCACGAGGCCTATCTGAAGAAGTTTTTCCCCGATGGAGCCATCGCCGCCTTCGACCAGGCGGAGGACGCGCAGAAAGCGCTGAAGGAGGGAGCCATTGATCTCGTCTTTGGAGACGGCATTACGCTCACCTTCTGGCTCAACGGCGTCACCAGCGAAGCCTGTTGCGAATTTCGCGGCGGACCCTATCTCAACTCGCGGTTCTTCGGTGAAGGCGTGGGCATCGCGGTCAAGAAAGGCAATCGCAAGCTGGCCGAGATCCTGACCTATGGGCTCGAGCAGGTGCACGCCACCGGGCGCTACGAAGAGCTGTTCCTCCGCTACTTCCCTATGAATTTCTTCTAGACGCGCTTTTCTTTGGTGGTGCGCGGCGCCTGGCTCGTTTCGCCCGGCGTCGCCGCTGCCGGCGTCTTCGAGCCTTCGTTTATGAATGGCAGCCACAGGCTCCAGCCAAAACGTGTCGGCGCCTCGCTCTGATAAGGGGTGAGCCCGATTTTCATGCCGAGATGCCCGCCTTCGGGCTGTGCCGTGTAGGTGCGGAACACCCGGTCCCACAGAGAAAGATTGAACCCGTAGTTTGAATCGTGCTCGCGCCGCAACACCGAGTGATGCACCCGGTGCATGTCGGGCGTCACGATGAACAGCCGCATGACACGGTCGAGCCAGCCCGGTAGCGCGATGTTGGCATGATTGAACATGGCGCATCCGTTGAGGATGACTTCGAACAGGAATACCGCGAGCGGTGAGGCGCCGAGCGGCACCACCACGACGATCTTCCATATCATCGACAGAGCGATCTCGATCGGGTGGAAGCGCACCGCCGTGCTGACGTCGATATCGCGGTCGGCGTGATGCACGCGGTGCAAGCGCCACAGGATCGGGATCTTGTGAGAAGCAAGATGTTGGGCCCAGATGGCGAGATCGAGCGCGGCAAGCGCAATCACGACCTTCAGCCATTCGGGCCACGCCACATGGTTTAGAAGCCCGATATCGTGCTGTTGCGCATAGAAGGCCGCGGCAACGGCCGCGACCGGCACGGCCAGCGCCGCCATGAGGCGCAATACCACGGCGGCTGTGACGCTGATTCCCAGATTGGTCAGCCAGCGCCGTCCCTTGGTTGCGATCAGCTTGCGTTTCGGCAAGGCGAACTCGATCAGTGCCATCAGCGCGAAAACGCCTCCGAAGACGGAAAGCCGGATCACGGTGTCGTTGGGGCCGAAGATATTGTCCATGGGCTGAATATAGGGATGCCGGCAAGAGCCCGTCAGTGTGCCGCGAGGTTTGCGGCAAGCCAACCAAGCCCTCGATCACAACACCGGGATCGGCCTGACCGCGATCAGCGGCAGGGGCGTTAAGCCGCGCCCGCAACGTGTTTCGGTCCGCTCTTTAAGTCTTCTTCGCGGCTGTTCGTCTGGAGGACTTCGCCGCGGGGCGCGCCGGCTTCTTGGCCGCGCGTTCTTCCTTCTTGCTGTGAAGCTGGAAGGCGAGAATGAGCAGCATGGCGCCGAACACGATGGCGTAGACACCGAGCCACCAGGTGAGCACCACCGCGCCCACGACCGGGGCGATGAGCAGAACGATGCCGAAAATCACAGAGGCGATGCCGCCGAGCGCGAGCCACCAACGCCCGTGATCGAGCTTCAGAGTCAAGGCGGCGCCCAGCATCAAGGCCCCGGAGATGATGGCCCACACCGAAATGAGGATGATGAACGCAACCGTGGTAATCGCGGGCCATAAAAAAGCGATGGTACCGGCAGCGATATCGACGATGCCTTCCAGGATCAGCAGGCCCCAGCGTTCGCCGTTCCGCGCCGCCTTGATGCCGGAGGCGATGGCGAACACGCCGTCCACCAGCATATAGGCCGAGAACAGAAGGATCAGCGCGAGGATCGCCGCGGTCGGAACCAGGAGGCAGATGAGCCCAAAGGCAATGGCAAGAATGCCGCGAAGACCCACCGCCCACCAACTCTCGGCCAGAACTTCACTGAGCGCGTCGTGGCGATCGGTTGATGCGCCGCTCTTTGCGGGTGTGCTCGCCATGAATGGACCTCCTACGGGCTTGGCGGTTCAGTCTCGTCAGGCCGACCCGCTTTGCATGAAATCGAATCGGCCAATGATGAGGCCAATAGAATGTCTGCGCGCCGCGAATCGGGAGTTGTCCACATCCCGCGCTCGTGTCAGAGCTCCAGATTGTCCTCGGAGACAAGCTTCGTCACGGTCTGGCGCAGCCATAAATGCCCTGGATCGTTGTCGAAGCTCGCATGCCAGAGGAGCGAGATGGTGAAGCTCGGGAGGTCGACCGGAACGGAGCTCGTGGCGAGTCCGAAGGTCTCGGAGAAATAGCGCGCGAGCCGCGACGGCATCGTGGTGATGACGGGTGCGCGGCGGATGATGAATGGAACGGCCAGAAAGCCGGGCGTTGTCATGACGATGCTGCGGCGGAGCTTGCGCTTGGCCAGAACCTCGTCGACCGCGCCGCGGGCATCGTCGGCGAGACTGGTGAGCACATGCGGCCAGCGCAAATAGTCCTGTAGCGAAAGGGGTGGCGTAAGGTTTAGTTGCTCTGTGCTGAACAGGCAGAGAAAGCTGTCGTCGTAGAGGTGGCGGCGCTTGTGATGCGTCTGCCCGTGATCGAAGACGCCGATGCCGAGGTCCAAAGCTCCGGTATCGAGCTCCTCCAGGATACTCATCCGGTTTGTGGAACGCAGTCTCAGCGACACGCCGGGTGCTGAAGTCTGCAGACGCTCCATGAGAGCCGGGATGACGGCGACCTCGATGGAATCGGCCAGTCCGATCCTGAACACGCGGTCGGCCGTTGCCGGTTCGAACACGCCGCGCTGGAGCACGGCCGATTGAATCTGGGCCAGCGTCATGCGCACTGGCTCGGCGAGCGCCATCGCCCGGGGGGTGGGGCGCATGCCGTCGCCGCCCCGCGTGAGCAATTCGTCGCCGAAGAGCGTCCTGAGCCGGGCGAGGTTATGGCTCATGGCCGATTGGCCAAGCCCGACGCGGGCCGCCGCGCGCGTCACGTTGCGCTCGGTGAGCAGCGCATCGAAGGCGACGAGAAGATTGAGGTCGAGGCGGCTTAAATTGGCGTGATCGATACTCATCATCGATCCTATCGATTGGAATAATGCTACCGGAGACCCCAAGTTGGTTGCAATAGCAAAGCAGGTCCGCGTCGAGACAACCTGAGGCAGAACCAGCGGGGCAGAAGTAGATGAGAATCGCCATTCTTGGCGCCGGGCGTGTCGGCCAAAGCCTTGGGCCCGGCTCTGCAGGCAAGAGGCCATTTCGTGGTTTATGGTGTTAGGGAGCCCATGCCGCTCGCGCCCCAGTCGTTGCGCCCCACGTCGTTCCCCCCCGAGCCGACCGTATCGAGGGCGCAAGCTGGCGGACTCGCCACCAAGACAGTCGGCGGCGCGATTGCTGGCGCCGATGCCGTCATTATTCTGGCGATTCCCTGGACGGCGGCCGAAGCGCTCGTTTGCGAGCACACACCCGCTCTGGCCGGCAAGACCGTCATCGACGCCACCAATCCTCTGAATACCAGCGAGACAAGGCTTGCCCTGGGCTTCGACACCTCCGGCGTTGAGCTCCTTCAGAGCCACGCGCACGCTGCGACGTTTTTCAAGGCGTTCAATGTCACCGGGTTCGATGCCATCGCCAAGCCGCGCTATCCGCAAGGCGTTGCCGCGGGGCTGGTCGCCCGCCCGCGCGGCCCGCAGAAGGACCTCGTGATGGGCCTTGTGGCCGATGTCGGGCTTGAACCGGTCGATGCGGGCGACCTTCGCGCCGCGCGCCTGCTCGAACCGTTGGGAATGTTGAGGCTGCAGCTTGAGGAAACCCAGGGTGGAGGCCGAGATATCGCCTTTGTGCTGGGGGCCCGCGAGCCGAAGCGGGTCGAGCCGATCCGGCCGAACGGTGTGGCGAAGCTCGAGACGCTGGAGGCCGGTTGAGAAATGAAGAATCCTTCGATCACGTCGGCCGTTGGCCACGCCGGCGTCTTGTTCGAAGGATCGAAAGACGAGACCCAGGAGATGCGCAAAATTCGAAGGGATGCCTCGCGCGATGAAAATCGCTCCCTAGCGGCGTAGTGCGAGGCCCCGGCCGTCCTTCTGCTCGCGAGTCGGAGGGGCGGCCGGACATTTGAAGCCGATCTCGGCGGACGGGCGGTAACCTTTTGTTATGGTTAACGCGTCCGGCCTTTAAATCGCCACGAAACGCTTGAAAATCATGATGTTGGCCGTTGGTGAGGGAACCTGCGGCCGTTAACTATGTCCGGTTATTTCGTCAGCACTCTGGGGCCTGGGGGAGGAAGCTGATGACATGCGTACCGCCACGACTTTAGCGCTCGCCGCCGCTGGCATTTTGGCGACTGCGTCGCCTTGCGTCGCCCAATCGGGCGCGGTGTCCATCGCGCCGAAGAGCAGCAGCGCCATCTCCAAGAACGCGCTCTCGCCTCGGCGCTTGAGCCCGCCCGAGGCGCCCGTGGCGCATTCCGCCGACGAAGACAAATCCGCACGCGAGGACGTGGCGCCGGTTGCGGTGTCACCGCAGCCCTTGGCGCCGCCCAAGCCTGTCACCACGCGGCGCGTCACCCCTGACGCGATGGCCCCCTCGCAGCCGGCCCCCCAACAAGCCTACGCGCAGCCGACCTTGAGCCCGCCGGCCGGTGCAGCCGCGTCGCAACCCGGGTCGTCATCTGGGTTCACCTCCGCCGAGCGCTTGCTCGATTGGGTCTCCAACTACCGCGATCATCCAGAGTTCTGGAAGGTGCCGGCGGCCGTTCACGCCATGCGCGACTACGGCATGTTCAAGGACGAGGAGCAGCGCTGGTTCTGCGCCGGCTTCATCGCGGGGGTTCTCGGCGCCAACCCGAAAGACGGCCCTGGGCTCGTCCCCAAGATGTTCCCGATGCCCGCGAAAGAGCAGGAGGTCATCATCCGGTCGATCGCCTATTCGGGACGTCCCGATTGGCAGGATCTGCTCACCAAGAACGCGGACAAGATGCCGCTACGCAAGCCGCTCATCGACGATTTTATCAACGGCCGTCGTCCCACGTTGCAGAAGCTCGGTCTTGAGTTGGGCGGCGCGCAAGCCGTCTATGCTCATTGGGGTTACTATGTCGCCACCGGCCAGCACGAGCCGATCATGCGCATCATGCCGGCTTTGAAGTGGTCCAAGGGTGCCGAAGAGAAGGGCTTCTTTGGGAAGCTCACATCTGGCTGGGGAGCGGACGCAAATCAGCTCGAAAAGGTGACGGCGGGCGGTACCGCGAAGTGGACACTCGCCTCTTACGCCGAGCGCGACCGCGAGCTGATCGACCTCTACCGTGCCGAAGTCCCGAACCAGCCGGAGGAGATCGCGAAGCCTTTGAACGATGTCATTGAGGCCGCCGAACTCTTCGAGGCCGACAATATCCGCAAAGAACAATACGGTGCGATCGAGGATGCGGAGAGAGACAAGCTCACGGCAGACGCCGGGATGTCGAAAGGCATGACTGCCGGCTCGCTTGCCATCGCCACGGGCTGTGTCGCCGCCACGGCGCTTGGCCAGGCGCAGATCGCGGTGCCTTGCGTGATCGGCGGGGCGCTCTATTCCGGCGCGGCCAAACTTGCGCGCTAGCGTCTGATTATTTGCCGCGGCTGATGAAGTATCCGATCGCCACGCCGAGCCCCAGTGTAATCACGAGCGAAGCGGTCAGATTGTCTCTCATAGTTTCCTCGGCATCGTGCGCGGCGTCGCTTGCCAAGTCGCGGGCCCGTCCATAGGAGGCGCCGGCGCTCTTGCCGACACTCTGGGACAGGTTCTGCACATAGCCGCGCAGCGTATCGAGCTGGTCATAGACATCGTTTAGGTCGAGATCGCTCCCGAACCGAGATGTCTTGCGTTCAGCCAAGCCCCACATGTTGATCCTCCTCCGAAATACCAATGCACGCAGCGATCGCTGCAAGAAACCACTATATCAAGAACGACGACGCCCGGTGTTGGGTTCCGCGCCGCACCGTTCGCAATTGGTAAAGTCTCCGCTTCGCTAGACCACCTTATTGCGCGCTCTGATCCCCCGTTCGATGGCTGCCGTGGTCAGCTTGTCGAGATCGAGGGCGTTGGACAGCAATTCCAGGAAACGTGTCTCCTCCGGCCGAACGTCCAGATCCGCCGCCGCGACCTCGAGCGCCAAGGCATAAGCCGTTTCCCGGAGCGCCTTGGGTAGGGTGCTGCGGATAAGCTCAAGGACGAGCTGAAGTCCGCTGTCGCCGCCGAGGATCTCGCCGCAGGCCTGCGAAGCGCTCACCAGTTTTTCGGGGTCATAGGTCGCGAATACCGGCAGGTTGGAGACGATCTCGCCGATGCGGGTGAGTTCCGCGTCGGTAATGGCGCGGTCCACCGCCGATATCGTGACCATCGTGTAGATCAGCGCGTCGTGATGGTCCAAAGGCTCGGTCATCGGCTCTCCACCTCTCTATTTACCCTTATTTGTCCCAAAGCGGCGCGACGGTAGGAAATTGCAACTACGCGGGCAAGCACCTCTTGGACGGGAAAAAGCGCCGAAGGGCTGGCGTGGTTTGGAAATCTGTGAAATTTGTCGCGCTAGCCTGCTTCCGAGCCATCACCAAATCTTCCAGAACATGCCCGAGTCGAAGAGCGCAAGTCGCCAATCCGCCCCCATCGAGATCAATTCCGAGCTCCTGGCCCATGCCCATGTGAGCAAGGCGTGGCCGTTCGAGGAGGCGCGGAAGGTCCTGAGCCGGATCAAGCGGATTCCGCAACCGACCGGCGCGATCATCTTCGAGACCGGCTACGGGCCGTCCGGTCTGCCGCATATCGGCACGTTTGGGGAGGTTGCCCGCACCACCATGGTGCGCCACGCCTTCCGCGTCCTGACCGAGGACAAGGTGCCGACCCGGCTGATCTGCTTCTCCGACGACATGGACGGTTTGCGCAAGGTGCCCGACAATATCCCCAACAAGGAGATCGTGACTCAGCACCTCGGCAAGCCGCTGACCCAGGTGCCGGACCCGTTCGGCGAACACCCGAGCTTCGGCCAGCACAACAATGCGCGCCTCAAGGCGTTCCTCGATACCTTCGGCTTCGACTACGAGTTCTTGTCGGCGACCCAGTGCTACACGTCGGGGCGCTTCGATGCGACCTTGCTCAAGGTGCTCGAGAACTACGACGCCATCCGCGACGTGATCCTGCCGACGCTCGGTCCGGAACGCCGGGCTACCTACAGTCCGTTCCTGCCGATCTCACCGGCGACCGGGAAGGTGCTTCAGGTCCCGATCATCGACTGCGATCTCACAGCCGGTGCCATTCGCTACAAGGACCCAGACACCGGGAAACTCACGCAAGTTCCCGTCACCCGCGGTCACTGCAAGCTGCAATGGAAGGCGGACTGGGCCATGCGCTGGGCGGCGCTCGGCGTCGACTATGAAATGGCAGGCAAGGACCTGATCGACTCGGTGCGTCTGTCGGGTCGGATCTGCCGCATCCTCGGCCGCCAACAGCCCGAAGGCTTCAACTACGAGCTATTCCTCGACGAGAACGGCGAAAAGATTTCGAAGTCGCGCGGCAACGGACTCACCATCGAGGAATGGCTGACCTACGCCTCGCCCGAAAGTCTCGCGCTTTACATGTATCAGAGCCCGCGCAAGGCGAAGCGCCTCTATTTCAATGTGATCCCGCGCGCAGTTGATGAGTATGTCGGCCATCTGGCCGCCTACCCGAAAGAGGAACAGGCGGCGAAGCTGATGAATCCCGTGTGGCACGTCCATGACGGCGCGCCGCCGCAAGCCGAGCTTCCCATCAGCTTCGCGCTTCTGCTCAATCTCGCGTCGGCCTCGAACTCCGAGGACAGCGAGGTGCTATGGGGATTCATCCGCCGTTATACGCCCGACGCCACGCCGGAAGGCCATTCGCTGCTCGATGAGCTGGTCGGTTACGCCATCCGTTACTTCCACGACTTTGTGAAGCCGTCGAAGGCCTATCGCGCGCCGACCGACAAGGAACGCGCGGCTCTTGCCGATCTCGACGCTCGGCTTGCCGCTTTGCCCGACAAGGTTCTCGCCGAGGAAATCCAGAACGAGATCTATGCGGTCGGCAAGGCGCATGAGTTCGAGCCGCTGCGCGAATGGTTCCGGGCGCTTTACCAAGTGCTGCTCGGCCAGACCCAAGGCCCGCGCTTTGGCTCCTTCGTGGAACTTTACGGCGTGCCGGAGACCCGTGCGCTGATCGCCAAGGCGCTGGCCGGAGACCTGGTCGCCTAATCCGGCATCATAAAATCGGAACCATGCCTCCCAGACGTGCGTTTCTCAGGCAAGGGCAGCGGAAGAAAACCTTCCGTGGATTGAGCCTGCTTAGAGAAAACACCAAGGAGATATGTGATGAAACTCACGACCCTGACTGCTGCAATGCTTCTTACGAGCGCCACCTATGCGTTTGCGGGTCCCGGCGCAGCGCCGCCCGAGGGTACTCAGGATCCAGATCCGTCTGGACGCCCTGGTAAAGTCTTGAGCGAGGCCGAGTGCACCAAGGCTTGGGAGACGGCGGGACCTGACGGCGACACGCTGTCGAAGGACAAAGCCACCCCGTTCATCTTGAACTTCGAGATGGTCGACTCGTCCGACGACGCCAAGATTTCCGCCGAGGAGTGGAAAGAGGGCTGTGCCAAGGGCTGGGTGAGCGCCGATGCGTCCACCGCCAAGGATATGGAAGGCACGCCTGCTGACTCAGATATGTCTGACGACATGAAGAAGTCGGATGATATGTCCAAGGACAAGGACGGTTCTGACAAGATGTAGTCCCAGATAGCGGGATTATGCGAAAGACGGCCCCAGATTTTGGGGCCGTTTTTTTGTTTGGGCAATTTTGTGACGTCCAGAACCATCTACCGACTGCGCCGTTGACTCCACATGACGGGGCGCGATGGGGCGTCCGGGCCAGGTCCTGAACGAGTCGAAATGTCAGCAGGCTTGGAAGGCCGCTGGCCCTGAGGGCAACAGCCTCTCTGAGAACGCGGCCAGGCCGTACATTCTGAACTTTGCGGCCGTCGACACGTCGAACGACCGGAAGATTTCTGCGGATGAGTGGCAGGCCGGTTGCAATAAGGGCTGGGTCAGTGCGGACGCCCGAGAGGTGACGCCAAAGGCCGCCCCGGCTGGTCAGAACACTGAGATGAAGAAGTCCGGCAATGCCAACCCGGACTCCAGTGACGCGATGGGCGACAGCACGAAGAACCATAGCTCGTACTAGTCCGCCGCGTTTCGCATGTTGAAGGGAACGGCCCCGGTTCTCCGGGGCCGTTCTTTTGTATGGAATCGCTTTAACGCCAGACGCCGATCTTTTTCTTGCGCGCGGTGTCCGCCGCTTTGGCGAGTTTTGTATCCGCCGGCGCGTTGGGCTTCACCCAGCCGTAGCGCACCAGCCATTCGGAAAGGCCGGTACCGGCCACGCTGCAACGCGCCGTCAGCGTCTTTGCCGTGCTTGATGCAGGCACCTTGCAGCTCACGGCGCGGCCGCGGATCAGCCGCATCAGCGCGATGCGCGCCTGCTTACCGCAAGCCCAGACGCGGCCCTTCGCGTCCTTGCATGTGGCGTCCGCGGCGTGTGCTTTGATGCCGTCGAGCGTGATGACCACGTCTCCGGCTTTAAGCGTGCCGCCGTCGCGCACCACCACACGGTAGAACCGCTTCGGCTTGAGCACGGTTTTCGGCGTGGCCGCGTCCACTGGCACAGGCCCGCCTTCCGGTGAGACGGCGGCGACCGTCTTGCCGTCTTTTGCCGGCGCAGGCTGGGTCGCGGGAAGTGCCGCGGTCGTCTTCGGTGGATCGGCCGTCTGTGGCGGAGGCGCCTTGGCGGGCGCTGGCTTTGGCGGGGCCGCCTTTGGCAAGGGTGCTTCGGGAGAGGGCGCTTCGGGCAAGGGCGTAGTAAACAAGCGCCCATCGTGCGCGCTCGGCGGCTCAATGATCTTCACCACCTCGTCGCTTCCGCCGAAAGGCCAGAAGAACCAGATCAGCCCGAGGCCGACCATAGCTGTGATGAGACGGGAGGCAAGTGACATGCCGCCATCTTAAGCGAGATGCTTGGCGGCTTTAAGAGCGCAAGTTCGCTATTGGCTCGCCCAGATAATGCGCGCGATCCAGTCGATCCGCTCCATGGGAAACACGAGGTTCGGATGGTCTGGGTTCAGCGAGGCGAGCTCTATCGTCTTGGTGGTGCGCCGCGCCAGCACCTTGGCCATCACCTCGCCGTCAGTGGTGCGCAACACCACTCGGTCGCCTTTGCGCGGCGGGGCGTTCGGCGAGACGATGAGGATATCCCCGTCCCTGTAGAGTGGCGCCATACTGTCGCCGGTGACTTCGAGCGCATAGGCATTTTCGTCGTCGACCCGGGGAAAGCGGATCTGGTCCCAGCCGCCGCCCACCGGAAAGCCGCCGTCGTCGAAGAAGCCACCGCCGCCGGCTTGGGTCGTGCCGATCAGCGGGATCGGCTGGGCCGGGTTGCGGCGTCGCGGCTCTGCCGTGACGAGCGCCGTGAAGTCGTCGAACGAGGCCCCGGTCGCCGCCAGCACCTTGGCGATGCTTTCGGTGGTGGGCCAGCGCGGGCGCCCTTCGCCGGTCACCCGCTTGGATTTGTTGAAGGCGGTGGGATCGAGCCCGGCGCGCTTGGCCAGCCCGGACGGGGAAAGGCCGTAGCGGCGCGCGAGCGCGTCGATTGCGGACCAGACCCGGACATGGGTGAGTCTGTTCACCGGTTGGGCCTTGAAACGGCCTAAAGGGCCAGGTTTCACCGAATCGGAATAAAAACCTATAGATAGGAATTATGACTTATTTCGGCGGCTGCCGTCCACCGCATTTGCGGTCTTAAGCCGTCTGTTCGGGGAGCGAATCGAGGACGCGTTCCAGGGCCCGAAGCTCGATCGGCTCGCCCCGGCTGGTGAAAATGCGGAAATCGTGGTCGCCCTGGGCGATCAGCGCGCGGGCCTGTTTGACGGCGTTCCGCGTCGTCAGGCGCATAAGGGTCTTGGTATTGGGCGGGCTACCCCGCCGAATTGAATAGCTCATCGGGTCTCCGGGAAAATTGTTCGCGGGACCATACAGGAGCTTGGGTGCCGAAGGCCACTATCCACGGCAATTTTACGCAGGCGCTTACGCCTCCTTGTTGGAGACTGGCTTGACCGCTAGTCTCCGCCGAACGCCATGGCTCAACCCGTCTACAAAATTCTCGCCGACGCCGCCTATGACGCGGCAAAGAGCGAGGGACAATTCTTGGGAACGAGCGACGACCTGCACGACGGCTTCATTCATCTCTCAGCGTCGCATCAAGTCGAAGCCACCCTGGTAAAACATTATCCAGGCCAGCAAGACCTCGTTCTACTCACCCTCGATGCCGAGAAACTTGGCGAGGGTCTGAAATGGGAAGAGTCCCGCGACGGTGACCTGTTCCCGCATCTTTATGCGCCGCTCCCCCTCGATGCCATCGTGTCTGTCGATCCACTCCAGCTCGACGCCGACAATCGCCACATCCTGCCCGACGGAGTGGCCAATTGAGCGGATTGTTCGGCTTAGGCCAGGCCCTGCTGCTTGCCTTCGATCCCGAGCGTGCTCACGATCTTGCCCTCAAGACCCTCGAGCTTGGGGTTTATCCCCGCCAAGCCGTGCCGGATGACACGCGGTTGAGACAAACCGTGTTCGGCCTCGACTTTCCGAATCCGATCGGCATGGCGCCGGGCTTCGACAAGAACGCGCGCGTGCCCCGCCAGCTTCTCGACATGGGTTTCGGCTTTACCGAGGTGGGTACGCTGACGCCGGACGCGCAGCCCGGCAATGAAGCGCCGCGCGTGTTCCGCTCTCCCGAAGACTGCGCCATCGTCAATCGTCTCGGCTTCAACAATGAGGGACACAAGGCGGCGCTGATCCGTTTGAAGAAGCGGCTGCCTGGCATTGTCGGGGTCAATCTCGGCGCCAACCGCGACAGCACCGACCGCATCTCCGACTACGTGGAGGGCATTGTGCGGATGTCGCCGGTGGCGAGCTATTTCGCCGTGAATATTTCCTCGCCCAACACGCCGGGCCTGCGCGATCTTCAAGCACCGCGGAAGCTCGACGAGCTGCTCACCAAGGTGCAAACCGCGCGCAAGGCGCTCGGCGACAGCGCGCCGCCGCTCCTCGTCAAGCTAGCGCCAGACCTCGCCGACGCCGATCTGCCCGAGGTCGTTGCCGTCATTCAGAACAATGACGCCAACGGCCTTATCATCTCCAACACCACGCTCGCCCGCGACGGCTTGCACGACGAGGCGTTGATCCGCGAGGCGGGCGGGCTTTCGGGACAACCGCTGTTCGACCGCGCCACGCGCATGCTGGCCCGCGTCTATCAAATCACCGAAGGCAAGCTGCCGCTGATCGGCGTGGGCGGCATCACCTCGGGCGAGACGGCGCTGGCCAAGATCGAGGCGGGCGCGTCTCTGATCCAGCTCTATACCGGGCTCGTGTTCGAAGGCCCTGGCCTGATCGGCCACATCAAGGACACGCTCGTCGCGGCCATGGCGCGGGATAAGGCGCAAAGCCTCAAGCCACTGATTGGCCGGCGCGCGGGCGAATGGGCGGAAAAGGAACTGCCCGAGGTCGTCGTATGATGGTCACCATCTATCACAATCCGCGCTGCTCCAAGTCGCGCCAAACGCTGGCGCTGCTGGAGGAGAACGGCGTGGACCCTAAGATCGTGGAGTACCTAAAGACGCCGCCGACCACGGCCGAGCTGAAGCGCATTCTCAAGAATCTGGGCCTGAAACCGCGCGACATCCTGCGCAAAGGCGAAGCCGTCTACGCCGAACTCGGCCTCAAAGATGGCACCCACACCGGCGACGAGCTGCTTGCGCTGATGGTCGAGAACCCGATCCTCATCGAGCGGCCCATCGTGGTCGCGGGCGATCACGCGGCCATCGGCCGCCCGCCGGAAGCGGTGTTGAAGATCCTCTAGGCCTCGCGCTTCTGCGACGGGCCGGTTTCGGCCACTTCATGCGCAGGTTCGCGTCCGAACAGCCTGAAGACGCGCATCACCACCCAAATCGGGAAGACGATGACCGCGCCGAGCAGGAAGTAGCGGAACGCCTTTTCCACCGCGGCAAAGCCCATGTCGTAGATGCGGGCCGCGAGATCGCGCAGATTCTGGATGATGTCGTAGGGGCTGAAGCCCAGCGCCGCCAGGACGACGCCCACGATCAAGGATAGGATGACAAGCCGCGCCAGGACCAGCGCCGGATTGCCGCCAAAAAACCGTTCCATCTGTCCGTTTCCCTCTAAATCGTGGGCTTTCAATCGAATCTGTACCAGAAGTTGGGGCTCGTGGCGGCGAAGATCAAGGCGAAGAGCAAGAAGGGTAGGGCTAAGTGAGCGCGCGAAGGAGCTTGGCAGCGGAGCCTCATGGAGAGCGCCTGCCCGAGCCTTTCCGCACGTGGTTCGCGTCCCGCGGCTGGCACCCGCGCGCGCACCAACTCGCGCTGCTCGATACGGTTCGGAGTGACCGCGATACGCTCCTCATTGCCCCCACCGGCGGCGGCAAGACCTTGGCCGGCTTCCTGCCGAGTCTCATCGACCTGGCGGCACAGCCGCCGAAGCAGAAACCCGCGACCGGCATCCACACGCTCTATGTCTCGCCGCTGAAAGCGCTGGCCACCGACATCGCGCGGAACCTCACAGCGCCCGTCGCCGAGATGGGTTTGCCCATCAAGCTCGAAACCCGCACCGGGGACACCCCGCAATCTCGCCGCGCCCGCCAGCGCGTGCTGCCGCCCGACATTCTGCTGACCACGCCGGAGCAGATCGCGCTGATGCTCTCTCACAAGAGCGCGGCCGAACTGTTCGGCTCGCTGAAATGCGTCATTCTCGACGAGCTGCATGCGCTCGCCACAAGCAAGCGGGGCGATCTCTTAGGCCTCGATCTTGCGCGCTTGCGCACGCTGTCGCCCGAGCTCACGGCGGTTGGTCTCTCGGCCACGGTCGCCCGGCCGTCCGAACTCGCCGCCTATCTCGTGGCGAACAAGGGGCAGAGCGCGACGCGGCTGGCGGAGATCGTCACCGCGGACGGCGGGGTCAAGGCCGACATCACCATCCTTAAGTCGAACGCAGATCTGCCTTGGGCGGGACATTCGGCGCGCTATGCGCTGCCCGAGATGTATGCGGCTATCAAGGCGCACACCATGTCGCTCATGTTTGTCAACACGCGCTCGCAAGCCGAGATGCTGTTCCACGAGCTGTGGCGCTACAACGACGACAATCTCCCCATCGCGCTTCATCACGGTTCTCTCGACGTGGGGCAGCGCCGCAAAGTGGAAGCCGCCATGGTGGCGGGCAAGCTCCGCGCCGTGGTCTGCACCTCGACGCTCGATCTCGGCATCGACTGGGGCGATGTCGATCTCGTCATCAATGTGGGCGCGCCGAAAGGCGCAAGCCGTCTCGCTCAGCGCATCGGCCGCGCGAACCACCGGCTCGACGAGCCGAGCAAGGCGCTGCTCGTGCCGGCCAACCGCTTCGAGGTCATGGAGTGCCAAGCGGCGCTGGAGGCGGCGGAAGAGGGGGCACAAGACACCCCGCCCACGCGCCCCGGCGCGCTGGATGTGCTCGCCCAGCACATTCTCGGTATGGCCTGTGCCGAACCTTTCGACCCTGACCGTCTATACCGGGAAGTGACCAGCGCTGCGCCCTATCAAGGTCTCACCCGCGAGGGGTTCGACCAGGTCTTGGCTTTCGTCGCCACCGGCGGCTATGCGCTCGCCAATTACGATCGCTACGCCAAGCTGAAACGGACGAAGGAAGCCGAATACCGTGTCGCCCGTCCCCGCATCGCCCAGCAATACCGGCTCAACGTGGGCACCATCGTCGAGGCGCCGATGCTGCGCGTGCGCCTCGCGCGCGCCGCACTCAAGAAGTCCGGCGCGGTCGCCGGCGGCCGCGTGCTGGGTGAGGTCGAGGAGTATTTCATCGAGCAGTTGAGCCCCGGCGACACCTTCGCCTTTGCCGGCGAGGTCTTGCGCTTCGAGGGCTTGCGCGAGATGGATGCCATCGTCACCCGGGCCCATGCCACCGACCCCAAAGTGCCGGCCTATGAAGGTGGCAAGTTCCCGCTCTCCACCTATCTGGCCGATCGCGTGCGGCAGATGCTGGCTGAACGCGGTGCCTGGGTGAAGCTGCCCGGCCAGGTTTCCGACTGGCTCAGGCTGCAAGCCGATTTTTCGGTTGTGCCGTCCGCCGACGAGATGCTCATCGAGACCTTCCCGCGCGGGCAACGCCACTATCTTGTCTGCTACCCCTTCGAGGGGCGCCTGGCCCATCAAAGCCTGGGCATGCTGCTGACCCGGCGGTTGGAACGTGCGGGGGCGGCGCCGACCGGCTTTGTCGCCAACGAGTACGCGCTCGCCATCTGGGGGCTCAACGACATGAGCGGGATGATCCGGGACGGGCGTCTCGATCTCAAAGAGCTGTTCGACGAAGACATGCTGGGCGACGATCTCGACGCCTGGCTCGCGGAATCGAACCTGATGAAGCGCTCGTTCCGCGTCTGCGCCATCATTTCCGGGCTGATCGAGCGGCGCCATCCGGGCCAAGAGAAGAGCGGCCGCCAGATGACGGTCTCCTCCGATCTCATCTACGATGTCCTGCGTCAGCACGAGCCGGACCACATCCTGCTCAAGGCGGCGTTCGCGGACGCGGCCTCAGGGCTAATCGATCTTGGCCGCCTTGGGCAATTCCTGAGGCGGATTGGCGGTCGAATCAGGCATAGTGCGCTCAGTCACGTTTCGCCGCTTGCCGTCCCTGTCATGCTCGAGATTGGACGGGAGAGCGTTCCGGGCGATATTGGCGACACCTTGTTGCGTGAGACCGCCGAAGAACTCATCGCGGAGGCCTTGGGGGAACATGCTACGCGCTAGGCGCGACCTCATGCCGGAAACGGCGCCGTCGCTCCGCTCGCATCTCGCGATCGCGGGCCATACGCTGCAACCGCTTGTCGCCGGCGCCCTTTATTGGGAAGCCGAAGACACGCTGCTCGTTGCCGATCTACATCTGGAGAAGGGGGCGGCCTTCGCCGCGCTCGGCATGTTGCTGCCGCCCTACGACACGCGCTCGACGTTGTCCCGGCTGGGGAAGATCATCGCCAAGGTGAACCCGTCGCGTGTCGTGGCGCTAGGCGATAGCTTTCATCGCAGCGAGTGTGCCGATCACCTTGTCGAGGACGACCTTGCTTTCCTCATCAAGCTCCAGCAGGGCCGCGACTGGTATTGGATCTGCGGCAATCACGATCCGCACCTGCCCGCGAGCATCGGCGGCACGGTCTGCGCCACGCTCACCATGTCGGGCGTGACGCTGCGCCACGAGCCGTCGGAGGACGCATCGGCGCCCGAGATCGTCGGGCACTTGCATCCGGTCGCGCGCATCTCGCGGCGGGGCACGGTGGTTCGGCGGCGCTGTTTCGCCAGTGACGGCAACCGTCTGGTGATGCCGGCCTTCGGCGCCTATGCGGGCGGGCTCAACGTGCTGCACGAGGCCTTTCAGCCACTTTTCCTCTGGCATCGGCTGGAGGCGTGGATGATGGGCCGACACGCCGTCTATCCGGTGCTCGGCAGCCTGCTGATACCCGATTGATTAGGACGCGCGGTCCCGGCGGAACGCGTACCAGCCCGCAAGCCCCATCAAAACCGCTAGAACGACGCCGAGCAGCCCATAGAGAAATGGGTGCTTGAACGCCAAGGAATAGGCCAGAGCTTCGATACCGGCCTTCGTCACTTCGAGCGAGCCTTGGCTCTTGCTCGCGACCACCCCGTCGCGGAACAAATAGACGTCCGCCGTGTAGCGCCCCACGGGGACATTGACCGGCAGCGCGACGGTAGCCCGGAACAGGCTGCGTCCAATGAACGTCACCCCGTTATCGACCTGCTGGAAGAGCTTGCTGTTCTCCTTCAGGCGGATCATCGCCGAGCGGTAGGCCTGCTCTTGCGGATCGCCTTTAGTGTAGCGCCCGAAATCGAGATCGGAGAGGCCGATACCCAGCTCCTTCAAAGTTGCGTCCGAGGTGATCGCCCGAAGTGGACGCGACGACAGCACGGCATAGAAGCCCGGCACGGTGCCGTAGGTCTTGCCCGGACCATTGATCCAGATGCCGGCAACCCGCTCCTTCTTGCGAACCACGACGGGTTCGTCGGGGCCGCGCACCACGGTGATGACGTCGTAGGTGCCTTCGCCTGGCGTCCGCGAATCGCTGAAGTCGATGCTGCCGAAGATCAGGATCTCGATGCCGGTGAAGTTCGACTGGATCGCGATCTCGCGCGTGGAGATATCGGACTGCACCGTTTCCTGGCTGATCGGCTTCTCCGCCGGCGGCGGCGGGGCCGTCTGCGCGGCCGCCAGCGGGCTGAACAGGAGGAGGCCCGACAGGGCGACGGGCAGGAGCGCGGCTCTCATCACATCCCCACCAAGGGTACGATGCTGTAGAGATCGGACGGCCGCACCACGAGGTCGAACAGAATCCGCAACGCAACGCCCAGCACCATCAGAGCAAGCATGGCGCGCAACTGCTCGCCGCGGAACTTCTGACCTGCCCGCACGCCGAACTGGCCGCCTACGACCCCGCCGATGACCAGCACCAAGGCCAGCACGATATCGAGCGTATGATTGAGCGTGGCGTGCAGCAGCGTCACGATGGCCGTGACGAAGATGATCTGAAAGATCGAGGTGCCGATGACGATATTGGTCGGCATGCGCAAGAGATAGATCATCGCCGGCACCATGATGAAGCCGCCGCCGACGCCGAGGAACGACGCGAGCAGCCCGACCAAGACGCCGATCACCAGCGGCGGGATCGCGCTTATATAAAGACGCGAGCGCGGAAAGCGCATTTTCAGGGGCAGGCCGTGAATCCAGTTGTGCTGGTTGGCTTTTCGCGCCGAGCCGCCCTTGCCGGCGCGCGCGCGCGCGATGGCCCTGACGCTTTCCCACAGCATCAGCGCGCCGATCGTGCCGAGGAAGCACACATAGGCCAGCGAGATGATCAGCCCGGCCTGACCGAGCTCACGCAGATATTTGAGCAAAAACACGCCGATCAGCGCGCCGACCACGCCGCCGGCGATGAGCACGGCGCCCATCTGCACGTCCACATTGCCGCGCCGCCATTGGGCGAGCGTGCCGGACACCGAAGTACCCACGATTTGATTGGCGCCGGTGGCCACGGCGATGGCCGGCGGGATGCCCATCAGCATCAGGAGCGGTGTCAGCAAGAAACCGCCGCCGACACCGAACATGCCCGACAGAAAGCCCACTGCCGCGCCCAGTCCCAGCATGACCGTGAGGTTCACTGAGATTTCGGCAACAGGCAGATAAATCTGAAACATTGGCCAGAGCGTTGATGAAACAGGCGCACTGGCAACCTGTTCGCCACGCGCGGACCTGTCAATGCGTTACGGTCCGCCTCCTGACCAAATTGTCACGAAATTTCAGGTGGAAGCCGCGCCAAGACCACGCGCGAGGTCAATTTGCTAGCTGGACAGGCGCTCGAGCTGATCCACCAGCGGCAGGGATACGTCGCCGGTCTGGTCGAGACCGTTGCGCTCTTGGAACGTCTTGATCGCGGTGCGGGTCCGCGGACCGACCATTCCGTCCGGCGCGCCGACATCGTAGCCGAGCCTGTTGAGAAGCGTCTGGGCGCGGCTGACCAAGGTGGTGCCCTTCTTGGCCGGTGCTTGTGCGACCCAAGCCGGGTTCTGGGCCACCTGATTGGCTTCGGGCACGGCAGGCTTCGCCGTCCAGGCCGCCACGGCCGCTTCCGCCTGAGCCAGCGTCTCCGGCGCAAGCTGCACCCGGATCACCTCGCGGCGCTTGCTGGCCCTCCGGATCGCCTTGCGCGGCGGCCAGCGCGAACCACTGATAGGCCTGGCTGAGATTCTTGGTCATGCCAAGGCCATGCTCGGCGAGAATGCCGAGATTGAACTGGCTGTCGGGAAGACCCCGTGCGGCCGCCTCGCCATACCATTTCGCTGCCTGGGTATAGTCCGGCGCACTGCCGTCACGGCCGCTGACGCTGACCGCGAGGTTATGCATGGCTTTGACGTTGCCCCGCTCCGCCGCGGCCGTGTACCAGCCCCGGGCCTTGTGGGTGTCCTTCTCGACGCCGACGCCCCGCTCATACATGGCAGCGAGGCGATATTGGGCCGGCGCCAGGCCCGTGCGTGCGGCGCGATCCAGCCACTCGCTGGCCTTCTTGAGGTCGCGTTCGGTGCCTTTACCCTCCAAGTAACGCAGCGCGATGGTGTATTGCGCGGCGCCGTCCCCCTCGGAGGCCGCTTTCCGCAAGGCCAGCGGGCCAAGCGCCTTGGGCGGCATGGGCGCTTCCACCGCCACGGTCGTCAGCCTTTCGGCGGTCGCGGCATCCGCGGCGGCCGACGGGTCCTCGATGGAGAGATCACCCCCGGCGGCAACGTGGAGCCGTTGGTCGGCTTCAGCGCGGCAAGCTGGGGCTCGGGATTGAGCTCGCTCGCGGGCATGGCCAAGCCGGAAGACTTGGCGACATCAGTGACGCCAGGCGTTGACTGCCCGACCCTGCCGTTGAAGGGGGCGAAGTCCGGTCCGGGTGTTGTGCCGGGATCGGGCAGGATCATCAGCGAGCCGGATTGGTCGGGCTCCGCCGCTGGCGCCGTTTCCGTGGCATCAGGCGCCGTCATGTCCTGACCGCCGTCCATTGGCACGGTCTCGGGCGCGGTCTCGGGCATCGTCTCGCCCGTCGTGGCCGGGGTGACGTCCGTGGTCGGCTTCGAGCCGAGACGTCCATAAAGAAGTATGGCGCTGATCACGAGAAGGGTGGCTGCAGAGATGATCAGCAAGGAGCGCTTGCGGCGGCCCGGCTGCTCCGTCTTGAGGTCGGTGCTGGTGACGCGGGCTCTGGGCCGGCCCCCGTCGCGCTCTTCGGCGCGTGTGGCGGCGGCTTTCGCCGCCCGGCGCGCGGCGGTCACGAGGTCCTCGGGCGCGCCCGCCTCCTCGCCGTGGATGGGCATGTCCGTTACAACGCGGCCGCGCGAGGCGTGCGGCATCGCCGCATCGAGATCGACGGCCTCCTCGCCGGCGCGTTTCGCCCGCCCGAAAGGCGGCGGCGTCTCGGACTCTTTGAAGTCGGGAATGGCTGCGCCGAGACGGTCCCGCAAACTCTCCTTCATGGGGATCTCGGCGTCCATCTCGGGACGCCGCGGCGAGGCCTTCGCGCCTGGCTCCGGCATTCTTGCTGCCGGCGACTGAGCTGTCCGCGGCGGCGTCATCTTAGGCGTGGGCGTGTGTCCGGCGGTGGCTTGGGCAAACGGTGAGGCAGGCTTAGCCTCTGCTTGCCGGGCAAGATCCGCAAACGGTGCGCGGGGCCGGGCGCCTGAGGCAGTCCCGCGCTGCTCGAACTGTTGCACGAGCTGCTTCAAGGAATCGTGCACCGACTGAAGCGTCGTCACCAGCCGGTCATTGGATTCGCGGCTCTTGTCGCCCATCGCGGTGAGTTCGCGATGCATGGCGTCCAGCCGCTCGGTGGTCTTCTTGCTGTCATCGGCGACGAGGCGCGCAGCCTCGTTCGCGGCCTTGGTGGCGATCTCCTGAAGCTGTGCGGGATCAACCTGGGCAGGGGTTTGCGCGCTGTCTTTGGCGTCCAGCCGCTCGATGAGCTTGAGGAGCTGCGCTTCCACGCCGCTGACTTTGCTGAGCTGCTCTTCGGCCCGGCCAAGCTGTTGGCCCATATCGGAAATCTGGCACTCGACATGATCGAGAGCCTCGCGGCTTGGCGCCTTTTCGAGGGTCTGGCCGAGCTGGATGCCGATCTCGTCGAGCCGTGTGTTCAAGGCTTCGATCGCGCCCGTCGGCATCGCCGCGCCGATCGACTGCTCGAGGCGCTCGGCCATGTCCACGAGCCGCTTGTCGAGGTCGGCGTGCTCCGCAGGAAAGGGCTCCGTGGCGCCGGTCCGGTTCCCATAGCCCGACTCGGCGGCATAGCTGAAATCTGGAAAGGCCGAAGCGGGCGCAAGATGAGACGGCGCCTGCATCGTGGCCTGGGCGAATGGGCTTGGCTCCGGCTCGTACTCGAAGGGGCCCTCGTCCGTGTCGGCCCGCAAGCCCCCGGCAAGCGCTTTTCCGAGGCGTTCGAAATCGTCGAGTGGCGTCGAGGCTTCGCTCTCGAGCCGGCGGGCAAGATCGCTGACTTGGGAATGCAGGCGGTCAAACGTATCGGCCTCGTCGGGCGCGCCGGTCTCCCGGGCGGCTTCCGTGGTCTGCGACAGCTGATCCAATCTCGCGTGAAGATCCTCGAGCGCTTCGCCGTAGCGCCGCTCGCTGTCCTCGACCCGCTCTACAAGGCGGCGGAGAAGGCTTTCGACCGTGCGTTGATCCATGGGCTCGCCGTCATGCATGGCATTGCCTTCCTGGCCGGCGCCGCTGGTTTGCCAACTTGCTTCTGAAGCCATACCGTTCCCCATGGAATTGACGCCGCCGAATCCACGCCCAATCGCGTGACGGCCTGGCCGCAACACGCGTGACGAAGCGGTCTCGCTGACGGTGGCAAGTTCGAGTAAATTTTCGATTAAGGAACGCCCTACAATGGGACGGAAGGCTGCGCCGCAAGGCGCTGGCAAAGGGGGTTCACGCCAGGGATGACTTCAATGGGCGACTTGGTGCAGGCGAACCATGATCTGGTCGTGCCGACGCGCGGCAAGGGCTTCATCGAAATCACCCGCGGAGTCTCGAGCTGGCTCGACGAGATCGGCGCGAATGGCGGCGTCCTCACCGTGTTCGTGTCCCATACCTCCGCCTCGCTCACCATTCAGGAAAACGCCGATCCGAATGTCAGGCTGGATCTGCTGGATGCGTTGGAGATCCTGGCGCCGGAGGACCGGGCTTACGCGCATCACGAGGAGGGGCCGGACGACATGCCGAGCCACATCAAGGCGATGCTCACCTCGGTCAGCCTGTCTGTTCCGGTGCGGGACGGCGCGATGACACTCGGCACCTGGCAGGGGATCTACCTGATCGAGCATCGGGCGGCGCCCCACCGCAGGACCGTGGTGCTCAGCTTCATTGGCAGTGCGGCTAAGGAGTGATCAGTTTCCGGAAAAGATGCGCGTTGCGGCGATCAGCTCGTTGATGATGCCGGGCTCCGTCATGGCGTGCCCTGAGTCGGGCACCACGCGGAGACTGGCTTCGGGCCAAGCCTGGGCCAGGTCGAACGCGTTTTTGATCGGGGTCACCACGTCATAGCGGCCATGCACGATCACGCCGGTAATATCGGCCAAAAGGTGCGCGTTGCGGAGCAGCTGGTCGTCGGCGTCGAAGAATCCGCGATTGACGAAGTAGTGGGACTCGATACGGGCGAATGCGAGCGCGTAGTGATCCTCCGAGAATAGCCGTTCGCGGTCGAAGTCCGGCAGCAGCGATAGCGTGCGTCCTTCCCAGGCGCTCCAGGCCCGCGCGGCCTCGACCTGAATGGCAGGGTCTCCGCTGGTCAGCCGCGCATGGTAGGCGGCGATCATGTCGCCGCGCTCGGCCTCCGGGATCGTCTTGGCGTAGTCCGCGAAGGCCTCCGGGAACAGCCAGCTGCAACCTTCTTGGTAGAACCATTCGAGCTCGGCGCGCCGAAGCATGAAGATACCGCGCAGGATCAGTTCGCTGACCCGGTCGGGATGCGTCTGCGCATAGGCCAATGCCAGCGTCGATCCCCACGACCCGCCGAAAACCTGCCAGCAGTCGATGCCGAGATGTTCGCGCAAGCGCTCTATATCCTCCACCAGATCCCAGGTGGTGTTCTGTTCGAGGGAAGCGTGCGGAATAGAGCGGCCGCAGCCGCGCTGATCGAACAACACGATGCGGTAGAGCCGTGCATCGTGATAGCGGCGCATCACGGGTGTCACGCCGCCGCCGGGGCCGCCATGGAGCATGACCACCGGCTTGCCCGCGGGCGATCCGCACTCTTCGTAATAGAGCTCGTGAATATCCGAGACCTTGAGGCGTCCCGTGCGGTACGGCATCAACTCGGGATAAAGCGACAGCCGTGAGGTGCCGGGCGCGCGCTGCGGATCCATGGACGACCCCCGCTCAATCTTCCTCGGCCGGCGCAGCCGCCCGCGCCTGCGCCAAGTCGAAGATGGTTTCGCCGTCCGGTTTGCGCATCTCCTCATAATAAGATGTCTCGAAGTCTGTTGGCGCCGGTCCGTAAAGGCTTGCGCCCACGCCGGCGCCGAGCGCCAGCACCACGGCTATGAGGCTGACGATACCCGTGCCCGCAACGGTCTCCGCCACGCCGAACAGAGCGCCGACGGTGACCGCGAGAAACAGGACGCCGAACCCGGCCCCCAAGCTGGCGAGCGCGCCCCAGGCAGTGCAGCGCGGCCACCAGATGGCGAGAAGCAGCACGGGAAAGAAAGTCGCCGCGGCGAAGGCGAACGCCGTGATCGCGGTCCGCAAAGCATCCACCTCGGCGATAAAGAGAAACACGGCGGTCGCCAGCGCCACGGCCGCGATCGCGGCCCATGCCGCCATGAGCCGCGGCAAGGCGACAGGGCGTTGCTCGAGCGTACTATAGATGTCGTCGGCAAGACTTGCCCCGAGCGTGAAGAGATGAGAGGCCGCCGCGGCGAGCGCGATGGCCAAACCCGCCGCGGCCATGAGCGCCGTCAGGACATAGGGCACGCCTGCCAGGGTCGGCAGCGTCAAGGCCACGCCGTCGCGCGTGATGAGAAGTTCGCCGGCTCCGATCGTGCCGTCGCCGTTGATGTCGCGCGCCTGAACCAATTGCGCGTGGCTCAGGCCGGACAGCCAGGCCGGCAGTCCTTCCGTCGGCGCGAGTGCCATGTCGCGGAACATCAGCAGTTTGGCGAACGCCGCGATTGACGGTGCAGTGATGACGAACAGCGCCACCAGCAGCAGCGCCCAGGCCGTCGAGCGGCGCTGGTCGGCCACGGAAAATGTGACCCCGCTGCGTGATAGCAGGCTCGGCAGCGCCGCAGTGCCGAGCGCCAAGCATAAGAACAGCGCGAAGAAACCGGATTCGCCAATGGTGCCGAACGACTGCAAGAACGGCTTGGCCGCCGACATCGGCTCGATCTGCGGCATAATCGGCTCACTCGCGCCAGATTCGACCGGCGACATGCCTGCGGCGGTCTCCGCGCCCCGCAACGAGCCGAACATCTCCCCATAGGTGAATTGCGGCGCCGGCAGGTTGGTGAGCATGATCGACACCACGATGAGCGGCACCGCCAAGCCAATCGCGCCGCCGATGAACTCCGCGCTTCCCGACCAAGTCAGGGCGCGCATGCCGCCCAGAATGCCGGTGGCAGCCACGAACGCGGCGACCATGAGCACGGCGAGCCAGTAGGGCAGGGGCAGAAAGATCGACGCCACGGTCGCCGCGATGCTGAGTTCCGCGGCCAAGAGTAAAGCCGTCGGCATGACCTGCAACGCGCTCGCGGCGATACGCGTCTCCCGCGACTGGAAGCGTTGGCCGAGGAAGGCGGGCAACGTATAGGCACCCGCCCGGCGGAGATACGGAACGAACAAAACACCCGCCAGCAACAGGCCGCACGTCCAGCCAAGGCCGATGGCAAGCGCGTCAAAGCCGAGAAAGAAAATCGCGCCGGTATAAGCGAAGAAGCCCGTGCCGCCGACAGTGATCGCCGCCAAGAGGAGCGCATTGTAGACCTGGGGCACGCGGCGTCCCGAGGCAAAGAAATCTTCGACGTCGAGGGTTCGCGCCGCCACGGCGATGACGAGATAGAGTGCGAGCGGTAAGAGGATCAGCCAGCGCGCGATGGTGCCGTCGCTCCAGCCGAGTTGCTCGGCCATGGCGAGCAAGATCGCCACACAGATGAAGGCGCTCGCCACAATGCCGTAATAGGCGCCGAGATGCGGATTCGGCGTACGCTGACGCGACTGTGCGGTCATCGCTTACGCGATCTCCTCATTGAGGGTCCGCGTATGGTCGATGCGCTCTTGCACGCGCACGTACCAGAACGAGACGAAAACGATGAAGAAGATGAGCCCTTGGGCCAAGAGATAAAAGCCCAACGGGAAGTGCAGGAACCAGAGTTGGTTCAGCGCGATGGCGTAGATGATGGCGATGGCCACGGCGCACAGTGCGGCCGAAACGGTCGTGACCGCTACGGCGAGCGTCCGCAGCTGATGACGGTCGCGCACCGGGTTTTCCGTCTCGGCGGCTTGCGCTGTCACGTTTCCCTCCCCACCCAAGGTCTGCCAACCCAAGCCCCCCAACCCAAGGCCCGCTAACGGGTTAGCAGGTCGGCAAAGCCTTGCAAACCGCGCTTTCAGGTGCAAATGCCGCCGAAACGTGGCAGAGAAGGTGCCGTATTCTCAAGAGCTTGAGGGGGAATGCGCTCTATGTTGCAGGAATTCAAGGAATTTGCGCTGCGTGGCAACGTGGTGGACATGGCCGTCGGTATCATCATCGGCGCCGCCTTCTCCACCATCGTCAAGTCGCTGGTGGATGACGTCATCATGCCGCCCATCGGGCTCCTGACCGGCGGTGTCGATTTCTCCGATCTCTACATCAACCTGAGCGGAGGAGACTACCAGTCCTTAGCTCAGGCCAGAGAGGCCGGCGCCGCCACCATCAATATCGGCGTGTTCATAAACAGCGTGATCAGCTTCACCATCGTGGCCTTCGTTCTGTTCCTGGTGATCAAGGGCATGAACCGGTTGCGCCGCAAGCAGGAAGAGGAACCTGCGAAGGAGCCGCCCCCCGCGCGCGAAGTGCAGCTTCTCGAAGAGATCCGCGACGCCCTAGTCAAGCGCGGCTAGGCGAAGCGCTCAAGTAGCGCGAAGCGCGGTAGCGCACGACAACTGCGCTCAAGTAGGCCGGAGGCCGGTAGCGCTGCCACGTGTAGCGCATGCCGCCGTGCACGCCGACGCCTTGGGTGTCGTCGGCGAAGGTGTAGTCGACCTTGGCGAAGACGGCGGTCTGCGCGCCGGGATTGAAGAAATTGACCCCGCCCGAAACCACGCCCCAAAGATCCTCGGGCTCGTCCGTGAATTTGAACACGCGGCCGGTCGAGGTCAGGGTTGCGTTGTGCGAGCCTGATAGCGTTCCCCACAGGCTGCCGACGATGAAGGGTTCCATCGTGGTTCCTCCCCAGACCTCGGAGCTGGTGCCCATGCGGAGTCCGACGCGCCCGCGCACATTCTCGTTCTCGTCGAAGTCCACGGCGTTGCCGTCCACGATGAAATCGTCGAGCTGAGTCCATGACGCGGCGATGGTCGCGAGCGGCTCGATGAAGAGGCCGGGCTGCATGCCGCCGAAACGGTAGCCCGCATCCGTGCGGAAGCCATAGGCCGTGTGGTCGAGCGAATTGGGAAATCCTCTCGCATCGTTCGGGTCGACCTCGGCGAAGATTGTCTTGAACAGCGTGTCGACGAACAGGCCGCCGCGCATATAGGTGGCGTAGGCACCGGCCTCCAGTCCGCTGAGGTTGAAGCTGCGGGCAAGGGTTTCGTAGTTGAGCGCGGATTCCACGGCGCCACCGAGCACGCCGAGAACGAGAATGTCGCCGTCCGCGAAGAGGTTGCGCTTGCCGAAATCGATTCCCAACTCCAGGGTCCAAATATCGAGATCGCAATCGAGATCATGACGGTATGTCCGGCCATTGGCGTTGGTGACCGCGTCGTCTTTCAACTGGAACCAAGACCCCGCGCCGCGCGCCCATAGGCCGGGCGTGACATTGTAAAGCTCCTCGCAACGCAGTCTGGCTTCGGCCTGACGCTGGCCGCTACATGCGTTCTCACGCGTCAGCATCACGCGCAGATCGGTGCTTTGGTCGAACCACGTCTCCGTCGTGTTGTGGAACGTGTCGTGGGTGAACGTCACCAGGTGCGGCAGCAGGTGCGAACCGCCACCCGTATGGTTCTTTAACTCGAAGAAGCCCGAGCCCGTCGGCACGAAAAACAGGTCGTATTCGAAGAAGCCCGCGTCGATGGGCTTGTCGATATAGAAGTCGTTGGCGTCCACGTTGCCGTTGACGAACACCACCGGAATACCGACGGGGTCGAACCGCGCCGAGGACGAGTTTGTGTTGGTGACGGTGATGAGCGTCCGGCCCGCGGTGCTGCCGTGGATGATAAGATTGTCGGCGGTTGACCCTGGACCGCCGAGAAAGGCATCGACCGCCAATGTGGAGTTGCCGGACCCGACGAAGGTAAGGCCGGTCCCGCCTGGCGTGTTTGAGATGCGGAACACCGCGTTGTTCTTCCCGTCGACCATGGTGATGAGACCGGCATTCTCGAATTTCTCAAGCCCGACGAACTTGGTCTCTTCGGCCGTGTTGAACAGGCTCGCGGTCCGGACGGTGCCGCCTGTGTTTCTGAAGACGTCGCCGCCCCCGCCGAAGTCGCTCGCTTTGGTGGCGTTAAATGTGCCGCCCGACAGGTTCGTAAGGCTATCGGCGCTGTCGGTGAGGTTGATGAAGCCCGTAACTGTTCCCGTATTCTGAATTGTCGTGCTGGCCCCTTCCGTATTGATGGCGAGGCCGCTTCGCACTGAAATGAAGCCGCTATTGGTGATACGCGTCGAGGTGTTGCTGCCGCCGAAGATCGCTGCGGTGGTTCCGTAGACCACCCCCGAGTTTTCGATCGTGATCGATGAGGAAGCCCCCTGCGTTCCGCCGTAGATGCCATAGGCGAAGAGCCCAGAAGCATATGTGCGCCCGCTATTCCGAATCGTGATGGGGCTATTCGCGCCGGTGGTCGTGCCGTGTATGCCTTCGGCAAAGAAACCGCTTGTCGAAATGTCGCCGCTGTTCTCGATGTGGATGGCGCTGCCGCTGCCGGCGGTGGAGGCAATGATGCCCTCCGCATCGCGGCCGAGCGTCCCAATCCGGCCACTGCTGAAGATTCTGACGTCGCTGTTGTTTTCATCGGTGCGGCCGAATATGCCCTCGGCGTTCCGTCCCCGTGTGGCGATGCCGCCGCTATGGAAGATTAAGACATCGCTGTTGCGCTCGTCGGCGCGACCGAAAAGGCCGTGCGCGTCGATTCCGATCGTCGCGATGTCGCCGCTGTTGATGATGGCGGCGGGGCTGTCGCGGTCATATGCGCGCCCGAAAATTCCGAATCCCCGGAGCCCGGCGGTGGCGATGTCGCCGGTATTGGTATTGTGATGGCGCTGACGGGCTCGGTGCTTCTGGCGAAGACGGCTCTCGAATCGATCCCGGCGACCGCGAGGTTGCCTCTGTTGGTCAGATCGATGAAGGCGCCCGTGCCGAACGCATCGACGAAAACGGAGGTCCCGACAAAGATGTAATCGCGATTGTTGGTGAATGTGACGGAGCGGTTCGAGCCGATGAACACCTGAGCCGCCGCGGGCGTGGGTGCCGTGACGGCGAGGGTCGAGACGAGCGCCGTGCCGGCGAGAGGGGCGCCGCTTGGGAGTCCCAGAAACTGTCTTCGCAGGAAAGGCCGCGATCTTGGCTTAGGCTCCGGACCAGGCTTGGCCTCCCTGCCAGTCCACTCATTCCTTGGCGCACGACCCCTTGCACCGCGCCTGCGGCCACGACAACGCCCCATGGTTTGGCCCCCCACTCACTGCTCCCCTGATTTTTGGGGAAATTCGGGCGAGGCACTAGAGGGCCCAGATTGGCTATCCACAAGCGGAGGTGGAATCTTGCACGCTGCCCTGAAGAAACACTTTTCCCTCTGCCACCCCACCGGGAGATTCAACGTGCGCCGTGGGGGCAAATCGGAAAGAGCTTCCTATATGTGTGGCGTTGAGGAACAGATTTCCGCTTTTCCCAAGTATGGAGCTTCTTTGGGGAATGATTTTTCAGTATTCTGTCCCATCTTCAGGGGTCGGCGGCTCGGGCCTGAAGCGAACGATGCGTGGGAAAGCACTATGACGACCGCAGCAATTTCTAGCGACGCCGCGCTTGGCGTCTCGATGGCCGCGCTTTTTCGCGGGCTTGCGGCCCGCGCTGGCGCCCAGTACACGGGCCGTTCGTTTGAACCGCAACGCTCCGCGGAGGTTGCCTAGCTATGTATATCAATGTCCGCCTGCCTGATGGCTCCACGCATCGCCTCGAAGCGCTCGAGGGCTGGCGCGTGATGGAGGTGATCCGGGATTGGGGTCTGCCCATCAAGGCGGAATGCGGTGGGGCGTGCGCTTGCGCCACCTGCCATGTCTGGGTCGGCGACGCTTGGGTCGGCAAGCTCGTGCCGCCAACCGACGAGGAGTCGGAGATGCTGGACGGCGCCTTCCAGGTCGACGACCGTTCCAGGCTGTGCTGCCAGCTGATCATGACGCCCGAGCTCGACGGGCTCGAGGTGGAGCTTGCGCCCGAGAGCTTGATGGACGCGCCCGAGGAACCGGTCGCAGTGGGAGGCGCTCGCTGATGCGCAGCTTCCCCATCTTTGTGAGCTTCGAGGGCAAACCCCCGCTCGTCGTGGGCGGCGGAGAGCTTGCGGCCATCAAGACACGCCTGCTGCTCAAGCGCGCGGAGATCGTCGAGGTCTCAGCCCAAGAGTTCGTGTCCGAGCTTGCGCAGCTCGAAAGCGCCGGCCAGGTGGTGCGCGTCGCGCCGCAGCCCGGCATCGATCAACTGCGTGGCCGCCCGCTGGTCATCGCCGCCACCGAGGACGACGAGGAAGATTCCCGCGTCTCCGCGATCGCGCGCGCGCTTGGCGTGCCGGTCAATGTGCCGGACCGTCCGGAGCTTTGCACCTTCGCGCTTCCGGCCATCGTCGATCGCGGCGGGGTCACCGTGGCCATCGGCACCGAAGGCGCGGCGCCTGTGCTCGCCCAGCGTCTGCGTGCTTGGCTCGAGCGCGAGCTTCATCCGCGCCTCGATGATTTGGCGAAACTCGCCGGCGAATACCGCGCCCGTGTCGCCGAGAAACTTCCCGCGGGCGCCCCGCGCCGCCATTTCTGGGAGAGTGTGTTCGACGGTGCCGCTGCCGAGGCCATGCTGGAAGGCGATGAGCCTAAAGCCCGTGCCTTGATCGGTGAGGCCATCGATAAAGCCGCCGAGGCCGGTACGCCGCAGGGGCGCGTGCTTCTGGTCGGCGCCGGGCCGGGCGATCCGGAGCTTCTCACCATGAAGGCGGTCGGCGCGCTCAAAGTCGCCGATGTCGTGTTCTACGACCGCCTGGTGGGCGAAGGCGTGCTGGAATTCGCGCGCCGCGAGGCCGAGCTGATTCCCGTCGGCAAGGCCAAGGGCACCCATAGCGTGCCGCAAACCGAGATCAACGCGCTGCTGGTGGAGCGCGCCAAGGCGGGGCAGACCGTGGTGCGCTTGAAGGGCGGCGATCCCTTCGTGTTCGGCCGTGGCGGCGAAGAGCTCGATGCACTGCGCGCCGAAGGCATCGCCATCGAGATCGTACCTGGCGTCACCGCGGGCATTGCCGCGGCGGCAAGCTTGCAGATCCCGCTCACCCATCGCGACGTATCGCACACCGTTACCTTCGTCTCCGGCCACGAGGCCGGCGGCAAGGAGCCGTCCTTCGCCCATCTCGATCTCACCGCGCTCGCCGCCGGCAACAACACGCTCATTGTTTATATGGGCGTCACCACCGGGGCCGTGATCGCGCAAAGATTGCTTGAGGCCGGTTTCCGCCCCGGACTGCCCGTCATTGCCGTGGAGAATGCCAGCCGCGACACCGAGCGCCGCGTCGGCACGACCATCGCGGCCTTGGCGGCTCATCCACAAAGCCTCGGCCTGAAGAGCCCCGCCGTTCTCATCTTCGGTGAGGTCGCCGGCCTGCCGGCTTCGGGCATCGTCGAACAGATCCTCGATAACGAGGAGGTCAAGCGCGCCTATGCCTAACGTCGTCACAGCCAACCGTCTTACCGACGGCATCGTCGTCTATCTCGCCGCCGACGGCGAATGGACGGAAGAGATCGCCAATGCCCGCGTCGCCGACGACGAGGCGGAGACCAAGGCGCTCGAGGCGATCGCCGACAATGCCGTGCGTGAGCGCCTTGTCGTCAGCGCCTATCCCATGCCGGTCGGGCTGAAGGACGACGGCGCGATCGACCCGCTTTCCGTGCGCGAGCGCATCCGTGCCGCGCACCGCACCACGTTGACGAAGGATTGGTACGATGTACCGCTATGATGAGTTTGATCATGCGTTCGTGCGTGAACGCGTGGCGGAGTTCAAGGATCAGGTCGAGCGGCGTCTGTCCGGCGCGCTGACCGAGGAGGAGTTCCGGCCGCTTCGTTTGCGCAACGGGCTCTATCTTCAGCTGCATGCCTACATGCTGCGGATCGCCGTTCCTTATGGCGTGCTGTCATCCCGCCAGATGCGTCAGCTCGGCCATATCGGCCGCACCTGGGACCGCGGCTACGGTCACTTCACCACGCGCCAGAATCTTCAGTTCAACTGGGTGAAGCTGGTCGACATCCCCGATGTTCTGGCCGCGCTCGCCGACGTGGAGATGCACTGCATTCAGACCAGTGGCAACTGCGTGCGCAACGTCACCGCCGATCCGTACGCCGCCGCCGCCGTCGATGAGCTGGAGGACCCGCGTCCCTGGTGCGAGATCTTGCGCCAATGGTCGACCCTGCATCCGGAGTTCAGCTGGCTGCCGCGTAAGTTCAAGATCGCTATTTCAGGTGCCGCCGAGGATCGCGCCGCCACCGCCTTCCACGACATCGGGCTTCGCATCGTGCGCGGACCGAACGGCGAGAACGGCTTTCGCGTGCTGGTCGGGGGCGGCATGGGCCGCATCCCCTATGTCGGTCAGGAGATCAGAGCCTTCCTGCCGAAGGAGCATTTGCTCTCCTACATCGAGTCGATCTTGCGCGTGTACAATCTGCACGGTCGCCGCGACAACATTCACAAGGCGCGCATCAAGATCCTCGTCAATGCGCTCGGCATCGACAAATTCCGCGAGGACGTCGAGGCCGACTGGGAGGCGACCCACAAGGACGCCATCGACCTGCCCGAGGATGAGAAGCGCCGCATCATGTCCTATTTCGCGCCGCCGGATCTCCCCGAACGGCCTGCCCGCGACGAGGCCTTGGCCGCCCGACGCGAGAGCGATCCGGCCTTCGCCAATTGGTACAAGCACAACGTGCTGGCCCATCGCGTGCCGGGCTACGCCTCGGTGGTGATCTCGCTGAAGGAACCCGGCCGTACGCCGGGCGATGCCTCCTCCGACACCATGGACTTCGTCGCCGATCTCACCGAGCGCTATGGCCATGATGAGGTGCGGGTCAACTACACGCAGAACCTCGTGCTGCCGCATGTGGCGCGCGCCGACATCCAGCTTCTTTACGACGAGTTGGTCGAGGGCGGCCTCGCCACCGGCAACAACGAGCTGCTCGGCGACATGATCTGCTGCCCGGGGCTGGACTACTGCAACCTCGCCAATGCGCGCTCGATCCCCATCGCCAAGGAGATCGCCAAGCGTTTCGAGGATCCGAAACGGCAGGAGGAGATCGGCCAGCTGCGGCTCAACATGTCTGGCTGCATCAACGCCTGCGGCCACCATCACGCCGGCAATATCGGCATTCTCGGCGTCGACAAGAAAGGCACCGAGCTCTACCAGATCACGCTTGGCGGCAACCCAAAGGACAGTGCCTCGATCGGCACCATCATCGGCCCGGGTTTCCGCGCCGAGTCCGTGCCGCAAGCGATCGACACCATCGTCGACACCTATATTGAAAATCGCCACGAGGGAGAGAGTTTCCTCGAGACGTGGCGCCGCGTGGGCGCTGCACCCTTCAAGGAGGCTCTCTATGGTGCTCGTTGATCTTGCGACCGGGGCGGTCGTCGCCGATCCCGACGAGGTGGCGACGCTGTTGGAGCCGACGGCCGACGACGCTGCGCTCGCCGCCGCCGCGGGCGGCAATGCCGGACCTATCGCCATCGCCTTTCCGAGCTTCACCGACGGCCGCGGCTTCAGCCTCGCGCGCCTCTTGCGCGAACGGCATGGCTTCAAGGGCGAGATCCGCGCCGTGGGCCATCTCATTCCCGATCACGGCCAGTTCCTGCTGCGCTCGGGCTTCGACACCGCCGAGATTGTCGATCCGGACGCCGCGGAGGTCTGGAAGGCCTCGTTGGAGCGCATCCGCCACAACTACCAGCCGGCGGTGCGCAATAGACTACCTCTGCGCTGGAACGCCGCCCACAAGGCCGCGCTTACCCTCGATGAAAAGCTCCGTGCCAGCGATGATCTGGTGACCCGCATCAAAGAGGTCGCCGCGCGGATCGAAGGCCGCATCGCCTTCTCCACGAGCCTCGGTCTCGAGGATCAGGTCATCCTGCACGCCATCGCCAAATCCGGCGTCATCAAATCCGGCGCCGAGATCGACGTGTTCACGCTCGATACCGGCCGGCTGTTCCCGGAAGTGCTGGAGACCGTCGAGCTGTCGGAACTGAGATTCCGCACCCGCATCCGTCTGGTCGCTCCCGACGCGCAGGAGGTCGAGGAGCTGGTTTCCCGCGACGGCGTCTATGGCTTTCGCCAGTCCGTCGAGAACCGCAAGAGCTGCTGCGAGATCCGCAAAGTGCGCCCCTTGAACCGCGCGCTTCAAGGCGCGCAAGGCTGGATCACCGGCCTGCGCCGCGAGCATTCGCAAGCTCGTGCGGACGTCCCGCTGGCCGAATGGGATGCCGATCACGGCCTCACCAAGATCAACCCGGTCGCCGATTGGTCCACGGATAGGCTGATGGCCTATATCGAGGCCAACAACGTGCCCGTCAATCCGCTGCATGCGCGCGGCTTCGTCTCCATCGGCTGCGCACCGTGCACCCGCGCCATTCAGCCGGGCGAAGATCCGCGCGCCGGCCGTTGGTGGTGGGAGAACGAGGACAAGAACAAGAAGGAGTGCGGCTTGCACGTCGCCGAAACCGCCAAGCAGAAAGAGAAAGCAGCATGACCGCGCTGACCTCGCATCTGAAGCTCCTCGAAGCCGAGAGCATCCATATCTTCCGCGAGGCGGCGTCGCAGTTCCGCACGCCGGTGCTGCTCTACTCCATCGGCAAGGATTCCACGGTGCTGCTGCATCTGGCGCGCAAGGCCTTTTGGCCGGCCAAGCCGCCGTTTCCGCTGCTTCACGTGGACACCACCTGGAAGTTCCACGACATGATCGCTTTCCGCGATCGCACGGTGAAAGAGCTCGGCCTCGACCTCATCGTGCACACCAATCACGACGGGCTCGCCCGCGGCATGAACCCGTTCGACCACCCGCCGTCCGTCTATACCGACATCATGAAGACGCAGGCGCTGCGCCAGGCGCTCGATGCAGGTGGCTTCGATGCGGCCTTCGGCGGCGCGCGCCGCGACGAAGAAGCTTCACGCGCCAAGGAACGCGTGTTCTCCTTCCGCGCCGCAGGCCATCGCTGGGATCCGCGGCTACAGCGCCCCGAGATGTGGCAGCTTCTCAATGGCCGGCTCGGCAAGGGCGAGACCGTGCGCATCTTTCCTCTCTCCAACTGGACCGAGGCGGATGTCTGGCGCTACATCACGCTCGAAAAGCTCGACGTGGTGCCGCTCTATTTCGCCGCCGAGCGGCCCGTGGTGGAGCGGGACGGCCAGCTTCTCATGGTCGACGACGAGCGCATGCGGCTGCTTCCGGGAGAGGCGCCGCAGACGCGCAAAGTGCGCTTCCGCACGCTCGGCTGCTATCCGCTCACCGCGGCCGTCGAGTCCGAGGCGGCTGATCTCGACGCCGTGGTCACCGAGACTTTAGAGGCGCGCGTGTCGGAGCGGGCCGGGCGGTTGATCGATCACGATCAGGCCGGCGCCATGGAGATGAAGAAACGTGAGGGTTACTTCTGATGACTGTGGCTGCGCTCGAGGAAACACAATCCGCCACGACCACCGTCAGCCCCGACGCGAGGTCGGAGGCGATGGTCCGGCTGCTTACCTGCGGCTCGGTCGATGACGGCAAGTCGACGCTGATCGGCCGCCTCCTTTGGGATGCCGCCGGTGTGACCGATGACCAGCGTGCGGCCATCCTGCACGACTCGCACAACCGTGCCGTCAACGGCGAGCGTATCGACTTCTCGCTGCTGCTCGATGGCCTGGTCGCCGAACGCGAGCAGGGCATCACCATCGACATCGCCTGGCGCTATTTCGAGACCGCGCGCCGCCGCTTCGTCATCATCGATTCTCCGGGCCATGAGCAGTACACGCGCAACATGGCCACCGGCGCCTCCCACGCCGATATCGCCATTCTCCTGGTCGACGCGCGCCACGGCGTGAAGCGTCAGACCCGGCGCCATGCGGCCATCTGCAATCTCGTCGGCATCAAGAAGGTCATCGTCGCCGTCAATAAGATGGATCAGATCGACTGGTCGGAGGAGCGCTACCGCGCCATCGAGGCCGACTTCGCCGCGCTCGCGGGCAATTTCGAGTTCGCGGAGGTCACCACGATTCCGGTCGCTGCGCTGACCGGCGCGAATGTCGTGGCGCGCTCAGAAGAGATGTCCTGGTACGACGGCCCCACGCTTCTCCAATATCTGGAGCGTGTCGATCCGAAGGTCGAAACCGACGATGCGCCCTTCCGCCTGCCGGTGCAGCTCGTGCTGCGCGCCTCGGGCGACTTCCGCGGCTATGCGGGCACCGTCACCTCGGGCAGCATCAGCGTCGGCGACCGCGTGGTCGATGCGCGAAGCGGGCTCGGCGCGACCTTGCGGCGCATCGCCACCATGGACGGCGACCGCGAAACCGCGAGCAGAGGGGACGCCGTCACGCTCGTGCTCGACACCGATCTCGATATCTCGCGCGGCGCCGTGCTCTCCGAAGTCAAGCGCCGCCCGGTCAATGCGGACGTGCTCGAGGCCCGCCTGGTCTGGCTTTCCGAGAAGCCGTTCGACCCGGAGGCCGGCTATTTGCTACGCACCGCCACGGACCTCACGCCCGTCACTTCAATGAGCGTATCCGCGTTGGTGGATTTCGAGACCTTGGCCTCGACGCCGGCGCATGAGTGCGGCGTCAACGACATCGCCGATTGCCGGATCCTGCTCGGCCGGGCGACGTCGCTCGATCTCTTCCAAGACCTACCCCTCACGGGCAACTTCGTGCTGGTCAACGCGGTTGACGGGTCGACCGTTGCCGGCGGCGTGATCGCCTGGGTGCAGACGGGTGCTGCCGCGGTCGGCGAGAATGTTCTCGTCCTCGATCGGGCCCGGCTTGCCGGGCTGTGCGCGGATCTTGGCAATTCCCCGGAGGACAAGGCCGAATTCGACCGGCGTGCGCAGGAGGTCGCAATTCTGCTACGCTCGGCGGGGGTTCCGGTTCTGATCGAAACAGACCAATAATAACGGTCGCCCGAATGGGTACGAAGGCGCCGGTAGCTTAGGTAGGGGGAGGCCCTCATCGATGATTGACCTCAGCTGGGCGGCGGCCCTGCTGCCCTTGGCTGGCGCCGGCTTCGGTGTTGGCTTTCTCGTAGGGCTGACCGGCGTCGGCGGCGGCGCGCTGATGACGCCGTTGCTCATCTCCACCTTCGGCGTGGCGCCCGCAGTCGCCGTGGGAACCGACCTTCTTTATGCCTCGGTGACGAAGACGGTTGGTGGCTGGCGCCACCATTTGGCCGAGAATGTCGACTGGCCGATCGTGATCCGCCTTGCCGCGGGCTCTATTCCGGCCGCGATCATCCTCCTTGCCGTCATGGCCAATGTGTCGTTCAACACCGAGGCCATGGCCCAGTGGATTCGCTACGGGCTCGCCATCGCGCTACCGGTCAGCGCGGTCGCCATCGTGCTCTATCCCATCCTGATGAGGGGGCACGGCACCCCTGACGGCCAAGCGCCGCAGCGCACGGTCACCACCGTCCTGTTCGGCGTGGCGCTCGGCTTGCTGGTGACGCTCACCTCTGTCGGGGCGGGCGCCATCGGCGTTGTCGTCCTGGCGATGTTGTTTCCCGCACTGCCGGCCAAGCGCATCGTCGGGACCGATATCGCCCACGCCGTGCCGTTGACCCTCGTAGCGGGCGCCGGGCATCTGGGCCTTGGACATGTGGATTTCGGCGTCTTGCTTGCGCTGCTCTGCGGCTCGATCCCGGGCATCTTGCTCGGCACGCGGCTCGCCGGCGTCGCGCCGGACTGGCTGCTCAGGCCGTTGCTCGCCGTGACCTTGTGCTACGCGGCCTACGCGCTGCTTTACAAGTAGGTCTCGAGACAGACAGAGGCTCAGGCGACGTTCTGCTCGACAGTGCCGCCCAGCGCCTCGTCGATATTGCGCTTGGCCGCGGCCAAGGCCTCGTCCTGATTGAGAGAGAGCGTGAGCAGTGGGGATTGGGCTAAAATCGGCAAATCGGCGCGCGTGGGATGAATGCTCGCGCACCAGTTCGACCATTCCTGCCGCAGCTGGATTTCGTAGCCACGGTATTGGGACCTATCGCTCGGCATAACACCTTCCTCCGCGAATAAAGTCCCCCCGATTGAAGTAAACGCCTATCAGCCCGCCGAAGTTTCACTCTCTTTGTGGCAAGAAAGAGCGCGCCAGACCAATATCAGCCGATATGGTTGAGACGATTTAACGGTGTCGACTTAAGGACTTGCGGGGTCGCCGAGGCTCCGGGAGCGGCGTCCGCCCAGGCCCCGGGAGGGTGTCAAAAATTATTGACTTCTGGGGCCACCGAAGTCCACGAAGCGGGACTGCCGCTCAAGGGCAGCGGCATGGCCGAGGGGCCGCTTGGGCGTCCTGACGGGACCACGAAAGTAGATGCGACTTGCCAGTTTGGATTTTCCTGATTTGGCAAGGCCGGTCCCGCCGGTCCTGAGCCAAATCGCCTTCGGCATTCTGTGCAGCTTGGTTGCGATCCTGCTGCGGATGCTGACGGATATCTGGCTTCCGGGTGCAGGCCCGTTTGCCCTGACGATCCCCCCTGGTCCTCATTGCCACGCTGTTCGGCCGCTGGCTCGCGGGCATCGTCTGTCAGACCATCGTATCCTTGCACGCTTGGTATTTCGTACTGCCGATCCAAGGCAGCTTCGACTTTTCCGATCCCACGGATGGCCCGCGCGTCGTGGTCAATCTCTTAGCGGGATATTTCGTCGTTGCATTGGCCGAAATTTTCAGGCGCGCGGTGCGGCAGGCCCTCGCCGACCGTGAGGCGTTGCTCCTTGAGCTCGAGCATCGGGTCAAGAATAGCCTGATGTCGATCGCCAGCGTTCTGCGGCTGCAGGTGCGCAACGCCAAAGACCCGGCCACACAGCTCGCGCTGCAAAGCGCGATCGGCAGGGTGGAGAGCTACGCTAGAGCCTACAGCTTCCTCTATCGCCGGCATGATAACGCCGGCGAGATCAACATGCGCACCTATCTTCAAGAGCTGTGCCGCGCGCTCGAAGGCGCCGCCGCGCCCGGCGAGATTGTTTTCAAATGCGCCGCCACCGACTCGAGCCTGCACAGAGACCGCGCCATTGTCATCGGTCTGCTCGTGAACGAGGTCAGCACCAATAGCTTCAAGCATGCCTTTAAGGGGAAGGGTGGCGAAATCTCGGTGAATTTCAGCGAGAGCCCCGCGGAGTACCAACTTGTGGTTTCCGACAACGGCAGGGGCATCGGCGAGACACCGGCTGGGGGTATCGAGACACCGGCCGAGGGGGGTCTTGGCATGCAGTTGATCGAGGTGCTGACCACGCAGGCCAACGGCCGGGTCGACATCGACAGCGATGGAGACGGCACGGCCTTCCGGTTTTCGTTTGCCCGGTAAATCTGCGGCCTTGTCATGCCACAAGGGTGCGGAAATGGTGCCGCCGGATAGGATCGAACTATCGACCTCGTCATTACCAATGACGCGCTCTACCACTGAGCTACGGCGGCTTCTTGTGACCGGTGGGTCGGCACGGGCGGTAAATCCCAAATCGCGGAGAGCCGGGGCCGTGCGGCGCGCAAACTGCCATAGGGCGGTACCGCGCGCAAGGATCGCCGCGAGGCCGCGCAAGGATGGCCGCGAGGCCACACAAGGATCGAGCCCCGGTCTTCAGCGCAAGCCCCGCCATGATATAGAAGGCGTATATAGAAGGCAGGCCATGGCCGATCACAGCGACGAGGACAACGCGCGCGCAGCGCCCAAAAAGACCGACGCCCGCCAGGCCCGGCTGGAGCAGGCCCTTCGCGCCAACCTGTTGAAACGAAAGGCGAACACCAAGGCGAAGGAAAAAGCCGGCAAAGCCGAAAGGAGCCCGCCCGAAGAGGGGGGACAGGCCGAAGGCTAGCGGAGTAGACTGGCCGCTTGCCGCCCGAAACGGGGAGGCGGCCATACGGGACATCAAGGCGCGGGCTTTGGCTCGGCGCGAGGGAGCAAACCATCATCATGGATCGTATCCGCATTGTCGGCGGCACGCCGCTCAAGGGCACCATCCCGATCAGCGGCGCCAAGAATGCAGCCCTGCCCCTGATGATCGCCAGCCTGCTCACCAGCGAGACGTTGACGCTCCACGGCGTGCCCCGGCTCGCCGATGTGACGCTGCTCGGCCGCATCCTCGGCAATCATGGCGTCGACATCACCATCGCCGGAAAGCGCGCGGGCCAGAGCACGAGCGACGGCCAGACCTTCAAGCTGACCGCGGCCGAGATCGTCGACACCACCGCGCCCTACGAAATGGTGGCCCGCATGCGGGCGAGCTTCTGGGTGCTGGCGCCGATCCTGGCCCGCTGCGGCGAGGCGACGGTGTCGCTGCCCGGCGGCTGCGCCATCGGCACGCGGCCAGTCGATCTTCATCTCGTGGCGCTGGAGGCGCTCGGCGCCGACATCCAGCTCGATGGCGGCTATGTCATCGCCAAGGCGCCGAAAGGGCTCATCGGCAACCGCATTCATCTCGGCAAGGTCTCGGTCGGCGCCACCCACAACGCGCTGATGGCCGCCGTGCTTGCCCGTGGCGAGACCGTGATCGTCAATGCCGCGCGCGAGCCCGAGGTCGGCGATCTCGCCACCTGCCTCGTCGAGATGGGTGCGAAGATCGAGGGTATCGGCACCTCGACGCTGCATATCCAGGGCGTACCCTCGCTCCATGCCGCGGAGCACGCAGTGCTGCCGGATCGCATCGAGACCGGCACTTACGCCATGGCCGCCGCCATCACCGGCGGCGATTTGTTCCTGGAAGGCGCGCGTCCCGACCTGTTGCAGGAAGCGCTTCAAACTTTGCGCACCACCGGCGTCGACGTCCGCGAGGAGCTCGGCGGTATTCGCGTCACGCGCAACGGCCACGGGCTTGACGCGGTCTCGGTGGAGACCCAGCCTTTCCCCGGCTTCCCCACGGATCTGCAGGCGCAGCTTATGGCGCTGATGTGCACCGCGCGCGGCGTGTCGGAGGTGCGCGAGACCATCTTCGAGAACCGCTTCATGCACGTGCAGGAATTGGCCCGGCTCGGCGCCCGCATCGATCTTAAGGGCGACACGGCGCTGGTCCACGGCGTGAATGGTTTGCGTGGCGCCCAAGTCATGGCCACGGATTTGCGCGCGTCGGTGTCGCTGATCATTGCCGGGCTTGCGGCGGAAGGCGAGACACTGATCGGCCGCGTTTACCATCTCGACCGTGGCTTCGACCGCATCGAGGAGAAATTGCGCAATTGCGGCGCCCAGATCGAACGGCTTTCCGGCTAGCGCCCTCTGGGTTATGCATTCCCTCACACTCCTGGTGCGTGGTACCCCCATGCGGAAGAGGCTGCCCTTATTGATATGACCCCACTTAAGCTGCTCGCCCTCGACGAAGAAGATCTCGCCGTCGTGTCGTCGCATCTTCAAGATGCGGTCGTGCGCGTGGGCGATATGGCCTATGTGCCCTCGCAAAAGCGCTTCGCGGCGCTGGTGAACCGCTTCGATTGGGAAAGCGCGGCCGGCAAGGACGCACGCGACTATCAGCGCCGCCGTACGGCGCTTCGCTTCGATCGCGTGCTGCGCGCGCAGCACAAGGATCTCAGGCCCGAGAAGCCCGACCGCGTGTTGTCGCTGCTGGCCATCCAGTTTGAGGCGGGCGAGGCGCCGGGCGGCAAGATCATGCTGTTCTTCTCCGGCGACGTCCTCATCCAGCTCGAGGTCGAGTGCGTGGAGGCGGAGTTGCGCGATCTCGGCCCGTCCTGGTCGACGCGCCGCAAGCCCCAGCATCCTGGCGAGGACGCAGCGGACGCAGCGGACGCGGATGGTCCCGGCGCGTCCGGCGCCTGAGGTTCGCTATGGTTCAGATGCTTGATACGCGCGATGACGCCTTCGAGGCGCGTTTCAAAGCCTTGCTCGGCATGAAGCGGGAATCGTCCGCCGACGTGAATGACGTGGTGGCTAAGATCATCGCTGACGTGCGCGCGCGCGGCGACGCCGCGCTCATCAACTACACCAAACAGTTCGACCAACTCGATCTGGCCGAGACGGGCATCGCTGTCACGGACGACGATATCCAGACGGCGCTCGCGGCCGTCGAGGACGAGACGGTGGAGGCGCTGAAGCTCGCCCATGCGCGCATTCTCGACCACCACGCGCGCCAGCTGCCGCAAAGCGAGGCCTATACCGACGAAACCGGCGTGGAACTGGGTCAGCGCTGGACGCCTGTCGCTTCCGCCGGTCTTTATGTGCCCGGCGGCACGGCAAGCTATCCGAGCTCCGTCCTGATGAACGCGGTGCCGGCCAAGGTCGCGGGCGTCGAGCGGTTGGTCATGGTTGTGCCGAGCCCGCGCGGTGAATTGAACCCGCTCGTGCTGGTTGCTGCGGCGCTCGCCGGCGTCGATGAGATTTATCGTGTCGGCGGCGCGCAAGCCGTGGCCGCGCTCGCTTATGGCACCGAGACGATTGTGCCCGTGGCCAAGATCGTCGGTCCCGGCAATGCCTATGTGGCCGCGGCCAAGCGCCAAGTGTTCGGCCAGGTCGGCATCGACATGATTGCCGGCCCGTCCGAGGTCGTGGTGATTGCCGATCGCGACAACGATCCGGCCTGGATCGCTGCCGATCTTTTGGCGCAGGCCGAGCACGATACGGCTGCGCAATCCATCCTCATCACCGACGATGCGGCGTTCGCGAAGGCCGTGACCGAGGCCGTCGAGGCGCAGCTCGCGACGCTGCCGCGTGCTGAGACCGCGCGCGCCAGCTGGGACGAATTCGGCGCGATCATCTTGGTCGGTAGCCTGGACGAGGCACCGGCACTCTCCGACCGGCTCGCGCCCGAACATTTGGAGATCGCCACCGAAGACGCCGATGCGCTCGCCGCGCAAATCAAGGACGCCGGTGCCATCTTCGTCGGCCGCTACACGCCGGAAGTCATCGGCGACTATGTGGCCGGCACCAACCACGTGCTGCCGACCGCGCGCAGTGCCCGCTTCGCCTCGGGCCTCGGTGTGCTCGACTTCATGAAGCGCACCTCGCTACTCAAGCTCGACGCAGAGAGCCTGAAAGCGCTCGGCCCCGCCGCCATGACGCTGGCCCGCGCCGAAGGGCTCGACGCTCACCGCCGCTCCGTCGCCATCAGGCTCAACCTGCCGGACTAGCCATGACCGAAGACGCCACCGAAGACACCGAAGACAGGACATGGCCGGAGACCGCGCGGCTCATCGAGGTCACGCTCGACGAGGCCTCGCTCGGCCGCGACAATTCCGAGGTCGAGCACGAGCGCGAGGTCGCCATCTTCGATCTTCTGGAGAAGAACGCCTTCGCGCTGGTGGGCCACGAGGACGGCGGGCCCTACACGCTGCGGCTCTCGCTCGCCGACAACCGCCTCGTGTTCGCCGTGGCCGATGTCCACCACGCGCCGCTCAAGGATGTAATGCTGTCGCTCTCGCCCTTTCGCCGCATCGTGAAGGACTATTTCCTCATCTGCGACAGCTATTACGCCGCGATCAAGACCCAGCCCGCCTCCAAGATCGAGGCCATCGACATGGGCCGCCGCGGGCTGCACGACGAGGGCAGCCATCTCCTGTTGGAACGGCTCAAGGGTAAGATCGCCGTCGATATCGCCACGGCACGCCGTCTGTTCACGCTTCTTTGCGCGCTTCACTGGAAGGGCTGATCCGAGGTGAGCGCGGGCGATCTGCCAGGCGCGGTTCTCTTCGCCTGTAGCCGCAATGCCGTTCGCTCGCCCATGGCGGCCGCCATCCTCAAACACCTCGCAGGCAACCGCATCTATGTGGAGTCCGCCGGCGTCCGCCCCGGCGTGCCGGACCCCTTCGCCATCGCCGTGATGGAAGAGATGGGCATCGACATGTCCGCCCATGTGCCCGTGTCGATCGTCGATCTCCACGATCTGAGCTTCGATCTCATCGTGACGCTCGCGCCCGAAGCCCAGCATAAGGCGTTGGAGCTCGCTCACAGCTACGCCATCGATGTGGAATATTGGCCGACGCCAGACCCCACACTGGCCACCGGCGCCCGCGAGCGAATCCTCGATGCCTATCGCGAGGTGCGCGACCGCCTCTTTGCCAAGATCAAGCAGCGCTTCCCGCTGGCCGCCGCCGGCGGTGTGTAAAAACTGCCCGGAACGGCACGCACGGCCATGCGTTTCTCCTCATGAACACAAGGAGAGAGTCATGCCCAGCGAAGCCGAAATGATACAGAAGTTCTGGAACGCCCTGGAGTCCGATCGCACCATGATGCTTGGGCTGCAAGGAAACGAGGACGTACATCCGCGGCCCATGACCGCGATGGTCGAAAATGACAGCGGCCCCATCTGGTTCTTCACCGCCAGCGACACTGAAATTCCTCAGGCGCTGAGGTCCTCGGCCGGCCGTGCTGTCGCGACCTTCGCTTCGAAAGGCCACGAACTCTTCGCGACGGTGCATGGCGGGGTGTGCGTGGACAACGACCGGTTCAAGATCGATGAACTCTGGAATGCCTATGTTGCCGCGTGGTTCGAGGGCGGTAAGGACGACCCCAAAGTCACCTTGCTGCGTCTCGACCCCGAATACGCCGAAATCTGGCTCGACGAGTCGAGCTTCCTCGCCGGCATCAAGATGCTGCTCGGCGCCGACCCGAAGGAAGAATACAAGGACAAGGTCGCCGAGGTGGGCTTGCGCTGACGCGCGGCCTAGTCGTTCGCGTCGACGAATTTCTTGAGATCGGCGAAATCCATCACTGGCGCGATCTAGTGCACGTTGAGGTCGGTCCACGGCTCGAAGAGCTTCATGACGGCCTCTGCGGTATCCGCCTCGAAGATGCACCAAGTTTCTTGCTGAGTGAGCGCGATCCACGCGCCGATCCTCTTCACGCCCTTTGGCTCGACGATGCCCTCGTCTTGGAAGCGGGCGATGCTCTCGTCGCGGGATTCGGGATCGATGGTGACATAGCAGACGAACAGCATGGCTCTCTCCTGGAATTTCTCGACAAAGCCGTGCCGTCAGAGCTCGGCAAAACAGAGGGAGTTTACAGCATGTCTGTTAAACAAATTTGGCTAAGCGTTCTCCGTCAAGAATAGCGAAGCGCCGCATCGGCGCCGGCATCGCGGAGGAGAATATGGGCATGACTTTCAGCAAATTGACGAAACGATCCTCCCTTGCGCTGGCGCTCTCAGGCAGCCTCGTCGCGCTGTCCCCAATCGCTCAAGCCTGTACGCGCGCGCTCTGCGCCGGTACCGACGACATGGTGGTGACCGGGCGGTCCATGGATTGGATGGAGGACATTCAGACCGATCTCTGGGCCTCTCCGCGCGGCATGACCCGGGGACGGTGCGGCCGGCCCCGACTCCGCAAAATGGACTGCGAAATACGGCAGCATCATCGCCTCGGGCTATAACGTCGCCACCACCGACGGCATGAACGAGAAAGGGCTGGTCGCGAATCTGCTCTATCTGGCCGAAGCCGACTACGGCAAGGACGAGGGCAAGCCGCCGCTGTCGATCGGCCTTTGGGCGCAATACGTGCTCGACAATTACGCCACCGTGGATGAGGCGGTGAAGGGCTTGCGGGCGCAGCCCTTCCGCATCATTGCGCCGACCCTGCCGGACGGCTCGGCGGCCGATCTGCATCTGGCGATCTCCGACCCCAGCGGCAACTCGGCGATTTTCGAATACCTCAAGGGCGACCTGGTGATCCATCACGGCAAGGAATACGTGGTGATGACCAACTCGCCCTCCTACGACAAGCAGCTCGCGCTCGACGCCTATTGGAAACACATCGGCGGCACGAAATTCCTCCCCGGCACCAACTCCGCGCCCGACCGTTTCGCCCGCGCGTCCTTCTTCATCGGTGTGGTGCCCCGCAAGATCGACCCCAACTTCATCTCCGCGGTGCCCGAGAGGGACTTCGCCAACCAGGCCGTCGCCAAAGTGACATCGGTGATGCGCTCCGTCAGCGTGCCGCTCGGTATCACCACGCCCGACGAGCCCAATATCGCGTCCACCCTGTGGCGCACGGTCTCCGACCAGAAGAACAAGGTGTACTTCTTCGACTCCGCAACAACGCCGAACACGTTCTGGGTGCCCCTGGAGGACCTGGATCTGTCCGAAGGCGCCCCCGTCAAGAAGCTCCCGATCGCCGGCGGCAAATACTATTCGTGCAACGCCGCGGCGCATTTCGTGGAGGCCGCGCCCTTCCAGTTCATGCAGGCGGACCCGGCCACGAACTGACCGAAACCTGCGCTGCGCGGGGGCCTCTGGCGCCCCCTGGAAGACAAGACTCCGCCGCCTTTTGTCTCTAGGTTAGGCCGCCCCGGCGCCGAAACGGCGCTCCCGGGGGATCAGCCAGTTCGAAGGGGACGATGTTGAGACGGATTCTGTTTGTTCTTTTGGCCCTCGTCATTGTTGGCGCCGGGCTCATCTTCGTCGCCCCCTACTTCATCGCCACCGACGACCTGCAAAAGAGGGTGCTCGCCCAGGTGGAGAGCACCACGGGGTATCGCGTGCGCGTTGACGGCCCGATGCGCATCGCCTTTTTCCCCTCTCTCGATCTCGTGGCGAGAGAGGTCGGTATTGCCGAGCCGGCGGCCGGTGGGTCCGCAGAGTTCATCACCGCGCGCACCCTGAAATTCGGCTTGCTGGCGAGCGGCCTGTTGAGCGGCAAGGTCCAGCTGACGGACGTCGAGCTCATCGATCCGGTCATCACGCTGCCGCTCCCGGAGGGTGCGCCGAAGACCTCACAGACTGAGGACGACGATGCGACCGAAGCCGGCACCATGCGCAAGCTCAGCCTCGACCGGCTCATCGTGCGAAACGGGACCGTGGTCCTGCCGCCTTCCGACGACGGTGCGCCAGGAGAGCAGATCACCGCGCTCGACGGCGAAGCGTCGCTCCCCCAGGCGAACGGTCCGCTCACCTTCGATGCGTCAGCGAACTATGACGGCGACCGCGTGACGGCCAGTGGCTCGATCGGCAGCTTCGCCCATTTCGTGGAAGGCGGCACAGCCCCGGCCCGGCTTGCCGTCAGCGCGCCGTCCTTGCTTCCGCACGACGTCACGGTCGCGGGCGCGGCCTCCAACAAGGAGGGGGTGTTCTCGCTTGCGCAGATTAAGGCGCAATACGGGCCGCACGCCCTGACCGCCGGCAATGCCATCTATCGCGACGACACCCTCACGGTCACCCAAGGCACGTTCGACGGCACACCCTTCTCGGGCACGGCGAGCCGCGCCGGCGAGAAGCTCTCGGTGGACGTCGAGGCCGCGCCGGAAGGAAAGCCGCTCCGTGTCACCGGAGCGATCGGGACGCTCGACCGGTTCCTCGCCGGCCACGAAACCTCCCTCGAGCTGGGCGTCAATGCGCCCGACCATCTCCCGGCGCCCGCGTCGCTGGCGGGCAACGCCACGTACAAAGACGGGACCTTTACGCTGTCTCGGTTCAATGCCGTCTCTGGCGAGGACGCCATGTCCGGCGCGGCCACATATCACGATGACGTCGTTTCGCTGAGCGACGTCACGGCGAAGCTCGGCGGCCGGACGATCACCGGCGGTGCCACCTACCAGGACGACACGGTCAATCTCGATGTCACCGTCGACCTCGACGGAAAGCCCGCCAAGCTCGCAGGCTCGATTACCGGCATCGAAAAGCTCCTCGATGGCCAACCCGCGCCGATCAATCTCGCCATCGATGCGCCCGACCATCTTCCCGCCAAGGCGACGGTCGAGGGCGCGGCATTCTACAAGAACGATACCCTCGTGCTGAGCGAAATCTCCGCAGTCTTCGGGCCCAACACCGTGACGGGCAGCGGAACCTATAAAGATGACATGCTCGTCCTGGATCCCTTCACCGCCACGACCGGCAATCAACGATTTTCAGGCGCGGTGACGGCGAATCTCGCAGGCGATGTGCCCAGCCTCAAGGCGACCCTGACGGGGACATCGACAGGCAACGCGGCGGCCGCCGCGCCGGTCGCGGCGACGCCGAACGCACAGGACACAGAGGCCGAGACCAGAGCAGCACCCCCGGCCCCGACCCCGTCCACGCCGATGGCTGTACCGCCGGGAGGCGCCACGGAAATCGCCGTCGCACCACCACAGGCCGGTAGTAAGGCCAACAGTGAGGCCGGCAGCGCGGCCGAGAGCGAAACCGCTGCTCCAGCCCCTACGCCTACGCCCGCGGCGGCGCCACGCCAGCGCGGCATTGGCTGGCGGTCGGAGAAGCTCGGCGTCTTGGCGTTGAAAGGCGTCAATGCCGATGTTGATCTGACGCTCAATCAATTCGTCTACGAGAAGATCCGGATCGGCGCCGGCACGGTCAAGGCCACGCTCGTAGGCGGCAAGCTCGACGTCAACGCGCCGGACCTCAAAGCCTATGGCGGTGGCGGATCGCTGGCGCTCTCGATCGATGCCAGCGGTGCGGCGCCCGTCCAGCGTCTCAAGGTCTCTCTCGCCGGTCTCGATGCCTATCCCTTTTTGCGCGACGTCGCCGACTTCACCACCATCGAAGGCAAGGCGACGCTCGCCGCCGATCTCACCGCGAGCGGCGACAGCGAGCGCATCATGGTCTCGAGCCTCAACGGCACGGCGAGTTTCGATTTCACCGATGGCGCACTGCGCGGGCTCAACGTCGCCAACATGCTGCGCACCCTGACCACGGGCATTCTCACCGGTTGGCAGTTCAAGCGAGAAGCCAAGACCGTCTTCAACAAGTTCGACGCCAGCTTCAAGATCGCGGGCGGGCAAGCGGCGACTGACGACCTGCGGCTCCTGGGTCCTCTTGTCTCTGTCGGCGGCGCAGGCACCGTTGATCTTCCGGCGCAACGCCTCAAGTTCCGCGTCAACCCCTTCATGCTTGCCAGCGTCGAGGGCCAAGGCGGCAAGAACAACATGCTCGGCTTCCCGGTGCCTATCGCCGTCACCGGCCCCTGGGACAATCCGGCGATCTATCCGGACATCGTCGGCGTGCTCGAAAATCCGGTCGCCGCGTATAATCAGCTCAACACGCTCGGCGGCGGCTTGATCTCCATGCCAACCAATCTGCTCGGCATCGATACGGGTGAGGGCGGGCTCGTCGAGAAGAGTGTGGCCGTCCCCACCGCCATCACCAAAGGCGTGGTCGGCGGCATCGGCCAGATGCTTGGCGTGAAGAAGAAGCAGGCGCCGCCCGCGACGCCGAAGGCTGTTCCCGCCGAAGGGGCCGCTACACCGCCGCCGCCAAGTGAGGCCGCAACGGCGCAGCCGGCACCGGCCCCTCAACAGCAAGCCGCACCAGCGCAAGAGGCTGCGCCCAAGCCGCAAGAGCCGCAAGCGGCACCCAAGGAAAAGCAGGCCGCGCCGGGCTTCGGCGGTGCCTTCGGCAACTAGCACAATCTCAGTGCTGGTGGGGCAAGCGCATCTCGAACTTATCCCCGCCCGCAAAACCTGCCGCACAATGTGCCCATCCATGCTTCATGAGGGATGCGGTGCCATGGACCGGCCTGACATCGTGGGGCAGGGCTGCGGCGCCCGAGGTGGCGCGGTAAAGATGGGCTGATCTCGGATGCACCATTACCGATAGGCCCGGACCACCGCGCTGCGGCTAACGGACCAGCCTCGGGGGTCTCTACTCCGCCCGCCTGCGCTGTAACGCGTGGGCCTTCGGGTGAGGCATGCGATCCCTTTAGCCGCATGTCTGTGCCACAGGCGATAAGCGGCGGTATGAGGCTCTAAAACATCGCCGCGGCGCGGGGCGTTTAGGACCGCCCCTCTTTTTTGAGCTCGTGCGCAATGCGGACCTTTCCGCCCCGCGCCGATCCCTTACACTCTCCTTCGCGGGCGACCCCCGGCGAGACGCTTTGGCGCGGTTCGCCACAGGATTGCCCGAAAGGGCTATGCTATCAGCAGGGAACGACCCTTGGGGCCCCGCCGTTTTCGGTATATGCCCGTAGGACGAGGAGCTTAAGCCATGACTGAGACGCCGAGAAATGGGACCGGACCGGCGCCCGAGCCGCAAGACGAGGATTTCAACTCCGACGAGGCCATCGAGACCGCGGCCCTGGCCGGCGCCGCCGCCATCGAGCGGCTGGTTGCCGAGCGCAACAATTTGCGGCAACGGGTCATCGCCCAGCAGCAGGAGCTTGCCTCCATGCGGGCTATGAACGAGGACCTGCGCCGCCGGCTGTTCGCCATTCACCAGCGCTATGTCGATGTGGCCAAGCGGGTCGTCGGCCAGTTGGAGCAGTTCGACGGCACCATCCGCGAGGTGCTTCAGCCGGGCGCGCAAGGGGCACAAGGGGCAAATGGCGCCGCTGCGCCCCGGGATGAGAAGCCGGCCGCCGCCCCGAAGGGGCTGGCCGAGCGGTTGGCGGAAACCGCGCCCCCGGAGACACCCGCCGACCAGCCCGCCACGCCGCAGACGAAGACTTGACCCGCATGAACCTGTCGCCTGGGGGCTTCGATATAAGTCAGAAACGCCCCTCAAACTCCTTGATTTTGGGCCGATGCCCGACCATTCTCCGCGGCAACCGGCAGATGCGGAAGGAGCCTTATGGCGAAGGAAGAAATGCTCGAATTTCCGGGAGTGGTCACTGAACTACTCCCGAACGCCACCTTTAGGGTGAAGCTCGAGAACGAACACGAGATCATCGCCCATACGGCGGGACGGATGCGCAAGAACCGGATTAGGGTGCTTGCTGGCGACAAAGTTCTGGTCGAGATGACACCCTATGATCTCACTAAAGGTCGGATCACTTACCGGTTTAAGTAGCAAGCTCAAGCTGAAGCGGAACGATCCCGCCAAGGCTGAGGCTGCTGTTCCGGTTTATCAGAAGGCGCCGCCCAAGCGGCCGCCGCGCCGGCGCACGCCCACCCCTGGCTCGAGCTTCCGGCCCAAGCTGGTCCTCGCCTCCGCGTCGCCCCGCCGCCTCCAGCTTCTTGAACAGGCCGGTATCGCGCCCGATGCGCTGCGCCCGGCCTCCGTCGATGAGAGCGTCTCGAAGGGCGAAGTGCCGCGTCATATCGTACGCCGTCTGGCCCGCGATAAGGCCGAGGCCGCGCTCAAGATCACCAAATCCGAACCCGAATTCGCCAAGGCTTTTCTGCTGGCCGCCGATACCGTGGTGGCCGTGGGGCGCCGCGTGCTCGGCAAGGCGGAACTCGAGCACGAAGCCGCCGATATGCTGCGCCTGTTGCGTGGCCGCGCGCATAGGGTGCACACCGCCATCTGCCTGGTCACGCCGGAAGGGCGCTGGCGCGAGCGCGTGGTGGAGACGCGGGTCCGCTTCCGCAACATTTCCGACCAGGAGATCGGCGCCTATCTGGCGAGCGGCGAATGGAAGGGCAAGGCGGGCGGCTACGCCATTCAAGGGATTGCCGGCGCCTTTGTCGTCAAGCTGGTTGGCTCATACACCAATGTCGTGGGCCTGCCGCTCACCGAGGTGGTGAGTTTGTTGGCGGGAGAAGGCTATCCCGTCACGCTGTTATGGCTCGCCAAGGCGGAGGTGGAGACCGAGTAACGCCGGGCGCGGGCAAGCCGGCAGACCCGAAGGCGGTGCCGCGCTGTCCCGTCTGTGGCAAACCTGCCGTCCAAGCCCATCGGCCATTCTGCTCGAAGCGCTGCGCCGACGTCGATCTGGGCCGCTGGCTCAAGGGCGGCTACGCTGTTCCCGGCGATCCGGTCGCCAAGATCGACGGTGAGTTGGGCAAGAGCGACGACGAACTGGAGTGAGAGACAGACACCATGACCTTCACGTGCCCTTGGCCAATGCTGAAGTGCAAGTCGAGCTCAGCGCGCGTCTTGCCAAGGAGTTTGGCGCGCATCTGACCGGTATTTGCAGCCTGGCCAATGAGCGTCGCCAAGGCCTGAAATCCCGGTCTCGACAGGGGCGGGCCGATTTCCTATAAGCCAGGGCCTTGCGGGCACGGGCGGCTATGGGAAGCTCCTCACGTGTCCCTGCTTTTTGGCAGGCCCAGGTAGCTCAGTTGGTAGAGCAGCGGACTGAAAATCCGCGTGTCGGTGGTTCGAATCCGCCCCTGGGCACCATTAATTCAATAAGTTAGTGTTTTGGTCTTTAGCGCAGTCCAGCCTTAGGTAACGCCTAAGGTAACAACTGCTCAAAACGATGCCACGGCGAGCTCCAAGCTTCGGTGCGCCGCTGCTCCTGCAGCGCGTTTTATGCGCCCGAGGAGGCCTGGACGATGGGAATAAACTGCATGAGGACGTCAGCTTAGGAGCGTAAACCGGACTTCGTGATCCGAAAGCCCCAAGGTCAGCTTTTGACCCAAAGCAGACTTTCTAATCAAAAAGCGAGCCTCAACTTATGCAAGCACCGCAACAGACTTTCGCGTCAAGCTTGCATTAGGTTTGGATAAGGCCTATGGTCTTAGGCACGCCGACCTTAGGCGCTGACGGTAAGGACCACCGTGCCGACTCCGTGCACGCCCCCCTTTTCCGAACATCTCAGCACGTCGAGCACCATTCACGGTCGAGGCCCGCGGCTAGCCCTGCGAAAAATCGCCTGTGCTTTAACCCCAAGAGGCAATCATGACCGCCACCCACAATCCCCAAGCGACCGCTGACCAAGCCCGCGCCGCCTATCGCCACATGACGGACCAGCTCGGTTACCTCGGTCTCGACACCGCCGTTCCGGAGGGCGTGCGCGCGCTTGCCGAGAAGTCCGTGGCACGGACTCGCGAGGTCTATGACCGCTCTTTCGATGCTTTCGATGCATCCGTGACGACGTTCGAAAGGTCCTTCGACGCCGCCGGCCAAGGCGCGACCGCGTTCAATCGCAAGATCGTCGACATGGCCCGCCGCAATCTCGATGTGAGCTTCGACCTGGCCGCGAGTCTGGCGGGCGCTAAGAACCTCGCGGACATCGTGGAGCTCCAGACGGCCTTTTGGCGCAAGCAGTTCAGCGTATTGACGGCCCAGGCCGAAGAAGTTCGCGCGATGTCCACGAAGGTCACCACCGATGTAGCGGAACAGATCAACTCTCCAATTGCGTGTGGCGCAAACCGAGCGGCGAAGGCGCATTGAAGTCGCGCTGGAGGTGATGAGTTCAACCCATCGTTTGACGACGGTCCTCTTCAATGACGACGCGGACAACCACTAAGAATGTCACGTTCCGCCGACCGTTCTACCTGAAGGGGATCGATCGGTCGTTGCCGCCCGGGGACTATCGAGTGGTGACGGAGGAAGAGCTCATAGAGGGTCTGTCGTTCTCCGCCTACCATCGTGTGTCGACGGTGATCTTCGTGCCGGCGCCGTCCGGATCAGCGGTCGAGATGGTGACCATTGAGCCTGCGGATCTCGAGGCGGCACAAGAGCGGGACGTCTCCCTGCCCCGGTGATATCAGCGGAGTCGCCGGCGCAAGAGGCTCTTTCCAGCTCGTTCGGGGAAAACGTCAGCGGCGCTTCTTGGATAGGCCCTTCTGGGAGGGATTGCCGGGTGGGGGCTTGAGGCGGCGAACGGCGAGGCGGGCGGCGGCGGCGCCTTTTTCTTGTCCTGCTTCGGCTTTTTCTTTTCGTGATTGCTCTTGTGCTGGCCTTTAGCCACGGGGGTGGCTCCTTTAAGGGCGGTTCGAGAAAACGAAACCGAGGCCGCCGCGCGGGCAGCCTCGGGCAATTTTTGCGCTTAAGCGCCGGCGCCGATCTTGCGGCCCTTCAACACGGCGTCCACGTCGCGCTGGGCCTGGTCCGGCTTGATGTCGTACTTGGCCGAGACCTGGCTCACCAGGTCGTCCTTGCCCTTAAGCGCCGACACATCCTGTTCGGAGAATTTGTCCCACTTCGCGCGGATGTCATTGAGAACGGTCTGCTTGTTCTCCGCGTTGTCCTGGGGGTTTTCCGAGGTTTTTGTCGCTGCTGAATTTTCCATTATTATTGTCTCCAAATATGAGGAAAGTGTCTTTTGAATGATTATCGCTTAAAATACATCACATGTATGAGACTTGTAGAAGAAAATACTAGCCCAATATAAAATATAAATATTTTTTGCGGCCTTAATTCAAACGCGTGACTCGAATATGTGGCTTCTTCATCCGTTTTATAGAAAGAGATAAAAACAATGGTGCAAAAAAGTAAGATGTTTAGTTTCGACGGCCCCTTTCCTCATGTTCTGGTTTTTAGCACCGGGCTGACAATACTTTGTCTCGCCGCAGTATATATTGCCTCGTCCCTGGTCTTAAACTAAGGCTTCCCAAGCTTGCCTCAGGTGTCAGCTCTTGGCACTTAGCGGACTTCCATGGCGGCGTTGAGCATGTCTGCTTCTGAGGGGTAAGCGGACAAACCAACTGCAGCCGGCCCCTTCCGCAGGGCAGCCGATTTGCAGCGGGCTCGACCCGCTATAGACAAGTTTCTATGTCTTTAATGGTGTCGAGACTGAGGGGTTCCGATGGATTTCGTTTCAAGAAGCTAGAGAGCTTCGCTCCCAGTCGCCTGTGTCCGGATTGCGCCAGTTTTCCCATATCCCTGCTAGGCCGAAGGGCGAGCCATCCTTCATCGCGATTGCATAGGGCTGCTTAGCCCTCGCGCCCTTGATCGCGTGCCACTCGAAGAAGCCATCAACTGGCACAATGCAACGTCGCCTAGCATATGCGTCACGGAACATCGGTAACTTAGCGATGGTCGCAGCCTTGGCGTTGATAGGCTTGCGACCACCCTTGGGGTCTTGGCACCAGTGCGGGATTAGTCCCCACTTGATCGGATCGAGTGAGCGCTCGCCTGTCTTGTGGTTCTCTCGGATGACCAGCAATTCTTGGCTAGGCGCAGCATTGTAGCGCGGAGGGACATTGCCCATTCGGCTATCGCTGACATCAAGACCATCAACAATGGCAAGGCGTAGGGGGCCCGACCTCTGGATGACGCGGCCACACATCGATCAGGGAAAGCTCCGAGTTGTTGCTAGAGAGACGTCTCCTAATTAACCACATTCCTGAAATGCCGTCGTTGCTAACATTTGAGAATAGGTGGTGTTGCTAACCTTGTGGCGATGAGGAGCAACGTCATGGGTTACAAGGCTAGATGCATGACTGCGGTTGTCGGATCGGCGGCGACGCTATTCATCTCGGGCTGTGCTATCGAGTTGCCGAAATCTGCTATGCCGGCGTTCAGGCTGACCCCGCCAGTGGAAGCTGCGAGCACGCCTAATCCCGACACGAGCGAGCCGATACAAGCTGTCTCAGTGAACCAGTGATCGCCATGACGAATACTAAGGATGCTAAGCTCGAAGCGACCCGCGCGGAAGTGAAGGCTCTCAAGGCAAGAATGTCCGCGCTCGAGAAGCTCCTAGAGCGCATCGTTCGACAGAAGCCGGTATCCGAAAGGCAGCTAGAAAGGGTACTGCGGAGCCACGGTTTGACACCGAAGAGTGCTCGCCGCTGATCCGAAGGTGCCTGTGAAGGGTGAGGGGGCTGTGCGCTGCAGCGGGCTTCAAAACAGAAGAAGCCCGACCGATGCGGCAAGGCTCCTCCCGTTCCCTCAAATTCCCCCGAATTTGATTGGATTACCTGAAGGCCCAAAAAGGGCAAATCTCAGGCGGCAGTGGGTCGCCCACAATAAAAAGTGCGACTGTTGCCCGAAGGCAACCGTACGCCACTGGTGGCTTAACCCCGCGACCAAATGGCCCGAAAATTGCCTATTGTTAATTTTACCGACGGTGGAGGCGGGCGTAATCTGAGACACCGATGGGGGTTTTCCCTCCCCCCATCATGGTTCCCCCATTTGGAACCCGAGAAGCCCCGTCTCCCCCCGTACGGGGCTTCTCTTTTGCCCCCTCCAAAGTGCCAACTTTTGGAGACCGAGAAGTTCCCGCTGGGGCTGCTCTATGCCTGCTCGGCCCAAGCGAAGCCCCCTGCGCGAGGGCACAAGTGCGAGTGCAAATGTCGCGCCCGAGTTAGTGCTCTCGTCATACTCCTCGCCTAAACGACGCTCACAAAGCAGGACCAAAATCAGGGGACCAATGCTCTCAAGAGTTAAACGCGATCTCGACCCACTCGATCTAGAGGTGGTTGAGAGGGCTTTCGAGGCCGCTTCAGACGCGATCAAGTCATTTCTTGTCGGAGAGGAGTATTGGACTTTCCCCCCATGAAGGCTCTGGTAAATTTCGCCCGAAATCCCGAAAACATAATTCAAAACAACGTCATGAGAGGACCCCAGGTCACAGTTACCCGAGGAAGCAGCAGACGGCTATCACAGGGCTCAGCCGATCAAAGGCGCTCTCACATTCGATGAGCATCTTCAGGGCGGCAAAACACACCTGGGCCCCACGCGGGGCTCGGATCTTCCTTGCGCAGTTCGCTCGAAGATTAGACTTTGCTCACAAATACCGGGTGCGCTCGGCGGTGAGTTAATCTATTCCTCTGTTCTCATTCGTTTGAATTGTTCGAGGTACAAGCTAATGACCAACAGACCAAATGACCCACTATCGCAATGGACGGAGTGGCAGAAGCAGGCGTTCCAACCCTTCGCTGCGCTAATGGAATGGCAGAAGGCGTTCCAGTCCGTCGCTGAGCAAATGACGGGATGGCAGCGCGCCTTCCAACCCTTCGCCGCGCAAATGGCCGAGTGGCAGAAGATGTTCCAACCCTGGGCCTCCCAGATGTCCGAGTTCCAGAAGACCTTGCAAGCCTTTGCGGGTCAGATGGAGAGCATGCAGAAGTCTTTTCGACCCTCGGCCGCACAAATGGCCGAGTGGCAGAAGGTCTTCCAAGCTCCGACCGCGCAGATGTCCGAGTTCCAGAAGACCTTGCAAGCCTTTTCTGGACAGATGGAGAGCCTGCAAAAGTCCCTCCAGCCATCTGCCGCCCAAGTGAAGGAGTGGCAGAAGATGTTTCAACCATCTGCGGAGCAGATGAAGGAGTGGCAGAAGATTTTTCAGCCACCTACCAGCCAAATGAAAGAGTGGGAGAAAATTCTCCAACCCTTAACCACGCAAATGCTGGAGTTGCAGAAGAATTTGCACGCCTTTGCTGCTCAGATGGAGAGCATGCAAAAGGATTTGAAAGAAATGTCCGGAAAAACCGGAGAGGCTCGGAAACCTTCAGGCCGACGATCCACGCGCTCGTAGCTCAGCTTAATCCTTAGCCAAGCACCCACCCCCCCGACGCCCGAGAAGCACGTCTCACTCTTGCACAAAAGGCGAGTTGTGCGCATCGTGGCCAGCTCGAAAAAGAGCATCGCCATGCGCAATCCACGCAGCAGATTTCATTCCATTCTCATCGATCTCGTACACCAGATCACTATAGAAAGTTGTCGAAGGCAATGATCGTCTCTGCTGACTGGCCTTGAGAATGGATTGCATATAGCCGAAGGGCTCCATCCACCGAAGGTGCTCAACTAAAATACATGAGCATTTTCAGGACCAATGAGCATCTTCGTGTCTTGATGCCCAAGACCGATATATCGTCATTGGCTCGGTAGATAGGTCTGACGATCCGGGCTTGCCTACCATGCATATTCGCGACCATCGTGATTGAAGAACATACCCGAATGCGATGGTCCGAAGCCTTCGATTAGGCGTCTTAGTCTGGTCACGCTCTCAGCCGGGGTTAGGTTTCCATGTGGCCCGCCCATGTCGGTCTGTACCCAGCCTGGATTGATAACGAGGCAAGTGATGCCGCGCGGAGCGAGATCGATTGCTAGACTGCGCATCACCATGTTCACAGCCGCCTTTGAGCTGCGATAGGCAAATGCGCCGCCAGAGGTGTTATCACCAATAGAGCCCATACCGCTGGTAAGGGTGACGACGAGCTTTCGTTCACTTCGTGCAACGTTTTCAACAAATGCCTCTGAGACCCGCAAGGGTCCCATGGTGTTCACGTCGAGCACCTTCGCCCAGGCGTCGTAATCGATGTTACCGATAGTCTGACCTCGCGGTCCTCCGACCCCGGCATTGTTGAGAAGAAGGTCAATCGCTTGCCCGTCGAGTGCGGCGGCAGCCGCCTTAATGCTGGCAAGATCGGTAACATCAAGCGCCAAGACCTGCACGTTTTGATCGCTTGCATCGGCAAGTTTGCGCAACTCCGAAGCCGAGTTTGGATTGCGGCATGTCGCGTAGACTTGCCAACCATCTGCCGCGTACTGCCGAGCGAACTCCAAGCCCAGACCGCGATTAGCTCCAGTAATCAAGGTGCTTGGCATCTCATTCTTGTCCTATCTGAGCCAAAGCCGTAATTTCCTAAAAGGGAATGCGTTCTGCGAGTGAAGCCTGTCCGATGTCAGCCAGGGTCGCCACGGCGCGCCAGCCGTATGATCGGTCAGGATAGCTGCCGGTGTAACGCCCGGCCATCCCCGCTACGAAGGTGTTCAAATCCACCGAAGGTGCTCCCCTATAAAGCATGAGCATCTTCGCGTGCGAAACCCGCAGTGGCAGAGCCTAGCCCCTGTCAAGATTTCGGCCTGTGCCGCAACCTAGCGTCATCCCTAAGCCGACTTGGCGGAAACTTGGCGGAAATAGCTACTTCGTTCTCCCGCCGTTACCCATTGATCCCCGATCATACTTAGTCGAAATGATAGAACTGGTCGTTCAAGTACTTGAGGAGTTCCTGCATTTCGCTCTTCGATAAGTCCGCCTTTGCCATATGAGTGCAGCCGACCAACTGCTTTTCAAGCGCATCCAAAGACTGAACAAGTCGATCCTTGCGGGTGTAGATGTCTGTGTTGTGGCATCCCATGCAGTTGGCGTCGTGCAAGCGCTTTCCCTCGGTGGTGTCGCCCGGCAAGGCGGCGGCGTAAGCACTCGACATCAGCAGTATCAAGAGGGTTAAGCACAGGGTGCGTCTCATAGTTTGCCTCCCATGCGCGGTTGCGAAGTCGGCGTTGCCGCGCGGTTCCATGCGCTCAGTGAGTGGGACACTCGCGCCAGAAAGCATAATGATCATATGGGAAGACTGACTGTCCCACTTTTCGCTAAGTCATTGATTTAGCGGAATTGGCGTAGTCCGCCCCTGGGCACCAGCAATTGCAAGGGCTTAGAGAAAAAATCCATGTCGGGCCAGAGAGTGCAAACTCCGACATAAACCCATTGATTTTCAACGACTCCAAACGCCTACCCGCTACCCCGTCCGACATGCGTCCGACATAACAGAGGGGACCGAGGGGGGTTAGAACCCGCCATGGCTGACCTGGCCGAAACCTGTGACCGCTGCAACGCGCCGCTGATCGAGATCGATCACTACGGCGAGCGGCTGCGCGGGTGCCTCGACTGCAACCGGTGGATCTGGTGCGGCAGTAAGAAGAAGCTGAGACGGAAGCGGCGTAGGGTCGGCCTCAATTGAGCGCATAGCTTGTGCTAGCGTCCTCTTGGGATCGGGTGGAAGCCAAAGTTTGCTTACCCTAGCGGTGCTCTGGCAGCCCGCGCCCCGAAAACTGAGTGTTCTGTGTAAGCTGACTGTTCTGTGTAAGGAAGGCCCCCACAATCTGTCGGGGCCTTTTCTTTTGCCAGCTCGGCGAGGGCTTCTTAAAAGAGGCTCCCATGAAATCACCACGCCGTTTCCCGCCACCCTGGACGGTCGAGCAAATAACGGGAGGCTTCAAGGTGCTGGACGCGAACGGTCAGGCTCTCGTCAGTGGCTAGGAATTTCGACTGCTCACGGTGCGAGCAGGCTCATGACATCGCGCCGTTTTCCACTCCTAACTTAATATCGCGGCGTTCCGAAAGAGCCTAAGATACCCCTGTGAGGCATTCAGGCCTCTTGTTAGGAGTTTCCCTCATGAAAAAGTATTTGCTTGCAGCAGCGCTCGTCGCAACATTTGCGGTTCCCGCCTCAGCTGCCACCTTCTACGTCATGTTCGACGAGTCGACAAAGACATGCTCGGTTGCGACGACACCCCCGACCGAGACCGAGAAGTTTAGTATGATGGGTCAGTACGGCTCCGAGGAAAACGCCAAAATGGCGATGGCTGGTATGATGAAATGTAAAAAGTAGTCGTATGAGATACTTCGCAAAGGGCGTCGGCTTCGGTCGACGCCTTTTGTATTTTAAGCTGCGTCTTGCGCGGGGGAGCCAATGAGGGAGGGTTCCCATGACATCACCACGCTGCTTCCCACCACCGTGGCGCGTCGAGCAGATACCGGGCGGCTTCAAGATCTGACGAATTGTGAGAACTGTACGAAGAAGCCCCGGCCAAAGGTGGATGACCGGGGCTTCCCCTCTCAGGCTAAGGAGACCCCCAGTTCAGGGTGAACCCGAGGGACCGACAGCGTACCGAAGCGCTAGACCAAAGTGGACTCACTTACCGTGACATTCTGTAACACCGTTTCCCACCAATCCGCCCCTGGGCACCATTCCCCCCGCCCCCGCCACCCTATTTTTCACTTGTGTTGTTTCTTTTTTGTACCCCAACATGGCGGCGCAACTCGTGGAATTGTTCAATCGAGGAAATCGAAATGGCCAAATTGTTTGCCGGGCTCTTTGCAGCCGCACTGTTGATAGGTCTTGGTTCTGCCCCGACGCTCACTTACGCCCAGGACGATCCGATGGAGGACGCCGAGGACTCTATGGATACGGGCGATGAGTCCATGAGTGATGACTCGTCCATGGAGGAAGACTCCGGTATGGACGAAGCTCCCACGGATCCCATGGAGGAATCCGAGGCGAGCGAGTAGCCGTCTCATCCGAAATTGGATAAGAAAAAAGGGCGCCAGCTCCTCGGTTGGCGCCCTGTTTTTTTGGCTCCGTAGGAGATAGGGGTTGGACGGGCAGCGCCAAGGCAAGTTCATCGGCTTCATAGAGCGCTACGATTATGCCTGGCGCGCGTCGTTCCGCACGCTAGCGCCTGGAGCGGTCTTTTCGCAGGAGGGCGAGAGCAAGGTGTTCGCCACGGAGGTGGAGGCTGTGAAGTGGCTCCACGAGCAGGGCAGCGAGCTTGGCTTCGATTCCATCACGATGAGGCACGAGACGGATCCGCGTTAGCGAAAGGACTCGATCCATGAAGGGCATCACATCGATCAAGGTCTGGCTTGCCGCCGGCCTTCTCGCGGCGCTGACCAGCAGCGCCAGCTTTGCTGGCGACTGGAGCGGCAAATACCGGACCGAGGACACGAAGGGCAATGCGTTCGCCATCACGTTGTCCGGCGATGGTACAGCCGCTGGCGAAAAGCAGGGCCATGCCCTCAACGGGACTTGGACGGAAGAGGCCGACGCCGCGGTGATCAAGTGGGACACCGGCTGGACCACGAAACTCAGCAAGGACGGCGACCACTACAAGAAGACGGCTTACCGCGCCGGAACCGCGATGCAAGACGACCCCACCCACGCTACCCGCGCCGAAAAGATCGAATAGAGCTTGGTGCCCCACTAAGCATTTCTAAACATCGTCGCGTAAGACTTCGTGCGAACCGCCGCCGCGAGGCGTCGTCGGTTGCTTTTCCACGCGAAGGTAAAGGCGATGAAGAAAACGCCGGCGAGAAAGCGTCATTTCCAAGATCAACGACGTCTTGGCCATGCGCATCACCATGCTGGTCGGCTCGATCTGGGCGTTCTATGCGTTCTTCATATTCGGCCTGACGCCCATTCTGTGGCCCGAATACGAAACCCAGATATTGTACTGGTCGAACTTCCTCCAGCTCGTATTCCTGCCCGTCATTACCGTGGGCACGGCCATCATGAACCGCGACTCGGAGCGGCGGGCGATCGAGGATCATCAAACTCCCGCCGGGAATTCGATCTGCTGCAAGACGCGCACGACATGCTCAACAAGTCCCTTAAGGAGATTGGCGTGGGCGTGCGCGAGTTGCTTGTGCGCTCCAAACACGAAGGCGCCGTGGAGCCGAGTGATACGGCGAAAGACGCAAAGTCGGCTTCAGAGAGTTAAACACCCATCACGGCCAGCCTCGCCTGCCAGATCCGCGTATCACCGAGGATGAACAGCACGTCGTTCTTATGCCCGCCGAAGGTGAAGTTCGCTCCGCCCGGCGCCATGATCTCCCCCAGGAGGTCGCCCTGCGGCGTCAACACCTGCACGCCGGTTCCTGACGACGTATACACGCGGCCGCGTGCATCGAGCTTGATGCCGTCCGGACATCCAGGGCTCACCACGGCGAAGAGCCGGTCGTTTCTCAAATGCCGCCCCTTGTGCACGTCGAACGCCCGGACATGATGGGGGAGATTGACGAAATAGGTGCCCGGAGCCTGAATGGCGCCGGTGTCGGTAATGTAGAGCACGCGTTCATCCGGAGAAAAAGCCAGCCCGTTCGGCTTGTTGAAGCTGTCGGCGACCACCGCCGTCTCGCCCGTTGCGGGATCATGGCAATAGACATAGGCGCCCACGTCCGGCGCGGGCTTGAAGCCTTGCACTTCGCCGTAATTGGGGTCGGTGAACCACACCGTGCCGTCGGACTTCACCACCACGTCGTTCGGTGAGTTGAAGCGCAAGCCCCGCCATTGATCGACGACCGTCTCCAGCTTGCGGGTTTTGAGGGTCATGCGGCTGATGCGGGCCGGCTCCGCGCGGGTTCCCTGCTCGCAAATCACCAACCGGCCCTCGCGGTCGAGGCACATCCCGTTCGCCATGTTGGATGGCTGCCGCACGGTCTGGAGCGTCTCCGCGGTGAAGGGAAACTTATCGCCCCCCAATTGCAGACGCATGATGGCGATGTTCTTCTGGCCCGGCTCCGGAACGGTCGTGAAGTAGAGCGCATGCTCGGAGCGAACATAGACCGGCCCCTCATGGGCATTGGTCTCGATCAGCACGGGCCGGCGAAAGTCCTTGCCAAGGACCTTCCGAAACGCGCCGCGGTAAACGGCGCAGGTCGCGCTATCGTTCTGTCCTGGAGCTTGAGCCATGTCTTGTCTCCTCGCCACCGATCGTAGCGGAGCACTGTTTTCGAACCATGAACCCCCGCCGGCGCATTTGTCCGGGACTAGAGAAGAGGCGCCACGACCTTGGCGACCGCCGAGCCCAACTGCGTCTGCCCTTCAGGATCGAGATGTACGCCGTCCACGGTGCTGACTTTCGTCACCTGTCCGGCGTCGAGAAACAGGGCCCCAAAGCGGGCCGCGATGGTGGCGTATGTCTCTGGCAAGCCGCGCGACGTCGCCTGGCCGCCGGCATAGAGCAGGGCCATCTCGGCGCTGAGCGAGCCGAGCGGGGGAGGGGCGATGAGGATGGTCTGGGGTGCCGCGCCGCCCGGCCCGGCGAGGCTTCCATTGACGGCCCGGAGCAGGGCGCCGCAATTCATGGCGATCCTTCCCGGTGTGAGCCCATAGCAGGGCGCGCTGTCATTGGTGCCGAGCATGATAATGACGATATCGAGCGGGGCGTGCGCTTCGAGCAGCGGCGGCAGCATGGCAAGTCCGTTGCGATTGGGGCGCGAGGGATCATCGGTCGCCGCGGTGCGGCCGTTCAACCCCTCTTCGACGACCCGGGCACGGGCCTGAAGCGCCTCCTCGAGCACGCGCGGCCAGCGGGTTTCGGGGGCAAAGCGCGAGCCATCCACCGGGTTGTAGCCCCAGGTGATCGAGTCCCCGTAACAAAGAACGGACTTCGCCACTGTCTGGTCCTCAAGAGGCGCGAGCAGATTTGCGTGCGCGCCGCTTCTTGCGTTGCTCGTTGGCATCTTCGTGGAGCGCGGCCATGAAGCCAACCCCTAAGGCGACAAGAACCACGGCGAATGGCAAGGCCGCCGCGACCGCCATGGCTTGCAGCGCGCCGAGTCCCCCGGCCACGAGCAGCGCCGCGGCGACCGCGCCCATGCCGATGCCCCATTGCACGCGCTCCAGGATCGGTGGCTCCGTATGCCCGCCACACTGCATCGTAGTGACCACGAGCGTGCCGCTGTCGGCGCTGGTGACGAAGAAGATGGCTACGAGAAGCGTGGCGGCCCCGGCGATGATCGTGGCGAAGGTGCCCGTCTGCAGGAAGTCGATCATCGCATAGAGCGACAACGCGGGCGTGGTCTTGGCGATCTCTATGATAGCGGGTCCACCGCGGGCCGCTGAAATCGCCGCGCCGCCCATGATCGAAAGCCAAATGAAGGTGATCGCGGTCGGCACCAGCAGCACGCCGAGAATGAAGTCCCGGACGGTGCGCCCGCGCGAGATGCGCGCAATGAACAGGCCGACAAACGGCGTCCAGCTGATCCACCAGCCCCAATAGAAGGTCGTCCACGATGCGCTCCAGCCCGTGTCGTCCTGCGCCGCCTTGTAGGTGAGCCAAGGTAGGTTGGTCAGATAATCGCCGAGCCGGATGGTGAAATTCCGCAGGATCGGCTCGATCGGGGCCGAGATAAGCACCACCACGAGAATGAGCGCCGCGAGCCATATATTGGCGAGAGACAGGAGGCGGATGCCGCGATCGAGACCGGAACTGACGGACAGCACCGCCGCCCCGCAGATCACCGCCACCAGCAGCAGCTTGTGCTCCATCGAGACATGCCAGCCGAACAGGCGGGCGAGCCCGGCATTGATCTGATCGGCGCCGAAGCCGAGCGAGGTCGCCAGCCCAAAAACCGTGGCGACGATGGCGACCACATCGGCGAGTTTGCCTGGCCAGCGTCCGACTCTGTCGCCGATCAAGGGACGCATGGCGGAGCGCACGGTCAACGGCGCGCCCTTGCGAAACGAGAAATAGGCGAAGATCAGCCCGGCAATCGCGTAGAGAGCCCAAGGCATGAGCCCCCAATGAAAGAAGGTAATCTCCATGGCCACGCGGGCGCGCACGATGCTCGAAGGGTTGGGCCCCCAAGCAGCGATCAGGGGGTTGCCCGCGTAATGGTTGAGGGGTTCGGCGATGGACCAGAACACGAGCCCGATGCCCATTCCGGCCGCAAACAGCATCGCCGTCCAGGAGAGCCAGCCAAACTCGGGCTTCTCGTCGTCGGCCCCGAGCCGCACGGAGCCCCAATGGCCGATCGCCAAAACCACGCACATGATGAGCGCCGCCGAAACCACGGCGCCGTAAAACCAGCCGGCGTAGGAAGAAATGAAATCCCTCGCCGCGGCGAAGCTTTCGTTGGCCAACGCCGGCCAGCCCACCGTAACGATGACGAAGGCCGCCACGACCAGCTTGGCGCTCGTCGGCACGCCGATCGTGCAATGGGCGAGCGGTGGTGCCGAGCCGCTGTCGCGGCCAGCCTCCATTAGCCCGCCTTTCGGAAGTGCATGATGCCCCAGGCGAGCAAGCCGCCTTCGGCGCCCGAGACCCAGTGGCCGAGACCCTTGAGCATGCGGTCGATAAAGGCGTCGCTGGCGTCGAGCTCGTCCCGGCGTGCGTCGAGGTCCTCACCGATGCGGGCGTAATGCGTGCGCATTTGGCCGGTCAGCTCCTCGACTGAAATCTCCTCGAAGCCGCGCGTCGAAAGCTCGTCACGATAGAAACCGAACGACGCGAGATCGGGGAGGTGGATGCGGTCGTAGATCGGCTGGAGCGCATCCTTGTTCCGAAGCGTGTCGGCCTGCATCGGGTCGGTGAAGATAAAGTCTCCACCCGGCTTCAACACGCGCGCGACTTCGTCGAGCACCGCTCTCCGGTCCGGCGCGTGCAGGATGGCGTCCTGGCTCCAAGCCAAATCGAACGTCTCACCCTCGAACGGCACGGAGTCGAACGAGCCGTCGACGACGGTGATCTTGTCGGCGAGCCCGGCCTCCGCGGTCATGGCCCGATTGCGCTCGTTCTCCACGGCGGAGAGGTTGAGGCAGGTGACTTTCGCGCCGTATTCGCCGGCGAGCACGCGGGCCGCCCCGCCATAGCCCGAACCAAGGTCGAGCACATGCTTGCCCTTGAGGGGTCCGGCCTTGGCCGCCATGCGCTGCACGGTGCGGCGGCTCGCGGCGTTGATATCGGGCCCCTCATCGTAGAGACCGACATGGATGTCTTCGCCGCCCCAGATGGTGCGGTAGAAGTCATCCGCCTCGTCGCTGTCATAGTAGTCGCGGGCCAGCGCGATGGTCTGATCAGTCGCTACCATAGCTCTTCTCCGCAACGTGGATGAAGAAGTCGGGATTGGTCTCCTCGCCTTCCTCTTGGAAGTCGCCATAGGAGTGGATCTGCTGGAACCCGGCCTCGCGCAACAGCTTGCGCGTGTAGTTCTTGCGCAAGGGGAACATGTTGAGGTTGTGCCGGGAGCCATCCGGGAAGGTGTACTCGAAGCGGGCAAGACCCTCGTCGACATGCACCGGCTCGGCGGTGACCTGATCGCCGCAATAGTAGAATTTGTGCTTGCTGGCGAAGCCCTCGTCCAGGATGCCGTCATAATTGCGCTGGTCGAGGATCAGAATGCCGTCATGCTTCAGCGCGGCGTAGAATTCGGCTAGCGCGCGCCTGCGGTCGTTCTCGTCGAACAGATGCGTGAAGCTGTTGCCCAGGCATATGATTGCGTCGAACTTGCCGCGCACGCTCTCATTGAGCCAGCGCCAGTCCGCATGGATGGTCTTGAGCACGACGTGATGCTCGCAGCCATTTTCAAAAGCCTTGGCCAGCATTTCCGCTGAGCCGTCCACCGACGTCACGTCAAAACCGGCCTTGAGCAGCTGCACGGAGTGAAACCCCGTTCCAGTTGCCACATCGAGCACGCTCTCTTTGTCGCGTGCCTTTAAGACATCGATGAAGAAGCGGCCTTCACTTCTCGCGCGCTCCTTCCAATCGATGAGTTCGTCCCACTTCTCCACAAAACCACGGACATATTCCGTAACGTACTTATCAGTCTCCCGAATGGAGATCGGATTATCGCCGTAGTCTTGGCTTGTCTTAGGAACGAACAAACTTCTCGTTGCGTCCGAGATGGGTTGCCTCCCTTTCTCCAGGAATTAGAGCTGTGCACCGGCTTTTTTGAGTGAGCGAGCCTATAGCACCAACCGACGGCGCTGGCCACCCAACCGATGGCAGTCATTAACGCGCGAACACTACGTTTCCGCGAAATGGGCGCGCGAAACTGTGCCAAATCAGGGATTTATGGCTAACGAGACAGCGGTGGTGTGACGCGCCACACTGTATTTCCAACGTCGTCGGCGACCAGCAATGCGCCTTCTTTGTCGATGGCCACCCCGACCGGGCGCCCATGAGCTTTGCCTTCTTCGCTCAGAAAGCCCGTCAGGACGTCTTGAGGCTTCCTCGCGGGGCGCCCATCCGCGAACGGCACGAAGATCACCTTGTAGCCGCTCGGCGGCCTCCTGTTCCAAGAGCCGTGCTGGGCCACGAAGGCGCCGTCGCGATGGCGCTCCGGCAGAAGCGTGCCGTCGTAGAATGCAAGTCCGAGCGATGCGGTGTGCGGCCCGAGCGCATAATCCGGCACGATGGCCTTGGCAACGAGGTCGGGGCGCTGCGGCTGCGCTCTCGGATCGAGATGGTCGCCGTAATAGCTATAGGGCCAGCCATAGAACCCGCCGTCCTTCACGGTGGTCATGTAATCGGGGACGAGGTCGCTGCCGAGCTCGTCCCGCTCGTTGACGGTGGTCCACAGCGCGCCGCTGTCGGGGTGAAAGGCGAGGCCGACGGGGTTGCGAAGGCCCGTGGCGAAAAGGCGTGAGGTGCCTGTGGCGAGATCGATCTCATGGATGGCGGCACGGCCTTCCTCGTTCTCCATGCCGCGCTCGCCGAGATTGCTGTTGGAGCCGACGCTGGCATAGAGTTTGGCGCCATCGGGGCTGGCCACGATGTTCTTCACCCAATGGAGATTCAGAGGCCCCGCCGGCAGATCGGCGATCTTTTCGCCCTCTGTCGTGATTTCCGTCGCGCCGTCCTCATAAGGAAGCGCATCACCGAGTCCGTATTGGCCACGTAGAAATCGTCGCCGATAAGCGCCATGCCGACCGGCGAGTTGAGGCCGGTAAGAAACGCCGAGCGCGTCTCCGCCACGCCATCACCGTCGGCGTCGCGCAGCAGCGTGATGCGGTTGGCGCTCGGGAGATCGGCGCCCGCCCAGCGCATGCCCATCTTCATGGCCCAACCCATCAGGCCGCGCGTCGCCTCAGGCTGTGGCGGCGCGGCCGTCTCCGCGATGAGGACGTCGCCATTGGGCAGTACGAATAGCCAGCGTGGATGATCGAGCCCTGTGGCGAAGGCATTCACCGCAAGCCCCGGGCCCGCCTTCGGCTTCGCCCCGTCCGGCCAGCCTTTGGCCTGTGCCAGCACCACGGTCGGGAAAAATGTCTGCACCGGCGGCGGCAATTCGGGGTCGGGACCGGTCCCGGCCTCGACCGGCAAGGTCGCCTCGTCGCCGCAGCCTGCCAGGGTAAACAACAGGAGAACGAGGGTGAGAAACCTTGCAAGCCGCCGCTGCATGGTCAGAGACCTTCTATTTTGGATGCCCGCTTCGGGCTGGCACTATAGCGCCTGGAGGGTGGCAAGCACGCTTCGTCTCCCGCGCCGGGCGTGGGACAAAATGCCGTGACCGCTGCTCCAAATCGTTGCCGACAACCCTGGTATCATTATGTAGTGATTGCTAGGATTGTACCTACGCCCCCTGTGTTCGGTTGCCCGTTTGAGGTAGCTTCCTCCCCAGAGAGCCTTGCTGCGAGTCGCCCCCCACCATGCGATCGGCAGGCTCGCCGCTTTGAGAAGTAGCGATGCAGCAGAGAAATCGAGGCGCGAAGCGCGCGGCCGTTGAGCCGAAAGGCGATGCCGAAGCGCTTGCCAAGGACTCAAAGTCGGCGGAAGGCAACGAGGCGACGGCAAAGGCCCCTGCTTCGAAGCCGGCCGGCACACCGACGCCGCCGAAGACCCCGGCCTCCGCGCAGCAAGGCGGCCGAATTCTGTTGATTGCCCTTGTGGTGATCGCTCTGGCCGCGATCGCCTACCGCTACATGGTGGTGCCGCAGACGACAGAGCAGGCGGCACCCGCGACGCCCCCTGGACCGCCCGTCACCGTGGCCAAGCCCTTGGTGGAGACACTTCGGGAATGGCGCGACTTCACCGGCCAGTTCCAAGCCCGGGAATCGGTGGAGATCCGTGCCCGGGTGAGCGGCTATCTCGAATCGGTCAACTTCACCGACGGCCAGCTCGTGAACACGGGCCATCTTCTGTTCGTCATCGAGCCGCGCCCCTACGAGATCGCGCTCGATTCGGCTAAGGCCCAGCTCGCGCAAGCCGAAGCCCAGCTTGAACTGGCCAAGGTGCAGCTCGAGCGCACGGCGCAGCTTCGCAAGAACGACTACGCTTCGCAGCAGACCTATGACGAGCGTGCCGCCGAGGTGAAGAGCGCCACGGCCTCGCGCGACAACGCGGTGGCGGCCGTCAACCAGGCGCAACTCAATCTCGACTACACGCGCGTGCTGGCGCCGGTCTCGGGCCGCGTTGGGCGTCACGAGGTCAGCATCGGCAATTTGGTTATGGGTGGAACCGGCGAGACTACGTTGCTCACCACAATCGTCTCCCTCGATCCGATCTGGCTCATGTTCAATGTGAGTGAAGGCGACGGCATGACCTACAAGCGCCTCATCCAGAAAGGCGAGGTCGAGTCCGCGCGCAGCAATATGATCCAGGTCGAAGGTCAGTTGATGGACGAGAAGGATTGGCCCCTGAAAGGCAAGATAGACTTCGTCGACAACCAGTATGACCGCTCCTCCGGCACGATCCGCGTTCGCGCCTCCTTCCCCAATCCGGACCTGTTCATCACGCCCGGCCAGTTCGGCCGGGTGCGTGTGCCGATGTCACAAGAAAAGCCCACCATCCTCGTGCCCGATGCCGCGGTGGTCACCGACCAAGCGGTGAAGCTGCTTTTCAGCGTGACCGAGGACGGCACCGTGGTGCCGAAGCCGGTCGAGCTGGGGCCGGTCACGGATGATGGCTTGCGCATCGTCAGGAGCGGCATCACGGCCGACGACGAGATCATCATCAACGGGCTCTTGCGGGCACGGCCGGGGCAGAAGGTCACGCCGGAGCAGGGCGAGGTGAAGCCGCCGGCGGCCGCGCCGCAAAGCCAGAAATGATGGGCCGGTCGCGGCAATGAACATTTCCCACTTCTTCATCGACCGGCCGATCTTCGCCGCCGTCATCTCGATCATCATCACGCTGGTCGGCGGCGTGGCGTATTTCGGCCTGCCCATCTCGCAATATCCCGAGATCGCGCCGCCCTCGATTCAGGTGACGGCGCAGTATCCCGGTGCCTCCGCCGAGATCGTCGCCGACACCGTCGCCACGCCCATCGAGCAGGAGGTCAACGGCGTGGACGACATGATCTACATGACGTCACAGTCGACCAGCGACGGCTCCATGGCGCTGACCGTGACTTTCAAGCTCGGCACCGACCTCGATACGGCGCAAGTGCTGGTGCAAAATCGCGTGGCCATCGCCACGCCGCGGCTGCCCGAGGAAGTGCGGTCGCTTGGCGTCCAGGTGGTCAAGCAGTCTCCCGACTTGATGATGGTCATCCATCTCAGCTCGCCGGACGATAGCCGCGACCTGCTCTACATCTCCAACTACGCCACCTTGCACGTGAAGGACGTGCTGTCGCGCATCGACGGCGTCGGCAACGTCACCATCTTCGGCGCCCGTGACTATTCCATGCGTGTTTGGCTCGACCCCGAAAAGCTCGCGGTGCGCGATCTCACGGCGAGAGACGTGGTCACTGCCCTGCGCGGCCAGAACGTGCAGGTGGCTGCCGGCGTTATCAACCAGCCGCCCGTTCCCCAGCCTGGCGCGTTTCAGCTCAACGTGGAGACTCAAGGACGCCTCACCACGCCGGAAGCCTTCGGCAACATCATCGTCAAGTCAGAAAGCAATGGACGTGTGGTCCGCGTGCATGACGTCGCCCGGGTAGAGCTCGGCGCCGCTGACTATAACCGTAACGGCTATCTCGACGAGCGCGTGGCGATTCCCATGGGCATCTTCCAACGCCCCGGATCGAATGCCCTCGAGACTGCGGACCAGGTCATTGCGGCGATGGAGGAGATGTCGAAGTCCTTCCCCCAGGGCCTGAAATACGACATCGTCTATAACCCGACCGTGTTTATCTCGGACTCCATCGAGGCCGTGATTTACACGATGATAGAGGCGGTGATCCTCGTGATCCTGGTCATCGTCATCTTCCTGCAGACGTGGCGCGCCTCGGTTATCCCGATCGTCGCCATCCCCGTTTCGCTCATCGGCACTCTGGCGGTGCTGTCGGCGCTGGGCTATTCGCTCAACAATCTGTCTCTATTCGGCCTTGTGCTTGCCATCGGCATCGTGGTCGATGACGCCATCGTCGTGGTGGAGAATGTCGAGCGGAACATCCGCGAGGGGCTCTCGCCGCGCGAGGCCGCTCACCGCAGCATGGACGAGGTGGGCACCGCGCTGATTGCCATGACGCTGGTGCTCTGTGCGGTGTTCATTCCGACGGTGTTCTTGACCGGAATCCTCGGTCAGTTCTTCCGTCAGTTTGCCGTGACCATCGCCACGGCGACGCTGATCTCACTCATCGTTTCGCTCACGCTGAGCCCGGCACTTTGCGCGCTTCTGTTCAAGCCGCATGAGTTGTTCGAAAACCGCAAGACCATGATCTCGCGAGGCATTGGACGGTTCTTCCATTGGTTCAATGTCGGCTTCGACTGGGTGTCGTTCAAATACGGCGCGCTCACCGGCCGTCTGATCCGCGTTGCCGGTATCATGCTCGCAGTCTATGCGGGTCTTATCGGCCTGACAGTCTTCCAGTTCCGCGCCGCGCCGACCGGTTTTATTCCGAACCAGGACCTCGGTTACCTCATCAATATCATCCAGCTGCCGCCCGGCGCTTCACTTTCGCGCACCGATGAGGTGGCCCGCAAAGTCACGCAGATCGCGCTGGATACACCCGGCGTGGCGCATGCCGTGCCGATCGTTGGCCTGGACGGCGCGACATTCACCACCTCGCCGAACGCAGCCGTCGTATTCACGCCGCTCGACCCGTTCGGGGAACGCGCTGCGAAAGGCCAGAGCGCGCAGTCCATCTCCGCCGCGCTCAATGGGGGCTTTGCGAGCGTCCAGGACGCTTTCATCATCAGCGTGTCGCCGCCACCGGTGCGCGGCATTGGCACGACCGGCGGCTTCAAGATGCAGGTGCAAGACACCAAGGGCGGGCCTTTGGCCCAGCTGGAGCAGGTGGCGCAGACTATGGTCGGCGCAGCCAATCAGCAGCCCGGTCTGGCCAACGTGTTCACGACGTTCAATACGCGCACGCCGAAGGTCTATGCCGACATCGACCGGGTGCGCGCCGAGATGTTGGGCGTGAACACAGACGACATCTTCCAGACGTTGGAAATCTACCTCGGCTCGCAATACGTCAACGACTTCAATTTCCTCGGGCGGACGTACCGCGTCACGGCGCAGGCCGACGGCGACTTCCGCCAGGACCTGCACGCCATATCCGAACTCAAGACACGGAACGCCTCCGGCGAGATGGTGCCGCTCGGCTCGGTGGCCTCATTCCGAGACATCACCGGCCCGTATCGCGTGCAGCATTTCAACCTCTATCCGGCCGCCGCCGTGCAAGGCGGCACGAAACCCGGTTTCTCGACCGGGTACGGACTCGAGACCATGGAGAAGCTGGCAGGGGAAAACCTGCCCGAGGGCTATGCATTCCAGTGGACCGAGCTCGCCTACCAGGAGAATCAAGCGGGCAATACGGCGATCTTTGTGTTCGGCGCGGCGGTGGTCTTCGTCTTCCTCCTGCTGGCCGCGCAATACGAGAGCTGGGGACTGCCGCTCGCCGTCGTTCTCATCGTGCCCATGTGCCTGCTCGCCGCCGTGAGTGGGCTCATGCTGCGTGGCATGGATGTGAACATCCTGGGCCAGATCGGCTTTGTGGTGCTGATCGCGTTGGCGGCGAAGAACGCCATTCTCATTGTCGAGTTTGCGCGACAGAACGAGGAGGCGGGCGAGGACCGCTTCCAGGCGGCGGTCGAGGCCGCGCGGGTACGCTTGCGGCCGATCCTCATGACGGCGCTCGCATTTATTCTTGGCGTGGTGCCACTCGTGATCGCCACGGGCGCCGGCTCGGAGATGCGCCAGTCCCTTGGCACCGCCGTGTTCTTCGGTATGCTCGGCGTCACGGCCTTCGGGCTCATCTTCACCCCGATCTTCTACGTAGTGGTGCGAAAGTTCGCGCCCGTGTCCAAGGCCCATCCAAGCGAGCGTCCAACGCCCGCCGAATAGGCTCTGCGTTGCCGAAACGGCGGTTTGCAAGAGCAAGAGTTGCCCAAGCGTGGGGCGTCGGACTATGATGGCTAAAAATACGTCGCCAGGACGGAAAACGCTGTAACAAGAGGGCGTTCAGGAGCGCATAACCGGGATGGGTCTGCTTGCCGCAAACCAATAAGACACTCACAGCCGAAGCAAAGGCGGGCGAGCCAGCCGACCTTTACCGACATTTTTTCAACGAAATGCGAGAAGCTGACGGCACGGTGCGCCCTGCTTATGCGGAGCTCGCCAACCTTCTCGACAATTCTTCCATCGAGTCCCTGGTTACCAAGCAGCATGCGGCCGACGAACTGTTCCGGCGCTTGGGCATTACCTTCGCGGTCTATACCGAAGGCGGCTCAACCGAGCGGCTGATCCCGTTCGATCTGATCCCGCGCATCCTCGATCGCTCCGAGTGGGATCTCGTTGAGCGGGGGTGCCTCCAGCGGGTCAAGGCCATCAATATCTTCCTCTACGACATCTACCACGACCAGGAGATCTTGAAGGCAGGGCTTATTCCGCCGGAGTTGGTGTTGCTCAATGCTGCCTTCCGGCCCGAGATGTGCGGCGTCGACCTCCCCAATGACGTCTACGCCCATGTCGCCGGTATCGACCTGATCCGCACCGGCGAGCGTGACTTCTTCGTGCTCGAGGACAATGTGCGCACGCCCTCCGGCGTGTCCTATGTGCTCGAAAACCGCGAAATCATGATGCGGCTGTTTCCCGACGCTTTCGACGGGCAAAGCATTTCGCCGGTCGGCAATTACCCGGAACGGCTGCTTGAAAACCTGCGCGCTGTAGCGCCAAGCGGCGCTGACGATCCGGTGGTCGTGTTGCTCACCCCCGGCCGATTCAACAGCGCCTATTTCGAGCATGTGTTTCTCGCGGAGCAAATGGGTATCGAACTCGTCGAGGGCGGCGATCTCTTTGTGCGCGACGGCGATGTGTGGATGCGGACCACAGAGGGTCCCGTCAAGGTCGACGTCATCTATCGCCGTGTCGACGATGAATTCATGGATCCGCTGGCATTCCATCCGGACTCGATGCTTGCGGTGCCGGGTCTCCTCTCGGCGATCCGCTCGGGACGCGTGGCGCTGGCCAACGCGCTCGGCACCGGCGTCGCCGACGACAAGTGCATGTATGTTTATGTCCCGCGCATGATCGAGTTCTATCTTGGCGAGCACGCCATCCTCAACAATGTGAACACCTATATGCTGCGCGAACCCAAACAGTGCCAGCACGTCCTCAACAATCTCGAGAATTTGGTGGTCAAGGAAGTTCAGGGCTCCGGCGGCTACGGCATGCTGATTGGCCCGGCTTCGACCGCCGAGGAGCGCGAAGCCTACAAAGCGCGCGTCCTGCACAATCCCGACAACTACATCGCCCAGCCGACCCTGTCGCTGTCGACGGCGCCGACGCTCTGCGGCGACAAGATCGTGCCGCGTCACGTGGATTTGCGGCCCTTCGTGCTCTCCGGCAAGGAGACGAGCGTGATCGCCGGCGGTTTGACGCGCGTCGCCTTGCGTGAAGGCTCGCTCGTGGTCAATTCCAGTCAAGGCGGCGGCACCAAGGACACGTGGGTTCTGGAGCGCTGATATGCTGAGCCGCACCGCCGATAATTTGTTCTGGATGGCCCGCAATATGGAGCGCGCCGAAAACACCGCGCGCATGCTCGACGTCAGCTTCCGCATGTCGTTGCTGCCGTCGTCGTTGGACCGGCAGGCGCAGTACGAGCCGATCCTGTCGATCGCGCCCGGCGATGGACGCTTCGATGAGCTTTATGACACGCTCAGCCATGAGAACATCATTCGCTACGTGGCGCTCGATCAGGAGAACGCCGGCTCGATCTGTTCGCTTATCAAGCTCGCGCGCGAGAATGCCCGGGCCCAGCGCTCCGCTATTTCCAGCGAAGCGTGGGAGAGCCTGAACAGCACCTGGCTGCAAGTGCAGAATCTCGATTACGAGGGGCTGACGCGCTGGGGCTATCGCGACTTCTTCGACTGGGTGAAGGAACGCTCCCATCTCTTCCGCGGTGTGGTGTTCGGCACCATGCTGCACGATGACGGCTTCCGCTTCATTCGGCTCGGCACCTTCATCGAGCGCGCCGACAACACCGCGCGTATTCTCGACGTCAAATACCATGTGCTGCTGCCCGATACCGAACAGGTCGGCGGCTATGTCGATTATTATCAATGGGGCGCGCTGTTGCGGTCCGTTGGCGCCTTCCGCGCCTATCGCCGCGTTTATCACGACATGGTCTATCCTTGGCGCATCGCCGAATTGCTGATCCTTCGCGAGGACATGCCGCGCTCACTGCATCACTGCTACGAAGTGGTGGTCTCAACGCTGGAAGATCTCGCCGGCAAGAAGCAGCTCGAATGCACACGGATTGCCGGCCAAACCTACGCCCTGCTTCGTTACGGCCGGATCGACCGGATCTTCGCGGGAGGTCTGCACGAATTCCTGACCGAGTTCATCGATCGCAACAACGACCTCGGCCTTCAGCTACAAGAGGACTTCCTAATGGTGCCCATGGTGATGGCAGAGGCGGTGTAGGCAACCATGTTGATCCGGGTCGAGCACGCGACATCCTACGACTATTCCGAGCCGTTACTCGCCACGACGCAATATCTGCGCATGACGCCGCTCTCGGGCAGCACCCAGGCCGTGGAGAGTTGGGCGCTCACCTGTCCGGGCGCCTCCATGACCCAATGGCAAGATCAGTATGGCAATGTCTGCCACACCCTGACCCTGCCGAAGCCGGTCGAGCATCTCGATATCAAGGTCAGTGGGCTGGTCCGGACGCGCGACACAAATGGCGTGGTCGGCACGGCGTCCTCTGAGCTTCCCTCCATGCTCTATCTTCGCGACACGCCCTTTACAGTTGTGACTGACACGATCCGCGACTTTGCCGGGCGCTTTTCGCCTGAGCCCAAAGAGAAACTCATCCAGACGCTGCACGAGATCATGTTGGCTGTCGCCGACGAGGTTGCGTATCGCCCTGGCGACACCGATGTGCGGACGACGGGGGCCGAGGCGCTGGAGCAGGGAAGTGGCGTTTGCCAGGACCAAGCGCACGTTTTTTGCGCCGTCTGCCGCTCTTTGGGCGTTCCGGCCCGCTATGTCAGCGGCTATCTGAGCCACGGGTTCGGCATCGAGGCCCATGCGGCAAGCCATGCCTGGGCGGAAGCCTTCGTTGACTCTCTGGGCTGGGTTGGTTTCGATCCGACCAATCGCGTGAGCCCCAACGAATCGTATATTCGTACTGCCGTCGGCCTCGACTATGCTGAGGCCAGCCCCTTACGAGGGGTTCGCGCAGGGGGTGGCCTTGAGACCATGACTGTCAAAGTGAGTTTTCCCAACCAGCAACAAACCCAGTGAGGGGCCGCACGTGACGTACTGCATCGGCATTTTGCTCGATGAGGGGGTGGTGCTTGCGTCGGATTCGCGTACGAATGCCGGCGTCGACCGTGTCTCCACATTTCGCAAGATGTTCAAGTTCGAGAAGCCGGGTGAGCGCTTTTTCACCCTGCTCACCGCAGGCAACCTTTCGCTGACCCAGGGGGTCGTCAGTCAGATCACCGAATGGCTGAACAGCGAAGACCCGGAGCGGGATCTGTTCGCCGTGAATTCCATGTTCAGCGCCGCGCGCGTGGTCGGGGCGGCCTTGCGCGAGGTCCACAAGACCGACGCCGGCTATCTCGAGCAGCACGACGTAGACTTCAGCGCCTCGTTCATTCTCGCGGGCCAGGTCAAAGGCGGTCAGCTGCGCCTCTTCATGATCTACGACGCCGGAAACTTCATCGAGGCGATGGGCGACACGATCTATTTCCAGATCGGTGAGGTCAAATACGGTAAGCCGATTCTCGACCGCATTATCAGCCGCGACATTAGTCTGAACGATGCCGCCAAGTGCGCTCTCATCTCCTTCGATTCCACCATGCGTTCCAACGTGTCGGTGGGCCCGCCCCTCGACCTGTCGCTCTACCGTCGCGATTCGCTGGCGCCCGCCTTCACCGTGCGGCTGGAGGACGACGATCCCTATCTGCAAGCGGTCCGTGAAGGCTGGGGAGGGGCCATCTACAAGGCCTTCCACGACATCATCCACGATCCGGGCTGGAAGATCTGAGCGCGTATCGGCCTGCACGGCTCGCGTACCGCTAACGATTATACAACCGGCTTGCGCTAGAACCCTTCTCGGCTAAGAACCGGAGGAGATTTCGCGCGGCCCATGAGCATCCATATTCATCACGTCGAGCCTGGCGGGACCGTTGACGACGAAGCGGCCCTCGAGCAATTCCAGAAGCAATGGACCACCTATCAGAAAGTGGTCGACCATGACGCGCTCTCGCATAAAGAGATCGGGGACATCCTGCATAACTCGCTCATGGCCGTGCCCAAACCATTCAACTTCTTGGATATTGCCTGCGGCGACGCGGGACAGATGAAAGGCGCACTCCTGAACACGAAGGTCCGCCACTATCAGGGCATTGATCTGTCGGAACCGGCGCTCGAGCTTGCCGCCAAACACCTGGCTGGCGTCCCCTGCGACGTCGAGCTCGACCATTCCGATTTTGTCACGGCGCTGGCAGCGCGGCACACGCCGGCGGATATCGCTTGGTGCAGCCTCTCCATTCACCATCTCCGCACCGATGGGAAACGAGATGTGTTGAAGGCCATCTGCGGCTCAACCAGCGATTTTCTGATGCTCTATGAGCCAACCTTCTTGGACGGCGAGGATCGAGAGAACTATCTCAAGCGCTTTCGCCGCGTAAATCACGCCGCCTGGACCTTCCTCACACCGGAGGAATGGGCGCAGATCGACCACCACGTCACGACATGCGACTTGCCGGAGACCGCGGCGACCTGGATCGCGCTTGGCCGCGAGGCAGGCTTTGCTCAGGCGCGGCAAGTGTATCTCGACCCCACTGGCTTCTACGGCCTTTACCGCTACGATCGGTAGCGCTCGGCTCTACCGCGTAAGAAAAGGGAAGACCCATGCCGCATGCAGGACCGCTTCTGGAGGAGCCTCTGCCGCTCTCGGATCTCCTGAAGATCGGGCTGAAGAACCGGCCGAACGATCTCGCCGTGAGCTCCATGGAGGCCGTGTTGTCCTGGGCCGATCTCGACCAAGCCTCGGACCGGCTTGCCGCCAACTATCTGGCGCTCGGCCTGAAGCCGGGCGATCGGGTCGCCTCGCTCATGCCGAACCGTGTGGCGCTGATTGCCCACTACGTCGCCTGCTTCAAGGCGGGCCTCGTGCTCACCCCGCTCAATTATCGCTATACGCCGAAGGAGATCGATCACGCGCTGGATGTCAGCGACGCCAAGATCATCCTGACGCATGTAGAGCGCGCCGAGGACATTGCCGCGAGCAAGGCGGCGCGTTTGCCACTCGGCGTCATCTGGTATGGCGCGGAGGACAATAAGCAGCCGAGCATCGAAAGCCTCATGAAGACAGAGCCGAAAGATCCGGCACTGCCTCAGCCGGAGCCGGCGGCCATCTTCTTCACCTCGGGCTCCACCGGTCCGGCCAAGGGCGTGACCCATACCCGCGAGTCCTTGGGCTGGATGTTCGCGAGCGCCGCGCAAGGTTTTGAGATCACGCCGAACGACACGGTGCTGCCGGGCTCGTCCTGCACCCATATCGGGGGCTTCACCTTCGGCATGTCGGCGCTCTCGGCGGGCGCCCGCTTGCTCATCGCGCGCGGCTTCGACCACGAAGAAATCGGGCCGCTTCTGCGCATGGCGCGCCCCACGCTGCTGTCGATGCTGCCGACCGCGCTGCTCCACCTCATTCGCGAGCACGACATGACGACGGCCGACTTCAACTCGCTGCGGCTCGCACGTTCGGGCGGCGACAAGGTTTCCGCCGAGCTGGAGAAGGAGTTCATGGCGCTCACCGGCAAGACCGTCAACGAGGGCTACGGCATGACGGAGTTCGGGCTCGCCGCGCCTAACCCGCCCATGGGCGTGGACAAGCTCGGCTCGATCGGCCTGCCGGGCCCCGGCTTCTTGTTTTCCATCCGCGATGACGATGGCCGCGAGCTGCCGCAGGGGTCGGAGGGGCGCCTATGGGTCCGGACGCCGACCCAATGCGCCGGCTACTGGAACGACGCGACGGCGACCGCCGAAGTGATCGACGAGGGTTGGTTCGACACCGGCGACGAGATGAAGATCGACGAGGACGGCTACAACTGGTTCTGCGGGCGCCGCAAGCAGATCATCGTGCATGACGGGTCCAACATATCGCCCCAGGAAGTCGAGGATGCATTGCATCTTGCTCGGCTTCGTCCATCTGGTGCTGTTCGCGGCCTATTTGGTGCTGGTGTTCAGCCGGTAGAGCGCCGGGCCTAGCCCCATTTCTTGCCGAGCTCATCGAGCCCCGCGCTGGCCAGATCTTCCGGGCTCATCACGAGCTTGAGGTCGCAATCGGCGTTGAACTTGAGGAAGAACGGCTCGAGGAACTTGGGGAGGTCCGACGCCTTGGCAATGTCGACGATGAGGACCGCGGTCCGTTCCCCGCAATCGTCCGTAAGGTAGGCAGCTTCGGGTTTCAACTCCGCCAGAATGCTTTGCATGAGCGGTCCAGCTTCTCCATTGCGCACGACATCGTTAAAGGATTCTGTGGGGAAACGCGCAGTCAGCATCATTCTCATCGGTCGCCCTCCTTGCGGGATTGATTTCGGTTTTCGACGCTTACTCTAGCACCGCGATTGCCGCAAAGAGACGACAGACCTAGTCCACGATCATGGCCTGCAGCGTCTCCAGGCGGTCGGCCTCCTTTGCCGGCTTATCCCAACGGATGCGGTGGATGCGCGGGAAGCGCATGGCGACGCCGGATTTGTGACGCGTGGAGCGATGGACCGAATCGAACGCCACCTCGAACACGAGCTTGGGCGCGACCTGGCGTACGGGGCCGAAGCTGTCCACCGTGTTGGCACGCACGAAGCTGTCGAGCTGCTTCAACTCCTCGTCGGTGAAGCCGAAATAGGATTTTCCCACCGGCACCAGTTCGGGCGCGCCGTCCGCGCCATCGCGCCAAACCCCGAATGTATAGTCGGAATAGTAGGACGAGCGTTTGCCGCTGCCGCGCTGGGCGTACAGGAGCACCGCGTCGATCATCAGCGGCGCCCGCTTCCACTTATACCAATGGCCCTTGGGGCGCCCGGCGAGATAGGGGCTGTCCCGCCGCTTCAGCATCAGCCCTTCGATGCCGGTCTCGCGCGCGCCGGCCCACAGCGTCTCGAGCTGCGCGATCGACTCAAATGCGATGATCTCGGAGACATCGGTGCGCGCGGGCCCATGCTTCGCATGCCAGGCCTCAAGCCGCGCCCGCCGGTCCGCGAAGGGCAGGGCCCGCAAATCCTCGTCGCCCTCGAACAGGAGATCGTAAAGACGGATATGGGCCGGGTGCGATTTCAGCATCGCCGCCGTCACCGTCTTGCGATTCAGGCGTTGCTGGAGATCGTTGAACGGTGCCACGGCGTCCTCGCGCATCACCAGGAGCTCGCCGTCGAGCACCACGCCGTCCGGCAACGCCTCGACGACGTCCGGAAAAGCGCCGGAAATGTCGTCGCCCGTACGCGAAAACAGCCGCTTATCGCCGCCTTGGCGGCTCGCCTGGACGCGAATGCCGTCCCATTTCCACTCGGCCACGAAGTCCGCTGGCGTGATGGTTTGAAGCTCCCGATGGTCGATCGCGTGCGACAGCATCAGCGGCCGGAAGACAGCGCTCCCGCCGGTATCGGGCCGCGGGCCTTCGTCCGCGAGCCACGCGAAGAGCGGCAGGTAAGGCGGCGCAACCCCATGCCAAACCTCCTCGATGTCGGTGAGCGGCTTGCCGGACCATGACGCGAGCGCCGTCTTGGCGAGCCGCCCCGACACGCCGACGCGCAGCGCGCCGGTCAGAAGTTTCAGCAGGGCCCAGCGGCCCGTCGCGTCGAGCCGGTCGAGCCAGCCGGCGAGAAGCTGCGGAATTTCCGCCGGCGCCGCCTTCTGTACCGCTTCCACGACGTCGACCAGCCGCGGCGGGTCCGCATCCTCATTGCGCGCGGGCCACAGCAGCGAGATTGTCTCGGCGGTATCGCCTACATAATCGCGGGAGAGCTTGAACAGCACGGGATCGACGCGGGCATCCAGCATCTCGGCGAAGATGCGGCGGAAGGGCACGCGGAAGAACAACCCGTCCGTCAGCGCGGCCAGCGCGTAGCCGCGGTCGGGATCCGGCACAGCCGCGAAGTAGTCCGCCATCAAACGGAGCTTGTCATTGCGCGACGGCGTATAGGCGAGCCGGTCGAGAAGAGCGGAGAAGGCCTTCACTGATCGTCATCCTCGCGGCCGATCAGTGCCAGCGCCCTCCCGCGCTTGCCCGTCGTCTCGATGTGATGCAGAAGCGCCTCCTCGCGGCCATGGGTAACCCACACTTCGCGCGCCCCGGTCTCGGCGATGGTCTCGGTGAGTTCGCGCCAGTCGGCATGGTCGGAGATGACGAGCGGCAGCTCCACGCCTTGCTGGCGCGCACGGGCGCGGACCCGCATCCACCCCGATGCGAACGATGTCAGCGGATCGGGCAGCCGGCGCGCCCAGCGGTCGGCGATGGCGCTTGGCGGCGCCAATGCGATCGCACCTTTGAGATCGTCGCGGGCAGCCCCGGTCGCGGGTTTGAGCGCGCCGAGCCGTACACCGAAGGACTCATAGAGATCGCAGCAGGCCTGCAACGCCCCATGGATAAAGATCGGGTGCTCGTAGCCGGCCGCGCGTAGAAGCGCGATCACGCGCTGCGTCTTGCCGAGCCCGTAGGCGCCGACCACGTGCGCGCGCTCCGGAAATTGTTCGACGGACTTGATGAGCTTTGTCACTTCTTGAGCTGCGTCGCCATGCTGGAACACCGGCAGCGCGAAGGTCGCCTCGGTGATGAACAGATCGCAAGGCACGAGCGTGAACGCCGTGCAGGTCGGGTCTTCGCTGCGCTTGTAGTCGCCCGAGACGACCGCGCGGACGCCCTGATACTCGATGAGCACCTGCGCGCTGCCGAGCACGTGGCCGGCGGGAAATAGGGTCACCGTCACGTCGCCGATTGAGAGCGGCTCGCCGTAGGCTACGGTATGCGGACGCCGGGGCGCACCGTCGCCAAGCCGCGCGCCCATAATGGCAAGAGTCTCCGGCGTCGCCAGCGCCGCGTCGTGCCCGGGCCGCGCGTGATCCGAATGGCCATGCGTGATGATGGCGCGGCGGGCGCCGCCATGCGGGTCGATGTGAAAGCCGCCGGGCCGGCAGTACAGGCCCTTGGCATCGACCCTCAGCCAATCTTCGAAGTGATTGGGTCTCATTTCGTCTGTGGGGAACAAAACACGGATTCACCAACCATGGATTGAAGTGTAACGGGTTGCACGTCGCATGGTTGCCAGGGCCCTGGCGGTCTCCCGCCTAAGATGTATCCGAGGCAACAGCACGCGAGTGGTCGCCGTGCAGGGGGGACAGTCTAGCAAGCGTTTCATCCGCACGCCGCGGCGCCGGGGTGCTGTGGACGGCTGCCATGTTGCTTGCGGCGCTGGTCCAGCCGCTTCATGCCGAGCCCGAAGCGCCCCACACGGAGATGTTCACGGGCTTCGAGGCCAGCGACAACTACGCAAGCGGTTATGTGGGCGGGGGCTATGCCTTCGGCAAGGGACTCTACGCCCCGGGGTGGCGGGTCCGGGCGGTCGGTGCTTATGGCCAATATCACTATGACGGCGTCTTGTTCGATGGTGCCGACTATGTGGGAACGACCTTCGATGGTCAGGTCGGTTTCGCCGCGGCGCTCGCCGGCTATCAGTTCCGACCGGGTGCGGTCATCGTAAAGCTCTTCGCCGGCATTGAAGTGGACGACCAGCACATCGCGCCACACGATCCGAACAATACGGTGCAGGGCACCGAGATCGGTCTCCGGCTCCTCGCCGAGACTTGGTACGACATCTCCTCCCGCTGGTTTCTCTCCGCGGACGCCGCCTATGGCACGGCCTTCCAAGAATATTTCAGCCTCGCGCGGGTCGGCTTCCGCGTTCGTCCAAAGCTTTCGCTCGGGATAGAAGGCGGTGCGCTTGGCAATCAGGAATATGACGCGGGGCGGGCGGCGGCTTCGTCCGCGTCAACCTGCGCAAGCTCGAAGTCACCGCCTCCGGCGGCTTTACCGGCGACTATCTCATGGAAGACCCGAGCGGTTATATTTCGCTCGGGCTCAACCGGACATTCTAGGCGTAAGGCTTTTGAGGAAAGAGTGCACTGCCGGCCCCGCTCCGGCAGTGCTTTTGCATTCTCAACACCGTCGTGGCTCCGAGACGAGTCTCAATGCGGCGATGTTGTACTCTGGTCGTGCATTCTGTGCAGAGGTGTCCCGGGGCATACGTCCCTGGTGACTCGCTCCGACAATCAGGATGACATGAAGACGACGAACAAGGCAAACCTGAGTTGCCGCTTACCCGAATTTTCTTCGAACCGCCGCCGCCCTGACGGCAAAGCGGAACGTATGGAGCCTACGGTGACGCCTGAGGAGTCGCCCCTTCCTCGACCGCCTCTTTGGCCTTGCGCGCCGCTTCCCGCGCGGCCTCCGCCGCCTTGACTTCCGCGCGCCACGCGGCAAAGCGCTGGTCGAGGGCGGCGCCGTTCTCGCTCCACCAGCCATCGTCGAACTTCAGTGCGTTCTGGAAGTTTTCCGGCGCCGTAGGCAGGAATTCCCGCATCTCGACATTGATAATGGGGTGCTTGCCAACCATCGACAGGGCGGATTTGCGCATCGGACCGTAGGCGATGAGCCGCGCCTGCGCCGCAAGCTGCGCGGGCGCCGTGGCGAAGCGGATGAAACGCATGGCTTCCTTCTTGTTGTCCGAGGCTTTGGGAACCGCCCAGGCATCGATGTCGTAGATCTGACCGTCCCACAAGACGCCGATGTTCCGGTCCCCGACCGCCGCGCGGAAAATGCGGCCGCTATAGCCGGCGGCCATTGCGGCCATGTCCTCAAGCAGCCAAGTGATCGGCTGCTCCGCCTTGTCCCAGAGAAGAACGTGGTCTTTGATCTTGGCAAGCGCCGCGAACGCGCGGTCGGCCCCTTCCGGCGTTGCGAGCTCGCTATAGATGCTCCCGGGCGGAACCCCGTCCGCCAGCAGTGCGAGCTCCAGCGTGTAGCGTGGGTTGTTGGGGAGTGCACGCTTGCCCGGGAAGCGGTCCGTATCCAGCAGCGCGCTGATTTGCGTCGGTGCGCCTTTGGCGAAGGCTTTCCGGTCGAAGGCGACCGCGGTTGACCACGCCACGCTTGCCACGCCGCATTCCGACACTGCGCCGTTTAGGAAATCCTCTCCGGCGCTGGCGCCATCTGGCCCGGCGTCGAGCGCCGAGACCTCGACACTCTCCAGCAAGCCATCCTTGCACAACGTATCGAGCGTGCTGGCCGAGACATCGACTAGATCGACAGGCGTGCCGCTGCCGTCGATCATGGCTTTGAGCTTGGCGGCGTTCCCGTCATAGATCTCGGTGGCGATCGCGGTGCCGGTCTTCTTGGCGAAGGGCTCGAAGAGGGCCACCTCCTGCGATCGTCCGTAAGCGCCACCCCATGTCGCCACGCTAAGCGTGTCTTGCGCGTGCGCCATCGCGGCGGCGGCGCAGAACCCTACGCCGAACGCCACGGCAAGCAAGCCGGGACGGTGTCCGGCGGCGAAGCGTCGATGAGGCGGGCTATGGCGTTGGCTGGACAATATCTGTGGTCTCGGTCGGGTTCGGGTGGGTTGAGAGCTAATTTGGCGTGGCCGAGCGGCTACCGGAGTTTGTCTTGGGCGATCCGTCTCCGAGGGTAGGGGATGTCGCCCCTTGAATCTGGGGTTCGATGAGAGAGCCTCGTACGGTGACCCGGGACGGGGTCTCCATGACGAGCTGGGAAGCGCTTAAGGGAGAGACAGGATTGGCGATCGAGAGGTCCCAATCAAGGGTTTGCTTCGCCATGTCCACACCGCCGGAGCCTAAAATGATGTCCTCCAGCGTCTGCATGCGGAAAGATTGGCACCAAATATGGCCCGCAGAGAGGCTGCAGTCCGCATCCAGCGAATCGAACGGCGTGCTCTCCTGGTGGCTCCACCCCTCCTCCGGAGAGGCGGTGCCCTCGGCGAGGGCGGGAAAGTCGATGGGGACCGTGCCGCTCTTTGCCGAGATCTGGAGATCGCCCACAAGCCCTCGGACGAGGTCTGCGTGCGTGCCGCCACCGGTCGAAATGTCGAGTTTGAGGCTGCCGACCCCTGTGAGGGGTAGGCCGATCGCGAAGGGCTCGAGACAGGTTGCGATGGTGATATCGGAGAGGGTGGCGACGACGGTCGCTTCGGTCCGTTCGCTCGAGAGATCGAGGCCCATACGTCCGGCCGCTTCGCCGCCGCACAGATCCAGCTCGCCGATCTCGATCGAGAGTCTTCCGTCCCTGGCGGTGAGGGTGAAGCCGCCTCGGCCGAGTTCCATGCCGGCGGCCATCACCTCGGCGGCCGAGATCCGCAAATCCGCATCGATATATTTGAGCAGCACCCAATCGAACGGCTTCCCTTGCGGGTCCGCCTCGCCCCCGCCACCGAGATAGGGGTCGAGAACCAGCGTCTCGAAGGCAAGCGTGCCGTCGACCTTTGGCTGCGCCGCGGCGGTGAGCGCTAGAAGGCCAACCGCCGCGTTGCCGTCGAAGGAGAAGGTGCCGTCATCGAATGTGAGCGTGGATGCATCCCAATGGATCGTTCCCGACGCGCCGAGGTTCTTGAGACTTTCACCAGCGGGGAGTGCGAACCCGACCCAGTTCAGGAACCGTCGACCGTCGGGGACCGTGGTCTCCATCTCGCCTTCACCTTCAAGCGTCTCGGTGGCGCGAACGGTCCCGGAGAATCGGGCCGTCACCGGCTCGGAGGTTACCTTGAGGGTGACTGGCGCCGTCCTGCCGCTCTCCGTCTCCGCGATCCTGCCGCTGTCGATGGCGAAGGAGACGGTCTCGCCGTTGAACCTGAAGGAGCCGAGCGCGTCGAACGCGCCACGTCGGCCGCGGGCATCGACCCTGACATCGAGCCCATTGACGAGGGGCTCACCGGAGGCCGTCTTGATCGTGCCGTTGCGGATGCGCAGCGCCCCAACCGGCGGGTCGGTCAGCGCCTCGATCAATAGCATTTGCGCAGTTTCGTCTTGGGGAGCGGTGTCTTTCAGCGTGATTGTCGGCTTGCCGAGCCGAAGCGCGTCCACCTTGATCCGGCCCAGCAGGAGGTCGGGAAAGTCCAGCATGACCTTGAAGTTGGGCGCCGAGATCGCGCTGACCGCGGGAAGCTTGCTGGCGTTGGTGAGGACGAACCCCCCACGCAGAGCCGGCGGGAAGTAAGTCACCTCCACGGGCTCCGTCAGCGTGATGGTGCCGCCGGTCCACACCGAAAGGGCGGCGGCCACCCGGTCGCGGAGGTCTGAGGAGGTCCCAAGCTGACGGGAGAGCAGCACCGCAAGGCCCGCGATGACGACCACACCAAGGGCGACAAGAAGCCATTTCCAAGAAAGTTGGCGCGGCTTCATACCGACCTTTCCACGTAGCTGATTGCGCGAGGGCCAAACACGCCCCGGCCGTTCCATGCGACCGCCGCATGCATTGCTTTCATCTAGCCCAAATTGTACAGGCCAGGCGAGCCCAACCCTCACATTCTCTTGGGTTATCAAGAGATCCGCAACGCCCATTCGGGCTTTGTTTGAGCGGCGGTGGCCCGGCCTACCGAAGCCCCTGGCCGGCTGTGAGCGATAATCCCGTGAAGCAGCAGGACGGGCGCCAGGCTCACGACCACGATCGTCAGTGCCGACAGGCCTGCTTCTTCATAGCGGTAGAGCGAGGCCAGGGTGAAAACTTGGGTCGCGAGCGTATCGAAGTTGAAGGGCCGGAGGAGCAGGGTGGCCGGCAGTTCCTTCATGGAATCCACGAAAACGAGCATGGCCGCGGCGCCCAGGGCCGGCCTGAGCAGAGGAAGATGCACGCGCCGCAGCATGTCGCTCGCCGTGGCACCGAGTGTACGGCCCGCGGCATCGATATTACGGGAGATCTTGCTCAAGCCTGCCTCGACCGCGCCGAGCGACGCCGCCAGGAAGCGGATCGTATAGGCCAGGACGATGGCGAAGGCCGTGCCGGAGAACAAGAGCCCGGTGGAAACGCCGAACAGCGAGCGCATCGCCGAGTCGATGCTGTTGTCGAGCCCCGCCAGCGGAATGAGTAGTCCGATGGCGAGCACGGTTCCCGGCACCGCGTAGCTGATGGCCGGCACGAGGCTCGCCACGTGAATGAGCTTCGAGCGCGTCTGCCGCCGGCCATAAGCCAGCACCACGGCCCAGGTAACGCTGAGAACCGCGGCGGCGAACGCGAGCCCAAGACTGTTGAGCGCGGCTTGCCAGAACGCCGGCGACAGGCCGGAGGAAACATGGATGGTCGCATCGCTCACCAAGACGCCCGCGGGCAGTACGAAGCCCACGAGGAGAGGCAAGAGGCAGGCGAGCATCGCAAACATGCCCTTCGCCCCGGACAACGTGTCCTCGGGCAAGTCGCGATACTTGCCGGTCGTATGGTGAAATCGCCGCCCGTGCCGCAAGGCCCGCTCTATGAGCAGCAGCGTGAACACGAAAGCCAGCATCACGCAGGCGATCTGTGTGGCGCCGGCGAGGCTGCCGCGATCGAGCCAGGTGTCGTATACGGCCACGGTGAGCGTGCGCACACCGAAGAACTCCACCGCGCCAATGTCGTTCAAGGTTTCCATCAGGGCGAGCGCAACACCGGCGGCGAGCGCGGGCCGGGCGAGCGGTAGGGCGATCTGCCAGAAGGTCTGCGACGCGCTGCGTCCAAGCGTGCGGCTAGCCTCGATTACGCACACCGACTGCGCGATGAAGCTCGCCCGTGCGGTGATGTAGACATACGGGTAGAGCACGGCGCTCATCACAAAGATCGCGCCGCCAAGACTTCTGATGTCCGGGAACCAGTAGTCTTGCGCGTTGCGCCAGCCAAACGTGCCGCGCAAGACCGTCTGCACCGTGCCCGAATAATCCAACAGCTCGAGAAAGCAATACGCGATGATGTAGGTGGGCATGGCCATCGGCAGCAGGAGCAGCCACTGGAAATAGCGGCGTCCCGGAAACCGGTACATTGTGACCAGCCAGGCGGTGCCGGTGCCGATCAGCAGCGTGAGGACGCCGACGCCGAGCATGAGCCCTAAGGTGCGCCGGACCGCGCCCGGGAGCACATTGGCGATAAGATGCGGCCAGGTATCACCGCTCGGCTGGAGGGCGATCACGGCAATCGCGATAATCGGTGCCAGCGCGATGAGCGAGAGGATCAGGGCCGCGGCGGACCAGCCGAGAGTGCCGCTCTCGGAGAGCCGGGCGAGTCTCCTGCGGAAAGGCGCGTTGTCCCGTGGCGGGCCGGCGGTGTCGTGCTCAGGGCCGGCCAGCGAAACCGTCTCCACGGCCTTTGCGATTGCCCGCGACGAGCGCCGCCACGGCCTCCTGCGATAGGCACTGGTCGGCTTCGTGCAGCGCATCGGCGAAAGCGTTGGCCGCATCGATCACGGGCTCCACCAGCTCGGAGCCGGTCAGCGCCAGAGCGCAAGCCTGCATGGCGGGACAGCGATGATGCTGCGAGGCAGCGATCAAAGAGATCGCCATACATTCGTCGGCGCAAAAGCCCGCGCAGCCGAACGGATAATATTCGATCTTGCGCGAGGCCGATGACCGCACGGCCCGCACCCAACAAGCCAATTCCGTCACCGCAAGCTTTGCCCGGGACGCTCCGAGGATGCGGTTATATTCGTTCCAGCCATTCTCCCAGTACGCGATATCGCCGGTGTCATAACCGGCGAGCCAGCACCGGAAGCCCACGCCGACCAGCCATTCCGCGCCACTGCGTGCCGGGATGACAACCTGCTGGCCAGCCTGCTTGTCGATTTTTTTATGAAAGCTCATCGTCGTCCCCTCATGAGCTTGGCCCCTCATCAAAGCCAACCTTGTCCACGAGCTCGCTTGCCGTCTTGCGCAAGGCCACGATCTCGTTGAGCGAGATCGGGTCCGACTTGAATGTCCCCCAAGACTGCACGAGCTCCGACCACGGAACCCCTTCTTTTACCGGGTATTCGTTGTTCACTTCGGCGTACATCTCCTGGCCTTTGTCGGACGCCAGAAACTCCACCAACTTGATTGCATTGTCCTTGTTCGGCGCGTTCTTCGCCAAGACGGCGCCCGACACGTTTACGTGCGTGCCGCGGTCGCTCGTGTTGGGGAACAGCATGTTGACCGAGTTCGCCCATTCCTTCTGCTCCGGGTGCTTCTCGTCCGTGAGCATCTTGCCCATGTAGTAGGTGTTGCCGATGGCGAGGTCGCATTCGCCGGCATAGACGCCCTTGACCTGAAGCCGGTCGTTGCCGGCGGGCTTGCGGGCGAGATTGGCTTTTACGCCGCGCAGCCACTCTTCCGTCCATGCTTCGCCGTGATGGGCAATCATCGAGGCGATCAATGCAATGTTGTAGACATGCTGGCCAGAGCGGACACAGATCTTGCCGCGCCATTTTGGATCGGCGAGTTCCTCATAGGTAATCGCCTTCTGCCCCACCCGCTCCTTTGAGGCAAAAACAACGCGCGCGCGACGCGTCAGGCCGATCCACTCGTTGTTCTCGGCGCGATACGTCGATGGAACCGCGTCCGTGACCACCTTGGATTCGAACGGCTGGGCGATCCCTGCGTCCGTAGCCTGAGTGAGATTGCCGATGTCTACCGTGAGCAAAAGGTCGGCCGGGCTGTTGCGCCCCTCGGCCTGAATGCGCTCGATCAAACCCTTGGAGGCGAAGATCACATTGGTTTTGATGCCGGTCTGTTCGGTGAACTCCCGAAGCAGCGGATCGATGAGATAGGGCTGCCGGTAGGAGTAGATATTGACTTCGCCGAAGTCCTCGGCGTGGACACCGGAGTCCTCGGCGCGGACAAGAGAGACCGCCAAAGCAGGAATGACAATCGCGAGCGCCGCGGCGCACGCCAGTAACCAACGCATCAAGAGCCTCCAATGGCCGGGGTTCAAGGCCCCGGTATCGGACTGAAAGAGTTTCGCCGTTCCGGCTTGTGTCGAATAGCTATTATCTCGCTTAAGGCTTGGGCTCAGGTGCTGTCAACAAGATTATCGAAATGGAACTAAACTTAGAAGCCTTCTAATTAGTGAAGATACATTAGAAACGTTCGAGGATGATAGTAATAAATCCCGAACGCATAGTAGAACAATGGAAAGCCACGCAATAATCTGACTTTATGCAGTGATTTCGCAGCTGCGAAGGTGAATGACGTTGACGTCTGATGGCCCGCTTAGGAGCGGAAGAGCCGCTCTGCCGGAAAGATCACGTCGGCCGCAGTGCCCACGCCCGGCTCGCTGGTCAGCTCCAGTCGCGCGCGGTTTGCATCCACCAGCGCCTTGGTGAGCGGCAGCCCGAGCCCCGTCCCGGATTGCCGGCGCGGGGCGGTGTCGAGTTGGTGGAAGGGCTGCATGGCATAGGCGATCTCGTTATTGCTCATACCGACGCCGCTGTCGCGCACCCGCACGCGCAGCTCGCCCTCCACAATTGTGCCGGACACGATGACCTGTCCGCCCTCCTTGGTGAACTTGATGGCATTGGTGAGAAGATTGAGCAGGATCTGTTTGAGCCGTCTCGGATCGGCGACCACGAGAGGGAGATCGTCCGCTAGCGAAGTCCGAAGCACGATACGCGAACGCTTGGCGAGCGGCTGCAAGCTGGCGACGCACGTTTCGACCACCTCGCCCACGTCCACCGCTGTGAAATCGAGTTCGAACTTGCCGGCCTCGATCTTGGAGATATCGAGCAGATCGTTGAGCAGGCTGAGTGCATAGAGCCCGCTTTGGTGGATGTCCTCTGCATAGCCCCGGTAGCGCGGGTTGCCGATCGCGCCGAAGCGCTCCTGGAGCATCAGCTCGGTGAAGCCGATGACCGAGTTCAGCGGCGTGCGGACCTCATGGCTCACTTTGGCGAGGAAGTCGAGCCGGCGGGACGCAGCATCCGCGTCGCAGTCGGTTTGTAATGCCGGCACGGCAACGGCCGCGGGCTGGGGCGTAGACGGCTCGGCGTCTTGGACAGGCGGCCCGGCGTCTTGGACGGCCGGCGGCTCGGGCTCGAAGTCCGACTGATCGATGAGCCGCACAAGGGTGGTCTCCGCCGCGGCATCCAGCGTCGAGACTGCGAACGCCAATTTGAGGCGGCGGCGCGAGCGCGTGACCGCATCGACTTCGCCGGTTCGCCCGTCCTCTTCGGGGTCGTGGAATAGGGCCGCGCCCCCGGGCAGGATGGCGTCGAGGCCGCCCGCTGCCATCAGTTCAGACGGAGACCGGTAGCCGAACGCGTAGGCGAAAGCGCTATTGGCATAGATCAGGGCCTCGCCCTTGAGGAGGCCGATCGCCGCCGGCATCGCCTCCAACAGCACCTCGAGGCTTTCCGGGGCGAGCGTCAGCGCGGTCTGAGGATCCATGGTCTGTGGATCGATGGTCTGAGGATCCATGGGCTCGGCTTCGGCCCGAGCGTCTCCCTCCGACCCAGAGGTAGGAGCCGCAGCACCCGGACCGAGCAACACGCGCCCTTCGAGCGCCCGAGCAATATGCTCAAGCGCCTCGCGGTCTTCGTCTTCGATGCGCCGCTGCAGTCTGAGGTCGGCCATGGTCGGCCCCGATGACATACTCTATGGAGCGCGCGTCCTGCGCTTTCACGCACGATTCGGCTCGGCCACATGAACACGCCTCTTGGGGCGCCTACTCGAACTCAACCACTAAATTTAGGCGAATTCGATCTGATGCATAGGGCGAAAGCAAGCGTTTCGTCCACAGGGCAAAAAAGCGGCGGCTTTAGGCAGAATGCCTCTTGAAGCATCGCAGCGCACCATTTATATTGCAGTGCAACAAAAAGCGGCGACCAAAGGTGAATCCGCGTTCAGTCTCGATATGTCGAGACGAGGAGATCAACAAAGAGGTGCCATGATGACCGAGCCAGCCAAAATTCCAGAGACCCCCCAGGAAGCGGTCGAGGCGGCGTCGGAGACATTCGAGTCCGTAGCTAAGGAGTTCGATGCTCTCAAGCTCGACACGACCGTCCCCGAGAGTGTCCGCGCGCTTGCTGAAAAGACCGTGAACCAGACCCGCGAAGCCTATGAGCGCGGCAAGGAATTGCTCGAAGAGTTGATCGATGCGCTTGAGCGCTCCTTCGATGCCGCGGGCCAGGGCGCGACCGCCTTCAACCGCAAGCTCATCGACATCGCCCAGCGCAATCTCAATTCCGGCTTCGACCTCGCCAAGAGCTTGGCCGGCGCGAAGAACTTCGCAGAGATCGTCGAGCTTCAGTCCAGCTTCATCCGCAGTCAGTTCGATGTGTTTGCGAGCCAGGCGGGCGAGATTCGGGCGCTCACGACCAAGATCGCTGCCGACACCAGCGAGCCGATCAAGGGGCAGGTAACGCGTTCCTTTGAGGCCGTTCGTAAGACGTCGTAGAGCTATCCTAGCGCCGTGGTGCAATCATCCGCCACGGAGCATCAGAAAGTGGCGTTGCGTTCAGTGCGTATGTGCGTAACTGCTAAGGCCCGGGCCCACCGCCCGGGCCTTTTGTTTGTTCGGGTCCTTGCTTTTCGAAAGCGATCGTGAAATCAGCGGAACCCCGAAAATATTTGACCCGGTCGCAGCCCGTTCCGCCCTGCTTGCAACGGGTCGGGCCTGCCCTTAGGTTCCGGGCATTAAGGCTGCCTGTGCCGCTGTAGCTCAGTTGGTTAGAGCGCTTGATTGTGGATCAAGAGGTCACTGGTTCGAATCCCGTCAGCGGTACCAGTCTTTTCAATAACTTAACAACCCACCCGACGTCGCCGTTTTGGCTTAAGGTAGCCCTCTAGGTAGCCAGCGGAGCCCTAACCTCTAGGTAGCCAGCGGAGCCCTAATAAGGAACCCGAAGCCCCGGGGAGGTGTTATAATGATTCTAGATGTGATGGTTTCCCTCCCATCACTAAGGGTCCCCCATAAGGAACCCGAAGCCCCGGCTCTCCCCCCGTGTCCGGGGCTTCTTCTTGTCCAGGAGTCTGGGCGAAGAAAAAGCCCGGCCCCCCGGACCCGGCTTTTCCCCCTAGCAAACGCTAGTTTCCCTCGTAAGGTTCGCGCGCTCCGAGGCCACATTACAGTCACGACCGTGGCGATTGTCGGGCACCCTTCGCGCAGAAATGGAAATAGGTCGTGCGGTGTTGCTAAAGGGACACTAACGGCTTCTGGCAGCGCGCACTCTTCGCTATGCCGCGGCTGCACCTTCGAGTCTTTTCGACCGATCCCGCCAAATAGCCCTCATAACATCCAACACGTCGGCGTACCGATAGACGGTGCCACTCGACAGCTTCTTGCCAATTGTTCCGGTCCACACGAGGACAGAGTCTTCACGTTCTGGATGTGGAGTGAATTCTGCCCCAGTTGGCGTGTGGACGACCAAATCGTCTCTGACCTCGAATTGGTCTCGCGTAACCTTTGCGTGCGCGTGCATCGTCGTAACCCCCAGGCGTTGCGCTTAGCGTGGCAATGGTAGGACCATTTGAGTGTGTTGGAATTAAGTATTGATTACCCCTAAGGCTGCGCACTTTGAATGTTATGCCCAGCTTTGCGTGGGGAGCCAATGAGGGAGGCTCCCATGACTTCAAGACGTTTCCCAGCACCCTGGCAGGTTGAGCAGATACCGGGCGGCTACAAGGTGCTCTACGCAACAGGAGACTTCTAATGTCCGATGGAGAAATGCTGAGAGCGATGAGGGACGCGATTATATCCGCGATGACACACGAAGGGCCCGCCCCACACGGCACCGTTTGGCCCGCTCAAACAATGGACCCCACGGAAGCTCATTTTAGAGCTAACAAGGTAGTCGAAAGTCTGAGCAAGGCTGGTTATGTAATCAAAAAGACGGATCCGAGCGCGCCATAAACGCGACATGCGCGCGACAAGCCTAGCCCCTGACTGCCATTCTTGCGATGCTGATCGCGCGGTGGGAGAATCAAGGGAGGCTCCCATGAAATCACGCCGTTCAGGAGACTGAAACACATGAAATTTATGATTTATTGTGAGATTGATCCTGAGAAGCGCGACGAGAACGTCGCGAGGCTCAAGGCATCGGGGCCGGGCGTTCCGGAGAATGTCAAACTTGTGAGCATCTGGTACTCGGCAACCATGCTGGAGTGCTGGTGCGTCGTAGAAGCAGAAGATGCGACCTCGCTGGGTAAAATCCAGAAGCATTGGACCGACCTGAATTTCAACCACATCACCCCAGTGCTAACCGAAGACGAGGTTCTCCAAATTTTCACCTAGACGTGAGGCTGAGAAATCACGCCGGTTCCCACCACCCCGGACGGTCGAGCAGATACCGGGCGCGCTTGATTTGCGTCAAAGCGACAACGCGGCTTCCACCAATTCATATTGACGCCCGCGAGGCGTCGTTGACCCCTCATCCCCCGACGCTGATGCGGGCGAAGGCCCGGCATCTCCACCAGCGTGCCGGGTCTTCTCAATTTGATTCCCGTCAATTTGTAGCCACGAGGGATACGATAGGTTCCTCATCGTTTCCCTGTCCCTGGGAACGAATAACTAGCCCCGGGCCCGAATGGCCCGGGGCTTTCTTTTTTGCTTATATGCTCGGATCGCGGGAGGAGCTTTGAGGGAGGCTCCCAATGACACGACGTTTCCCAGCACCCTGGACCGTCGAGCAGACGCCAGGTGGGTTTAGGTTGTTAGACGCTAGCGTTCCTAAAATAGAAAGGGGGCTAGCAGGCCCCCCTTCCAAAGTCAGAATTTGAAGTCCGGGCAGGGTGCTTACTTGCCTTTGTGAGCCTTCCAAATTTTCTTGCAGTCCTTCGCCCATTCACGTCGCTTTTTGCGATCATTCGGAAAGTGGTTCTTGGCGGCTTCCTTGCACGTCATACCGTTCATCATATGGTTAGCAGCCTCAGCCGGAGCGGTTTGAAGGGACAACGTGACGGCCAGACCGGCCGTAATCGCGGTAAGAAGGAGCTTGTTGAGCATTTTATTCCTCCCAATCGGGGTTGAAGCTCTTGCTAGCAAAGTAGAGGGGCCAAATCTAGGTGGTGGTCGGACAGAAAGGCTCCCAATGACATCACCGCGCCGCTTCCCACCACCCTGGCAAGTCGAGCAGACGCCGGGAGGGTTCAAGGTGCTGGACGCGACCGGTCAAGCGCTCGTCTACGTCTACGCTCGCGAGACATCGCACGACGCCAACATCGCTGGAGTGCTGACCTTCGATGAGGCGCGGCGCATTGCTGTAAATGTTGCTAAGCTGCCGGAGTTGCTAGGCCAAAGGGAGGACGTCCAATGACACTCAAATCTGTAACGACTAGCATCGGGGCTCTCGCGGTGATTATTGCAGCGACAAGTCCAACCTATGCCCAAGTCTCAAATGAGGTCAGACGCGCTTGCGAGGCCAAGGCGGATCAGGCCAGGCCGTATCTTAGAACTCCTGAAAGGGAACAGTTTATCGCAAACTGTTTGGCCGACGCGACAGCAACTCAAAGCAAGAAAAAGAAGCAATAGGCCCGGCTTTAAGTGTGCCGGGCCTCGTGTGCTCTAGTCGCCGAGCGTGAAGTAGCGTGTGATGCCGACCCTGCGGAAACTCCGAGTCTCTTTTTGTCTGTTACACTCGGCCTGCGCGGGGAAAGCACAGAGGTGGTTTGCAATGAACCCGACTTACGCCGCTGGTCAGCGACGCCAGTCTAACCCTTCGAGGTCTTTTCGAGATAAATCTCAAGGTTGTAGTGTCCAAAGACATAGTTTGCCTCACGCGCTAGTTCGTCAGCGACATCCTGCGGGTCGCAGCCCCCGTCGATGTACCGCTTGATTAGCGCGGCTAGTTCTCTTGCAAACTCTTTTGTATCCTCCATCGAAACATCCTCCCAGTCGGTTCCATTTTGCCTGACAAGATGCGGGCTTTAGTCGCCGGCGGCAAGCGGGCGTCTGACTTAGCGCAACACATTCCCATGTACGCTGCTACACTCAGCCTGCGCGAGGGGAAGCAAAGAGGGGCTTCCCATGACATCACGTCGTTTCCCAGCACCCTGGACGGTCGAGACGACTATATCGGCGATGCTATCCTTGCGACATTCGGCGTGTCGGAAGACGGGGGCACCCACGCCACCAACGCGTTGACCTGTGCCCGCGAAATGCTTTCGATCATGAAGAATTGGAACGCTGAGCGTGTTGCCGCTGGTAAGGAACCCCTGGGCGTCGGCATTGGCGTCAATTACGGCCCCGCCGTCGTGGGCGACATCGGATCGGAGCGTTACATGGATTTCACCGTCATTGGCGATACGGTGAATGTTGCAAGTCGGCTCGAGCGGTTGACCCGCTCCATCGACACCGAGAGCCGCCTCACAGCAATCGCTTTGGTCGGGGGCGCCCTTCGGGGCGCCTCTTTTTCTGCCCTTCGGTCTGTTGCCCGCACGCAACAAGTGCCAGGAATTGAAGGCCCCACACCCAAAAAGCGCGCCCAAGCCGCCCAAGCCCCACTATCCTGACGCCCAAGTAGAGCGAGAGCATAAGTATGAGGCGTCGGACCTGGTTGGCAGTGCTTGGGGGAATGGCTCTTGCCAGTCTTCCCGCGATTGCGCACGCGCAGGACCCGGCGCCGGTGCCTTCCGGCTGGACCTATGACGGCGGGCTTTATGCCTGGGCGCTGTGGTTGGAGGGCGATGCTACGGCCCGCGGGCTCGGTTTCGACGTCTATGCCGATCCGGTCGATCTCATCGAGGCCTTGGACGGCCCCATTATCATGGCCAATTTCGAAGCCAAGCACGGCCGCTTCGCCTTCTATGCCGCGTCTTCAATCTCGGGTCGCAGCCCGTGAACATGTCGCTCAGCGCCTACGACAACGTCATCACGCCCGCAGGCGGACCGGACTGGCAGCTGCGCTTCCAGGTGCAGCTGCTGTTTCCAACGGGTGGGTGAATAAGTCCAACGAAAAAGCGAAACGAGGAGGATTGCATGAGTTTGAAGGCGTCGCTGGTCACGAGTGGACTATCCCTATGCGCCGTGTGGCTGTTTTCGACGGTGGCCTGGGCGGAACCAGTTGGAGAAGGAGTCATCCAACTCCCGACGAAGGAAGGCGTGGCGGAGATCGCGCCGCCGCAATTCTCTCCTTACGCGGGCCGCAACTTCCCGACCAAGGTCTTTTGGGGTGACACCCATCTTCACACGGCGGTGTCCGTCGATGCCGGCACGATGAACCGCATCGGCCAGGAGGATGCGTTCCGCTTCGCGCGCGGCGAGGAGATCACCACCACGCACGGCCTTAGCGCCAAGCTTTCGCGACCGCTGGATTTCCTCGTCATCGCCGATCACGCCGAGATGTACGGCCTGATGCCCCAATTGCTCGGCGGCGATCAGGAGATCCTCGCCACGGAAGCCGGCAAGAAATGGTACGACGCCCTGACGGAAGGCGACGATCAGAAGAAGTTCGATACGGCGATGGAGATCGTCGGTTCGCTGTCGGGCGACGAGCCGCCGATCAAGAGTGACAAGGCCGTCAAGAACGCTTGGCAGAACTACACCGCGCTGGCCGATAAGTATAACGAGCCGGGCGTGTTCACGGCGCTGATCGGTTACGAGTGGACGGCCATCGGCGGCGACAACCTCCACCGCAACGTGATCTTCCGCGGCGACTCAAGCGTCGCAAACCGCACCATTCCCTTCTCGCAATACGACAGCAAGAACCCGGAAAATCTTTGGAAGCATCTTTCTGCGATCGAGGACAAGATCGGTGCCGAGGTTCTCGCGATTCCCCATAACGGCAATTTGTCGAATGGCCGGATGTTCACGGTCGAAACCTTCGACGGCAAGCCGCTGACCAAAGAGCTCGCAGCCATGCGGGCGCAGTATGAGCCTCTGGTCGAGGTCACCCAGATCAAGGGCGACGGCGAAACCCATCCGATGCTGTCGCCGAACGACGAGTTCGCCGACTATGAGACCTGGGACAAGTCGAACCTCAACGGCACCGAGGCCAAGTCCCCCGACATGCTGCAATGGGAATACGCCCGCCAGGCGCTCAAGACCGGCCTGATGCTCGACGAGAAGCTCGGCGTGAACCCCTACAAGTTCGGCATGGTCGGCTCGACGGACTCCCATACGTCAATGGCCGCGGTCGAGGAGGAGAACTTCTTCGGCAAGCATTCCGGCGTCGAGCCCGAGCCCCATCGCTGGGAGCACATCGTCATCGAGGCACCTGATCCGGAGTTCACTGTCAAAGGCTGGCAACAGGCCGCCTCTGGGTATGCCGGGGTTTGGGCCACCGAGAACACGCGTGAGGCGATCTTCGACGCCATGAAGCGCAAGGAGACCTACGCCACCACGGGCCCGCGCATGACCGTGCGATTCTTCGGCGGCTGGGAGTTCGACGAGGCCGATACCAAGACGCGTCTGCCGGCGACGGCCGGATACGCCAAAGGCGTGCCCATGGGAGGCGATCTCAAAGACGCACCGGAGGACAAAGCGCCGACCTTCCTCGTCGCGGCGGCCAAAGACCCTTACAGTGGCAACATCGACCGCATTCAGATCATCAAGGGCTGGTTGAACGCGGACGGCAAGACCGAGGAGAAGGTCTACGACGTCGTGTGGAGCGGCGACCGCAAGCCGGACGCGGACGGCAAGGTGCCGCCCGTGGGCAACACGGTCGATTTCGAGAACGCCACGTGGAGCAACTCGATCGGAGATCCCGAGATGATCTCGGTTTGGACGGATCCGGACTTCGATCCGAACCAGAAGGCCTTCTACTACGCGCGCGTCATCGAGATCCCGACACCGCGCTGGACCGCCTACGAGGCAAAGCGCTTCGACATCGACATGTCCGACGAGGTGCCGATGACGACGCAAGAGCGCGCCTACACCTCACCCATTTGGTACACGCCGAAAGGATAAGGAGGAAAAACAATGCGCACACTCATAACGTCTCTCGCCGGCATATCGGCCGTCGCCATGTTGATGAGCGCGTACCCCGTCTGGGCCCAAGTCCCGCCGCCGCCCGACGGCGAGGAGGTGCTCTACGGCGCCTATAAGGGCAAGACCTATTCGCCTTACGCGCAGCGCGGCTTCCCGAGCCGGCCTCTCTGGGGCGACACGCATCTGCATACGGCCATGTCCATGGATGCAGGGGCGTTCGGCAACCGTCTCGGTGTGCGCGAAGCCTATCGCTTTGCCCGCGGCGAAGAGATGAACTCCGCGACAGGGCTGCCCGTCAAACTATCGCGTCCCCTCGATTTCCTCGTCGTGGCGGATCACTCCGACAATATGGGATTTTTCCCGGACATGTTTGCCGGCAAGCCGCACATCCTCTCCGATCCAAAGGGTAAGGACTGGTACGAACGGCTCCAGGCGGGTAAGGGCGTCGATGTCGCGTTGGAGCTCATCGGGCTCTTCTCGCAAGGCGAGTTTCCGGCGTCTCTGATGTATACGCCGGACTCCCGGCCCTACAAATCGGCTTGGAAACAAACGGTCGACGCGGCCGAGGAGTTCAACGACCCCGGCAATTTCACGGCCTTCATCGGCTATGAATGGACGTCGCTGGCCAAGGGCAACAATCTGCACCGGGTGGTCGTCTATCGGGACGATGCCGACAAGGCGCTCCGCATGGTGCCTTACACCACGGTCGAGCCCCAAGGCAGTACCGATCCTCTCGAGCTCTACAAATGGCTCGACACCTATGAGCAAACGACCGGTGGCGACGTTCTCGCGATTGCCCATAACGGCAATCTGTCGAACGGCATCATGTTTCCCGTCGATGAGCAGTATACGGGCCGCAAGCTCGACAAGCTCTATGTCGACCAGCGGGACAAGTGGGAGCCGCTTTACGAAGCCACGCAGATCAAGGGGGACGGCGAAACGCATCCCTATCTGTCGCCGGAGGACGAGTTCGCCAATTACGAGACGTGGGACATCGGCAATCTCGACGCTTCGCAAGCCAAGACCGACGACATGCTGGCGGGCGAGTATACCCGCTCGGCTTTGAAACGCGGTCTCCAACTTGAAGCCAGGCTTGGGACCAATCCCTACAAATTCGGCTTGGTCGGCTCCACCGATAGCCACACCTCCTTGGCGACGGCGCAAGAGGACAACTTCTTCGGCAAGCACTCCGGTGCCGAACCGAGCCCCGAGCGCATGATGCATCCCTTCATGAAGACGGATGTCGGCACGATCATGGGCTGGCAGATGGTGAGCTCTGGGCTCGCCGCCGTCTGGGCCCCGGAGAATACGCGTGAGTTGATCTTCGACGCCATGGAGCGCAAAGAGACCTACGCCACCACGGGCAGCCGCATGGGCGTGCGCTTCTTCGGTGGCTGGAACTACAACGATGCCGATATCGCGAGCCGCACGCCCGCCTTCGCCGGATACGAGAAGGGCGTGCCCATGGGCGGCGATTTGCCGGCCAAGCCCGACGAGGCCAAGGCGCCGACCTTCATGGCGTTTGCGCTGAAGGACCCCATCGGCGGCAATCTCGACCGCATCCAAATCATCAAGGGCTGGCTGGATGCGGACGGCGAGACCCACGAGAAGGTCTACGACGTGGTGTGGAGCGGTGATCGCAAGCCGGGCGCGGACGGCAAGGTGCCGCCGGTCGGCAACACGGTGGACGCCAAGACGGCGAGCTTCACCAACACGATCGGCGAGTCCGAGCTCGCGGCGGTGTGGACCGACCCGGACTTCGATCCTAGTCAGAAGGCCTTCTATTACGTCCGCGTGCTGGAGATCCCGACACCGCGCTGGTCGACCTACGACGCGTTACGCTTCGGGGTCGACATCCCCGAGGGTGCCCCGGTCTCAGGCCAGGAGCGCGCCTACACATCACCCATTTGGTACACGCCGAAAGGATAGGGGCTGGTGCGCGGGAGGACGGAGTGACTACCTCATGACGATCCTCGACGAGCATTCGGCAACCAACAGAGGAGCTGATGACTTATGGCCAGCCTAATGCGAAAGCTCAGGAGACTATTTGTTGCAGGAGCATCGGCACTGGCGCTGACGCTGGTTGCCGGGATGGCGACTTCGCCGGGTGCGGTGGCCGGCGAGGAAGAAGCGAAGGTCCTGCTGAAAGCAATGACGGACTATGCGGCCGCCCAGAAGGCCATTTCGTTTGAGTTCGATGCCATCCTCGAGGTCGTCACCGAAGAGGGGCAAAAGCTCGCACTGGCGAATTCAGGTGCTGTCGTACTGACCCGGCCTGACAAAATTCGGGCCTCGCGGTCGGGCGGCTTCGCTGATATCGAAACCGTCTTTGACGGAAAGACGCTGACGGTGCTGGGCAAGAACAAGAATGTCTACACTCAGGTCGAAATTCCCGGCTCGATTGATCATTTGGTCGACGAACTGAAGGACAAATACAACAGGCCCCTTCCAGCCGCGGACCTGCTTCTCACCAATGCCTACGATGAGTTGATGGCCAACGTGGTCGACGTGAAGGACCTCGGCAGCGGCGTGATTGGCGGCACCGAATGCGATCACCTCGCTTTTCGAGCCAAGGAGGTCGATTGGCAAATCTGGATCGCCCAGGGTGATCGTCCCTATCCTTGCCGGTATACAATCACGTCCAAGCTCATCGACGGCGACCCGCAATACAGCGTCCAGGTCAGGGACTGGAAGACGGGCGACGAGGTCGCGGCCGACGGCTTCAGCTTCGAGGCGCCAGCTGGTGCCAAGCAGGTGGACATAGCAGAACTGAAGAAGATGAAGGACATGGGCGAATTGCCGAGCAACTTCATCATAGGAGGCAAACAATGAGCATATCGAGGAAACTTGGCTTGCTAGTGCTGGCCGGCATGGTCGGATTTGGTGGACTCGCAATTGGTGAGCGACTCTCGACCCTTCGCGATCAGGGTATCATCTCGACCGCTGACGCTCGAATTGGCCGCCCACTCACGCCGGTCAGCGTCGCCGGTGTGGCCCGTCGGACTGTGCGTCGGTGCGCCGTTGGCATCTATCGCTGCTAGGAGCACCGCCGTGATCTGGTACACGCCGAAAGGATAGGACCGAGCGCCCATGACCGTCCTGTCGAAAATCGTCCGCGAACCGCTGGTGCATTTCGTGCTGATCGGCGCGGTGGTGTTCGGCATCTACGCACTGGTCGATGACAGTGCGGACGAGCCGCGCGACAGGATCGTCGTCACCGAGGGACGGGTGCAGCAGCTGGCACAGGTCTTCGCCAAGACTTGGCAGCGCCCGCCAAGCCCCGAGGAGCTTCGGGGCCTCGTCGACGCTCACATCAAGGAGGAGGTGTATTACCGGGAGGCGATCAAACTTGGGCTCGATCGCGACGACACGCTGATCCGCCGCCGCATGCAGCAGAAGATGGAGTTCGTCACCGAGCCTGCCGACGAACTCTTGCAGCCCGACGACGCCACGCTTCAAGACTATCTCGACGACCACAGAGCAGACTTCCGCGTGGAGCCGCGTCTCGCTTTCGAGCAAGTGTTCCTCAATCCCGGCAAGTCGGGCGAGGGGGCACTTGTGCGGGCTGATGAGGCGCTCAAGGTTCTGAAGGCGTCGGACGGTATTCCTGCCGATGTCGGCGACCCGACCTTGCTGCCGGGGCAGATGCAGCTCACACCGCTGGGCGGTATCGAACGCAATTTCGGCGAGGCCTTCGCGGCCAATCTCACCGATCTCCCGGAGAATGAATGGGCCGGGCCGATCCAGTCCGCGTACGGCCTGCATCTCGTGCGCGTCACCAAGCGCATCGACGGCTACGATCCGAAGCTTGCCGATGTCCGCGACGCCGTGGCGCAAAAATGGCGGACCGAGAAGCGTGACGACTTCCAGGCGCAAGCCTACGACCAGCTGCTTGCCAAATACGATGTCGTCTTGCCCGCCGTCGAGGACGCGCCGCGACAGCCGGAGTCGCAACCATGATCCGGCTCTTCACCACACTCGCGCTTCTGCTGCTTCTGCCCGGCACCGGTCTGGCGCATGAGCTGCGCCCGGGCTTCCTTGAGATCAAGCAGACCGGCGCCGACATATATAATGTGCGCTTCAAGGTGCCCGCGCGCGGCGACATGCGCCTTGGGCTCTATGTGCGCCTGCCGGACAAATGCACCGACAAAGTGCCGCCGCGCACCGAGCGCGCCGGCAACGCCCTCCTGGAGCAGTTTGTCGTTCAGTGCCCTGGCGGTCTCGCGGACCATCAGGTTTCGATCGATGGCTTGGCTGCCACGTTCACCGATGTCGTGGTTCGGGTCGAGTCGTTGGATGGTGCCGTCCAAGCAACTCGCCTGACTCCGGACCAGCCTTCCTTCATCGTTGCCGCCGCGCCGACCTGGCTCGACACCGCGCGCACCTACTTCCTCCTTGGCGTGGAGCACATCCTGCTCGGCATCGACCATCTGCTGTTCGTGCTGGCGCTGCTTCTGCTCGTGCGCAACACCTGGATGCTGGTGAAGGTCATCACCGCCTTCACCGTGGCCCACAGCATCACGTTGGCCGTGGCGGCGCTCGGCTGGGCGCAGATTCCGCAAGCGCCCGTGGAAGCAGTGATCGCGCTCAGCATCATGTTCGTCGCCGCGGAGACCATCCGTCCGAAGCGCGAGGAGAACGATCTCGTCAGCAAGGCGCCCTGGGTCATCGCCTTCGCCTTCGGCCTGTTGCATGGCCTCGGCTTCGGCGGCGCGCTGAAAGAGATCGGCCTGCCGCAGTCCGACGTGCCGCTTGCGCTGCTGACCTTCAATCTTGGCGTGGAAGCCGGCCAGCTTCTCTTCGTGTTTGCCGTTCTGGGGCTGAAGGTCGTCGTGGATCGATTGCTCGATCTGAAAGTGTCTTGGGCGCGCACGGTCGCCGGCTACGGGATCGGATCGCTGGCGGCGGTGTGGTTCGTCCAGCGCGTCGGGATCATGCTTTGAAAAAGAGGGAAACGAGGGAGACGCACAATGCCTAGGACATATGCAGCAATGGCCTGGGGCGCCGTGGCGGCCTTAGCAATGCCTGTGGATATGGCGTCCGCCGCCGAGAATGCGGCGGGCTGGTACGCCATCGGCACCAAGACCTCGATGGCGGGGTTCCTCCCGCCGCCGGGCACCTATTTCATCGACGTCAATCTCTATTATGAGGGCACGGCCAGCGGCGCATCCGCGGTCGGCGTCGCCTTGCAAGACATCGCCCCGGCCGCGCGCAATCTCAACCTCCAGCGCGAGCTGCTGATCGAAGCGAAGGCCGATGTTACCGGAAGGGTTTACTACAACCTGCCATCGGTCTTGTGGGTGGCGCCGGGGCAGGTCCTCGGCGGCAATGTCGGGTTCGGCGCCATCGTGCCATTCGGCTCGAAGGATGTGGACTTCGATCTCGATGCCCTCGCGACCCTGAGCTTGGGGCCGCCGATCGACAGAACCTTCACCCGCGGCCAGACTTTCAGCGAAAGCGATAGCTCGACGAAGTTCGGCGATCCCGTGCTCAACGCGGTCATCGGCTGGCACGAGGGGAACTGGCACTGGAATTTGAGCGCGCTGCTCAACGTGCCGATCGGCCCATGGGACAATAGCAGCAGTTCGAATCTCGCCTTCAACCACTGGGGACTCGCGACAATCGGAGCGGTGACATGGCTCGATCCGAATATCGGCCTCGAGATCTCCGCCGCGCCCGGCTTCACCTTCAACTGGGAGAACCCCGACACCGACTACGAGACCGGAACCGAGTTCCATGTCGAATTCGCGGTGCTGCAGCACTTCTCACCGAAATTCGCCGTCGGCGTTGCCGGCTTTCACTATCAGCAGGTCACCGGCGATAGCGGCGCCGGGGCCCGGTTGGGCGCCTTCAAGGGCCGCGCGACGGCCGTCGGGCCTATTGCGACGTTCAATTTCAATCTCGGCAAGCTTCCGGTCAGCAGCCAGCTGAGCTGGATGCACGATTTCGATGTCCAGAACCGGCTGGAGGGTGACCTCGGCGTGCTCACGATATCGATGCCGCTTTCGGTACCGGGGCAATAATTTCAAAGAGGGAGGGTGGAACTATGAAAACGATAGCAGCTCTAATGATTTGCGCAGTCGCCGCGTTCTTCGTCAGCGCGAGTTTCGACACGCCGGCGGAAGCGAAGAAATACAAGCCGCCGAAAGTGGCGAAGAATGTCGGCAAGTCGGTCGGCAGGGCGGCGCGTAATACCGGCAAAACGATCGGCAGCGCGGCACGCTGGGGCGGGAACGCGCTCTGGGTCGGGACCGGGGTCGGCTGGGGCCACGCCAAGGCCACAAACAACTGCACCTACTACTACAAGCGCTACAAGGAGACTCGCAATCGGAAGTGGAAGAACCAGTACAACGCTTGCATTCGCTAGGCCTGATCTAGAACCTTCAGCCTCGACAGAGCCGCGCGAGGGCGTCTCTGTCGAGCACCTGAATGCGCGCGTATTGCTGATCGACGAGCCCCGCCTCAACGAAGCGCCGGATGATGCGCTTGAGCGTGGGCAGAGAAAGGGCGGTCAGGCTTGCCAATTCAGATTGCGACACGGGAACCCAGCCCGCCGCGTCCGCACGCGTATCGAGCTCGAGCAGCAGCCGATCGGCCACCCGCTTCTCCGTCGAGGGGAGAGCGAGATTGGACATGATTCGGAACGCCGTGCTGAAGTTCTCGTACGTCAGAGCGTAGAAGTCGCCGTAAAGCTTGGGATCCTTCTCCACCAGCCGTCTGAGGTCATGCACCGGAAGCTGCACCATCAGTGTGGGCTCGGCGGCATGAACCGAGACGAGGCGGCTTCCTCCCGAAAACAACGCGAGGTCGCCGACCCAGAATCCGGTGCCGGCGCGATGCACCGTGTAGTCCTCGCCGTCCGCGCGCGGGATCGAAAGATTGAGCGAGCCCGAGATAAGCCCAAACATGCCATTGGGGGCGTCGCCGGCCAGATAGATGCGATCGCCCTTGGCGAAGCTGCGGAGCTTGGCGATGGCGCCGAGACGGGCGCGGGTCTCCGCCGAACGTTGGGAAAACCACCCTTGGGCTGCCAGCAGATCCAGGGCGCCACCCAAATCCATCGTTCGCGCGTCCATGGCCCAATCCGGTCATCTGAGCGATTCCAGAATATGGTTGAAATATACCATGCAGAGTTGTCCCGAAAGGGTAAGTGGCCGTGCGCACGGCCCGGGACAAAAATGGGCGAGCGCGGGCCTGCTCCACCAGGCGCGCGACTCGACGCATTGCGTACAAAGAGGAGAAGCGTCTGATGTATCTGCGAAACCACGGACCGGCTTGCGCCGGCCTGATCGCGGCGGCTGCATTCCTTGCGGTCACCGTGGCCGGCCCGGCTTGGGCACAAGACACCGAAGCGAAGACCGACAAGCCGAACATCCTCGTCATCTGGGGTGATGACATCGGCCAAGGCAATATCAGCGCCTATACCAAGGGCCTGATGGGCTACAAAACGCCGAATATCGACCGGATCGCCAACGAAGGCATGATCTTCACCGACTATTACGGTGAGCAGAGCTGCACGGCGGGCCGTTCGTCCTTCATCACCGGCCAGAGCGTGTTCCGCACGGGCCTTTCGAAGGTCGGACTGCCCGGCGCCGATCTCGGCTTGCGCGTCGAAGACCCGACGATCGCCACCCTGCTCAAGGCCCAAGGTTACGCCACCGGCCAGTTCGGCAAGAATCATCTAGGCGACAAGAACGAGTTCCTGCCGACCCTGCACGGCTTCGACGAGTTCTTCGGAAACCTCTACCACCTGAACGCCGAGGAAGAGCCCGAGAACGAGGACTATCCGAAGGACCCGAAATTCCGCGAAAAGTTCGGCCCTCGGGGCGTGATGCATAGCTGGGCGACCGACACCGACGACCCAACGGTCGACCCGCGCTTCGGCAAGGTCGGTAAGCAGAAGATCGAGGACACCGGCCCGCTCACTAAAAAGCGCATGGAGACCGTCGACAACGAAACGGTTGCCGCGGCTATCGACTTCATCAAGAAGGCCAACGAGTCGGGCACACCGTTCTTTGTCTGGTGGAGCGGCACGCATATGCATTTCCGCACCCACGTGGCGGAGAAGGACCGCGGCATCTCCGGGCAGGACGAGTACTCCGACGGCATGGTTCTCCATGACAGACATGTCGGCGAGCTCCTGAAGGCGCTCGACGATCTGGGCATCGCTGACAACACTCTCGTGTTCTACTCGACCGACAACGGACCGCATCAGAACACTTGGCCGGATGCCGGCACCACACCGTTCCGCAGCGAGAAGAACACGAATTGGGAAGGCGCCTGGCGCGTGCCGGCCATGGTGCGCTGGCCCGGCAAGATCGAGGCGGGCTCGGTGTCCAACGACATCATGCACCATATGGACTGGCTGCCGACCTTCGCCGCCGCCGCCGGTCAGACCGACGTCAAGGAGAAGCTTCTCGACGGCTACGAGGCAGGCGGGACCACTTACAAGGTCCATCTCGACGGCTACAACTTCCTGCCTCACCTGACGGGCAAGGAGGAAAAGGCGCCTCGCGACGAGGTGTTCTACTTCTCCGACGACGGCGACCTCATGGCGCTGCGCTATCACGATTGGAAGGTCGTATTCATGGAGCAGCGCACGCCGGGCACGCTGAAGATCTGGGCCAATCCGTTTACCGAATTGCGCGTGCCCAAGATCTTCAATTTGCGCCGCGATCCCTATGAGCGCGCCGATATCACGTCCAATACCTATTACGACTGGATGATCTCGCGCGCTTACATCTTGGTCCCGGCGCAGGCCTATGTCGGCAAGTTCCTGAAGACCTTCGAGACCTATCCGCCCCGCCAGAAGCCGGCGAGCTTCACCGTCGGCGGGCAAATGGAGGAACTGGAAAAGGCCCTCGGCAAGCTTCAGAGTGACCTCCAGTAGAGAAAACACGGTGCCGGGCGGAAAACGCCGCCCGGCCCGTCCCCGGTCCAACTCAGGTGCAGCCATCATGACCAAGCTGTTTCGTCCGGCGATCGCGCTCGTCGCGCTCCTCGTGATCGTCCCTGCGTCCGCGCAAGACGCCGATCCCCTGCCGTCTTGGAACGACGGGCCCACCAAGCAAGCCATCATCGATTTCGTAACGAAGGTGGCAGAGCCGGAGAGCGGTGATTACGTACCGATCAAGGACCGTATCGCGACGTTCGACAACGACGGCACGTTATGGCTTGAGCAGCCGATGTATACGCAGCTCGCCTTCGCGCTCGACCGCGTGAAGGAATTGGCGCCGGAGCACCCGGAGTGGAAGGACACGCAGCCCTTCAAGGCCGTGCTTGAAGGTGACATGAAAACGCTCGCCGCATCCGGCGAGAAAGGCATCGTCAAGATATTAGCCGCGACTCATGCCGGCATGTCGCCGGCCGAATTCCAGACCATCGTCGGCGATTGGCTGGCCACCGCCAAGGATGAGCGCTTCGAGCGCGGCTACACCAGCCTCGTCTATCAGCCGATGCTCGAGCTGCTCGCCTATCTGCGCCACAAGGGCTTCACCACCTATATCGTCTCCGGCGGCGGCATCGAGTTCGTGCGGAATTTCTCGGAAGGCGTTTACGGCATTCCGCCGGCGCAGGTTGTAGGCTCCAGCATCGAGACGAAATACGAGGTGATCGACGGCGAGCCGACGCTCATTCGATTGCCCGAGGTGCACTTCATCGACGACAAGGACGGCAAGCCGGTCGGCATCAACGAGTATATCGGACAGCGCCCGATCGCGGCGTTCGGCAATTCTGACGGCGACTACCAGATGCTGGATTGGACCACGGCGGGCGAGGGGCCGCGGCTCGGCCTGATCGTTCATCACACGGATGCGGAACGCGAATACGCTTATGATCGCGATTCGTCGATCGGACGCCTCGACAAGGCGCTGACCGACGCGCCCGACAAGGGCTGGATTGTGGTCGACATGAAGAATGACTGGAAAGAGATCTTCCCCCCTAAGCAATAGCAATCCCTTGCAGCTTGAGAAGGATGGGGTGAACATCCCCATGCCCACGGGCAACTAGACTGCGAGAAGGCGGCCCGGCGATGGGCCGCCTTCTTTCATTCCGACCAATGAGGTTGACGCCTCGCCCAGCGGGGAGTAGGAGCGTTTTCCCCCGGATTTCACGGGAATATCCCGGTCCATATGCAGACAATCGCGGCCGAATCAGCCATGCGTCATAGGCATGGCCCGTGGCTGCGGTCAGGCGGGACGGACGAGGCCTTCCTTTTTCAGGAGTTAAGAATCACATGATGTCGAAAACCGAACTCATTCAGAATATTGCCGACGAGCTTGAGCTGACGAAGAAGGACGTGAAGGCCGTCCTCGAATCGCTGGCAGCCTTTGGCTACAAGGAAATGAAGAAGACCGGCGAGTTCATGCTGCCTGGCTTCGCCAAGTTCGTCGTGGTCAAGAAGCCGGCCACCAAGGCGCGCAAGGGCATCAACCCCTTCACCAAGGAACCGACCGTCTTCAAGGCGAAGCCGGCCCGCAAGGTTCTCAAGGTGCGCCCCGTGAAGGCCGCGAAAGACGCGGTCTAGGCGTAAAGGGGCTCCTCCCCGCTGGTAGAGGCAAAAAGTGATCCCCGCCTTTCCAGGCGGGGATAGACTTGCCCTTGTCCCCCTTCGAGAGGTCTGGGCTGTCTCACAGACCTTCGGGAGCGGGGCTTGAGCAAGGATACGCGTGACCCGCCGCCGTAAATTCCCCTCGAAATCCAAGCAGGCGAAACGGCCTGTAAAGCCGGCAAAGCAACAGGCGCGGCCGGAAGAACCGCCTGCGCGGCGGGAAGAGCAGCCGGCGCGGGGCGGATCCTCGCGGCGGCTTTGGATCGCGGCGGGGGCCGCCGCCATGCTCGTCGTGGCGGTGGGTCTGGCTTGGCAGTTCCTGGCCCGCGCGCCGTCGAAGCCCGCAGAGCTTGAGCCCGAGAGGCTTGCCTTCGTCGGCAGCGACACCTGCATTGGCTGCCACCAGGAGGCGGGCGCGGCTTGGCATCCCTCGCAGCACGCCCACGCGATGGCCCATGCCAACGACGACACCGTGTTCGGTAATTTCGACGGTGCGACCTTCGACTATTACGGCACGACGTCACGCTTCTTCAAAGAGGACGGCAAGTTCTACGTCGAGACCGATGGGCCGGACGGAACGCTCGGCACATTCGAGGTGAAATACACGTTCGGGCTCGAGCCGTTGCAGCAATATCTCATCGAGTTTCCGGATGGGCGCGTGCAGTCGCTCACCATTGCCTGGGACAGCCGCCCCAAAGAAGAGGGCGGTCAACGCTGGTTCCACCTCTATCCGAATGAGCATATCGGCCATGACGATCCGCTCCACTGGACCAAGCTGAACCAGAACTGGAACTTCATGTGCGCCGAGTGTCACTCCACCGGCGTCGCCAAGAATTACGATCCGAAGACCGATCGTTACCACACCACCTGGAAAGAGATCAGCATCGGCTGCGAGGCGTGTCACGGCGAGGGGTCCGCGCATGTCGCTTGGGCCAAGAGCTGGTCGCTGTTCGGCCGCGACGACAGCGCGATGGGCCTGCTCGCGCGCTTCGACGAGCGCTCCGGCGTCACCTGGACGCGCGATTCAAAAACGGGCCAGCCCACGCGCAGCGCGCGGCCCAAAGCGGTGCGCAAAGAGGTCGAGATGTGCGGCCGCTGCCACGCGCGCCGGGGAATCATCTCGGAAGCTTTCGTGCCGGGCCGGCCGCTGTCGGATAGCCATCAGGTGTCGCTGCTCTCGCGCGGGCTCTATCAGGCGGACGGGCAGATGCTCGACGAGGTCTATAATTACGGCTCGTTCAAGCAGTCAAAAATGTTCGCCGCAGGCGTGACCTGTAGCGATTGCCACGACCCGCACAGCGCCAAATTACGCGCCAAGGGCGATCAGGTTTGCCTGCAATGCCACGCGGGCAGCTATGCGCAAGCAGGCCACACCCATCACGAAGGCGACGCGGCGCCGACTTGCGTGGCCTGTCACATGCCCGCGCGCAAATTCATGGTCATCGACGAACGTCACGATCATGCGTTCCGGGTTCCGCGCCCCGATCTCTCGGTGACGCTCAGCGTCGATAATACCTGCTCCGACTGTCATACGGACAAGTCGCCGGCTTGGGCCGCATCGGCCATCGAGAAGTGGTACGGACCGGAACGCAAAGGTTTTCAGACCTTCGGCCCGGCCTTCCACGCCGCGTGGACCGGGGCGCCGGATGCGCAAAACCTGCTTGCCGAGGTCGCGGCGGATAGCAAGACGCCGGCTTTCGTCCGCGCCAGCGCGCTTGAGGAGTTGCTGGCTTATCCGGCCCGGGAGACGGCGTCTTTGGTCAGGGAGGGCTTGCGCGATCCGGATCCCTTGGTGCGCATCGCGGCCCTTGACCATTTGGACACCGCGCCGCCCGCGCAGATTTTGCCGCTCGTGGCGCCGCTTCTCGACGATCCCGTGCGCGGCGTGCGGCTCAAGGCCGCCTTCTTGCTCGGAGGCGCGCCGGCCGAAAATCTTTCCGCCACCGACCGCAACCGTCTCGACAGCGACAAGAACGAGTTCGTCGCGGCGCAAGTCCTCAACGCGGATCGGCCGGAGGCCCGCGCGCTGCTTGGCCGCTATTACGCGCGGGCGGGCGATGGGGCGAAGGCGGAGTCCGAGTACCGCGCCGCGCTGCGCTTGAGCGCGCATTTTACGCCGGCCGCGGTGAACCTTGCGGACCTTTACCGCCAGCAAGGCCGCGACGATGACGGCGTGGCGGTGTTGCGCCAAGCGATCGAAACCTCACCGGACGACGGCGGTCTCCATCATGCGCTCGGCCTGGCCTTGGTGCGCCTCAAAGAGCCGGACGAGGCGGTTGCGGAGCTGGGCCGCGCCGCGGTGCTGGAGCCCGGCCGCGCGCGCTACGCCTATGTCTATGCCGTCGGGCTGGAGTCGATCGGCAAGCGCGGGGAAGCCATCGCGGTCCTGGAAAAGAGTCTGAAGCGCCATCCGCGCGATCGCCAGACATTGCTGGCCCTTGTCAATTTCTCCCGCGCGAATGGCGATCCGGCGGCGGCGCTACGCTATGCGGAAATGCTTGCCGCGAGCGAACCGGACAATCAGGACCTCAACAAACTAATCGAGTCGTTGAAGGGAGAGACCGCCGGGCAAGCCGCGGAATAGCGCTGCGCGTTATGCCGCTTGCGCCTGGACCAGGATCCAGACGCCCAGCAACAGCACCAATACGCCGCCGCCCACTTCGAGCACGCGTCCGAGTCCCTCACGCAAGCCTTCGGAGCGCGAGAAGAACGCCAGCAGGCGTTCACGAGACAGCGTGGCGATGACCGCAACCGTGGCGATGGTCACGACCATGCCCAATGCCATGGCCGCGGTCACGGCAAGGCCGGCCGCGAGCAATCCGCGTGCGATGGCGAAGCTCAAGATGAATGTGGTCAGCGGGCAGGGCACGAGACCGGTCGCGAGGGCGAGCATGCGGCCGTCGGTGGCGTGTGCGTGATCACGCCGTACGCTCGCGCGCCACAGCAAGAAGGCGCCAATGAGGACGATCAGCACACCGCTTGCCGTCTCGAACTGTGGCGTGCGGCCGCCATAGGCGAACGCCCTGCTGATTACCGCAAACCCGGCCAGCACCAAGACGATGGCCAGTCCGACATGGGTCAGCGCGAGGATCGCACCATTGGCGATGCTTGCCCCGAGGCTTCCCTTTTGACCGAGGTGATAGGAGAACAGCACGGTCTTGCCGTGCCCTGGCATCAGGGCGTGGACGGCGCCGAACAACACGGCTGCCGCCATGGCGGCGGCGAAGGCCGCGCCGCTCCCATGGGCAACGTCTCCTAATCCTGTCGCCATGCCCCCATAGAGCCAACGCTGAAGCGCGATGATCTCGTGCATGGCTTGCGATGTTGCACGGCTCCGTCAGGGCGACAAGACGTGCAGACGTCACGGCGGGAGCGATGCGCCCGCCCGACAGTGCTCAGGTTGAAGTGATCTGTGGCCTAGCGGAGCGGCCCGCGGGCCCAGGCGGGTGTCGGCTGACTGATGCCCGGCGCGGGGATCGGGATGGAATTGCCATAATCGGAGACATGGCCGCTCCCGCTCCCGGAGCTGCTGTAGGGCATGGCCAGCGAGCTGCCTTCGAACTGGGGCAGCGTGTAGGCCGGGGCCAGCCCATGGAATTCAGCGGCGCTGTCCGGGATATCCTGATCTTTGCCTTGAATCTCAAAGGCATTTGCACCGACCGGCGCCAAAGCCAGCCCGGCGGCGGCGCACAGCGCCGCGATGAGACCGAGATTTCGCATATTTCCCTCTAAGCCGCTTTTTCCCTGACAGCGGGCCGATCCTAACGTGATTTGCGCCCCCACGCTACCCGTCGAAGGGCCTTCTCCCCCCTGCGGCAGGAGGGGCGTGGCTTGCCCGCAACAGTGTAAGCTACGCTCGAAAAGCCCCGGCTGCGGGGCGAAATTGCGGCGCACGCCCCCACCGGATAAAGAAGTTCCCACCCGATAGACACGTTACCGCCGGATTTGAGCGACGCATCATGGCCCTTCGCATTCTCTACGTCGTGACCGAGGACTGGTATTTTCTGTCCCACCGCCTGCCCATGGCCCGCGCGGCCAAGGCGGCGGGTTATGAGGTCCATGTGGCGGCGCGACTGAAGGACGGCCGCGCCGGTATCGAGGCCGAAGGCTTCGTAGCGCATCCGCTCGCCTGGAGCCGCGGCAGCCTCTCCTTGCGCGACAGCTTTGCCGCGGTCCGCGAGCTCAGGCGGCTGATCCGCGACCTGAAGCCCGCCGTCGTTCATAACGTCGCCCTGAAGCCGGTCCTGCTCGGCACCATCGCGAGCCTGCGCTTCGACGATACTGCCGTCGTGAACGCGCTGACCGGCATGGGCGCGCTTTTCGTCGACGGCGGCGGATCGAGCACGCTCACCCGAAAACTGGTCGAGTTCGCGCTCGGCCGTCTGCTCAGACGGGCGCGCAGCTGCACGATCGTGCAGAACCCCGACGACCGGGATTTTCTGCAAGGGCTCGGCGTGCCGGCGGACATGATCACCATCATTCCGGGCTCCGGCGTGGACGTGGAAAAGTATCAAGCCCTGTCGCCGCCGCCCCCGCCTGTCACCGCGGCGTTTGTCGGGCGCATGCTGCACCATAAAGGGGTCATGACACTCATCGAGGCGTTCCGGCGCGTCACCGACAAGGGAGCCGACAAAGGGGTCAAGCTACGCCTGATCTTGGCCGGCGATTGCGATCCTGAGAACCCGGGCTCGCTCGTCCCCGAGCAGCTTCGCGAGTTCGCGAGCCTCTACGGCATTGTCTGGCTCGGTCACGTCAGCGACGTCCGCGAGGTCTGGCAGCAGGCGCATTTTGCCGTTCAGCCCTCGCGTGGCGGCGAGGGCTTGCCCAAGAGCCTGCTGGAGGCCGCGGCGTGCGGCCGGCCCATGGTGGCGACAGACGTGCCGGGCTGCCGGGAGATCGCGATTCCCGACGAGACGGGCTTTCTCGTGGCTGTCGACGACGCGGACGCGTTGGCCGAGGCTATGCGGCGGCTGGCGGAAGACGAAGCGATGCGAGAACGGTACGGCGCGGCGGCGCGGCACCTGACCGAGACCAAATTCTCGTCCGTTGCCATCGGCCGCGAGACGGTGGCGCTCTACGACCGCTTGATCGGGCGCTAGGCCGCGGCACCGGACTCCGCGCGCATCATGCGCACAATGCCGTCATGGGTCTCGACGGTCGGCGTCCAGCCGGTCGCCAACAGCTTCGACACATCGATCACGAACGGCCCGGAGACGCGCTCCCAATCGGCCTCCCGGCCAAATGATTTCATCAGTTTCTTCACCGCGCCTTGCGGCACCTTGACGAGGTGAGGAGGACGCCCGAGCCCTTCGCGCATGGCGCTCACCAGATCGGCGACGCTGATCGGGGACGCGTCAGCCACGAGATAGGTCTCGTTCTCCGCTTGAGGCGCTTCGAGCACATGCGTGATCGCCGAGGCGAGATTCTCGAGCGCAAGCAGCGAGCGTTTGTTGTCGAGACCACCGAAGGGGAGCGGCATCGGCGTCTTGGCGATGGTCGCGAGCGCGGCGATGTTTCCCTTCACGCCCTTGCCGTAGACCACGGCGGGACGCAGCACCGTGTAGCCCACGTCGCTCGCGGCCAGCAGCCGCTCGGCTTCCAGCTTGGAGCGGCCATAGGTGTCGGTGGGCTCCGGCGTGTCCGCCTCGGTGATCGGAGCTTCCGCCGAGAGTCCCGCTTGCGCGCGCACCGACGACATCAGGACAAGCCGCTCGACCCTGCCCTTGGCTTGCTTCGCCAGCGTGCCGACGGCCTCCGCGTTGATCTGCATGTAGACGTCGTCGGGAAGGGTGCCCGGCGCGTGCGCGATGCCGGCGAGATGGACGACATGAGTGACGTCGGTCAAGAGCGGCGACCAGTCGAGAGAGCCGACGAGATCGGGGATCGCCACGCGTTCCACGTCGCTTGCTGCGATGATGTGGGCAGGGTCGCGCGCCGCGGCGCGGATCGCATAGCCCTGTTTGGCGAGCGCCGTGACGAGGGCTTTGCCGATAAAGCCGGAAGCACCGGTGATGAGCACGCGTCGCGTCATTCAGCGCCCCCGTGAGAAGTTGAACAAGACGAGGCTGATGCCGGCGAGAGCGAGCAACAGCGCCGTGATGTCGAACACAAGCGTGCGCGACAGTGCCGCGGCGATGGCCAGCGTCATCAGCCAGAGCCCGAGCCAGAACACGCGCGCCGTCACTTGGGGCACGCGCAAGCCCGCCGCCACGGCGCGCTGATAGAAATGAGACCGGTGTGCCGAGAATACCCGCTCGCCGTTTGCCAGACGGCGCGAAAACGTCAGGACGCTGTCGGCGAGCGTGTAGAGAGCAAGCAGGATGCTGGAGACGATATGGGCCTCCGCCACGTAGATCAGCATATAGGCGAGCACGAGCCCGATCGGCAGGCTGCCCGCATCCCCGAGAAAGATCTGAGCGGGATGCTTGTTGAACACGGCGAAGCCGAGCATTGCGCCGAGCAGCGCAAGCGCCAACAGGCCGATGGTCTCGGGCACCACGCCGAGCCCGCACAAGATCGCCACGCCAAGGGTCATGGGCACAACCTGCGCGACCGTCATCCAATCGAGCCCGTCCAGAAAGTTGACGGCGTTCACGAAGCCGACGACGCCGAGCACGAGAAGCGCCCGCTCCACGCCGAGCGGCAGCAGGTCGGGCAGAAGGCGAAAGTCCTGCGGCAGCGCGAACACGACACCGAGCGCGACCAGCATCTGTGCCAGCAGGCGCCACGACACGGCGAGCGCATGCGCATCGTCGAGCGCGCCAACCACCGTCAGCACGGCGGCGCCGATTAACACCGGAACCAGACTTGGCGGGGGCAGGGGCGTGAAAAGGAGGAGCGCGGTGCAGACCACAAGCAGGGCGGTCATCACGCCGAGCCCCGCGCCTTCCGGCGTGGCGGCGACATGGGAGGAGCGCTCGTTGGGGTGAGACAGCAGATGCCGGGCGAGAAGGGGCTTCAAGACGAAGATCAGCACGGCGCTCAGCGCGGCACTGGCGGTCACGACGGCGACCCAGGAAACGAAGTTGGCCTCAGGCATGAGCTCAGTGCAGCGTACGGGAGAGCGGCTGCCACTCGTCTTTGGCTGACACGGTATGCGCCGTGCTGGCTGGGACATAGCCCTCGACGGTGACGCGAAGCATGTCCTGGAGTTCTGTCACATCGACCTTCTGCACGGCGTCCTCGAGGCGTTCAAGGGCCGCGATCAACTCATCGTAGGACAGGATCGGCTCGGAGGTCTTGAAGATGCGCGGGTGGTTCGTGCCCGTGGCATTCTCGCCGATCAAAAGCTCCTCGTAGAGCTTCTCGCCCGGCCGCAACCCCACATACTCGACCGCCACGTCGCCGTCGGGGTGATCCTCGTCGCGCACGTCGCGCCCGGAGAGGCGGATCATGGTGCGGGCGAGGTCGTCGATCTTTACCGGCGTGCCCATCTCCAGGACGAAGACTTCGCCGCCGGTCGCCATCGCCCCGGCTTGAATGACGAGCTGGGCGGCCTCGGGGATCGACATGAAATAGCGGATCACCTCCGGGTGGGTGACGGTCACGGGTCCGCCCGCCTTGATCTGATTGCGGAACAGGCGAACCACCGAGCCCGAAGAATCGAGCACGTTGCCAAAGCGCACCATGGTGAAGATCGTGGTGCTGCCGTCTTGCGCCAACGCTTGCAGGATCAGCTCGGCGAGGCGCTTGCTGGCGCCCATGACATTGGTGGGCCGCACCGCCTTGTCGCTCGAGACCAAGACGAAGCGCTCGACCCCATGCTGCTTGGCAGCCTCGGCCACCACGAGCGTGCCGAAGGTATTGTTCTGCAAGCCCGCGAAGGGGTTCGCCTCGACAATCGGAACATGTTTGTAGGCGGCCGCGTGATAGATCACCTCGACGCCTTGCTCCTCGATCGTGCGGGAAACCAGCTTGGGGTCGAGCACCGAGCCGAGGATTTGCACGATGTTCGTCGTTTCCGCGGCGCTTTCCGTCTCCTTTAGGAGCCGCCGCTGCTGTTCGGCCATCTCCATCGAGATTTCATAAAGCGCGGCTTCCGAGACATCGAACAAGATGAGTGTCTTCGGGCCAAGCTTCAGCAATTGGCGGGTGAGTTCCGAGCCGATCGAGCCGCCGGCGCCGGTAATCATCACCGACTTGCCGTGCGTCTGCGCGGTCAACAGCTCCAGGTCCGGGGCGACGGGATCGCGGCCCAACAAATCCTCGACGTCGATCGGCCGCAGATCGCTGATCTCCACGCGGCCCGAGGCAATCTCCTCGAGCGCGGGCAGCGTCTTCACCGTCACTGGAAAGGCCTCGAGCGCCTTCAGCGCCATCCGGCGTTCGCCACGCAAGGCCGAGGACGTGGCGAGAAGAACCTCGCTGACATTCTCCTCGGAAATCACGCGCCCGATCCTCTCGGGCCGGGCGACCTTGACCCCGTGCACCACCTGGCCCGCGAGCGAGGGGTTGGCATCGATGAACGCGACGGCCCGGTAGGCGCCGGTCTCGTTCAGCGCGCGTAAGAGCTGGATGCCGATTTGGCCGGCGCCGTAGATGATCACGTTCTTCCGCTCATCGAAGCTGAGCGGCTTGAATTGGGGCGCGGATTTCAGCAGCAAGGCGCCCGCCCATTGTCGGCTGAGCCGGATGAGACCGGCGGCGACCAGGGCATAGATGACCACCACCGAGCGCGGCTGCCCGGTGATGCCGCTCATCAGCACGATGAGGGCCCACGAGAGGGCGGCGATAATCACCGCCGTATAGATCCGGGTGGTGCCCTCCGGACCGATGAACCGCGTGACCAGCTTGTAGAGTCCGCGCCAGTAGAACACGAGGACGCCGACCAACGGCGCGGCCAGCATCAGCAGAAAGACCTCGAGGCTCTCCGGCACGTAGAGCCGGCTGAGGCGCAAGGAATAGGCGCCCCACAACGCGATGGCGAGCATCACGAAGTCGTTCAAGATCAACAGCATCCGCTTGAACCAGCGAGGACGCTCGATCATCCAAACGGCGAGACTCATAAGGCCGACCCCGTACCAGACCCTAGGCCCAGTCTAAGAATTTCAAGCACATTGGAAAGCGCTGAACCATAGCCGAAGCCTTCTGTAAACGGAAGCAACGGGATGGCGCGCCGTTAAGACCGGCCCACACGGGCTTGAGGTCTCTTGACCTTCCGGTCAAGCTCCGGCCCGGGAGAATCCGCAAAGACCAAGTGGGCGCGACGAGGCCATGGCAAGACCGGCAGCCATAACAACACGAGCCGTAATGTTCGCCGCGGCGCTTCTGCTCGCGGCACCGGCGGCGGCCGACACGGTCACGCTCGTCACGCCCGTGGTTTACGGCACGCACCTGCCCGGTTTGGGAAGTCCCGCCCGTACGCTCGCCAGAACCCTGAAGGAACGTTCGAAGGGAACGCTTCAGCTCGATCTGAAGCAGCCGGGCGACGGCACCGTGCCGCATGAAATTCTCGACAAGGTCTCTGACGGGAAGGTCGATGCCGGCTTTGCCACCGCCAGTTTCTGGGCGGCGAAAGTCCCGGCGGCAAGCCTCTTTGGCGGGTTCCCCTTCGGCCCGGACGCCAAAGGCTATCTCGCCTGGTTCGACCGGGGCCACGGCCGCACGCTCTACCAAGAGATGTACGACCAGGCGAAGCTCAAGGTCCACGTCATCCCATGTGCCTTCGGCGGCGCTGAGTCGGGTGGATGGTTCGCCAAGGAGATCTCCTCGAAAAACGACTTCAAGGGCTTGCGCATGCGCATCTTCGGGCTTGGCGCCCGCGTAATGTCGCGGCTCGGCGCCGTGCCTGTGCTGGTCCCGAGCAGCGGTCTCACCGAGGCCTTCAAGAACGGAAAGATCGATGCCGCGGAAGTCTATACGCCCGCGGTGGATCGCACGCTCGGCCTGCAGGACGACGTCAAACGCATCTACATGCCCGGCTGGCAACAGCCCGCGACCGTGCTTGAACTTCTCGTCAACAAGGACCGCTGGACGGCGCTTGGACCGGAACGCCAAGAGATGATCGAGACGACCTGCCGCGAGATGCTGCAAAGGACGCTGTCGGAGAATGCCGGCCTGCAGGCGGCCGCGCTCGCCGATCTGTCCAACCGGGATGGGGTTGGGATCGAGACTTGGCCCGACGAGGTCATCGAAGCGCTGCGCGAGGCTTGGGGCGAAGTCGCCAAGGAGGAGGGCACCCGCGATTATTTCTTCAAAGAGGTGCTCGAAGATATCGCGAAATTCGAAGCGAAACCGCTGGACGCGCCGGCCACCCCCGAGCCTCCGCCCGAAACAGCGGCCCCGGCAGCGGAGGACAAGCCGCCCACGCAATGAGTCTCAGACTTGCGCGGCCTTATTTCGAGACCGTCTGCAGATAGGCGATGATATTCGCCCGCTCGTCTGCGTCCGGCACGCCCTGGAAGGCGAGCGACATGGGCGAGTTCGGCAGAAGCGTTTTCGGGTCGGCGATGAACGCGTCGATATGCTCCGAAGTCCACACATGGCCTTCGCTGCCGAGCTTCTTCATGCGGGGCGAAATAGGGTGAAGCCTTCGAAACTCCCCGCCTTGCGGCCAACCACGCCGTTCAGTGGCGGCCCCACGACGATCTGGGCCTCTGGTCCAACCTGGTGGCAAATTCCGCATTTGGTGGCAAAGGCGGCCTTACCGGCCTCGGTGTCGCCGGCGGCGGACGCAGGCCCGGCCAGGGCGACAATCGCCATGGCGCCGAGGCCCAAGAACCTGAATTTCCTCATCTCCCTACTCCTTGCTACACTGCCCAGAGAGTGGTCTTGCCTATTTGGGGCCCCATTTTACCAGCGCCCGGTCTGCCGGTAGAAAGGGCCTCGCGACACCGAAACGCGGATCGCAATTGGGCGTTCCACTTTGAGCCATTCTGGGCCTTCGCAAGCGGCGCTTATTGCCCGTATCCCGCGCCCATGCGAAAGACTAGCCGACGCTCTTTGACCTGAATGGCCACTCTCGCGGCTTGGAGCCCTTCACATGTCGACCTTGACTCTTCCCGAACCAGATCGCGCGGTCTTGTCCCGCCGAAATGACATCGTGAAGCAGCTGAAGCGGCTGGTGCCGGAGACCACGGTCATTGCCGATCAAGAAGGCTGCCGCACCTTCGAGTCCGACGCGCTGACCGCCTATCATTGTCTGCCGCTCGCCGTGGTCTTGCCGGGAAGCACCGAGGAGGTGGCGGCGATCTTGCGCTATTGCCACGACAACCACGTCAAAGTCGTGCCGCGCGGAGCGGGGACCTCGCTCTGCGGTGGTGCGTTGCCGCTCGAAGACGCGGTTGTGCTTTGCCTGTCGCGCATGAACAAGATGATCGAGATCGACACCTCCAACCGGTTCGCACGGGTCGAGGCCGGCATCACCAACATCGCCATCACCGAAGCGGTGTCGAAGCAGGGCTTCTTTTACGCGCCCGACCCTTCGAGCCAGATTGCCTGCACGGTCGGCGGCAATGTCGCGACCAATTCCGGCGGCGCGCACTGCCTCAAATACGGCGTCACCGTGAACAATCTGCTCGGCGTGCGCCTGGTCATGATGGATGGGCAGATCGTCGACCTCGGCGGTCCCCAACTCGACGCGCCCGGCTACGACTTCTTGCCGTTGATCACGGGTTCCGAAGGCCAGCTCGGCGTCGTTACCGAGGTGACGGTGCGCTTGCTGGCAGCTCCTGAAGGTTCGCGCCCGATTCTGATCGGCTTCGACTCCAACGAGTCCGCCGCCTCATGCGTCGCCGCGATTATCGCCGCCGGAATCATCCCCGTGGCGATCGAGTTCATGGACCGCCCGGCGATCCATGTCTGCGAGCATTTCGTGCCCGCCGGCTATCCGCTCGACGCCGAAGCCGCGCTCATCGTCGAGGTCGAGGGCTCCGAGGATGAGATCGAATATCTGTTGGAGAAGGTCGAGGACATCGCCCGCGACTTCCTGCCGACCAGCCTGCGCCGCAGCCAAAGCCCGGAAGAGACCGCGCTCATTTGGAAGGGCCGCAAGGCGGCGTTCGGCGCCATCGGACAGATCTCCGATTATGTCTGCATGGACGGGGTGATCCCACTGTCCAAATTGCCCAAGGCGCTCGACGAGATTGGCTGGATCTGCCGCAAATACCGTTTCGACGTCGCCAACATCTTCCACGCCGGCGACGGCAATCTTCATCCGCTCATTCTTTATAACGCCAACGACTCCGGGCAGCTTGAGCGTGTCGAGCTTTGCGGCGGCGAGATCTTGAAGCTTTGCGTCGCGCTTGGTGGCTGCCTGACGGGCGAGCACGGCGTCGGGATCGAGAAACGCGAGCTGATGTACGAGCAATACACCGATGAGGACATCGATCAGCAGGTCCGCATCAAGGAGGAGTTCGATCCCACCTGGCTGCTCAACCCGGGCAAGGTGTTCCCCATCGAGGGGCGCGAGGCGCAGAAGATGCGCGGCATCGACCTGCAAGGCATGGATGTCGAGGTTCTCGCCGAGGCTGAACTCGATGTCGAACTGGATGTCGAGGTCGAGTCCGAGGCCGAGTTGATGGAAGGACGTGACGCGCCGTGACCGGTCACATGCGCCTCGGCTTTCACGCTCCCGAGTTGGAAGAGGAGCTTGCCAGCCTGGTCCTGGAGGCGGCGGAGACGCGCACGCCCCTCGAGGTCATAGGCAGCGGCACCAAGCGTGAGATCGGGCACCCGGTCGGCTCCGGCGCCGTGGTCGGCACCGAGGCCATGACCGGCGTGACGCTCTACGAGCCGACCGAACTTGTCATGGTGGCCAAGGCTGGAACGCCGCTGGCCGAGGTCGAGACGAAACTTGCCGAGAACGATCAGGAGCTCGCCTTCGAGCCGGTCGATCTGGGGCCGATTCTGGGCTATGGCCCCGGCGAGGGCACGATCGGCGGCGTCATCGCCACCAATATTTCCGGCAGTCGTCGTATCCTCAAAGGGGCGGCCCGCGACCATGTGCTGGGGATCCGCGCGGTCAACGGACGCGGCGAGGTGATCAAGGCGGGCGGCCGCGTCATGAAGAACGTCACCGGCTACGATATCGGCCGCACCCTTGCCGGCTCCTGGGGCACGCTCGCCATCATGACCGAGATCGCGCTGAAAGTGCTCCCCGCCCAGCGTGAGGCCCGCACCCTGATCTTTTTCGGTCTCACCGACCAGACGGCGATCGAGGCGCTGTGCATCGCCATGGGCACGCCCTACGAGGTGTCCGGCACGCTGCATCTGCATGAGGATTTGGCGGCAAGGCTCTCCGATGAGGAGATTGCCGGCGCCGAAGCCCCGGTCACGGCGATCCGGGTCGAAAATTTCACCGCCTCGGCGCGATACCGCGCGAGCCGCCTGCGTCAGGCGCTTCTCGCCTATTCTCCCGCGCTCGAGCTCGATAGCGAGCGCAGCAAGGCCTTCTGGCACGACGTGCGCACGCTGAAGATGTTCCAGGGCGTGCCCAATCCGTTATGGCGCGTGTCCACCACGCCCTCGCACGCCGCAAAGCTCATCGGCACGCTGACCCGCAAGATCGATGTCCGGGCCGCCTATGACTGGTCGGGTGGCCTGATCTGGATCGAGACGCCGGCCTTGACCGACGCCGGTGCGGTCGATATTCGCAGAGCCCTATCCGAGCTCGGCGGCCATGCGACCCTGATCCGTGCCGACGACGCCACGCGCTCCAGCATCGACGTGTTTCATCCGCTCGAGCCGCAGCTCGCGATCCTCTCGGCCAAACTCAAACATGCGTTCGATCCGCTCGGGATCTTCAATCCGGGCCGCATGTATCGGGATATGTAGCAACCGCCATGCAGACCAATTTCAACGCCCTTCAGCTCGGAGACCCGACCATCGCGCGCGCGGACGAGATCCTGCGCCGCTGCGTTCATTGCGGGCTGTGCACGGCGACCTGTCCGACCTATGTGCTGACCGGCGACGAGCGCGACAGCCCACGCGGGCGCATCTACCTGATGAAGCAGATGTTCGAAAGCCGCGATGTGCCCAATACCACGGTTCATCACATCGACCGCTGCCTCTCCTGCCTCGGCTGCATGACCACCTGTCCGAGCGGTGTCGATTACATGCATCTGGTCGATCTGGCCCGCGTGCGGATCGAGCAACGCGGCCACCGCTCCACGAAGCAACGCCTCACGCGCTGGTTCCTGAGCCGGGTGCTGCCGAACCCCAACCGCTTCAAGGCCATGCTCGTGCTCGGCTGGTTCGCCAAGCCCTTCCGCAACGTGATTGCCAATATGGGCATGCGCCGCACCGCCGCCGCGCTGGCGCTCGTACCGCCCAACGCGCTCAAGCTGAAAATCCTGAAGCCGAAATCCGCTTACAATCCCAAGGCGCCGATGCCCAAGCGCGTGGCGATCATGCTGGGCTGCGTACAGGAAGTGCTGGCACCCCAGATCAATCACGCGGCGATCCGGCTGCTCCGGCGCCACGGCGTCGACGTCATGGTGGTCAAGGACGAAGGCTGTTGCGGCGCGCTGTCCCACCATCTCGGACGCGAAGAGGAGGCGCGGGCCCACGCACGCCATAATATCGATGCCTGGACGGCGGTGATGCGCGAGCGTCTGCTCGACGGGATCATCGTCACCGCGGGCGGCTGCGGCACCATGCTCAAGGACTACGGCAACCTTCTGTCCCGCGATCGCGGCTACGCCGAGCGCGCGGAATATGTTTCGGGGTTGGCGAGAGACGTCACCGAGTTCCTCGACGAGATCGGCCTCAATCCGCCAGTGATGTGGACGGGGCTGAAGGTCGCCTATCACTCGGCCTGCTCGCTCCAGCACGGCCAGAAGCTCGACGCGCTGCCGCGCGCGCTGTTGGAGCAGGCGGGCTACACGCTGACCGATATCCCCGAGGGGCATCTGTGCTGCGGCTCTGCCGGCACCTACAATCTTCTCGAGCCCGAATTGTCGGGCCAGCTGCGCGACCGCAAGCTCAAGAATATCGATTCCATCAAGCCGGACGTCATCGTCACCGGCAATATCGGCTGCATGGCCCAGCTCAAGCAGGGCACCGACGTGCCCTTCGTCCACACCGTGGAGCTGCTCGACTGGGCCACGGGCGGCCCGTGTCCGCCGGCGCTTTCCAAGATGAAGAGCGCGGCGCACCCCATCGAGGCCTTGGTGGAGATGGCCAAAGCCACGGCCAAAGAGCGGGCGCTCGCCGACTAGGCCGGTCGTTTGCCCGGCCTTGCTTGCTGGCCGGGGACCGATGGGCTAGAACGCGGCGGCTGGAGCCCCTTTAGAATCAGCCGTATTTCCATGACCAAGAAAGAAACGCTTCCTCGCCCAGAGGCCCGCCTGCCGAAGGGTTTGCAGGACACATCCGCGCCCGAGATCCGCGCCACCGAAGCCATGCTCGGCACCATCAAGTGCGTGTTCGAGCGCTACGGATTCGAGCCGCTGGACACGCCGGCCATCGAATATACCGATGCGCTGGGCAAGTTCCTGCCCGACCAGGACCGGCCCAACGAGGGCGTGTTCTCTTTCCAGGACGACGACGAGCAGTGGCTGTCGCTGCGCTACGATCTGACCGCGCCGCTCGCCCGCTATGTGGCGGAGAACTACCAGACCCTCCCCAAGCCGCTGCGCCGCTATCAAGTCGGCCCCGTGTGGCGCAATGAGAAGCCGGGCCCGGGCCGCTTCCGCCAGTTCATGCAGTTCGATGCCGACACCGTGGGCGCCTCGACCGTCGCGGCCGACGCGGAGCTCTGCATGCTCGCCGCCGATACGCTAGAGGCGCTCGGGGTCGCACGCGGCGACTACCTCGTGCGCGTCAACAGCCGCAAGGTGCTCGACGGCGTGCTTGAATCCATCGGTCTCGGCGCAGAGGCGAACGCCGCGAAGCGCCTGACCGTTCTGCGCGCCATCGACAAGCTCGACCGGCTCGGCATGGAAGGTGTCGAGGCGCTTCTGGGCAAGGGGCGCAAGGACGAGTCGGGCGACTACACGAAGGGCGCCGAACTCAAGCCCAATCAGATCGCATCGGTTCTGGCGGCCATCAGCGAAGGCGAGATGAAGCTCGGCGATCTTGGAACGACCGCGACCGGCATCGGCGGAGAGGGGCTGGAGGAATTGAGCGGCATTGCCGCGTTTATCACCGCGGCTGGTTATGGCGACCGTATCAAGATCGATCCCACGGTCGTGCGCGGGTTGGAATACTACACCGGTCCCGTGTTTGAGGCGGAACTGACAACGCCAATCAAAGACAAGCGTGGACAGCAGATACGTCTTGGCTCTGTGGTGAGCGGCGGCCGCTATGACGGACTCGTCGAGCGCTTCACCGGCGAGAAGGTGCCCGCCACCGGCATTTCGGTCGGCGTGTCGCGTCTCCTGTTCGGCTTGCAGCTTCTCGGCAAATACAAGGGCGACGACGTGCAGGGTCCGGTCGTCGTGCTGGTCTTCGACAAGGACCGCATGGCCGACTACCAGAAGATGGTGCAAGCGCTTCGCAGCGCCGACATCCGCGCGGAGCTGTACCTCGGCTCGTCCGGCATGAAGGCGCAGATGAAATATGCCGACAGACGCGGCGCACCTTGCGTCGTCATCCAGGGCGGCAACGAGAAAGAACGCGGTGAAGTGCAGATCAAGGATCTGGTCCTGGGCGCCGGTCTCACGGCCATCGAAGACCGCGAGGAATATCTCAAGAAGCAGGCGGAAGCGCAGTTCGCTGTCCCGGAAGCCGATCTCGTTGCGGCCGTTAAGAAAGTTCTCGCCCGGCACAGGGCATAACCAGCCATGGCCGCTGAATCCGCTCAGAAATTCGAGGCTCTCGAAGCCCAAGCGCGCGCCCTGCTCGACCTGTTCGCGCGCGCGGGCTACGAGCCGGTTGCGCCCTCCGTCATCCAGCCGGCCGGCGTGTTCCTCGACCAGATCGGCGAGCAGGTGCGCGGCCGTACCTATGTGTTCACCGATCTCGCCGGCGAAGAGCTGTGCTTGCGGCCTGATCTGACGGTGCCGGTGTCGCGGCTCTATCTGGAACGGCACCCCAATGCCGATTGCTCCGCGCGCTATTGCTATAACGGCCCCGCCTTCCGCTTTCAGCCGCTGGGGCCTTCCGCCACGCACCCGCGCGAGTTCCGCCAGGCCGGCATCGAGTGCTTCGGCGCCACTGACAAGGAGAGCGCCGATATCGAGGTCGTGCTGCTCGCCGTCGAGGCGGTGAAGAGCGCGGGCCTCCAGAACTATTGGCTACGCTTCGGGGACATCGCGCTGTTCTACGCGCTGATCGATGCGCTTCAGCTGCCCGAGCGCTGGCGCCTGAAGCTGCGCCACTATTTCTGGCGGCCGCCCGTGTTCCACGCGCTGCTCACTCGCCTGGCCAAGGGCGAGCGGCCGGACTCCGACGGCTTGGCCGCGGCACTGGCTGAAAAGATCGCAGGTGAGAGCCAAGACGGCGCCGAGGAAATCGTCGCGGCCTATCTCGAGGCGCAGAACATTCCGCTCGCCGGCAATCGCTCCTTGCGCGAGATCACCATGCGGCTGTGCGATCACGCGGCCGACTTGCGCGCCGACCCGCTACCGAAAGAGGTGGCGACCGTTATCGACTACTTCTTGGCGGTCTCCGCGCCCCCACGCGAAGTAACCGACAAGGTCGCCATGATCGCCAAGGGGGCCGGGTTGGATATCGATGCGGCGCTCGATGCCGTGTTGCGCCGGTTCGCCCGACTGGAGCGCGACGGGATCGATCTCGCCCGCGCGACCTTCGCCACCGAGTTCGGCCGCAAGCTCGAATATTATTCGGGGCTCGTGTTCCAGGTCGAAGCCGCCGGGCTGGACGAGACCGAGCCGGTTGCCGGCGGCGGGCGCTACGACAATTTGCTGGCGGCGCTCGGCGCGCCGCGAGAGGTACCCGCCGTGGGCTCGGCCATTCACACCGAGCGCCTGCTCGCCGCCGTGGAAGGGGCCGCGTGATGTCGCAAGCAGCCCTCGTCATCGCCGTGCCGTCCAAGGGGCGCTTGAAAGAGAAGGCCGCGGAGCTGTTCGAGCGCGCAGGCTATCCCTTGCGCGTCAAGGGCCATGAACGCGGCTATCGCGGCCAGCTCGAAGGGCTCGCCGACGTGGAGGTGGAATACACCTCCGCGGCCGAGATCGTGCATCAGCTGAGAGCCGGGCGGGTTCACTTGGGCATCACCGGCGAGGATCTGGTGCGCGAGACGCTGCCCGATGTGGATGGCACGATAGAGTTCTTGAAGCCGCTCGGGTTCGGCCACGCCGACGTCATCGTCGCCGTACCGGAGTGCTGGCTCGACGTGTCGCGCATGGCGGATCTGGAAGACGTCGCCGCGCAGTTTGCGAGGGCTCACGGCCGCCGTTTGCGCGTCGCCACCAAATATTTGAACCTGACGCGCCGGTTCTTCGCGCAGAAGGGCGTCACCGGCTATCGCATCGTGGAGAGCGTCGGTGCCACCGAGGCGACGCCCGCGACCGGCACGTCAGAGCTGATCGTCGATATCACCTCGACCGGCACCACCCTGAAGGCCAACCACTTGAAGGTGCTGGAGGACGGGCTGATCCTGAAATCCCAGGCCCATCTGCTGGCGGCAAAAGGCGCCGACTGGAGCGCCCGCGCCAACGAACTGCGCGAGACCATCCTTTCGGCCATCTCAACCAAATGACCGGGCCTGTTCACCGTGAGGTGAATGGCGATTGATGGACGCAGAAGCTAGTCTCCGCACCATGTTTAGACGCCTCGCCCTCGCTGGCGCCCTGCTGGCCGTATCTGTCGCCACCGCGTTCGCCGCGCCTTCGCGCATCGTCATCCTGCGTGGCGGCGAAGCGGCCGACGCCTGGAAGCTGTGCGAGGTCGGTCAGCAGCGCGCACAGGCGCTCAAATACAATTATCTCGGCGACAAAGCCGCCAAGTCGCTGTTCACCGAAGAAGAGCCGCCCGCCTTCTTCTTCGCCCTGACGCCGCCCACCGCGGCGCTCATCGCGCCGGTCGTCGAGAGCTGGAAGAAGCCGGTGATCTTCTATTCGGTGCTGCCGCAAGACGACGAGAAGGACACGGCCGAGGCGTTGAATGTCCGCACTCGCGAGGCGGCCGGAAACATTCTCAAGAATCCGGCGCTGCGCGACAAGACCGTGGTCATGGTATGGGAGCGCGCGCATATCGCCGACAAAGCCCTCGACGCCAAATACGAGCGCGAGGCGGCGGTGACGCTCCGCCAGCTGTTTCATCTCGACATCTTGCCGGGCGTGCCGCGCGACTGGCCGGAAGACAATCACGACTATTTCTGGATCATCGACTTCCCGGCGAACTCCAACGTCCCGTCCAAGTTCGAGATGGTGAAGCAAGAGTTCGGCAAGTCCTTCCCCCAGGTTCCCGCCAATGACTGGGGCGCGCCGAGCGGTCTCGATGCGGGAAGCGGCTGCGCCACGGAAAACTAGGCCGGCGGCAGGGCCGGTTCGTGTTTGTCTTCGGGCTCGTCCTCGCCGCGCGCGGCCTCTGACGGGGAGGCGGCTTTTTCCGCCTCGGCGAGACGGTGCCCCCCGCCGGCACTTGGCGAAAGCTTGAAGAACCGCCCGTGAAATTCATTGAGGCTCGACCGGTGTCCGATCGAGACGATCGCGGAGTCCGGCAGCCGCTCGATCAGCAGCTTGTAAAGCTTGGCTTCCGAGGCCTCGTCCAGCGCGCTGGTGGCCTCGTCCAAGAATAGCCATTGCGGCTTTTGCAGAAGTGCGCGGGCGATGGAGAGCCGCTGCTTCTCACCGCCGGACAGCGTGTCCGTCCAGTAGGCGGTGGTGTCGAGCCTGTCGCGGAGCGCCCCGAGACCGACTTCGTCCAACACCGTCTCGATCTCGTCGTGGGTAAAGGCGTCTTGCGGACCGGGATAGGCGAGCGCCCCGCGCAGTGTGCCGAGCGGCAGATAAGGCCGCTGCGGCAGCACCAGCACGCTCGCGCCTTCGGGGACGCGCACGGACCCGGTCCCGAACGGCCAGATGCCGCCCAGCGCGCGGAACAGGCTCGTCTTGCCGGAGCCCGACGGTCCGGTCACCAGGATGCGCTCCCCCGGGGCGATGACGAGATCCGACAGGTGCACGATCTGCTCGCCATTGGGCAGGCCGACGGCCAGTTGCTCGACATGGAGCGTTCCGGCCCCTTCGCTGATGAACTCCACCCGCGGCGCTGTCTCGCCGAGCTTCTGCGCCCAATCGATGGCGTTCTCGAAGCCGGCCAAGCGGTCGAGCACCGCTTTCCAGTCGGCGATGCTGGAATAGGCCGTGACGAAGAAGGACAGCGCGCTCTGCACCTGGCTGAAGGCTTGTGAGATCTGCATCAGGCCGCCCAGCGTCAGCGAGCCGAAGAAGTAGACCGGGCTCACCACCAAGAAGGGGAAGATGATGGCCGCCTGGTTGTAGCCCGCGGTGAGGAAGGTGAGCTTCTTGGTGCGGCTCATGATGCCGTGCCAATTCTTGATCACATGGGCGAAGCGGTCGTGCAGGCGCTCCTCTTCGGCGGGCTCGCCGGCGAGCAGCGTCACTTCCTCCGCGTTCTCCCGCAGGCGCACGAGCGAAAAGCGGAAATCGGCTTCGTAGCGTTGCTGGTCGAAATTGAGCTTGATCAGCGGCCGGCCCACGAGATGCGTCACCCAGGTGCCGATGATCGAATAGATCAGCGCCGCCCACACCAGATAGCCGGGGATCTGATAGGACGCGTCGCCGATCATCAGCGGCGTCGTCGACGACAGGTTCCACAGGATGACGATGAAGGAGATCAGCGTGACCACGGAGCCGAGCAGGGCGATGCCGATATCCAGCGTGGCATTGACGAACAGCCTGATGTCGTCGGCGATGCGCTGGTCGGGGTTGTCGGCCGAGTCGCCCTTGAGCCGCATGCGGTAATGCGTGCCCTCGGCGAGCCAGCGTCCGAGATAGGCCTCCGTCAGCCAGCCGCGCCAGCGGATCTGAAGCCATTGCTGCAGATAGAGCTGATAGACCGCCGTGACGATGAAGAACACGGCCAGCACCGTGAACACGCCGAACTGGTAGAGGAACACCTCCCAGTTCTTGTCCTGGAGCGCCGTGTAGAACGTGTTGTACCAGGCGTTGAAGCGGACGTTCAGCCAGACCTGGAATAGCTGGAGCGCGATGACCACGAGCAGCAGTCCGCGCCCCCACAAGCGGTCGCTGCCGCGGAAATAGGGGAAGGCGATGCGGGCGAACTCTTTGGCCGTGTCGCGGAATTTCGCCATGAGCGGGGGATGACCTCAACGCGCTCCCAAATGCCGGGGGCGGGGCGACGATAGGGCCAAAGTCTGGGCCGGGGAAAATTACGATTGCGTAAGCCTGGCGCGCGCGTTCACTAAAATGCACGCAAAAAGCAAAAAGGGGCGGCCAATGGCCGCCCCTTCCGGGAATGATCAGCCTTAACAGGCCTACATCATGTCCATACCGCCCATGCCGCCCGGAGGCATTCCCGGCATGCCGGCGTCGTCCTTCTTCGGCAACTCGGCCACGCCCGCCTCGGTGGTGACCAGCAGACCGGCGACCGACGCCGCGTCCTGAAGCGCGGTGCGCACGACCTTGGCCGGGTCGATGATGCCCTTGTTGATCAGGTCCACATAGGTGTCGTTCTGGGCATCGTAGCCGAAGGACGGAGACTTCTGCTCCAGCACCTTGCCGACCACGATGGAGCCTTCGACACCGGCGTTCTCGGCGATCTGGCGGATCGGCGCCTGGAGTGCGCGGCGCACGATATTGATGCCGGCTTCCTGGTCGTCGTTGTCACCTTTCACCTTGATGCCCTTGGAGGCGTGAAGCAGAGCAACACCGCCGCCCGGCACGATGCCTTCCTCGACGGCAGCCCGGGTCGCGTTCAACGCATCGTCAACGCGATCCTTCTTCTCCTTCACCTCGACCTCGGTAGCCCCACCGACCTTGATCACGGCAACGCCGCCGGCGAGCTTCGCCAGCCGCTCCTGCAGCTTCTCGCGGTCGTAGTCGGAGGTGGTGTCCTCGATCTGCTGCTTGATCTGGCCGACGCGCGCCTCGATGTCTTCTTTCTTGCCGCCGCCGCGGACGATCGTGGTGTCGTCCTTGGTGATGGTGACGCGCTTGGCCTTGCCGAGCATCTGCACGGTGACGTTCTCAAGCTTGATGCCGAGATCCTCGGAGATCATCTCGCCGCCGGTGAGGGTGGCGATATCCTGGAGCATGGCCTTGCGGCGGTCGCCGAAGCCCGGCGCCTTGACCGCGGCCACCTTGAGGCCGCCGCGGAGCTTGTTGACCACCAGCGTGGCCAGCGCTTCGCCTTCGACGTCCTCGGCGATGATGAGCAGCGGACGGCCCGACTGCACCACCAACTCGAGCAGCGGCAGCATGGCCTGGAGACCCGACAGCTTCTTTTCGTAGATGAGGATGTACGGGTTATCGAGTTCCGCGATCATCTTCTCGGCGTTGGTGATGAAGTAGGGCGAGATGTAGCCGCGATCGAATTGCATGCCCTCGACAACTTCGAGCTCTGAATCGAGGCTCTTGGCTTCCTCGACGGTAATCACGCCCTCATTGCCGACCTTCTTCATGGCCTGGGCAATCATGTCGCCGATGGTCTTCTCGCCATTGGCCGAAATGGTGCCGACCTGCGCGATCTCGGCGGAGCCGCTGACCTCTTTGGACTGCTTGCGGATGGCCTCGACCACCTCGATCACGGCCTTGTCGATGCCGCGCTTGAGGTCCATCGGGTTCATGCCGGCGGCGACGGCCTTCAGGCCCTCGCGCACGATGGACTGCGCCAGCACGGTCGCGGTCGTGGTGCCGTCGCCCGCGGTCTCATTGGTCTTCTGGGCGACTTCTTTCAGCATCTGCGCGCCCATGTTCTCGAACTTATCCTCAAGCTCGATCTCCTTGGCCACGGTCACGCCGTCCTTGGTGGAGCGGGGAGCGCCGAACGACTTCTCAATGATGACGTTGCGGCCCTTGGGGCCGAGGGTCACCTTGACGGCGTTGGCGAGCACGTCGACGCCGCGCAGCATGCGCTCGCGGGCGTCGGCGGCAAATCTAACGTCTTTGGCTGCCATTGATGATGTTCTCCGTTATGGATCAACGCCCCACGGAGCCGGGGTGCCCGGCGTCTCGAAGGGCGCTTGGTTGTTCGAATTGGCGAGGAGGCGTTAGCCGAGAATGCCCATGATGTCGGACTCCTTCATGATCAGAAGGTCGTCGCCATCGATCTTCACCTCGGTGCCCGACCACTTGCCGAACAGCACCTTGTCGCCGGCCTTCACGCCCATGGGTGTGAGCTTGCCGTCTTCGCCACGGGCGCCGGGCCCGGCGGAAACGACCTTGCCGGTCTGCGGCTTCTCGGCCGCGGTGTCGGGGATGATGATCCCACCTTTGGTCTTCTGCTCCTCCTCGAGCCGCTTGACCACGACGCGGTCATGCAGGGGACGGAATTTCATGGATGTTCGCTCCTATTCGCTGGAACTCTGCCGTTTGGCACTCACTCTCAGCGAGTGCTAATAGCTCCGCTTGTAAAGGCCGTTTTCGCGCGCTGTCAAGGCGACGCTTTGGCAGGACACATCAAGCGGAGCTGGAAGTCCGCTTGATGCCTGAACACCTTAGGAATGGGTATACGGAAAACGCCGTCTTTAGCGCCGCGTAGGCGTGACGGGGAGCTCGATGCAGCAGCGCAGGCCTTCAGGCCGCCAATCCAGCACCGCCTCTCCCGACTGTTGGCGCTTGGTCAGCCGTTCGATAAACCGGATGCCGAAACCCCGCATGCTCGGGAGGGGAGGAACGGGTGGGCCGCCGGTTTCAGACCACACCATGATCAGCGCCGGCCCGCCTTCCGCCGAAGGCAGTTCGAACTTGAAACTGAGTTCGACGCGCCCAGTGCCGTTGGATAGCGCGCCATACTTGATGGCGTTGGTGGCAAGCTCGTGCAGCACGAACACGACCGTCTGCGCGTCCTGGGCGCTGAGCAGGAGGCCGGTACTGCGGAGGTCAACGCGGCTCCAGACGCCGAGTGGTGAGAGCGCCTTCTCCACGAGGCTTTCCAGGGGGATCGTGTGCCAGCTCCCTTTGACGAGGGCTTCATGCGTGGCCGCGAAGGTCTTGAGCCGTTCCTGGAGCGCGGCGACGAAGGTCTGAGCCTCCGGGCGGTGCTCGCTGGTCATATTGACCAGGCTGCTCACGACCGAGAACAGGTTTTTAATGCGGTGCGAAAGCTCGCGATTCAGGAGATCATAGGCTTCTTGCGTGTGCCGCCGGTCGGTCACCTCGAGGCAGAGCCCGGAGAGCGACGTCGGCTCACCGTCCCCGTTACTATCAAGGACCTGGCCGCGGAAGCTGAGCCAGCGCATTTCGCCCCCGCCGTCAGGATCGACCCGGAATTCGTGAGCGAAGGGCTGCTCGGCGTGCAAGGCTCCCCCCAGCGCAACACGAAAAAGCGCGATGTCATCGTGATGGATGCACTCGAAGAAGGTCTCCACGGGGATCTGCGAGGCCCCGGCGGGAAGGCCGAGCTGTGCGCTCAAGCTGGCGCTCATGCTGAGCATGTTGCGCGCCAGGTCCCATTCCCAAAGACCAGCGTCCCCAGCCTCCACCGCGCGAAGCAGCCGCTTCGGGTCGGCCAAAAGGAGGTTGGCCCCGGCCATCCGGCCGGGGCCCGCATTTGCGTTCGACATTTGGGAACTAAGAGAAAGGTAGGCCGTAACTCTTGCCTTTTGGCCGCGAATGGGAGGCGGCGACGGGGGAATGATGAGGCAAGCCTACGCCGCGGCCGTGCGAGCGTCTTTTAACTTTGACACATGGTCCGATTGCGCCGCAGGTGAAGCGGTCATGTTCGTGGTCTCACCCTTCAGCTATGACGTTTCGTGCCCGCAATGCCCGCTCCGGGCCTGCGAGATATTTCACGCCGTCGGCGACGATGAGCTCGACTTTATCTCAGCGTTGAAGGTGGGGGAATTGCGCACCGGGCCGGCGTCGACGGTGCTTCAAGAAGGCAGCCCCTCCGACCAGTTGTTCACGCTGCTTGAAGGCTGGGCGTTCCGCTACAAGACCTTGGACGACGGGCGCCGCCAGATCACGAGTTTCCTATTGCCGGGCGACTTCATCGGCATTCAAGGGTCGATGCGAGGCGATATGGACCATTCGGTCGAAACGCTGACCCCGGCGGTACTATGCTGCTTCCCCCGCGCCCGCGTCTGGGAGCTGTTCCAGCGTTGTCCGAGCCTCGCCTTCGACATCACTTGGCTTGCCGCACGTCAAGAATCGATCCTCAACGAGCATCTCTTGAGTCTCGGCCGCCGGAACGCGGTCGAGTGTGCGGCCTATTACATCTTGCACCTATATCTGCGGGCGAGCGATGTGGGGCTCGTCACCGACGGCAAAGTGCGCTTTCCCTTCACCCAGGAGCATCTCGCCGACGCGCTCGGTCTTTCGTTGGTCCACACCAACAAGACCCTGAAAAAGCTCTCGGCCGACGGTCTCGTCACTTGGGAGCACGGCTGGTGCTTGATTCCGGACGTTGCGCCGCTCGCTGAGCTCGCCAAGTGGGATCTGGACCAGCCCCGCACGCGTCCCTTGCTCTGAGCCGGCTCCGGCTGCCTTGGCCTTGCCGCGCTTGGCTGCTATCACAGAGGTTGCGGCGGCGAATTTGATGTTGCGTTGCAACGAACTGTCGCCCATGATTCCATGCCAGGGGGCGGCGCGATCATGCAGGACAGCATCACCATGTCTGCGAAGCCGGGCGCCGCTTCAGGAGGGCCCGCCATGCTCAACGTGATCGTCCTGATCGCCATGGCCTTTACCGCGGCGGCATTTGCCGCAGGTCTGACGCTCCAGGCCGGCCTGCCGCTCTTGCCGGTTCTGATCGGCACCGCGGCGCTCTTACTGGTCATGGCCGCTTCGTTCCTCTCAATGGGACGCGGGTCGCGCGGCGCCGGCACGGGCGGCGACCGTCTGGACGAGCTCGAAGAAGCCCTCGAGATCATCGACACCGATTTGCAGCGCATCGACCGCGTCGAGGACGATCTTGCGCGCATCGACGGTATCTCCCAAAAGGTGGAGCGACTGGACCAGGCCGTTGCGGGCGGTGCGCTGGGCGATGCCGCCGGTGGCCAAGCCAATACCGCGTTCGCCACGGAGCTCGATAATGTCTATGCGCGCATCGAATCCTTGCGCGCCGAGGTCCAGAGCGAGAACCGTACCCAGCGCGACCGGATTGCCAACGACCTCGGTGTCCTCGAAGGCCTCATCAAACGTCTTTCCGGCGATCTGGGCCCGGCCACCGCCACGGCGGAGCCGGCGGCGGCCTTCTCTTCGCGGGATCTGCCATCGGCCGCACCCGTCATCGCGGTCGAGGAAAAGGAGATTGCCGTCGAGATCGAGCCTGAGCCAGAACTAGAGCCCGAGCCTGAACCAGAGCCCGAGCCTGAACCAAAGCCCAAAGCCGAGCTAGAGCCAGAACCCGAGCCTGAGCCAGAGCCTGAACCAGAGCCCGAAATGTTGGTTGAGGAGGTCGAGCTGGTGGCCGGGGAGGACGAGCCTCCGCTTTCGATCAGCGACGAGATGGTTGAAGAAACGCCGGAGCCTGAATCCGGCATGCCCGCCGCCGCGTTCCTGGACGACGACGAGGATGAAGACGACCGGATGCTAGATATCGTTCGGGAGGGCATCTCGGAGGGCCGCGTCGATCTTTATCTCCAACCGACCGTGGTCCTGCCGGACCGCAAGGTCCGCTATTTCGAGGCCCTCACGCGCATCAGAACACCGGACGACGAATTGGTGCTGCCCGGCGACTACATGCCGGTGGCCAAGCGTTCCGGTCTCATGCCGCTGATCGACAACGTCCTTTTGGTGCGTGCCGTGCAGGTGCTGCGGCGCCTCGGGCCCGACACAAGGGTCAAGGGCGTGTTCTGCAATGTCTCCATGCACTCACTGCTCGATCCCGACTACTATCCCGAGCTGATCGAGTTCATGGAGGAGAACAGCAGCCTCAGCGAGAACCTGATCTTCGAAATCAGCCAGTTGGAGATGCAAGGGTCGACCGAGTCGGAACTCAGCTGTCTCAATACGCTGGGTGCGCTCGGCTACAGCTTCTGCCTCGACAATGTCGCCGATATCGAGGCTGACTTCGCTGGCTTGAGCGACCGCTACTTCCGCCACGTCAAAGTCGGCGCCGAGAGTTTCCTCGGCGGTCCCGGCCGCAAAGCCGCCGATTTGAAGCGCCAACTCGATTCGCTCGGCATGCAGCTCATCATCGAGAAGGTCGAAAAGGACGGGGACGTGGCCGAACTCCTCGACCATGGCGTCGAGATCGCCCAAGGCTATCTCTTCGGGGAGCCGCGCCCCATGAATGCGGCGCTTTCCATCGAGCTGGAAGGCGCCGGCGCGGACTAACCCCGGAAACAGCCGAGAGCACCCCGATAAGGCGCGTCCCCGAGGGCGGCTACTCCGCGCCTGGGCCGATCTTGTCGACCATCTCGTCTTCGATATTGGCCGCGTTCCCGCCCTCGGACGCTTCCGGCGCCGCCTCCATCATCGGCTTCTCGGACTTCTTTTCGTCCATCAAGGCCGCCGGCGGCTCGTCGGGCCGCATGTTTTCTTCCACGGACAGATCTTCTTGATCGACGATTTGAACCACGAGCGGCTCTGCCTGGCCTAGGGAAAGCCGCGAAACGGCCTCCGCCGGGCTGCCGTAAGCTGCAACGAACGCCAGGGCGCAAGCCCACGACACACCGGTTTTCAGGAAATGATGATGCATGTCGCCCTCCATTGCCGCAGGGCGAGGCCGGATGCCGTCGTCCCTGATTCGGCGCGGGCAAAGAGTATCACAGCCGCCTGATCTGAGGAGCGCCACGGGCGCGACGCGAGGTGTCCTTGACCCCTTTCGCCCGAGCCTCTAACCGAGCCTCATGACCGTCACCAATTCCACCATCCCCGTGGTCGATTCGATCCAAGACTTGGGCTCCCGTTATCGCGCATGGCTCGTCGACATTTGGGGCGTGATGCATAACGGGCGAGACGCCTTTCCGCGCGCCTTCACTGCCACGCGCGCCTTCCGCGAGACCGGCGGCATCGTCGTGCTCTTGTCGAATTCGCCGCGGCCCAGTCCGGAGGTCAAAGAGCAGCTCCGCTCATTCGGCGTGCCTGACGAAGCCTACGACGCCACGGTCACCTCTGGCGATCTCACCCGCTACGAGTTGGGCAAGCACCTAGGCGCGCGCGTCTTCCATCTCGGACCCGAGCGCGACCGGCCGATCTTCACGGGCCTCGACGTCACCCTATCGGCGCCCGAGGATGCCGCGCTGGTGGTCTGCACCGGATTGTTCAACGACGACACCGAGACGCCCGACCACTATGTGGACCTCTTGCGCGACATGGCCGCCCGCGGGGTGACGATGATCTGTGCCAATCCGGACCTCATGGTCGAGCGGGGCCATCAACTCATCTACTGCGCCGGCGCGCTTGCCGTCGTCTACGAAGATCTCGGCGGCAAGGTGATCTATGCGGGAAAGCCCTACGCGCCCGTCTATGACTTGGCCCTTGAGACCATCGCCGGGCTCGCGGGAGAGACGATTCCCAAGGACAAAGTCCTGGCCGTCGGCGACGGTGTGAAGACGGATATCGCCGGCGCCGTCAATCTCGGCATCGACGCGGTGTTTGTAGCCAGCGGGTTGCACGCGCCGGGCGAAGGCGGTGAAGCGCTCGATGCGCCGCATCTCGCCGAACTCTTTGCCGAGACTGAAGGGCGGCCGATCGCCGCCACGCGCGCGCTCGATTGGTGAGTGGAAGCTAGTTCTTATCGCCGAACAGCGCATCGATCTGCACTTGATCCTGGGGTGTGCCAGGCAGCGCCGGCCCCTCCAAGGCGATCTCCGACCGTGCTGCCGGGCGGAGCCCCTTGGACTCCTCGCCGTTCAAGCGCCGGGCAATGACCCGGTCCAAGGTCTCGGTGATCTTGGTGACCCGCTGCCCGACGAGATCGTGGAAGCCGCACGCCGTCATGATCGACAAGATGGCGTCCTCGGCCTTCTCGGCCTCTTCCTCGTCGGCTAACGACAGAAGCCCTTCCGCGGAATCGAGAATGCGTGCCGCGGCGTCCTCTGCGGTGCTGCGGATGGCTGCAAGCTCGCGCAGCGTGTTGAGCAGAGCCGTGATTTCCGCCGTGACCGAATGAGACCCACAGCCGCAAGCCTTCTGCCGAGGCGGTATCGCCTTTGCCTTGGTTCCCCCAGACTTGATATTCATCAAAATCCCTTTGTTGAAAATCGTCTTCGGAGGGATCGGCCTCTTAGGAAGCCACTCCGAAAATGGCGTCGATTTTCGATTTGAGCGTCGCGGCGTTGAACGGCTTGACGATGTAGTTGTTCACGCCGGCTTTCTTGGCCGCGATCACGTTGTCGGTTTTGGATTCGGCGGTCACCATGATGAAGGGCGTACGCGACAGGCGGTCGTCGGCGCGCACTTCGCGCAGCAGCTCGTAGCCTGTCATCGGCTCCATGTTCCAATCGGAGATGATGAGCCCATAGTCCTTCTCGCGCATCATGCTGAGCGCCGATGTGCCGTCGCTCGCTTCGTCCACATTGGCGAAGCCGAGTTGCTTCAAAAGATTGCGAATGATCCGGATCATCGTCTTGTAGTCGTCGACGACGAGCACGGGCATGCTGGGGTCGAGAGCCATAACCTTCCTCCACACTGCCTCGCCTTTGGCTTGCTGCTTGGATATCGCGCAAGTCTTTAGAACCGCCAAAGGACACCTGCTCCCGCCCAAGGTCTGTCTTGAAGCGGGTAGTTCTTCAGGCAGAAACCTTAACGCGTGGCCGTGAATGGAGGGTCAAGCGCCGAATCTTGCGATTCTCACCGGTATGCCGACCGAGCGTGGGCTTGTTGCGGCGCAGCAATGGCTTCGCTATTTTGCCCAGCTCACGCAAGTCCAACGGACGATCAAGCAGGGAAAGCACATGACAAGCACCGCGAACGGTCAGACGAGCCTGGGCCACGGCTATTACTTGGAGGATCTCTCCCCCGATATGGAGGCCAGTGTCTCCAAGACCATCACCGATGAGGACGTGAAGGCGTTCGCCGAACTTTCGGGCGACGTCAATCCCGTCCACCTCGACGACGATTTCGCGGCCGGCACCATATTCAAAAAGCGCATCGCCCACGGCTTTCTCACGGGCGCCCTGTTCTCGACCGTCCTCGGCACCAAGCTGCCCGGTCCCGGTTGCATCTACCTGTCGCAGACCCTGAAGTTCCGCGCGCCCGTCTATATTGGCGCCGAGGTGGTGGCGACCTGTAAGGTGACCGCCGTCGATACCGAGAACGGGCGGGTTACGCTCGCCTGCGATTGCTCGGTCGACGGCAAGACGGTGCTCGAAGGCGAAGCCTTGATGATGGTCGATCGTCGGGCCTAGCCGAAGGATCTGAAGGACCTCTGATGGACATTGTCCGCTCCTGGCGGGACACGCCGCCCGCTCTCAAGGGCGCGGTTCTGGCCATTGGAAATTTCGACGGCGTCCACCGCGGTCATCAAGCGGTTCTCAACGAGGCGAAGCGCATCGCGGCGGCTGAAGGCCGCCGCGCCGGCGCCGTCGTTTTCGAGCCGCATCCACGCGAGTTCTTCGCACCCGACCAGCCCTTCTTCCGGCTGACGCCATTGCCGGTGAAGCTCGAGCTGATCGAGGCGCTTGGGCTCGACCAGACCTTCGTCCTCACCTTCGACAAGGCGCTGTCGTCCCTGTCCGCCGACGAATTCGCCGCCGACGTCGTAGGCACGGGCTTCGGCGCCAGCCATGCGGTGGTTGGCTATGACTTCACTTACGGCAAGGGGCGCACCGGCTCCGTCGATCATTTGAGCGCAGTCGGCGAGAGGCTCGGCTTCGGGGTCGACATGGTGTCCAAGGTCACGCTCGACGACGGCGTCACCTTTTCATCGAGCACGATCCGCGATCACTTGCGCAAAGGCGAGGTGCGCGAGGCGGCCGGGCAGCTCGGCTATTGGTGGCGGTCGCGGGGCCGGGTGGGCCACGGCGCGGGTAGGGGCAAGGGGCTCGGCTTTCCGACCCTGAACTACAAGCTCGCCCCGGGCCAAGACGTGAGCCACGGTATCTACGCCATGCGGGTGCATCACGCCGGCCAGCGCCATCACGCCGCAGGTTATGTGGGGCCGCGCCCCACATTCGGCCCCGACGAGCCGGTGCTGGAGGCTTTTCTCCTGGACTTCTCCGGCGATCTTTACAACCACGTCGTCGAGGTCGAATTCATCGATTTTCTGAGGCCGGACCACGCTTTCGACACCCCGGAGGCCCTGGCCGCGCAAATGGCGCAAGACTGCGAGAAAGCCCGGGCCGTGCTGCAGGCCGTCGATGCCGACGACCCCATGCGGCGCTTTGCGCTTGGGAATGCCCTCGCCGACCGGGCACTGGATTGTGCTAAGGCCGGTTGCTAGAACGCCTCGCAAAGACGAATCGAGGCCTCGGGCGGAAATAAGGACCATGGTGAAGAAAACGAAGAGCGGCAAACCGGCCGCCAAAGCTGCGCGGAAACCTGTGCGCAAGGCGGCCCGCAAGACGAAGCGCGTGGCCAAGCCGGCAAGCCTCAAGACGAAAAAGAAGGCCGCCGCCAAAAAGCGTGTCGCGACCAAACGGAAGGTCGTGAAGCGGAAGCCCGTGGCGAAGAAGAAGGCGACGGCCAAAAAGGCCGTCTCGAAGAAGGTCGCGGCCAAGAAGGCTCAGACGCGCAAAGCCGTCACCAAGCGTAAGACCCTCAAGGCGAAGGCGAAGAAGCCGACCGCCGCCAAGCGCAAACGTGTCAAGGCCAAGGTCCGCAAGACCGCGCGGCCCAAAAAGGCAGTTGTGCCAAAGAAGCCCAAGCCCCAAGCGACTCCGAAGCCGAAAAAGGTCCAGCCGCAGACCGAGCGGGATTGGAGCGAGACGCTGTTCCTGCCCAAGACGGACTTTCCCATGAAGGCGGGTCTGCCACAGCGCGAGCCCGAACTGCTCGCGCGCTGGGAGGAAAGACAGCTCTATCGCCGGCAACGCGAGGCCGCCATGGGCCGGGAGAAATTCGTGCTCCATGACGGTCCGCCTTACGCCAATGGCCACCTGCATATCGGCCACGCGCTCAACAAGATCCTGAAAGACGTCATCACCCGCTCGCAATCCATGATGGGCAAGGACGCCAACTATGTGCCGGGCTGGGACTGCCACGGCCTGCCCATCGAGTGGAAGGTCGAGCAAGAGAACTACCGTGCCACGGGCCGGGCCAAACCCGATCTCACGGACACGGCCGCGCTGATCGCCTTCCGGCGGGAATGCCGCGACGAGGCGGCGAAATGGCTCGACATACAGTGCGAGGAGTTCAAGCGCCTCGGGGTCGAAGGCGACTGGGCGCATCCCTACACCACGATGAGCTTCGACGCGGAGGCCACCATCGCCCGCGAGTTGATGAAGTTCGCCATGAACGGGCTGCTCTATCGCGGCTCGAAGCCGGTGATGTGGTCCGTGGTGGAGCGCACCGCGCTCGCCGAGGCCGAGGTCGAGTATCAGGAGATCGAGAGTCCGGCGATCTATGTGAAATTCCCGGTGATGTTCGCCAGCGCCGACAATCCGAACCCGCAAGCGCTACAGCACGCCTCGGTGATTATCTGGACGACGACGCCGTGGACCATTCCCGGCAACCGCGCCATCTCCTATTCGCCATCCATCGCCTATGGGCTCTACGAAGTCACCCAGGCGCCGGACGACAATTGGGCCAAGGTCGGCGAGCGGCTGATCATGGCCGACGCGCTCGCCGAGACGCTCAAGGCGGCCGCGCGCATCGACGGCTGGTCGCGCATCGGCGACGTGACCAGCGAGATGCTCCGTCAGTCCATGTGCGCCCATCCCTTACGCGACGAAAGCGAGTACCGCTTCCAGGTGCCGCTCCTTCCAGGCGAGCACGTCACCGAAGACACAGGTACCGGCTTCGTGCACACCGCGCCGGGCCATGGCGTGGACGACTTCGAGGTCTGGACCGCGAGCGAGTCGCTGTTGAAGGAACGGAACATCGACAAGGCGATCCCCTTCACCGTCGATGAGGCCGGGTTCTTCACCAAGGAGGCGCCGCGCTTCGAGGGCAAGCGCGTGGTCGACGACAATGGCAAGTTCGGCGACGCCAACGAGGCGGTGATCAGGGCGCTTCAGGAGTCGAACGGGCTCGTCGCGCGCGCCCGCTACAAGCACGATTATCCGCATTCTTGGCGCTCCAATAAGCCGGTCATCTTCCGTGCGACTCCGCAATGGTTCATCGCCATGGATCATGATCTCGATGGCGGCCAGAGCTTGCGGGGCCGCGCGCTGGACGCCATCGACGACACGCGTTTCGTGCCGCCGCAAGGCGAGAAGCGTATCACCGGCATGGTCGACACGCGGCCCGACTGGGTCGTGTCGCGCCAGCGGGCCTGGGGCGTGCCGATCACCGTGTTCGTGCACAAGGAGACCGGCGAGGTCATTCCGCGCCAGGACTTCAATGCGTCCGCCGAACTGATCGACAGGATCGTGATGGCCTTCGAGTCCGAGGGCTCTGATGTGTGGTTCAAGGCCGATGCGCGCGAGCGCTTCCTTGACGGCCTCGTGGAGAATCCGGACGCCTGGGAGAAGGTCGACGACATTCTCGACGTCTGGTTCGACTCCGGATGCACTCATGCGTTCGTGCTGGAGACACGGCCGGATCTGAAATGGCCGGCCGATCTCTATCTCGAAGGCTCGGACCAGCACCGCGGCTGGTTTCAGTCCTCGCTGCTCGAGGCCTGCGGCACCCGCGGCCGCGCGCCATTCGATGCGGTGCTGACCCACGGGTTCGTCAATGACGAGGACGGACGCAAGATGTCGAAGTCGCTCGGCAACGTGGTGGCGCCGCAAGACGTCATCCGCCAGTCCGGCGCCGAGATCCTGCGGCTGTGGGCCATGAGCGCCGACTATGCCGAGGATTTGCGCATCGGCGCCGACATCATCAAGGCCAATATCGATTCCTATCGGCGCTTGCGGAACACGCTGCGCTTCCTGCTCGGCAACCTCGCGCATTATCGCGACGAACTCGCCGTGCCCTATGACGAGATGCCGGAGCTCGAGCGCTACATGCTGGCGCGCTTGGCCGAACTCGACACCCTCGTGCGCGAGGGCTACGCCGACTTTGACTTCAAGCGCATCTTTCACACGCTGCTCAATTTCTGCGTAAACGATTTGTCTGCGTTCTATTTGGACATCCGCAAGGACGCGCTCTATTGCGACGCTTACGACAGTGTCATGCGCCGCGCCGCGCTCACCGTGCTCGATCAGGTCTTCGGCGCGCTCACGGCTTGGCTCGCCCCCATGCTCTGCTTCACCATGGAGGAGGCGTGGCTCAACCGCTTCCCCGGCGATAAGGGCTCGGTGCACTTGCGCCAGTTCCCCGATGTGCCGGGCGTGTGGCGCGACGAGGCGCTCGCGGAGAAATGGCGCAAAGTGCGCACCGTGCGCCGCGTCGTTACCGGCGCGCTCGAGATCGAGCGCAAAGAAGGCCGCATCGGTTCGAGCCTCGAAGCAGCCCCCAAGGTCTATGTCTCGGACCATGATCTGCGCGAAGCGCTGGGCGGTATCGATCTCGCCGAGATCGCCATCACGTCCGGTGCGCGCCTGATCCCGGAGGAGGGGCCGGAGGATGCCTTCCGGCTGGAGGACGTCGAGTCGGTTGCCGTGGTGTTCGCCCCGGCGAAAGGCAAGAAATGCGCCCGCTCCTGGAAAATCCTCGCCGACGTCGGCGCCGATCCCGATTTCCCCACGCTGTCGCCGCGCGACGCCGAAGCCGTGCGCCAATACGATGCCCGTAGGCGAAAGGCCGGATAACGCCATGCTCCGTCGCTGGCTCTGGGGACCGCTCTCGCCGCTCGGGCTTACCGTGGCTCTGCTGACGCTTGTGGCCGATCAGGGCAACAAGCTCTGGCTGCTGCACGTCTATGATATCGGCGCCAAGGGGATCGTCACACTGACACCCTTCCTCGACCTCGTCCTGGTTTGGAACAAGGGCATCAGCTATGGGCTCCTGCCCCAGGACAGCGTGGTGGGACGCGTGGGGCTGATCGTCTTCGCCATCCTCGCCAGTGTCGCTCTGATTATCTGGCTTGCCCGCATCACCACGCCGCTCGCCGCCGTCGCCATCGGGCTCATCATCGGCGGGGGCATCGGCAATCTCATCGACCGGATCGCCTATGGGGCGGTGGCCGATTTCTACGCTTTTCACGCTTTCGGCTTCGAATGGTACATCTTCAACATCGCCGATGTGGCCATAGTTGCCGGGGTTATCGGACTTCTGTATGACTCATTGTTCGGGGGTCACAAAAAGGCCGGAAACCCCTCCAAAATGTAATTAAATCCGGAGTTTGCCGGATTCGAGGGGAAATCGTGGGGCACACCACAGCCAGAACCGTTGAAAACCTGGCTTTAAAGCTCGCCGCCGCCCTTGGGTGCGTGGCGCTTCTGGGCGGCTGCGGCGCCGTCGAGCTCGAAGGCAAGGTTTTCGACTATATGGGCGTCTCCGGGGACCGCCAGCAGGCCGATGTTCGCATGAGCGAGCGCCCCCCGTTGATGGTGCCCCCCAGTCTCAACAAGCTGCCAGAGCCCACGGAGAACGTCTCCGTGGCCGCGGCCCGCCAAGACTGGCCCGATGATCCGGAGCGCGTCCGCAAGCGCATCATCGAGGAGAAGAAGGCCAAGCAGTCCGAAGCCGAGGCGGCCGCCGATCCGATCAATCCTTACGCCGGCAAGGAAACCCTGCTCGACAAGATGTTCGCCAGGTCGAAGACCGTGGAGGAGCCTGTCGCCGATGTCCCGGAACCGGACGCTTCCGACCGGGTCCCCGATACGAACGTGGCACAGTCGCGGCGACAGCCGGTCACCCCGCACGTTTCCCAGGCGCCTCTGCCGAGCCGCAACGACGAGGACTTCAACCCGCAAGCGCCTGACAGCTACAACACTATTTCGGACGGTCAGAACCGCGGCGCCGGGTTTTAGCTAATCCGCTAACCAAGCAAGCCGCCTCCCTGCGGCCTTCTGCGCGTCTGGCCGCGATCTTGCACCTCCATTTTTCTTGAAAAACATGGCCCGAGGCCCGACATGTGGCGTATCGGTTAGCGGCTTGTTAAGCTTAAAGTTCCCGCGCGCCCAATGCCCGCACCAATCCCTCAGGCCTCGCTGAATGGTGGTATGGATGCTAAATCAACGGACCGCCGCTCTCCGAGTCGGCTTGGTCGTAGCCTTGATGAGTCTTTCAATGTCGGTTGCTGCCGTCGCGGCTGAAAAAGCCACTTCCGAGCATGTGCGCGAGTTCACCCTCGCCAATGGCCTGCATGTCGTGGTGATCCCCGATCACCGCGCGCCGGTCGTGACCCAGATGGTCTGGTACAGAGCGGGCGCCGCGGACGAGCCGCCGGGCTCCTCCGGCATCGCCCATTTCCTCGAGCATCTGATGTTCAAGGGGACCGACAAGATTCCCACCGGCCAGTTCTCCAAGATCATCGCCAGGAACGGCGGCGAGGATAATGCTTTCACCAATCACGACGTGACCGCTTATTTCCAGCGCGTGGCCAAGGATCGCCTGCCGACGGTGATGGAGATGGAAGCGGACCGCATGGCCAATCTGCGGCTGACGCCCGAGGACGTGGCCACCGAGCGCGACGTCATCCTCGAGGAGCGCCGCTCGCGGGTGGACAATGATCCCGGCAGCATCCTGCAAGAGCAGATGATGGCCGCGCTCTACCGCAATCATCCTTACGGCATTCCGATCATCGGCTGGGAACACGAGATCCGGGCGCTGAACCGGGACGACGCCTTTGCCTTCTATCGCCGCTTCTACGCGCCGGAGAACGCGATCCTCGTCGTGGCCGGCGATGTCGAACAGGGAGAGGTGCGCGCGCTTGCCGAGAAGACCTTCGGCAAGATCCCGCGCCATGGTGAGATCAAGACGCGCACGCGGCCGATTGAGCCCGAGCACGACGGCTTGGTCAGGGTGACCTTGGAAGACCGGCGTGCGGGCCGCACCACCGTGCAGCGTTACTACATCGCCCCAAGCTATGCCTCCGCCGAGCCCGGCGAAGCCGAGGCGCTGGACCTGTTGATGCGGATCGCCGCCCACGGTGCCACGAGCCGCATCTACAAGCGTCTTGTCATGGAGCAGAAGGCGGCTGCATCGGCCGGCGGCTGGTACACCGATTCCGGTCTCGACTCCGGCCGGATCGGCTTCTACGCCATTGCCGGCGCGGCCGACACGCCCGAGGACATCGAGGCGGCGATCGAAGGCGTCATCGAAGAATTGCGCGAGGACGGCGTGACTCAGGCGGAGCTCGACCGGGCTCGCGCCTCACAGATCGCCGAGTTCGTCTACAACTCGGATTCCATTTCCCGCATGGCCCGCCAATATGGCTGGCGGCTGGCCGCCGGCATGTCGGTGGAGGATGTCGAGGAATGGCCTGACCGGTTGAAGCAAGTCACCCTGGACGATATCCGTGCCGTGGCCCGCAAGTATCTTGTTGAAAACAACGCGGTCACGGGCATTCTCACGCCGGAGCCCGAATATACGAGCACCATCGGCGAGAAGCCGGCCCCAGCTGCCGGCAACGGCAAGAAATCGTAGCCGCGGATGACGGTTCGCCCTTCGCTTTTCGCCCACATGGTTCGGCTTGCGGCTGCGCTGGCGGCGGTGTCGTTGTTGGCTTTGCCCGCCGCGGCTCAAGGGAGTGGTATGAAGATTCAAGAAGTTACGAGCCCAGGCGGCATCAAGGCGTGGCTCGTCGAAAGCCATGCAAATCCGCTGATCGCCATCCGGTTCGCCTTTCTCGGGGGCGCCGCCCAAGACGCGCCGGGCAAGGAAGGCCAAGCCTATTTCGTCACGGCCATGATGGATGAGGGCGCCGGCGACCTCGATGCGGGCGCCTTCCAGGAGCGCGAGCAGGGGCTCGCCATGCGCATGGATTTCGACGCCGGCCGCGACGTCATGCTGGGCAGCCTCCAGACGCTGACCGAGAACAAGGACGCGGTGTTCGACTTGGCGCGGCTTGCCATGTCGCAGCCGCGTTTCGACGAGGACGCGCTCGAGCGTGTCCGCGCGCAGATCCTGGCGGGCCTGAAATTCGACGAGAACGATCCGGAGACCGTGGCCTCGCTCGCCTGGGACCGTATCGCCTTCGCCGATCATCCCTATGGACGCCCGGTGAAAGGCACCAGGGAGTCCATCGCCGCCATGACGAGCCATGATTTGCACGACTATGTCCGCCGCGTGTATGCGCGCGACAAGTTGGTGATCTCCGTGGTGGGAGATATCAGCGCGGATGAGCTCGGCCCGGCGCTCGACAAGCTGTTCGGCGATCTTCCGGAGCGATCGGAGCTGGTGACAGTGGCCGAGGCGAACCCGCCGCTCGGGCCGACCCGCGAGGTCATCGTCATGGACGTGCCTCAGTCGGTGGCGCAGTTCGGGCTTCGCGGCATTTCGCGGCACGACGACGATTTCATCGCGGCCTATATGCTCAATTACATTATCGGCGGCGGCGGTTTCTCCTCGCGGCTGATGGAAGAGGTGCGCGAGAAGCGCGGCCTCGCCTATTCGGTCTATTCCAATCTCTATCCCTACATGCATGGCGCCGTGTTCGTCGGCAACGTGGCCACCAAGAACGAGGCGGTCGGCCAGTCGCTCGGGGTGATCGAGACCGAGCTGAGCCGGCTCGCGGAACAGGGGCCGAGCGTGGAGGAGCTGGACAGCGCCAGGGCCTATCTGACCGGTGCCTATGCGCTGCGCTTCGAATCCTCGTCGAGCATCGCCAGCCAGCTTTTGTGGATCCAGATCGAGGACCTCGGCATCGACTATGTCACCAAGCGCAACGCCCTGATCGAGGCGGTGACCATGGATGACATCAAACGCGTCGCCAAGCGCCTGCTGTCCGCCGACCAGCTCATCACCACCATTGTCGGCAAGCCCGTGGAGCCTGCCGAAGTGATTCCGGCCGGCGCCCCAGGCTAGCCCTCCTCAAGCGCCAGAATCGGTTAAAGTGAAGCCCCGCCGGAATTCATGCCGGCAGGAAGCGGAGGCATGCGCGTGATCATTCGTCAGCTGCCGCCGAACCTCATAAATCGCATTGCCGCGGGTGAGGTCGTCGAGCGGCCGGCCAGCGTCGTCAAGGAGCTGGTAGAAAACGCGATCGACGCGGGCGCGGCCCGTATCGACGTGACCGCCACCAATGGCGGCCTGCAGCTCATCCGCGTGGCCGATGACGGCGCCGGCATGGCGCCGGGCGATCTCGAACTTGCCGTCGAGCGTCACGCCACCTCGAAGCTTACGGACGACGATCTCTCTCATATCCGCACGCTGGGTTTTCGCGGCGAGGCGCTGCCTTCGATCGGCGCCGTGGCGCGGCTGGCGATCACCAGCCGAGCACAAGGCGCCAAGGAGGCCACTTCGATCGCCGTGGATGGCGGGCGCAAATCCCCGCTCAAGCCGGCCGCGCGTGCTGCCGGCACCGAAGTGGAAGTGCGCGATCTGTTTTATGCGACGCCCGCGCGCCTCAAATTCATGAAGTCGGAGCGCGCGGAAGCCGCCGCCATCGCCGATCAACTCAAACGGTTGGCGCTGGCCCATCCGGAGATCGCCTTTTCCCTGTCGAACGGCGAGCGCACCACGCTCCGCCTCGACGCCTGTCCGCCCGGCCTGCTTGAACATGCGCTGGCGCGGCTTGGCCGCATCCTCGGATCCGACTTCGTTGATGACGCGCTGCCCGTGGCGGGCGTCCGCGGCGACATGGCCGTGCAAGGCTTCGCCGGGCTGCCGACGCTGCATCGGCCGAACGGTCTCAATCTCTATCTGGTCGTGAACGGACGCCCCGTGCGCGACAAGCTGATGGCCGGCACGGTACGCGCGGCCTACGGCGACCTCGTGCCCCGCGGGCGCTATCCCATGCTGGCGTTGTTCTTGGACGTGCCGCCGGACGAGGTGGACGTGAACGTTCATCCCGCCAAGACCGAGCTCAGGTTTCGCGATGTTAACGGCGTACGTTCGCTTTTGATCGGGGCGCTCAGGGATGCCTTGGCCGCCGCCGGCCACCGCGCCACGGGAAGCCTGTCGCAAGACGCGCTTCAGCGCATGGCGCCGCCATCGCCTGCGCCGTCGTCCGACATGCCGTCACCGTCACAGCACGGGCAGCATTACCAAAGCCACGCACGTCCCCGAAGGTTCGGCTTCGCGGAGCGGGCGCAAGCCCCGCTCGCCGAAGTCTCGGCGCCGTCCGCCGACATGCGGGGCGCCGCCACGGACGATGAGCCGGCTGGCGACTACCCGCTCGGCGCCGCCCGCGCGCAAGTGCAAGACACCTTCATTATCGCCGAGACCGGCGATGCGCTGGTCATTGTCGACCAGCACGCCGCCCATGAGCGTCTGGTCTATGAGCGGCTGAAGCGCAGCATGGCCAATGGCGGCATCGCCCGTCAGATGCTGCTGATCCCCGAAGTGGCCGAGCTCGACGGGGATGAAGCCGCGGCGCTACTGTCGGCGTCCGAGCCGCTGGAGAGTTTAGGTCTGGTGATCGAGGCTTTCGGGCCCGAGGCCATCGTGGTGCGCGAGGTGCCTGCGCTGCTTGGCATGTGTGACGTCAAGGGACTGCTGGCAGACCTCGCCGGCACGCTCATGGAGGCGGAGGGCGGCGAGGGCGGCGGGCTCCTGAGCGAGCGCCTCGACCACGTGCTCTCCACCATGGCTTGCCACGGCAGCGTGCGGGCCGGCCGGCGCCTGTCGCCCGAGGAGATGAACGCGCTTCTGCGCGACATGGAGAAGACGCCCTTCTCCGGCCAGTGCAATCACGGCCGCCCGACCTATGTCGAACTCAAGCTCACCGACATCGAGAAGCTGTTTCAGCGCCGCTAGGCTTAAAGCTGCACCCGGTTGGTGCCTTCGTGCTCGGTGACGCATTGCGCCAGCGCCGCGATGGCCTCGCTCGTGCCTGTCAGCTCGAAACTGAACTCGGTCCCGTCCGTGGCGATGCGTAAGACCTTGCCGTGGCGCATGGCCTCGATCACCGGGTCGGAATTTTCCAGCGGGATGAGGATGCCGTGCGCGTCGACCACCTTGGCCATGGCGGCGATCGGATCGCGTCTATCCACCAGAAGCAGCACGGCTTTTCGTGCGCCAACCTCGAAGGTCCGCGTCTCGTCGGCGATGACCAGGCCCCAATCGAAATCCTTGCTGATGACGAAGCCGAGCAACACGTCCGATTGCGCTTCCGCCGTCATGGTGCAGTCCAGGAAATAGCCCTCGTCGTCGTAATTGGCGACGCCCTGCCAGACACCCGAGGTGAAACGATCCGGCGCGGAGTCCGCCGCGGCGGCAGCGGCCAGGAGGGCGGCAAAGAGCAAGGGCGTGAAGAGCATCGCGCGCAACGACATGGCCGCATTCAAACACAAATTCCAAAGGCCTCCCAAAAAAAGGCCTAATCAGTAAACCTGGCCATGGCGATCTCGGTGTCGCCGTAGCGGCGCCGGTCGATTTCGGCAAACGGCGCGGGCCATTCGGCGATTGCGCCGGCCCGCTCCTCCAGCACGGCGATGGCGTTGGTATTGACCCAGCCGCCCTCAAGCGCCGCGGCCAAAGCCTGCATCCCCAGCCCTTGGCCGTAAGGAGGGTCGCAGAAGATGAGATCGGACGGCGAGACGGTCCCGGCCGGGCCAAGCTTGGTGGCGTCGCGCCGCCAGATCTTGGTGACGCCGGTGAGCGCGAGCGCTTGCACGTTGCGGCGGATGGCGGCCCGCGCGCCTGCGTCATCCTCGATTAAGAGACAATAGCGCGCCCCGCGCGACAAAGCTTCCAGGCCCAGCGCGCCCGAGCCGGCAAAGAGATCGAGCACGCGGGTGCCTTCGAAGTCGATCTGCGGCGCCCCGTGCTCCAGCACGTTGAACAGGGACTCGCGCACGCGGTCCGAGGTGGGGCGTGTGTTCAAACCCTTCGGGGCTTCGATGGCCTTGCCCTTGAACCGTCCGGCGATGATGCGCATCAGCTCTTCAGACCGAGCTCGCGGCCAAGCTTGGTGCCGAGCTGCTCCACCAGAACCTTGCGTTTCACCTCCTCGACGGCGCCGGGCGCCAACTCACCCAGGGCAAACGGCCCGAACGACACCCGGATCAGCCGGTTCACCGTCAGCCCCAAATGTTCGGCGATGCGCTTCACTTCGCGGTTCTTGCCTTCGCGCAAGCCCAGCATCAGCCACTGATTGGTGCCTTGCTGCCGTTCGAGCGTGGCTTCGATCGGACCGTAGTTCACGCGATCGATGGTGATGCCCTTTTGCAGCTTATCCAGCGCCTCTTGGGTGACGCGGCCATGAACGCGGACGCGGTAGCGCCGCAGCCAGCCGGTGCTCGGCAGTTCCAGATGCCGCGCCAGTGTGCCGTCCGAGGTCAAAAGCAGCAGCCCTTCGGTGTTGATGTCGAGCCGCCCCACCGAGACCACGCGCGGCAAGCCCTCCGGCAACGACTCGAACACCGTGTTGCGGCCTTGCGGGTCGTTGTGACTGGTCACCAGGCCTTTCGGCTTGTTGTAGCGCCACATCCGCGGGGTTTGGGCTTGCGGGAGAGGCTGCCCGTCCACCGTGATGGTGTCGGCGGCCGACACCACGCAGGCCGGCGTCTTGAGCACCTTGCCGTTGACGGCGACGCGGCCCGCTTCGATCCAAGCCTCGGCGTCGCGCCGCGAGCACAGCCCCGCATGAGCCATGGCCTTGGCGATGCGCATGGGCTCAAGCGAAGGCATGGGCACATCGCGCCCTTTCCGGAGTGCTTGACCCCGGTTCACCTTCTCGCCCACCTTGCTGCCCATGACGGCGAAGCTTGCAGATGCGGACGATTCCGGCAAGCGCCCCATACGCAGCGCCATGGATCTGGCGCTGGAAGAGGCGAAGGCCGCAGGAGCCCGTGGCGAGGTGCCGATCGGTGCCGTGGTGGTGAGCCCCGACGGCACGGTGCTGGCCCGCGCCGGCAACCGGACGCTTGAGCTGCGCGATCCGATGGCGCACGCGGAGCTGCTCGCCATCCGCGAGGCCTGTGCCCAGCTCAAGAGCGAGCGCCTCGTGGACTGCGATCTCTATGTGACGCTGGAGCCCTGCGCCATGTGCGCCGGCGCCATCTCCTTCGCCCGCATCCGCCGGCTCTATTTCGGCGCGCCCGACCCCAAAGGCGGGGCGGTGGAGCATGGGCCGCGCTTTTTCGGCCAGCCCACCTGCCATCACGCGCCGGAGGTCTATGGCGGCATCGCTGAGACCGCCGCCGCGGGCCTGCTGAAGGACTTCTTCGCCGCCCGCCGTTAGCCGGCCGGCGCGCGAGAGCCGCCTAGACGGAAGCGGCCTAGAAGTCCCGCATATACAGGTCCCATTTGCCCGGCGTGTAGTAGAGGCAGCCGTTCAGCGCCTTGGACCACAGGCATTTCTGGCCCGGGCGGGGACCGGCGAGCGTGCCGGCGCGCTTGTGCTGGATGAGAGAGTTCTCCCACCGCTGGCCGGCACTCGGCTCTGTGGCGAATGCCAGGCTGGTCGAGACGAAAATCAAACAAAGAGCGATCAGACAAGATTTCATGTGAGCCTCCCAGGGTAGAGGCGAAGTATCCCTAGGCACCCTAATAAGACCTTCAATACAACGGTGAATAATCATTCACTTACAAGTTGCTGCGAGGAAAATACTTGAGAAATTCTTCGCAGAAAATTTTAGTAAACTTGGATCAGGCCCAAGATCAAAGCTTCGGTCGCGCGCTGCGCGCAGCAAAACACCCCGCGCGGCTCAAAGGCGCGCGCGGCGAACGGATATCAGGTCTATGAAAGTGTTAGTTGCTCAAGCCCCAAGGCTCAGGGGGCTGCGCGTTGGGATCGTGGGGCCAGCTATTCATCGGGTAGAAGTTCCGCTGAATGGCCTCGTTCTCGACCTCGCCCTTGGTGTAGGGCACGAACCCGAAATAGCTGCTCCAGCCGCGGGGGCCGGGGCCCCTGGCGGCATAGGGATAAACCGGCGAGCGGCCGCGCTGATAGATTTTTGCTTGGGTGACCTGCGTGTCTGGGCTCTGCGGGGCCACGACGACGCCCATGGCCTTGACGGGGCCGGTCCAGGTCAGAAGCCAGAGATAGAAGAGAATCGCAGCGACGCCCACCACGCCGGACATGGTCCTTTTGGAAACGGGCAGGTCGTAAGTCATGCGAATCTCGTTTTCTCTAGGCGTCAGTCAATTGACTTGCAAATAGTGACGTCATTGCGAAATAGCAACGGCTAATGGCAACAAAACCACGGCAAAACCGTGATTGTCGTCGTTTCTAGCGTCTCGCGGTGAATCTCCGGATAACACCGGGCCGACAGCGGCGGCGCTAGCCTTTGGGTCCGACCGCCCGCCAGCCGATGTCGTGGCGGCAGAAGCCGTCCGGCCAGTCGATCTTGGCCACCGCCGCATAGGCGCGGGCCTGGGCTTGGGCGATGTCCGCGCCGCGCGCCGTGACCCCGAGCACGCGGCCGCCAGCGGCCAGTACATGATCGCCGTCCTGCTTGGTGCCAGCATGGAAGATCTCAACATCTGGGTCGGCGCCGGCCTCTGCGAGCCCCTTGATCTCGGTGCCCGTCTTGTAGCTGCCGGGATACCCCTTGGCCGCCATGACCACGCAGAGTGCGGCCTCGAAGTGCCAGTCCAGCGCCAAGCCTTCGAGCTTGCCGTCAGCGACGGCCACGACCGCCGGGAGCAGGTCGGACTTAAGACGCATCATCAAGACCTGGGCTTCCGGATCGCCGAACCGCACATTGTATTCGATGAGCTTCGGCGCGCCGTCCTGGATCATCAGCCCGGCATAGAGCACGCCCTTGAAGGGCATGCCCTTCGCCGCCATGGCCTTGACCGTGGGGTGAATGATTTCGTCCATGACCCGGGCACAAAGCGCTTCGGTCATTATCGGCGCCGGAGAATAGGCCCCCATGCCACCAGTATTGGGGCCTGTGTCGCCGTTATGGGCGCGCTTATGGTCTTGGGCCGTGGCGAGCGGGAGCGCCGTCTCACCGTCCACCAGTGCAAAGAAGCTCGCCTCTTCGCCGGAGAGATGTTCCTCGACCACGACCTCCGCGCCCGCCGCGCCAAACGCGCCCGAGAAACAGGCATCGATGGCCGAATGCGCCTCGGAATGGGTGTTGGCGATGATGACGCCCTTGCCGGCGGCAAGCCCGTCCGCCTTGACGACGATAGGGAGCCCTTGGCTATCCACATACGCCTTTGCCGCCGCCGCTTCGGAAAAGCGGCCATAGGCCGCGGTGGGAATGTCGAATTCCGCGCAAAGGTCCTTGGTGAAACCCTTGGAGCCTTCCAGCTGGGCGGCGACCTTGGACGGTCCAAACACTTTGATGCCTTGGGCCGTAAGATCATCGGCGAGCCCGGCCACCAGCGGCGCCTCCGGGCCCACAACCACGAGACCGATCTCTTTATCGTCGCAGAATTGAGCCACCGTCACATGATCGCTGACGTCGAGCGCAACCAACTCGGCGACCGCCGCGAGACCCGCGTTGCCGGGCGCGCAATAGAGCGTTTTGAGCTGCGAACTCTGCGCGAGCTTCCAGGCCAGCGCATGCTCGCGTCCGCCGCCGCCGATCAGAAGCACATTCACCGCGCTCTCAACCCCGCTTGTTCGCCGTCGCTCGGGCCTGTATGCCCTTTTGACTCAAGCGCGCTCTTAGCATGAGAAGACGCGCCCGCGAAAAGTAGACTTGAGAATGGCAAGCCGTCGTCCACAGGCCACCGAGAGCAATCTCGTCGAGTACACCGTCTCCGAGCTCGCCTTTGCGCTGAAGCGGACGGTGGAGGACGCCTATGGCCTGGTGCGGCTGCGCGGTGAGATCTCCGGCTATCGCGGTCCCCATGCCAGCGGCCATTGCTACTTCACGCTCAAGGATGAGAAAGCCTGCATCGAAGCCGTGGTTTGGCGCAGCACCTTCAGCCGCTTGAAGTTCAAGCCTGAGGAAGGGCTCGAGGTCGTCGCCAAGGGCAAGATCACCACCTATCCGGACCGCTCCAAATACCAGATCGTCATCGACACCATCGAGCCCGCGGGCGTCGGCGCGCTCATGGCGCTTCTGGAACAGCGCAAGAAGAAGCTCGCCGAAGAAGGCCTGTTCGACGAGGCACGCAAGAAGCCGCTGCCCTTCCTGCCGCGCCTCATCGGCGTGGTCACCTCACCGACCGGCGCCGTGATCCGCGACATTCTGCATCGCTTGGAGGATCGCTTTCCCTCCCATGTGTTGCTTTGGCCCGTGCGCGTGCAAGGCGACACCTGCGCCGACGAAGTCGCCGCCGCCATTCATGGCTTCAACGCCGGGTCTTCAATCCTCGCCCGGCCGGATCTGATCATCATCGCGCGCGGTGGTGGCAGCCTCGAAGACTTGTGGGGCTTCAACGAGGAGATCGTGGTGCGGGCGGCCTCAGAAAGCGCCATCCCGCTGATTTCCGCGGTGGGGCACGAGACCGACTGGACGCTCATAGACCTTGTCGCCGATCATCGCGCGCCGACCCCGACCGCGGCGGCGGAGCGCGCCGTGCCGGTGCGCTCCGAGCTGTTCATCGCGGTGCGCACTTTCGGCGTGCGCGGTGCGGGCATGCTGCGTCGTGGGCTGGAGAACTGGCGCAGCCGCTTCACCGCGTCCGCCCGTGGGCTTCCCCGCCGCGCGGACATTTTCGGCCTGCCGCGTCAGCGTCTCGATACTGCAAGCGGACGCTTGCCCCGTGCCTTGCTGGCCAATGCCGTGGCGCATCGGTCCGGATTGGAGCGCGCCGGTTCGCGGCTCCGTCCGCATCTCGTCGCCCATGCGGCGACCAAGGGCCGCGAGCAACTCATCCGGTTTGATCGCGCGCGCGGCCGCGCGCTGCAGGCGCTGGTGGATCGCGCACGCCGCCGTCTCGATAACCAGTCGAAGCTGCTCTCCACGCTCGGCTACCAAAATGTGTTGGCACGCGGTTTCACTCTGGTGCGCGCTGCCGACGGCACCATGCTGCGCAGCGCGGACGCGGTCAGCCCGGGCGAGGCCCTGGACATCGAGTTCGCCGATGGCCATGTTGGAGCCCATGCCGATCCGCGCGGCGACACGGCGGAGCCAACGAAGGAACCCTCGAAGAGGGCAGCGCCCGCCGACAAGGCGCCGCGCCGCAAGCCTGATGAAAAACAGGGGAGTCTTCTCTGAGCATGATCCGGAAAGTGGGTACCGGTTTTCCGATAAGATCATGCGGAAAACGGAGAGCCGCGCTGGCCACGTCTGAGCCTTGACGCTAAGGTGACGAACAACGAGAGAGTGCCACTGATTTGATGAACCGCTTCGAACGCAATCTCGGCTTCAAGGGCGAAGCCAAGCTCAAATATCTCGACGGCGAAGTCCAAGTGATGACGCCGGGTGATTTCGTGCGCTGTGCCGTCACCGGCCGGGCGATCCCGCTCGATGAGCTGCGCTATTGGAGCGTCGAGCTGCAAGAGCCCTATGCCGATGCTGAGGCTTCGCTCGCGCGTTTTCGCGAGATGCACCGAGTCTGAGACGGCGGCACCGCTAGCGGTCGCGTCCCTAGCTTCCGGCCGTTCCGCCGATCAGCTCTTTCGTTTTCTCTTCGTCTTCGAACGCGATCACGATGGCAAACGGCCGTGAGCGGTGCTTCAGCTCCGCGACGGCGCTGTCCTCGTCGTCTTCGGCGAGCCGCGCCCAATCCTTCTCCGTGGTCACCAGCATCGCCGACTTGTCATCCGCCGCTTTGAGAAGCGTCTTCGCGTCCTTCTCGGTGAAGCGGTGATGGTCGCCGAACGCATGACTTTCGATCAGCCGTGCGCCGTTTCCTTTCAGCGTGGCAAAGAATTTGGATGGCCGGGCGATGCCCGCAAAGCCGATCACCGGCATGATGGACAGCCAACGCGCATCGACGTGGGGGGCAGGGGCGATCTTGGCGCGGAGCACCGGCTTAGCCGCGGCTTCGAAGGTCGCGATGAGCGCGTCCGCCTTCTTGCCTTCGCCGATCACGAGAAGCGCATCGGCCCGGGCGATCTGAGCCTCGAGCGGCGCACGCAAAGGTCCCGCCGGAATCACCCGCCCGTTGCCGAGGCCCGAGGCCGCATCCACTACGATCAGCGACAGGTCCTTGGCGAGCCAGGGGTTCTGGAAACCGTCATCCATGACGATGACGTCCGCGTCGCTCTCTTCAATAGCCTTGGCCCCGGCCACGCGGTCCGCCGACACAAAGGTCGGGGCGACCGCCGCCAACAGCAGCGGCTCGTCCCCCACCGCCTCGGCGGCTTGACCGGCGACCCGCACGACGCCTTTCGCCGTACCGCCATAGCCGCGCGTGAGGAAGGCCGGGTTTTTACCCATTGCCTTGAGGAGAGAAGCCACCGCGATCGCCGTCGGGGTCTTTCCGCCGCCGCCCGCGGTGAAATTGCCGATGCAGATGACCGGCAACCGCGAACGGTAATCCTCCTCGCGGGCCAGGCGTGAAGCGGCCACCCGCCCATAGAGCGCGGCCAAGGGCGATAGCGCCGCAGAGATAGCGCCCGTCTTCCGGTACCACCAGGAAGGGGTCTTAAGAGGCATGCTTCAGATCCGCCTTGGATGGCAGATAGGTCTCGATGGCCTCGAGCGTCCTGGGCAGGGCGCCGCCCATGGAGGCAACGGTGGCCTCCGCGCGCTTACGCATTTGCTTGCGTGCCGCCTCGTCCTGCAGGAGGCCGAGCACGGCAACGGCCAGAGTCTCCGCGTCGCTGACTTCCTTGGCGCCGCCGGCTTTCAACAGCTGGCCGTAGGAGTTGCCGAAGTTCTGGAAGTTTGGTCCCGTCAGCACGGCGGTGCCGAGCTTGATCGCCTCGACCGGGTTTTGCCCGCCATGTTTGACCAGCGAGCCGCCGATGAAAGCGACAGGGGCCAACGCATAGAAAAGGCCGAGCTCGCCGATTGTGTCGGCGATATAGATGTCCGTGCTGCTGTCCGGCAAATCGCCGCTCGAGCGCAGCGTCGTGTTGAGGCCTTTGGTCCGCAGCATCTCGGCGACCGGACCGCCGCGCTCCGGGTGTCGGGGCACGACGATGGTGATGAGATCGGGCAGGGCCTTCTGGATCAGGCTGTGGGTGGCGCCGATCACTTCGTCCTCGCCGGGATGGGTGCTCGCCGCGAGCCAGAGTGGCCGGCCCGAAATCGCCGCCGCAAGCTTCGCCTTGCCCGCCTCGTCCACCGGCGGAGGTGGGGAGTCGGCCTTGAGGTTCCCCGCATCGCGCGCGTCCGGTGTGCCAAGCTGGGCGAAGCGCTCGGCGAGGCTGGCGTTCTGTGCTAGCACGAGATCGAAGGCGGCGAAGATCGGGCGGCTCATGCCGGGACGCCGGCGCCAGGCCTTGAAGGAGGACAGTGACATACGACCGTTGATGAGGAGGAGGGGGATCCTGCGCGCCTTCGCCTCCAGCACGAGGTTGGGCCAGATCTCGGACTCGACGAGAACGGCGACGTCCGGGCGCCAATGGTCGAGGAAGCGCTTCATATAGCTCTGGCGGTCGAGCGGCACATATTGATGTCTCGCGCCCTTGGGTAGCCGCACACGGGCAAGACGAGCCGAGGTGACCGTGGCCGTGGTCAGCAGAATGTGTACATCGGGGCGCGCCTTGGCGATGGCGTCGATCACCGGCAGCGCCGCGTTGACTTCGCCAACGCTTGCCGCATGGAACCAAGCGAGAAAGCCGGAGGGCCTCGCCGCGTTGGCCACCCCGTAGCGCTCGGGATGCCGGTCCGGCTCTTCCTTGCCGCGGCGCGTGCGCCAGGACAGGATCAGGGGCGCGACAGGTGCCGCGAGCTGTGTCACCAGCCGATAGGCCTTGAGCGACAGTCCGGGCCTCGAAGCCTCTTCCTTGCTTAAGGGATCGCGCGCGCCCGCAAGCGCATAGGCGCGGGCCGTCGTCTCCGAAAGCGCCCTTTGAATGGCGCGGCGTCCGGCCTCGATCGTATCCGGGTACTCGACCGCCGGCACGCGCACCGGATCGCCGATAACGATGGCCAGTGTCGAGAACGGCAGATTGAGGGTAAAGGCGCTCCAGGTCGGCAGCTTCAGGAAGCGCCGCGTGGCGATGGCGACCGGCACCACGGGCTTGCCCGACTTGGAGGCGATGGTGGCGATACCCTCGCCCGCGCGCCGCGCAGGCCCAGGCGGCACGTCCGCCGTCATGGCCACGGTGGTGCCCGCTTCGAGCGCGCGTAAGCTCTCGCGTATGGCCGTGGCCCCGCCGCGATTTCGTTTGCGCGTGCCGGCGCCCGCGCCCCGGATCAGCTCCATGCCGAAATGCTTGAGCACCGCACCGATAAGTGCCGCGTCGCCATGGCGCGAGACCATGGCTTTGACGTCCGCGGGCCGTTTCGGCTTCAGGTTGGGCAGCAGCATGAACTGGCCGTGCCATATGGCCAGGAGCTGCGGGTGCTGGTCGAAGAGCTTGGCGTCGCTATCGGCCGGGTCGCGCTTGATGGTGCTCGTGGCGTAGACGAAGCGGAGATAGCTTGAGGCGATCGCGCTGATGAAAGCGACGGCGGGTTCCGATCCTAGCAGCCGTTTCAACATACCCGTTCTAATGCCGTTATTCGCCGGCTACGGCGACGGCGCCATCTTCGCTCGGCGGCGCTGCCGCCAGCCCACCGGCGATGCCGAATTGGGTGCGGTGCAGTCTGGTGTACAGACCGCCCTTGGCGACGAGTTCGTCATGGTGCCCGATCTCGACGATATGGCCCTGGTCGAGCACGCAGATGAGGTCGGCCTTCTTCACCGTCGAAAGGCGGTGCGCGATCATCAGCACGGTGCGGCCTTTCATCAACCCTTCGAGCGCCGCCTGCACCTTGGCCTCGGCTTCTGAATCGAGCGAGCTGGTCGGCTCGTCGAGAAGCAGGATCGGCGCGTCCTTGTAGATGGCCCGGGCGATGGCGATGCGTTGACGTTCGCCGCCCGACAGCATGCCGCCGGCCTCGCCGACGCGCGTATCGTAGCCCTTCGGGAGGCTCATGATGAAATCGTGTGCGGCCGCCGCCTTCGCCGCCGCGATCACCTCGTCCTCGACCAGCGGCTTCGAGCCATAGGCGATATTGGCGCGGATCGTATCGTCGAACAGCACCGGGTCCTGGGTCACGAGCCCGATGGCCTCGCGCAGACTGTCGATGGTCAGGTGCCGGATGTCCTGACCGTCGATCAGGACCTTGCCCGTCTCGGGATCGAAGAAGCGCAGCGCCAGATTGACAAGCGTGCTTTTGCCCGAGCCGGATGGGCCGACCAGCGCCACGGTCTTGCCGGGGGGCACCGTCAAGCTCACATGCTTCAGTACGACGCTGTCGGGCGTGTAGGAGAAGGTCACGTCGCGGAATTCGATCTCGCCATTGTCGAGCTCGAGCGGCTTGGCATCGGGTAATTCGGCGAGATGCACCTCGCGGTCGACGATGCCGTAGACGCGGCTCGAAGCCGCGATGCCTTCCTGCAATTGGGTTTGCAAGGTCGCGACGCTTTTCAGCGGGCTGTAGATGAGCAGCGCCGCCGTCATGAAGCCCATGAAATGGCCGAGCGTGAGGTCGCCGCGAACGCCTTGCGTGCCGGCAAAATAGATGGCGACGGCGAACCCGCAACCCACCAAGAATTCCATGGCCGGACTCGACATCGCGCGCGCGCGGGTGCCGCGCATAGTGAACTCGAGCGCGCGATTGATAGCGAGCGCGGCCCGGCTCTCCTCTTGTTCTTCTTGGCGATAGGCGCGCACCACGCGCATGCCGCGCAAGGTCTGCGTGACGAGCGCGGAAAGGTCGCCGGTCTCTTGCAAAGACTTTGTCGTCGATTTGCGCATCTTGCGCCGCTGCCGCGACAGCATGTACCAGGCGAACGGCATGAACAGGAGGATCAGCGCCGAGAAACGCGGGTTCATGTAGACCATCGCGCCCACAAGAATAAAGACCTTCAAGGTGTTCTCGCCGAGGGTGACGATGGTCCGGCTCGCTGTCGCCCGGATCAGGTTGGCGTCGTTCAGAAAGCCCGAAAGCAGACGCCCCGAATGCACCGTCTGGATCCAGCCGAGATCGGCGTTGGCGAGCCGGCTGAACATCTGAAGGCGCAGATCGGCGATGAACCGATGGCCGAGATAGGCGACCGTGACATTGGCGAGGTATTCGGAGACAGCCTTGACCGCCGTAACGACGACGATGGCCGCGGTGATCCAATAGACCATGGACTCGTTCTTGGCGACGAACACGTCGTCGGCGGTGCGCTGGATCAGGAAGGGGATGGCGCCCGTGGTCGCGGCCGTGAGCAGCATGGCGATGACCGCGATCGTGAGGAGGAAGCCGTGGGGCCGGAAATGCTCCCGCCAGATGCGCTTGACGATCTCCATCGTCGTGTAGCGCGGGGCCGAAAGCTCGTCGGCACCACGGGTCATCGCCCGCGCATCTCTGAAGACGTTGTCTTTCAAGGATTTTCCCAATTTCTCCAGGGCTCCGGCGCCACACTGTCCCTGGTCGCCCCTTCTAACACGGGCTTCCCACCCGCTTTAAGGCAAAAACCCCGTGCAACGGGGCTCAGTCCGTCTTCTGGTCGGTCTCGTGCTCCGGGTCGAGGAGCCGGTGCAGGTGTACAATGAAATAGCGCATATGCGCATTGTCTACGGTGCGCTGGGCGGCGTCCTTCCAGGCATCGTAGGCTTGCGCGTAGTTGGGGTAGATCCCGACGACATCGAGCTTCTTGAGATCGTGGAACTCGACCTTGCTCAGATCGGTGACCTCGCCCCCGAATACGAGATGGAGCAGTTGCTTGCTGCCCGTCTTCGTCTTGTCCCTTGCGGTCATGCGTCCGCCCCCTCCCTCTTCGATCGCCGGGCAACTTGCCGAAAAGCCGCCTAAAGGTCTATGCGGCTTGTACGCTCGATGAGAAGTGGATGGAGCGCCTTCCCGCTCGCCACCAAGCCGGGAAACTTGGGGTTCTCCCGGTTGTAGGGGTGCGGGTTTCCATGATGGTCGGTGGTGATGCCGCCGGCCTCGTCTATCAGCACGGCTGCGGCGGCAAGATCCCACTCGGCTTTCGGCGTGAGCGAGATCGTGGCGTCGCCCCTGCCGCTGGCGACGAGGGCAAGGCGATAGGCGACCGAGTTGACCCATTGCGCCGTCACCTCGGGCCAAGGCTCCTCCCAGATCTTCTTCTTGAAGAGGCCGCCGCTGGCAATCATCCTGGCGCCTTCGAGCGTGTCCTTCGCGCTGACATGGATCAGTGTGTCGCCGAGGAAGGCGCCGTGCCCGCGCATGGCGTGGAAGAATTCCTCCGATGCCGGATTGTAGATGACACCCAGCACCGGCACGCCGTCCTCGACCAGCGCCGCGGACACCGTCCATTCGGGGACATGGCGCAAGAAGGCACTCGTGCCGTCGATGGGATCGATCATCCACACCCGTGAGTATTTGAGCCGTGAGCGGTCGTCGGGGCTTTCCTCCGACAGCCAGCCATAGTCTTTACGGCGTGTCGTCAGATCGAGCTTCAGCGCGGCGTCGACGGCCAGGTCGGCTTCGCTGACCTCTGAGCCGTCGGGTTTCTTGTGAACTTCGACCGGCTGCTTGAAATAGCTGTTGGCGAGCGCGCCGGCATCGCGCACGGCCCTCTTCAGAAGTTCGTAATCTTCATCCAGGGAAGGCAGGATCTCGGTCTTTTTTGTGTGTGTCAGTGCGGTCATCAGGCAGAAGGAACACTCTCTAAACCATGGTAGAAGCTACCGGTCATTAATCACGTCCATTAAGCGTCCGGGAAAGCTTCGGTGGCACCATGGTGGCAATAAAGGCCACCTCAAGGCGGCCAACAAGGAAGCTAACAGCAAGGCGTCACATGGGCCTCGTGAGCGAAAGCTCCGGGGCTCTCTTGCTTTCGATCTCACCCCGCCCCTTGCATTTCTCGGACCATACTCCAAGACCGTCAAATCGGCCTTCTAGACGCCGGATGCAAGCGTCATATCGATCACGACTGCGACAAAAATAAGCACTCTCCCGTGTTGGCGACGATCAGCTGCCCGCGGCTCTATGACGGGCCATCGCGCTCGACTATCCTGGTGGGGGGAGAATCACCGGCCGCATGACTCCGACCACGCTCGCTTGGCTCGCGCTGATCGCCTACGCGCTCCACATCATGGAGGAGTTCGCCTTCGATTGGCGCGACTGGGCACGCGGCGTGATCCATTTTCTCCCATTGCCATCGCCGTGTTCTGGCGGGCAAGTCTCGACGGCAAAAGCGTAGCCACCATGATCGAAGCCGCGGTCATCGGCGCCGTGCTGATGGCCTACCCCGTCGTCATGCTGCGTTTGAAAGACAAGCCGTACTTCCGGCAGACGCCGTAGCGCGCTAAAGCGCCGAGACGGCCATATCGAGCGCGACAGCGGCGAAGACAGTCAACCCGAAGTCCCGATTTGATCGGAAGCGCCGCAGGCAGTTCTCCGCATCGTCGATATCGAGGGTTACGACCTGCCAGGCGAGTTGCGCTCCGGCGAGCCCCATGCCGGCGATGAACACGGGCCCGGCGCCCGAAAGCAACCCAGCCACCACCATCGCGCTCCACGCCACCGCGTAGAAACCGCCAAGCCAAGTCTTCGTCGCGGAGCCGAAGCGAAGCGCCGTGGACTTCATACCGATAAGTTCATCGTCCTCGCGGTCTTGATGGGCGTAGATGGTGTCGTAGCCGATGGTCCAGGCGATCGCGCCCGCGTAGAGCACGAGCGGCGCCGCATTGAGCCCGCCAAGCACCGCCGCCCATCCGATCAGCGCGCCCCAATTGAAGGCGAGGCCCAAGACCGCTTGCGGCCAATCACTGATGCGCTTCATGAACGGGTAGAGCGCCACGATGGGAATGACGCCAAGCCCGAGAAGTACGGAGAAGGTGTTGAGGCTCAACAGCACCGCGAGCCCGACGAGACAGAGCGCCAGCATGAACAGCACCGCCGCCGTCACCGACACCTGACCGCTCGGCAGCGGTCTTGATTGCGTGCGCGCCACTTGCGCATCGATGTCGCGGTCGACGATGTCGTTATAGGTGCAGCCCGCCGCGCGCATGGCGATGGCCCCGATGGCGAACAGCAACAGCAGCCACGGGTCGGGGTAGGGGGCCTCGATGCTGCGGCCGGCGAGCGCCACCGACCAGAAGCAGGGCAGCGCCAGCAGAAAGAAACCGACCGGCCGGTCGGCGCGGGCAAGCCGCAAATAGGGCAGCAGCCAAGCCGGCGCATAGCGGTCGACCCAGTTCGCGGGCGCGGCGTCGGCGACGGCTTTGCCTTGTGCTGTGGGACGTGGCATGTCTCGCTTAGCTTTCTCCTGGACCAAGCCGTTCATCGCCATGGCCTCTAAACTCCCACGGCTCTTCGTCAAGTCTCCGTTGAGCGCCGGCGCCGAGATCGTGCTTGAGCCGGACCAGGCGCATTACCTCGCAAATGTTCTCCGTCTGAAGCCTGCGGATCAGGTTCGGCTGTTCAACGGTACGCACGGCGAATGGTGCGCGCGTCTCATCGCGGTCGGCAAGAAAAAGGTGCAACTCGCCGCCGAGCATCAAACGCGGCCGCAAGACGAAGGGCCCGACCTGCACTACCTCTTCGCGCCCATCAAGCGCGCGCGCCTCGACTACATGGCGCAGAAGGCGACGGAGATGGGGGTGAGTGTGCTCCAACCGGTGATCACCCGCCGCACCATCGCCGAGCGGGTCAAGACGGAGCGCCTCGCGGCCAATGCCATCGAGGCGGCGGAGCAGTGCGGAATCTTGCGTGTGCCCGAGGTGAGGGCGCCGGAGAAGCTCAAAGACCTGCTGAATGGCTGGGACGCGAATAGACGTCTGATCTTCGCCGATGAAGCCGCGCCCACCGCGGCACCGCTCGACACCCTCGCCGCGCAGGGCCCGGGACCGCTCGCCTTACTGATCGGCCCGGAAGGCGGCTTCGAGCCCGAGGAACGCGCGACGTTGCTGCGCGCATCTTTTGTCGTGCCGATATCGCTCGGCCCGCGCGTCATGCGCGCCGATACGGCGGCCGTTGCCTGCCTGGCGCTTGTCAACGCCGTGCTCGGCGACTGGCACTGACAAATGCCTGAAACAAGTTTGACGCATTTTTCACAATAGGCGCCGCTTCCCAGCTTTAGTGTCGCCGAATTGGCCAGAAACGACTAAGTTTGAGCCGAATCGAACCGCAAGGCATGATCGTGAGACAAGCGATTGCTTATCGATCATTGGCGCTGGTTATTGGCGCGGCCCTGCTGTGCGGCGGTTGCAGCGTCATAGACGGCCCGGTTCTCGATCCCAAAGGCCCTATTACACTCGCCGAGCGGGACCTCCTGTTCAAAGCCGTCGCGATCATGATGGTCGTGATCATCCCGGTCTTCGTGATGGCCGCGCTCTTCTTCTGGCGCTATCGCGGCACCAATCGCAACGCCAAGTACACGCCCAACCTCGCCTATTATTGGCCCGTCGAGATTCTCGTCTGGGGCGTGCCGGCCGCCATCATCATCTGGCTCGGCATCCATCTGTGGCACGACACCTACAAGCTCGATCCCTATAACGAGATCGACCCGAGCGTGAAGCAGCTCCAGGTGCAAGCCATCGCCCAGGATTGGAAATGGCTGTTCGTTTACCCCGAACAGAACATCGCCGTGGTCAACGAGCTGGTGTTTCCGGCAGGCCAGCCGCTCAGCATCAGGATCACCTCGGACACGGTGATGAACTCACTCGTCATTCCGGCGCTCGCGGGACAGATCTACGCCATGGCCGGCATGGAGACGCGGCTCAATGTTTTGGCCAACGAGCCGGGCAAGTTCTGGGGCCGCAACATGCAATATAGCGGCACCGGCTTCGCCGATCAGCAGTTCCGCGCGATCGCCACCACCGAGGAGGATTTCGACGCCTGGGTGGACAAGGTGAAGGCGGCATCCGGAACGCTCGATGCATCGACCTATGAGGCGCTCGCCAAGCCGAGCCAGAAAGTGCCGGTGACCTATTATTCGGGCGTCGAGCCGAACCTGTTCGATTCCATCATCGCCAAATACTCGCACGGCGACACCGATCGCATGCCGGCCACCGCCGCCCACGCGGCGCCGGCGGCGGAACCAGCGGCGGAAGCAGCGGAATGAGGACCAGTGGACATCTTCGGTAGACTGACCATCGACTCGTTGCCGTTCTACAGCGCCATCGCCGCGTCCGGCGCGGGCATCACCGTACTCGGCGCGCTTTCGGTCATGGCGGTCATTACCTATTTAAGTGCCTGGCGGCTCGTGCTGTTCGACTGGGTGTCGAGCATCGACCACAAGAAGATCGGCATCATGTACATCATGGTGGCGCTCGTCATGCTGATGCGCGGCTTCATCGACGCGGCCATGATGCGCAGCCAGCAGGCCATCGCCTACAACAACGAGGGCTATCTGCCGCCCGGTCATTTCGACCAGGTTTTCTCGTCGCACGGCACGATCATGATCTTCTTCATGGCCATGCCCTTCCTGTCCGGGCTGATCAATCTGATCATGCCGCAGCAGATCGGCTCGCGCGACGTCGCCTTTCCCTTCATGAACGCGATCAGCCTGTGGCTAACCACGGCGGGCGCCGGTCTGGTGCTGATCTCGCTGGTGATCGGCAAGTTCTCGACCGCCGGCTGGACCGGCTACCCGCCCTATTCGGGGTCGCAGTTCACCCCCGGCGTCGGCGTCGATTATTGGCTCTGGGCGGTGCTCATCTCGGGCGTCGGCTCGACCATGACCGGCATCAATTTCCTGGTCACCATCATCAAGTGCCGGGCGCCGGGCATGACCATGCTGCGCCTGCCCGTGTTCACCTGGACCGTTTTCGTCACATCCATCTTGATGGTCTTCGCCTTTCCGTCCCTGACCGTCGCCGCCGGCATGCTGGTGCTCGACCGCACCTTGGACATGCACTTCTTCACGAACGGCATGGGCGGCAACATGATGAACTACATCAACCTGTTCTGGTTGTGGGGTCATCCCGAGGTCTACATTTTGATCCTGCCGGCCTTCGGTGTGTTCTCCGAGGTCGTCGCGGTGTTCAGCCAGAAGCGGCTGTTCGGCTACATCTCGCTGGTGCTCGCCACCATGGCCATCGGCTTTCTGTCCTTCACCGTGTGGCTGCACCACTTCTTCACCATGGGCTCGAGCGCGCGGGTCAACTCCTTCTTCGGCACCATGACCACGATCATCGCCGTGCCCACCGGCGTGAAGGTGTTCGACTGGCTGTTCACGATCTACCGCGGGCGCATCATCTTCAAACCGCCGATGCTCTTTACGCTCGGCTTCCTCGTCACCTTCACCATCGGCGGTCTTTCGGGCGTGCTGCTGGCGCTGCCGCCGGTCGACTATCTGATGCACAACACCACGTTCCTGATTGCCCACTTCCATAACGTGATCATCCCTGGCGTGCTGTTCGGCTATATCGCCGGCTACATGTTCTGGTTCCCCAAGGCCTTCGGCTTCAATCTGAACGAGAAATGGGGGACGTGGTCCTTCTGGTGCTGGATCATCGGCTTCTATCTCGCCTTCATGCCGCTCTACCTGCTCGGCTTCTTGGGCATGCCCCGCCGCATGGAGCATTACGAGATCGCCGCCTGGCAGCCTCATCTCATCGTCGCGGCCATCGGCGCCTTGATCATCTTCTTCGGCATCGTTTGCATGGCCGTGCAGCTGATCGTCAGCATCCGTGATCGCCAGAGCGCGCTCGACCTGACCGGCGACCCGTGGAATGGCCGGTCGCTGGAATGGGCGACGTCCTCGCCCGCGGCGCCTTACAATTTCGCCGTGCTGCCGCAAGTGCAAAGCGTCGATGCCTGGTGGGACATGAAGGCGCGCGGCGTGGCTTATCAGCGGCCTCAACAATACGAGGACATCACGCTGCCGAAGAACACCTTCATCGCCGCCGTCATCGGCGGCTCGGCCTTCGTCTTCGGCTTCGCCATGATCTGGTACATCTGGTGGCTCGCCATCCTCTGCCTCGCGGTGATCTTCGTCTCCGTCGTCGTCCGCGCTTCCGATGACGACAGCGACTACATCATGACCGCGGCCGAGGTGAAGGCCATCGAGGACGAGCGCTTCGCCCAGCTTGCCAAAGCGCCGAAGAACGAGATGGCCGACGATCCGGGCTTCGCCGGTGAGCCTATCCCGGAGGCCTCCACATGAGCGCGACCACCATGACCGTCACGCCGCAGGATGCGGAGAAATACGAAGAGAAGGAGTTCGGCTTCTGGCTCTATCTGATGAGCGACGCCATCATCTTCGCGCTGCTGTTTGCCACCTATCTCGTGATGGTCGGCAACGCGGCCGGCGGGCCCACGGGCAAGGAGCTGTTCAGTCTCGAACGCGCCGCAGGCGAGACCGCGCTTCTGCTGTTGAGCAGCACCACCTTCGGCGTCGCCGCCGTGGCGCTGTCGCAGGGTGACAGGCCCAAAGTGCTGCTGTGGCTGGGGATCACCTTCCTGCTTGGCGCGGGCTTCATCTTTCTTGAGATCGGCGAGTTCCGCGGCATGATCGATCAGGGCGCGGGTCCCGACCGCAGCGGCTTCCTCTCCAGCTTCTTTACGCTGGTGGGCACTCATGGCCTGCATGTCAGCGTCGGCCTGTCCTGGATCGCGGTGATGTTCGGTCAGGTCGTGTTCAAGGGGCTCACGGCGCCGGTCGCCTCGCGGTTTATGCGGCTCGGCCTGTTCTGGCACTTCCTCGACATCATCTGGGTCGTGATTTTTTCCGTCGTCTATCTGCCAGGATTATTGTGATGGATGTCTCCTCGGGAATTCCGGTCGAGCGGACCCTCAAGCCGTATCTGATCGGCATCGTGCTAACGCTTATCTTGACGGCGATCTCTTTCGGGCTGGTCGCCTTCGAGGCCCTGCCCCGCGAGACCGCGCTGATCGTCATCGCCGTGCTCGCCGTGGTCCAGATCCTGGTGCATCTGCGCTTCTTCCTGCATATCGATTTCAAATCGACGCCGCGTGAGAACCTGATCGCGCTGGCCTTCGCCTGCGTTCTCATTTTCCTCATGGTCGGCGGCAGTCTGTGGATCATGTTCGACCTCTACCACCGCATGATGGTGTGAGGCGGGGAGGGGTCAGGCTTTCGTGATTGTGCGGAACTGTCCCTTGCCGGGCCGCGCTGCCCGCGCAATATAAGGGTTTCCCTTTGTCCTCCGGGACGTTAGCTCCGAAGCCACGTCCTCGCCATCCAAGCGGAGTTCTCCTTCATGTCGACACGTGCCAGCGGGCCCGAGAGCCCCATCGTCGACTCGCGGGATGAGCTGGTTGCTTATCTGGAAGCCGGGTCGAAGCCGGAAGACGAATGGCGCATCGGCACCGAGCACGAGAAGTTCGGTTTCAACGTCAAGGACAACTCGCCCGTGCCCTATGCCGGCGATCGCGGCATCCAGGCGCTGCTCGAATCCCACCACAATTGCTATGGCTGGGACGCCGTCCGCGAGAACGGCAACATCATCGCGCTGTCCTGCACTGATTGCCCCATCGGCGGCTCCATCAGCCTGGAGCCGGGCGGCCAGCTCGAACTCTCCGGCGCGCCGCTGAAGACGATCCACGAGACGGAGCAGGAACTCCGCCAGCATCTGTCGCAGGTGGGCGGCGTGGCGCGGCAACTCGGTATCGGTTTCATCGGGCTCGGCTTCTCGCCCAAATGGACTTTGGACGAGCTGCCGCTGATGCCCAAGGAACGCTACCGCATCATGATGCGCTACATGCCCACGCGTGGGACGCGGGGCCTCGACATGATGTTCCGCACCGCGACGGTGCAGGTGAACATGGATTTCGGCAACGAGGCGGACATGGTGCGGAAGCTGCGTGTCGCGCTCGCGCTCCAGCCCGTCGCCACGGCGCTGTTCGCAAACTCGCCCTTCACCGAAGGCAAGCCCAACGGTTTCCAGTCCTATCGCGCGGAAGTTTGGCGTGACACCGATCCCGATCGCACCGGCATGCTGCCGTTCGCCTTCGAGGACGGCATGGGGTTCGAGCGCTATGTCGACTACGCGCTCGATGTGCCCATGTATTTCGTCTACCGCGACAACCGCTATATCGACGTGGCCGGCAGCTCGTTTCGGGACTTCCTGGCCGGCAAGCTCGAAGCGCTGCCCGGCGTGAAGCCCACCCAGGAGGATTGGGCCGACCACCTCACCACGCTGTTTCCCGAGGTGCGGCTCAAGAAGTTCCTGGAGATGCGCGGCGCCGACGCCGGACCGTTCGATCTGTTGCTGGCGCTGCCGGCGCTATGGGCCGGGCTCCTCTATGACAAGACCTCGCTCGATGCCGCCGCCGACCTCGTCGCCGACTGGACGGCGGAGGAGCGTCAGGCCATGCGCGACGCGGTGCCCCGGCTTGGGCTGGCGACTCCGTTCCGCGACCGAACCCTTCGTCACATCGCACGCGAGGTGGTCACGCTTGCGGAGGCTGGTCTCAAGCGGCGCGCGCGGCTCAATCCGCGCGGCGAGGATGAGACAAAAGCGTTGAAAGCGCTTCAGGTCATCCTCGACGAGGGCCGCTCGTCGGCCGACCGGCTGCTTGCCGAATATCACGGGCCCTGGAACGGGGATATCGACCGCCTGTTCGAGGCTGAGGCGCTCTAGAGGCCGCCAGAGTCCTAGGGCACACCGGCGCGTTGCAGCGTGCCGAGATTGGCTTTCAGGCCGGTGAGCTCGACCGTGCCGCTGCCCCAGCTCGTCGGAACGAGGATCTTGTAGGGAATGTACAGGTCCGTTCCCGGTATGGGCACGAGCCAGGCCTCGACCTCCTCGGTTTTTGTCATGAACTGCACGCCGGGATGGTCGGGCCGGTAACCGGAGATGGGCTTGTAGCGCACGCGGCACACCGCGGCGCGCCTGGAAAGCCCCTTCGGCGCGCTGTCGAGCGCCTCGGAGCGTTTCGGCGATAGCTGGAGATCGAAACGCTGCCTGCCGTCGAACACGCGGACAGTCTGGTTGCAGACCGAAACATCGCCTGCGGGTGCATCGGAGCGCACCGACAAGAAGGCCGCGGTCAGCGGATCGAGAACGTCCTTCAGCTGCGCCGCCGTGACGGGCACATCGCGCCTATGCCGTTGCGGCGGATCGATAGTGACATCGGTGACGGTGCCGCGGGCAAACGTCATGCGGAGCCGCTGCCGCTTCTTGCTGTCGTCGAAAGAGAAGGTGTAGCGCGCCGGGCGCGGGCTGGCGTCGGTGATCGTGCCGTTGCTGGTCGTCTTGCCGGTGGCTTTGAAGACCAGTCCGCCGAGCAACGAGAAACGCCCTTGGGCCGCCATCGCGTAGGACGATCCCCCCAATCTCGCGGTCACCTGGAACTCGCCGAGATTGATGCCGGCCAGACCCGCGTCATAGGATGCGACGAGGCGGCCCGTCTCGGGACGCGCCGTCTCTCCCGCGCTTTGGCCGGGCAGCCCCGCAAGCACGAGGCAAGCGAGTATGACGCCGTAGCGTCCGGAGCCCATTGGCTATCCCTCCCATCGCCAGCCTGAGACGAGTGTACCCCGTAAGGGGTCGAAATTGTGGAGAGTCCGAGCCGGGTGGCCGGGGAGGCGGCGAACCTCAGCGACGCGCCTCAGGCGGCCACCTCCTCGAGACGGGGATAATCCGTGTAGCCGTGGGCGTCACCGCCGTAGAACGTGCTCTGGTCCGGCTCGTTGAGGGGTGCGTCCTGCTCCAGACGCGCCACGAGATCCGGATTGGCGATGAACAATTTCCCGAAGGCGACGAGATCGACTTCGCCGGATTGAACAGCCTCGATCGCACGTTCGCGGTCATAGCCGTTATTCGCCATATAGGCGCCGTCGAACCCGGCGCGCAGCTTGGCGATGGCGTCCAGGGGAAACTCGCGCGGTCCGCCGGTCTGACCTTCCACCAGATGCAGATAGCCGAGGCCCGCGTCATTGGCCCGCGCGATCGCCGCGCCGAAGGCCGTCATCGGATCGCTATCGGCGATGTCGTTGAAAGTCGAGAACGGGCTGAGCCGTACGCCCACCCGCTTTGGCGGGTAGACCTTCGTGACGGCGTCCAGAATCTCGGCGAGAAAGCGCGTGCGGTTTTCCGCGCTGCCGCCATAGGCGTCCGTCCGCTTGTTGGTCCCGTCGCGCAGGAACTGGTCGATCAAATAGCCGTTGGCCCCATGGATTTCGATGCCGTCGAAGCCGGCTTCGCGCGCGTTCTGCGCCGCCTGGCGGTAATCCTCGACCACCCGCGCGATCTCCTCGGTTTCAAGGGCCCGCGGCGTCGAGACCTCGGCGAATCCCGATGCGGTGAAGGTCTGCGCTTCGGCGGCAATGGGGGAGGGGGCGACAGGTGCTTGCCCGTCCGGCAGCAGCGAAACGTGAGAGATGCGTCCCACGTGCCAGAGCTGGGCGAAGATCCGCCCCCCGGCCTCGTGCACGGCATCTGTGACCGCCTTCCAGCCCGCGACCTGCTCGGTGCTGTGGATGCCCGGCGTCTGGATGTAGCCTTTGCCTTCGGCAGAGATCTGCGTGCCTTCGGTGATGATCAGGCCGGCGGAAGCGCGCTGTGTGTAATACTCGGCGTGCATCGCATAAGGGACGTCTCCTCCCGGATGGGCCCGGTTGCGCGTCAGCGGCGCCATGACAACCCGGTTGGGGAGAGTGAGATCACCGAGTTCCAAGGGCGTGAATAGCTTGGCTTGCATACTGCCGGCCTCCATCTGTGGTGTCAGGAACGGGTTGACCGCGTGGTCAGAGCCCTCGCTCGTCGCTTGACTTGGGGCATCAGGTTTCGATAATCAACCAGTATACTTTTTGTAACCACTAAAGGACGCGTGACGAATGGTCGTGGCGGAGAAGCCTGATCGCAAGGCGCGGACCAAGGCATGCACAGAACCGTGTCCCATCGAGCGCGGTATGCGCATTCTTGGCGGAAAGTGGACGGGCTCGATCCTCTGGCATCTCAAGGATGGCCCGGTGCGCTTCAATGAGCTGGCGCGCCAGCTCGACGGCGCCAGCAAGAAGATGGTCAACGAGCGTTTGAAGGAGCTCGAGCAGGCGCGGCTGGTTCGGCGCAAAGTCGTCAGCACCAAACCCATCGCCGTGACCTACGAGATGACCGACTTCGGACGCACGGCGCTCGGCATCCTGAAGAAGATCAGGGACTGGTCGGAGTCCGAAGGGCTGCACGTTCCGCAAAACGCACGTTAGGCGCACGCGCCTTAGCCCTTCTTCACCTCAAGCTCCGGTACTGGGTTGTGACGATAGACGATCCAGGTCCACACCAGGATCGCCACCGGAATGCCGATGAAGATGGCAAGCGATAGCGGTGTGATCCCCATGCCGGAGAAGCGCATGGCCACGAGGCAAGGGATGAACACCTGTGGCACCAGGCCGATGATCAAGTAGTTGGCGAGCGCTGCCCCTCGGATCCGCGCCGGTCCCCAGATGAGCTGCGCGCCATAGATGATTTCGATCTCCGCCCGCAGCAGGAAGGCAAAGGCTGCCGGCATGACGTAGGCGGGCAGGGGCCTGCCACATGCCGTAGAGCAGCAAGATCTCGATCAGGCAGGTCGCGAGCGCATTGGTCACGGAGAGCGCGGTAACCCAGGGCGCGAGCACGTCCTTTGGGCCGTCGACTCGATCAGCTCGGGCGTTGGGGTCGGTCGAGGCCCACACGCGGTAATAGATGCGATGGATGAAATTGGGCTAGTTTCGATCGATTCGCTGGCCGAAGCCGATTCCGCCGAGCCAATTCAGCGTGAAGTCGGTGCCCAAGAACATGCAGAGGATGCCCAGCCAAAGAGCCCAATCGTACCAAGCCATGGTTCAGCTCCTTGATTCGCAACGCCTTGCCGCCCGCCGATTTACGGTCTTGGGGCCCTCAGCTTGAAACTCTGATCCCCCTCGCCATATACTTACTAAGTCGCGTCCTGACCGCGACCCTGTACGGATCAGGACGTTAGTCCGTCCCCCAAGACGGATGAATCGGCGGCAGATTTCTCCTTTTCTGCCGCCGATTTTTTATGCGCTGAAAGGGAGTGCCGCTATTTCAAGCCGGCGAAGGCGTCCGAGAAGCCTTGCAGGGAGACCGGGATACCGATGCCGGCTTCAGGCGTGTCGAAGATGATGAACATGGCGTTCTCACCCTTCTTCAACTTGCCGATCACCTCGTCCTGCAGCACCACCTCGGCCACGCAGCCGCGTTTGCCGCATTTGAGGAAAGGTGCGTTGCCGACGTCCTGATCGTCGATCTTGAGCCCGAGCCCCGTGGGCAGGAGCACGCCAAGCGGCACCACCACGCGCAACAGCTTCTTGTTCTCGCCAATCGCCTTATAGAACACGACCGTCAGCCCGACATTGGGCCGGTCTTCCGCAGTGACGCTCTGCACCAGCGCGCATTTCTCTTCCTTCGCGCCTGGCGGTGTGCGGCAGCTGACCTGCCACGCGCCATGTGTCTCGCGCACCACGCTGCCCGGGCCCGTTGCGCCGGGCGAGGCATCCGGCGCGACACCTTGAGCGGCCGCTTGGCTCACCAGCACGACGGCGAGCGCCAGGGCAACACTGATCGAGGTCAGCGGATGCGCTTTGCGCGCGCGATTCTGGGAAAGGGGCCTGTGCGCCATGAACATCATCAGAAGGACCGGCAAGCTCGCTTTTGCAAGTGCGAATGAGATCCCGCAGTCCTAAATCGCGAACCGGGGCGATGTGAAGCACCGATGTGTGGCATGGAAAACGGCCATCGCCGAGTAATGGGGCTAAATTTCGGCGGCATCTTTGGAGGGAAATCTGCCGTGCCTTGGAAGGCCCGGCCACAAAGGCTTTAAACCCAGTGTCAAGCGTGCATTTGCCGCATAACGCCCTGAATCATGAGTGTTGCCAATCTATATCCTTTATGATTTTAAAAACACAAAAGAACCACCCGTCTCGGCACTATGATCGGAGACAGGAAAAAAGAATTGTTAGCGGGGGCGACGCCATTAATTCGCGCCTATTGTGTTCGCGGTCGCCCTTGTTACGGAGCGGCGTGGGCAAGGTTGCCCGTGCCCGTTGGAACAGCCTAAACCTTCTTGCTGAAGGCTAGGGCGGGGAGCAGGCTTAGGAGTGAAGGGATGGCGATCTTGCATCGTACGCTGACGGTTCTTGCGGCGCTTGCCGGTCTGTTCGCAAGCGGTCCAGCTTTGGCGGGCATGGGTCAGCCCTCGCCATGGCAGCTGGGCTTTCAAGACGCCGCCACGCCCGTCATGGCGCAGATCACCGACTTCCACACTTACGTCACCATCATCATCACTGTGATCGCGCTGTTCGTTCTCGCGCTCATGATTTACGTGATGGTACGCTTCAACGAGAAGCGTAACCCCACTCCCTCCCGCACCTCGCACAACACCGCGATCGAGGTCGCCTGGACGGTGATCCCGATCTTCATTCTCGTGGCCATCGCCATTCCGTCGTTCCGGCTCCTGTTCGCCCAATACGACTTCCCGAAGGCCGACGTGACCATCACGGCCACCGGCAGTCAGTGGTATTGGAGCTACGAGTACCCGGACGAGGGCATCAGTTTCGATTCGATCATGGTTCCCGACGCCTCTTTGAAAGAGGGTCAGCCGCGCCTGCTCACAGTCGACAACGAGGTGGTGGTGCCGGTGAACGCGAACGTCATCGTCGGACTGAAGTCCAACGACGTGATTCACGACTGGGCCCTGCCGTCCTTCGGCGTGAAGCTCGACGCCGTTCCCGGCCGGCTCCAGCAGACCTGGTTCCGTGCCGAGAAGGAAGGCTGGTTCTACGGGCAGTGCTCCGAGCTGTGCGGCCGCAATCACGCCTTCATGCCGATCGCCGTCCGCGTCGTCTCGCAGGACGAATATGATGCATGGATCGCGAAGACAAAGTCTGCCGCGATCGACACCGGCGGGAAGGTGGCCTCTGCCGAAGAGTAGGGGCGGACGGGATTTGAGATGGTCTAGAACGACCACGAGCCAAGAACGACAAGGACGATAAGGAAAGCAGTCATGGCACACAGCGCCCAGGCAGAAGCCGAACATCACCACGATCACCCGTACGGCGTGGGGCGTTGGCTGTTCTCCACCAACCACAAAGACATCGGTACGATGTACCTCGTCTTGGCCATCATCGGTGGCATCGTCGGCGGTTTACTTTCCATGGGTATGCGTGCCGAGCTAATGGAGCCGGGCATGCAGATCTTCGGCAATCCTGAGCTGTTCAACGTCTTCGTCACGGCGCATGGGCTCATCATGGTGTTCTTCATGGTGATGCCGGCAACCATGGGCGGCTTCGGCAACTGGATGATGCCGTTGATGATCGGGGCGCCGGACATGGCTTTCCCGCGCATGAACAACATCTCGTTCTGGCTGCTGGCTATGGCCTTCGTGCTTCTGGTGATTTCGCTGTTCATGCCGGGCGCTCCAGGCTCCACCGGCGTCGGCGGCGGCTGGACGATCTATGCGCCGCTGAGCACCTCGGGGACACCCGGCATCGCCATGGATTTCGCCATCTTGTCAATCCACTTGGCCGGTGCTTCCTCGATCCTGGGCGCGATCAACTTCATCACGACCATTTTCAATATGCGCGCGCCGGGCATGACCCTACACAAGATGCCGCTATTCGTGTGGTCGGTTCTGATCACGGCCTTCCTGCTGCTGCTGTCGCTGCCGGTTCTGGCCGGCGCCATCACTATGCTGCTGACCGACCGTAACTTCGGCACGGCGTTCTTCGACTCCGCCCATGGTGGCGATCCGCTGCTGTGGCAGCACCTGTTCTGGTTCTTCGGCCACCCGGAAGTGTACATCCTCATTCTTCCCGGCTTTGGCATCGTCAGCCAGATCGTGGCCACGTTCTCCAGGAAGCCCGTCTTCGGCTATCTCGGCATGGCCTACGCCATGGTCGCCATCGGCGTCATCGGCTTCGTGGTGTGGGCGCACCACATGTACGCGGCGGGTCTCGACGTGAATACGCAGGCCTATTTCGTGTTCGCCACCATGGTCATCGCCGTACCCACGGGCGTGAAGATCTTCTCGTGGATCGCAACCATGTGGGGCGGCTCGCTGTCCTTTAAGACGCCCATGCTGTGGGCTCTTGGCTTCATCTTCCTGTTCACCATCGGCGGTGTCACCGGCGTGGTGCTGTCGAACGCCGGCGTCGACCGGTCCTTCCACGACACCTATTACGTGGTGGCGCATTTCCACTACGTGTTGTCGCTCGGTGCGGTCTTCTCGCTGTTCGCGGGCTGGTACTATTGGTCTCCGAAGATGACCGGCTACATGTATTCGGAGCCGATCGGCAAGCTTCACTTCTGGCTGATGTTCATCGGCGCCAATCTCGCCTTCTTCCCGCAACACTTCCTTGGCGCCGCCGGCATGCCGCGTCGCTATGCGGACTATCCGGACGCCTATGCGGGGTGGAACTTCATTTCCTCTATCGGCGCGTATATCGCTTTCGCCGGGTTCGTGGTGTTCCTCTTCGGAATCATCGCTCAGTTCGCGCGCAAGCAGAAGGCCGCGGACAATCCCTGGGGCGCAGGCGCGACCACGCTTGAGTGGACCCTTCCGTCGCCGCCGCCGTTCCATACCTTCGAAACGCTTCCGCGCATCAAGTGAGCGCGCACCACAAGCATGTCGCGATCGAAAGGCGCTTGAGTGAGTAGGCCGATGTCCGACGCCACTATCCAAGCGATACCAGCCCAACACGACGTCGCCCTTGGGGGCGACATCGCCGACTATGCGGCGCTGCTGAAGCCGCGGGTGATGTTCCTCGTGGTGTTTACGGCGCTGGTCGGCTTGGTCGCGGCGCCCGGTACCATGCATCCCGTGCTGGCCATTGCCGCGCTGGCCTGCATAGCGGTCGGCGCCGGCGCCTCGGGCGCATTGAACATGTGGTACGACGCCGATATCGACGCGCGTATGGCCCGTACCGCCTCGCGGCCGGTGCCGCAGGGTGCGGTCTCGCCCGATGGAGCGCTCGCGTTTGGCACCGTGCTCGCCATCGGCTCGGTTCTTTGTCTCGGTTTGATGGCGAACTGGGTGGCAGCCAGCCTGCTCGCGGCGACCATCGGCTTTTATGTCGTCGTCTACACGATGTGGCTGAAGCGGTCGACCCCGCAGAACATCGTCATTGGCGGCGCCGCTGGTGCCGTGCCGCCGATGATCGGCTGGGCCGCGGCGACCGGTACGGTGAGCCTTGAGTCCTTCGTGATGTTCCTGATCATTTTCATTTGGACGCCGCCGCATTTCTGGGCCCTGGCGCTGATCCGCGCGAAGGACTACGAGCGCGCCGGGGTGCCGATGTTGCCCGTGACGCACGGTCTCGACGAGACGCGCCGGCAGATCCTGATCTACAGCCTCATCCTGGCGCCGCTCGGCATGGTGCCGGCGGTGATGGGTTTTGGCGGCATGCTCTACACGGTGGTGACCTCGATCCTTGGCGCCTTCTTCGTCGTCTTCGCCGTCGACTGCTATCGCACGCGAGAAGGGGAGGAGGCCGAGCGAGCGGCCAAGCACCTGTTCGCCTACTCCATCCTCTATCTGTTCGTGCTCTTTGCCGCGCTGCTCGTGGAGCAGGGCTTCGGTTTTGATAACGGCGCGTTGCCGTTCAATTGGGCGTTGTGATGGAAGATGCGGAAGCGGAACGCAAACGCCGTCAACGCAAGCGATCCGTGGCCATCGCCTGGATCCTCGCCGCGCTCGTCGTGCTGTTCTTTGTCGTCACCATTGTCCGGCTCGGCGGCAACGTCGCTGTGCGGCCGATCTGATTGGTGAAGCGCATGAGCGAGCGAGATACACAGACGCGCACACGCGACAAGAAGGGCCTCGTCGCCCTGTCGCTTGCCGGCCTCGTGGCGGCCATGGTGGGCCTGTCGTTTGCCGCCGTGCCGCTCTACCGCATATTCTGTCAGACGACGGGTTATGGCGGCGCGACTCAGAGAGCAGAGATCGCACCCAAGGATATCCTCGACCGCATCGTAACGGTTCGGTTTGACGCCAACGTCAATCCGAACTTGCCGTGGAGTTTCGCGCCCGAGCAGCGCACCATGCAGGTGCATGTCGGCGAGAGCGCCCTGGCCTTCTTCAAGGCGACCAACAATTCCGACAAGCCCGTCACCGGCACCGCCGGCTTCAATGTCGCCCCGCAGGCGGCCGGGCTTTACTTCACCAAGGTACAGTGCTTCTGCTTCACCGCGCAGACGCTCGGCCCCGGTGAAAGCATGGAGATGCCCGTGAGCTTCTTCGTCGATCCAAAGTTCGTCGAGGACGAGAACACCGTGAACATTCCCGAGATCACACTGTCCTATACGTTCTACCGCAGCGACGATCCGTCGGACGTTGCCGCGGCGCCGCAGGATGGGACCTCGGGATCGTAAGCCGAACGGCGCGGCAGAAGCGCCAATGAGACAGATTGGGGAGGAAGGGGAACATCAAGATGGCCCAAGCCCACGCTAAACCGCAACACGACTATCATCTCGTCAACCCGAGCCCGTGGCCGATCGTCGGTGCCATCGGCGGCTTCACGCTCGCGATCGGCCTTCTCATGTACTTCATGTCGAAGAAGGCTGGCGATCCGGAGCTCTGGTACCTCCTGCCGGGTCTCGCGCTCGTCGTCCTCACCATGTTCGGCTGGTGGCGGGACGTCATCAAGGAGGCTCATGGCGGCGACGAGACGCCCGTCGTCCAGCTCCATCTGCGCTACGGCATGATCCTGTTCATCGCCTCCGAGGTGATGTTCTTCGTGGCCTGGTTCTGGGCCTATTTCGACGTGGCCTTGTTCCCCGACAACCCCATAACCTATGCGCGCACCGAGGTGCTGGGTGGCGAGTGGCCGCCCATCCCGAGCGACGAGACCGGCGTGGCGGGCCTCGGCTATTTCGGCGGTACCTTCGATCCCTGGGGTCTGCCTTGGGTCAACACGCTGATCTTGCTCACCTCGGGCACGACGGCCACCTGGGCGCATCACGCGATGCTGCACAATGACCGCAAAGGTCTCATTTGGGGGCTGGCGTGCACGGTCGTGCTCGGCCTGATCTTCACCGCCTTGCAGGCCTACGAGTACATGCATGCGGGCTTCGGCTTCGCCAACCACATCTATGGATCGACCTTCTTCATGGCGACCGGCTTTCACGGCTTCCATGTGATCGTCGGTACGATCTTCCTGCTGGTATGCTTGTTCCGCGCGCTGCAGGGCCACTTTACGCCGAAGCAGCATTTCGGCTTCGAGGCCGCTGCCTGGTATTGGCATTTCGTCGACGTGGTGTGGCTGTTCCTGTTCACCTGCATCTATGTGTGGGGAGCCGGGGCTGCACCCGGACATTAGCGGCGGGAACGCCGTCTATTACAGGGGCGGTCGGTTGACCGCCCCTTTTCATTTTCTGTAACGACATTGACGATGGACGACAGACATAACGAGCAGAAGCAGCACGTGCCGTTGGGCGCCACCGTCTGGTCCGGCCTCACCGGCCGCTGTCCGTCCTGCCACAAGGGGAAGCTCTTCGCGGGCTACCTCACGCTCGCGCCCCGCTGTGACGTTTGCGGGCTCGACTACGACTTCGCCGATTCCGGCGATGGCCCGGCGGTCTTCGTCATCCTCATCACCGGGTTCTTTATCGTCGGTGCGGCGCTCCTCGTGGAAGTGTTCTACAAGCCGCCTTATTGGCTGCACGCAATCCTATGGGGCAGCCTCGCCCTCATCCTGCCGCTTCTCCTGCTTCGGTCCTTTAAGGGCGTGCTCATCGCGCTCCAGTTCAGGCACAAGGCCGAAGAGGGGAAGTTGGCCGACTAGAGAGGCCTCATGACCATCAGCGGATTCCTGCGGCTCACGATTGCCACGCTTATTGGTGTGGCGATCCTCGTGAGCCTGGGCATGTGGCAGCTCAAGCGGCTGGAGTGGAAGGAAGGGCTCATCGCTCGCATCGAGGCGCGCACGGAGCGAGGTCCGGTGAGCCTGGATCGCGCCATCGAGCTGGCCAAGATGCGCAAGAATCCGAGCTATTATCGCGTGCGCGTGGCGGGCCGCTTTCACCACAAGCGCGAGCGCTATCTCTACGCATTTTCCCTCGATGGCGAGCCGGGCTGGCACGTCATCACCCCACTGGAGACCGTCGACGGGCATATGGTGCTCGTCGACCGTGGGTTCGTGCCGGAGAGACTGCGCGACCCCTCGACCAGGCCCGAAGGCCAGGTCCAGGAGGTGGTCACCGTGACGGGGCTTCTCCGCACGCCGGAGGACCCGAACATCTTCATCCCCGACAACGACCCTGACAAGAATCAGTGGTTCTACCGGGATCTGGTCACCATGACCCAGTCCATGTTCCCCGGCGGCACGGTACAGGTCACGCCGTTCTTCCTGGAGGCGGAGGCGTCCGAGGTGCCGGGCGGCTGGCCAAAAGGGGGAGAGACCCGGCTCACCCTGGTCAATAACCACCTCCAATATGCCTTTACCTGGTTCGGCCTGGCGATTTGCCTCCTGGCGGTCTATGCCGTCTATGTGTGGGGTGCCTATCGGGGCGAGAAGTCTTAACGAGCCTGGGTTTGGCCATATTGCGGGGGGCCTCTCCGACCGTTAGGGTCAGGCCGAAAAGCCCCATTTTTCGGCGAGAGGCAGATCTTGAAGTTCATCTCAACGCGCGGTGAGGCGCCGGCGCTCTCCTTCGAGGGTGCGCTCCTGGCAGCCCTTGCTCCGGACGGCGGGCTGTTCATGCCCGAGGTCTGGCCGCGGCTTGAGCCGGACGAGATCGCGAGCCTGGCCGGCCTCGACTATGCCGACGCGGCCGACCGGATCATGCGTCCGTTTCTGGACGGCGATCCCTGCCAGGACGATCTCGCCGAGGTGCTGACGGAGGCCTATGACGGCTTCCACCATCCCGCGACTGCCCCTTTGTCCCAACTCGGGCCCAATGCCTTTGTGCTGGAGCTGTTCCACGGGCCCACACTGGCCTTCAAGGACCTCGCCATGCAGGTCGTGTCCCGGTTCATGAACCGGGCGCTCTTGCGAAAAGGGGGCCGCGCCACCGTGGTGGGCGCCACCTCCGGCGACACCGGCGCCGCGGCCATCGAGGCCTTTCGCGGGCTCGAGGCCATCGATGTCTTCATTTTGCATCCCAAGGGCCGCATCAGCGACGTCCAGCGCCGTCAAATGACCACGGCCACGGAGGCCAACATCCACAATATCGCCGTGGAGGGGACCTTCGACGATTGCCAGGCGATCGTGAAAGGGCTCTTCCGCGACGGGGCCTTAAGCCGCCGGCTTGGATTGACGGGCATCAACTCGATCAATTTCGGCCGGATCCTCGCCCAGATCCCCTATTACTTCACCGCCGCCGTGAGCCTCGGCGCGCCCCACCGGCCGGTGGCGTTTACTGTGCCCACCGGAAATTTCGGAGATATTTTCGCTGGTTACGCCGCCCGGGCGATGGGCTTGCCGGTCCAACGCCTCGTTATCGCCACGAACCTCAACGACAGTTTACCGCGCGCATTTGCGTCGGGGATTTACGCGCCGCAAGGCGTGATCGCCACTTCTAGCCCGAGCATGGACATCCAGCTTGCGAGCAATTTCGAGCGCCTCTTGTTCGAGCTTGCCGGCCGGGATGCGGCCCGTGTTGGGGGCCTGATGGAGGAGCTGCGCAGCACGGGCGCGTTCAAATTGAGCCAAGGGGAGCTCGGCCAATTGCGCGAACTGTTCAGCGCCTATTCGGTCGGCGAAGATGAGACGGAGATGACCATTCGGGGGGTTTTCGAAGAGACGGGCATGCTGGTCGATCCGCATACCGCCGTCGCCATCGCGGCCTCCCATCAGGAACCCGATCAGGGCGGCGCGCCCATGGTCGTGCTGTCCACGGCGCATCCGGCCAAGTTCCCCGAAGCGGTGAAGCGGGCGAGCGGACAACTGCCGGCGCAGCCCGAGCGGTTGCAGCTGAAGCTCGGTCAGCACGAGCGCTGCACCGAGCTCCCTGCGGAGTTCGCCGCCGTCGCCGAGTTTATTGTCAGCCATGGCCGGGCCGACGCCGCGGTCATGGAGGTGCAGGCGTGAGTGTGGAACGGTCAACCCTGGCCAATGGGCTGACCGTGGTCAGCCATGCGATGCCTGAAGTCGAGACCGTTTCCCTGGGCATTTGGGTCGGCGCCGGCAGCCGCTCGGAAGGCCACGCGGAGCACGGCGTTGCGCATTTCCTCGAGCACATGGCCTTCAAGGGTACGGCGCGGCGCAGCGCCCGCGACATCGTCGAGGAGATCGAAGCCGTGGGTGGCGATCTCAACGCGGCGACGTCCGTTGACTCCACCTGCTATTACGCACGCGTCATGCGCAACGACATGCCGCTCGCCCTCGACATCCTCAGCGATATTATTCTCTACCCGCGCTTCGATCTCACGGAGCTTCAGCGCGAGCGTGACGTGATCCTCCAAGAAATCGCGGCCTGCATGGATTCGCCGGAGGACATCGTCTACGACTTCATCTCCGAAGCGGCGTACCCGGATCAGCCGGTGGGCCGGCCCATTCTCGGCACGGTCGAGAGCGTGGGCTGTTTCCAGCAGGCGCATCTGGCCACCTATCTCTCGGCCCATTATCACGCGCCCAATATGGTGCTTGCCGCGGCCGGCGCCCTCGATCATGCCGCGCTCGTGGCCGAAGCCGAGCGGCGGTTGTCGGAACTGCCTCGAGACGCGACACCGCAGCCGCAAGGCGCCATCTATACTGGCGGCGTCAAGCGTTTGGACAAGCCCTTCGAGCAAACCCAGCTCATGCTTGCCTTCGAGGCGCCCGCATACGGCGCCGACGATTATTTCATCGCCCAGATCCTGGCAGGCGCGCTCGGTGGCGGCATGTCGTCTCGGCTCTTCCAGGAAGTGCGCGAGCGGCGCGGGCTGTGTTACTCCGTCTACGCCTTCTCCACCGGCCTGACCGACAGCGGCATGTTCGTGATCCACGCGGCCGGTTCTCCAGACAAAGCGGACGAGCTGTTCGCCGTGATCCGCCAAGAGCTGGAGCAAGCGGCGGCGTGCGGCTTCAACGACGCCGAGATCGCGCGGGTGAAGGCCCAGCTCAAGATGGGGCTGCTCGCGGGTCTTGAGAGTTCGTGCGTCCGCGCAGAGCAGATCGCCCGGCAAATTCTCATTCATGACCGCGTCTTGCCGATCCCCGAGCTAATCGAGAAGGTCGAGGAAGTCGAGGCTGCGGATCTACAGGCGATGGTTCAGAGAGTTCTCATCTCGCCGCTGAGCCTTGCCACGGTGGGGCCCATTCTTAATGTTGCAAGGTTCGAGTCCGTGGCCGAAAAATTTGCTGTCCCGGCGAGCAAGGCTGCCTGAAGAGGGTGCTAGTCGATGGCATTGCTGCGAGCTGCCTCCCCGAGCGATTTTGGGCCGGTCATCGAGTCCGAGCGCGTCATGCTGCGCACGCCGCAGATGTCGGATTTTCCGGCTTGGGCCGAGCTGAGGGCGTCGAGCCGCGAATTCCTCATGCCATGGGAGCCGCTCTGGGCTCCGGACGAGCTGTCGCGCGCCTCCTTCCGCCGGCGCGTGCGCCATTACATGCGCGATTTACGCGAGGACGTGGGCTACGCGCTGTTCATCCATGACACGGCGACCAGTGAGCTGGTCGGCGGGCTCACACTCTGTAATGTGCGCCGTGGGGTGACCCAGTCTTGTACGCTGGGCTACTGGGTCGGCGCCGACTACGCCAACCAAGGTTACATGACGGCGGCCGTTCGGGCCGTCGTGCCGTTTGTGTTCGACTCGCTCGAACTGCACCGGCTTGAGGCCGCATGCCTGCCGAACAACACGGCGTCGATGCGGCTCTTGGAGAGGACAGGATTCAAGCAAGAGGGTCTTGCCCGCCGTTATCTGCGGATCAACGGCATCTGGCAGGATCATCTGCTTTACGCGCTGCTCGACTCGGATCCGCGCGGCTAGAGCGCGGGAACGAACGGGGGGAGAGGTTGTGACGAGGCATGCGTCAAGAGGCGTGAACGCGATTGCTCACTGGCCGAAAGGCCAGAGCGCGCGCTCGCTTGTCTGCGTGCTTCTGCTGGCATTGGCCGTGCTTGTCCCGGGCCTCGCGCATGCGATCGAGGCGATCCCAGTCGATCCCGCGGTCGCCAAGACCGACATCACCGCCAAGGGCGAGCTTTACCAGGGCCGGGGCGACCGCCTACAAATCGAAACCGCGCCGGGCCCCGACGGCTATATCGGCCGCATGGCGGTGCAGGCGTCCACCCCTGGCACAAATCCGGGCTGGCTCGTCTTCGCCTTGTCGAACCCGACGGACGAGCGCATCACCCGCTGGCTCGTGGCGCCGCGTTATACGCTCGCCAATTCGGGCGTGTTCCGGCCCGAGCTCGACGCGCCCCGCATCACTGCGGTCACCCCCTCGCTCGGCTTCCGACCAGAGCCGCTGAAGAGTGATCGCGCCGATATGTTCCGGTTGAGCCTCGAGCCCGGCCAGACCGTGACCTATGCGGCGGAGCTTGCCTCCAACGAAGTACCGCGGCTCTCTCTGTGGAAGGCCAACGCCTACCAGGCCAAGCAGCAAGACCGCATGCTGTTCAACGGCGTGTTGCTCGGCATTACCGGCCTGCTCGCTATCTTCCTCACCGCAATCTTCGCCGCCAACCATCGCGCCATCTTCCCGGCCACTGCGCTCGTCGCCTGGGCGGCGCTGATCTACTTCTGTGTCGACTTCGGCTTCTGGAACAAATTGTTCCCCGTGGGGCCCGACCGCACGGCGGTCTACCGTGCCGCCGCCGAGGCAGGGCTCGCCGCGAGTCTTGTTCTGTTCCTCTACACATTCCTGCGCATTGGCCTGTGGCATGTCTGGATCAAGACCATGTTCTGGGGCTGGATCGCCGCCCAGTTCGCCCTGATCGTCGTCGCCATCATCGATCCGCAGACCGCCGCCGGGCTTGCCCGCGCCTCCACGCTGGTGATCGCGGGCGTCGGCACCGTGCTGATCGGCTATTTCGCCTTGCGCGGTCAGGATCGCGCCATGTCGCTCATCCCGTGCTGGATGCTGCTGGTCGTGTGGCTCCTCGGCGCATCCATGATAGTGCTCGGCAAGCTGTCGGGTGAGGTTGTCGTCTCCGGTCTTGTCGCGGGCCTCGTGCTGATCATCGTGCTCTTGGGATTCACGGTCACGCAATTCGCCTTCCGCAGCGGCGGCGGTGGCGTGAGCCTCGGCCCGCCGAGCCTCGTGCAGATGAAGTCGCTCGCCGTCGACGGCTCCGGCACGCATGTCTTCCAATGGCACGCCGGCCGCGATTTCATCACCGTCGGCAGCGATATCGAGATCGAGTTGGGGCTCGACCCGGGGGCGCTCAATGTCAGCGTCGACCAATTCCTCCAGCACATGCACGCCTCCGATCGCGACCGGTTCCGGCTCATGCTGTGGTCGCTTCAGGAGAAGCATGGCGGCGACCTCGTCATCGATTTCCGTCTGCGGCGCCACGACGGCACCTATCTCTGGTACGATCTCCGCGCGCATGCCGAGCCCAACGAGAATGTGCGTCTCCTTCGCTGTGTCGGCCTGATGCGCGACATCACCAGCCTCAAACGCTCCCATGAAAGACTGATGCACGACGCGGTGCATGACAGCCTTACCGGGCTGCCCAACCGCGAACTGTTCATGGACCGGCTGCAAGGCGCAATTACCCGCGCCGCGGAAGGCCAGTCCCACCGGCCGACGCTTATCTTCATCGACATCGACCGCTTCAAGAACGTCAACAAGAGCTTCGGCCTCGTCATCGGCGATTCCATGCTGCTGACCTTGGGACGCCGGCTCGGCCGCCACCTCAATCCGCAAGATACGCTGGCGCGGCTCGGCGGCGACCAATTCGCCATCCTGCTGATTTCCGACAGCGACCCCCACCACGTCGCCACCTTGGCCGAACGTGTCAGGCGGGCGCTGCGCACGCCGATGAAGATCAGCGCCAAGGAGATTATCCTCACCGCGTCCATCGGTATCGTCGTTCACGACGGCTCGCAGCAGAACGGCCAAGAGATGGTGCGCGACGGCGAGATCGCCATGCTTCGCGCCAAGCGCGGCGGTGCCGACCGTATTGAGATTTTCAACCCGGCCATGCGCACCGAGGACGAGAGCCGTTTGCCGCTGGAGAGCGAGCTGCGCTTGGCGCTGGATCGGCAGCAGATTTCCGTGCTGTACCAGCCCATCACCCGGCTCGCGTCCAACAAGCTCGCCGGCTTCGAGGCGCTGCTGCGTTGGGACCATCCGACCCGTGGCCGACTCGCGCCGGATGACTTTATCCCGCTTGCCGAGGAGTCCGGACTGATCGTCGATCTCGGCAGCTATGTGCTGAACCAAGCGCTGGAGGAAGCCGCGAACTGGCACCGTGTCCTGCCGCGCGACCGCGATCCGTTATTCGTCAGCGTCAACGTGTCGAGCCGTCAGCTCTTCCGCCAAGACATGGTGCAGGAGATCAGGTTGATGCTGGCCCGCGAGTCCGTCCCGAAGGGCACGCTGAAGCTCGAGATCACCGAATCGCTGGTCATGGAAAACCCCGAGCGCGCCGTCGAGATTCTGACCTGGCTCAAGACCTATGGCGCGAGCCTTGCGCTCGACGATTTCGGCACGGGCTACAGCTCGTTGAGCTATCTCCACCGCTTCCCCTTCGACGTCATCAAGGTGGACCGGTCACTGGTGCGCGACACCTCGCTCAATGGCCAGACGCCGCTCATCCTGCGCTCGGTCATCGCGCTGGCGCACGAGCTCGGCAAGGAGGTCGTGGCCGAGGGCGTGGAGACGCAAGCCGACGCCGGCTATTTGCGGTCGATCGGCTGCGAGTTCGGGCAGGGCTATTACTACGGAGAGCCTATGTCGGCGAAGGATGTCGCCGCTCTGCTTGCGGCGCTTGCCAGCCACCGCAAGCGCAAGCAACGCGAGCGCGCCACGGCGCCTGCCGAGCCGACTGGGCTCGAGGTCGATGCGCCGGGCCAAGACCAGCTGACGGCCTTGCCGGGACCGAGCACCGCCTAAGCGTGACCTGAATCGTTGACGAGACGGATCGGATCGATGCCGAGGCTGTCGAGCGCGCGCGTGTATTTCCGGTCGACCTCGGGATCGAAGATCAGCTCCGGATTGGCCGGACAGTTGAGCCAGCCATTGGACTGAATCTCGTTCTCCAACTGGCCCGGCGCCCAACCGGCATAGCCGAGGGCAAGCAGCGCCTTGTTGGGACCGCTTCCCTTGGCGATGTCGCGCAAGATGTCGATCGTCGCGGTGAGGCAGACGCTTTCGTCTATGGGAAGCGTGCTCTCCGCCTTGAAATAGTCGGCGCTATGCAACACGAAGCCGCGCCCGGTCTCCACCGGACCGCCGAGATGCACGGCCATGGCGCCAAGGCCGGCGGGTTCCGAGGGCACGGAGATCCGATCTTCCGTGGGCACGATGTTCAACTGCTCTAGAAGTTCGGTGAAGCTGATGTTTGGCGCCCGCTGGTTGATGATGATGCCCATGGCGCCCTCCGAGGAGTGGGCACACAGATAGATCACCGAGCGGGAAAAGCGTGGATCGCCCATCGCTGGCATGGCGATGAGGAGCTGACCGTCAAGATAGCCCTCTTCTTCAGAGGCATGAGACTGGCTTGCCATGCATCCATGCTACAGCAGTTCCGATCCGAGGGAAGAGGCAACGGTGAATTAAGGCAGGCAGTGCCAGTCTTGCCGCAGCCGTTGTGCTCAAGGGTCACAAAAGAGTGACGCATGTTGAACCTGCCCAAGGTCGCGCCATCATCGTGGCGCGGTTAGATTTGCGCCCCATGTTTAGCCAGTTATAAATCAGCAGTCATAGATCAGATGCCATGAACAGAATCGTTTGCTCTGCGCAACGCGCCACTCTGCTGCTAACCGCGTTGGCAGTTGCCACAATTTCAGGCATCGCCTTCGGCGGCGCCGGCCTCGCTGCGTCCAAGGGCGAGTCGGCTTGGTCGGGTCAGACCAACTCCAGAGTCCGCCTGGTCAGCGGCACGATCGCCCGTGACGGGGTGTCGGCGTTGTATGCGGGCGTTCAGCTTCGCATGGAGCCCGACTGGAAGACCTATTGGCAGAACCCGGGCGATTCTGGCGTCCCGCCCACTTTCGATTGGGCCGGTTCGAAAAACCTGAAGAGCGCCGAAGTTCTTTACCCCGTGCCACACCGTTTCGCCGACGCGAACGGTACGGCGATCGGCTATCACGACGAGGTGGTCTTTCCGGTGAAGATCGTGCCCGAGCGTCCAGGCGAACCCGTCGAGCTGTCGCTCAACTTTGAGTACGGGCTCTGCAAAGATTTGTGCATTCCGAACGCGGTCGAGCTGAGCGCAACACTTCCGGCCGATCTCGGTAAAGGCGATGCGCGGCTCATCGAGATGACGCTTGCCCGCGTGCCGAAGCCCGCACAAGCCGATGGCTTGCCGCGCATCGCGAAGGTTGTGCAGCAGCTGGATGGCGAGACGCCGGGGCTGGAGGTCGAAGCGCTGTTTCCGGAAGGCGCGACGGGGACAGACCTGTTCATCGCGAGCCCCGAGGTTCTCGTGCCCGTGCCGAAGGCCCTTGGACCGCTTCAAGACGGAAAGCAGCGTTTCGTTGTCGCCTTCCTGGCGCCGGCCGAGGCCGCCGCGATCAAAGGCAAACCGCTCACCTTGACGCTTATTTCCAATCAAGGGTCCACAGACACCACCTGGACCGCAAAATAGCTCCTCTTGCGGTCATCGAGCCCCATCGAGCGACCATCGTGCGGCCTTGGCCCGGTACGGCCAAACCGTTATGGTGCCGCCCGAAACCCAAGCACGAAAGAGAGGCCGCATGACCATCGCCAAAGGAGACAGCCTGCCCGAGGCCACGTTCAGGTTCATGGGGCCCGATGGCATCGAGAGCCTGACCACGAAGGACGTCTTCGGCGGCAAGAAGGTCGTGCTGTTCGCGGTCCCCGGCGCCTTTACGCCGACCTGTCATCTGAAGCATTTGCCCGGCTTCATCGAAAATGCCGAGCAGTTTGCCAACAGCGGCGTCGACACCGTGGCCTGCGTCGCCGTCAACGATCCCTTCGTGCTCGACGCTTGGGCCGATACCAGCGGGGCCAAGGGCAAGGTCGTCGTCCTGTCCGACGGCAATGGCGAGTTCACCAAGAAGATCGGCATGGATTTCGACGGCAGCGCCATCGGACTTGGCACCCGCTCCAAGCGCTATGCCATGGTCGTGGATGACGGCGTGGTGACGGTGCTGCACACCGAGGAGTCCCCGGGTGTGGCCGAGGTTTCGACCGCCGAAGCGATCCTCAAAGAGCTCTAGCCGGCGTCCCGCGCGGCTCGGCCGCCGAGAAACGGCGCCATGCCCTCGCGGGCAAGCTCGTCCGCCCGCTCGTTGTCGTCATGGCCTACATGGCCTTTGACCCAGTGCCAACGCACGGTATGGCGTTCCTCGGCTTGCTCCAGAAGCTGCCACAGCTCCACGTTTTTGACCGGCTTCTTGTCGGCGGTGCGCCAGCCGTTTCTCTTCCAGCCTTTGATCCAGCTGGTAATGCCGCCGCGCAGATAGCTCGAGTCCGTATAGAGGTCGACGTCGGAAGGGCCCTTGAGCGCGTTGAGCGCCTCGATGGCGGCCGTGAGCTCCATGCGGTTGTTGGTGGTCATGGCCTCGCCGCCCTTGATCTCCTTGCGATGCGCGCCCGATTCCAGGATCGCGCCCCAACCGCCGGGGCCTGGATTGCCAGAGCAGGCGCCGTCGGTGTGAATGACCACCTTGGGAAGCGCGGCCATCAATGCTCTCCGAGCCCATAGTCGCGGTAGGAGCCGACGCGCTGGTGGAAGCGCAGCTTCCGCAAATACTCGTTGGGGTCCTTGGTCTTCACCAGGGCGTTCGCGTCCGTGTTCAGAAGGTCATAGGTGCGTGTCAACAGAAAGCGCAGCGCCGCGCCACGCGCCAGAAGCGGCAGCGCGTCGAGTTCCGGCGCGGTCAAGGCCCGCTCGCGCTCATAGGCCTGAAGCATGACCCGCGCCTTGGTGATGTTGAACGAGCCGTCCGGCTCGAAGCACCAGGCGTTGAGGCAGACCGCCACGTCGTAGGCCAGCATGTCGTTGCAGGCGAAATAGAAATCGATCAGGCCCGACAGCCTGTCGTCGAGAAAGAATACGTTGTCGGGGAACAGATCCGCATGGATCACGCCCTTGGGCAGGTCGGCCGCCCAGTTGGCGCCGAGATAGTCGAGCTCGTTTGCGATCTCGTCCTTGAGGCCGGGGATCACGCCGTCGGCCTTGTCGCGGACCTCTTCGAACAGAGCGCGCCAGCCGGGCAGGGAGAGATCGTTGTCGCGGGCCATGGGAAAGTCGAGGCCGGCAAGGTGAAACTTGGCGAGTGCCTGCCCAAGCCCGGCGCAATGCCCGATGCCAGGCCGCCGCACCCAAAGGCCTTCGAGAAAGCTGATCAGCGCCGCCGGACGCCCCGCCAGCACCTTCAAGATGCTGCCCTCGCGGTCGCGCACGGGCAGCGGGCACGAGATGCCGCGCGCCGCAAGATGCTCCATCAGCGCCAGGAAATAGGGCAGATCTTGCGGCTGCACCCGCTTCTCATACAGCGTGAGAATGAAGGGCCCGGTCTCGGTATGGACGAGGAAGTTCGAGTTCTCCACGCCCTCGGCGATCCCCTTGAAGGAGGTCAGACCGCCGATGTCGTAGCTTGCGATGAAGGTTTCCAGCTCCTCGTCGGAGACGTCCGTGTAGACCGCCATCTAAGCCGCCGGCATGTCCCGCAAGGGGCGGGGAAGATTGAAGGTGATGTTTTCCTCCGCCGTCGTCACCGTCTCGACCGTGACGGCGAAGCGCTCCCCGAAAGCATCGATAATGCTGTCCACGAGGACTTCGGGCGCGGAGGCGCCGGCCGTGATGCCGAGGTGGCGGACGCCCTCGAACAGGGTCCAGTCGATCTCGCTCGCGCGTTCCACCAGCATGGAGCGGGGACAGCCCGCACGCTCGGCTACCTCCACGAGGCGGAGCGAATTCGAGCTGTTTGGCGAACCGACCACGATCATGCAGTCGCATTTTGGCGCGATTCGCTTCACCGCGTCTTGCCTGTTCGTGGTGGCGTAGCAGATGTCGTCCTTGCGCGGCACCGCGATCGCCGGAAAGCGCGTCTGAAGCGCGGTCATGATCTCGCGGGTGTCGTCCACCGAAAGCGTGGTCTGGGTGATCACCGCGAGCTTCGAGGCATCTTTCGGCGTGAAAGCATGCGCGTCTTCCAGGGTCTCGATCAGATGCACGGCGCCCTCGGGCAACTGGCCCGTGGTGCCGACCACTTCGGGGTGCCCCGCATGCCCGATCAGCAGGATCTCGGCGCCTTGCTCGTGAAGCCGTTCGGCCTCGACATGCACTTTGGAGACCAGCGGGCAGGTGGCGTCGAGCACGAACATGAGCCGGTGCCGCGCCGCCTGGGGCACCGCTTTGGGCACGCCATGGGCGGAAAACACGATGGGCGCGTCCGTATCCGGGATTTCGTCCAATTCCTCGACGAAGATGGCGCCCTTCGCCTTCAGCGTCTCGACCACGTAGCGGTTGTGGACGATGGCGTGGCGGACATAGACCGGGGCGCCGTACTTCTCGAGCGCGAGCTCGACGATCTGGATAGCCCGGTCCACGCCGGCGCAGAACCCGCGCGGCGAGGCGAGATAGACGGTCAAGGAAGGACGGTCGCCATGCCGCCCATTGGCGTGATCCATGCCGGTCATCGGCGCTCCAGAAACGGCCATTTTGGGCCGCGAACGACCCCAATCGGGCCTTGTCGGGTCCAGGCAGGGCAGATAGTTTGGCGCTCAGCGAAGGCCCGGAAGCTCAGGACATTTCAAGCACTTTTCGCGTCGAGCCCGGGCATATCAGGCAGGGATGCCTGGCATGTCAAGCCAAGGACGGGGATGAGTTGAGGCGGATCGAGGTTCATGCGTGGCTGCGGATCGCGGCGCTTTGCGGGCTGCTCGCCGGCGCCATGGCGCTGTCCGCCTGCAGTGGGTCAAAGCTCACCGGCGATTCTACCGGCTTCGCCAGCGAAAGGCTGCCCGATACCCTGCCGCGGACCGATCCCCCGCCGCGGACCCAGACAGCGGAGGCCGATGCCGCCGCCACCGGAAACGCGCTCAATTGTCCGCAAGTCGTCGCTTGGCCCAATGAGCGGCTGCGCACCATCTATCAGTCCGGTCATGACAACGACGCCATGTATGTGGTCAATCGCGGCGAGATCACCAAGCTTTCGCGCGAATGCCGGTTCTACAACGGCGGGGTGGTCGTGAAATACGGCTTCGCGGGACGCGTTCTCTTAGGGCCGAAGGGCGCACCCGGCGCCGTGACGCTGCCGGTCAGCATCCGCGCCGCAGATGCCTACAAGAACACGCTGGCCAAAGACAAGATGTCGGTCCGGGTCACGGTACCCTCGGGCAAGCCGGTCGGCTATTTCTCCATGGTGCGCGAGATTTCCTTCCCCATTCGGGTCGGCACCCGACCCGAGGACTACAAGATCTTCGTGGCCCTCAAATAGGGCGGCCTGCATGCGTCTTTGGCTCATACTGCTCGGCGTCGCATTTTTTGCGCTCGGCGCAACCGACACCGCTCAGGCCAAGCCGTGCCGCGACGAGAGCTTCGCCAACGCGCGCTATATCGTCTGCACCTTCGATCCGGCCAAGGACGACATGCGGCTTTATTGGCTTGGGCCTGATGGCCGGCCGTTGCGCACTTTCAGGGCGCTCGCGGGCGCGTTGGAGGAGAGGGGCAAGTCGCTCGAATTTGCCATGAACGGCGGCATGTACGAGGACGATTTCAGTCCCGTCGGGCTTCATGTCGAGAACGGCAGGCAGCTTTCCAAGGCCAACACCGAGACCGTGACAGGGAGGCCGAGCCAGATTCCGAATTTCTACAAGAAGCCGAACGGCGTGTTCTATTTCGGTGACGGCGGAGCCGGCGTGCTCGAAACGGAACGCTTCCTCGCGAAAAGGCCGAAGGCTGAATTCGCGACGCAATCCGGTCCCATGCTGGTCATCGACGGGAACATCCACCCGGCCTTCATCGTCAAGTCGAAGGATTCCAAGCCCCGAAACGGCGTCGGCGTCTCATCGGACGGCAAGGTTCACTTCGTCATGACGCGCGGTCGCGTAAGCTTCTATGACTTCGCTCGTCTGTTCCGTGATGGGCTCCGCACTAAGAATGCGCTGTTTTTGGACGGGGGCACCGCGCCTGGGCTTTACGCCCCCGAGCTCCGCCGCAACGACCCGCCCTCGCACGGCGGCTATGGCCCCATCATCGCGGTGGTGAAGTAGCTACCGGGCTTTGCCTACGATGACCGCAGCCTCGTTCCGCCGCAGGAAGGGCAGTGTGAAGGGCGCGTCGTAATAGAGTGTGTAGGCTGGCCCCAAAGCTTGCCAGGCCGATCCCTTCAGCGTCGGTGTCTGAGGTCCCGCGGTTTGCTCCGGAGATGTAGTCGAACAAGAGCTGGAAGGCGTCGCCGCGCGCGTCCTTGCCCGTGTTCGGCAATGTTACCTCGGCCGCGACTCGGGATGCATAGCGGCGGATCTCCACACGCTCGCCTACGCGGTCGAGCAGCTTGTATTGAGGTTCCTCGTAAAGCCGAATGCCGAACACGCCGGCTACGGATTCCAGCGCAAGCAGCGCGTAGTAGGAGATGGACTGCCACATACCTAGCTCCGGCCTCGAGGCGAAAGCCCCGCCGCTGGGTTGGGAAGGCGTTCGCAGCGGGGCTCTCCCTTCAAAGGGCTATTGTCCACGCAAGGCGGGCACTTCGCCGCTTTTGAAGGCCTCGAACAGCGGAACGAGCTGCCACAGGGCGGACGCCCCGACGAGGACATAGACGATGCGGGTTAGGTCGGAGCCTGCGCCGAACAGCGTGGCTACCAGATCAAAATCGACGAGACCGACGAGGCCCCAGTTCAAACCGCCGACGATCACGACAATGAGCGCGACCGCGTTCAAGCGTTTCACGATGTTCTCCAGTAAATGGGGGGTGCGGGCCCTTCCGACGCCCGCACTCCCTGTCTGTGGTTTGGACCGCTAGCTCTTGGGCGGAAGGATCACCGTGTCGATGACATGGATGACGCCGTTCGAGGCGGCGATATCGGTCTTGGTGACCTTGGCATCGTTCACCATGGCGGTGTCGCCCTTGACTTCGATGTCGACCATCTCGCCGTTCACGGTCTTCGCCTCGTCCATTTTAACGACGTCGGCGGCCTGAACCTTTCCGGGAACTACGTGATAGGTGAGGATCGACACAAGCTGATCCTTGTTCTCCGGCTTTAGGAGGTTTTCGACCGTGCCCTTCGGCAGCTTGGCGAAGGCCTCGTCCGTGGGCGCAAACACCGTGAAGGGGCCGTCGCCCTTCAACGTGTCGACGAGCCCCGCTGCTTGAAGCGCGCTGGCCAAAGTCTTGAACTGTCCGGCGGCCACCGCCGTGTCGACGATGTCCTTCTCGGCCGCACGCGCGCTCATGCCGCCGATGCTTAATGTCATGAGTGCCACTGCGGCAACCATCAGGGTTTTGATCTTCAGCATTCGATACTGCTCCTTTTCACTCATTTGACGGTCCGCCCCGTCACGACCGCTCACGCACTTAGTCCAAGGAAGGCCCCGGAGCCGGGGGGAAGCTCCGGAGCCTCTTGGTGCCGCGCCAGGGCTGGGAGGGCGCGGTGGAGGGTCAACGACGCGCAAGATGCGACCGAAATAATCGATTTACAAGTAGAAAAATCGCTCATATCATTCAACGAAATTTGAATTCGCAGCGGAGGTGGCTGTTTTGCTGGAAAAATCGCCTGGTTTGGACTGGTCGTCCCCAATAGCGCTGGCCCAGGTTGTGATCGCTTTAGGGGTCGCCGCTGCTCTGGCCAGGGCTTCGGCCGAGGAGTTCTTGGTGCCCGGCGCGGAGCAGAGCGTCGGTCCGGCGCGCAAGACAGGCGGTGGGTTCGAGTTCCGGCGGAAGTTGTCCTCTGTGGACAACCCCTATTGCGACATCCGCACGTACGTTCTTCCAGACTTCCCGGAGCAAGCGTCATCGGCGACCAAAGACGACCGGTCGGTGATCGTCATCGACGCCTCAACCCTCAAATCTGACCGGGCTTACGCGAATTTCCTGATGGCGCATGAGTGCTGTCACCACACGCTGGGCCATACGCGACTGATGCAGCGGCCATCGTCCCGGGTTGGGGTGCAGCCTTTCTACTATTTGCGGCCACTGCTGAAGAACATGGAGCTTGATGCCGATCGCTGCGCCGTCAACATGTTGAAGCTCACCAAGGAACCCGAGGCGATCGAGAGCGCGCGGGTCCATATGCAAGAGTTCGGCGACCAGCAAACAGGGGCCTATTACCCAACCGGCAATGAGCGCGCAGGCAATATCGCGCGCGCGGCCGTGGAGGATTGAGATGAGCGAGATGATGGTGTCGGCAGGAGAGGCGGCGCGACGGCTCGGCGTGGCACCCGCGACGATCCAGCGTTGGGTCGATAGCGGCGTGCTCCACGCAGAGCGCACGCCGGGCGGCCACCGACGTATCTATGTGACGGAGCTGCGCCGGCTTATCGCCGCCAGCCGGCCTGCGGCACTGAGCGGACCCCTTGTGGACTGGCTCGATGCTCTGATGACAGGCGATCCCGTAAAGGTGAAAGCCGCCCTCGTGGCCTCGCGCCAGAACACCGGAAGCTGGGCCGAGACGGCCGATGAAGTTGCCGCGGCCATCGCTGAGATCGGCAGGCAATGGGAAGCCGGCGGCTGCCGCATATTCGAGGAGCATGCGGCCACCGAGGCACTGCGCCGCGCCGCGGCGTCTTGTCTGGGCGAAATGCGCTGTGCCGATGATGCGCCGCGCGCCGTGCTCTTTACCATCGAGAACGAGCGCCACACGCTCGGTTTGTCACTTGCCGAACTGGTCTTGATGGAAGCCGGCTGGCGTCCTCAATGGATCGGCGAAGGCCCTCCTGCCGACGAGCTTGGGTCGTTAGTGGGGAAGTTCAAGCCGGACGCGGTTCTGGTTTCCGCCTCGGCCGTAAGCGCGCCCGCCACGGTCGCGCGCTATCAATCTCCGCTGGAAGAGGTCGCCAAGAAAGAGCACCGCGCGCTCATTCTCGCCGGCGGCGGTGCTTGGAAGGAATCTTCCGCTGCGAAGCGTGTCGTTACCTTCAAGGAATTGCGTGAGGCATTGGCGTGAGGCTAAGCCATCTCTTGGAGCCGGCCGCCGCGGCCGCGCTGACCCTGTTTGCCATGCTGGGCTTCGCGCAAGCTGAAGGTACGCAGCGCGACTCATGCACCGACGACGCCATGATCGTGTTCGATGCCTCGGGCTCCATGTCGGGAAACGAGAAGCTCGGCATCGCCACCACGGTGACGCGCATCGACGAGGTGCGGTCGGCTTTGGGCAAGGTGCTGCCGGCGGCCGCGCGCTACCGCCGCGTCGGGCTCATCACCTATGGCCCGGGTCCGTACAATCAGTGCAATGTCGAGCTCAATCTCAGGCCTGCCGTCGATGCGACCAAGCGCATCATGGAAGCGGTGGAAGCCCTGACTCCTGCGGGCAAGACGCCTCTAACGGCGGCCGTGGAGCGCGCCGCCGAAGTCCTCGACTATCGCCGCAAGCCCGGCGTCGTCGTCGTCTTGACTGATGGGGAGGAGACCTGCGGGGGTTCACCCTGCCATCTCGGCAAGCAGCTGCAAAATGCGCAACTGACCATCCACGTCATCGCCTACCGGACTTCCTATTTCAGCTGGACCGGCGAGGAGAGCGTGCTCGGCATCAAATGCCTGGCGGAAGAAAGCAACGGTCTTTACGTAACCGCGGATAGCCAAGAGGAATTGGTCTCCGCCTTTCGTGAGACCTTGAGTTGCCCGATGATCTCTGAAATGCGCCCTTGAGCCTGGCGATCAGCTGGAGGGCCAGCGCGTCGCGATCGTGTTGGTCAGCAGCTCAAGCCAACTCTTGACCTGCGTGAACACGAGAAAATTGTCGTGCACGCGCTGCCGCGCGCTGCGGCCGAGCCGCTCGCGCTTCATCTGATCCTGCAACAGCAGGTCAAGGGTGTGGGCGATCTCTTCGGAATCTTCGGGATGACGAACCATGACGCCATCGAGGTCCGGCCGGATCTGCTGGCGAATGCCGACGGCGCACGATCCCATCAGCGCCGCGCGCTTCCACATCGGCTCGGTGACCGTGAGGCCGAACCCTTCCTGAAGCGAGTTCTGCGCCACCACATCGGAGCAGCATTGCAGCGCGTTGACGATGAGCGCGTTGTTCTTCTTCGACGACATCGGCAGCGAGATCATGGCGACGTCGGCCTGGAGATGCGGCGCGAGCCCCATATAGGTCGCGCACAATTCCGCCAGAACCTCCTTGCCCTCAGGGTCGTCGTCCACCGATGCCGGGTCGGGTCCGGCAAGCACCAGGCGCACGAGTTGGAGCACATGGCGGTGCTGCTCTTCGAGATCGGTGCGCGATTCAAGCTCGCGCTTCAGAGACACGAAACCCTCCATCAGCGGCAGGAAACCTTTTAGCCGGTCCCAGCGCGACACTTGGGTCACGATGGGCCGGAATAGGAGGCCGAAATCCTCCGGCTCCGTCGCAGGCGCCCAACTCCCGTCGGCTTGCAGCCGCTTGGCCGGTTCGGCGAAGGCCGGCGTGATCACCGGTCCCCACGGTTTGATCAAGGCAGCGTTGGCGAGAATGCCCACGAGCTCGTGGACGGGCAGGTGCCGGTTCTTGTAGCTCAGCGGGTCGATGGCGGGATGGATGATGGTCGAGCGCCCAGCAAGCGAGCTCGGAATGTATTCTGGCGCGGTGAACACCGCGTGGTCGTAGGGTCTGAGATAGGGCTCGAGGAAATCCCACGCCGCCCTGGTCTCGGTCGTCTTCTTGTCGAGACCGATATGGCAGCGCCAGATCGCGGCAATATCCATCTTTTCGCGGAGCACGGCCCCGACTCCCGCCGGCTGCGGATCGTGAATGACGAGGATGTCGTTCGGCCGCAGGAACTCCTGCATCGCGGCGGCATTTTCCACGGTCACCCGGTCATAGACCGCGCGGTCTTCGGGCGTGAGACCGGGATCGCCAGCGCCATGAATGAGATTGTGCAGATTCTTCGTGAGCCGAAAGAAGTCGTGGTCTTGCGTTTCGATCACGAGCCAATGGGCGTCGATACCGAGTTCGCGCATGATCGACAAGAGCGGGGGTAGCATTTCCGCCACGCCGCCGCCCTGGGCGGTGCTGTTGACCATCACCACGCGCCGTCCGTTCAGGGCGCCAAGGCGGCTCTCGGCCTCCTGGCGGAGGCCGCGCACGGCACGGCTCAGATCGGCGATGCTCTCGTAGTCGGAGAGCGAGACGGCGTGGCGGGGTTCTACGATTTGAACCATGCGTCCACTCTACCCCATCAAGGCGGGGTTCCCAAAACTCGTGCCTTTGAAGAGCACGTTGGGACGAGCGCTTAGTTCAACTTGGATTTCAGCGCGTCGATGCCTTGCTTGACGAACGTGTCGGCCATCTCGGGCGTCAGCTTGTCGGTGATCACCGACTGCGCGGCCAGCACGGCGGCGTCTGCGGCGGCGGCACGCACCTCGCGCACGGCCTCGTCCTCGGCGCGGCCGATCTTGTCTTCGGCCAGCTTCATGCGCCGCTCGAACTGCTCTTTCATGTTGCGAGAGGTTTCCGCCGCCATGGCCGACGCCTCCTTGCCGGCGAGATCGACGATCGCTTGCGCCTCCTCGGCGGCGTTGCTCTGCTTCTTGCGATAATCGGCGAGCACCGCTTCGGCTTCCTCGCGCAACGACCTGGCCTCGTCGATCTCCTTGGCGATGGCCGCGGCGCGAGCATCGAGCGCCACGGCGATCTTCTTGTGGACGCCGAGATAGAACGCCAGCCCGAGGAACAAGAAGAAGGAGACGGCGACCCAGAACTCCGGTGTGGCAAGGACATCCATCTGTTACGCCTTCCGTGCCGCTTCGACGGCTTTTGCGATGTCGCCCTTGGGCGGCGCCGTACCGGTTAGTTTTTTCACGATATCGGCGGCGACCTCCGCGGCCACGGCGTTCACTTCCTTCATGGCCGAAGTCTTGGCCGCCTCGATCCGCTTTTCGGCTTCCGCGCTCTTTGCGGCGAGCTCTTCTTCGAGCTTCGCCCGCTTGGCGTCGGTCTCGGCCTTCAGCTTGGCGCGGCCTTCCTCGACGATGGCGTGCGCCTTCTGCTTGGCTTCGGCCAGCGCCTGCTCATAGGCCGCGATCGCTTCTTCGGTCTCGCGCCGGAATTTCTCGGCGGTCTCGAGATCGCCCTCGATGTGAGCCGCGCGCTTCTCGATGACGCTGCCAATGCGCGGCAGCGCGATCCACACCATCAGCAAATAAAGAACGCCGAAGGTGAGAACGAGCCAGATGAGCTGAGGCGCCCAATCGAGCGGGTTGAGTTGCGGCATGGTCGTGTCCCTCGTGTGTGAGCCTAGTGGCTCAGCCTAGAACACGAACAGGATGATCAGCGCCACCACGAGGCCGAACAGGCCGGTCGCCTCGGCCAATGCGAAGCCGAGCAGCAGGTTGGCGAACTGGCTCGGAGCAGCCGACGGGTTGCGCAGCGCGCCCTGCAGGTAGTTGCCAAAGATGGTGCCGATGCCGACGCCGGCGCCGACAAGAGCGATCGAAGCGAGACCCGCGCCGATCAATTTTGCTGCTTCTGCTTCCATAATTCTCTCTCCTTGGACGATCGTTAGTGTGATGGCTCAGTGCATATGAAGCGCATCGTTGAGATAAATGCAGGTGAGGATGGCGAACACATAGGCTTGTAGGAACGCCACCAGAAGCTCGAGGCCGGTAAAGGCAACCATGAAGGCGAGCGCCGCCCAGCCGCCGAGCAGACCGAGCGCCACGACGAACGAGCCGAACACTTTCAGCATCGTGTGACCGGCCATCATGTTGGCGAACAGACGCACCGACAGGCTGACGGGGCGCGTGAGGTACGAGATCACCTCGATCACCACGAGCAGCGGCAACATGACGAAGGGCACACCCGAAGGTACGAAGAATTTCAGGAAGCCGATGCCATGCTTCCAAAAGCCGATAATGGTGACGCCGATGAAGATGAAGGCGGCCAGCGCGAAGGTGACGATGATGTGGCTCGTCACCGTGAAGGAGTAGGGGACCATGCCGAGCATGTTGAGCGCCAGCACAAACATGAACAGCGTGAAGATGAAGGGGAAATACTTCATCCCCGCCGTGCCGACATTGTCGCGCACCATGTTGGCCACGAACTCGTAGGACAGCTCCGCCATGGATTGCAGGCGGCCGGGGACCAGCGCGCCCTTGCGCATGGCCAACATCGTGAAAAGGGTGATGAGCGCCGCGGCGATGACCATGAACAGCGCGGAATTGGTGAAGGATGCGTCGAAGCCGAAAGCGTCGAGATCGATCAGACGCTTGATCTCGAACTGGTGCATCGGATCGGGCAGGCCGGTGCCGCCACCACCGTGACCGTCCCCGTGTCCTGCGTCTTCCGCGGCGTATGCTGCACCAATCACGTCGAAATGCCCCTAATCCTCATCGTCGTCTGTCGCGTTTCGCAGGTGATGTCCCGGCATGGGCTCGCCCTGCATGGCCTTGGCCGTCCGCACCACGTTCATGATGCCGGCGGCGCCTCCCAAAAAGAGGAACGCCACCATCAAGAACGGGGCTGTGCCGAACAGCTGGTCAAGCGCCCAGCCGATGAATCCCCCTACAGCTACCCCGGCGACCAATTCGGTCGCCAGCCTGAGTGCCTGGCCCATCGCCTGGCCCCGCCCTTTTTCGTCTTCGGGCGGTTGCGGGCGCCGGCCTTGAGCCGTCGAGAGCTTCCCCCCGAGAGCGTCGAGCCGCTGCCGAATAGCGTCTGTGTCGCGGCCGCCTCGTGAGCGTCCGGACTGATTTTCGGCTCCGGCCATTGGCGCTGCTCAATTTCCGGGAGAGCCCTAAAGGACCGGATGGTCCTCAAGCTTGGCGCGCACTTTAGTTTGGGATTCCGGGCTGTCAAGGAAGTCACGGCGCCGCAGGGAGAAGGCGAAATCCGGGAGAAATCTGGGCCCTTTAACCGGCGTCGCGGAGCTTGGCAGCGGTATCCAGATCCACCGACACGAGCTGGCTCACGCCCCGCTCCGACATGGTGACCCCGAACAACCGGCTCATGCGCGCCATGGTCAGCGGGTGATGGGTGATAATCAGGAAGCGCGTGTCGGTCTCGCGAGCCATTTCCTCCATCAACCGACAGAATCGGTCGACATTCGCGTCGTCGAGCGGCGCATCGACCTCGTCCAGCACGCAAATCGGCGAGGGGTTGGTCAGAAACACCGCGAAAATCAGCGCCATGGCGGTCAGAGCCTTCTCGCCGCCCGAGAGCAGCGTCAGCGTCTGCGTCCGCTTGCCGGGTGGCTGGGCGAAGATTTCGAGCCCGGATTCCAGCGGATCGTCGGAATCGACCAGCTTGAGTTCGGCCGAGCCGCCGCCGAACAGCGTCTTGAACAGGTGCTGGAAGTGGCCGTTCACCGTCTCGAACGCCTCCAAGAGACGCTTGCGCCCCTCGCGGTTCAAGTTCGAGATGCCCTGACGTAGGCGCGCGATGGCCTCTTCCACGTCGGCCTTCTCGCGCTCCATCTCTTCGAGCTGGGCCGAAAGCTCCACCTCTTCCTCTTCGGCCCGGAGATTGACGCCGCCGAGCCGCTCGCGGTCGGCCTTGAGCTTGACCAGACGCTCTTCCACGTCACTTAGCGGAGGGATCTCGGCGCCTTCCTTGAGACTGGCGCGTTCAAGGCACTCTTCCGGCGCGCAATCGAGTTGCTCGCGGATCAACCGGGCCAACTCGCTGCGCCGCTCGCGCGCGCCTTCGAGCCGGGCTTCGCCGCGGGCCTTGGCCTCGCGGGCTTCCGCCAGTTGCTCTTGCACCGCGCGCAGGGCCTTCTCTTGAGCTTTCAGCGCGGTCTCGGCTACGGCGAGATCGTCGCCCGCCTTGGCGCGCTCGCGCTCGGCTTCGGCAATCGCCTCCATCAGCTTGCCGCGACGCTCTTCGATTTCCGCCGGGAGATTGGCCAGCGCTTCCAAATCGGCGGCCGTCTCCTGCTTGCGCGCGCGCAAGGTCTCGATCTGCTCCCGCGAGTTGGTGATGCGCTTCTGCCAAAGCTCTTCCTCGGCGCGGATGGCTTCCGCCCGCTCCTGGCGCAGGCGCACTTGGCGCTCGAAGCCTTCGAGATTGGCATCGGCGCGCGCGGCGTTGGCGCGCGAGGTTGCTGCCTCGCCTTGCGCCGCTTCCAGCGCGGCTTCGAGGCCGGCCACGGCGGCAAGCATCAGCAGCCCTTCGTCCGTGCCGTCCGCCTGCTCCTTCGCTTCGGCCAACGCGGCCTTGGTGCGGCTGAGCGCCTCGGCCATCGCGCCGAGCTGCTTGCTGTTGGCTTGCGCCTCGTGCTCGCATGCAGCGATCGCCTCGCGTGCGCGGTCAAGCTCGCCATGGGTCTCCTTGGCCCTCACGCGCAGAGACTTGGTGGCTTGCGCCGTTGTCTCGGCGCGCTCGGTCGCTTTTGTAAACGCCGTCTCGGCAGACGACTCCGCGTCAAGGGCTTCCGTCTTTTTCTCTTTCAGCGCCTCCAGCCGGCTGCGCTCTTCCAGCCGCGCGCCGGCGGCGGTCGCGGTGCCGGCTTGGACGCTATAGCCGTCCCACCGCCACAGATCGCCGTCCATGGAGACGAGGCGCTGGCCGGGCTTCAGTTGGGACTGCATGGCCCGGCCTTGTGCGGCCTCGACCACGCCGATCTGCGCGAGGCGGCGGGCGAGCGCCTCCGGCGCCTTCACAAACTGGCTGAGCGGCGTCGCGCCTTGGGGCAGCGCCGGATCGTTCGCGCCGTCGGCAAGATTCCGCCAATGGGCCGGCGCGGTATCTTCGGCCGCCGCATCGAGTTCGTCGCCCAGTGCGGCGCCCAGCGCATGCTCATAGCCGCCCTCGACCTTCACCTCTTCGACGATGGGCGCCCAGTCATGGGCCGGCGCGAGCAGCTTGATCAGCGTCGAAAGCTCGGTCTCGATTTCTTGGCGGGCCAACTTGGCGGAGCTGGCGAGCGAGCGGAGGCGCGTTTCCTCGGCGCGGGCTTGCTCCTCGTCCGTCTCTGCGTTTGAAAGCGCGGTCTCGGTCTCCTCGACCTGGTCGGAAAGCCTGGAGGCCTCGCTGCGGAGTTCGCCGAGCTTGGCCCCGCCGCCGCTTTCGGCCTCGAGCGTGGCGAGCTGTTGCTCGAGATCCCCCGACTGGGTTTCGAGCTGCGCCATGCGCGCGGCGATCTTGGTCTTCTCGTTTTCGAGACGGCTGCGTTCGGCGCGGGCCTCGGCAAGTTCCGTGGTGGCTTGGCGCAAGGCCGTCTCTGCGGCCGAGAGTGCTGCGCCCGCGTTGGCCGCGGCTTCGCGAAGCTGGGGCTCTTCCTGGTCTTTGGCGCTGGCTTCCTCGAGCTTCCGGGTCTCCTCGCCAAGCCCGCGCAGCCTGTCTTCGGCCTCGGCGATATGTTCCTCCTCGCGGGCGAGATCGCGCGAGGCTTGCGCCAGCCGCGTCTCGAGCTCCGCCTGGCGGGCCTTGGCGCGGGCTTCCTCGCGCTCCAGTGCGTCGCGGTCGACGCTCAAACGGTGCAGCACGGCCGCGCGCTGAGCTTCGGTGTCGCGCAAAGGCTGAAGCTTCTCGGCGGCTTGCGCCTGCTCGCGCAGGGCCTCGCCCTCGGCCTTGGTCTCTTGGGCGACCGCCGCGAGCGCGTCCTGGAACGCGGTCTCGTCATTCTCGACTTGTGCGCATGCGGCCAGCCACTGCAGGTGATAGTGCAAGGCCTCCATCTCGTGGATCTTGCCCGAGATGTCGCGGTAACGTTTCGCTTGGCGGGCCTGGCGGCGCATCGCCTGAAGCTGCGAGGCGATCTGACCGATCAGATCGGCGAGGCGCGCGAGATTGCTCTCCGTTGCCTTCAAGCGAAGCTCGGCCTCGTGCCGGCGGCTGTGCAGGCCGGCGATGCCGGCGGCATCTTCCAGCACCCGGCGGCGCTCCTGAGGCGGCGCGTTCACGATCTCGCCGATGCGACCTTGGCGGACCAGCGCGGGCGATCGCGCGCCCGTCGATGCGTCCTCGAACAGCAAGCGGATGTCGCGCGCCCGCACGTCCTTGCCGTTGACCTTGAAGGCGGAGCCCGCCTCGCGCTCGATGCGCCGCGTCACCTCCAGAAGTTCGCTGTCGTTGAACTCGGCGGGTGCTTTGCGCTCGGAATTGTCGATGAACAGGGTCACCTCGGCCATGTTCCGCGCCGGCCGGTCTTGCGAGCCGGCGAAAATCACGTCGTCCATGGCCGTGCCGCGCATGCTCTTATACGAGGTCTCGCCCATGGCCCAGCGCAGCGCCTCGAGCAGATTGGACTTGCCGCAGCCATTCGGGCCGACGACCCCGGTCAGGCCGGGTTCGACCAGGAGCTCGGTGGGCTCCACGAACGACTTGAATCCAAGTAGGCGGAGTCTGGTGATCTGCACGGGCTGGCGGTCCTCGAATGGAAATGGCGACGCGTGGAAGACGCGGACTTTAGTACGGGAACTTGGCAGCGGTTCGACGTGATTCGCAACGCCGGAGATCAAGAAGCCTGTGGTTGAATTAGGGCTTTGACCTCTTCGAAGGTGACTGCACCTTGCAGTTTCTGACCGTTGATGAAGAGGGTCGGCGTGCCGATCACGCCATATTTGCGTCCCCGCTGCTTCACCTCTGTCAGGCCATCGATAATGGCTTGATTCGATAGGCATTTGTCAAATTCGGCACGGCTCATACCGCTTGATTTCGCCACCGAATAGATGGCGTCTGGCCGGACCTCCTGGCTCACCCATTCGCGCTGCCGGGACAGGAAAGCCTCCGTCATCGGCAGGTACTTGGCTTTGGGGGCGCATCTGGTGGCGATCGCCGCCGTCCCGGCCGTCCGCCCGATGGGGAACTCCCGGATGATGTAGCGGACTTTGCCCGTGTCGACATATTGACTTTTCACCTTGGGGAACACCTTGGCGTGGTAGTTCCGGCAATGCGGGCAGGTGAGGGAGGCGTACTCGATAATGGTCACGGGCGCGTTGCGGTTGCCGTATTCGCGCTCGCCGAGTGGCCCCGGCTCCAGGATCTGCTCTTTGAGGGGAATGGCCGTCTCGGCGGCCGGACCGGCCCCGCCGCCGCACGCCGAAAGGCCGAGCGCGGCGAGGGTCAGGACGAGTGCGGCTCCCCTAGCAAATCCCATCAAGCACCGCTTGGCTTAGCCGCTGGGCGGCGTGTCTGCGGGGGCGCCGTCGATCGCGGTCTCGAAATTCTCGAGCCCGATGCCCTTTAGGCGCTTGCCGTTGACGAAGAAGCTCGGCGTGGCATCGACGCCGTATTCCTCATGCGCCTTCTTGCGCACCGCGACGATCTTGTCGAAAAGCTCTTTATCCGCCAAGCACTTATCAAATGATTCCTGGGTAAAGCCGGCCTGTTTGGCGATCAGCAGCAGCTTCTCCTTGCCGTCCTCGCCAGGCAGCGCCCAGGTCTTTTGCGTCTCGAACAGGGCATCGACCATGGGGTAGAAGCGGTCATTGCCGGAGCAGCGCGCCAGCATGGAGGCGGCGACCGCAAGCCCGTCCAGCGGGAACTCGCGGAACACGAAGCGGGCCTTGCCGGTATCGATGTACTTCTCTTTCACCTGAGGAAACACCTCGGTGTAGAAATGCGCGCAATGGGGGCAGGTCATCGAGGCGTACTCGACGATGACGTTGGGCGCGTCCTCATTCCCCATCACGATATCCTCGAGCGGACCTTCCTCCATCAGCACCGCGACCGCCGGATCTTCCTTCGGCGCGTTGGGATCGCGCGGGCGATCGTCCCGGAAGAAGAAGACGCCGGCGATGACGGCCGCGACCACCACCGCGCCAATCACATAGATGCCAGTCTTATTGGTCCCGCCGGAGGTGTCGTCGCTTGATGGTTCGGTCGGCTTTTTGCTTGGTTTCGCCACGGTCACTACTCCGGCTTGGACTGGATCGATCGCGGCCTTGGCCGCCTCAGGGCGCCTACAATCGTTGATCGGCCCCGATCCGGCAAGTACGAGAAATATTCGTCCGCCTCAACCCCTCGTGAGACGAGCCTTCGTGCTGGCGCCGAGCCGCGACAGGGCGCGCGCCAGGCCCGCATCGGCGATGCCCGCCGATTTGGGGAGCTTATAGGCAGGAAGCGGCGGTTTCGGCGCAGGTTTGGCCTTGGCCGCGCGGCCGATAGGCGCTTGCAGGAACCGCATCTCGGTGACCGCCTGATAGCCGAAATAGCTGTTCACGCGCTCCAGGATCTGGCTGGAACGGTGCTGCACCTCGATGGCGCGCGGGCCCTCGATCCTGAGCACGAGCGTGGCGCCGCCGGACCGATGGCCTTTGGCCGGCGCCTGGGTTTCGTCGTCGCGCCGCCGGGGCCAGATCAACCGGTCGGGCATCGTGAAGCGGGCGAGGTCCCGCCCGACAATGGCCGGCCAGTCGCTCAACAGCGCCGTGGTGGCGAAGCCGCGCGCCCGCGCCGCCGGGTCGAGCGCACGGGCTATATAGGCGCCGATGGCGCGCGCGCCGCCCTTTGGTTTTCGCCTGATCCCGGTCATGCTCCGCTCTCAGCTTCGGTCTTCGCCCTGTTCGTGGCCCCGTTTCGCCAGTGGAGAGTGGGCCGCCGCCCCTTGCCCTGGCAGGGTCCGACCTTACACCATGGCCCTAGGAGCAGACGCGCCGAATGGAACTTATGCAGGAAAGTCACAGAGACCAGGGGGTGGGCTTCGCCGCCGACGCCCTGCTTGCCTGGTATGGCCGTGAGGCCCGCGCGCTGCCTTGGCGCGCGCCGCCCGGCAAGCGGCAAGACCCCTACAAGGTCTGGCTCAGCGAGATCATGCTGCAGCAGACCACGGTGAAGGCGGTGACGCCGCGCTACATCGACTTCCTGCGCCGCTGGCCCAACGTGACCGCGCTTGCCCGGGCCGAGCTCGGAGAGGTACTCGCCGTATGGGCGGGCCTCGGCTACTACGCCCGCGCCCGCAATCTCCACGCTTGTGCCCGCGTCGTGACGCAAGAGCACGGCGGGAAATTTCCCGGGACGGAAGCGGATTTGCGCAAGCTGCCCGGCATCGGCGCCTATACCGCCGCCGCGATCGCCGCCATTGCTTTCGGCGAACGCGCGTCCCCAGTCGACGGCAATATCGAGCGTGTGGTGGCGCGGCTCTTCGCGCTTAAGACGCCGCTACCCGCCGCCAAGGCGGAGATCAAGGCGCTCGCCGAGGGCCTCACGCCTGACGACCGGGCAGGGGATTTCGCGCAAAGCCTGATGGATCTCGGCGCCACGATTTGCACGCCGCGCCGGCCGGCTTGTGGGGTTTGTCCTTTGCGGCCCGGCTGCCGCGGTTACGCGCAACGGATCGCCGAGCATCTGCCTTATAAAGAAGACAAGGCGGCGCGGCCCACCCGACGAGGCACGGCCTTCGTCGCCTTGCGCGAGGATGGCGCCGTGCTGTTACGCGAACGGCCCCTCAAAGGCCTGCTTGGCGGCATGCTGGAGACGCCGTCCACCCCTTGGAAGGAGAAGCCGCCGAATGGCGGCGCCGTCGCGGACCACGCCCCGCTCCATGCGAATTGGCAGGCGGTACCCGGCCTCGTCGTGCACACCTTCACGCATTTTCATCTCGAGCTGACGGTCTATCGCGCGGCCGTCGGGTCGGATGCGCAGGTTACGGAAGCGGCTGATCCGGAGCGCTGTCGCTGGCTCCATGGTCGTGAGCTCCCGGCCGCGGCGTTGCCGAGCGTGATGCGCAAAGTCCTCGCCCACGCCTTCGAGACGGGCGCGCGGCCCAAGCGCGCTAAGAAGCGAGCTCCTAAGAAGCGAGCTTCGCCCGCGCCGCGGCGCGCAGATCGTCGATCGGCTTGAGCGCGCCATCCGCCTCATAGTGCCAAAAGGTCCAGCCGTTGCAGGCCATGGCGCCTTGCACATGGGCGCCGATTTTATGGATCGAGCCTTGTGCCCCGGCGCAGGCAATCGAGCCGTCGGCCCGGACCTTCGCCTCATGGCGCGCGGCTGGATCGTAGAGCGCCGTGCCGGGCGACAGCAGGCCGAGCTCGACCAGGGCGCCGAACGGCACACGGGTCTCCGCGCGCTTGCCCTTGGCGACTTGCAGCGACGCCGGGTCCAGCGGTGTGACGTCCTTCAGCCGCGTCCGCGCGGCCTCAGCATAGGCCGCCTCGCGCTCGATGCCGACAAAGGCGCGCCCCAGCCGCTTGGCCGCGACCGCGGTCGTGCCCGAACCCATGAAGGGATCGAGCACCACGTCGCCAACATGGCTTGCGGCGAGAATGATGCGTTGAAGCAGCGCCTCCGGCTTTTGCGTCGGGTGCGTCTTGCGCCCGTCGTGCTTCAGCCGTTCGCTGCCGGAGCAGATCGGCAACAGCCAGTCGGACCGCATTTGCAGGTCTTCGTTGAGCGCTTTCATGGACTCGTAGTTGAAAGTGTAGCGTGCCTTGGGGCCCATTGACGCCCAGATCATGGTCTCGTGCGCGTTGGTGAAGCGGCGCCCCCGAAAATTCGGCATCGGGTTGGTCTTGCGCCAGATCACGTCGTTGAGTACCCAGAAATCCATGTCCTGAAGAATGGTGCCGACGCGGAAAATGTTGTGGTAGCTGCCGATCACCCACAGGCTGCCATTCGGCTTCAGCACGCGGCGGCAGGCGGTCAGCCAATCGCGGGTGAAGGCGTCATAGGCGCCGAAGCTCGAGAACTTGTCCCAATCGTCGTCGACGGCATCGACGCGGCTGTTGTTCGGCCGGTAAAGCTCGCCCGCGAGCTGGAGATTGTAAGGCGGGTCGGCAAAGACGAGATCGACGCTTGCTTCCGGCAAACGCGACAGCTCCTCGATGCAATCGCCGACAATGATCTTGTTGCGGGGAAGCGATGCTCCCCCGGTGTCCCCCACACCCATAATCCACCACTCTTTGTTACGCAGTACTGCACGCGCCCGCTCTGCGGCGAGACCGGCTGATGCTGGCGGACTAGGGTAAAGGTGGACTTAACCCGCCACAGGTCATGCGGGGACAGGCGGTGAAAAGAGGCGTGGCATGAGCAAAACCATCGTCATGGCGCATGGGGCCAATTGCGGCGGCTGGTGCTTCGACACGTTCCGCGAGGTCTTCGAGGCGCGAGGCTTTGCCTGCCATGCGCCGGATCTGATCGGCCACGGCGCGGAAAAGGAGACGGGGCAAGGCATCCTGGCGAGCGTCGGCATGGCCGACTACCGCGCGCAGATGGCCGCCTTTGTGAACGCGCTGCCCGAGACGCCCATCCTGCTCGGGCATTCCATGGGCGCGATCATTGCCCAGCAGCTCGCCGCCGATGGTCTCGCCGAGAAATTGGTTCTGCTGAGCCCGGCGCCGCGCGCCGGCATCGTGCCGCCCACCGATGCGGAGAGGAAGCTCTGCCAGGACTTGATGACGATCGGTCCGTTCTGGACGCGCGCGCTCGATCCGAATTTCGATCTCGCCTGCTTCTACACGCTCAACCTTCTGCCGAAGGCGGAGCAGGTCAAAGTGTTCGATCGGTTCGGGCCGGAGTCCGGCCGCGCCCTGTTCGAGACTTTCTTCTGGATGTTCGATTCTACCGGCGCGACGGCCGTCGACACGGCGGCGGTACGCTGTCCGGTCCTATGTGTGTCGGGTGCGCAAGATTACATCGTGTCGTTGGAGACCGCGAAGGCGACGGCCGACCCCTATGCCCAAGCCGAGTTCTGGACGCTGCAAGATCAAGCCCACATGCTTCTGATCGAGCCGGGCGCGGAAGAAATCGCTTCCCGCATTGCGGATTGGCTGAGTTAGCTAGTCGTCGACGACCGACATGGCCTCGCCGCGCTTGGCGAGAATGCGAATGGCCCGGTCGATGGGCGCGAACGAGCGTCGATGATGGGTGCACACGCCGTGCTCCTTGACGGCGCGGGCATGCTCCGGTGTGCCGTAACCCTTGTTGCTCTCCCAGCCATAGCGGCGGTAGCGCTTGGCGAGCTTCACCATGATGCGGTCGCGTGTGACCTTGGCAATGATCGAGGCCGCCGCCACCGATAAAGACAGGCCGTCGCCGCCGACCACCGCGCGTGCTTTGCCGGGAAAACGCTTCGGAATGAGATTGCCGTCGATCAACGCCGCGGCCTGCGGCACCTGCAAGCAGCGAAATGCCGTGCGCATGCCCCAGAGGCTCGCCTGCAGGATGTTGTCGCGGTCGATGCGCCCGACATGGCCAATGGCGATGGCGACACAAGACGTCGCCATGATCTCTTCGTAGCGCTCCTCGCGGGCTTGTGCCGTGAGCAGCTTCGAATCGTTGAGCCCTTCCGGGATGCGGTCGGGATTGAGAATCACCGCCGCCACCACCACGGGCCCCGCCCAAGGCCCGCGCCCGGCTTCGTCGATGCCGGCGCAGGGCAGCCCATGCCAATCCATCATCTCCGTCTCAAGCTCGAAGCTCGGCACGCGAGGCTCTGGCAAAGATTCGGCAGGCAGTCCCATGGGAAGGGACTTTCCAACAAAGCGCGCGGGCTTTGCAACTCCCCGCTGGGGAGGGGACGCAGGGCTGTGGAAAAGAAGCTTAGAGCAGGTTGAGCTGCTGACCGGCGCGGGCCGGCGGCGTGAACAGGTCGGTGCGCAGCTCGTGGCGCCGGTTCAGGCCGAGCCGCTCGGCCGCCATTTGGAACCGGCGGCCGATCATCCAGGCATAAGGCCCGTCACCTTCCATGCGCTCACCCCATTTCGAAACGTAGAGCTTGCCGCCGCGGGACTGACGCATCAGCGACAACACCCGGTTGGCCCGATCCGGACAGTTGGCCTGCAGCCACTCCGTGAACAGATCGCCGATTTCGAGCGGTAGCCGCAACAGCACGTAGCCCGCCTCGGCCGCGCCGGCGGCCGCCGCGCGCTCCAGAATGCGTTCGATCTCGGCGTCGGTGAGCCCCGGAATGACCGGCGCCACCATGACGGAAGCAGGCACGCCGCCGGCGCTGAGCTTCTCGACCGCCTCGATCCGCTTCTCGGGCGTCGAGGCGCGCGGCTCCATGGCGCGGGCCAGCTTATGATCGAGCGTGGTCACCGACAGCGCCACCTTGACCAGGCCGCGCTCGGCCATGGACTGCAATATATCGAGATCCCGCAGCACCAGCGCCGACTTGGTGACGATGCCCACTGGGTGATTGGCGGCGCTCAAGACTTCGAGGATGCGCCGCATGATGCGGTAGCGGCGCTCGATCGGCTGATAGGGGTCGGTATTGGAGCCGATGGCGATCATCCGCGGCCGGTAGTTCGGCTCGGCCAGCTCGCGCTCCAGCGCCTGGGCGGCATTGGTCTTGGCGAACAGCTTGGTCTCGAAATCGAGCCCCGGCGACAGGCCGAGAAAGGCGTGCGTCGGCCGCGCGAAGCAATAGATGCAGCCATGCTCGCAGCCCCGATAGGGATTGATCGAGCGGTCGAAGCCGATATCGGGGGACTGGTTCTTGGTGATGATGCGCCGCGCCGGCACCTCCTGCACCTCGGTCTGCAGCGCTTCGAGCTCGGCAAGCGAGTCCCAGCCGTCGTCCACGGGCTCATAGGCGCGCGGCTCGAACCGGCCAGACCGATTGGTCTGGGCGCCCCGGCCGTGACGGCGGCCATAGGCAACGCCGCCCGCGTCGTGCGAGAGACTGTCGGAATCGCCGGACTTTCTGAGGGCTACGCTCATGCCATCCATATAGGGTGCCGAAGAGAACAAATCAAGAACATAGTTGATGCGGTGCTATCTGACGATTGCCGCAAGTAAGGCAAACGCTATAGTCCGCACATGATTTCCGTGGTCATCCCCACTTTCAATGCCGCGCCCACTTTGGTTCATGCGCTGGCCCCGCTGGTGCCCGCCGTGGTGGAGGGGGTGGTGCAAGAGGCCATCATCGCCGATGGCGGCTCGACCGACGATACGCGGGTCCTCGCCGATGCGGCGGGAACCCATATCGTTGACTCGGCCCGCGGGCGTGGAACCCAGCTCGATGCCGGCGCCGCCATCGCCCGCGGCGATTGGCTCCTCTTCCTGCATGCCGACACGGTGCTCGAGCCCGGCTGGGCCGAGGAGGCCGATGCCTTCATCGATCGCGTGGAGAGCGGACGCCGCCGTTCCGCGGCCGCCTATTTCCGCTTCGCCCTCGACGATGACGGGTTCATGCCGCGTCTCGTGGAAATTCTCGTGGGCTTGCGGTGTCTTCTTTTCGCGCTGCCCTACGGCGATCAGGGTCTGCTGATTTCCCGCGCGCACTATACCCAACTCGGCGGGTTCCGGCCGCTGCCGCTGATGGAGGACGTGGATCTCGTCCGCCGGCTCAAGCGGCGCGAGCTCGTCGGCCTCAAATCGCGCGCCGTGACCAGCGCCAAGCGCTATCGCAGCGAGGGCTATGTTTCGCGGAGCTTCCGCAATCTCGGTGTGATGCTGCTTTATTATCTCCGCGTGCCGCCGCGCGTCCTCGCGCGCTTCTATGGCTAGGCCGCCGCGACGCCTCGCCCCCTCCCGTACCTTCGCTCAGCACCTGATCATCATGGCGAAGCGTCCCGTCGCGGGCGCCGTAAAACGCAGGCTCGCGCGCGGCATCGGCGACGTCGCGGCACTGCGCTTCTACCGCACCACACTCACGCATACGGTCGTGCGGCTTGCCGCGGATGCCCGCTGGCGGACTTATCTTGCGGTCACGCCGGACAGCGCGGTGACAGCGCCCTGCTGGCCAGCGGTGCGCTACCTCACGCGCGTTCCGCAAGGGGAGGGCGATCTCGGCGCCCGTATGCAAGCCCTGTTCGACCGTCTCCCACCGGGTCCCGCCATTATCGTTGGCAGCGACATACCGGCCATCCGTCCGGCGCATGTCGCGCAAGCTTTTCAGCTGCTCGGGCGCGCCGACGCCGTGTTCGGGCCCGCCCAAGACGGCGGCTATTGGCTTGTCGGTTTAAAAAAATCCGTAAGGCAGCTTTTTCCGTTCACCGATGTGCCGTGGTCGACGGACCGAACGCTGGCGGCAACACGCGCCAATCTGCCTGGCCGAATTGTCGCGTATGCTCCGACACTTAGCGATGTCGACACGGCGCAAGACTATCGGCAGGAGCGCGTGCGTGCCGAGCGGCTTATAGAGCGCTCTGATCTGCGGTCGAGGTCAACCACGTCTTCGACAGCTGCTACGTCCCGCGCGAGCTCTATGTCACCGGCGAGCTCGATGCGCGAAACCGATGACTTCTGACGTTGATTAGAGAAGCTCCTGTGCGCTTCTACTTGGCTGGCGCCTTCGCCTTCTTCTTCTTTTTGCTTTCGGTGAGGCGCGGCATGATCTCGATGAACGAGCAGGGGCGGTGCCGGTTATCCAATTGGAATTTGAGGATGCCTTCCCAGGCGTCCTTGCAGGCGCCCGGCGAGCCTGGCAACGAGAAGATCAGCGTGCCCTTGGCGAGACCGCCGCAGGCGCGGGACTGCGCCGTCGAGGTGCCGACCGTCTGATAGCTCAGCATGTGGAACAGCGCGGAGAAGCCGTCGATCTCCTTATCGAACAGCGGGCGCACCGCTTCCGGCGTCACGTCGCGTCCGGTAAAGCCCGTGCCGCCCGTGGTGATCACCACGTCGACAGTCTTGTCCTTGATCCACTTCTTCACTTGCTTGCGGATCTCTTTCTCGTCGTCCTCGACCACCGCGTGGTCCGCCGCCTCATGACCCGACTCCCTGATCATCCGGATTAGCAACGGTCCCGACTTGTCGGTCTTCTCGGTGCGCGTGTCCGACACGGTCATGACGGCGATGCGAACGGGGATGAAGGGGCGGCTCTCGTCGATGCGCGCGGTCATGATCTTGTTTCCTCCAGCCTTGCCTTCAGCATGAGCAAGTCGCGCCAAGCATAGCGCTTCTCCTCCGGCTTGCGCAGGAGATAGGCGGGATGCAGCGTCGCCAGCGTGGGAATGTCGCGGTCGCCGCACTGATAGATCTTCCACTTGCCGCGCAGCCGCATGATGCCTTCGGTCACGTTGAGGGTGGACTTCGCTGCCGCGCCCCCGAGCAACACCATCACGTCCGGTGCAAGGAGCTCGATCTGGCGGGCAAGAAACGGCGCGCAGGATTCGATCTCAAGCGCCGTCGGCGTGCGGTTGCCGGGTGGGCGCCAATAGATCGTGTTAGTGATGTAGACGCTGCTCTCGTCCAGCCCGATGGCCGCCAGCATACGGTCGAGCAGCTTGCCGGCGCGCCCCACGAAGGGCTTGCCCTGGATATCCTCGTCGCGGCCCGGCGCCTCGCCGATCAGCATGATCTTGGCGGTATCGCTGCCGCGCGAGAAGCAGGTGTTCTTCGCCGTGCGCTTGAGCGCGCAGCCCTCGAATTGAGCGACCAGCGCCTCGAGCTCGGCCAGTGTCGTGACCTGATCGAGCGAGGCGGGGCTTGACGAGGGGTCCGCGCTCCGGGCGCGCGGGTCTGAGCGGTTAGCGCGGGGTTTTTCAAGTGTCGCGCGCGATTTGGCGGGGGTGTCGGCGCGCGCTTCCGGGCGGGGCTCCGGCGCGGCCGCGAACCGGTCGACGGCCACATCCCCGATCGCCTCGTCCACGCCCATGGCCTCGTACCAGGAGAGCAGGCCGGCGGCGGCTTTTGCTTGGCTTCCAGTCATTTGCGATGCCCGTGTTGATCCTCTATTTGTCAGTGCCCGGCCCCGCCGGGCCATTGATAGCGCTGGGCGTCATTGATCTTATCACCGATTTGCCGTGGCCGCGGGCGGGCGGAGCACGGTCGGATAATAAGGAATGGAAAGGGCGGAGATGAGCGAGCAAGTCGAACGGGAAACCATGGAGTTCGATGTGGTGATCGTCGGCGCGGGCCCCGCAGGCCTCGCCGCGGCGATCCGCCTGAAGCAGCTCGCCGCTGAGAAGGACACGGAGATCAACGTCGTCGTCCTGGAGAAGGGCTCCGAGGTCGGCGCCCACATCCTGTCCGGCGCCGTGCTCGATCCGGCCGGGCTCGACAAGCTCATTCCCGATTGGCGCGACAAGGATGCGCCGGTCAAGGACGCGGTCAGCGAAGACCACTTCTATTATCTGACGTCGGAGACGGGTGGCGTCGGCCTGCCCACCATGTTCATGCCGCCGCTCATGAGCAATCACGGCTGCTACACCGGGAGCCTGGGCAATCTCACCAAATGGCTCGGCGAGCAGGCGGAAAGCTTGGGCGTCGAGGTCTATCCCGGCATCTCGGTGATCGAGGCGATGATCGGCGCGGACGGCGAGGTCGAGGGCGTCATCACGGGAGACATGGGCGTGGCCCGCGACGGCACGCACAAGGAGTCCTACACGCCCGGCATCGCGCTGACCGGCAAGTACACGCTGCTCGCCGAGGGCGCGCGGGGCTCGTTGTCGAAACAGCTCATCAAGAAATACGATTTGGACCGCGAAAGCGGCACGCAGAAATTCGGCATCGGCCTGAAAGAGCTATGGGAGATCCCGGCGGAGAAGCACAGGCCGGGGCTGGTGCAGCACACCATGGGCTGGCCGCTCGCGGACAACACCGGCGGCGGCTCGTTCCTCTACCATTTCGGCGACAACCTGGTGTCGGTCGGCTTCGTTGTCCATCTCGATTACGCCAACCCCTATCTGAACCCGTTCAAGGAGTTTCAGCGTTCCAAGCATCACCCGCGCATCAAGCAGCATCTCGAAGGCGGCAAGCGTATTGCCTATGGCGCGCGGGCATTGACCGAGGGCGGCTGGCAGGCCATTCCGCAGCTCGCCTTTCCGGGCGGCGCGCTGATCGGCTGCTGCGCGGGCTTTATGAATGTGCCGCGCATCAAGGGCTCTCACAACGCCATGCTGTCGGGGATGATGGCGGCGGAAGCGGCGTTCGAGGCCATTCAAGCGGGCCGCGCGCGCGACGTGCTCGAGGCCTACCCGGAAGCGCTCAAACAAAGCTCGCTGGCCAAGGAGCTCAAGAAGGTCCGCAACGTGAAGCCGCTCTGGTCGCGCTTCGGCACAAAGCTGGGCGTAATGTTGGGCGGCATCGACATGTGGCTCAACACGATCTTTCCGTTTCTCGGACACACGCTGGAGCACAAGAAGCCGGACTTTGCGAGCTTGGACACGGCGGCGGAGTCGAAGCCCATCGATTACCCGAAACCCGACAACGCGCTCTCGTTCGACATTCTCTCCTCGGTGTTTCTGTCGAACACCAATCACAACGAGGACGAGCCGGTTCATTTGGTGCTTGCCGATCCCTCGATCCCGATCGAGCAAACGCTGCCCGAATATGCCGAGCCGGCGCAGCGCTACTGTCCGGCGAATGTCTATGAGGTGATCGAGGAGGGCGGCACGGTGCGCTTTCAGATCAACGCGCAGAACTGCGTCCACTGCAAAACCTGCGACATCAAGGACCCGCCCCAGAACATCACCTGGGTGCCGCCGGAAGGGGGCGAGGGGCCGAACTACGCCAATATGTAGTCCCCGAGGTTTCGCTATCCCCGCGGCGTTCGATTGGTATGCAATAGGGCCATAAACGCGCCGTGATTCGCCCTCAAAACCTTTACGGTTTGCAGGGTTGTGAAAAGCACATACCCTTGCTTCGGGGATAGGACGAACCAAAACTTGGGGCGGTGGACAACCGGGCCAACATCATGATGACTTCAAAAAGTGGGACACCGCGCAAATGGGCGTGGCGGTCTCTTCTCCTTGTTGCGATTCTCGCGGCGCCTGCCGCGTATTCCGAAGTAATTCCCAACGATCCGAATGGCCCTGAAGCTGGCACGCTTCTTGGCAATTACCTCGCGGGCCGCGTCGCCCGCAGCAGCCATGACACCATCGCCGCCGCCGATTACTATTCCAAGGCGCTGGCCGGCGACCCCGACAATGCGATCATTCTCGAGCAGACTTTCCTCCTCGAAACCGCCGCCGCCCATTGGGATCGCGCGACCGAGCTGGCTCAGGATCTGATCCGGGTCGAACCGTCGCACCGCATCGCCCAGTTTCTGCTCGGCCTCGAGGCCTTCAAGCAAGGGGACTATGAGGAGGCCGACGAACACTTCGCCGCCGCCCGCCAAGGCCCCATCGCCGACCTCACCTCGACACTGGCCCGCGCCTGGGTGCAGGAGGCCGAAGGTGAGCACAGCGAGTCCTTCGCCACACTCGACACCCTGAGCAGCGCCGACTGGGCCCAGTACTATCAGCGCTATCACCGGGCGCTGATCGCCGACATCGCCGGACGCCACCAACTGGCGCGTCAGTCTTATACGCAGGCCTTCAAGCGAAGCCCGACCACGCTCAGAGTGGCCGACGCGTATGCGCGCCATGCGGTCAACGCCAATGACCGTAAGCTCGCCATCGAAACCATCAAGGCGCATATGGCCAAGGCCGCGCCGCATCCGCTGTCCGAGGCGCTGCTTCAGAAGATCGAAGCCGGTGAGACGCCGCCGTTGCTCGCGGCCAATCCGAACGACGGTCTAGCCGAGGTATTCTACGGCATCGGCGATGCGCTGGCCGGTGAGGGCGGGCTCGACATGGGCATCGTCTTTCTTCAATTCGCCATCTATCTCAAGCCGGACTTCCCGCTCGCCTATATCGCCCTCGCCGAGGCCTACGAGACGGCGAAAAAATACGATGCCGAAATTGCCGCCTTCGATCGGATCCCGGAAGACTCGCCCCTCTGGGTCAACGTGCAGATCCAGAAGGCCTTCGCGCTCAACTCGCTGGAGCGGGTCGATGCGGCCAAGGCGCTGCTCGAAAAGATCATCGCCCAAAACCCCGACGACATTCGTCCCCTCGATGCGCTCGGCAATATCATGCGCGCGCATGAGCGCTATGCCGAGGCGCTGGAGTACTATTCCCGGGCGGTCGCTCTCGTCGACAAGCCGACCAAGGAAAACTGGGCGCTCTATTATTCGCGCGGCGTCAGCAACGAGCGGCTCAAGGATTGGCCTGCTGCCGAAGCCGACTTCAAGCAGGCGCTCGAACTCGCGCCGGACGAGTCGTTGGTCCTCAATTATCTCGGCTATTCCTGGGTCGATCAGGGAATGAACCTGAAACAAGCCATGGACTACATCCGCAAGGCCGTGAAGCTGAAGCCGGATGACGGATATTATGTCGATAGCCTTGGCTGGGCCTATTACAGGCTCGGCAACATGCCGGCGGCGGTCGAGCATTTGGAGCGCGCGGTCGAGCTTCGGCCCGACGATCCGATCATCAACGACCATCTGGGCGATGCCTATTGGCGCGTCGGCCGCACGCTTGAGGCAAAGTATCAGTGGGAGCAGGCTTTGACGCTGGATCCCGAGCAAGAGCAGATCGACACGCTGAACGGGAAAATTGCCTCGGGGCTGGAGGAGACCACCCAGACCAAAGCCGCGGCGGGCCCTGGCCATACGGACCAGAAGACCTCGCAATAGGCGCGCTTCGCGACATCGCCTGGGCCAAGCTCAACCTCACCCTGGAGGTTGTCGGACGGCGCCCTGACAGCTTCCATGCGTTGCGCAGCCTCGTTGCCTTCGCCGGCGTCGGCGACACCGTCGAACTCTCACCGCAAGACGGTCTCGATCTTCGGGTCGAAGGCCCGTTCGGGCCGGCTCTCGGCGGCACCAATCTCATCATAGAGGCGGCACAGGCGGCAAAGGCGCTTCGGCCGGGCCTGACGCTGGGGCGCTTTCGCCTCGTCAAGATACTCCCTGTCGCGGCGGGTATCGGCGGCGGCTCGGCGGATGCGGGCGCGGCGCTGCGTCTGATCGCGCGCGCCAGTGACGGCGCCCTGACAGACGCAGAAGCCTCGGCACTGGCGCCGGAGCTAGGCTCTGACGTCGCCGTATGCCTCAAGAGCAAGCCGGCAGTTATCACGGGCCGCGGCGAGATCGTCAGAGCTGTGGATGGCTTTCCCTCTTGTGGCGTCGTGCTGGTCAATCCAGGCGTGCCGCTGGCGACTGCCGAGGTTTACGGCGCACTCGATGCCGCACCGCTCGACGCGAGCCCCGCCGACACGCCGCCTCTCGACTTCGCTGGTGATTTCGACAGACTCATTGAGTATGCGAGCCGACACGGTAACGACCTTGAACAGGTCGCCATACGTCTTGCGCCGGAGGTCGGCAACGTACTTGCGGCTTTGAGCGAGCTGGACGGAGCCCGGCTTGCGCGCCTCTCAGGCAGCGGGGCGACGTGCTTTGCGGTATTTGCAACGCCGCGCGAGGCCCACCGTGCCGCCACCATTCTTGCCCAAGGCGAGCCCGATTGGTGGATCGCCTCGGGCATGCTCGGCGATCCGGCGTCCGCTTAAGGTTTTAGAACGGGCGGTCGACCGAAAACTCGATGGCTTCGAGCAGGGCCGACTTAATCTCGTCGTCGGGGAAGATGGCAAGAGCATCGCGGGCGATCGCGCCGTAATGGCGCGCCCGCTCCATGGTATCGGCGAGCGCGTTGTGCTGCGCGATCAAGTCGATGGCCTTATCGAGATCGTCCTCGCGAATCTCTCCCGCTTTTACGGTGCGCTCCCAGAACGCACGCGCCTCGGTGTTGCCGCGCCGGTAGCTCAGGACAACGGGCAGCGTGATTTTGCCATCACGGAAATCATCACCCACGCTCTTGCCGAGGGTCGATTGCTCGCCCGAATAATCGAGCGCATCGTCGACCAGTTGGAAGGCAAGGCCGAGATTGCGGCCATAGGAGCGCAAGGCCGCGGCCTCCGACTTCGGCCGCTCGGCAATCACCGCACCCACTTCAGAGGCGGCGGCGAATAGCGCCGCGGTCTTGGCGTCGATCACCGCAAGATAGTCGTCCTCCGTGGTCTCGGTGTTGTTGGCGGTCGTGAGCTGCATCACCTCGCCTTCGGCGATTATCGCCGCGGCATCCGACAGGATGCGCAGCGCACCGAGCGAGCCGACATCGACCATCATCTTGAAAGCTTGGCCAAGCAGATAATCGCCCACGAGCACGCTTGCCTCGTTGCCCCAAAGGAGCCGCGCGGCGATCTTGCCGCGCCGCAGGCTGCTTTCATCCACGACGTCGTCGTGCAGCAGCGTGGCCGTGTGCATGAACTCGACCGAAGCCGCGAGCCGCACATGTCCGTCGCCCGCATAGCCGCACATTTTCGCGGCGGCGAGCGTGAGCATCGGCCGCAAGCGCTTTCCCCCGGAGTCGATCAGATGCCGGGCGAGCTCGGGGATCAGGTCGACATTGGAGCGGGCCCGGTCGAGGATGATGCGGTTGACATGGGCCATGTCCTCCTCGACAAGCGCGACGAGGGGGGCAAGGCTCGCACTTGGATCTCGCGGGCCGGAAAGTTTGACGACAACTCCCAAAGGTACGTTTCCTCCAGTGCCAGAAGGGCTTATTGCCGGGATATTGTCGGTGGTCGGCCACGAAGGTCAAGACGCTGAAGACGTTATGGCAGAGGCATTTGAGGCCATGAAAGAACTATTGCGATCGAACGATCCGGTGCTTCTGTCTTTTGTCAGCGCCCTTCTTAAGGAGGTCGACATCGCCTTCCTCGTATTCGATACGAATATGAGCGTGATGGAGGGTTCTATCGGAATCTTGCCCCGGCGCGTGCTGGTCGAGGAAGATTGCATCGATCAAGCGCGCAACCTGCTCGCCGAGGCGGGTGTTGGTCATGACATCAATGGCGAAGACAAAACCTGATCGCCCGGGCGGCAAGACAGGCACCACCACCACCGACGACTTCCTCGGCGGACGTATCGGGATCGTCCAGCCGAAATCCGGCCACCGCGCCGGCAGCGATGCCGTATTCCTGGCCGCTGCCGTGGCTGCGAAGCAGGGTGAGTCCGTGCTCGATGCCGGCTCAGGCGTCGGCGTTGCCGGGCTTTGCCTCTTGGAGCGTGTTCCCAAGGCGGACGTCACGGCGGTCGAGGTCGACGCGCGCCTGTGCTCTCTGGCAGCGGAAAATGCCGCGCGGAACGGCTTCGCGGGACGGTTCACGGCCGTTGAGGCGGACATCGCCGCTTCGGCCAAGGTCTTGCGCGATGCCGGGCTCGTCCGTGAAGGCTATGACCATGTCATGGCCAATCCGCCGTTTTACGCGGAGGGGAGCGTGCGCGTAGCCCCCGATGCCGCGCGGGCTGCCGCCCATGTCATGCCGCAGGGCCAGCTTGGGCGTTGGGTGCGGTTCCTCACCACCATGGCCGCCCCAAGCGGCACCCTGACCCTGATCCATAGGCCCGACTGTCTCGGCGCGCTGTTGGATCTGCTGCAGGATCGGTTAGGTGACGTGGCGGTCTTCCCGCTGTTTTCAAAAGCGCAAGCCCCCGCAACCCGCGTCATCGTGCAGGGGCGCAAAGGCAGCCGCGCAAGCCTGCGGCTTCTCCCGGGTCTGTGCCTGCATGGGCCCGATGGGGCTTACACGGAAGAAGCCGAGGCGGTGTTGAGGCATGGCGAGGCGTTGCACCTTGCCGCACCGAAAAGAGGAAGGGGCCGCCACCCGGGGGGGAAGGGCGGCAGCCCCGATTCGCCCGAGCGTGAGGAGAGCTCTCGGGCGCGTAAGGTCCGCTAGTTGCAGACCTTGACATCTCGCCAAACCCATTTGCGGTAGGGGCGTCCGCGGCGGTCCCGCACCTTGATGCGGACCTTCTGGGTCTCGTAATGGCAGCGCGGATACCAGGAGTAGTTCAGCCACAAGGGCGGATAACGGTTGAACTTGTGGTGGCCGTGATGACCGCCGCCACCGTGATGACCGCCGCCACCGTAATGACCACCGCCACCGCCGCCACCGTAATGACCACCGCCACCGCCGCCACCACCATGGCCACCGCCACCGCCGCCGCCGTGCTGGCCACCGCCGCCACCACCATGGCCACCGCCGCCACCACCGCCTTTGCCGGCGTAGGCCGCTGTCGCGCCGAAGGCCACCAACGAGATGGTGGCCGCTGCGATAAGAGGCTTCTTCAGCATTGCTTTTTGACCTCCAGTTCGGCGCTTCCGCGCCCGCTCGGAACGTTCCTCGGTCATGGTGTCGTTGTAGGAAGCGTGGCCTGAACCCAGGCTGAGGCGCCTGTTCATCCATCGTTCACCATCGGCATGCGGGCAAAGGAAAGGGCCGCTCCCATCGCTGGGAACGGCCCTTTAAGAGCCTAGATTTGGCGGTGCGCGCGCCTAATACCAGCCGCGATAGTAACGCCCGCGCCAATAGGGGTAATAGGCGTACGGATAGCCGCCGCAGCCGTAATATCCGCACCTTCCATAGTAGCGGCGGCGCGGCGCGTAATAGCCATAGCGCGGCCCGACATAGACCGTTGCACCGGGTACGTAGCCGTGCCGCAAAGCCTTGCGCCGCCATCCGGCGTCCGCCGGCTGGGGCATCAGCGAGACGAATGTGAATGCCAGAACACCCACCGCCGCCGTCGTGATCGCAAATTTCTTCATAGCGATGTCCTCCTTGCGGAGCAGCGCAGCAATCAAAGCGCGCCGCTCGGAGCGGCAGACGTAAACGTCCACCGTAGGCAAAAAGTATAGCAAGCTATTTCGACATGCCGATGTCTGTGCGCGTGACTGCCTTAATTATTGGCTTCAGCGCTGCCCTGGTGTGGCCTTTATTGATACAGATTTATGGAAGTGGCCCTTGATCTAGGCGAGTCCGAGGATACGGTGAACATATGAGCGACGACGGTTTTCTAAATGTCTTGAAGTCATATCTGCCGGAAAAGTGGACGAAGTCCCGTCCGCTGGTGCCCGTGCTGCGATTCACCGGGCCGATCGGCATGAGCACGCCACTCAAACCGAGTTTGACGCTGACGACCGCCGCCTCGGCCATCGAGAAAGCCTTCTCCATGCGCGGCGCCAAGGCGGTCGCCATTCAAATCAACTCACCCGGCGGGTCCGCGGTCCAGTCCACGTTGATTTATAAGCGCATTCGGGCGCTCGCCGAGGAGAAGGATCTCAAAGTCTATGTGTTCGCCGAGGACGTCTGCGCCTCCGGTGGCTACATGCTGGCCTGCGCGGGCGATGAGATCTACGCCGACGACAGCTCCATCGTGGGCTCGATTGGCGTCATCGCCGCCACGTTCGGCTTTCCGGGTCTCCTGGAGAAGATCGGTGTGGAGCGGCGCGTCTATACCGCCGGCGCCAACAAGGACACGCTCGATCCCTTCCTGCCGGAGAAGCCCGCCGACGTGAAGCGCATCAAGGCCATCCAGCAAGATGTGCATGCCGCCTTCATCGATTTGGTCAAGTCCCGGCGCGGCGACAAGCTCGGCAAGCCGGACAAGGAGCTGTTCACGGGTGAGTTCTGGTCCGGCAAGACCGCGGCGGAGCTCGGGCTCATCGACGGGCTTTCGGATCTCCGCTCCAAGATGCGCGAGGTCTTCGGCGACGATGTGCGCTTCAGGCTCGTGGCGCCGGCCACCTCTTGGTTCCGCCGCAAGCGAGCCGTGTCCGTGGGCGCGGGCAGCTTCGATTTTGGCCTCTGGCCGAACGGCCTCGCGGCCGACGTCATCTCGGCGGTGGAAGCGCGCGCCCTTTGGTCGCGCTTTGGGTTGTAAGCCATGCCGCAACTTCTCCTGATCGTCGCCGCGGGCGCCGGGCTCCTCTTCGTCCGGCGCTACCTAAGGAAGGAGCAGGAGCGTATCGCCGCCGACCTTCGTGACGCGAAGGAAGCGATGGAGCACCACGACGTCGATCACGCCGTGCCGCTCGAGCGGGACCCTTCCACCGGTGTCTACCGCCCGAAGCAGGTGCGTTAGCGTCCCCTTGTCATCGCCGAGAAGCTTTGGCTTCCCTTGGCGCGCGCAAGGCAATAGCTTCGCGCCAAATCCTGCCACGTGAATCGGTCATGTCGAAAATCACGAAATCCCGCCCCGCACCGTCCTTCCAGGACCTCATCCTGAAGCTTGAGCGCTTCTGGGCCGATCAGGGCTGCGTCATCCTCCAGCCCTACGACATGGAGATCGGCGCGGGCACCTTTCACCCGGCGACCACGCTTCGCTCGCTGGGCCCAAAACATTGGCGCGCGGCCTATGTGCAGCCCTCGCGCCGCCCGAAAGACGGACGCTATGGCGAGAACCCGAACCGGCTCCAGCACTATTACCAGTTCCAGGTGATCCTGAAGCCGTCACCGCCCGACATCCAGGACCTCTATCTGGAGAGCCTGTACGCCATCGGCATCGACCCCAAGAACCACGACATCCGTTTCGTCGAGGACGACTGGGAAAGCCCCACGCTCGGCGCCTGGGGGCTCGGCTGGGAGGTGTGGTGCGACGGCATGGAGGTGTCGCAGTTCACCTATTTCCAGCAGGTCGGCGGCTTCGACTGCGATCCCGTGTCCGGCGAGCTCACCTACGGCTTGGAGCGGCTGGCCATGTATGTGCAGGGCGTGGACAACGTCTACGACCTCAACTTCAACGGCTGCGAGGGCAAGGACAAGGTCACCTATGGCGATGTCTTCCTCCAGGCTGAGCAGGAATACTCCCGCTACAATTTCGAGCATGCCGACACGGCGAAGCTCTTCGAGCACTTCCGCGACACGGAGGCGGAGTGCAAGGCGCTGCTCACCGCGGGCGAGAACGGCGAGCGGCATCTGATGGTGCTGCCGGCCTACGATCAGGCTATCAAGGCCTCGCACATCTTCAATCTTCTCGACGCGCGGGGCGTGATCTCGGTGACCGAACGGCAAGCCTATATCTTGCGCGTGCGCGATCTCGCCAAAGCGTGCTGCGCCGCATGGTTCAAGACCGAAGCCGGCGGAGCCGCGTCATGACGCGAGCCAAGATACTGCAGCAGGCGTCGGTGCTGTTCGCGCGCGATCTCCCCAAGACCGTCGCTTACTGGGCCGACAAGGTCGGCTTCAAGACGCTCGGTGTGTGGGGCGAGCCGCCGGACTTCGCCATTGCCGCGCGCGACACAGCCCATGTCATGTTGACCCAGGCGCCAGCCGGCCACGACATTGTTCCCTATTGGCGTATCAAGAACCAGATGTGGAACGCCTATTTTTGGGTCGACGACGCGAAGGCCATGTTCGAGGAGATGAAGGAGCGCGGCGCGCATATCGACTACGAACTCGTCGAGAAGCCTTACGGCGTTCTCGAATTCGGCATCCAAGATCTTGACGACCACGATATCGGTTTCGGTCAAGATCTCGCACCTAAGAGTGAGGCATAGGCGCGATGGCCGAGCTTCTGCTTGAACTCTTCTCCGAGGAAATTCCGGCGCGCATGCAGCCCCGCGCGCGCGAGGACCTTGCACGGCTGCTCGGCGACAAACTGAAAGCAGCAGGCCTCGACTTCGCCGAGATCAAGACCTTTGCCACGCCGCGCCGCCTGACGGCGGTCGTTGACGGTCTGCCCAAGCGCTCGCCCGATATCAGCGAGGAAAAGAAGGGCCCCCGTGTCGGTGCGCCGGAGCAAGCCATCGCTGGGTTCCTCAAAGGCGCGGGCCTCAAGTCCATCGATCAGGCTGAGGTGCGCGAAGACAAGAAGGGCAGCTTCTATGTCGCGCTTATCGAGAAGCCGGGGCGCGAGATGGCCGAGGTCATTGCCGAGATCGTGCCGGAGATCGTCCGCAGCTTCCCCTGGCCGAAAGCGATGCGCTGGGGCGCCGGTAAGCTACGCTGGGTACGGCCGCTGCATGCCATCCTCTGCGTCCTCGACGGCAAGGTCGTGGATTTTGAGATCGACGGCATCTCAAGCAGCAATCGCACACGGGGCCACCGCTTCATGGCGCCGAAATCTTTCGCTGTGAGGAGCTTCAAGGACTATCCGGCGAAGCTGAAAGACGCCTTCGTCATTCTCGACTCGGACGAGCGTGCGGCGACAATTTCAAAGGACGCCCACAAGCTCGCCGAGAAGCAGGGGCTCACGCTGGTCGAGGACGAGGGGCTACTCGCCGAGAACGCAGGGCTCACCGAATGGCCCGTGCCGCTGTTGGGCGAATTCGACGAGGACTTCCTGAGCGTGCCGCCGGAAGTGCTCGCCACTTCGATGAAGGCGCATCAGAAATGCTTCTCGCTGAAGAAGAACGACAAACTCGCCAACCGCTTCATGCTGGTTGCCAATCTCAAGGCCGAGGATCGCGGCAAGGCCATCACGGCCGGCAATGAGCGCGTGATCGCAGCGAGACTCGCCGATGCCAAGTTCTTCTACGATCAGGACCGCAAATCATCCCTCGAAGATTGGGTGCCGAAGCTCAAGGAGATCACCTTCCACGAGAAGCTCGGCACGCAATATGAGCGGGTGCAGCGCATCTTCCGCCTGGCGAGAGAGATCGCGCCGTTGGTCGGCGCCGATCCCGACGATGCAGAGCGCGCCGGTTACGTCGCCAAGGCGGACTTGGTCAGTCACATGGTTGGCGAGTTCCCCGAGCTGCAAGGCGTGATGGGCCGCTACTACGCGCTCGATCAGCAAGAGAACCCGGCTGTGGCCGAGGCCATCGCCGCCCACTACAAGCCTGTGGGTCCGACGGATGATGTGCCGCACGAGCCCATCGCCATCGCCGTGGCGCTCGCTGACAAGCTCGACACGCTCACGGGCTTCTGGGCCATCGACGAAAAACCGAGCGGCTCGAAAGATCCGTATGCGCTGCGCCGCGCGGCGCTCGGTGTCATTCGGATCGTGCTGGAGAATAATATTCGCCTCGACCTTTGGCTGCTATTTAGGAATCTAGAGCTCCAGTGGCGGAGGCACCTTATTGATGCGAGGTCCGCCGGCGCTTTTGAAGCGCTGCTTGAGATGCCCGACCATATCAAAAAGGCGCCTGAGTTTGAGGCTCTTTTGGACAGAGCGTTGCTTGATGATGCTGTGCGAGGGATCGCTGAAAGCGTTTTCATAACTGCTGTCCAGGACGCCGATGATCTCCTCGACTTCTTCGCCGACCGCCTGAAAATCTATCTCCGCGATCAAGGCGCAAGGCACGATCTCGTAGACGCCGTGTTCTCGCTCGGCGGCGATGATTTCCTGACCATTGCCCGACGCGTCGAGGCGCTTGGTAGTTTCCTCGACACGGACGATGGCGAGCACCTACTTGCCGGCGTCAAGCGCGCCATGAATATTTTGCGCATCGAGGAGAAGAAGGACGGCAAGTCGTTCGACGAGGCGCCCGATCCCGCGCTGCTAGATCAGCCGCAAGAGAAAGCGCTGGCCAAAGCCGTGGACGAGGTCGAGAAAGCGGCAGCATCCGCCGTCGCGAACGAAGACTTCGAGGCCGCCATGGGCGCCATGGCCCTGTTGCGCGCACCGGTTGATGATTTCTTCGACAATGTGACGGTCAACGCCGACGATCCGAGCTTGCGCGAGAACCGCTTGCGGCTTCTGAACCGTATCCGCGCCACCACAATGACCGTCGCCGACTTCTCCAAGATCGCGGGATCATGAGCGTGTCGCCGCACATCAGTCTGGTTACGCTTGGCGTTGCCGATATCGCCAAAGCCACCGCATTTTACGAGCGCCTTGGCTTCAAGAAATCGAGCGCCAGCCAGGACGCGGTGACCTTCATGCAAGCTGGATGCGTCGTGCTGGGCCTGTTCGGCCGCGACGCGCTTCAGGAAGATGCCAAGGCCGGGGATATCTGGACCGGCAATGGCGGCACTTCCGTCGCGATGAACTATGCAAGCGAGGCCGAGGTTGATGCCATGATGGCGACTGCGGAAGCCGCGGGCGCCCGTATCCTCAAGCCGGCCGAGAAAGCGTTTTGGGGCGGCTACAGCGGCTACTTCGCCGATCCTGACGGGCACGCCTGGGAAGTCGCGCACAATCCGTTTTGGCCGATGCAAGACAATGGGCGGATCGATCTGCCTGAATGAGCGACCCAGAGCATATCTTCGTCTACGGCACGCTCCGCTCGGAGAGCGATCATGCCATGGCGCGGCGGCTTTCCTCGCAGGCGCGGCTTGTCGGCAAAGGCAGCGTCCCCGGGCGTCTCTATGATATGGGCTGGTATCCGGCCGCCATGTTCGATGCGAACGAGAAGCGCGCCATCGTCGGCGATGTCTATGCGCTCAAGCCCGGCGGCAAGCTGCTGGCTGAGCTCGATGCCTATGAGGCGGGCGATCCCAACTATGTGCGTGCGCCCTTGGCAGTAAAGCTCACAGACGGCCGCACCATCTCAGCTTGGGCTTACGGCGTGAGCACGGCGCCGAATGCGCGCCTCATTCAAGGCGGCGATTTCATCGCACACCGGAACGCAAAGACGCCGCGCCCCGTTCGTCCTTAAGCCTCCTCCTTGAGCGCGTTTGTGCGAAGCCCGTCAGACAGCTAAAAGGATGGGCCGGTGCGGAGGACCATGGAACACGCAATGAGCGAAGTCGGGGAGGCGGAGGTGACACCCAAATGGGTGTTCACCTTCGGCGATGGGCGTGCCGATGGGTCCGTCGAGGACAAGGATCGCCTCGGCGGCAAGGGCGCATACCTCGCCGAAATGTCCAGTCTCGGTCTGCCCGTGCCGCCCGGCTTCACCATCTCTACTGAGGTGTGCACCGACTATTATGAGCTCGGCCGCAAGCTACCCGGCGAATTGAAGCCGATGGTCGACGACGCGCTGGAACGCATCGCCGACATCACCGGCGCCCGTTTCGGCGATGTCGACAATCCTCTGCTGGTCTCCGTGCGCTCGGGCTCGCGCGCCTCCATGCCGGGCATGATGGACACCGTGCTCAATCTCGGCCTCAACGACCAGACCGTGGAAGGTCTGGCGCGGCTCACCGAGGACCGCCGCTTCGCCTATGACACTTATCGCCGCTTCATCCAGATGTATGCCGATGTTGTGCTGGGCATCGATCACGGCCTGTTCGAGGAAATCCTCGAGAACTACAAGAACCTGAAGGGCTTCGAGCTCGATCCCGAACTTGGCGCCGATGACTGGGGGGAGATCATCTCCCGCTACAAGGCCGTGGTGGCGCAGGAGCTGGAGCGGCCCTTTCCGCAAGATCTACATGAGCAGCTTTGGGGCGCCATTGCCGCGGTGTTCGGCTCCTGGCAGAACGCGCGCGCCATCGCCTATCGCCGGCTCCATGACATCCCCGACGACTGGGGCACCGCCGTCACGATCCAGACCATGGTGTTTGGCAACAGAGGCGACAACAGCGCCACGGGCGTTGTCTTTACGCGCAACCCGTCGACCGGCGCCAACGAGCTCTTTGGTGAGTTCCTGTTGAATGCGCAAGGCGAGGACGTGGTGTCCGGTTTGCGCACGCCGCAACCCCTAACCGAGAGAGAGCGCCACGCCTCGGGCAACGGCAAGCCGTCCCTGGAAGGGCTGTTGCCGGAAGCCTTCGCCGATCTGAAGGCGGCTTGCGTCAATCTGGAGCGGCACTTCCGCGATCTACAGGACATCGAGTTTACCGTGCAGGAGGGCCGGCTCTTCATGCTGCAGACCCGCTCGGGCAAACGCTCCACGCAAGCGGCCTTGAAGATCGCCGTCGATATGGCGGATGAGGGGATTATCACGCGCGAGGAAGCGGTCTTGGTGCTGAAGCCCGCGCAATTGGATCAACTCCTTCACCCAACTCTCGATCCCACCGCCGAGATGACCGTGCTTGCCAAAGGGCTGCCGGCCTCGCCGGGCGCCGCCTCCGGCGAGATCGTTTTCGACGCCGATGAAGCTGTTCACCTGAAGGCCCAAGGGCACACGGTGATCCTCGCCCGCATCGAGACCTCGCCGGAGGACGTGCAAGGCATGCACGCGGCTGTCGGCATCATCACCACCCGCGGTGGCATGACCAGTCATGCGGCGGTGGTCGCGCGCGGCATGGGACGGCCTTGCGTGGTCGGGGCGGGCGCGGTGCATATCGATCTTGATCAAGAGACGCTCGAAGCGTCAGGCATCACGCTGCGCAAGGGAGACATCGTCACCATTGACGGGTCCAGCGGCAAACTCATCAAGGGGCGCGTGACCATGCGCCAGCCTGAGCTCTCGGAGGATTTCGCAACACTGATGACGTGGGCCGATGGTTTTCGGCGCTTGGAAATCCGTGCCAACGCCGATACGCCCGATGACGCGCGCCAGGCCCGCGCCTTCGGGGCCGAAGGCATTGGGCTGTGCCGCACCGAGCACATGTTCTTCGAGGAGAGCCGCATCGTCGCCATGCGCGAGATGATCCTCGCCGAGAGTCAGGAAGCGCGCCGCAAGGCGCTCGCCAAGCTTCTGCCATCGCAGCGACAGGACTTCATCGAGCTTTTCGAGATCATGGCCGGCCACCCCGTCACCATTCGGCTTTTGGACCCGCCGCTGCATGAGTTCTTGCCGCATGGCGAGGACGCCATCGCCAACGTGGCCGAGGCCATGGGTGTCGATGTCGCGCGCCTCAAGCGGCGCATCGCCGTCCTAAGTGAGTTCAACCCGATGCTCGGCCAGCGCGGCGCGCGGCTCCTTGTCAGCTATCCGGAGATTGTCGAGATGCAGGCGCGCGCCATCTTCGAGGCGGCGATCGAGACGGGCAAGGCGCTGCACGATCGCGTGACGCCCGAGATCATGGTGCCGCTCGTCGCCGCCAAGGCCGAGCTCGACATCATCAAGGAGCGCATCGACGCGACCGCGCGCGCCGTGGAGAAGGAGCGGGAGACGAGCGTCGCATTCCAGGTGGGAACCATGGTGGAACTGCCCCGCGCCTGTTTGATGGCCGGTGAAATCGGCCAGAGCGCGGAGTTTTTCTCGTTCGGCACCAATGACTTGACCCAGACCACCTTTGGCTTGAGCCGCGACGACGCCGGGCGATTCCTGAGCGAGTACGCCGAGAAAGGGATCATTCACCATGATCCCTTTATGACGCTCGACGTTGCGGTCGGAGAGCTCATGCAGATCGGTGCGGAGCGGGGCCGCGCGGCCCATCCCGATCTCAAGATCGGCCTTTGCGGCGAGCATGGCGGCGACCCCGAAACCATTGAATTCTGTGAGAAAATTGCCTTGAGCTATGTCTCCTGCTCACCCTACCGCGTGCCCGTCGCACGCCTCGCGGCGGCCCAGGCGGCCTTGAAAAACAGGGTTAACGGATAATTAGCCCTTCCAAGCCGAAATAGGCTCCCGTTGCCGACCAACACAATTTGCCCTAAATTATCTGGCAACGTTAACGGCAATAGACGGGATTCCGGGCTCGAACCGGTGGGGGGCTACCAAGTTAGAACGCTAATTTCCCACCAACTTGCCTGGATTTTTTGGGGACTCCCTAGATTTTGCGTGGACCGTTATGGACACGCCCTAGGGTAAATGCGTGGGGGGACTTCCGGGCGCACCGGCGGTTCTTCCGAACGGGGACCTGGAGGGATAATGCGCCGGCGCTCGTCTCGTCGGATGTGGCACGCGATTGCTGCGTTCGTGCCGCTTCCCCTCATTGGCGTGGGTTATTTCGTCGTCGTTCACGGCGCCCCCCTTGCCACTGAGGTCGTACTCTCCGTTTCCAATCCCAATCTCGTTTCCACCGCGGTCCGCACGGCGGACGCCTCTTCCAATCCCCTCTACATCTCGCGCGAAGCCGGCAAGCTCTTCAACACCGCGTCCAAGGGTCCGCGCGCCGACCATTATCTCGCCGGCGATGACGTCACCGCCGCCGGCAAGCAGCTGATCACCGCGAGTCTCGCGGGCGGTCCTGTCCTGACCAAGCCCGTTGCAGGGTCGGACAAAGCCGACCGGCTCAAGCCCACCACCACCGAGGTCGCGCTCACGGCGCCTCCCGCCGGTCGCGGTCAGAACTCGCTGTTCATGAACGCGAGCTACTCGTCGCCCTTTAATGCCGATTTCGAGGTGGATGCCTTCAGGCCGAGCGCCGTCGATGTCGCCTACCGTCCCAGCGAAGAGGGTTTGAATTTCCGCTACAAGGGCGAGACCCAAGCCGAGTTCGAGGACCGCGAGCGCCGCTGTCTGGCCACGGCCATCTATTTCGAAGCGCGCGGCGAGCCGGAGCGCGGTCAGATCGCCGTATCCCAAGTGATCCTCAACCGCGTGCGCAGCCCGGTCTTCCCGCAGACGATCTGCGGCGTGGTGTATCAGGGGCAGATGCGCAAAGGCTGTCAGTTCTCCTTCGCCTGTGATGGACACTCCGACAATCCGCGGAACAAGGATCAATGGGCGCTGGCCCAGGATTTGTCCAAGCGCATCATGTCCGGCGAGCTGTGGCTTCCCGAGGTGGGTTACTCGACCTTCTATCATGCGAACTATGTGCGCCCGGGCTGGGCCCGCCGCATGAACAAGGTCGACAAGATCGGCGCCCACATCTTCTACAAGAAGCGCAACGAAGAGCCATATCTGGTCGAGGCTTCGGCCGAGCCTGAAAGCGACACCGAGTCCGATGATGACGCAGGCTATTTGCTGCCGACACTGTCTCTCGCCTCAGCCGTGAGCGCCGTCACCGACTCCGTTTCAGGCTCCGTCAGCGCCGTCGCCGGCACTAGCTCACCCGCGCCCACTCAAGCGATGAGTCTAGGTTACGTGGCGAGTGAGTAAGCGCGCCGACCGAGATCACCTCGACGCCCGTCGCCGCAATTTCCGCCACCGTCTCCAAGCTGACGCCCCCTGAGGCTTCGGTCAGCACTTTGCCTTTGGCAAGCGCTACGGCCTTCTTGAGCGTGGCCACACCCATATTGTCGAGCAGGACAGCGTCGATCGGGAAGCGCAGCGCCTCGTCCAACTGCTGGAGAGTGTCGACCTCCACCTCGATCTTGACCATATGGCCGGCGAGCGCGCGGAGCTGCTTGAGCACCGGTTCCAGCCCGCCCGCCGCGGCGATGTGGTTGTCCTTCACCAAGATGGCGTCGTAGAGCCCGAAGCGGTGATTGATTCCGCCGCCGCAGCGCACCGCGTATTTCTCGAAAGCCCGCAAGCCTGGCGTTGTCTTCCGCGTGCAGGCGATGCGCGTGAGCGTCCCTTCAACCTTCGCCACATAGGCGGCGGTTAGGGTAGCGATACCGCAGAGGCGGCCGAAGAAGTTGAGCGCCGTCCGCTCTCCGGTCAGGAGCGCACGCGTACGGCCCTTGATCTTGGCAACCGTTGTGCCGGCCTCCGCTTCGCAACCGTCCTCCACGACGCGGACGAACTCCACGTTCGGGTCGAGCGCCTTGAATGTGGCTTCGGCCAGATCGAGCCCGGCAATGACGCCGGGCTCCCGTATCACGATGGCGGCTTCGCCCTGCGCATCCGGCGGAATGATGGAATCCGTGGTGATGTCGCCCGCAAGTCCCAGATCCTCGGCGAGTGCCGTGTGCACCGCCTGAGTGACAAGGAGTTCGGGAAGCCGCAGCTGGGAGGAGCCTCTATGCGTCATCCCTGCGAGACCACACGAAGCCGTGGCGGGCTCGACATGCCCGCGGCCCTCCGGGCGATCTCATTGGCTTGCGGTAATGTCAAGAAGCTTCGCTTCGCTTGTGCCTCGTCCGGCGCTGGGTAGTCGCTACGAAAATGCGCCCCGCGGCTTTCTTTTCGTGCGAGCGCCGCGGCCGTCACCAGCTTGGCGGTGGTAAGCATGTTGCCGAGCCTGGTGTTGCCCCGGCTCTCGCGCTCCAGCTCGAGGATAGTGGAAAGGGCCTTGGACATCGTGCCGGCGTCGCGTATCACGCCGACCTCCTCTGCCATGGTTTGACGCAGCCTCCGCTCGGCCTCTGTGTCATGGCTCTGGACGTCGGTCTCCTGCGCATCGACGGCAATGGTCTGCGCGGGGAGCGGCGGCGGGGCGCTGGCGATATCGCGGGCGACGCGCGCTGCGAACACCACCGCCTCAAGCAGCGAGTTCGAGGCGAGCCGGTTGGCGCCATGCGCGCCGGTCGAGGTCACCTCGCCACAAGCCCACAGCCCATCAAGCGTGCTGCGCCCCTGAGCATCGGTGAGAATGCCACCCATGTGATAATGCGCCGCCGGCGCAACGGGGATTGGCTCCTGCGTGGGATCGATGCCGGCAGACTGGCAGGTCGAGACCACGGTGGGGAAATTCTTGATGAGCTCGGGCCCCAGTGGACGGCAATCGAGGAACGCACCACGCCCGCCCATGACTTCGCGATAGACGGCGCGCGCGACGACATCGCGGGGCCCGAGCTCGGCGTCCTCATGCACGGCACGCAAGAAGCGTTCGCCCTTGTTGTTGATCAGAAGCGCACCTTCGCCCCGTAGCGCCTCGGTGGCGAGCGGTGCGGGATCGCGGCCGATGTCGATGGCAGTCGGGTGAAACTGTATGAACTCCGCATCGGCGATCACCGCCCCCGCCCGTGCAGCGATGGCCAGGCCTTCGCCGCGGGCTTCCTTCGGGTTGGTGGTGATGGCGTAGATCTGTCCCGTGCCGCCCGTGGCCAGCACGACGGCGCGTGCGGGCAGCACCAGGTTCTCCATGGTGCTTTCGGCGTCGGCGGGCGCCAGGGAAACGCCCTGTACGCGGCCGTCCTGCACGACCAGATCGCGCGCAACATAACCCTCAAGCACGGTGATTGAGGGGGTGGCCCGAGCGGCCTCGGTGATGGCGCCCATGATGGCGCGGCCCGCCGTATCCCCTTTCACATGGAGAATGCGCTTGGTGCGATGCGCCGCCTCATGAGAGAGCGCCAGGCGCCCTTCCAGATCCTTGTCGAAGGGCACGCCATAGCGCAGCAGATCCTCGATGCGCTGACGCGCCTCGCGCGCCATGAACAGTGCAACGCCTTCGTCGACGATGCCGGCACCGGCGCGAACCGTGTCGGCGGCATGATCCTCGGGCGTATCGCCTTCCGCGAGTGCCGCAGCGATACCGGCTTGCGCCCATAGACTGGACGCACCCTCGCCGAAGGGCGCAGGCGAGATCACGGTGACGGGGAGAGGCGCGAGCTTGAGCGCGGTAAAGAGGCCCGCGAGCCCGGCGCCGACCACGACGATGCCGTTCCCCGTACTGTGCTTCCCGGAGTTCATCACATCGGCCTCGCGCCGAACGAGCGCGCCCTTGTTAATGGTTGAGATTGATCATCCGCTCGACAGCGGCGCGGGCCGGCTCGGCCACCGCCGGATCGATGGTCACCTCTTCCTTCATGAAGACGAGGCTATCCAGGATCTTCGGCAGGGTGATGCGCTTCATATGCGGACAGAGATTGCACGGCCGCACGAACTCGACGTTCGGCACATCGACGGCCACGTTGTCGCTCATTGAGCACTCGGTCACGAGCAGCACCTTGGACGGCTGGTTGTCCTCGACCCATTTGATCATGCCGGACGTCGAGCCGGTGAAATCGGCCTCGTCGATCACCTCCGGCGGACACTCCGGATGGGCGATGATCTTCACGCCGGGATCGGCCTCGCGATATGCGCGCAGCTCATCGGCTGTGAAGCGCTCATGTACCTCACAATGGCCCTTCCAGGTGATGATCTCGACATCCGTCTGGGTCTGCACCCACTTGGCGAGGAACTCGTCGGGGATCATGATCACCCGCTTGGCGCCAAGCGACTCCACCACGCGCACCGCGTTCGACGAGGTGCAGCAAATATCGGACTCCGCCTTCACGTCGGCCGAAGTGTTGACGTAGGTCACCACCGGCACGCCCGGATAGGCCTCCCGCAGCGCCCGGACGTCCTCGCCGGTAATCGAGGCCGCCAGCGAACAGCCCGCGCGCATGTCGGGGATCAGGACCGTTTTGTCGGGGTTCAGCAGCTTCGACGTCTCGGCCATGAAGTGCACCCCGCACTGCACGATCACCTCGGCGTCGGCTTTCGCCGCCTCGCGCGCAAGCTGCAGCGAGTCGCCAACCACGTCGGCGACGCAATTGTAGATCTCGGGTGTCATGTAGTTGTGCGCCAGGATCACGGCATTGCGTGTCCGCTTGAGGTCGTTGATGGCTTTGACATAGGGGGCGAAGCCCGGCCACTCGATCGGCGGGATGACGCGTTTGACGCGCTCATAAAGATGCGCGGTCTCCGCCGCTACCTCGGGCGTATAGGCGAGGTCAGGCAGAAGGGCAGGCGGGAGCACGGCTTGCGCCTTTGCCTCCCACTCCGGGGTGCCGGTCTGAACTGTCGCCATGGGCTCAAGGCCTCCTTGTGGATATATACTCATGTTGAGTATATATGGGGTGTAAAAAGGTCCGGCACAAGGGCCGGCCATTCCCTATCCTCAAAACGAGTATAGGCAATTGACGCACTGCATCAAGAGGTGCGCCCGTAAGTTTGCTCAGATCCGGCCGCTAAAAACCGCCAAAAACCGGGCTTTTCGCTTATGCCGCGGCAATTCTTGCTAGCCGGGGGTCCCTTGCGGGACTAACCTAAAGGCGGAAAGCGGGGGTCTGGGATGCGTAGACGGTCTTTAGTCGCGATCCTCGGAGCGGCAGGTGTTTTGGCGCTTGTCGCCGTGCTCGGCGTTGTGCTGATGTCCGGCGGGCAAGAGAAGATCGCGACCCCCAGCATTATCGTCGTCGAAATTCCCGACAACCCTGCCAGCCTCGCCGCGAGCGAGGCGCAGGAGGCTGACACCGTCGCCACGTTGTCGGACCCCGAAGACCAGGCGCAGGAGGAAATGGCCCTCGAGCCGGCAGGTCCGCAGAAGCTCCTCATCGCTGACACCATTCGCCAGAGGATCAGTGACCCGGCCCTGCGTCAGAGCGCGCACCCCGACGACCTCGCGGCGGCTGAAGCCTTCTATGCGGCGCATAATGGTTCCGCCCTATGGCTCACGAGCGACGGCATCACGCCGGGGGGCCAAGCCATTCTCGGCGAGATGGCGCGCGCAGGGGAATGGGGTCTCGATCCAGGCCTGTTCACCGTCCCGCCGGCGAGCTACCGCCCGACCGTTGCCGATGACCAGGCGGCGACGGAGATCGCGATCAGCCTCGCCATCCTGAGATACGCCCGCGCCGCCCGCGGCGGGCTCGTCGATCCCGAGGCCGTGAGCAAGGTCTTCGACCAGACCCCGACACTCAAGGCGCCGGAAACCGTGCTGACCGAGATCGCCGCGACATCGACGCCGGCTGCCTATCTTACGGATCTGCATCCCAAGCATGAGCAGTTCACGGGACTGCGTCAGGCGCTGCTCAAGGCACAATCCGAGGACGAGGAAGAGCGCCTCAAGATCAACATGGACCGTTGGCGCTGGATGCCCGAGACCCTCGGAGAGTCTTACGTGTGGCTCAACATCCCCGAGTTCATGCTGCACGTCGTCAAGGACGGCAAGACGGTTCAGTCCGAGAAGGCCGTGGTTGGCAATCCCAGCAGCCCCACCCCGGTGCTTTCGGCCGAGATGAAAGAGATCGTCTTCAACCCCGAGCGGGTCGTGCCGCTTTCCGTCATTCGCAGGGACGTTCTACCCAAGCTGCGAAACAGCGGGAGCTTTTTTGGCGGCGGCAGCACGTCGATTCTCGAGCAGTATCAATTGACGGTCAAAAACCGGGGCAGGCCGATCGATCCGAGCCAGATCGACTGGGACACGGTCAATCTGTCGAAACTCACTTTCGTCCAGGCGCCGGGCCCCACTAATATTCTCGGCAAGGTCCAGTTCCTCTACCCGAACGATCGCAACGTCTTCATGCATGACACCATCATCCGTAGCCAGCTCTCGCGGGCGGTGCGGGCTGAAGGACAAAATGACCCGCGCGTTGCGAATCCCGAGAAGGTCGCAGGCCTGCTTTTGGCCGAGAGCAACGGTTGGAGCACGGCAAAGGTCAATCAGTTGGCGACTGGAGGCAAGACCACCGAGGTCAAGCTCGACAAGCCAATCCCCGTGCACATGACCTATTTCACAGCCCTGGTGGACGAGCAGGGCCAAGTGAAGACGTTCGATGACGTCTACAAGCTCGATAAGCTGATCAAGCCGGATGACGAGGCTGCCGTGTCGCCGCCTGTTGCTGGCTCTCCGGTTCCCTCACGAAAGCCCATAAACGGAAGCCTCGCCGCCTCGGCGCCGTAGCGCACCGATGCTCGTCCGTAAGGGCAATGGCTTTGGATCGGCAAGCCTTTCATAAACCGATCGGGCTTTAGGGGCTCCCGGGGAATGGTGTAAACTCACCTTCCCAGCTCACGGGAGACGCACCCAATGCAGTCGCAATTCACCGTCGGCATCAATTTGGAAGGGAAGGGCGACCGGATCGTGGTGAGAGCGGAGGATGCTCTGATCGCGGCGCTCAAGGTCAAGGCCGAACGCCCCGACGCGGCGATCACCTATGTGCGGCGGCTCAACCGCCGTGGCGACCAGCGTCATCCGCCACACCATCTTCGCAACACGCGCTAGCGGCTTTCTCTAGTCGTCCTGCTCGATCTTGCGGCCTGCCGGAAACGTGTGTGCGCGCATCGCCACATAGATCGCGAGACAGGCGAGCAGCAAGCCGCCGGCGATGGCCGGTGCGCGCCAATCTCCGGTCGAGACACGCACCACGATCAGCACGAGACATACGATGGTTCCGAGCGCCGGCACGAAGCGGGGAATCTCGAAAAGGCCGCGCTCCTCGCCTTTGCGTCCCTGCAAGACGAACAGGGATCCATTTACCACGGCGAACACCGCGAGCAGCAGGAGCACGGTTGCGGAGGCGAGCTCGGTAATGGTCCCCGTCAGCGCTAGCGGCACCAGAATGAGGAAGAGAACGAGGATCGCCACATGCGGCGTCCGCCGGCCGTGATGCACGTGGCCGAAGACCGACGGAAGCAACCCCTGCCGCCCCATGCCGTAGAGCAGGCGCGAGGCCGTGATGAAATTTACGAGGCCGGTATTGGCGACGGCAAAGAGCGTGATTCCGGTGAACAGAATTGGTGGAATGAACGGCGCGGCGCGCGACACGACCTCGGTAATCGGCCCCGGCGCGGCGCTGAGCTCCTGCCACGGCACCACCGAAACGGCGGTAATGGCGACGGCGATATAAAGGATTGCGGCGGCGGCCATGGCCGTGATCAGCCCGATGGGGATCGTGCGCTGCGGCTCGCGCACCTCCTCGGCGACGTTGTACATGTCCTCGAAACCGATAAAGGCGAAGAAGGCGAGCACCGCGCCTTGCATGACGATGAGGACGACGTGATCGTCGCCGGGCGCCACAGGGGTTTCCAGATAGTCGACCGAGCCCCAAAAGGAGACGCCGACCGCCACGACGAGAATGAGCCCCGACGCCTCGACGATGGTGCACAGCACATTGACCCACATGGACTCGCGAATGCCGCGGAACACGACGCCGGTCATGATCATCAGGAAGCCGAGCGCCAACCAGGCCACGGGGAAGCCGTCGAGACCGATGAGTTCGATGAGGTTCGCGGCGAACACACGGCTCTGCGTTGCGATCGAGGTGAGGCCGGAGCAGACGAGGGCCAGCCCCACCATGAAGCTGAGCAGGGGGAAGCCATAGGCGCGCTGTGTGACATAGGCGGCGCCCGCCGCGCGCGGATAGCGCGATCCGAGAGAGGCGTAGGACAGCGCGGTTAGGAGCGCCGCGACCAGGGCGACGACGAAGGCAAGCCACACGGCGTTGCCCACTTGGCCGGCCGCCTTGCCCATCAGCCCGTAGACGCCAGCCCCGAGCATGCTGCCGAGCCCGTAAAGAGCCATCTGCGTTGGCCCGATCGAGCGGTGAAGGCTCGGTCCGCTCTGGGCGCCACCGTGCGAGGTGGCACCCGTCTTCGCCTGATCCGCCATTTTACCCCAATTTTCGCGCATTAGCCCGCTCCTAGCACGGGAAGGGCGCGATGTGCCTTGCAAAAGCCACGCATTTCGCCTATGTGATAGCTATCGACATTTGGCCGGACAATGTGGCCGTCGCGCTTCGGCGCACGTTCAAGACCTCCCAAACATCGACACTCTCGCTTCTGCCCGCGCAATAGCGTGGCCTAAGCAACTTTGGACTGAACTAGACGAAAGGACTACCCGATGAATACGGGCACTGTGAAATTCTACAATACGCAAAAGGGCTTTGGCTTTATCGAGCCCGATGATGGCGGCAAGGACGTCTTCGTTCATGCTACCGCCCTTGAGCGCGCAGGCATGACAGGCCTGGCCGAAGGTCAGAAGGTGCAGTTCGACACCGAAGTCGACAGCCGCAGCGGCAAGACCGCCGTGGCAAACATCAAGGCCGCGTAGTCCTTCAACGCAGCTTTGACGAAATTAAAGCCGCCCCCTCGGGGGCGGCTTGTTAGTTTTGGGGATGTTCTGTTGATCGCCCTATCAGGCGCTCTTGCGGCGCTTGGCGCGTTTGGGCCTGGTAGCCTGTGGCGCCTGACTGCGCAGAAACTCGGCGCTTTCATACAGCCGCCGGATTCCGCGGCTGTCGAACCGCTCTTCGTCCACCTCGAGATAGGTGCCTAGCAGGCACTCCGGCGGCAACTCTTCGATCGCGTAACGAACGGCCTCGGCCGCCTCGTCGAACCGCTTGTAACGGATCCCGAGCGACTTTGCTTTCCAGCTTCGGGCGGGAAAGAGCTCGGCGGATGCGGAGAAATCGATTGTCGCCATGGAAGGTAACCTTCACTAAGAACTAGAAATATTGGAAAATATTCCAGATGTCGCCGATAGGGGCGCTAAAACAAATATAGGGTTTCTCAAGAGGAAAAACTAGTCTGTAGGTGCGCTGAATTGACATCATCTAGCCCTTGAGTTCGAGCCCGGGCCAAGAACTCTTAGGCAGCCGGTGAGAGGCTAGCCGCTAGCTCTTCAACCGATAGCCGGTCTTGAAAATCCACCACACCGCGCCGAGGCAAATTACGAGAAACAGCCCGATCATCATGAGGCTGACTTCAACGCTCACGTCCGAGGTGCCGTAGAAGCTCCAGCGGAAACCGCTCACCAGATAGACGACCGGGTTGAACAGCGACACGGTCTGCCACGCCGGCGGCAGCACGTTGAGCGAGTAGAACGTGCCACCAAGAAAAGTGAGCGGCGTGATGATCAGCAGCGGCACGAGTTGAAGCTGCTCGAAGCCGTCCGCCCAAATGCCGATCACAAAACCGAGCAGGCTGAACGTAATGGCCGTCAACACGAGAAAGCACGCCATCCAAACCGGATGATCGATCTGTAGCGGCACGAACAGGGCCGCCGTGGCGAGGATGATCAGTCCGAGAATGATCGACTTGGTGGCTGCCGCGCCCACATAGCCCGTCACGATCTCGACCGGCGAGATCGGCGCCGAAAGATGCTCGTAGATCGTGCCTGTGAAGCGCGGGAAATAGATGCCGAATGAGGCATTGGCCACGCTTTGCGTGAGCAGGGTCAGCATGATGAGCCCCGGCACGATGAAGGCGCCATAGGGCACGCCGTCGATTTCGGCGATGCGCGAGCCGATCGCTGCCCCGAACACCACGAAATATAACGAGGTGGCGATGACCGGGGAGATGAGGCTCTGCATGAACGTACGCCCCCAGCGCGCCATCTCGAATTTGTAGATCGCAATGATCGCCGGCAGGTTCATTGGTCGCGCCTCACCAGATCGACGAAGATGTCCTCGAGGGAGCTTTGTGAGGTGTCCAGGTCCTTGAAGCGGATGCCGGCCTGCGACAGGTCCGTCAGCAAATGGGTGATGCCGGTGCGCGGCCCCTGGCTGTCATAGGTGTAGATGAGCTCGCTGCCGCCATTAGCCAGTGCCAGGTGATGGCTGCTGAGCTCCGCCGGAATCGACCCGATCGCCTCGTGCAATTGAAGCGTGAGTTGCTTCTGGCCGAGCTTGTGCATCAGCTCGTGCTTGTTCTCCACCAGGATCAGCTCGCCTTTGTTGATGACGCCGATCCTGTCTGCCATGTCCTCGGCCTCGCGGATGTAATGCGTGGTCAAGATGATGGTCACGCCGGAGTCGCGCAAATCGCGCACGACCTGCCACATCTCCTTGCGCAGCTCCACGTCCACGCCCGCGGTAGGCTCATCGAGAAACAGAATGGAGGGCTCATGCGATAAGGCCTTGGCGATCAGCACGCGCCGCTTCATGCCGCCCGAGAGCGTCATGAGCTTGGAGTCCTTCTTGTCCCACAGCGTGAGGTCTTTGAGAATCTTCTCGACATAGGCCGGGTTTGGCCACTTGCCGAACAGGCCGCGGCTGAACGAGACCGTCCCCCACACCGTCTCGAACATGTCGGCGGTGAGCTCTTGCGGCACCAGCCCGATCATGGAGCGCGAGGCGCGGTAGTCCGAGAGGATATCGTGTCCGCCGACCGTCACCGTGCCCGAGCTCGGCGTGACGATGCCGCAGATGATGCTGATCAGCGTGGTCTTACCCGCGCCGTTTGGCCCCAGCAGCGCGAAGATCTCGCCCCTATCGATGTCGAGATTGATCTCTTTGAGCGCGGACAAGCCCGTGCCGTAGGTTTTCGACAGATCCTTGATGGAGATGATCGGCGGCATGGGCGTAGGAGACTTAATGGTGAGGGGCGCCTTCCATCGGCGCCGAGTGGGGCAAGAATAGGGTGGGTGGTCAGTCCGAGGCGACTTCTAGCTTAAAGTGATCCACCACGCTCGGCTGAATCACTTCTGCATGAAGGGTCAGCAGGACGAGCTTGGCGTCGATGCTCGAGCCGTGGTCAAGCGCGGCATCGATCCGCTGCTCGATTTCGTGCGTGGGAGGGAGGCCATTGGCGCTAGCGAAGGCCTCCGCGCCGATCATGCAATAGGCGACGATTTCGGCCGCCGCACGGCTCGCCTCCGCGCTGGGGTCCTTGCCGCCTGTCTGGTCCGTGAGCATGCGCATGGTGGTGAGTTTCACCGCCTCGGGTACCAGATTGGGATGGAGGTCGACGGCACGGAGATCCGAGTCGAAAGTGCGCAAAGCCGGCGAACGGCCGAAAAATCCAAAGAAGCCGAGGGAGAGTGCGGGCCTCACGGGCCTTCCGCCGTCAGCCGCAGGACCGCGCCGTTGCCCGCGTCGGTGAGGGCATAGACCGCGCCGTCCGGGCCTTGCTCCACGTCTCGGATGCGCGCGCCCATCGGAATACGCTCTTCGCCCGTCACCGTCTCGCCGTCGAGGCTGAGGCGAATGATCGCTTGTGAAGACAGCCCGCCGATCAGGAGACTGCCCTTCCAAGCGGGAATGGTGAAAGCCGTCCAGCCCGGATTGGCTTCGCCGGTATAGAAGGTGATGCCGGACGGCGAGATCACCGGCGTCCACTGGCGGACCGCGTCGGTGAAGTCCGGATGCGTCGGCGGATTGGGGATATCCTTGCCGTCATAATGCGTGCCCCAACTCACCACGGGCCAGCCGTGGTTCGCGCCAGGGGCCGGGATATTGAGCTCGTCGCCGCCTTTGGGCCCGAACTCGGTTTCCCAGAGTCTGCCCGTCCCGGGATGGATCGCGGCCCCTTCCGCGTTTCTATGACCGTAGGACCAGATCTCCGGCTGCGCGTCCGTCTGGCTGATGAAAGGATTGTCCGCCGGGACGGAGCCGTCCGGATTGATGCGCACGATCTTTCCTAGATGGTTGGTCAGATCCTGCGCCGGCTCGAACTTGAAACGCTCGCCGAGGGTGATGAAGAGCTTGTTGTCGGGCGTGAAGACGAGCCGGCCGCCGAAATGGTTTCCTCCGGAGACCTTCGGCGTCTGGCGGAAGATCACCTGCACGTCCTCAAGCCCCGTATCGGTGAGCCGGCCACGTGCCACCGCGGTGCCCGCGCCGCCTTCGCCTGCCTCGGCGAAGGAGAGATAGACGAGCTTGTTCTCGGCGAACTTTGGATCGAGCGTCACATCGAGCAGGCCGCCTTGGCCCTTGGCTACGACCTTTGGCACGCCGGAGAGCGGCTCGGACAGCGCACCGTCCGCGCTCATGATCCGCAGACTGCCGGACCGTTCCGTGACCAGCAGACGCCCATCCGGCAAGAACGCCATGCCCCAGGGATGATCGAGACCGTCGGCGACCGTTTCGACCTTGATCTTGCCCGTCTCGGTGTCGAGGATTTTGTCCTCGGCGCAGCCCGCCGCAGGAAGAAGCGCGAGCGACGCCGCGATCAACGCGAAAAGGCCGTGCCTTCTCCGCGGATAATGAGGCCTTGTCTGGCAACGCATGGTCATACCTTCCGCAATGTTGCGACGGAGTTCGACGAGTTCAAGGTAGGCCTAGCCGCGGCCGGCCTTCACGCGCAAGCCCGGCGCCGGGCGTTCCAGCACGACCTCACGGCGGAAGCGATAGAGCCGGGCAGGGCGCCCGCCGGTCTCCGTCGAGACATTGCCGGTGATCTCCACCAGCCCACCCTTCTCCACCAGCCGCCGAAAATTCTGCTTGTGCAGGAGTGTGCCTGAGATGGCCTCCACGGTCTTTTGTAAATCATACAGCGTGAATTCCGGGGGCAGCAGTTCGAACACGACGGGGCGGTATTTCAGCTTTCCCCGCAAACGGCCCATGGCGGTCGCCAGGATGCGCCGGTGGTCGAGCGCCATCGGCCGCCCAAGCTCCGGCAGCTCGGTCCATTGATTCGCCGCCGAGCGTCCGTCGCGCTTTGCTTCCCCGATGAGCCCGGCCTCGTAGAGCAACTCATAGCGCTCCAGCACCTTCTCCTCATCCCAGCCTCCGCCGATGCCAAAGCCGATCTTGAGACGCTCCGGCCGCCGCAAAGGCCGCGCCGGTTCATTCGGGGAGGGCGGGCGTTCGGCCCATTCCTTCAAGCGCGGCTCGATCTCCTCGGTGAGAATTTCCGGCTTGCCGCTGCGCCAGTCCTCCCAAGGCAAATAGGCGTACCAGGGCGCCCAGTGCGCCCCCATCATTTCTTCGGTCGCGCCCCGGGTGAGCGCGAGATAGCCGACCGACAGCGTGTGCGCGCCGCCTGGCTCCGCATGCCGCCCGCGGTCGCCGAACGTATAGAGCTGCTCCACATAGCCAAGCTCGATGCCCGTCTGACGCTTCACCCATTCGCGCAAGCCGATCTCCAACGTCCGGTGCGCGCGCGGCGCAAACGGACCGAAGGGGAGCGCGTCCCCCGTGTCGGGCCCGGCGGTGCCCGCTCGGGCGACGAGGATGTGGGGCTGCTGATCGCGCACCATGACGATGGCAGCGTTCAGTCCAAGTTCGATTTGAGGGTCGTTTGAAAGCGGTTCCGGGACGGCCGCGGTCTTGCGCGGAGCGGCGGCCATGACCTACGCCGCGTGCCGGGCCGGCAGTGAGAAGACTTGACCTTGCTCAGCGAGTTGGCCGCGGCCGATATGCTCCACGGCCGCCAACATGCGTCCCTTTCGCGTAAGCACGCTATCGGCCAGACCGACGAGACGGCGATTGGGATAGGCGGTGGGCGAGGCCCGGCGCAACGCCCGAGCAAGCGCATGTTCGTCCGCTTCCGGGTTCAGTGCACAAAGCGAGATGAAGGCCGCGGCGGTGGAGCGGCTGATACCGGCCCAGCAATGGATGAGAAGCGGCGCTTGCTGGTCCCAGTCGAGTGCGAAACGGATCAGATCGGAGACGTGATCCTCCGAAGGTACGACGAGCCCGTCCCGCGCCTCGCTGATATCATTCATGGAGAGTCTGAGATGACGCTCCTTGACGATGGTCGACGGCGTCTCGATCAGGGTTTCGCCGTTGATCAGGGTCACAAGGTGGCTGACCCGAGCGTCGGCGACCGTCGTCTCGACGAGGTTCAAAGGGGCGACGAGGATGGTTTCCGGTGACATGGCCGCCGGCACTCTAGTGCGATCTGTTGCGGAAATCAGCGTGTCCATTGGTCTTTGCCCACCGAATCGATTTCAGAATCTAGGCCCATCATCTGGCAAGCTCATGAAACCGTTTCAAGAACCTCACTTCGCCTTCTGCCGCAGGAAGCGGGCTTAACTGCGTCAGTGCCTTGACCAGAGCGGGGCTCAAGCCCCGCGGCCGGCCGAAAAACCGCCCCGCCTCCTCCCGAGAAAACCCTGCCAGACCAGTGGCTTCGTAGTATGCCGCGATCTTGTCGGCCCGTTTGATCACCCCTGTTACGCCCTCAGGTAGGTCCGCTGCCACGCCGAAGCGGAGGTGAATCGCAGCCAGCAGTTTTGCCTCGAAGGCGCGGTAATCAAGCGACAGGGCCGCCTTGAACGGGCTGATGAGATCGCCGACGACATATTCGGGGGCGTCATGGAGGAGGGCTGCGAGCCTGAACTCCCGGGAAAGCTTGGCATCGAGACTGCCGGCGATGGCCTCGACGAGGAGGCTATGCTCGGCCACGGAGAACGTGTGGTCGCCGCGGGTTTGGCCGTTCCAGCGGGCAACGCGGGCGAGGCCATGGGCAATGTCCTCGATCTCGATGTCGAGCGGCGAGGGATCGAGCAGGTCGAGCCGGCGTCCGCTCAGCATGCGCTGCCAGGCGCGCGGCGCTGTATTCGCGGCGCCGTTGCTCATGGTCGTCTAATCCTCATCCATATCGCCAAGACACTGATCAACTCGGCGAGAGCAAGTCAAACGTCAGTGGTCAGAAAAAACGTGGACGATCCCTGTTATGAGTGCCATTCATACGCTGCTCTTTTGAGCGAGAGGCAACTCAAATCAGAGTCTGGAGAACGCATCATGGCGAAACTGCCCAGATTTTCCCTCAGCTACAACGACAAGAACAAGAAGTGGGAACTAAAGCGTGAGGGGTCAGGAGAGGTCATCAAGCGGTTCAAGACGAAGGCGGCGGCCATCAAGGGTGGCGTGCTGGAGCGGGCCGTCAAGAAGATGGGCTCGGTTCGTATCAGAAAGCGTGACGGCAGGATCCAGGAAGAGCGCACCTATCCGCGCAGCATGGATCCGCGCGGTCGAGGCTGATCAAGACCGTCCAAGCGCGGCGCAGGCCGCATGACGGTGGCAGGTCGCAAGGTGATCGTTGACCATGCCCGTGGCCTGCATGAAGGCATAGACGATCGTCGGCCCACAAAACTTGAAACCCCGTGACTTGAGCTCCTTGGAGATGGCGCGTGACAGCGTCGTCTCCGCAGGAACTTGGTCCATGGACTTGTAGCGGTTGACGATCGGCTTGCCGTCCACGAAATCCCACAAGAAGGCCGAGAAGCCGGGGCTCGTCTCCATCATGTCGACCCAGATGCGCGCCGAGGCGATGGCGCCGTCGATCTTCATGCGGTTCCGCACGATGCCCGCATCCTGCATGAGGGATGCGACTTTCTTGGCATTGTAGCGGGCGATTTTTTCAGGCTGAAAATCGTCGAAGGCGCGGCGAAAGGCTTCGCGCTTTCGCAAGATGGTGATCCAGGACAAGCCGGCCTGGAAGCCGTCGAGCACGAGCTTCTCGTAGAGCGCGCGGTCGTCGCGCTCAAGGACCCCCCATTCTTCGTCGTGATAGGCGATGTAAAGCGGATCGGTGCCAGGCCAGGGGCAGCGCTCCAGCGCTTGCCCGGTCATGCGGATAGTGCCGCAGGGACCTCGAACTGGGCAAAGGCGGGGCGGTGGAGCCCAATCGTCACGTCGCCGGCCGTAAGAGGCGTGCCCTTCGCCACGGCATCCTTTGCGCGGTCGAGGCGGAGCAGCGCCAGACCGAAGGCGCCGTCCACCGATCCGATCGGACCAAGAGGCAGGTCGCCGGCTTTCACCTCGACGCCGGTCCTGAGCGGCGCATCGCCTTCAACCGGCACCACACGCTTGCGCGTCGTACCGCGATACTGCATGCGGGCCACCACCTCCTGGCCCACAAAGCAGCCCTTCTTGAAATCGACGCCGTTCAATTGGTCGAACAAGGCTTCATGGGGGAAGGTGTCGCCAAGGGCGTAGTCGCGCCCGCTCTCCGGGACGCCGAGCTTGATACGCCGCGCGTGGTAATCGTCCGTGTCGGCTTGATCGCAGCCGAGAGCGGTAACATCTGCGTCCGGGGACAGAAACACGCGGAGCCCGAGCTCAGGCAAACGCGGATCGGTGAAGGCGATGGCGCCGTCAGGGAGGTTCGGTTGGCCGCCCCATACGGCGGCGACGGTGTATTCCGGCGCCTCGGCAATTTCGACTTGGGCGCGCAACTTGTAGAAGCCAAGCCGTTTTGCGAGTTCGGCGGCCTCGTCTTTCGCAACATCGACGAGGAAACCGTTACCGGAGCCGACCACGAAGAAGTCGAACAGGATTTTCCCCTGGGGGCTGAGCAGCCCCGTGTGGATTCCGGCGCTCCCTTGCGCCTTGTCGAGATTGTTGGTGATTACGCCCTGCAGGAGTTTGTGCGCGTCCGGGCCGGTCACACGCAGGATACCGCGATCGAGAAGAAGTGTTGCTAGACAATGGCTCATGGGGCGCCCTTCTGCTACCAAGGCGAGCGAATCTAAGAGCGCGGGCAATCGCCCGCAAGGACCGCACCGCACCCATGGCCGAGACCTTCGACATTGTGTTCAAAGGCGGAACCGTCGTCAATCAGGATGGCGAAGGCCCCGCCGACATTGGCATCAGAGATGGCCGAATTCGCGCCATCGGCCACATCGGAGAGGGGCTTGCCGGCGAGACCATCGATGCGCGCGGTCTCCATATCCTGCCGGGTGTCATTGATACCCAAGTGCATTTCCGCGAGCCGGGCATGGAGCACAAGGAAGATCTGGAGACCGGCAGCCGCTCGGCTGTGCTTGGCGGTGTCACGGCCGTGTTCGAGATGCCGAACACCAAGCCGCCCACCACCAGTGCCGAGGCCTTGGCTGCCAAGGTCGCAGCGGCCACGGGTCGCATGCATTGCGACTTCGCATTTTTCGTTGGCGCCACCCACGAAAACGTCGATGAGCTCGGCGAGCTTGAGCGCTTGCCCGGCGCCGCCGGCGTCAAGGTCTTCGCCGGGTCTTCGACCGGCAACCTGCTCGTGGACGACGAGGAGACGCTGGCCCGTCTGTTCGCCACGATCAGACGGCGCGCGTCCTTCCACTCCGAGTGCGAATCGCGGCTTAAGGAGCGCAGCTCCGTACAGCGGGAAGGTGATCCGTCGAGCCATTCGGAATGGCGCGACCCGATCGCGGCGCTTGCCTCAACCGAGCGCCTGCTGCGGCTCGCGACCCAAGCCGGCACGCGCATCCACATCCTCCATGTCTCGACTGGCGCCGAGATGGAGCTTCTTTCGCTGCACAAGGATGTGGCCAGCGTCGAGGTCACGCCGCAACATCTCACGCTCGCCACGCCTGAAGCCTACGAGCAGCTCGGCACACGCGCGCAGATGAACCCGCCGCTGCGTGACCGCGCACATCAGGAATTGCTGTGGTGGGGCCTGAAGCAAGGCGTTGTTGATGTGCTCGGCTCCGACCATGCCCCGCATACGCTCGAAGAGAAAAGCGGCAGCTACCCCGCCACACCATCCGGCATGCCGGGCGTGCAGACGCTGGTGCCGGTGATGCTCGATCACGTCAACGCCGGCCGTCTGAGTTTGGCCCGGTTCGCCGATCTCACCAGTGCGGGTCCTCAACGCCTTTTCGGGATTGCCGGCAAGGGCCGCATCGCCGTCGGCTACGACGCGGATCTTACGGTCGTCGACCTCAAGGCCGAACGTGTGATCGAGGATGCGTGGGTCGGCAGCAAATGCGGCTGGACGCCGTTTGCCGGCCGCAAAGTGAAAGGCTGGCCTGTTGGCACCTTCGTGCGCGGGCAGCTTGCCATGTGGGACGGCGCGCTTGGACGCGCACGCGGCGCCGCCGTGCGTTTCGGCGAAGCGCTGCCGCAAAGCTACTGAATGAAATAGTGCCACACACCTTCCGGCGAGATGCCGAGCCGGTAATAGGTGTACGCACCCTTTTTCATCATCGCCTGGGCCCGTTTCGGCGGAACGATGCGGTAGAGTTCGACCTCTTCCGCCGGCGAGAGCTTGGTGAGATCGGCCTCCGCGAGATAGGGCCAGACATACATGGAGTCGCGGCCTTTCCCGGTGAGGACGAAGCCCGAAGACAAAATGTTCAGCATCGCACCGAGGACGTCGCGGCCTATGCCGTCCACGGACTGCTCCTTCCAATACGCGATCGGATCGTCCACATGGGCCGCGGCCACCATGGGCTTCAGCTCGTTCGATTCCAGAACCGGCCGCATCTCCGCGATCTCCCCGGTCTGTGCGGCGAGGATGATCTCGCGGAGCATGCGCTGTACGGAATCCGGCAGCGCCCCCATGTCGTGGAGGACCTTAGGCCCATCGGCCCCTTGCGCGTCTGCAGTCTTGGCCCGCGGCTCGGGGAGCCGGTCGCCAATCGCCTGCGGGGCAGCCTCTGGCCCGGCTTGCGGCGTTCCGCCCTGCTGCCCGTCCCGAGCGTAGACAAGGGCGGCAGCGCCCGCTACCAATGCGGCCAGGCCAATCATGATCACGTTTTTCCAGCGATTCATGCGTCACTCCATGAGTGTTCAGGCAATCTCGCAGATCGGCGAACGGGTGCAAGTCCACGTCGCGCCAAGGCGCAGTAGGGTGCTCCACCCCATGATCGGCGGATAGGCCAGGAACCTTGCAGACAGGCGCGCAAATCGTGCTGTCCGGCATCCAGCTCGTGCTTGCCGGGCTAGGGATCGGCGTGCTGATGGCCGCTCCCATCGGTCCCGTCAATGTGCTCGTGATTCAACGTGCGGTGTCGCGCGGCTTCTGGGGCGGCCTCGCCGCAGGCCTCGGCGCGGTGCTCGGCGACGGCGTGCTGGCCGCCATCGGCGCCTTCAGTGTGGCGGCGATTTCCGACGTGATGATCGCCTATGGCGATACCATCCAGTTTGTCGGCGGATTGTTGCTGATCGGCTTCGGGCTCGCGCTCCTTTTGAGCCGCCCGGTTTTGATGACACCCCTTGATGAACGCTCGCATCTCTTGGAGCATACCGGCATCATTCCCCAGACCTTCGTCTTGACGGTCACCAATCCGGGCGCTGTGCTCGGAATGGCGGCGATGATCGGCGGTCTCGGCTCGCTCATCGGCGGCCTCAATACCAATCTCGAGGCGCTGATTCTGGTCGCGGCCGTCATGGGCGGCAGCCTCTTGTGGTGGCTGGGGCTTTCCGAGCTGATCGCCACGATCCGCCACAAGCTGACCGAAAGCCGGTTGAGCGTCATCAACCGGGTCGCCGGCTTCATCTTGTTTGCTTTTGGGGCGGCGCTGATCGTCGAAGGCTTGGTGCGGTACTTCCGCTAGGCGCTACTGCGCGGTCCGCCGCAAGGTGAACTCACCGTGATTGATGCGGAGTGACAGGCCCGAGGTCATCTTGGCCACGGCATCCTCGCCATAGACGTCGATGAGATCGGCGAGGGCGGCGAACAGCGCGGCATTGGCCAGCATCTCCGGCTCGATGCCGTCGTGGAGGGCTTCCTCCCACGCATCGAGGATATAGCGCAGCGCTTCCTGCTTCTGCGCGTCGCCTGCATCGGATTGCTGTAATGGCCGCTTTGCCGTCTGCACCTGAGGTCCCTCTTTCAGCGGATAAACCCGCAGTGTCACAACTACACTCCTCGGCCGCCGCTGGCGGGACAGAGTGAACTAACGTTTAAATTTAAGTCTTAATTGGGAGTACCTGGCGCCGCGGCCTCGGTCTGGTCGGACGCATCGGTCTCGGCAGTCACTTCTGGAGCCTCCTGGACCCGCGCCTGAGGCCCGCTGGCAAAGACCGAGGTCTGGGCCAGCGACGCGGCGATTTGCGCGCCCTCGGCCGAGAAGCGCCGTGTGGCGAGCGTGGCCGACTGGGTGCAGGTGCGGTAGGTGCGCCGATAGCCGCGATATCCGTCGTTGAAGCTGTTGACGAGCTTGGCCCGGCGCACGGCGGTCGTGCCCTCCTTCTTGAGGATTTCGTCCATCTGCTCACGCCACAGCTGGCCTTCGTTGGCGCCACACAACTCGCGCAGGTAATGCACAGCGCCTAAGATTTCTGCGAGCCGCATCAGCTTGTTATCGTAGGGGCGGTCATCGGGCGGCGGCGGCGCTAGGCTCTCGCGCTGCTTGATCGGGGGTAGATCGTCGCCCGGCGGCACCGCGCGCCGCACCTGGGGTCTGGCCTTCTGTTTTGGCTGACCAAAGAACCAGCCGAATTGGGCTTTGGCGGGCGGCGCATAGCCGACCGTCCCCGTGGCCACCCAAAGGGCCGCGAAGGCGAGCAGCACGAGGCGCTTGGCAAGCCGTCCCATAGGGCCTCAATACCCCCAATTCATGGTGAAATCTAGCTGGCCGAAAGCCGCGTCGAAGGGCGCTTAAACGGGATCGAAGAGGGGCTTATCGAGTGCCGAACATGGCGTCGATATCCGCCTGGCTGCTCACTTCGTTCTGGATCTCGAACTCGGTCCGTTCGGCCGGGACCTTACCATTGGCGATAGCGTTGGCCTCGTCGATCAGCAGGCGCAGGCGCGAGGCCGCCTCCCGGCAGGCTTTGCCCAGTTCCTGCCCGCTATCGAGCGCCCCGCCCACGGTGGCGAGTAGCGTCAGGGCCTCGCCATGGAGCCGCGCCACGGCCTCGTCGAAGCGCGCCCGGACCTTGGGCGGCGCGCGGCGATAGGCGGCGATGGCGAGGTTCTTGTCGCGAAAGCCCGACTGCGTGAAATGCTCTTCATAGGTCAGCGGCCGCCAGGCCAGCAGATCATCGGCGAAGCCGTCGGGCTCGGACGACAAGGCTTCGAGCAGCATGACGAGTTCGTGGAAATGGTTGAGATAGTCGCTGGCGAGCAACGTCGATTCGTTGATGTTGGTGCCAGGAATATGCGAACGGAAATGGCCGACCATGGCCACCCGAAATGCCGAGACGATATCCTCCCGGCTCACATCTTCCTGGATTTCCGCCGCGTCGGCGTTACGACTGTCATTGGGCAACATTAGCAAACCGTCCTCAACCAGAAGCTGCCCGATCATGATTGCCAAAGTGTTACCGGACCTGCGGCCATGTGCTCCCGCTACAACCTGACCTCCCCGCCGGAGGCCGTTCGGGCCTATTTCGGCTATACGGACGCTCCGAATTTCCCGGCGCGCTACAATATCGCGCCCACCCAGGCGATTCCCGTTGTTCTAGTGGACGAGGCCGGCGCGCGCCGCTTCAGGCTCATGCGCTGGGGTTTGCTTCCGGCCTTCGTCAAGGACCCGAAGAAATTCCCCACGCTCATCAATGCACGCTCCGAGGAGGTGCTTCAGAAACCGTCCTTCCGCAACGCCGTGCGCCGGCGGCGCTGCCTCATTCCGGCCGACGGCTTCTATGAGTGGACAGGTCCGAAGGGAAAGCGGCGGCCGTTCCACCTGCGTCCGCGGGAGGAGCCACGGCTCATCGCCTTCGCCGGACTCTACGAGTGCTGGCATGACCCTCAAGGCGGCGAAATCGACACGGTGACCATCCTCACCTGCGCCGCGAACCGGACCGTGGCGGCCCTGCATGACCGCATGCCCGCGATCTTGGAGCCAGCACAGTTCGAGGCTTGGCTCGACGCGAAGGGGGTCAGCGCCGAGGAAGCGCTTGCCATCATCGGTCCCGCGGCGGACGATCTATTCGAAGCGGTCGAGATGCACCCCAAAATCAACGGCTCGCGCAAAGACGAGCCGGGCATCCAAGAACCGTTGCAGCTCTCGCTGCTTTGAGTAGCGAAACGCAAGAGGGGAGGAGCATGCTGCCAGCGAAAATTGTCGAGCGCTACCGCGTCACCGACGGTGACAAGTTCAAGCTCAAGGACTACGACCCAGGCGATACCGGCGACGTCGATTTCGACAAGAAGGACGGCAAGGAGATCTTGGAGGTCGGCGTCAAGACGCTCGCCAGGCTCCAGGAACGCCTCTACGCGGAAGGCAAATGGGCCATTCTCATGGTCCTGCAGGGTATCGACACCGCCGGCAAGGACGGCGTCATCAAGCACGTATTGTCGGGGGTCAATCCACAAGGCTGCTCGGTCCACTCCTTCAAGCAGCCGAGCCATCTGGAGCTCGCGCACGACTTTCTGTGGCGGTGCACCGTGGCGCTGCCGATGCGCGGCACGATCGGCATCTTCAATCGCTCCTATTACGAAGAGACCATCGTGGTGCGCGTGCACCCCGATCTCCTGGAGAAGCAGAACATCCCGCCGAAGCTCGTCACCAAGGACATCTGGAAAGAGCGCTACCAGGACATCAACGATTGGGAGCGGCACCTTGCGCGATCCGGGACCGTGCCGCTGAAGTTCTTCCTCAATATCTCGAAGGAAGAACAATTGAAGCGGCTGCTGGCCCGCGTCGACGATCCCGACAAGAACTGGAAGTTCTCGCCCTATGATGTGGCCGAGCGAAAATTATGGGATCAGTACCAAGAGGTCTATGAGGACACGATCCGCAACACCGCGACAAAACATGCGCCGTGGTACGTGGTGCCCTGTGACAAGAAGTGGTTCGCCCGGCTTGTCGTCGCTGCCGCGCTCGCCGAGCAAATGGAGGCGCTCGATCTCCAGTTCCCCAAGGTCAGCGACGAGGACAAGAAAGCCATCGAGAAGGCACACGCCGAGCTTCTCACGGAGAAGAAATAGTCGCAGACGCTATGGCGCTTCGGTGACAAGCACGATGGCGAGGCCGTCATGGCCTTTGTTCCCCACGGTCTGGAAGGCGGTGGCGGTGGCGCGCTTATCGGCGGCAACGCGCGCGTAGAAACCCCGCAAGCCCTTCACGTGTGGGCTGTCGCTCTTAGCAGCGAGGATCGCGCCCTCGCGCACCACATTATCGACGACGATGAGGCTGCCTTTCCGCGAAAGCTTCACGGCCCAATCGAAATAGTCCGGCGTGCTCGGCTTATCGGCGTCGATGAAGATGAGGTCGAAGGGCCCCTCCGATGCGAGCTGGGGCAGCGTGTCGAGCGCCTTGCCGACACGCACCTCGATCTTGTCCGCGAGGCCTGCGCGCACGAAATTTTTGCGGGCGATCTCCGCGAATTCGGGGTTCATCTCCAGCGTGACCACGCGCCCGCCGTCCGCTAAGCCTCGCGCCAGCCAGATCGTGCTGTAGCCGCCAAGCGTGCCGATTTCCAAGATATTGCGCGCACCCATGGCCGCGCCGAGCATCATCAAGAGTTTGCCCTGCAAAGGCGCCACCTGGATCGGGGGCATGCCCGCCGCTTCACTGGCCGCCAGGGCCGCGTCGAGCGCGGGATCGTCGTCCAGGACGTTTTCGGCGATGTAGTCGTCGATCGCGTCCCAGTTCGCGTTCTCTGTCTTGTCCCAAAACTTCTTTTTCATGGCAGAGGGCTAGCGCGACTTGGCGGCGCGCCGCAAGCGGTCGTTGATGGCCTCGCCCAGACCGTGGTCTGGAATCGGCATCACGGCAATCGCCGAGACGCCCGCCTCATCGAGGGTGCGGAGCGAAGCAAAGATATTTGTCGCGGCTTCGGCAAGGTCACCCGACGCGCTGAGATTGAGGGTCGTGGATGCGCCTGCGGGCGCATTGGGCCCGAAGGCGAGCAGAGCCTCGTCCGCATTGACCGACGTCGCGCCGAGCCGCAGCGGGGTCGCGGGGGCGTAGTGGCGTTCGAGCTGCCCCGGCGAGGCGATGGGTGTGTCTTCTCCCGCAGCGGAAAGGGCATGCCCCAACACGGCTTCGACGTCTTCCCGCGGCACGGCGCCCAGCCGAAGCAGAACAGGTGCATCGCCGGTCACGCGCACTACCGTCGACTCGATACCGCGCGCGCAAGGACCACCGTCAAGAATCATGGCGGGACTATCGCCGAGCTCCGCCGCGACATGCGCGGCGCTGGTAGGGCTGATGCGTCCCGAGCGGTTGGCGCTCGGCGCCGCGAGGGGGATATTCGCTTCCGCCAAGAGAGCTTGGGCGACCGCGTGATTGGGCGCTCGCAGTGCAATCGTGTCGAGCCCAGCCGTCACCAGATCGGCGATGCCGCAGCCGGCCCGCTTCGGCAGCACGAGCGACAACGGCCCCGGCCAGAAGGCATCGGCGAGCCTCCGTGCCGTCTCGTCGAACTCGGCGTAGGCTTCCGCCGCCGCGCGATCCGGCACGTGCACAATGAGCGGGTTGAAGCGGGGCCGCGCCTTGGCCGCGAACACGCGTGCCACGGCAGCCGCGTTCAGCGCATTGGCGCCGAGCCCGTAGACGGTCTCGGTGGGAAAGGCCACGCACTCGCCGCGGGAGAGCGCTTGCGCGGCACGGGCGACGGTCTCTGCTGTGGCGGGGAGGACGGGCATGGTCGGTCCCCATTTCGCGTGTTACCAGGGGCCGGTCAAGCTATCGCCTCAAGCCCAGTCGGGTATCATGACCGCCCCATGACCACGCTTCTTCTGACCCATCCCGCGTGTCTCGAGCACGATACCGGTTTCGGCCATCCCGAGCGTGCCGACCGCTTGCGCGCCATCGAGGATGCGCTGGCTGATCCGGCGTTCGATGACCTGACGCGCGCGCAAGCCCCACGCGCTGACCTTAGCCAGATCGAGGCCCTGCACCCGAAGGCCTATGTGGAGATGGTGCAGGCGGAGATCCCCAAGCAGCTTCACAATTGGCTCGATCCCGACACGGTCGTTTCGCCCGGGAGCTGGGAGGCGGCCTTGCGCGCCACGGGCGCCGTGGTTCACGCCGTGGATCAGGTGGCCGGCGGACATGCGGACAATGCCTTCTGCGCCATCCGCCCCCCGGGGCATCACGCCGAGCCGTCCAAGGCCATGGGATTTTGCCTGTTCAACTCCGTCGCCGTCGCGGCGCTCCATGCCCGCGCCGCCCATGGCGCCAAGCGCGTGGCGGTGATCGATTTCGATGTGCATCACGGCAATGGTACCCAAGCCGCCTTTTGGACCGACAAGGATTTGTTCTACGGCTCGACCCATCAGATGCCGCTCTTCCCCGGCACCGGCGCGCTCGACGAAACCGGGGTCGGCAATATCTGCAACGCACCGCTGGCGCCCGGCGACGGCAGCGAGAATTTCCGCGCGGCTTACGAGGACCGTATCTTGCCGGCGCTCGATGCCTTCGCGCCCGACTTCCTCCTGATCTCCGCGGGATTTGATGCGCATTTGAAAGATCCACTGGCGCAGATCAGGCTCCTGGAGCCCGATTTTGCCTGGATCACCGAGAAACTGCTCGAGGCGGCAGCGAAACACTCCGGCGGCAAGCTCGTATCCACGCTCGAAGGGGGCTACGATCTGGAGGCGCTGGCGGATTCCACCGCGGCCCATGTGAAGACGCTGATGGATGCTTGAAGCTAACCTCTTGCGAGTCTCTTGATTGTGTCGATGAGAAAGGGCTAAGCCAAGTCATGGCCAATCCTCCCGACAATGCCGACATCAAGGCGATGAGCTTCGAGCTTGCGCTGAAGGAGCTTGAGACCATCGTCGACCGCCTTGAGAAAGGCGACGTGGAGCTGGAGGAATCGATCGTCATCTATGAGCGCGGCGAGACGCTGCGTGCCCATTGCGACGGACTGCTTCGCCAGGCCGAAGCCCGCGTGGAGAAGATTTCGCTCAATCAGAACGGCGAGCCGACCGGCACCGAGCCTCTGGACGTTAAGGGCTAGAGCGGTTGCACGGGGGAAAGAGCCAATCGGTTGTGCGGGAGGAGCAGGCGGAAGAGTCCCGTAACAATTTCCTCGATTTCACGGCCGACAAACAGGTCGTCCGCGACGCTGTCGAGGCGTGCCTGACACGAGGCTTCCTCGCTTACGCCGAGACCGAGGTTCGCGAGGCCGCGCAATATTCCGTTCTCGGCTCCGGACATCGCTGGCGCCCCATCATCGTGGTGGCTGTCGGCAGGATTTTCCGTCCGGATTCTCTCGACGTCACCTTGCCCACGGCCTGTGCCGCTGAGCTCGCCCATGCCGCCTCGCTCGTCCTCGACGACTTGCCGTCGATGGACGACGCGGAACTGCGGCGCGGCAAACCGTGCACCCATCATGCGTTCCCCCAATGGGCAGTCGACATGGTGCCGGTGTTTCTCGTCAACATGGCCTACGACCTCAGCCTCTCCAATCCCCAGGCCTCGGCGGATCGCCGCGTCCGCGCCAATGTCGCCTTCAGCCGGGCCGGGCTCGACATGATCGCCGGCCAGGTCGCCGATGTGCGCCAGGATGCGGCGCAGGACGAGGCGGCCAGGCTGCTGTTGCTGTTCACGCTGAAGAGCGGCGCGCTTTACGGTACTGCGGGCAGGGCGGGGGCCATTCTGTGCGGCGCGACCGAAGCCGAGGACGAGACGATCTACCAGGCTTGCGTCGATATCGGACTATCCATGCAGTTCCTTGATGATGTCGCCGACGTCACCGCCGACGTTCCCGAAGTCGGCAAGCGTAGCGGCATGGATGCGGGCAAACGCACGGCCGTGGACCTGCTCGGTGTCGAGGGCGCGCGGCGGCGAAGCATCGATTTCCAGGAAAGCGCGCTCGCCAAGCTGGAAGGGTTCGGACCCGAAGCCGACTGGCTGCGCAGCCTTGCCTGCGAGGTCAGCTGGAAGGCTTTCTAAGCGACCAGCGTGCTGAGCGCGAGGCGGTAAAGGGGCTTGCTGCCGACGCCGCTCTCATTGCCCATCATGTACTCGATATAATCGCAGCAGAGATCGCTGTCCTTGGCGCAAGCCCTGACCATGCGCTCCATGAGCTGCGGTCTCTGGATCGTGTTGCGTAGAATGAGGTTCCCGCGGAAATGGTCCGAGAACGTCCGCCGGAACTGGCGCTCATAGGCCGTGAGCGCGGTCTGGATATCGCCGGCGCCGTTCTTTGTGCCCGCAAGCCTCCGGCCGAGCTGCAGGCCCGCCTCCATGCCGTAGAAGATGCCTTCGCCGGTCGCAGGATTGATCATCGACGCCGCGTCGCCGATGAGCGCCGCGCTCTGGGCTGGAAAGGCGAGTTGGGGCATCTCGGAGGCCAGCGGAAGGAGCGAGGAGTGGCATGTCGTTTCGTCGTAGCTGAGAGGGTCGGGCAGGAACGCTTTGTAGATCTCGAGGATCTGTTTCAGGTGCTTCTTCTCGGCCTTGAAGGCCGGAACATCGCAACCGATGCCGACATTTACGGTCTCCGAGCCTGTGCAGAAGATCCAGCCATAGCCGGGAACGGGCACGCCTTCGACGAAGTTGAGCTCCTGGCGTGCGGGTAGCGGCGACCTTGCGGTGGCCATGATCCGCACCGCGATCGCGGTATGCTTGTCGTGATTGAGGCGCTGGCCGAGCAGACGCCGCACCCGCGACGTGGCGCCGTCGGCGCCGATCAGAACGTCGGCGGTGATGGTTTGCGTCTCGCCCGTGCCGGTCTCCGCCAGCGTCAGCGCCCAGCGATTGCCGCTACGCGTGGCGGTCTCCAGGCTCCAGCCGGTCATGTCGGTGCTGCCGCGATCGAGCGCGGCCGTGAGCAGGGCATGGTCGAGGATGGTGCGCGAAATGACGTAGCCGAGCGGCGAGGCCCGCGTGATCTCGGCCGCGTTCAGCGTCATGCGTCCGCCGAGTGGGCTGGTCATCGCCATTTGTCCGACGCGGGCGTGCCCCTTCAGGATATCGCCGAGTTCCAGCGCCTCGAGGATCGCGATCACGCCGGGGCCGATCCCGTCGCCGCAGATCTTGTCGCGCGGAAACCGCGCTCTATCTATAAGGGCCACGCTCGAGGCGCCGCCGCGCAGCAGGGCGTTGGCGCACGTGGTGCCGGCCGGCCCGGCGCCGACGATAGCAAAGGAATAATGAGCATTCACGGCCGCAGCTTGCCCGGCAACGCCAGCGAGATAAAGGCCCCATTGCGCCCAAGGCGGCTTGGGTGGGGCCGGTCTCTCCGCTATGGTCGGTGGCTTCGCTGGCCATAAGATCGTCCTGGACCGCCCGAAGGAAGAGTTGCCAGCGCTGCCCCAGGCCAATTAAGGTGCATTAACGTGCTGATCCCAATCAATCTTTCCGCAAACATCCGTCAGGAACGCGAATGAGCGCCGAGACCCCCACGCCGTTGTTGGACCGCGTCCAGACGCCTGCGGATTTGCGCGCCCTTGGGGACGATGAGCTGAAGCAGCTTGCCGACGAGCTCCGCCGGGAGACGATCAGTGCCGTGTCCGTCACCGGCGGTCATCTGGGCGCAGGCCTCGGCGTGGTCGAGCTCACCGTGGCGCTGCATCACGTGTTCGATACGCCAACGGATAAGGTGATCTGGGATGTCGGTCACCAGGCCTATCCCCACAAGATTCTGACCGGGCGCCGGGACCGCATCCGCACCCTGCGCCAGCCGGGCGGCCTGTCAGGCTTCTGCAAGCGCGCCGAGAGCGAATTCGATCCGTTCGGCGCGGGTCATTCCTCGACCTCCATCTCGGCCGGGCTCGGCATGGCCGTGGCCCGCGATCTCGCCGGCGAGGAAAGCAACGTGGTCGCCGTGATCGGTGACGGCGCCATGAGTGCCGGCATGGCCTATGAGGCCATGAACAATGCGGGCGCCATGGACTCACGCCTGATCGTTATTCTCAACGACAACGACATGTCGATCGCCCCGCCCGTGGGCGCCATGAGCGCGCATCTGGCGCGCCTCATCTCCGGCGGCACCTATCGCAGTTTCCGCCGCTGGATGAAGCAGGCGGCGCGCAAGCTGCTGCCGAATAGCTGGTTCCGCCGCGCCGCACGCGCCGAGGAGTTCACCCGCGGCTTCTGGACCGGCGGCACGATGTTCGAGGAGCTCGGCTTCTACTATGTCGGCCCCATCGACGGGCACAATCTCGATCACCTGCTGCCCGTGCTGCGCAATGTAAAGAAGATGAAGAACGGGCCGATCCTGGTCCACGTCGTGACGCAGAAGGGCAAGGGCTACGGTCCGGCCGAGGAGTCCGCCGACAAGTATCACGGTGTCGGCCGCTTCAACGTGGTGACGGGCACGCAGGAGAAGGCGGCCCCCGGAGGCCCGCCGAGCTTCACCAAGGTATTTGCCAATGCGCTGATCGCCGAGGCCTACGCCGACGACAAGATCGTCGCCATCACCGCGGCCATGCCGTCCGGCACCGGCATCGACAAATTCGCCGAACATTTTCCGGACCGCAGCTTCGATGTCGGCATCGCCGAGCAGCACGCAGTCACCTTCGCGGCCGGACTCGCGGCGGAAGGCTATAAACCCTTCGCGGCCATCTACTCGACCTTCCTCCAGCGGGCCTACGACCAGGTGGTACATGACGTGGCGGTGCAGAAGCTGCCTGTGCGCTTCGCCATCGACCGTGCCGGTCTCGTGGGCGCCGATGGGCCGACCCATGCCGGCACGTTCGACTTGGCCTTTCTCACTTGCCTGCCTGGCATGATCGTCATGGCGGCCGCCGACGAGGCGGATCTGATGCACATGGTGGCAACGGCCGCGGCGATCGATAACCGTCCGTCGGCCTTCCGTTATCCGCGCGGCGAAGGCACCGGCGAGGCCTTACCCGAACGCGGTACGCCGCTAGAGATCGGCAAGGGCCGCATCGTGCGCGAGGGTTCGGCGGTGGCGCTTCTGTCGTTCGGCGCGCGGCTCGGCGAATGCCTTTCGGCGGCGGATGAACTGGCGGGCTATGGCTTGCCCACGACCGTGGCCGACGCGCGCTTCGCCAAGCCGCTCGATATGGACCTGTTGCGCACGCTGGCGAAGAACCACGAAGTGCTTCTCACCGTCGAGGAAGGCTCAACCGGCGGCTTCGGCGCGCAGGTGCTTCATGCGCTCGCTGGAGCAGGCCTGCTCGATAACGGGTTGAAGGTGCGCACGCTCGTGCTGCCGGACCGCTTCATTGACCAAGGCAAGCCGCCGGTGATGTACGCGGAAGCCGGCCTCGACGCGCATGGCATCGTCGCTTCGGTGTTCGCTGCCCTCGGCAAGGACGCTAAACCGGGCGTCGTGCGTCGCGCTTAGTCCAGCTTGCAGTCTTTGGTGAATTCGGCGATCGCCTCGGCACGGCCGGATTCCGCAAGATCGTTTCCGGTCGCGTCGGACGTCATCGACACGGCACCCTTCTCACGCAGGACCTTGACGATAGGCTTCACCGCGATGTCTCCGGCCTCAAAGTAGATCACGCCGGTGCCATCCTCCTGCGCCGACTCGCCCGCCACGGATGTGGACTGACCGCCGGCACTCAATTTGACGGTGATCGGATCGCCAGGCTGACTTTCCGGGAAGTCCATATACACCGAGAGCACGGCGATGCTGACGCCGTTCAGGCAGGACAACAGAAAGAGGGGCTTCTCTCTTTCGTTGAGCGGCCCGTAGCGGAGCGTCACGAAACTTCCGCTCGTCTTGGCCTGCCAGATATTGGCCGCTTGGGCACGCGCCGGCGCGAACTGCGTGCCGGCAAGCAGAGCCGTGGCGAGAAGAGCGGACAGGAGGACGTGCTTTGTCATGAGAGCTCGCGGCAGGGTTTCGAGGGCGGTTCTTGCTTAGTCTACAGGGCGATCCTTGGCAAACATGGCAAGCTTGCCGACGGGGAGGGTGGTTAACCCTCCCCGTGGCGATTCCCGCAGATAATCAATGCTCTAAGGGGCCGTTGCGGTGAGCGGCATCTCGGTCACCGCCGCCAACAAACCAGCCATGAAGCCCACGAAGCCCGGATCGAACTCATGGTAGTTGCACGTAATCTCGTCCCCAGGGGCGATGTCGGCCAGCGCATAGCCTCTGTCAAAAATGCGGAAATCGGTGTTGGGGCTAAGGCTGTGGTTCATGAACTTTCCATTGTCCATGTCGATCACGCGGTAGCCGTCCATCTCCAGATGGGGATAGCTGTAACGAGCCAGGAAACCCTGCACCTGGGGAGGCAGGGCACCGATCTCCGTTTCGTTGACGAAGATGTCGAACTTTGGGTTGAGGCTCCAGATCAGACGTCCACACGGCACGTATTCGCCTGAGAACACGCCGAGCCCTTCGATGGAGCTCTGGCCCACATAGGTGCTGATGAGCAGCATTTCTCGCGCTCCTATTGTCGCGTTGTGATGAGGGAGAGGGAGCGGGCGCCTGCTGGCGCCCGGGACAGTCGCCGGCTTCATCGGGCATCGCCAGGGGCATCGCTCGCCAGAGCGAGACCCCGCTTTTGCCTTGGGCGCTGCGTTACCCGCGCCCGCTTCAAGGCCTCGATGCGCCGTTGAAGGTAAGGCGAGAAGTGGCCGGCGTAGCGCTTCCACAGAACTGGATCGCGCCAGTCGTCACCCGTCACCTTGCCCCGGCAAAGGAAAGAGCCGCAGGCGCAGTCGAACTCGTCGTAAGGCGAGCCATCGCACATGGCGTAGTCGATGGTCACCTCCTCGCCGGGCAGAATGCGCCGCAAGGCAGCGATGGCGATCTGGCCATCGAGCCCAGCATTCGGCTCGCAAGAGTGATTGATGAAGTCCGGTGGTTCCTCCGGGCTGATTGAGGCGAGGAACAGCTCCTCCTCGATCTGCACGGTGTGACGCCGGGTCGCCTCCGGCAGCCCATCGAGTTCGGCCCGGCCGATGATTCGGCCGCTCCACACGCCGATGATCTCGCCGGGCTCGATTACGGCCCGGGCGACGACGGAATAACCGCCGGTTACGTCACGGTTTCGGACTTCGCATTTGTGGGTAAGGTAAGCCGTCAAGTCTTGGTTCGAAGAGTCTCGGCTTGAAAAGTCTTGGCTCGAAGAGTTTTGGCTCACGAGGTCTCCGCGAGGGGCACGCCGAGCGGGGCGCATCGCAGTGTATATGATGCGGTGGCGGCCGCTCCCGGCCTTCGTCCGCGCGCGAGGACTCTCGACGCGTCGCGGAGCATATGAGAACCCGATTTGCCCAGCCACAAAAAAAGACGTCTCGATCAAAGATTGGTGGAGGAGGGGTTGGCCCCCTCCCGCGCCCGCGCCGCCGACCTGGTGCGGCGGGGCTGCGTCACCGTGGCGGGGGAGCCCGTGCTCAAGCCGGGCGCCCTGGTCGCCGAGGATGCGCCGCTCGCCGTCGCGGCGGATGCGGGCAGCAGTCACGTCTCCCGGGGCACGCTCAAGCTTATCGCCGCACTTCGCTCTTTCGGGCTTTCGCCTCATGGTGCCGTGGCGCTGGATGTCGGCGCCTCAACCGGCGGCTTCACGGAGGTGCTGCTGGGGGAAGGGGCAGCGAAGGTTTATGCGGTCGATGTCGGCCGCGACCAGCTCCATGAGCGTCTCCGCGCCGACCCCCGCGTCGTGTCCCTAGAAGCGACTGACGCCCGGAAGATCGACCAAACGCTCATCCCGGAGCCAGTCACGGCCATGGTCGCCGATGTGAGTTTCATCAGCCTGACACAAGCCCTGCCGGCCGCGCTGAAGCGTGCCGCACCGGGCGCCTGGCTCGTGGTGCTGGTGAAGCCGCAATTCGAGGCGGGCCGCGAGGCGATCGGCAAAGGCGGCATCGTCCGGGACGAGACGGAGTGGATGCGGGCCATCACGCGGGTTCGCGACTTTCTGGAGAGCGAAGGCTGGCAAGTCATTGGCGTGATGCCGTCGCCCATCACTGGCGGTAGCGGCAATGTGGAGTTTCTGATCGGGGCCCGAAATGCCTCTTGAGGTGGAGATCGCCCGCCTCGGCGCCCAAGGCGACGGCATCGCGGAAGCGCCGGACAGCCCGCTCTTCGTGCCGTTCACCTTGCCGGGCGAGCGGGTCCGCGTCGCGCTTGGCGAAGACGGCAAGCATGCCGCGCTCATAGAGCTGCTCGACGCGAGCCCTGAGCGGATCGAGCCCGTCTGTCCCCATTTCGGCACCTGCGGTGGCTGCGCCCTCCAACATCTGGAGGAGGCGACCTATCTCGCCTGGAAGCGGGATCTCATGGTGCAAGCCTTGAAGTCACGCGGCCTGGACGCCGAGGTCGAGCATGTGCGGCCCGTGTCGCTGGGCAGCCGCCGCCGCGCCACGTTCAGCCTTGGCCGGGACGGTCGGGGTGTTGTGCTCGGCTATCGCCGCGCCCGTTCCCATGATCTCATCGACATCGACGTGTGTCCCATCCTGTCGCCCGGCATCGTTGCCCGCCTTCCAAAGTTGAAAGCGGCTTTGGCGCCGCTGCTCGGCGGTAGGCGCGAAGCTCGCATCGGTGTCACCGAGACGGAGACCGGGCTCGACATCGTTGTGGAAGGCGTGCGGCCCAAGGAGTCCGCGCTGGCCAGGCTGGCCGGCGAGGCGGGGACGCTCGGCGTGGCGCGCATCACGGTCGGCGGGGAGAGCCTGATGCTCGCGCCGCCAACCGTACGGTTTGGGCCCGCGCAAGTGAAGCTCCCACCCGGCGCCTTCCTGCAGGCCTCTCCGCAGGCCGAGGCGATCATGACGGCGCTGGTGACCGAAGGCGTCGCCGGCGCGAAGCGCATCGCCGACCTGTTCGCCGGGCTCGGTACCTTCGCGCTTGCACTTGCCGGAAGCTCAGCCGTCGATGCCTATGAGACGGATGAGGCTGCGCTCAGCGCACTCGCCGAAGCCGCACGGCACACGCCCAAGCTCAAGCCGGTCCGCACGCTTGCCCGCGATCTGTTCCGGAGCCCCCTGGGCGGCAAGGAGCTCGATCTCTACGACGCGGTCGTGTTCGACCCACCGCGCGCCGGCGCCGCGTCGCAAAGCGAGATGCTCTCCAAGTCCAAGGTGAAGCGGCTGGTTGCCGTGTCCTGCAATCCCGGCACACTGGCCCGCGATCTCCGCCTGCTCGTCGATGGCGGCTACCGTATTACCCGCGTGGTGCCGGTCGATCAGTTCCTGTTCTCGAGTCACGTGGAAGTGGTCGCGCATCTGGCGCGTTAGCCGAGCAGCTTGTCCACATAGGCTGGGACCACCTCGGTCGCCGGGCCGTAATGCGCCTCATCGAAGAGGCTCGCGCCATCGGACGGGTCGAGATTGAGCTCCACCGTATGGGCGCCGGCATGCTTTGCCTCGGCCACGAAGCCCGCCGCCGGATAGACCATGCCGCTTGTGCCCACGGCCACGAACAAATCGCAGCGCGACAGCGCCTCCATGATGCGCTCCATCTCATGCGGCATCTCGCCGAACCAGACCACGTCCGGCCGCAAGAAGCCTGCCTTGTGACAGACGGGGCAGGCGGTCGTCAGCGACAGGTCTTCATGCCAGGGCAGGCTCGTCCCGCAGCGGGCACATAGAGCGCTCGCCAGCTCCCCATGCATATGAATGAGATGGCTGCAGCCCGCGGCCTCATGCAGCCCGTCGATATTCTGGGTCACGGTCAGCACCGCGCCGGTGTGATCGTGCTCCAGCTTGGCGAGGGCGAAATGTGCCGCGTTGGGCTTGGCCTGTTTAAGCCAGCCGCGCCGCATATTGTAGAAGTCGTGGACCTTGACCGGGTTTCGCGCGAAGCATTCCGGCGTCGCCACCTCTTCGATGTCGTACTGATCCCACAGCCCGTCCGTGCCACGAAACGTGCCGAGCCCGCTTTCGGCGGAGAGCCCGGCGCCGGTCAGGATGACGATCTTCTCGAACTGCATTCTTCTTTATGGTGCCCGCGTAGGCGGGAGTATCAGTGGAACTTAGTCCTGGCCGGTCTGGCCACGGTGCCGCAAATAATGGTCGGCCAGCACGAGGGCCACCATCGCCTCGCCGATCGGCACGGCGCGGATACCGACGCATGGGTCATGGCGGCCCTTCGTGGACACTTCCGTGTCGCTGCCTGTCGTGTCGATGGTCTTGCGCGCATTGAGGATCGAAGAGGTCGGCTTCACTGCGAAGCGCGCGACCACGGGCTGCCCCGTGGAGATTCCGCCGAGGATCCCGCCCGCATTGTTGGACATGAATTCCGGTGTACCGTTCGTGTGCATGCGCATCTCGTCGGCATTCTCTTCGCCTGAGAACGCGGCCGAGTTGAAGCCGGCGCCGATCTCGACACCCTTCACCGCGTTGATGCTCATCAGCCCCGAGCAGATGTCTTGATCGAGTTTGGCATAAACCGGGGCGCCAAGCCCGACGGGCACGCCCTCGGCCACGATTTCGATTGCCGCGCCGGCGGAGGAGCCGGCCTTGCGAACCTCATCGAGATAGTCGGCCCAGACCTTCGCCGTCTTTGCGCTCGGGCAGAAGAACGGGTTGTTGTCGATCTCGTCCCAATCCCAGTCGTCGCGGTCGACCTTATGCGGCCCGATCTGCACGAGCGCGCCGCGCACGCGCAAACCCGGCACGACCTTCCGCGCCAGCGCGCCCGCCGCCACGCGCGTCGCCGTCTCGCGCGCGGATGCGCGCCCAGAGCCGCGCCAGTCGCGCAGGCCGTATTTCAGGAAATAGGTGTAGTCGGCGTGGCCCGGGCGAAACTTGTCCTTGATGTCCCCATAGTCCTTGGACCGCGCATCGACATTCTTGATCTCAAGCGCAATAGGGGTGCCGGTGGTGACTTGCTCGCCGCCTTCGTTCTCGAACACGCCGGACAGGATCTCGACGGTATCGGGCTCCTTCCGTTGGGTCGTGTATTTCGACTGGCCGGGCTTGCGCTTGTCCAGATAGGCCTGGATCTCCGCTTGCGTGATGGGAAGGCCTGGCGGGCAGCCGTCAATTACGCAGCCGATCGCCGGCCCGTGGCTCTCGCCCCAGGTGGTGATGCGAAATAGGTGTCCGAAGCTGTTGTGCGACATGGCGTCTCTCTAGCCGCTTCTAGTTGAGGGGGCGTGAAGGGTCAAACGGCAGGATTCCTGGGACCGTGGCTGGTTGAGACCCTTTCGGGCGCCTACCCGCCCAGAAATGGACCCATCTTGGCCGCGGCGCGCGCCATGTTTCGTCTTGTTTTTCCGTAGCTTGCGCTCAAGCGCGTTCCCTAGCGCCGACCGGCCGAGACTTCGCCGGTCACCCTCCCAAAGACAACAAGTAAGGAGTAGAAGATGCGTGCTGCGCATGCGTTGTTCATGAGTTTGACCGTCCTGATCCTGGCGAGTGCCGTGCCGCTCGCCCCCGTCCAAGCCTTCCCGTCTGCCTTCGCGAAGAACGCTTCGCCGGCGGCGACCGCGAACGAGACCGCGAGGACGCGCAAATCGGAGCGGGCCACTGCAGGACGCCACAGTGTCGGCCCAAGGCCCGCGCGGTGGTGCGGCTGGTGGATGCGCACCCAGAAGGGCGGCGGGCCCGAATACAATCTGGCGCGCAACTGGGCCAAGCGGGGCCATGCCCTGAACGGTCCCCGTGTCGGCGCCGTGGTCGTGTGGTCTCACCATGTGGGGATGATTACCGGCCGCACGAAAGGCGGACAATGGATCGTCAAGTCGGGCAATGACGACGGCCGCGTGCGCGAACGTCCGCGCTCCGTCGCGGGCGCCGTGTTCCGCAAGGTCTAAAGAGAAGATGGGGCGCCGGTCTCAGGCCGGCGTCCCATTACTCCTTCACGGAGATGTCGGGCGCGTCTGCGTTTTTCATGCCGACCACGTGGTAGCCCGCATCGATATGCAGCACCTCGCCGGTGACGCCGTTGGACAGGTCGGAGAGAAGGTAAAGCCCCCCGCCGCCCACATCCTCGATGGTCACGGTGCGCCTTAAGGGCGAGTTGTACTCGTTCCATTTTAGAATGTAGCGGAAGTCGGCGATGCCGCTCGCAGCAAGCGTCTTGATCGGTCCGGCCGAGATAGCGTTGACGCGGATATTGTTCTTGCCGAGATCGGCCGCGAGATACTGCACGCTAGTCTCCAGCGCCGCCTTGGCCACGCCCATCACGTTGTAATGGGGCATGACCTTCTCGGCGCCGTAATAGGTGAGCGTCAGCAGCGAGCCGCCATTGGGCATCAGCTTCTCGGCGCGCTTAGCGAGCGCCGTGAAGGAGAAGCAGGAGACCCGCAGCGTCTTGGTGAAATTGTCTTCCGTCGTGTCGACGTAGCGGCCGTCGAGCTGGTCTTTGTCGGAGAACGCCACGGCATGAACGAGGAAGTCGATGCTGCCCCATTCCTTGGCGAGCGTCTCGAACACCGCGTCGACGGAGGCCTTGTCGGTCACGTCACACGGCAGCACGAGCTTGGAACCGATCTCGGCGGCGAGCGGCCCGACACGCTTTTTCAGGGCCTCGCCTTGATAGGTCAGCGCGACCTCGGCACCTTGCGCCGAGACGGCCTTGGTGATGCCCCAGGCGATCGAGCGGTTATTGGCGACGCCGAACACGACGCCGCGCTTGCCTGCCATGAGATTTCCGCCGTCCGCCATAAGCGCTCCTTCGTCGCACGAATTCGGGGCTTTATACACCGGGCGCACGGTGCCGGAAGGCCTTTCGGCCTCGAACCGGCGGGACCAATAGGCGCGGGAAAGCGCCTAGCCGTGAAGCCGCGCCACCGGAACAAGCCGGGACAGCCCCAGCTCACCACGGGCCTCGCGCGACAGCGCCTGCGCGCGGGTCATATAAGACCGCAAGGGAGTGAACCGCCGGCTCTGCGCCGCGTTCGTGCCCTTGGGGGTCTCCTCGCTGCTTTCGCCCAAGGAGGAGGCCTTGGTCATGGTTTTCCGAGGTTCTGACATCTGGATCCCTCTAACCTGCGATCGACCAGCGGCCGTCTTCCTCGCGGCAGGCGACGCCCTCGATCTTCCTTTGTTGCCCACCGTGTGCGAGCGAATAGACGACATGGCGGCAAATGCGGCCCTGATCGTCCCGGAAGGCGGAAACAGGCTTTACGCGGCCCGAGAGCTGTCTCACCGGGCGGCGCCAAACCAGCGTCACCCCGTCGCCGAGCTCAGTGAGCGCCATCTGCAACGCCTGCAGCGCTACCGTCCGATCAGAATGATCGAGCGTGGATTTCAGTTCCGTCAGGCCCTGCGGCGCGGGCCGTGTGGCCACCGCCGCGATATCGTTTGCCCCTTTCTCCCCGGCCTTGAGGGGAGAAAGGGTGGGCAGCAATACTGACAACATTAGAGTGCCCACCCCAATGATAGGGGCGTTCAAATGGAACGAACGCATAACAAACCGTCCCCAAACTTCGACGCGGCTACTCAATCCCCCGCGCCCACTATCAACAGGATCAATCCTGCCCTATCAGAGTGAGGAAAAAGTTAACCTGTGTGCCGTTGTACGCACAAGTCAAAGTAAACAAAGGGTTAAGTCCGTCAGTGTGCGCCGTTGTTCGGGGTCATTCACCCCCGTATATTGGACAAAGTTGGACAACTTTCTCTATCAGCGTGACAACATCGTTTGTCGAGTTGGACATTTTAGACAAATTGGACACGTCGGATGCTATGATCGGCCCCCATCGAGTGGTCCAGTGTCAATGTTAGTTTAGCGGCGGTCTCGGCGCGAGGGGGAGCGTGGCCGTCGGAGCGGTTTGAGTGCGCGCAGGCGGCCACGCCGCAAGGGCAGGCACGAACACTTCGGGTGCCGGCGGCTTGTAGCCTAGAAAGCATGGGGGCGCACAGCGTTGTAATGGCGCCGCCAACTCTCGATCACGATCTGTGCCTCCTTCAACGTGTAGAAGATCTCGCCGTCGAGCAGCTCGTCGCGAAGCCTGGCATTGAAGCTTTCCACGTATCCGTTCTCCCATGGGCTGCCCGGCGCGATGTAGGCGGTTCTGGCACCCACCGCGGCAATCCATTCCTGCACTGCCTTGGCGACGAACTCTGGCCCATTATCCGACCTGATGTGTCCGGGCACGCCGCGCAGGATGAAGAGGTCCGACAGCACGTCGATCACGTCGACGGCTTTCAGCTTGCGATCGATGCGGATTGCCAGGCACTCATGCGTGAACTCGTCGATCACGTTGAGCATCCGGTACTTTCTCCCGTCATGGGTCCGATCCTCCACGAAGTCGTAAGACCAGACGTGATTGCGGTGCTCCGGCCGAAGACGGATGCAAGATCCGTCATGCAGCCACAGACGACCGCGTTTGGGTTGCTTCTTCGGAACCTTCAGCCCCTCACGCCGCCAGATCCGCTCGACCCGCTTGTCATTGACGACCCAACCGGCCTGATCCCGCAGCAGCCCCGCGATCTTGCGATAGCCGTAGCGGTCATATTGTCGGGCCAGCGCGATGATGTCGGCGATCAGCCGCTCTTCGTCTTCAAGGCCCCGCGGCACCTCGCGCTGCGTCGAGCGATGCTGGCCGAGCGCCGCACAGGCGCGGCGCTCGGATACGTGAAGCTCACATTGCACATGCTCGATACAGGCACGCCGGCGCGCGGGGCTTAGAAGTTTCCCCGGGCCGCCTCTTTGAGGATCAGCTTGTCGAGAGTTAGATCGGAGACAGCCTTACGCAGCCGGGCATTCTCAAGCTCCAAATCCTTCAGCCGCTTTACCTGGCCCGACTTCAGGCCGCCATACTCCTGGCGCCAGCGGTAATACGTTACTTCGCTCACGCCGATCGAACGGATCGCATCGGGCGTACTCCGGCCTTGCGACGTCAGGACATCCACCTGACGCAGCTTCGCAACAATCTCTTCCGGCTTGTGTCTCTTCCTTGCCATCCCAGATCCTCCTCAGGCCTAAAGCCATACTTCGAGTCGGACCACTTCAGTGGGGGTGGATCAGACAACCGGTAGCGCACATTGTCTACCTGCGCGGCGACTTCGATGACCACGCGGGCGAGAAAACCTCCGAGTGTTGTCGCATGGCTCGCCGCCGTACGTAGAGCCGGCGTTCCCGTTTCGGCCGCTTCCAGCGCAACCTGTGCGGCGAAATACCGATCGCCAAGGGACTCCGCCATATCCTCGATGGCCGCATAACAGGCGGACGCCTCGATCAACAGGGTAGGCTCGGTCAGCGCGTCAAGGGGAAGATTGTTTCGGGCAAGGACCGCTTCCGCATCGCCGCCCCTCCGGCGGAATGCAGCGGCGAGCGGTATCAACGCCATCATTGCACGCGTGAATCTTGGGTCAGACCGTTTGCTCATCCGAACTGCACCCTAGGCTCTCACGGATTAACTCTACACGACAACATTCTGCTCTGATTGGCACATAATGCAAACAGATCGGTTGGAAGCCATGGTAGCAGGCGGAAGTACAGAGCGAACCTTTGGACATCAAGCCAAATAGGCCAGCCTGAAAGATTCGAGAGAGAGAAAATGCAACAAAGCGTGCCGCAGATGCGCACCAAGGGCCGGCTGCAGGTCGGGATGGACGCAGATATCGTTGTCTTTGATCCCGCCACGGTCGCCGACCTTGCCACTTTCGAAAATGCCAATCAGCTCACCGTTGGTGTGCAAACCGTTATCGTGAACGGCGGCTTCGCAGTGCGCGACGGCGAGCTGGTGCTGGACGCACCCCATGGTCGGCCGATCCGCAATGCCGTTGCGGACTGAAAACACGGAATCACTAGAAGGGTCACACTTGGATAAAAAGTCCATGGGTGTCGAACACGACAAAGATAACGAAGCTCCGAAGGGTATTTCCCGACGCCGCTTCATGGCGCGCGGAGTTGCAATAGGAGCGGCAGCTGGTGCCGCCCGGGCTCGGGCTGGCACCCCAGCCTGCGGCGGCACAAACGAGCGGGCCAGTCAGGTCGTCCCACCAAAGGAAAGCCACGACATGCAATATCGTCATGTTATCGTAGCCCTCGCGGTTTCCGCGGCGGCTACCTTCGGCCCGGCATACGGCCAGACAACGCAAGGACAATCTGTTGGTGCCGCGATCGAACAGATCGCGTCGGGGCTTGCCGGGCGCATAGGATTCGCGGCGCAGGAAATCGGCGGCGACGAGGTCATCGCGTTCAATGGTGATGAGACCTTCGCCATGGCCAGCACCTACAAGGTTGCGATTGCCACTGCCGTGCTGGATCGCGTGGACAGGGGGGAACTCAGTCTCGACCAACTGGTCGAAGTCCCGCTCGACATGATGGTTGTGGGCGAAACTGCGCTTGCCGAGACATTTCCCCACCCCGGGCTCCAGCTCTCGGTGGCGAACCTGATCGAGGTGATGATCACGGAGAGCGACAACACTGCGACCGACGTCTCTATGGGCCTGGCAGGCGGGCCAGCGGCAGTGACCGAGAACCTGCGCAGGCTCGGGATCACCGATTTCAGGGTCGATCGGCTAACCACTGAAATTCTCCGGGATTTCTACGGCTTGCCGGGGCCGGCCACGCCAGAAGTCGTCGCGGAGGCCTACAGGAACAACCCGGCACTGGTGACGGAGCAGGCTGATCGCAATCCGGACTTCGAGGCGGATCCCCGCGACCACGCAACGCCTCTTGCGATGCTGCAACTGCTGCTTGCCATCGACGATGGAACGGCGATGAGCCCCGAGAGCCGCGAGTTCCTGCTGGGAGTCATGTCGCGGACGCGCACCGGCGCTGCCCGTCTCAAGGGGCTGCTGCCGAAGGGAACGCCCGTCGCGCACAAGACCGGACTCACAGGCGGAGTGGCCAACGACGTCGGCTATATCACGCTCCCCGACGGTCGACGGTTTGCCATCGCCGTGTTCACGAACAGCAGCGAGACATCCGTTTCGGACAGGGATCGGGCGGTTGCCGAGATCGCCCGCACGATGTTCGACTACTTCTACTTGGCTCCGGTGGCGAAGCAATGAACGGCATGAACCTCGCGGTGGCGCACGCTCTGCCGGTGCGTCACAACGAACGCAAACTCACTGACTAATCGATGTCGACATTCCAAATATGGAGAAAATAGACCGATGTTGAAGCGTTATCTGATGGTCGGCACATTCATCCTGAGTGGCCTGGCAGCATCGAGCGGATTTGCTCAAGACTACGACCTTGTCATCACGGGTGGCAGGGTCATGGACCCTGAAACCCTGTTTGATGATATCGCCAATGTCGGCATCAAGGACGGCCGTATCGTTGCGATCAGCAAAGACGCGCTCACGGGGGCCGAGACGGTGGATGCCACCGGCCATATTGTGGCGCCGGGCTTCATCGACACCCATTTCCACTTTCAGGCGCCGATCGGCTACCGTCTCGGGTTGCGCGACGGGCTGACCAGCAGCATGGATTTCGAGATGGGCTGTGCGGGATCTTATGTCGCGGCCTGGTACGAAGCGCGTGCAGGTGTGACCCAGGCCAACTATGGCTGCGCGGTCAGCCACGAGTTTGCCCGCGCGATGTTCATCGACGGGTCAGACGGCGGCGATTACCTGATAAACGGCCCCATAGCCGCTTATGAAACCCGGAAGAAAACTGGCTGGAGCGTGACGCGCCCGACCCTAGAGCAGGGCAACGCGATTCTCGAAGAGATTGACAAGGGCCTGCAGGCTGGCGCCCCCGGCATCGGCAGCACCGTGGGCTACATGAGAGATGGTGTCTCTTCACGCGAGATGTTCGAGGTGCAGAAAGTCGGGGCACGGTATGGCCGCGCGACCGGTGCACATACACGCTATACGCTCGGCACCGACACGACCGAGAACAACGGCGCGCAGGAACTCGTCGCCAACGCCTTGGCGCTTGGCGCCCCGGCGATCGTCCTGCACTTCAACAACCCCGGCTGGCGGCTTGCACACCAAATGATTATTGGGCTTCAGGAACAGGGCCACAACATCTGGGGTGAAATCTATCCCTACGCTGCGGGTTCCACCACGATTAATGCTTCGTTCCTGGAGCCTAAGAGCTGGATCGACGAAATGGGTAAACGCTATGAAGATACCATGCTAGATCCGGTCACGGGTGAGTACTATACCTTGGAGACCTACAAGGCCACCGTCGCATCCGAACCGACCAGGCCGATCGTCATATTCAAGATGCCCGCCGAAGACCAGGCGAAGTGGCTGACGCTGAAGGGCGTGACCATGGCCAGCGATGCGGTTGGTGCCGAGCCGTACCTCGGCCCGTGGGATTTCCCGCTGGACCAGGTGGGCGGCACCCACCCCCGCACGGCTGGCTCCCGAGGCGCTACGATTCGGCTCGGTCGGGAAAACAACATCCCCATGATGCAGTTGATGTCGATCCTCAGCTACAACGCTGCCAAGCATCTGGGCGATACCGGTCTGAAGTTCATGCAAGAGCGCGGCCGCATCCAGACTGGCATGGTTGCCGATATCGTGGTGTTCGACCCCGAACTCTTCACGGACAATTCAACCTACGAAAAGGGCGCTATCCCTTCGACGGGCATGAAAGCCGTGATCGTCAACGGTGTTGTCACTGTGAGCGACGACAAAGTGCTTCCGGTCTTCGCCGGTCAGCCGATCCGGTTCGAGCCTGAAGACAAGCCCCGGTTCGAGCCGATCTCGGAAGCGGCGTGGAACGCTGAATTCTCAACCGGGATGCCAGATGTGACGGCGGCCTTTCCCGAGAAAGTCGGAAACTGATCGTGACACACCCAAGCAAGGAGACGCGATCATGCGCCTTCTGATCCCTTGTGTGGCGGCCGTACTGGCCGCCACACAAGCGTTGGCGGAACCGGAGGCGATCGAGTTTTCGGATCTTGCAGACCCCCCATGTCAGATCAAAGCTTGCCCATGAGAAGCAGCACGACCAGGATGATCAGGATGAGGCCGATGACACCGATGCCGCCGTTGCCAAAGCCATAGCCGTACCCGCCGAAGCGGCCACTGAAGCCACCAAGCAAGAAAATAACGAGGATGATGATAAGTATCAGTCCGATCGACATGATCCATCTCCCATTTGAACTGTCCCTGAATCCACTCGGTTAGTTTCATTATAGCTAGCGGTGCGTTGGGGTCCTTTGATCCAAGTCAACGAAAATTTGCTAAGTACGCCACGGTCAGCGCCGGGTGCGACTGATGCCGAGTGAGTTCGTACCCTTTTTCATCATACGGAGAGTGTAGGCGGCTAGCACGGCTTATCCGCGGCGGCGCCGGAAAGTTTCAGATACCGGTGGTGAGAGCCATCGCCAGGACGTGAATTTGATCAGCTTTTGCGCTGGCGGATGTCGGCGCGCAAAGCTGCGATTTCCTCGCGTAAACTCGCTATGTCTCCGATACCGGGAACTTCGCCCTCCTGATCCTGCGCCTCCTGGCCGATGAAGAAGGTCGCAAAACTCGCCGTAATGTAGCCAAATACGACGATCCCGTAGATGGACAGGAGAAGTGCGAGCACGCGGCCTTCTGCGGTGACCGGCCAAAAGCCTGATCCCATGGTAGTCAACAGCATTGCTGTCCACCATAAGGCGTCAGCAAAGGTCTCGAAGCCGCCTGCCACCTCGCGGGCGGGCTCGAAGACGAGCATGCCCGCCGCGCCGAGCAGCACCACGGCCAGCGTCATTAGTAGTACATAGCCAAGCCCTCTCCGCCCAAGGCTGCGCCTGAGGGTATTCATGCTCCGGTTCGCGGTACCAACGATCCGCAAGAGCCTTAGGCCACGGGCGGCTCGTAAGATGCGGAATGCCTGCAGTACGCGAAACATGCGCAAAGCAGGAACAAGGAGCGACAGTGATATGATTACATTGCTCCGGAGAAAAGCGAGCTTACTTGGCGCGATCACGAGGCGGAGCACAAACTCGCCGATAAAAATGATCCAGATGATTGTACCGAACACCTCGAACAGACCACCTTCACCCCATAGGAGTTCGGCTAGCACCAGAATAAACCACACGACGCTCAGCACGATCATCGGGATCTCGATCCATTCCTCAAGCTGCTTCAGGACGATCCAGCGCTCGTGCTCTTGATCTACGGTTTCGACGATGGAATTTTCAATCATCAGCTTCACTCTTTCTGAATTTCGCTAAATCTGCCAAGACCGCGACTGTGCAAGCTGTCAGCGCGAAAATGTTACGGCAACTCGTATAGCTCTGCGGTTCGTCGCCGATTAGCATCCTCTGACGAGACCGATATCGTTAAAGCGCCACCGCGCCCGCATTCTTCACCGACCTGATGTCGGGGGGGGGGTTTGAGGAGGGCTGTCCGCTTTGGGTCATAAGCTAACCGCGGCGAGATGCTTCGGCATGTCCGTTATTCTAGGCCTCAGTTCGGATCCGTGTTGTGGGCGCGGACCTCCGCAAACTGGGCAGCGATCGGGGGACACGGTCAATGGTGAAATGGGTTGAGATTGCGGTGATCGGCGCCGGGCTCTTCAGCGCAGCAGCATTTGTCCAAGAAGGCCAAGCATGAAACCTGCGACAGCGCCCAGCGCCGGCGCCCACCGGCGCGCAAGATGCGCCTGTGGCGCAATATCGTCGAAGGTCAGGTAGAGGATTCCGCCCGCAGCGAATAGCATCATCGCTCCCAGCGCGCCGCCCGTCTCTCGCAGATAGCTGAATCCCAACCACGCCGCGAGTGGACCGAGGAGCACGATCGCGCAGAAACCGGCAAGGATCTGTCCCGAGCGCAGCGCGTCGCGCGCCCGCAGTTCTAGGTAGGCATTGAAACCTTCCGGCAAATTCTGCAGGGCGATCAGCCCGGCCAGCAACAATCCCGCCTCCCACTCCGCAGCCAGCATTGCACCTAGCGCGAGCGACTCCGGAACGAAGTCCAGCAGCATGGCTATGAATTGCGCGAAGCCACCGCCGCGGCGCTCGATCATCCGTTCGACCAGGAAGAACGTGAAGCCGCCCGCGCCGAAGGCGATCAGCACCGACAAAGTGGACAGATGTCGCTGGCCTTCCGGAACTAGCACTAGAGCGACGCCTGCCATCAATGCTCCACCGCCAAAAGCTATCACGCCGTGTCGCAGTTCGCGCTTCAGCCAAAGGGGATGTATCCGCTCGATGCGCGCAAGAAGGCCACCCAGCGGTATGCAAGCGCCGGCGAGCGTCGCGTAGAGCATGGCAGTCATAAGATCGCTCGTGTTGCTGCCCTCGTTGCGCTGGCGGTTGCCAAGTAAGCTTCAGAAACGTCATCGGCGGACCAAGAGCCTATGCTGATAGAGATCGAGTCCGAAACCCCTGTGTGTACGTCTCGCTCCCGAGCGGTCGGAGATCATTTGATAGTAATCGGGACCACCTGTAACTTGTGCCTTCGAAACTGCCGATCCAACTAGCCGGGGAGTTCGACCTGGCCGGTCTTTGGGTGTGGTCCAGCGCTTCAAAGTCTCAAATTCGACCGGGGCCGATGTTCGAAGGCGGCGCTAAATGGGCCAAGTCGAAGGGTCGTTAATTGAGCTACTGACCCCAAATCGGACCTTGGTTGATCCCGATCAACGTGAGGCAGATGCGATCGAGGTGTCTCTTAAGGTGTTGCGTTGGAGGAGTTGCGCTATGTAAGGCTACTTCCACGGTTGGATGATGAACAGTGACGGCATAGCCGCGTTCGCGCTATCGGCAAGCTGACGCGGTATCAGCGTTGTAGCTTGCGTTCTGTTGCTCGAAGGAGCCGGGAAAGATAACGGCGCGGAAAGTGTCTTCGTGGGAGCGGCGGCCGTGCTGAACGGTGAACCTACTCAATAGAGATGCCGAACGACTGCCAGCGACAGTGGTGCCCACACCGGAACCCTCGCCGAGGGTGAGCGTTGGTTCTTGTTAAGCCCCGCAATCCCTGTGGAGCAAATCGGAGTACGCAAAATGTCTGGCAAAATATCAGCAGGACAAAGCAGTGGAACCGGGGCGACAACAGAATTTGATGATGAGAAGGTAAGGAAGAACGATATCCTCAGCAATCGGGAGAAGACGCAAAGACTGCCCGGCCAAAGCTTGGACGGAAAAGGCGTCCAGGTCGATGAATACAAGGACAACCCGGCCAATCGTCGTCCATCGAGTGACGATGGGCCTCACCCTGATGTCAAGGCAGTTGCCAAAAACCCGACGAAGCCGTCCCCCAAGGCGGACAAGCCGGAGCCGACGGATGCTCCCAAGCAAGTTGACCGGGGTGGTTTTGATCTGGACGGGTCGACCGGTGAGACCCACGCAGGCAAAGGTCTGGGGCTCGGCACCGATGCGGAGGAAAGCCGAAAAGGATGGGGTTTGCCAAGATAGGACCGTCATCCGCGAGCCGAGGCTTGCGAACGTCCTCAACCACGGGCCGGAAATCAGTGCTCGGAGCGAGGAACAAGGTTCGGTATTGCCATATGCAGGGGAGCCGACTTTTCGGGACCGAAAGGTCCAACTCTCAACCCCGACCATCCCGTCTCAATTTCCAGAGCTATTCGAGATTGAACGCACTTTTCCCGCGCCTGCTTCGCCAGATTTCCCAGTTCAATGCAGACAAACCTGAGCAGCCCGCAAGACGAAGAGGAAGATGGAGATGGGCAAATGGGCGCGGCGGCTCGACCGTTTCGAGTCTGATCTGCGGTGAGGTTTGAGCCATGCTCCAGGCTTGGCTGTCTATCGGTTACATTGTCGTGCTCGCGATTCTCGTGCTCGCCTTTATCTTATGGCGCAGGGGAAGTCCCGTTCTGGCTATCGCTGCACTCATGGTGGGTGTCCCCCTCTGGTTTGGATGGGAATACGCACGTCCAACATGGACAGCCGGCGTCATCACAGGAACGGAAGTGCGCCGCAGCGATCCCGACGCCCGCGGCAATACGATCGATATCGAATACATCTACATGCGCAACCGGTCCGACAGGGGGCTCGAGCTGGTCAACGACAATTCCTGGTGGTGGTTGAAGCGCAACAGCGAGCGCGTCTTCAACGACGCCAAGACTGCTCAGGATCGCGACACGGAAGTGATCCTCATGTGGAATCGGTGGCGCTCCACGCTCTTCAGTTGGTACCCTAACGCGATCGCCATCGGCTCCGCCGGCTCCTGGCCGTGGTGGTCGGTGCGAACCATCATCTTTTACGGCCTCTCCGTCGTCCTCTGGCTCAGTTATTTCTACGCCTTCTTCAGGCTGCGCCGATCGAGCACACCGCTGCGCGATCGCAACCTCGATCGTAAGTAGCCTTCCCGAGGGCCGCCTAGCTTCCCGCGAGCCCTCGCGCGCGGGCAAGCGCTTGGTGCATCACCCCGAGGAGCGGGCTGGCGAGGTGTAGGCGTCTGTTAATGGCACCAAAACCCATCGCACTCCGAGAGACTAAGTAGAGACTGCCGGCGTAGTTCGGCTTCTAGCTGACTGCGGGGGCAATAATTGAGACCATGGTGCCCTGAGGTCCGCCAGCTTTGTGAACCGTAGCCTCAAGTTGATGCGCCAGCGCCTCGACGATGCTCGTGCCAAGGCCGACGTGCGGAGGCTCGTCGTCCGTGGCTTCTTTGGTTCCTGAGCCGTTGTCGGCAACCGAGAGGCGCCAGCCGGAATGCTCCACGTCGTAACTGACCAGGATTTCGCCCTCATCGTCCTCCGGGAAGCCATGCTTCAAGGCGTTGATTACGAGTTCCGTCACAATCAACCCGAGGCTCACAGCTTCGCTGGACGTCCCCGAGCCACTAGTGGCCTTGACCTCGATGGATATCGGCCGACGATCACCGATCATCGAGGTTGCAAGACTGGCGCACAGCTTCGTTAGATAAGGCCCGATCTCGATCCTTTCGTTTAGCCCAGAGGCGCGCAGTTGTTGTTGCACCGTTGCCACCGACATGACGCGTTGGTGGGCATCTTGGAGGTGGAGACGTGTCTCTTCGGACTGCACGGTCCTCGCCTTCAGCAGAAGAATGCTGGCGATAATCTGAAGACTTTGGCACCGGGCTAGCTGTCATCACCCGACTGTGGCGCCGGAGACCCGGCGCGGAGCTCCGTCCTCTCTGACTGACCTGGAATTTCGGTGATGAGATGTCCGCTACTGGCCGCAAGTGGACAGCCGTTAAAGGCGGCAAATCACAAAAAGTTGCACGTAGTTCCCGGTTCAATTCGGAACACAAACACTGCGCAGATGGTTTTCTTTACAGGGCATCAATCCTGAAAGGAAACGCCATGACAATGAACTATCTGAAAGCGTCTCTTGCCGGAGCTCTTGCGCTCGGCCTAGCGACGACAGCTCTTGCTGCCACCGGTGAATTCGACAACATGTGCGCAATGGGCCTTGCCACGGAGCAAAAGGTCGAGACTGACTGCTCCGTGAACGCGACTTACGAGGGCAAGACCTATTGCTTCGGCAACGAGGCGGCCAAAGAGAAGTTCATGGAGAACCCTGACGAGAATTTGGCGAAGGCCAAGGAGTATTACGAGGAAGCTGCTGAAGGCTAGTTAGGCGGGTTTTCTCTGAGGGAAGCCCCGTTTTTCGGCGGGGCTTCTTTCTTGTCTTCGATTGGGGGTATGACCGCTTTTGGCACCAAGCGGACCTGCCAGCTGACAAACGCAACGTCAGCTTTTGTCATAAGCGTACATTGATCCAGACCCCACGAATGTCGGCTTTAGTCAGGGTTGTGACAAGCTGAGAGAAGATACATGATCCTCGCGGGAAGCCATTGGAAGGAATGTCCGATGAGAGTTCCGAAGTTTATTCTGGCCTGCATTCTTTTGATGCCGACCGTCGCGCTTGCTCAATCACCAGACATCGGCGATGCCTCCACTCCCTCTCTGTCGGAGACAGACGAGAGTATTTCCGCCGCGCCACCTGATGTGAAAGATCTTGAGGGTCGGATAGGCTCTAAAAGCCCTGCCACCGTGCAACCGCAGTTCGATATGACGGCGGAGCAACCGGACTACTTCGATAGCGCGACTGGTCTGGATCAGACCGACCCAGAACCCGCTCCAGGGCTCACCATAAAAATTCCTACGAACTAAAGAGCAGACCGCTCAGCCTTTGGAACACCACCGTGCTGGCGGGGCATCTGCCTTGCTGTTACGCGCTTCAATGTCTGCTTCTGGCACCTAACAGACATCAATCTTCGCGCCGAGCATGTCGGCTTTTAGGGGTAAAGCGGACATAGTCAATCTGCGCTCTGATGTCCGCGAATGACCCAAAGCGGACATTTGCTGCGCTGGAATGACGACATATCGGTGGTAGGAACGCAGACCAAACACAGCGATCCGATCGCATCAAAATGTGGCCGACGCGCTCAGGCGCGTCGCGTCCAAGACCCGGAGGCCAGGTCATGCGCACGATACTCTTGCTTTGCTTTGTACTCCTGACCCCAGGTGTTGCGTGGACACAAGGCCTGTCGGACCGCATCCCGCCGGTCGAGAATGAGTGTGTGGTCCTGGTCCACGGTCTCAACCGCGGGGATGGGTCGCTTTTTCTGATGGAGCGGCTGCTTTCCGCGGCGGGCTATCAGGTCGTGAATCTCGACTATCCCTCACGCAGCGCGACCATCGACAAACTCGTCGGCTACCTGGCCGATGCGGTCGCTGCTTGCGACGACCGGACCGTGAACTTCATCACCCATTCTCTCGGCGGAATCCTTGTACGCGGCTGGATCGGCATGAACGATAGGGGCAACCTCGGGCGTGTCGTCATGTTGGCGCCTCCAAATCAAGGCTCCGAACTGGTCGACGCGATGGCCGATCTCGCCCTTTACCGCTTCATCACTGGCCCCGCCGGCCAGCAACTCGGCACCGACGAGGAGGGCGGCCCGGCGCGGTTCGGCCCAGTCGATTTCGACCTCGGCGTGATCGCCGGAGACCGATCGCTGAACCCGGTGTTCTCCGCCATGATCCCCGGCGAGGACGACGGGGCTGTTTCGGTCAAAAGCACAAAGGTCGAAGGGATGGCTGATCACGTCGTCCTTCCGGTCACCCACACCTTGATGATGAACAATCCGCTGGTTATCGCGCAGGCGATGATCTTCCTGCAAACTGGGCATTTCGATCACGCGTTGACCTATCGCGAATTGGCGCGCCGCTTGACCCCAAAGTGATCAGAGATTTTCGCGGCAGAGATGAGTCGGGCCGTTACCAGGATCCACTGTGCATGGCCGCTTCGGTATCGAGTTCCATGGCGAGCTGCTCTGCGTCTTCGTCGTTCCAGTCGTGGGGGGCAGTAACTGCCGTCCATGCCTCGATATAGTCCGCCACCGCGTAGTTGTGTCCGTGTCCCGGCGGCACGGCCGCGGCAAGCATCATGTCGATCCCCACCTGCAACGCGGTGACGATCGGGAACCATTGCAGCAGGGGAGAGACATCCTCACCGCGGGGAGGGATCATCCATTGGGGCTGCCGGTAGAACATGCTCTCTTCGAAGAAGACGATCGCATCGCTGGGATGGACGATATAGACGATCCGCACCTGCCCCCAATCGTCGCGGGATTCGGTGGCGCTGTCGCCGTTACCGATTACGCGAAAGTTTGAACCATCCTCGAAGACCGGCCGCCAAGGTGGCGATCTTTCGTCCCGGTCGCGCTGGATCGCGCGCCAGATGCGGTTGCGAAAGGGCGGTCCTGCCCAGACGGCACCGTCGAACGAGGCCCCGAGCCAGGCGTGTATCGGGGGTGAGTCCTCCGATCCGAGCGAGCCGAGACTGAGGCCGAAAAGATAGAGCTTCGGCCGCTTGTCCTCCGGCAGGCTCTTCCAGTAGCGATAAATAACCCTGAATACGGCGGCAGCGGATTTTTGCGAGCGGCCGGGTTCAAGGATCAATGACAACGGGCTCTGCAGATAGGAATACTGAACGGCAACGGTCGCGACGTCGCCGCCCTGCATAACTTCCAGCGGCGCGATGCCGTTGTTGTCGACCCAGCCGGTGCCCGTTGGCGTGGCGATCACCAAGATCGAGCGCGAGAATGCGCCCATGCGGATCAGATCGTCGAGTGCCGCTTCCGCCTGCTCCTCGGGTGAGTCAGCCGTGCGTAGTCCTGCGTAGACCCGGATCGGCTCAAGCGCCGGGCGGCCGGTGAACGCCTCAATCTCAGCCCCTCTCGGTCCCTCCGTCACGAAACGCTTGCCGGCGCGGCCAAGATCTTGCCACGCGATTTGAGAGCCGGGACCACCCGATCGCGTCTCTTCGGCCGGCACGGATGCGCCAGGCGGATTGGTGACATCCGTCAGCGCCTGGGCGCGGTCGATCGCGCTGATCGTGGCGCTGACCAACGTGCCGTTCACTAAGGTCACCAACAGCACAGCGAAGACCACAGCCCCGAGCAGCGCGGCGATCCTTCTTGGCACCCAGCGGTAGACAATTGCCGATGCTGCGCGGAACCCGACAATCAATAGATGTCCGATCAGCATCAACAGAACCGCAACGACCCCCGCGATCAGGATCACCAGCAGCAGGTTGGCGGGCTCTGCCGGCGGCATGCTCATACGGGCGCGGACTTCGTCCTGCCAGGTGGCAGCTTGCGGAATGTAGACGGCGGCGGCAATCGCGCAGGCCAGTGCAAGCACGATATTTGCCGCTCGCCACCAGGGCCGTGGCACTTCCGGCAGTTCAAGATAACGCCACAGCACCAAGCCGCCATGGCCGATGGCGTAACCGATGAAGAAGGCCAAGCCGCCGACGAGACCCTGAAAAATCGGAGGGCGCGGCACTAATGAAGGCGTGAAAGTCAGGACGAAAAAAGTAAAGCCTAGAAAGAGCCCGGTGAAAGAGGGGAGCCACCAGGGGGGTAGTCTGGATTCGTCCGCAGGGCCTTTGCGCTCGATCATGAGTGAAGTCTTCCGAAGTTGGACTTTTAGGTCGAAGAAAAGTTGAGCAGTTGCAGGAGGCACTCGAAGACCCTGAAATCCGGGATGAGGCCATTCAAATCCTGCGTAGCCTCCTCGAAAGCATCGTCGTCGCGCCCGTCGAGGGCGGTTTCGAAGTGGAGATCGTCGGCGAGATTGCCCAGATGATCAAGATCGGCTTGGGAAAAGGCAAAAAGAATGGGCCCGTCCTCAATGAGAGGATGGCCCGTTCGGTAAAGGTGGTTGCGGGGGCTGGATTTGCTCAAGAACGTACCAAGTGGACGCTGAGGCGATCGGCCTAGGTTGGTTGCGGGGGCTCGAAGCCACCTATACCGAACAAGGGTTCATCATGGGCAGAATGCCGGAAACAGGCCGTAATCTGCGGCCTGGAGCGGCACTGATGTGCTGATGACCTATGTCGGAGCCGTGAGCATGTCTGCTTCTGGACGATGCTGTCGATAAAGGCGTTGAGAGTGGCGCCGAACGGTGATTCCGTCTGCTGAGGAGATCGGCGACGGAGGACCGGGCGATGATGGGGCGGCGCAGACGGGACCAGGGCAAGCTGTTCTACGAGTTCCATCTCGATGACCGTGTTCCGAAGAATCACCTGTTGCGACGGATCGACGTGTTTGTGACAGCGGCACTGGCCGATCTGCACAAGGAACTGGAGCCCTACTACAGCGAGATCGGACGTCCGTCTGTCGATCCCGAGCTCATGATCCGCATGCTCATCATTGGCTACTGCTGCGGCATCCGCTCTGAGCGCAGGCTCAGCCAAGAAGTCGAGCTGCACCTCGCGTATCGCTGGTTTTGTAAGCTCGATCTCGAAGACGAGGTCCCGCATCACTCGACGTTCTCGCTCAACCGCCTGGGCCGCTTCCGCGAGAGCGACGTGCTGCGCCACGTCTTCGAGCGGGTCGTTTGGGCGGCCATGGCCATGGGCCTCGTCAAGGGTGAAGGCTTCGCGGTCGATGCCAGTGTGCTCGAAGCCAATGCCAGCCGCTACCACGGCAAGGCACCGGCGGAGCTGGACTGGTCGGAGAAGAGACGGCAGACCCGAGCCGTCGCCGAGTACCTCGCCGCCCTCGATGAGGCGGCCGAGCCGAACCCCGACCGCAAACCGCCGAAGGTGATCTCACCGTCAGATCCTTGTTCGGCGTGGACGGCCAAGGCCAACAAGCGGGTGCAGTTCGGCTATGGGCTCAACTACCTGATCGACATCGAGAACGCCGTCATCGTCGATGTCGAGGCGACACCGGCCAGGACCTATGACGAGGTGACAGCGACGAAGGCTATGATCGACCGGACCGAGCGGTGCTTCGCGCTGAAGCCCAAGCGGCTTGCCGCCGATACCGCCTACGGAACCGGTAAGTTCCTCGGCTGGCTGGTCAACGACAAAAGGATCACGCCGCATATCCCGGTCTGGGAGAAGAGCGCTCGAGCCGACGGCATCTTCTCGCGGGCCGACTTCATCTGGGACAAACGGCATGGCCACTACATTTGTCCCAACGGCAAGCCGCTCCGCACCAGCGGCACGGTGCATGACGGGCGCACGCTGCTCTACCGCGCCTCAAAGCGAGACTGCGATGTCTGTCCTTTAAGGCAGCGATGCTGCACCGGGGATGCGGCCCGCAAGATCCCGCGCGATGTTCACGAGGATGCCCGCGACGTGGCTCGGCGGAATATGAAGACCAAGGCCTTCGCTAGATCGCGTGACGAGAGGAAGCGCGTCGAGATGCGCTTTGCACACTTGAAGACGCATCACGGCTTCGAGCGGCTGCGATTGCGCGGCCTCTCCGGTGCGCGCGACGAGTTCCACCTCGCGGCCATCGTGCAGAACCTCAAGACAATGGCCCTTTGTCTGGTGTGGCCTCCGCCAAACCTTGCGGCTGCGTCAGTTGCGTGAGTTCCGGTGCCAGTGCTGTCCTGTGGCGTCGGTGTCGAGCCCCAGATGGGGTGCAGATGAAGGCGAGAAGCACCTCAGCCTCGCAGCAGCGAGGGGGACCAAGTCGGTTGTGCCGCCTACTTTATCGACAGCATCGGACCTTAGCGGACATCGATTTCGGCGCTCAGGATGTCGGCTTTAGGGGGTAAAGCGGACATCCCAGATCTGGCCGCCGACGTCAGCTAATGACCCGACCCAAAGCAGACATACGCCCGTCGTCTAAACGCGCTTTGGTGACGCCGCGTCGATTGTGGGCAATTATCTTATCATTCAGGACGTGAACGACTTCCTTTTGATGCACTCTTCGGTGAAGTGGATTCGGACCGAAAGCGTGTCGGTGTCTTGCCGGTCCATTGCCTGAATGCCCGGTCGAGGGCGGACGGGCCTGAGAGGCCAACCTGCAGTGCGATTTGCGCGATAGGAGTACTCGTGTTCGACAGGAGGTCCACAGTGACGCTCCGGCGTATCTCGTCCTTCATCTGACGATAGCAGGTTCCTTGTGCCGCAAGAATGCGCTGTACGCGGCGTGGATGCAGCCCGCAGATTGCGGCAAAACGGTTCAGCGGCAGATCGTGGCGAGCGATGTTGTCCGTCAGCACGCTGCGAAAATAGGAAAGCGTCGCTCCGCCGGCGCCAGCGCGGTCAAACTCTCCGCGTGGCGTCTCCGCCAAGTCCCAATCGAGCGAAAACGGCGCCCAAAGCCACTGCGGCGGAAAGGAAATCCGCAGCCCATTGATCTCAGACCTCATGAGCGCTCGTTTCGACAGAAATCCCTTCGGAATACCTTCGGTGGTCGGCACAGTGACGATAATGCGATCGGGATCGAAGGTCGGCCCCAGTCCGCGTTTGATCACCGATACGTAGAAGGCGACGCCGATTGCGTCCACCTGTGTGGTCGGCCCGGACACTCTGATCGTGCGGCTGACTTCCAAGCTGGCGGCTTCGGATGTCGTGGACAACCGGTAGCGCACATTGTCTACCTGCGCGGCGACTTCGATGACCACGCGGGCGAGAAAACCTCCGAGTGTTGTCGCATGGCTCGCCGCCGTACGTAGAGCCGGCGTTCCCGTTTCGGCCGCTTCCAGCGCAACCTGTGCGGCGAAATACCGATCGCCAAGGGACTCCGCCATATCCTCGATGGCCGCATAACAGGCGGACGCCTCGATCAACAGGGTAGGCTCGGTCAGCGCGTCAAGGGGAAGATTGTTTCGGGCAAGGACCGCTTCCGCATCGCCGCCCCTCCGGCGGAATGCAGCGGCGAGCGGTATCAACGCCATCATTGCACGCGTGAATCTCGGGTCAGACCGTTTGCTCATCCGAACTGCACCCTAGGCTCTCACGGATTAACTCTACACGACAACATTCTGCTCTGATTGGCACATAATGCAAACAGATCGGTTGGAAGCCATGGTAGCAGGCGGAAGTACAGAGCGAACCTTTGGACATCAAGCCAAATAGGCCAGCCTGAAAGATTCGAGAGAGAGAAAATGCAACAAGCCAAAATCCTTGGAGCGGCCGCTATTGCAGCTCTGCTGATCTCGACTGCGGCAGTGCTCGCCAATGACATCGTCATCACAGGCGGCCGGGTGATCGACCCCGAGACCGGGCTTGACGCCATTCGCAACGTTGCCATCACGGGCGACAAGATCGTGGCCATCAGCGAATTTCCACTGGAGGGCGATGTGGTGATCGACGCGAGCGGTCACGTCGTCTCGCCGGGCTTCATTGATCTCCATTCGCACGGCCAGAATATCGGCGACTACCGGATGCAGGTGGTGCAGGGCGTCACCACGGCGCTGGAGCTTGAATCCGGCCTTGTGCCGGTCGGCGACTGGTATGACGGTCAGGCCAAGAAGAACCTGCCGATGAACTATGGCGCGTCGGCGGGCTGGATTCACAGCCGGATCGCGACCTTTTCGAATACCGATCCATTGGCCACAGTGGACTATTTTCAGGATGCGCAGGGCCGCACCGACTGGAAGTTGGACATCGCCAGCCCGGAACAATCTGAACGCATCATGTCTCTGGTGGAACAGGGCCTGAAGGAGGGTGCGCTCGGTATCGGCGTCAACGCCGGCTATGCGCCGGGTTATGGCCATAAAGAGTATTACGCGCTCGCCGAACTGGCCAAGAAATACAATGTCCCGACCTATACTCATGTGCGATATGCCAGCAACACCGAGCCACAAAGCTCGTTCGAGGCGATCCAGGAACTGATCAGCCTCGCGGCCATCACAGGCGCGCACATGCATCTATGCCACATCAATTCGACCTCGCTGTCGGACATCAAAGCCACGATGGCGCTGGTGGAAGAGGCGCAGGCCATGGGCATCAACGTCACGACTGAAGCCTATCCCTTTGGCGCGGCCAGCACCGTGGTCGGCGCGGCCATGTTCAGCGGCCCGGACTGGCGCAGCAAGATGGATTCCACCGCCAACAACTTCCAGCTTGGCGCGGATCGGATGACCGAGGACGAACTGACCGATTACCAAGCGAACAAGCCCGGCACCTTCATCGTCTGGCATTTCCTGGACGAGGCCGATCCAGCAGCTCTGTCGCTGCTGGACATTTCCGTGACCAATCCCGCGACAGCGATCGCCTCGGATTCCGTGTTCTGGTCCTATTTCGACGAGAACGGCAAGATTTTGAACTACGACGGTGACGCCTGGCCGCTGCCCGACAATGTCTTCAGCCACCCGCGGTCAACCGCGACCTATACCAAGATCCTGCGCTCTTATGTGCGCGAACGCGGGCTGCTGTCGCTGAGCGAAGCAATCCGCAAGATGTCACTGCTGCCGGCGCAGACGCTGGAGGAAAGCGTGCCGCAGATGCGCACCAAGGGCCGGCTGCAGGTCGGGATGGACGCAGATATCGTTGTCTTTGATCCCGCCACGGTCGCCGACCTTGCCACTTTTGAAAATGCCAATCAGCTCACCGTTGGTGTGCAAACCGTTATCGTGAACGGCGGCTTCGCAGTGCGCGACGGCGAGCTGGTGCTGGACGCACCCCATGGTCGGCCGATCCGCAATGCCGTTGCGGACTGAAAACACGGAATCACTAGAAGGGTCACACTTGGATAAAAAGTCCATGGGTGTCGAACACGACAAAGATAACGAAGCTCCGAAGGGTATTTCCCGACGCCGCTTCATGGCGCGCGGAGTTGCAATAGGAGCGGCAGCTGGTGCCGCCGGGCTCGGGCTGGCACCCCAGCCTGCGGCGGCACAAACGAGCGGGCCAGTCAGGTCGTCCCACCAAAGGAAAGCCACGACATGCAATATCGTCATCTTACCATAGTTCTTACGGTCACGATCGCATCTGCCTTCAGCCCCGCATACGGCCAGGCAACGCAAGGACAATCTGTTGGTGCCGCGATCGAACAGATCGCGTCGGGGCTTGCCGGGCGCATAGGATTCGCGGCGCAGGAAATCGGCGGCGACGAGGTCATCGCGTTCAATGGTGATGAGACCTTCGCCATGGCCAGCACCTACAAGGTTGCGATTGCCACTGCCGTGCTGGATCGCGTGGACAGGGGGGAACTCAGTCTCGACCAACTGGTCGAAGTCCCGCTCGACATGATGGTTGTGGGCGAAACTGCGCTTGCCGAGACATTTCCCCACCCCGGGCTCCAGCTCTCGGTGGCGAACCTGATCGAGGTGATGATCACGGAGAGCGACAACACTGCGACCGACGTCTCTATGGGCCTGGCAGGCGGGCCAGCGGCGGTGACCGAGAACCTGCGCAGGCTCGGGATCACCGATTTCAGGGTCGATCGGCTAACCACTGAAATTCTCCGGGATTTCTACGGCTTGCCGGGGCCGGCCACGCCAGAAGTCGTCGCGGAGGCCTACAGGAACAACCCGGCACTGGTGACGGAGCAGGCTGATCGCAATCCGGACTTCGAGGCGGATCCCCGCGACCACGCAACGCCCCTTGCGATGCTGCAACTGCTGCTTGCCATCGACGGTGGCACGGCGATGAGCCCGGAAAGCCGGGAGTTCCTGCTGGGAGTCATGTCGCGCACGCGCACCGGCGTTGGCCGGCTCAAGGGGCTGCTGCCGAGGGGAACGCCCGTAGCGCACAAGACCGGAACCACAGGCGGAGTGGCCAACGACGTCGGTTTTATCACGCTACCCGACGGTCGACGGTTTGCCATCGCCGTGTTCACGAACAGCAGCGAGACACCCGTGTCGGACCGGGATCGGGCGATTGCCGAGATCACCCGCACGTTGTTCGACCACTTCTACTTGGCTCCGGTGGCGAAGCAATGAACGGCATGAACCTCGCGGTGGCGCACGCTCTGACGGTGCGTCGCAACGAACGCAAACTCACTGACTAATCGATGTCGACATTCCAAATATGGAGAAAATAGACCGATGTTGAAGCGTTATCTGATGGTCGGCACATTCATCCTGAGTGGCCTGGCAGCATCGAGCGGATTTGCTCAAGATTACGACCTTGTCATCACGGGTGGCAGGGTCATGGACCCTGAAACCCTGTTTGATGATATCGCCAATGTCGGCATCAAGGACGGCCGGATCGTTGCGATCAGCAAAGACGCGCTCACGGGGGCCGAGACGGTGGATGCCACCGGCCATATTGTGGCGCCGGGCTTCATCGACACCCATTTCCACTTTCAGGCGCCGATCGGCTACCGTCTCGGGTTGCGCGACGGGCTGACCAGCAGCATGGATTTCGAGATGGGCTGTGCGGGATCTTATGTCGCGGCCTGGTACGAAGCGCGTGCAGGTGTGACCCAGGCCAACTATGGCTGCGCGGTCAGCCACGAGTTTGCCCGCGCGATGTTCATCGACGGGTCAGACGGCGGCGATTACCTGATAAACGGCCCCATAGCCGCTTATGAAACCCGGAAGAAAACTGGCTGGAGCGTGACGCGCCCGACCCTAGAGCAGGGCAACGCGATTCTCGAAGAGATTGACAAGGGCCTGCAGGCTGGCGCCCCCGGCATCGGCAGCACCGTGGGCTACATGAGAGATGGTGTCTCTTCACGCGAGATGTTCGAGGTGCAGAAAGTCGGGGCACGGTATGGCCGCGCGACCGGTGCACATACACGCTATACGCTCGGCACCGACACGACCGAGAACAACGGCGCGCAGGAACTCGTCGCCAACGCCTTGGCGCTTGACGCCCCGGCGATCGTCCTGCACTTCAACAACCCCGGCTGGCGGCTTGCACACCAAATGATTATTGGGCTTCAGGAACAGGGCCACAACATCTGGGGTGAAATCTATCCCTACGCTGCGGGTTCCACCACGATTAATGCTTCGTTCCTGGAGCCTAAGAGCTGGATCGACGAAATGGGTAAACGCTATGAAGATACCATGCTAGATCCGGTCACGGGTGAGTACTATACCTTGGAGACCTACAAGGCCACCGTCGCATCCGAACCGACCAGGCCGATCGTCATATTCAAGATGCCCGCCGAAGACCAGGCGAAGTGGCTGACGCTGAAGGGCGTGACCATGGCCAGCGATGCGGTTGGTGCCGAGCCGTACCTCGGCCCGTGGGATTTCCCGCTGGACCAGGTGGGCGGCACCCACCCCCGCACGGCTGGCTCCCGAGGCGCTACGATTCGGCTCGGTCGGGAAAACAACATCCCCATGATGCAGTTGATGTCGATCCTCAGCTACAACGCTGCCAAGCATCTGGGCGATACCGGTCTGAAGTTCATGCAAGAGCGCGGCCGCATCCAGACTGGCATGGTTGCCGATATCGTGGTGTTCGACCCCGAACTCTTCACGGACAATTCAACCTACGAAAAGGGCGCTATCCCTTCGACGGGCATGAAAGCCGTGATCGTCAACGGTGTTGTCACTGTGAGCGACGACAAAGTGCTTCCGGTCTTCGCCGGTCAGCCGATCCGGTTCGAGCCTGAAGACAAGCCCCGGTTCGAGCCGATCTCGGAAGCGGCGTGGAACGCTGAATTCTCAACCGGGATGCCAGATGTGACGGCGGCCTTTCCCGAGAAAGTCGGAAACTGATCGTGACACACCCAAGCAAGGAGACGCGATCATGCGCCTTCTGATCCCTTGTGTGGCGGCCGTACTGGCCGCCACACAAGCGTTGGCGGAACCGGAGGCGATCGAGTTTTCGGATCTTGCAGACCCCTTGGCCGTTGCCTTTGAAGACCCCTACGCAGCCATGGGGGTCGACATGCTGAGCGAATTGAAGCTGTTGGTACAGTCGGACGAGAAGCTCGCCGGCACTGATCTTGATGAGGAGACACGTACGCGTCTGGAGGCCCGCCGCGCTGCTGCGCAGGAAAAGCTCAAGGCGAATGGGCAGGACGTTGATGTGTTGCTTGGGCAGCGCTGGGAGATCGCCAAAAAGCGGCAGACCGCCCGCATGGCCACCAATCCCATTTTCGATGGTGCCGAGGTCTCGCTCTCCGGCTACATCATTCCCGCGCCACCGGCCGCGGATGGCAGCGCGGTCGGGTATCTGGTCCCGCAGGTCGGAATGTGCAGCCACCTTCCGCCACCGCCGCCAAATCAACTCGTGCGGGTCAGGCTGCGCGCGGATCAGCAAGTCGAGTCACTCTACACGCCGGTTCGGGTATCGGGGCCGCTGCACGTCGAGCCGTACGATACGACCGTTTTCGTTCTCGATGGCGAGGTGCGCATGCTGAGCGGCTGGACACTGGACGCTGAAATCGTCGAGTTACCAGAAGGTTGAAGCAGGAATTGCCTGGCCCTTGCCCCGGAATTTGAGCGTTGTTGACGGCGCCGGGCGGCGCCGTATCCGCGCAGGAAGAATGAAATTCTTGTGCTCATTCAAAACAGTCGCCCGTCAAATACCAAAGCAAATGAATAAAAAACGAAATTGAGATGGAGATACCAATGAAGAAGCGAATAAACCTGCTGACTGGGACCATCTTGCTAAGTGTCATGTGTGCTGTGCCGGCGTTGGCGCAAGACTATGACCTCGTGATCAACAACGGCCGGGTCATCGATCCTGAAACCTCTGTTTGACGGCATCGCCAATGTCGGCATCAAGGAAGGCCGCATCGTCGCCATCAGCAAGGATGCACTTTCAGGCGCAGAGACGGTGGATGCCACCGGCCATATCGTTGCGCCGGGCTTCATCGACACGCATTTCCATTGGCAGGCGCCGCTCGGCTACGCCATCGGGTTGCGCGACGGGCTGACCAGCAGCATGGATCTCGAACTCGCCTGTCCAGGGACGTTCATCGCACGCTGGTACGAGGCGCGCGCCGGTGTCACCCAGGCCAACTATGGCTGCGCGTCCAGCCACGAGCAGGCACGCCAGATGGTGATGGATGGCAAGATGAGCGATGACATCTACATGAGAGGCCCCATGGCCGTTATGGAGGCCCGAAAGAAAAGTGGCTGGAGCCTCGATCGCGCAACCCTCGAGCAGGGCAACGAGATCCTCGAGATCATCGACAAGGGCCTTCAGGATGGCGCGATCGGCATCGGCAGCACCTTGGGATACATGCGTGATGGCGTGACGACGCGCGAGATGTTCGAGGTGCAGAAAGTCGCGGCGCGCTATGACCGTATGACCGGCGGACACACCCGCTTCACCCCTGACAACGACGTCATGGAGAACCTCGGCCAGCAGGAACTCCTCCTCAATGCGGTGGCCCTGGGTGCGCCGGCCGCCGCTCTGCACTTCAACAACCCCGGTTGGCAGTTGACGACCGAACTGCTGTCCCGCCTTCAGGAAGCGGGGCACAATGTTTGGGGCGAAGTCTATCCCTACACTGGCGGCACGACCTTTTTGAATGCGGTTTTTTTGGCACCGGACAACTGGGTTGAGAGAATGGGCCACCGCTATGAGGACACCCTGCAAGATCCGATCACCGGTGATTTCTATGACCTGGACAGATACAATGCTGACATGGAAACCGATCCGACCAAGCTGATCGTGCTCTACAAGATGCCGAACGAAGACGTGCCGAAATGGCTGACGCTCAAGGGTGTGACCGTGGCCAGCGACTCGGTTGTTGCCGAGCCGATTTTCGGCCCGTGGGATTTCCCGCTGGACCAGCTGGGCCCCACCCATCCCCGCACCTCTGGCACGCGCAGTCTTTCATTGCGGTTGGGTCGGGAAAACAACATCCCGATGATGCAGCTGTTGTCGATCCTCAGCTACAACGCGGCCAAACATCTGGGCGATACGGGCCTGAAGGCGATGCAGGAGCGTGGCCGTATGCAGACCGGGATGGTTGCAGATATCGTCGTTTTTGATCCCGAACTCGTCACCGACAATTCGTCCTATGACAATGGCGCTGTCCCGTCGACGGGCTTCAAGGCCGTGATCGTCAACGGTCAGGTCACCGTGCGTGACGACGAATTGCTCGGCGTCTTCGCCGGTCAGCCGATCCGGTTTGAACCCGAGGACAAGCCGCGCTTCGAGCCGATCTCGGAAGAGGCGTGGAATGCTGAGTTCTCGACGGGGATGCCCGAAGTTGCACCTGCCTTTCCTGTGAACGGCGGAAACTGATCGTGGCACAACCCACGTGAGAAGGCGCGATCATGCGCCTTCTAATCCCCTTTGTGGCCGCCGTACTGGCCGCTACGCAAGCGTTGGCAGAGCCGGAGGCGATCGAGTTTTCGGATCTTGCGGATCCGCTAGCCGTGGCATCAATCGTGGCGATCTGAACCACAACACAACCTTCAAGGCCTACATTAATCGGGAGCTTTCAAATGAAGAAATTGAGACTTGGAAAATTTACCGCGGCGCTTGCCGTCGCCGTGAGCTTCGGCCTGCCGGCCGCTGCTCAGGACGCCTCTGGGCCGATCCTGTTCACGAACGTCAACGTCTTTGACGGCGTGAACGAAGCCTTGATCGAAAACGCCAATGTCGTGGTGACGGACAACCTGATCACCGCTGTGTCGACCGAACCGTTGGCCATCGCGGGTGGCACGGTCATCGACGGCGGCGGACGAACGATGATGCCGGGCATGATCGACGTGCACTGGCACACCTACCTCGCGAACCTGACGGTGGGACAGCTTCTGAACACCTCTGATATGTCCGACATTGCGATTGCCGGATTGCTGGGCAACGAACAGGTGCTGATGCGCGGCTTCACGACCGTCCGCGACATCGGGGGTAACCCGTTCGCGGTAAAGAAAGCCATCGATGCCGGGCAATTCCCCGGCCCGCGCATGTTGGTGGCCGGGCCGCCGCTGGGTCAAACCGGGGGCCACTTTGATCTGTATCCCTATAATGATGTGCCGCGTCAGCCATCCAACTCCCTGCCTTACCTGGAGCGCAACGGGGTGGTCGCGATTGCGGACGGTGTTCCGGATGTAACGCGCAAGGCGCGCGAAATCCTGCGTATGGGCGCCCACCACATCAAGATCGCGGGCGGCGGCGGCGTGACCTCGGTCTATGACCCGTTGGATGTTAACCAGTACTCTCTTGAAGAGATGCAGGCGATCGTCGGTGTTGCAGAGAACTGGAACACCTATGTCGCCGCACATATCTTTACCGACAAGGCCATTCAGAGGGCGATCAAGGCCGGGGTCAAGACGATCGAACATGGCAATCTGATCATGGAGGAAGACACCCTCCAGATGATGAAGGACAACGGCGTCTGGCTGAGCGCGCAGCCTCTCATCGACGACGAGGACAGGCTGGTGTTCGACAATCCCACAAGCACCGCGAAGTGGAAGGTAGTTACCGACGGAACCGGCAGGAATTACGAGGCAGCCAAGGCGATGGGCGTCAAGATCGCCTTCGGCACGGATATGTTGTTCGATCCTGCGGCGGCAGCGAGGCAGGGCAAGATGGTGACCAAGCTAAAGAACTGGTTCACCCCCTACGAGGCGCTCAAGATGGTGACATCGGACAACGCCGAGCTGCTGAAACTAAGCGGACCGCGCCACCCCTATCAAGAAGGGCCGCTCGGCGTGATCGCGGAGGGCGCCTATGCCGATCTGATCCTGGTCGACGGCAATCCGCTGGAAAATCTCGACCTCGTCGGCGACGCCGAAGTCAACTTCGACCTGATCATGAAAGACGGCGTCATCTACAAGAATACCATCGAGTGAGCTCTTGCTACAGGCGTTTTGTAGAAGCGCCTGCAGCGATTTTTTTTGATTACATCGAGCGAGGGAACAGATGCATGAATTGACGTAGATACTCTATGTTGAGAGCGGGTATCGGAAGGCTGTACCTTTGTAGCGCTCATCATGCATCCGAAGAGTCAATCGACACCACTCGTCTGATCTCGTCAGTGCGAAAGCCGACAGCGGCCGTGTTCTTGCGGTTTGGCAGAACGGCAACATCATAGAGCTCGGTGACAATGCCTTCGAACCTGGCCCAATGCACCACATCGCCTGTCCTTTCGAAAATCATAACCAGACGTGTTGGCGGTGTAGTCCAGGCAGGTTTCAAATTCAGTTTTTCCGGGGATGTCCGCTAATGGCAGATTGTGTTGATTTAGTCGGCAACGGGCAGCGTCCGCGCAAGGATCGAATCCAGATGCCCTCTTTTTGCATCTAATATTGCGCGCAAGTACCCCTTCTTGAATCAATATTGCTCACTTTTGAGCCTCGAAGCGTTTATCAACACAATCGGGGGTAAAGCCGACATCCCCAACCCGTACTCTGATGTCTGCTTTTGACCGATTGTGTTGATTTAGTCGGCAACGGGCAACCTCCGCGCAAAGATCGAATCCAGATGCCGTCTTTTTGAATCTAATATTGCGCGCAAACACCCCTTCTTGAATCAATATTGCTCACTTTTGGGCCTCGAAGCGTTTATCAACACAATCGACCCCAAGCGGACTTGGACCGCGCCGAATTGGGGGTGCGAAGGAGTTCGGTCTCTTGTTGAACAGGCATGCGCATCGACGTGACCTTCAATGCCGGTCCATATCGTCCATTCTCAGCATCGCTTTCGCCAACTGCGCGAATAGCAGCACGAAAACGCCGATACCAACGAACATGTAAATGACGGTGAACAATTTCCCCAAGCCTGTTTTTGGGGCGAGGTCGCCGAAACCCACCGTCGAAACAGTCGTCGCACTGAAATAGAATGCATCGATCCAGGACCAACCCTCCACGCTACGGTAAAATACCGTGCCTGATAAAAGCATTAACACGGCAAGTAACAACGCCGCTCGAAACTGCGGAAGGTGCCACGACCGGCCAACAGATCGCAGAAGGCGGAGTACGTTTAAAGCAAATGCGAACAAGATATTTCTCCCCGAACAGCCTCACGAAATCTAAACAACTCTAATTAGCGTAATCGCAACCTCGTTTCCTACCTAGGGCTTAGGGCGTAGGATTTGGACCTATTTCGAGTAGTGGAGGCGTGTTCGGTATAGGTGGCTTCAAGCCCCCGCAACCAGCGTTATTTGCACCCCCGTTTCCTTGGAACGGGGGTGTTTGTTTGCAAGGTTGAGGAGGGCTGCTAGCTCGCCATACAGCTCGACCTGCAGCTTTCCATTCTTCGGCACAAGCCGGATCTCTTCAATGAGCTCGCGGAGGCATTCCGCGGCCTCCAGGCGGGTGTGCTCCTCGTTGAGGGCCTCAGCGAGGTTCATGACCTTTTGGCGGTAGAGCTCGGCGAGGTTCGGGTGTAGCCGCGGCATGGGCGGCGGCGCGGCTTGAAGCTGCGCAAGGAGTTCGAACTCGCCGAGCTTCCAGGGCGGTCATCTCGTCCTTAACAGCGACGCCAGGGACCCCTGATTTGATGGCATCAATCACTCTACGAATCTCACGCTCGGTCTTCTCGAGATCGCGCCCAGTACGGTCGCGACCTTCATCCTGTTTGGCCCGCTGCCGATTTGTCTCCCTGTGGAACTCTTGCACGAAGGCCGTGACCAGCTCTGGCTGCATCAGCTGATTCTCGAGTCCATCCAGAACCGTGGCTTCCAGGATGTCTCGCCGTACGGTCAGGAGGTTGTTGCACGTGCCCTTGTTGCGAGCGGTGGAGCAGCCGTAATGCGACTGGCTGATCTTCGAGAAACCTCCGCCGCAGGTGCCACATTTGAGGAGACCTGAGAGCAGGTAATTCGGTCGACGGGCGCGTTCGGAACGGATGCCTTGATCCTTGGTCACGATCAGGGACCGGGAGTTCTGCTGTCGTTCTTTCACCGACAGCCACAGATCATCATCGATGATTCTCAGGTGCGGCACCTCTTCGATGATCCATTTGCTTTCGGGGTTCGGCCGCGCCTGGCGCTTTCCCGTGCGTGGATCTTTGATGAAGTGCTGCCGGTTCCAGACGAGGGCATTGTCAGAGCAAATCGGCTTGAGCCGGGCCGGGAACATCCCTAGCCTCCGGTGATGCGCAATCCCTTCCGCTATTTCAACAGCTCGCCCGAGGTGATCCGCCTCACGGTGATGATGTATCTCCGCTATCCGCTGTCGCTGCGACAGGTCGAGGATATTTTGTTCGAGCGGGCCATCGACATCTGTCACGAGACGGTGCGGTTCTGGTGGAACCGTTTCGGTCCGATGTTCGCCAACGAGATTAGAAAACGTCGCATTCAGGCTCGATCGTATTCGCACTGGCGCTGGCACCTGGACGAGGTGTTCGTCAGGATCAATGGGGAGACACATTATCTCTGGCGTGCGGTAGATCACGAAGGCGAGGTGCTGGAGGTCTTCGCGACGAAGCGCCGGAATCGCAGGGCTGCGCTGAAATTCCTGACGCGTGCGATGAAGCGTTACGGCCGACCTCGATCAATTGTAACCGACCGGCTTCGCTCGTACCGATGCAGCGATGAGAAGTCATCGAGCAATGCTACCGATCAGGAGTGTTGGTCGATGGCTCAACAATCGGGCTGAGAATTCCCACCGGCCGTTCAGACGACGAGAACGAGCGATGGCAAAGTTCAGAGACATGAAAACTCTCCAGAAGTTCGCCGCCACCCACGCATCAATCCACAACCACTTCAACCTCGACGGCCACCTCAACCGCCGCGACATCTTCAAAAAGAACCGCGCTGCCGCACTCGCGGAATGGCGTCAGCTTGGCAGCCTGAACGCTTCAGATCAGCACCCTTCGCAGGCCCATTCAGGTTTGTCTGACAATGCCAATGCGGCCGATCGCGCCCCCAGAATCGCAACCATGCACCAGGACGGCTTTGGCGTCTTCTACCTCAACAACCGTGGTTATGGCGGCTCCCGCGGACGACCGACGGAAGAGCACAACGTTGCCGACGCGATCGCCGCCTACGACCACCTGGTTGAGCGTGGCGTGTCACCGGAGCAAATCGTCCTCTATGGCGAGTCGCTGGGCTCGGGCCAAGCGGTAAGGCTTGCGGCAGCGAAGCCGGTGGCCGCGATTTTGCTGGAATCGCCACTAACATCGACCGTCGATGTGGCCCGGACGACGTACTTTTGGCTGCCACTCCGCCTACTGATCACGGATCAGTACAACAACGAACGCAACATCCACTCGGTGACGGCACCAGTTCTTGTTCTCCATGGAGAGCAGGACAAAGTGATCCCGGTAGAAATGGGCCGGCGCGTCTATCGAGCGGCCAACGAGCCGAAGAAGATCGAGTTGTTTCCGCACGGAGGTCATGTCGATTTGTTCGACCATGGCGCGTGGGAGAAAACGCGCGCCTTTCTGGCCTCGCGTAACCGCGCAGCCGGCCACTCAGGCAACTGACCGACGGCTGGTCCCCGAGCGTGCGGGGTGCGCCCCTCCTTCTTCATTTGTCTTCCCAAGCAATCCGGAGGTTGTCCGCCTTCGGGCGCAGAAGCGGACATTTCCGAACTGAACTCCGATGTCCGCTAATGATGCTGTGGACGGCTCCTCCGCCGGCATCGCAGTGTGCCATGGAGGTTGTTTTATAACCGCCGATGTGCCGGTGCGCGAAGCTTAGTAGTAAGGGTGCCCTGGACAGCACCATCCGCTGTTCCCGGGCCGGGAAGGCTGCGCAAGAAGCGGTCGCTGCTCTGTCCGGGACCGCATTTCCTTTACTGCCTGCAGTCCTGGCGATCACCATCAGGGGTGCACCATGATGAGGTGGAGGCCCTCGTCCTTATCATGTATCCGAACCAGCAGGCCCTGATGTTCATCGACTTCTACGGCGAACACCTGAAGGGGTGTGTAACCTGCGCTTCTAATCATCAGCGCCTTGACCCTCGGACCAAATACAACAATACGAAAGTGCCGCTTGCTGCATCAGCAAAGCGCCGCGTAGATTGAAACTTTAATGCGCCAGATCGTCCACAAGCGATCGGCTCGCATTATGCCGAATTATCTGACCACGGACATGCCAAGCGTCTTAAGGAGGGATAGATGATCGGTGGCAACAAACAAGACAATCCCGTCGATCCTTGTCCGCCCGCTAAAGCCCGCTCCTTCTTAATGGTGTCCGACTTCCCGATCATCGAATTCACGGGTTTAGAGTACATCGATGACCCTTCCGAACAGCAGCTTGAGGTCTGGCTGCGCGGTGTAGTGGGGGCTGGACCTGTGGCCGCAGCTTCGCCATGACGCCAAGATGGGAAGCGAACCGATGCGGGTCCTACTGACCAGCGCGGGCCACTCCTATGGAGGAGGCCTCTCCCGCGCGCTGGCGGAACTCGGGGTGGAGATGCTAGCCTGTGGGAAGATCTGGTATGACTACCTTCCCGATCGGGTGCCGACCATCCTCGAGCTTGCCCCAGACCTCATCCACCTCCAGTGGCCAGAGGCCCTGTATGGAACAGCCGAGGCAGGGCGAAGCACAGACCAGATCCTGGCCGAAACAGAGTCTGCGCTTACCACACTCCGCGCAGCCGGCATTCGCTTGGTCTGGGTCATGCACAACCTGCTGCCCCACTATCGTTGGGATGAGTCCTTTCAACGCGCGATCTACAGTCTGTACGCAGGTGCGAGTGATGGGGTGATTCATCACTCCCGGTGGGGCGAAGAGCTTGCGCGCCAGACCTATGCGTACGCACCAGGCGCTCGCCACCGGGTGATCCATCACGGCACCTTCCGCGGCGACCAGGACTGTACGCTCTCCCAGGCGGAGGCACGCGCAGCACTCGGCCATCCGTCCGAGGCCCGGGTCCTCCTCTCCGTAGGCGACTTCCGCCCGGACAAGCGATTCCACCTGCTGGTCGAGGCAATCGGCTGCCGCCCCGGTGAGCAGAGCAATGACCTCCTCATTCTTGTCGGAACAGGCCACGCAAGGCTGGTCGAAGAGATCCAGCGCCTTGCTGCAACCTGCTCCAACGTCCATCTGGCTGGGTGGCTTTCGTGGGAGTCCCTGGCAGTCCACGCAAGGGCTGCAGATCTGCTCGTCTTCGCTCACGGAGGCCAGCATCTCACCTCCGCCGGGCCCCACCTCTCCTATACCTATCTGCTGCCTCAGGTCACGGTGGATGCCGGCTACGCGCGGGAGATACTTGGTGAAGGGGGCTTCTACTTCGTCGACACGCTCAACTCGGTGGCCAGCCTTCAATCCTGCCTGGAACGCATCACGCCCGCAGCCATCGAGCGTGCGCGGACACACCTCGCCGCTACCCGTGACGCCTTCACCTGGCCCGGCATTGCTCGGCAGACCTATGCACTTTACCAGGAAATTCTGTCATGAAATTTACTGAGGGGTATGCAAACCAATCTCTTGACCGCCTCCTGCCCTGCCTCGGTGGATGATGCGGGCGTGAGCGTCCGGGATGAGAATTCACGGATCATGCTCGGTCGGCACGCTATCTCGCGTGCTTGGCGAACTTCACCGCATACGTCCCCACAGCCTCATCCACATTCAAAACCTGTTGGCCAATCTCCAAACATGCCTCCGCAACCGGACTGAGGCCAACGAGATCGAACGCTAACGTACCTATCCGTGTGTAGTTTCGGAAGAATTTGAGGCCGTTTGATGAGCCGTGGGTCATAATCGCATCTGTTGCTTCATTACCTTAAGCCGGTTCATCAACGGAAACTGCTAGAGTCTACCCCATGCTGGAAACTGACATATCTGAAACACGGCTGAAAACGCCATGGCCTGTTTTCGATGCTGATATGGTCGAGGCAGCTGCGCGTGTGTTGCGCTCGGGGAAGGTCAATTACTGGACTGGTCCAGAAGGGAAATGCTTTGAGGCGGAATTTGCACGATTTCTTGGCGTTTCCCATTCCATCGCACTCACCAACGGGACAGTGGCATTGGAACTCGCCCTTCGCGCGCTGGGAATTCGGGCCGGTGACGATGTAGTGATCAGCCCGCGCTCCTTCATCGCGTCCGCAGGCTCCGTGATTGCGTGCGGGGCGCGCCCGATCTTTGCGGATGTTGACTGTGACAGTGGCAACATCCGGGCTGACACTATCGAGAGGGTCTTGACTCCGGCGACGCGTGCGGTCGTCGTAGTTCATCTCGGGGGATGGCCTTGCGAGCTCGATCCCATCCGTGAATTGGCCCGCGCGCATAGGATCAAGATCGTCGAAGATGTTGCGCAGGCGCAGGGGGGCACCTATCGGGGGCGGCAGCTGGGGTCTGTCGGGGATATTGGCACTTTCTCGTTCTGCAATGACAAGATTGTCTCAACCGGTGAGGGTGGCTTGCTCGCGACGAACCACGTAGACATCTTCAAGCGGGTCTGGAGCCTGCGCGACAACGGGCGGAGCTGGGAGGCTATGCAAACCCAATCAATCCCACTCGGTTTTAGATACGTCCGCAGCGACTTCGGCACGAACTGCCGAATGACCGAAATGCAGTCGGCGATCGGCCGCGTCGCGTTACATCGTCTACCCGACTGGATAGCGAGGCGCCGCAGCAATGCACGCCTCTTGGCGCAGCGCCTTGGCAATTTGCAAGGCGTGCGAGTTCCTACGGAGCCTGATGGCCACGCGCATTATCGATCATATGTTTACGTTCGGCCCGAAAAATTGGCGACCGGCTGGACGCGAGACCGGATATTGGCGCAACTCCTGAGGCGCAACGTGCCTTGCTCTGTTGGTAGCTGCGGGGAGCTCTATTTGGAGAAAGTATTCGACCAAGGGAACCTCCGGCCAGCGAAGCGTCTCCCTGTGGCGCAGACGCTTGCGGAGACGTCACTCGCCTTCCCTGTTGACCCGACGCTCACCGAGAATGATATACATAGCATCGGGGACGCTGTAGAAACTGTGCTCAAGCAGGCATCCGCATAAAGGCATGCCATTCTCGCTGTCATGAGACTAGTGCAACGCACGTTGTGGCCGGAGTCTACGGTCATTGGCGAGTGGGTCTGTCCCCAGAGAATTCGCTGGGCACGCGTTCGCTTCATATTCAAGAGTGTCCGGGCCGTTGCGAGTGCTGTTTGCCATGTCCCCAGGTCTCACCGAGACCCTCCCAAGACGTGCGGCGCTAGCCACAGTTTGGCCTTTATAAACGACGACGCGGACGCCCTCCGGAGAAGTGCGGTTCGCGGTGGAGCCATGACCCAACCTGATTCGGCACTCAGGATTCTTACCACGCAAGGCGAGGATGCGGATCTGTGGGAACGCTCTTTCGACGAGGATTCATGCGCGACATAAGGATATCCATTTTACCGTCGGGTATGCTCGCGCCCACGAGCGTACTTATGGCTGCGAAATTTTGCTTGCCCTCTACGCCAAAGACGATTGCTATATCATTATGCCCTTTGGACTGCGCGACGTGGGGCAGCTACCTTTCGCGGCGAAAACTGCACTGGACGGCCCTGTCTATGACATGACCAGCATATATTCCTTCGGGGGACCGATCGCTCGATTGAGTGACCGGAGCACGAGTTGCCAACTGTATTGCGACTTCCAGAAAGCCCTTGAGCGCTACTGTGCGGAATGCAGGATAGTGTCGCAGTTCACCGCATTTCATCCTCTACTGGCGAACCATAAGGACCCGCAGGAGACTGGTCTAGTCGATGTCCGTCGACGCAAGGAGGTGGTTTGGATTGATCTTCGCAAAGACGAGCACACACTATTTCAGGAGATGAGTAACGATCATCGGCGCGCGATTTCTCAAGCGCGCCGTCGTGGCGTCGTCGCTGAGCCAATCGTTGCCGATACCGCCGGACTTGACGTATTCAAAGATCTTTATTTTGACACGATGCATCGTGTTGGGGCGAGCGCGCGGTGGTTTTTTCACGACTTATACTTTTACGATTGCGTCACGTGTCTCGGATCCGATCACGTCTCACTATTCCATGCGAAAAAGGATGGCAGGACCTTAGCCAGCGCATTTGTGCTGCGCAGCAACAAGATCGCTTATTACCACCTAAGCGGTTCCCGCAAGGATTTCCTGAACCTGCGGCCGAATCATTTGCTCATTTATGAGCTTGCCCTGTGGGCCAAGGCGCTAGGGTGCCAGCAGTTGCATCTCGGCGGGGGTTTGGAGCCGGGTGACAGTCTCTTTCGCTTCAAGGCCGGTTTCTCTGGCTGCCGTTCTTCGTTCTACACCGCAAGCGCCATCTACGATCCCCAGCTCTACCGTCAACTATGTTCTGCGCGCGACGAATGGGACCGGGCAAACGGTCTTGAGCCGCAGCCGACAAACTTTTTTCCTGCCTACCGCCGTTGAAAGCCGCCCACTCTGCCTGAGGCCCGCATAGTTACTTTAAGCGCAGAGAATGTTCTTCGTCGCAGTGCATCAAACCGTGCATCTCGATACAGCGCATGGTTTTGCCAAAACCTATCAAGAATTGCTTCAATATCTCCCTCTTCAATGCCGCTAAAGAGATCACAAAAGCGCTGCAGCGAAGCAGCTTCTTTAGTCGCCGTTCCCATTTCTTGCTCAGGATCGTTTTGGACAGCTTCGAAACCGAGGTGGGGCGCTGCTCCATACACGAACCGAAAAATAGCCTGCGCCCGTTGCACGTGGTAGGCGCTGGTCACTACAAGGAGCGGACTCACGAGCGATGCAGGAGTCAGCAACAAGCGGGAGAAAATCGCTTCTCCGACCGTGTCCAGGCCCTGGTCCAGCTCCACGATATCGCTTTGGCGAACGCCCTTTGCGACGGCGTAGCGATTCATGGCGGAGGCCGCACTACACGGTTCATGGTCGAGCCGCCCCCCGACATCACAAGACTTCGCGTGCGGCCGGCAAGGTAATGTTCGATGGCGCGGTCGACACGATACTGCAGCGTCGGGGTGAGATCGCCGCTATCGGTTACCAGAAAGCCCAAGCAGAGAACGCGATCGAAAGAAGATTGGGTCGCTTCGGGCGCAGGGTCATCGGTATGCATAGTGGTGGCTAAAAAGCTACGTAACTGGCTAATTCTTGTAGCTTCGCTCGCAAGTCGAAGATATGGCATTTCGGGTCGTCGTCTGGTCTTTTGCCAGTTCGGTCGGACGCGTTCTTTGGTTGACTTCAGGATTCCCTTTGCCGTCCATATGACGAACGGTGGTCGCTTTGACGATATCGTTCGGAGCAACATTAAATGGTTCTTCGAGGACCTGGGGGCACGCAAGCCGACATGCGGTCCGATGCAGGAGGTGGGGTCTCTGTCGAACGTTTGTCGCCGATCCAAGGCCGACCTCGAGCAGCCGGCGACAGCTGAACGGCGAGAAGACGAAGCGCGTTAGCTCCTGCGTCGTGAAATCGCCGGCGTTTCGGCCTCCCTCTTCTTGCTCCCAGAAATAGAGATCCAAGATCGAGACGCCCATTCCCCTTGGGACGCCTTGTAACCATCGGCCAATTTCCGCCTCTGCGATCGGATTGCCTTCCAGCCTCGATTTCTTGGCAAGTGCTGCTGCATCGATCGTAGCCGGGTGCGCTTCATCCTTGTAGAAATAGCAGCGCAACACTTCCGAGGCCGTACCCTCGACAAAAACGGCTTGGTTTGGGAAACGCGCATATGAGTAGGCATTCAACACACATTGCCCGCCCGCGATGCCGGACGCCACGGTATCGAAGTCGCGCACGAAATCTTCCGGGGCGGGCTCGAAGACTTCGCGGGTGTAGCGAAGACCAAGTCGCTTGGCCAACCGCGATGGGATTGCGAGGTCGCAATCAACAATACCTGGATAATCCAAGGTAAAAAATCGAATCTTATGGTGCAGCGGGGTGGATATTGCAGCCAACAGGCGCGAAGTCATAGCCGCCTGTGAGCGCCACGTACAATTCGTAACGGCTGCTGGCTGCAGTGATGATGCCCAAGAGAAGCCGGTTGATTTCGGAAGCGGCTGTTTCGACATCGAGCGGCGCAATTTGATGGCGCGGCCAGAACCGCGTCGACACGCGATTGACCAGGTCAAGATAATGGTTCGGCAACGATTGTCTTATCTCGCGATAGGGGGTCAACGCCCCTGACCACCAGCCTGAACTCGGCCCCGGCATGGGCGTGCCGTCGGACGCCGGTTCCGCCACCAGCGCCAATCGGCCCGCCAGCAAGCTGGGCAGGCTCGCGACCGAGGTGTCGCCGTCGCGCGAGCAATGATAGATCGGCCGGCTTGCCGTCGCGTCGGGATAGGCGCGCATCTCGATGCCCCTTCGGGCCAACAACATCCAACGTCCGCCGATTGCGGAACTGGCTTGCTCGATTTTTTCGAAATCCGTGAATTGATCGAAAAGAGACTGCAGGACTGAGTGGTTATCCGCCTGTGGCTGTAGGGGCGAGAACATATCGCCGACGCAGATAAGCTCGCGATCTTCGCCGCGAATTTCAGCAACCGGCAATTCGGGGTGTACGCATAGGATCGAACTCGCGCCGAAAGGTACGGCCCGCCACCCAGGTATCACCGCCGAGCGCGGGCCAAGCAGGTACTGCCGCCGAAAAAGACTAAACTCGAGCATTTCAATTGCCTTAATGACTGCCGTGCTTACGTATCGTCACCATCACGAAAGCTGTTCCTGTGATTGGGCTGTGACAGCTGCGATTTCGTTCGATTGGGGAGGGGCCGACCCTGCAGTTTCCTTCATCAAGAGAGGAGAACTAGTGGTGGGCGGTACTGAACTTGAACCAATATCATCCCCTCTGCTTACCGTTTTATAAGGGTGCGCCTCTAAACATAAATCGTGCTCAAAAAATGCTTTTTTAGCTCTTAGACCTGGGTTATCAGCAGAGTCCACGCCCTTTCTTCGTGGCAAGGGCGACCGACTTGGTGCTCCACAAGGTGCGACTTGCGGCCTTCGCACTCGCCTTCCTTTTTCCGCGCCCGCTTGAGGGCGGCAGCAAGTTTCTTGACCAGACGCTTTCCCTCGATCTGAGCGAAGACGGCCATGATGGTGAGCATGCCCTCGGTCATCTCGCCGGCAAGTTGCTAGCGGGAAGAAGCCGCAAGAGATAGGTCAGATATTCGCTCGAAAAGAAGTACTAATTTCATCAGGGCACGCGGCAAATGAAATGCCGACTTCACCCAATTGCCCTTGCTGGTAGCCGTGGCGCGGCCCTGTCGATTGAGACAACAATACCACTCGCCGTACTCGCTGTCATGGAAGAGCCTCTGGCAATAGTCATGCAGGTCGATGAACTGCTTGAAATGCTCGACGCTGTCCTTTTCAACTGCGGCCAACGCCAGCGCATACAGAGCCTCTGCCTGGACCCACCAGATCTTGCTGTCCCAGTTATCTGTGCCCGCCGGCCGACCACCGTAAGGATTAGTAAACGCTAAAACTCCCCCGTGCTCGACATCATAGCCCAACCGATACGCCCAGTCGCAGTTCCGCACCGCAAGATCGAATGCCCCGCCATCGCCGCGAAGCAGGGCTTCTTCCATACAAAACCATGCCGACTTAATCGCATGCCCGGGATTGATCCGCAGCCCCAGGTCCGTCTCCACCACGTTGCCCTCCATGTCCAGTAATTCAAAAGTACATTGGTAGTTCGGCTTACTGAAGACATTCAGAATTTGATTCAGGCAGTATTGCGCCAACTGATCAACGCGCTCGCCAAGCACCGGCCTTGCCACCCCTGCGCAGCCCACGCCGATCATGTGTGGCCCATGCCAGCGGTATGCCGGGTCTAGCGAGTGATGATGCCACTCGTCGAAGCCTGGGATCATGATGTGCTCGGCCAGCGCATCGTATATCTGCTCGATGAGCGCTTTATCCTCTTCGCTGCCCGACGCGATGGCGTACTCACATAGGCCAATTAGTGCGAATGAATCGGTAAACGCCGACCGCCTCGCGTCTAGCACCTCGCCTGCGCGGTCAAGCCGGTAATGAAATCGCCCATTGCCCGCGTGGCCGTAATCCACCAGTAAATTACGCCCGCGCCGCGCAAGCTCTAGCCAGTCGTCGCGCTGCTCGATGAAGTTATACAACGCCGCAAACATGTAAGTCTGGCGCGCTTGACACCACATAAATTTGTCGGTTCCCGTCAGGTGCCCCTCCCGATCGTAGAGGATCAGATACCCTGGGCGATCTGGGTCCTTCACGCGACGGTCCCAGAACGACATCACATCATCGATCAGATGTTTGCGATAAAAGGCTCCAAACTCGGCCAGATGTGATCGGTCCAGCGGCATGTTTCCCACCTGTGGAGTCTCCTGAAAGATGACGGTCCGTGCCACTTGACGAAGTGCAGCACTCTCAAGCGGCATGGAGAAACGGCATCGGCAAAATCGTTGCTTGCATGTCTCCCTCGCTGCCGCCTTGAACTCAAGTCCGCATCAAGTTGCGTTATAAACTTTATAGCGGTCGAGGGGGCCGCGGCGAGTGTTCCTCAGGCTTAGCCCCCCACTAGCAGCTATTCTGAGGTACAGTTGTATTTTCCGTGCTACAATCCCACAATTCCGAAACCTTCGAAAGGGCAGCGAAGTGGAACACCAATCAATCCTAAACCTTATTCCTATGCCGCTAGGTGGCGTTGACCTCGCCGATATGGAGGGCGAATGGGTGCTCTATTCTTATGAGAGAGAGACGATGATCTATCTGAATGACAGCGCTCATGTCATTTGGCGCCTCTGCGACGGAAAGCGCACGGTTAAAGAAATCACAGACGTGCTTGCAAACGTCGCTTCCCGATGCAGAGAAGAAGATTACGATCGATGTTTCAGAAACGATTGAGCGTTTAATGCAGGAAGGCATTCTCAAATTGGGTGAAGCGTGGACCGAATCACTGGCGTTCGAAAATCAGAGGTTAGCGCGGAGCTATCCTGAAAGCCTCCACAGAGTCATTCAGCTTCTGTTCGCAAATATTCAGGCCCCAATTGGCTCACCAGAACGCACGCTGGTTGTGCAAGAAGATGAGTGCTCGGAAGATTTCAGCATCCAATGTGATGGTGCGACGAAGTTCCGCGGTGTCCGCAGAGACGATTGCCTGTTGTTGCTTCTCGGAGAGGTTGTGCATGCGCTTATAACTGATCTGAATTCAGAAGTTGCTTTGCACGCGGGAGCCGTACTGTGTGGAGAACGGGCCATTCTCCTTCCAGGAGGGACCGGAGTAGGCAAAAGCTGCCTCACGGCGTGGCTGGCTGATAGAGGCTTCAGTTATCTCGACGATGAGTGCGTGGTTCTGCGGCCACAGGTTCCATACCTTAGTGCCTTGGCACGGCCGCTTCATCACCAAGAACCGAGTGAGCATCTCGATTGCTCGAACAGCCAAAAAGATGAACAAGGCGTCGATAGTCGCGGGCAGCAACGCGCATCTTCCGGCCTCAGGACGTCACGCCGCCCGGCCAACCTCGAGACTGTCAGCTCATCATTTTGCCGCGCTTCGAGGATGGCACGCAATTGCGGATTGAGTCATTGAACGCGGCACAAACCGCTCTCGAACTGACAGCATGTAACGTCAACGCGCGAAACCTTTCTGATCATGGCTTTGGCATCGTTACTTCATTTGCGCGCTGCGTGCCAGCGATAATGGTTGGTTATGGAGGCTTTGATCAATTGGCAGGAACCTTCGATATGCTCTTGAAGCTGATCGCCGAGAGCAAACCAGCTTATCATGCTACTCGTCGGCTGTTACAAACGCTGTTTAGGACTTCAGAAGCCGCTAGCGTCAAGCGCACCTCGAAGCAACCGCAGCAGTATACTGCTGACGGGGACTGCGAAGGCTGATGATCAGCGCGACTGCATACGACAATTACAATAATGCGCTTTTAGCTTCACTCTACAGTTCTGCACTGTGCAGTCCATGTCCGCAGACGTTACGACCACAGCCCTCTCCGCGTGCTGCATGCTCGACCCAAAGCTATATTTTGCATTGCACACATAAAATAAAATACCAATCTTCAGATGAAGGCCAGACCACGATGATTTGTCTGAACATGATCGTCAAGAACGAGGCTAGGTCTTGCCGAGGCTCTTTGCATCCGTACATAAGTTTATCTCACATTACATAATCGTCGATAATGGTCCCTTTACAAGATGGCACCCAAGCCATGATCAAGGAGCTGATGGAGGGCTACGGCATTAGAGGACGCATCCTGTTCGACCAATGGACGGCAGTTGGGCGATCGCGTCAGGTGAACCTCATGCCGCGCTCAAGGCTGCGCAAACAGAGCCGTTCCGCTGGGGCGTTGTTTGCCGACGCCGATGAAGAGTTCGAATTCGACCAGCCCAACTGCATCTGAAGCTGGTGCCTGGCACGTCTTATCCACCTTGAGCATCACGCTACTATTTGCTAGTGCCGCAGATTAAATTCGGGAATTCGTCCGCCATTGGTCTATTTTGGATTTCTTACACCCGAAAATTGAATACTATATCATTGTCAAATCATGTGAATAAAATAAAGAAGTATTGATTTGTTCTAGAGCATTTTCCGGGCTGATTGAATCATTGGGGATTCCCAAGGCTCGTCGGGTCTGATTCAAGCTGCATGCTGGTGAAGGGAGGCCAGCATGCATGGCCAAAGCCCTTTCCACCGATCTTCGCCGCCGGGTGGTCGATGCCACTGCCCAGGGTATGTCATGCCGCCAGGCAGCCGAGCGGTTCGGCGTCAGCGCGTCGAGTGCGATCCGCTGGCAGCAGCAGATCAGGACGACCGGCACGATCGAGCCGCGGACGCAAGGCGGCGACCGCCGTTCGAAGCGGATTGAGGCGCATTCGCAGGTGATCCTCGGATTTGTGGCCGAGACGCCGGACATCACCCTTGCCGGGATTAGGGCGAGGCTGGCGGACAGGGGCGTACGGGTTGGGATTGGCACGCTTGGCGGTTCTTCGACCGCCGCGGGATCACGCGCAAAAATAGCCGCTCACGCGGCGGAACAGGACCGCCCCGACATCCTGAAACGGCGGAAGGCCTGGTTCGACGGCCAGCTTGATCTCGATCCGAGCCGGCTCGTCTTCATTGACGAAACCGCCGCGTCAACCAAGATGGCCCGCCTCTACGGCCGGGCGCCCCGCGGCGAACGCTGCCGTGCCGCTGTGCCTTACGGTCACTGGAAGACAACAACCGTAACTGCCGGTCTCAGGCTCACCGGCATCGCCGCTCCGATGGTGCTCGACGGACCGATGAACGGTGAGGCGTTCAGAGCTTACGTCGAGCAGGTACTCGTTCCCGAACTCGCCGCCGGCGATGTCGTGGTGATGGATAATCTGCCGGCGCACAAGGTCGGCGGCATTCGGGAGGCCATCGAACAAGCCGGCGCCAGCCTTCTATACCTCCCGCCTTACTCCCCCGACTTCAACCCAATCGAGATGGCCTTCGCCAAGCTCAAAGCCCTGCTACGCGCCGCTGCCACGCGGACAATCCCGGAGCTCTGGGACGCCATCGCTCACGCCATCCAACAGTTCACGACAAACGAATGCCGAAATTACTTCGCTGCCGCCGGATACGATGCATGTTGATCGGAAAACGCTCTAATTTATATATACGAATTACTTAGAAAGACTGATTGTTCTATGCCAGCAAGTAAAAACCTTGCTGTAGTTAGCTACATAAAATAGATCGCCGAGCTTGCTTCAATGTCCCGCTTGTGGAGAGGGCTCTTGTAGACGCGCTTTGACTTTCGATCGACAACTCGACGGTCGATCAGTTGCCCTAATAAAAATTTATCGGAACGAATTGAGTAATGCATTCACAACTTTTCTGATCCCTTTCATCGGAAGACCATCCGCAGGTGGCGCTTCCACCAGCGAGCATTGAGCAGGTTACCCGCAAGTCGACGGCGCAGAAAACTGAGTTCTGACATCTCCCTGCGCAGCAGTATCCAGGGTCGCAGCAGCCTCACGTTGAGACTTAGCATTTTCGGAGCCCCTACATGATAGAAAGCACGACGGTAAAGTAACCGCGTGAAAGCGCTGGCGGGTTTAAGAGATGGCACCCTAGCCCCGATACGCTGCGACCATTGAACATGAAACCCCCAAGCATGCCCCAAGCCGCTATAGACAAAACGTTTTCTGATCTCGTTCCAATCGAGTTTGTCACCATGAGCACGGGACAGGAGCGCTAAGTCGAGCAAGCTTTTAAGATCGATCCATCCGTAGAGATGATCGTGGTTATTGAGCTGTGCGTGAGCGATATTGTGGATTACAGCGCAGGTTGGAGATGGCACGGCAATGCGCACTTCATAGTTTTCGAGCTCAACGGCCGATGCAATCACTTCGTCCGATGTCAGAAACTCCCCATTTGGATGGGCCACAACCTTGTGATGCAATTCCACCGAAACGGGTAGACCTCTACCGCTCACCGGTCGGCAATGATGCGAGAGCGGATGAACATAGGTTCCCACCTGAGTAATGCCGTGGTTTGCAAACTTCGCAAGGCAGTCGTTAATGCGCATAGCCGGCACCAAGATATCGAGATCCGACATCTGACGCATCGCGATGTCTGGATACAAGCCGGCCAATAAATGCGCGCCGCCCTTCATGAATATCGGGGTTACTCCGATGTCGTTGAGGATAGCCGCAACCTTTATTGCCTCACTGCGAATTTCCTCATTGCGTCGCCGGTAGTGGCCAGCTAGTCCAGTTAAAAAGGGTATGGAAGCTCGTGTCGTCGATTTCAGGTCCGCCCGCCGCCATTGCACAAGCAACTGCGGAGGAGACACGGTATTCGTGAGCTAGGTTGATGACTGTAGCCCAACTGAAGCTTTCAGAGTCCTCGAAGAAGCTCTCCCGCGGCCTGCGGTCCAACGTTATGCTGGAAAGGCACTCGCAAAGAACATGAAATGCAGCGACGCGGCTCATTGCCCTTGGCATTATGCGCGATCCAATCTAGCCAAATTGCCGGTAACAGTGATACGCGCGAGCTTGCCAAGCTTCTCGAGAAGCGGCTAGCACCTGTTCGGATATTTCGACCGCTGTAAGGCTTATGAACAAAGCCTTTCGCTTAGGCTCTCGCGCCGGAAAGAAAAAGAAGAAGTCACTCGCCCAAGGCCCTCAAACTCTTGATCACCTCGCGAACTCCTGCCAACTCGAACTCGCGGGAGTTCCGAGAGCGCTTTGGGCGATAATACCAGTGGCCAAAGAGTTTTTGGGGGCGCAAGGGTGTGGCTGAAAAGTCACGATGCGCGATGAAAAGACGGTGCTGGCCCCCTCTAGGTTCAAACGAGTATTTGCCTTCTCTGAAGGGCTGACCTAGCATTTCCTTAGCCTAACGGACGTTTTTGGTCATCGTATTGGAGACCTAAGCGGGGCAAACAATCACAATTCATCGGCAGAGCCAGATCTTTGAAGCTAAGGTCTGGATGAATTCATTATTAAAGGGGATCACGATGCCGGTACTCCGATGATGTTAAACAGACGAAAAGCGGCGATCATCGAAAGCAGATGAAGAGTGGCCGTAGGGAGAATGCTCAAATTAACTGGCGCTGTCGGCGTTGTTGCATCTATTCTTCCAACGTCTTGGACCAAGCCCATACTTAAAACGGTTGTATCCCTGCTCACGCTCAGACAACGCCGGTAGTCGTAGGGCCGACGGGTCCAGCCGGTGCTGCAGGTGCTACAGGTGCAACCGGGGCTACAGGTGTCGGGCCTACAGGTGCAACCGGGCCTACAGGTGCAACCGGGCCTACAGGTGCAACCGGGCCTACAGGTGCAACCGGGCCTACAGGTGCAACCGGGGCTACAGGTGCAACCGGGGCAACCGGCTTTTTTTTAGTATTTACTTTCTCTGTAGGGGGCTGACCTAGCATTTCCTTAGCCTAACGGATGTTTTTGATCATCGTATTGGAGACCTAAGCGGGGCAAACAATCACAATTCATCGGCAGAGCCGAGATCTTTGAAGCTAAGGTCTGGATGAATTCATTCTTAAAGGGGATCATGATGCCGAACTCCGATGATGTTGACAACGGACGAAAAGCGGCGATGATCGAAAGCAAATGAGAGAGTGGCCGTGAGGGAGATTATCAAATTAACTGGCGCTGTCGGCGTTGTTGCATCTATACTTCCAACGTCTTGGACCAAGCCCATTCTTAAAACGGTAGTTGTCCCGGCTCACGCTCAGACAACGCCGGTCTCAGTCGCTGGGCCGACGGGGCCAGCCGGGGCTACAGGTGCAACCGGGGCTGCAGGTGCAACCGGGGCCACAGGTGCAACCGGGGCCACAGGTGCAACCGGGGCTGCAGGTGCAACCGGGACTGCAGGTGCAACCGGGCCCACAGGTGCAACCGGGGCTACAGGTGCAACCGGGGCTACAGGTGGAACCGGCGATTTTGATTAATGCCAGAGCGGCGCCATCGCTAGTCTCTTGAGGCGTTCCAGAAACGTCTTTTCTTGCTCCGGCGCCTGGATTTTCTTAGAACCGGCTGATATCGCCGAATTGTTGCCGGCGGCTGGCGTGGTGTCTTGTTCCCTTTGTCGCGGCTCGGTTGCGTCAGTCTTTCGCAGTTTGCCCGACGCACCATGAAATTCGAACACGATGTAGCGTGCTGGTTCGGTTCCAACGCTGCGCAGCCCGTGCGGCTCGCCAGCGGCATAGTAGACGACGCCGAAGGGCTCGACCGTACAGCCGAGTGTCTCGATTCTGACCGAAAGAAGAACAATGGCCACGTCATAAGCGTCGCGATGCGGCTCATATCCGCTGCCCGGCGTGACTTCGGAAAGATGAGCATGCAGCTTTCGTAGGAAATTCGTGGGTCGTTCAAATAATAGCCAAGTTTGCCAAGGCTTGGGCGGCTTCGCCGACCTGTCGGCGGTGTCGACGATCTTGGTGTCGAGGATCTCAACCGTCTCAAAAGGCCCACTTCGCCACTTGAACATAAGGTAGGTCAGCGGGCCCGGGCCGACACTCCGAAGCGTGTGGTACCGATAGGCGGGATAGTAGACGAATGTGCCAGCACCGGCAGGATGCGCCTCCGTCTTTTCGAGATCCTGATCGTTACCGAGAAGGATCTCGGCATTGCCCTCGAGGACGATCAGGATCTCCTCCTCGATATGGGCATGAGGCGGGTGGGGAATGTTGCGCGGCGCGAGCACGGAGGCGTGGCAGCTGAGAAAGTCGTGAGTATCGGTGCTGCCGCGAAATATCGGATGCGGCTGCCAGCCTTTTCTCTCCGGGTCGGGTAGCGGCGCCGAAAACTGTGAAACTTGAGTAACCAAGCGGCTCAGGTTTTTCGGTCGAGCCGGCGGGGGCGGGACTTGGCGGTTGGTTTCAGCGTCACCGGTCCCGCTGACAACGACAACCGGCGGGCGCTTTGCCGTGACAAGCTGGAACGGCCATTCGTAGTGACCCGGTGCGGGCATGAAAACCGGGGCGTCGGCGCGAGCATATTGCAGCAGCAGAGCAATCCGGGCTCCGGATTCCCGGTTGTTGAGCGATTTGTGCCAAATCCGCCCGTCGAAGATCAGCGCGTCGCCGTCGCCGACCTCCGGTTGCACCAACTCAGCTGACGCATCGAACTCCGTTGCCCACGAAAGCACGGTTTGGTCATCGGCCTCGCCACGACGAAGGCCCCTTTCATGCTGAACTTGCTGTATCGTCTTTCCGAAGGCATGCGAGCGCGAGACAAAGGTCAAGCCGGACGCCGCGCTTGTATTGCTAAGCCCGATCCAGACGTTGACGAGGCGTTTCTCCGGTGGGGCGCTCTCGATGTCGACATGCCATGCGTGCGACTGACCGGGACGAAGTTTAATGGGGGTTACCCCCCACAAAACGATATCCTCGCCGAGAAGCAACCTAAGTATTGCAAGCAGGCCTGGCCGGGTCGCCATGTCGAAGCAGAGGCGATCGTTTACCGCGCGGCCTTTAAACCACGTATCGGGCTCACCCTTTTTCCCTCGGATGAGATGATTGAGGAGCAGGGTCCGCTGGCTGGCCGAAAACAAGCGGATGGGCTCGAGAAAGCCGCGTTCTGCGAAAGTAGTCGCCCTGTCGGCAATCGCGCCGCCATCGGTCAAATGCGTCCGGGCTATCTGTGGAGCGTTCACCCGCGAAATCCAACAGCCGATACATGCTTATAGGCTAGCCTACTATTACGCATTAGAACAGTGACGCGTCTGGTTTTCGCGGGCTCCCTCGCCCCCATGCCCTTGGCTCTGCAGCTGAGGGCCAGCTCTTCTGGGAAGCTTCAAAGGGCATTGTCAGAGCAAATCGGCTTGAGCCGGGCCGGGAACATCCCTAGCCTCCGGTGATGCGCAATCCCTTCCGATATTTCAACAGTTCGCCCGAGGTGATCCGCCTCACGGTGATGATGTACATCCGGTATCCGCTATCGCTGCGTCAGGTCAGGTACGAACACACGCCATGGCCAAACGGCAGACCCCGAAAAGTAAAGCACCCGCAAAAGCAAAGTGGGTCACGGTTAATGACCAAATGCAGAAGCGATATCGTTATCAGTTAACTGCGCCCATGGGGCGGAACTTCGATCCGGAGTTTAAACCGGAGCTCACACCCAAGGCGATGCTCGAGCTCGGGGTATTCTGCGGCAAGTATATGACCGACTGCCGCAAGGAGTTTCCCGCGAGCTGGTTCAAGAAGGCAAAACTGTCCCCGAAGGGTCGTGACTGCTCACTCAACTACTTCGGTGTCGGCGCCAGCCGACCGCTGTCCGAATGGCGCAAGAACGGCTGGATCCATCCGGACGATCCGCGTGGGTGGTTCCAATGGTACTGCCGCTACTACATGGGCCGGCGGATGCCTGAGGAAGATCAACGGCAGATCAAGCGCTGGAAGGCCTTCCGGCGACACATTAATCAGATCAAGATGAACTGCGAGCCGGGTGATCCGTTCTGCCGCCCAAGACAGCGACAGGCGCTGCTGCACTGGGCTTATGACAGTCGGAAGATATAAGACCGGAAAAACCGCGCCAGCTCAAGCAGGTATGACTACGGAAGGACTTTCGACAACATTGGGCAGCCGAGCGTCTTCTCCAGCGCCTGCTCCAGCTCGTCTTCATTTTGGGCGGCGACGTAGATCCCACTGTTCTGCTCGGCCAGACATTTCACATCGGTGATGCTCTGCTCTCCCGTCCACGATAAGCTCTTCACACGGTAGCCGATGACATGGACGGTGAGCTGCACGGCGTTGGCGTGCAGAAATTTGCCTAGATCGCAGGGTGTGCCGCCACAAGTCTCCTCGCCGTCGGTGAGCAGCACAATGACTCCGGGCTTCTTGGTGTAGTCGAGCACATCCGCGGCCTGCTTGACGGCGGAGACGAGCGGAGTTCTTGCCGGCCGGAACCAGCCGGTTCACCTCGCTCATGATGAGTGGGGCTGCATCGGGCTTCGGCCCGAAGCTGAGATGGACGTTGCACTGCGCATAAGGTCCCGGGCCGTAAGTGATGAGCCCAACGCGGCGAAGATGCGTGACCGAGGGCAGCTGTCCTTTCCGAAAATTCCATCCGGCCAGGATTCGCATCGTAAGGCAGAATCATCGCATTCTTGAGATCGATGTTAGCGATCCTGTACGCGCTCGGAATGTTCATCGCCGACCTGTTCAAGTCGCCGAGTCGGCTTGAGGCGGAGAATATTTTACTCCGCCATCAGCTAACCATCGCTATGCGGCAGGCGCCGGTTCGTCTTCGACTGCGCGGCAGTGATCGCGCGTTGCTCGCATGGGTGATCCGGGTAAGAAGGCGAAGATCGAGGCCTGTGTGTACCGAAAACTTCATCCTAATTTGTTCAGCCGAGGGAATCGCCTAACGTCAGGGCAGAATGTTTGCGATACTCTGCTTCTTCCTGGCTATAATCGCCTTACCATTCAAGTCGAGACGTCGTCTTGAAGCTGAGAATGCGGTGCTGCGGCATCAGCTGATCATTTTGCGGCGTAGGGTGCCAGGTCGGGCTCTTCTCACGAACGGCGACCGCTGGTTCTTCGTGCAGCTGTACCGGTTATTTCCCTCTATTCTTCGCGTTCTCACGATCATCCAGCCCGAAACGCTTGTGCGTTGGCATCGGGCGGGTTTTCGCAGCTATTGGCGTTGGAAGTCGGGTCCGCGGGGAGGGCGGCCCCAGATCGACTCGGGCCTTCGTGAGCTGATCAAGAAGATGAGCATGGAAAATCCGCTCTGGGGAGCGCCGCGCATCCACGGCGAACTCCTCAAGCTCGGGTTTGAGGTTGCTCAGTCCTCTGTCGCCAAATACATGGTCAAGCGACGCGGGCCACCGAGGCAGGGATGGAAGACGTTTCTGCGCAATCACGCACCAGACATTGCCGCCATGGACCTGTTCGTTGTCCCGACCATCAGCTTCGATCTGCTGTATGCGCTGGTCATTGTACGGTTGGACCGCAGAGAGCTGGTCTGGGTCAATGTCACGGCGAACCCGACAGCGGAATGGATTACACGTCAAGTCACTGAGGCGTTTCCTTGGGAGGAAGCTCCGCGGTATCTCATCCGCGATCGGGATCGGATCTACGGCACTCTTTTGAGACGCCGCCTGCGAACCATGGGCATACGAGACAAGCCTACGGCCCCAGCCTCACCATGGCAGAATGGCTTTGCCGAACGGCTGATCGGCTCGATCCGGCGCGAGTGTGTCGATCACCTCATCGTCTTAAGCGAGGCGCATCTGCGCCGGATCTTGCAAGCCTATGCTCGCTATTACAATGACGTCAGAACCCACTGGTCGTTGGCTGAAGATGCACCGGTCTCTCGACCCATTCAGCGGACCGGAAGCATCAGCTCGCACCCCGTCCTTGGCGGACTTCATAACCACTACGTCCGGGTCTAGGTTTTCGGTACACACACCTATGCCCACTATTACAACGACATCAGAACACACCGGTCACTGGCCAAAGATGCGCCGGTCTCTCGCCCCGTTCAGCGGACCGGAGCTATTAGTTCACACGTGATCCTTGGCGGACTTCATCACCACTACGTTAGGATTTAGGTTTTCGGTACACACAGGAGAGAGTTGTGTTGGATTGGATGTCTTAGAGATTGGAACCTGCAAATCCAGCGGACTCGATCCTCTTGGGCTCCTTGGTGCTTGAAAGCCCAGTGAGGTCCGACTCTCAACCCCGACCACCCGTCTCAATTTCCAGAGCTATTCGAGATTGAACGCGCGCTTCTCTTTTTCTTGCGCACGGGCTGTTTGCTCAGGCGTTGGTCGTTATTGCGCTTATTTTCTTCGGCGCCGATCGTCGGGACAACGGCGCTCCTGGGTGGTACGCCTTCGCCCGCCGTGCGCATTGCTGAGCTGCGCTTCTTTTGGTCGTTTGGATTGCTCGCCATCGCTCGTGCCTCAAAGATGGTCTCCTTATAGCTGGCGGTGCGTCGGGGGCGTTTGATCCAAGTCAACGAAGATGTGCTAAGGGTGCCATAACCAATGCTCGGTGCGTTGGAGGAGTTGCTCTATGTGGGGCCATGGCCAAGGTTGGATGATGAATGGTGATGGCATGGGCTTCGGCTTCGTATTCTGGCTTGTAATTCTCGCTGTGATCATTGCGGGCGCGGTGTGGTTTGTCCGTGCCAAGCCACTTGCTGGCGGCCAGAGATCGTTAGAGCGGCGTTCCCCGGCCCTTGAGGCCCTGGAAGCGCGTTACGCTCGCGGAGAGATCAGCCGCGAAGAATACCTTCAAAAGAAGCGCGACATCACTGATTGAGTGCGGGTGACCTCGTCGGCTTGGGCGCCTAAGCTGCCAAGCGAGGACGTCTGCTAACGACTCCGGGGATTTGGGCGGCGCTTCTGCCCCCAGAAGCCATGCGGGAGCACAGCGTTGATCTGCCCATTGAATCGGCCGAACTCCAAATTTGCGCTTTGAGTAGGCAAGCCAGACGTAGATGACAGAGATGAAGCTTGAATCATATGCCGTGTGGGATAGGCCAACGCGGTCGTTCCATTGGATCAATTTTGTTTGTGTCGTTGCCCTGGCCGCCATTGGCACCGCCATCCTCTACGATAAAGAGCTTGGCGTGACCGATGGTGGCAAGGTCCTTTTGAAAACCACCCACGTTTGGTTTGGATACGTCTTCGCAGCCAACTTGGGTTGGCGTCTCGTCTGGGCCTTCATCGGTAATCGACACGCGAACTGGTCGGCTATCCTCCCGTTCCACAAGGGCTACGGAGCTGCGGTCAGGGCGTATTTGCGTGAACTATTCCGGGGCGATGTTCGGCCCTATCTGGGTCACAACCCCATAGCGCGCATGATGATCGCGATGCTCCTCATCCTGATGTTATTGCAGGCCGTGACCGGTCTCGTTCTTGCTGGGACGGACATCTACTATCCGCCGTTTGGTTATTGGATTGCTAGCTGGATTGCCGCGCCCGGGGTCGATCCAGCGACGATTGCCCCATATGAAAAGGCTGGCATTGATCCCACATCATGGGAGGCGATGCGCTCGTTCCGCTCACCCTTTGTCACGGCGCATTATTGGAACTTCTATGCACTGCTTTTCTTAATCGCCATCCATATCATCGGAGTGATCGTTACCGAGTTGCGCGAAGGAGGCAGCATCGTCTCCGCTATGTTTACGGGGCGAAAGGTGTTCGATCAAAAGCCGGTGGACGACGGCGGGACAAGCTCAGAATAGGACTGGACAGCCCCCGATCACCGCGACCTGGTAAGGAAACTCGAATGGCAACCATATGAGCCGTCTCCGCCTTCACTCGGAGCATCACCTCGTCGACCGTATTGGATGGTTGAGAGCTGCGGTGCTCGGCGCCAATGACGGCATAGTGTCGACCGCGAGTTTGATCGTAGGCGTTGCCGCGGCGGCCGCGACACAGAACGAGGTTCTGCTCGCAGGTGTTGCGGGCTTGGTAGCTGGCGCCATGTCGATGGCCGCCGGCGAGTATGTCTCTGTTAGCTCGCAATCCGACACCGAGCAAGCGGACCTTGCGCGCGAGCGTAAAGAGCTCGCTGAAACTCCGGCGGCCGAACTCGAGGAGCTTGCCCAAATCTATGTCAAGCGTGGTGTAGATCGCGCCGCTGCAGTGCAAGTTGCCCAGCAGCTGATGGCGAAAGACGCCTTGGCGGCGCACGCGCGAGACGAGCTTGGGATATCCGAGATTACGACCGCGCGTCCGGTGCAAGCTGCACTGACGTCGGCCGCGACTTTTTCTGTAGGAGCGGCCATGCCCCTGCTCATGGTTGTTGTATCGCCCGCCAGTTTGCTGGTCCCTATCGTGTCCGCTGCGTCGCTGGGCTTTCTCGCTCTTCTGGGAGCAATTGGAGCAAAAGCCGGCGGTGCGAATGTCCTGCGCGCAACCGCCCGAGTGACATTCTGGGGTGCGCTGGCAATGGCTCTCACCGCCGGAATTGGCAAACTCTTTGGGACGGTAGTCTAAGACTCGAGGAACCCTAGTTCGCTTGCATTGCTTGTTGTAGGCTATTCGCACGACTCGGCCGTTACCGCACCAGGTCCAGGTTGTCCGGATGCGGTGGCTAAGCGGACATTCTCTCTGTGTGTCGAGGTTCGAATTTGGCCCGGCCAGCCACCTAGTCGCGGCTTTTTCCCTCTCTTCCAGGCTCTGGCGAAAAAAAGTGCCGAAAAATCCCAGAAATCAGCCACGAATTGCTAGCAATTCTGCCTAAAGAACGCAAAGAGATATAGGCCTCGGCAGAGAAAGGGGCATTTCAGTCTGTGTGTACCGAAACCCCATCCGCATTTGATCGTCTTAAGGAATCACCTAACGTCAGAGCACAATGTTTGCACTGCTCTGCTTCGTCCTGGCCGTCCTGGCCTCGCCATTCAAGTCGAAGAGCCGGCTTGAAGCAGAGAACGCGGCCCTCCGACATCAGTTGATCGTTTTGCGGCGTAAGGTACGTGGGCGCCCCCAGCTGACTAGCAACGATCGCTGGTTCTTTATCCAGTTGTATCGATGGGTTCCGTCGATCCTGCAGGTTATCACGATCATCCGTCCCGAGACGCTCGTGCGTTGGCATCGGGCAGGATTTCGCGGCTATTGGCGTTGGAAGTCGCGTGCACGGGGAGGGCGGCCGAAGATCGACTCGGACCTCCGCGCGTTGATACGGCGGATGAGCATCGATAACCCGCTATGGGGAGCGCCGTGCATCCACGGCGAACTGCTCAAGCTCGGGTTGGAGGTCGGGCAATCGAGCGTCGCTAAATACATGGTCAAGCGACGCGGACCGCCGAGCCAGGGATGGCGGACCTTTCTGCGCAACCATGCGCCTGACATTGCCGCCATGGACCTGTTCGTTGTCCCAACCATCAGCTTCAACCTGCTTTATGCCTTCGTCATCGTTCGGCTCGACCGCAGAGACCTCGTCTGGATCAACGTCACGACAAATCCGACAGCGGAATGGATCGCGCGTCAGATAACGGAGGCATTTCCTTGGTATGATGCCCCGGAATATCTCATTCGCGATCGGGATCGGATCTACGGCACCATCACGACACTCCGAGCGGGCGCCATGGGCATCCGGGACAAGCCTACTGCACCAGCCACGCCTTGGCAGAATGGCTTTGCCGAACGGCTGATCGGCTCCATCCGGCGCGAGTGCGTGGATCATTTCGTCGTGTTGGGCGAGGCGCATCTGCGCCGGATCTTGCAAGCCTATGCTCGCTATTACAACGACATCAGAACACACCGGTCGCTGGCCAAAGATGCGCCGGTCTCTCGCCCCGTTCAGCGGACCGGAGCTATTAGTTCACACGTGATCCTTGGCGGACTTCATCACCACTACGTTCGGATTTAGGTTTTTGGTACACACAGCAGTCCGGCTGGGCAAGTCGAAGCCAGGGCACCCCATCCGCGGAAACGCTCCTGTCTCGCGCGAAGCGTCTGATTTGAGCGGCATCAAAGAGTTCCGAGGCGTATTGTGATAGCGTTCTGAACGATCGGCTTCGTGGTGATACACATGGCCACCATCAAGCATGTGCTGGACAAGAAGGGCCGCACGGTTCACGGCATCAGCCAGGATGCCTCCGTTTTCGATGCCCTAACGATTATGGCGGAGCACGACATCGGAGCTTTGGTCGTGTCAGAGAACCACAGGCTTGTCGGCATCATCACCGAGCGCCATTACTCCCGGGAAATTGCCCTAAAGAATAGAACCTCACCAGAGACGCGTGTCCGAGACATCATGTCGACGGAAGTTGTGTGCGCGCGACCTGAGCAGTCGGTGGAGGAGTGCATGGCCGTGATGACCGCGCGCGCTCTACGCCACCTCCCGGTTCTTGATCAAGGACAGATCGTCGGGATCGTATCGATTGGCGATATGGTGAAAAGCGTTATCGAGGACCAGAAGTTTATCATCGAAGAGCTCGAGCATTATATCCACGGGCATCAGCACTAGAACTGCGGTCATCGAATGAATTGAACAGCTCGCGGTGACACTCGTCTTGGTGCGCGAATGGGCCCTTTGGTGTCGGAGCAATGCCGTGAATTTTCTGATCGTATATGGAACGACCGAAGGCCAAACGCGCAAGATTTGCGAATGGGCGGCAAAGTACATTCGCGATCGCGGGCATATGGTCGAGTTGCATGACAGCTCCGACCCGACATTCCACGGTCATCTCGATGTCTTTCAAGCGTTCGTGATTGCCGCGTCCGTCCATCAAGAGCAGCATCAAAAAGCGATCAAGAACTTCGCGACCGCGCACAGCGAACTTCTGAACATCAGGCCTTCAGCTTTCATATCGGTCAGTCTGTCAGCGGTGCTGGAGGAGACGCGCTCAGAGGCGCAAAGCTATGTCGATCGCCTTATCTCGCTGACGGGATGGCGTCCGCACATGACCCTTCTTCTAGGAGGCGCTCTGCGTTTCACCGAGTACGATTTTTTCCAAGAGCAGGTCGTCAAGTTTATAGTCATGAAGCGTGGATTGGGATCGGCAACCGAATCCGACTGCGAGTTCACGGACTGGAACGCTCTGGCTGGCTTCCTTAATGACTTTCACCAGATGGTTGCCGCCCACGCTTCCTCCGGCGGCTAATACATGCCGCAGCTGAAAGTATTTGATCGGGAACCAGTGGACGATGTCTGAGCAATGTCCGTTGCTGGCAGATTGTGTTGATTTAGTCGGCAACGGGCAGCGTCCGCGCAAGGATCGAATCCAGATGCCGTCTTTTTGCATCTAATATTGCGCGCAAGTACCCCTTCTTGAATCAATATTGCTTACTTTTGAGCCTCGAAGCGTTTATCAACACAATCGGCACTTAGCGGACTCAATGTTGGCGCCGAGCATGACCGCTAAGTGGTACAAAGCGGACGTTCTTACCAGGAAAACTCGTGACCATCGTGATTGAAGAACTTGCCAGAGTGCGCCTGATCCAGGCTCTCAAACAAACGCCTTAGCTTGGTTACGCTCTCAGCGGGGGTCATGTTACCGCGAGGCCCTCCCATGTCGGTCCTTACCCAACCAGGATTGACGACCACGGAAGTAATGCCACGTGGAGCGAGATCGATTGCGAGGCTGCGCATGACCATGTTCACAGCCGCCTTGAACTGCGATAGGCAAATGTGCCCCCAGACGTGTTGTCGGCAATCGAACCCATGCCGCTGGTAAGCGTGGCGATAAGCTTGCGCTCGCTTCGAGCTACGTGATCAACAAACGCCTCTGAAACCCGCAAGGGCCCCATGGTGTTCACGTCGAGCACGTTTGCCCACGCCTCGTAATCGATATTTCCGATCTTCTGACCCCGAGGTCCGCCGACGCCGGCATTGTTTAGGAGAATATCAATGGCTTGGCCGTCGAGTGCCGCGGCAGTTGCCTTGATGCTCGCAAGATCGGTAACATCAAGCGCCAAGACTTGCATCTTGTGCTCGCTCGCGTCAGCAAGTTTGCGCAGTTCCGAAGCCGAGTTTGGATCACGACAAGTTGCGTAGACTTGCCAACCATCTGCCGCGTACTGGCGAGCGAACTCCAACCCCAGACCGCGATTAGCTCCAGTAATCAAGGTGCTTGGCATCTCATTCTTGTCCTGTCTGAGCCAAAGCCCTAATTTCCCCAAAGGGGATGCGTTCGACGAATGAAGCCTGGCCGATGTCAGCCAGGACCGCCGCGGCGCGCCAGCCGTCTGGTCAGTCAGGATAACTGCCAGTGTAACGCCCGGCCATCCCCCTGTCGAAGACGCTCAAATCTACCAAAGATGCTCACCTAAAAAGCATGAGCATCTTCACACCTGACGAGCATCTTCGTGTGCGAAACCCGCACTGGCAGAGAGACCGTGACCACTCGATAGTGGCGATAGTCTGCGAGGCTCACGTCACCTCTATCCGGCGCGGCTTTGCTTCCTCCGCCTTGGGCAAAACCAAGGTAACGACGCCGTCGCGCATCTCGGCTTTAATCTGGTCTTGGTCGACGCGGTTCGAAATACGAAAGCTCCGCCGGTAAGGGCCGACATTGTATTCGCTATAGATAGGCTGCATATCCTTATACTTATCGAAGTTAATCCGCCCTTCGACGGTCAGCGTCCCGTTCTCGATGTCCACGTCGATATTGCTCTTATCCACGCCTGGCATTTCTAAAACGACTGTCAAGGCGTCCTCATTCTCAAAAATATCGGTAGTGGGCAGAAACGCGCGCATCGGCGTGGTCGGCTCCTGGGCTTTATCTACCTCGCGCTTTTGCTGCACTTGTAGCTCTTGTTCGCCAGCCATTGTGTAGCTCCCTACGGTTTACCTGATCTCGATGGTTCGGGGCTTATCCTGCTCGGCGCGCGGGATAAACAACGCCAGCAGGCCATCGTTGTATTCGGCCTTGATGCCGTCGGGATCGATTTGCATCGGAACGACCAGGGTCCGGTCGAAATCTCCAGAAAGCCGTTCCCTCCGATGCAGGCTTATATCCTCGGGGTAATCGATGTTCTTTCGTCCAGCGATCCGAATGGTGTTTTCCTTCGACTGAATGTTAAGCTCTTCCTTGTTGATCCCCGGCAACTCAATGATGGCGACAAGATCATCGCCCTGCTGGAAAACATTGATCGGGGGATAGCTTCCCATGCCGGCGGTAGTTCCGCCGAGCCAGTCGCCAGATAGGCGGTTTTCAAGGGCTTGCTGAAACGCAAAAAGCGCATCGAAGGGATCTGCAGAGCGCATGATCATGACGACGCCTCCATAGGTATGACGGTGCCAGCCTCCATCTGCTGGGCAGATAAGGATGTTGGATCGCACCTAGCGTCTGTCAAGATTTCGGCCTGCTGTACCGAAAACCTTATCCGCTCCGCTCGCCTCCCTGCTATGCAACAGGTTCTCCCTGCTCGTTAGATTAGGGAGAGGGCTATCTAACGCCCTGAGATGCTGAGGCTTTCTGCAGGGATGCGGCGCACCTTTCCCTGCTATTTGACGGAATCTCCCTGCATTCCGCAAATTTGCAGAGAGAGACGGGTTGGCCTTGGACTGCCAGCACAGCCACCTAGTTGCGGCTTTTTCCCTCTCTTCCAGGCTCTAGCCAAAAAGTGCCGAAAAATCTTAGAAAACCGCCACAAATCGGTGGCGGTTCGGCCTAAAGAACGCACAGAGATATAGGCCTCGGCAGAGAAAGGGGCATTTCAGTCGCTTTTTCTCTACAGGCCCATTTTGGGGGTCACACTTGCCGAGTACCGCGCTTCGCTTGTTGGAGATCAGGTGCGCGAACGTTTGAAGCAGGCTACCGGTCGCCGTAGCATGCTGCCATGGATGTCATGACACCTTTCACGCCGGTTGCTTCCACGATCGGAGGCATATTGATCGGGCTGTCCGCAGTATTGTTGATGCTGTTCAACGGGCGCATCGCAGGCATCAGCGGAATATTGGCGCGTATGTTTCCTCCCTACGCAGGTGCGGATGCGGCAAGCGCCGTGGCCTTCGTAGTGGGTCTGATGGCAGCACCGTTCTGCTATTCGGCGGTGATCGGTGGACCCGTGCCCCAAACCGTGTCGGCCAATGCGGTCTTGATGGCTATTGCAGGCTTGCTGGTCGGATTCGGCACAGTCTATGGCAGTGGCTGCACGAGTGGGCATGGCGTGTGTGGCCTCGCGCGCCTCTCGCGCCGCTCACTTATTGCCACGGCGGTATTCATGGTGATGGGCTTTGTAACCGTATTCGTCATGCGCCATCTGATCGGGGGATGAGGCGATGTTTCGTGTCGCGCTCAGCTTGATTGCGGGGCTTATCTTTGGGCTTGGTCTTGTGATCGGTGGTATGGCCAATCCGGCCAAGGTGCAAAACTTTCTCGATGTAGCTGGCACCTTCGACCCAAGCCTAGCCTTCGTCATGGCAGGCGCCGTGATCGTGACGTTTGTCGGCTATCGCCTCGTGCTTCGGGAGCGCTCGCCTCTGTTTGCAGAACAGTTCCATCTGCCGACGGCTAAAGAACTCGATACAAGTCTCCTAATCGGACCAGCACTCTTCGGTATCGGTTGGGGGCTGTCCGGCTTTTGTCCCGGCCCCGCCATCACGTCGCTGCCACTCATGGCGAAGGGTACACTCATCTTTGTGCCAGCCATGCTCGCCGGTGTTGGCTTGGCGCGGTTCGTCACGCAAAAGCGTTTGCCCAGGCGCCATCTTGAGAACACTGGAGGTGCGGCATGATCTTCCGTCAGCTGTTCGATTCCGTCTCCAACACCTACAGCTACATCCTTGCCAGTAGGAAGGGCGGTGAGGCGCTGATCATCGATCCAGTCCTGGATAAAGTCGACCGCTACATCCAGCTCTTCAAGGAACTCGACGTAAAGCTCGTCAAGGCGATCGACACGCACCTCCATGCGGACCACATCACGGGGCTTGGGGCCCTGCGCGACCGAACTTTATGCGTCACGGTAATGGGGGAGAAAACCAAGGCCGACGTGGTATCCATGCGAGTCGCCGACGGAGATACGGTCGACATCGAAGGGCTGCAACTCGGTGTCATATATACGCCGGGCCATACCGACGACTCGTATTGCTTTACCATGGATGATCGAGTTTTCACCGGCGACACGCTTCTCATCCGCGGTTCCGGTCGCACGGACTTCCAGAATGGTGATGCACGCGCGCAATATGATTCCATCTTCAATAGGCTGCTCAAGCTGCCCGATGATACGCTGGTCTATCCTGCGCACGACTATAAGGGCGAGACAGTCAGTACTATTGCCGAGGAGCGTGCCTTCAACCCCCGGCTCCAAGTAAAGACGGTCGATGAGTATGTCGAGCTGATGGGCAAGCTCAATCTGCCCGATCCCAAGATGATGGATACCGCTGTACCAGCAAATATGCGGGTGGGGCTGTCGCAAGACGAGATCGCGAAGCGTGGCTGGGCTGTGCATCCAGCCGAGCTCGATTCTCAGCTGAACAGGGCCGATGTGGCCATTGTTGACCTCCGCGAGGACCGTGAGCGGGGCAAGTATGGGGAGATCCCAGGCTCGCTGCATGTGGCCTATACCGGCCTTGCCGACGCGCTCAAGCCCGGCGGCGTGCTGCGGGAGCTGGGGGCCACGAAGTCGCTCGTCTTTTATTGTGCTTTTGGCGAGCGCTCAGCCTTGGCGGTCCAGCTTGCACAGGAGGCTGGGCTTAGGAGTGCGCGGCACCTCCAGGGTGGCTTTTCTGCATGGCGCAAGGCGGACGATCATGGTCCTGGGGCAAAATCCACGGGCTAGTGGGTGCAATATTGATGCCTTTGGGTACGTGTTCGCCGAGGACCAGGTGGTCTCAGGACCAGCCAAGCATCATGATGTGTTCAGCTGACCATTCGCTTTCCAGCCATTGTCCGTGTGATCGAGCCAAAGCCTTGATGCGTCCATGGAACGCATCAATAAAATCATTCAGGGACTGCGCCTTCATGGCGGTTTGACTGGCAATCACGTCCACTAGCGTAAGGATGTTCTTGACGCGGTGACTAAGCTCACGCGCCAGAATTTGTTGACGCCGGTGGCTGTGCTCACGCTCAGTGAAGTCTTCGATAGCCAAGAGGATGAGGTTTAGATGATCAAGGCGGCGCGCATTGAGCAGCATTGTGCGCCGACCGATACCATTAAAGTCGTGAACCGCCCCGGGTTTGCCGGAGGCCGTTTCGTTTGAAGTCACGCGGCCATGGCTGGCTCTTCCAGCATGGCGTAGTAGCGTTCCTCGGCTTCGGCCGGCGGGATGTTGCCGATGGGCTCCAGCAGCCGGCGGTTGTTGAACCAGTCGACCCATTCGAGCGTGGCGAACTCGACGGCCTCGAAGCGAGCGCCACGGCCCGCGCCGATGGATGACCTCGGCCTTGTAGAGGCCGTTGATCGTCTCGGCGAGAGCATTGTCGTAGCTGTCGCCGACGCTGCCGACCGACGGCTCGATGCCCGCCTCGGCCAGGCGCTCGGTGTATTTGATCGAGACGTATTGGCCGCCGCGATCGCGAGTGATGGACGAGGCCGCCGCGATGGACGGGCCGCGATCATGGAGCGCCTGCTCCAGCGCATCGAGCACGAAGCTCGCATGCGCCGTCCGGCTGACGCGCCAGCCGACGATGCGGCGGGCGTAGGCATCGATGACGAAGGCCACGTAGACGAAGCCCGTCCAGGTCGCGACATAGGTGAAGTCCGAGACCCACAGCACGTTCGGCGCCGGCGCATGGAACTGGCGGTTGACGTGATCGAGCGGACAAGGTGCTGCCTTGTCGCTGCATCGTCGTGCGGACCGGCTTGCCGCGGATCACCCCCTGCAGGCCCATGGCCTCGCATCAGCCGCGCCACGGTGCAGCGGGCGACATCGAAGCCTTCCCGCTGCATCTGCCGCCAGACCTTGCGCACGCCGTAGACCCGGAAGTTCTCCTCGAAGACCCGCCGGATCTCGACCTTCAGCGCCGCATCGCGCTTGGCGCGGGCCGACAGCCTGGCCGGATCGACGCCGCTTGGCGACATGGTCGTGGTAGGTCGACGGGGCGATCGGCAGCACCTTGCAGATCGGCTCGACCCCATGCACCTCGCGGTGATCGTCGATGAACGCGATCATGGCTTGAACCGGCGGTCGAGCTCCGCCTGGGCAAAATACGCGCACGCCTTGCGCAGGATCTCGTTGGCCTGCCGAAGCTCGCGGTTCTCGCGTTCCAGCGCCTTCAGCTTCGCCGCGACCTCCGTGGGCACGCCGGCCCGCTTGCCGCTGTCGACCTCGGCCTTCTTCACCCACTCATTCAGCGTCTGCGCCGTGCAGCCGATCTTGGCCGCGATCGACGATACGCCGCCCACCGCGACGGATGCTCGCCCTCGTGATCCAAAACCATCCGCACCGCGCGGGCACGCACTTCGGGCGAAAATTTGTTCGTCGTCTTGCTCATCATGGCTCCACCTTCTCAAGAGTTGGAGCCTCCGGCAAACCCGGGGCGGTTCATCTTGCTCGACCTCGTAATCGTTGAAGCTGCTTTGCTTCGGGAAAATGTCCTCAAGCAGCCGCCTCAGCTCGGGGATGTCCCATTGCCGGTTGCCGATCTCATAGACCAGCCGCCCTTCGGTCTCTGCTGGAGTTACCTTGAACGTGTCATAGAAGGGTTTATTAGCGTGCTTGACCCGGAGATCCCAATCGAGCACGAGCAGGGCCTCGCGAAT